>NZ_BMIB01000022.1 GCF_014641615.1 Filimonas zeae | reverse complement strand
GCTTCTACTGGTGGAACGGGCGTATGGAGCAGCAATGCTACCGGTGTAGCCACTGTAGATAATAATGGTTTGGTTCGTGGTGTTGGTGCTGGTAATGCGGTAATTACTTATACTGTAACCACTGGTTCTGGTTGTATAAGCCAGGATACTGCCCGTATAACTGTAAATGTTTTACCTCAGATGGTGAAGACCGCTGGCCCTCGTGAAGTATGTGCCGGTAGTACTATTACTTTGAGTAATGCTTCCACTGGTGGTACTGGCGTGTGGAGCAGCAATGCTACTGGTGTTGCTACTGTAGATAATAATGGTTTGGTTCGTGGTGTAGGTGCCGGTAATGCAGTAGTTACTTACACTGTAACTACTGGTTCAGGTTGTGTAAGCCAGGATACTGCTAGTGTGACTGTAAATGCTTTACCCCAGATGGTGAAGACCGCTGGCCCTCGTGAAGTATGTGCCGGTAGTACTATTACATTGAGTAATGCTTCCACTGGCGGAACGGG
>NZ_BMIB01000021.1 GCF_014641615.1 Filimonas zeae | reverse complement strand
GTAATTACTTATACTGTAACCACTGGTTCGGGTTGTGTAAGCCAGGATACTGCTCGTGTGACTGTAAATGCTTTACCTCAGATAGTGAAGACCGCTGGCTCTCGTGAAGTATGTGCCGGTAGTACTATTACATTGAGTAATGCCACTGCTGGCGGGACCGGAGTATGGAGTAGCAGCGCTACTGGTGTTGCCAGTGTAGATAATAATGGTGTAGTTCGTGGTGTCGGTGCCGGTAATGCGGTAGTTACTTACACTGTAACTACTGGTTTAGGTTGCGTAAGCCAGGATACTGCCCGTATAACTGTAAACGCTTTACCTCAGATGTTGAAGACCGCTGGTTCCCGTGGAGTATGTGCCGGTAGTACTATTACATTGAGTAATGCTTCCACTGGTGGAACGGGCGTATGGAGCAGCAATGCTACCGGTGTAGCCACTGTTGATAATAATGGTATAGTTCGTGGTGTCGGTGCCGGTAATGCGGTAATTACTTATACTGTAACCACTGGTTCGGGTTGTGTAAGCCAGGATACTGCTCG
>NZ_BMIB01000020.1 GCF_014641615.1 Filimonas zeae | reverse complement strand
GTAATTACTTATACTGTAACCACTGGTTCGGGTTGTGTAAGCCAGGATACTGCTCGTGTGACTGTAAATGCTTTACCTCAGATGGTGAAGACCGCTGGTTCCCGTGGAGTATGTGTTGGTAGTACTATTACTTTGAGTAATGCTTCTACTGGTGGAACGGGCGTATGGAGCAGCAGCGCTAATGGTATTGCTACTGTAGATAATAATGGCGTAGTTCGTGGCGTAGGTGCTGGTAATGTGGTGATTACTTACACTGTAACAACTGGCTCAGATTGTGTAAGCCAGGATACTGCCCGCATAAATGTAAGCGCTTTACCTCAGATGGTGAAGACCGCTGGCCCTCGTGAAGTATGTGCCGGTAGTACTATTACATTGAGTAATGCTTCTACTGGTGGAACGGGTGTATGGAGCAGTAACAATCCTGGTGTTGCGACTGTAGATAATAATGGTGTAGTTCGTGGTGCCGGTGCTGGTAATGCAGTAGTTAGTTATACTGTAACCACTGGTTCTGGTTGTATAAGCCAGGATACTGCCCGTATAACTGTAAATGCTTT
>NZ_BMIB01000019.1 GCF_014641615.1 Filimonas zeae | reverse complement strand
GACCCGTAGCTCAGTTGGTTAGAGCGCTACACTGATAATGTAGAGGTCACCAGTTCAACTCTGGTCGGGTCTACTTAAGTTTTTAGTTGGTAGTTAGCAGTTTGTAGTTGAATCTATGATAACTAATAACTGAAAACTAAAAACTGGTAACTAAACTTCTGGGGGGTTAGCTCAGTTGGCTAGAGCATCTGCCTTGCACGCAGAGGGTCATCGGTTCGACTCCGATATCCTCCACTTTAAAAAGTTGAAAGTTGTAAGTTGGAAGTTTCAAGTAACAACAGAGTAAACAAACAGTTCTTAAAATTATTGAGGTGAGGCATAAGGCCTGAAGGTTCGTAACCTTATCATCTGCAAAGGTGGTCAATTTTTGAATTCTGAATTTTGATTTTTGAATTTAAACTTTTGACTTACTAGAGTTCTTTGACATATTGGGAAAGCAAAATTACAAAAGAGAGCAAGTATAGTGGAGCTGACGTAAGNCATTGAAGATGTATTACCCGCAAGGGGGCCAACCCGGAGAACTGAAACATCTAAGTACCCGGAGGAAAAGAAAATAAGAATGATTCCCAGAGTAGTGGCGAGCGAAAAGGGAAGAGCCCAAACCAAAACAGCGTGCTGTTTTGGGGTTGTAGGACTTCGTTTAGAAAGTAATGTCAAGTCGAACCATCTGGAAAGTTGGACCATAGCAGGTGAAAGTCCTGTAGACGGAAATCATTATGGACGAGAAGTATCCTGAGTAGCGCGGGACCGGAGGAATCCTGCGTGAATCTGCCAGCACCATCTGGTAAGGCTAAATACTC
>NZ_BMIB01000018.1:547-920 GCF_014641615.1 Filimonas zeae | reverse complement strand
ACTGCTGCTCCATACACCAGTACCACCAGTTGAGCCGTTTGTCAGTGTAACAGCGCTTCCGGCACATACCTCACGCAGGCCAACACTTTTCTCCATCGCTGGTAAAGCATTTACAGCTATATGAGCAGTATCCACACTTACACAACCTTTGGCAGTGGTTACAGTATAGGTAATCACTTCGTTACCAGCAGATACACCACGAACTAATCCATTATTATCCACTGTAGCAACACTTACAGCACTGCTGCTCCATACACCAGTACCACCAGTTGAGCCGTTTGTCAGCGTAACAGAACTTCCCGCACACACTTCACGTTCGCCAACACTTTTCTCCATCTCTGGTAAAGCATTTACAGCTATATGAACAGTATCC
>NZ_BMIB01000018.1:0-488 GCF_014641615.1 Filimonas zeae | reverse complement strand
ACAGTATCCACACTTACACAACCTTTGGCAGTGGTTACAGTATAGGTAATCACTGCAGAACCAGCAGCTACACCACGAACTAATCCATTACTATCTACTGTAGCTACACTTACAGCACTGCTGCTCCATACACCAGTACCACCAGTTGAGCCGTTTGTCAGCGTAACAGAACTTCCCGCACACACTTCACGTTCGCCAACACTTTTCTCCATCTCTGGTAAAGCATTTACATGCATGTGGGCAGTATCCACACTTACACAACCTTTGGCAGTGGTTACAGTATAGGTAATCACTGCGTTACCAGCAGCTACACCACGAACTAATCCATTATTATCTATTGTGGCTACAACAGTATTACTGCTGCTCCATACACCAGTTGAGCTGTTTGTCAGTGTAACCGTACTACCGGCACATACCTCACGCGCGCCAGCACTCTTCTCCATCTCTGGTAAAGCATTTACAGCTATATGAGCAGTATCAACACTTAC
>NZ_BMIB01000017.1 GCF_014641615.1 Filimonas zeae | reverse complement strand
ACTTATACTGTAACCACTGCCAAAGGTTGTGTAAGTGTGGATACTGCTCACGTAGCTGTAAATGCTTTACCAGAGATGGAGAAAAGTGTTGGCGAACGTGAGGTATGTGCGGGAAGTGCGATTACGCTGACAAACGGCTCAACTGGGGGTGCTGGTGTATGGAGCAGCAGTGCTGCAAGTGTAGCCACAATAGATAATAATGGATTAGTTCATGGTGTAGTTGCTGGTAACGCAGTGATTGCCTATACTGTAACAACTACCAAAGGTTGTGTAAGTGTGGATACTGCTCATGTAGCTGTAAATGCTTTACCAGAGATGGAGAAGAGTATTGGCCTGCGTGAGCTATGTGCGGGAAGTGCTGTTACACTTACAAACGGCTCTACTGGTGGTACTGGTGTATGGANACTGTAACCACCGCCAAAGGTTGTGTAAGTGTGGATACTGCGCACGTGCTGGTAAATGCTTTACCAGGGATGGAGAAGAGTGTTGGCGCGCGTGAAGTGTGTGCCGGAAGTTCTGTTACGCTGACAAACGGCTCAACTGATGGAACCGGTGTATGGAGCAGCAGTGCTGTAAGTGTTGCTACAGTGGACAATAATGGATTAGTTCGTGGTGTATCTGCAGGTTCTGCGGTAATTACCTATACTGTAACCACCGCCAAAGGTTGTGTAAGTGTGGATACTGCCCACATGCATGTAAATGCTTTACCAGAGATGGAGAAGAGTGTTGGCGAACGTGAAGTTTGTGCGGGAAGTTCTGTTACACTGACAAACGGCTCAACTGGTGGAACCGGTGTATGGAGCAGCAGTGCTGTAAGTGTAGCCACAATAGATAATAATGGTGTAGTTCGTGGTGTAACTGCTGGTTCTGCGGTTATTACTTATACTGTAACCACCGCCAAAGGTTGTGTAAGCCTTGATACTGCGCACGTGTTTGTAAATGCTTTACCAGAGATGGAGAAAAGTATTGGCGCGCGTGAGGTATGTGCCGGAAGTACGGTTACGCTGACAAACGGCT
>NZ_BMIB01000016.1 GCF_014641615.1 Filimonas zeae | reverse complement strand
ACGGCTCAACTGGTGGAACTGGTGTATGGAGCAGCAGTGTTGTAAGTGTTGCTACAGTGGACAATAATGGATTAGTTCGTGGTGTAGCTGCTGGTTCTGCGGTTATTACTTATACTGTAACCACCGCCAAAGGTTGTGTGAGCCAGGATACTGCTCATATAGCTGTAAATGCTTTACCAGAGATGGAGAAAAGTGTTGGCGAACGTGAAGTGTGTGCCGGAAGTTCTGTTACGCTGACCAACGGCTCAACTGGTGGTACTGGCGTATGGAGCAGCAGTGCTGTAAGTGTAGCCACAATAGATAATAATGGTGTAGTTCGTGGTGTATCTGCAGGTTCTGCGGTTATCACTTACACTGTAACAACCGCCAAAGGTTGTGTAAGTGTGGATACTGCTCATATAGCTGTAAATGCTTTACCAGAGATGGAAAAGAGTGTTGGCGCGCGTGAGGTATGTGCCGGAAGTACGGTTACACTGACAAACGGCTCTACTGGTGGTACTGGTGTGTGGAGCAGCAGTGCTGTAAGCGTAGCTACAGTGGACAATAATGGATTAGTTCGTGGTGTATCTGCAGGTTCTGCGGTAATTACCTATACTGTAACCACTACCAAAGGTTGTGTAAGTGTGGATACTGCTCATATAGCTGTAAATGCTTTACCAGAGATGGAGAAGAGTATTGGCCTGCGTGAGGTATGTGTCGGAAGTGCTGTTACACTTACAAACGGCTCAACTGGTGGTACTGGCGTATGGAGCAGCAGTAATACTGGTATAGCCACAATAGATAATAATGGTGTAGTTCGTGGTGTAGCTGCTGGTTCTGCGGTTATTACTTACACTGTAACCACTGCCAAAGGTTGTGTAAGTGTGGATACTGCTCATATAGCTGTAAATGCTTTACCAGAGATGGAGAAGAGTATTGGCGCGCGTGAGGTGTGTGCCGGAAGTTCTGTTACGCTGACCAACGGCTCCACTGGTGGTACTGGTGTGTGGAGCAGCAGTGCTGTAAGTGTAGCCACAATAGATAATAATGGATTAGTTCGTGGTGTAACTGCTGGTTCTGCGGTTGTCACTTACACTGTAACAACCGCCAAAGGTTGTGTAAGTGTGGATACTGCTCATATAGCTGTAAATGCTTTACCAGAGATGGAG
>NZ_BMIB01000014.1 GCF_014641615.1 Filimonas zeae | reverse complement strand
GGGTCTATTCAGTAAACTGTGTCAGTGAGGTTGTATTTATAGATATCGTTGTTCAAAGATAATCGCCATTTGTGCTTGTATGAGCTTCCATCCTTTAACTGGTGCAACCCATCCTTTCTGGTTCTCTCTAAAGACGAGGTAAAGCAGCTTTAGTAACGATTGATCCGAGTGGAAGACTCTTTTAGCCTTGGTAACCTTTCTTAATTGGCTATGGAAGGATTCTATCATGTTGGTGGTATAGATAATCCTTCTGATCTCCTGCGGGTATTTAAAGTGCTGGGATAGCCTCAGCCAGTTAGTACGCCAGCTTTTAGTCAGTAAGGGGTATTTGTTACTCCACTTAGCTTCCAGTGCTGTTAAGGCGGTTTCTGCCAACTCAAGATTTACGGCCTGATATATTTCCTTAAGGTCCGCCATAACCTTCTTCATGTCTTTAGATGCTACCATTTTGGTAGTATTACGAACCTGATGGATTGTACACAGCTGCACTTCTGTTTGAGGATAGATGCTTTCTATGGCTTCTGCAAAGCCTTTCAGGTTGTCGATACATGCAATAAAGATGTCCTTTACGCCTCTGTTTTGTATATCGGTAAGAACCTGCAACCAGAAGCGGGCACCTTCACTTTCACCTACGTATAAGCCCAACAGGTCTTTAACTCCTTCTTTGTTTAAGCCTATCACACAGTAAACAGCTTTACTGACAATGCTGCCCTGCTCCTTTACCTTATAATGTATTGCGTCCAGCCAAACGATAGTATAAACACTTTCTAACGGGCGGCTTTGCCAGGACTTCACATCCTCCAACACGCGGTCAGTAATACTGCTGAGAGTTGCAGGGGATACTAATAAACCGTATAGTTCCTCCAGATGACTACAAATATCATTGTAACTCATCCCTTTACCATACATACTAATAACCTTATTATCAAGCGCTTCCCCTAAAACAGTCTGACGTTTGGCTAAAGTTTGCGGCTCAAAACTGCTGTTACGATCACGTGGGGTAGCAATCTCGACAGGCCCAAACCCTGTCTTTACCTTCTTACTCGTCTTCCCGTTGCGGCGGTTGGGGGATTGTTCCTGCTGAATATGGGCGTCTAACTCGCCCGCCAGACTCGCTTCTATCAAACGCTTAATCAAAGGCGCAAGCACCCCGTCTTTACCCTCCAGAGGGCGGCCAGCTCTTAGCTGGTTAACGGCTTCATCCTCAAACTCACGGAAGTTAAAAGGACGCTTTTCTGAGTTTTCCTGTTCCATCTTACTGTGTTTAAAGGTATTTCATATAGAAAACCTGTGACACAGTTTATTAAACAGACCC
>NZ_BMIB01000013.1:456-2360 GCF_014641615.1 Filimonas zeae | reverse complement strand
TAGCTGTAAATGCTTTACCAGAGATGGAGAAGAGTGCTGGCGCGCGTGAGGTATGTGCCGGAAGTACGGTTACACTGACAAACAGCTCAACTGGCGGTACTGGTGTATGGAGCAGCAGTAATACTGTTGTAGTNCTATACTGTAACCACCGCAAAAGGTTGTGTAAGTGTGGATACTGCCCATATAGCGGTAAATGCTTTACCAGAGATGGAGAAGAGTGTTGGTGCGCGTGAGGTATGTGCCGGAAGCGCTGTTACACTGACAAACGGCTCAACTGGTGGAACTGGTGTATGGAGCAGCAGTACTGTAAGTGTAGCCACAATAGATAATAATGGATTAGTTCGTGGTGTAGGTGCCGGTAATGCAGTAATTACTTATACTGTAACAACTGGTTCAGGTTGTGTAAGTGTAGATACTGCTCATATAGCTGTAAATGCTTTACCTGAGATGGAGAAGAGTATTGGCCTGCATGAGGTATGTGCCGGAAGTTCTGTTACACTGACAAACGGCTCAACTGGTGGTACTGGTGTATGGAGCAGCAGTGCTGTAAGTGTTGCTACAGTAGATAATAGTGGATTAGTTCGTGGTGTAGCTGCTGGTAACGCAGTGATTACCTATACAGTAACAACTGCCAAAGGTTGTGTAAGTGTGGATACTGCTCATATAGCTGTAAATGCTTTACCAGAGATGGATAAGAGTGTTGGCGCGCGTGAGGTATGTGCCGGAAGTTCTGTTACACTGACAAACGGCTCAACTGGTGGAACTGGTGTATGGAGCAGCAGTAATACTGGCGTAGCCACTGTTGATAATAATGGATTAGTTCATGGTGTAGTTGCTGGTAACGCAGTGATTACCTATACTGTAACCACCGCAAAAGGTTGTGTAAGTGTGGATACTGCTCATATATTGGTAAATGCTTTACCAGAGATGGAGAAAAGTGTTGGCGAACGTGAGGTATGTGCGGGAAGTGCGATTACGCTGACAAACGGCTCAACTGGGGGTGCTGGTGTATGGAGCAGCGGTAATACTGTTGTAGCTACAGTAGATAATAATGGATTAGTTCATGTTGTAGTTGCTGGTAACGCAGTGATTGCCTATACTGTAACAACTACCAAAGGTTGTGTAAGTGTGGATACTGCCCGCATAACTGTAAATGCTTTACCAGAGATGGAGAAGAGTGTTGGCCTGCGTGAAGTGTGTGCGGGAAGTGCTGTTACACTTACAAACGGCTCAACTGGTGGTACTGGCGTATGGAGCAGCAGTAATACTGGTATAGCCACAATAGATAATAATGGATTAGTTCGTGGTGTATCTGCTGGTTCTGCGGTTATTACTTACACTGTAACCACTGCCAAAGGTTGTGTAAGTGTGGATACTGCGCACGTGCTGGTAAATGCTTTACCAGAGATGGAGAAAAGTGTTGGCCTGCGTGAGGTATGTGCCGGAAGTTCTGTTACGCTGACAAACGGTTCAACTGGTGGCACTGGCGTATGGAGCAGCAGTGTTGTAAGTGTTGCTACAGTGGACAATAATGGATTAGTTCGTGGTGTATCTGCTGGTTCTGCGGTTATCACTTACACTGTAACAACCGCAAAAGGTTGTGTAAGTGTAGATACTGCTCATATAGCTGTAAATGCTTTACCAGAGATGGAGAAAAGTGTTGGTCTGCGTGAGGTATGTGCCGGAAGCGCTGTTACACTGACAAACGGCTCAACTGGTGGAACTGGTGTATGGAGCAGCAGTAATACTGGCGTAGCCACTGTTGATAATAATGGATTAGTTCTTGGTGTATCTGCTGGTTCTGCGGTTATTACTTGTACTGCAACAACCGCCAAAGGTTGTGTGAGCCAGGATACTGCTCATATAGTTGTAAATGCTTTACCAGAGATGGAGAAGAGTATTGG
>NZ_BMIB01000013.1:0-421 GCF_014641615.1 Filimonas zeae | reverse complement strand
TAGATAATAATGGATTAGTTCGTGGTGTAGCTGCTGGTAACGCAGTGATTACCTATAGTGTAACCACTGCCAAAGGTTGTGTAAGTGTTGATACTGCTCATGTAGCGGTAAATACTTTGCCAGAGATGGAGAAAAGTGTTGGCCTGCGTGAGGTATGTGCGGGAAGTTCTGTTACGCTGACCAACGGCTCAACTGGTGGAACTGGTGTATGGAGCAGCAGTGCTGTAAGTGTTGCTACAATAGATAATAATGGATTAGTTCGTGGTGTAGCTGCTGGTAACGCAGTGATTAGCTATACTGTAACCAATGCCAAAGGTTGTGTAAGTGTTGATACTGCTCATGTAGTGGTAAATGCTTTACCAGAGATGGAGAAGAGTGTTGGCTTGCGTGAAGTGTGTGCGGGAAGTTCTGTTACGCTGAC
>NZ_BMIB01000012.1 GCF_014641615.1 Filimonas zeae | reverse complement strand
ACTAATCCATTATTATCTATTGTGGCTACAACAGTATTACTGCTGCTCCATACACCAGTACCGCCAGTTGAGCTGTTTGTCAGTGTAACCGTACTACCGGCACATACCTCACGCGCGCCAGCACTCTTCTCCATCTCTGGTAAAGCATTTACAGCTATATGAGCAGTATCCACACTTACACAACCTTTGGCAGTGGTCACAGTATAGGTAATCACTGCGTTACCAGCAGCTACACCACGAACTAATCCATTATTATCTACTGTGGCTACACTTGCAGCACTGCTACTCCATACACCAGTTCCACCAGTGGAGCCGTTTGTCAGTGTAACAGCGCTTCCGGCACATACCTCACGCAGACCAACACTTTTCTCCATCTCTGGTAAGGCATTTACCGCTATATGGGCAGTATCCTGGCTTACACAACCTTTGGCGGTGGTTACAGTATAAGTGATAACCGCAGAACCGGCAGCTACACCACGAACTAATCCATTATTATCTATTGTGGCTATGCCAGTATTACTGCTGCTCCACACACCAGTTCCACCAGTTGAGCCGTTTGTCAGCGTAACAGCGCTTCCGGCACATACCTCACGCGCTCCAACACTCTTCTCCATCTCTGGTAAAGCATTTACAGCTATATGAGCAGTATCCACACTTACACAACCTTTGGCAGTGGTCACAGTATAGGTAATCACTGCGTTACCAGCAGCTACACCACGAACTAATCCATTATTATCTATTGTGGCTACACTTGCAGCACTGCTACTCCATACACCAGTTCCACCAGTGGAGCCGTTTGTCAGTGTAACAGCGCTTCCGGCACATACCTCACGCAGACCAACACTTTTCTCCATCTCTGGTAAGGCATTTACCGCTATATGGGCAGTATCCTGGCTTACACAACCTTTGGCGGTGGTTACAGTATAAGTGATAACCGCAGAACCGGCAGCTACACCACGAACTAATCCATTATTATCTATTGTGGCTATGCCAGTATTACTGCTGCTCCACACACCAGTTCCACCAGTTGAGCCGTTTGTCAGCGTAACAGCGCTTCCGGCACATACCTCACGCGCTCCAACACTCTTCTCCATCTCTGGTAAAGCATTTACAGCTATATAAGCAGTATCCACACTTACACAACCTGAACCAGTTGTTACAGTATAAGTAATTACTGCGTTACCAGCAGCTATACCACGAACTAATCCATTATTGTCCACTGTAGCAACACTTACAACACTGCTGCTCCATACGCCAGTACCACCAGTTGAGCCGTTTGTCAGCGCAACAGCGCTTCCGGCACATACTTCACGCGCACCAACACTCTTCTCCATCTCTGGTAAAGCATTTACCGCTATATGGGCAGTATCCACACTTACACAACCTTTAGCAGTTGTTACACTATAGGTAATCACTGCAGAACCAGCAACTACACCACGAACTAATCCATTATTATCTACTGTAGCTACACTTACAGCACTGCTGCTCCATACACCAGTTCCACCAGTTGAGCCGTTGGTCAGCGTAACAGAACTTCCCGCACATACCTCACGCAGGCTAATACTCTTCTCCATCTCCGGTAAAGCATTTACAGCTACATGAGCAGTATCAACACTTACACAACCTTTTGCGGTTGTTACAGTGTAAGTGATAACCGCAGAACCAGCAGATACACCACGAACTACACCATTATTATCTACTGTAGCTACACCTACAGCACTGCTGCTCCATACGCCAGTGCCACCAGTAGAGCCGTTTGTCAGTGTAACAGCACTTCCGGCACATACTTCACGCAGGCCAACACTCTTCTCCATCTCTGGTAAAGCATTTACCGCTATATGGGCAGTATCCACACTTACACAACCTTTGGCAGTGGTTACAGTATAGGTAATCACTGTGTTACCAGCAGCTATACCACGAACTACACCATTATTATCTACTGTAGCTACGCTTACAGCACTGCTGCTCCATACACCAGTACCACCAGTTGAGCCGTTTGTCAGCGTAACAGCGCTTCCGGCACATACCTCACGCACACCAACACTCTTCTCCATCTCTGGTAAGGCATTTACCGCTATATGGGCAGTATCCTGGCTTACACAACCTTTAGCGGTGGTTACAGTGTAAGTGATAACCGCAGAACCTGCAGATACACCACGAACTAATCCATTATTATCTACTGTGGCTACACTTGCAGCACTGCTGCTCCACACACCAGTACCACCAGTTGAGCCGTTTGTCAGTGTAACAGAACTTCCGGCACAAACTTCACGCAGGCCAATACTCTTCTCCATCTCAGGTAAAGCATTTACAGCTATATGGGCAGTATCCACACTTACACAACCTTTGGCAGTGGTTACACTATAGGTAATCACTGCGTTACCAGCAGCTACACCACGAACTATACCATTATTATCTATTGTAGCTACACTTACAGCACTGCTGCTCCATACACCGGTTCCACCAGTTGAGCCGTTTGTCAGCGTAACAGCGCTTCCGGCACATACCTCACGCACACCAACACTCTTCTCCATCTCTGG
>NZ_BMIB01000011.1 GCF_014641615.1 Filimonas zeae | reverse complement strand
GTAGATAATAATGGTGTAGTTCGTGGTGTAGTTGCTGGTTCTGCAGTGATTACCTATAGTGTAACAACTGCTAAAGGTTGTGTGAGCCAGGATACTGCTCATATAGTTGTAAATGCTTTACCAGAGATGGAGAAGAGTGTTGGCGCGCGTGAAGTATGTGCCGGAAGTACGGTTACACTGACAAACGGCTCAACTGGTGGAACTGGTGTATGGAGCAGCAGTGTTGTAAGTGTTGCTACAGTGGACAATAATGGATTAGTTCGTGGTATAGCTGCTGGTAACGCAGTAATTACTTATACTGTAACAACTGGTTCAGGTTGTGTAAGTGTGGATACTGCTCATATAGCTGTAAATGCTTTACCAGAGATGGAGAAAAGTGTTGGCGAACGTGAAGTATGTGCCGGAAGTTCTGTTATGCTGACAAACGGCTCCACTGGTGGAACGGGTGTATGGAGCAGCAGTAATACTGGCGTAGCCACTGTTGATAATAATGGATTAGTTCGTGGTATAGCTGCTGGTAACGCAGTAATTACTTATACTGTAACAACTGGTTCAGGTTGTGTAAGTGTGGATACTGCGCACGTGCTGGTAAATGCTTTACCAGAGATGGAGAAGAGTGTTGGCCTGCGTGAGGTATGTGCCGGAAGCGCTGTTGCGCTGACAAACGGCTCAACTGGTGGAACCGGTGTATGGAGCAGCAGTGCTGTAAGTGTAGCCACAATAGATAATAATGGTGTCGTTCGTGGTGTATCTCCTGGTAACGCAGTGATCACTTACACTGTAATCACAGCCAAAGGTTGTGTAAGCCTTGATACTGCGCACGTGCTTGTAAATGCTTTACCAGAGATGGAGAAGAGTGTTGGCTTGCGTGAAGTGTGTGTCGGAAGTACGGTTACGCTGACAAACGGCTCAACTGGTGGTACTGGCGTATGGAGCAGCAGTAATACTGGCATAGCCACAATAGATAATAATGGTGTTGTTCGTGGTTTAACTGCTGGTTCTGCGGTTATCACTTACGCTGTAACAACCGCCAAAGGTTGTGTAAGTGTTGATACTGCCCAAGTGCTGGTAAATGCTTTACCTGAGATGGAGAAGAGTGTTGGCCTGCGTGAAGTGTGTGCCGGAAGTTCTGTTACGCTGACAAACGGCTCAACTGGTGGAACTGGTGTATGGAGTAGCAGTGCTGTAAGTGTAGCCACAGTAGATAATAATGGTGTAGTTCGTGGTGTATCTGCCGGTTCTGCGGTTATTACTTATACTGTAACCACTGCCAAAGGTTGTGTGAGCCAGGATACTGCTCATATAGCTGTAAATGCTTTACCAGAGATGGAGAAGAGTATTGGCTTGCGTGAGGTATGTGCCGGAAGTTCTGTTACGCTGACAAACGGCTCAACTGGTGGAACTGGTGTATGGAGCAGCAGTGCTGTAGGTGTAGCTACAGTAGATAATAATGGATTAGTTCGTGGCGTAGCTGCCGGTTCTGCGGTTATCACTTATACTGTGACCACTGCCAAAGGTTGTGTAAGTGTGGATACTGCTCATATAGCTGTAAATGCTTTACCAGAGATGGAGAATAGTGTTGGCGAACGTGAAGTGTGTGCGGGAAGTTCTGTTACGCTGACCAACGGCTCAACTGGTGGTACTGGCGTATGGAGCAGCAGTGCTGTAAGTGTAGCTACAGTAGATAATAATGGATTAGTTCGTGGTGTAGCTGCTGGTTCTGTGGTTATCACTTACACTGTAACCACCGCCAAAGGTTGTGTAAGTGTGGATACTGCTCATATAGCTGTAAATGCTTTACCAGAGATGGAGAAGAGTTTTGGTGCGCGTGAGGTATGTGCGGGAAGCGCTGTTACGCTGACAAACGGCTCAACTGGTGGAACCGGTGTATGGAGCAGCAGTGCTGTAAGTGTTGCTACAATAGATAATAATGGTGTAGTTCGTGGTGTAGCTGCTGGTTCTGTAGTGATTACCTATACTGTAATCACCGCCAAAGGTTGCGTAAGTGTGGATACTGCTCATATAGCTGTAAATGCTTTACCAGAGATGGAGAAGAGTATTGGCCTGCGTGAGGTATGTGCGGGAAGTTCTGTTACGCTGACAAACAGCTCAACTGGTGGTACTGGTGTATGGAGCAGCAGTGCTGTAGGTGTAGCTACAGTAGATAATAATGGATTAGTTCGTGGTGTAGCTGCTGGTTCTGCAGTGATTACCTATACTGTAACCACTGCCAAAGGTTGTGTGAGCCAGGATACTGCTCATATAGCTGTAAATGCTTTACCAGAGATGGAGAAAAGTGTTGGCGAACGTGAAGTGTGTGCCGGAAGTGCTGTTATGCTGACAAACAGCTCAACTGGTGGTACTGGTGTATGGAGCAGCAGTGCTGTAAGTGTAGCTACAGTAGATAATAATGGTGTAGTTCGTGGTGTAGCTGCTGGTAACACAGTGATTACCTATACTGTAACCACTGCCAAAGGTTGTGTAAGTGTGGATACTGCTCATATAGCGGTAAATGCTTTGCCAGAGATGGAGAAAAGTGTTGGCGAACGTGAAGTGTGTGCCGGAAGTTCTGTTACGCTGACCAACGGCTCAACTGGTGGTACTGGCGTATGGAGCAGCAGTGCTGTAAGTGTAGCTACAATAGATAATAATGGTGTAGTTCGTGGTTTAACTGCTGGTAACGCAGTGATCACTTACACTGTAACCACTGCCAAAGGTTGTGTGAGCCAGGATACTGCTCATATAGCTTTAAATGCTTTACCAGAGATGGAGAAGAGTATTGGTACGCGTGAGGTGTGTGCCGGAAGTACGGTTACGCTGACAAACGGCTCAACTGGCGGTACTGGCGTATGGAGCAGCAGTAATACTGGCATAGCCACAATAGATAATAATGGATTAGTTCGTGGTGTAGCTGCTGGTTCTGCGGTTATCACTTACACTGTAACAACCGCAAAAGGTTGTGTAAGTGTTGATACTGCTCATATAGCTGTAAATGCTTTACCAGAGATGGAGAAAAGTGTTGGTGCGCGTGAGGTATGTGCCGGAAGTACGGTTACACTGACAAACGGCTCAACTGGTGGTACTGGTGTATGGAGCAGCAGTAATACTGGTATAGCCATAATAGATAATAATGGATTAGTTCGTGGTGTAACTGCTGGCAACGCAGTAATTACTTATACTGTAACAACTGGTTCAGGTTGTGTAAGTGTTGATACTGCTCATATAGCTGTAAATGCTTTACCAGAAATGGAGAAAAGTGTTGGTGCGCGTGAAGTATGTGCCGGAAGTTCTGTTACACTGACAAACGGCTCAACTGGTGGAACAGGTGCATGGAGCAGCAGTAATACTGTTGTAGCCACAGTAGATAATAATGGTGTAGTTCGTGGTGTATCTGCTGGTTCTGCGGTTATCACTTACACTGTAACAACCGCGAAAGGTTGTGTAAGTGTGGATACTGCTCATATAGCTGTAAATGCTTTACCAGAGATGGAGAAAAGTGTTGGCCTGCGTGAGGTATGTGCCGGAAGTTCTGTTACACTGACAAACGGCTCAACTGGTGGAACTGGTGTATGGAGCAGCAGTGCTGTAAGCGTAGCTACAGTAGATAATAATGGATTAGTTCGTGGTGTATCTGCAGGTTCTGTGGTTATCACTTACACTGTAACAACCGCCAAAGGTTGTGTAAGTGTGGATACTGCTCATATAGCGGTAAATGCTTTACCAGAGATGGAAAAGAGTATTGGCTTGCGTGAGGTATGTGCCGGAAGTACGGTTACACTGACAAACAGCTCAACTGGTGGTACTGGCGTATGGAGCAGCAGTGCTGTAAGTGTAGCTACAGTAGATAATAATGGATTAGTTCGTGGTGTGTCTGCTGGTAACGCAGTGATTACCTATACAGTAACAACTGCCAAAGGTTGTGTAAGTGTGGATACTGCCCGCATGACTGTAAATGCTTTACCAGAGATGGAGAAGAGTATTGGCGCGCGTGAGGTATGTGCCGGAAGTTCTGTTACACTGACAAACGGCTCTACTGGTGGTACTGGTGTGTGGAGCAGCAGTGCTGTAAGTGTAGCCACAATAGATAATAATGGATTAGTTCGTGGCGTAGCTGCTGGTTCTGCGGTGATTACCTATACTGTAACCACTGCCAAAGGTTGTGTAAGTGTGGATACTGCCCATATAGCGGTAAATGCTTTACCAGAGATGGAGAAGAGTGTTGGTGCGCGTGAGGTATGTGCCGGAAGCGCTGTTACGCTGACAAACAGCTCAACTGGCGGTACTGGTGTATGGATTAGCAGTGCTGTAAGTTTTGCTGAAGTGGATAATAATGGATTAGTTCGTGGTGTAGCTGCTGGTAACGCAGTGATTACCTATACTGTAACCACTGCCAAAGGTTGTGTAAGTGTGGATACTGCTCATATAGCGGTAAATGCTTTACCAGAGATGGAGAAGAGTATTGGCCTGCGTGAAGTATGTGCGGGAAGTTCTGTTACGCTGACCAACGGCTCAACTGGTGGAACTGGTGTATGGAGCAGCAGTGCTGTAAGCGTAGCTACAGTAGATAATAATGGTGTAGTTCGTGGTGTAGCTGCTGGTAACGCAGTGATTGCCTATACTGTAACAACTACCAAAGGTTGTGTAAGTGTGGATACTGCTCATATAGCTGTAAATGCTTTACCAGAGATGGAGAAGAGTATTGGCCTGCGTGAGGTATGTGCGGGAAGTGCGATTACGCTGACCAACGGCTCAACTGGTGGAACTGGTGTATGGAGCAGCAATAATATTGGCGTAGCCACAATAGATCATAATGGTGTAGTTCGTGGTGTATCTGCTGGTTCTTCGGTTATCACTTACATTGTAACCACCGGCAAAGGTTGTGTAAGTTTG
>NZ_BMIB01000010.1 GCF_014641615.1 Filimonas zeae | reverse complement strand
CATACAAGCACAAATGGCGATTATCTTTGAACAACGATATCTATAAATACAACCTCACTGACACAGTTTACTGAATAGACCCCCAGAAATATTTCCAACCAAAACAGAAAACTTTCCAATGGAGATAGAAAGACTATTTATTGAGGCGTACAGTAATACGCCTGTCACGTATCACTCCCGGCAGGTGGCAAGCGCTGCACCTACGCCGGTAACCAAAAGAGGCCGCCTCCTGAATAAAGGAAGCGGCCTCTTCTTATATTGTACACGCAGCTTATCGTATGTTCAGCTTATGTGCTTCCTTAATATCCTCGCCCTGAATATTTACCACGTAAAAAGCAGATGGTAACTGCCCTATCGAATAAGGGAATATGTTCATTCCGGGATTTAATTGCTCCTGGCGGTACAGCACCCGCTGCCCTGCTTCGGTGTACATTACAATAGATGCTTTCTGAGAAATCTCTGAATAGATACGCACCTGCATGGTATTTCTGCTACTGGTCCAAACGCGTACCTTACCAGCGCCAGGCAGTACGGTTAGTTTGCCGTTTACATACTCAAAAGTGTAATTAGGTGCTGCTGCGCCCGATGGTATAATATCATAAGTGCCCACCATAGATGCTGCGTTAGCGCTGGTTTGTAAAACCAAAGGACTGGTAAGTTTAGTACTGTCGTCGCCAGACATAAAACCGGTAAAGTAAGCAGTAAACTCCGGATTGGTTTGCCCCTGGGCGCGCTCTTTATCGTTAGCGGTTACCGTTACTACGGCGGGTTTAATAGAAAAGTCAGCAGGTGTAAACCCGGCAATAAAGTAATTCTGCCCGCTCAACGTTCCCTGCTGTATTTTATAAGTACCTACATTTTCGCCCGCTTCTCTGGATAAAGTGCCTGTTAACACGTCGGTACCAATTAAGCCGGTTGTTTTATACGTCAATACCCCATCTTCCGCACCATATAATTTACTACCCCCATCTGCCATTACTGCTACGCCGGTTTTGGCAATGGTACCAATATCACCTGTAGCTACCGCTGGCGATAATACATAATTGGTAGCATCTGCGCCCGAAAGCACCACACCTTCTGCCGTTACCTTTTTATTGGTGCCCACATGTATATCTTCAAACTTGCCGGTTGCAGGTGTATTAATGGTTACTTTTTCGCTACCTATTACACCGGTAAGCGAATAGTTAGCAGGCAGCAGTGCAGCAGTATTGTTACCATCGTACACTTTGGCAACTGCCGGCACAGCCAGTAACAACACTTTTAGTGAGCGGGGGGTAATTTCACCCGCAAGGGTAGCATTATCTGCAAACAGTTTGTAATTGCCTTTGGAGGCCCCGCTCAGTACAAAATCAGACAGGTTTACTGTTTTATTCCTGCCTACCGTGCTGGTACTGTAATAACCTTTACAGGCAACAGTTACATCATCACCCGGTATAGCGCCCGCCAGCTGATAGTTGGCAGGAGCCAGTGCAGCTGTGTTGGTACCATCATACTCCTTGGTTACAGCCGGTGAAGAGTTTAGCGCCAGTGTTACATCTTTTACGGTTATATCACCAACGGTAGTGGCTGTGGTGGCAGCAAGGGTATAATTATCTGCTGCAATACCTGCCCCCGTAAAACCGGTAACATTTATTTTTTTGCCTGTACCCACATTCGCGTTTTCGTAGGCCGCGCTGCCGGTTAGCAGCAGCGTATCGCCATTAACAAGGCCGGTAACAATATAATGGTCTTTAACCAGCGTGGCGGTGGTATTACCATCATACACTTTGCGTATGGCAGGTAAAGCACTTATAGCTACTGTTATATTTCTTTTGGTAACGGTAAGCTTACCTTCCTGCACGGTAATAACATAGCTCAGGTTTTCATCGTGTGTAGCAGTGAGCGGGTAGGTGCCTACCGGCGAACCTACGGTAGCCGTAGTAGCAACTTTCAGATTTTCTATTACATCACCATTAATTAAACCTTCATAGCTTACAGTAAACACCGGGTTGGCATTACCATAAGGCCTGGTTTTATCGTCTACTTTAATAGTAAGCGCTTTGGGCGATACGGGAAAGCTGTAATACACGGTTGCCGGGCCATAATAGTTATCACCCGGCTGTGATGCTTCCAGCATTACAGAACCGGCACCGGTAAGCGTTATCTTATTGCCATCAATTACGGCAGGGCCTGAGTTTACTATTACTTTAACTGGCAGCCCTGCGCTGGAAGTGGCAGTTATGTTAAAAGGCGCGTCTCCATACGCATGCTCAGGTATGGCATCAATCACAATTACCTGCCGCATTCTATCCACCACCAGTGTATAGGTTCTTATGGTGGTTACGGGCATACCGTTGATAGAAGATTCATCGGTAACTTTTACAGAAAACGTATAGCTGCCGGGGCTGGAAGTAGCGCCGGATATAGTACCATTAGAAGCCAGGGTTATACCCGGAGGTAACGCGCCTCCTATCAGTTCAAACGTATAACCCGGTGTACCATCTTTTGCCACCAGTGTTTCACTAAACGGTTCCTGATATACTGCATGCTGTAATGTATCTGGCGTAACGGTAAGAAATGGCCCTACGGTATACGTTTGCTGGGCAATGGTATCATTTTTCAGATAAAAGTGCATATCCGGATAGCCGGTGTTAAAGTATCCCAGTGTTTGTGCAGGAAAATCATCTACCCCACAATTATTGCAGTACTGCAGCTGCATAAAGGAGATGTATTTATTAATACGCGTAGGTACATCCTGATAATAACTTCCGTTTTCAATAAATACATCCAGCACATAAGGTGTGCCTGCACTAAGCCATCGTATAGCAGGCAGTGGCGTATAGTTATAAGCACCTGCCGAGCCACCTACCTGCACTCTTTCTAGCTGATCGCGTGTGGAATAATCAAACAGTGTTACAGTATTGGTGGTAGAGGTAGGTATTCTTTTGCCCAGGCCCGCAACCAGCATGTTTTTTAAAGGCGTAAAGCTAAACCCTCTGTGTACTTTACCCACGGAGGTGCCGGGGTTACTGCTGGTGGTAGAGTCGGTAGTTGAATAAGGGCCGTAAAAGGTTTTAAGTGTAGAACCCACTGTAGCAGATTTGTTACCATAAAACATATAGAACGTAGTGGTGGTGTTAGGCACCATTACATCTAACTTAACCCATATTCTGGTGGTGGTGGTATTTATACCACTTTCAATATAATACGGATACAATACAGAGCCGGTTTGGTCTTTACCAAAACGGAGGTCGCTGCCATCCGCTTTCAGCTGTTTTGCATCAATGAGGCCCTTGGTATTTACAATAATCATCTGCTGAAAATCGTACGTACGCATCAGTGCCTTGTTGGTAATTCTTATAGGGGCCAGATAGCTCCATCCCGGCAGCTGTGCAGCCACACGTTCAGCAATACTGCCCACTGCCAGCAATAAAGCCAGCAACAGCATTCTGTACTGTATTCCTTTTTGTGTTGTTAAAGAAGATAATCCCATTGCCATATCAGTTCTTTAAGGATGTTTTCCAGGTTTACGTTAATCCTTTGCTATATAATACAATAAACTAAACCTAAGGGTATTGGATAACGGGTTACGTGTAACGCCACCACCCGATGGTACCAGGTACGAAAAGTTTAAGCCAAATACATAATAGTTCATGCCCACACCGGCAGTAAAATAACTGCGCTTGCCCATGCCTCTGCTATCGCTGTAATAACCTGCCCTGAAAGCATACAATCTGTTATATACATATTCAGTACCCAGCGAGAAAGCCCAGGCATCGTTACCTAAAGAAGAAACCCAGCTGGAAGCTACGCCCTGCGTATTGTATTTAACAAATGCAGCCGAATCTGCTTCTACCGGCAGTTCGGGCACCAGCAGTTTATTCACTTCTGCATGCAGGGCCAGTTTATGCTGATCGTTAAACACCCAGGTATATCCTGCGCCCAGGCCCAGGTTAGCGGGCAGGTAACTTTTTTGTGTAGCATCGTTGGTATACCCTATTTTGCCACCCAGGTTGGTAAGGGCCAGGCCCGCCTGCCAGCCTTTGCCGGTTATTTCACTTCTGCTGTAGAAGATACCTACATCGCCCGCTACTGCAGAGCCTGCTTTGTATAAACCACCGGTAACAGAATTACTGCCAGCGAGGTTGGAATAAATATAGCGCAGCGCTACCCCTACAGATAAGTCTTTATTCAGTTTGCGGCTGTAACCAGCATCAAACCCCAGCTCGCTGGACCGTTGCATACCCAGATCATTACCCTCCGCATCAGAAATTTCAATATTGCCCAGGTTAAAAAAACGAAGCGAGGCAGAGAAAGCCTGCTCATCGTCAGGCTTATAATAGCCGGCCATAGCGGCCATGTATACATCTTTCAACCCCAGATCGCGCAGCCACGAGGTATAGGTAGCACTAAGGCCGCCTTTATCGTGTACAAAAGCGTATTTGGCTACGTTGTAAAACTGCGAGTTGGCATTGGGGGAGGTAGACACAGCAGCTTCCCCCATTCCGCCGGCACGTGCATCGGGCGAAATGCGTAAAAATGGTACAGCAGTGCTTACCATATTTATATTTTCCGAGGTTTGGCTAAAACACCTGCCTGCCAATAGTGCAAACACTACTGCCAGGCAAACTTTCTGCACTTTCATTTTCATCAACGCATTATTATATTAATGAGTCCAGGGGGGTCAGGGTTGCTTCATCCAGTCTGTATAAGTCATTTCAAATTTCAGCTCCTTGCCATGCATTCCCACTTCCTTCCAGCCTGCCTTGCGGTAAAAGCCGGCAGCCCTTGTTCCGGGGGCTGTACCCAACCACACAGTCTCGTTTGTTTTTGAAAAATACCAATCCAGCATCAGCCGGTGTAGTTCCCGTCCAATACCTCTGCCTTCAAACTCAGGCCGCAGAAACAAAGCCCATATATTGTGTTGTTGTAAGTCTGCTATTGCAAACCCCACAATATGGCCTTCCACTTCACAAACCCAGCCTTTTCCACGTATAGTAATAAACTCCTCACAGTCTTTGTCGGTAACCAAAGCCGGGTCAGATAAAGTGTTTTCTTTTACAGTATGTCTCACAATCTGCATCTCTGTAATGTCTGCAGTTGTAGCTTCTCTGAAAATCATGTTTTTCCGGTACTGAATTCAAAGCATGAAAGTAGAACATTTTGCAGCAGCCGTATCCCCCTTGAATATCCCCCTCCTGTGATAAGGAGTTTTAATTTGTATCACTTATAATAAGTGATACTTTAGCTCCGTAACCAGTTATTATGCAACATTTTCTATTCAAAGGTGGTACTGCATTACGCGTAATTCTGCTGCTGTTATGCGTTTGCAGCGGACTTACTTTTCTGCAGGCACAATATAACTTCAATAAAGTTGAAAAGTGGCTATCAGACAACTCCCATGAATTAGGGGGTCGCACCATTCTGGTAATCGCTAAAAACGGGCACATTGTATATACCAAAGCGGTAAACAGCATGAACCTGAGACAAAAAACCATTAACCGGCTGGTAGCCCGCCGCACCGGCAAAGAAGCCGACCTGAGCGATTATACCCCTGCCACCCGGCAAATGATAGCCAGCTGCAGCAAATGGCTGAGTGCTGCGCTGGTAATGACGTTTATAGAGCAAGGCAAACTACAGGAAACCGATACCGTAGGGCGTTTTTTACCAGTACTATCACGCGCGGGTAAAGGCAACATTACCATCAGCCAGTGCCTCAGCCACCTTACCGGTATACAATCGGCCCCGCTGCGCAAAAGTCTGCAGGAAATGCAGGGGGTAAAAAGTATGGACGAAGCCATAGAAAAAATAGCCGCCCTGCCTATGGAGGGCGAGCCTGGCAAAGTTTTTCATTACAGCAATACCGGCCTGCAGATTGCAGGGGCGGTTATAGAGAAAATAAGTGGCAAAAGCTTTGAAACCCTTTTTGCGGAGCGCATAGCCCGGCCGCTGAATATGAAGAATACCGATTTTGGTAAGGGTGCAGTAGCGCTGCCTGCCGGTGGTGCCGGCAGTACACCGGAAGACTACATGAACTTTTTGATAATGCTGCAAAACAAAGGCAGCTTTAACGGCAAAAGAATACTGAGCGAAAAGAGCATAAATGCCATGCAGGTAAACCGCATTACCCAGGAAGTGAAAATAGCCTACTCCCCTACGGAAGCGGGTAATTTTGGATACGGCTATGGCGAATGGGTAATGGAAACATCTGCCACCACCAAACAGAGCAAAGTGGTTACCAGCCCCGGATTGTTTGGCAGCTATCCGTGGATAGATAATGAGCAACAGTACTGTGCTTTTTTAATGGCTTTTTACCTGAAAAGCGAAGGCAGACAAAACCGGCATGTAACCCTTAAACAACTGGTAAGCGAAGCGCTACAATAACCATTTATGCCTGCACTGATTATTACCCTTTGTATAGATGCAGAAAGCCAGCAGTTTTTTAACGCGCTGCGCGCTAAACACTTTCCTGCACATGCCAATTACCTGGATGCGCATGTTACCCTGTTTCACCGCCTGCCTGTGCAGCAACCGGTTATAGAGCAGGGCTTGCCCGGCTTTGCACAACGCAGCCCCATGGTAATTGATGTTACCGGTATAAGCCACGCAGGTAACTGGGTAGCTTATGCCCTGCAAAGCGAGGCTTTGCAGCAACTGCACCTGAACATGCAGCAGTTATTTAGCCCCTGGCTTACGCGGCAGGATGCTAAAATATTAAAGCCCCACATAACCGTTCAGAATAAAGTAACTGCCTGGAAGGCACAAAAGCTACACCAGCAATTAGTGGAACAGTTTATACCTTTTCAGCTACAGGCAACCGGCCTGCAAACCTGGTTATACCAGAAGGGGCCATGGAAAGCCTTGCACCACTATCCGTTTACTACGGGTGCCTAGCTGGCCCTTTTACCATGCAGCAGTTTATTCACCGCATCTTCAAAAGAACCGGCACGGGTTACCTCACCGGAGTTTACAAAAAATATCTCGTCCGCATTTTCAATGGTATTGAGGCGGTGGGCTATTATGATGCGGGTAGTGGTAGCTGGTAAACGTTTTAATATCTCTTCCAGCAACTGTTCTGTAACCGTATCAATATTGGCAGTAGCCTCATCCAGTATCAGCACTTCCGGTTTACGCAGCACAGCACGTATAAAAGCTATCAGTTGTTTTTGCCCCAGGCTTATACCATCGCTGCCAGAGGTTACTTTTGTATCCAGCCCGCTTTCAAATAATGTAAGGAGGTTTTGCAAACCCGCCTCCTGTATTACCTGCTCCAGCTGCTCATTGGTATATGCCCGATAGGCTTCATTGCCATACACAATATTCTCCTTCACCGTACCGGTAAACAAAAACGGCTCCTGTAATATAAATCCAATCTTTTGCGCACGCTCTCCGGCCGTATAACTACGTATATCCCGGCCATTCAGCAACACCGTACCACTTACAGGATCGTACAAACGGGCAATGAGTGAGGCAGTGGTGGTTTTACCACCACCAGTAGGGCCTACAAAAGCATAGGTTTTTCCCTTATGCAATTGCATAGATATATTATGCAGTATTTCTTTACCGGCCACATAGCCAAAGTGTACCTGCTGCAACTCCACCACAGCATCAGAAGCAACTGCGGGTTGCGGGGCCACAACGGGCATATCTGAATCCAGCGCCAGCATTACCGATATCCTGTCCCACCCTGCCAGCGCTACCTGAAAGCTGGTCCATAATGAGGCCAGCTGACGCAAAGGGTTATAAAAGTTTACAGAATAAGCCATATAACTTACCAGCAGCCCTATAGAAAACTCCCCTACGCTAATCAGATGTATGCCATACAGCAACACAATCAATTGCGCCAGGCTGGATAACATAGTATATACCGGCAGAAAAATATTATTGGCCAGCCCCGCTGCCCTTGCAGTAGTATAATTGGCCTGATTGGCAGCCTGAAAACGCTGGCGGAAATAATCGCGCCGGTTAAAGGCTATGATAACTTTAAAGTTGCTGAGGCTTTCCTGTATTTCCGCACTCATGCCGCCTACGCTGTTCATATTGGCGGCATTCTTCTTTTTAACCCAGGGCGATACTACTCTGGTAAACAGTATAATAACCACAGCAGGCAGCAACGCAGCCAGCCCCAGCTTTGTATTCAGCACCAGTAAAAAAATACCCGCACCCAGCATGGTAGCAATGCTGCCTATAAACTGCGTGAGCGATTGAGAGAAAAACGTATTGAGCTTCTCCGTATCGTTATTCACCCGCGAAATAAGATCGCCCGCTTTATTGGCATTAAAAAAGGCTACCGGTAATACCTGTAGTTTATTAAAAATACTATTGCGTAAGGTAAACAGCATACGCTGCCCTACCCCGCCCATTAACCGGGTTTGGTAATAACTGGTAAACAACGAAACCAGATACATGCCCAGCAGTATACCCGCAACCATCAGCACCCCACTGTATTGCTTATTCACCACATACTTATCAATAGCATAGCCAATTAAAAATGGCCCCAGCAGGTTTAGGCCTGCATTTACCAGCATGGTTGCCAGCGCCAGTAACAGGTTACGCCTTTCGTGCGCAATCAGCTGCAACAGGCTTTTTAATGCTGCATAAGTAGAGGCTTTCGGTTTTTGCTGTACCAGCTGGTTAAGATTGTAATTCATAATTGCTGGTACTTTGTTGTGATTGAAATAGCTGTACGTATTCGGGGCTTGACTGCATCAGCGTTTCGTGGGTACCGGATGCAATCAGCTCCCCCTGCATCAACAGCATAATTTTATCATACTGCTCCACAGTAGCAATTTTCTGTGTAACAGATATCAGCGTTAGCTGCGGATAGCTGATTTGTATGTTCTGTAATATCTTTTTCTCTGTGGCTGCATCTACCCTTGCCGTAAAATCGTCCAGCAGTAATATGGCCGGGTTTATTGCCAATGCACGGGCCAGCATAATGCGCTGTTTTTGTCCACCGGATAAGCTGGAACCACGTTCTGATACAATCGTATTCAGCTCTTCCGGCAATCCTTCCACAAAATCTCTCAGTTCTGCCGTGGCAATGGCTTTGTTCATGGCTTCTTCAGTAACAGCTGCGTTAAAAGCTATATTTTCCCGGATGCTCATGTTGAAAATAATACTGTCCTGAAACACAAACCCAACCTGGCTGTGAAAGGCTTCGCGGTTATAGGCATCTATAGCAGCACCATCAAACAACACCTGCCCTGCAACAGGTTTAATAAGCCCGGTGAGTAAATACAACAGCTGCGTTTTGCCAGCAGCAGTGGGGCCAATAATGGCTGTTCTGGTACCTGCTGCCACTGCAAACGAAATATCTTTTAATACCGGTGTTTGACCGTATAATACCTGTATGCCCTCTACCCTGATATCTCCGTTTAAAGGCCCTGCAAGCGTGCCACTATCGGGCGTTTCAGGCGCCTCCAGCACGCTGCGTATACGGTCGTAAGAAGCAGTAGCCTGCGCAATTACATTGCTCATAAAACCAATAACCAGTATAGGGAAAATAAGCATGGCCAGGTAGCTGTTAAACGCGGCAAGATTACCCAGCGACATGCTGCCGGTAATTACAAAATGCCCGCCCAGCGCCAGTATAATTAATGCCGCCATGCTGGCCGTAAAAGTTATTACGGGTATCAACCCCGCAAACAGGTTGAGTATAGATAAACCAAAATCGCGCGCTTTGGTACTCGCTTCCAGAAACTTGATGTACTCACTCTGTTGCGAGTTAACCACACGTATAATAGCTGCACCTAATATGCTTTCATTAATCACCTTATTTAGCCAGTCTATTACCGCCCGGCTTTGAATAAACAGTGTTCTTACCTTACGCAGCACTACAAAAAATGTTATACCTATAACAGGTATAATGGTAACCACACACAAAGCCAGTTTCCAGTTAATGGCAAACAACAGTATGCTGGCTCCTATAATAATACACAGGGAAGACACTACTGCCACCAGCGCCTGCGATATAAACATTTTAATAGCATCTATATCAACCGTAAGGTTGGTAAGCAGTTTTGCGGGGTTGGCCTG
The DNA here is from genome assembly GCF_014641615.1 of Filimonas zeae. Lineage (GTDB taxonomy): Bacteria > Bacteroidota > Bacteroidia > Chitinophagales > Chitinophagaceae > Filimonas > Filimonas zeae. The sequence goes on along the minus strand of NZ_BMIB01000010.1, from coordinate 49,164 downwards.
CTCTACAAAAGCGTAAGACTGGCGGGATATTTTATCCGATAGCCGGGTACGTAAATCTCTTGCCACCCTTTCTGAGGCATTGGTTTGTATAACGCTCTGCAACCAGCTGAATAAGAATATAACCACCACGGCCACCAGAAACTCCGTTAACACCGGCTGGTAAGCAAAAGTACCTGTGTTAAAAGCATCTATACTGCGGGCGATAATCTGTGGTAGAATTAAGGTGATGGCATTACCCAGCAGGGTGAAAAGCAGCAATACCAGCACCAGCCCTTTATACGGTTTTAGCAGGCTTGTTATTCCCGGCTTTTTTGCAGCGGGTGCCTTTTTCCGGCTATCGTTCATATACAATCTTCAATTCGGCACTAAATGTAGGCACATTTGCCAATCTGCCACAGTTTATTCGCCTAACCCAAACACAAAGGCCGGAGAAATGCGGGGTACGCAGTTTCCGGCCTTTGTTAACAATTATGTACTGTATGTATTATTTTACTTTGCGCTTATAGCTGAATACCTCATTATCACGCTTGCGTTTGTATACCAGTGAGTCCGCAGTCAGTTTTTTCAGTTCACTCACACTCACCACCTTTTCATCCATCAGCAAAGTCAGCTTTTTGCCCTTCAGCTTATAATTAAAACGCAGGGTATCGCTTTCCTCTTCAGTACTCATCAGCAAAAACAGCTTGTTATTTTCTTCAATGGTAACGTTGGGCGCATCATCCGGCGCTATGGTTAACCACTCGCCCGATAATAATTTTCTATCGCCGATATTTCTGGAAGAACTACAGCTGAATACCACAGCGGCTAAAACCATTACACCAACCAACCTGAGCAACATTTTCATGAGATAGCTATTTAGGTATGGTCAAAAGTAAAGCTAATTTGGCCCCGGGTAAAGCCGGCCACCCCGCTTATATAAGGGATGCACCCCGCCTATGAAGGACGTTTAACAAACTCTTTCCCCCTTTCATCCACATAAAAACGCATTCCGTTGGCAGAAACCATAAAAAACACATTCCCATTCACCTCTGCAATATCATCAATGCTTTCGTAGTCGTGCTTAAACACCAGTTCGCCTGTTTTGCCGCTTTTTACGTTTACGCCTTTCTCTTCTTTTACCAGGGTGTAGCGGTTATTGTTCACCGCTTCAAAAGCAGCCATCGCTTTTTCGGTACGCGCTTCCGGTGCCAGTTCTGCATCAGCAGACTGTTCGGGGGTGTACACGGTAAATTTGTTATTCAGGTAATAAAAAGCACCATCATTATACATAAAAGCAATGCCTTTGTCGCCGGCAAAACGGGTGTATTCAAAACTGGCCGCTGTAAGGGGGGTACCTGTTTTTCTGTCGGCCCATCCCCAGCTATCCCCATCTGTATAAGGTACCAGATCGTACAGGTTTTTGCCTTTTACGCCTTTAAACAGTTCCAGCAACTTTTTATAGTTCCCTCTTATATCGGCCATCAAAGGTTTCCAGGCGCGGGTGGTCCGGAGGCTGTCAAAAGCGTTATCATCCTGCAGGCGCAGGGTATCCAGCCAACCTTTTTTTACACTTTCGCGCAAATGGTTCATGGCCAGCACCGGCTGGTGCGTAAGGGCAGCGCAGGCAGCACCATAATAATAATCGGTGGCCGTTACGTGCTCTTTAAAAGCGGCTGCCTGCTTAAATACGGTAAGGGCAGAATCGTATTTCATATCACCATATAAAACCAGCATACGGGTAATGGCGGAGTAATAATCAAGAGGCGTTTCTTCAGCTTCAGTCTGGGCGGTGGCACCCAGTAATATAAACAGGCTTACTGCTATTAGTGTAAATCGTTGGGTCATAACGGGGTTGAATTCTAAAGTTGCAATTTAGGCGCTTTTCAGTTATACACACCTGCATAATATAAGGGGTTGGCCGAAAAAAAATCCTTCCCGGGCATACGTATATTTCTTTTGATGCTACTCTTTTATAATATAAGAGAGAAAACTACTGAAATAAACAATGAACGCCTGCATGTTACATACAGATATTACGTTACTGCTTAACACTATGGAACTCCGGTACCAACAGGCCATTAAAAGCAATGAACCCTTTTCTGTACTGAAAAAACACTATTCAGAACTGAAACAGGTAAGGCAGGCTGCTGCCGGTAAAACGATTTTACAATCTGCCCCCGCTAATTCCTAACACTACCGTTACAACACCCAGGCGTTTGCGGAATTGAAACGCCCTGCCCTTCAGCTCATCCCTTTCTGCTATAATGGCGAAGTGGTAGCAAATCCTAACCATATATATCCCACCCCTAAGATGGAATTTATGCATTTTGGGCATGAACCACACTTGTGTACCGGACGTTATATAAGCCAGGTAACAGTGCCCGAACTGGTAGCAGCGCTGTTACGACTGCCCAACCTGCAAAGAGCACCCGGAAAGGCAGGAAAAATACAATATGAAGAGGTTGTGTTTCCGAAAAGCTTATGTTTGACATAACGCTAATCAATGCAAAGCCTAAAATATACAGCTATGGCAAAATGTAGTTTCGATTTAAATTTTTCAGAAGAAGCAGCTGCGCTGGTGCAGAAGTTTCAAAGCCGCATTACCACTGCAGGCGGCACATTTACCGGTAACGATGGCAATGGTGTATTTACGGTTAAAACGCCTGTAGGTGCAGTGGAAGGTAATTATACCGTGGCAGGCAATGTTATTACTATCAATATTGTAGATAAACCCATGTTTCTGGGTTGCGATATGATAGAAGGTTTTATCCGGAAGGAATTACAATAGCCACCGGCATTCCTGCTGGTGGCCGTTTATTTTAAATAATGTCTATCAGCAGGAATATACCTAAATGAAAAGCGAATGAAATGCTTACACAAACAGCCGCCTGCCAGTAACGAACTTTAGGGGCATCTGCATTCAGCTTCTCTCTTATCAGTTCTGTACCCGCTATTTTATCCCCTATACGTCTGTGTACATTTTCGTAAGAAAACAGCAGCTCAAACGGCAGCAGTAAACAAAACACGTTGCGCACAAAACACTGCAACGGAGAAGCCGCATTGCCCGTATTTACATCAATTACTTTTAAACGAAACTTGCGTTTGGCAAAACTCTGGCCATTCAGGCTGTCTTTACAAAAAAACAGAGAGCTGCCAAACAATACCAGGTAAGTAAGCTTTTTATAATTCTCCGGATCGAAATGCACCCTGCTTAAAGGCTCAATAATCGCATATACAATAAGGGGAATACCAAACAAAACAGTGATGCAACACATCAGAAAATGATCAACCAGCATTGCCTTTAATCTTACTGCCGTAGGGATGGATCGGTAGGTCATTCAGGGTGAGATTTGAAGATGAAAAATTACTACATCCTGCGCTTTCGCAACACCCGTTTTACCCCCCTTGGATTAAGGACGTTAATAACCTGCTTATTACACTCTAACTTATTCACTATAAGCGCGCAGCAGTAATATACCCCTGCTTGTAATAACGGTCCAGCAGGGCCTCTGCCATCTGGGTATTATGCTGTTGAATGGCTCTGTAATAAGGGGCTATTATTTTATGCGTGGCAGTGCCTGCATATTGCTTTTCCAGCCAGTTGCAGGCGGCAGAAAACCAGGCAGCATCGGTTCTGTTTATAATCAGTTCCGACAGTAATACACGTTGCTCCTCTTTAATAGTATTACGCAGTAAAGTGCCCGTATACCGTTCGTTAAATTTTTCGCGCCATACCAGGCCGTCAATCATTTTTTCCGGCGCCGGCTTTATCATTATGCGCTGCCGGTAGCGTTCTGCATTCTCCCGGCTTTTCTGGTTCATATATTCCGTCATTTCAGCAGTAACAAAACGCGAAAAGCGGGCAACCGCAAAATTCCAGTTCCGTTCCACCGTAAGCACGTCGTTAATAAGTACCACCCGGTAGCCGTTTTCCTGCAGCTGATCATTAAACTGTTTTAATGCTCCTGTAGCTTCTACCTGTGTACCGTACTCATCTAACGCCACCAGCCTGGCATACAAAGCAGTATCCTGCCGCACCAGACGGGTAAGCCGCTGCGCATGAAACTGCCAGCAGCCTTCAAACAGCATAAAGGCAGCGTCACAGCTATCTTTACGCGCGCTAAAAAACAATTTCCGGTATTGTGCAGTAGCTGTGGATACCGATTTTACGTTTGTGGTATCCACTGCAGAAATAAATAAGGCGTATTGTTCAATACCCTCACCTGCCTGCGAAGTTTTGCGGCGGGAATCAGCCGTATTACAAGAATAAAAAACTACTGCAAAAAGGCAAACAGCCCGGTATAAGTATTTAAACATAAAGAGTTAGGGTGTAAACCGGCTGCTAAGATCAGTTGCCACCCGTTTTCTATCAAATATTTTTTTTGGGGAAATTTATACTCTGTTTGTTTTTTTGTATTTTTACTAAGCTCCACTATCCTTATAAACAACTTCCAATATTTTATATGAATCAACCCGGACCTTCCGTAAGGGCAGTCTGCGCATTGTATTGTATAAACTAAAACTCTTAGGCTTTTATGAAAAGCGCTTATGAACAGGAACGAGAGCACACAGCCATAAACGATTTGCTGGCCGTACCGCTGGTATGGACTGCTACACCTGAAGACTTTCTGGATCTGGTACATGTATCTACATATGCTGCCAACCCCAACAATCTGCCGCTGACCAGCGCAGAAAAAGCACAGGGTTTGAAACCTGCTACGGTAGATAACATGGCCCGTGCTTTTATGGAAGTAATTGATGTAAATCTGGCCCCTTATAAAGATTTTTCAGACCTGCAAAAACAACGGGCCTGTTACTTCAACACTGCTATGCCCTCCCCTGCTACCGCTGATATTGCTGATAACTGCCTGCCCGCATCTGTTATACATATGCCCCGGCATCCGGCTACCGAAGAAACCTTGCTTCAATGGGCCGATGCTTTTATCAGCAAAACAGCACGCTATATCCGTTTTGATAATATTCTGTTCAGTAAAATTGTATTAGCCATGAAGCTGGGCTAACCAGCGCAAACCGAAGCCTTATGATAACGATTCAAAGCCATGAACGCCGCCTTTTGCTTGACCAAACAATTGCCCAACCCTACCAATGGCGTGGTAGCCCGCAGGACTTTCTGGGCCTGGTGTTAACCACCACTTTTGCCGCTAACAGATTTGATATGCCTTTAACATTGGCCGACCGATGTAAGGGTATGGTAAGTGCCACTGCAGATAATATTGCAGCTGCGTTTCTGGAATATATGACGGTAGATATGTACCCCTTTAAAAATTTTCAGGATCTGCAAAAACGCGCCAGACCATCGGGCGATATGATACGCAAAGGCCTGGAAGTAATACATATAGTAATGGAAGATGCCGCCATTCACAAGCTACTGTCTAACACAGGCGTTACTTTTCACCACTATACTTTTGTTGAATCGCCCGCCGAGTTATGGGCAGAGGCGTTTATTATTAAAGCATCAGAAAAAATAAAATTTAACGATGCTTATTACAGTATGCGGGTACTGGCTTTAAAGCTGGCGTAACATCGATGGAATTCCTCTGAAAAATGTGACATTTTATTTCTGCAATTGTTAAGTAATATATCACGCAATCCGTTATTTTTACCTGAGTAACAGTGATTGTTTCAGCTTAACAAAAGACAGGCTGTTACTACCAAATCAGCTTTTCAGAGAAATTTCCCGGCTATATGAACAATCAGCTGACTGATAAAGATTTGTGGAACAGGGTTCGATCGGAAAACGATGCTTCAGCTTTTACAGAACTGTATAACAGGTACTGGAAAATACTGCTTGAAATAGCCTGGCGTAAAACCAGAAACTGGGATGATGCGCAGGATATTATGCAGGATGTGTTTGTAAGCTTATGGAAAAGCAGACACCGTATTGAAATTCAATCCACTACTATAAAAAATTATCTGGGTACTGCTATCCGGTACATGATTTATGCCCGGTTAAAAGAGGGCCGTAAAATTACCTGGGTAGAAGATATTACTGTTATTGATGCCCCGCATACCTCTGCCGATTGCCCGGAAGCAGTGTACGATTACCGCACGCTGCTTAAAAATGTAACAGCTGCACAAAACGAACTGCCCCACAAAGGGCAACTTATTTTTAAGCTGCACCGGGAAGAGGGATTGAAAATTAAAGAGATAGCCAGTGCTTTAGAAATTTCGCCCCTTACGGTAAAAACACATTTACAAAGAGCCATTGCCAGTCTACGCAAAAACATACAGCCATTGCTACTGTTTATCTTTCCCTTTTTCTAAAAAAATAAAAAAATTTACGCTCCTTGTACTCCCTTTTTTCTTTTTTCTACTCTATATAATCAGAAGGAATGATAACCGTACCGGAACATATATTACAGGCACAGGATAACTACCTGAAGGGTATTGCCACAGAAGCAGAAAAAGAACAGCTGGAACAATGGTTTCAGCAAAACGATGCTACTGTACTGGCAGTTTTCTCTCCCCATCCGCAGCAGGAAGCGCTTACACGCAGTGAAAACTTTACTGCTATCAGTCGTCAGTTGCAATTGCCCGCTACGTCCCCTTCTGTTTCTATTAAACGCAACATGTGGCCTGCCGCCGGCATAGCAGCAGCATTAATACTGCTGGTAAGCTCTGCAGGTATTTACTATTATACAAAAAACAACACCGGTAAAACAGGCAACACCGCTACGGCAGGTATTACAGATACTACTGTAACACCCGGCAGCAGCAAGGCAACACTTACCCTGTTTAACGGTAATACTATTGTACTGGATGCTGAGAAAACTGCATTGATTGCACAGGAAAACCAGGCATTTATCCATTTGTCGCAAACGGGATTACTTACTATAAAAAAACGGGATACCCGAATTGGAATCGCTGATGCTACATTAAACACTTTAACCGTTCCCAACGGGGGGGAATTTAAAATGGAGCTGCCTGATGGCAGCTCCGTTCGGTTAAATGCCGGTTCATGGCTCAGATTTCCAACAGCTTTTACCGGCGCCACCCGCGAGGTGGAGCTGGAAGGAGAAGCTTACTTTGATATTGCCACCAATAAAAGCCAGCCTTTTCAGGTAAAAGCAGGTGGTGCAAATGTTACGGTGCTGGGCACCCGCTTTACTATCAGTGCCTATAAAGCTGAACCACAGGTTACTACGCTGTTGAGCGGCCGCGTAAAAGTGCAGGCAAACGGCAGTGCAACTGATGCCGGCAAAACACTACAGCCCGGCCAGCAGGCTACCCTACAACCCAACGGACAGATACACGTAGCAGAGGTGGACACCACAGATGCTGCAGGCTGGACCAATAATATGTTTGTTTTTAATGAGTTACCGGTTAATGCAGCGCTTGCACAACTGGCACGTTGGTATAACTTAACCGTAACATATAAAAAAGGGATTCCCGATATTGTATTAAACGGCAGTTTTCCACGCAACCAAAGCCTTGCTGAAACGCTGGAAGTACTCAAAAAGCTGAATGTACATTTTACTATAGAAAACAGGAAGATGGTGGTTATGCCGCTGTAGCAACACCATTTATCTGATTTTCAATATCATATCCAATTATTCTACTGAATGCCCCGGGGCATAGTTTACTACCCGGCAACCGCATGCCATACTACCTGAACCACCTTTCAGGTTTTACTGTGGCACCTATGCATTGTACCTGCCCCACAGGGTAATAACCGTTATAAAATAAAATAGTAAATCCTTAGCGGGTAATACCCTTTTTTGCACTTATCTTACTACAGGTAAAGGCAAAAAATGCTGGTTATATACCGCGCGCCTTAACCAAATATTCCGGATATGAGATTGACCGTACTCCTGATTATTCTTGCCGTACTGGGCATGCGTTTGCCATGTTATGCCCAACCCCGGGTTACCCTTCAGGTAAAAAACATGCCTGTAAAGGACTTTCTTACCCTGCTTAAAAAAGAAACCGGTGTACCCTTTATTTATAACATGGCATCACTTAAACACTCCCGGCCTGTAACACTGAATGTTAAAGATGCTCCGTTAAAACAGGTACTGGATATGGCGTTAAAACAACCCTATCTGGATTACGAACTGGAAAGCGGGTACATTATTATCCGGGATAAAAATGTGCCCCATAACCTTCAGAATGAACCGCAGCCCGATACGGCACAAACTATACAAGGCCAGGTTACAGACGAACAGGGGGCGCCCGTAATGGCAACCGTTTACGTAAAAGGCACCGCCCGGTATGTTACCACTAACGACCAGGGGCGTTTTACACTACCCGATATTAAGGAGCAGGATGTATTGCAGGTAACCGGCATTCACATATTAGCGCGCGAAGTAAGACCGGGCAAAAGAAATGAACTTACCATTGTAACACAGTTAAAAGTAACCGAACTGGATTCCGTTAGCGTAAGTTTTAAAACCGGCTATCAATACATACCTAAAGAAAGGGTAACAGGCTCTTATGTACATGTAGATAACAAACTACTTAACCGCACCGCTACCACTGATATTTTAAACAGAATACAAGGACTTGCCAGTGGTGTGGAAGTACTGAGCAGTGCAGACGACTTTGGCAGCAGAAATACCTATATTTCCATCAGAGGCGTAAGCACCATCAGCGCTAACTCAGCCCCGCTGATTATATTCGACAACTTCCCTTTCGATGGCGATCTTAAATCCATCAACCCCAACGATATCGAAGATATTACCATATTAAAAGATGCTGCTGCTGCTTCTATATGGGGGGCACGTTCCGGTAATGGTGTAATTGTTATTACCTCTAAAAAAGGGCGCTTAAACCAACCCACGCGTGTATCTTTTACCAGCAATTTAACCGTGGCTGGCAGGCCCAACATGCACCTTATGCCCTCCTTAACCCCGGAAGATTATATAAACCTGGAAGCCTTTTTATATCAGCAAGGCTATTACCAGGCACTTATAGATAACCCTGCCATGCCTGCCCTTACCCCGGCAGTAGAAACGTTTTTGCAGGCCGCGGCAGGTACCATTACCAGCCAGGATTCTGCCCGTATTATCAACAATTTAAAAACAACCGATGCACGGGATCAGTATAATCAATACCTGTATCAACGCTCTGTTACACAGCAGTATTCTGTAGGCATTAGCGGGGGCAGCACTAACCAGCATTATTTTATGTCGGTAGGCTACGATAAAAACATGGGCAGCCGTGTTAATAATAATTATAACCGCATTACAGTAGATGGCAATAATACCTTTCTACTGCTAAAAAACCGGCTTACCATTAATAGCAGTATCTGGTATGCACACGCAAACAGCCAGGGTAACACAGATAACGTACAGCTTCAATACCCATACATGCGCCTGGCAGATGAAAATGGCAATGCCCTGCCAGTGGCCCAGTTACGCCAGGCATACCTGGATACAATAGGTAGTGGCAAACTGCTGAACTGGCAGTATTATCCACTAAACGAACTGCAATACAAAGACAATAACAATGTTACTAAAACACTTCGCCTGGGAATAGATGCAAAGTATAAGGTAATACCAGGTATAGATTTTTCTGTTAAATATCTTTATGAAAACGGCAACAGAAGTACCGATGTATACCGGCCTGAACAAAGCTATTTTACACGCAACCTCATCAACACTTATTCATCCATTAATTACGCTACCGGCCAGGTAACTTATGCTATACCGCGTGGCGGCATTTTAGAGTACAATTACCAGAACTATAACGCGCACAACGTTCGCGGGCAACTGGGATTTAATTTTGCAACCACTGCCGGCCATCAGCTAAGCGCCATTGCGGGTGCAGAAATAAGAGAAACCAGAACAAACGGCATAGCAGACGTTGTTTTTGGCTACGACAAAAGCCTTGGTACCAATACTCCGGTGGATCTTATAAACACTTATGCTACACTGCCCTCCGGTATTTATCAGAACGTTAGCACCCAACGCAACATTACCGGGCTTGCAGAAAAAAATGTATCTATATATGCCAATGCCGCCTATACCATTCAGGGCAAATACGCCCTCAGCGCCAGCGTACGAAAAGATGGCTCTAACCAATTTGGTGTTACTACCAATAATAAATGGAGCCCCTTATGGTCAGCAGGCTTTAGCTGGGAAGTAAGTAAAGAAAAATTTTATAGCATTAACTGGCTACCCTACCTCAAAGCCCGTGGCACATTTGGTTACCAGGGCAATGTAGACAAATCTGTTGCCGCGCTGCTTACCACCTTTTACAGGGGCCTTAACAGATGGCAGCAGCCAACTGTAGCCATAAACAACGTACCCAACCCTGATTTGCGTTGGGAAAACACCAGCATGGCCAACTTTGGTATAGACTTTTCTTCTGCCCGCAACATTATTTCAGGCAGTGTTGAATACTATGTAAAAAGAGGAAAAGACTTAATGGGCACCGATTACCTGCCCCCCTCTTCCGGACAATCCTCTTACAAAACCAACGTAGCCAACCTGAAAGGATCAGGTTGGGATATAGTAGTAAATACCCGCAATATCACTGGAAAAATAAGCTGGTCAACCCTGTTTCAATTCAGCTATAACACAGATACAATAAGCAGCTATCAAAACCAGACAAACACGCTGATACCTTTTTTAGGCGGCGAAAGGGCCATGGAAGGCTACCCGGTAATATCTTATTTCGCATTGGAGTTTGCAGGTCTGGATGGTAAAACAGGCGATCCGCTGGGCATATTAAATGGCGAAAAATCCAATAACTATAATCAGCTACTCAACTCAGGCAAAATAAGTGATCTTAAGTACATGGGCCGGTATCGTGCGCCGTATTTTGGCAATATTATTAACACAGTTACTATAGCAGGCCTGGAGTTTTCCTTCAATATCGTATATAAGCTGGGGCATGTGTTTAAAAGGCCCGCTATCAACTACAGTACCCTGGTTAATAAAGGCAACCTGGGACATGGCGAATATGCAAACCGCTGGCAGCATGCCGGCGATGAAGCACATACCAACGTACCTTCTTTTGCGTACCCGTTAAATATTAACCGCGATATGTTTTATCAATACTCTTCTGTATTGAAAGAAAAGGCCGATCTGATAAGGCTACAGGACATAAGGCTTAGTTACAGCTTTTCACAAAAAGCTATTTCGTCTGTTTTTCAACAACTGAACATATATGTAATAGCCAGCAACATGGGGCTGTTGTGGACTGCCAACAAAGCGGGGCTTGACCCTGAATATCTGGCAACACAAGCATTTACCCGGCCTCCCAAACAATTTTCTTTTGGTATAAAAGCTACCTTTTAAACCTGCCATATGAAACAGCTACTCGTACTTATCTTTATACTCATCACAGGCACTTCGTGCAAAAAATACCTGGAAGAAAAGCCGGATATTAAGCTGGCAGTACCCGGAAGCATTGATGAATATCAGCAGATACTTGATGCCAGTACCATGATTACTGCCATATCACCCGCCAGCCTGGGAACTATTGCAGCAGATGAATTTTATATTACCGATCAAACTTTTAATGCACAAACCGCAGATATAAGAAATGAATATACCTGGCAAAAAGACCCTTTTCAGGGCATCATTATCCCTGAATGGACAAAGTACCAGTATATATATACCGCCAATGTAGCGCTGGAAGGGGTAAGCAATATTACCGCTGCCAACGCAAGGGAAGAAGAAGCAAAGAACCGGGTAGCAGGTCACGCTCTTTTTATACGTGCTTATTTACATTACCACCTGGAAGAAATTTTTGGCAAGCCTTATAAGCCTGCCAGCGCCGCCACAGATGCAGGTATACCCTTACGGCTGAACGCCCTGTTATCGGAACGTACACCACGCAGCACCGTAAAACAGGTGTTTGAGCAGATTATAAGCGATCTTAACCAGGCAGCTGCACTTTTGCCTGCCACCGCTTTAACCAGAAACCGCCCCTCGCAGCAGGCTTGCTATGCCATGTTATCCAGGATATACCTTACCATGCAAAACTATGAGCAGGCGAAAGCTTTTGCAGACGCTGCCTTACATATAAACGCCACCCTGTACGATTATAATAACCTTACCATAACCGGTACAGCGCGTGCTTTTGCTGCTTTTGCCGCCCCTAATGATTTTGTAGAAGTACTGTACGCCGCCACCCAGCAGCATTACAACCTGCTTACGGGAAGCACGCTTATTGTTGATTCTACTTTATATAAATCTTACGCAACAAACGATATACGCAAAACGGCCTTTTTTGCCCGAAATGCCTCTGCCGGCACTTATTATTACAGAGGACAATACAGCGGCCTCTCTGCTATAGGCAATGGCCCTTTTACAGATGAAATGTATTTAAACAGAGCTGAGTGCCTGGTAAGGTTAAATAATACAGAAGCTGCCATGAAAGACATGGATAGCCTGCTTATTAAACGCCATACCCGGAATACTTATATACCGTATAAACCCGCTACCCAGGCAGAAGCACTGCGCTATGTATTGGCCGAACGCAAAAAAGAACTGGCACTGAGAGGCCTGCGGTGGGCAGATTTAAGACGCCTGAACCAGGAAACAACACAGGCCGTTACGCTACGGCGGGTGGTAGCGGGCAGGGAGTACTTACTGCTGCCTAACAGCAATAACTATACATACCCTATACCGCAGGAAGAACTACAACACAACCCCCTACCCCAGAACGAGAGAGATTAAATACCAGCGTACCGCTATGAAACAATTGGGTTTATTTATTTTTCTGCTGTTGAATACAGCAGTATACGGGCGCATGCCCGTTATCAATACTATGCAGGCCAGCATTACATTAGTATTGCCCGCTACGCCTGCAGGCACGCCTGTATACTTATCGCTCTACCGCAATGGAATTTGTAAAGAAGCGCCAGACACGCAATATACTGCCCAGATAAAACGCAACAGCTGCACCTTTGCCATTCAGCTTCCGGCCGATTACTGTTATTTCAGCATTCACCAGCAAACCACTTCAAAAGGCACCCCGGTTTATTTGTTTGCCGATTATCTGGTGCAGCAGAACGACAGCGTTACTATTTTATTGCAACCTACCGCGAAAGAAGAAAACGATACGCAGATAGGATTTACTTATTACGCCCCATTGCAACAGCTGCATAAGTATAAAGTAACTTTTGCCGGCCCTGGTGCAGTTAAATACAGCTGCCGCTACCGGGCAGATCAACTATTGCAGCAAGCCGGTGGCAGCCTGCTAAGTGTTGATACCAATGGACTATTCAGCCGCAACCAACATGCAGATTCCGCATTAGCTACCGTACACCGCTATTTACTTACCTGTAAAAGCTTAATACCTACTGCTATATACACACAGATACTTACCGATATAGCGGCTATGCTGGAATGTGAACGATTGTATTTTTATCAGATATCAGCCGCCTCCTGGCATAGCTATACCGGCTTTTTTAATAAGGCATTAAGCAGCTACCAGATTATACGCAAAAAAACAGACCAATACTGCAGTAACAACAGGCAAAAAACAATATCGCCCTGGTACAGCCACTGGCAAGCCATGTACTACAGCCAGGTATATAATAACCGATATAACGCTGGTACGTATAAGCCCCCTTTACTAAGCCGCACCATACAACAGATAAAGCAACAGTATAAGGAACAACTGGCAGATCAGATTATTGCGTTTTATATACCTGCTTCTTCAAAAATTGCACAGCCTGCAGCTATACGGCAGATAACGCAACAGATGAAAAACGCGTACTGCCTGCAGCTTGTAAACAGGTTTATGCAAACCAGTACAGGTTTTACCGCCAGGGATTTTCAGTTGGCAGATACCACAGGCAACCTGATAAGCCTGCACAGATTCAGAGGTAAAACAGTTTTTATTGATTTCTGGTTTATAGGCTGTAGCGCTTGCAGCAAATACTACAAAGAGATACTGGCACCAACAGAAGAAAAGTACCGTACGGATAGTAATGTGGTATTCATCAGTATTAATATAGACAGCCGGGCCGACTGGTTAAAAGAAATTAACTCCGGCAACTACACCTCTCCCTGGTGTGTAAACCTGAATACAGGCGAAAATGGGCTAACACACCCGGTAATTAAGGATTACGATGTAACAGTATACCCACGCCCTTATCTGATAAGCAAAACAGGAAAAATTATTACCAGCAAAAGCAGCGACCTGCGGTTTAAAGGTATTAGCGGATTAACCACTTTTATTGAAAAAGCAAAGGCAACGCAGCAGTAACCCTCACCTGCCCATGCCATTGCAGCAACTAATAAGGAGTCTGCCTGCAAACTCCTTATTAGCATAAATAACAAATAGCCCCTGGTAATTAATCCTGAATTTCAAAAGCACCTATTTCCAGTATACTAAAGTTGGCGGGTGCTGTAGTTATAGTATAATTAGGAGCTGCCCCTTCAACTACACGAATACTGGTAGTATTTAAATTAGGAAACACGCCTGTACAGGTTTGCGTTGCTCCGCTGCAACCATAATCAACAGCACTGGTATTTGTTACATGATAGGTGGTAATACCCGGGCTGGGGGTATTGGACTGAAAGCTACGTATACCGTACACAACAGAATCCCGCTTTTTAGCGGCAGAAAATGCACTTGCTGCCCCCGCAATAAGCGCTGCAGCCAGAAATACCCATTTTACTTTATTCATACATTAAAGGTTTTGCGCTCACGGTTAAGAGCAACCGGCTGGCATGTGAGCCGGTGCCAACCAGAATATCTATAGAAGAATTTGTTAATCAGCCAGATGTATCTGCACTGCTGGTGCTTCCGCAGCTTGTATTTTTTGTACGGCTTTTATGGCAACCAGTGTAATAGCTACATAAAACAAATTGAAAACAAAGTGTGTACGCCAGCCCATATTTTTAAGCACCCCTCCGCAACTGCACGGCATGCGGCTATATACATTTAGTAAAGCCAGCCCTATATATACCGTAAATACCGCCATTAACACCAGAGAAGCGTACAAAGCAACCAATTTATACCTGCGGGTAAGCAACCCCGCTACAATCAGAAGCTCTGCTGCGGGAATAGCTACAGCCAGGTAAGGCGTCATCCAGTTGGGAAGCACCTGGTTATTAATTTCATGAAGGGTTGTGCTAAAAGCTGCCACCTTGGTTATGGCAGCATACGTAAATAATAAAATTAACAGGCCACTAATCAGTTCTACCAACAAACTGTTTAGCCTGGTACTGGTTCTCTCAAACATAAATCTGACTTCCTTTGTAAAAACGGTATATATGGTGCGGTTATGCCACACCCCTGTTGCGTAAAATTGCAATTGTTTTTTTCCTTCCCCAAGCTTCTTAAAGTAAGCAAAAGGGTAAAAAAGTTTAGTAAAAAGGCTCCTCTTAGTTATTACTTATAGTACCTGCTACCTTTTCAACCTTACAATACATATGATTAACCGGATCTTTCCTGTATTCGTCCGGAGTTACCCCATATACATCTTTAAAAGCATTAATAAAAGAGGTAGCGTTTTTATACCCTACCATTCCGGATATATTTTTCAGCAACTCATCAGTATCTATTAATAAACGGCAGGCCTCTTTCATCCGCTCTATAAAATGAAAACGATAAATAGTACACCCTGTTTCAACTTTAAATAACTCCTGCATTTTATGGTCGTTCATTTGAATAGCCCGCGACAACAATTCTACGTTGGCCGGATGTTTAAAATTCTGTGTCAATAAGTTTTTCAGAGACTTTATTTTCTCTAAATCGGCTTTTTTATAGGTGCTGTTCTTCATAATTACCAGATGTTTAAATCTTATAATTAACTACTTACTCATTCAGCTTTCAGGCAGGTATGGCAACCGTGTAATACCGGTTAAACGTTTAGAAGAGGTACAGTTTAAGACGAAGCCGAATGTAGTAAACACCCCCCATAAAATAAAATCAAAATACACACTTAAGTACCCCCAAAAGACCCGATATATTATATACTAACTTTACTGTTGTATAACATGCAGCAGCGCTTTATAAGTTCCTGAATGTTCCCTGATATTTCTGCTTTTGTTCCCCTTCGGTTGGCCAAAACAACTACACATAAAAAAGGCCTGTAACTACCAATAGCTACAGGCCGTACCTTTCAGCGTTACTTATGCTGGTTAGGCAGCGTTTAAAGCTGCTTTTATAAGCTTATCGCCAGCTACCTTTTCCAGCAGTTCATCACGTTCTTTAACCATACGTTCATACAGGATAATGCGGCACTCATACAACTGAATCATTTTTTCAAACGCATTAAAAGTACCATCGGGTGTGGTGGCAATACTGGCAATAACGGGTTGGCAGCCGGCAAGTACATTTTTGATAATTTCATTAGACACCTCATCACTAAAATACCTGACAGCCTCTGGTGTTATACCCATTAATTTAGTTATTCTGGCAAGCTTAAGCGGAGGAATAACCGGTCTGGTTTCCAGAAGAGATATTTTTTGCTGATTCCATCCCTGGCCCAGCTGGATGGCGAGCGTTTCCTGCTTAACGCCTAAAATTTCCCTGATACGTTTCAGGTTCCGGCCTTCATGTATTTTTTGCGTGCTCATAGAGTGGAGTATTACAACAAATGTAAAACACCACATTAGCAGCTACAAGTAACCGGGGCATAAAAATAACCCGTACAAATGTGTTTTTTATCTACAGGTTTATACCCACAACCCTTGTATTTTATTGTTTTAAAAGGTAACACTATAGAAATTCTAAAAGCTAAAACACAATAGCTATGTAAAATCCGGGCAGCATATTAAAACGTTATGCTGCCCGGTGTTATACCATCCTTAACAATCGCCCCAGGCGTGCCAGCCTCAGCTGCTGTATAGTTATGCCTGCACTAAAAAACTACATTAAATTATACGCCACACCAACAAAAAATATACGCCCAGGCTGCGAAGGCACTTTAAAGTCGATAAAATCCAACAGGTTTTCGGCATTCAATCTCAGCGATAAGCTGCGTTTAAACAGCTTCTTTTCCACACCCGCATTCAGCAGGTAGTAGCCTTTTACAAACGTATCAAACCGGTCAATATAGCCATTGTTATTTTTATCGCTGAACGGGTACATACCCCGATAGTTTACCCGTATGTTGGCGCTCAGGTTCCAGGGCCTGTAAGTATAAAACACACGGGCGTTAAACATGTGGCGCGATCGGTTTTCTATGCCCCAGTAGTCTTTACTGGTAGGGGCATAGTTTACGTAACCGGTTTCGGGATCGAACAGGGGTTCAAAATACTTTCCCCCTTTTCTTATTTCATTTTCCACCGTTTTGTCCTTGGCAATTAAATACTGGTAGCCCCCGCTTATTTTAAGCGCCGCAATGGGTGAGTAACTAAAAGCAAAGTCCAGCCCTTTATAATATGCTTTAGCATTGTTACGGTACGAATACAGTGCGCGGCTATTGATATCTGTGCCTATAAGTACGCTGTTAATCTGGTTGGTAATATCGTGGTAAAATGCACTACCCTCTGCCCTCAGCCGCTGATCGGGTGTTTCCCATACCAGGCTCAGATTAAAAGATTTACTCATTTCGGCCTCCAGGGGCTTTCCTTTTACTTCATTATACACCGGTTCCAGCTCGTATTTACTTATCTGCCCCGCCTGCATCATCTGGTTTACAATACTGCGTAATACGGCACTGCCCACTACCATGTAATTGTAAGAAGGATTGTAAAACACCTGATATAGCTTTTTCATATCCGGCGCTTTAAAGCCTGTACCATAAGCCGCCTTAATACTAAGCGTAGGGCCAATTTTATATTGCAGCGCCATACTGGGGTCTAACCGCCAGCCATATGCTACTATATGATCGTACCGCAACCCCAGCGTAAACTCCAGCTTTGGCAATACACGCCAGTTAGCCTGGGCATAGGCGAAATAAGCTTTAATGTCGTTTACATTGCTAAGTATACTTTGGTCAATATGTTCTATACTGCCGCCGGTACCAGCAACTACATCCAGCTTTTTATTAATGGTGTAAGAAAGTTGCTGCTCTAACCGGTGTAGCGTTTGGCTGAATACTGTCTGGCTAACACTATCCCCCTGCGTAAGCGCCACACTCATATCGGCCTTATAGCGGGTAAAATAATAGCGCGTCATACTGCGCCATTGTTTATTAAAACGATGGTCGAAGGCCGCAGAAAAGTTCAGGTCTTTTTCATTCAGTACGTCTTTGGTAATGTAGCTGGCACCAAAATCTTTGGTCATAAAACTGCGGCGTAGGCCATAGCGGCCGCTAATGGAAAGTAGATTATTGTCGTTAAAACGGTATCTGAAACGGCCCTGCCCCGCATAGTTATCGTAAGGCGGTGCTGTTGTACCTTTAATGCTGCCGGTATTGGTATTAAAACCGCCGGTATGATAGTAATTGGTATTTAAAGCAATGCTGCCTTTTTTATGAAACAGCGGCGTTTCACCCTCTGCAGATATATCAACAGTTTCATTGCTGCCGTAAGCAACAGAGGCCATTGCCTGCGGATCGGCCACGGTGTGTTTGGTTATGATGTTGATGGTGCCCCCCAGCGCATCCCCACCATACAGGTTAGAAGCTGCTCCCCTGGTTATTTCCACACGTTCTATGTTAGATACACTAATACGCGACAAATCAAAATTGCCGCTGTTGCGGCCTATCATCGGCTGCCCGTCAATCAGCACCATAATGTATTCGCTGCCAAAGCCCTGCATCTGAACACCTACGCTGCGCGAGCCGCCGGAAATGTCGTTCACAATGGCTACGCCCGTTTGTTCTTTCAGCACATCATCTAACCGACGGCTTCCCATCAGTTCAATAGTACGCCTATCTATAATAGTTACGGGCATAATACTGTTTTCTATCTTAATAAGCGATTCAGCATTAGCATTGGCCCTATGCCCCTGCACTTCTACCTTTGCCAGACTGTTAAGGTTTGTCTGCATGCTTATATTGCGCGTATGTGGTTTAGCCGTAAGCCTGAAGGTTTCTTTCCAGGGTTTATGACCTACAATAGTTGCAGTAACGGTTACCATACCAGGTGTTATGCCTGCAAAACGGTATGCCCCCTTTTCATTGGTAACCATTGTTTTACCTGCAGGCGTAAGCACTACAGTAACACCTGCCAGTGCATTGCCCGCTTCATCTGTAATGGTGCCCTGCAAAACTGACTGCTGGGCATACAGCTGCACCCCGGCAATTAAACACAGTACCAATAACAACCATATTCTTTTACAAATCTGCTTCATGCTTTGGGGCTTAATCCTTTGTTTTCAAATTGCGGCTTCCGTTTTTCTGTATAAAATAGCGGAAGGTAAAGTAGGGCGATGGCCAGTTGATATCTGTAACCACTTCGGGTGCACCTTTATACATACTTATCATCTGTAGCTTTCCGTACAAATAACTGGTAACACCTGTAACGGGGTCTGTCTGCTGCAAGCGCAGGTAATAGGCCCGGTAAGGAAAAGGCTGCGCCAGGTGTGTGGCTGTACTGTATTCATACCAGGCGTTAACACCACTGCCATACTCGCTGGAAAAGCCCATTTGCATATTACCTGCCGGCACCGCATCAAATACACTATCGGGTGGCGCTTCATTCATAAACTCATACCCATACAGGTACATAACCACCGCGGTTTTGGTAAGCGGACCTCCAAAGCCTGGGTTTTTAGCGTACAAAGCGTTATTCAACCAAAGCAGGCCATTAAAGTTTTCGGTAAAAGCAAGATCCCATTGGCCGTTTTTCAGATAACGTGCACTATCCGCCGCATCGCGGATAATCTGCTGGCTACTGTCGGCAAAGCGAAACAAAAACATGTTAAACCTGCCGGTTTCTTTGCCGCTACGGCTGTACTGCACGCTTATAAAATTGATATTGCTGCGGTAGTTAACATTATTCATCAGCAACGTCCACGCTTTTCCGTTGTATATATATACGCGCTGATTGTCGCTGTCGCAATACGTATCATCCACAACCGGGCTGGCAGGCGGCAGCTTTGCGTAGCCCTGCCAGTTGATAAATTTACCATCATTTGCCGGGTTATAAACCGATGCATTCATCTGGTACCAGACACCACTTCTAAAAATGTAGTTGTTGCCATCTGCCGTATTGGTATAAGCGCTATTGTTTGCAACACCTGCAGGATGTGCTGCTGCCGGTGCCAGCCATACAATAGCATCTTCGCTGCTGG
This sequence comes from Filimonas zeae, assembly GCF_014641615.1. Lineage (GTDB taxonomy): Bacteria > Bacteroidota > Bacteroidia > Chitinophagales > Chitinophagaceae > Filimonas > Filimonas zeae. The sequence goes on along the minus strand of NZ_BMIB01000010.1, from coordinate 29,070 downwards.
CATCTACGCGCGCTGCTGCGTTTATCTTCTCATTACCCCAGGGTAAAATACGTATAGAATCGGTCCACGAAGCATTGTAGTAATGCTGCCGCATATAGGTATCTCCTTTTTCATACGTACTATCCCAGCCATCGGAAGCCAGCGTGTCGCCCGGCAGGTTATAAATTACTGTACTGTGCCCATCTGTATAGCTTACTACACTTTCTTCGCGCTTATAACACGCGCTAACCACTGTAAAAAATGCCAGCCCTGCAAAAATTGTTACACGCATAATGCTTACTTGTTAGCTTTAAAGCCCGCACCTTACAGGTGCAGGCTTTAAAGCAGAATAAATACCCTGATTATTTTATAGCAAACGATGGCCATTGGTTGGCAGGTAAAAGCACCTGAAACTGCTCTTCGGAATAATAGGCTCCGTTATAATACAGGTTTATTGCCCATGGTGCATTATCCATTGGCTGGTCAGGCGTTTTAAAACGGATAGAATAATCATCCCGCACAACAAACTGCGTGGTGGAAAACGAGTAACTACCCACACTTAAAATCTGTATTCTGGTAAACGCATTACGATACCACTTCAACACATCGCCATTGTAAATATCTTTCAGCTGTATGGTTACGCTATCGCCCGGTGCTACCGGTTCACCAGCTTCTTTAAAAGACAGTTTTGTTACGCCCGAAGCCCACAACAGCGGCATGCGTATCTGTACCTGCTTCGATTCAGATGCACGGTCGCCAATTTTCACCCATATTTTATGCAGCCCTGTGTCTGCCTGTTTATTGCTTAACGGTATGCGGGCTGTTATAGAGGTGTTGGAAATAGCAGTATAATCTACATTAAGATCAAATTCAAAACCATCGCTTACACGTTGCGCATATACTTTTACATCAGAGGTATCGCGCGATAAAAAATACTCTCCCGTAATAGAAACAACAGGGTCGGTTATCAGGTGAAGTGTATTGGGCGATATAGCGTATACACGCGGTATAGGCACATGTAAAACCGGCTTTAAACGATATACCTGTATAGAACCGTCTTCTGCTTTTACCGCATAGATGGTAGTATCGCTAAAAGCTACTTCCACACCCGAAGCAGGCGTAATGGAGGCTCCGGCAGACACAGCAATTACAGGCCGTATGGTAGCAGGCGCAGTAGTTTCCCCCGTCCAGTACACTATAATTTCACCATTCCGCACAACTGCGTTAAGTGAATCGTTGGCATAACCTTTTAACTTAAAAGATTCAATGTTTTTGTAGGGCATTTTTTCGTAATCGTAACTGGTTTTAGTGCAGGATGGCAGGGTTGTAACCAATGCCAGTGCACAGCAAAGAGAAAGCAGATATACTATATGTTTAAGTTTCATTGCTGGTTAAGTTATTTCTTGGGTTTAATAGTAAAGTATCTGCCGGTGGTAGCCAGTGGATTATTACTGCCCCAGCCCGTTTCATCACTAAAATTGAAATAAAAGCCTACAGCCGGAAGCGTTACAGTAAAACCCGCATATACATAATCGCCCACTGCCCCCTGGGGCACATCAGGAAACAACACTTTTACTTCAGAACGTGACTGGCTGATTATTTTCATTTCCAGCTGTTTATCAAACAACGTATCGGGAAATGTGGCGGGATAAGAGCCGCCATAATTAAAGCCCGTTTTGGTAAATTTCATATACACTTTCTGCAACCCTATCAATACGCCGTTTTGAGAAGGTGTAGTACTGCGGCCCACTACCGAAAATACCACCGTATCGCCCGGTGCATATGCAGACAATGACTTTACATTATTGATTTTAGGCTTATTGTATACCAGATGAACAGGTGGCAGGCTGGCAGTACGGCCCTGATGTTTCAGCTGAACGTTGTAATACCCGCTATCTGCATCGGGCGAAATATCCAACATCATGGTATAATAATTATTACCCGGTGTAATCTCATACACGCTGAACACATTATCATACACCTTTCCCGTAACCTTGTTGGTAAGGGTAAATGTTGCGTTATTGCTGGTTGAACCAAAATTTCCATACAAAGCAATACGGCCAAATACCGGACATTCCAATGCAGAAGTATAATCAACACCGGTTGTGTTTAGCTGATAGCCAGCCTTCAGACTATCAGGATGGGGCGCTATTTGTATAATAAGGTTATATCTGCGTTTTACGCTGTCGCCGCCTGCCACTATATAACTATAGCCGGTAGTATCAACAGGTACGGGAGGCACGCCACCATCCAGGTTAATAACTTCGCCTGCCGCATTCAGCAACTTTGCGTTTTCGCCTATTTTAATGTCGGGCACCAGATAATCTATGCCAAGGTAATAAGGCACGTATACAGTAATGGTATTATTAACATTGTCAATAGCACCCAGCAAAGTGTCTGCAGCGTTGGTAACCTTATACTCCAGTATGGTATTCTGAGGCAAACGGTTGTAGGCCACCAGTTCTGTTTTTTTACAGGAGGGCAAAAGACCTGTAAGGCATAACAGGGCAAGGCTGCCAACAGCCTGCATAAGCCATTTGTGTAGTTTCATTATCTCGTTGATTTTTTGATGTATGCAAATAATGGGGAAGGGAACATTTACAGTTTAACAGTTAACCGGGGCCGGGTAACCATAAATCCAAACCGGCGCTCACTGGCAGGCACTACCACATAACGGAAGCTATAAGCGGGCATTATAACAGAGCGGTCCCGCTTCATTTGCAGGGGATTCATAACGCCATCATAAAGGCTTTGGGTTTCCAGCTTTGCAAAATTGCCTTTTGCTGTTTTAAATATGATGGTGCGCGGCCGTAACACACGCACGTTTTTAAAAGTATCTACCATGGTTTGAGACAGGCAATACAGCAGGTGAACGTATTTATTGGCTTCTGCCTGTACAGCAGGATCTGGATTTTCAAGATTTTTATTTATTTCCGGCCTTAAAGGGTTGCCGCCAAAAGTATAAAAGATGTGTCCCAGCGGTGCCCCGAAAGCCCCCTGATCGTCCAGTCCGGATTCTCCGGGATATTGAAATTGACTGTCGCCAGGTATCTCCGTTACTTCATCAAACCGCTTTTCCAGTACCACCATTCCCCCCACAGCCGAGGTGCCATAACCAAACCCGCTTTTACTGCCGTTGTTAGCAGATAGCGTACTGCGAAAACTACCACTAAAAGCTACATCCCATCTATCGGTACTTCTGTAACCAATAGCCACAGAAGAAAACTTTTCCAGGCTAAAAAACATAGCATCGCCGTCATCTGCCGGAACATGACCAGCAGGTAGTCTGGCACCCAGGTTTAATACTTGTATTTCACGGTTAAAAACCGAATCGCTGGGTGGCGCATCTGGCTGCCAGTCAGCACCACTTAAATCGTACACCTTGCCGCAAGAGCCGCCTACCATAGCCACTATTACCAGGCATGTTATTACGCAATACCTTATACGCCCTGTTTTAACCATAACCGGGTTTACTTATTTTATACGCATACCCTTTAACAGAGCAATACGCTGTTTTAAATATTAAATGAATGTTGCCTGACAAAAGGCTCCATAAGTGGAGTTGAAGCGGAGTAAATGGAAGTGCAAGATTAGCGCATTAACACACGCATCTATTTACGAAAAGAGAAAAAAAGAAAACAACAAAAGGCTGAAACGCCCTATATAAACGGTTTAGCAGAAAGGACTAAAAAATAAACATAGTGGTTTTGCACTGGAAAAACATAGCTAAAAACTACTAATTTTCAAACAAACGCAGCACATGCCGGGGGTGTTATAAATTTATTTCATGCAATAATAAACAGGCTTTTAATAGCAGGTTTTCCGCATTTCGTTACCGCGCGAAAAATAATATCTACTGCAGTATAAAGCAGACAAAGACTTTTAAAGCAGCAGCTACCCGGAAGAATGCCAGGCAAAAAATGCGTTAACTGAATACTGAAAAATGGTTTTTCATACAATACCGGAGCATGCACTACAGCATGGCTAATGAACAGAAAAATATTTAACGCTTTTTATCTGCGTTTCCAGCCGGGAAGAGATATTCTCTACCCTGTCGCACAACATCCCCTCCAGCATTTCTGCTTTTTGCGAAAGATGATTCAGCTTTTCGTTTAACAAGGCCAGTTCATTTTTAATAGCATCCAACCCTGCATCGGAACTGGTACACCCCTTGGTAATAAGTTGTTTTAAACCCGCCAGTTCCTGCGCCAGGTGGTGCACCTGCGCTTCCGGTGTTGTTATGTTTTGACTCATATGGCTATAGCATTTACTGGTTTATAATACTACGAATGTAGCTGTATTAACCGCTGTACTCAATTAAAATTGCGCGTAACAAGCTTAGCAAAAAAGCATTGCAACAATGTAACAACTTTAAACTATTGGCGGAACATTTGTAAGCTTTTATCATAACATCCGACCATTTACCCCTGCTTTGAGGGTAAATAGCCTTTTTTGTTATGTAGTATATTACAATCTTATAATCGTACAGCATCCTATGTTTTTTGTCTCACCACATACTAATTATCCTGTTTTTTATACGGAGTATGTCAAAAAAATATTATTTTCAAGGTACAGGCGTTCCCCTGTATCCATTATCCTCTGTTTAGCCGCATTGTTACACCGTACTTTACATTAAATCTGACCCAATTATGGAAAACGTTTCGGGCCTGGAGGAATGGCTGTTTGATATAAACGCCTTAACTCAGTTACAGCAACTGGTAAACGATAACACCAGTCAGCGCCACCTTTGCACCACCATTTACACACGAAAAAAAGTAGAAACATTAAGCAGTTTGCTGTACAACGAATACAGCCAACTTGTACCGGCCGAAAGCAGTACAGAACATATTGTACTGTATACCTGCCAGTATATTGGCTTTATAAGAGCACAGATGAATGAAGTGTTTGAGTTTAAGCAACGCATAAAAAAACACGATCTGAGTACAGCCATATGGCTGGATTTTATACTGGACAGGCTGTTAGAAGTAATCAATTGCATACAGGATAAATGGGCACTGGATTTTAACAACCTGCCCGCGCCGCAAAGCGAGGTATTTGCTTATATACAAAGATCGCGCAGGTTATGGAAGGACACATATGCCGCACTGCTGGCAACCCTGCACCATACCGATGTAAAATTACTGGCTATGAATGTGGTACGTGCCTGCCGTCTACAGCGCGATACAGTTGTAAGCCGTAACCGGCTGCGCTATAATGAAGTAATGCTATTTAACATGGTAACACTTATTGCGGCGGAAGGCGACCATCCTGATTTTGACGATAAGTTTGTTGATTTGCTGCTGAAAGAAGAATATTATGAAGAAGTGTTTATAACCTTTTTTATAGATACGGTTACCGATTTACTGAGCAAAAGCAGCAGCCTTGCACAAATGCAGCAAACGCTTGCACCCTGGTATCAACGCCTTAAGCAGGCTCCTGCTCCTGCCGGTAATTTTTGCTTTAACTTTCATACCCCGGAAGAGCTGGGTTTGCCCCCCTTTAAACAAATGCTTACAGATATTTTAGACCGGTATAACACATTGGTTAAAGCATCGTAATGCCTTAGCACAGCAATAGCCATGTGTATCAGCTCAGAAAACTCTTAAAATATCGCTCATTAACACTGCCCGCCAGATATACAACAGAGTAAGCTGCCGGGCAGTATTAAGCTATTTACCGGATAAAGTGATGTTTTCGCACAATTTGCGCACTTATATGTTAAACTTTATTATCTTGTTGCCAGCGCAGCAACAATTGTTTCTGACCATTATCCCATCTCCTCTGTAAGCCATCAGCATTACTTTTTTATAAACTTTGACCTATGCCCCAGCTTTCTTTAATTATGGAAAACGAATACAACAGGCACTGGAACTGGCATGCCCTAACGGCTTTAAAACTGTTAGCAATGGACATTGTAGAAAACAGAATGCCGCTGTTTTCGCAACCGCTTATGGGGCACGCACAGGTATTGGTGCAACAGCTGATTACCGATCTGAAAACATCTATAGAAAATATTCCTGAGGCAGAGCATAATGAACGGGCAGCACATCTTCACCATTATCTGGAAGGTGTGCGCATGGTATCTAATCAGCTGCATACTTACCGTAACCTGATACATAAACGAGATGCAGAACGCAGCAATATGCTGGATGAGGTTTGTCAGAAAATGTTGGTGGTAACCATGACCATTGCGGTGTACTACCCCAATTACGACCCGCTGGAAAGTCTGGTGCATGACTACCTGATAACCCTGGAAATGCATGAACACCGGCGCAACTGGCATTACATACACCAGCAACTGATACAACAAACCAGCAACACAGATATTAAGCTGGTAGCTATGAATGTGATAAGAGAGTGCCGCCCTTCGCAACACAAAAACATCTGCTGGCGCCGGCTGGCCTATAACCACCACATGCTGGAACTGCTTTCTAACCTGCTGCACTACCACGACCGCGCAACACAGTTTGATCAGGTACTGATTGATTCATTGCTGCATTGGGAATACTATGATGATGATTTTATCTGCTATTACATTCAATACATAGAAAAAAGCCTGGAAATAGCTGCTTCCAGTGAAAGCAAAAAAAACGTGTTGGCACAATTTTATACCCATATTGAAAAAATGCGCCCCACTAATCCTGCCTTTTGCTTTTCGGTAGCTACGGAAGAAAGTGATTCTTTACCACCCGTAAAAATGTTACTGATGCAAATACTTAATTTTCATAGCGAAAGCATGGAAAACAAGTAGACTTTTTATAACTCGTTGATAACTAAACTACAGTTGGCAGATAATTTATTTTGTTAAAAAGCGGCATTTTCCTGTTTTTGGCATTTCCGTTGTTTACACATTAAATAAATAACTTATCCACAAAACATCAAATGAATATTTTTTCTACTAACTTAGCCACCTGTCACAGTAGCAGCGGTGTTACTGTTCCAAATCTCCCCTTCCAAAAGCCAGCTTGTATCCCCAATATTATTATTGGTAACCAAAACGTATTTGTACCTGTTTATGCACAACATGGAACATTCATTTACTGAAAACACGTACCCATCATTGATGAGGTTACAACATTTGGCGGTAAGGATTACGGGCTTGGAAAAAATGACGCCGGGCCTGCAAACTTTAATAGATGTTAACAACATGAGCACCAGCATGCTGGAGGAATTGCATGTGCACACCCACCAGGCAGATAAATTTACCGCCCCTGTTATGGTACACCTGTACCTGCAACAGATAAGCAATATATCGGACCAGATTCATGAATACGCTATGGTTGTGCGTAAGCACGTTCCCGAAAAACGCGTATTTCTACAGCATATTACCGAAACCATTACCGGTACTATTAAAACGATAGTTACCAAATGGCCCTCGTGTAACTATCTGCAAATGAAAGTACCAGCCGCCTTTGTATATAAAAACATGCGGCAGCTGTGCCCACGCTGGCGCGCCGTGCAGCAACAACTTACCCTGTTTGTGCAGGATGAAAATCTGCTGCGCATTGCCAACACACTGGTAAGAAAATGCAGGCCGGAAAAAAACACACGTGTTACCTGGCATCGCTTTTTGTATACGGAAGACCTGCTGGCCAACCTGGAAGCATTACTGCGCCGCAACTACATAGAAGCCCGTTTTGATGATGCACTGATTGATTTGCTGGTGGCTATGGACTATAATGAAAAAGACTTTTCGCAATACTACATACGGCATATTGAGGCCAGCATTAATAACACCAGCAATTACTACGATAAAAAGAAGCTGCTGAACCGCTACGCCGATAAACTGGAAAACCTGCCTAATCGCATTATTCCGTTTGTACCCGTGCATGCTATAGCGCAGCACCGTGAATACCAGCCTTTAAAAGGCCGGCTTAAGCAGGTGCTTACCACTTACACATCAGCCGTAAACCACCGCCAGCTGCTGATGGAAAAGGAAATGCGCCAGCTGATCTGGAAGAAGAACTAACACCGTACCGTCATAATTTTAAGTTGCTCCCTAGTTTTTACAGCTATGCGGCAGTTAAACCGTATATTGTACTCCATTATACACTACAATACTTTGTATGAGCACAAAAATTCAGGGAACTGTAAAGTTCTTCAATGAAGAAAAGAGATTCGGGTTTATTAAGCATAATGATTCCTCACAGGAAACATTTGTACATCAGAAAGGCTTAATTGACGAGATTAAACAGAACGATGTTGTGGAATTTGATATAGAACAGGGCAAAAAAGGGCCCAATGCTATCAACGTAAAAGTTGTAGGATAAACCAACACACCTCTTTTTACAAAGCCGTTGCTCCTGAGCAGCGGCTTTTTTTTGCCCCTGTTTAAATTCAAAACTCAAAACTTAAAAATCAAAACAGAGAACTGCAAACTCCCGGCATCAAACTCCCCTCATTAAAATAAAGCCAATGAGGGTGAAAAACAGTGTAGTATGGTTGCCTTACAGCCATTAGTTTTAAACATCAAGCTATCGAACACTGTAACAAACCATTTCTGCTTATGCACCAAACTGAAACTGCTTTTAAACCTTCTCTTTCTTTGTTAGATGCCACCATGCTGGTAGCCGGCAGCATGATAGGATCGGGTATTTTTATTGTAAGCGCCGATATTACCCGTAACGTGGGCGGCGCAGGCTGGCTGATGCTGGTATGGATTATCACTGGTTTTATGACTATTACTGCCGCCCTTAGTTATGGTGAGCTGAGTGGCATGTACCCTAAAGCCGGTGGCCAGTATGTGTACCTGAAAGAAGCCTATAATCCCCTTACTGCTTTTTTATATGGCTGGAGTTTTTTTGCCGTTATTCAAACAGCTACTATAGCAGCCGTAGGCGTGGCCTTTGCCAAGTTTGCGGCCTATATAGTGCCTGCCCTTAGCGAAGACCATGTGTTACTTGCTTCGGGTAGCTTTAAAATAAGCGCGGCACAACTTACCTCTATCGGTGTTATTGTACTACTTACCTGGATAAACACCCGCGGGGTTAAAACAGGTAAAACCCTGCAAACCTTTTTTACGCTTACCAAGCTGGTAAGCATTTTTGGCCTTATTGCATTTGGCTTTCTGGCGCTGAATAAGGGCGTGCTGCAAACCAACTGGACAAACGCCTTTAGCCTTAACCAAATGCTGCCCGATGGCAGCCTCAGCAGCTACACCACCATTGCTGCCATGGGTGCTATTGCTGCCGCCATGGTGGGCAGTATATTCAGCAGCGACTCCTGGAACAACGTGGCCTTTATAGCCGGTGAAATAAAAAACCCCAAACGCAATATTGGGCTTAGCCTGTTTTTAGGTACGCTTACCGTAACCGTTGTATACCTGCTTACCAACATTATGTATACCGCAGTATTACCGTTACAACAAATTGCCACGGCCGATAAAGACCGTGTAGCCGTTACCGCCGCACAGGTAATATTTGCACAGGGCGGTACTATTATTATGGCTTTACTGATTATGATAAGCACCTTTGGTTGTAACAACGGCCTTATTATGGCGGGTGCACGTGTGTACTATACTATGGCCGCAGATGGTTTGTTTTTTAAAAAGGCGGGCACGTTAAACAGCCAGTCAGTACCAGCTTTTGCTTTATGGATACAATGTGCCTTTGCCTGCTGCTGGAGTTTAAGCGGTAAGTATGGCGACCTGCTGGATATGATATCGTTTGTAGTGGTAGTGTTTTACATGCTTACTATTGCAGGCATATTTATACTGCGTAAAAAGAAGCCTGATGCAGAGCGGCCTTATAAAGCCTTCGGTTATCCTGTACTACCTATTGTATACATAGTAATGGGCCTTGCGTTTTGTATACTGCTGATGGCTTATAAGCCACGCTTTACATGGCCCGGCTTGCTTATTACTTTATCAGGCATCCCCATTTACTATATGGCGATAGGCGCTAAAAAAAAGCAACTGGCCGCAGCTGAAAGTGCATAAACATTACAAATACAGTTATTTACTGCACAAAACAAGCGTGCTAATCAGGTTTAGCACGCTTGTTTATTTTAGCCTAAATGTTGTTTTAATTAGATATCAACATTCTTTTAAGTTGTTTTAAACCCCCTTTACTGCAAATGTGGTGTAATCTTGTATTGTAATTAAACGGCAACACAATGGCAAACGAAATATTGCTGGTGCAGTACAACAACAAAACCAGCGAGCAAAATCTGGAACTGGAAGCAAGACGTATTAATGATATAACTGCTTTTGCATCATCGTTTTTTATGTTTCGCAACGCGTACGAAATATTCGACATGCGCAAACATAAAAAAATTACAAACCGTAAAAAAAGCTTTGCGCTGTACCAGGCAACTGAGTTACCCGCATTTCACTTTATAATGGGCATGAATTAAACAGACATTAAACAGATTAGTATACATCCCCCCCATACCTTATTTCACTTGATTTTGATTTTTTCATAGTTATAGATTGGTTGGTTTATTAAAGAAAAAAACCCCGCTTTTCCAAGCGGGGTTTCTGTTTTATTATGACCAAAGCTTATTTAACGTTGGCTGATTCGGACTCTTCTTTTTTCCTTCCCAGTTCAAAAACAATCTTGTTGTTTTCTTTATCCAGGTTGGCAATCAGAACATCGCCCTGTTTTACGTTCATGTTCAGAATCTCTTCTGCCAATGGATCTTCCAGGTATTTCTGAATAGCTCTGTGCAGCGGACGTGCACCAAACTGTACATCGTAACCTTTATCGGCAATGAAGTCTTTGGCTTCCGGAGTAATTTCCAGGGTAAAGCCTAAGGTATCTAAACGTTTCAGTACACCCTTCATCAGTATGTCTATAATCTGGAATATGTTCTCTTTGTTCAAAGAGTTGAATATTACCACATCGTCAATACGGTTCAGGAACTCAGGAGAGAAGGTACGTTTCAAAGCTTTTTCAATTACCGCTTTGTTGTTTTCGTCCTGGCTTTGAATGCGCGCCTGTGTAGCAAAACCAACACCATCACCAAACTCCTTCAACTGGCGTACACCAATGTTAGAAGTCATAATAATCAGCGTGTTTTTGAAATCTACCTTACGGCCTAAACCATCTGTCAGCTGGCCATCGTCAAGCACCTGCAACAGTATATTGTAAATATCCGGGTGTGCTTTTTCAATTTCATCCAGCAGAATTACGCTGTACGGCTTACGGCGTACTTTTTCAGTAAGCTGTCCACCTTCTTCGTAACCCACATATCCGGGAGGTGCACCAATTAAACGGCTTACGGTAAATTTCTCCATGTATTCACTCATATCAATACGCACCAGCGCATCTTCCGAGTCAAACATATAACGGGCCAGCGAGCGGGCCAGCTCGGTTTTACCAACACCGGTTGGGCCTAAGAATATAAAGGTACCAATGGGCTTTTTAGGATCTTTCAAACCAACCCTGTTACGCTGTATGGCTTTTACTACTTTAGAAATAGCTTCGTCCTGGCCAATTACCATACCACGCATATCATCGCTCATTTTGCGCAGCTTCTCGCTTTCGGCCTGAACCATGCGTTTTACAGGTATCCCCGTCATCATGCTCACCACTTCGGCAATGGCTTCCTCATCAATAGGGTAGCGCTTGTGTTTGCTTTCCTCTTCCCAAATGGCTTTAGCCTTCTCCAGGTCTTCACCCAGGCGTTTTTCAGTGTCGCGCAGGGCGGCAGCTTCTTCAAAACGCTGGCTTTTTACCACTTTGTTCTTTTCCTGCTTGATATCTTCTATCTGTTTTTCCAGGTCAAGAATGTTCTGAGGTACGTTGATGTTTTTAAGGTGAACGCGGGCGCCCACTTCATCCATAACGTCAATCGCCTTATCGGGCAACAGTCTGTCAGTCATATAACGATCACTCAGCTTCACGCATGCTTCAATTGCTTCTTCGTTATAAGCTACGTTATGGTACTCTTCGTATTTGCTTTTGATATTGGTTAAAATCTGGATGGTTTCGTCCACTGTTGGCGGATCTACCAGTACTTTCTGAAAGCGACGGTCTAACGCGCCATCTTTCTCAATGTACATGCGGTACTCATCCAGTGTAGAGGCACCAATACATTGCAGTTCGCCACGGGCTAAAGCTGGTTTGAATATGTTGCTGGCATCAAGTGAGCCGCTGGCACCACCTGCCCCAACAATGGTATGAATTTCATCAATGAACAGGATTACATCTCTGTTTTTTTCCAGTTCGTTCATAATGGCCTTCATACGCTCTTCAAACTGACCACGATATTTGGTACCGGCCACCAGCGCTGCCAGATCAAGCGATATTACCCTTTTATCAAACAGCACGCGGCTAACCTTGCGCTGAACAATACGGAGGGCTAAGCCTTCAACTATAGCGGTTTTACCCACACCAGGCTCACCAATTAAAATAGGGTTGTTCTTCTTACGGCGCGACAGGATTTGTGATACCCTTTCAATTTCTTCCTCACGGCCTACAATGGGGTCTAATGCACCCGTTTCGGCCAGCTTGGTAATGTCGCGTCCAAAATTATCCAGCACAGGCGTTTTACTTTTTACATTGCCTGCCTGTTTGCTGCGTTGCTGAGAAGAGGAGAAACTTCTTTTTTCGTCTTCGAAATCGTCTTCATTATCTTCCGTATACTCGCTACGGGGATCGTTGCTTCTTACCATACCTAATTCAGTTTTAAAAATGTCATAATCAACATCAAACTGGCTCAGAATCTGAGTAGCTATGTTCTCTTTATTCTTCAGGATGGAAAGCATCAGGTGCTCTGTCTCAACTAATGGACTTTTTAGCGCCTTAGCCTCCAGCACGGTTACGCGTATTACCTTTTCTGCTTGTTTTGTAAGCGGAAGGCTGTTTATATTGGCAATATTTTTACCTGTTTTGTCCTTAACAGCAAGTTCTACCTCCTTTCTTAGTTCGTATAAGTCTACATTCAGCTGTTTTAATATCTTAATAGCTGTATTTTCGCCCTCCCGAATTAAACCTAATAATAAATGCTCAGTGCCGATGAAGTCATTCCCCAGCCTAAGTGCTTCCTCTCTGCTAAACGATATGATCTCCTTAACCTGGGCTGAAAAGTTATTATCCATGATAAAATAATTATGTTAATTAGCGGTGATACAATTATAACGAATATTTTTGAGCCTTCACAATGTGCATTTATGCACGGCGTGTTAATCATTTAATAATATGAATATGCAGGTCAAAATTGATACCAAGGAAAAATTTACAGTTATAACGCCTGTAAACCCTGGGTTGCATGACAATTTAGCAGAAGAAGCCACTCAGTTACTATTACCTTACCTGCAAAAAGACACAAAGAACATTGTACTCAACTTACGTGAAGTTAAGACGATGGAAGCTGAATTTGCAGGAACAATGGCATCTCTTCAACAGAAATTCTATGAAAACAACGTTTCTTTTGTAATCTGCTGTCTTAATACAGCATTGGAAGACTATCTGGAAGAACTGGAAATTCTGGAATTATTGAACGCAGCTCCTACCGAAACAGAGGCCTGGGATATTGTGCAGATGGAAGAAATTGAGCGCGAACTGCTGGATGATATTGAACCATTGTTTAACGATCACCACGAAAAAGAGCGTAACTAACCGTTTTTTAGCATCATAAACCCTAAAAACCACCAAAAACGTATGAATACAGCCGTGAAATATAAAAATCAAAAAAGCCCCGGACATAATAGTCTATTCACTAATACATCGCGGAGCCTTTTCGGTAATATCTTTTTTGCCTGCGGCAGCCTACTATTTACTGCTACCTGCTACACCCTTTACCAGTAAAAGCCAACCGGCTATAAAAAACAATCCTCCAATGGGCGTTACCGGCCCAATGATTTTTGCTACAGACGGTAAACTACCAGAGGACTGAGCAGAAACGGTAATAGCGGTTAGGGCATATAACGATCCGCTAAACAAAATAATCCCTAGTACGAAAACAGTTCCGGCATACTGCAGCCACTTGTTGGGGTATTCTCTCCACGCCAATGCGGTTGCCAGCAGGGCAAATACCTGGTAAAACTGGTATTTAACCCCTGTTTCAAATATGGCTACCGCCTGTTCAGGCGCAACCTTTTTAAGCCCGTGTGCGCCAAAAGCGCCCAGGATAACGGCCAATGCCCCTAAAACGGCTGCAAGCTTGAAAAATGCCTTATGCATGCTCTTTTACTATTTTTAAAAATGCTTTTTCGGTGATGTCTGCACCTGCCAGGTGATATTTTGCCTGGCTGTAGAACTGATGCCTTTCGGCCAGTCTTTTTTCAAACAACTGCGTAATTTCAGCATCAGAAAGGCCTTTAATAGCCGGACGATGTTCCATCTGCTGTTTCGCACGCTCCACCAGGGTTTCAACAGGCTCATCAATCCAGATGGTAATGCCCTGCTTATTCATCCATTCCATGTTATCGTGGTAACAGGGCGTTCCGCCACCTGCTGCCAGTACATATGTTTTTTTCTCGGCAAACCAGCGCAGCACTTTGGCCTCTGCTTTCCGGAAATACTCCTCACCATCTTCGGCAAAAATTTCAGTGATTGTTTTCTCTTCACTGGTTTCTACCAGATAATCCAGATCATAACAACCTGATTTTACTTTTTTACTCAGGTACTTAGCCCAATGGCTTTTACCCGTTCCCATCATTCCAATTAAAAATAGCTTCATCCTTGTTATTTAAACGCATTCAAACCTGTTACATCCATACCTGTAATCAGTAAGTGTATATCGTGTGTGCCTTCGTAGGTTATTACACTTTCCAGGTTCATCATATGGCGCATTACGCTGTATTCGCCGGTAATGCCCATACCGCCCAGCATTTGCCGGGCATTGCGCGCTATGTTGGTAGCTATTTCACAACTGTTTCTTTTAGCCATGCTTACCTGCGCCGGGGTTGCTTTGCCTGCATCCATTAAACTGCCTAAACGCCACACCAGCAACTGGGCCTTGGTTATTTCGGTAATCATTTCTGCCAGCTTTTTCTGCTGCAGCTGAAAACCACCAATGGCCCTGTCAAACTGAACCCTTTCTTTAGAATAGCGCAGGGCTGTATCGTAACAGTCCATGGCTGCGCCCAGTGCGCCCCAGGCAATGCCGTAACGGGCTTTGCTAAGGCAGCTTAAAGGGCCGCGCATTCCTTTTACACCGGGTAAAATGTTTAGCTTTGGCACTTTTACATTGTCAAACACCAGTTCTCCGGTAGTGCTGGCGCGCAGGCTCCACTTGCCATGCGTGGCAGGCGTGCTGAATCCTTCCATTCCTCTTTCTACAATTACTCCCCTTACCTCTCCTGCCTCATCTTTTGCCCATACCACAGCCACCTGTGCAAATGGAGCATTGCTAATCCACATTTTAGCGCCGTTGAGTATGATATGGTCACCTGCTTCTTTAAAGCTGGTAACCATGCCGGCGGGGTTGCTGCCGTGGTCAGGCTCAGTAAGCCCGAAACAGCCCAACCATTCACCTGAGGCCAGTTTGGGCAGATACCTGTTTTTCTGCTCTTCACTGCCAAAGGCATAAATAGGAAACATAACCAGTGAACCTTGTACGCTGGCGGTAGAACGTACACCGCTATCGCCACGCTCCAGTTCCTGCATCATTAACCCGTAGCTGATATAATCCAATCCCCCACCGCCGTATTGCTGTGGAATAGTAGGGCCAAAACAGCCCAGCTCTCCCAGTTGCGGCACTATGTGTTGCGGAAACTCAGCCTTTTGAGCATAATCCTCAATAATGGGCGATATTTCCTTTTTAACATATGTGCGCACAGCATCACGCACTAGCTTTTGCTCTTCAGTAAACAGGTCGTCTACCTGGTAGTAATCGGGCGATTGAAAAAGATCTGTACGGGCAGCCATCGTTATGTGGTTTTATTTTTTCAGGTATAGCGCCATCTCCTGCTGATATTCCGCTGCGGCCTGCTGTGCTTTTGTTGCATAGTCTTCACCGCTGCCGGCATAAATAACGGCGCGGCTGGCGTTCACCAGTAAACCACAATCGTTATTCATTCCATAAGCACTCACGTCTTTTAAACTGCCGCCCTGCGCTCCCACGCCTGGTACCAGTAAAAAGTGGTCGGGAATAATGTTTCGGATATTGGCTAGTTCGGCGGCCTGTGTGGCGCCTACTACAAACATAAGATTGTCAGATGTACCCCAGCTGCTTACAGTACGCAACACTTTCTCGTACAGTTTTTCGCTGCCGGTTTGCTGCAGCTCAAAATCTGCCGCGCCCTTGTTGCTGGTAAGGCCCAGCACAATGGCTACCTTGTTTTCATACTCCAGAAAAGGGCGTACACTGTCTTCACCCATATAAGGCGCTACGGTTACCGCATCAAAAGGCAGTGTTTCAAAAAAAGTACGTGCGTATTGTGCTGAGGTATTGCCTATATCGCCACGTTTAGCGTCGGCAATAGTAAAATGAGTATCGGGTATGTAATGCAGGGTTCTCTCCATTACCTCCCACCCTTTTAAACCCATAGCCTCATAAAAGGCTGTGTTTATTTTATAGCTTACGCAATGGTCTTTGGTTGCGTCAATAATAGCTTTGTTGAACTCAAACACACCATCGGGGTGGTTTTGAAGGTGAGCAGGCAATTTGGAAATATCGGTATCCAGTCCTACACAGAGAAATGATTGGGTGGACTGTATGGCCGCTACCAGCTGTTTTTTGTTCATTCTTACGATATGTTATAAGGCTATATGGATGGTACTAATGTTGCTTCTTTCGTTGCCCCGGGGCGTATGGCTTTGCAGATTTACTGCCTGAAAGCTTTTTGGCCTGGCCGGGAGGCATACCATGCGGATGCGATTTATGTGTACATGCCAGCATGATAGTGCATGCGATTGCGGCAATCAAAAGAAGCAACTTTGAGTTTATCATAAACGGATTATATTATAATGCTGACTAAGCGAGCGATTCCAATAACTGTGTAGGCGCCAGGTTAGCATTGCGGATAGCAATGTTTCTGGCGGCCAGTGCTGCAAACTCTTCAAAAGCTTTTACAGATACCGGATCGTTGGAAAGTAACGCAGGAATACCTTCATCACCACCCTCGCGAATGCTTTGTACCAGTGGTATCTGGCCCAGGAACGATAATTCATATTCTTCTGCCAGCCTTTTACCACCTTCTTTACCAAAGATGTAGTATTTGTTGTTGGGCAGTTCTTCCGGAGTAAAGTAAGCCATGTTCTCCACCAGGCCTACAATAGGAACTTTAATCTGCGCCTGACCAAACATAGCAATGCCTTTTTTAGCATCGGCCAGGGCTACGTTTTGCGGAGTAGTTACAATTACCACGCCTGTAACAGGAACGGTTTGCATTAAGGTAAGGTGAATATCACCAGTTCCAGGTGGCATATCAATTACCAGGTAATCCAGTTCGCCCCAATCCACATCGGTAACAAACTGACGGATAGCGCTGCTCACCATTGGGCCACGCCAAACCACTGCATTCTTTTCATCCACCAGCAGGCCTACGCTCATCAGTTTAATTCCATGCTTTTCAAGCGGTACAATAATACCCTTGCCATCTACTTCGCGCATCATAGGGCGCTGACCACGAACGCCAAACATCATAGGTACGCTGGGGCCGTAAATATCGGCATCCATCAGGCCTACAGTGGCGCCACCTTTGTGTAAAGCCAGTGCCAGGTTGGCAGCAACAGTGCTTTTACCTACCCCACCTTTACCACTTACTACGGCTATAATATTTTTAACACCCGGCAGCAGTTGCTGCGGATCTTTACGGTTGCTGCTGGTATTGGCGGTAAAGTTTACGGTTACCACCGCTTCTTTGTTTACCAGAATTTTAATAGCGTTTACACAAGCCGTTTGCATCATGTCTTTCATAGGACATGCCGGTGTGGTAAGCACTACGGTAAATGACACATTATTCCCTTCTATTACAACGTCTTTCACCATGTTCAACGTAACAAGATCCTTACCTAAATCAGGCTCCTGTACATTGCTTAACGCCTTCAGAATATCCGCTTCTGTCATCATCCATTTTTTTGTTAAAAAAGAATTTGATTTGCAAAGTTAACCCTTGAGGGGGTTACTTTGTTATGTTAGTTTAGAAACTTAGAAATACGTATAATTGAACCATATTTAACTGTTTGGCATGAAGCGACTTTTACAGATTTTATTTTTTTGTGCGGCAGCAATTTTAGTTTCTGACACAGCTGTCCGCGCCCAGACATCCAGAATGGTACCCAAAGACTCTGTAGTTCAGCTATATGGGGTACTTATGTCAGCTGATAGCTTGCGTGGTCTGCAACAGGCCAGTGTAATTATAGAAGGTACCGGACGTGGTACACTTACCAACGACCAGGGCGTGTTTTCCATTGTGGTTTTACGTGGCGAAAACATCCGTTTTTCCAGCACAGGTTTTAAAGATAAAACCATTTCTATCCCCGACACATTGTCAGGCAATCAGTATTACGTTTTTCAGTTACTGGTAAACGATACGGTAAACCTGCCTGCTACCATATTAAAGCCACGCCCTACACGTGAACAGTTTGAAAGAGATTTTGCCAACACAGACATACCTGCCGATCAATTAGAAATCGCGCGGCAAAATACTGATGAAGCTACCCGCCGCATTCTGGTTGCCACCTTACCTGCTGATGGTAAAGAAGCCGTTAACATGCAGCTACGCCAGCAGGCCTCTAAATATTACTATAACGGACAACAGCCACCTATCAATTTGTTTAACCCGTTTGCCTGGGGCGAATTTATTAAGGCATGGAAGCGCGGCGACTTTAAGAAAAAGCGATATTAGCCTTTCAACAAGAACTCTTGCATATGAAAAAAGTGGCTGTTATTGGAGCAGGAACTATGGGTAATGGTATTGCCCATGTTTTTGCAGAAAATGGTTTTGCCGTTGGCCTGATTGATGTAAATGCCGCGCAGCTGGAGAAAGCACTGGGCACCATTAAAAAAAATTTTGACAGACAAATAGCGAAAGGCACTGTTACTGAGCAACAGAAACAACAGGCCCTGGGTAATATTACCACCTATACCGATACGGCCGGGGGCCTTGCGGGGGTTGATTTGGTTGTAGAAGCTGCTACAGAAAATACGGATCTGAAGCTGAAAATATTTACACAGCTGGATGAGTTGGCACCACCGGATGCTATACTGGCCACCAACACATCCTCTATTTCTATAACTAAAATAGCCGCTGCTACCAAACGCCCCAACAAGGTAATTGGTATGCACTTTATGAACCCTGTACCAGTAATGAAACTGGTAGAAATTATTAATGGATATGCCACAGATAAAGCAGTTACAGATACAATAATACAACTAAGTACTACTTTAGGTAAAGTGCCTTGTGTAGTAAATGACTACCCCGGTTTTATTGCCAACCGTATATTAATGCCCATGATTAATGAAGCCATCTGCAGCCTGTACGAAGGTGTTGCGGGTGTTGCAGAAATTGATACGGTAATGAAGCTGGGTATGGCTCACCCAATGGGGCCTTTACAACTGGCCGATTTTATTGGGCTGGATGTATGCCTGAGTATACTACGTGTATTGCAGGATGGCTTTGGTAATCCTAAGTATGCCCCTTGTCCGCTGCTGGTAAACATGGTTACTGCCGGTAAACTGGGCGTTAAAAGTGGCGAAGGATTCTACACGTATACGGCAGGTTCGAAAGAACTGGTGGTTAGCAAAAACTTTAATAACTTATAGATGTGCTTTGAGGGCTTTGTAGCACTTAACCGCCAATATGCAAGCCCGTTCCTACACACATACTAAGTTGTAATAACATGTTCCTTTGCGCGCTGTTATAGCTGCAAAGGAGCATGTTATACTTTTCTTACACTTACATAATGCATATCCTTCAGGCGATACAGCATTTCATCCAGCCGGGCTTTGGGAACTCCTATAGTTAACAGCATAAACAGTTGCTGTTGCTGGTTGGCAATAGAGCAATCCATTTGTTTTACCAGCGTCATTACTTCATTCATGCGGGTATAATCAAATTGAAGCTCATACAGCACCTCAATAGGTTTTTGTATGGTGGGCGTAAGCTGCAATGCCATTACCGTTGCTGTTTTATAAGCATTAATAAGGCCGGGTACACCTAATAAAGTACCACCAAAGTAGCGAACTACCACTACCGCCACATCCGTAAGCTTTTTACTATCTATCTGGCCCAGAATAGGTTTACCAGCACTGCTACCGGGCTCTCCATCATCACTGGCGCGAAAGTTATTGCCATCGATACCCAAACGGTAGGCAAAACAATGGTGGTTGGCTTTGGGATGTTCTTTTTTTAGCTGTTGCAGTTTTTCTTTAAACTGGTCTGCATTAGCTATAGGAAAGGCGTAGGCCAGAAAACGGCTTCCCTTATCTTTAAACTCCGCTGTAGTGGGTTGGGCTATGGTTTGATAAAAGTCCGGTTCCGTCATACCTCTGTGCTTCTTCCTTAAATTAGTTAATGTGTTTAAAAATATCAATTCTGTCGTTCAGCAGTTTCTGACTTTCAGCAAGCCGGGCGTTGAACAAACGGGGTGCTTCCAGCCCTTCGTTAATCCATAGCTGCTCGTTGGTAATTACCCGCGCTTCATCCCAGCTGCCTTCTTCAATAATGGTTTGTTGCAGGTAAGCGCCTCCTTCTACCAAAACACTTTGTATTTGTAAATGATAACAGGCATGCAGTAGCTGATGCAACATATCTGCATCCGTACTTACCTTGTAATAGTATACGCCCTCCACCCTTGCCTGTAACAGCCGTGCATCCAGATCATCGCTATGGCGCAGGGTATTAAAAACCACCGTGGTAGGGCCGTTTAGCAAATGGAGGCTGTTGGGCAGTTTTAGCTCCTTATCAATAACCATACGTACCGGATTTTTGCCCTGCCAGTGGCGGTTGGTAAGCAGCGGATTATCGGCCAGGGCAGTATTGGTACCCACCAGTATACCTGTTTCTTCTGTACGCCATTTGTGTACCAGGCGGTTGGTGTAACCGTTACTTATCATCAGCCGGTCGGCGGCTCCGGCGGCTATTTTATCGTCCGCCGTTTTAGCCCATTTAAGTATAACATAGGGCCGGTGCAGATTGTGGAAAGTAAAGAAACGTTTGTTCAGCGCCAGGCACTCCGCCTCCAGTACCCCGGTAATTACTTTTATACCGGCCTGCTGCAATTTTTCAATGCCTTTACCGTTTACTTCTTTAAACGGATCGCGGCAGCCCACTACCACCACCGGAATACGGTGGCGGATTACCAGATCGGCGCAGGGTGGCGTTTTGCCAAAGTGCGCGCATGGTTCCAGCGAAACATACAGGGTACTGAAGGAAATAAGCGCTTCATCAGCCGGTTGTACGCTGTTTATACAGTTTACTTCTGCATGCGCCTTCCCATATCGCTGGTGATAGCCTTCGCCAATAATACGACCTTCGTGTACCAGTACAGCCCCTACCATAGGATTGGGTGCCACATTGCCGCCCCCCTGCTGTGCAAGCTGCAGGCAGCGCCGCATATATGTTTCGTGAGTGAACATTTGGCAGCAAAAGTAATTTAAATGATGCATAACATTGCAGTATGACTGTTCAGGAGGCCTATAAACGCACACAGATGCAATTATATGAGGTGTATGACAACCGGGAAGCAACGAACATTGCAGACCAGGTAATGGCGTTTGTAACGGGCTACAGCCGCACCGACCGGCTGGTACGCGGCCATGAGCCGCTAACCCATGCACAGGCCAATAAGCTTACACTATACACCCTGCAATTGCTGCAACATGTTCCCCTGCAATACGTATTACAGGAAGCCTGGTTTGCCGCCATGCCCTTTTTTGTAAATGAAAGTGTGCTGATACCCCGCCCCGAAACGGAAGAGCTGGTAGAGTGGGTAGCACAGGAAGCGCGTAGTGTGCAAACGCAGGCTACCACAGATGCCACTGTCTCAAAAAGTACTACTATCATTGACATAGGTACCGGCAGCGGTTGTATACCCATTGCGCTGAAAAAGAAACTGCCCACGGCAACCGTTCACGCCCTGGACGTATCGCCCGGCGCCCTGGCCGTAGCCCGCCGGAATGCTTCTACCCTGGAAGCCGCCATTACTTTTCACGAAACGGATATTCTGCAACAAATGAAATGGCAGTATTTGCCCGTTTTTGATATTATCGTAAGCAACCCACCATATATAAAAGAAAGCGAAAAGGCTGATATGCACGAAAACGTGCTGGACCACGAGCCACATCTGGCCCTTTTTGTACCGGATGCGGATGCTCTGCTGTTTTACCGCACTATTGCCCAATTTGCACAGCAACACCTGCGCCCCAGAGGTATGTTGTTTTTTGAAATAAATGAAGCGCTTGGTAAGGAAACAACTGACTTACTCATCAGCCAGGGCTTTATAAACGTAGAACTCAGAAAAGATATGCAAGGGAAAGACAGGATGATTAAAGCCATATTGCCTGCATAAAGTAACGCTGCTCATCTGTTGTTGTTCCGGCATACCATTATAGGTACTTGTATTTGCTTCACAATTTTATGCTTTGCGCTACAGCACTACGAAATAAAGTTGTACAATGCTTCGGAATTGCTTAACAGACAATCTGCTTTCATTGCCGGTACGAATAAAAAGAGGCCGTATCAAACTATGATACAGCCCCTACATTCTTATCAGTATGCTTATGGCTATACTATTATTTTACGTTTGCCACAACTTTGGCACCTGCTTTTTTAGCAGCCTGCATAATACGGAATACCTCACCATAGTAGGCAATGGTATCAGCATTAATAACCACTGAAGGCGTGTCAACACCTGGCCTTGCTTTTGAAATTTCCATCTTCAGTAACGAGTCCAGCATGCTCATATCTGTAACCTGTGCCTGGCCCAGATAAATACGCTGCTCTTTATCAATAGAAACCACAATGTTCTGTTTTGCTTTTGTATCTTTCTGGCCTTTGGGGTTATTAACCCGTATAACATTGGGGTTGGCCAGCGTAGATACAATAAGAAAAAACAATAGCAGTATGAATAAGATATCATTTAATGCCCCGGTGTGCACTTCCGTATGCCCCCTTTTACGCTTTCTTATATTCATACTGTTTGGTAGAGATAGTCGTTTAAATATTGTTACGTCTTCCTGTTACTAGCGGGTAGGCTCTTGCAGAATATCCATAAACTCTGCGCTTGCCGCTTCCATTTTATTGGCAGTTTTATCTACCTGGGTAGCCAGGAAGTTATGCAATACATAAGCTATTAAACCAATAATAAGGCCGGTACCGGAGGTAATCATTTTTACATAAATACCACCTGCAATTACACTCAGTTCAAAGTTGCCGGTGCTGTTGATTTCGTAAAACAACTGAATCATGCCCACAATAGTACCCAGAAAGCCAAACATGGGGGCAATACCGGCTACCAGTGACAGGATAGAAAGGTTACGCTCCATTTTGTACATTTCCAGCTGCCCCACATTGTCCATACTTTTTTCAATTACGTCAATGGGCTTTCCAATACGCTGTAAACCTTTGTCGATAATGCGGGCCACAGCATTGTCTGTGTTACGCGCCATGTTACGGGCGGCAGACAGGTTATTGGTCATAATATTATCGCGGATAATGCTCATAAAATTGGAATCAATTTTAGAAGCTTTGCGGATAGCAATCAATCTCTCAAAAAACACAAAGATGGTAGCTGCCAGCAACAGATACAGCGGGTACATAATCCAGCCCCCCTTTGAAAGCAAACCCAGCAATGAAATTTTTTCCGGAGCCTGTGCTGCTGCACCTGCGGCGGCATTCAGCAGCCGGGCGCTATCCACCTGTAACAATAATCCCATTCTTATGAATTTATATAGGCACTAAAATAGAGTGTCTGGCAAAATAACGTTCTACATGTGAATAAATTTCGCAGACACGTCGATTTTGGCAACTTTTATCAGCTTTTGTTATTTATCCATCTTCATCATGGCTATAATCTGGTTCATATTATTCTGCATACCGTTCGGGCTGCCATCCAGGAAAATGATGTTACCATCGCCCGCTTCTGCAAAGTTTTTCACCGCTTCCGTCCACATACTGAACAGAATTACATTGGTATCCAGGTTAGCCTGTTTCATTTGCTCTGCTGCCTGGCTCATACCCCGTGCCACTTCTTCCCGGAACAACGCCACACCCTGACCACGCAGTTTAGCCGCTTCGCGCTCCGCTTCTGCAGCAATTTTAATGGCGTTACCATCCGCTTCGGCCGCTTTGGTTTTGGTAATCAGTAAGGCCTGGCCCTCATTTTCAGCAGCAGCTTTCAGGTTATTACTCGCTACCACTTTACTCATACTTTCCATTACCGCTTTATCAAAAGTGATATCGTTTATCTGCAGGTCTATCAGGTGATAGCCCCACTCTTCCAGTACATGGTCAACTTCTGCTTTTACAGATTCAACAATCTCTCTTCTCAGACCCAGAATTTCAGCCTGCTTTTTGGTAGCCACGTAACTGCGTATGTTGCCCTCAATGGTTCTAACCAACGCCTGCATCAGGTCTTTATCGCTAATGAATTTAAAAGCTACTTTCTTAATCGTTTCTTCTTCTGCATTCAATACTGCATACAGCAACATGCTTTTAAAATACACATTGGCCTGGTCTTGTGTTACCGCCTGAAACTCCAGCTCTACAGAGCGGTTTTGAATACTTACCCGGCGAAAGATGTTTTCAATAAAGGGTATTTTTAAGTTTAATCCCGGACGAAGAATACGGTTGTACTTACCAAATACGGTTGTAACTGCAATAGTAGCCTGGTTAACAGTCACCAATCCACTGAAAATAATTACCAGGGCTACGGCAAGAATAATATAAGGTACCATTTTTTAAAAGGTTTTTAGGGTATTAAAATACAGAATTTTCCGGCAAACAGGTAGAATACCTCCCCGTTGCATTATCGTTGTTCCCACACCTGAACCAGGTTTACCAGCACTTCCACTGCTTTTTGCATATCACGTACGCCAATCCATTCGTGTTTGCTATGTATAGCCTGCATACCGGTAAAAATATTAGGGCAGGGTAAGCCCATAAAGCTTAAACGGCTACCATCCGTACCGCCCCGAATAGGTTCTTTTACTACGGTAAGTCCTGCTCTTTTATAAGCTTCCTCTGCGTTTTCGCCTACCTGCGGATGATTTACCAGCACCTCTTTCATATTGCGGTACTGCTCATTTACCTCAAAGGTCATATGCGCACGCGGATGTTTTTTCATTACCGCTTCTGCCAGCTGCTTCAATCTGCTTTCGTGTTTCAGCAGGTTATCAGTAATAAAGTCGCGGATAATAAAATCAATAGTTGCTTTTTCAGCAATACCACCAACAGCTACCGGATGTACAAAGCCTTCCCGGCCGTTGGTGGTTTCGGGGCTCCATTCGCTACCTGGCAGTGCAGCCAGTATTTCACCAGCTATCTTCAGTGCGTTTACCAGCTTATCTTTTGCATAACCCGGATGCGCAATTACCCCATGAATAGTAATTTTTACGGCATCGGCGCTAAAGGTTTCATCTTCAAACGTACCCAACTCGCCGCCATCCAGCGTATAGGCAAATTCGGCACCCAGCTTTTTCAGGTCTACATGCGCTGTTCCTCTGCCCACCTCTTCATCAGGAGTAAACAGAATTTTTATCTCCCCGTGTTTCACCTCAGGATGCTGTACCAGGTAATTGGCCATGTCCATAATTTCTGCCACACCACTTTTATCATCTGCACCCAGCAGCGTTAAACCGCTGGCAGTAATAATATCGTTACCAATATGTTCTTTCAGGTACGGATAATCTTTTACGCTTATCACCTGAGTAGTATCGTCAGGCAGCACAATATCCCCCCCGTTATAGTTTTTGTGCAGTATTGGTTTTACATTGGTTCCGCTACAGTCCGGTGCTGTATCTACGTGACTACAGAAACAGATAACAGGTACCTGTTTGCTGGTGTTGGAAGGAATAGTGGCATATACATAGCCATACTCATCCATATGTGCATCTGCCAAACCTATCGCTTTCAGTTCTTCTGCCAGTATACTGCCCAGGTTCTTTTGCTTTTCTGTGGTAGGTGCCGCCTGCGATACCGGATCGCTCTGGGTATCTACCTGCACATAACGCATAAATCTATCCGTAACCGTAAATGAGTATTCTTTCAACATACCAGAAATTTAACGCAGCAAATTATTGCTTAAATCTTAATTATCCGTGGCTGCTGCATTTCTTTGCAGAGAGATTTGCAATTCTTTTACTTCTTATAAACGCCCTATGATTAAAAGTATACCGATAACCGCAGGCACAGCCATTTTATTATTACTGTTTTCCTGTACCAAACAATCAGCCCCATCCACCTCTCCTCCCGGCACTCCGGATACAGTTGTGTTAAACCCACCCAGAGTGGGTTATAAGGATACCATATCTATGACGGATAACAACAATATGCTACCCGGTAACCCCACCATGGCAATGCCAGATTCTACGTTTGAAAACAACTACCTGCTTAATCAGACTTATTACATAGCTGCTTACAGCCGCAGCCGGGGCATTCCCGTATGGACCAGCTGGCATCTGGAATCCGGCGATATAGGCGGCGCCGGCAGGCAGGATAATTTCAGGCCTTATCCTTACCTGCCTGTTGGCTGGTATCAGGTAAACGCAGGCAGTTACAAAGGCAGCGTTACAGGATTTGACAGAGGGCATAACTGCCCATCGGGCGATAGAACCAGCAGCCAGACAGCTAACGGCTCCACTTTTTATATGACCAATATGATACCGCAGGCGTCCAGCCTAAATCAGGGTCCCTGGGAAGGACTTGAGGATTATATACGCACTTCGCTGATAGGCAGCAGCCAGGAAGCATATATTATAATGGGTTCTTTTGGCTCCGGCGGTTTGAGCGCCAATCAAGCCGATACTGCCAGTACCCTCGACAGCGGGCGGATAACCGTACCTGCCAAAGTGTGGAAGGTAGTGCTGGTATTGCCCAAAGGCAATAACGATTTAAGCCGTATCAACGCTAACACCGCCGTGCTTACTGTAAACATGCCTAATATAAACACCCTGTACAGCACCACTGCTACAGGAAAAAAAGAATGGCAAAACTATTTAACCACAATTGATGCATTGGAAGCAGAAGCCCGGTTGCACGGCGTTCCGCTACGTCTGTTGTCTAATATACCTCCGGCCATTGCCAGCGCCTTAAAAAGCAAGCGATACAAGCCCTGAAAAAGCATATGAGTTTTAGCCCAGGCAGCCAACTTCAAACGGTTTCTACCGTTAATAAGGGCGGTTTTAAATAATTGGTTGTATCTTACCGCGGCGAATTCACAACCCGTATATAGAATGAATAAGAAACCCCTGATTAAGCACGGTTGGCTGCGAGTTTTGATTTTTGTGTTAATTATTGCTGCTCCCAGCGCCCTGGTTCATCTGCCGGCTACTCAACAATATATTCCGTTTAAGGAACTGTTTGATACTACTGCACAGAAGTTTCCGATGCTGATTCTGTCTTACCTGGCCAGCAACGGCTTTATGCTTATTCCTGCATTTATATTCTGTACCATAGTTGACCGCCGGTCGTTTAAAAGCATCGGGTTTGAATGGGGCGAATATGAGGCAGACGCATGGACTGGCTTTTTCGCGGGCATCAACATTATGTCTACCGGCACACTCATCTTAATGCTTACCGGCACGCTCAGTCTGAGTATAGTAATGCCTAATTTTCTTCAGCTGGCTTACGCCATTGTATTTTTTGTAATGGTAGCTTTTGTTGAGGAGATTGTGTTCCGCGGATACATTCTGCGCAACCTGCTGCAAAGCCTGCCCCCTACCTATGCACTTGTTATCAGCGCACTTATTTTTTCTCTGCTGCACCTTACTAATCCTAATATCGGGATTGTACCACTGGTTACCATATTTGCGTTGGGCTTATTATTAGGCATCAACTATATTCATACACAAAACCTTTGGTTTGGTATTTTCCTTCATTTCAGCTGGAATCTGGTTCAGGGGCCTTTATTCGGTTACTCGGTAGCCGGCGTTAGTGTAAACAGCGTGCTACAGCAATCACTGGAAGGGTCAGACCTTATAACCGGCGGCAGCTTCGGGTTTGAGGGCTCCGTTGTGGCGCTTGCTGTTATAATAGGCATCACCTTTTGGGTGGGCGATATGTACAGCGGCAGATCGCATAAGTTAAAGTGATTTAGTACCTTGTTGGCAAGAACTAAAAGCTTGCGCAATGAAAAAAATACTAATCGGCGGAATCGTAGGTGGCATCCTCGTATTCCTGTGGCAGTTTTTATCCTGGACTGTGTTGGATCTTCATAGAAGCAGCCAGCAGTATACGCCTAAACAGGACTCTATTATCAGTTATTTAAGTACTCAATTTTCGGAAGACGGTCAGTATGCCGTACCCACTATTCCGGAGCACGCTACTAAAGAACAGTGGGAAGCAGCCATGAAATCTTCTGAAGGAAAACCCTGGGCCATTGTATCTTATCATAAGGCCATGAAAGTGAACATGGGCAGCAACATGGCCAGATGCCTCACTGCAAATATTGTTATGATCTGGTTGCTGTGTTACATACTTAGCCAACTACGTCAGCCCTCCTTTGGCAAAATATTCATCATAAGCTTGTTTACCGGTTTAATTGTGTTTATCAATGCCCCTTACACCATGCATATATGGTATGAAACACCGGGAATAATGGCCGATCTGAAAGATGCTATTATTGGCTGGGCGCTTGTAGGAATATGGACCGGGTGGTGGATGAGCCGGAATACAAGGAATATTCATGAGCCTTACAGATAGTGCAATAAGATAAAATGTATACACTATGCTTTGATAATGCTGAAAGCTGCTCATTCCAGAGCAGCTTTTTGTTTCTACCGGATTGAGTAGCGTGGCTTAATATTCCGGATCAAGACTAATAGCGGTGAAGCAGGGAGTAAAAAGTTGCCGCCCCAGCGTAGTAAATTAGTTACTGAGAGCACTTTCAACAACTAACTGTTGAGAGATAGGCAATGAAAAAGAAGTTGAAGACCGGAGGATTCAGCAGTGTTTGCCTGAGGTATATACAAAACAAAACCGCCTCACTGTTTGCAGTAAGGCGGTTTAAATAAATATGGCAACTACCTACTCTCCCGCAT
>NZ_BMIB01000009.1 GCF_014641615.1 Filimonas zeae | reverse complement strand
TGAACCGGTTGTTACAGTATAAGTAATTACTGCATTACCGGCACCGACACCACGAACCAAACCATTATTATCTACAGTGGCTATACCAGTAGCATTGCTGCTCCATACACCAGTTCCACCAGTGGAAGCATTACTCAATGTAATAGTACTAACGGCACATACTTCACGAGGGCCAGCGGTTTTTACCATCTGAGGTNTTACAGCACTGCTGCTCCATACGCCAGTACCACCAGTTGAGCTGTTTGTCAGCGTAACAGCACTTCCGGCACATACCTCACGCAGGCCAACACTCTTCTCCATCTCTGGTAAAGCATTTACCGCTATATGGGCAGTATCCTGGCTCACACAACCTTTGGCGGTGGTTACAGTATAGGTAATCACTGCAGAACCAGCAGCTACACCACGAACTAATCCATTATTATCTACTGTAGCTACACCTACAGCACTGCTGCTCCATACGCCAACACCACCAGTTGAGCCGTTTGTCAGCGTAACAGCACTTCCGGCACATACCTCACGCAAGCCAATACTCTTCTCCATCTCAGGTAAAGCATTTACCAGCACGTGCGCAGTATCCACACTTACACAACCTTTGGCAGTGGTTACAGTGTAAGTAATAACCGCAGAACCAGCAGTTACACCACGAACAACACCATTATTATCTATTGTGGCTATGCCAGTATTACTGCTGCTCCATACGCCAGTACCACCAGTTGAGCCGTTTGTCAGTGTAACAGCACTTCCCGCACACACTTCACGCAGGCCAACACTCTTCTCCATCTCTGGTAAAGCATTTACAGTTATGCGGGCAGTATCCTGGCTTACACAACCAGAACCAGTGGTTACAGTATAAGTAATTACCGCATTACCGGCACCGACACCACGAACTACACCATTATTATCTACAGTAGCTACGCTTACAGCACTGCTGCTCCATACACCAGTTCCACCAGTTGAGCTGTTTGTCAGTGTAACAGCACTTCCGGCACATACCTCACGCAGGCCAACACTCTTCTCCATCTCTGGTAAAGCATTTACAGCTATATGAGCAGTATCCACACTTACACAACCTTTGGCAGTGGTTACAGTATAGGTAATCACTGCGTTACCAGCAGCTACACCACGAACTAATCCATTATTATCTATTGTGGCTACAACAGTATTACTGCTGCTCCATACACCAGTACCGCCAGTTGAGCTGTTTGTCAGCGTAACAGAACTTCCGGCACATACCTCACGCAGGCCAGCACTCTTCTCCATCTCTGGTAAAGCATTTACCAGCACGTGCGCAGTATCGACACTTACACAATCTTTGGCAGTGGTTACAGTGTAAGTAATAACCGCAGAACCAGCAGTTAAACCACGAACAACACCATTATTATCTATTGTGGCTATGCCAGTATTACTGCTGCTCCATACGCCAGTACCACCAGTTGAGCCGTTTGTCAGCGTAACCGTACTTCCGGCACATACCTCACGCGCGCCAATACTTTTCTCCATCTCTGGTAAAGCATTTACAGCTATATGAGCAGTATCCACACTTACACAACCTTTGGCAGTGGTCAGAGTATAGGTAATCACTGCGTTACCAGCAGCTACACCACGAACTAATCCATTATTGTCCACTGTAGCAACACTTACAGCACTGCTGCTCCATACACCGGTTCCATCAGTTGAGCCGTTTGTCAGTGTAACCGTACTTCCGGCACATACCTCACGCGCGCCAGCACTCTTCTCCATCTCTGGTAAAGCATTTACAGCTACGTGAGCAGTATCCACACTTACACAACCTTTGGCAGTGGTTACAGTATAAGTAATTACCGCATTACCGGCACCTACACCACGAACTAATCCATTATTATCCACTGTAGCAACACTTACAGCACTGCTGCTCCATACACCAGTACCACCAGTTGAGCCGTTTGTCAGCGTAACCGTACTTCCGGCACATACCTCACGCAAGCCAATACTCTTCTCCATCTCAGGTAAAGCATTTACAGCTACATGAGCGGTATCAACACTTACACAACCTTTTGCGATTGTTACAGTGTAAGTGATAACCGCAGAACCAGCAGANTAAAGCATTTACAGTTATACGGGCAGTATCCTGGCTTATACAACCAGAACCAGTGGTTACAGTATAACTAACTACTGCATTACCGGCACCGACACCACGAACTACACCATTATTATCAACAGTGGCTGTACCAGCAGCATTACTGCTCCATACACCCGTTCCACCAGTGGAAGCATTACTCAATGTAATAGTACTACCAGCACATACTTCACGAGGGCCAGCGGTCTTCACCATCTGAGGTAAAGCGTTTACAGTTATGCGGGCAGTATCCTGGCTTACACAACCTGAACCAGTGGTTACAGTATAAGTAATCACCACATTACCGGCACCGACACCACGAACTACACCATTATTATCAACAGTGGCAACACCAGTAGCGCTGCTACTCCATACTCCGGTTCCGCCAGCAGTGGCATTACTCAAAGTAATAGCGCTACCAGCACACACCACACGGGAACCAGTGGTCTTCACCATCTGCGGCAAAGCGTTTACCGCTACGCGTGCGGTATCCTGGCTTACGCAACCTTTATCATTAGTTAAAGTATAAGCAATTACAACATTACCTGTATTAACACCACGCACAACTCCGTTATTAGCTACAGTAGCAATGTTTACATCACTACTACTCCAGGCACCGCTTACACCATTAATAGTACTACTATTAGTGAGTGTAATGGTACTACCCACGCAAACCTCTCTGCCACCACTGGTTTTAGACATACCAGGTAAGGCATTTACAACAATATCTGTATAAGTAATATTGCTACAACCTGTATTTTCATCTGTAAAAGAGTACGAGATGCGATAATTGCCTGCTGCACTTGCGCCCAGGTTTATCTCGCCTGTTGTACTGTTCAGCGATAAACCGCTTGTTGAACTATAGCTACCGTTCGTATTTCCCGTACGGGTTACACTAACCCTTCCGGTTGCACAGAAAGGAGATCCGCTGTAAGAGATAGTGGCAGTTGGCAGGGCGTTTACCGTAACATTACGTGTAGTGGTTCTGGTACATCCATTGCTAACTACTGTATAAGTTATAGTTGCTGTACCTGTTGCTATCCCTCTTACATTACCCGTGGCATCTACCGTAGCAGTGTTAATATTATCACTACTCCAGCTACCGCCTGCTGTTGAGTTACTTAGCAACACATAACTATTAACACATACACTTGCTACAGCTGGGGTAATAGCAGGCACTACAGGCAGCGCCCTAACCACTACACTTGTAGTGGTGCTGCTGGTACAGCCTGATGTATTTAAAGTATAAGTAATAGTATAAGTACCTGCAGTACTTGCAGCAAGATTAATCTCACCCGTACTGCTGCTGATGGAAAGGCCCGAGGCCGCGCTAAAAGTACCTCCGGCAGTTCCTGTTACGGTTGGCAGGGCTGTACCGGTTGCACAGAAAGGTGATCCGGAGTAGGAAATAGTTGCGCTGGGGGCCTGACTTATTGTTATGGTTTTAGTAGCGCTGGAAGTACAGGAGCCATTGGTTACGGAGTAATAAATAGTAACCTGGCCAGATGCATTGGCTGCTGCTGTTACGCCACCGTTAGAAGTAACAGTAGCCATACTATTGTCGCTGCTGCTCCATGTTCCACTATTACCCGTACTGGATAACTGAATAAATCCGCCGGCACAAACAGCATTGCCTCCATTGATTGTTCCAACATTGGATGATGGTTCGTTTACATACACATTCGTTTGAACACTTCTGCTACAACCTCCGTTGCTATAGGTATAGGTGATAACTGCGTGTCCTATTCCTCCTCCGGCTGTTACCAAGCCAGTTGTAGGATGTATAGAAGCTATATTGCTGTTTGTTCCACTCCATGTACCTCCTGCAGGGTTTCCGGTTAAAGTGGTAGTAGCATATTTACATAAATTAACGTTACCGCTAATAGCACTTACAACAGGAATAGCATTTACAGTTACTTCCCGTGAAGTGGTAGATAAACAGCCATTGTCGTTAGCATTGAAATTAATATTAACAGTACCGGGGTTGTTACCGGTTACCTGCCCATTTGAATTCACAGCCGCAATGGAAGCATCATCAGAGCTCCACGTACCCCCGTAATTACTGTTACTGGTTAACCAGATATTATCTCCCACACAAAAAGAAGTATTATTGTTGGTAGTAATAGCCCGGGTATTCATATCACCCACTCTTATAGTAACAGTTCTGAAGTTGTTACCACAAGCTGCTGTATACCTAACCTCTGCCTGGCCACGGCCCCGGGCAGTTACCAAACCATTGGCATCAACAGTGGCTATATTACTATTGGTATTAGTCCAGATGCCTCCCGGAACGGAATTGCTTAATTGAGAAGTGGATCCCACACACAAATCTGTAACACCGGTTATTGCACCCACGGTAGAGGCATTTACAGTAACGGTGGTGGTAGCCACATCGATACATCCACTGTTATTTATTGTATAAGAGATAGTAGTCTCTCCAACGGCAACGCCGGTTACCCTCCCACTTGTATTTACCGTAGCAATGGAAGTATTGCCCGAACTCCAGCTACCACCACTGGATGGGCTGGGTATGGTAGTATTGCTGCCCACACACACTTCGTAATCACGGGTAAACGAACCTGCATCCGGCATTCTTCTTACCGTAATATTTGTAGTGGCTGATCTGGTACACGAGCCATTGCCATATACGTAACTGATAGTTACAGTTCTTGAATTAGTAGTAGTACTGCCAGTACTAATTCCGGTAACCACTCCATTGGCATCTACAGTGGCATAACTATTATTATTACTGCTCCAGGTTCCATCAGGGGTAGCATGGCTCAGCTGTATTGTATTGCCCTCACACACAGCGTTAACCGGTGCACTTATAGAAGAAGTTGCAGGATACCCAATTATAGTAACATTGGTTGTTGCAGTACTGGTACACGAGTTAGCTGTTACTGTATACGTAATTTCGTAATCGCCGGGTGAACTGTTACCCAGATTTATCTGGCCTGAAGTGGCATTAATGCTTAAGCCGGTGGTAGAAGTATATCTTCCCCCGGAAGCTCCTGTTCTGGTTACATTGGTAGTTCCGGTAGCACAGAAGCTGGGCGACGAATAAGAAATGCTGGCGGCAGGTAACGGGTTTACCGTTACACTTCTTGTACCAGAACCGGTACAGCCATTGGCGTCAGAAACATTTAAAGCATACGTATAAGTGCCGGATGCGGTGGGCGTAGCACTGGTACTTAAGGTTGAACTATTGTTTAATCCGGCATCGGTTGAACTGGCACTCCACGAATAACTTAACGGGGCCGTTCCCGAACTTGCCGTTGCGGTAAGGTTCACATCATTTCCTATACAAACAGGTGATGATGCTGTAACGGACGCTGTAGGCGCAACAATCACCTGAACAACGGTACTGGTGTTTGCTTTACAACCTACAGAACTGGTTACTTCATACCTTACCGTAGCCGAACCGGTATTGTTACCTGTAAGTACGCCCGTAGAAGAGTTGATGGAGGCTACGTTAGTACCCGAAGTAATTGTCCATACCCCTCCCGGTGCAGAGTTTAAAAATGTATAGTTGGTTCCCCGGCAAAGTTTCAACCGGTCAGCATTCCCTTCAATAGTATTGTCGTCAATAGTTCCTGTAAGCGGACTAATAGAAATATCATCCAGGGCAAGGTCATTACCTCCCCCACCATTCGCATTGTTTTTCAGGTAAACGTCATGTGTAGTACTGCTGGCGGTAAAATTAAATGTATACCTGGTCCAGCCTGAACTGGTAACGTTACCGGTACTCATGCTTGACTTAATAGTACCATCAATATCAGCCACCGCTGCCGTTACGTTAGGTAACAACCCGGCGGTCGGGCTCAGGTTGGCCACATAAAACGTCATTATATACGGCTGCCCAATCTCCAGGTTTACCAGTCGTTTTCTGTAAAATTCGTCTGGCTGGTAGCTGGCATTCACAATCATAAAATTACCCGTACCTGTGGTATGATCTGTAAGGGTTGAATTCTCCCATCCGCCTGTGCTTTTCTGGATAGAATAATAACCATCCTCCAATCGCGTACGATTCAGGTAGTGATAAGAGGTTACATTGGAAGGCACTGATGCACCCG
Organism: Filimonas zeae; assembly: GCF_014641615.1. Classification (GTDB taxonomy): domain Bacteria; phylum Bacteroidota; class Bacteroidia; order Chitinophagales; family Chitinophagaceae; genus Filimonas; species Filimonas zeae. The sequence goes on along the minus strand of NZ_BMIB01000009.1, from coordinate 70,308 downwards.
TGCCAAAATCTTCTACAGACGATTCTGTACAGTTCTTGGCAATAGACAGCGAAATAAGCTTATTCTCATACAACACCACATGCACCACTTCGCCGGAAGCTACGTTTGTAGTAACCGTTTTATTGGCAACGCTATAGGTTGAATTATTGGTAGGATCGTACACATCTACCCCGCCCAAATCCCATGTAGCTACATTAGGTACGTTTAGTGTATAAGTTCCGGCCGCAACAGGTATTAATATAGAGTTATCTGCATAGCTGGTTCTCACGCGTTCGTCATCAATCCACAATCCGTTAGAAGGAACACGGGTAAAGATAGACCCCGCCGTGTTGGCAATCGTCTGATTGCTCCATACCTGACCACCAGCGCCCCCGGTACATCTGTTAAAAGAAGTTCCCCGGGTAGCATCCGTACTCCAGGAAGTACCGACATTATTATATCTGTAACCATTGGAATACACGTTGCCATTATCGTCAAAACAAACATCTGTTGAATTAGGTCTGCCAATAGTATATGCCAGGCCAAGCCCAAAAGCTACTTTGTAAGCATTGGCATCGCCGGAATTATAGTAAACAATAGTACCATCAGAAGGCAAAATATCTAATGCAGTAGCAGTACCTGTAATAGAACGGTTATTCCATGCATCTGTATAGGAAGCAGGATTGGTTGATTGGTTGGTGTAAATAGTGCCGTTTTCACGTGCTATGGCAATACGCCCGTTGCCGTAACTAATATCAACTGCCCTTGAATTGTTAGTACCCGAACCCGTAAAAGCATAAATCAATTGTGAAGACGTCCCATTGTAGTAGTATGCATTTCCATCCCAGTTTACATATACGCAGGTTCCAGGCCCGGCGCCATCAATAGCTCTTACAGATCCTGTTGCTGTAATTGCCTGCCACTGGCTGCTGGCCGCCCGTCTGCGATATATCCTCGCATTGTCCATTACCACCCACAATTCACCATCGCCTCCGCCGGGTACAGCAGCAGATACGCCATGCCCAACACCCAGGTCGGTAACCGAACCTAAGATAGCCGGCTGGTCGTTCAGTGAAAACGAGGGAATAGTTGTGCTCCCTCCCGTAATTGTAAACGGGAAGTCGACAGAAGACTCTTCATTCAGAGCCCTCAGATGCACGTAAATGTAACCATTGGTTTGCCCTATGGCATCACCAGCTACACAAAACAATACGAATACAGGCATAATAAACCTGTATAAGAAACGGGTTAGGATATTCAGCAACATACAACAGGGGGTTCAACGCAGAGCCCTGTGCCTGTGCATACAATGGGGTATGATGGGTTTAAGGGTCGTACGTGTGTGCGCAAATATAGAAGCGCACTCAACAGTCGCCTAATAATGAATCAGTTAAAGAATATTTTAAATCGTAATCATAACACGAATATTCCAGCATTTTTCTTCTTATACAATAATATCAATATATCCTAACTACTATATTTCACTACATTACAAGAACACTGATTTAATTTAATTAATATGTACGACCAACATATTACAAATCCCCTTATTTAAGGCCCGGATACCCCATGGCAGAATGCTCATCCCACCCTTTACCTGTTTCATCCCAGAACGGAATAATTCAGCTTATTTGGCACATTCTTCCTACTTTTAAGCCGTATACAGTACATTCAGTTGAATGAGACCACAGCTTTTAAAAGTTCCCCGCGGCTTGCCACAGCATTCGTTCAGCGTGCGTAGAGACGTTGTGCCCGACATCAACAACCGCTGGCACTACCATCCTGAAATAGAACTGATCCATTTCCGGAAAGGGGCAGGTACACAATTTGTCGGAGACAGCATTACCCGGTTTAAAGCGGGAGATCTGATACTAATAGGCGCCAATCTGCCTCATTACTGGCGGTTTGATAATGAATATTTTACAGAGAACGGGCCTTTACACCCTGATTCTAGGGTAGCACACTTCAGAGAGGATTTTTGGGGCCCCGGATTCCTTGATTTGCCGGAAAATGTGAAGATTAAGGGTTTATTGGAACAGGCTGGCCGGGGACTACAAATCAACGGAGCCACCCGGGAAAAGGTGGTTGTTTTACTGGAGCAACTGTTGGAAGCGGAAGGCACTACCCGTCTTATTCTGCTTTTACAGGCTTTGTTGACCATTGCTGAGGAAGAACAGATTCAACCTTTATCCTCTATCGGCTTTAAACACCAGGCAGAATCTTCCGAGAACGAGCGGATCAATAATATCTACGACTTCTCTCTCAAACACTTTCACCGGAAAATTAATCTGGAGGAAGTAGCAGCGGTGGCCAATATCAGCCCCCACTCCTTCTGCCGTTACTTTAAATCACGCACCCGCAAAACCTACTCACAGTTTCTGATTGAAATACGGGTAGGCCATGCCTGCAAACTGCTGATCGAAAACAACCGGAGTATAAAACAACTCTGTTACGAAAGCGGTTTTAATAACTTTACCAGTTTCCACAAGTACTTTAAGAAAATAACCGGCAAAAGTCCGCTGGCTTATCAAAAAGAATTTATTACTTTTCAACATGACAAATCATTCCAGGCAAAATAAATTACTGGTAGCGGTTGATTGCATCATTTTTGGATTTGACGGCCAGGAGCTGAAATTACTGCTTATTAAGAGAGGATTTGAACCCGAAAAAGGACGCTGGAGCCTCATGGGCGGTTTTGTACAGCCCAAAGAGAGCTTTGAAGACGCCGCCACCCGTGTTTTAAAACAGCTAACTGGTCTGGAAGATGTATATATGGAACAGCTATACGCATTCAGTAATCCTGACCGCGACCCAACAGACCGTATTGCTTCCATAGCCTATTTCAGCCTCATTGATATTAATAAATACCAGCAGCAACTGAGCGACGAATTCCATGCAGAGTGGTTTCAACTGGCAAAAACGCCGTCCCTGATATTTGACCACCGGGATATGATAGATATGGCGCGGGAAAAACTGCAGTACAAAGCAGCCATCCACCCTATTCTGTTTGAATTGCTGCCCGACAAATTCACCCTTCCACAGTTGCAGAGTCTGTACGAAGGCGTGTATGATGCAGTACTGGACAAACGAAACTTCAGCAGAAAGGTACTTTCTACCGGATTATTGGTTAAACAAAAGGAAAAAGAGAAAGAAACCTCTAAAAAGGGCGCCTTTTACTTTAAACTGGACAAGAAGAAGTACCAGAAGAAGTTCAACGCCTTTCTGAATTTCATTCCCAATCCGCATAACCTGAAATAAGGGGTTAACAAGTAAATAACAAACCGTACGCGGAATAGATTTTTTTATCTAACATTGCAAGTGTTACTTTGACACTATTATTCGCTGTATGAAACAGGAAACCTTTGTAATCGGCGTAGACTACGGAACAGATTCCGTAAGATCTATTTTAGTAAATGCGGCTGACGGACAGGAAATCGCTTCCGCTGTATTCTACTACCCCCGTTGGAAAGAAGGCCGTTATTGTGCCCCCCAGACCAACCAGTTCAGACAACACCCCCTCGACTACGTTGAAGGGTTGGAACAAACCATCAAGAGCTGTTTATCACAGGCCGGAGCGGCTGTGGCAGCCAATGTAAAAGCTATTTCGGTAGATACCACAGGGTCTACTCCTGTTGCAGTAGACAAAACAGGTACGCCTCTGGCACTGTTACCGGAATTTGCCGAGAACCCGAACGCTATGTTCATTCTGTGGAAAGACCACACATCTGTGAAGGAAGCGGCTGAAATCAACGCGCATGCGGAGAAGTTCCAGCCTAACTATCTTCAATTTGTGGGTGGTATCTATTCTTCAGAGTGGTTCTGGGCTAAACTGCTGCACATTTCCCGCGTAGATGAAAAAATCCGTAACGCTGCCTACTCCTGGGTAGAACATTGCGACTGGATTCCGTTTCTGCTTACCGGCGGTAACGATGTAAATGCCCTACGCCGCGGCGTTTGTGCTGCCGGCCACAAAGCTTTATGGGCTAAAGAATTTAACGGATTACCTCCGGAAGATTTCTTCACAGCACTGGATCCATTGCTGAAAGGCGTTACTGAAAGACTGTTTACAGAAACCTATACTTCCGATAAGGCTGCCGGCACTATCAGTGCAGAATGGTCCGCTAAACTGGGCCTTCCTGCTGATGTGGTGATTGGCGTAGGCGCATTTGACTGTCACATGGGTGCAGTAGGCGGCCAGATTGAGCCTTACCACCTGAGTAAGGTAATGGGTACTTCTACCTGCGACATGCTGGTAGCGCCTATTGAAGAAATCAAAGACACGCTGGTAAAAGGCATCTGCGGTCAGGTTCCTGGTTCTATTATTCCGGGAATGCTGGGTCTGGAAGCTGGTCAGAGTGCTTTTGGTGATGCTTATGCCTGGTTTAAGAACGTACTGGCATGGCCTGTACAGCAGATCATTGGTCAGTCCGCCTTACTGGACGCCCAGACTAAAGAACAACTGATTCAGGAAACACTCAACAATATCATTCCTGTATTAAGCCAGCAGGCTGCTGCGCTGGACTGGAATGAGAACAGCGAACTGGCGGTAGACTGGTTAAACGGCAGAAGAACTCCTGATGCTAACCAACTGCTGAAAGGTGCTGTAGCAGGTTTAAACCTGGGTACCAGTGCCCCACGTATCTTCCGCGCTATTGTAGAAGCAACCTGTTTTGGTGCAAAAGCTATTGCGGATCGCTTTGTAGAACAAGGCGTACCTGTAAAAGGGCTGATTGGTATGGGTGGTGTGGCTAAAAAATCTCCGTTCATTATGCAAATGATGGCAGATGTTATGAGCATGCCTATCCGTATTCATAAATCTGAGCAAACCTGCGCACTGGGTGCAGCTATGTTTGCTGCTACTGCTGCCGGTGTTTATAACAAGGTAGAAGAAGCTATGGACGCAATGGGCCAGGGCTTTGATGCAGAATACCATCCTAACGCTGCACAGGCTGCTCTGTACGCTAAGCGTTATGAGAAGTACAAGGCATTAGGCTTCTTTGTTGAAACCAAACTGACCGCAGCAGAATAGTTATTCCACCAGAAGAAACAAAAATTACCAAAATGAGCTATCAGGATATACAGGAAGCTGCTTACGAAGCCAACATGCAACTGCCCAAACTGGGTCTGGTGCTGTTTACCTTTGGTAACGTAAGCGCTGCCGACAGAAGCAAAGGCGTTTTTGCTATTAAACCCAGCGGTGTACCGTATGATCAGTTGTCACCAGACAAAATGGTGATTGTTGACTTTGACGGCAAAACCGTTGAAGGCAAGCTCCGCCCGTCTTCTGACACTTTAACCCATGCTGTATTATACAAGCATTGGGAAAAGATTGGCGGTATTGTACACACCCACTCTACCTATGCTACCGCATGGGCACAGAGCCAGCGCGATATTCCTATTTTCGGTACCACACACGCCGATCATAATACGGTAGATATTCCCTGCGCACCGCCAATGAGCGATGAAATGATTCAGGGCGATTACGAATACCAGACCGGCTTTCAGATTATGAATGCGTTGAAAGACCGCAACCTGAGCTACGAGGATATTGAAATGATTCTCGTAGGTAACCACGCTCCTTTCACCTGGGGTAAAACGCCTGATAAAGCGGTATACAACAGTGCTGTACTGGAGAACGTGGCCCAAATGGCACTGCTTACCGAGCAGATTAATCCCAAGGCTCCACGCCTGAAAGATGCGCTGATCAGGAAGCACTACGAACGTAAACATGGCCCACACTCCTACTACGGACAATAAACTACTTACATCAATACCATTCTAAAAATTGCAACTAATATGATTGATCTGAAAAAGCTGGAAGTATGGTTTGTAACCGGCAGCCAGCATTTATACGGAGAGGAAACGCTGAAACAAGTGGCTGCTCACTCACAGGTGATCGCTACTGCATTAAACAACGCTTCTCAAATACCGGTAACGATTGTTTTTAAGCCTACTGTTAAAAGTACTGAAGAGATTTACAACATATGTGCTGAAGCGAATGCCAACCGCAACGTGATTGGTATCATCGCATGGATGCACACTTTCTCACCCGCTAAAATGTGGATCAATGGCCTGAAGATTCTTCAGAAACCATTGCTGCACCTGCACACGCAGTTTAACCGCGATATTCCATGGGGTGAAATTGACATGGACTTCATGAATCTGAACCAAAGCGCGCATGGCGACAGAGAGTTTGGTTTTATCGTAAGCCGTATGCGCCGCAATCGTAAGGTAGTGGTAGGCCATTGGGAAGATACTGAGGTACTGTCTACCATTGGTGGCTGGACCCGCGTAGCTGCCGGCTGGCACGACTGGCAGGGCGCACGCTTTGTACGCTTTGGCGACAACATGCGTTTTGTAGCCGTAACGGACGGAGACAAAGTAGAAGCAGAATACAAATTCGGTTTCTCTGTTAACACCTATGGCATTGGCGATCTGGTGAAGGTGGTAGACGCTATCAGCGATGCTGAAGTGGATAAACTGATCCAGGAATACGAAGGCAAATACAAACTGGCTTCTTCTATTACCAAAGACGGCGCACAGCGTCAGTCCCTGAAAGATGCAGCCCGTATTGAGCTGGGGCTGAAAGCATTCCTGGAAGACGGCAACTTTAAAGGTTTCACAGATACATTTGAAGACCTGCATGGCATGATACAGCTGCCAGGTATTGCTGCACAGCGTCTGATGGGTGCTGGTTATGGCTTTGCCGGTGAAGGCGACTGGAAAACAGTAGCACTGGTACGCGCCATGAAAGTAATGGGTCATGGTTTGAAAGGTGGTAACTCCTTCATGGAAGATTATACCTACCATTTCGATCCGGCTAACCCAATGGTACTGGGTTCACACATGCTGGAAATCTGTGAATCTATTGCAGATGGTCAGGCGTCTTGTGAAATTCACCCGCTGGGTATTGGCGGTAAAGCAGATCCGGTACGTTTGGTGTTTAACTCTGCTGCGGGCCCTGCTCTGAACGCTTCACTGATTGATATGGGCAACCGTTTCCGCCTGCTGGTGAATGAGGTAGAAGCTGTTAAGCCTGCACAGGAACTGCCTAAACTGCCTGTTGCACGTGCCTTCTGGAAGCCTTATCCGGATATGAAAACCGGTCTGGCAGCATGGATACTGGCAGGTGGTGCACACCACACCGGTTACAGCCAGAACCTGACTTCAGAAAATCTGGAAGACTTTGCAGATATCGCAAACATTGAATTTACACTCATTGGTAAAGATACCAAGCTGTCTCAGTTCAAAAACGAACTGCGTTGGAGCGAGGTTTACTACCAGGTGAAAGGATAATAGTAACGCTTTTACAAAGCAGAAAGAGGATATACCGGCAACGGCTATATCCTCTTTTCGTTTATAAGCATCTACTTTTTTGTGCTTTACACTAAAAACATCCACACGCAATATGCTGCTTTCAGGAAGAACCTCTGCTTATCTGTTTGACAATAGCAGAAACATGATGCAACCTGTGCGGCATAATTAATCCTCGTCCGGTAATATGGGGTCAATTTCTATTACCCTTCCTACCTGGTCATCTTCCAAACGTACTTTGATACCACGGGTATGATAAGCTGCAGAAGTTAGCAGGTCTTTCACCACACCATAGGTTCTTTTACCGCTGCGCTGGTCCTTTTTGAGAATAATAGCCACTTCCAATCCCGGGTAAATATCTTTTCTGTACTGACCGTCCATATTAACAGGTTTATTCTGAAGAAGAAACAGGCAAAAGTAAATAAACCTGAAAGTCATCAGCAGAAAACGGGTGAAAACATTCCTGTCAACAGTATCCCATGAATTTACAGGAAGCCGTGAACATAACTTCCAGGCAGATGTTCACGGCTTAAACACCACCGGATATCCTATTTTTGCGGGCATGAGCGATTACCAACCACAACTCAGAACCGTAAGTGTGATGCGCTACATCACTCCCCTGCGGGAAGGCGGCTCTATGCCGGCCCTTGCTGAGGCGGATGATGACTTTACCTATGTACTCAAGTTCCGGGGTGCGGGCCAGGGCTTAAAAGCGCTGATTGCGGAACTGATTGGCGGGGAGATAGCCCGTTTGCTGGGGCTGAAGATGCCGGAGATTGTATTTGCCACGCTGGATGAGGCATTTGGCCGTACAGAAGGCGACGAGGAAATACAAGACTTGCTGAAGGCCAGCGAGGGGTTAAATCTGGCGGTGCATTACCTGCAGGGTTCTATTACGTTTGACCCAACGGTAACAATGGTTCCTGCACTGCTGGCATCGCAGATTGTGTGGCTGGATTGTTTGCTGATGAACGTAGACCGTACGGCACGTAATACCAATATGCTGCTTTGGCATAAAGAGTTGTGGCTGATAGATCATGGGGCGTGTTTGTACTTCCACCATTCGTGGCAGAACTGGGAAGAGCAGGCTACACGGCCTTTTACGCTGGTGAAAGACCATGTGCTGCTGGCACAGGCCTCAGAACTGGAGACGGTTGATGCTGCTTTTAAACAGGTGCTTACTGAGGACCGTATCCGCACCATCACAGCGCTGATACCGGATGAGTGGCTTACAACCACCGAATCTCCTTTTGAAACAGCAGCGGCACACCGCGAAGCGTATACACACTTTTTAATCACACGTTTAGCCCATACGGCCAACTTAGTAAAAGCAGCACAGGATGCAAGAAAAGCACTTATATGAGTATGCCATTCTTCGCGTGGTGCCCAGGGTGGAGCGTGAAGAATTTATGAATGTGGGCGTGGTATTATTGTGCGCCAGACAGCGGTTTTTAAAGGTGCTGTACAGGCTGGACGAACAGCGGTTGCTGGCGCTTTGTCCGCAGTTAGACATTGCGGAATTGCAGACTTATTTACAGGCGTTTGAGCGCATCTGCGCGGGAGCACCAGGTAGCGGCACTATTGGCAAGTTTACTATAGCAGAGCGCTTCCGCTGGCTTACGGCAACCAGAAGTACAGTTTTACAAAGCTCTAAGGTGCATCCGGGTTTTTGTAGTCAGCCTGAGCTTATGCTGGAAAGGCTTTTTGCACAGCAGGTATTGTAAATGTCACCAATTATCAATGGCAATAACCTGGCCTCAGCAACTTACATGATATAAAACAAACACTGCCACCACAAGGGCAGCAGTGTTGTTTATCGGCTCATGTTCTGTTTCCTGCATTTGGTATTTCTACCAACAGATACCTAAGCGAAAAGGGGTTATGGTTAAGAATTACATGGATTTCATAAACTCAGTAAAAGCCGCGGCTTCCTGCTTCTGTTCTACCGGCAGCATGTAGGCCGCGGTTAACATTTTGGGTACGGATGGCATTACGGTAAGTTTATATTTGGGCAGGTTCTCTGCCTGTATTACGTAGCGTTGCTGAAAGTCTTTTTTTACAGACTGCTTATTGCTCTGCGTAATAAACTGCGGAGCATCCAGTTGCTCAAGGTCGCTGTTTATTTCCAGTATAACCATATCCTTCTGTGAAGGGCGGAAGCCAACAATATAGTTGTGTACAATCTGCTTCTGAAAAATGATATAGTTTTTGGTTTGCAGATAGGTGGCGTATACCGTCTGATAGGTGGCAGATTCGGGTACGGCACGGCTGAACAGGCTGTTCAGTTGTATTTTTATTTCTTCGCTTTTCTGTGACATATAGATTGGTTTTTACGAGTGAATAATTATAGTATGGTTAGTACAATCTTTTTTTTTCGCGGAACGAGTCCTGTATCATGTTCTCCAGCAGTGGCAGCACTCCAGCCTCGTAGCGGGCGCGGTTTCTACGGCCAAAGCGGTACCAGGTGCTTATGCGGATGCGTTTGCCGTTACGCCCGGTTACCATATAGCAGGTGCCGTAAACGCCTTTAGATACCGGTGCAATGGAGTCAATGTGCTCAAACCGTATTTCCATGCGGTTTATCAGCCGCAGCCTGCTGTAATGTATGGCTGCGGTGGCGGTATCGAACACGATGCACCAGTCAGACCATAACAGTATTATACAGGCAGCCAGCAGTAAGCCGGGCGCCAGCCATAGCAGCGGCCCCTTCAGCAAGGGCGCTGCAAACATTAGCATAATGGCCGGTATAGTTATTCCCACCGCAAGCTTTTGCAACCATTTGTCGGGGTGAATAATTACCCGGTCTGCCAGCGTGTATCTGTTGTTCCGCTGCGACATACGGTTTATTAAAGGTTCCAGGGTAATAACACGCGGGGGCTTTCCGGGTGCGTCAATAGTAAGTCCATTCCTTTGCGGAAGGCTTTGAAAGCCTCTTCATCCACCCCATTCCATACGCAGCGTGCAAACTGATAGGCTACTGATAACTGTTTCCATGAGGTGTAGCTGGCTTTTATAGCAGGCACACAGCTCATAATGGTGTCCAGTGCTTCGTGGTATTCCATATAACCGGCGTCGTAACCAGCACGGCTGAGATTAATAATGCGGGCGTAATCCCAAATCAGCGAATCGGGTTGTTCGCCGGGGGCTATCAGCCCTTCTTCGCGGAACAATTCCAGTGCATCTCGCATGTTGCGCAGGCGCTCAATGACTGTTTCCTCCTCTTCTTCAGACCGGGCGGCAAAGGAGCGCAGAAACTCTTTGGCTTCTTTTACCGATACAGTGTTAAGGGCCTGGCAAATGGTATCGTATTGCAGGCGGTGTCCCTCCTCTTTCAGCCAGCTGATGGTTTCCTGTAATTCCTCGCTGCTGTCGATATCCCACCAGTCGCTCAGCAGTTCGCGGCACATTTGTTTTCCCAGCCCGGTGGGTACGTCATTCAGGTACTGTTGGTTAGCAACGGCCACATCAGCTCCGCAGGCAATAGCCCACTTCTCCGCATTGGTTAAAGCAGAGGACGGATTGAGTACAATAGAAGGTTCGGGTGATTCAGCTGCCGCACCGGCCGCAAATACGTTTCCAAAAGCGGCAGCCATAGTCTCCTGCTGATCTTTCATTTGAGAAGCCCAGTTATTGGCTACATCTACATATTGGGTCATCTGCTTGCGGTACATTTCAATCATGTCTTCGTTGAAGCCCATATTGCGCAACTGTTGCAGGTATTGTTCGGTGGCGTTTCCCTGGTTCATTGGCCTGTTATTTAGTGCAAATTAGTACCGCAGTAAAAGGGATTTGAGGCGGGTATATATCCGCTGGCAGTTTTCTGAAATCCGTAGTGGTTTTCTGTAAATCCGTAAGGGAATGTAAACAGCTACAGTGTGCGCTTCCGCACCGGAATTACCATTTCCACCTTCAATCCCCGCTGGCCCTGTTCATTTTTATCTGTAATTACCAGCGTGGCAGGCTGGTGGGTCTGGCGGCTTAACAAGGCCAATCTTTCCTGGGTAATGATGCCGGAGAGTGATCTTTTGCCTATGGGCGCAATGCCGGGTTGCAGGCCGGTGCCGTTATCTTCAATGGTACAGTGTAGCGCTTTGCCTTTTAGTTGGATTTGTACGTGGATGTGGCCCTTGTAATCCAGGTTGCGCATGCCGTGCTGTATGGCATTCTCCACAAAGGGTTGCAGCAGCATGGGGGGAATGCAAATGTCTTCTTCTTCGTAGCCTTCAAATACGTTTACGGTGTAATCGAAAGTGCCTTCAAAGCGCATGGCCTGCAGGCTCAGGTAGTTTTCCAGAGCTTCTACTTCGTCTTTCAGTTCTACCAGGTTTTCGCGGCTGTTCTCCAGGTTCAGGCGTAGCAGGCGGGCAAACTGGTTCAGGTATTTCACGGCTTTTTCGGGCTCGTGGTTACGGATATAGCTTTGCAGTACGGACAAGGTGTTGAAAATAAAGTGGGGTTCCATCTGGCTGCGCAATAGTTGCTGCTCCAGTTCAATATGCTTCTGGCGGGTGCGCAGGTTGCGGCGTTCTACCAGCAGGTAGGCTATGCCGGCAGCCACCAATAGCAAGCCGCCGAAAACGATCATCAGCCATTTTTGCTGGCGTAATTGCAGGGCTTTGTTTTCGTTTTCTTTGTTAAGGGCAACGGTTTTCAGTTGCTCTTCTTTCAGGTCGTTTACGGCCTGCAGGCGGGCCACCTGTTTGTATTGCTGCTGGTACATGGCTTTCATGGCGGCATTGCCGGAGGAGTCCATATACCGGGCAGCGTGCTTGTAGTCGCCCAATTGCCAGTAAGCCTCATAAATGGTGCCGTAGGCTTTGTTCAGCAGGTTGTGGTTGCGCTGTTTACGGGCAATCTCCAGGGCGTTCTGCAGATAGGGAATGGCTTTACCGGGGGTGCCTTTTTCGGTAAAGGTCATGCCTTTGTTCAGCCAGTCGTTGTAGGTAAGTTCGTTGATTTGTTGTTTTAATGCAAAGCCGGAGTCTGTCCATTTATGGCCTTCTTCAAACTGGTGGGCGCGCAAATACAGCACGCCTTTGGCAGCGTATACGGTGGCCAGGCGTTTTTTATCCTGTATCTGATTGGCGTAGTACAGCGCGCTGTCTTCATACACCATCGCCAGTTCAATATTGTCTTTTATCTCCTGCGCGCGGGACAGGCGTTCCATGTACACGGACCATTGGTAAATATCGGCAGAGTCGGGCCAGGTGGCCATAGACCGGCGGGTATAGTATTCCGGCCTGGCAGTATCGCCATAGCGGAAATAGGTTTCAGCAGCCAGGTTGTATACGCGCCATATATGCGGGGCTTTGTGTTGCTCTGCCAGCTTTATAATGGCATGCAGCCGCTCAAAGGTCTGATCGTCTATGGCAGTATCCATGCTGGTGCGCAGCAGGCCGGCTTTCTGCAACAGTATCAGTTCCATGTCTCTGGCAGTATCGGGTAGTACACCAGTAAGCATGCGCTGGTAACAGGCGGTGGCAGAATCGGCTTCTTTATTATTCAGGTAGCGGTTGCCCAGCAGATAGTTGTATAGCGCGCGTGAGCGGTAATCGCGTACGTGAGGTGCCAGCTGTTGTAGTTGTCTTTTCAGCGAATCGGTGGTGTAGCGGGCCTCTATATCCACCAGGCGGGAAAGTGCGTTTTCTGTTTCGTTCACCACCGGGGTAACGGCGGCAGCGGCAGCGGGTTGCCTTTTTTCCTCCCGGCAGGCCATCCACAAAATAGTGCAGAGCAGAAAGGCTGTTACAGCCCACAGATGTTTTATCATGTAGCGCAGTTAATATATCAGAATGTTTTACGCAACTGGCCGGTCAGCAGCTGCATCACATAGTCTTTACGGCGGGTAGATACGGGTATTTCTGTACCGTTTCTCAAAATAATATAGCCATCCTTATGCAGCCGTTCAATGCCTTGCAGGTTTACCAGATAACTCTGGTGGGTGCGTACAAACAAATGTTCCGGCAGTAACTCTTCATATTCTTTCATAGGGCGCGAAACGGTTACCTTCCGGTTATCGGTTAAATAAAAGGTGGTGTAACTTCCTTCGCCCTGGCAATAGCTGATCTCCTCAAAAGTAACCACCTGCAGGTACTGTTGCGAGCGTAGTACAATGCGGTTGTTTACCGTAGAGGGTTTCAGGTGTTCCCTGGCTACTACGTGCTGCTCCGTCTGCATCTGCGGGTATTGTTTTACGCGGTTGAGCGTGGCGGCAAACTCCTCTTCTTCCAGCGGCTTCAGCAGGTAATCAAACGCACCGTATTTAATGGCTTTGATGGCATAATGATTATAGGCGGTAATGAACACTACACGGAAGTTGCGATCAGGAAAGGCATCGAGCAAATCAAAGCCGGAACCATCGCTTAGTTCAATGTCCAGCAACAGCAGATCGGGCTGTGTATTGGCTATTAACACACCTGCTTCGGCAAGGGTGCCACAGCTGCCGGTGAGGAAGAAACCCTCCCTGTTTTCCATCAGGCGGCCGGTGTCTCTCCGTATAGCAGGTTCATCGTCTATAATCAGTGTACGTATCATGTTCAGGTTATCAGCGTTGAATGTTTCCCAGGCAATTCATTCTCAACAACAAAAATTGCGCCTGTAGAGTTTTTGACGTAGCCGGTTTTTAGGTATCTACAAGCTTGTGATGCAATTTAGGTGCACAAAAATTGCTCTATATGAAACAAAATCAATGCCGTTATGCGGCAACGCTAATGCTATTCAAAAAACCAATGTTGCTGCTGGCGCTGCCTGCGCTAACCCTGTTCAGCTGCCGCAAGAGCGCTGAAGCCAGTGGCCAGTTACCGCTAACCGGTGAAAAATCAGCTACCGATGTAAGCATCGCTGCTATCTATGCCAACCAGACCATTAACTGGGAAAACCTTACCAACATGACCACCTACACCGCTGCCCAGGCGGCGGCCGACTTTGGTAACGTAAGCGGCTGGAACGATTCGCGGGCCTACATCTCTAACGGTAACGGCGGGGGTAAAAGCGCCCGTGCCACCCTGCTGCCCAATGCACTGAGCGGTGCGGGTGGGCTGATTGCCAATGTGGACATTTCTGACGGTTCGGCGTATGAACTGGATTATGATGTGAAGTTTCACAGCCAGTTTAACTGGGGCCGTGGCGGTAAGGTAGGCTTTGGCTTTACAGTGGGCGATGGCAATACCGGCGGCGACCCGGGATGGGATGGTAACGGTGGCAGTCTGCGCCTGATGTGGTACTCCCCCAACAGCAATCCTGGCCGTGTGTACTTTCAGCCCTATCTGTACCACAGAGATCAGGCCGGTAACTATGGCGACAGCTATGGCAAAAGCTTCCCCAGCTCCGGCGCACTGGTTAAAGGCCAGTGGTATCATGTACACCTGTACATTAAAAGCAATACCGGAAGTAACACCGATGGCCATGTGCAGATTGCGATAGACGGTACCATTGTGCTGGACCGTGCTATGCGGTGGACCACCAACGATGCTAAACGTTTAATTAAAACCATGACCTTCCACACCTTCCGTGGTGGCAGTAGCCTTGCAGACTGGGGTGTATCTACACAGGATTATATCTATTACGACAATCTGGTGCTGCATAAAATCAGCTAAGGATCAGGACAGTAAAACATTTGATGGCCTGCCGTGCAGGCGGGCCATCACTACTTTCACATTGGCTTAAACACCCCTATACATTGTCTTTTTTGCACAGTGCTTACCGGGTATGATATGGTTATGTTTGTGTTCTTAAAAAACGTACTATATGACATCGAAAAGAATTACGGTAGCACAATGGATTATCACCACCATATTCGCCCTGTTTATGCTGATGGATGGCATTGGTGGGCTGATGCACGCGCAGGCGGGTGTGGATGCGTTTAAGCAGCTGGGCTATCCGGAGTATGTGCTTACCATTGTAGGCATTGCCAAGGTGCTGGGTGTAATTGCCGTTATACAGCCTAAATACCGCACTATAAAGGAGTGGGCTTACGCCGGCTTCACCTGTAACTTTATTGCGGCTTCTCTGTCGTGGTATTTTACAGACGGCCTGGGTGGGGAAGCCTTTTTTCCGTTGATAGTACTGGCGGTGATGTTGCTTTCTTATTTTCTCTGGAAAAGAAAGGCGGCTTTACAGGTTGCCTGAGTTTTCGCTTTCTGTAAGGTAGGCGTTTATTTCACCTGTAGCTGTATGCACCTCTGCCTGTAGCTGCTCCACCAGCGCAGGTATTTCTACGGCATCCCACGCTGTGATATGCTCCAGCTTTTGAGAAAGATGGCCCAATGCAGGCAATCCGGCGGTAAGGGCGGTTCCGTATAGTTTATGTGCTTCGGCAGTAACCAGGGGCAGGTTTTGCGCTGCGGTGTGGTACTGAACAGCGGCAATGGCACGTTGCAGTTCTACCACTACCATTTCCAGTACAGCTGCTACAAATTCACTGCTATCGCCCAGCAGAGCGGGTACGGCGTTTTTATCAAAATGCAGCAGTTGTTCCGGCGTTGACATAATAAAGGGTTATGATCGTGTCTGGGGCTAAATATACAGGATTATTATAATTTCTTCCCGAAAACAGGCTGCTTTAGGTTACCCTGGTAGCATCTACGCCGATGGGTGGAAGGATGTACGGAGGATGGATGAAGGAGCGCCGGGGTTGACACGGACCTGATATGGACCAGACATGGAGTTGACATGGACTTTTCCACATTTCGAAGGCCGGTTATGGCCCTAAAAAAGAAGGTTGCCTGAAAAGGCAACCCGATATCATCACTTAAAAACTAAACAGCCCCCGGCCGCTCCAGGCAGTGGAGGCTGTTCCTTACATGAGAATAAAAACTAACGGCTATTTATCTTTCGCCTGTATAGGTAAAAGTCTCTTTAATGGTCAGCCTTATTTTACCGCTCTGGATCATGTAATAGCTTACCTCCAGTTTGTCGGGCTTTCCTTCACTGTCAAACGTCATTTTGTTTATGCCGGAGGGGTCTAACGCCGCCGAGCGCAGGTTAGAGTTGGTACCCTGGCCGTAGTAGTTAGTTACGCTGGTAACATTGCCATTATCATCAAAATGAAAAATGGGTGCAAAGTTGCCGTAGTAGCTGGCTCCTCCGTTATTGTAAAAAGTGTAGCGGTACGAAGCGGCGTCTGCATCGTAATATCCCGCTCCCCTTGCGCCATCGGTAATCAGGTTAATGTGTTTGGGGTACTCTGCTGTGGCAACGGTACCCAATGTAGAATCGTAAAAAGTACCGGTAACGGTAAAAGCACCATCGTAGCTGTTACGTGCCGAGAAAGCGTATATGGCCTGCCCGAAAGCACTGCTGATGCCCGCCCCACCGGCGGAGGTTATTTTTACGGGAATGGCATAACTGGCATCGTAGTTAAAAGCAGCGGTTCTTTTTACCGGCACTTTTATTTGTACCTCGTTAGCGCCTTTGTGTATTACGGCCTGTGCAGGCAGCGTATATACATCTGCCGGGGGCATGCTGTAGCTGGTACCTGCTGCTTTGTTAAATGCGGTAAGATCGGCTTCGTTTACCGATAGTGACACCACTACATCATTGGGTGCGCCGGAAGCACTTACATAAGCTATGTTGATATTGAAAGTGGAAGAATCGCCTTCCTTCAAAGCCCCTACATCCGATTTAAACAGCGGAAAAGTATCTATGGTGGGGGTACCAGTATTGGAAAACTCCACCACCGCCGGTGAGTCTGTGGCATCAAAAACAGAATCGCGTTTAAGGCAGGAGCTAATGCTTACCGCCAGCAGCAGGGCTATGCATATATGGTTAACAGGTTTCATGATATATGTTTTAAGCTGTTATGGTATGGCCCAGAAAATACTGGAAGTAAAAGGACTGATATTCTTTGGCACATGCTGCGGATTGTAATTGGTTTCAGACGTGGGATATAAAATGCGGGAAGGCAGTTTATCCGTTCTGCTGCTTACACTCTGTATAGAAGCAAAGGTTGCCGTAGCATCGGTACTACCCGCTGTAATAGTGGGGTAATGCGTTCTGCGGTAATCGTTCCAGGCTTCCTGTGCGTTAATAAAGTTGAGTGCTATGTACTTCTGGGTAATAATGGCTTCCAGCTTCTGTGCATCGGTAGTGGCCAGTGCAAAATTTGCCAGGTAGTTGCCTTCATTCGTTTCCTTGTAATACTGGTAGTCGCCGGAGGGTGATACCCAGTCAGGATCGGCAGAATAAGTACCATTGGGCAACTGGTACAGGTACTCAAAAGAGGCCAGTATACCCGCATCAAACAACGTGGCGGGTGTACCGGTAATAATACCTTTTAACGCCGCTTCTGCCTGTAGAAAATAACTTTCTGCGGCCAGCATTACCGGAAAGCCTGCGTCAGGCCCCTTGAGCACACCAATGCTGTTACCGCCTGAGGTGGAAGTGGAATTGGCATCGCTGTTTACATACGCAAACCAGGCGCTGCCGGAAGGGCTGGAAGCTACATTGCTGTTCTCGTACCCCAGCTGGTTGGTGGGTGTGGAAGGGAAACTGCGGTATACCACATACCCACGGGGATCATCCAGTTTGCTGCCATCGTAAAAGCTGAGCGCCCAGGTGGTGGGCATCCAGGAGCGGGTAGCGGCACCACCGGTATAGGTATAGGCCCAGTTGTTCCACTGCGGGTTTTGCTTACCATTGTCCCTTGTGTAGCCGGGGTTAATTTTAGCATCTGTTTCCAGAAAGCCGGCAGCATCAAACGTCTTGTTATCAAACGTAGCTTTATCCCCTGCTTTTACCAGCAAACGCAGCTTGAGGGTGTTGGCATATTGCTTCCATAATTCACCATCGCCACCAAACAGAATATCCACACTGCCCATGTGTTTAATTTCACCGGAAGCGGTATCGGTACGGTTAATGATGGCAATGGCGGTATCCAGCTGGCGGGCCAGATCTGCATATATATCCTTTGCCGCGGCATAATCGGGTGTAAGGTTTCCCTCGCCTTGCAGGGCATCGGTATAAGGCACATCGTTATACGCATCTACCAGCAACTGAAAATCCATAGCGCGCATAATACGGGCGGCGGCATTGTAATAGCCGTACTCCGGTATCTGACTGTTGGTTTGGTTGATGATGGTCTGGTAGTCTTCCAGATTATCATATGTACCCGACCAGAGGTTGTTATAATCTGCACTGGAAAAATTATAGGTAACGGCAGAACCAAAGCCGCCATACCCGCCGGCATTGGCCATATAGCCCACCAGCTGCGAGCCATAGTTGTTATAGCTGTTTAACACACCTGCTGTAGCGGCCAGCGCCTGCGGTATAATGTTTTCTGCTGAGGCTGAGGTAGCTGCGTTGGGGTTATTGTTAATATCCAGATATTTTTTACAGGCCGTACCTGATAGTAACATACATAAGGATGCTATTTTAAAAGCTGTTCGTTTCATCTCATTTCTGTTTAAAGCAGTGAACTAAAAATTGAAAGACACGGTACCGCCGAAGTAACGGCTGGGAGGCGTTTGGCCCAGACCATTTAAGCCAATACCATTGCTGTCGCTACCGGCATCGCTGTATTCAGGATCGGTGTACAGGTTGTCTTTCGCCAGCCACAGAAACAGGTTTCTTCCCTGTACGCTAATACTGGCACCTTTAATAAACTTAGTTTTACCAAGTATGCTGGCAGGTACGTTATAGGTAATAGACGCCTCTCTCAGCTTCCAGAAGGCACCTGAGGTAACATAGTTAGAAGTGATGCCCATGTTCAGATCATCATCTGTCCAGAAGCCGGAGTTTCCATTACCATCGGGCACCTGTATGTTGGTGTTTTTGATATAGGTGCCCGGCTTGTTAGGATCTTCATACACCGAGTTGGGAAATACAAAGCGTTTGCGGTTGTACGCCACGGTTCTGATGCCGGTGCCTGACCAGTCCAGCGTTGAACCGATGGCGTTGAATACTTTGTAACCACCCCGGTATTCAAACAGCAGCGAGAAACGGAACTGCTTCCAGGTAACAACGGCATCCAGTCCCAACCTGTGTTTAGGTGTGGCATTACCCAGTATTTTGATGTTGTCATCCTTCATGGGGTTACCGGTAGTGCGGTCTATAATTACATGCCCTTCGGGATCACGCTGATAGTCGTAACCCATAATTACCGGAAACGCCTGCCCTTCTACTGCATACGAACCTGCGTTATCGGAATAGTATGCCAGTGGCAGGTTAGGCAGTGAGGCGTTGATACTGTTTACATTGTTTTTAAGATAGGTATAGTTACCCCCTACGGTTACATCCAGATTGCGCGTTTTAACCGGTGTTACATGCACCGTAGCTTCCAGGCCACTGCTGCTGGTTTTACCGGAGTTGAGCAGTAAACGGGAATAACCGGTAGTGTTAGAGATATAGGTGTTTACGGTTTGATCGGTGGTATGGGTGCTGTAGTAGGTAATGGTAGATACTACACGGTCTTTCCACAGGTTCAGATCAAAACCCACTTCGTACCCTTTGGTTATTTCAGGGCGCAGACCGCTTGCTACCAGACTATTGCCAACGGTATACCCCGCCTGGTTACCGTACGGATAGCCGTTAGCCTGTGAGTAAGTGGGCAGCAGATAATACGCACCAAAATCGCCGGAGTTGCCCAGGTTCACCTGCCCTACCTTAGACCAGCCCGCACGCAGCTTTAAGTAGCTGATGGTTTTGCTGGTGCGGATAGCATCAATAGCATCGCTCGCCACAAACGAAAGGTCTACTGCAGGATAGAAGAAAGATCTGTTAGCGGCTTCGAGAATGGAAACCCAGTCGTTACGGCCGGTAGCATGCAGAAACAGATAGCCTTTATAGCCTAACCGGATATCACCATACGCCCCCATCTGACGCGCCAGGAAGTTGGCCTCCGAAGCGCCCGGTGTACCTACACCTGCATTTACGTTGTAGTAATCAGGTATTACCAGACCGGAGGCTGATACGTTTACCTGCTTGGCCTGATCCTGCCGCCACTGCATACCGCCAATAGCATTGAGGTCAAAATCGGTACTTAACTTTTTATGGTATTGTGCAAAGGCATCGCTCAACAACTCTGAGGTGTAACTGCTACCATCACTTACCGATGCTGCAATGTCTGATTTAGAGCCGCCGCTCTGGTCTTCTGCATAGGTGGTATAGTCAAAAGCGCCGGTAGTGTTCTTGTTGCTGTAGTTACGTGTGGCTATGCCTTGCCGGGCTACCAGGTCTAACCCATCAAACGGTGTAAACTTCACTTCCACGTTGGCAGTGAGGTAATCGTTCCGTTGCTTGCTTCTGTTATTATCAATGGTAAAATACGGGTTCTGATACCAGGGGTTATAAAAGCCATTGGGGTTGGCAAACTTATCGGTACGCCAGTTTTTGAAACGGGTAATTGGTATCCACGAAGGCATGTTGAGCAGGTTGTTGTACATAGAGGAAGTCTGTGTAGTAATATCATACCTGTTCTGTGTATATGCAGTGGAGTACGTTACGTTAATGCGGTTGCCTATTTTACGGGTACCGTTTACGCGTACGTTGGCCCTGTTATATTTATCGCCGGGTGTGGTACCGGTGGCAGTGGCATACTGGCCGGATACGTAGAAGGTAGACACCGCATCACCACTGGTTACAGAAAAGTCTGTCTGGTTGGTAACACCGGTGTTCCAGAATTCTTTACGGGAGTTGTTACTGGCATATACCGCATACAGCTGACTGCCATCTTCCAACGGATCGCCCAGTGCTTTGGTGCTGCCATCGTAACGGGGGCCGTAGCTCTGGTTTTCAATACCGGCAAATATGCCATCACCGTTTTCATCATAGCCATAGGCACTGCCGCCGCTGCCAAACTGGCTTTGTAATTTAGGAAAGAAGGCCACCTGTTCCGCGGTAACCGTGTTGGATACTCTTACATTGGTAAACCCGTTCCGCCCCTTGCGGGTAGTAACAATCATAGCCCCGTTAGAAGCCTGCGAACCGTATAACGCAGCCGCACCAGCTCCGTTTAATACCGTTACATTCTCCACATCTTCGGGGTTAAGGTTACCTAATACAGAGGTAGGCACAATCACATTATCCAGTACCACCAGGGCCTGGTTGTTACCGGTTAAAGAGCGCTGTCCGCGCAGTACCAGCCGATAACCCGGGTTTACACCGCCCCCGGTACCGCTGATCTGCAAACCGGCTACCTTACCCTGCAATCCGCCTGCAATGGTTGTAGATTTACCGGTGGTAAGCACATCGCCTTTAATTACGGTAGTAGCGGTACCAACTTCCTTTCGTTTGGTTTTAATACCGCCTGCTGTTACAATCACCTCTTCCATCAGGCTCACGGCATCGTCCAGCGTAACCAGCAAAGGGGTTACTTCGCTACGTACTTTCACTTCTGTGTCTTTAAAGTTTACAGCCGTAACTACCAGTACATCGCCCGGTGCAGCCTGCACCGCAAAGCGGCCGCCTTCATCCGCACCGGCGCCGCCCTGCTTACCTTTTACATGAACAGCAGCCCCCGCCACAGGTGTGCCATTCTTATCCACTACTTTTCCTTTTATTGAAACGTTCTGCGCAAATGCAGTTACAGATACCAAAGCACATATTAGTAACAGAAGGAAATTCCTTCTCTTTTTTACATGTCTCATGTACAGTTTAAGTTTTAGTATATACAATAGGGGCAATAGCATACCCTTCTGCAGGTTGGCTTAGTTAGGGCCATGCAGTTACAATACCCTTTTACAGGGCTATTGCTATCCGTTGGGCAATAAGCTGCCAGGGCTACCCGTGCAGGCAAATGCCAATGGGTAACCTGTTTGCGTAAGGCAACGGTAATGCAAGCTGATTATCAGCCGCTCAATGGCGGTGAATGTGAAGTTTGGTTTTGACTCATGTGCATTATGTTTAAGAACCGGAAAAACGGTAACTGACCATTGTGCGGATGGTACTGACCTGATACATTGTCTAAGTAGTTTTAATGAGATGTAAGCTGGCGGATTAACTTATCTCATCGGGTGTTGGGTAATTTCTCATACCGTGTAGCAAACTTAGCGCCAAAAGCGCAAGTGTTCCTTTGTTAGGTGCATAACTAACACGTTTTAGCTGACACATAACGAAGATAACTAATCTTACAATTCCGTTGCCCTGTTCAACAAAAAAAAACGGCAAATCGGGCATAGTATTGTAACCTGGCAGACGAACAGCCATCTGTTACCGACATTTGATATTTCCCATACCTTTACTGCAAAGTATGTTCTATGGAGTTACCCCAAAAGCTGATGAACCGTAAAGAGGAAATAACTGCTCAGTTTTTTCAGCTGGCAGAGGAGCATATTGATGATTTATTAAAAGGCCAGATAACCCACCGCTATGCAGCAGCAGACTTTGCCAAACTGATGTTTATCCATTCGCGTCACCTTACCAATACCATTAAGCTTACCACCGGCAGATCGCCCTGCGATATTATGGAAGAGCGGCTGATGCAGGAGGCTACGCGTTTGCTTACCACCACAGATATATCTATAGCGGACCTGAGCGTACTGTTTGGCTATAACGATCCTGCTAACTTTATACGCTTTTTCAAAGGCATGTGCGGCATTACACCACTTCAGTACCGCAAACAAAACGCTACCACCGCATAAGAATCTGAAGTCTGCACCATTTTTGAGCCATACCCCCCCTCTACTTTTGTGTAACAAAACACAATTACAAAAAACAAATCAGATATGGCACAAACAGCAATTGCCCTGGTTACCGGCGGCAGCCGCGGACTGGGCAGAGAGATGGCGTTAAGCCTGGCGAAAAAAGGCGTTGGTATTATACTTACTTACCTGAGTAAAAAAGAGGAAGCGGAAACAGTGGTGAAAGAGATAACCCAACTGGGTGTATCCGCAGCAGCTTTGCAGTTAAACGTGGCAGAAAGCAAAACCTTTGATGCCTTTGTAGCAGCGGTGGGCAACACGCTGAAGCAGACGTTTAACACAGAACGCTTTAACTACCTGGTAAATAATGCCGGCATAGGTATACACGCTTCTTTTACAGAAACCACCGAAGAGCAATTTGATACACTGGTGAACATTCACCTGAAAGCCCCTTTCTTTCTTACGCAGAAACTGCTTCCGCTGATGCAGGATGGCGGTGGTATTGTAAACGTAAGTACTGGTCTGGCACGATTTAGCCTGCCTGGTTATGCGGCTTATGCAGCAATGAAAGGTGGTATTGAAACCCTTACCCGTTATCAGGCTAAGGAACTGGGTGCGCGCGGCATACGTTCTAACGTAATAGCCCCAGGCGCTATTGAAACAGATTTTGGTGGTGGTGTAGTACGCGATAATGCACAGCTGAATCAGGTAATTGCCGGGCAAACGGCTTTAGGACGTGTAGGTAAGCCAGATGATATTGGTACGGTGGTAGCCTTCCTGTGTTCTGAAGATGCAAAATGGGTAAATGCACAGCGGTTGGAAGCTTCTGGCGGCATGTTTTTGTAAACGCTGCCTTTGCATGGATACCACACCAGAGAGATTACAATTAAAAAAGCCGTCTTATAAATCAATAAGGCGGCTTTTGGTAACCTGGTCAAAACAGAACACTAAGTGCATCAAAACCGAACAGTTGCCGCAACAACCAATTACCTAATCAGCTGTTTTTGAAACATATAGCATTCTGGCATTTTGTTCGGAGTAAAGTCGGCGAAACCGATCTTTATGTCCAACACTCAACTCAAAACTGTACCCGCATTTACAAAAAACAAACTGGTAAAAGGCCTTGCCTTTACCGGAACGCTATTTCTGCTGTTTCAGTTTCAACCGTTTTCCAGTCAACAGGCTGCACAGGCAACACCCTGTCAGGCTACCTGTATATACGCCAGTACACCTGTAACCTTAACGCCTCAGCCATCCTGCGCCAGCCCGGAGCAATACAAAATATGCCGCCCTACCACCCTGGAAACTGCGCCTGCCACTAAAACCGATGACAGTGCCGATCTGCATCTGTTCAGTTTTCCGGTACTTCATTCCGATATGTTTTCTGCATCTGTGGAAGAGCAGCCTACCGCTGTGCGCGAGCAGTATGCCTTTTTGCCTGCCATTGTAAAGGCTGCCCGTAACCTGTTTGGCGCTAAAACGCGTATTTGTAATTAAAAGGAATTATTTGCCTGTATCCGGTATAATCTGAAATGCCGGGTCCAGCGCCAGCTTTGCTTCTGTTTCACCTTCCATGCCTGGTAGCAGTAAGCCCTTTATCTTGCCTGTTTTGCCCTTGTTTACCAGTTCGGCAACCTGTTTATCGGTCAGCTTTTTACCAAATATTTCAAACGGCACTTTAAAACCGCACTCGCGGAAGTTGGCACAGCCGTAGGCCGTGTTACCCTTCTTCAACGGGTTATTTTTACATTTGGGGCAATTCAGCTCTTCTACCGCTACCGCCTTCTTAGGCTCTTTGGGTTTAGCTTCCTTCGGCTTCGCTTCTTTGGGTTTGCTTTCTTTTTTGGCTTTTTCTTCCTTCTCCGGTAAGGCTTCTGCTACAGATATCACCTTATGCACGCTGTATTTTACTTCGCGGGTAAGGTCTACCACCATCTGAATCAGCTCCTGCTTAAAGGTTTGCAGGGTGTACTCCCCTTTCTCAATCAGGCGCAGCTTACGCTCCCACTGGCCCGTTAGTTCGGGGCTTTTCAGCAGTTCTGTTTGTATGGTATCTATCAGGTCCATACCTGTTTGGGTGGCAAACAGATTTTTCTTGCGTTTTTCAATGTATTTGCGGCGAAACAGGGTTTCAATAATGTTGGCGCGGGTGGAGGGGCGGCCAATACCGTTATCCTTCAGTAATTCGCGCATTTCATCGTCATCCACCTGTTTTCCGGCTGTTTCCATAGCCCTTAATAAAGAGGCTTCTGTATAGGGCTTGGGGGGACTGGTTTTGCCGTGGTGTATACGCGGTGTGTGCGGGCCACTTTCGCCCACCACAAACACGGGCAGCAGTTTTTCCTCTTCTTCACCTTCCTTTTTAGGTGGGGTATCGTTGGCGTACACTTCTTTCCAGCCCGGTTCTAATATCTGCTTACCGGTGGCTTTAAACTCCACCTGGCCTACCTTACCCAGTACGGTGGTATTGGCAATTTTACATTCGGGGTAAAACACGGCTATAAAACGGCGGGCTATTAAATCGTACACACGTTTCTCTTCCGTGCCCAATCCGTTGGGGTATACGCCGGTGGGTATAATAGCATGGTGATCGGTTACTTTGCTATCATCAAACACCGCTTTCAGCTTAGGTATGGGGTTAGCCAGCAGCGGTTGTATCAAGGCTGCATATGGCTTCATATCCTGCAATATGCCCGGTATTTTTGGGTACATATCATCCGGCAGGTAGGTGGTATCTACCCTTGGGTAGGTTACCAGCTTTTTCTCGTACAGGCTTTGAATATACTTGAGTGTATCATCTGCGGTGTAACCGAACTTTTTGTTGGCTTCTACCTGCAGGCCGGTAAGATCAAACAGTTTTGGGTTGCCCTCCTTGCCTTCTTTTCTTTCAAAAGAGGTGATAACAAAAGGATGCTCTTTCAGATACGCCAGGCCCTTCTCTGCCTTTTCAATATTACGCAGGCGTTCTATAGTGGCGGTAAATTCTGTTTCGCGGTAAAGGGTTTTTAATTCCCAGTATTCTTCCGATACAAAGGCGTTTATCTCCTTTTGCCTTTGTACAATCATAGCCAGCGTGGGCGTTTGTACGCGGCCTATAGACAGTACTATCTTCTTGCCGGCAGCAAACTTGCGGGTAAACAGGCGGGTGGCATTCATACCCAGCAACCAATCGCCAATGGCACGGCCGCTGGCAGCGGCGTACAGGTTATTGTACTGGTCGGCATCTTTCAGTTTCTGAAAGCCATCTTTAATAGCCTGTTCGGTAAGGGAAGATATCCATAAACGTTTTACCGGTTTGGCGCACCGGGCCTTTTGTAACACCCAGCGCTGAATCAGTTCTCCCTCCTGGCCGGCATCCCCGCAGTTGATTACTTCGTCGCATTGCTGTACCAGTTGCTCTATTACCTTAAACTGCTTTTGTACACCATCGTTTTCTATCAGTTTAATCCCAAAGGTATTGGGTATCATGGGCAGGTCTTCCAGGCGCCAGAACTTCCATTGGTCGTGGTAATCGTGTGGTTCTTTCAGGGTGCAGAAATGCCCGAAAGTCCAGGTAACCTGGTAGTCATTGCCTTCATAGTATCCATCCCTGCGCTGTTTAGCGCCGAGTACTTCAGCAATATCCCTTGCCACACTGGGTTTTTCAGCAATGCACACCTTCATATTTTACGAATATAGGGCGGCAAATGTAAAAGAGTTAATCATAAATCCAAAGCAATACCGGCTTTGCAGATTTATCCAGCTTGCGGGCCAGTTTGGTAAGGAACACGGGAGATACTGTTGGGCAGCCATCGCTCTGGCAAATTTCGTTGGGGGCTACTTCATTTACGGGCACACATTCATGCGAGTGCAGCACTACAAAACGGTTATAGGCGTTGTTGTTAGAGGTATCCAGCCCATAGAGCTTATAGGCCAGGCCAAACCTGCCGGAATAAGGGTTGCCTATTTTATACCTGCCCAGCGAGGTGCATCCACAGCCCACTACATTGCCGTACTTCCGGCCTTCCAGCCAGTTTTCATTGCACCGGCCATGCGCTACCAGTCCGTCTGTTTCCAAAGAGTCTTTCTGCAGGTTGTATACAAAAAAGCGGTTGGCACCCGAAGGGCGGCTCATATCAATAAGAAAACAAAAGGTGGTATTGAACTGATGCTGCCGGGCGTATACTGCAGCCGCCGCCGCGTAACTATGCAACTTTGCACGCTCTTTATCTGTAAGGTTATTACTGGTAGCTTCCTTATATACTTTATGGTGGTTAACCTCTGCTTTGGAGTCGCAGCCGGTAAAGCCTGGCATTAATAAGGCACCTGAAAAGGCAGCAAAAAGTACAGCGCGCATACCTGTGTTTTATAACAGGATGCAGGGCGGCTGATTTTCCATACGCCTGTGCCGGAATATTTTCTATGGGGTTAATCCCACCACATCAGTATCCTGCCCTTATCTTCTTTTAGCGCATAAGCATAGGCAGCCACATCTTCCGGCTCTTCTTCCAAAGGGCATATTTTCAGCGTTTCCAGTGCATAATCTTCCCAGTTGGCAATTTCTACCCTGGGCCTTACTATTACCCAGTCCGCGCCTGCGGCTATTAAGTCAAAAGCATACTTCTGGTCCAGCTGGCGCAGGCGTGCAATCAGGCTGTCAGTAGCTATTACACTGGTACCGCTGGCCGTTTCCTGCATGCGTATAATATCATATTTGTCGGTGGCGTGAATAACAGAAACCACACGTTTGCGGTCTTCCCGGTAAGCATCATCTGAAATAAAAGCCATACACTCCTTTTGGGCCAGTATATGGTTTAAGCTATCTACCATACGTTCACAGCTATCGCCATTTACCAGAAAGGAAATGCCCGGCAGTTCTACCGTTTTACCCTTCACCTGATGTTGTGGTAACTGCTGTACGCTATCGCCGGCAATACATACGTTGCGGTACCAGCGTTT
Organism: Filimonas zeae; assembly: GCF_014641615.1. Classification (GTDB taxonomy): domain Bacteria; phylum Bacteroidota; class Bacteroidia; order Chitinophagales; family Chitinophagaceae; genus Filimonas; species Filimonas zeae. The sequence continues at coordinate 42,502 of NZ_BMIB01000009.1, read as the reverse complement.
AAAGCGCATAGCATTGGTGTGTGTTAATTGCTCGGCTTTGTGTATTACCGCTAACTCAATACCTGTTTTTTCAGATAGCTCCTGTTTCTTATTCAGTAGTTTGTTTTCAGGTTTATTGCAGGCTGTCAGGAGCAGGCAGCTTGCGAAGAACCATTTCAGAGCAGTCAATGGGTTGAAGTTTTTGTACCCTGAAATTACCTCATTTGCAGGTTCGCCGTTTGCCTTTACAGGAAATTAATACCTACAATTATTTCATGCTCCCATCTTTTAGCGTATTACTCCAGATAACCAAACAGGTGTTAGCAAAGAAAAGACTTATTATTTTTTTTCAAACAGCATACGTATTCTTTGCAACCGCCGTCTCTAAGCAGAAAGACGGACTTTGACCAACCCCTTAAAGAGTACACAGATTCACTGTAGGAGAAATTACCCCTTATAAAAAGGGCATCCCCCCGGATACAACGGGTAATTTCGCCTTCTTTTGCTACCACACACACAATATTGCCTGCCTTATTCCAGGCATATCTCTTTAAACAAAAACGTTATTAATACACCTGCCCGCTACGCCAGCAGATCTGTTTTTAATTGTTTCTTCTTTAACCAGGCCAGCAGCTTTGTGCGTACGGTTTCTTTTTCTTTACCGGTAAAAGGTTGCTCAAATGGCTTTATCCAGTACTTGATTTCTTCAAACACCAGCAGCATATTGCATTGCCCGCTTTCGTCTTTTTTAAAATCAATCTCCAGCACTTTGCCATTTTCAATGTAGTAGATGGTGCCACCATCACCAAAGGGTTTGAGATGAAAACCGTTTTCACCCAGCAGGTCGTACAGGTTATCCCGGTCGTGCTGTACTTTCTTCCAGCGCTCTTTAATAACGCGTGCTATCTGAAACGTATGTATGTTATCGGCTACTTTAATAATGGTCCAGCCTTTGGGTGCATATAAACCGGTTTCTGATTTAATGCGTTCTATCTGGCGGCGGCAATGATCTGTACGTGCAGGCTGGTTAATTTTATTAGCACACAGCGCCAGGTTTAACCAGAAGTCTTCTGAAAAGTAATGCCCACTTTCCTCTGCCAGTTGTACCAGGCTGTTCAAAGCCAGCTCCCAGTTCTGATTGATTAAAAAGCTGCTGGCAGCGCTGAAATGCGTGCTTGTTTTGTACAGCTCAGGAGTATATTCCAATACCTCTGATAAAATTACATCCGGACCAGATTCTTCCCGTGATCTTCTGTTACCTGCTCTGAATAAAGTACTCATGCTTCCGTGAACCGCAGTGGGTTGTCTGCTTTTTTAAGGGATATATAACTAGGCTACAAACAGGTGCAAAATAAATAAACAATAAAAAAGGGTAGTTTACCTTTTTATCAACAATTTATTACACCTCCCTTAAACCAGGCATTTGGACATTGTTTACGTAGGGCGTACATGGCTAGTGGCCAAAGAACTTTTCAAACAACAGGTTCAGTACCTCTACCAGAATCAATAGCAGAATAGCCCACTCCAGCTGGGTACTGTTGCGGTATTGCAACAAGTCTTTAAACAAATCCAGATTCTCCTTAACAATCTCTATTCCTTCTGATATCGTACGGAAACGATCCTGTAAATCGAAGGTGCGCTTTAATCCCAGATCCAGCTTATTCAGGTTTTCATCTTCCCAGGTTTCATCGGGGGAGTCAAATATGTATAGGTTGCCTGAAATACGACTTTTGATATTAAGGGTGCGGCCGATATACTTTTTGAGGTTAATGCCAGAGAGTCCCATACGTCCTTTCTGTTCCAGAATACGGGTATGGTAATTGGTTTCTTCCAGCAGAATATTGGTAAGCTGCGAGTAGTAATCCAACGCAACAGACTGAGATACGTTCAGCATAATCAGGCGTAGCACATTAGAGTCAGCCCCCGGCACTTCTATTTTGTTATAGCCAAACTTAATACGCGGTGCATCGGTTTCTATTTCTATTTCCTCACTCAAACGGTTATCCAGCTTGTTTTTGCAGTAGCTACTGATTACTTCAATAAAAGCAGCTATCTGTAATTCGTTGTAGTTATAAAAGCTTACAATACCGAATTTGAAGATGTAGATATAGGCTTCGGAGTTGGTTTTATAGAAGAGTTCGTCAGAATCGCTATACAGCAGCTCGGCCGTAAAAACAGATCTGAACGATTTTATATCAATACTGTCTGCAATCTGAAACGATACAACTTTTAGCATATAGGGGGCGCTGTGGTCCGCCTGTAATTTAGCAATAAAAGGGCAATTCCCGTATCACCTTCCCTGTAAAGCCCGGGAACGCTTTGCAGGGAAGGTGATACGGTTTTATTTTACCCTCTGCTTACAGAACCACCGATTTGCGTAACCATGCTGGTGGTAGTAAATGAACCGCCCACTGTTCCCCTGGTATAGGTGCCGCTGGTGTATAAGCCGTTAAAGCTGGATCCGCCTGCTACTACGCCGCCTTTGTATAAGGTATAAGCTGTGCCTGCTTTCAGTTTTGAACCGGCAAACAGCAGGGTGCTATAGGCAACCGGTGCCTCAAACGTAAGTGCTTCGGTACCATCGGCAGCTTCTATATGTACAATCTGCCCGGCCGTTCCGCTACCCGCAATAACCGAACGAATGGTGGAAGCGGTAGCGCCGGGTGCACTGGTTGCACCGCCTATACCCACCAGCATACCGCCTGTTATTTTAAGGGTTCTTGCATCGCAGTCAATACCCGCTTCAGGCGCACCTGCCCCTATGGCAATCACCTGCCCCCCGGTAATGGTAAATATGCCGTTTGAATCCATAGCGTCGTTGCCCGTACTGCGGGAATAAAGATAACCACCATTGATGTAAATAGCTGTTCCGGCATTTAATCCATCATCTGCCGTTACAGTAGAGATATTGCCTGCATTAATGGTCAACACGCTTTTGCTTTCAATGCCCTCTCCGGCAGATGATTTTACCGTAATAGTACCACCATTAATAGTAACATAAGGAGTAATAGATGTATCTGTATCTTCATAGGAGGCGGCAATGCCATCATCTACTGTATTCAACGTAAACACGCCGTCGTTAATAATTACATATCCTTCTTCGCAATCAATGCCATCGCTTGCTGCAGTTACCGTAAGGTTGCCACCATCTGCAATAAACGCATCGTTGGTATGAATGCCATCTTTTACCGCACCAGCTATAGTAATGTTGCCCGATCGTATGCGTACATAATCATCACTGGCTATACCGTGTTTGTAATTGCCTTTTATGGTAAGCGCGCCACTGCCACTGAACACCAGCTGTCCTTCACTAAAAAATGTACCTTTCATATCCTCATCGCCTGCTGCTGTATAATTGGCTGCATCGGTTAAAGTATTGGTAGTACCATCCGCCAGTACTACAAACGCCCGCTTAGACGACTGAATATTGATAGCCGGGCCATCGTTATTGGTAATGGAAACGCCATTCAGGGTAAGTTTACACTTATTATCACTGTATATTTTAACAGAGCCGCTGGTAGTAGCACCTGCCAGTACATATTCCACCGCTTTTGCTGTAGAAGTAACTATTACATCACCGCCGCTTTCTGCTACCGTTACTCCGGCGGCTGACAATGGGTTGCTGATAGTTATGGTACTTCCGAATGTAATGGTTACGGTGCTGGAAAAGGTAGAGTTTTCTATCAGGTCGTCAGCATCATATCCCCTCTCAGCAGCACCTTCGGCAGTGCCGGTAGTATAAGTACTGTCAATTACACTCATGCCACCGGTGGCGCTATCAGCAATTAAATCACTTTTAGAGCAGGACTGTAAACCGGCAACAATGCCTAGCGCAAGAATTATCTTATGGGTTGCAACGAAGGGAATACGCTTCATATCTCTGGATTTTCGTGAACAGAATTATACGAGGTATGATACGGTACTGAAACCGTGTGCTGCCCCGGAAGTACCAGGTATAGATGAAACGCGTATATGTGCCGATGAAAAAAGCCTCCCGTTAGGAAGGCCTGTCTTTCGTATTTCTTATAAGGCCAATACCGGAGAAGAAAAAGATGGCTCCGAGTATGCCGTACATGACGATGGATTTGATGTTTTTCATCCCTCCGGCTGACGGGCTCATAAAGTGAACGGCAGCCAGGATTAGCCCTACTACCCCCAACAGGGAGAGTACTATGCCTAATACGCGTTTTTCCATGGTTATCTTTTACAACAGAAAATACAAATAGTGTGCCTGCAAAAATTGTGGATAACGTGCTGATTACCCGTAAATAGAGGGTAGGTATATTTTGTTTTTTGTGTAATCTTGCCACAGAAACAACCCTTGTTACCCAAACAACCTGTTTATGGATGAATTGTATGGTATTGACATAGAAACTGCTCATGAGCGGGCAAAAACGCTGATACCTGAAGATTTTTTCTGGAGCTGTGCAGATGAGTTGTCGCCCTTTGGTTCTGATGAGGGCGATTGTGCCCTGGCCGAGTGGCGCGACTGGCGGAAAAGCAACCCCACCACTCCTTCCATCGAATGTCTGAAATGGACCATTGAAAGCGTGGGCGAAATGCTCTGGAACCAATACAACACCGCTCTGCTGGATAAAGAGTTGCTGTTTAACCAGATAGCAGATGGCAATTTTGATGATAACCAATACATCTACACTCTTGATATTTCTGTAATTGCTACGGGCTTTGGGCAACTGGTAGATGAGGGTATGATTGATCCGGCCAACAAACCGTTGATTCAGCTGGCTATTGACCGGCAGATACTCTGGAGTCAGCTACAGCCGGGGTGGCAACATGCGGGCGATTATATTAACCATATGAACATATTGACAAGAGCGCTGGCAGAGGCATAGTCATTATACCAAATAATATAAAAGCTACACCATAAATAGAAAATGCCGCTGATCGTATTACACTTTCAGCGGCATTATTATGTACATGATCCGGGAAGAAGTAGAGTATCAGCAATCAAGGACCTTTACATAACACAACCCGATTCCAATTCCTATCTCACCTCCTCCAAAGGCGGTCTGCTATCCGCTGCTACACCCCATTTTTTATTCGGCTTCTCTCCCATGGTAAATACCAGCGTGCCACCATTTACAATATCGCTATGGGTAATATAGGTTTTGTTATAAGGTTTGCCATTTAAGGTTACGCGTTGTATGTAACAGTTCTTACCTCCGGCCCCTTCAGCTACTACGGTAAAGTTTTTACCATTCAGCCCCTTTATTACCGCTTTGGATAATTGCGGCGAGCCCAGCGCGTAAATGCCATTGGCCGGGTTAACCGGATAAAAGCCCATGGCGCTGAAAATATACCAGGCACTCATCTGGCCACAATCTTCATTACCGGAGTAACCGGATGATTTACCGTTGTATTGCTGCTGCATTACCTGCGCTGCATACTGCTGGGCTTTCCAGGGTTCGCCGGCGTAGTTGTACAGATAGATAACGTGGTGGCTGGGCTCGTTGCCATGTGCATACTGGCCTATAAAGCCGGAGGCATTACCGTTTACATCTTCCGGTTTGGCGTTGTGGGTAAAAAAGGTATCCAGTTTGTTTACAAAGGCTTTATCGCCACCTACCAGTTTAATCAGGTCAGGCACATCCTGTGGTACATACCAGAAGTATTGCCAGCCGTTGCCTTCTGTAAAAGGTGAGCCACCGTTACCACCATAGGTAAGCGGGTTAAAAGGCAGCCATTCGCCCTGGCTGTTTTTGCCTCTGAAAAAGCCGGTCTGCTGGTCGTACAGGTTGCGGTAATATGTACTGCGGTTGAGGAAGAACTGGTAGTCTTCTTTTTTACCCATCTGCAGGGCCATCTGTGCCACACACCAGTCGTCATACGCAATTTCCAGTGTCAGCGATACAGATTGCGATTGCTTGTCTTCCGGAAAGTATTTATACTGTTCTAACAAGTGGAAAGGCGATCCGGGATGGTTGCGTAAAGAAGAGGCTTTTGCCGCTTCATACGCTTTGGCGTAATCTATTCCTGCAATGCCTTTCCGGAAAGCATCTGCTATTACGGGTATGGCGTGGTTGCCAATCATACAATACGTTTCATCGCCCCACAGCTGCCATACCGGTAAGTAGCCATAGGTTTCGTACTGGCGAATCATGGAGTTAATAAAACCTGCGGTGCGGCCTTGCTGTACCAGGGTGTACAAAGGGTGCGCGGCGCGGTAGGTATCCCATAAACTAAAGGTGCTGTAGTGTGCGCCATCCACCGCTTTGCGCACGGTGTAGTCAGTACCCGCATAAGAACTGTCTGCATCTGCCAGGTTATTGGGCTGGGTAAATAAATGGTATAAACCGGTATACAATATGGTTTTCTGCTCATCAGTTCCTTCTGCATCCATTACACCCAGCTCTTTTGACCAGCTGTTGGCCGCAGCCTGTGCGGTGGCATCAAAATCAAAGTCCTTTACCTCAGCAGCCAGGTTGCTGCGCGCGCCTTCGGCACTTACAGCAGATATACCCACTTTTACCAGCAGCGGAGCGTTGGAGGGCGCAAAGCTGAATACAGCTTTTACCGAGCGGCCGTTGGCTACTTCACCATTGTTTATCACCTGTCCGCCTTCACGCAGCTGGCGGGCAGCAAACGGTTTGGAAAATACGGCTCTGAAATATACTTTACGCAAACGGCTCCAGCCGGTAATTACCCGGTAGCCTTCTATGGTATGGTCGTTTACCACTTCCAGATGGGCGCTGATGACCTTACACTCCCAGTACGGGCGCTTTTTATCCAGCGAGTGGTCCAGATCTACCATTACACGGCCCTGCTCCTGTTGCGGAAAGGTATAGCGGTGTACCCCGCAATGGGCGGTAGCCGTTAATTCTGCCAGTGTTTTATGCGCCAGTAACTGCACACTATAATAACCGGGTACAGCCTTTTCCTGTTCGTGTGTAAAAGCAGAACGGAAACCTTTGTGGCCATTTTCCGGTGTGGCATTCCAGGTAATATCACCGGTGTAGGGCATAAACAGAAAATCGAACAGGTCTGCTACGCCGGTACCGCTTAAATGGGTATGGCTAAAGCCAACAATAGTAGTATCGTTATAATCGTATCCGCTGGCGGGGTCGTTGGGGTTATCGCGGGTATCCGGCCCCAGCTGCACCAGGCCAAAGGGCGTACAGGCACCGGGAAAGTTACTGCCCGACAGGCTGTTTTTATCTACTGCGCCGGTACCTATAAAAGGATTTACATAACGGTTATATCCGGTGGTTTGTGGCGGGCGTTGCGCCATGCCTGTGGTGCAGGCAGCCATAAACGCCATTACAGCTAAACGTCTTCGCATCATATATCTTTTACAATTCCGAATGTAAACGTTTAGCCAACGGGCACCTGTTAATACAATTCAAACGGGGCTATTCCTCCTCTTCCTGCTCCGCTTCTGCTTCAGGCTCCTCGTCCGGCTGCGGCAGTTTATTCAGCACTTCGTCTTCTGTAATGGAATCTTTGTCGTGCACTTTAAAGGAAACTGTACTGCCACTGCGACCTACCAGAAATCCAATCAGTGCAGTAATCAAAGCACTCGCCCCGGCAATAGCAGGTTTTAACCATACCGCATTGGCAACGTCACCGGGTAACGTCATAGATTTCAGGCCAAACAGGGCGCCTACAAATAATCCGGCCGCTACTACTGCACAAACAGCCACAATAATACCCAGTTTCAGGTTCTTTTGTGCTTTGGTTTGTTGCTGCAGCCAGTGGTAAGGCTTGCCGCTGGTAGCCTTTTGCATTACGCGGCAATACAGCGGAATATGCGCTTCGGGCTCTTCATCTTTCTCCCGCAACCACGCTTCAAAAGAGTACAACCATACACTCTTTTCATTATAAAACATGCCCTCTTCCTTATGGGCCTGCATGTGTTTAATAAACTGTTTGGCTATTTCCGGAAAACGGCTCAGATCTGCTTTGGGCCCACCTGCTTTAGCTGGTTTGGCTTTCGGGGCCTCTTCTTCAGCTGCAGTGGAAGCAGCAGCTGCCGGTTTGGGCGCCGGAGCCTGTTGTGGCTGCTGTGTTTGCTGCGGCACATTTACCCGTTCTACCGAAAAGCGCCAGGCACGGGTATCGTTGCCGGCACTTATAATATCCAGGCCGGTAAACTCCCGGCTCATGGGTGCAAATATTTCGCGCACTACATCGGTATCCGCTTTAATGGGCAGGTAATCACCCGTACGCTGTATCGGATCTTCAAACACCACACTATCGCTCCAGACCGATCTTTTATCGGCATGCTTTTCAAAAGTATACGCCATAGCTGCTTCGCTCAGCCCGAAAGTAATTACTTCCCTGCCGGCAGAAACTTCCTTATTAATATCCCGGTTATTGAATATGGCATCTATGTGAAAAATGGCAATTCCCTGGCCGGAAGCGTAAAAATGCAGGTAGTCTTCATCGCGGTATCCCTCCATAGCATCGGAAAGGGTAACTTCCCTTCTGTTACTGAGAATATAGCCTGCTGCACGCGAAAAATCGTGCAGAATATGATCTGGATTGCCTTTTATAAGATAGCCGGATAGGTTGTAGCCCATAGATTTCGTTTTTAAGGGTCTACAATTTTACAAAATTTAACTACACATTAGTGAAAAAAGATATAGGCAATGAAAATTGCGGCTATTACACCTATCAATTCTGCCAGTAATCCCATGGAAATGGCATAGCGTACTTTCTTAATGCCTACGCTGCCAAAATACACGGCTACAATGTAAAAAGTACTATCTGCCGAGCCATGAAACACGCAGGCCAGCTGCCCTACAAACGAATCTGCTCCATGCACTTTCATGGTATCCAGCATCAGCCCTCTGGCTCCGCCACCGCTAAAAGGTTTCATAATGGCGGTGGGCAGCGCCGGTACAAAATCTGTATTTACACCGGTATAACCTATTACTACGCTTAGTACGTTGGTAATATAATCCAGCGCCCCGCATTCTCTGAATACGCGTATGGCCACCAGCATGGCTACCAGGTAAGGAATAATTTTCAGCACCACTTCAAAGCCGCCTTTGGCGCCTTCAATAAAAGCGTCAAACACATTTACCTTTTTCCACACACCACCAGCAATAATTATCACTATCAGCACCAGCAATATCAGGTTACCGGCTACTTTACTAAAAACGCTTTTGTTTTCACCGCTCATCAGGCCCACGGTGGTAGCCAGTATAGCCACCATACCGGCAATACCCAGCATCCAGGCAAACAGTACCCAATCCCACTTCAGCCGCTGGCGCAGGCTTATTACCAGTATGGCTGCCAGGGTGGTACATACCGTACCCAGTACGCAGGGTATAAATACGCTGGCCGGGTTGGCAGAACCTGCCGCCAGGCGGTAGGATATAATAGAAAGGGGTATCAACACCAGACCGCTGGTATGCAGTATCACAAACATAATCTGCGCATTACTGGCGGTATCTTTTTCTTTATTCAGCTCCTGCAGGCTTTCCATGGCTTTCAGGCCAAAGGGCGTAGCCGCATTGTCCAGCCCCAGCATATTGGCGCTGAAATTCAATATCATCTGTCCCATGGCCGGGTGGTTATCAGGCACTTCGGGAAAAAGGCGGGTCATAAACGGGTTCAGCAAACGGGCCAGCCAGTTTACGGCGCCGGCTTTTTCGGCAATATTCATCAGGCCCAGAAAAAACACCATGGTACCTACCAGTGGCAGCGCTACATCCATTACCGATATTCTGGCGCTGTCAAACACGCCATCCACCAGCTTTTTAAACACTTCCACATCCTGTAAAAAAAGGTATTTGTATAAGCCGATAGCCAGTGCTATGAAGAAAAACGACATCCACACCACCCCCAGCGCGCCGTTTTTGTTGCGAACCGCTGTTCTTACCAATGCTATGCCGCCCAGAATGGCCAGTACACTAAAAAGAATTTTACTAAAGTCTAACCAGCCCATGCGCCAATTTTGGTTTAAAAGAACTAAAAATAATTGATTATCTCCTGTTAACAATCAAACCGTACTTTTGCAGCCGAAATTTTGAATCATCATGGCTTTACAAGTAGGCATAGTAGGTTTACCCAACGTAGGAAAATCCACCCTGTTCAACGCTGTCAGCATCAGCGCCAAGGCACAGGCCAGTAATTACCGCTTTTGTACTATTGATCCTAACGTAGGATTGGTAGATGTACCGGACGAGCGTATGAAAAAGCTGTCTGAGCTGGTAAACCCCAACCGCGTGGTTCCTACCCAGCTGGAGATAGTAGATATTGCCGGTCTGGTAAAAGGCGCCAGCAAAGGTGAAGGCCTGGGTAACAAGTTTTTGGGCAATATACGCGAGGTAGATGCCATTATACACGTAATACGTTGTTTTGAAGATGAGAACGTACTGCGTGAAGAGGGCGCTATTAACCCCGTTAGCGATAAAGAAATTATTGATACCGAACTGCAGCTGAAAGATCTGGAGAGTGTGGAAAAGAAAATGCAGAAGGTGGAAAAGCAGGCGCGCGTAGGTACCGATGCCAAAGCAAAAGCGGAGTTTGAAGTACTCAGCCGCTGTAAAGCGCACCTGGAACAAGGCAAAAGCATCCGTGGCCTGGGCCTGGATAAAGAAGAGCGGGTAGCTATTGCAGACCTGTTTTTGCTTACTGAAAAGCCTGTACTGTACGTTGCCAACGTAGATGAGGCTTCTATGCATACCGGCAATAAATACTCCGAAGCACTGAAAGCAGGTGTTAAGGATGAGGGTGCAGAGGTAATTGTGATGAACAATACCATTGAAGCCCAGATTGCAGAAATGGAGAATGAAGAAGACAAGGCGATGTTTATGGATGAGTATAAAATGACTGAACCTGCCTTACACCGTTTGATCCGCTCTGCTTACGCTTTACTGAACCTGGATACCTACTTCACCGCTGGTGTACAGGAAGTACGTGCCTGGACCATTCACAAAGGCTGGAAAGCCCCTCAGGCTGCCGGTGTTATCCATACCGACTTTGAGAAAGGCTTTATTAAAGCTGAGGTGATTGCTTATGCTGATTTTGTGCAGTATGGTAGCGAAGCTGCCTGCCGCGACAATGGTAAGCTGCGCATTGAAGGCAAAGAATATATTGTAAAGGATGGTGATGTAATGCACTTCCGTTTTAACGTATAATAAGCGCTTTTTGCAATAGAAAAGGCTGTGCCCGGTGGGTTACAGCCTTTTTTATTTACAAAGCCTTCCTGCAATTACACAGCGCGGTAAATCAGGTGGCTCTATAACCCTATAAAAACCGGGGCGATTCCAGATCTAAATTCCCCGTAGCCGGCCACTCCCCTTCGGGCACCGCCAGTTTCCGGTGTGGCCACTCTTTCCATTCCGGTTTTAAACAGGCAGCTATTATCAGGTTCTCCAGCACCACTTCCATATCCTCCATCCTCCATACATCGTCATTTTCATCCTCTTCCTTGCCTGCCGAGGCAGCAATGGCTTCCTGCGCCACGCGCGATACCAGCAGGCTGCTGCAAGGCGGGCTCCAGCACCCCAGGCCGGAAAATACATTCAGTAACCGTGCCACCAGCTCTGCACCACCTACAGAGTCCATAGAGGCACCACAGGCAACAGGTTTGCCGGAAAAAGCAGGCGAATGCTCAAAAGCCGTTACTACCTCAATAAACCGCTGCAAGGGCGATCCCCAGCTGTGCCAATACACGCCGGTAAGTACAAGAAAAGCATCCTGTTCCGTTAACAGCCGGTATACTTCTTCCACCGCCGGTAAGGGCTCTGAAAGGGTAAGCACTGTGGAAGTAACGCCCGGCCGGTTTTGCAGGCTGTTATAAGCCCACTGTGCCATTTTAGCGGTGTTGCCCATGCTGCCGCGCACAGAGCCGTTAATAATAAGAATGTTGCATTTGCCTGTTTTCATACCCCCATGTATTACGTACAACGCAATAATATTGAACTTGCTGCATAGCCGCTTTGTGTAAAGCTTTTATTTTACCCCTGTTACAGAGTATTTTTGCATTTCGTTTTCCCGTTACGCATGCTACAAACGCAACATACCAGGTTAATTAAAGAATGGACACAGCAGCTGGGCTTCAGTTACTGCGGTATAGCGCGTGCGCGTATGCTGGATGAGGATGCGCGAAGACTGGAAAGCTGGCTTAACAAGGGTATGCATGGCAACATGCATTACATGGAAAAGAACTTTGACCTGCGGGTAGACCCTACCAAACTGGTACCCGGCGCCAAATCAGTTATTACCCTGCTCATGAATTATTACCCCGGCCAGCAACAGCAGGAAGAAACACCCCGCATTTCCAAATACGCCTGGGGCGAGGATTATCATGAAGTAATACGCCCCAAACTAAACGAATTGCTTTTACGCATACGCGAACAGATAGGCGCAGTAGAAGGCCGTGGATTTGTAGATAGCGCTCCGGTACTGGAACGCAGCTGGGCTACCTTGTCCGGTGCGGGCTGGATAGGCAAAAACGGCAACCTCATTTCCAAACAAAGCGGTTCGTTCTTCTTTATTGCCACGCTGATTGTTGATCTGGAACTAGACTATGATGATCCTTTTGCAAAAGATTTCTGTGGCACCTGCACCAAATGTATTGATGCCTGTCCTACCGATGCCATATTGCCCGATAAAACCATTAATGGCAGTAAGTGTATCAGCTATTTTACCATTGAGCTGAAGGATATGCTGATACCCGATGAAATGAAAGGAAAGTTTGCAGATTGGATGTTTGGTTGCGATACCTGCCAGGATGTATGCCCCTGGAACCGGTTCAGCAAAGCAGGTAACGAGCCTGCATTCTCGCCCCTGCCTGAAATACTGAACCTTAAAACACACGAATGGGAAGCCCTCACAGAGGAGGGCTTCCGTAAAATATTCAAAAAATCACCACTCAAACGTAGTAAGTTCGGTGGTATACAGCGCAACATCCGGTTTTTACAGTATCCATCAGAAACGATAACTAACACCGATATCTAAGCGGCGGAAAACATAATCCAGCTTTCTGCTTTCGGTAACCGTACGTGTTCCGTTCCAGATGGTTTCATCATACAACTCTGTTACGCCTTTGGCGCTATAGCCCAGTGTTAGTGCCACACCTGTATCATCCTTGCGGTACACATAACATCCCAAACCAGCCGCAGCATATTTGCCGTTGTTAAATACAGAGTTAGTGCCCCAGAAAACATAAGGTTTGGTATGCTGGTGTTCCAGTGCCCAGGCTACATTATAGCCAGCCCTGGCATATACAAAAGGAGCTGCTTTTAACTTGCTTTCAAAACGTAACTCGGCCAGCAACGGAATAGATCTTACTTTATAATAATCAATACCTGCACCTACACCTAAATACCATTGTTTGTAATGCACACCGGTAACAGCCGTAATAGCCGCACTGGTGTATTTATCGCCATTTAACAGGGTAACACCAGGCTGTGTAAACCAGGCAACCGTGTCTTTCTGTGCATATAACACCTTACGGGTAGCCATTGAAAATATACATAACAGCAGCAATGCTCTCATACAACTTATTTGGTAATAGATAACTGAGAAAGAATAACGGGGTTAGCAGCGTTTGTATAATCCACAAAATAAAACGCATCCTTTGCACTCAGCAATGCCACGCCGTTCAGCGGAATAATATCATACGCAAATATGTCTTTTAAAGTACCCAGCGGCTTAATGTCTTCCGGCTTAGCGGCGTCATAAATTTTAAGGCCCGCTGCCCCATCGCAAATAAACAGCAGTCCACCTTCTTTGGCCAGTCCATGCGGGTTGCTCATTAAATAGGTCTTTATCAGTGAAGGGCTGGTTACAGAAGTAACGTCCAGCACATCCAGCTGATTGGTATTACCGGCACAAACAGTTCCGCTGCGCAGGGTTACATAAGCGTGTGTATCATCGGCTACTACCGGGTCGCAGCTTCTGGCATGGGTAAAGGTTCCTTTCAGCGCAGGGTTGTCTTTACTGTCAATATTGTAAATAAACATACCGGTTTGCGAACCTATAAACAGGTTGTTTTTGAAAGGGAATATGGTTTCTATACCTGTACCAACCTGTGCTGTTTTTACATAAAAAGGCGCAGCAGGGTCTACGGTATTAAACACTTTCAGGTCACTCAAACCTACTGCATACATTCTGTCATCTACCAGCGCAAAGCGGGCCATAGAACCGCCTTTACTATTGGTTACCCCACCGCCCGATCCGGCGGAATTGGAGGAATAAGCAACCATATCATTGTACACTATTACCCGGCCATCCTGTGTTTTATCAAACGATTCTGAAAACCTGCGGGATATGGTAGTATCCACCTTTTCCCATTTAATAATCACTTTGCCGGTATCAGAAGCCAGGCCCGAAAAACGATCAGGAAAAACACGGTTTACAAAATTCTGCAGCTTAACGCTTTCAGGCGTTGTAATATCTATCACGGCTAAAGCGGTATAACAATCAGCATATAAATAATTGCCTCTTACTGCAACGTCCGCATTGCCAGGTACCGCCACAAAAGCAATGTTTTTGGGCGTGCGCGGGTTACTATAGTCTATAATGTGTACACCCTTACCTAATTCAGTTAAATACAAATAATGCCCTTTAATAGCCAGCTTTCCCGGGTTAGTAACGGGTTGGGGTGCTGCGCTTTTAATGCCGTTTCTGGCTGCGTCTGAGGTTTCAAATACCGGCCTGTAAAAGGTATATGTTTCGGTAACGGTGTCTTTGGTGCAACTGAAAAAGGCAGCTGCGGCCAGGGCTAAACCGCAGGCAATGGCAGTGATCGGTTTCATACTTGTTTTTATTATATGATGTACGGTGGCAACAAAACGTTGCACTAATCATTAGGTATTTGCCACACTGCCTGCACGCCCGCCTGTAGCATACGTTTATCCTGCAAAGCACCGGTAATATTGCTTTTCAGGCCGTATTGCACATAGGGGCTCAGCTTCCATACCTGCTCTTTTCTTCCGGGTAATAATATATCCAGCGAAAGTAACGCCGATGGTACCCATGTACGCATAGCATTGTTAATACTTTCGTTACCCTGCCTGCCAGAAAGTTTAATATTATTCATTATCCCTGCCGATGTAGCCAGCTTGTTGGAGAAACGGTATTGCACCTGTAAAGGAATAGCCATATACTGCAACCGGTAAGCAAAATCGTAGATAACCTTATTAGTGCCCGATACATTAGAGTTGAAACTGGTAAGCGTTTGGGTAGTAATTACAGATTTATATGAAATATACTGGTACTGCAGGCCTGTAAGAATACGCCAGTGACTGGCAGCAGCATATTCCACCTCCATACCCAGCCTGAATGCAAGCCTGGCATAGGTATTACGCATATTAAGATAAGAGGTAAGGGAACCTGACCCGCCGCCAGGGTATTGCCCAACTCCCGTTCCGGGGTAATAGCTCTGATAATCAGTTCTGTCAGCTGGTACTACCATATCGGCTAAACCATACGAAAGGCTGCCACCATAACCATGCGTGGTATTTACCCCTCCTATATTGGCTGCTGCACCTATTGCCACCAATGGGTAAGCATTCCAGCGGCTTTTTTGTTTCTGAGGTACTATCACCAGCGTGGTAACAGCTGCTGCGGGGGTAAAAGCATTTTTGTCTGTAGCAAGGGTAGCTTCCTGCTCATATACAACAACATTCATGTCCATGGCTGGCAACAACGTACCTGAAGCGCTATTAACTGTTACAGTTGCTGCAGATAGTGCAGGCGTGGGGGCTGCCACCGGTATCTGCGCTGCTGTAACAACAGGTAAGGCAGCACCCGCTGCCTGTAACTGCGCTGGCATATCAGTTCCGGTTACTGCCTGGTCCATAACTGGTTGTAGCTTCCCGGCAATACTTTGTTGGCGATGTGAATCCGTTTTTTTTGCATGCCCGGAAGTTGTTGCTCCATTCGCATTAACGCTATCAGCTGCCCCGGCAGCCACAACAGTTGCGTCTGATGCGTGTGCCTGTGAAACAGCCACATCCGCCCTTGCCGATGCCTGTGCCTCCGCAAATGTTTGTGCAGATGCAGCCCCCTGCGCTGCTGCCGGCGCCTGCCCGTGCTGTGGCAGTGCCGCTGCCGGTACCTGAGCCTGTTGCGGCAACGCCGCAGCCGGTTGTGTTGTATGGTGCTGTGTAGCCACCGGTTGAGCTGACTTGCGGGTATTGTAACCATGCCATAATATCCCCCCGGACAGGCAAAGCAATAATATGCCCCCAGTCAGCCACCACCAGGCCGCTATTCTTTTTTTCTTTTTAGGATTAATTTCTTCCTCTATATTCTTCCACACTGCAGCATCCGGCTCAAATTCAAGCCCGCTCATTAGTTGCTGCAACTGTTTTTCTAATGAACTATCCTGCATAATTTATTTTTTTTAAGGCCGGCTTCTTCAGCCATTCTATCAGTATTTTACGCGCCCGCATATACTGTGTGCGTGATGTGCTTTCGGTAATGCCCAGCATCTGCGCTATTTCTACATGCGGGTAACCTTCTACCGCATGCAGGTTAAAAATGGTCTGGTAGCCTGCCGGTAATTGCCTTATCAGTTGTGCCACTTCTTTAGCCCCCAACTGAATAACCGGGTCATCGTCTGTTACCAGGTGTAAATGTTCTTCGGTAAGCAACGTGTCAAACTGGTATCTTTTCTTTTTCTTCAGGTAGTTCAGCGCGGCGTTTACCATTATTCTTCTTATCCAGGCTCCCAGTTCGCCCTCCATTTTGTACTGCTTCAGGTTGCGGAATACGTTAATAAACCCTTCCTGCAGCACGTCCTGCGCATCATCCATCGACTTGGTGTAACGGTAACAAACACCCAGCATCGGCCCGGCATACTGCTGGTACAATCGTTGCTGGGCAGTTCCATCGCCTGCCAGACAGGCCTTTATTAACTGCCGGGATTCTGTCATATTCTTCCCACCTGACAATGCCCGTTCCGGCAACGTTGCATCCGGAAGGCACTTTTTAGGGTATTTATCAAAAAAAAGCAGCCTGCTAAGGCTGCTCCATTTTCTTTTTCAGGTTTTCCAGGCTCTTCTCCATTACCGGGCCCAGAATTTTGTCGTTCATAAACGAGCCCAGCCGCTCCCACGGGTACCAGCCAATATGCTGGGTAAAAGCCCACTGCACGGTAGTAACCGTATTGGCACTGTCTGTAAACAGGTTAAATTCCGCATCCTGGTTAAAACCATTGCCCCCCTCCCATAACGAGGTTACTTTGCGGGGCTCAATACCTTTAAGGGTAATAATGTTGCCGTTTACTTTGGCTTTGGCACCTACGCCTTTGCTCTGCGGGGTGGTTACCGCAAAACCATTATCCTTTACGCCTTCTATCCATTCGGGCCAGCGTTGTAAATCTGTCAGCAGTGGTAACACACTATCCGCGCTTCTGCTAATATCCGTTGCTCTGGATACCACTACTGTAGAAGGTAGCAGCAAACCAATAATAGTGGCCACCATAAACAATACCACCGCGCTAATCAGGCCCAGCTTTATAATTTTCATATTATGCTATTATTCCCATTTAAAAACCTTAATCGCAATTCCATACGCTACCACACCCCATATCAGCATTACGCCAATGTTTTGCCAGCAACTTGCCAGGCTGGCGCCTTCAAAAGCTATGTTACGCATGGCTTCGTTAAAATGTGTCAGTGGCAGTATACGACACAGTGGCTGCAACCAGGTGGGAAAAGCGTCTATAGAAAAAAAGGTACCTGCCAGCAAAAACTGCGGCAGGGTAAATATGTTAGCCACCATAGGTATTACACTTTCTGTTTTGGCTATACCACTTACTATAAAGCCATAGCCCATAAACACTACCAGTGCCAGAAAGCTCAGCAGCATTATTTCCAGAAAGGTTTCTACGCCTTTAACCAGTGTAAATTTAAAAACAAAGGTTCCCAGCAGTACAATAATCACTGCGGTAAGCATCTGAAATATTACCCTTGCCAGCGCTTCGCCCATAATAATATAAGGGCGGGTAATGGGTGTGGCAAAAAAACGCTTTAACACCAGTTGCTGGCGCAGGCTAAAAAACAAAAAGGCCACACCAAATACCGAGGCACTCATTAACGAAAAGCCTAACTGACCAGGTAATATAAAATCAATAGTGCGGTAAATACGGCCGGGTATTTTCTGTATCTGTGGGTTTACAGCGGCAACAGATGGCGCATCGGGGTATTTGCCCTTGTTCATCTGGTTAATAATACCGGCCAGAAAAATATCTTTAAAAGAAGCCAGATTTTGCGGGTTAACCGCCTCCGAGCTTTTCAGGTGTATAATGTAATCGGGCGAGCTGCCGGTAGTGTTCTTCTGAATGTTCAGCACTGCCAGTATACGGCCCTTTTCCAGGTCTTCCTGTAACTCCTGTCCTTGTTTGGCAGAAACCTTAATGGCAGAAATGCTGGTTAATGCCCGGTACACATCACTGGTAGTATCCGTAGCAGGGTCAAACGCTATTTTGAACGATACATTGCTGCCACCGCCCATAAAGCCGAATACCATAATAAATACCAACGGAAAACCAATACTAAACATTACCGTTGAAGGACTGCGCATAATGCTTCGCAATCCGGCTCTGGTAATGGCCATCATAGCCCTTATCTGACTGTACTTACCCGGCATAGCTCTTTTTTATTGAGAGCGCAAAACTAGGGATTAATTTGTTGTGTATTGGAAAGGAAGCCGGGCCTGTGGCGCATCTGCCCAGGTTTTTACTTTTTTCATCTGCTGCAGCAGTTTATACTGGTCTAACCCAATTTCTTCCGTCATCATACGGCTCTTCAGCGTTTTCTCGGCAGAGCCGCCCATAAACTGTTGCAAAAAGCCTTTACGCTCCGGATACTCTTTAATATAATATTCCTTTGCTTTTGCTGCTCTGGCAGCACAGGCAATAGCATCACGCAGGTTACCAATTTTATCTACCAGGCCTAATTGTAAAGCCCTTTCGCCCGTCCACACACGGCCCTGGGCAATGCTGTCAATATATTCCACAGGCTTTTTACGGCCCTCTGCCACGCGCGATGTAAAGGTGTAGTATACTGAGTCCACATCTTCCTGCATCATTCTTTTCTCCGGTTCGGTTAAAGGTCTTACCCCAAAACCCATATCTGCCGAAGGGGCCGTTTTAACACCGTCAAATGTAATACCCAGCTTGTTTTTAAAGAAAGCAGAACCATTAAACGAAAGTGAGAACACGCCTATTGAACCGGTAATGGTAGTAGCATCTGCAAATATAGAATCGCCATTGCAAGCTATATAATAACCGCCCGAAGCAGCCATATCACCCATACTAACAATTACCGGCTTGCTTTTACGCGCCATGCTTACCTCGCGCCAGATAACATCACTGGCCAGGGCGCTACCACCCGGGGAGTTTACGCGCAGTACAATGGCTTTAATGCTTTTATCGTAACGGGCTTTGCGTATCAGGTTTTTATAGGTAATGCTTCCAATCTGCCCATCTTCCTCCCCTCTTCCATCTACAATTTCGCCTTCCGCATAAATCACCGCTATTTTATCGCCTTCGGCATCGTTTAAACCGGCCGATTTATAGTATTTGCTCAGCGGCACAAAGTTTACCTTCTCGGTTTCTTTTATACCCATGCGGGCAAACAGTTCGCTTTTTACTTCATCATCATATTTCAGCGCATCTACCAAATGGTATTTAACGGCATCTTCGGCAGTTCTTACGCTGTTATGAATGGCCAGCTGGTGCAGCGTGGCGGTATCTACCTTACGGCTGTCTGCTACGTTCTGTAAAAAATGGCTGTATAAATCATTCATCCAAACAGAGGTTTGCAATCTGTTGGCATCGCTCATTTCTGTATAACGGAAAGGTTCTGTAGCGCTTTTAAACTTACCGGCGTAAAACACTTCCGGCTGCACTTCCAGCCTGTCCAGCAGGCCTTTCATAAACAGTAAGCTGGTGGCGTACCCCTTCCATTCCAGGCCGCCTTTGGGGTGGCAATACA
Source organism: Filimonas zeae (assembly GCF_014641615.1). Lineage (GTDB taxonomy): Bacteria > Bacteroidota > Bacteroidia > Chitinophagales > Chitinophagaceae > Filimonas > Filimonas zeae. The sequence continues at coordinate 22,598 of NZ_BMIB01000009.1, read as the reverse complement.
CTTTATCGGCAACAGAAGCCACTTTATAAGCGCCCTGCGTAATAACGTCGCCATAAGCAACTACAAACTTACCGCTGCGTTTAAAGTCAGTAAGTGCCTGCCTAAGCTCTTCCGTAGCAGCAAAACTGTTGTTGTTGTAATCGCTTTTTACGTAAACACCTTTTATACTGGAGTCTTTTTGTGCATAGCGCAGCATGTTTACCACATCGTTAAGGCCGGGTAAAACAGAGGGGCCATCGCCCAGAAGGGAGTTAACGGTATTGTCTTTAGATTTATCGTTATATACCACAGATAAATCTACCACCAGCACTCCATTACTGCCTATTGCAGGCTTTTCATCGCTGGATTTGCTGGCTATTACCCCTACTATAATGAAGAATAGCACCAGCACAAACACGGCCAGCGCCAAAAAGGCGGCGAAAAATATCTTGATAAATCCTTTCATAACTTAAATTCTCCTGTGCAATGTTGTAAAAATAAAGATATTTGACCCGCTCCATCTCATCTATTTATGAACAAAGCATACCTGTTGATAGGCGGTAATTTAGGTAATCGTACGGCTTATCTGCGCCATGCACGGCAATTGATACAGGAAAAATGCGGTAAGCTTACCCAGTTATCCACTATTTACGAAACGGCCGCGTGGGGTATGGAAAACCAGCCCTCCTTTTACAATCAGGCCCTTTTACTGGAAACAATGCTGGATGCCGCCCCGCTGATGGAAGCTTTACTGGCCATAGAACTGGTGCTGGGCAGGGAAAGAACCGTAGCAATGGGGCCACGCACGGTAGATATTGATATGCTGCTGTACAACAACGCCATAATTACCACGCCACTGATTACCGTACCCCACCCCCGCCTGCCACTGCGCCGTTTTGCCCTGCTGCCGCTGGCAGAAATAGCGGCAGATGTAGAGCACCCGGTACTGCACCAGACCATTGCACAACTGCTGCAAAACTGCCCGGATACACTGGATGTGCATAAAATTTCCGACGCTCTGTAGCGGCTGTCTTAATTTTGGGCGGACATTACCATCTGATGAAGTACCACTTTATTACCATTGAGGGCAACATTGGAGCCGGAAAAACCACGCTGGCCCATCTATTATCTAAAAAACTGAATGCCCGGTTAATACTGGAAGAGTTTGCAGATAACCCTTTTCTGCCCCGCTTTTATGAAAACCCCAAACAATACGCTTTTCCGCTGGAGTTGTTTTTTATGGCAGAACGCTTTAAACAGCTGAAGGAGATGCTGCATACCAACGATTTGTTTCAAACCGTAACGGTTTCAGATTATCTGTTTACCAAGTGTCTGCTGTTTGCCAAGGTAAACCTGCCGGAAGAAGAATTCAGGCTGTACCAGAAACTGTTTGATATTATTCACCAGCAACTGATATTTCCCGATATATTGATTTACCTGCACTCGCCGGTAAACAAGCTACAGGCTAACATTAAAAAGCGCAACCGCGGGTACGAGCAGCATATACCCGATGAATACCTGATTAACATACAGGAAACCTATACCAGCTACATTAAACAAAAAAATATCAAAACCATTATTGTAGACGCTTCCAACGCCGATTTCCTGAGCAATGACCTACATGTACAGGTAATACTGGATGCACTGGAAAAAGACTACGACGAGGGGCAGCACCTGATAACGCTACCCTGATTTTTAAAAGGAGAAGTGAACTATGGCAAGTGATCACCTGCAGAAACAGGAACCAACCGAACAACCGATAGACAAATTTGCTGCACTACGTATTACGGAATTCAGAAACCTGCTGGCCAGCCGCTTTTTGTTTACCATGTCTATGCGTATGCTTACCACCATGCTGGGCTGGTGGGTATACAACCTTACTAACGATCCCCTGGCCATTGGCCTTATAGGCCTTTCAGAAATTATACCGGCCATTTCACTGGCGCTGTATGCCGGGCATGTGATTGACCTGAGTGAAAAGCGGGGCATGTTACAGAAAGGTATCGCCCTGTATATTCTGGCGGTGCTGATACTGCTGTTTTTATCCACCAACTATATCCGCATCAGCCTCAGCCATCATATTATAGCGGTGCTTATTTACATTACCATATTCGGTACCGGTATTGTACGTGCTTTTACCGGGCCGGTGTTTAACGTAATGCTGGCCTCTACGGTACCCAGAGAAACACTGCCCAATGCTATGACGTGGAATCAGAGTTCCTACCTGCTGGGCTCGGTAAGCGGCCACGCCGCGGGTGGCTTTTTGATTGCGCTGGTAGGTAATACCGGCACCCTGGGGGTAATAAGCGCTATGCTGCTGATATCACTCATCTGCATATCCCGCGTAAGCGCCAAGCCACCGGTAAATGTAAAGGGCGAAAAACGCACCTGGGATAGTGTTAAGGAAGGCCTCAACTTTGTATTTAAAACCAAAGAACTGCTGGGCGCCGTATCGCTGGATATGTTTGCCGTATTGTTTGGCGGTGCGGTAGCTATGGTGCCGGTATACGCCCGCGATATATTAAAGGCCGGGCCGGAAGGTTTTGGTATGCTCAACGCCGCTTCTGATATAGGCGCTATATGCAGTGTGCTATTGTTAACCGCCTTTCCTATGCGTAAGCAACAGGGCCGCAAATTGCTGATAGCCGTTGCCGGCTTTGGTATTTGTATTATCATCTTCGGTATATCTAAACTGTACTGGATTTCGTTTGCGGTGCTGCTGCTGAGTGGTATGCTGGATGGCATCAGCGTAGTTATACGTGGTACCATTACACAGTTAAAAACGCCTGATAACATGCGTGGCCGGGTAATGAGTGTAAACTCTATGTTTATTAACTCCAGTAACGAGTTGGGCCAGTTTGAAAGCGGCCTTTCTGCCCGTTTAATGGGTGTGGTGCCATCTGTAATATTCGGTGGGTGTATGACGTTGCTGGTAGTGCTGATTACCTGGGCCAAAGCGCCGGCACTACGCAAAATGGAATACTAAGCTACCCTACACTGCTACAATAAAAAGCGCCCGGCAAACATATATTGCCGGGCGCTTTTTATATAAATAATACGGTTAATCGTGCTTAATGTACAATTGCTGAATCTTTCTTCTATCCCCCACTACCCAAACCACATCATCCCACTCAAACTTCGTATCGGAAGCGGGGTTGAGTATACGTTGCCCTTTGCGCTCAATACCCACTACCAGGCCATTGGTTTTTTCGCGTATGCCACTCAGGCGTATGGTTTGGCCTTTCAGTTTGGTATGCTCATCTACAATTACTTTCTGTAACACAATGTTCTCGCGCTTATCGCCTTCTGCATAGGTAACTTCATTGGCATTGTCTTCCAGCAGCGGACGTAGCGATATTAACTGCTCATCCGTACCAATTACCCCAATATGGTCATAAGGGAATAATTTCTCATCCCGGCTGGGCGCGTAAATTACTTTGCCACCCCGTTCTATATACGCCAGGTTAACCCCAAAACGTTCGCGCCAGGCCAGGTGTTGCAGCGATACGCCTACGTAGGCTGCGTACGGGCTAATTTCAAAACTGGCAAGGTGCGCATCCCAGGGGGATAGTGATGCCCTGGCTGTGTCTTCTTCAATCTCCCTGCTTTCCCGCGCATTCAGGTTACGCAAAAAGCGTTTTTCAATACGGCCGTAGTATAGCTGCATTCTGCGGGAGAAGATGTATAATACAATTATCATTACCGGAATAGCCACCAGAATGGCTATGGTGCCGGAGAACAACCTGTCTACCAGAAAGCCTACCAGAAATACCGCCAGCAGGTTACGTATCACCTCAATAATTACCAGCGGGCCGCGGTTATACTTTTTATCCAGCCACAGGTTAGTATACGCCATGGTATCTGGCTTTTTAGCCATCATAGCCCAGGTAAACGGCGCACAGGCCACAAACGTAATCAGCAGTACAATAATATCGCCTGTAAGGCTGTAGTTCATTTTACCCTGTACCCATGGGGTTAAAAAGGTGGAAGACAGCAGTATAATAGCTACCGAAATAATCATATTGGTTAATACAATAGCGGTATACGCACGCAATACAATTTTCCAGTCGCTCTCTGCCTGTATGTCCTGCGTACCGGAAGAGTATTTGTTTAAGGTGTTTACAAATTTGCGCGGCAGGTTTCTATCCAGAAAATGATAAAAAGGCTCTGACCATTTAATCAGGTAGGGCGTGGTAAACGTGGTAATGGCACTTACTGCCACGGCTATGGGGTACAGAAAATCGCTGGTTACTTTTAAGGTAAGCCCCAGTGTGGCAATGATAAAGGAAAACTCCCCTATCTGCGCCAGGCTCATACCCGCCTGTATAGATTGTTTCAGCGGCTGGCCCGATAATACGGCACCTATACTGCTTGATAAAAATTTGCCCACAATAGTCAGCACGGTAATCAGTAATACCGGCCCGCCATGTTTTACTATCACCGCCGGATCTATCAATATACCTACCGATACAAAAAACACCGCAGCAAACAGGTTCTTCACCGGTTTTACCAGGTGTTCAATCTTTTCAGCTTTGGTAGTTTCGGCCAGTATAGAACCCATTACAAAAGCACCCAGCGCCGGCGAAAAGCCCACGTGTGTAGCCAGTACCACCATACCCAGGCAAAGGCCCAGCGATAGTATCAGCAAGGTTTCTTCACTCAGCAGCTTCCGCGCCTTTTTTAAAAAAGTAGGAATCAGAAATATACCCGCTATAAACCAGAGGGAGAGAAAGAATACCAGTTTTAACACCGAAAAAGCCATTTCGGGCCCGGCAAACTGCCGGCTTACCGCCAGGGTAGAAAGTAATACCAGCAGCAAAATGGCCACCAGGTCTTCTACAATCAGCACCCCGAAAACAATACCCGCAAACTGCTGGCTTTTTACGCCCAGCTCTTCAAAAGCCCGTATAATAATGGTGGTGGAAGAAATAGAAAGTATACCACCCAGAAAAATACTGTCCATCTGGCTCCAGCCCAGTATCTGCCCGCTGGCATAACCTATGCCCAGCATACCTATTACTTCTACAATAGCAGTAATAGAGGCGGCGCCCCCTACCCTTACCAGCTTTTTAAAGCTAAACTCCAAACCCAGACTAAACAACAGGAAAATAACGCCTAACTCGGCCAGTACATTTATATTTTCTGTATCAATTACAGTAGGCAGTATAGCAATGTGCGGCCCTACCAGCAGGCCCGCAATAATATACCCCAACACCAGCGGCTGCTTCAGGCGGCGAAACAACAAAGTGGTTACGGCGCCAGCCATCAGTATTAAAGCCAGGTCTTCTATCAATTTTGGCAAATGCGTCATAATAAACAATACTTTTAAACATAAACCATGCTCTTAATCATGTCCTTAGGGTACCAACCGCGTAAATATAGCTATTTTGCCTGTATCAGCTTCTCCAGCACAAAGTACACTGCCGGGCAAAAACTGGCATTTTTTAAGGTAATCTGCGGGCGCTTTAATAATACATCTTCATCTGTATAAGGGAAACGGTAGCAGTCTGAGGGGCGTACTTCATAAATACTACAGTAATTATCGGCCCCCAAAAAGGCGCAGGGACTGCTTTTTACCACGTAATCGCCATCGGTGTCCAGGTTCAGGTATTTATCAATAAACTCGCTCTCCCGTAAACGCAGGTGTTTGCTTATGCGCTTAATATCCGGGGTTTTAAAGCGGGGCGAATAGTTTTTGCAGCAGGCAGCACATTCCAGGCAGTCTACTTTTTCAAAAGCTTCCTCATGCAGGTCCGGCAACTGTTTCAGCACTTTATTTTTATCGGCACGCGCTATCCACTGTTTATACAGCTTGGCGCGATCTGCCGATTTCTTTTGCCAGTTGTCCATATTTACCTCACTCATACCAGAATAATGTTGCCTTTACGGCCTGCAAAGGTACTTTAAATTGCGCAACCGGGCGTTTCAGCAGCATGCAGGCCCCTTCCGGCATCCTAATTCCTGTTTACTTATCAAATTATTTTTTATTATAATCATACCTTTGCGCCAACGACTTATTGTTTACCCGGAGAGAGTAGTGATATGCAGCCAACAAATTCCCACCAGCCAGGTGTGTTTAGCAACGAAAAGCAATTGGTAGAGGCCATTTTTACCCATGCTTCTATAGGCATTCTGGTAGCCAACGACCAGGGCGAAATACTGCTGGTAAACCCCTTTATGCTGGGGCAGTTTGGGTACGAAGCGGATGACCAGCTGGTAGGCAAAAAGGTAGAGGTTATTATCCCCAGCCGCTTTCACCACAAACATGTACCCCACCGCGAAAGGTTCAGCTCGCACATGCAAAACCGGCCTATGGGCCTGGGTATGGATTTGTTTGGCGTGCGTAAAGATGGTACGGAGTTTCCGGTAGAAGTGAGTTTGTGCCACTATCGCAAGGAGGAAAGCAACCTGGTAATTGCCTTTATTAACAACATTGCCATACGCAAAAAAGCAGAGGAAGAAATACGCCGGCTGAATGATGAGCTGGAAGATAAGGTAGAGCAGCGCACGTTTCAGTTAAAGGAAACGATGAACAAGCTGGAAGAATCGAAAGAAGAACTGGCCAAATCGTTAAACAAAGAAAAAGAACTGAACGAGCTGAAAAGCCGCTTTGTATCGCTGGCCTCGCACGAGTTCAGAACACCGCTCAGCACCATTCTCTCCTCTACCATACTGCTGCAAAAGTATACTACTACCGAGGAGCAGCCGAAGCGGCAAAAGCATACGGAGCGTATAGTTGCATCGGTAAACGGGTTAACCGAAATACTGAACGACTTTTTATCGGTTGGTAAAATAGAAGAAGGCAAAATACTACAGAAGCCTGGCAGGTTTAACCTGCACCTGTTGGTACAGGGCATTATTGAAGAACTGAAAACCATATTAAAGCCCGGCCAGCAGGTACTGTATACCCATACCGGCGAAGAGGTAATTACGCTGGATGCCTCTCTGCTTAAACATATTGTTATTAACCTGCTGAGCAATGCCATAAAGTTTTCGCCGGAGCAGGCTACTATTACCATAGCCAGTGCGGTGGCCAACGGGCAAATGACCTTAACCGTGCAGGACCAGGGTATTGGTATTTCCGCAGAAGACCAGGCGCATTTGTTCGAGCGGTTTTTCCGCGCCTCTAACGCCTCTAATATAGATGGTACGGGGCTGGGGCTGCACATTGTATCTAAATATGCCGAGTTAATGAATGGCTCCATTACCTGCCACAGCGTACTGGACCAGGGCACCGAAATGAAACTGGTATTTACATTATAAAGCGAGTACACAATGAAGAAGATTTTACTGATTGAGGACAACCACAGCATACGGGAGAATACAGCTGAAATTCTGGAACTGGCCAACTATAAAGTGTACACGGCTGAAAACGGCAAAGTGGGTGTGGAAGCAGCACTGGAACACAAGCCGGATTTAATTATATGCGATATTATGATGCCTGTGCTGGATGGCTATGGTGTACTGCATCTGATACATAAAAACCCCAGCCTGCAAAACACGCCTTTTATATTTTTAACCGCTAAAACAGAGCGGGCCGATATACGCCGGGGTATGGAACTGGGTGCAGACGATTACCTTACCAAACCTTTTATGGAAACCGAACTGCTTACGGCTATTGAAAGCCGCCTGCGTAAGGTTGACCTGATGAAGCAGGAGTTTTCGGCCGATTTGCAGGGGCTGGATCAGCTGATGCGTATTAACACCGGCAACCAATCGCTGGAATCTTTTACGGCCGATAGAAATGTAAATACCTATCGTAAAAAACAACTCATTTATTCCGAAGGCAACCGCCCCTCGCGCCTTTACTATGTGCGCAAAGGCAAGGTTATTACCTGCAAAAGCAATGAAGATGGTAAAGAACTGGTAGTAGGCCTGTACAACGAGGGCGATTTTCTGGGCCATATAGCTTTGCTGGAAGGTACTGTGTATAAAGAAACCGCCAAAGCCATTGAAGATGCAGAACTGGCACTGATACCGAAAGAAGATTTTGAAGAGCTGATGAACAGCAACCTGAGTATTGCCAGAAAGTTTATAACCATGCTGGCCAAAAACGTAACGGAACAGGAAGAACGTTTGCTGAAACTGGCGTATAACAGCCTGCGCAAAAAAGTGGCAGATGCTTTAATTACGCTGCATAAGAAATACCAGACTACTATAGATATTGGAAGGGAAAACCTGGCCAGTATTGCAGGCACCGCCACCGAAAGTATGATTAGAACGCTGGGCGATTTTAAGAACGAAAAACTGATTGATATTAAAGATGGCAGTATTGTAATACTGAACGAGAAAAAGCTGGAGAGTATGTTAAACTAAAGCATATCGCGGAACTGCACTTTCAGTAAACTGAAAGTGCTTTCCAGCAGCATCAGTTCTTTACGCAGCGTCTGCTGCCTTTGCCGTATGCTTTTCAGCATCTCTTTATTCTCCGGCCCGCAGGCAGCCAGCAGCCTGTCAAACTCATGTATATCCTGGCGCATCAGGTTTATCACCTCATCCTTTTGCATAAACCGGTTCTGGTAATCTTCCGCTTTTTCCAGAAACAATAAGGTGGTACTACTCACATTTACAATTTCGGCAAGCCTGTTTTTAAGGTACGCATTCTCCAGCAGCAGCAATTCCAATGTACGTTTCCATTCATCGCTTTCTAACCTAAACTGCTTCACGTCTATCATGGCACCAGAAGAATACATACGTAAAAACTTGCTTTAAATATCCAAAGTTACCCGAACCCGCAGGGCTAACGGCTGACGGCCGTCAGCCTGCATATGATTCTGCTCACTCCTGCTTATGCAGTGCCATTACCGGCACACTGCTGTGCAATACAAGCTCGCGTGTGTGGCTTTTTTGCAGCAGCAGCTTGTCTGCCAGCTGGCGCTGACGCGGCAACACCAGCAGCAGATGTATATGATAAGTTTTTACAAAATCAATCAGCGCCTCCGTGGTATCATCGTGCGCAATAAAATGGTACTGCGGGCTTACCTCTGCCAGCAGTTGATTTAATACATCCGACTCAAATACCGTATCCGGCGCCAGTTCACTGTCTTTACCCACATTTAAAATATGCAGCGAGGCATTAAAATCCTTCACCAGGTTTTTGATAGATGCTATAGGTGTTTGATTAGCCACCTCGTTCAGGTCGCAGGCCAGGCCTATGCGGCGTATATAGTTAAAGCCCGCCCCCAGCGGCACCGTTATTAAAGGCCAGTGCAATAAATGCTGCATGGCATGCACGGTATGCCCGCCAAAAAAGAAACGCTCTGTGGCGGAGGTGCCCTGGCTGCCCATTACCACTATATAGGGCTTTACCTGCCCGCAGGCTGCTTTCAGTTCCTGAAAAAACGTACCTGTTCTTATTGCTGTATCAATCTGTAACTCCGTAACATCCCGCAGCAGCAGCTGCTCCTTCAGCCGGTTCAGTTCTGTTTGGGCATCATCCGTCATATTAGTGTTATCGGTAGCCAGTGCCAGCTGGCCCCAGTTAACCGGTAACGTGTAAATATGCAGTAACAGCAGTTTTTTGCCGGTCATCCGCGCCATATCTGCCGCATACCCGGCCGCGTTTACCGCCGCAGGAGAAAAATCAGTAGCTACCAGAATTGTGTCCATTGTTTTTAAGTTGTTGAGGTGGAGAATAACCTACGCTTTAACAAAAGTAGCCGCGCCCCTGCCCCAGGTGGCTGACAACCATCAGCCCCGGAACTGATTGTTACCGGAAGGTTTTGTTAATGTTACACCCGCCGCCGTATACCAGAGTATACCACTATAATAGTGAACTATAGAAAACGCAATAAAACCGCTTTTTTACATAATAAAACGCTGCTGAACAGCCTTTTGGTTATAAAAAAATGAAGGCGAATGGCAAAAGCCACCCATTTTTTTAGTTTTTTCTATAATGTGTAAAAGTGCTGTAATGCTCGTACCTTTGCGCATTCTTAAAAAATGGTCAACCTCTTATTTTAGTTATGAACTTATTTACTGCACAGTCGTCAGAATTCCAGGGCAGACATATTGGTGTAAATGAAGCTGATACGCAAGCAATGCTTAAAGTTATCGGTGTTAGCTCTGTGGAGGAATTAATAACGAAAACCGTACCCGCTGCCATTCGTTTGCAGCAACCGCTGGATCTGCCGGAAGGCATAAGTGAGTTTGAATACCTGCAGGAGCTGAAGCAGATTGCAGCAAAAAACCAACTTTTCAAAACCTATATAGGCCAGGGTTATTACAACACCATTACCCCCAGTGTAATACTGCGTAATGTGTTTGAAAACCCAGGATGGTATACCCAGTATACCCCCTACCAGGCCGAGATTAGCCAGGGCCGCCTGGAAAGCCTGCTCAACTACCAAACCATGGTTACAGACCTTACCGGTCTGGAAATTGCCAACGCCTCTCTGCTGGATGAAGCTACTTCTGCCGCAGAAGCTATGGCCATGCTGTTTCATCATGTAAACAAAGGTGACAACATTACTAAACCTAAGTTTTTTGTAGATAACGCAGTACTTACCCAAACCAAAGACGTACTGGTTACCCGTGCTACCCCCATAAATATTGAACTGGTGTTTGGCAACTACCGCGAGGTACTGCTGGACGATACCTATTTCGGTGCCATTTTACAATACCCCAACGCCAACGGCAGCATTGAAGATTACCGCGGTTTTATTGCCAACGTACACAATGTAGGTGGTTATGTAGCCATGGCAACCGATCTGCTGGCGCTTACCCTGTTAACCAGCCCTGGCGAACTGGGTGCTGATGTGGCGGTAGGTAGTGCACAGCGCTTTGGCGTTCCTTTAGGTTATGGTGGCCCGCACGCTGCCTTCTTTGCTACTAAAGATGAGTTTAAGCGTAACCTGCCCGGCCGTATTATAGGGGTGAGTATTGATGCCAAAGGCAACCGTGCTTTACGCATGGCGCTGCAAACACGCGAGCAGCATATTAAACGCGAAAAAGCAACTTCTAATATCTGTACCGCACAGGCATTACTGGCCAACATGGCTGCTATGTATGCCGTTTACCACGGTGCAGAAGGGCTGAAAAACATTGCCAGCCGCGTGGCTTTACTGGCGCAGACTTTAAGCGAAGCACTGGCCGAGCTGGGTTTTGTCAACGTAAACAGCCAATACTTTGATACGGTTAAAATTGATGCCGATGCAGCGGTAATACGCCCTATTGCAGAAAAGCATCAGGTTAACTTCCACTACTTTGCCGATAACACCATTGGTATTGCACTGGACGAAACCACTACGCAGAAAGATGTACTGGATATCGTATACATTTTTGCAGAAGCCAAAGGCCTGGACGAGGCTACTATTGGTTTTGATGCAGAAGGTTACGAACTGAACAATATACCTGCCTTTGCCAAACGTACTTCCAGCTACCTTACGCACCCGGTGTTTAACACACACCACAGCGAAAGCCAGATGATGCGTTACCTGAAGCAGCTGGAAAACAAAGACCTGAGCTTAAACACCAGCATGATTAGCCTGGGTAGCTGTACCATGAAGCTGAACGCCGCTACTGAAATGATACCGGTAAGCTGGCCTGAGTTTGGGCAGATTCACCCCTTTGTACCTGCCAACCAGGTAAAAGGTTACGGACAAATTATAGAAGAGCTGGGTAAATACCTTAGCGTAATTACCGGTTTTGATGCTACCAGCCTGCAACCTAACAGTGGTGCACAGGGCGAATATGCGGGCCTGTTAACTATTATGGACTATCATAAAGCCAACGGCAACGCACACCGTAACGTGGTATTAATTCCTATTTCTGCACACGGTACCAACCCTGCCAGCGCTGTAATGGCCGGTATGAAAGTGGTGGTGGTGAAGAGCGATGAAGATGGTCATATTGACGTAGCTGATCTGAAAGCCAAAGCAGAACAATATAAAGACACACTGGGTGGCCTGATGGTTACTTACCCATCTACCCACGGTGTGTTTGAAGAAAGCATTATAGATATCTGTGCTACTATACATCAATATGGTGGACAGGTATACATGGATGGCGCCAACATGAACGCCCAGGTAGGCTTAACTTCTCCCGGTAACATCGGCGCAGACGTTTGTCACCTTAACCTGCACAAAACCTTCGCTATACCACACGGTGGCGGCGGTCCTGGCATGGGCCCCATCTGCGTAAAAGCACACCTGGCACCTTACCTGCCTTCACACGCTACCCTGTTACAGGGCGAGTGGAGCGCTACCAATAAGGGTAACGCCGTAAGTGCCGCCGCATTTGGCAGCGCGTCTATTCTGTTAATCAGCTATGCGTATATTAAAATGCTGGGTGTTACCGGTGTTAGAAGAGCTACTGAAAACGCAATTCTTAACGCCAATTACATGAAGGCCCGTCTGGAGCAGTATTACAAAATACTGTACAGCGGCAGCAACGGCACCTGTGCGCATGAGTTTATTGTAGACCTGAGGCCGTTTAAAACCACCAGCGGTGTAGAAGCCGAAGACGTGGCAAAACGCCTGATGGACTATGGTTTCCACGCCCCTACCCTCAGCTTTCCTGTACCCGGCACTATTATGATAGAGCCTACAGAAAGCGAAGACAAAGGCGAGCTGGACCGCTTCTGCGATGCACTGATTACGATTTACGAAGAAATTAAAGCGATAGAAAACGGTACTGTTGATAAAGCCAATAACGCCCTGAAAAATGCACCGCATACCCAGGCTGTTATTTGTGCGGATGAATGGAATTACACCTACACCCGCCAGCAGGCAGCGTTTCCGCTGTACTATGTAACCCAGAACAAGTTCTGGCCAAGTGTATCGCGGATTAACAACACACATGGCGACAGAAACCTGATCTGTACCTGTGAACCGATAGAATCGTATATGTCATAGTTTTTAAAAAACAATACAATACCCGTCATGCTTAAAGTAGGCGTTTTTGGAGTAGGCCATTTGGGTAAATACCACCTGAACAGCTGGAAAGAACTGGAAAATGTAACATTGGTTGGATTTTTTGATCCCAATGACGCTACGGCTGCTGAGGTAGAAGCAAAATATCAGCTGAAACGCTACGCCAGTGCAGAAGAACTGATGGATGCAGTGGATGCAGCTGATATTATTGCCCCCACCAACCACCACTTTAAACTGTGCGAAATGGCTATTCGCAGGGGCAAGCACGTGTTTGTAGAAAAACCACTGGCCTACACCGTAGAGGAAGCCCGCCAGCTGGTTGATATGACCCGCGAAGCCAACATTAAAATGCAGGTAGGCCACGTTGAAAGGTTTAACCCGGCTTTTACGGCTATTAAGGACATGCAGCTGAACCCCATGTTTATTGAGGTACACCGCCTGGCCCAGTTTAACCCACGTGGTACCGAGGTAAGTGTAATACTGGACCTGATGATACATGACATTGACATTATCCTCAGCCTGGTAAAAAGCGACGTTAAAAACATAAGCGCCAGCGGCGTAGCGGTAATGACGGACACCCCCGATATTGCCAACGTACGTATTGAGTTTAACAACGGCTGCGTAGCCAACCTTACCAGCAGCCGCATCAGCATGAAGAAAATGCGTAAAATCCGCCTTTTCCAAAAAGATGCCTACATAGGTATCGACTTTCTGGAAAAGAACACGGAAATCATTCGCCTGAAACAGGAAACGGATGATGACAGCGTATTCACTTTTGATCTGGACACCAACAACGGAATTAAGACCATTGCAGTGGCTAATCCGGTAGTTACACAGAGTAATGCTATTAAAGACGAATTAGAGGCTTTTACGCAGTCTATTTTGCAGAATAAGCCTACTGTGGTGAGCGAGCTGGATGGGTATCTGGCGATGGAAGTGGCGCATAAGATATTGGATAAGATTGGGAGCAGTAATAATAGCGGGCATTAAGCCAGTTGTTTTGATGTGAATGGAAGGCCGTCTCTTGTTTTGCAGGAGGCGGCTTTTTAAAAAGAGAATTATTAAATTTTAGTCTTCATCATATCTAGTCGCCTTTAAGCTTATTAAGTTCTTTTAAAATAAGAAGTCCGATCGTAGTAGGCTTTTCTTCGTGGGCAGGATATCTCCTTCTATCATAAGGAAGCATTTCTTCAAAATCCCTTTTTAAATTCCACCATAATAGAACAGTTGCCAACAAACAGATCACATACCAATACTCAAAAGAGCACTATTAATTTGCTCCCAGATTGCCAGGTAGAACGCATAGCGCCTCTCTAATTCTTTAAGATAATAGCAGTTGCCTGCAACCTTCCTTTCCCCCTGCATAGACGTTGTTCCATAAGACCAGAATACCAATTCCGCCGATGAAGAGATAGCAGACTTATAACCAACCTTTTCCTTCTTCAATAATTCCAGAAAAGGAGCCACACGCCCGGAGTTATAGTTTGATTTCTCCAAAGCAGATAACATTGTTGTAAGCAGGGAATCAATCCGCCCTTCAAGGCGTCCCGCCTTTTCTTCAGCATCCCCCTCATTACATTCTATAGCGGCATACAAACTATCAAAAACTCTTTTGGATGACAAATGCTTAATTGCTGTGTCCTTATTCCCCTCGACCTTCTTCACAGAAGAGTTTCCAAGAATATCATTCTTACCGCCATTATTAGCGCAACCCAAACAACATACTATCAACAATGTCAATGCTATGTTTATAGCTCCCATATTGTTTCATTTTCTCTGCTTTCTGAAAATCGCTTATTGCAAACACCCAGGATGCCATATGGGTTACTACTGATAACCTAATGGAAACCAGACACCCCGATGCACCGGCGCGATCATATTAGGTATCACATGTCCCTGATCGAGGGTTCGGATATCTACATTCTCCACTACTCTTTTGAATACAGGACGCTTCACATCAACAAATACCTTTTCGTCCATAATCTTAAGTGCATCAAAATAATCAAATGCAGTAACACCACACCCTGTCCCAACTCCCGCAGGAACTGCAAGAGCATCCTCTATGTCAAATTCCAACCAAAATCGGGTAAACATGGTATCTGTCATGTAATAAACTCTTTGGCTAAAATATTATTCCTCTGCCAAAGACGACTGAACTTCTTTATACACGCTTGTAAATCGCCCTCTTTTTCAACAAAGCCTGTCTGCATTTCTTTACCATTTTGTAGCCATCTGACGCCTATACCGTTACTCAGGACGATGTTATCAACAGTATTACTGGCTGTTTTTGCCGTTCTGGAAACATCCCCTTACTACAATCTACTACACTGCACCAGATGAGTAAAACATACCCAAACAAAAAATTTAGCTACCGTAGTACCTATTGAAAATTGTGTCAGTAAGATATTTCGCTTCTGCACTATCAAACCGGATGAAATCATCCAGCTGATAATTTAAAGAATCTTTTCCCAACCAATTAGCAAACGACTTTTTATAATAAACTACCCGCACAATATCAGCTCTCTGCGGCACGTTAAATACCACAGTCTGTATATGTATAGATCCGGGATATAAAGGAACAAACGGTCTCATGCGAAATTGATTAAAGAAATAGGCCTGATAATTTATCTTTATAACTGTATCCGGTACCTGACCAGGTATTATTCTGGCGGTATACACCTCGAAAGGGAATACTTTTGAATACTTATAAAAGACACTTTTATAGTATTCAGGTTTAGGAACAGCTTCTAAAAAAAGGCTGTCCCCATCTACATAGAATGCACCTTCGTATGAGGAAGGTACAAATATGGTATCTTTTGAATTATTCGCAATTCTTACATAAACAGTATCAGAACCTCTCATACAGGTATCGAAACTTCTCAAACAAATCAAAGAAATGCATTTTGCCTTTTTCTCCTCTTTGCAGGAATGCAACAATAAAAAAATAAAAACAATTAAATATTTCATACCTCATTAAATATTTCATACATCAATTACCAAAATTACTTTCCAGGTGACGGGGATCTGCTTGTCTTAAGGGCACATTCACCTCCCGTCTAACTTTATTTTCATTTACAACCGCATTGCCTTCCATCTTACCTAATATGATTGGAATAGCGTGCCCCACAAGTTCGTGCATTAGAATAAATTCAGGAGAGCCCGGCACAGCTGTTACCCCATCTGTCCCCTTTATATTCCAGTTGGAGTTTCCAGAAATTAAAACTATCGGATTCCCTGCCGCCTTAGGACGTTGATCCAAAAAAGGACTACCAGCCCTACTTTGCGCCGGCGTTTGCGTTACTCCACCACCTGCATCACCATCCACTGATTTCATTTATCCATTCCCCTGCTTAAATGTTTGACTAATTCCTATAGTTATAACTTTACTACTTTTTATTGCCTCATTCAGTCTGTCTGAATAATAGGCAGACCCTTTTTCATTTATAGTACCCTTTTTAATAGTCAATTGCCCCTTATCGTTATACTCATATTGAGTTTTGGAAAGCTTGTTAATTAAGATAAGCGGTATCCCTCGTTCACCTGGATTCTTTGCAGCAGCCTCCCGGATCTCCATCCCATCCGGATCAATAAACCTTATTGGATTACCAGCACAATAGTTATAAGGAGACAATCTCCTGAATTTTTCAGAAAGCGGATCACCTGTTCCCCATAACCCTATTTGAACATCATACATTCTTGCCCCATAGTCATATAACTCTAAACCACTCCCGTCACTAAACTCTCCGCTCTGTAACTCCTTGCTGTTATACTTAAACCTGTTTTGCAACTTCCCTGCAGCCTTAGAACTTACCCCTTGCCGGCGGAAGATTGGCGATTGAATAAAAAAGTCCGTTTTCTTGTTTCAGGTAGGGAAACGGCTTTTTTGTTTCTAATTTATAGTAACTTATCGCGAAATCCTTAACCGTATTTTTATGTTTTACGGAATAGCCCTTATAATAGGAATCGTTATTCTCTTAATGTCTGTGTTTTCGATTAAAGAGCGCCTGATTTTTTTGAAAAAAAGCGAAAGAGCAACAGGAATAGTGATAGACATAGAAGTAAACGACAACGAAGACAGTATTACCTATAAACCCGTTTTTCAGTACACTGCCGGCAACCACCAGAAATACATATACAAACACTCTGGTTCCTCCAACTCTATCCGGTGGAGTATTGGCGAAGAAGCTACTATTGCCTACAATCCCAATAATCCATCTAACGGTATGCTTTTAACCTATTGGGGCGTATTTAATTATTCAGTTATTCTGATGGCTATAGCAGTGGCTTTGATAGTGATTGGAGGTGGCTATTACCTGGCGGGTTGGGTTTTCAATAAAAAAATCTGAATGATAGCGCCTTTTGTATTTTTTTATTTTGGTATCTTATCGCATAACCCCTTAACCGTATTTATATGAACTACGGACTAACCCTTTTAATAGGAATCGTTCTTATTGTGATATCCTCATTCCTGATTAAAGAACAACTAGACTTTTTGAAAACAACTGAACGAGCCATAGGAAAAGTGATTGAACTGCAAGAAGTTCCCAAAGCCGATGACGATGGTATCGCATATCGCCCTATCTTCCGTTACACCGCAAAAGATAAACAGGAATACATATACAGACATAACGCTTCCTATAGCCCTTCTGCGTGGGATATAGGCGAAAAAGCTATCATAGCCTACCAATCTGATAAGCCATACAAGGGCACGCTGGTAACCTATTTCGAAACATTTAGCTGGTCAATTATTATGATGATTATCGGGTCAGTATTGATAGTAATCGGTGGTGGCTATTTTCTTTCAAAATTGGTTATCCGATAAACCCTGTCTGATTAAAAAAATAGCAGCTGCAAAAGCACAGCAAATATTACTCTATACGCCTTTGATGTTATTGTCATGCATCAATTGCATCAACTCTGAATTGCCAGCCCACCCTCCGCTTTCATACATAGCAATCAACAGATACCTCTTAGCCTCCTCAATATTCTTAGCTTCTCCACGAACATAAGCGTGCGGCCAGGGCTGCTTTTCCAAAGGCATCAGATATTCAAAGTAATATTCCTTTGTTCCGATACTGACTACTATAACATACCACGGCGACTTATAATCGTCTGCACTCTGCAACACCAGTCTATAATGAGATGTTAAACCCCAGATAAGCGTTTGTTTAAATATCTGGTTGATGAGCTGAATAAAATCAAGCATTCCTTTGCCAGGGTCTACATCATAATGTGGACGTCCTTCCGAGACTTCCTGATAAAATTCTTCTAATGTTTGCCTCCGCTGGTCGGAGCTTCGGGTTATTGGCATAAATATATTTAGTTAAGCCTGCCTGCTCTTAATAATTGACAGTTCCTGCTTTTTGTCAGTCTTCCACAAATGAATTTCGTAAAAATCATCTCCGTCAAGTTCGTCCTCGCTTAATGTATCAAGATTGACGTAATAAATTCTGGCCCGGTATATACCGTTTTCCAATTCAATTCTTTCGGCATCGGGCAAATAGGTCGGTACAGCCTGCTATTACAATTTTCCCTGAACTAACTTCTATATCACACTCGTTTATTTGTGCTATTACATCCTCCCCGTCAGCCAGCAATGGCGGCTCTGTAGTGAAGATTTTAATAATTACCGGAACATCCATATTCCGTACTGTACCTACGCCAATAGTGCCGTCTGTTATGGCTAAAAGCCTTTCAATGGCTTCTTGTGTCCACATTTTGCTCAAATCGCCTTCTGCATTTTCATCCTTTAGGTAAAGCTGAAAGTAGTCAGCAAAAATGTCCAGTTTAATTTCATTGATTACTGTGTTAGACATACTTATTTAGCCGGGGTTAGATGTTAGCTGCTGTTATGCTTGTAAAGTCATTGACCAGGCTCCCTTTATCGGCATAATGGGTATGGGAATTATGCCCAGCCAAACAAAGCAAAACTTAAACCTCCAGGTGCCATTTACCGTTTGTCCATCGTTTGTAAATTCGCCAGTATAAAATATGGGAGGGTGTTTTTTATTAAAGGTTTTCCTTGTTCCTTTTTCATCCACAATAAAAGTCAAAACCGGCATGCGCTTAACAAAATCAATTCCGTTTCCCTTAATTTGCCCGGTAATATCTCCTACCCCTTCGGTTCCGCCTGTGCCCAGATCATCCTGAACCTTTCCGGTAAAAAAATTTCCGTTAACAGTTAAAATTTCAATATCAAACAAGGTGTTCTCAAACTGCCGGAATTTGTTAACCTTTTCGCCGGAGTAACTATAGTATCCTTTCCATTGTCCAATTTGAATCATTTGGTGTGGTTTGCAGGTATTCAGGGTGTATAATGTCTATCAAATATACATAAATCAAAGCCGGATAACAGTATACTTTTGCTAATATTCAGCCTGTATGCCCTGGCTTTCCAGAAGTGGTTTACTCCCCTGAGATAATGAGAAATCAGACAATTTACCAGCACACCATTTTGCTAAAAACACACTTTATTTTTTCTCCGGCGAGCTCGTCCGGCAAATTATTGAGCTCACCGGGCATTCCGGAGAGCTGTCGCATCATTCCGGCGAGCCCTCCCAAACGACGGCAGAGCTGGCTGAGCATTCCGGCGAGCCCTCCCGAACAACGGCAGAGCTGGCTCAGCATTCCGGCGAGCCCTCCCAAACGACGGCAGAGCTGGCTCAGCATTCCGGCGAGCCCTCCCGAACGACGGCAGAGCTCCACATTTCGTCGGACGAGCTGGCCCGGCAAAATGTGGAGCTCGCCGGAATGGCTGGATAACTTGCAGAAATGTCCGGAGAGTTGTCCCGGCATATCTGCAAGCTGTCTGAAAGGCCCGAAAAGTTGCCGCATTATTCCGTAAAGTTGGCTGAAATGCCTGTGGAGTTGGCTGACCATTTCGGGAAGCTTCCCGAAACGGCCGTAGAACTGGGAGAAATGCCCGCCAGGCTGGGCCGGCAAATTCCTGAGCGGGCAAAACAGTGCAAAACGTTTACCCGGCTGCCAATCTTTGTTTCTTGTAATCTATTGTGCCATAACTGCCGTTATAAAAATCTCTATAAGCAGCTGCTATATCCAGTTTTGAATTCATTACAAATGGCCCTTCAGCTATAATGGCCTCTTTATAGTGTTCGCCACCAAATAATAAAATATCGCACGCTTCCTTGTTTTCATTCCGCAGTTGTATACTCCCCTCCTGTCTGCTAAACTCAATAAAATCACCCGCATTAAAAGGCTCGTCGTTTAACAGGGCTGGTAAGGTGGGCAAACATGCTGCCACCTCTACCTCCCCGGTAAAGTCAACTGTAAAATCAGCACCTGGTGCCAGATGAATATGATATAAAAATTGCTGCGAATAGTTGGGTATGGGCGAGCTTAATTCCTGAAACGAGCCTGCAACCACCTTTATCCATCCTTTATTATCTGGCAGAACCTTATAGGGCACCTCATGGGCTTGTATGGCTAAATACGCAGGTGGCTGGGCTTTGATTGCTGCGGGCAGATTAATCCAGAACTGAAAAGCATGTACCAGTCTGGAATCTGTTTCCGCATCATAATTCAGCGTTTCATCGTGTATTATACCGTTACCGGCTTTCATCCATTGCACGCCTCCGGAATGCACCATGGCATAGTTTCCGGCACTGTCAAAATGTTCATCTTCCCCATTCAGAATATAGGTTAACGTAGCTATGCCCCGGTGTGGATGTGCGCCGGTGCCTTCTTTGTTTACTTTGGTTTGAATGGTGGGAATAATATGATCTAAAAAAACAAACGGGCCTACTGCATTTGCATATCTGTTGGGCAGCAGGCGTTGTATAGAAAGCTCGCCTATATCGGCCCGGTGGCCCTGTGTACTAAAACTGCTTTTCTTTTTCATAGTATAAGTAACAACACCCTGTTTTAGCCAGGATGTTGCTTTTTAGTTATTAAAGTTATGCGGGTACTGGGGTAGCCAGCAATTGCATTTCCCAGGCAAATGACACACCGCTTGCACCGCCATGCTCTAAAATAATATTGGCAAAGGCACTGCCTGTTTCGGTACGGGCATGGTCGCGTTGCCATTCAGAAGCTACAGCCAGCCAGTTAATAGGTGTAATGCCATGCTGCACCATACGGCGTATTGCCATATCATGCGCCTCTTTTGAGGTAGCGCCGCAGGCATCTGTAACCACAAATACATCATAGCCTTCAGCAGCTGCCTGTATAGCGGGCATGGCCACACAAATCTCTGTCCACAAGCCTGCAATAATTAACTGCTTGCGACCGCTTTTTGCTACCACGCTGGTAACATTGGGGTCTTGCCAGGTGTTAATAAAAGTGCGGTCTATGGGTTTCTGCTCAGGAAACACTTCCTGAATCTGCTTAATAAGCAAACCTCCACGCTCTTCTATTACAGTGGTTAAAATGGTGGGCACCTTAAACACCTTTGCTGCTTTGGCCAATCCTGTTACCGCATTAATAATCATGGTAGGCTCGTGGCTGTGCAGGTTAGCAAACTGAAAAGGCTGATGATCAATAAGTACTACAATACTGTCTTCCGGGCGCAGCAGAGCATCAAGGCCTGCATTTACATTTTTTGACATGCTTTTGTGATATGATTGGTTAAAGAATAAGCCGCGTATGGCGATGCAGGTTAACAGGGGCAAATTTCATAATACGTGTACAACAGAACGATGACATTTGTCGTAAAAACACGTAGACATTTGTCTATGGTTTTGAATGTTCTTTTACTTTTATATTTGCCCCTAACCATTCTACTGTACCTGATATTTGAGTTTACTATGCACCAGGCTTTTTTTGACTATCTGATAAAATTCGGTTCTGAGCCACTTTCAGAAGACCAAAAGGCATTGCTGAGGCAGGTGTTTCTACCTTCCAGATTAAGAAAAAAGCAATTTCTGCTACAGGAAGGCGAGCAACAGAAATATTTTGCCTTTATAGTAAAAGGTGCCATGCGCATGTATATGGTTGACGATAAAGGCATTGAACACATTGTACGCCTGGGCGTAGAAGGCTGGTGGATGGGCGACCGTGAAAGCTGGGCCATGCTTACGCCAAGCCTGTACCATATAGATGCCTGGGAAAACTGCGATCTGCTGCTGATTACCAGAGAAGATGCCCTTAACATGATGAAGCAGGTTCCTGCATTTGGTGAAATGGCACGGCAGCTGGATGAACGCAATAATATTGCGAACAACCGCCGACTAACCTCTGCCATAAGCGGCAATGCGGATAAACGGTATATTGATTTTTGCGAATGCTACCCCGAACTGCTGCAACGCTTTCCGCAGCATATTATAGCCTCTTACCTGGGGGTAAATAAGGATACGCTAAGCCGTGTAAAACGCCAGCACTATAGAAAGTAAGCTGTGTTGTGCGCCCGGCAGGTAGACAATAGGATTACCATTCAACACCAGCCAGTTATAAGAGAATAAACCAGTACTGCCCACACAGATGTTGTAGTTATATATTGGTGTGCCAAAAGTGTGTAGCTATATATTTCTAATGAATATCAGGGCCCTGAAGCTGCTGCACCAGATAGCATTAAAACATTGTTGTATACAAAAGTGGCTCAGATACATGTTGGACCCGTGCCAGCATACGCAAAAATTGCTCAGGCGGATGCAGGAGGAATAACCCCATATACAGCAGTTGCTCAGGCGGGTGCCGAAAGCCAACCTGCGGGTCTGTTTAATAAACTGTGTCACAGGTTTTCTATATGAAATACCTTTAAACACAGTAAGATGGAACAGGAAAACTCAGAAA
>NZ_BMIB01000008.1 GCF_014641615.1 Filimonas zeae | reverse complement strand
CAATACTTTTTAAGAACTGTTCCGCTTTTAAAGCGGGTTGCAAAGGTAGCAGTTTTAAAGTTTCAGTTCCAAATTTATTTTCAGATTTCTGAACCTTTTTATTTCTGACTGTCAACCTTTTAAAGAGCTTCCGTTTTCATTAAGCGGACGGCAAAGATAAGGTCGATTTTGTTTTCAACAAATCTATTTCATCTTTTTATGAAAAAATTGTTGCCGGAATGTGTATTCAGAGGAGCTTGTGCTACCAGCAAGCTTTTTTTCGTGCACAATTCTTTAAGCATTTAGCATGTATCGCTTCACTTTACCACGGTGCTGGTGAGTGATACAGCTGTCGCGGCGAGTCATACATAAGTCGCGGAGCATGGGATAGCTGTCGCGCCCAACCAGCCGTGCGTCGCGGAGGGTGGTACAACTGTCTGGGCGGCTCAGACATACGTCCCGTTCAACCATCCGCACGGCTGAACGCGTCAGCCATACGTCGCGATGAGTGCGCCATACGTCGCAATGAGTCAGACACACGGATGAGCCACCGCGACGTATGGCGCACTGAGTGGGATAGCTGTCTGACTGATTCAGCCGTGTGTCGCGTTCATCCAGACAGCTGTCTGGATGAACGCGACACAACTGCCCCGATTTCCGGGGAAGTTGTGGGGATGATGCCCACAGCTGCTAAACTCATCGCTACATATGTGGGGATGAGTCCCACATATGAAAAAGCGCAAAACACGTATATCCCATAAACTCCCTATGCAGTATCTATGCTGTTGGTATGCTCCATCTATGCACTATCCATGCACCAGGGTGGGAGTTGACTCGTCCTGATATAGCTATGACTCGTTCCTGACTCACTCTGTGGAGCAGGCGGGCTACATTCCTGGTATATGCTCCGATAAAGCACCAGCCAACCTGCACTGGAAAATCTCCAGATTTCGGAATGCACGGATGTTTTAATAAAAGCAGCAAAGAGAAACACTTACACTTTCCCAAACTCCATCAGGAATACAAAAAAAAGAAGTTGTATCGGAATTTGAAGTGATTACAAAACTGAAATGCCCCCAAAAAGTTAAACACTTTCAGGGGGCATTTCCAATTATGATAAAGTCTAACCGATCAGGCACTAGGGCATGATAATCAGGGGGCTTCCGCCACTGATTTCTACCAGTTCAATATCGAAAACCAGATCCTGGCCTGCTAAAGGCGGGTTAGCATCTAATACTACTACATCTTCTTTTACTTCAGCAATTACAACAGGCATCTGCTGTCCTTCACCGTTGCTCATATTTAATACCATACCTGCTTCAGGAGTAAGGTCGGCAGGGAAACGATCTATCGGAAATTCCATGAACAGGTCTTCTCTTTTAGGGCCGTATGCCTGATCAACAGGAATATTCACAGTTCTCTTCTCTCCCACTGTTAATCCCAGTACACCGTTGTCAAAACCTGGAATTACCATACCACTACCTACTTCAAACTCCAGCGGCTCGCGTCCTTCGCTGCTGTCGAAAGTAGAACCATCGGTGAGTTTACCATGATAATGCACTTTAACTGTATCACCTTTTTTAACCTGTTGCATAGTTTGTGTTTTTGTTTCGTTATCCGAAAAATTATGGTTCTTTTATCGTCAAAATATTTCCGGGCGGCCAAGGTAGTCTTTTATTTTGTGAAACAAACCACCCGGTCTTTATCAGAAAAAGAATTGTACATGAATAAATTCCTTGTCTTTTGTTCGCTTTTGTGCGTGTTATCTGGTACCTCTGCCGCACAATCAGCACCGGTTATTTACCCCGGCGCTTATCAAACCAGTTCCTATCTACCCCTTTTACAAGGAAAACGGGTAGCTGTTTTTGCCAACCAAACCTCTGTAATAGGTTCCAGGCATCTGGTGGATAGCCTGCTTCAGCTGGGTATTGATATTGTACGGATATTTGGTCCGGAACACGGATTCCGCGGTACGGCCGATGCCGGCGCTCACGTAGCCAACTATACAGATAAACAAACAGGTATACCAGTTGTTTCGTTATACGGCAAAAAAAACAAACCATCGGCAGAAGATCTGAAAGATGTGGACCTGATGCTGTTTGATCTCCAGGATGTTGGCGTACGTTTCTATACCTATATTTCTTCGTTGCAGGATTATATGGAAAGCGCCATTACTTATAATAAACCACTGCTGGTGCTGGACCGCCCTAATCCGAATGGCTTTTATGTAGATGGCCCTGTTTTAGACAGAAAGTACAGCAGCCATGTGGGCATGCAGCCGGTTCCGGTAGTATATGGTATGACGATAGGAGAATACGCTCAGATGCTGTTAGGCGAACATTGGCTTTCGGCGTTGCCTGCTGCGGGAAAAGGGTTTTCGCTGAAAGTGGTTCCCTGCCGTAATTATACCCATAAAAGCTTATATCAGCTTCCGGTAAAGCCCTCTCCCAACCTACCGGATATGGCTACTATTTATTTATACCCTTCCACCTGCTTTTTTGAAGGAACAGTGCTGAGTGAAGGCCGGGGAACAGAACATCCTTTTGCTATATTCGGTCACCCTACGCTGCCAGACACGCTTTTTTCTTTTACCCCCCAAAAGAAAGACGGTGCCAGCAGTCCTAAACTTCAAGACAAACTTTGTCATGGATGGAACATCTACAATACCGGCCCGGCGGTGTTACAGCAGTTGAAAGGACAGTTAAGTGTACGTTGGCTGCTCCAGGCTTATGAGGCTTTCCCGGATAAAGAATCGTTTTTTATAGCGGCGAAGAGTGGTAAAACGGAGGACTACTTTTTTAATAAGCTGACAGGCAACAATCATTTGATGCAGCAGCTGATTCAAGGGTTTACCGAGCAGGAAATAAGAGCCAGCTGGCAGCCTGATTTAACGGCTTTTAAAAAGATACGCAGCAAATACCTGTTGTATGCCGATTTCTGATGTTTATTTTTGTGCTATGAGTTACCAGAATCTCCGAATCGTTTTTATGGGTACGCCTGAGTTTGCAGTTGCATCGCTGGATGCGCTGGTGCAGGCGGGTTGCCAGATTGTGGGTGTTGTTACAGCTCCGGACAAACCGGCGGGCAGAGGATTGAAGCTACAGCAGAGCGCTGTAAAACAATATGCAGAAAGCAAAGGGCTTACCGTGCTGCAACCTGTGAAACTGAAAGATCCTGCTTTTGCCGCGGACCTGCAACAACTAAAGGCTGACTTACAAATAGTGGTGGCTTTTCGTATGTTACCAGAGGTAATATGGAATATGCCTGCACTGGGTACTATTAATGTACACGGTTCTTTATTACCACAATACCGCGGCGCGGCACCTATTAACTGGGCGGTTATTAACGGAGAAAAAGAAACCGGCGTAACTACTTTTAAACTAAAACACGAAATAGATACCGGCAATATTTTGCAACAGGCTTCAATGCCCATAGGAGAAGATGAAACAGCCGGAGAAATACATGACAGAATGAAAGAGCTGGGGGCGCAACTGCTGGTGAACACAGTAAAAGCGTTGGCCAGTGGCGAACTTACCGAGCAGGATCAGGCTGTGGTAGCAGCTAATGAATCGCTGGTATTACAACATGCCCCTAAAATATTCACCGAAACCTGTGTAATCCACTGGGAAAAACCGGCTACTGAAATTCATAATCAGATACGCGGCTTAAGCCCTTACCCGGGCGCTTTTACGCACCTGAACGATAAAACACTCAAAATATACAGAAGCCGTAAGGAGATTGCCAGCACCGGCAAAGCAGTGGGTGTGCCGGAATCGGATGGCAAAACCTATCTGAGATATACCTGTGCCGACGGCTATATTTATGTGCTGGACCTGCAACTGGAAGGAAAGAAACGTATGGTGGTGGAGGATTTTCTGAGAGGTTATCGCTTTTCATAGCATAAACAGCCATCCCAACACTGCCAGAGAAACGAATACAAAGGCTATACATAAATTGAAATGCCCCCAAAAAGTGAAACACTTTCAGGGGGCATTTTTATGAGCATAAAGCTGGTTGTATGTTATTGAACCAGCCAAATACACAATGCGCTTAATCGTAATAACCTACCGTAATCTGGAATTTTAGCTCGGTTACACCCAGTGCATCTGCCGCAGCATTGCTGATACGGAAATTGAGACCTTCATTTTCTTTCAGGTTGCCCATGTTCCATAATACTTTGGCGTAAATGGTTTTGCCGCTGCCGGGGTAAGTAATTTTCACTATAGAGCCTGGCGCAATATCATTGATGAGGATGTAATATTTTTTATCGTTCCAGCCGCTGGAGGTTTTGAAGGTCATAGCAGCGCCGGTAGCTGATTCCAGTGAGCGACCAGCTACATCTACCCCAAACAGTGATTTGAAATACCCTTCGGAGCCAACTTTAGAAGCATCTACCCGCGGCTCTTCTTTCACCACCGGTTTATTTTCTACCGGAGGCGTAGTAGTAGTTGCCGGTGGTGTTTGCTGCACCGGTGTTTGGGCCGGAGGTTGCGTAGCTGGCTGTTGCGCTACCGGTTGCGGTGCCGGTTGTTGCTGTACAGGTTGTGGTTTGGCAACTACAGGCTGCTCTGCACCAGCAGGCGCATTGCCATTGATGTATAAGCGCTGACCAACAGATACATTGTCAGAAGCGAGATTGTTCCAGGCTTTTACCTGATCTACTTTTACGCGGTAGGTAGTAGCAATACGATATAAGGTTTCACCTGCCTGCACGGTATGCACTGTAGCAGACGCCGGAGCAGTTGATACAGGCGACTGCGCTGCCGGTTGTGCAGGCGTTGCAGTTTGCTTAGGCGGTACGGCAACTCCTGATTTAGGTATTTTAATAGCCTGGCCTATAGACAGTTTGCTGGTGGCGTTCATGCCATTCAGCCTCATGATATCTCCCACCGTGGTTTTATACTTTGCACTCAGCGCAGACAGGGTTTCGCCCGCTGCAATGGTATGCGTGATATACTTCGTTTGTGCCTTCGCCAGCCCACTCACAAACATCAACAGCATAACCGGTACTACAATACGTTTCATCATGCGATAAAAATAAGGGTAATTTTAATCTTTTAATATTCTCCATTCCACCGGGTAGTAATTATTCATGCGCCCCGGCAACACTTTCATCCACCCCAGGTTCACACCCTCATAGCGTGCCAGTGTCCATCCCTTCGGGGCCTCGCCCATGTCCACATCTTTTCTCCGCAGGTACTGCAAAGCATTTTCTTTACTAAACTCCCAGACCTGCAAGTCCTTTTTTACAAGCAAGCTTAATGCCAGTGCGTGGTCGGGTACAAGGTCTTTCCCTTTTATCTCTCCAATAGCAACCCCTGCTTTTCTGATATGCAATGTTTGCTGTAAAGCCGCAATATCATCCCGCCATTTTTCCTGCACCGCAATAATAGTCTCTTTCTGTTTAAACAAAAAAAGGCCTTCGCTCTGCTGTAACCAGCCGGCAACCATTACTGCTTCCTGTTTGGTGGCGGGGCTTAATAATGTGTTTTTCTTAACAAATACAGTTCCGCTGCTGTGTTCTTTTTTACGGAAGGCAGCAATGAAAAAACCTTCACCTTTTACTTTATCCGGATAAAAACGATAACCGGCTGCCTTCTTTTCAGGAGAGCTAACGGGTACAATACCCCAATCCGGCTGCAAGGTAACGGGGCAGCTTTCCAGGGCAAACTCCTTCATCAGCCAGTCCAGAATTTCTTCATCTTCCTCGCTGCTGTACGAGCAGGTGGAGTATATCAACAACCCGCCTTCTTTCAGTGCGGGGTATACATCTGCCAGAATACGCTGCTGGCGCTGACTGCACAGCGTCACATTATCTTCACTCCATTCGCTTATGGCTTCAGGATCTTTTCTGAAAAGGCCGCTACCGCTACAGGGCGCATCTACCACCATTACATCAAAATAACCGGGTAGCGCCTGAAAATGAGAAGGATCGTTGTTAGTGACTACCATATTACCGGTACCCCATTTGGTACTATTTTCTACCAGAACATTACTGCGGGTGCGTATTACCTCGTTGGCCACTACCAACCCGTTATGGAAATACGAAGCCAGCAACGTACTTTTTCCGCCTGGTGCAGCACAGAGGTCCAGCACCCGCTCACCGCCAGGTTCGCCTGCCACCTGACTAAGTACCGACCAGAGAAACATACTGCTTGCCTCCTGCACATAGTAGGTGCCTGCGTGAAACAGCGGATCGAATGTAAAAGAAGGACGTTGGGCCAGATAGTACGCGCCCGGGCACCAGGGTACGGGCGAAAGTTCCTGTCCTCCTATGTTCGCCGGCACCTGCGTTTTGGCGGTATTCAGGCGAACGGAGGTTACTTTTTCACCTGCTTTGTGTACCGCTTCAAAAGCGGTGCGGTCAAAGCCTGCACAATGCTCCAGTGAGTTTACGAATGCTATGGGTAAGTTTTCTGCCAACGTCTGCAATTTGAAGCGTCAAAATTAACTGTAATCTTAACGTGACGCTTCATTCCTGCATATTGTCAGAAACGTACAGAGAAGTGTTGCTTTATTTTGAATTCTTTGCGCATGAGTACGATGCCGATAAAAAACAGGTCGATGGTCATGGTTACAGCCGGATGCTGCTTTACCTCTTCCCATACCTGTTCCATTTCACTGCTCCAGTGAATATCATCGAGGATGATAATCGTATGATCGTGCGATACAGCCAGCAGTTGGTTGAAATAGTCCATGGTAGGCTGGTAACGGTGATTGCCATCTACAAAGGCAAAGTCCACCGGTGCGGGCAGTTTAGCCAATGTACCGGGTAGGGTTTCATCAAAATTGCCCTCCACCAGTGATATATTAGCCAAACGCAGCGAAGCAAAATTGTTGCGTGCAACGGTCGCAATAGCTGGCGCACCTTCCATGGTAATTACTTTAGCTGCGGGGTTACCACTGGCCAGGTAAGAGGAGGTAATACCCAGCGAAGTACCCAGCTCCAGCACTATAGCGGGCTGGTAATAATTAACCATACGAAACATAAGCTGGCTGTATTTAGCCGGCTTTAATGCCGAGGAAGCAATGGAAGATACCTTGCGGCGTTTGCTGGAATTAACGCGCGAGCCTGCACCAAAATCTGCAATTTCCAGTTCGGTGTTATCCTGCTGCAAAGCGGCACGCAGGCTTTCTATAGGTTGATAACAGTAGTAACTGCCTTTATCGTTTAACACATCGGTAATAAAACTGAATACAAAGGGAGAATGAACACCATGCCCTTTGCTGTTGGAAGAACGAAGCCAATATTGAATATATCTGAGACTGAGCTGAAACTTTGAATACATACTTTGTTTTATTTCCTCTCCCACACCTGGAAGCTGTAATCATATGCGTGCTTGCTATCTGCGGCACAATCCTGATTAGATGTCAGGTGCCATTTCTGTTTATCCAATTCCGGAAAAAAGGCATCTGCATCGTCAAAACTGGCGTGTACACGGGTAAGGTATACTTTATCGGCCTGCTCCAGTGTTTCTTTATAAATTTCACCGCCGCCACTTATCATTACCTCGGCATAGTGGTGTTGCTGTGCCAGAAACAGTGCATCTTTTACATTGTTCACCACCATTGTGTTTTCGGCTTTCCAATCTGCATTGCGGGTAACAATAATATTTACCCGGCCTGGCAAAGGCTGGCCGGAAAGTGCTTCAAATGTTTTGCGCCCCATTACTACCGGCATGCCCCAGGTCATGTTTTTGAAAAACTTTAAGTCGTTTGGCAAGTGCCAGAGCAGCTGATTATTTTTACCAATTGCGTTGTTTGTTGCCGCAGCAACTATAAGGGATATTTTCATAGCTACAAAAGATTACACGGCCACAGCGCCTTTAATATGCGGATGAGCCTGGTAGTTTTCCAAGGTAAAGTCTTCAAACGTAAAATTGTAAATATCTGTTACTGCCGGGTTCAGTTTCATTACCGGCAGCGGGTATGGCGTTCTGGTCAGCTGCAGTTTTGCCTGCTCCAGGTGATTGCTGTACAGGTGCACATCGCCAAACGTATGTATAAATTCACCCGCATCCAGGTTACAAACCTGCGCTATCATCATCGTAAGCAAAGCGTAAGATGCGATGTTAAAGGGCACGCCCAGAAACACATCGGCACTGCGCTGATACAACTGGCAGGATAGTTTACCTCTTCCACCCGGCTCTGTGGCAGGTGTTACATAAAATTGAAACAGTGCATGGCAGGGCATCAACGCCATTTCCGGCAGTTCGGCCACATTCCAGGCACTTACAATCATACGCCTGCTGTCCGGATTGGTTTTGATCTGTTTGATTACATCGGTAATCTGGTCAACCGTTTTACCATCGGCACCTTGCCAACTGCGCCACTGTTTGCCATATACCGGCCCCAGGTTGCCATTTTCATCGGCCCACTCATCCCATATGCGTACTCCATGCTCTTTCAGGTATGCAATATTGGTTTCGCCTTTTAAAAACCAGAGCAACTCGTGAATAATGCTTTTGAGGTGGAGTTTTTTAGTGGTTACCAGTGGAAAACCCTGTTGCAGATTAAACCGCATCTGGTAGCCAAAACAACTGGTAGTGCCTGTTCCGGTGCGATCGGTTTTTACCGCACCATTGTCTAAAATATGCTGAAGTAACTGTAAATATTGTTGCATGATGGTGCAAGATACAAAAATAGCTCCCTATAAAAGGAGCTATTCGAACTTACTGTTTCGAGGTAAATGCAAGGAATTCCCCCCAGAACCCAGCATTTACAAGCGCAAGTTAGTACACAGCTTTACACCTGCCATGTGCAAATTCACCGGAACCATACCGTGTTTTAACGGTACTTACCTAAGCAGTATTTAACAGCCTTATTTAAGGTAACTCACTGTTTCTTAAATTTTAGCAGTTATGTTTTTTATAGCGCTGAACGCACTATTTTAGTTGCGGACAAGCTTACTGTTATTCTAAAAAACGTTGTAACCTGCATGATTACTATTGCTATAGCTGATGACCATACGCTGTTGAGAAAAGCACTTGTTAACCTGATTAACGACTTTGAAGACTGCCAGGTGGTGGTGGAGGCTGGCAACGGCCAGGAGTTGATTGACCAGCTGAAGGGCCGCAAGGAACTGCCGATGGTAGCGATACTGGATGTGAATATGCCGCAGATGGATGGTTATGCAACGGCTAACCACCTGATGCAACACTACCCTACACTAAGCACCCTATCGCTGAGTATGCTTACTGATGAAGCGCATGTGCTAAAGATGCTGCATGCGGGCGTAAAGGGTTATATACTGAAGGAGTGCGACCCTGAGGAATTGCACAATGCCATTATTTACGCATCGAAGGGGGAATACTTTATTAACGATCTGATGACGGTGCAGATAGGGCGTGGTATTGCCGCCCTGAATACTCCTAACAGCAAGCATCCTTTAGCTTACGGCGATCCTATACCTCAGCTTACCGAACGGGAAATTGAGTTTCTGCAATGGTCGGCCAGTGATTTTACGTACAAAGAAATAGCCGATAAAATGCGGCTGAGCCCGCGTACGGTAGACAGTTACCGCGATACGTTGTTTGAAAAACTACAGATTAAGAGCCGGGTGGGGCTGGCCATTTACGCCATTAAAAACAAGTTTGTAAACATATAGCAAAAAGGCCTGGAGTTAATCCTGGCCTTTTGTTGCTCTTCTTTTCAATTCTTTTTTTATCAGTAACAGTTCGCGCCCTGTCTGGCCGCTTACGCTGCTGTTTTCCTGCGCCCTGCGCATGAGATAGGGAATTACATCTCGTATAGGACCAAAAGGCAGGTATTTGCTTACGGAGAAACCGGCTTTTGCAAGGTTAAACGTGATGTTATCGCTCATACCATATAACTGTGAAAAATGTACGTGCGGATGGTTATGGGCGATACCTTTTGAATCGAGCAGTTCTGCTGCGCGCAGGTTACTGTACTCATTGTGCGAGGCTATGATGGTACCAATGGTATCGATGTTATTAATACAATACTCAACGGCTGCATTATAATCACCATCAGAAAATGACTTATCGCTCTGGATAGGTGAAGCATAATTATTCTGGCTGGCTCTCAGTCTTTCCTTTTCCATATACGCGCCTCTTACCAGTTTTGCGCCTAAAAGCACCCCTTGTTTCTGCGTAATCTGGTGCGACATTTTTAGAAAGCGAAGCCTGTCGTGCCGGTATAACTGAAACGTGTTGTATACAACTACTTTGTCTTTGTTAAACTCTTCCATCATTTCCATGGTAAGCCTGTCCACCGGATCCTGAATCCAGCTTTCTTCCGCGTCTACCAGTACCCCTACTCCCTTTTCTGCTGCTACTTCGCAAATGCGGAACATGCGTTCGCGCACTTTATTCCATTCTTCATTTTCCTGCTCATGATCGTGAATACCGCTTCTCAGCCTGGGGGCTTCGTTCAGCGTTTGCAACAGGCCAAAACGTGCAAAGCCGGTAACTTTTATGCTGATGAAAGGAATGTTTTTCTGAGAAGCTGCGTATTCAATTACGCGGATAAACTCCTGTGTGGCGTGCTCAAATTCTGCTTCGCCTTCTTTGCCTTCCACACCGTAATCCAGAATTACGTCTACGTTGTACTCGCCCAATGTTTTACAAACCTGAGTAGTTTGTTCCAGCGTTTCGCCTCCTACAAACTGCTTAAAAATGGTTTTACGGATTAAACCGTGTACCGGTAAACCGGTTTTCATTAAAAAAGGCGTTAAACGCACTCCCGCTGCCGAAACCCAGGTAAGCCCCATTGTTTCAAACAGCCAACGTGCATTTTTAAGTTCTTTATCACTCTTATACGCAAAAGCCACGCTTGTATTATCAAAAGACAAATTCATACTAACAATTGTTCTGCCGCGAATATCGGTAGAGCCGGGGGAAGTAAAAAATTTTTGCCCCTGGCCGGCATGGTCATTATCCGTACCCGCTTTTCGGTTCCTGCTCACAAACAATGCCACCTTTACGGGTAAATGACAAAAAAGTGCACTATGTAACTACGTAGCCATCTGTTTTTTAAAAACATAATATTGTTTTAAGCACTTGATCGGGCAAAAACAGCCGAAATCGGGTATTTTAGTAACAGTTAATCCTAACTTACACATGTTTTACCCTGCACTGCTTACGGACATTGACGACACAATTGCTGCTATTGCCGAAACGGCCGACCAGTATCCCGGCGTGGTTATTATACACAACGTTCAGGATCTGAGTATTCTTTATATGAATGCCCCTGGCCTGCGGCAACTGAATATATCTCTGGAACAACTGCGGGCAATGTCGAACATGGAATACCATAACCGGTATTTTAATCCGGACGATGCCAAAGATTATGTTCCTAAAATCAGACGTTTGCTGGAAAGCAATTCAGACGAAACCATTACTTTCTTTCAGCAGGTACGCACTTGCCCCAAACGTGGCTGGGTATGGCATATGAGCAGCATTAAAATATTGCTGCGCGATCAGGAAGAACAGCCCCTGCTAAGCATCACTACTTCAATACCGGTAAACCCCGATCAGCATATTACCGGAAAGGTATCCCGTCTGCTGGATGAAAATCAGTTTCTCCGCAACCATTACCACACTTTTTCACAACTGGGTAAAAGAGAAAAAGAGATACTGAAATGGCTGGCGCTGGGCAAAAACGCCGGTGAAATTGCTGCATTGCTGTTTATTGCCCCTACTACTGTAGAAACCCACCGCAGAAATATTAAGCGCAAACTGAACGTAGCCACCATATACGAGTTGATTGAGTTTGCCCGCGCATTTGATCTGATATAACACAATGGCTGTTGCCGGCAGGCATAGTAATTGTACCGCTGCGGAATATGAAAACACGTATCCTGGTTGTATTGTGCCTGTGCTGGTTTGGAGGGAAGGCGCAGTTTACGGATAGTACGCACTATTACGTTAGTTATGCAGCTACCGGCATTATCAACCAAACAAACGATGGCTCTTCCTACGTACTCACCAATAACTTTAAGTTTAATGTGAGAAAGAAAAGCATCTCACTGAACTCCACCAATAACTGGATGTACGGGCAGCAGAACCGCCAACTCAGTAATAACGATTTTGGCTCCACACTGGACTTTAATCTGTACAAAGGCCCCAAACATTTTTTCTTCTGGGGGCTGGCTAATTATACTACCAGTTTTTCGCTGAAAATAAACGATCAGTTGCAGGCAGGCGCCGGCGGCGCTTATGATGTACTGAACCGGAAGAATGCGCTGATTAACATCAGCAACGGTATTTTGTATGAAAAAAGCGATCTGATGATGAATGATACCACGCGGGATGTATACAGCACCATGCGTAACTCTTTTCGCTTACGGTTTCATTTTGAATTGCAGAATCTGTTTGTAATTGAGAGCAGCAGTTTCTTACAAAACTCCTTCCGCCATAGCAGCGACTATATTGTAAGGTCTGTTACCAGTGTTTCTGTAAAGCTGCGGCAATGGCTAAGCCTAACCACTTCGCTCAACTATAACAAATTCAACCGTACACAGCGGGAAACCCTGCTGCTGAACTTTGGCCTTACGGCAGAAAAATATTTTTAACGTTCTTCAGTATCAGTGATATCTGCGTATTCAAAAAACAGCGCATCCCGTAACGGGCGGATGGGCTTTTGTTTGTACTGGCTCCACACTTTGGTAAAGGCAGCGCCAAAATACAGTATCATAGAAGAGTAAAATACAAAAAGCAACAGCAGCACCAGCGATGCTGAGGTACCGAAAATAAGCCCGATGTTGCTGCCTGGCAGCAGGCGCTTTAGTACTACTTTGCCTACTGTAAACAACAGACTGGTTAACAGCGCACCGGTTATAGCCACCTTCCAGGTAGGCTTGCCATCGGGCAGATACCGGAACATTACGGCAAACCAGGTAGTAACCACGGTAATAGATACAATCTGCGTAAGTATACTGTTTACTATAACTGCCGTTTGCGGCAGTATTTCCTGCAAATAGTTACCCAGCAGCACCTGCAAGCTTTCGGCCAGCACGCTTGCCATAAAAAGCACACCTGCTATCAGAATTACTGCCAGCGAGCGTAAACGATCTTCCATAGTAGCCCGGAAGTTCTGCCGTACGGGTACCCGTATCATCCACAACTGATTCAGCGAACTTTTGATTACTTTAAACAAGGTGGTGGCCACAAATATCATAAATACAAAACCACCTATTGCTACCAGCCAGTTATGCGCCAGGCCACGAAACCCTCTTAAAGTGGTAATAACCTGCTGGGTACTATCGCGCCCTACAATTTCTTCCAGCCTGTGGTATAAATTAGTACTTACATTTTTGCGATTAAAAAGCAACCCCAGTATCTGCGTAAGGATAATAAGAATGGGGGGCAATGCAAAGCTGGTAAAGAACGCGGTTGCGCCAGCCAGGCGTAGCGGATCGTTACTGATCAGCAACCTGAATGACTCTCTGAATAACCCTGTAATATCTTTCAGCCCTCTTTTTTGCACTGCCATGCCGAATGTTACGCTTTTGTGAACTGGTTATAATATACTAAGCCGCAAGGTAAAGCTAAATGAACTATCAAGCGTAAGTATTAGTTTTGCGGCATGTTAATACAACAAACGAGTAATCGTTTTATCCTCATCCTTATCCTTGGTTTACTGGCAGCAATAGGTCCTTTTTCTATAGACATGTACCTTCCGGGTTTTCCGGCCATTGCACGCGACCTGCATACGACTGTAGAACAGGTTGCTTTATCCTTATCCAGTTTTTTTATTGGCATATCTACCGGGCAGTTGTTATACGGTCCTTTGCTTGACAGGTATGGCCGCAAAAAGCCTTTGTACTTTGGGGTTACTATTTATATTCTGGCATCGCTGGGTTGCGCTTTTTCTACCTCGGTAAATATGCTGGTAATACTGCGGCTGTTGCAGGCCCTGGGTGGTTGTGCAGGCATGGTAGCTTCCCGCGCTATGGTGCGCGATTTGTTTCCGGTGCATGAAAGTGCCAAAGTATTTTCATTGCTGATACTGGTAATAGGCGTATCGCCTATTATAGCCCCCACCGTTGGCGGCTATATTACCACCACCTTTGGATGGAAATATATGTTTGTGGCTTTAACCCTTATGGGAATTGCTATTATAACGGCCACCCATTTTCTGTTGCCGGAAAGCAGGCAGCCAGATAAAACACTTTCCCTAAAACCCGGCCCCATTATTCAAAACTTTGCCTCTGTGCTCAGAACGCCTCAGTTTTATACTTATGCACTTACCGGTGCTATTTCTGCGGCAGGCCTGTATGCCTATATATCTGGTTCACCCTACGTATTTATGGAGTTGTATAACGTAACTGAACAGCAATATGGCTGGATATTTTCCGGCATTGCCGCCACCTACGTGTTAAGCAGCCAGCTGAATAACTTTTTGCTGAAAAGATACAGAAGTGAACAGATTATTAAGGCAGCTCTGTTATGCCAGAGTACTGCTGCATGCCTGCTGGTTATAGGTACCACCATGCACCTGCTGGATCTGTTTTCTATCATAGCCCTGATATCTGTATTTCTCTGCTGCCAGGGCTGCTCCTTTCCAAATGCTTCTGCATTGGCGCTGGCTCCTTTCAGCCGCACGGCTGGTAGTGCATCTGCCTTAATGGGTGCCATTCAAATGGGTGCCGGAGCATTTACCTCTGCCATGGTAAGCCTGCTTAGTAACCATACAGCTGTACCCATGACGGGTATGATGGCCTGCTGCGCACTGGTAAGTCTGGGCATTCTGTTTACCGGCAGCACCCTTATTAAATGGAAGGCACGCCAGGCAGATATTGACGACCAAACGCTGGAAATGGTAAAAGAAGGCTAACGCCAGCTGATACGCACATTATCAATAGCAGTGGTAGCGCGGCTGCCGCTACCTGCAGTAGCCTGTAATGCAGCAATGCGCAGCGTTAGTTTTCTGCTGTTATTATGCAGCACTTCCGGCAGCACTACTTTTATAGGGGTATTACTAAAGCGCCCGCCACCGGTGATTACCACTTCCGGTATGGTTTGCAAAGGCGTAAAAACTGTTGGGTTAAGCCCCTGTGCATAATCAACCGTCCATTGTGTAGTACGCTCTGCTCCTGCATCCAGCGATTGCATATTCCAATCTAACTCTATTCCCGTTTTGCCGGTGGTATTGTTTATTTCAAACACAAAAGCCACACCTTTATCTGTTACAGTAACCTGCCGCACACCTGCTGCCCTGTCGTTAGCTGCCTGTTGCTGCGCCTGTGTACTCTGCATTTGTAAACCTGCAGCAGAAGCATAGTTTTTAAACCCTCCGCTGGTATTAGCCCAGCTGGTACGGCTATGTATAAAGTTGGTGGCGGTACCAATGCCAGTAGCAGTGGCACCTGTGTACAGATACATACCCTGTGGCAATACACTATCGAGCGCATTAAAATGCAACAGCAAGGGTGATGCTGTAAGCGCAATACCTGCCGTATACGGCTGTTCCACATCCGGTACTGTTACACGTGTACATCGCAGCGCTTTTAACTGCACATCTGCTGTATCGCGTATCATCAATTGTTTTTCACTGTTAAACACACTGTAAATGCCGGTAACGGTGCCGTTGCCTGCTGGCAGCCGTATGCCCGCAAAAGTGGCATAGGCACTGGTACGCACCGCAACAAGCGTATCTGTACAGGTATACAGCCGGTAGCTGCCTGTTATTTTGGCTTTTGCGTTGGCATAGGTTGCGCCACTGTCTGCTACCGCAAACTCAGCATTGTTAAGGCGTATCAGTGTGTTCTGATAAGGATCGTGCAAAGCAGTAGTCAGCTGGGCTTTTGTTACTGTTGCCGGCACCACCACATTATTCAGGCTACCTTTTACCAGATACCTGCTAAGTAAAGAAGCGGCAATGCCAGCTAAGGTAATATCTGCCGGGTCACTAACGTCCACATCTGCCCCCAGCTGTATCAGCCCCCGGTAATCACCCAGCATAAGGCCCTTCACTTTTACAAACACTTTTCTGCCTATAGGATAATCGTTATACAATCCTGTTCTTTCCAGCAGCAGTGCAATACCACCGGTATTATCCTGCAGTACAATACTTCTGTAAAAATTACCACTGCGGTCATCTGCAGTTACCACACCGGCAATTACCCCATCTGCTGTAATTCTGTCGAAGCGGCCTTTTACAGCGTGTAATGCTTTCAGATCCTGTATGGTAATAGTAGCTTTTATATCTGCATCAGGGAAAGGTTCGGGTGCATCAAATACTCTGTTGCACGACCACGACAGCAGCATGCACAGCAAAAAAACATTTTTCATAATGGCGCGGTTTATTATTGAAATCTGAAATTGATACTGAGATAGAAAGTGGTACCTTGTGCATACCACATTTTAGGCGGATACGTATGGCGGCTTTTGCTTTCAAAATCAAACCGTAACTGCTCATAGGCACCGGAGATAATACGGGTGTTGTTAAGCAGGTTGTTTACTCCCGCATATATCGTCATCCATGTATTGGCCATTCTTTTATAGGGCGCTTTACAGGTATACCCTGCAAACAGATTAACGGTATACTGTGCAGGCCATTCTGTCTGCTGTAATATATCTTTAAACTCATCAGAGCCGGGGCTTACATTATCTGTAGCCATTGCGGTAAGGCGCAGCGGATTTGCCTCCAGCCACTGGCGGCGCGTATAACTGGTAGTAGTGCTGATAAACCACGCATCGGGAGAGCGATAGGTAATACCCGCGCTATAGGCCTCCTGCGGGGTATTGCCTACGCGATAATTTTTGCTATACACAGTGGCTTTTTCCAGTATTTCTTCACTGTTATCTGCAGTTACCAATGCCTGTTGCCGGCTGTTGTAATAGTATCTGCCCACTGCTGCTACTGCTGTAAAAGTAATATCTGGTGTTACGCTGGCTTCTGCTGCCAGCTCAACACCTCCATGCCACTTATTGATATTACTTAATGCGTAGTTAACAAAATTCCGGTACTCATCATGATAAAAGCTCAGCACCTTCATGCCCTGTTTCATCTGCGTAATGTAGGCTGAAGCGTGTATACTTAAACGCGGTGCGTGAATAAGGTAACCTGCCTCTGCTGTTTGAATGGTTTCTGCAACCGCGTTGGCCTGCGCCGTATTACGGGTACGCGGAGAAAGGTATACATTCGCTGCCAGTGGCGGGCGACTGATTACTGCTGCTTGTATATAGGCATAGTGCCGCCCGTTTATTTTATAAGTAAAGCCTGCTTTATAGCCGTAGCCGGTAAACGCATGTGTGGCTGACCTGCCCAATGAGTTATCTGCAAACAAGCCATTGCGCATATAACCTGTTCTGAAATACTGCTGCCGGGAGATATTGCCACCGGCAAACAAATCCACATGCGGCAATGTATAAACCAGTTGCATAAAACCGGCTGCCTGTGAAAAGGTTAAGCTGTAATCGTACCCAAAAGTTTCGCCCTGCCTTACCAAACGGTTGGGTTTATCCAGATTGTTCTGCAGTACCTGGTTATTTCCCGGATCATCTCTTTCCGCAAACTGGTTCCAATCTACAAACCAATCACCTCCCAGTAAATCGTTTATCTGTTTAAAGCGCCGGTTTTGCTGACGCTGGTAGCTGATGCCGGCAGTAAATGCAGCATGCCTGCCCACGTGCGTATTTAACACGCTGTTTGCCGCCAGCCTGAATATCCGGTTTACAGCAGCCTGTACTATATACAACGATCGCAGGCCGGTAATATGATTGCCTGCCATGCCATCTGCACTATAGATAGTAGCGGTATTGGCTCTGTTTACTGCATATAGCCTGTTCCAGTTAACCTGGCTTATTTCCTCATCTTCTGCCCATGCTTTTTCCAGTTGCGTACGCTGTGCCGCGTTGGCAGCATAACCGGGCAGATAACGATAATAGTCAGGCCTTGGATCTGCTGCATTATACCAATCCAGCCCCGTTACTTTGCGGCTTCCTGTGGTAATGCCCAATGCAGTAATAACCGAAGTATGACTGTTGGGGTGATAGTCGTGCGTGGCAATCAGCTGCGGCTGGTGTACTATGGAATAACTGCTGTTCCGCTTCCGGCCATCCTGATATCCCCAGTAAGCATTGTAATAGTTGTTGTTTGTAAGCTGTGCTGTTTGCTGCAAGGTAGCTGCCTGCCTGCCCGCCCGTGTAGCCGCCCCAAAAACAGCCAGGCTGAACAGGTGCCGGGTACCTGCTTTTTTATCAACGGCTGCATAGTAACTGTGGCTATTGTAGTCTGCCGCCTCTACATAGCCGTTACTTCCTGTTCTGCTTACCAACGAGTAAGCCAATGCCCATCCTTTGCTGTTAAAACCGGTAGCCCTTGCATAATAGAACCGGTGTGTATATTGTCTGTTGGCAAATGCATATCCCGTAGCAGTTTGCCTGCGTTGTTTGCCTGCCCGCATATCTATATGAGTAAAACCGCCCGGAAGGCCAAAAGCGAAACTATTGCTCTTACCTCCTGCAACGCTCTGCCGGTTAAGGAGCATTTCGTTAAGGCCGCTCCACGAACTCCAGAACGCGTATCCATTCTCCAGGCTCTGCATGGGCAGCCCGTTAATACCTGTTTCAAGCAAATCAGCATCATACCCTCTTTGTTTAAAACGAACGGCACTGAAATTAAAAGCTGCTGCTGCCGCCACCGGATCGCGCGAAGCGGTAAGTAAGGAAGATACATATACAGGTGTTTCTTCCGATTGCTGTAATGCCTCCAGCGTAACCAGCCGGATACTATCGGGCACCTGTGCAGGCAAAGCAAATGGCAACAGAATACATGCAAAAATTGCAGATGTTTTCATAGCATTAGAATTGGTTGGCAGCAAAAGTGCAGGCTGTATTTTAATCTGCCAATTAAAATTTATGATTGTATTTTCATTACATGATAAAGAAAAGCACTGTTACCAAAGCCTTTGTGACATTATGCCTGCTGATATATATAAATATTATAACATCTTATGCGCAGCAACAATACAAAATTGCTTTAGCTGCATTTTATAACTGTGAAAATTTTTATGATACGTTAGATAATGAGAACGTACGTGATGAAGAGTTTTTACCTGCCGGCATACGCCATTACAACACTACCGTTTATCAGCAGAAGGTGGCAGGCATTGCCCGCGTGCTGGCAGGCATGGGTACCGATAAAAGTGCAGACGGCCCTGCGCTGATAGGGCTGGCAGAAATAGAAAACAAATGTGTTCTGGAAGATCTGGTACAACATCCTTTACTGCAACAGCGGCAGTATGGCATTATCCATTACAACTCGCACGATGCACGCGGGGTAGATGTAGCGTTGCTGTACAATCCGGTATACTTTCAACCCGATACCAGCGCCAGCCTGCCTGTGCTTATTAAAGGCGCGGCCGCCTATGCACGTTTAAAACAGGCGGATGAAGGCCCTTTGGATACAGCCCGTAGCTACCATTATTACTCGCGTGATATACTATGGATAAAAGGCCGGCTGGACGGAGAAGTGGTACATATATATATAAATCACTGGCCCAGCCGCCTGGGTGGCGAAACGCGTACCACACCTGCACGGCAAACGGCAGCACTTATATGTAAGCGCCACTGGGATTCGGTTTGTGTGCGTACGCCGGATACCAAGGCACTTATTATGGGCGATTTTAACGATGATCCTGTAAGCCAGAGCATCAGCCACAGCCTGAAAGCCAGCGGCCGGGCTGATACTGCTTTGCCTGCGGGCCTGTACAATCCCTGGCTGGCGCAGTATAAAAAAGGCAATGGAACCCTGGCGTACCGGGATGCATGGGGTTTGTTTGACCAGATTATTACCAGCAACAACTGGTTGCGTAAACAGCAGGCAGGCTTTATGTTTCATGCCGCCTATATTTATAAGCCTGATTTTATGGTAGAACAGCAGGGCAGGTATACCGGATATCCCATGCGCTTTTGGGAAGGCACGGAAGTAAGAGGTGGTTTCAGCGATCATTTTCCGGTGTATATCGCCTTGCTAAAACAGGTAAAAAGCAGCGTTACCGACGGCGTTGCTGTATCTGCTGCCATAGCTGATCCAGATCTTTCTGCACCGGAATAGTGTTGTATACATACACGGGTATGTTGTCTATTTCCTGTTTGCTGCGGAGCATTTTAATGCAGCTGATAAAATACTGGTCACGCTTTTCCACACCCGGTATAATAATCATATCCGGCGTTTGCCGGGCAATACCTGCCATCAGCGCTTCTGCATCGCTTACCAGATGTATGGTTGCAGAAGCCCAGTATTCGCGCAGCAATTGTACCAGTTGCGTTGTTTGCGCACAATTGTTGCCAAAGAGAAGAACGTATGTATCTCTATGTTTCATTGCAGGCATGTATGCAGGATCAGTAAATGTACACATAGCGGTATGATTTTTTTTAATATTTTGCGTACTTGTTACAGAATGGTGCAAGAGTTACATTTGACAAGCGTAAGCTTTGAAAAGCCAATTAAATAATCACTTATGAATGCTTTACATGAAGATCCCACCCACGTTTTGCTCGCAGATGACGATGATGATGATTATTTTGTTTTTTCATTGGCTATTCAGGAAATGTCTTTCGCTGTACTGTTAACCAGAGCCGAGAATGGTGAGGTGTTAATGAAGCTGCTGGAAGAAAAACATCCCGATATCCTTTTCCTTGATATACTAATGCCCTGTAAATCGGGCCAGCAATGCCTGAAGGAAATAAGAGCCAATAGCAAATACGATTCGTTACCTATTATTGTATACTCCTCATTGCAGGATTTACATAATATTGAATTCTGCTACCGGGAGGGTTCCAACCTGTATGCAGTGAAACCCTCCTCTCTGCCGGAATTAAAAAGTGTACTGGAAAGAATTTTTGCCATTGACTGGAAAAAGATGCTATACTTTCCTCCCATGTCGCAGTTCGTAATTAATCCCTCATAACCATCAGCCTTCTGATTTACGGTTATTGTTGCGATCGATAAATTCGTCCTGTTCTTTAAATGCCTTGTCGTTTTTTACAACAGGGTCTTTATCGGACAGGATGGAGCTATCTGGCTGCCCTTCTCTTACTTTCTGTTGTTCGCTTTGCTTGTTTTCTACGTTTTTTACATCACTTTCAGTGGTAAAGCTGTTATTCTTTTTCATAGTTTTTCAGGTTTGCTTATAGTAATTAAGCAATAACAATACCAGCTGGCCAGCCAGATGCCAGCGTGACGTTAAAAAGGTTTATTTTGGGTTATACCACTGATAATCAGCCACCTAAGCCACC
Source organism: Filimonas zeae (assembly GCF_014641615.1). GTDB lineage: Bacteria > Bacteroidota > Bacteroidia > Chitinophagales > Chitinophagaceae > Filimonas > Filimonas zeae. The sequence goes on along the minus strand of NZ_BMIB01000008.1, from coordinate 114,265 downwards.
AGGAATACAGTTTGATTTATTGGGTAATTTATTTACCTTTGCAGCCCAATTAATTATTTTAATCAAAATTCAGGGTAATGAACAATTACGAATTGATGGTGATTTTTACCCCTGTGCTTTCTGAGGACGAGTTTAAAGCTACTCAGAAAAAGTACGCTGATTTCATTAAAGAAAACGGCGGAAACGTAGCGCACAGCAATCCCTGGGGTTTAAAATCACTGGCGTATCCTATCCAGAAGAAGACCACTGGTATTTACTGGGTACTGGAGTATTCTGCGCCATCCGACTTCAATGAGAAGTTTAAAATCCAGATGTTACGCGATGAGCAGATCATGCGTTTCATGGTAACTGCACTCGATAAATACGCCGTCGAGTACAATACAAGGAAAAGAAGTGGTGTACCAACCGGAACCGAAAAAGTGGAGGGTTAATTATCATGGCAAAAGCAAATGAAATCAAATACTTAACCGCCATTAAGCAGGAGAAGCCTAAGAAGAAATTCTGTCGCTTCAAAAAATACGGTATTAAGTACATCGACTACAAAGACGTTGAGTTTCTGAAGAAGTTTGTAAACGAGCAAGGTAAAATTTTACCACGCCGTTTAACCGGTAACTCTCTGAAGTACCAGCGCAAAGTGGGTGAAGCTATAAAAAAAGCACGCCAAATGGCTCTGTTACCATATGTAACTGATCTGTTGAAATAAATTCAAAAGTCAAAAATTAAAATTCAAAAAGGGAAATTTACTACAGAGCACTCTGTTTTGCTTTTTTACTTTTGAATTTTGGTTTTTGACTTTCGGCTTTTCCTTTCTAGTAACCATTCCCTAATCTCCGCAGCAGCGAAGAGACAGTCTGAATCAATTTGAAAGAAATGATTGGGCCCTTGGGATACTAACACAAAGAACCATGCAAGTAATTTTAATTCAAGACGTAGACAACCTGGGTGGTAGCACTGAACTGGTTACCGTTAAAAACGGTTATGCCCGTAACTACCTGATCCCTAAAAAATTAGCTATCGAAGCTACTCCTTCTAACCTGAAACAGTTAGATGAGAAACTGAAGGTAAAAGCTAAGAAAGAAGCAGCAATGCTGGCTGAGATTAACAAAGTTATTGCTGTACTGAAAGAGTCTGCTATTAAAGTAGGCGCTAAAACAGGTACCAGCGGTAAAATCTTCGGTAGCGTTACTACCCTGCAGATTGCACGTGCTATCCGTGACCAGAAAGGTTACGAGATTGACCGCAAGCGCATTTCTATTGTTGAAGAAGTGAAAGAATTAGGTACTTACAAAGCAATTCTTGATTTCGGTGGTAGCAATACACACGAAATTGAATTTGAAGTTGTAGGTGAATAATTTCAAACGCATACTGATAAAAAGCCATCCCTCAAAAGGATGGCTTTTTATGTTATAAAGAAGTTGTAATTTAAACCCGAATGGGCACTCTCAATTATAAGCATTTTACCCTGGGCGTAGAAGAAGAGTACATGGTTTTAGACCCGCATACCCGCGAGCTGAAGAGCCATGAACAGCTGATTGTTTCCGAAGGGCATAAACTGATCAAGGACAAGATAAAGGCAGAAATGCACCAGGCAGTAGTGGAGGTGGGAACAGACATCTGTTCTGACATTGATGAGGCCTGGCATGATGTAGCTAACCTGCGTAAAACTGTATCGCAAATTGCGGGAGATCTCGGTTTTACGCTCGGTGCCAGCGGCACTCACCCTTTCAGCCACTGGCAAAGCCAGCTGATTACCGATCATATCCGTTACAGCCAGATTGTAGATGAATTGCAGGAAGCCGCCCGCAGCAACCTTATTTTCGGCCTGCACGTGCACGTAGGCATGGAAGACCGCAAAATGGCCATTCACATTGCCAATTCGGCCCGTTATTTTTTGCCACACGTATATGCCCTCAGCGTAAACTCCCCTTTCTGGGAGGGACGTTTAACCGGCTATAAATCGTACCGCTCCCGCATATTTGATAAGTTTCCGCGCACGGGCATTCCCGACTTTTTTGAAAGCACAGAAGCTTATGAGAGTTATGTAAACCTGCTGATTAAAACCAATTGCATTGACAATGCCAAGAAGGTGTGGTGGGATTTACGGGTGCATCCGTTTTTCAATACCGTTGAATTCCGCATTTGTGATGTACCTATGACGGTGCAGGAAACCATTGCTATTACTGCCCTTTTTCAGGCTATCTGTGCCAAGCTGTACAAACTGCGCAGCCAGAACCTGAACTTTAATATGTACCACCGTTCGCTGATTAACGAAAATAAGTGGCGGGCCAGCCGTTATGGCATAGATGGCACTCTTATAGATTTTGGTAAAGAACAGGAAGTGAATACCCGGGTGCTGATTGATGAGCTGCTGGAGTTTACGGATGATGTGCTGGACCACCTGGGCAGCAGACATGCGATAAAGCTGGTAAACGATATTCTCGCCAACGGAACAGGCGCCGACAGGCAGCTGGCTGTTTTTCATGAAAAAAACAATCTGGTAGACGTTACCGACTATATACAAAGCCAGTTTTTATTGTAAACGGCAGATATTTCAGGCGATTGTAGCGACATTTATAGCGTATGCAGCATTTTACCGGCCAAGCGGGCAGCGCTATGCTATTTTTAGGTATCTATTATTGTAAGGTGCGTAAAACGGTACTGCCTGGTGACAGAACATGAACTGATTAGAGGCTGCATAAGAAAAGATGCTACATGCCAGCGTAAACTTTTTGAGTTGTACGCTGGTAAAATGATGTCTGTATGCTTGCGTTATGCTGCAGACGCCAGTGAAGCAGAGGATATATTACAGGAAGGCTTTATCCGCATTTTCTCTTACATACACCAGTTTAAATTTGAGGGTTCTTTTGAAGGCTGGCTGCGGCGTATTGTGGTAAACAGTGCACTGAAGCAGTTACAGAAGAAAAAGATCAGTTTTAAAGAGATTTCTGACCACCAGGAAAGTTCGCCACGAATGGACCCATATGTGTATTCAAACCTGGGGGAAGAGGAACTGTTGAAGCTGATTAATGCGCTACCCGAAGGGTATCGTGTGGTGTTTAACCTGAGTGTGATAGAAGGATACAGCCATGAGGAAATTGCCCAGTTACTGAATGTACAACCCAGCACCAGCCGCAGCCAGTTAGTAAAGGCGCGGAAGATGCTTCAGAACCAGATAACAGAACTGCAGAAAATTGCTGTATAACAATGACAGACAAACTGTTCGACGACTTTATTCAGGACAAGCTACGCGATCATAGCAGTAAGATTCCTGAAGGGTTATGGACGAGAATTGAAGAAGAACTAAGACCTGAAAAAGAGGACAAAAAGATTGTTCTTCTCTTCCGCCGCTGGTATAGCGCCGCGGCTATACTTGTTTTAGCCCTGGCCGGTGCTACGTGGTTTTACGTAAGTACCTCCGGAAAAAATACGCGTCTGACTGATAAGCCAGTCACTGCCGTAGATGCTACAGTGGCAGATAAAACGCCAGGAACTGTTTCTGTACAGCCCGGCGCTACTACTGCACAAGCATATCCCAATTCGCAAAATGCCGGTTCCTCTGTTGCAACCACCACCGGTGTTAGCCGCAATAAAAAAACGAAAGCTGCCCCTACCCCTGATGCCAATACACAGGATAATGTGGAAGCAGCTACGGGTAGCAATAATGCAGCAACAGCCACCACTCCCCCACTCCGCTCAGGTAGTGGTAAAAAAATACGTCCCCTGCAATCTCCCGGTAGTATTTCAGATAATGCTACAGCTGCCGCTCAGGGCAATGGCATAACAAACGCCCAAAATCCTGTTTCTAATAATGTATTACAGTCAGGTACTACCGTAACTAACCAGGCTGCGTTTGTAACACTACCATCAGAAACCGCAGCCATACCTGCTGCGCAGAAAGCCAATTACGCTATGCTGTTAAGGCAGTATATTCAAAGCCGGGACAATAGCTTCTTTCCTATTATCCGCTGCCCGCCGGTGCGCAACACCGTGCCCAGCGATCTTTTTATTGAAGCATATGCATCGCCGGATAAAGTGTTCCGCCAGTCCTCTGCCAATTATGGCTCCGATGGTTATACAGCCAAGCGTGATACCATGCTTTCCCTGCGCACCTCGTTTACAGCAGGTGTACGGCTGAGCAAGGCACTTACAGAAAACTTATTGCTGAAAGCAGGCCTGCAATACTCGCAGATTAATGAAAACTTTCATTACCGGTTAGAGAACGAGCGGAAAACTGTTACGGTAGTAACCACTCACACCATTTCCAACTCGCCGGGCGATACAATAGTTGTGCGGGATACCACCACCTACGAGCAGATTGGGTATATAGAAAAGCGCGTAAAGAACCGGTACAGAAGTATAGATATTCCGGTGTTATTAAGCTACGAATGGGGTAATAGTCAATGGCGGTTTGCAGTAAATGCAGGCCCTGTTATCAACCTGCGTTCCTGGTATTCCGGCGAACTGCCAGATACTTCCAGCATAGTGAATGGTGTTAAGGGTACCAGTGAAGTGTTCCGCAAAAACATTGGACTGGGTGCTTATGCGGGTGTGAGTATTATTAAAACCATTAATGAAAATATGGATTTATTTGCTGAGCCGTGGTTGCGGTATAACTTTTCTGACATGACGCAGAACGGGCAGGCATTTAACCAGAAGTTTACAACTACCGGCTTGTCGCTGGGCATACGTTATAGATTAAATGGCGGGCAACGTTATTAAACGTAATGGTATCTTATTATTAAATGGAAGCGTGTATGAAACTTCTGTCCGGTTTAGTACTGGTATACATATTATTTTTTTGTTCCTGTAAAAAAGAGCCGGGTACTACGCAGTTTGTATCTTATGAAGATACTACGTGGACGGTTATTGGCCGTACGTTTATCCACCCGCTGGATACCGCTTTTACGGCTGCTTATACAGAAACACTTACCACCCCGGTAACCGGGGGCGATACCTTGCATTTTAACAGGCTGGCAGATGTGTTTTGCCCTGCGGGCTTTTGCACCACCGGCAATGGAGGCGCTGTAAACGGCAAAGTAAACGTATCGTTATTATATGCCAGAACCAAAGGCGATTTCATCCGCTTTGCACGCCCTACTTATAGCAATACAGAGGGGTTGCTGGATAATACGGCGGCCTTTAAAATAACGGTATCGCAAAACAACAAGGCGCTTACACTAACTCCGGGAAAGATGATAAATATTCATTTTGTTTCCCCTGCGGGCCTGCATAATGAAAACAGACCACTTTACGGAGATACAACTATTTACAATACGGGCAACTTTACCTGGCTTGGGCTGTCGAACCAGGCTTTATTGCAGCCGTTTACACAAACCGGCAACGCAGGTATTACCTTTGGTTATAACCTGCTTACCCCTAAAACCGGATGGATGGGTTGCGGACGGGAAGCCGAAAACGCTGGTAGCGCCCAAACCAAGCTGGCGGTGATATTACCACCTATATGTACCAATAAAACGGCCAGTGTATATGCGGTGCTTAAAAACCAGCGTAGTGTTATACGGCTTAACCCTGAAATTATCAGCCGCGCTTTTATATCCGGAAAAATACCGGCTAATACAGAGGTTACCCTGGTGGTAATTGCCAAAACCAAAATGTATTATTATCTGGATTCAGTTTCTTATACCACGGCAGCATCAGGCTGGCAGGCGATAAAAATAAAACCTCACCGCAGCACGAAAGAGGAGATTAATGCCTTTCTGGATTCTTTGTAAGAAACTTACGTTTAACTATAATCAGGCTTAAAAAAATAGACTCCCCTGTGAAAACAGGGGAGTCTTTTAACCCTTAAAACAACCAACATGAAAAAAATCTTATACCAGTATTACAACTTAAAATAGATTTGGTTGCACCTACCGGTATTTTTTTCATGCAATATTATACCAGTGCTATATCCAGCACCTGCTGCATGTTTTTAACGTAATGGAAATCAATTCCTTTTATAAACGTACTATCAATCTCTTTCACGTCTTTTTCGTTCTGCCAGCACATTACCAGTTCACGCAGGCCCGCTCTTTTGGCGGCAAGCACTTTTTCTTTAATTCCGCCCACTGGTAACACCTGACCGCGCAGGGTAATTTCCCCCGTCATTCCCAGGTAAGGTTTTACTTTACGGCCCGTAAAGGCAGATGCCAGTGCAGTAAGCATAGTAATGCCGGCACTGGGGCCATCTTTAGGTACCGCACCTTCTGGTACGTGTACGTGTATGCTTTTAGAAGAGAATGCCTCACTGTTAATACCGTATTTTTTGGCGTTCCCCTGTAAGTAACTAAGTGCAGTGGCAGCGCTCTCCTTCATTACATTGCCCAGGTTACCTGTCAGTTTCAGTTCGCCTTTGCCTTCGCTTAGCAGGGTTTCAATAAACAGAATATCCCCTCCTACGTAGGTATAGGCCAGGCCAACTGCCACACCAGGCATGTTGGCGGTTTTATAAATCTCGTTACTGTAACGCGGTGTACCCAGTATCTTTTCTACGTCTGCAGTAGAAAGGGTATTTTTTATTTTATCCTTTAAAGCATATTCACGTGCCAGGTAACGCATAATGCTTGCCAGTTGCCTGTCCAGTTCGCGCACACCACTTTCGCGGGTATGGTTTTCAATTACTTTTTCCAGCACTTTATCAGAAACCGTAAGGCTTACTTTTTTAAGGCCGTGTGCTTCCTTTTGTTTAGGCACCAGGTGGCGTTTGGCTATTTCCACTTTTTCCTCTACGGCGTAACCACTCAGATCAATAATTTCCAGCCTGTCGCGCAGGGCAGGTTGTATGTTTTGCAGGTTGTTGGCAGTAGCAATAAACAGCACTTTGCTTAAATCGTACTCCAACTCCAGGTAGTTATCGTAAAAGGCGCTGTTCTGCTCCGGATCCAGCACTTCCAGCAGCGCGCTGGATGGGTCTCCCCGGAAATCATTGCCCAGCTTATCAATCTCATCCAGTATCATTACCGGGTTAGATGATTTTGTTTTGCGGATGTTCTGAAGTATACGGCCCGGCATAGCACCTATATAGGTTTTGCGGTGTCCGCGTATTTCACTTTCATCATGCAAACCACCCAGGCTTACCCGTACATATTTACGGCCTACGGCATGTGCAATACTTTTACCCAGCGAGGTTTTACCAATACCGGGAGGGCCTACAAAACAGAGGATCGGGCTTTTCATATCTCCTTTCAGTTTCAGTACTGCCAGGTATTCCAGAATCCTTTCTTTTATCTTCTTCATGCCATAATGGTCGGCATCCAGCGTTTTTTGCGCATTCTTCAGGTCGTAGTTATCTTCCGTATAGTCCTCCCAGGGCAGGTCCAGCATCAGATCCAGGTGGTTATACACCACAGAATAGTCTGGTGTGCTGGGGTGCATACGTTCCAGCTTTTCAATACCCGTTTTAAACATATTGCGGGCAGCTTCGGGCCATTTTTTGTTCTCGCCCTTCTTTTTCATTTCATGCACTTCCCGCTCGTTACTATCACCACCCAGCTCGTCTTTAATACTTTTCAGCTGTTGCTGTAAAAAATACTCGCGCTGCTGTTTATCTATTTCTGTGCGTGTTTTAGTGGTTACCTTGTTTTTCAGCTCTGCAAACTGTAGTTCGCGCTGCAACATTTCCATCAGCTTTTCTGCACGCATTTTTACATCATCAATTTCCAGCAGTATCTGCTTTTCCTTTAACTCTATGTTCAGGTTGCTGCTGGCAAAGTTGATGAGGAAGGAAGGGCTTTCAATATTCCGGAGAATAATAGCCGCTTCGGCAGGCATGTTGGGCGATAACTGTATAATCTGCGCCGCCAGGTCTTTAATAGTACCGGTATAAGCGCTAAAGCTTTCCTCTTCCGGTGCAACATCATCTGGCAGCAGGGCTACTTTGGCTTTAAAGTAAGGTTCTTCTTCAACAAAAGAAACCACTTCAAAACGCTTTTTGCCCTGTATAATAATGGTGGTGCCACCATCGGGCATTTTAATCATTTTTACCACGCGGGCTACGGTACCCACGGTGCATAAATCGTTCAGACCCGGCTCTTCCACGCTCCCATCTTTCTGGGCCAGCACGCCTACCAGTTTACCGCCTTTATAAGCATCGTTTACCGCCTTTATACTTTTATCTCTGCCAACAGTTATCGGCAATACAATTCCAGGAAATAAAACAGTATTACGCAGGGGCAGTAAAGCCAGGGTATCGGGTATTTCCAGATTTTTATCTTGTTCGCTTTCTGATTCATTTATGGGTATAATGGGCAGAAATTCGGTATCATCATCTCCCTTTAGAAAGAATTGATTGTTATTCATATACTTCCGGTTCTTCTTGTGGTCAAAATGTCATTAAAGCGCTACGAGGGTATGCCTTGCAGTCGGAAGGTAACTGGGTCAATTAAAATGCCAAAGCGGAAAAAATAGCAGTTTAGTATCAAAATGACAGGAAACCGATGAAACACGGCCGGGAACATTGCAGAAAAGATAAAAAAAGGGCCGGAAGCATGCTTCCGGCCTTATATACTTACAGGTATTTGTATTACAGAATACGGAAACCTACGCCCAGCTGTACCTGCTGGCTTTTCCACTTGTCCTGGTTAGATACATCACCCACATCACTTAAACCAATGTTATAACGGCCATATATACGCAGTGCGCTCAGGTTTACCTGTGCACCCAGTGCCAGCGCAAAGTCACCGGTTTTAAATGCATCTCCTGCATTGGCCAGTAAAGTTTTCTGGTTGTTCAGCAATATGCTGTACTGAGGTCCGGCATGGAAGGTTAATAACTGGCCCGCATTAATTCTTAACAGAATAGGAATGCTGAGGTAGTTAAGGTGAATGTTATCTCCCGGCTTAAAAATGTCGTTGGTTTCGTTGGTAACCTTGGTGTTGGTTTGGTTAAACAGCAGCTCGGGCTGAATACCAAAAGTTTTGCTGATGTCTATTTCTGCAAAGCCACCCAGATGAAAGCCGAGGTTATAGCCGTCTTTAAACCTTACCCCATCCAGTTTACCAATGTTAGCACCTGCTTTAGCACCCAGGTGAAAGCCTTGTGCATTACCTGCAATAGTAATAGCGGTAATGGCAAACAATGAAAGCATAAAGGATAATACACGTTGCTTATTTGTTTTCATATAAGTTGTTTTGCTATGCCAAAGCCAATTATATGCCAAAGATGCAACTGCCTCTAATTCACAAAGTTCCACCAGATACCATAACGGAAAAACAGGGCTCGTTGTGGATAATGTGCGGCCGAAAAATTGTATTTGGTAAAGCCAAACCCATCTGCAGGGTTAAACGTGTTTATGTTTTCTAACCGTAGAAATCCTTTAAAACTTTTTATACGAAAATGCAGAAACAGATTAATATCGGGTCTGTTGCTGGTGGTATAGCTTTGCTGGTAAAAGAACTGCCCGGTAAAAGGCGAATAGCTGTCTGCCTTGTAGGGCAGGTAATAGCGCAGCTCCATACCTGTTGCCAGAAAAAGGTTTTTGAAAAAGTTACCCTCAAACACCAGCCTGTTGGCTGTAAAAGCCAGCGGTATATTAACAGGCACATTTTCCCCGGCTTTCTGCTGTAGATGTATCTGCGTATACCAGTTCCAGTACTTACTCAGCTTAAACGACTTTTCAGCAGATACATGCAGTATATTAAAGATGGTGCCTGCCTGCTGTGCAGCTATATAATTATCGAAATAGGTATAGTTGGTTAACAAATAATAATTGCCGGAAAGCTTAAGGTGTGCAGCTGGTATGTCAATATTGGCAAATAAACGGGTAGTATTTTCTTTACCGAAAGTGCTGCCGGAGCCTGCTTTAAGCGACGGAAAGGATGACCGGTTATCGTAAATAAAGGAAGGCGTACGGTTTACGTTCTGAAAGCCCAGTTGTATGGAGCCCACCTTAGCCCCCAGTACTCCTTTTATACTTCCTGTTACAGCGTAATCGCCTGCATAGGCACCTGCCAGGTACAGGCGGCCTGCTGCAAATACATCCCAACGCTGGTTGCGTGTTCTGTTACGATATTCTGCATCGCCATATATGTTGGTAAAGCTGGTACCAAAAGCGGTATCGCCACCATAATATAAAAACTCACCTTTTATCTGTTGAAACCCTGCACCCAGTTTTAAAAACTGGTTCATGTTATTTTTCTCCGGAAAGGAGATAATGGACAACTCATTGGTAAAATTTTTCCACGAGTCTTTATACTGTAGCGGGTTGCTGGTAACCAGCAGGCCAAAGTAATTGAGATAATTGGCCGGTATAGGCTGATTATCTTTAAACGCATAATTAGACGTTATATAATTGAGTGTATGCTGAAAACGGATACGCGGATAAAACAATCGTACTACATTGGAATCTGTTACAATGGAATCTTTCTGCCCCAGATCGTAACTATGCCGATACAGAATCATTTTATCGGAGTAGTTTGTACTGGTACCAATGTCAGCACTGAAAAAGTTTCTGGAAGAGGCGGTAACGTTATTGGCCAGGCGGGTTTCTACGTTAAACGCACTGCTTAAACTTTGTTTGGAAATACTATCTACTGCTTTATCATCTACCACCCCACCATTTTCGCCGGAGCGGATATTGTTGGTGATAAACACAAAGTAAGAGGTGTATCTTTTATTGGGACTGAGATAATATGTGTTGAAGCGAATGCTGTTGTGGCTTACGTTCTGGCTTTTGAATGAGCCGGGGGCATTGATAAACCGGTATTCAAAAGTAACGTTGAAGTTAGGCTTTCTGTTTTGGGTATGCAGAATGTTTATCATCTGCTCCGAATTGGGGCCTATCATATAACCCAGCTCGGTATAAGGCCGGGTGGTTTGGAAAAAACGGGTTTCGTTCAGCTTATACCGGTATATATCGTACGAATGAAATCCTGCATCGAAGCCCGCCTGCAGGTTGGGTTTAAATATCAGCGAACGTGCTGCGTTACCAAAATTCCCGATGTCAACATAATCAACCGGTACCGGGTAGCGGGTAGTGAAATCGTTCAAAGAAGAATCCAGCTTTCTGGTTCTGGTAGAATCGAAAAAACGAAAGGATATGGTAATGGAATCTTCCAGCGGATCTCTGTGCTGTAAAGAGTCTGCCCCCTTGTTCCGCCGCATGGGCCTGCCCTGGCTGTCGTACGTGATATTAGACGTATCCCTGCCGTTGCCTACCTGCAGATTTCTGTTAATGGTGGTTTGCCCTTTAACAGTTTGCGTAATAGTAAACAACACTACTACGCAACAAATAAACCGGCCCAGGTTGTTAAGGTGTGACATGTATGCAATGTAAAACGTAAGCTGTAAATGAAATGGTAAATACTAAATAGCCGCCACCAGTTCTCTGAACAGCGCTGTTAATTTTGGTTCTGCTTCTTTTGCTGCCGCCAGCACCTCTTCATGCGTAATTACATTTTCATCTTCGCGAATGCCCAGATCAGTAATTACACTTACCGCAAACACTTTCATACCTGCATGTACCGCTACAATGTTTTCCTGCACAGTACTCATACCCACTGCATCGCCACCTACGGCCAGTATTAAACGGTATTCTGCCTTGGTTTCAAACGTAGGCCCGGTTACAGCGGTGTATACCCCTTCCTTCAGGTCAAAGCCCAGTTTCTGGCCAATGGCGCGCGCTTTAGCCAGCAAGTCTTTGCTGTAAGGCTCAGTCATATCCGGAAAGCGGGTACCCAGTTCGTCTTCGTTTTTACCCAGCAGCGGGTTAACGGTAAAAAAGCTGATATGATCGTTAATCAGCATCAGATCGCCCACCTTAAAAGAAGTGTTTACCGATCCGGCTGCGTTAGATAATAATAAAGTTTCTACACCCAGTAACTTCATTACGCGCACAGGGTAAGTAACCTGCTGCGCCGTATAGCCTTCGTAAAAATGAAAACGGCCGGCCATTACCAGCACTTTTTTGCCACCCAGCTCGCCAAACAGCAACTTGCCGCTATGGCCTTCTACGGTACTTACCGGGAAATGGGGTATTTCGTTATAAGCAATTTCGTGTTCTACTTTAATTTCCTGGGTAAAATTGCCCAGTCCGCTACCTAACACAATGGCTACCTGAGGTACCTCTGAATAACGTTTTTGTATAAAACTTACTGTTTCACGTAACTGCTGCATTAATTGTGTTGCCATTGTGTACTTGTGTTAGGCCGCAAATATAAAGAAACTTCACCCCTGCCCAACAGGCAAAATAATGTAGAAAGCAGTGCCTTTACCCTCTTCCGATTCGGGGTAAATAATTCCTTTATGGGTTTGTACAATTTTACGGCAAAGAGAAAGACCTATTCCCGCCCCCTGAAACTCACCCACCCCGTGTAAACGGCGGAATATCTCAAATATCTGGCTGCTATATTTAGGATCGAAGCCTATTCCGTTATCGGTAAAACGTATTTCGTACCATAACTCCGCATCTGACGGCAGTTCGCGGGCGGTAAGCTGCTGACGTTGTACCTGGCGGCAGCTGATGGTAACAGAGGGCGCTGTACCCGGCCTGGTAAACTTAAGGGCATTACTGAACAGGTTGTAAAACAACTGATTCATTTGCAGTGGAATAGCCCTAAGCACAGGCAGGTTTTCCACCTGCACATGCGCGCCTTTTTCCGCAATGGACAATTCAAAATCGCTTACTACATTGTCTACCACCTGGTTAAGATCTACGGCTACAAATTCGTTTTCAGATTGTAGCAGACGGGAGTATTCCAGCAGGTCGCGGATAAGTAAAGACATTCTTTCAGAAGAACGGGTAATACGCGACAGCAACACATCGGCTTTGTCCGGCAATCCCGGCAGTTCCCGCAGCATCTCTGTAAACACATGAATTTTCCGCAGCGGTTCCTGCAAATCGTGTGATGCCACGTAGGCGTATTGCTCCAGCTCGTGGTTAGACTGGCGCAGGCTCAGGTTGGCTTTCTGCAACTCCATATTGCTGCGTTTCAGTTCCTCTGTACGGGCAGCTACTTTATCGGTAATATCTTCAATAATGCTGATGAATACGTCGGGCGAGCCATCATCGTGCCGCACCAGTGAGGCGCTGAGTCTGCCCCACACCGCTTTGCCCTGTTTGGTAATATATCTTTTATCCAATACAAAAGAAGGTATCTCCCCTTTTAATGCCAGCTGAATAAACTCGCCGTTGGCATCCATTTCTTCCGGATGACTTATATCCTGCACATTTACCTGATACAACTCTTCCGGTGTATAGCCCAGCATTTTACAAAAAGCGCCGTTCACCATCTGAATATTGGCCTGGGGGTCTATAATCACCACGCCTACAGCCGCATTTTCAAAAGCCTGTCGAAAGCGTTCGCCTACGCTTAACAGCTCCGCCTCTTTGCGTTTGCCTTCTGCTGCGGCAGTTTCTTTTTCTGCGGTAACATCTACGGCAGTACCGGTAAGCAATTCAGGCTGGCCTTCTGCATTAAAAAAGCAGCGGCCGGTAACGCGTATCCATATATAACCTTTATGTGCAGGACTTTTAAAACGATATTCCATTACCGCCGGCTCGTTGGGATGCAGGTTTGCTTTCTGGTAAAGAACGGATTGTGCAGACAACAGATCATCCGGATGAATGGCATCCATCAGCTGGCTAAAGGTAATGGCTGCCTGGGGCCAGTGGTATATACCGCGGCATACTTCATCCCACTCCAGTTTTTCCTGTTGGGGATAGTAGCGCCATACGCCCATACCAATCGCCTTCAGCGCCTGAACAGCCATTTCGTGTGCTATCGCAGTTTTCTCTTTTTCCATCGGGCAGGAACGTTATAATCAAATATCGTATTTAATTCAAAGTACTAAAAAGGCATTTTTCATTTACCTGCATCTGCCCTATCTTCGCCTGCAAATTTTTTACTGTATGAACTTGCATGAATACCAGGCAAAGGAATTATTAAAGAAATACAATGTTCCCGTACAGGAAGGCATTGCAGTAGATACCGTTATGGCCGCTGAAGAAGCGTATCGCCAGATTAAAACGCAGACAAACAATAACTTTGCTGTAGTTAAAGCTCAGATACACGCAGGTGGTCGCGGTAAGGGTAAAATTGAAGGTAGCGAGCAGCGCGGTGTTGCTGTTGGTAAAAGCCTGGAAGACGTTTCCACTATCGCCAAAAACATATTAGGTGGTACGCTGGTTACTATTCAAACAGGACCAGCCGGTAAAAAAGTAAACAAGGTATTAGTAGCTCAGGATGTATATTATCCTGGCCCCAACCCTGTAAAAGAGTTTTACCTGTCTATTCTGCTGGATCGTGCAAAGGGTCAGAACGTGATCATGTACAGCACAGAAGGCGGTATGGACATTGAAGAAGTGGCACACAACACTCCTGAAAAAATCTTCAAAGAGTGGGTACACCCTTCCGGTGGTTTACAGGGTTTTCAGGCACGTAAAATTGCCTTTAACCTGGGCCTGAGCGGTGAAGCTTTAAAAAGCTGCGTAAAGTTTGTTACTAACTTATATAATGCATACGTAGGTTTAGACTGCGGTATGCTGGAAATTAACCCTCTGTTCAAAACCAGCGATGAAAAAATCATTGCGGTGGATTGTAAAATGAGCCTGGATGAGAATGCTTTAATGCGTCATCCTGACCTGGCTGCCCAGCGTGATATTTCAGAAGAAGATCCTACTGAAGTAGAAGCGGGTCAGTTTAACCTCAACTACGTAAAACTGGATGGTAACGTAGGTTGTATGGTAAACGGTGCCGGTTTGGCCATGGCTACTATGGACATGATTAAATTAAGCGGTGGCGAGCCTGCCAACTTCCTGGACGTAGGTGGTACTGCAAATGCACAAACCGTAGAAGCTGGTTTCCGCATTATTATGAAAGACCCTAACGTGAAAGCTATTCTGATTAACATCTTCGGCGGTATTGTACGTTGCGACCGTGTTGCTGCTGGTGTTATTGAAGCTTACAACAAACTGGGTAACATTCAAATTCCTATCATTGTACGTTTACAGGGTACCAACGCTGCTGAAGCGAAGAAACTGATAGACGAAAGCGGACTGAAAGTACAATCTGCTATTCTGTTAAGCGAAGCTGCTGACCTGGTTAAACAGGCTGTAGCGTAACTGACAGGTTACTATACTTTAGTAAAGGCCGCCCCATGGGGTGGCTTTTTTATGGCCGTATAAGCCAGATAAAGAGTTATTGCGGCGCGATAACTTACTGTTTGCGGGAATTACATATTTTTTTTACAGCAAGGGGTAAGCTTATTCCGGCGTGGACAAAACTTTTACTTCGCTCAGAGGGCTGAATGTGTAGAGATGCCCGGTTTTTACTTCCAGACATATATATCTTTTCCGACGCTTATCACCTTTTTTAAACACCCGGCCGTTGTCAGTTTCAAACAAAACACCTTCGGGCAGGCTTTCCAGTAAATGATAGCCTGCGCGGTTGCGTGTGTTGTAACGGCGTAATACCAGTAGCAACTCCGTTTCACCACTTGCAGTGGCAGCGGGGTTCATAATAGAGCTTCTTAAAGCCTCTTCTATATCGGCGGGAAACAAACGGTGTTGTACAAAAGTTACCAGCAGATTGCTGTACAGGGTTTTCCATTCCTTACCATGCGCCTCAACCCTGTTGCCAAATTGCTCAAAGGTTAACAGATGCGCCAGTTCGTGCAGCAGGGTAATTAAAAACTCGTACTTGTTAAGATTACCATTGATACTGATACGGTGATTTTTGCCGTGTGTGGCATGGCGGTAATCGCCCAATACAGTTTTACGGGCTTTGGTAACAGTTAAATGCACCTTATAGGTGTGAATATACTGTACTACCTTTTCAAAACTCCCTTCGGGCAAATAGGCTGCCAGGGCCTGCATTGGATGCTCAGCGGCTGCCATGTTTTTCCTTGTTCAGCCTGAAAGCTCCGGCCACCTCTATTATCGAATACACAATATACAGTGCCATACAGATCAGCAAGGCATACTTATTTCTCGCTTTACCGGCCATGTATATATAGATAAAGGCGGCACCTGCTATAGAAAACAGTTTCAGCACAGTGGTGCCCATTATGCTTCTAACAAAAGCATGCGGGTTGGCTGTTTTCAATGCCCTGAAGTGCATAACTGCACTGATTACTGCCAGCACAAACAACAAACCATTACCCCCCTGTATTACCAGCGGATCAATATTACGTTGCTGTAACTGCGGCTGAAAGCTCAGACACAGAATGTTTACCAGCACAAAAACAACTATCAGCGGAAAAAATGTATTGCGAAGCGTTAACCGATCCATGATTATTCAGAAGTCAAAAAGTAAAAAGCCAAAAATAACGCATTTCTGCTGCCATTTTCCACTTTTTACTTCCGGCTTCCGGTATCCTTTACTACTTTAATAATAAGGGCAATAATAATCACTAATGGTAATAGCCAAACCAGTAAGGGCATACCTGTTTTCAGCCGCGCATCCAGCTTAATGCCTGCGTATACACCCAGGGCCAGTGCCGCCAGTAACTGAAAAGCAAAACCTGCATACTGCCACAGCAGACGGTTATTCTGCGGCGACTGCTGCGATTTTTGGTTGTCTTTCTGGTGTTGCTGCATTTTTATCGGTTAACAGTTCCACCACCTGAGAGGTGGCAGCACCCGGCATTGAACATTTACCATTAAAGCTAACGGTAGGTTCCATAGATAACTTAGCCGTTAAAATGTCGCCGTTAATGATAGCGTTGTTGCGTAAGGTAACCTGTTCTTTTACATGCAGATTGCCGGTTACTTTTCCGGTAATATCTACCTGCAATGCAAACACATTGCCTTCCACCTCACCGTCCACACCAATTACTACTTTGGCGGTACAGTGTACGTTCCCAATCATTTTCCCGTCAATACGAATGTCGCTCTGACTGTGCACTTCGCCTTGAATGGTCATTCCTGGCCCGATCATACTGGTTTTTCCTGAAGATATCACAGGCTCTTCAGCTTTGTTTTTAGGGGTAAACATAAGCTCAATGTTTAGTCGTTTGAAATTTCAGCCTTAGGTACGCTAATTGCATTTGTATCTCGGGGTATGGAAGTATTTCCGGTCATCACCTTTCTTATATTATCCAGGTATTGGTCTTTTAAACGAATAGATTGCTCCAGTGAATCAGTTCTTATTTTCAGTACCTGCAATTCTGTACGGCTTTGCCTGCTACCATATCCGGGTATGTAAAATTTTAACGGGGTTAATACCAGCAAAGCCACAGTAAAACTCACCAGTAAAACAAACACCACACTCAATCCAATGTATACACTCAGGCGCGATAGCTTAAAAGTAACCACCTCCTCATACGTATCATCATTCATTACCACCAACCGGTACCGGTTTCTTAACCGCCGCAGGGTGGTTTGCGTTTCTATCTTAGCCATGCGTTCGAATAAGCGAAATAAAGATAACGACTTAACCGTTGTATTTTAAAATAATTTCACCGATTTTGCGTGTATGAAGCGAGCCTTTTTCCATTACTGCTGTTTTAGCTGGTTGCTGCTGAGCACCTTAAACGTTGCCTTTGCGCAGCCGGGCTCTACCATCTATCTGAACAAGCCGGAAAAGTATGAAAACAGGAAGCTGGGTTCGGAAAAAACGGAAGACAGAAAATTTAACACCCCGCGCCATATTTATCAGAATATGGTAACACACTATAATTACTTTTTTAACGCCAACAATAAACTCAACGGTGTTATTACCCGCGCCAAAAGCAGCTTTCGCGACGATTACACAGAACTGCTGCCCTTTTACGATTTTACATTGGATGCTACTGCCCAGGAAAAAAGTGAAATAGACACGATTATTTATAAATGCACCGCCGGCGTACTGTTGCACGATTTGCGGAACGACTGGGTAGATGATATGTACCTGCTGCTGGGTAAAACCTATTACTACCGTAAAGATTTTGATTCGGCCACAGATGTGTTCCGGTATATTAATTATGCCTTTGCCCCTAAAGATGATGGCTACGATATACCTATAGGCAGCAACGTGAGCAATAACGACAGCCTGTTCAGCATTTCCACCAATGAAAAAAGGAATATTTATAAAAAACTTACCACCCACCTGCCTGTGCGTAACGAGGCATTGTTGTGGCTGGCGCATACCTATACCGATAATAACCGGGTGAATGAAGCAGCCAGCTTACTGGAGATACTAAAAAGCGATCCGCAGTTTCCTAAACGTTTGCAGAATGAACTGCATGAAGAAATAGCTTACTGGTGCTATACCCAACGCGCTTATGATAGTGCCGCTGTACATCTTATATATACGCTCAGGTACCAGCCTACCAAACAAGACCGTTCCAGAAAAGAATTTTTAATAGCACAGCTGTACCAGCTATCGGGCAACAACGAAAAGGCTACGGAGTACTTTATGCAAAGCGCTTCGCACACCATTAACCCGGTACAGGAAGCCTATGCAACCCTTAACGGTATACGGGTAATGAGCAAAACAGACAAGGCTTTTCTGTTGCAGAAACAAAAGCAATTGCTGCAACTGGCCCGTAAGGATAAATACATTTTATACCGCGATGTTATTTATTATGCCGCTGCACAGGTTACGCTGGAATTACACGATACCGCACAGGCACAGAAGCTGCTGCTGAAAAGTGTAACCGGCAGCACCAACCCGCAGCAACGCAGCGGCAGTTTTATGCTGCTGGGTGATATTAACTACGACAGCAAAGATTACGTGGCAGCACATAATTACTATGACAGTGTGGAAGAAGCCCAACTGGCGCACACTGCCGAAAAAGAGCGCCTGCTGCAACGTAAACCTTACCTTTCTGCCATAGCAGCCAACGTAACTACCATTCATAATGAAGACAGTTTGCAACAGCTGGCAGCACTGCCACCTGCCGAACGTACCGCCGTTGTAAAAAAAGAACTGAAAAGGTTGCGCAAATTAAAAGGCCTGAAAGACGATAACAGCGCAGACAATATTAACCCCGCCGTTCAGATGAATATGACTGCGCCTGATTTGTTTACAGCGGGCAACACCAACAGCGGCGAATGGTACTTTAACAACCCATCGCTTAAAGCCAGCGGTGTGAGTCAGTTTAATACTACCTGGGGCAAAAGGCCCAATGCCGATAACTGGAGGCGCAATGCTGCTATAGACCAGGTAGCTAAAAACATGGCGCAGGCAGGTATTGACAGTTTAGAAGCGGTACAGCAAAATAAATCTGCGGCGTTAGATACCCTCTCTTCCGATGCACTACTGGCCAACCTGCCCATTACACCGGAAAAGAAAGCAGCCTCAGATGCTGCTATTATGAAAGCACTGTTTGATAACGGCAAAGCATTTCAGAACCAGTTGCAGGATTATCCTTCTGCCATTGCAGCGTATACTGAGTTGTTACGGCGTTACCCCAACACGCCTTCCAAAGAAGAAGTGTTGTTAAACCTGTATTACTGCTACCGCCGCTCTGGTAACCACCGGGGGGAAGACTCTACACAGCTGGCTTTACGCCAGGCCTTCCCCAACGGGAAATATGCGCAGATGCTGGACCGGCATATTACCCCTGAACAGGAGCAGGCCAACACGGTTACCAAAACCTACGAGCATATTTACGATCTGTTTCTGGAAGGAAAGTTTGAAGAAGCCAAACAACAGAAAAACACGGCTGACAGTACTTATGGTACTACTTACTGGGCTCCGCAGTTATTGTACATAGAAGCCGTGTATTACATTAAGCAGCAGGAAGACAGTGTGGCCATTCAGCGCCTTACCAATCTGCAAAAAGACAGCACATCGCCCCTGGCTGAAAAAGCTACTACTATGATTGATGTGCTGCGCCGCAGAAAAGAAATAGAAAGCTACCTTACCAAACTACAGATAACACGGGCAGAGGATGAAAACGGCCCTATACTGGCAGATGACTCTCAGTTAGGTACCGCCCGCACCGGAAAGAATATGGTACGCGATTCGCTGGCAAAGCTGATGGATGGTATGCGCCCTATTTCCATTAAACTGGATACAGCGGTAACCATTGTTACGCATAAGGAGTATACTTATAACCAGCAGGATTCGCAATTTGTAATGATTTTGTTGAAAAAGGTGGACCCGGTGTACATAAACGAAGCGCGGAATGCCTTTGACAGGTATAACCGCACCAACTATTATAGCGAGCCTATTGGTATGAACGTAAATAAACTGAACGACAGCACCACCGCTATATTACTGGGGCCGTTTATTAAAACCTTCCTGGCGCTGGACTATATTAACAAAACAAAGCCAAATACGCGAAGCCGTATATTACCATGGCTGGCACCTGATAAATACGAGTACAGTATTATCAGCCCGCAAAACTTAATTCTGCTGGAAGAAAGAAAAGACCTTCCGGTGTACCAGGAATTGTTAAAACTAGCCTTACCGGATAAGTTTTAATGCAGCTTATAGTATAAATTCGTGCGTTGATATTCGAGAAAAATCCAGTACAAACACAAACATTGTGATGAAAAAATCTGTAAAAATACTGTGGTACGTGTTCTTAACCGGCATCGGCTCCGTAGTATTATTGTTCCTGTTAGCTAACTTCGGTTTACTGGGCAGCATGCCTTCTATAGCCGAACTGGAAAACCCCACCGCCTCTCTGGCCAGTCAGGTATATGCCGAAGATGGCACCCTGATGGGCAAATATTACCTGGAAGACCGGGTAAACGTAGGTTTTAAAGATATCAGCAAGCATGTTATAAATGCACTGGTGGCTACTGAAGACGAACGTTTTTATGAGCATAACGGTGTAGATCCACGCGCACTGGGAAGGGCTGTTTTTTCGCTGGGTAGTGGTGGTGGTGCCAGTACCATTACCATGCAAACAGCTAAAAACCTGTTTACCGAAAACTGGGGTACCCAAAACAAAGTAAAGCGTGTAATACAAAAGATTAAGGAAAGCATTATTGCCATAAAACTGGAGCGCAACTTTACCAAGGATGAAATTATTACCCTGTACTTAAACACAGTACCTTATGGTGATAATATTTATGGTATCCGCAATGCTGCCAAAACCTTTTTTCAGAAAGAACCCGACCGCCTGAGTGTGGAAGAGGCTGCTATGCTGGTAGGTATGCTAAAGGGTGGTATTTACAACCCACGCCGCTTTCCCAAACTGGCTATGGACAGAAGGAATACGGTGTTAAACCAGATGGTGCGCAATAGCTTTTTATCTGTAGCAGAGGCTGATGCCCTAAAGAAAAAACCCATACGGCTGAACTATAAAAAAATGGATGAAACCGCCGGTATTGCCCCTTATTTCAGAATGATACTGGGTGAGGATATGAAGAAATGGTGTAAAGAGCATAAGAAACCAGGCGGCGGTAATTATAACCTGTATAAAGACGGGCTGAAAATATATACTACCATTAACCCCATTATGCAGCAGTACGCCGAGGAAGCGCTGGCAAAACACTATAGCAGTATGCAAAAAGTGCTTGCTGCCCAAAGCGATATTAAAAGCGGTGCTGTATGGAAAGGGCATGATAATATATTAGAGGCGGCAATGAAACAAACCGACCGCTGGAAGGCTGCGGAAAAAGACGGTACCTCTGCTGCTGAAATCCGCAAATCGTTCTTTGTTAAAACACCTATGCGTGTGTTTGCCTGGAATAACAACCGCAGCATAGACACGGTAATGACACCTTTTGATTCCATTAAGTACCACAAACAAATGCTTCAGGCTGGTTTTATGGCCATGGACCCGTTAAGGGGTGATATTAAAGCCTGGGTAGGTGGTATTGATTTTAAAACCTTTAAGTACGACCACGTAAATATTAATACCAAGCGCCAGGTTGGTAGTACTATGAAGCCTCTGTTGTATAGCCTGGCTATAGAACAAAACGGCTTTACCCCAGGCACTACGGTAGAAGATGTGCAGCAAAGCTTTGGCAGCTATGGCCAGGTACCGGCAACTACTGCCAGCTGTTCCGGCGCAAGCATGCCTATGTGGAAGGCGCTGGCCCTTTCTAAAAACTGTGCTACTGCTTATATTATGAAGCAATTAGGCCCTCAGGGTAATGATGGTGCCAAGCGGTTTGTAGAGTTTTTGAAAGAGTGTAACGTACAAACAGATGTGCAGCCCTTCCCTTCCATTGCGCTGGGTAGTGCTGAAATTTCGTTGTATGAAATGATGCAGGCTTACAGCATGTTCCCCGGCAGAGGCTTTAACGTAAAGCCGATGTACATTACGCGTATTGAAGACCGGAACGGAAACGTGCTGCAAACATTTATACCTGAGCGTAAAGAAGTAATCAGCGATGTTACTGCTTATAACGTGGTAGAAATGATGCAGGGTGTAATGAAATTTGGTACCGGCCGCCGTATGTGGAGCTATGATGTAACCGGAGAAATTGCCGGTAAAACGGGTACCACCAACGATAACAGCGATGCCTGGTTTATGGGTTATACGCCCCAATTACTGGGTGGCGTTTGGACGGGTTGTGACGATCGTTTCATCCGTTTCTCCAGTACGGCTATGGGCCAGGGTTCTTCTGTGGCGCTGCCGGTTTGGGCTTACTTCTACAACAAAGTTTTGAACGATAAATCATTGTCAATAGATACCAAGGCCACCTTTGTAAAGCCGGAAGCGATGACCAACGAGTCATTCTCCAGCTGGGAATCTTCTACTTCCCTTCCTAATGAAGTAGAGGGTGGTACCAATGGCTCTGCTACTGACTATGGTGATGATGGGCTTCCCCCTCCCACCCCGGAGAATATTGGTGGCGAAAGCAAACCGCCCGTAAACGACAATAACAATCCATCTCCTACCGGAACCAAACCACCGGTAGATAATAAGCCTAAGCCAGCACCTGCCAATAAACCGGCAGGCCCGGCAACAACGCCGCCTCCGGCCACGCCAAAGGCAGTTTTGCCTAAAAAGGTTACTAAGTAAGAAGTATTTTATTCTGTAGTGCCCTCAGGAACCGCCACTACCTTTACGCGAACAATGCCGCTTTTAATAAAAGAAAGTTTTTCGGCAGCTGCATAGCTAAGGTCAACCACGCGGCCCCTGAGGGCCATTTTTTTGTGCATACGGTCGTTAATACGTACTATGGCAGATTTACCATTGCGCAGATTAATTACCCTTACCCAGGTACCCAGCCTGAAATGATTACTGGCTGCTGTAAACTTTGCATGGCGGAAAGTTTCGCCGGTAGCGGTTTTAGTACCTTCCAGGCTTTTGCTGTAAAAGCTGGCAATACCATAAGCCACCTTTTCATCTCCTACATCTGTACGGGAAGTTTTTTTTGCAGAGCCTACTTTGGCCACAGCACTATCAGTCTGTGCCTGTATATGGGCTGTAAAAAATAAACAAACTGCGAAAGCCAGATACTTTTTCATCCGTTCGGTTTTTAATATTACGGTTTACAACGCCTTTTTTTGTTAGCTTAGTAAATCCGTTTTTAAAGGGGTTCAGGTACCGGATGTACCATTTTATTACTTCTGGTTATCATTACAGATATGAAATGTAAGCATTCCTTTTCTATTCCTATAATCTGCATGGCGCTCATTTTCTATCGCGCTGAGGGGCAAACGCCAAATATTATACCACAAAACAAGGATGGGCTAACGGTGGTAACCACCTGGGTAGCCTACGAAAAAACGGTACAGGCCGATAGTAATAACCGCATGGTGCCTGTTCAGCAATATGTTACGCCGCTGCTGTCAGATATACAATATGCTACCAATAAAAACTTTACCAAAACAGTATTGTACACCCAACCGCTGTTACTGGTACGGTTACCCGTTGCCAGGGCATTGCGAAAGGTACAGCAGCAACTGGCCCCGTACGGGTTATCCATTCTGTTTTATGATGCTTACCGGCCTTATGCCGTTACCAAAAAAATGTGGGAAATAGTACCGGATGAAAGATATGCTGCCAACCCCGCCAAAGGTAGTGGGCATAACCGGGGCATAGCCGTGGATATAACACTGGCCGATTTGAAAACCGGCAAACCTGTTGCCATGCCCACCCCATTTGACAATTTTACAGAAAAAGCGCATCATAACTACCAGCAATCAGACAGTGCCGTGCTGGCTAACCGGCTGTTGCTAAAAAACACTATGGAGCAAAATGGCTTTACAGCGCTAAGCACCGAGTGGTGGCATTATCAATATAAAAAGTCCAGCACAGCTTTCGCCATACTGGACCTTCCGTTTTATCTGTTTAAATAGCAGAGAATTATTTAATCACCCGGCCAATATGTTGTTCCAGCAACAGCAAATCGGCAAATACCATAGCTGTTACAGCCTCCAGCACCACGGGTACACGCAGGGCTATACACAAATCGTGACGCCCTTTTACAGAAAAGCTTTCTATCTGGTCTGTTTCGCTGTTCCAGGTATGTTGCTCTTTAGGCGTGGAAGAAGTAGGTTTAATAGCAATGCGGAATACTACTTCGTTGCCGTTAGTTATACCGCCCACTATGCCACCTGCGTGGTTGGTTACGGTTTTACCGCTGGCATCTTCAATAGCATCGTTATGCGCTACTCCAAACATACGGGCAGAGGCAAAGCCGGTACCAAACTCAATACCGCGTACTGCCGGTATGGCAAATGCGGCATGCGCCAGTAAAGATTCTGCACTGTCAAAAAACGGCTCGCCTAAACCAATAGGTAAACCCTTTACACTGCACTCTACAATACCACCAATGCTGTCTTTGGCATCAATGGCACGTTGTAATCCTTTTTCCAGATCTGCTTCGCCACCAATTTCTTTAATTACCGCTTCTGTGGTAATGTTTAAATGTTCCAGTAGTTTTTTGGCAATTACTCCGGCTGCTACCAGGCATACCGTAAGCCTGCCGCTGAAATGGCCGCCACCACGAAAATCTTCAAACCCTCCGAATTTCTTACCAGCTACAAAATCGGCATGTCCAGGCCGGGGTACTGCCCTTTGCTTCTGGTAATCGCCGGAACGTGTATTGTTGTTTTCAAACAGTATCGTCAGCGGTGCTCCTGTGGTGGTATCGTTAAATACACCGCTTTTAAAAATAGGCAAATCAGTTTCCTGGCGTGGCGTGGTGCCTTTCTGCGTACCACCTTTCCTTCTCTCTATATCTGGCAGAAAATCTTCTACACGTAATGGCAAACCTGCGGGTATGCCATCTATATTAATGCCTACTGACTCGCCATGCGACTCTCCGAATATGTTTACCTTAAAAAGACGTCCAAATGAGTTCATAGTCTTTCCCCACCGGGGTGTTTAAAGTGAGCAATCAAATTATTGTACGCTTACGCCCAGCTTTTTCAGATGATCGTAAAAATCAGGGTACGACTTGCCAATGGCATCCGCTTCTTCAATTGCTGTTTCACCTTCTGCTTTTAAGGCAGCTACAGCGCAAGCCATAGCAATACGATGGTCGTGCCGGGAATGTACGGTAGCACCTTCTACTCCTTCCCCACCTTTTACCAGCATAAGATCGCCCTGTAATACTATTTCCACGCCCATTTTGCCAAACTCGTCCTGCAGCGTTAATGCGCGGTTACTTTCTTTATGGGTTAAACGGTTAACGCCTTCAATAGCTGTGGTGCCATTGCAATAAGCTGCCAGCGCTACCAGCGGCGGAAACAAATCGGGGCAGTCGGTAGCATCAAAATGAAAAGGCACCAGATCTCCATTTACAGGAGGGCCAACTTCAATACTATCTTGTTGCACAGAAAGTAAACAACCACAATCCATCAGCGCCTGTAGAATGGCTTTATCTGCCTGGGTAGAAAACGGATCAAGACCCTTTACCACAATTTTACGCTCTGCGGCTATGGCACCTGCCACCAGCAAAAACGCACCACCGCTCCAATCGCTTTCTACGGTATAATAAACAGGCTCTTCGTCTATTTCTTCTGTTTGTTCCTGTGCCGGAAAGTAAAACGACTCATAATTCCTGTTTTCAGGAACAGTTAAGCCAAAGTCTTCCATCACTTTTAAAGTAAGGTCGATATAAGGGCGGCTTTTCAGGTCTTTAACCACAATAGTAACATTGCTGGCTTTAGCTGCGGCATATGCCATCAGTAAACCAGTTAAAAACTGAGAGCTTAACGAGCCGTCAATTTCTATGTTACGGGGTTGTAACGGCCCTTTTATAACCAGCGGCAGTCTGCCATCGTTCGATTGAATATCCACATCCAGTGAAGGCAGCGTATCATCAAAAAAATCCATAGGCCGGGTAACCAGGCTCCCCTCACCATCAATACGGATGGCTGTGGGGTTCAGCGCCACCAGCGGCGCAAACATGCGTATGCCCAGGCCACTCTCACCACAGTTTACCACACTGCTTACGGCATTTACGCCATTACTCTGAATAACCAGTTGTTCCTCATCAACAGAAACAATAGTAGCACCCAATGCCTTTATTACCTTCAGTGCTGCTTTATCGTCATTAGAATGTCCGGGGTTATCAATTACACTCTCTCCTTTTCTAACCAGTGCCGCTGCACAGGCACGCTGCATAGAGCTTTTAGAGGCAGGTGCGGTAATAGCACCTGTTACGGTTGAGGGTTGTATAGTAACTAAGTTCATGTATTATAAATTGGAAGGTTGTGATAATCGGGTAACTATGGGTTCTATCTGCTGCACACTCAGCGGTACCACCACTCCTTTGCCGGGTTTATCCAGCAATACATAATGGATTACATCTTTCACGCGCTTTTTATCGCTTTGCATTACCTGCATGGCTTTGGCAGCATCAAAAGCAGCAAAGGTGGGCAACCCGTATTTTTCAATCAGATCAACCACGCGGGCAACATCTTTAAACTTCCGGTATTCGGCAGATAAAGCGGCTGCCACTACCATACCCAATGCTACTGCCTGGCCATGCGATAACTCATAGCTGTTTTCAATAGCATGCCCCAGGGTGTGTCCGAAGTTCAGCAGCTTTCTATCGCCCTGCTCAAACTCATCCTGCTGCACCACTTTGCTTTTTAGTAAAGCATTGCGTTGTATCAGTTGGTTCAGCAGGTCTTTATCCTTCTGAAAAGCAGACAGTTTATGTTGCTCCAATAATCCAAACATGGCGGCATCTTTAATACAGGCATGTTTGATAATTTCAGCAAAACCGTTAATCCACTCTTCTTTAGGTAATGATTTCAGCAGCGAATAATCGTACAGTAAAAACGAGGGTTGCCTTATCAGGCCTACCATGTTTTTATAAATACCTACGTCAATTCCGTTCTTTCCGCCAATAGAAGCATCTACCATAGCCAGTATGGTGGTGGGTACAAACCCTACCTGTATACCGCGCATATAAATGCTGGCTACATAACCGGTAATATCGGTAACAACACCGCCGCCCACGCCTACCAGAAATGTTTTGCGGTCGGCACCTGCTTCAATCAGTTCCTCCACAATAGCATCTACTGTGGCCTGCACTTTAAACTCTTCGCCGGCCTTCAGCACAATCGTGCGCCAGTTTTTAAACCTGCGCGCATGTTTGGCGTATATATTTTCATCGGTAATAATAAACGTATTGTCAGGCGCGGTAAGCTGGCCCAACTGGTCAAGCGATGAATCGAAGTAATAGCTGACAGTTTGGGAAGAGAAAGTAATTTTCTTAGTGGTCATAAATGCGCATTCAGTTTATCAAACGCCTCCAGTTCCTGCGCCAGTGTTTTACCGGCATGAAACTGCTCCTGCTTCACAATGTAATCTGTTACTTTATCAAGAGTGGTAGGGCTAACAGAGTAAGCTGCATAAAACTCACTCCATTCAAATGGCTGTAGCAGCAACTTATTTTCGTTTAACCAGAATGCCATTATTTCTTTCAGCTGCTTAATAATGCCTGACAGGTTTTGTACAGGCATCATTTTAAACAGGCAGTGTACGTGATCGGCTGCGCCGTTCACAATTACAAGCTGAATTCCTTTAGCAGTAGCTTCCTGCTGCGTGTGCGCAAACAAAACTTTACGCACAGGCAACGAAAGTAATGGCTGGTTATCTTGTACCGCCCAAAGGGCATGTATGTATATATAAGATTTGTTGCCAGTCATCTAGGAATTCATAATCCGGTTCTGGTGGTTGATACTTTCCATGTGCACCGCATCAAAGTATTTGGTGATGAACTCTTTGCTCAACCCTTGTTTTTCACCTTTGGCAAATGCTCTTTCCAGAATCTCGTTCCAGCGGTTGGTTTGTAAAATGGTAATGTTGTTGTCTTTTTTGTACTGCCCAATTTTCTCAGCCACTTTCATACGCTGGCCCAGAATCTGCATCAGTTCATCATCCAGGTGGTTAATTTGCTGGCGCAGTTTTTCCAGTGCGGCATGATATTCTTCTGAAGCTACATCTTCTTTTCTCCAGGTAATGTTATCCAGCATTTCTGCCAGTTTTGCAGGGGTAACCTGTTGTTTGGCATCGCTCCACGCGTTGTCAGGATCTATATGAGATTCGATGATTAAACCATCGTAGTCAAGGTCAATGGCTTTCTGCATTACATCCTGCAGAATATCTCTGCGGCCGCAGATGTGTGAAGGATCGTTGATGATCATCAACTCCGGGTTACGGCGCTTCATTTCAATAGCCAGATGCCACATAGGTGCATTACGGTACTCAGTGTTACCATAGCTGCTGAAACCGCGGTGGATAAGGCCAATCTGATTAATACCGGCTTTAGCAATACGTTCAACCGCACCTAACCACAATTCCAGATCGGGGTTAATGGGGTTTTTAATTAATACAGGTACATTCACGCCACGTAAAGCATCTGCCACTTCCTGAACACTGAAAGGGTTAACGGTTGTACGTGCACCAATCCACAGTACATCTACATCAAAATGCAGTGCATCTTCTACCTGCTTGGCAGTAGCCACTTCCACCGCAACGGGAATACCTGTAATTTTTCTGGCTTGTTGTAACCATGGCAAACCTTTGGTTCCAATACCCTCAAAGCTACCCGGGCGGGTGCGGGGCTTCCATATACCGGCACGCATAATATCTACTTTGCCGGTTTTGTGCAGTTCTGTAGCAGTTTGCAGTACCTGTTCTTCCGTTTCGGCACTACAAGGTCCTGCAATAATCAACGGACGTTTACCCCATTTTTGCTGTACCACTTCTTTCAGCGTGGCTGCATTTGTAGCTTCCATATTATTGTTAAGTTGAATGGTTAAAAAATATCAGCGCTAACAGGTTTAATATCGCAATAATAATTGAACCCGGCAGACCCTGACCACAAGTCAACCATTCAACTTAATCGCTCCATTAACGACTATTAGCGTCGTTCATTCTGATTCTTCTTCCTTTATAATTTTTACCGTCAATGGCTTTAATCATTGCACCGGCCGAACGCTTGTCTATCTCTACCCAGCTGTTCATTTCCTTCATATCAATTCTGCCCAGTACGTCTTTTTTCAGGTCGCTCATATCCAGTATAAACTGTAAAAAGCTCGCCTTGTAAAATCCGTCTTTCGTACCCAGGTTAACAAACAGGCGTGCATAATCGCCACCACCGGCATTGTTATACTCGCGTCTGCCGCCTTCGCGTCCATCACGGCTGTCGCGTCTGCGATCCTGACCGGCACCACCCTGTGCATCTCTGCCACGTACCTTGCGGTCGTCAGAACGTACATTCAGGTCTGCAGAATTTTCGTAGTACTTCAGGAATCTGTCAAATTCCATAGCAGCTACACGTTTCAGTACTTCTTCTTTAGTTACATCAGCAAACTTCTCTTCCAGCATGGGTACATACGTTTCGTAATCGCCATGGGTAATATCAGCCTGCAGTAATCTGTCCATAAAAGAAAAGAACTGTTTGCGGCATACATCTTTACCAGATGGTATTTCCAGTTTATGGAAAGGCGCCTGTACAATTTTCTCAATCTGACGCAGCTTGAATAACTCTCTGCTGTGTACAATGCTCATACAAACCCCTGTGTTACCCGCTCTGCCGGTACGGCCGCTTCTGTGTGTGTACACTTCCACGTCATCAGGCAGTTCAAAGTTAATAACGTGTGTAATGCCCTGTACGTCAATACCTCTTGCAGCAACGTCTGTTGCAATCAGCAACTGCAGGGTTTTATCACGAAACTGGCCCATCACCTTATCACGCTGTCCCTGTGTTAAATCACCGTGTAACGCATCAATGTCGTAACCTTCCCGTGTTAAACGCTCTGTTATTTCCTGCGCGTCGGCCTTGGTTCTGGTAAAGATGATACCATAAATGCCAGGGTTAAAGTCGATCAGTCTTTTAAGCGCCTCATAACGGTGTTGCGCGGCTACCACAAAATACTGGTGATCGATGCTTTTATTGGCAGTGTTCACCTTGCCTACCATTACCTCTACCGGCTCGTTCATATAACGCTTGCTCACCTTTCTTATTTCAGGTGGCATGGTAGCACTGAACAACCAGGTGCTTTCGCGTTGAGGTGTATTCTTCAGAATAAATTCAATGTCGTCCTGGAAACCCATGTTCAACATTTCATCCGCCTCATCCAGTACTACGTATTTGATTTGTTCCAGGTTGATAGCCTTACGCTCAATCAGGTCAATTAACCTGCCCGGTGTAGCCACTACAATCTGAACGCCTCTTTTTAAGTCGCGAATCTGCAGGCCAATGGAAGTACCTCCATATACAGCCGTTACAGAAATGCCAGTCATATGTTTTTTAAAGAGCTCTATTTCTTTTACGATTTGCAAACACAACTCGCGGGTTGGACAAACCACCAACGCCTGCGGATGTCTTGCCTGTGAATCAACCACGTTTAACAGCGGTAAACCAAATGCTGCAGTTTTGCCCGTACCAGTCTGTGCCAGACCAATAAAATCCTTTGTGCCCCCTAATAATACAGGAATAGCCTTTTCCTGTATTGCCGTGGGATTGACGAAACCCAAATCACTGGTAGCCTTTACCAGTCTCTCGTCCAATCCCAAATCTGCGAATGTTATCATGAAATTCAATATTTGCCGCAAAGGTAACCTATTCAGCCTCTATTCAGCACTTTCCTTATCTTATTGGCGTTTTCTATTAATTCCTGCAGGTATTCGTAGTTCTCTTTTTCTAAACAAGCCTTAAATTTTCGCAGTTGGGCAATATGCTCATTTAACACATCTAACACATTTTCCCGGTTCTGCCGAAAAATAGGCACCCACATATCAGGATTACTCTTTGCCAGGCGCACTGTACTCTCAAAACCACCGCTCGCCAGTTCAAAAATGGCATCCTCTTCCCGCTCCTTTTCCAGTACCGTGTTGGCCAGCGCAAAGGAGGTGATATGCGAAATATGGCTTATGTATGCCACATGCACATCGTGGTCGGCCGCGTTCATGTACACAATATGCATTCCCAGCGCGTTGTATACTTTTTCAACCAGTGTAAGCGCATCTGCATCGCACTGCTCTTTGTCGCATATAACCGTAGCTTTATTGGCAAAAGCCCCGTGTACTGCGGCTTCCGGGCCGCTGAACTCCGTACCCCACATAGGGTGGGTAGGCACTACACGACCCCGTAAAGGAGAATCTGCAATCACTTCTGCTATGCCCTGTTTGGTAGATCCCACGTCCATAATCACCTGCTTTCCGGTAATCAGCAGCAGCACCTGCGGCAGTAACTTCAGGCAGGCGCCTACAGGAACTGCGAGTATAATCAGGTCTGATTGCGGCACTGCTTTTTCCAATGTCGTCACTTCATTTACCAATCCCAGTTCCAATGCTTTTTCTGCATGTTCCGTGCTGGCATCAACCCCTATTACACGGGTAGCCATCCCTTTTTCCTGCAGCGCAAGCGCCATAGACCCCCCAATTAACCCTATGCCTATTACTGTAACTACCATATTTCACATATCAGAAATGAACAATTCAACCTTAAAAAAATATAAAAGCCATCCAATAAATTAATCGTTAAATTTTATGCTACAGGAACCTGATACCCGTAAAACAGGTGCTTTTGCTCCTCTTATTGCTTCATTCTGCGGATAGCTTCGTCAAACCGATCTACCGAACCGCAAAGGCTGATGCGTATATATTTATCGCCATTACTGCCAAAAATGCCACCCGGTGTTATAAACACGTTGTTAGTATACAGCACCTTATCACTCACCGCATATCCATCTTTTTCACCTGCCGGTATAGCCGCCCATATAAACATACCTACCTGCTCTTTGGAGTAGCTGCACTTCAACAAATCCAGCAGTTCATACACCTTCTCTCTTCTTTCGGCATATG
This sequence comes from Filimonas zeae, assembly GCF_014641615.1. GTDB lineage: Bacteria > Bacteroidota > Bacteroidia > Chitinophagales > Chitinophagaceae > Filimonas > Filimonas zeae. The sequence continues at coordinate 82,159 of NZ_BMIB01000008.1, read as the reverse complement.
TTTTATTCACCTCATCAAACCAATCTTTACCCAGTGAAAGCGCTTTGGCTGCTGCCAGCTGCATAGGTAAAAACATACCGCTATCCATATTGGTTTTAAAACGCAATACCTCTTCAATACGTTGCTTAGAACTGCATAACACGCCTAAACGCCAGCCCGCCATGTTGTGCGATTTGCTGAGTGAATTTAATTCTATTACCCGGTCCTTTGCTCCTTCTATCCTTAGTATACTGGCAGGAGAATCGTTCAGTATAAAGCTATATGGGTTATCGTGAATAATCAGAATATCGTGCTTCGCGGCAAAGTCAATCAGTTGCTTCCACAGCGCTGGCGTAGCCTGCTGGCCCGTTGGCATATGCGGATAATTTACAAATATGCCACGTACACCTTTATAAGGTGCCTGTGCATACTGCTGAATCAACTGCTCCAGCTTTTCAAAATCAGGCATCCAGTTATTGCTGTCCTGCAAATCATAATATACAGGCGTTGCTCCGGAAAGCTTTACCGCACTGGAATACGTGGGGTATCCGGGGTTGGGTACCAATACCGCTACCCCTTCTTCAAAGTAGGTCATGCATATATGCATAATCCCTTCCTTGCTGCCTATCAGCGGCAGAATTTCCGTATCCGCATTCAATGTTACCCCATACCACTGCTGATACCAGTCCGCAAAAGCCTTACGCAATACCGGCGAACCTTTGTAGTTCTGATAACCGTGTACATTGTTTTTAGCACTTTCTTCCTGCAATACCTTTATTACATCAGGATGTGGCGGTAAATCAGGACTGCCAATACCCAGATTAATAATATTCTTTCCCTGTTTATTCAACTCATCAATCTCTCTCAATTTGGTAGAGAAATAATACTCACCTATTCCATCGAGCCTTTTTGCAGTTGCTATCATAAAAAGAATTGTATAATGATTGGTATTATATAAGTTTTACACGGTTTCACCTTTGCGGTAAACGCCATACACATTTACCTCTTCTGCCAGTGGTTTAATAGCATCAATTACGCTTTCAAATTGCTCCAGCGTATCAAACTCCATATCTGCATGAAAGCTGTACTTCCAGTCACTACCCGGTATAGGAAAGCTCTGTAGTTTGCTCAGGTTAATGCCACCCGCAGCAATAGCCGTTAACACGCGCGCCAGGCTTCCCCGGGAATGATCCGTTTCAAAATTTACAGATGCTTTGTTGGCATCTGCCACCGGCTGCGCTTCTTCTTTGCGCTGTAGCACCAGAAAACGGGTATAGTTGTTCTTAAGTGTATGAATGTTGGGGGCCAGCATTTCCAGGTTAAACAGCTCTGCAGCGCGCCGGCTGGCAATGCCTGCTGCATGTTTGTTTTTGTGCTGTGAAATATGTTTGGCACTTAAAGCGGTGTCTTCTGTTTCCACCAGCTTCCAGTTATATTTTTCCAGAAAAGCTATGCATTGTAATATGGCCATGGGGTGTGAATGCACTTCACGTATATCTTCCAGTTTAACACCAGGGTTTACCAGCAGGTTCTGGCGTATTTGCAGGTATACCTCTCCGGTTACCCGCAAATTACTTTTCTGCAGCAGGTTATAGTTAGGTAGAATGCTGCCGGCAATAGAATTTTCTATAGCCATAATACCGCCTTCGCTGTCTTTTTTATTAGCAGCAATTTTTACTACCTCTCTAAAGGTGGCACAAGGTATAACCTGTACGTCTTTACCAAAAAACTGTTCTGCAGCTACCTGATGAAAGCTGCCTTCGTAACCCTGGATGGAGATTCTTTGTGCCATAAAACAAAAAACTCCCGGCTTTTAGACCGGGAGTGTATGCTGATTGTTTTTAATTTTCATTTAGACAATACAACCCGGTCTACTTTGGGTAAAGTAGTAAAAAAAGAAAAAGAAAAAGTTGTATGTGCCTTTTGTTATCATTACTCCTCAAAAGTAAGCATAAAGTAATTCCATCCAAATTTCTTTTGTAGTCAATAAACAATTGTTCGTTTATTAACGATTTTATTTCACCAAAAGGAACATGCAGGGAAACAAAAAAGCCACCTCGCATGCGGGTGGCTCTGTAGCAAAGACGCTAAAATTAGTGCTTTACTGAATCTTTAGCAGCGTTAGCTGAAGAGTCGATAGTTTTAACAGTGCTGTCAGCAGTTGCTTTAACTGAATCTTTAGCAACGTTTGCAGAAGAATCAATAGCATTTGCAGTTGAATCAGCAGTAGCTTCTTTAGTATCACCACTACCACAGGCTGCGAAAGCGCCCAGAGCCAGAACGAATAACAGTTTTTTCATCGTCAATTTTTTTTGTGTTTGAAGGAATTTGATGTTTATACCCTTTTTTGAAAAAGGTAACCCCGCGAAGATGCACTTTTTTTAGATTTATAAAAAAAGAAAGCCCTCCCTAAGACTAAGGACGGCCTCTAACGATTGCTTGCCATATGAAAAACTTTCTAACTACCCATTAGCCTGCAAGCCGGCTTTTATAAAAGCGGGTAGTTATATAATTAATTAGTGCTTAGCAGCAGAATCAGCAACTGGAGCAACTACAGCAGCAGAATCAGCTTTAACAGTTGAATCAGCAGTAGGAGCAACAACTGGAGCTGGAGTTACCAGAGAATCAGTTTTAGTAGAATCAGCAGTTGCTTCAGTGTTAGAACCGTTACCACAAGCTGCGAAAGCTCCCAGAGCTAAAACGAATAATACTTTTTTCATCGTAGGATGTTTTAATAATTTCATGTTTATACCCGTATTTAAAAAAGGTAACCTGCCTTTTTCCATTTTTTCTGAAAAAAATTTCAGGTTTTATTTTGGGTTACTTTTACCCCCTTCGGGTATTAAAAACTATAGTACAACGTGAAAGCGGAGAGCAACGAACAAGCTTTACTGAAAGGACTGGCTAACAATGATACAAAAGCCATTGATACCATATATAAGGACAACTTTGGTATGATACAGGCTTTTATATTGAATAATAATGGTACGTACGATGATGCAAGGGATGTTTTTCAGGAGGCTATGATTACCCTTTACGAAAAAGCAAAGAGCGAATCGTTTGTGCTCACGTGTCAGATCAAAACCTATATCTACTCTGTTTGCAGAAGACTGTGGTTGAAACGGTTACAACAGGCTGGCAGATATGTTTTGCAATCTGAGGCAGTGGACGATCTGGTACCGGTAGAAGAGGATATGGATATTCATGAACGGCGGAATGCAGAGTTTTCTATTATGGAAAGGGCTTTAAACAGCCTGGGAGAACCCTGTAAAAGTATTCTGGAGGCGTATTACCTTAAAAAACAGGATATGAATGAAATAGCCGCTTCGTTTGGGTATACCAACGCCGACAACGCCAAAAATCAGAAATACAAGTGCCTGATGCGTTTGAAGAAGTTATTTTTTGCTCAATATAATATAGGAGACTAATTAATGGAAGATATTCAGTTAATAGAGGCAACTGAAAGGTATCTGAACGGTACCATGAGCGAAGCGGAGAAAACTGCATTTGAACAATTACGTAAAAATACCCCTGAGGTAGATCAGATGGTGGTGGAACATAAACTGTTTCTGCACCAGATGGATGCTTATTCCGACCACCGTAACCTAAAACAGGCCCTGCACGATGCGCATAGCCGCCTGGTAGATAAAGGCGATATTTCAGAAAACGGCCGCAGCAACGGCAAGGCAAAAATTGTTCAGCTATGGCAAAAATACCGGAGAGTTACTGGTATAGCCGCCTCCATTGCAGGTATTACTGCATTGGTAATCAGCTGGATGGTAGCTGCCCTCTCCCCCAACGCCAACAATACCCGCATTCAGCAACTGGGTCGTGAAATTGAACAGATTAAACGCAACCAGCAATACCAGGGCGTTAAACTAAACGAGGTTGAAAACAAAATACCAAAAGGTACCACGTTAAAAGGAGGTGGTTCTGCCTTTCTGCTGGACAGCAAGGGCTACCTGCTTACCAATGCCCACGTTATTAAAGATGCCAAAGGCATTCTGGTGGTAAATAAAGGCAAAGAATACAGCGCCAGCGTTATTTATGCCAATGCTGCACAGGACCTGGCTATTTTAAAAATCAACGACTCCGATTTTACCACGGCCGCTCAGTTACCCTACGGTATACGTAAAAACAGCTCTGAGTTAGGCGAAGAAATATTTACGCTGGGCTACCCACGCAACGATATTGTGTACAATATGGGCTACCTCAGTTCCAGAACCGGCTTTGAGGGCGATTCCAGCAGCTATCAGATATCGCTGCCTGCTAACCCAGGTAACTCCGGCGGACCGGTATTTAACAAAAACGGCGAAATCATTGGCGTGTTAAGCACCCGCCAAACGCAGGCCGAAGGTGTGGTATTCGCTATTAAATCAAAAGGTATTTACCAACTGGTGGATGAAATGAAAAAAGCAGATACGGCTACCAAACGTATAAAACTGCCCGCCGGCTCTAACCTGAAAGGGGTTGAGCGCAGGCAGCAGATTGCAGAAATAGAAGATTGCGTGTTCCTGGTTAACGTGTACAACTAAAACCGGCACCTTATAATATTGAAAGAGCCCCGTTGATTATCAGCGGGGCTCTTTTATTAGTTCGATTACTGTGTGTTATATTAAGACCACAGGCTTGGAGGATAAGCTCCGGATTTTACCTGGGCGTCAATGCTGGCTTTTACAACCGGAGCATCTTCTTTGTAAGTAACACCAAACCATTTAGCGTCGGTGGTAATTACGTCAATTACACCATGACCATCTTTAATAAAGCGATCAGCTACGTAAGGCATCAGAAACTCTGCTTTGGGGCTGTCCAGGTTTGCATCCAGGAACTGGCCAAACAGGCTTTCACACAAATCAATAAAATTAGCGTCGAAGCAGAAGAAGTTCATGCTCACCTGTGTATTAGAACTCAGTTCGCCTTTACGGTCACCTTCTTCAAATACAATTTTATCGCCTTCTCTGAATACTTTGGTATGCTCGGTTACACCCTGCATTTCATTGTTGCTGCCGGTACTTAATACACCACGGCTTACGCTTCCGTTTTCGCTCAGGGTGTTTACCAGGTGGTAAGCCACTACCGCATATTCTTTAGCATTACACTTGTTCTGTAAAAAGTCATATGCCTTTACAAAAGCATCTGCTCCGTAAAAGTCATCAGCATTAATTACAGCAAAAGGCTCATTTACGGTGCCTTTTAAACATAACACAGCCTGGCCGGTACCCCAGGGTTTTGCTCTTTCAGCAGGCACCTTACGGTCGCCCACAAAAGCAGTCAGACTCTGAAACACATACGCTGTTTCAATTTTACCTTTTAACTTCGGCTCAAATATGGCCTTGAAGTTTTCGGCAAAATCTTCTCTTATAATAAATACGACTTTCTTAAAGCCTGCACGAATAGCATCATAAATGGAATAATCCATAATGGTTTCACCACCGGGTCCAAAGGATTCAGTTTGTTTCATGCTGCCGTAACGACTGGCCATTCCAGCTGCCAGTATAACGAGTGTGGGTTGCATAAGATATTTTTTAAACTTTGCGAAACTAATTGAAACGATCTACGTGTCCAATATTAAATTTAACAGCATTACAGCAGATAACCTGCACTTTAGCCAGGTAAATACGCAAACGATTACGGCCAGCTGGCTCAAAAGCAGTAGTTGCGGGCTTCATGTATTGCGGCTGGATAAGTTGCATCCGGTTATAAGTGGTAACAAATGGTTTAAATTACAATATTATCTGCAGCAGGCCACCCAATATAGTGCCAGAAAAATAGCCACTTTCGGCGGAGCCTACTCTAATCATATTGTTGCTACTGCTTTTGCATGCTATTTACGACAAATTCCCTGTGCAGGTTTTATCAGAGGCGAAGCAGCCCAAACGCTTTCTCATACGCTGTTACAGGCAAAGGCGTATGGTATGGAGCTGCACTTTGTAAGCCGGGAGGCTTATAAAAACAAAGTAGCTATACAGGAAAGCAATCCGGATTATTACTGGGTAAATGAAGGTGGATATGGACTGCCAGGTGCCCAGGGTGCAGCCACTATTCCGGATCTGGTGCCTGATATAGAAAATTATACACATATCATAGCAGCAGTAGGTACTGGCACTATGCTGGCAGGCTTATGCAAAGCCGCTCCTCCCCACCAACAGATTATAGGTATCAGTGCTATGAAAAATAATACCGCCTTACAACAACAGGTACAGGCTTTGCTGGATACGCCCGATAACCGGTTTACCATTTTGCACGATTACCATTTTGGCGGATACGGCAAACATCCGGCAACGTTAATCAGTTATATACAGCAATGCTGGCAGCAATACCAGCTTCCGCTGGATATTGTATATACCGGTAAAGCCTTTTTTGCAACAGAACATTTGATAAAAACACATACTATCCCGCAGGGTAGCAACGTTCTCTTTATCCACAGCGGCGGCTTACAGGGCAATCTGTCGCTACCGGCGGGTACCTTACCATTTTCATAACTCGCGCAAGCCTATCTTTGCGTGCAAATAGCAGGAAACGGATGTTGAAAAAAACTTATGCCTTACTGATCTGGATGATGACCTTAGCAGCAGCAGCGCACGCACAGGACACTTTACCCAATTTTACCCTTAGAGATTTAGGACAGAACAGAGTTAGTATCAGTTGGGTAAATCCGTTTGAAGCTTGTATACAGCTGAACGTACAACGCTCGTTCGATAGTGGCCGTAATTTCAGAACCATTTTCTCCACTCCTTCACCAGAGTTGCCACAGAACGGTATTGTAGATGCCAAAGCACCGGCTCCTAAAATGTACTATCGGATTTTTTACGTGCTGCAAGGGGGCGCTTATTTTTTTTCGCCTGCTAAAAGAATAGGGGAAGGATTTGCCAATACCAACCTGCTGGATTCCTCCGCCAATAACCTGGTAACGATTAAAAAGAACGATACGGTGCTTACCCGCATCCCGTTTTATCAATACAAACGCTTCCGCGACTCTATCATTTACAAAACCAAAGACAGCCTTTTTGCCATAGGGGAAGATGAAATTATTATTAAGCCTTTCATTCCCCAACCTCCGGCCTGGCGCCCCAGCATATACCTGTTTACCAACCGGGAAGGCTATGTAATTATGCACCTGCCCGATGCGCCGCAGAAGCATTATAAAGTAGTTATTTTTGATACCGACGGTAAAGTACTCCACACCATTAATAAGGTGAAAGAACCACAGTTAACCCTGGATAAATCAGACTTTATACATGCGGGCTGGTTTAGTTTCGACCTTTTTGAAGATGGAAAGCTGAAAGAGCACAATAAATTTTATATCCCTAAAGAATTTTAACCTCAAACACTTTTTCAAAGTTGCGCTTTACCGCTGCTTTAAATTCTTCCATTGATACCGGGTGGCCCAGCTCTTTTTCCAGCGAGGTCACCTGCTTATCCTGAATACCGCAAGGCACTATATAACTAAAGTAGTCCAGGTTGGTATTTACGTTAAAAGCAAAGCCGTGCATGGTTACCCAACGGCTGCACCGGATGCCCATGGCACATATTTTACGCTCGCGGCCTTTTATTTCTGCATCTATCCATACACCGGTTTCTCCCGCACTTCTCTCTCCTTTCAGGCCATATTCCGCCATGGTGAGTATAAATACTTCCTCCAGGCTACGCAGGTACCAGCCCAGATCCGTTTTAAACTGCTCCAGATCTAAAATAGGGTAGCCTACCAGCTGACCGGGACCGTGAAAAGTTATATCTCCTCCCCTGTTAGCGTGGAAAAACTCAATTCCTTTCTCTTCCAGCCCCTCTTTAGGCAGTAAAACATGCTCCGGTTTGCCGCTTTTGCCCAGTGTGTATACCAGCGGATGCTCCGTAAACAGCAGTTTGTTTTCTACAGGCTCGTTCCGTTCGGCAGATTTCCGGCTAACACCTTCCTTTAATAATCCTTCCTGATAATCCCATACTTCCTTATAAGAGCGCATGCCCAGGTCTTCAAAAAAAACGGCTTTCATACTGCAAAAGTACGTACTTCCCCTATTTTTGCGGCATGGCAGAAGAGTTAGACATACCCCAGGAAGATACTCCCGATGAGGTGTATGAGCGAAAAGTGTATAACGTTGATAAAGGGCAGGAACCCATGCGTATTGACAAATGGGTACACATTCGCCTGGAAGGCGCCAGCCGCAACAAAATACAGAATGCCATTGAAGCAGGTTTTTTAACCGTAAACGGCAAGCAGGAAAAGAATAACTACAAGGTTAGGCCAGGGGATGAAATTGTGCTGATGAGCCTGGTTAACCCCGATACTACCGAGGTTAAGCCCGAGAATATTCCGCTGAACATTGTTTATGAAGATGATGCCCTGATTGTGGTGAACAAGCCGCCGAACATGGTGGTACACCCCGGCGTGGGCAACTACACCGGCACCTTATTAAATGGTATTGCTTATCATTTATTACAACAAAAGCCCGATCTGCTGGAGGATGACCTGCCCCGCTATGGTCTGGTACACCGCATTGATAAAAACACCACTGGCTTACTGGTAATAGCCAAAACCTCCGAAGCTGCTGCCCACCTGGCGAAGCAGTTTTTCAATCACACTGTATCACGCAGGTATGTGGCGCTGGTTTGGGGCGATGTGGTGGAAGACGAAGGAACGATAGAGGCGCATATTGGCCGCCACGAACGTTTCCGTAAAATGTTTGCTGCTTACCCCGATGGCGAAACCGGTAAACATGCCATTACCCACTATAAAGTATTAGAGCGCTTTCATTATACCACACTGGTGGAATGTGTACTGGAAACAGGCCGTACGCACCAGATACGTGTTCACATGAAACATATTGGCCATACCCTGTTTAACGACTGGGAATATGGTGGCGACAGAATTTTAAAAGGAACGGTGTACACCAAGTACAAGCAGTTTGTAGATAACTGTTTTGATATTTGCCCACGCTGTGCCCTGCACGCCAAAACCCTGGGCTTTATACACCCGGTAACCAGAGAGGAAATGTTTTTTGAAGCTCCGGTGCCTGATGATATACAGCAGGTGATGGAAAAATGGAGAACCTACGTAAAGGCAAAAGCAGGCCAGATAAGCCGCGAAGAAGAGTAGATTAACTTTTAAAATCAAATAAGGTTGCAGTAAAGCGGGCTCGTTCCCGCTTTTTTAATATCACTCCAAAGTTGCCTTTGTAGCGTAAAACAGAGGGCACCAGCAAATCGCCTATTTTAGACATTTCCACCTCCATGTTTACATCAAAGTCATACACACCGGCTTTGTAACTGAGCGAGTAGTTTCTGGCCATCACCTCCATAGTGGTAGCATCAAACCAGGTGGTCATGTTATCTACCACAATATCATCTTCTCTAAACATTCCCAGGTTTTCTTTGGGCTTAATAGAAAACACATAGGCATAGCGGCCTTTGTATTCTGAATAATCCAGCCGGTAATCGTACAGTTTATGCGCCCGGTTATCGTATAAATCCAGCTTATTGCCAATGAAAGGAATACCAGGTATTTTTTTACCGGGGTTGAAGAACAGCATTTTCAGCTGCTCCTTATGTTTCTCCATGCCCGATTTGCCTTCGGTAGTAATGGAGCCGCCTTTTACAATGTTATTCTCCCCGCATATCCGGCCTTTGGTTAAGAAAAGACTGCCATACATCTGGCCGGTGAGGTAATTGAAGTTGCTATCATTATCCAGAAAGTCGCCGGTGGTTTGCAGTTCCTGTACTTCCGTGGTGCGGCAACCGTCTGCACGGTGTTGTTTTGTTTTACTGAAATAACTGGCTTTCACCTTGTCATTTTTATCCAGCATTACAATATCATTCAATGCAGCAAACTCTATAATCCGCAGGTTGCGGAAGGCTTTGTAAAAAGTAGTATCGTTTTTTATACGTTCCAGCAAGCCTTTGTAGTCCATGTTATTACGTACCACTACTTCCTGCAGCGTAAAGGCATGCTTATCTATATAAACAGTTGTATCCTGGGCTTTGGCGCACCAGGATACAATCAGTAATATTATTATAATGCAGCTAACCCGCATTATTTAGAAAAGGTCATTTTATAGTCCACCCGCACTTTGCCCTTGCTAATGTCGTTCAGCTTGCCTTGCAGCAGCTTTTTCCTCAGCGGTTTCAGGTAGTCTATAAACAGCTTGCCCTCAATATGGTCGTATTCATGCTGAATAACACGGGCAGTAATACCGGTAAAAGTTTCTGTATGCGGCTTCAGCTGTTCATCCAGGTAGGTAAGCGTTACTTTTTCAGGGCGCATTACATCTTCCCGTATTTTAGGAATACTCAGGCATCCTTCGTTATAAGGCCATTCCTTACCTTCCAGTGCAGTAATATGTGCATTAATAAACACCTTTTTAATACCAGGCTCATCAGCATATTGGCCTTTTTCATCGTCTTCCTGGTTTTCAAAAATCTGCGCACTATCTACTACAAACAAACGAATGTCACGGTTAATCTGCGGAGCGGCCAACCCTACGCCATTGCTCGCATACATGGTTTCCCACATATCGGCAATCAGCTTCTGCAAATCCGGGTAGTCAGCGGTTATATCCTGAGCTACTTTTCTTAAAACGGGCGCTCCGTAAGCAACAATTGGTAAAATCATATACTAACTTAAACAAATTTCAGGTTTCTGTTATTGTAAATACTATCCCAAACTTCTCATATACTCCTGCAGCATAATGGCAGCAGCAATCTGGTCTACATTTCCTTTTTTCTGCCGGTCTTTCTTCTTCATCCCCATCTCTACCATGGCCTGCGATGCCATTTTAGAGGTATATCGCTCATCCACCATCTTCACCGGCATGGCAGGAAACTCTTTAGCCAGCCGTTTTACAAAGGCATTCACCAATGGGGTGGCATGCGTATCGCTCTCATCCCAGTTTTTAGGCTCTCCCACCAGTATCAGTTCCACCTGCTCCTGCTGAAAATAGTTTTTCAGAAAAGGAAACAGTTCTTTGGTGTCTACCGTGGTAAGGCTGGTGGCAATAATCTGCATCGGGTCTGTTACTGCCAGCCCCGTGCGTTTACCGCCATAATCTATACAAATAATACGGGCCATCTGTTGCTTTAAAAAATCAAAATATCGGCAATTACCAGTACACCAAACACCACACTGGCTATACCGTTAGCCGTCATAAAGGCAATGTTCACCTTACTCAGGTCGTTCGGTTTAACTATAGAATGCTGGTAAATCAGCATCCCCACAAATACGGCAATACCAATCCAGTATATAAAATGAAAATGACCGTAAATACCTGCCGCTATAACACAACCGGCGCTGAGTATGTGCAGCAGTTCAGATACACGCAAAGCCCTTGCTTTACCCAGTACGGAAGGAATAGAAAACAGATGTTGACTCTGATCAAACTCTACATCCTGCAAGGCGTAGATAACATCAAAGCCGCTTACCCAGAAAATGACTGCCAGAGAAAACAGAATGGGTAGTAAATCAAAATTGCCCATCATGGCAAGAAAGGCGCCAATGGGTGCCAGTGATAAACCCAGCCCCAGCACTAAGTGACAAAGCGGGGTAAAACGTTTGGTATAACTATAAAACAAGATTACAAATAAAGCAACGGGCGACAGGTAAAAGCAAATGCGGTTAATAAAAAAAGCCGCAGCCACAAACAACACACAGTTCAGAATTACAAAGCGCAGCGCACTGTTGGCCGAAATAATGCCTTTGGGAATTTCGCGGATAGCCGTACGTGGGTTTTTGCCGTCAAAGCTTCTGTCCAGATAGCGGTTAAAAGCCATTGCCGCACTACGGGCGGTAACCATACACACCAGCACCAGCAAAAAACGCATACCTACTGCCCGGTACGATAAGGGTATCTGATATTTATCCAGAAACTCACGGGTAAATGTTACAAACCGGCCTGCATCCACCGCTGCGTTAATATCCAGCCAGGTTCTCAACCCCAGAAAAAAACCAATCATAGCAAAAGGCAACGCAAAAATGGTGTGCGAAAACTTCACCAGGCTCAGGTAATTCTTTACAGTTCCCATATATACTGTTCTATCCTCTTTTTAAATCAATTATTCTTTGTTCGCTTAGTTTCCAGAGTACAATACCTGCTGCTACAGATATATTCAGCGAGTGTTTCATGCCCAGTTGTGGTATTTCCAGGCAGCCATCGCACTGCTTCAGCACTTCCTGGTCAACCCCTTCCACTTCATTGCCAAACACCACCGCAATTTTCTCCCCCGGTACAGGTGTATATGTTTCCAGCGATAGGCTGCCTACCGTTTGCTCAATACCCAGTATGCGGTAGCCCTGTGCTTTCAGCTGTTGTACGGCTTCCAGCGTGGTGGCAGTATAAATCCAATCTACTGTTTCTGTGGCACCCAGCGCGGTTTTATGAATATCGCGGTGCGGAGGTTGCGGGGTATAACCGCATAACACCACCCCTTCTACCAAAAAAGCATCTGCTGTTCTAAACACACTGCCTACATTGTGCATGCTGCGTATGTTGTCCAGCACAGCTACCACCGGATTTTTCGAAGCCTGCTTAAATTCCTCCACAGTCTTACGTCCCAGTTCATCCATGCTAAGTTTCCGCATGGCGCAAAGGTATGCTTTTCCCCCCTTACACTCATTTTGTCCACATTCCCCCCTGCCCTGTCGGGCACATTTGCAGCCTTCTTTATATTTGCCCACTATGGCTAAAGCGGCACAAGACACACCTTTAATGCAACAACACCGGGCTATCAAACAAAAATACCCCGATGCTATTCTACTTTTCAGGGTGGGCGATTTCTATGAAACATTTGGAGAAGACGCCATTGTAACAGCCCAGGTACTGGGTATTACACTTACTAAAAGAAACAACGGCGCTGCCTCCGGCGCATCAGAGTTGGCAGGTTTTCCGCACCACTCGCTGGATACCTACCTGCATAAACTGGTAAAAGCCGGCCACCGCGTAGCAGTATGCGACCAGCTGGAAGATCCCAAACAGGCCAAGGGCATTGTTAAACGGGGCGTAACCGAAATGGTAACCCCCGGCGTGGCTATGAACGATAAATTGCTGGAACATAACAGCAACAACTTCCTGGCAGGCGTACATTTTAATGAAGATCAATCAGGCATTGCCTTTCTGGACATCTCCACCGGTGAGTTTTTTGTGGCAGAGGGCAATCAGGAATATATTGACCGGTTATTACAGAGTCTGAAACCTGCGGAGGTAATATTCCAGCGCAGTTATCAAAAGCAATTCAAAGAATCGTACGGCAGCCGGTTTTACACGTATACACTCGAAAGCTGGATTTTTGATGAAGCTTTTGCTACCGAAAGTCTGCTGAAACATTTTCAAACGCACAGTCTTAAAGGCTTTGGCGTAGAAAAAATGCCGGTGGGCATAGTAGCCGCCGGTGCGGTTTTACATTATCTGAAAGACACGGAACATCCCAACCTGCAACACATTACCACCATACAAAGGCTGGAGCGTGATGATTATTTGTGGATGGACCGGTTTACCATACGTAACCTGGAACTGTTAAGCAACTCCGGCGAGCAAACCAACAGCCTGCTGAAAGTGCTGGATAACACGGTAAGCCCTATGGGTGCCCGCTTAATGAAGCGCTGGTTGTTACTGCCCCTGCGGGATGCCGCACGTATTAACGAAAGGCTGGATCTGGTAGAACTTTTTATAAAAGAAACCGATGCCCGCAAACAAATGCAGCATCTGATTAAACAGTGTGGCGATGTGGAGCGGTTGGTAAGCAAGGTGCCCGTTAAACGGATTAATCCCCGCGAAATGCAGCACCTGGCCAAAGGCCTGTATTATACCGATCAGATAAAGCAGCTGACTGCCCACAGCGGTAATGCCTATCTGGCACATTTATCCGGCTTACTCAATGCCTGCCTGCCTATAGCAGACAGAATTACCAATACTATTACCGAAAACCCACCGGTAGCAGTAAACAAAGGCAGCATTATTAAAGAGGGCATTAATGCTGAGCTGGATGAACTGCGTAGCATAGCCAGCGGTGGTAAAGAATATCTGGTAAACATTCAGCAGCGCGAAGCAGATAAAACAGGTATCTCCTCTCTCAAAATCAGCTTCAACAACGTATTCGGCTATTATCTGGAAGTAACCAATTCGCACAAATCCAAAGTGCCGCCGGAATGGATCAGAAAACAAACCCTGGCCAATGCAGAGCGATATATTACGCCGGAACTGAAAGAATACGAAGAGAAGATTACCGGTGCGGAAGATAAAATATCTGCCATTGAAACAAGACTGTACGATGAACTGCTAAACGATCTGCAGCAATTCATTGCACCTATACAACTCAACGGTGGCATTCTGGCCATATTAGATTGCCTTACCTGCTTTGCTGAAAATGCGTTGCATTACAACTATAAAAAGCCGGTATTGCACGATGGGTACGACTTATCGCTCAAAGCCTGTCGCCACCCCGTTATTGAACGCAACCTGCCGGCAGGCGAATCGTATATCTCTAATGATATTACACTGGACCCGGCAGGTCAGCAGGTAATTATTCTTACCGGCCCCAACATGAGTGGTAAAAGTGCTATTCTGCGGCAGACAGCTTTAAACACGCTGATGGCTCATATGGGTAGCTTTGTAGCAGCAGATGCTGCGCATATTCCGGTAACTGATAAAATATTTACCCGTGTAGGCGCCAGCGATAACCTCAGTGGTGGCGAAAGTACCTTCATGGTAGAGATGAATGAAACGGCCAGTATTATTAACAACATCTCTGACCGTAGTTTAATATTACTGGATGAGATTGGCCGCGGCACTTCTACCTACGATGGTATTTCCATTGCGTGGAGTATAGTAGAACACCTGCACAACTCACCCAGTGCCCCTAAAACGTTGTTTGCCACACACTATCACGAGCTGAACGATCTGGAAAACAAACTGCCGCGTATTAAAAACTTCCACGTTACCAATAAGGAGGTTGCCAATAAAATCATCTTCCTGCGTAAGCTGGCACCCGGTGGCAGCACACACAGCTTTGGTATTCACGTGGCAAAAATGGCGGGCATGCCCCCATCGCTTATTGCGCGGGCTACAGATATTATGCAGCAGCTGGAAGAAAAGCATGTGGATGATGAACCCGTGGATGGCAGCAGCCCTAAAGTAGCCAAACTGCAGGATAATATTGAAAAGCTGAGCACACAGCAAAAAATGCAGTTGTCTATATTTGATACGCACAGCGAAACGTTTGATGAAATAAGAAAGCGGCTGGATAATATAGATATCAACCGCCTTACGCCGGTGGAAGCACTGATGAAGCTGAATGAAATTAAAAGCTTACTGAAATAAACTACATCAATGGCAGAACTATTTGATGGTACAAGTGCCCGCCCCGAACAGGTGCGGGTTCTTTTATTCAATAAACAAATCCATATCTACAGCAACGATACATTAATATCGTCTGTTCCTACCCAAACCTGTACTGTACAAAACAGCGGCGGAAAAGTATGGGTATACCTTACCCCGGATTCCAGTATATTCCTTACCATACCAGCAGAGGAAACCGTAGCCAAACTGATTGAAAAAGAAATTGGCCGGTACCATACCACCACCAAAACATCGCGCAGCAGACTGCCTTTTATACTAAGCATTATTGCAGGTGCAGCCTTGTTTGTGTTTGTACTGTTCTCCTGGGTTATACCTGCCATTGGTATGCGGGTAATATCTGTAGAGGTAGAAAAAAAACTGGGTAATGGTATATACACCAGCTTAATGGCAGCAGAGGAAATAGATACTACCCAAACGCAGTATGTACAACAATTTGCAGATCAGTTGCGGCTGAGCAGAAAATACAAATTACATATAGTAGTAACAGAAGATAAGCAGGTAAATGCTTTTGCGTTACCCGGCGGTACCATTATAGTTACCACCGGTATTCTTAAGCACCTGCACAGCCCCGAAGAACTGGCGGCGCTGCTGAGCCACGAGGCCACACACGTAAACAACAGGCACAGCCTGCGTTCTATATTAAAGGATATGTCTGTATCCTTTGCTATATCCATGATATTTGGCAGAGCATCTGAGTTGCTTAACGGAGCTGCGTATTTAAACCAGCTATCTTACTCCCGCTCGCTGGAAGAAGAGGCAGATGAACAAGGTATTGAGCTGTTATGCCAAAACCATGTAAACCCAATTGGAATGGTAAAGCTGATGGAAGATTTAAAAGCAGAAGAAAAGATACAGCCTATCAGCTTCCTCAGTACACACCCGCTTACAGAAGAGCGTTTAAAAGCCGCTCAGAAAATCATCCGGCAACTACCGGCTGCTGCCAACTATCCGCCACGGGAAAATCTGGAACTTATCTGGAAAGAGATAAAACAGGAAGCCACTTATACCGAAGAGTAAAAATACCCCTGGTACCAGGGATAAGAAAAGGGATAAAACAAAAAAGCGTTTCCGTACCCCCCGGTTGGAAACGCTTTTATTTTGTAACAAAACAATGTTTTAACGCATTGCCTGCTCATGTATTTATATTGACCAATTCCATGCCAATAAGTTTAACTGGCAGAAAATTATTTATAAATAGCCGTTACATGCTGGCCGTCGCTGCTCTTTAAACCGCGATACATACCGGCGCTATTCAGCACCATAGCTGCATTACCGGCACTATCCACCCCAATCATTCCACCTTCACCGCCCATTTTTACCAGCTTGTCGTTTACCACTACTTCCATGGCTTCCTGTAAACTAAGGCCCTTGTATTCCATCAGGCAGCTTACATCGTACGCAGCCACACTTCTTATAAACATTTCCCCGTGGCCGGTACAGCTAATGCCACAGGTTTTATTATTCGCATAAGTGCCGGCACCAATAACAGGGCTGTCACCTATACGTCCGTATTTTTTATTGGTCATACCTCCGGTTGATGTTGCAGCAGCAATATTGCCCTGCGCATCCAGTGCCACCGCACCAACGGTACCAAACTTTTTATCTTTCATCAGCTCTTCCAGTCGTTGGTGGGTATGGTCCAGTGAGTAGCTGTCCGAATCGCGGATCGCTTTCCACTGATCGTAACGGAACTGAGAGAAGAAATACTCATCCGGCTCCAGCTTTATGCCCTGCTTAATAGCAAAATCGTTAGCGCCTTTGCCACTCAGAAAAACGTGGTTACTGTTACGCATTACTTCGGTAGCCAGTTCTATGGGGTTACGTACGTTACGTATAGAAGCTACTGCACCTGCTGCCAGTGTGCTGCCATCCATAATAGCAGCATCCATTTCCTGCACACCTTTTTTGGTAAAAACCGATCCGCGGCCGGCATTGAAAAGTACATTGTCTTCCAGCAGTACCAATGCCGCTTTAATGGCATTAACCGCACTGCCGCCACGCTCCAGTACACCATATCCGGCGGTAAGCGCTTCTTCCAAACCATTCTCGTAGGCTTCTTCCAGTTCAGGGGTCATGTCTTCTTTCAAAATAGTTCCGGCTCCGCCATGTATAACTATAGTATACCTGTTCATACGTTCAATTCAAGTTGGGGTTTTAAACGCGCCGAAATTAACGCATTCCGGTAAGAACAGTTTTGAATATTCAGTGTCACCACTTGAATATTCAGCAAAAAAGAAGATGATTGGTTAAATAATATCAATTAAGCCCCCGCAGAAGTGGCGGGTGCTTAGAAATTTTCTAACGGCTCTCCACCAGCAGTTTCTTACATTCCTGTAATAAACGAATGCGGCCTATCGCTGCCGTACCCACTTCTTCACATACCAGCCCACCGGCTATATTAGACATTTCTGCCGCCAGCCGCACATCTTTGGTAGTGGCATACACCACTGAAGCTACCGCAATTACGGTGTCTCCGGCACCACTTACATCGGCAATATTTCTTATGTGTGTAGGTATAATGCGGGATGAACTGCCTTTCTGAAAAAACACCCCTTTTTCCGATAAGGTAATCAGCGATATTTTATGCTGCAGTACCTGGTGCAGCTCCGCATGAATATTCCGGAGCGAGGTTTCATTCACCGTTTCGGGTAACAGGTTCAGCGCCTCTTTTACCTCTTTCAGGTTGGGCTTAAACATATCCACCCCTTTATAGGCAAAAAAGTTTTTACGCTTGGGGTCAACTGTGGTAACCACACCGTGCTCTTTACAGGTAGCAATCATAGCGGTAATCAAACCTTCTGTAAGCACTCCTTTGTTGTAATCTTCAAAAATTACTACCGATGGCTGGTAACGTTTAACATAGCTGGTAAAGTTATACAGCAACGCCTGCTCGTCCTCGGTTAAAATATCATCGGTAACCTCGGCATCCATCCGTATCATCTGCTGGCTCCGGCTCATTACACGTATTTTATTAGTGGTAATGCGGTCGCCGCTTTTGATAATGTATTTGGTATCTATATAACGCTCCTGCAGCAGCCCCATCAGCAGTTCACCATCTACATCATCTCCTATTACAGAAAAAATAGTGGTTTCACAGCCCATAGCCACGCAGTTAAGCGCTACGTTTCCCGCACCACCTATCCGGTGCTCTTTTTTATTCAGCGCCACTACAGGCACCGGTGCTTCCGGCGATATCCTGTCTACCTTTCCCCACCAATAAGTATCCAGCATCACGTCTCCCACCACGGCTACCCGTACTTTCTCCAGCTGCTGAAATAACTCATTAAAGTCCATAAACTTATTCGGTTTTACGTTTTGCAACTGCAAGGTAATAAATAGGAATACCAGACAGCACAATAATCAGGCCCGGCCAGGTAAAATTAGGTTTGTACACAATCAGCAGCAGGCAAAATGCCAGGCCCATTACTATAAACAAGGCAGGCAAAACAGGATATCCAAAGGCTTTGTAAGGTCGTTCCGCATCAGGCCGTTTCTTTCTCAGAATAAAAATGCCCAGAATAGTTAATACGTAAAATATTACTACCACAAACGATACCATATCCAGCAGGTCGCCGTATTTACCACTCAGGCAAAGCAAACACGCCACCACACACTGTATCCACAACCCAAACTCCGGTACCGCATAATTGTTCAGCTCGCCCGTTTTGCGAAAGAACAAACCATCTTTAGCCATAGTATAATACACACGGGCACCCGCCAGTATTAATCCGTTATTACATCCAAAAGTGGAAATCATAATCATCACCGCTATTACATACGTACCTATATCACCAAATATGGCGTGCGAGGCAGCTACTGCCACACGGTCTTTTTCAGCCGTAGCTATTTCCTGTAACGGCAACACAGCGGTGTACATAATATTGGCCAGAAAGTATACAATAGATACTATGAAGGTGCCCAGAAACAAACTCAGCCCCACATTGCGTTTGGGGTTCTTAATTTCTCCGGCTATAAATGTAACGCCCTCCCATGCCACACTGCTGAAAATACTGCCCACCATAGCAGCAGCAATAGCCCCCAATGCAGCCACTGTGGTATAGCTGGCTACCGATCCATCTACATTCAATTTATGCAGGCTCCAGGTATCGGCCGCGCCCCAGTTACCCTGCCATACATCTCCTTTGGTAGCTATCAAGCCACAGGCAATCAAGCCGAATATGCTTACCAGCTTGGTAATGGTGAAAGTGGTTTGTATAATCTTCCCGTTTTTAACGCCACGGGTATTAATCCACGTAAGTATTATAATGGTTACAATAGATAGCACCTGCGCGGGCGATATATGAAAGCTGCCCATCTCCAGCAGCACCCGGTCTTCACTCACACCCGGTATCAGATAAGCGGTAAACTTAGAAAATGCTACCCCTACTGCGGCAATGGTGCCGGTTTGTATTACAGCAAAAAAACTCCAGCCGTATAAAAAGCCCACCAGCGGATTGTACGATTCTTTCAGGTATACATACTGCCCGCCTGCTTTGGGAAACATAGAACTCAGCTCGCCATAGCTCACTGCCGCCGCTACCGTCATAAAACCGGTAATCAGCCATACAATCATCAGCCAGCCGGACGAGCCTACGTTGCGCAGCATATCGGCGCTTACTATAAAAATTCCGGAGCCTATCATACTACCGGCTACAATCATGGTTCCATCAAGCAGACTTAGCGTTGGTTTAAACTCGTTCTGGTGCATAAAAAAATCCCGTGGTTAATACGGGATTTCAAGATAATGAATTATAATATAGTAGTAAGCGCTATTTCTTAGCGGGCTTCTCTGCCTTATACCGCTCGTTCAGCAGCTTTACCACATCCGAAGTAATATCGCGGGTAGAATCTTTATAATACAGATAATCGTATTCGTTACTGCCAAATACAAATATGTATCCTTTCTCTCTCGCATAATCTTTCAGAAAGGCCTGAATTTTATTCTTTACTTCCTGTAAATGGCGCATGCTCTCTGCCTGCATGTCCTGTTGCAAACGCTGGCCGGTAGCTTCAAACTCCTGCTCCATCTGCGCCAGTTCCTGCTGGGCAGCCTGCTGCTCGTTCTGGCTCATTGTGTTGGCGCGCTGTTGTAACTCTTTCAGGCGGCTGGTATAACGGCTTCTCATACCCGTCATTACACGGCCGTTCTCCTCTTCTTTAGCACGTATTTTAGTTCTTGCCTCTTTATAATATTCGTATTGCTTTTCCAGACTGTCACTTTCAAAGTAAGCTATCTTAAAAGAAGCAGGAGATGCTGAATCCGCTACCTGCGGCCCATATACCGGCGCTTTAGGCTGCTTGTCAGATAATACCAGATAAAACAGCACAGCCACTGCTACTACCAATACAATATTCAATGCAATTGAAAAATTCTTCATTCAAATTATTTTGGGGTGATGAAGATAACCAGGATTACCCAGCCACAAAACGAAATTGCTTTTATTTTAACAGAAAATATACAATAAAGAAAAGGCTGATAACCAGTTACAGTTATCAGCCTTTTGTATAAAAGACCTTGTAATTCAACTATTCTTCTTCGTCAAAGTTCATGGCTTCGCGCGCAGTAGAAAGCAGTTCATACTCTTCTTTACTGCCCACGATCATGTTCTCAAACGCTTTCTGACCGGTACCGGCAGGAATCAGGTGACCTGTTACGATATTCTCTTTCAAGCCGAGCATATCATCCGTTTTACCCTGGATAGCCGCAGAACTCAGTACCTTGGTAGTTTCCTGGAACGATGCCGCTGAAATCCAGCTCTGAACACCCAGCGATGCCTTGGTAATACCCAATAACACCGGTGTAGCGGTTGCAGGCTGTGCATCACGCACTTCAACCAGTTTTTTATCGTTACGGCGTAAGATTGAGTTTTCTTCTCTCAGCTCACGCAGGGTAACGATCTGACCAGCTTTCAGCTTAGTGCTTTCGCCTGGTTCGGTTACTACCTTCTTATCAAAAATGCGGTCGTTCTCGTCGTTAAAGTCAAATCTGTCTTCCAGATCTTCTTCCAGGAAGCGGGTATCACCAGCGTCAACAATCTCCACTTTTTTCATCATCTGACGAACGATTACTTCAATGTGTTTGTCGTTGATTTTTACACCCTGTAAGCGATATACTTCCTGAATCTCGTTCACCACGTACTCCTGTACAGCAAACGGACCTTTGATAGCCAGGATATCGGCCGGAGCAATCTGACCATCAGATAATGGTGTACCTGCTTTCACAAAGTCACCATCCTGAACCAGGATCTGACGGGTCAACGGTACCAGATATTTCTTCACAATACCGTCTCTTGCTTCCACGATAATTTCGCGGTTACCACGTTTAACGTTACCAAAGCCTACCACACCGTCAATTTCACAAACCACCGCAGGGTTACCTGGGTTTCTTGCTTCAAACAGTTCAGTTACACGAGGTAAGCCCCCGGTGATATCACCAGACTTACGCAGTGTTCTTGGTATCTTAACTATTACCTGACCGGCTTTTACTTTGTCGCCCTCTTCCATTACCAGACGGGAGCCTACAGGTAAGTTATAGTTTTTAATTTCCTTACCCTCTACAGAGATAGATGGGATACGGGTTTTGTCTTTGGTTTCAATAACCACTTTATCGCGGTGACCGGTTTGTTCGTCCGCTTCTTCACGGTAAGTAACACCGTCAATAACGTTCTCAAACTTAATCTCACCCGCAATTTCAGCAACGATAACGTTGTTGAACGGATCCCAGGTACAGATTGGCTCGCCTTTCTTCACCTGCTGACCGTCTTTTACGTTCAGGGTTGCACCGTATGGTACGTTGTTGGTGATTAACAGACGATCGTTCTTCACATCCATGATACGCACCTCACCGGTACGGCCAATTACGATCTGAACTTTGTCACCTTCATTGTTCTCGGTAGTTACGGTACGCAGACCATCGAACTGGATGGTACCATCAAACTTCGCGTTCAGTGAAGATTCAATAGAAGAAGAACCGGCGATACCACCCACGTGGAAGGTACGCAGGGTAAGCTGTGTACCAGGCTCACCGATGGACTGTGCAGCGATGATACCTACCGCATCACCATTCTGTGCCACGTAACCGGTTGCCAGGTTTTTACCGTAACACTTCACACACACACCACGCTTGCTTTCGCAGGTAAGTACAGAACGTATTTCAACCGTTTCAATACCTGCTTCTTCAATAGCTTTTGCTATATCGGTAGTAATTTCTTCACCTGCATTTACCAGTACTTCTTCCGTTTGCGGATGGAATACATCGTGCAGAGAGCTTCTGCCTACGATACGATCTAACAGTGGCTCAATAATATCTTCGTTGTCTTTCAGTGCAGAAGTAGCAATACCTCTTAAAGTACCACAATCTTCTTCAGAAATTACCACATCCTGAGATACGTCTACCAGACGACGGGTCAGGTAACCCGCATCCGCCGTTTTCAGGGCCGTATCCGCCAGACCCTTACGGGCACCGTGCGTAGAGATGAAGTAATCCAGTACGTTCAAGCCACCTTTAAAATTGGAAAGGATCGGGTTTTCGATGATCTCGGAACCGGAAGAACCAGACTTCCTTGGTTTCGCCATCAGACCTCTGATACCCGCCAGCTGTTTAACCTGTTGCTTACTACCACGCGCTCCGGAATCCAGCATCATGTATACAGAGTTAAAGCCCTGTTTGTCATTCTGCATTTCGCGGATCAGTGTTTCCGTAATACGGGTATCCACACGGCTCCAGATATCAATTACCTGGTTATAACGCTCGTTATTGGTAATCAGACCCATGTTGTAGTTTTCCCAAACCTCTTCTACCTCTACTTTAGCCTGCTCCAGCAGTTCGTTTCTCATGGTTGGGATAATCAGGTCATTTACGTTAAATGACAAGCCACCACGGAAGGCCATGCGGAAACCTAAAGTTTTGATATCGTCCAGGAACTTAGCCGTTTTAGGAACGTTGGTGATTTTGATAATGTCACCAATAATTTCCCGTAAGCTTTTCTTGGTCAGCAGGGCGTTTACGAAACCTACTTCCACAGGTACGTGCTGGTTAAACAGTACGCGGCCTACAGTAGTATCAATCAGTTTCTTCACCAGCTGGCCACCTTCACGCACATTGGTTTTCACCTTAATGTTCGCGTGCAGGTCAACACGGTTTTCGTTATAAGCAATAATCACTTCATCCATACTGTAGAAAGCCATACCCTGGCCTTTTACAATCTCGGTTTCAGTGGTTTTCTTACCCTTGGTAATATAGTACAAGCCCAGTACCATGTCCTGAGAAGGCAGGGTGATAGGCGTACCGTTTTGCGGGTTCAGAATGTTGTGAGAAGACAGCATCAGCAACTGTGCTTCCAGAATTGCGGCGCTGCTCAAAGGCACGTGTACCGCCATCTGGTCACCGTCAAAGTCGGCGTTGAATGCCGCCGTTACTAACGGGTGCAGTTGAATAGCTTTACCTTCTACCAGACGGGGCTGGAAGGCCTGGATTGATAAACGGTGCAGCGTAGGAGCACGGTTTAACATTACCGGGTGGCCTTTTAATATATTTTCCAGGATATCCCAGATAACAGCTTCCTTGCGGTCAACCAGCTTCTTGGCCGATTTCACTGTTTTCACGATACCTCTTTCAATCAGTTTACGGATAACGAATGGCTTAAACAGCTCGGCTGCCATATCTTTTGGTAAACCACATTCGTGCATTTTCAGCTCGGGGCCTACCACAATTACAGAACGACCAGAGTAATCCACACGCTTACCTAACAAGTTCTGACGGAAACGACCTTGTTTACCTTTCAGTACATCACTTAAAGATTTCAGGGCGCGACCACCTTCTGCTTTAACGGCGTTGCTCTTACGGCTGTTATCGAACAGAGAATCCACCGCTTCCTGTAACATACGTTTTTCGTTACGTAAGATTACTTCAGGCGCTTTAATCTCTAACAAACGCTTCAGACGGTTGTTACGGATAATAACACGACGGTATAAGTCGTTCAGATCAGAAGAAGCAAAACGGCCACCATCCAAAGGAACTAACGGACGCAGTTCAGGAGGAATAACAGGCACATACTGCATTACCATCCACTCAGGGCGGTTGGTGATGCGGGTAGATGCGTCACGGAAACTTTCCACTACGCTCAAACGCTTCAGGGCGTCTGCTTTACGTTGCTGGGAAGTTTCGTTGGCCGCTGCGTTACGCAGGGTAAAGCTCAGAGAATCCAGATCAATACGCGCCAGCAGATCATGTACTGCTTCAGCACCCATTTTAGCGATGAACTTTTGCGGATCATCATCAGGCAGGTACTGGTTGTCTTTGGGCAGGTTATCAATAATTTCCAGATACTCTTCTTCAGTCAGCAGATCGCCGGACTGCAGGTTTTTATCTTCACGGATACCCGGTTGTATTACCGCATATCTTTCATAATAAACAATGGTCTCTAATTTTTTAGAGCTCATACCTAACAGGTAACCAATTTTGTTAGGTAAGCTTTTAAAGTACCAGATGTGTACTACAGGCACCACCAGTTTAATGTGGCCCATACGCTCACGACGTACTTTCTTTTCAGTAACCTCTACACCACAACGGTCACACACAATACCCTTATAACGAATACGCTTGTATTTACCACAGGCGCACTCATAATCTTTTACCGGACCGAAAATTCTTTCACAAAACAGACCATCACGCTCCGGCTTGTAGGTACGGTAGTTAATGGTTTCAGGCTTCAATACTTCACCAAAGCTGCGCTCCAGAATACTGTCGGGCGATGCCAGACCAATGGTAATTTTGGAGAAGGTGGCTTTAGGACGATTCTCTTTTTTAATAGCCATACGTAAAAATTACTTATTGTTTAAACGGAGGGTTTCTTGAAAAGCTCCTATTTCCACGCAAAAACACTTACAAACTCCTGTACACAAGAATACCCTAACGCCCTGTTATCCAGATTGTTAAGGCAGAATAAGCTTCTGTGTGCCCGGGGTTGCAAGTATGTTGTTGAGTGATTGGGATACAACTTTCCAAACTCCATAAGAGGGCAAAGGTAATAATTTAGCAGAAAACAACAAAATGGCTATCTCTTTTGTAAATCCGGCAATGCCAAATTTATAAAGTAAAAGAAAAAAGGAGGTTTACAAAAACCAATACGGTTAAAAGTAGCACAACAACAGAACCTATCCTGTTCTTGCCTTTTGGCCATTGGTCAAATTCAGCGGCATAGGGTTTCCATTTATCATTGCTTAAGAAAAACAGATAATTAACCGCTGCCAGGCAAACAATGCTTGCAATCTCGACCGGGTGCGTAGGCCCGGCGAATAAATTTTGTTTCGTAAACGCATTATAATAAGCTATAAAAGAAAGTAAAAGCAAAATCTGAAGTATAGTTATCGCTAAAAGCGCTTTTATATCACTCCACCATCGCGAGGGAGCAGCTTCTGATAAACTATAGAACTTATAAAAAAGATAATAGCACATTCTTTTAAAACTCATACACTATTCTTTAGGAACACCATTTAACATATTATGCCCTACCATCGCACGTTCATTAGCCTCTATCAAAGACATCATCTGAGTTGCGCCATCCCATCCATTGGGATAATAAGCATCAATCCCAAAATACAACATTCCTCCAATAGGATTCACCCATAATCCACGGGTTGTCATCCCGGTAAACTTTACCTACATACTCCATGTTCATAATGCAATTCTTATATTATATAAGAAAGCAGACGTGAAAAATGCAGCTCTTTACAATATGCGGAAGTAAAGCTTTCTATTTAATAACCTCGCGAGATTCAATTAGTGCCCTCTTCTGCCGGCTGGTTAGTCGCTCAATACTCAGCCCCTGTACAATTACCGAAAATACTACGGTGCAATAGGTTATAAACAAAAACAGGTCTTTATGCAGCCCCCGCGTTAAACTTAGGGCCAACGCAATAGATACTCCTCCCCTAAGCCCCCCCCAGGTAAGGAATAATATGGTACGCAGGCGCAGCTTTTCCTGAAAACGGATAAAGATGGAAGGAATGGCAATAGAAATAAAACGGGCTATCAGCACTATTACAATAGTACTCAACCCAATAGTCCAGTAGTATTTAAAATGCTTAATCAGTAACAGCTCAAAGCCTATCAGCACAAACAGCATAATGTTCAGTATCTCCTCCACCAGCTCCCAGAATTTCTCCAGGTAATCGCGGGTAAGGTCACTCATGGCAAAGGTTTTTCCATAGTTGCCTATAATAATGCCTGCCGCCACCATGGTTAACGGGCCAGATACGCCCAGGCTACCGGCCAGGTAATAGCCGCCCATTACCACCGCCAGGGTTATCATCACTTCCACTTTATAATGGTCAATACTTTTTAATGCTTTTACAGCCACAAAGCCAATAGCAGCCCCCAGCGCCAAACCACCCAGCGCCTCTACGGCAAACACTTTAGCTACCTGAGAAACAGTAACCGCTTCATCAGGATTACGAATGGCATGCAGAATACTGAAGAAGATAACCAGGGCTACCCCATCGTTAAAAATAGATTCGCCGGCTATTTTCGTTTCCAGCGCTTTGGAAATATTGGCGCCCTTTAAAATAGCCAGCACCGAAACAGGATCGGTGGGTGATATCAGCGCACCAAACAGAAAACACTGCAGCAATGGCACGCGTATATCCAGCAACTGCAGCAGTCCGTATAATAGCACACCCACTATTACTGTAGACAATACCACGCTAACGGTAGAAAACAGAAACACGGCCAGCTTCTGGTTTTTTAAATCGTCAATACGTATTTGTATGGTGCCTGCAAACAGCAGAAAGCCCAGTACGGCACCGGTAAGCATTTTACCAAAATCAACGGAATCAATCAGGGTAATAGTATCCTGAAAAAAGGCGGGAACAAAACTGCTGCCGAGCATCAGCAGCACGGAGATGAAGATGGCTATAATCATTACGCCTATCGTATTGGGCAGCCGTAAAAACCGTTGATTGAGATAGGCAATTACGGCTGCCAGTACGATAACGATGGAGAAGGTGTTATATAGGTTCATGACAAAGGCTACTTCTGCTGCTGAATCAGCGGATAGTGGTCGATGGTTTCAAACACATTACGTGGGTCCTGCTTCAGAATAGTGATAAAGCGACGCAGCGAATCGGCATACTGTGCCGGGGCAAACATGCGGTCGTGCGCCAGAATTACTACCGTGTTAGGTGTAAAGCTGGTAAAGTTGTCCAGTTTATCATTCACTTCCTGCGCCAGCTGGGTAGCACTTTGTATAGGAGTAGAATTGCCTTTAAAGCGCCATTCCACATCCCAGCCTACTACGCTATAGCCGAGTGAATCTAAACGTTTACATACTTCGCGGGGTATTTTAGGCCCGTTTATCTCGCCTTTAAACACCCAGTTGTTGTTACCGGGCAGGCGTATAATTTTTACCGGCACTTTCAGCTCGTCCTGCGCTTTCTGAAAATCCGCTACGGCGCTATCGGCGTGCGAATAAAACTGACGGTAGTTGTTGCGGAAACCATGGGTATAGCTGTGGTTGGCCAGTAAAAATTCGGGGTAAGCATTACGCACGCTGTCCACAATCATTTTACGGCGGTGGTCAAACTGGTGCATACCTACCATAAAAAAGGTAGCTTTTACGCCCTGCTCATGAAATATAGCTTTGCTTATATTGGTACCTGGTGGCTGCGGCGCATCGTCCCAGGTAAGATATATGTATCGTTTGGAACTGTCAATTTTAATGGGCGTTCCGGGGCCTGAGGGCGGCGCTACCACCACTTTTGTGGTGTCGGCTTTATTGTCTTTGTTGTCTTTGCCCCCACAGGCAGCAAACATTCCCATAACGGCAGCAGATAGCAATACGGGCATAGCAGATGATCGTGTCTTCATACAAGGATTACAGTTTAATCTAATGAATTTAAGCTATTTACCCGAAAACCGTGCCGACTGCACGGAGCAAACGCCCACCGTTACCACTAAAACAATGGCAGATACAACAGAAAGTACAGGATAACAACCCAATAGCGCCTCTGCACCGCCAGGCTACTCCTTATTACAACCGGAAATTCTGTTTCCGAAATCGGGAAATCCTTTGTTCCGCTCAAAAACCGGCCATTTTTTTTACGGAATTTTACGCCCGATGATGAACGAAGCTACATTCACCCACATATATGAACTATACTGGGAAAAAGTATATACAGTATGTTATTCAAATCTGGAGGATAGTGAACTGGCCCGGGAGATGGTGCAGGATATTTTTAAATCGTTATGGGAGCGCCGCAGCAGCCTGGAAATTACCCAGTCGGCCGAGCGGTATCTGCTTCGCGCAGCCAAACTAAAAGTATTTGAATACATCCGCAACACCCGCATTCGTTCTGCTCATATGGCCACCATTGCCAACCGCCAGCATGCGCAAAGCAACACTACCGAAAACGATGTGTTACACAGCTGCCTCTCTCAAAAACTGAATGTACTGGTAGATACCCTGCCTACCGAAGGGCGCAGAATTTTTGCCATGAGCCGCGAAATGGGCCTTAGCAATAAAGAAATAGCCGCCAGCCTCAGCGTATCTGAACGCAAGGTAGAATACCAGCTTACCAAAGCCCTCAGCTTTTTAAAATCTAATCTGCAGGAGTATGCCCTTTACTCCATCTGCCCGTTTTTATTATATTTGGTGCACTGAGAAAGCGTTTATGCAGGTAACTAAAGCACTGATAGAAAAGTATCACGATGGGCATTGCACACCGGAAGAAGCAGCCGCTGTAGAAAGCTGGCTGGATAACGATATAGCCGATGCGCCCGCAGGTGCTTTTACCAATGCCACCGCCAGAGATGCCATGAAACAACAGATATGGCAACAGGTACGCCCCGTGGCTCCTTTTTATAAAAGATACCTGCCGCATATTGCCGCCGCTGCCGCCGTACTGCTGTTTGTAGTATTCCGTTTTCTGGTAGCTGCTTCTGATACACCAGCTACCACTGCTAGCAACAGCAGTAATCCGGGCTTTACTATTCAGCTGGGTAAAGAAAGCAAAGCCAGCTTTCAGCAGGATACGCTTAACTTCCACGGCACCATTAAAATTGTTTCCACCAAAAATCAGGATCTGTTATTTCATACCACCTGTAAAGATGGTACCACCCGCACCAAAGCCATTCATATCAGCGAAGGCGAATCGTACATAGCGCTGCATTATAAAGACAAAGAGTCTTCTGAAATGCTGGTGATTAATGAAAACATGTTATTTGAATTGCCTCCCGTTATCAAAAACCAACTGAGCGAGCAGTTCAAAATTTAGCCTACTTTTATTGAATGGGAGCCTTTAGCCGATTTCTATTCCTGTTAGTATTCTATCCCGCATTTGTTGTCAGCATCAGTAGCTGCACCCGCCCTGCCCGGCCATCTGCTAAAAAATACAGCATCATGGTTATGTGTAACGACAACAAACAATACATTATTCAAACCGATAGTTTAGACGGCGGCACAGCCTACCCCGTGCAGGATGGCGTACCTGTGGTTTCTCCCCCACGTATCTGGTACTATCTTACCGTAAAAGAAGGTTATTACTATTTTGTAAACAGCCTCAGCCACTACTTTGTAAAAAACACTATTATCAACAACCAGTTTACAGCGGTAGATTCTGTGCTGCTGCCCGGCTTTAAATACCCCGATAACTGCGTGTTTTATACCCCCGATTCTATACTTATTGTAAACAGCAATATTCCGCCGGGTATTAAAAAGTACGCCCGCATTAATGTACATACCATGAAGGCGGTGGTAGATGATGTGCCCATACCCGGCCCTCAGCCACCGTTCAACTACCTGTCGGTAGGTCTTGTAAAAATACGCCCGCCTTATTGCTGGTTTGGTTACACGTACCATTACCAGAACGAGGTAAACGGCTACGGCTCCAGCGATACGGTGTATCTGGCGCAAACCAGCTATCCCGGTATGCAGCTGCAGCAGATTACCAAAGACGCACGCTCCACCTACCCCGGTAACGTAAACACTGCCCAGCAGAATACGTTTGACGATGAAAAGGGCAATTTTTACTTCCTCAGTTGCCCCGGCATAGTACGCGGCGCCAACCCCACCCAGCCTACCGCCATATACCGCATAAAGGCTGGCGAACAAACACCAGACAGCAGTTACTTCTTTAACATATCCGCCTCCGCTGTTCATAACCACGCCTACGGGCTCTGGTATATTGGTAACAACGAAGCCATTTTGCGCAGCGAGCGTAAAGATTTGTTTGCCACGTTTGAAGAGCATTACAAAGTGCCCCATATAGAGTATTATGTAATTAACCTGCAAACACAGGCGGTACAAAAGCTAAATCTGCCTTTAGACAGAGGCAGCTCCCGCACCTGTGTACTGGCAGAAGGCGAAAAGGTGTACATATCCGTTAACGACGGCAAAGGCGGCAACGATATATGGATATATAACACGCATACCAAAGCGGTTACCAAAGGCCTGCACCTGGCCGGCCCGGTAGATTATATTGTGCGGCTGGAAAAGCTGAACTAACCCTACCCGAAAAAAAACTTTCTTTTTTTTCGGGGAAAATGCGTGGTTGTGCTACTACTGATTGAATGTTCATCAATCATTAAAGCACATATGTACTATTTCAGGGTTTTACAGCTGCTTCCCTTACTACTATTTACATTGTTTTCTACCGCTCAAACCATTACGGGTACCATTAAAAATGAGCAATCGCAACCTATACCAGGCGCTGCTATACAGGTAGCTAATACCAGCACCGGAAGCATTTCCGATACCAATGGCCGCTTTACCATTAAGGTACCCAATGCCGGTAAAGTGCAGATTACCGTTACCTCCGTTGGCTTTTTACCCTACACTAAAGAGGTAGATACCCGCAGCGGCAAAGCCATTACCATTGTTTTACAGGCCGATGCCCACCAGATAGACGGGGTGCAGGTAAACGGCAAATCAGAAACCCGTAAGCTGAAAGAAACGGGTTTTGCCGTAAACGCTATAGATGCCAAACAGTTTGCCAACGCCACGGCCGATCTGGGGCAGGTACTTAACCGCACCACCGGTATTAAAATGCGCGAGCAGGGCGGCGTAGGGTCTGACTTTAACTTCTCCATAAACGGCCTCTCCGGCAATGCCGTAAAGTTTTTTATAGATGGCGTACCGCTGGATATGATGGGCAGCACCATGAAGCTGAATAACATTCCCGTAAACATAGCAGACCGGGTAGAAGTATATAAAGGCGTATCGCCCGTATCGCTGGGTTCCGATGCGCTGGGTGGCTCTGTAAACATTGTTACCAACCAGCACCTGTACAATTATCTGGATGCCAGTTACAGCTACGGATCATTCAACACCCACCAATCGGCCCTTACCGGCCAGTATATACACAAGCCCACCGGCATTGTGGCCAAGCTTAGCGGCTTTTACAACTATTCCGACAACAACTACCTTATGCGCGGCGTAGAGGTGTGGGATGCCAATGCCAACGAGTATGTAGAAAAAGATTTCCGCCGCTTTCACGATCAGTACCGCTCTGTAATGGGCCAGGCCGAAATTGGTATTGTAAATAAAAAATGGGCCGATCTGTTGTTTGTAGGCGGCTCTTACACCCACTTTAATAAAGATGTACAAACCGGCATAGTACAAACAGTAGTATACGGCGCGGTTACCAAAAACGGCCACGGCACCAACTTTAATGTGCGTTATAAAAAAGACGGGCTGCTGCATGGCCGCCTGGGCCTGAATGTATATGCTGCCACAGCCCGGGATGAATATATACTTACCGATACCACCCGCCGTAAGTATTACTGGGATGGATCGTACATTACGGGTAACCCCGAAACAGGATCGTACCGGGTAACGTATGTAATACGCCCCCGCGTTTTTGGCCGGTTTAATGCCAACTATAAAATTGCAGAAAACCATACGGTTAACCTCAACTACAACTTCGACCAAACCAAAAACGAAACCTATAACTCGCTGGATACCGATCATGACGATTCGCCGGGCAAAATAGGCAAACACCTGGGCGGCCTCTCTTACCAGATGGAACTGCTGAACAAACGGTGGACTAACACTTTTATAGGTAAGTACTACGGCCTGCAGCTAAGCCGCCTGCAATACGATTATACGCTGTTAAAAAATATACTGCAAAGCACCTATCAAAGCTATTACGGGTATGGCGTGGCTTCTGTATTTAAGCTTACTGATAATGCCGGCATTAAAGCTTCTTTTGAACATACTTACCGCCTGCAAATGATAAGCGAAGTTTTTGGCGACAGTTACCAGGTAACCAATAACCTGAGCCTTAAGCCCGAACAGAGCGATAACTTTAACGCCGGTGGCTTCTACAGCAAAAAAATAGCTGCGCACGAGTTGTATGCAGAAGCAGCAGGCTTTTACCGCAGCGCCAAAGGTTTTATATACGCCTCTCAATCAGACAACAATCAGCTGCAATATAAAAACCTGTCCGATGTACTTATTAAAGGGCTGGAAGCAGAAATAAGATATACCTGGAACAGGCTTATCAACGCCTCTGTAAACTTTACCTATCAAAACGCTACCGACAATACCAAATTTGCCAACGGCGGCAGCAGCGGCACTATATCTGCCACCTACAAAAACAAAATACCCAACCAGCCGTGGATGTATGGTAATGCAGAAGTAGGTATTGGCAAAAACAACCTGCTGGGTAAAGATTCCCGTTTGCAGTTTAACTGGAGCTCGCAATACACCCATTGGTACTACCGCTCCTGGGAAGGGTTTGCTACCCAGAACAGTCTGGTAGTTATACCCACCCAGTTTGTACACAACGCCATGGTAACATGGTCGCTGCACCAGAGCCGGTACAACATATCTGCCGAGTGTAAAAACATTACCAACGTGCTGGCATTCGACAACTTTCGTTTGCAAAAACCCGGCAGGGCTTTGTATATCAAATTCCGTTACTTCTTAAAATAAACACATATTTCCATGAAAAGGCTTTTCAAAACCATCAGTGGGTTAGCATGTCTGCTGTTACTAAACGCGTGTAGCAAAAATGATGGAGGCACTACCCCCACCACCAACAAAGGTTCTTTTAACCTGTGGGTGCAGGTAGGCAGCTGGCCCAATGCCAACTACTACGTACTGGGTTTAAACAATCTTACTACCGATACCGTAACCCTCTCCGGCAATGGAGTAGATGTTACTTCTATACTTAACAACAGCGTTATAAGCCGTGGCGGTTACTACTACTATTACAACACCACCGAAGGCCGCTTTGGTAAATACCAGCTGGTAAACGGCGCTGTAAGCAGCGTTAAGCAGGTACCCTTTACCAACCTTACCAGCCTGGCAGGCCATACCTGGATAAACGATAGCACCCTGGTAATGGTAGGCGCTTTTAACGGTGGCAAAAACGTTAACTACAGTACCGTTAATGTAAACAGCATGACTATTACCAACGGTACCTTTACCGGCTTACCTGCTATACCCACCGGCTATACTACGTACCGCGTAGGTGGCGATATACAGTATGTAAACGGTAACCTGTTTTTTGGTATTACCTATATTAACGGCAGCTTTGTAGCCTACCCCGGCCACGTAATGGTACAGGCCAGCTACCCCGGCTTTACTGTTGGCACCACTACTGCCGAAAGCCGCACCTCTGGCTTAGGCAACACCTCCGGCTACTTTGCCACTTCGTTTGTTGATAAAAACAAGGATATGTATTACTTAACCAGCTGGGTTAGCAAATGGGCAGATGGTACCGCCAACGCGCCTATTTATATATACAGAATAAAGAACGGCCAAACAAAGCCTGATGATGCTTACCACGTTAAGGTAACTGACATACTTAGCCGCGAAGCAGCTTCTGGTTTGTTTATGGATTTGGGTAATGGCAACGCTATTCTTAAATACATTGAAACCACTGTAAACAACGAAAGCACTTACGGCTACGCCATTATTAACCTGGCCAATGGTACGCAGGTAAGAAAACTTACTGAGGTGCCGTTTGGTGGCTCAGGCGAAAGAAACGTACTGGTAGAAGATGGCAAGGCATACATTGCCGTACTTTCCGGCACTGCTAAAGATTACATATGGGTTTACGATGCCGCTACCGATAAGGTAACCCGCGGTACGCAGATACAAGGGGGCTACAACTCCTTCTCACGACTGGACAAAATGAATTAATCGTTTTTCAAAGCAGTAAGTAAAGGGGCTTCCGGGCCCCTTCTTATTTTAATACCATGGCAGGAAATAAAAAGAGTACGTTTAGAAAAATTAACGACTGGTTTCATTTGTGGATAGGTATTGCCTCTGGCATACCCGTTATCATCATAAGCCTTACCGGTTGCCTGCTGGTGTTTGAGCAGGAGATTAAACAGAACATTATATACGGCAAATGGTGGCATATTACCCCACCTGCCCATACCGCCCCGCTGCCCCCTTCTGAAATTTATACAAGGGTAAAAGCACAGGTGCCTACCTATAAGTTTCACCGGTTCTGGTATTATGGTGATGATGCACCGGTTAAAATAACACCCAGCAATTCAGACTCCCTCATTTACGTACACCCCTATACCGGCAAGGTACTGGCCGAGGTAGACCATGAGGATATTTTTCATTTTATACAGGATGGGCATACTGAATTATGGCTGGGCCGTAAAGCAGGTATACAGGTAGTGCGCTGGAGTACGGCCGTGTTTTTCTTTTTACTTATTACCGGCCTGGTATTATGGATACCTAAAAAATGGAACCGGAAAACCATTAAAGACAGCTTTACTATAATGTGGAGCGCCAAACGCAAACGCATTAATTACGACCTGCATAATGTACTGGGCTTTTACAGCCTGCTGCTGGCCGTGCTGATAGCGTTTACCGGCTTAATCATGTCCTTTCCCTGGATAAGAGATGGCGTATTATACCTGGCAGGCGGCGTAAAAACAGAAAAGAAAGCAAAACCCTACCCGCTGGATAAGCTGCCTGCCGATACCAACGCGGTACACAAAAAGGTAGACCTGGTATGGGAAAAAGTAAGAACGCAGTATGCCCGGCACAACACCAGCTCGGTAATAATAAACATACCCGAAAAGCCAGACGCCCCCATATACACCTGTACCGATATGCACCACGGCAGATGGCGCGTGGCGTATTTTGACCAGCAAACGCTGAGCATATTATCCAGCTCAGAACCTGATATTGACGAAGCGCCGGCCAGCAGCTGGATAAGACGTAGTAACTACGCCCTGCATATAGGCGCTATAGGTGGCAGCACCACCAAAATACTGTACTTTATAGCCTGTATTATTTGCACCAGCCTGCCCATTACCGGTTTTTACATATGGTGGGGTAAAAAGAAAAAGAAGAAGAAAAAGGTGCCTTTGGCTGCCGTAACTAACTGATTACAATTGGGTTGAAAATCCGTTACGGCGGTGATAAAAAGTGTAGTAAATACACCTCTACTTTTCCCCGCCGCCGTAATTACTGAACTTTCAAAAATTTCTAAAAAAAGTTTCACTAATATTTGTTAGTACGAAAATGATGGCGTTACTTTGATTCAGCAAATGCAAATAACGCATGAGCTCTCTAACAGATTCTTGCTAAGATTACTTGCCAATAACGATTGCCGGTCTCGTACCACGCCATATGAAAAGAGGATATTTTGATTGTGTTTAAATGAATAGCGCGCTGATTTTTCAGCGCGTTTTTTATTTTTCACAGTACTAAAGGAAAAGCTATACATCTTTTACCATTCCCGCCACTCGTCAGCAATACCACCTCCATCAGCATAATCTTCCGGATTTAAGCCAGCAGCTACAGTTATCTGGTCTATTAGTTCGCATAAACTTTCACGTTCTCCGGTTTCAATTAAGCCGCTTATTTCTTCATTTAAATCGTTCAAGGATAAAACCGCTTGTTTAAACAAGGCAATTTTTTCTTTTTCCTGGCCCTTTTCTCCCAAAGCTATTAAGTGCTCAATTAATGAATCAAACACAGCCTTCGTCTTATCGCAGTTTTCTGTAGTATACTGCTCCATCCCATTTTCGTAGCTTTCCTTCCAGTTTTCGAATGGGTAGTAATCTTTTGTGGCTTCGAGTTGTTCTTTGTATGACATTCTATTTTTTTATGAAAAGATTGATTGCTAGCGCATGTTTTATTGTTGTGCAATAGGCAGAAACGCTTAATTAGCGAAGATAGCTTACGAGGTATCTATTATTTGAAATGCAATGTGGATATAGCTCTATAAATAAATCAGCTTTCCTGAAGTTTTTGCATTATCCCTTTCATTATTGTATAAATGTAGTCGCTTGCCGAGCAAACAATAAAAAATCTTAGTTTCCAAATCTCACTGCCAATGCGATATTTTTTAATAATTCTCCAAATCTAACTGATGCAAATCATCTTTCGGATAGTTAAACTTCTCAATCAACTCCTTTTCCGTAAAAGCCAACCCTGCCGGATTAATAATCAATTCCAATACATGGTCTAAGTCGCCATACTTATCCTTTAAATTAGCACTAATCGAATCTGTAAGGAGTATGTGAAACAAGGCGAATGGCATACTTGCCTCCATCCAGCCAGAGTTGAATCCTATAATTTCACGCAATTTGATTTTATAATTAATCATTTTGGGATAAATAAACCTCAACTCCATAACTCTGATATCCCTGTCCATTCCACTATTCCTTTCCTGAAGAAAGCATTTTACAAAATCAGCCAGTTCATGATATGTATCCAGGCTTCTGTTAGTAATGAAGTCACCACCAAGAATAGGATTTATGTCTGCCCGCAAGTCAGGATTGAGATAGTTAGTGGCTTTCCCCAAAATATTTCTATTCGCGGTTAATGAGAATGCATGCAATAAAGAATTTATTTGCTTTAGTCTGATGAGTCTGGGCATATTGTCGCCAAGCGCTTTATAATTCCAGTGCTTTTCATCTGGTGTCAAAGCCACAAATTCTAATATTTTGTCTATAACTGTAATTCCTTTGAATATTTCTATTGTCTCCATGTTATTGTGTTTAGGGTTAAAGCACTGGTATTCTGTCGTAATTATTTGTTCAGCTTTGCCAGTTCCGATGCAGATAAAAGTAAGGAAATCATGCAAGAGTTTGGTTAGATTCGTATAGTGAAGCAAAGCGTAAATAAATGGGTGCTTAACGATTAGTAAATGATGTATAATCTATCCTGCATTAGCAGGTGGCAATAAAGTGACATATAGATGTGAAAAAGCATTCCTTATGCGAAAAGGATATTTTCAGTAAGAAAGCATACACTCCGAAGGAAAAGCGGTGTCTGACGGAAAGCAAAGAGCCCTCGTTAATGAGTAAATCATCGCCTCTTATAAAACAAGAGTTTATCGAACGGCGGCTGCATAAAAATGGAGAGCAATTGTACTTAAGTGCAATTGCTCATCCAGTCTATCATCATCCGCTTTTCATTGATCGCCCAATTATTGATATTTTTAATCCGATCACTTAAAATTCAGTCAGTTCATTTGAAATTATTATTTTGGATTGATACCTTTCAGATTAATACTCTCACTGGTCTCGTCAAATAATCCAGCTTTCAATTTTTCCTCCTTCACATCAAATACCTTAATAGTTATTTTCTTACTTTAATGCTTACATGTTGCCTGTACTCCCTTGCAGATGGTGAATCGAAGCGCGGGACGAATATCAGACGATGGTAACAAAGGAGTAAATTTGCGCTCATGAAAATCCTATCTATAGCCAATACCCCCGATGACAACCAGATCATACAAGTGCCGGATATGGCCGATAGCATGGAGGAAGAGCTGGACGAATTTCTCCAAAACTACGACCTAGATTCCCTGGTGACGGAACCAGATGGAAAACCCGGTTTAAAGATCCAGGCTTTGCGCACCTGCCGTTTTTGTGGCAAGAAGAAACCGGAAGTAACTTTCAGAAAGGTGGCGCATACCATACCCCAGCTGATGGGCAACCAGTTTTTGATATCCGATTTTGAGTGCGATGCCTGCAATGAGTTATTCAACAGATATGAGGGTGACCTGACTGCCTTTATGGGACTATCGAGAACGCTTTCGCTTACAAAAGGCAAGCGGGGCGTCCCCGGTTACGGAAAAAAGGAAGATAAGCTCCAGGTAGCCTACGATAAAGAGGTTCATAAAATCAACATTATATTCGATGGGTTGGATAATGAACACTACCAGATTGATGAGCAGCAAAAGACGCTCACGGTACATACGGTAAAACGCCCGTACGTTCCTATCAACGTCTTCCGGATATTCCTGAAAATGGGGTTATGTTATATGGATGCGGGTGCTCTGGCTGAATTAGGGAACATTTTCGGGTTTCTCAGAGATAACAGTAAGGATGCGCAGCTGGTGGGAAATCCTTTATTCAACCTGTATACGCACACATTACCGGGCAAGCTCTCCCACTGCCTTGTATTACGTTTCAAAAGGAAGTTAGACGCAGCCATAGCGCATTGTCCGAAGTACTCCTTTGTGATATACAGTGGCAGTAAAGTCTTCCAGTTTTATATGCCTTTCCACCTAGCAGACCATGCTACTTTCTCCAGCGTTGGGAACGTACATCTGAGTTTTTGCCCTCCTTTTCTGAGTAAGGGAAAATCTGATTTATATGGCGTACCGAGACGAAGAAGATGGGATCAGTCCGTCCACCAGAAGATATCGGGGGAAAACGAAATGATTACGCTCAGATACGACGATATCCGGTTTTATGGTGACGGGGAAACTCCGGATCCGTCCTGATGGCACCTGGTATCCTTGCATCTCGCCCATACGAGAATCCCACCCGTCAGCCCAAGTCAGAACTCCCTCTTCTCCTGTTCTGCCCTCGGTACTCAACCCGTGACTCAACGCTGCCCGCACTGTCAGATGGGGAGATCTTTCGATAGATACTTAATCAGTATCAACGCAATACAAACTCAGTCTCACTATAAAGTAGACGTTGCTATCAGTCTTTTGTTAAGAAATTTCCCTAGTTCAAATCATTGCTTTTATTTGCAGCCAAAACCAGCACATTTACCTCTATTTTGGATGCTTACAACATCTTATACAGAGTTTAATTAAATTCGTATAGTGAAGCAGAGCCTAAATATATCATCCATTTTTCCAGCGCACCTTTTTTGGGATGTGAGAATGGATAAATTGGATGCACAGAGGGATAAGAACTTTATTATACCAAGGGCTTTGTATGCTTCTGATAGTTTAACTTTTAAAGTTGATATTCAGAAACTAGAGAACATTTATACACACAGCGAGATTACTGATGCGCTAAAAAATACCACAGAATTAATCAGCAATGAAGTATGCAGATTAGTTGCAGAACGCTACCACATTGAACTTTTTCAACGTTTTTCTCACGACAATAGGGAACGAAAGCTTGCTGCCCGTCTTAAAAAGTAGCTAGTCAACTATTATGTCTAATATACAAGCTGTCTCAAAAGAACTTCTGGACACTTTGGAAATTTTACAGGCGTTGCCATCTCTATCAACCTTTGCTTTAGCTGGTGGAACCAATCTTGCCTTGCGTTGCAATCATCGCGAATCTGTTGATCTGGATCTTTTCTCAGGAGCGACAGTAGGCTTAGAAGGAATGGAAGCTATAAAGACAGAAATCGCAAGTGCATTCGGAGATCATATAAGGCTAGCGAGGATTGAGAATTTATAAAATGGTGGGCAGTTTTGCTTCTTAAAAGTACTCGTAGCAGTCCGGGAAAAAACTATCAAAGTTGATATTATTCAAAATGTTCCATTACTGGATAATTTGAGATGATAAATAATCTCAGGTTGATAACGGTAAAAGATATAGGACATCTCAAGCTAATGAGCATTTGTGCCCGGAAAGCAAAAAAAGATTTATACGACCTGGATATTATTACAGACAATTTTCATGATTTGGGAACGTTGATGACTTTCCTATCTGAAAGGGAGAAGCGATTTGATAGTGATGAGGCTTGGTGGCTCTTTGATTTGGATGCGCCACAGAGCCCTTCCGAAGATTTTCATTTGCTACTTGCCGCGGAACCTATCAACTATGAACCCGCTCATGGGAGGTTAAATCGCTCAGACGATCTGCTGCTTATCATGGAGCCATATAAAAGTCTCGGTGCCGCCCGTCGTAGCTGGAGGCGTAAAGTATTTAAACTGATGAGGGACAATGGCATTGAACCGCCATCTTTAACTCCGGTTAATTAAGAACTCTAGGGAAAAGTAAACCTGCTGTCCTGTTACAAGCCGTTCATTTCCAATAACCTGCTAAGCTATAGCCGTTTCTCCGCTATCCCTTAGCAGCCTTTCACCCGCACTTCCGGAAAATCCGCCAGCCTTCCTGACCCAATCAGGAAACTTCCCGACGCAATCAGGAAACTTCCCGACTCAATCACGAAGTTTCGCGGCTCATTCAGGAAGCTTCCTGACTCGATCAGGAACCTTCGCGGTTCAATCAGGAAGCTTCCCGACCCAATCAGGAAGTTTCGCGGCTCAATCAGGAAGTTTCGCGGCTCAGTCAGGAAGGTTCCTGACTCAATCAGGAAGCTTCGCGGCTCAGTCAGGAAGGTTCCTGACGCAATCAGGAAGTTTCGCAGCTCAGTCAGGAAGTACTACGAAGAATCCATAAGCACACAAAAAAAGCCCCGAAGGGCTTTCCATTATATAAAGGAGCCATCGCTCCAATTCCACAAGCACGTTGGCATTTCCGCTCAGCTATTGATTATCTCCCAGGCTGTATTCATTATTTTCCTCGTCCTCCTCGCCTATTTCTTCGTTATCGTCGTCGTCTTCGGCGCCGGGTACGTCCAGTTCGTCCTCATTTAGAGGGTCGCCGTCATCATCAACGGCGTCTACTTTGGCATTGCGCACGTCCTGGTCATCATCGCTGCCGGTGCTTTCGGAGGTCTGCTGCAATAATTCCCGCTCAATGGGTGTTACGTCCGCATCGTTGGGCTCTTCGTCCGCGTCCAGTATTCTTCTGCCCTCCTCGTCGCCGGAGGCAGCGGTAACATCGCCCAGGCCATTTAGTGGCGCGGGGCGTACATGCTCCTGACCGGGTATATCTTCCACGTCTGGTAATTCAATAGTGGTCTCTTCCTGTTCCATTGCTTTCTGATCGCGTGGGGAATCTGTCAAATCCTGCCTTGCCATAGTGTTACTGTTTTTGGTGATAAGGTAAAAAAATGTCCCCTCCCACACTACTGGGCGGGAAGGGACCAACAACTACTACTCACAATCACAATCTTTATTATCGTCTTTTTCTTTCTTTTTCTGGGCTGCTTTGGCAGCTAACTGTGTTTGGGTATCGGCGTTATAAGGCGATACAATACCATGTTTGCTGGTGGGGTTGCCACCGCCGGTCATAGGTCCGCCTTTAGCGGCGTCATCTCTTAGCTGATCTGCATTCTCTGTAGCAAATCCGTTGTTATCGGTCTTAGTGTTAGGCATAGTTGTAAGTTTTTCAGGTTCGCTAATACCTAATGGGATAAAAGTATTATGCCACCGCGGAGGGTGGCATACACAAACAGGTAATTGGGGAAGAATATGTACGGTAAGGGGTACTACCCTTTTCCTTTGCGGCCCTGGAGAAACAGATTGCGGCGTACCTGCTGTACGGGCACCTTCTGAATCTTGCTTTCCAGCCAGGAGATAATATCGAGGTACATATATGAACGCGCTTCCAGCGGGCTGCCTTTGCGTTTTTCCAGCTTCTCTTTCAATACTTTAAAGGCGGGGATTACCTTATCGGGCGCCAGGGAGAACGATTTGCGCAGGAAGCGGAAAATTTCCTCTTCCACCACGCTCAGGTTTTTCATCTGGGCCATAAAGCGGTATACCGATTTAATCAGGTACTCCAGCAAATCCCAGTTACCCAGTTCGTAATGGGCAATCAGGTGTAACAGGCGGGCGTAACACTGCAGATCGGTTCGCAGGTCTACCTTTAAATTTATAATACGGTTGAGGAAGTCGATGGCTTTTTCGTTATCGCCACTGCCGAAGTACAAACAGGCTATTTTATAATAAAATACCAGAATACGGTGCCTGTCCAGCTGTATGCGGTATTCCTCCAGCATATCAACCAGCCCTTCCACCAGCTCCAGCCCCTCGCTAAAAGTGCCTTCCAGAAAGTGTTTGTTAATACGCGCCAGGTTCAGGTATACAAAGGTTTGAATGCGTACGTTGGTATTAATATCCGCTATTTCGCTGTTGCCAAATGCTTCAAAATCTTTCAGCGCCTTGTTAAAGCCCTCATAGTTCTCCAGCGAAAAATGGGCGCTCAACAGGTTGTGCATACCTTTAATATATTGTACCGTTTCAATGGCCTTCATTTCCGGCTCGGTATCAAACAGGTTTACCCATTTTTGGGTGTAGCGGTAATACATCAGCAAATCCTGCAATATAAAGCCATACCAGCAGTAGCTCTGGTACAGGTACATTTTGCTGTAAAAACGCAGATCGCCCAGTTGGTGTACGGGCAGGTTGGCTTCAAAAAACAGGTGTACCATGCTCACGTCTTTTTCATCACGCGCATGGCCCATTTTAATATACCAGCTGTATAACTGCAGGCTCAGGTTAGAGAGTTTGTTCTGCAGGCTCAGGCGGGCGTTTACCTCCGCCACCTCGTGCGATAGCTGCTCTGCCCGGTTTTCAATACTGCGGGTAATATGCAGACTTTCAATTTTCTTTTCAAAAATCAGCACCTGCATCAGAAACGTAACCTGGTTGTGTTGCTTGGCCAGCAGTTTAATACGGTCCAGCAGTTTCAGGCTCTGGTGGTACAGTCCTTTATTATAGAGTATACGTGCATAGCTGATCTGCTCGTTCAGCTGCATTTCTATATTATCATCTTTGGTAAAGCGAAGGCTTGTTAGTATTTGTTTGTATAAATGAGCCTTCAGGTTACTCAGCTGTTGTTTTTTAATATCCGGGTATTTCTGTAGCAAAAGCGGCTCATCGTAGGTTTGCATACCGTCCAGCGCATCAAACAAAGTCACCATTTTCAGGTCGTCACTTCCCGCATTTCGCTTCACAAATACCTTAAAATTCCTCTTTTCAGCCTTTTCCAGCGATTTTATCAGTTGAAATAACTCGTCGGTTGACCGGTTAGACATCGTAATAACTATTTTTAAAAATCCTTTGCCAGCTTGCGTTTCAGCGGTTTATGCCCCGCTTATCCTTCGTAGAAACGGTACTATTTTGACTAAAAAGGGCAAATTTCCCATTCTACTTTCACAGAACAGACTGTTTGCAGCAAAATTCGGCAGGCAGCCTAAAAGTAAGCAGTCTGTATTCTTTTTATAACAATTTGCTATGACAAATAACAAAATTCACATTTTCGACACTACGTTGCGCGACGGCGAACAGGTTCCGGGTTGTAAACTGAACACCAAAGAGAAGATAGAACTGGCCTTACAACTGGAGCTGCTGGGCGTTGACGTTATAGAAGCGGGCTTCCCCATT
The DNA here is from genome assembly GCF_014641615.1 of Filimonas zeae. Lineage (GTDB taxonomy): Bacteria > Bacteroidota > Bacteroidia > Chitinophagales > Chitinophagaceae > Filimonas > Filimonas zeae. The sequence goes on along the minus strand of NZ_BMIB01000008.1, from coordinate 38,423 downwards.
TCCAGCCCCGGCGATTTTGCTTCTGTACAGGAGATTGCCAAAATAGTGAAAAACGCAACCGTTTGTGGTTTAACCCGCGCGGTGCAGAAAGATATTGAAGTAGCAGCGGAGGCGTTGAAGCCTGCCGTTCGTCCACGTATACATACCGGCATTGGCGCTTCCGATATACATATTCAACATAAGTTCAATACTACCCGCGAAGACATTCTGGAGCGTGCGGCCAAAGCCACCAAACTGGCTAAGAACTTTGTAGATGACGTAGAGTTTTTTGCAGAAGACGCCGGCCGTGCCGATATTGAGTTTCTGGCCCGCCTGGTAGAAACCGTTATTGCAGCGGGTGCTACAGTAGTAAACATTCCTGATACCACCGGTTACTGCCTGCCACATCAGTACGGCGAAAAAATTGCGTTCTTATATAATAATGTTCCCAATATTGACAAGGCTATCATTTCCTGCCATTGTCATAACGATTTAGGCCTGGCTACCGCCAACTCCATCGCCGGTGCTATTGCAGGCGCCCGCCAGATTGAGTGTACCATTAACGGTATTGGCGAAAGAGCGGGTAACACCTCGTTGGAAGAAGTGGTAATGATTATCAAACAACACGCCTCTCTGGGTTTACATACCGATATCCGTACTGAGTTGCTGAACCCCATCAGCCAGCTGGTATCCGATACCATGCGCGTGCCTGTGCAGCCTAACAAAGCCATTGTGGGCAGCAACGCGTTTGCACACTCCTCCGGTATTCACCAGGATGGTTTTCTGAAAGAGTCGTTAACTTACGAGATTATCACGCCGGAAGAAGTAGGCGCCAGCGGTTCTAAAATTGTACTCACTGCCCGCAGCGGCCGTAGCGCACTGGCACACCGCTTTCAGAAGATTGGCTTCGACTTCAACCGCAATGATATTGATGTACTGTATCAGCAGTTTTTACAGGTAGCGGATACCAAAAAAGAAGTGGAAGACGCCGATCTGCAGCAACTGGCAAATGCCTATACCCCTGCAGAAGTAAACGCGTAAGCGGTATTGATGATAAATATTACTTTTTTAAGATAGTTATGGCTAAGACATTATTTGATAAGATTTGGGAAAAGCACGTAGTTAAAAACATAGAAGGTGGCCCTTCTGTGTTTTATATAGATAAACATTTTATTCACGAAGTAACCAGTCCGCAGGCTTTTAAAGGACTGGAGAAAAGAGGCATGCAGGTGTTCAGGCCTAAGCAGATTGTTGCTACGCCCGACCATAACGTGCCTACATTGAACCAGCACCTGCCTATTAAAGAAGAACTGAGCCGTATTCAGGTACAAACCCTGAAAGAAAACTGCGAAAAGTTTGGTATTGAAATGTATGGGCTGGGCCATCCTTTCCAGGGCATTGTACACGTAATAGGGCCCGAACTGGGCGTTACCCAGCCGGGTATGACCATGGTATGTGGCGATAGCCACACCTCTACCCACGGCGCTTTCGGTTCCATTGCCTTTGGTATTGGTACCAGCGAGGTGGAAATGGTAATGGCTACCCAGTGCCTGATGCAAAGCAAGCCTAAGCTGATGCGTATTAACGTAGAAGGTACGCTGAACGCGGGCGTGGTATCGAAAGATATTATCCTGTACATTATTGCGCTGATATCGGCCAGTGGTGCTACCGGTTACTTTGTAGAGTTTGCCGGGTCTGCTATACGCAGCCTGAGCATGGAGGCACGTATGACCATTTGTAACATGAGCATTGAAATGGGTGCGCGTGGTGGTATGATTGCTCCCGACGAAGTAACGTTTGAATATATGAAAGGCCGCCTGTTTGCCCCTAAAGGCGAAGAGTGGGAAAAAGCAGTAGCCTACTGGCGTACACTGCCTACCGATGCAGGTGCCAGCTTTGATAAAGAAATTGATATTAAAGCGGAAGATATTGAGCCGATGATTACCTATGGCACTAACCCGGGTATGGGCATTGGTGTTACAGGGCATGTACCGGCGCTGAATGAGATTGACGAGCAGGAAAAACCTTCTTTCGAAAAATCGCTGCACTACATGGGCTTTGAACCAGGTGCGGAAATTAAAGGCAAAAAGGTAGACTACGTATTCATTGGCAGCTGTACCAACAGCCGTATTGAAGATTTACGTATGGTAGCCTCTTTTGTTAAAGGCAAGAAGAAAGCCGATGATGTGGAGGTATGGATTGTACCCGGCAGCAAGCAGGTAGAAAAGCAGGCTATTGAAGAAGGTATTGATAAAATATTTGAAGAAGCCGGCTTTCAGTTAAGACAGCCCGGTTGCAGTGCCTGTTTGGGTATGAACGAAGACAAAATACCGGCAGGTAAATATTGTATCTCTACCAGTAACAGAAACTTCGAAGGCCGCCAGGGTGCAGGTGCCAGAACCTTACTGGCCAGCCCGTTAACCGCCGCAGCCGCAGCAGTAACCGGAGTAGTAACCGACGTTAGAGAACTGATTTAAAAGCAACAGCAATATGCCGGATATTAAATGGAATAGCGAATTGTACGATAACAGCCACAGCTTTGTAAGTGCTTACGGAGAAGATGTGGTGGGCTGGCTGCAACCCAAACAGGGCGAAAGAATATTAGACCTGGGATGCGGTACGGGCCAGCTGGCGCACACTATTTCATTAAACGGCGCTGAGGTAGTGGGCATTGATAAATCGCCCGATATGATCGCCAAAGCACAGGCCGCTTACCCCGAACTGGAGTTTGCTGTAAAAGACGCGGCACACTTTCAGTTTAACCAGCCTTTTGATGCTATTTTCTCTAACGCTACCCTGCATTGGGTAAACGAAAAAGAAAAAGCCGTTGCCTGTATGTACAACAACCTCGCAACCGGTGGCAGGCTGGTACTGGAAATGGGTGGTAAAGGCAATGTGCAAAGCATAGCCAACGCGGTTAGCGCCGCCATGGATGCGGAAGGTTTGGGCGATAAAAAAGCCGCTGCCTTCTGGTACTTTCCTTCGCTGAGCGAGTACACTACCCTGCTGGAAAAGCAAGGCTTTCGTGTAACGGCCGCTATTCATTTTGACCGGCCTACGGAACTGGCGGGGGAAGACGGCATGCTTAACTGGATTAATATGTTTGGCAGCTTTTTCTTTACCCATATTACTGCTGAGCAGGCAGCCACCGTTACCGCTAAAGCAGTGGAACTGTTACGCAGCAATTACTACCGCAACGGCAACTGGGAGGCCGACTATGTACGCCTTCGCATTAAAGCCGTTAAATAACATTGAAAGAACAAGGAATTATGAGCAAAAGCATAAACATAGTAACTTCTACAGCAGTACCGCTGAACATTGAAAATATAGATACCGACCAGATTATACCTGCCCGCTTTTTAAAAGCTACCAGCAGAGATGGTTTTGGTAAAAACCTGTTCCGCGACTGGCGCTATGAGAATGACGATGAAGCACAACCAAAAGCAGATTTCGTTTTAAATAATCCCACCTACTCCGGTCAGATACTGGTAGCCGCTAAAAACTTCGGTTGCGGTAGCAGCCGCGAGCATGCTGCCTGGTCAATTAAAGACGCGGGTTTTGATGTGGTGATCAGCAGCTTTTTTGCCGACATTTTTAAAAACAATGCCCTTAACAACTTCATTTTACCCGTAACGGTAAGTGATGCGTTTCTGGCCCAGATATTCAAAGCCATTGAGGCCGATGCCAAAACCACTTTGGAAGTAAACCTTCCGGAGCAGTTTGTAAAAATCAGCACCACCGGTGAGCAGGAAAGCTTTGATATTAACAGTTATAAAAAAACATGCTTAATCAATGGCTTTGATGATATTGATTACTTAATCAATATGAAAGCAGAAATTGAAGCGTACGAGGCAGCCCGTTAATGATGCAGGAAGCTTTTATAATAGCAAAACAGGTTAGCGTTAAGCACCAGCAACAGCTGGTGCTTAACGCGCTTGGTTTTACCATGCACCGGGGTGAGCATTGGCTGTTAACCGGCGAAGCTGGCAGCGGCAAAACCACCCTGGCAAAAGTATTTGCCGGGCAATGTTTTTATACCGGCGCGCTTACCATTGCTTTTGATAACACTACCGGCAGCACCCACGCCCTGTATGTGCCGCAATGGCACCATTTTACCAACCACGCAGGTATTAAAGATTTCTACTACCAGCAGCGCTACAACAGCTGTGATGCAGAAGATGCTTACACCGTGCTGGAAGATATTCAAAAGAGCTTCCCCACCGCCAGCGAAGCAGCTATTCACATACTGCTGGAGCAGTTTGGCATTGGCCACCGCATACACAGCGTATTGCTGCTATTAAGCAGTGGTGAGCAAAAGAAATTACAGCTGGCAAAAGCTATATTAACCGCTCCGCAGCTGTTGATTCTGGATAATCCTTATATAGGCCTGGATGTGGCTTCGCGCCGCAGGCTGAATGATATACTGGCTACACTGGCGCAGGAAAAAGGTACGCAGCTGGTTATTATCAGCGATGCGGTAGAAATACCTTCCTGTGTTACGCATGTAGCCGTACTGGCCCAACAGCAACTTACCGTTACGCCCAAAGCACAGTTTACGCCCGTAAGCTTTAGCAAAAACACTTTTGTTTTTGACGAAGCCCTGTTGGGTGATGCCCTGTATGCCGCCCCTGCCAATACCCACTTCAGCCAGGCGGTACACATGGAAAACATCAACATCAGCTATGGCGATAAAAAAATATTAGATCAGGTTAACTGGACCATCCGTAAAGGGGAACGCTGGTTATTACAGGGCCATAACGGCGCCGGTAAAACCACGTTGTTAAGTCTGGTTACCGGCGATCATCCACAGGCTTACGCCAATCCCCTTTCGCTGTTTGATAAGCGCAGAGGTACCGGCGAAAGCATCTGGGATATTAAAAAGAAAATAGGCTTTGTATCGCCCGAGTTGCATTGGTACTTTGATGCCACTACCTCCTGTATGGATGTATTGCTCTCCGGCTTTTACGATACCACCGGCTTATACCGCGCCGCTACTGAGGAGCAGAAGCAACAGGCCAATGCCTGGCTGCAATACCTGCAGCTGCAGCCGATAGCCGGCAAACTACTCAGCCATGTATCCGTAGGCCAGCAACGCCTGCTGTTACTGGCAAGAGCATTTATTAAAAACCCGCCGCTGCTGGTACTGGACGAGCCCTTTCAGGGTGTGGACGAGCAGCACGCACAGGCCTTTATTGCACTCATTGATAAATGGATGCAGCACCCGGAAAGAACACTGGTATATGTTACCCACCGTAACGATCAGATGCCGGCATGTATTGAGCACGTATTTAAACTGGAACAGGGCAAACACCAGGTATTGCCCGTAACACATTTACACAAAACAACAGCATAAATAGCAGCAGATATGAAAAAACAAATCGCAGTCATTTTAGGCGATGGAATTGGCCCCGAAGTAACCCAGCAATCTATTAAAGTATTAGATGCGGTAGCCAAACAATATAACCATGAGTTCACTTACGTTTACGGCCTTATGGGTGCGGATGCTATTGACAAAACCGGCAACCCGCTGCCCGATGAAACCTTAAACACCTGCCTTACCAGCGATGCTATTTTATTCGGCGCCATAGGCCACCCCAAATACGATAACGACCCTACCGCCAAAGTACGCCCTGAGCAGGGTTTGCTGAAGCTGCGCAAATCGTTACAGCTGTTTGCTAATATCAGACCTGTTAATACCTATTCTTCTTTACAACACTTATCGCCCCTGAAGGCTAAAAACCTGGAAGGTGTAGACTTTATCATCTACCGCGAATTAACCGGTGGTATCTACTTTGGTAAAAAAGAAACCAGCCCCGACGGCCGTTCTGCTACAGACGACTGTACCTACAGCACGTTTGAAATTGAGCGTATTGCCCACCTGGCTTTTCAGCACGCACAAAAGCGTCGTAAAAAATTAACGCTGGTTGATAAAGCCAACGTACTGGAAACCTCACGCCTGTGGCGCAAAGTGGTACAGAGCATTGCAGGTGACTATGCGGATGTAACCGTAGATTATATGTTTGTGGACAATGCTGCTATGCAGATTATTGTAAACCCTAAACAGTTTGATGTAGTACTTACTGAAAATATGTTTGGCGATATCATCAGCGATGAGGCCAGCGTAATCAGCGGTTCCTTAGGTTTACTGCCTTCTGCTTCTGTGGGTAGCGATGTGGCGTTGTTTGAGCCTATTCACGGTTCTTACCCGCAGGCTGCCGGTAAAGATATTGCCAACCCTATTGGCTCTATCCTGTCTGCCGCTATGCTGCTGGATCATTTTGGAATGAAAGTAGAAGCCGACCTGGTACGCAGTGGTGTGGAGTGGACTTTACAACATGGCTTTGTATCTAAAGACATTGATGCTATTAATTGTTATTCCACTTCTGTAATTGGTGATCTGATCAGGGATTTTGTTGAAAACAAACTGCCACCAGATATCAACAGCAACATTGCATTAAGCAAGTCTACAATTATATAAATAATTATTAATGGTTGGCTGCTAACCGCAGCCAACCATTGCAACCAACACTAACAGTAGTTCATATTTCACTTCGATTGTCGGCATTCCTCTCCCGCTCTTTTATTAACGGCACATGATTGCCGATTATCGAAAAAAGTTCTTTGTTTTTAAAAAGGCAGTTTGTACATTTGATTCAAATTACAAACGCCTTAATGTTCTCAGGAAAAATTCATAATGTCATTACCAGCGTCGCAATCATTATTGTGGTGGTAGTCATTATTATTATTCCTGCGCTGCATGGAGGTGGAATTCACGTATAAAAAAGAAACTGAAAATACGAAGCCCGCCTCCAAAAGAGGCGGGCTTTTTTTATTTCCACTAACGATAGATTATAGTATACAATGAGCACTCAAACAAACGACCAGGCACTTAACAAATACTCACGTACGCTTACGCAGGACCCTACACAGCCTGCTGCACAGGCCATGTATTATGGCATTGGTTTTAAAGATGAGGATTTTAATAAAGCGCAGGTGGGCATTGCCAGCATGGGCTACGATGGCAACGGTTGTAACATGCACCTGAACGATCTGGCTGCGCTGGTAAAAAAAGGCGTGAACGCTACAGATGACCTGGTAGGTTTGGTATTTAACACCATTGGTGTGAGTGACGGTATGAGCAACGGTACCGATGGTATGCGTTACAGCCTCGTTAGCCGCGATATTATTGCAGACTCTATTGAAGCCGTTTGTGGCGGACAATATTATGATGGCCTGATTGCCGTACCCGGTTGTGATAAAAACATGCCCGGCAGCCTGATTGCCATGGGCCGTTTAAACCGCCCGGCGTTAATGGTATACGGTGGTAGCATTGCCCCCGGCCATTACAAAGGAGAAGACCTGAACATTGTATCGGCCTTTGAAGCACTGGGTAAAAAACTGGCTGGCCAGTTAGATGAAGCCGACTTTAAAGGTATTATTAAACATAGCTGCCCTGGCGCCGGTGCCTGTGGCGGTATGTATACAGCCAACACCATGTCCGTAGCTATTGAAGCACTGGGCATGAGCCTGCCTTACAGCTCCAGCAACCCCGCACTGAGCGAAGAGAAAAAACAGGAGTGTCTTTCTGCCGGTAAAGCCATTCGCTTACTGCTGGAAAAAGATATCAAACCCAAAGATATCATGACACGCAAGGCATTTGAAAATGCAGTAGTAACCATTATAGTACTGGGTGGCAGCACCAACGCCGTACTGCACATGATTGCTATGGCAAGAGCAGTAGACGTGGAGTTTACGCAAGACGATATTCAAACCATCAGCGATAGAATACCTGTACTGGCAGACTTTAAACCCAGCGGTAAATACCTGATGGAAGACCTGCACAACCAGGGTGGCCTACCGCCTGTTATGAAGTACCTGTTAAGCAAAGGCCTGTTACATGGCGATTGTTTAACCGTTACCGGTAAAACACTGGCAGAAAACCTGGCGGCAGTACCAGACCTGATTATAGAAGAACAAAAAATTATAGCGCCGTTAGAGCAGCCATTAAAAGCCAGCGGTCACCTGCAGATACTGTACGGCAACCTGGCCCTGGATGGCAGCGTAGCAAAAATTAGCGGTAAAGAAGGCGAACGCTTTGAAGGCCCTGCACGGGTGTTTGATGGCGAAAAAGAACTGATTGCCGGTATTTCCAGCGGCCGCGTAAAAGCTGGTGACGTAGTGGTTATCCGTTACGTAGGCCCTAAAGGTGGCCCCGGTATGCCGGAAATGCTGAAACCTACTTCTGCTATTATTGGTGCAGGCTTAGGCAAATCAGTAGCGCTGATTACCGACGGACGTTTCAGCGGTGGTACCCACGGTTTTGTGGTAGGCCACATTACCCCTGAAGCGCATGATGGCGGTAACATAGCACTGGTACATGATGATGATGTAATAGTGATAGATGCTGTAAACAATACCATTAACGTACAGGTAAGTGACGAAGTGCTGGCACAACGTAAAGCCGCATGGCAGCAGCCTGCGTTAAAAGCCACCAAAGGCGTGTTGTACAAATACATTAAAAGTGTACGCCCCGCCAACGAAGGTTGCGTTACCGACGAACAATAACCATAACCTACACATATACCTGATAAAACCACAAATTCCGAGTTATGAGCACTCTTGATATAGTAAACCCCAAAGAAGCCGTGGCCGCCGCCATACCAGCTACCACCAACAACACGGTACTCAGTGGTTCTGAGGCGGTACTGGAAGCCTTTATTGCAGAAGGCGTACACACTTTCTTCGGTTATCCCGGTGGCGCTATCATGCCTATTTATGATGCGCTGTACGATTACCGCGATAAACTCAATCACATCCTGGTTCGTCACGAACAGGGTGGCATTCACGCCGCACAGGGCTTTGCCCGTACTTCCGGTGAGGTGGGTGTGGTATTCGCTACCAGCGGCCCGGGTGCTACCAACCTGGTTACCGGCCTGGCCGATGCTATGATAGACAGTAATCCGCTCGTATGTATAACCGGTCAGGTGTTTGCTCACCTGTTAGGCACCGATGCCTTCCAGGAAACAGATGTAATTAACATTACCACGCCTGTTACCAAATGGAACTACCAGGTAACAGACGCTACAGAAATACCGGCAGTACTGGCCAAAGCATTCTATATTGCCCGTACCGGCCGCCCTGGTCCTGTACTGATTGATATTACCAAAAACGCACAGATACAGAAATTCGATTACGAAGGGTATACCCCTTGCAACCATATCCGCAGCTATCGCCCTTACCCCAAAGTTCGTAAGGAGTATGTAGAGCAGGCAGCGGCTTTAATCAACGAAGCCAAACGCCCGTTTGTACTGTTTGGTCAGGGTGTTATATTGGGTAAGGCCGAAGCAGAATTTAAAGCCTTTATAGAAAAAGCAGGTATTCCTTCTGCCTGGACTATCATGGGCCTGAGCGCACTGCCTACCGACCATCCGCTGAACGTAGGTATGCTGGGTATGCACGGCAACTATGGCCCTAACGTACTCACCAACGAGTGTGATGTGTTAATTGCCATAGGTATGCGTTTTGATGACCGCGTAACCGGCCGTTTAGATAAATATGCCAAGCAGTGTAAAATTATTCACCTGGACATAGACCCGGCTGAGATAGACAAAAACATTAAAGCCGATGTACCGGTGTGGGGCGACTGTAAAGAAACCCTGCCCCTGTTAACCCAGCTGGTAAACAAAGGCAACCACAAAGAGTGGTTACAGCGTTTCCGCGATATGCAACAGCAGGAAGTGGAAGCCGTTATACACGACGAGTTAAACCCTACTTCGGAAGTACTGACCATGGGTGAGGTATTGAAAGTGTTAAACGAACTTACCGGCGGCGATGCAGTAATTGTAACAGACGTAGGCCAGCACCAGATGATAGCCTGCCGTTATGCCAAATTTAACCAGAGCAAAAGCAATGTTACTTCCGGCGGCTTAGGTACTATGGGCTTTGCCTTACCGGCAGCCGTAGGTGCTAAATTCGGCGCCCCGGAAAGAACAGTAGTAGCTATTGCCGGCGATGGTGGTATACAAATGACTATACAGGAATTAGGAACCATCATGCAGTTTAATGTAGGTGTTAAACTGATTATACTCAACAACCAGTTCCTGGGCATGGTACGCCAGTGGCAGCAGCTGTTCAACGACAAACGTTATTCTTTTGTAGATATTACCAGCCCCGATTTTATTGCAGTGGCCAAAGGTTACCATATAGAAGGACAGCGTGTTGATGCCAGAGAAAACCTGCGCACTGCCCTGAAAACAATGCTGGACCATGATGGTGCGTATGTACTGGAAATTATGGTAGGCAAAGAAAACAACGTATTCCCCATGGTACCACAGGGTTGTGGTGTAAGTGAAATCAGGCTTAAATAACCAACAACAACATCGTCATGCAGAAACAAGAATATACCATTACCGTTTATACCGAAAACCAGGTGGGTTTGCTTAACCGCATCGCCATCATGTTTTCCCGCCGTAAAATCAACATCGAGAGCTTAAACACCTCTCCCTCTGAAATAGACGGCATTCACCGTTTTACCATTGTGGTAAACGAAACAGAAGACGTGCTGCGTAAACTGGTTCGCCAGATTGAAAAGCAGGTGGACATTTTAAAAGCAGAGTTTTCTACCAACGAAGAAGTGATTTATCAGGAGCTGGCGCTGTACAAAGTGCCCACCCCGGTAATTGCTGAAAAAGCCAAGGTAGAAAGGCTGCTGAGAGAATACGGTGCGCGTGCGGTAGTAATACGTATGGACTATACCGTATTTGAAACCTCCGGCCACCGCGAAGAGATCAATAAACTGCTGGCAGCGTTGGAACCATACGGCCTGATGGAGTTTGTAAGAAGTGGCCGTGTAGCGATTATTAAAGCCAGCACCGGTTTCCACGACAAACTGAAAGAGTTTGAACAAAGAGAACGCAGTGAAGAGGTTGCTGAGAACGAGTATCTGGGTCAGCAGGAGAAAGTGTTTACGATGTAGATTTTAAGTCAAAAGGCAAAAGTAGAAATTCAAAAAAAAGAATAGACTGGTAAGTCGAAATTCACAATTCAAAATAAACAAACAAAACCATGGCAAAATTAAACTTTGGGGGAGTGGAAGAAAATGTTGTGACTCGTGAAGAGTTCCCACTTTCCAAGGCGCAGGAAGTACTGAAGAACGAAACCGTAGCCGTGATCGGTTACGGAGTACAAGGCCCCGGCCAGGCTTTAAACCAGCGCGACAATGGTATTAAAGTGATTGTTGGCCAGAGAAAGAATTCCAAAACCTGGGATAAAGCCGTTGCAGATGGTTTTGTACCTGGTGAAACCTTATTTGAAATTGAAGAGGCATTACAGCGCGGTACCATCATTTGCTACCTGCTGAGCGATGCTGCACAAATAGAATTATGGCCTACCGTTCAGAAACATCTGACTCCTGGTAAAGCCCTGTATTTCTCTCATGGCTTTGGTATCACCTTTAACGAGCAAACAGGCATCGTTCCTCCTAAAGATGTGGACGTGTTCCTGGTAGCGCCTAAAGGTTCCGGTACTTCTTTAAGAAGAATGTTCCTGCAGGGCCGTGGCTTAAACTCAAGCTACGCTATATTCCAGGATGCTACCGGTAAAGCAAAAGAAAGAGTAGTTGCATTAGGTATTGCGGTAGGTAGCGGTTACCTGTTTGAAACTGACTTCAAAAAAGAAGTATTCAGCGACTTAACTGGTGAAAGAGGTACCCTGATGGGTGCTATCCAGGGCATCTTCGCCGCTCAGTACGAAGTACTGCGCAGCAAAGGCCACTCACCTTCTGAAGCTTTCAACGAAACAGTAGAAGAACTGACCCAATCGTTAATGCCACTGGTGGCTGAAAACGGTATGGATTGGATGTACGCCAACTGTTCAACTACCGCTCAGCGTGGTGCGCTGGATTGGTGGAAGAAGTTTAAAGATGCTACACAGCCTGTATTTGCAGAGCTGTACGATAGCGTTGCTACCGGTAAAGAATCTCAGCGTTCTATCGACTCTAACAGTAAAGCTGACTACCGCGTGAAGCTGGAAGCAGAACTGGCTGAACTGCGCGACAGCGAAATGTGGCAGGCTGGTAAAACTGTAAGAAGCCTGAGACCAGAGAATCAAAAAGGATAATACAGTATAAAGCAAACGTGAGGCTATCGGTTGCCTCACGTTTCTTTTTTTAAGACGAACAGACCCGTTTATATGAGTACCAGCACAACACAAGACACATTGAACTATAAGGCAGCAGCCGAACGGCTGAAAAAAGTGGTGATAAGAACGCCGCTTACGTACAGCCATTCTCTTTCACGGCAATACCAGTGTCATGTATACCTGAAAAGGGAAGACCTGCAGGTGGTACGCTCGTACAAACTGCGTGGCGCGTATAATATGATGAGTACACTGCCCGCTGAAAAATTACAGCATGGTGTAGTATGCGCCAGCGCGGGTAACCATGCGCAGGGCTTTGCTTATTCCTGCAAACAACTGAATGTAAAAGGCGTGGTGTTTATGCCCATCATCACCCCCAAACAAAAGGTGAATCAAACCCGCATGTTTGGTGAGGATATGATTGAGATAAAACTGGTAGGTGACACGTTTGATGACTGTGCTATTGCTGCCAAGCAATACACCGAGCAGAACAACATGACGTTTATACCTCCGTTTGATGATATCCGTATTATTGAAGGGCAGGCTACGGTGGCAGTAGAAATACTGGAAGAACTAACTACTCCTGTTGATTACATATTTGTTCCTATTGGTGGTGGTGGACTGGCTTCCGGCGTAGGCAGTTATTTTAAAGAATTTTCTCCCGCTACTAAAACCGTTGGTGTGGAACCCGAAGGTGCTCCGTCTATGACAGCAGCGCTGAAAGAAGGTAGTCCCATTACGCTTGGTAGCATTGACCGTTTTGTAGATGGCGCTGCTGTTAAACGTATTGGCGATACCACTTTTGCCATCTGCAAAGAAGTACTGGCCGATATGCAAACGGTAGCCGAAGGCAAAGTATGTTCAACCATATTAAAACTGTACAACGAAAACGCGATAGTAGTAGAACCGGCCGGCGCTTTATCTATAGCCGTACTGGACCAGTATGCAGATAACATAAAAGGCAAAACTGTAGTATGTGTTGTTAGCGGAAGCAACAACGATATTGACCGTATGCCGGAGATTAAAGAACGATCACTGCAATACGAAGGCTTAAAGCATTATTTTCTGGTACGCTTTGCACAACGCCCCGGCGCTTTAAAAGAGTTTGTAAACAATGTATTAGGGCCTAATGATGATATTACCCGCTTTGAATACATGCAAAAAACCAATAAAGAAACAGGGCCTGCACTGGTAGGTGTGGAATTGCAGCAAAGAAATGATTACCAGCGCCTGTTACTGAAAATGCAGGAGTACCGTATTGATTATACCGAGCTGAACAAGAACGACAACCTGTTTGGTTACCTGGTGTAAATACTCCATTAATTTATAAGACTAACGATTGTTATATGAAACTACCTGCTTAAATTGCTGCTACTTATCTGAATGATAGCAAATAATTCAAATATTACCTCTTCTACCACTGTTATAGCTAACACTATAACAGCTGCTGCTATCATTATTTCCACCATCATTACTATTATTATTACAACCCGTTAAGGGTTGTACATTTCCATATCACCTCCGGGGCGCTCAGGCGCTGCTTCTCTTAAAAAAGGGAACGTTTTTATACATGACCTAATCTAAAGCCATTACCACAACTCAAAACAATATGCGAGTCCTCAAATTCGGTGGAACTTCGGTTGCCAATGCTGATAACATAAAAAAAGTAATAAACATACTGGAGCAGTATAGCCAGGATAAAACAGTAGTAGTTATTTCCGCGCTGGGCGGTGTTACCGATCTTTTAATTAAAACAGGTACCCTGGCAGCCAACAAAGATGAAGCCTATAAAGAGGTTTTATCTGAACTGGAAAAAAGACATCTGGATACGGTGAAAGCTTTATTACCCGTTACACAGCAAAGCAGCTGCCTCAGCAAAGTAAAACAGCAGTTTAACGAGCTGGATGAAATTTGCGAAGGCGTATACCGCCTCAACGAATTATCGCCCCGTACCAGAGACCGCATCATCAGCTTTGGGGAGTTACTGAGTTCGCAGATAGTAGCAGATTACTATGCAGCCACCAACCAGCCCTGCGAATGGCTGGATGTGCGTAAACTGATACGCACCAATAACAATTTCGGCTTTGCAGCAGTAGACTTTGACGTAACCAATCAGCTGATTGCCGATAAGGTAAATGCCTCCACCACCAAACTGTTTGCAGCGCCCGGCTTTGTAGCCGCCAATGCAGATGGGCATACCACTACCCTGGGCCGTGGTGGTTCTGATTATACCGCTGCTATTTTCGCCGGCGCCTTACAGGCAGAAGCGCTGGAAATATGGACGGATGTAAATGGTATGATGACGGCTGATCCGCGCTGGGTACCCAACGCAAAAAACATTGCCGAAATATCTTACCAGGAAGCCATGGAGCTTTCGCATTTTGGCGCCAAGGTCATCTACCCTCCTACCATTCAGCCGGTAATGGCCCGGCAGATACCGGTATGGGTTAAAAACACATTTGCCCCGCAGGAATATGGAACTTTAATACGCAATACCCCCAGTGTAGAGGGAGAGTTTATACGTGGTATCAGCAGCATGAACAACATTGCCCTGCTGAGCCTGGAAGGCAGTGGCATGATAGGCATACCCGGTTTTTCCAAGCGCCTGTTTGAGGCATTGGCCAAAGAAGAAATCAATGTTATCCTCATTACCCAGAGTTCTTCTGAACATGCCATTTGCGTGGCCATTAACCTTGCCGATGTAGAAAAGGCAGTAAAAGCAGTAGACCTGGCGTTTGAGCCCGAAATAAAAGCCGGTAAGGTAGACGCCCTGAAAGTAGAGCGCAACCTGAGCATTATAGCACTGGTGGGCGATCAGATGAAGAGCCACCCCGGCATCAGCGGTAAAATGTTTGGTGTACTGGGCCGCAACGGTATTAACGTACGCGCCATTGCACAGGGTTCTTCTGAAAGAAACATCAGTGCCGTTATCTCTTTCAACGATGCTAAAAAGGCAGTCACGGTATTACACGAAGCCTTTTTTGAATTTGAATACAAAAACCTGAACGTAGCCATTACCGGCGTAGGTAATGTAGGTGGTAAACTGTTAGACCAGCTGGCGCAACAGCAAGCCTACCTGCAACAGCACCTGAAACTGAAAGTAAAAGTAGTAGCCCTTGCCAACAGCCGCAAAATGCTGCTGAAGGAAGAAGGCATAGCACTGGACAACTGGAAGCAGGAACTGGACAACAGCGCCGATATGCAGCTGGATGAGTTTGTTGCCGGCGTAGTAGCCAGAAACCTGCCCAACACCGTATTTGTAGATGTTACTGCCAATGCAGACGTAGCACAGATATACGGCAAGCTGTTATCGAAGAGCATTTCTGTAGTAGCCTGTAACAAAATAGCCTGTTCATCGCCCTACAACTACTACCAGCAGTTAAAATCGCTTGCAGCGGCTTATAACGCCCTGTTCCTGTTCGAAACCAATGTAGGTGCAGGCCTGCCGGTAATAGGCACCTTAAACGACCTGTTACGCAGCGGTGACCGCATTAACAGAATGCAGGCAGTACTGTCTGGCACCCTCAACTTCGTTTTCAACAATTACGATGGTACCCGCCCGTTTGCAGAAGTGGTACGTCAGGCACAGGCAGAAGGGTATACAGAACCCGATCCACGTTTAGACCTGGGTGGTACTGATGTTATGCGTAAGATTATGATACTGGCGCGGGAAGCCGGTGAGCAGCTGGAAATGGATGATATATCCAACACCCAATTCCTGCCCGCCTCCTGCTTTGATGGCTCTGTAGAAGACTTTTATCAGGAAATGGGTAAGCAGGAAGCACACTTTCAAAAGCTGTATAAAGAAGCCGCTGACAAAGGCTGTAAGCTGAAATTCGTAGCCACTTTCGAAAACGGTAAGGCTTCTGTTGGCCTGCAGCATATACCACCTGCTTCAGACTTCTATCACCTGTATGGTAAAGACAATATCGTGTTATTTTATACCCAGCGTTACCCTGAGCAACCATTGGTGGTAAAAGGTGCTGGTGCCGGTGCAGATGTAACTGCATCAGGTGTATTTGCCGATATTATAAGAACCGCGAGAGTGTAATTTTCAAAACCGAACAAAATGTCTTCTGATAATAAGAAAGTAAAAGTAGCCGCTCCTGCCACCGTTGCCAACCTGGTATGTGGCTTTGATATACTGGGCTTGTGTTTGCACGATCCCTACGATATCATGGAAGTGGAGTTGCTGAACGAGAAAAAGGTGATTGTTAAAAGCGCGGATGGATATCCCCTGCCCGAAGATCCTGCACTGAATACCGCAGGCGCTCCGCTGCTGGAGATGCTGAAAGAAGTAGAAGACAACATCGGTTTTTCTGTATTAATTCATAAACGCATTAAACCCGGTAGTGGCGTAGGCTCCAGTGCTGCCAGCGCCGCAGGCGCGGTAGTAGCTGCCAACCACCTGCTGGGCAACCGCTTTACCAAACACCAACTGGTACAGTTTGCCATGTTTGGCGAAAAAGTAGCCAGCGGTGTTAAACACGCCGATAACGTTACTCCCTGTATCTTCGGCGGCGTAACCCTTATCCGGTCTATCTTTCCGCTGGATATTGTACCGTTGTCATCTCCGCCGTTATATGTAACCGTAGTACATCCGCAGATTGAAGTACGCACCGCCGATGCCAGAGCTATTTTAAAACAACAGGTATTGCTGAAAGATGCTATTAAGCAATGGGGCAATATCGCAGGCCTGGTAGCCGGTTTTCTGAAAAACGATTACGACCTTATCGGCCGTTCGCTGGAAGATTATCTGGTAGAGCCCGTGCGCAGTATTCTCATACCCGGCTTTGATGATTTAAAGAAAGCCTGTAAAGCTGCGGGTGCGCTGGGTGGCGGTATATCCGGCTCCGGCCCTTCTATTTTTATGCTGAGTAAAGAACAGCAGACAGCGCTGGAAGTGGAACAAGTGATGAAAGACTGTTATACTCAACTGGGTGTGGACTTTCATACTTATGTAACTACCATTAATACAGAAGGGGTTAAGATACTGGAAGGGTAAAGTCAAAAGGAAAAAGTCAAAAGTTAGAAGTCAAAATCAAACGCAAGAAGTCTGATGGAGAGCGGAAGCTAAAAACACGCGGGTTATATCAAACGATAAAAGCCCCAAAAAGCAAAAAAAATATTCAGTGTCAAATGGCGCCAGGATATTTCAGCTGATTCAAAGCCAAACATTCAACATAATTAATCATTCACATGCAATACTATAGTCTTAACCGCCGGTCGCCCAAAGTAAGCTTTGCAGAAGCGACTGTACAGGGACAGGCGCCCGACAAGGGCTTGTATTTTCCGGAGCATGTTCCTTCATTGCCTGCCGATTTTATCAAAAACATTCATAGCTACAGCAAAGAAGAACTGGGCTTTACCGTAATGCAGCCTTATGTAGCAGGCAGTATGCCCGATGCCGTGCTGCAGCAGATTGTAAAGGAAACGGTAGACTTTCCTTTTCCGCTGGTGCAGGTAACCGATAACATTTTTTCGCTGGAGTTATTCCACGGCCCTACGCTGGCGTTTAAAGATGTAGGCGCGCGCTTTATGAGCCGCT
This sequence comes from Filimonas zeae, assembly GCF_014641615.1. Lineage (GTDB taxonomy): Bacteria > Bacteroidota > Bacteroidia > Chitinophagales > Chitinophagaceae > Filimonas > Filimonas zeae. Next base: position 20,761 of record NZ_BMIB01000008.1, on the reverse strand, counting down.
GCCTGGGTTACTTTAACCGCAATAACAAAAGAGAAGTTACCGTACTGGTAGCCACTTCCGGTGATACCGGTGGCGCTGTTGCCAACGGCTTCCTGGGTGTGGAAGGTGTAAAGGTGGTTATCCTGTACCCTTCCGGCAAAGTAAGCCCCGTACAGGAACTACAGTTAACCACCTGCGGCCAGAACATTACCGCACTGGAAGTACAAGGCAGTTTTGACGATTGCCAGGCCATGGTAAAGCAGGCTTTTGCCGATGCAGAGCTGAACAAAATCATCAGCCTTACCTCCGCCAATTCTATTAACGTAGCACGCTGGCTGCCGCAGCAGCTGTATTATTTCTTTGCTTACCAGCAATGGAAAGAGGCAAAGGCCCCTGTTATATCGGTACCCAGCGGCAACTTTGGTAATATCTGTGCCGGTATACTGGCCCATATTTCCGGCCTGCCTGTACAGCATTTTGTAGCCGCCTGTAACGATAACGATGTAGTACCTGTATACTTTGCCAGCGGTGGCAGCTACGAGCCAAAACCAGCCGTAGCCACCCTTAGCAATGCCATGGACGTTGGTAACCCCAGCAACTTTGTACGTATACTGGAGCTGTTTGGCAACGAGTTTCCGAAAGTAAAAGATGCCATCAGCAGCTACAGCATTAACGACGATACTACCGTAGAAACTGTAAAAGAAGTATTCAGCAAACACAAATACCTGCTGGACCCACATGGTGCCGTAGGCTATTATGCGCTGAACGATTTTCTGGAGAAAAGAAATGAAACGCCGGGCGCTGGTAAGAAAGCCCCCGCTCAGAAAGGCTTTTTCCTGGAAACCGCCCACCCGGTTAAATTTCCGGAAGCGATAGAAAAAGTAACCGGCCAGAAAATATCCATGCCCGAAAGTGTGCAACATTTATTGGGTAAACAAAAGGAAAGTACGGTTATAAAAGCCAGCTTCAACGAACTGAAGAACTGGTTGTTATCGCACTAGTTCCATGCCGGGTTATCACAAGCCAGATGGCCTGATAAAGCGGCTGGCAAATTAAGTCATAAAAGTGCTTCGTTTTTTTGCCATAGGCCTGCATCGTTAAGATGTGGGCCTTTTCTTTACCCTTCCTTTGTTCTATATTTCCCATTTCTTCATCACCTTCCTTCCCGACGCAGACCTTTTTTACTTTTCCCTTTTACCTTTTGACTTTTTCCCGCTAAAACCCTCTAGCTTGCAGCCCCGATTACAAAACTGATTACTGACTAAGCTTTTATTCATGACAAAGACTACTTGCATCCCACAACTGTTGGGATTATTTTTTATTGCCCTATTCCCAATGCTGCTTACCGCACAGCAAAACGGCACTATCAAAGGGGCCGTTACCACCAGCGATGGCAAAGGAGCCTACGCCGTTTCTCTGCTGCTGCAAAAAACCGGAAGGGCCGCTGTAACAGATGCCACCGGACATTTTACCATCAAAAATGTAAAACCCGGTACGTATGATCTGGCAGCCTCCCTGTTAGGCTATGCAGATATTACACAAAAGGTAACCGTACAATCTGGCCAAACCAGCGAGGTGGCTATTCAGCTGGCCTTGTCCGATCTGCAGTTACAGGAAATTATCGTAAAAACAGCCCGCAACAAATACAACACTGCCGCCAGCGATTATGTAGGCAAAATGAACCTGAAGAACCTGGAGAATGCCCAGTCTTACTCAACGGTATCTAAAGAACTGATGAATCAGCAGTCGGTATTTAGTGTATCAGATGCCGTGAAGAACGTTCCCGGTGTAATGCCGCTGTGGGAATCGGTAGGCCGCGCCGGAACCGGTGGCGCCTACTATGCGCAAAGAGGCTTTGCCACACAGCCCAAAGCCAGAAACGGCCTTGCGGGCAATACCATTACCGATGTGGATGTGGCAAACATTGAAAGAGTAGAAGTGATTAAAGGCCCATCGGGCACCCTTTTCGGAAACAACATCACCTCTTACGGCGGCCTTATTAATATGGTAACCAAAAGCCCTTACAATCACCTGGGTGGTGAAATTCAATATTCCGGTGGCGGTTATGGTTTACACAGACTGTCGGCAGATATTAATACTCCGGTAGATGCAGAGGGCAAACTGCTCTTCCGCCTCAACACCGCCTTTGTTACCCAGAATACCTTTCAGGACTATGGTTTCAGAAAAATATTCAACGTATCTCCCAGCCTCTCTTATCAGGTAAACGATAAATTATCTTTTAACCTGGATGCAGAGTTTCAATCAGGCCAGGCAGCAGGTGGTGCGCAGGTTATTTACTTTGTTCCACCCAGCCAGTACCAGAACACAGTAGTAGGTTTACTGTCGCGCGTTTTAACACCAGCACAAATTGCAGTAGCCATGCAGGCCTATCCTAAAACCGTACAGGAAGCCTACGGCGTTAACCGCGCCGATCAGCTGAAGCTGAACTACCAACGCTCTTTTTACAGCAACGATCTTGTGAATGAAACCAGAGTGGCGAACATATACGGGCAGATGAACTATAAGCTGTCCGGTCAGTGGAGCAGCCAAACCAATATCTCCCGCAATAACAACAGTTCAGAAGGCTATATGCCCTTCTTTTACCTGATGCCCAACTTTGTACCGGCTTTTGTAAGAGGTATATCTACAGGCGCTGTAACATTCGGTACGCCCGGTGCAGACAATCTGGCCCGTATGGTATGGAAACCCGTAGGTAATCAGAATGCAATAGAAATGCAGCAAAACTTTCTGGGCGATTTTTCTGTGGGCAATATGCGCAACCGCTTTACCGGTGGGTTGAATTATTACAATTACAACTACAACATCACCTACAACGGCTTTGTAGGCTCTTTGTATGGATTGCCCTATCAGTATGCATTTGATGTGGCTCCTGTTAACGACAGTTTTCCACGCTATACCGATTTCAATAAAGCCAAGGTAGATTCTGCCTTTGCCGCAGGCAGACCTTATCATTATACCAACAACCTCGTTTCTTCTACCTACAGCGCCTACTTTAACGATGTACTGAATATTACCGAAAACCTGCTGGTGAATGTGGGATTACGTATAGATCACTTCAATAACAAAGGCTCCCTGAACCCCGATAATGGTAAATATTACAACGGTTATAAGCAAACCGCACTATCTCCCAAATTCGGCATCGTTTATCAGGTAATTAAAAATCAGGTATCCGTTTTCGGTAACTATCAGAACGGTTTTACCAATGTGAACGGTCAGGACTTTAACCGAAAGCCCTTCCGCCCCGAGCAGGCCAACCAGTGGGAAGGTGGTGTGAAATTAAATATGTGGGATGGCAAAGTATCCGGAACCATAAGCTATTACGATATCAAAGTAAAAGACATGGTACGTGTTGACCCCAACCCAGACCACATAGGCTTTAGCATACAGGATGGAAGCCAGAAAAGCAAGGGCTTTGAAGCAGATATTACCCTGTTACCCGTAGCAGGCTTAAACATCACTGCCGGCTATGCTTATAACGACAGCAAATACATCAACACCTCTGCTGATCTGGATGGCCTGCGCCCCATTACTTCAGGCGCCAGAAACGCTGTAAACTTCTGGGCAGGGTATCAATTTACCACCGGCAAGGCACAGGGTCTGGGCTTTGGTTTTGGCGGTAACTATGTAGGTGATTGTTATGCGGTAAACTCCCGCGCCAACGGAGAATTTATTTTACCGGCTTACACAGTGTTCAACGGAACTGCGTTTTACGATCAGCCACGTTTCCGGTTATCAGCCAAACTCAACAACATTGGCAACAAACAATACTGGATTGGTTACTCTACTATGGACCCGCAAATGCTGAGGCAGTTTGTGGCGAGTGTGGCGTTTAAGTTTTAAACCAGCAGCATACTTTATACTGACTATTCAATTGTGAATGCTTCAAATACAGAAGCACTCACAATTGAATAGTCAGTAATTTAATCATCATTGGCAAATTCTATAGCCTCTTTAACCACAGGATGATTTACTGTTTCCTCCGGCAGACTACTAACCAACTTCGCAAATGCATCTTCTCCTAAAATCACTTTATAATCATCCAGCATTATATCCAGATTTCCTTTAAACCGGGCCTTAGTATAGGGGTCGTCGTCTAAATAATACATTCTCAAATGATCTGCTGCCACCTCAGGGTTTAGCTGCAGCATCAGTTCAAACACCTTACCTTCAAAAGCTACATCTTTCAACAATTCACGTAACGCACCTTCAAGTCCATCGTCAGGTTTGTTAATGTCAATCAACGAAAGTTCATGCCTGAGAGATTCCCGGAGATTCAGGTATTTTTTTATTCTTTCTGCTGTATTCATGCTGTTGTTATTTACAAACTTTTCCAGTATTTATAATATCATCAGGCGAAACGTTATCCTTTATCTTCCAGTCCATTACCCCGCCTTTCGTTTTGCCTTTCAACTCTACGTTCTTTCCTACCGTGTTAATATCTGCATAATAGTCTGCACCTAAGGCCCCTGTACTTCTCTTAATAGCATCGGGGTTTTTAGGGTCTACCTTTACAGACGTAACGCTGATTCCCCCACGGGAATCATTAGGATCAAACTTAAATCCGTTCTTTTTAAATTCTTTGAACTCCGCTTTGGACATAAACCTTCTTACTACTCCCGGATTTTGCGGAACACCATTTACCAGATTTAATCCAAAGGGATCTAACCAGGTATTGGGATCATGAACATAAGCATAAAGATGGTATCCCCCTTCAAGTCTGATTGGGTCCTGAGAAAGATAATGGCCGGTTTCAGGGTCATAATACCTGAACCTGTTATAACTCAATCCTGTTTCAGCATCCAGCCATTGCCCCTGCCAGGTGTGTAGCACCATGCCGGTGCGCCCTGTTTCATTTCTTACTTTACCATAGCAATCCAGATCGCGCTCCCATACTTTATTACCTGCTTTATCAAAGGCATGGGTAGGCGTTCCCATATAATCGGCTACAACACTGTAGTGCTCCGCCCCCTCCTGCCTTGCACAAGGTACCAGACTGCCATCCTCATATAACCAGGTAGTCACATTCGTAACAGGCTCCTTCACTTCCGTTAAAGCACCGCTTTCTTCAATCAATCTGCCTGGCGGAAAGCTGCCTTCGTAGCTCCATTCATGCAATACAACATTTCCATCCCATACCCATCGGGTAACGCTTCCCTTGTATTCTCTGGCTATGCGCCGCGCCAGGGCATCATAATAATACACCACCTCACCACCATGTGGCAGTATTACTTTATGTAACAACCCGTTGCTATGCCAATGATACCTCCAGCCAGATGCACTTCCTGTAAATACAATTCCCAGTTCTTTTTCCAGCAGCTGTTTGTCCTTTACAACTATCCCATTGTTTTTTCTAAACTCCTTAAATATCCGGTTACCTTCCCTGTCATAATAGTAATTGTATTTTTCGTTTTGTACTAATTGCCCACCTTTTCCGTATGCACTTTCTTTTTGATCAGTACTGTGAAAGAGATTGCCAATTTTGTCAGGAAGGCGGTATACTTTTTCAACATCCTGTGCTACGGAATAAGTAGCACAGGTTAAATTATCCCACTCATCATAGTCAAAATCCGTTACAGACTTTCCTATGCCACTGGAAATCTGAAGTAAGCGATTTCCTCTTCCCCATTTATACCGGGTTCTGTTAATTTCAGGATAAGCAGTTTCTATGGTACGCCCTATTACTCTGCCAAGCTTATCGCGCTCAGTAACCACACTTACCCCTCCGCTCATTTTTCGTTGCAGCTCTAATCCCTGCATATCATACAACCATTCCGCCTGCCAGTCGCCACTTTGCATGCGGGTAACACTCCCCATCCGGTCATGTTCAAACAATACAGACGCCCCCAGATTACTCTTTAATAGCACAGCATTACCCTCACTATCATAAGTACGTTCTACTGTATACCCGCCTTGTATTTCCTGTATTACTTTTCCTGCCTTATTTCTTATCAACCTTATTCCTGTATCAGCGTTTTGCGCAGCAATCAGCAATCCATCTTTATTGTATTTAAAAGCAGTACCACTGTCATCATCATACTGCTCACTCACCACATTTCCGGTACCATCATATTCATAAGCAACCCACTGGTTATTGGGGCGTAAAATTCGTTTAACCCTTCCGGCAGCATCTCTTTCGTACCTGCGATTGAGTCCATCAAATCCCCATTCGCTTACTACGTTCCCAATTCCATCCAGCGAAAACCGATATACCTCCCCGCTTTCATTAGCGATACTTTTTAGTTGAAGTTCCGTATCATATACATACTTTATTTTTCGACCGTTTTGCGTTCTGCTTAGTAAAACGCCCAGGCTACCGTAACTAAACCGCACCTCTCTCAAATCATCTCTGGCATGAATAAGATTAGCGTTTGCATCATAGGTAAAAAATTGTCTGTTACCATCCGGCTCTTCCATAGCAACAATATTGCCGGCATTGTCATAACTGCAGGTGGTAATATTTCCTCCTGCATCTGTTATCTGGACGGTATTTCCAAGATCATCATACTTCCACTGTTGAAAACTTCCGTTAGGATACGTCTGCTTTACCAGATCATGCCGGTTATTAAAATAAAAATGAACACTTCTGCCTGATCCATCGGTAATAGCATTCATATATACACCTTCGTAAGTAAACTGCAATCTGCGCCCATCAGGAAACTGCTTAGTTCTTATCCTGTCTAAATTATCATATTCCCAACTGATGGTAGCTCCCGACGGTTGTTGTATAGAAATCAGATTCAGCCGCTCATCGTACGAGAAAGAAGTTGCCAGCTCATTTTCATTTACAGCTTTTATTAATCTACCGTAAACATTGTACTCAAAGCGCTGACTGAGCCCTCCGGGATTAATAAGTACCTCAGGCTCTCCATGTTCATTATAAACCTGTCTTGTAATGCCGCCGGCACCATCTTCTATTTTATAAATAAGCTTCCTTTCATCATAGTAATAATGCGTGGTAAATCCCAGGCTGTTTCGTACAACAGTAAGCCCCTCTGTATAAGAAGCCCAGTATTCTAATATGCCTCCGTCTCCCCAGGTATGTATACACCGTGCACTCTCTCCGTTACCTTCATACTCCCAGTAAAAACGCTGCTCCATAGCATTCCTGTATTCCACAAGCAAATGACCGTTGTAAGTGAAATATCTATGGCCACCTGAGGCATCACCGGTATACATCATGTTACCCTGTTCATCATAGCGGTATTCAATAAAAACAACCGTTGTTCCATTGGCAAACGTATACAAACGCAGTATACGACCTTCCGTATCTGTGTCTACTGCTATTACCTGTCCGCGGCTGTCGGTTATTTCACGTAAACAGCCCCGTGCATCATAGTCAAAATGAATAGCAACACCATCAGTGGTAGCGATAGAAGAAAGCATATGAAAACCTTCCTGATTAGTTGGTGCCTGAAAACGATACTGTAGTTTATCTGCATCTGTTACCAGCCACCCCATCGCATCACAAGTTAAAAATAGCTGCTCACTGCGGTCGTAGCCAACTTCTCCATAAGCAACAGCAGGCATTGCTATTTCACGCCCATCCTGCAGGCGAAGGGTAACACCCCCATTGCCCATGTTGTAAATTCCCATATTATAACTATGATGCCAGTTATACCCCAGCGGGCCATTTACTTCCGCATCACTGTAATAAGTACGCTTCCAGATAAAAGGAATAGGCCCTGGTAAGGAAAAATCGGTATGATTGGCATATACCCGTCCTGTAGCAGCATCTACCGGCTCACCAAAAAGCCGGCATTTGATAAACTGTAGAACATTACCCAAACGAGGGTTCTTAGGCTTCACACGGTCAGCTACTTTCTGCAGGCCCTTACCCGTTCTCTTCCATAGTTTACCCATACCTTTCAAAGCCAGTTGAAAGCCCAGCTGAAACAGATCTATCGTAGGAGGTCCACCCACCAGCACGGGTTTACCGCCTGACGTTTCAATCAGCAGCATGGAGGTAGGTGCCATTAAAGCCATACGCGTCTTTGGCTTGTTCATCCGTGGCATTGCAGGAAAACCCACCAGATTACAGGAAAGTGCCGGATGAAAACGAGTGCTGCAAGGCCCGCCATCTGCCAGCACGGTACTACTGCCCATAAACATTTCAGAACTGGCCATGGGCGTGATAACAGGAAAAGGGATATGCGCAACAATACCCGGCAGGTGCTGAATGCCGGTACCCGCATTGGCAACCCAACGGCCATGTACCTGCACAGATGGCTTCATGGCATTCACAATAGCTGTACAAACGCTGGCCAGTGTTACCGGTTGTTCCGGCGGCTCCTCCCCTTCTTTTACGGGCGGAGGTGGTGGGGGCTCCGGAAGTACGGATGCAATAGCACTCATTACCGCCCCCATAATATCAAATATCATCCCTATATGAGGTACAGGTAATAACGGAGACGGTGGGAATACACTGGAGTGAAAGTCTATGCCCATGGCAAGGTCATAAAATTTAGCTACCGACTGCCCCGGCATAGCAGGTAACACACCTGCCATCTGCTTCTGAAAGCGATCCAGCTTGTCTTTCTTCTCCGCAAACAGCTCCCCAAAACCTTTACGGGGAGCAGGCGTTGTAACAGCATTTCCCAATGCTTGTGCGGCTATCGACATAGGTGTATGTTTATAATTTCTGCTATAAATTATTACCCATTAAACTCATACTCTATTCAGGTGATATCTCTAACGCTGACTATAATCTTCATATAAAAGGAACATATTGCCTGCAGGATCTTTCAGCGTTACATTCTTTCCCAAAGGGTATTCAAATATTTCCTCATTCAGTAACAGCGCTCCTGTTTTAAAAGGCACACTTTTCAAACGTTCAAAAACCGCATCGCAGTCATTTACTGCTAAATTAAACAAAAGACCCATTGCCTGTGGCATCCCCTCCTGAAGTAAAAGCCTGATGTTTTTATTCTCCTTACCTTCCAGAGAAATCTGTCCCATTCCAAAATCCTGTCCCAATTCAAACAATCCTAATTCATCACAATAAAACGTGGTGGCTTTACTCATAGAGTTAACCTTTAAAACAATCATTACATTTTTCATATCACTCGGCAGTTTCGCTTTTAAATCAAGCAACACTTCTGTAAGTCAGCAGCTGCTATAGTACTATAACGCTACTTTTCCTCTTTAGCTATTATGCTGGTAAACACTTACATCCTCTATATTCCCTTCATCATCAACCTGACAACATATCTGCATATCAGGATAGTTTTCCGGAGCATGAAAGATCAGTACCGTACTACCCTGATAAAAATGAACAGCATCAAGTATTAACTCTTTTTCCAGATCAGACACATCTGCTTCTGAAGGAGTATAATCTCCCTGACCATAGGCACTTTCTGTTAATTCAACAGCCATCTCATGGCGGATAGTTTCATACGCGCCATTACCCAACCGTTCCAGAAATGCATTGGCATCTTCAATAAGCCCTGCATATTCATCTACCGTCTCTATCTCTTTTTCAAGTGACAATATTACCTCTGCCTGCTGTTGTAAAAAGGCCAGGGTTGTGTATCCTTCTAAATCATTATCCACTAATTGCAATGTGCCTAAATACATATTATTTTCTGCTTCAATTAAATAATACTGGTTTTCCGTTTAATCTTCGCATGCCCTACGCCTTCCTGTTGCAGCAATGCTTCCCAGTCTTCGCCCAGCCATTCAGCCAACTGTGCCTGTAGCTCCTCTTCCTGTTCTGCATTACGTACCCGTTTTGCCAGAAACACAGCCATATAGGCTGCATGTAAAAAGGTAGACTGCCGCCTTACTGGCGGCTCCAGATAAGCACCTGCACTTAAAGCCAGCAGCATGTATTCAAAAGCAGTATTAGCTTCTTTCAGTTCATAGTGTAAATGCCCGGCCAGCCTCCGGCCTTCCATTACCGTATAAGCATCACCATATGCAGCCGCAGTATCTGCCAGTTGTTCATACACTTCCAATGCTGCTTTTCGTTTCTTTTCTCCATATAGCAGCGCTGCCTTTAGCATCATACACGATTTCCAAACCGGATAGCCAGCCGTATCCTGCTGTTGCATGGCTTCTGCCGAAGCAGCTATGGCTTTATCGGTGTATACATGGCTGTTGGCAACATCGCGGATAGCATAATATGCCTGCGCTGCCACCATCCAGCTGCCTGTTTGTGCGGCAGGTGAATGCATCTCCCGTACAATAGAAAATAGTTTATGAATTTCTTTAGGAGTGGTTTTTCCTTTGTCTTTAGTGGTAGACTCCATCACTTCTATTATCTGCCGGGTAAAGCGGGCTTCTGCATCTACGGTGTTATAGTTGCCGCAGTCCTTCTTCATTTCATTCTTTACGGCATCCAGCATGTTCAGCTTAGGATACAGGTACACACAGGGGGCAGATGGCTTCAGCTTTACGCGTCTATCCTGTGCAAAGTCTATAGTAACCAGTCTTATCTCCTTCGGAACCCCGTTCAATACTTTCTTCAGCCAAACGGCTATATTGTGCGTATGATATAATACCACGGGAAAGTATAAACAAAAATGTGTGTGCTTGTCAATATCTTTGATACAGGCTCTGAAACGCAGCAGCTCCTGCCAAAGACTTGTCAACCCCGGCTGCAATGTTCTGTCTGGTTGAAAAGGCTGGGTAAGTAGTCCACTGTTCACCAGAGCGGTATACATATCCAGTTCAGGATGCGGGCAATCGTTAAACCATGATAGAAATTCTTCCCAGAGTAATACTTCAAAGTCTGCTGCATTGCCTTTATACTCGCTGTCGAAACGGAAGAACAAGTCGTTAAACGTTCCCACAGGGGAACGCTCAATTTCCAGAAATTTGTCAATGATATCCACGTCCGGATACTCTGCTACCCAAACGGCGAGTTTCCAGGTTTGTAAGGAGTCAATAGTCTGCCATTCGTCCCGCAGCTTATAAAACTCCTGCGCTATTGATGCTGTCATAAATACAAAATATTATCTACAGTTATTTCTGTAACAACTTCTTGTAGTCATATACCCTTGCTATAACTCTCGTTTAAGTCCATTCATAGGCGCTACCTGTTTATATTACAGGCGCTGTAGTCTAATCTAATTGTTCAGTTATTACAGGCAGGAAACAGAACAAACCAGTATCTGGTCAGGCTCTAAAGAGCAAAAATCCGGCCATAAACTGCCGGAAAAAGAAAGGCTTTCTTCATTGCGCATCAACTGTACAACAATGAAGAAAGCCTTTGAAAGCCAGATTTTTCTACTATCCGGCAAAAAATCAATTGGAATATTTTGTTATCGCACCGGTACCATTTTCAGGCAAACCGGCTTGTTTATCTGAATAGTGGTTTGTGTATCCTCCAGTAAACCGTAGTTTTTATTGATAACGAATATCTGGATATTATTGCTGTCGCGGTTGGCTACCAGCAGAAAACGACCTGTGGGATCAATCATGAAATTACGGGGATGCATGCCCACGGGTTGACGCCCAACTTCCAGCAATCTTCCATCTGTATTCACCTTGAAAATAGTGATTTCGTTGGCTTTGCCACGGGTAGATACATATAGGAACTTACCATTAGGCGTAATATGAATATCAGCACCACCCATATCACTTTTATCGCCTGTTTTTGCTGTAGGTAAAGATTGTATCTCGGTAAGGTTACCATCTTTTACCTCATACACCAGCAGCTTGCCTGCCAGTTCAGTCATTACATAGGCAAATTTGCCGTCGTTAGAGAAAGTAATATGGCGTGGACCAAAACCATCTTCCAGCGTAATATAGGCAGGCTCAGCGTCTGTTACCGGAGTAGCGCTGCCGGCATCGAATTTATACTGGTATACACGGTCGTTACCCAAATCACAGGAGTACATATATTTTTCATCCGGGCTGAATACCGCGCAATGCGGGTGGGGCATTTCCTGGCGGGTTACGTTTACACCATAACCTTCGTGCGCCAAATTTTGCGCCGCAGGCTGTAAGGTACCATCTGAACCGGTTTTAAATATGGCCAGGTTACCGCCGGCATAATTGGCTACCGCTACATTTTTACCGGTTGAATCCACAGCAATATAACAGGGTGAAGTGCCTCCGGTGGTTTGTTTGTTTAAAAAAGTAAGCTGCCCTTTGGTTTTGTCCAGTGCAAAAGCACTTGCATCCCCATCGTCTTTACCGGGATACTCATTTACGGCGTATACAAACTTCTGGTCTTTAGAAACAGCCAGATACGTGGGATATCCGGTTTCCACCTTGCTTACAAAAGTGGCTTCCCCTTTATTGGGATTGAAGCGATATACATGAATGCCGCCGTCTTTTCCGTCAGCGTTGGTACCTATCAGCAGGTATTGAAAAGGATTCTGGGCCATAGCAACCGTTCCTGAACATAACACAGCCATTGCAACAATCAGTTTGCGCATAGTTAGAAGATTAAGTATCTGCAATTTAACAAACAAAGAAGGCGAAAGGTTAGTGGAAACGTTAAAAAATGTGGGATGGCATCACCAGTTGTCTTCCAGCATTTTCCACAGTGCTGTTTCACCGGGCCTAAAGGCATCCGCGGCCAGTATTCTTCCACGCTTATCAAATAGCATGTAACGGGGAATGGTTTTTATGTGATATGTTTTCACAATAGGCGCATTAAAATTGTTCAGCAGCAAATAAGACTTACCCCTGAACATTTGCGCATGTGCCTTCTGAGCCTGCAACCATGCCGCTTTATCTTTATCCATAGATATGTATATAAAGGAAACCTTTTCCGGTGTAACAGTTTGCTGTAGCCTTTGCGAAGCAGGCATTTCTTTCATACATGGCATACACCAGCTTGCCCAGAAATCAATATATATCAACTTTCCCTTGTGTTGCTTTAGAACAGAATCCCATAATACCCTTTTTCCTGCATCATCCAGCAACAACGTACCATCAGGTATATCCCGGCCTCTGGCGTCATAATTCAACGCTATATTTTTCCTCAAGGAATCATCTCTACATACCTGCTGAAATGCAAGGGCAGCTGATTCCAAACCAGCTTTACCTTCATTTATCCCCTGCTTTAAGAGCGCATATAATACATACTCCCTGGTTATCCCCTTCAGTATATCAGTCGCCAATAAATATTGATCGCGGAGCGACTTTTTGTTTCTCAGTCCCGCCTGATAAGTAATGAAACTGCGTGCGGCAGAACGGTATGAACTAACGGAGATACAGCTATCACAGTTAAAATATTTACCTTCCCCGTTAAACAACTCCTGTTCAGCCAGCGTAATAACACTTGTATCCCTACCCCAATGATTAAGCGCATTATACTGATGATACAGAAACAGATAGAGAAAATAAGCTTTTCCCGTATGCGCAAAGTCATCAGATAATGAATGCTGTTTACTATACAGCTCCAGATAGGCCACTCTTGCTTTATAGTTATCCAATAATCTTTCTCTCAATTCAGATAACGAGTGTGCCGGTTGTTTTAAATGCCCTTTATATTTTGCAAAAAAAGCCGCATCTTTTTCTTTAAAGTGAAGAAGCGGAGGGGGAATTTTGTCTTTCGATTCCTCCCCTATTATGGCCCCAATATCCAACGTAGCCATCCGGAAAAAGCGCAATTCATCTAACCTATCCTTCTGCTCACTCCATACGTCTATAACTCCGCTGCTGTCCGGTTGCAACACAATAGCATCTCCCGGCCTGGCTATCACCGGAAAAAAAAGAGTATCATATTGGCAAATTAACGTCAATGGCTCTGTTCCTATATATTCAAATAAAGCACTGTTAGCGGCGAGTTCTTTGGGAGGCTGTCCTAAAGAATATTTATCTGAGTAAGAGAGGTAAACGGGTTTGGCAAGACCTTTCCAGGTAACAGTTATTTTAGCATTCCGCGCAGGTTGAGCCGCACATATACAGGAGATAACTGGCAGGCATATTGTAACGGTGTATTTAAATAGCTGCATATCTGATAGATTCAGGGTGAAAAATCAGGCCACTGTTCTGGTTGAACAGTTATTCCAAATTAAGTATTTATTCAATAAGATATATGTTAAAATGCGCGCGCAGCAAAGCCGCGGGATTTTCGTTTGTAATCGGTGGGAGAAAATCCTGTATATTTTCTAAAATACTTGCCAAAAAAAGACTGGTCGCTAAACTGTAAAACCTGTGTAACCTCAGATACTGAGATAGCAGGATTGCCCAGCATCATTTTAGCCTCTGCAATAACCGCTGCACTTATAAGAGCACTCGCCGCCTTGCCCGTTACCTCTTTCAGTGCTTTGGTAAGGTAGCCAGGTGTAACTGCCAACGCATCCGCATAAAAACCAATGCCCCGCTGTTGCCGGAAATGTTCATGCAGCAAATCCAGAAAGCGGGTGGTCAGTTCCTCTTTGCGGCTGACAGGTGAATGAATACCGGAAGAGTGCAGCCGGAATAAAGCCCCTGCTTCGTAAATGGCGGCAATTACCAGGTGCTGCACCGTTTCGTGCTGAAAAACGTCACTATAACCTTTCTCCAGCCGGTGCCCTATCATGGCCAGTAATTGGCCAAATGCGGCCGTTTCTGCCTCGCTAATTGCATACTGGCGTGTGTTTGCAGCAATAGTAACCTGAAACAGATCGCTACCCGCTATATGTATACCATTTTCCTGCAAAAAAGCAGCATCAATGGTGATACATGTATAGATACAATCGTCGGACACCTCTTCAATGGTATATACCTTATCTCTGGCAATAAAATACAGGCTTCCCGCATGGCAGGTAACCGTTTCCTGATTGCACAAAAAGCGAAACCAGCCCTGCTGCACCACAAAAAAGCCACCTGCTTCAGCGCGGAAGGGGTTATGCAGTATGCCTGGTGCTTTTATCAACTTTTCATCGATAACGTTTATGCCTTCCATCGGGTATTATTGGTTTATTTATACCGTCTGTTGCTGTTTATAAAACATGGATCGCGTATACTCAAAAAAAGAGGCCATTCCTTTTGGGAATGACCTCCTGTATCGTAATCTGTGCAATCATAGAAGCGATCGCAGAGATGATTACTCGAATTTCAGATCCAGACCTAAACCTCTCAGTTCGTGTACTAACACGTTGAAGGATTCAGGAATACCAGCTCTTGGAATGTTATCACCTTTAACGATAGACTCGTAAGTCTTCGCACGGCCAATGATATCATCCGACTTAATGGTTAACAGTTCCTGCAGAATGTTGGCTGCACCGTATGCTTCCAGTGCCCACACCTCCATCTCACCAAAACGCTGACCACCGAACTGTGCTTTACCACCCAGCGGCTGTTGTGTGATAAGACTGTAGGGTCCGATAGAACGGGCGTGCATCTTATCATCAACCATGTGGTGCAGTTTAATCATGTAGATTACACCAACGGTAGCTTTCTGGTGGAAACGATCACCGGTTTCGCCATCATACAGGTGGGTGTGACCCATCATTGGTATGCCGGCTTCCTGGCAATGTGCTGCAATTTCATCAGGTGTAGCACCGTCAAAAATCGGAGTAGCAAATTTAACACCCAAGCGCTTACCGCACCATCCCAGGATGGTTTCGTAAATCTGACCCAGGTTCATCCTTGAAGGTACACCCAGTGGGTTCAGAACGATATCTACAGGGGTACCATCTTCCAGGAACGGCATGTCTTCTGCACGCACAATCTTGGCAACGATACCTTTGTTACCGTGACGGCCCGCCATTTTATCACCTACTTTCAGCTTACGCTTAACAGCCAGGTAAACTTTAGCCAGTTTTAATACACCAGCCGGCAATTCATCACCGATAGAGATATTGAATTTCTCGCGCTTATAGCGACCCAGTTCTTCGTTGTATTTGATGTTGTAGTTGTGCAACAGAATGTTAATCTGGTTGTCAATTACATCATCACCGGTCCAACCCAGCGGATTAACGTTCTGATAGTCGATGCTGCTCAGGTTTTTCACGTTGAACTTAGCACCTTTACCAATCAGCATTTCACCAAAGTTGTTGGCAACACCGGTAGAAGCTTTGTCTTTCAGTAAAGTCTGCAGCTTGCTCAGCAACAGCTCTTTCAGGGCTTCTGCATTTTGCTCGTGCTGCTTCTCTACTTTCTCCAGTTGCGCTTTCTCACGAACTTTAGCGTTCTTGTCTTTCTTCGCACGCTGGAACAGCTTCTTATCAATAACTACACCTTCTGTACCGTTTGGCGCTTTCAGAGAAGCGTCTTTGGCATCACCGGCTTTATCACCGAAGATAGCACGTAACAGTTTTTCTTCCGGAGTAGGATCGCTTTCACCTTTAGGAGTGATTTTACCAATCAGGATATCACCTTCACGGATATGGGCGCCGATACGGATAATACCGTTCTCGTCCAGATCTTTGGTAGCTTCTTCAGAAACGTTTGGAATATCCGGAGTCAGTTCTTCTTCACCCAGTTTGGTATCGCGTACTTCCAGCTCATACTCTTCAATATGTATAGAAGTAAACAGGTCTTCACGAACTACTTTCTCGTTAATTACAATCGCATCCTCGAAGTTGTAACCTTTCCATGGCATGAACGCCACCTGCAGGTTACGACCCAGCGCCAGTTCACCATCTTTAGTAGCGTAACCTTCTGTTAAGAAGTCGCCCTTTTTCACCTGCTGGTTCTTCCTTACGGCCGGACGCAGGTTAATGTTGGTAGATTGGTTGGTTTTGATAAACTTGGTTAAGCGATAAACGATCAGATCGTCTTCGAAACTCACCAGACGGTCAGCATCGTTTCTGTTATAACGAACGTGAATTTCTTTCGCATCTACAAATTCAACCACACCATCACCTTCCGCGTGAATCTGAATACGTGCATCGCGCGCAGCTTTACCTTCCAGACCGGTACCTACGATAGGTGACTGCGGCAGAATTAATGGTACAGCCTGACGTTGCATGTTTGATCCCATCAACGCACGGTTGGCATCATCATGCTCCAGGAACGGAATCAGAGAGGCACTCAAACCAACAATCTGGTTAGGCGCAACGTCCATGTATTCCACTTCTGTTTTTGTTAACAGCGGGAAGTCACCGGTTTCGTGACACAGAATTCTGTCCTGCACGAAATCACCGTTGGCATCCAGCTCAGCACTTGACTGGGCAATTTTAGCAGTATCTTCTTCCTCTGCACTCAGGAATTTAACTTTACTGAGGTTTACGTTACCGTTATCCACGCGGTGGTACGGAGTTTCGATAAAGCCCATATCGTTAATCTTCGCGTGTACGCAAAGGGTGGAAATCAGACCGATGTTTGGTCCTTCCGGAGTTTCAATAGTACACAGACGGCCGTAGTGGCTATAGTGTACGTCACGCACCTCGAAACCTGCCCTTTCACGGCTTAAGCCCCCGGGGCCTAACGCGGAAATACGACGCTTGTGCGTGATTTCACTCAGCGGGTTGGTCTGGTCAAGGAACTGTGATAACTGGGAAGTACCGAAGAAAGAGTTGATTACGGAAGAAAGAGTTCTCGCGTTAATCAGATCCACCGGAGTAAACACCTCATTGTCACGAACGTTCATACGCTCGCGGATAGTACGGGCCATACGGGCCAGACCAACACCAAACTGAGCATATAACTGCTCACCTACGGTACGTACACGACGGTTGCTCAGGTGATCGATATCATCAATCTCCGCTTTACCGTTGGTAAGGCGAACCAGGTATTTGATGATCTCGATAATATCCTCTTTCGTTAATACTTTATTTTCCAGCTTCTGGTTTACGCTCAGTTTGCGGTTGATTTTATAACGACCAACTTCGCCCAGATCGTAACGCTTATCGCTGAAGAATAATTTATCAATAATACCACGTGCAGTTTCGTTATCCGGAGCATCAGCACCACGCAGCTGGCGGTAAATGTGCTGAACGGCTTCCAGTTCACTGTTAGAGGTATCTTTGTTTAATGTGTTGTAGATGATAGCATAGTCGCCACCAACATCTTCACGCTGAATGAAAACACTCTTCACATCCAGATCAGCAATGGTATCCGCTGCTTCTTCGTCCAGGATGGTATCACGCTCCATAACAATCTCGTTACGCTCGATAGATACCACTTCACCGGTATCCTCATCCACGAAATCTTCTACCCAGGTACGCAGTACACGGGCAGCTAATTTTTTACCGAGATGTTTTTGTAAAGATTTTTTGTCGGCAGGCACTTCTGTTGCCATTCCGAATAATTCCAGAATGTCTTTATCAGTTTCAAAACCGATTGAACGTAACAGGGTAGTTACAGGGAACTTCTTCTTACGGTCAATGTACGCGTACATTACATTGTTAATGTCGGTAGCGAATTCCATCCACGCACCTTTGAACGGAATTACCCTTGCAGAGTAAATCTTGGTTCCGTTGGGGTGAACTGACTGACCGAAGAATACACCAGGTGAACGGTGCAGCTGAGATACAACCACGCGCTCGGCGCCGTTGATCACAAACGTACCACGGGGGGTCATGTAAGGAATATTACCTAAAAACACATCCTGCACAATGGTTTGGAAATCTACGTGCTCCTCATCATTACAGCTTAACCGTAATTTAGCTTTCAGAGGCACAGCGTAAGTCAAACCACGCTCCATACACTCCTCGATAGTATAACGCGGCGGGTCAATGAAATAATCCAGAAACTCCAATACGAAAATGTTACGCGTGTCTGTGATAGGAAAGTTTTCCTTAAACACACGGAACAGCCCTTCAACGTTACGTTTGTCAGGTGTGGTTTCTAATTGGAAAAATTCACGGAAAGATTCTAACTGAATGTCGAGCAGGTCAGGCTGTTCAGCAAGGTGTTTAGATTTACCGAAGCTGACCCTGTTTTGAACTGTAGTTGATGACATATCTGTAATTAACCGGTTTTTGCAAAATTAATTTCAGGGAGGAAACACCTCTTAATAACTGAGAGTTAACCTGTTACACGCTAAATGGCCATGCCTGTAACCATAACTAACAATAAGCCCAAAATAAAGGATGGCAAAATTAAGGAATATGCGGGAAATTTTAAAATCAAATTTTATACCGTTTTGTCCACCTGTAGTTAACATTTTTTTTGGCATGTTTTTCTAACGGATTGTATGCGTTCCACTTGCAACAATATATAACAATTTTATGAAAAACGGTACCCTTCTCCAGTATTTTCACTGGTATTACCCTGCTGACGAATCTCTCTGGAAAAAACTCAGGAAAGATATTCCCTGGCTTACGTCTAACGGCATCTCCGCAGTGTGGCTGCCGCCTGCCTACAAAGGCATTCATGGCAATCAATCAATCGGTTATGACACTTACGATCTGTTCGATCTGGGCGAGTTTGACCAGAAGGGATCTGTACATACCAAATACGGTTCGCGGCGCGATTATCTGTCTGCCATTACAGCGGTACAAAAGGCAGGACTGATGGTGTACGTAGACATAGTAGTTAACCATAAAGGCGGCGCGGACGAGAAAGAACGCGTAAAAGTGTGGCGTGTAAACCCCGAAAACCGGAACGAAATACAGGGAGACGAATTTGAAATTGAGGCATTCACTAAGTTTACTTTCCCGGGCCGGGACGGAAAGTATTCAAAGTATATCTGGGACTTCCACAGTTTTACCGGTGTAGATTATGCAGCGGATATTGATGAGTGTGGCATTTTCAAGATTAATAATGAATATGGCCAGTCGTGGGAAGATGAAGTTTCCGAAGAATTTGGCAATTACGATTACCTGATGCATGCCGATATTGAGTTTCGTAATCCAGCCGTAAAAGAAGAACTGAAACACTGGATCAGCTGGTACCATAAAACTGCCCACTTTAATGGTCTGCGCCTGGATGCTGTAAAACATATTCCTGTTTACTTCTTTAATGAATGGTTGGATTATGTACGCACCCATGTTCAGCGGGATTTATTTGTAGTGGGTGAGTATTGGGAGACCACAGATGTAGGCATTCTGCACAGGTATATTGAGGCTACTGGTGGCCGTATGCAGCTATTTGATGCAATATTGCAGAACCGCTTCCATATCGCCTCTAAATGCGGAAAAGAGTTTGATATGAGTACCATTTTTAATGACACACTGGTAGCTACCAAACCGGAAAATGCTGTAACCATTGTAGCCAACCACGATACCCAGCCTCTGCAATCACTGGAGGCACCGGTAGAGCCTTGGTTTAAGCCACTTGCCTACGCGTTAATACTGCTTCGGAAAGACGGCTATCCCTGCTTATTTTATCCAGACGCGTTTGGTGCTCATTACTGGGATAAAGGTAATGATGGCAATGACTACGAGATATTCATGCCTGTGGTGAATAAGATAGAACAGATGCTGAAAGCCCGTCAGCAGTTTGCTTACGGCGATCAGCAGGACTTTCTGGATCATCCCAACTGCATCGGCTGGGTACGTAATGGTGATGAAGAACATGCTGGCTGCATTGTACTGATGAGTAACAGTGAAGAAGGACATAAAGACATTAACCTGGGAGAAGATAAAAAGGGTTGGGTATATGTAGATTTTTTAGGCAACCATGAAGCAGAGATTACATTAGATGATCATGGCAATGGCAAGTTTTTAACAAAGGGAGGCAGTGTAAGTGTATGGGTTCCGAAAGTATAACTATTGCACGATAAATTATAAAGGCCGCAGCTATTGTTAATGAGTTAACAACAGCTGCGGCCTTTTCTATGGAAAGCTTACACGTTTTTGATCCCAATGGCAATAAGCAGTAACTCCTATCAGATACAATATACGAGTTGAGGTATATACAAAACAAAACCGCCTCACTGTTTGCAGTAAGGCGGTTTAAATAAATATGGCAACTACCTACTCTCCCGCAT
>NZ_BMIB01000007.1 GCF_014641615.1 Filimonas zeae | reverse complement strand
TTGATTTTCATCTGTGATTTGGTTGATAATAAGGTTGTGAACCTTCAGGCCGTATGCCGTTATCATTTGTAGTTAAAGAGCTTCTCTTTCCTTTTTACTTTTCCCTTTTGACTTTTTACTTTCAATCGGGTTGCAAAGGTAAGCGTTTTATTTTCAATCTTCCAAAAGTTTTTCAGAATTATTTTTTAATTTCTTTCTGAGTAACTTTCTGATTTTCAATACTTTTTAAGAGCTGTTCCGTTTTTGAAGCGGGTTGCAAAGGTAGCAGTTTTAAAGTTTCAGTTCCAAATTTATTTTTAAAATTCTGAACCTTTTTTATCCCTGACTGTCAACCTTTTAAAGAGCTTCCGTTTTCGTTGAACGGGCGGCAAAGATAAGAGGATTTTATTCCCCACCAAATATATTTGAAATGTCTGCGGAAAACTTTTCAGTGCAGACGGTAGTTTACTCAATGAGTGATTCAGCAAGAGCGGAAAGCACTTTAATGCTGCCCAGGTTTTCCGCCAGTGCTGACGGATTTTCCCTAAGTGCTTAGCACTTTTCCCTAAGCAACCAGGAATTTTCCCGCAGTGCTGAGGACTTTTCCCAAAGCAACCAGGATTTTCTCCTAAGCGCTGAGGACTTTTTCCCAAGCAACCAGGATTTTCTCCTAAGCACTGAGGACTTTTTCCTAAGCAACCAGGATTTTCTCCTAAGCGCTGAGGATTTTTCCCTAAGCAACCAGGAATTTTCCCGCAGTGCTGAGGACTTTTCGCTCAACAACCAGGAATTTCTCCAAAGTGCTTAAGAGCTTCCCGCAGCAACGACAGATTCTCTAACAAGCCCCCACGAGTTTTTCATAGACTATGGCGAAGGTGTCTTCAACAATAGCGAAGTCCCTAACAGCACTAAAAACGTTTTTGCTGATAACAAAAGATTACCAGCCCAGCTTGCTGGAGGAAAAGACAAGTGACGTTTTAAGGAAAATTGGGGGAACTATGCGTTTTTTTTAGACTATCGAAATGTTTCGCCCACACTCTTGCATCTTATATTATAAGTAAGTCAGCTCGCGGCAGCAAAAGAGGACACAAACAAAAAAGGCCTGCAATTGCAGACCTCATTTTTGGCTCCCGAAACAGGACTTGAACCTGTGACCCTCTGATTAACAGTCAGATGCTCTAACCAACTGAGCTATTCGGGAGTGTTCCACTGTTTTGTGGAGTGCAAAAATAGAAGAAATATTAATACCTCCAAGTCTTTTCCGCTTTTTTTGAAAAAATATTTTTCAGCCTCGTAAGTGTTGATATAAAGCGGGTTATACCTAAAAGAAAAGCCGGCTGGAAAGCCGGCTTTTATATAAAGTGTGTTGTATAGTGAATTGTTGTTTCTGTTACCAGAAACGGGTGTATAAAGCTACCAGCAGACCACAGATAATCAGGGCGCCAACGGCAAATCCCGGATTCATGCGGAACATTTTGGTATCTACTTCCATTACACCCTGTGGTTTAATACCACGTTTGTTCTGGATCAGACTTATAATAATCATGCCTACCAGACAAATGATGAATACAAAGCCCATACGATCCAGGAACGGAATTTCGTAAAGGATTGTACCATCTCCCTGTGCTACCGGTGTAGAGAAACCGGTAGAACTCAGGAACGCCAGGTCCATAAACTTAGGCAGTACTTTAAATATTACCGACATGATAAAGCCACCAACGGTTGCAAACAGGGCCGCAGAAGAAGTTGCCTTTTTCCAGAAGAAGCCCAGGATGAACATGGCGAAAATACCTGGAGATACGAAACCGGTATACTCCTGAATAAATTCAAAACCACCCTTTTTATCAATACCCAGAAACGGAGCAATAACAACGCCCAGGATCATAGAGATTACCACCACCAGACGACCGGTAGAAACCAGTTTCTTTTCAGAAGCCTGTGGATTAATTCTCTTATGATAAATATCCAGTGTAAAAATGGTAGAGATACTGTTTGCTTTACCTGCCAGTGAGGCTACTACGGCCGCTGTTAACGCTGCAAAAGCCAGGCCTTTCAGGCCGCTTGGCAGCAGGTTTAACAGTACAGGATACGCATTGTCGGGGTTTAATTCACCGCCCTGTTGCATAGCTGTGGCAAAGTCGCCATGGTTTTGCTGGTGTAATACATAAGCAGCAATACCCGGTAATACCACAATAACCGGCATCAGCATTTTCAGGAAAGCAGAGAATAAAATACCGCCGCGGGCAGTTTTTAAATCCGCACCCAATGCTCTTTGTACAATGTATTGGTTACAACCCCAGTAGTTCAGGTTCACAATCCACAAACCACCCAGTAACACGGTTAAGCCCGGTAAGCTTGGATAGTTGGTGTTATCGCGTTTCAGAATCATGTGGAAGTGGTCGTTTGCATGCTCGCTCATCAGTTTTAAGCCAGCTACTGCGCCAGTCTGACCAAAGTGTTTAGCTACCAGATCCAGTGCCAGGTAAGTAGTTACCAAACCACCCAGGATAAGGAAGAACACCTGAATTACGTCGGTATATCCAATCACCTTCATACCACCCAGGGTGATGAAAATGGAGAAGATAGCCAGACCGTACATACAAACTGTGAGGTTAAGACCAGAAATACTGCTCACCGCTAACGCACCCAGATAAAGAATGGAAGTAAGGTTTACTACTACATACAGCAACAACCAGAACACTGCCATTACGGTAGCCACGGTGTTGTTATACCGCTGACTTAAAAACTGCGGCATGGTGTAAATCTTATTTTTGAGGTACACCGGAATAAAGAAGATTGCCACAATCATTAAGGTAGCTGCGGCCATCCACTCATACGCCGAAATAGCTAACCCGATTTTAAATCCGTTGCCGCTCATGCCTATAAACTGCTCCGCAGAAATGTTGGAAGCAATTAACGAGGCACCGATAGCCCACCAGGTAAGGGAGCCTTCTGCCAGAAAATAGTCTTTAGAACTGGCCTCCGCCGTTCTTTTCTTACGATAAATCCATAACCCGTACAGTGCTACTACCAGAAAGTAGAACAGGAATACAAGGTAATCGCTAGAGGTGAGAGAATTCATGATCCTGATTTTGTTTTAAGGTTTATTGAAAAGCTAAATGTACCAATTGATCAGGTTTTCGAGATACTCCTGCTTTCCGCTCTTCAATACCGGCTCGCCGTTTTCAATTGCGTAGGCACGTAAATCTTCCAGGGTCAGCTTGCCTTCTTCAAACGCTTTACCTTGTCCGTTGTCGAATGAAGCATACCTTTCTTTCCTGATTTTTTTGTACTCTGATTGCTGCAAAATAGCATCTGCGGCCACCAAAGCACGTGCAAATGTATCCATGCCGCCAATATGAGCATAAAATAAATCTGCTATATCGGTAGAATTTCTACGGATTTTGGCGTCGAAATTAATTCCACCACCTTTAAAACCACCCGCTTCCAGAATAATTAACATGGATTCAGCCAGTTCATTGATGTTATTAGGGAACTGATCTGTATCCCAGCCGTTCTGGTAATCGCCGCGGTTGGCATCAATAGAACCCAGTAAGCCCGCATCTGCTGCTACCTGTAATTCGTGCTGGAAAGTATGGCCGGCCAGGGTGGCGTGGTTTACTTCCAGGTTCAGTTTAAAATCGTTCAGCAGATCGTACTGACGCAGGAAGCCGATAACAGTAGCTGCATCATAGTCGTACTGATGTTTGCTTGGCTCGCACGGCTTGGGCTCAATAAAAAAAGTTCCTTTGAAGCCTTGCTTGCGGGCATAGTCTTTTGCAGTATGTAAGAAACGGGCCAGGTGCTCCTGCTCGCGTTTCATATCTGTATTCAGCAGGCTCATATAACCTTCACGGCCACCCCAGAATACATAGTTTTCGCCACCCAGGGCAATAGTAGCATCCAGTGCAGCCTTTACCTGTGCACCACCATGTGCCAGCACATGAAAGTCGGGGTTGGTAGCAGCACCGTTCATGTAACGTCTGTTGCTGAACAAATTGGCAGTACCCCATAACAGCTTCACGCCGCTGGCATCCTGCTTTTGTTTGGCATATTCGGTAAGTGCCTGTAATCTTCTTTCGTTTTCAGCAACGTCTGAGGTATAATCCACCACATCCACATCATGAAAACAATAGTAAGGCAGGTTCAGTTTGGTTAAAAATTCAAACGCCGCATCCATTTTATCTTTTGCGCGTTCCACCGCATCTTTTTTGGTATCCCACTCAAACAGGTGCGTAGCTTCACCAAACGGATCGGCACCGTTGCCGCAGAAAGAGTGCCAGTAGGCGCCTGCAAAACGCAGATGCTCTTTCATGGTTTTACCTGCCACCACACGGTCTTCATCGTACCAACGGAATGCAAGTGGATTCTTGCTTTCAGGACCTTCGTATTTAATCTGATCAACTCCTTTGAAAAACTCTTTTTCGCCTTTTATTACTGACATGACGCTTCTATTTAAATTAGTTATTTGATAAGTGTTTGCTGTAAATAGTGTTTCCATTGATGATACAGCGCATCATATTCACCTGCTTTTGTGGGGGTAACCAACTGCAGCGGCTTTAATTGGGTAAATGCCTCTTTTTCCGATGCAAATATGCCTGCACCAATACCGGCACCCAGTGCAGCGCCTACACTGCCATCGCAGTTATACAGCTCCACCGGTGTGTTGGTAGCATTTACAAATGCCTGCGTAAACACATCGCTCAAAAACATATTGGCCTTACCTGCACGTATTACCGAAGGCTGCATACCGTTTTCACGCATAATATCCAGGCCGTAGCGGAATGCAAAAGCAATTCCTTCCTGCCCTGCACGATACAAATGCGCTTCTGTATGCTTGTTCAGGTCTATACCCTGTATATGCGCCCCGGTTAACTGGTTGCAAAGCATACGCTCTGCGCCATTACCAAAAGGAAGCACAAACAGCCCCTCACTGCCCACAGGTACCGCAGCCGCTGCCTCATTCAAGGCAGCATAGCTTTTACCCGCCCCGGCAATGTTTTTAGTCCACTTGTTTAAAATGCCTGTGCCGTTAATACATAGCAGTACACCTACCCGTTTAGCATCGGGGGTATAGTTTACATGCGCAAAGCTGTTTACCCGCGATTGCGGATCGTAGGTTAATGCATCGCTTACCCCATAAATAACACCTGAAGTGCCCGCAGTAGCGGCTACCTCGCCGGGTTGCAGCACATTAAGAGAAAGTGCATTGTTAGGCTGATCGCCCGCCTTATAAGAAACAGGAATACCTTGTTTCAGAGAAAGCGCAGAAGCCATATCTGCCGTAACAGCGCCGTGTGTAGAGAACAGCGGCTTGATTTCGGGAATGAGTTCCTGGCTAAAGCCATAGTACTTCATCACGTCTTCAGACAACGTATCTGCTTCAAAATCCCAGAATACCCCTTCTGACAGCGCTGAAATGCTGGTAGTAACCGCTCCGGTAAGCTTCATGGCTATGTAATCCCCAGGCAGCATAATTTTATCAATCTGCCTGTACAGCTCCGGCTCATTGGCTTTTACCCAGGCCAGTTTGGAGGCAGTAAAGTTGCCGGGCGAGTTTAATAAGCGTGTCAGACACACTTGTTCACCAATGGCATCCATAGCCGCATTACCAATTTCCACGGCCCGGCTGTCGCACCAGATAATACTGTTGCGCAAAGCCTGTTGTTGCTTATTCACTGCTACCAGTCCATGCATCTGGTAAGCAATGCCTATTGCTGCAATGTCCTTTGGATTATATCTGCCGGAAGCGTTGGCCGCCAGAATGGCCTGCTGTGCATATTGCCACCAGCTATCGGGCGATTGCTCGGCCCAGCCTGTATGCGGCGCTATAATGGGGGCTTCTGTTTCGGGAAATTGCGCAGCCGCAATGCATTGCTGCGTTGTGGCATCTACAATCGAAACTTTAATAGATGAAGTACCTACATCTATACCTAATAATAACATTGGCATGCACTTGGTTTTGACCCCGGCGGGTCTTAAAAACTGTTCAATTTATTGAAACAATTTTAAAACTCCGGTTTTTTACAGTTTAAAATATTGGAATAAGTGTTGCAAATACACCTTTTTTACACCCTAAACCATTGTTGGGCAAGGCGACTTTAGTCAGGAGGTATTCATGAGCATTTCCGGTTTAATGGTGATAAAATGGCTTCAGCAATCATACCCCGGTGTAAGAATAAAACCCCGCAGGCTGATTTTAGGCAAGGCAATATCGGAAACTTTTTGATCAATGTAACCGATTGCATTAAATTTTTGCAATAATCTTTAAATTAGCCTGTATTTTAGCGATGTTACCGATTGTGAAAGCAGAAGCCAAATATGCAGCAGACTAAAGAAATCACGATTTACGATCTTGCCAAAGCCCTTAATATATCGCCGGCAACTGTGAGCAGGGGGTTGAAGGACCATCCGGCCATTAGCCACGCCACCAAAAAGCGTATTCAGGACATGGCCCGCGAAATGGGATACCGCTCTAACAATTTCGCCAGTAACCTGCGCAGGCAAAAAACCAATACCATAGGTGTAATGGTACACGAGCTTAACAGCTCCTTTATCACCTCCGTATTGTCTGGTATAGAAAAAGTAACTACCGCTGCTGATTACGACATCATCATTGCACACTCTTCGGAAGATTATAAAAAAGAAGTGGCCAACGCCTCTAACCTCTTTCATAAAAGAGTAGACGGGCTTATCACTTCCCTCGCCTACAACACGGAAAATCTGGATCATTTTGAGCCCTTTATTCAGAAAGGGATTCCATTGATTTTCTTTGACCGTGTAGAACCGCAATACCCCGGCGCCAAAGTGGTAATTGACAACATGAAAGCCGGTTATGATGTAACCAGCCACCTGATACAACAGGGCTGCAAGCGCATTGTACATATTGCCGGCAGCCTGAAACGTAATGTATACGCCGATCGCTTAAAAGGCTACCGGAAGGCGCTGGAAAAAAACAAGCTTGCTTTTGATGAAAGCATGGTTATTGAAAATGACCTGAGCGAAGTGGCCTGTGTGGAAGCGGCAAAAAAAATTCTGCAGATGAAACCCCGCCCCGATGCGGTGTTTGCCTGTAATGATTTTGCTGCCGTGGTAATTATGCAGGCACTGACCGAACAGGGCATACGTGTGCCGCAAGACATAGCTTTTGCAGGGTTTAACAATGATACCATTGCCCGCTTATCCATACCCAAACTCACTACCGTTAATTATCCCGGTATTCAAATGGGAGAAATTGCAGCATCACACCTGATGAGTCATCTCAACGGCGAAAGCAATATCATGCAAACCAGTACGGTTATCATTAAATCCGAGCTGATTATCCGCGACTCCTCTCTCAGAAAGAAATAGCAAACCATACATACTAACATGGAAAGAAAGAACAACCAGCAACTGGCCATTGTAACCGGCGGTGCTTCAGGAATAGGCCTGGCCATTGCCCAACGTTTTGTGCAGGCAGATATTTTTACGGTTGTAATAGGCCGCGATAAAGAAAAGCTACAGCACGCCGCTGAACTGCTGGGCAGCAACTGCGTAACCATCAGCGCAGACCTTACCCAACTGGCTGCTATACCTGCCCTTATTACCGACATTGAAACGCAATACGGCCCCATTAACATACTGGTAAACAACGCCGGCATTAACATGAAAAAAGAGTTTGCCGATGTAACAGACGAAGATTTTGAAAAGGTGCTGCTGACCAACCTGCAGTCTGTATTTTCCATTTCACGCGAAGTAGTAAAAGTAATGACGCCCCGCGAAGCCGGCAGCATCATCAATATCAGCAGCATGGCCGCCAAATACGGCATACCCAAGGTAATCGCTTACACCGCCTCTAAATCCGCCATTGAAGGCATGACCAAAGCCATGGCCGTAGAACTGTCACCCAAAGGCATCCGCGTAAACTGTATTGCTCCAGGCTTTATTGCTACCGATATGTCTGCCAAAGCACTGAATACCGATCCGGAAAGAAAACAGAAAGTAATGTCGCGCACCCCTATGGGCAAGCTGGGTACCCCTGCTGATATTGGCAATACTGCACTTTTTCTGGCGGGTGAAGAAGCTGCTTATATTACCGGCGTTTCAATTGCCGTAGACGGAGGTAACTCCATAGGCTTTTAGCGGATAACCCCATCCGGAATACTGCTATCCGGAGCAATCGGTTGC
Source organism: Filimonas zeae (assembly GCF_014641615.1). Classification (GTDB taxonomy): domain Bacteria; phylum Bacteroidota; class Bacteroidia; order Chitinophagales; family Chitinophagaceae; genus Filimonas; species Filimonas zeae. Next base: position 149,383 of record NZ_BMIB01000007.1, on the reverse strand, counting down.
TTGCCGAATGTTACGGCGGCGTTGACCGGGGAACTACTTTAATACCTAATTTGTGACCCCTTAAACTAAATACAAACATTACGATTATGTTAATGGAACAAACAATGCGCTGGTACGGGCCTAACGATCCCGTAAGCCTCTGGGATATCAGACAGTCAGGCTGCACCGGCGTAGTAACGGCATTGCACCATATTGCACCCGGCCAGGTATGGCCCGTGGAAGAGATTAACAAAAGAAAACAGGAAGTGGAAGCCGCCGGGCTTACCTGGACTGTAATCGAAAGCCTGCCTGTACACGAAGACATTAAAAAGCAAACCGGCGATTACCTGCAATATATTGAGAATTACAAAGTGAGCCTGCGTAATGTAGCCAGGTGCGGCCTGAAAGTAGTAACCTACAACTTCATGCCTATTCTGGACTGGATGCGTACAGATATTCACTATACGCTACCCGATGGCAGCAAGGCGCTGCTGTTCGAAAAGCATGCTTTTATAGCGTTTGATCTGTTTTTATTAAAGCGCCCCGGAGCTGAAAACGACTACAACGCAGAAGAAATAGCCAAAGCTAAAGCCCGTTTGGAAACTATGACGGAAGAAGAAAAGCAGGTATTGTTTAACAATGCCCTGCTAGGCCTTCCAGGTAGCGAAGAGCGCTTTACGGTAGAGCAGATACTGGCTGCACTGAATACCTATTCCGGTATCGACGCCGCCAAATTGAAGCAGCACCTTTTCTTCTTCCTGCAACAGGTAGTTCCTGTAGCGGAAGAAGCCGGATTGAAAATGGCCATCCACCCGGATGATCCTCCATACCCTATCCTGGGCTTACCCCGTATTGTAAGTACCGAGCAGGATGCAGTGGAACTACTGGCCGCTGCTCCATCTCCCGCCAACGGTCTGTGTTTCTGCACCGGTTCGTACGGCGTAAGAGAAGACAACGACCTGGCAGGTATGGTACAACGCCTGGGCGATCATATTCACTTCCTGCACCTGCGCAGCACCCTGCGCGATGCAGAAGGCAACTTCTACGAAGCTGATCACCTGACTGGTGATGTGGATATGTATGCGGTGGTACGCGAACTGGTATTAACCATGCGCAGAAGAAAAGTATCTATACCCATGCGTCCTGACCATGGCCACCAGATGCTGGACGACCTGAAAAAGAAAACCTACCCTGGCTACTCCGCTATCGGCCGCTTAAGAGGCCTGGCAGAAATTCGTGGTCTGGAGCTGGGCATTCACCGCTCTCTTCCCGAAGCATAACAAGAGGTTTAACTAATAAAAAGAGTCATTAAGGAAGCTGGAAAAACAGCACTTAATGACTCTTTTATTTTAAAAACAAGTAAGATGAGGCAATGAATTGAAAAGGCTCTAAGATTGGCAACGAAGTAATCCTTTCCTACGGCACTCATTTACCCAAACGGGACAACAAGCGGACAAAGTTTCAGAGTGTTAATTACACCACCGGCTTTCGCCGGGCAGGATTTTACCCGCATCGCCGCGAACTGAACGAAGTAACTATACCCTACGGAACCCGTTTAAGAAATATGCTAAAGCGCAACCTCCCGCACTGCGCTCAATGTATCTTCTCCATGCTCTATAGCTTCCAGCACTGCAAATATTTTATCCGACCAGCCTGCTATTAAAAACACGTCTCTTCCTTGTTGCTTAATAGGTGAATGTCCGTAACCCGCCAGATCAAATACATACAGTTTAGCATCCGGCGCAATGGCTTTATATTGCCTCCACTGGTACTCAAGTGTGTTAACATTACTGACATTATTTGTATTGCTATCCCACATCTGCATATCGGTAAATAACATAACCTTATCTGCCACATACTTTCTATCTACCAAATCTTTCAGTACCAGATAGCCGTTTGTAGCATATCCAACCTCCCCCTCTCTTTTACGCAGAACATCTACATTGCTCAACACATTTCTGGCAGGTAGCGATATTCGCTTCCAGGTATCACCAAAAATTCCCGTTTGCACATGCTTACATTTAGACTGCAGCAACATCCCTAGCAGCAGCCCAATATCATATAACTGCACAGCGCTGTTTTTAGAAACCGGCTTATACATAGATCCTGATACATCACAGGCCACCACTACACGGGTATTCCTGTTAAAGCCCGGCATATTCTGTACACTGCTGGCGATAGCACTTTCCAATGCATCCAGCAGGTAAGCGTTATAGCCAGATTCAACATTCATCAATTCCCTATAAGCGCTCAAAAAACGGAAGGGCAATTGTTTTGCATTCAGCACCGCATTTTCATTAGCTAAATATTCACCTACCCTCTCCACATGCACTGCACTTACACCAGCCTGCAATATGTTTCGCAGGTTACGCAACACCGCCATATACCCCAACTTTCTGCTATCAATCAGTTCTTCCCATGTTGCTTTCACAGCCGCCTGCTTTTCCGCTGCATTCACAAAAACCTTTTGCCCAAGAGCCGACAATTCAGTTTCCCAGGTATAAGGCGTAGCCATTTCGTCTGATACTATTTTATTAAACAATACCTGCTGCGCCTCATCCTTCGCTTTGGGATGCACCAGAAACAAAGCATCTTTCAGCTTTACTTCGGTGTTTCTGTTATACTTGGCAAACTGATATTCATCAAAGCGGTTAAAAGCAGTAGCTAACCCCTTTTGCATCTGTTTTGATAAACGGTTCAGTTTTTTTATCCCTTCTCTTTTATTCAGTACCTGATAGCAGGCCAGCATTTCCATAATTTCGTCCGGACGTTGTACCACACCTGCCACAGCCTTACTTACCAGGCTATCACCACGGTGTACATTAGCCAAAGCTGTTGCCAACACGAGTGGCGCTGTACGTAAATTCATTTCTTTACGGGCATATACAGCCAGTTGTGCAATAAATTCAGGTGCTACCTGCGGTAACAACTCTATAATACGTTGCATTCTGGCATCTGCCTTTTCATAGGTAACATCACTTAATAAAGTGGTGGCAACGGCAGTGTATAGCTCCATTTCAGGCGAAAGGCTGTACGCAATAGCACCTTCATGGTTTACTGTAGCAGTAGCGGCTTTTTTGTTGATATTGAATTTCATACTCTGCTTTTTGTTGTTGACAAAACAAAAATGCACACGACACTACGCAACACAACTGCGCAGCAAAAAAATCCCGCAAAAAAGTTTGAAAAAAGAAAAGAGGCCGGAGTGGCCTCTTTATATACTAACTGAATAAGAAAGCAATATCATCCCGCGAAAGCTTTTTCACAAATCCAGACTCCTCGCCCACCAGTTCATCTGCGAGTGCCTGCTTTTTCTGCTGCAGCAGCAGAATTTTTTCTTCCACCGTATCCTTACAAATCATTTTATAGGCGAATATCTTCTGCGTCTGTCCAATACGGTGCGCCCGGTCAATAGCCTGTTGTTCAGCCGCCGGGTTCCACCACGGATCTACCAGATATACATAATCTGCTGCGGTAAGGTTTAACCCCACACCACCTGCCTTCAGTGAAATCAAAAATACTTTTACCGTACTACCTGCCTGCTGAAAGCGCTCTACTTCCTGCTTACGTTTATCCAGTGAGGTGCTTCCATCCAGATAACAGTACGAAATACCCGCCTTTTCCAACTCGCCCTTAATCAGCTGCAGCATTTCGGTAAACTGCGAAAACACCAGTAATTTATGTGAGCCGGTATTCTCTTCTATCTCACGAAGCAGTTCATCGGCTTTTACTGAGGCATGCGATTCATGTTTATGCTCTTTTACCAGCTGCGGGTGATCACAAATCTGCCTTAGCTTTAGCAGACCTTCCATTACATAAATACCGGCTTTGCCCATGCCCTCTTCATCAATCCGCTTCAGCAAAGCGTCACGGTAGTAATCTTTATACTCATCATATAAAGCCCTCTGTTCGCTGTTCATGGTACACCACAGCACCATTTCTGTTTTATCGGGCAAGTCGGTAGCTACCTGCTCCTTGGTACGCCTGAGAATAAAAGGATAAATCAGCTGGCGCAAACGCGTAGCCTTTTCCTGGTCACCCCCTTTGTCTATCGGTTGTGCAAACTCTCGTCTGAAGAACTCCTTGCCGCCCAGCAAGCCGGGGTTTACAAAATGAAACTGCGAGTAAAGATCAAATGTATTGTTTTGAACAGGGGTGCCGCTCAATATAAGCTTGTTGGAAGATTGCAGCTGATACACAGCTTTACTCACCTGCGCATCCGCATTTTTAATGGTCTGGCTTTCGTCCAGAATAATATAATTCCATTTAAACGCCTGCAAATGCTCCAGATCGTTACGTACCACCCCATAACTGGTTAGCACCACATCCACAGCTGCAAACTGTTCTTCCGTTGCATTACGCTGCTGTCCGTAATGCATCAGATAGGTCATGCTGGGGCAAAACTTTTGCATCTCTGCCTCCCAGTTAAAAATCAGAGAAGTAGGACAAACCACCAATTGAGTGCTACCCGGATACTTTTCTTTCAGGTATTGAATAAAAGTGATGGTTTGAAGCGTTTTACCCAAACCCATATCATCCGCCAGGCACCCCCCCCACCCCAACTGATCCAGGCTCTGCATCCATTGAAAGCCCGCCAGCTGGTAAGGCCGCAACGTCGCCTGCAACACCGCCGAAGGTGCCTGTGTAGATAATTCGTTGTATTGAAACAATCGCTTCTTCTTCTCTTCAATCTCCTTCAGCAGCTTCTTATCATTCAGTTGCTCCTGAAGCTCGTCCAGCACAGAATAATGCAGTTTATTCAGTTGAAGTTTTCCATCCGCCTCGTTACCCACTTTAAACAACATGCCGTACTGGTCAAACCACTCATGCGGGATAACTCCCAGGGTTCCATCTTTCAGTAAAATAGTATCCTGTTTGTTTAAGATAGCTTTCCGCAGTTCTTTCATGCCCACTTCCTGGTCTCCCCAGTAAGCTTTAATCTTCAGATCAAACCAATCGATAGAACTCTTGGCAACTATTTCAAAGCGCGGTGGGTTAGTATTGTATTTAAAGCGCTTTAAATCTTTCATACCATGCACCATATAACCCGAATCCTGTAGCTGCTGGTTCATTTTAATAAACCAGTTGCCTTTCATTACTTCATCAAAAGGCACGTAGTAATACCGGTTATTGCGCTGGTTTTTAAATTTCGGGTGCAGATTGCGTAAATGCTCGTAGGTATCCTTTTCCAACGTCTTATTACGCCTGATCACATAAAGCACTTCCTGCTTTTCATGAAAGTAATCCAGCTCTTCATCATAATCAATCAGCACATCATCGTATAAAAACTGCGGCTGCAGCATCAGGTATTGCCCATTAAACTCGCTTAAAGCAATACGCGTTTGCGGCTCGGTGTGCACTACTTCAAACTGAAGCCCTTCCTTGCATTCCAGCGGATACTGCTGTTGCAGCGGAATAAAAAAGGAATTAGTTACTTCCTGTCTGTCACGCAGAGGAAACTTTAGCTCCCCCTTTTTAAACATATCCAGCACGTTTACATCACCAGGGCTGGCAGGCAGATGCAGAATATCATCAATTAAAAAGAACAGCGATTTAAAAAGAAACACACGCCCCGGCGCTTTATCGCGCACCGTTTGCACATTCATTTGTATAATGATAGAACTGCTGTCTTTCGATGCAGAAAAATGCACTTCTACCGGATGCTCGCTCACCTGCAGCGGCTTAATATTTACATCGCTGAAATTCCCTTCCTTAAGCACATATAAATTGCCGTGGTTAAGAATATAAGGCCAAACCTTGTGCAGCAGGTCAACATAATGATTACGTAAACGGAGAATGTCTTTATCATTCAGCATCAGCCAGGGCTGTGCATGATTTTTAAGGTAAGTGCTGCCGCTGTTAACCATAAACTCAAACAAGCGGCCATCAGAAAAATGAAATAACAGGTAAAACAGCTCATCAGGTAGTCCGTTCAGGTAAGCCCAATGCTCATCGTTATCCATCAGCAGCCTGCTAAAGCTTTTACGGCCTTTCTGCTGTTTTATCACCACCGGCTCAAACTGAAAGCCAATATGTTTAGGCGTGGTCATATTAAACAGAAAACCTATTTCAAAGCTCTCATTTTCAATAGCAGCCAGAGATGAACGATCAATAAGCGGTTTATTCATGCTTGCACCAGTAAAAAATACACAATCATTTCCTTCCGGCGCAAGTTAGAAAAACTACACTATTCTCTTTCCAAAGGGCATCATAGATATTTCCAGGAGTTTAAAGTGCTGGCGTGCAAAGGGGATACCTATGACCGTGACAAAAAGCAGTAATCCAAAAAAAAGATGCATCAGAGCGGTGTACCAACCGCCGCATATTATCCAGATAATATTACAAACCGCACTAAGGCAGCCGCCCGAAGCCGAAGAACTTTCTACCTGCCTGCCAAAAGGCCATAGCACCAGTATAGCCAACTTAAAACACTGAATGCCAAAGGGTATGCCTACAATGGTTACACACAACACCATTCCACCAGCCACATAGCCAATAGCGGCGGCTAAACCACCAAAAATCAGCCATATCAGATTGCCCAACAGGTTCATACGTAAGGTGTTTTTTATTTGGATACAAAAGTTACAACAATTGCCTGGGGTAATTGCTTAATTTCGCCGCCGGAACCGTTATTTAATTAACCGGGGTGCTGCCGCCACAAAAGGCTGCGGCTGAGATAAACCCGTAGAACCTGAACAGGGTAATGCCTGCGGAGGAAGTATATGAACTTACAACATTGGATATCGCTCTTTACAGAGCAGGTAAGGCAAACCAGCATTGCCGAGTGGATAGCAGTAGCATTTGCCGTAACGGAAGTACTGCTGGCCCGTAAAAACAAAATTCTCCTGTATCCCGCAGGTATCATCAGCACACTTATTACCTCGTATCTCATGTTCAGCGTGCTGTTATATGCAGAATCGCTACTCAACCTGTATTATCTGGTCATGAGCATTTATGGGTGGATGCACTGGGTAAAAAAGAAGCACGAACCGCCGGTACCCGTTTCTTATACTACCAGAAAAGAATGGAATATTGTTATAGCCATTGTTGCAGGCGGCTGGCTAACCCTTTACCTGGCGCTGAAACATTTTACCCCTTCTACCACACCGGTTTGGGATTCATGGGTTAGCTGCACCGCCTGGGCAGGTATGTGGCTGCTGGCAAAACGGAAAGTAGAAAACTGGGTGCTGTTGAATATATCCAATCTGTTTGCAGTACCACTGCTGTTTCACAAAGAGCTGCCATTAATGGCCTGCCTTACCATTTTTCTGTTTATAGTAGCAATAGCGGGATTTTTTGACTGGAAAAAAATGGTGGTTCGCAATAATCTGCCCTCTTCCGGCAGTTTCAGCGGCGAGCCCGCTTCTGCCTGATGCCCCATAGCACTATTCCCGATAAAAGCACAGCAGCCCCAGCTATCCACCGGTAGCCAGGGGCTGCACTGGTTAGAGGTACTGGTTTTAAGTGCCCTGTATATTCAAAAGCAGCCCAGTAATAAGGCAGCTGTAGTACAGCATCCGTCCTATGCCTTTCCAGCCATTCTGTTTTTGCACGGTGCAGCGCAACACCCGCATCGGAAGAAGCAGATAAATACTGGTAAAAAAGCTGTAGCAACTCCACAGCAGTAGCATCGTTTACGTTCCACAAACTGCCCAGCACACCTCCTGCACCCGCAGCCACAAAACCACGTTGCAGGCTGTTAACACCTTCCCCCTTCAGCATGCCACCATCGGCAGTACGGCAGGCGCCCAACACTACCAGCGAAGGGTGAAACGCACTAAACTGCAAATCGGATAAATAAAATGCGCTGTCATAAAAGTACAGTAGCGGCTCTGGCTGTAAAGCAGCATGCATACTTACCTGAAGTACCTGGGTGGCAGGCAGCGCCGCTTTAAACCGTCCAAGCGTTGCCAGAGAATCGAAATAATAGGTTCCTTTCACACGTTGGGCCAGTGTAGTATATTCTTTGCCGGTTGTTAATAAGGCATGATTGCCTGCCCGGCGGGCAGACACAAAAAAACCGGAAACGCCTGCACCTTTGTAGTCGGGTTGCTGCTGCTGAACCCATGACTGTAACGAGTAAGCTCTGGACAACAATGCTTCTTTAAACAAAAAAGGCCAGGCAGCATATTGCCCCGCTGCACCTTCTTTGGTAATAAAAGCATCGAAAGGAAGCAAACTAACCACGCCATCGGGAATAACAAGATAGCGTTTGCCTTGCAGCCATTGAATGTCAGGAAAAAGCTTTTTGTATAGCAGGTAACTGTTTATATAAAAATCCTGCGGTGCATTCATCATTGCTGCCGGGCCATTCATAAACCAGTTTTGCAGAAACAACTGAATACTATCCTGCAACCATGTGCCGGCAGACAATCGTGTAACAGCCTTTACCTCTTTATTGTCAAACGAAAGAAGAAAACACCCTGATGCCCCTTCAAAAAACTCTAACACAATTACATTATCAGGCAGGCTGGCCATTAACTTCTCAATATCCGGCTGCACCTCCCCTGCCTGTTGCCGGCTTTCGCGCTCCTGCCTTTGTAAAAGGGCCAGCTTGTATTCTGCTTGCTGAAGCAGGTTGCTGATACCAGAATCGGAGCGTTCCAGCAGTTCATGCTTATAATAAATAACCGCCTGCTGTAACCGCTCTCTGCTTTTGAAAATACTGTCATCACCAGTTCCTGCACGTCCGCTACCTGCACTTCTTTGTTGTTCCTCCCAAAGCACCTGCGCTTTAGACAACTCTGCCACCTGTAATAGCAACCGGGCATACTCCGGCTTTGCGGTGCTTTTCCACAATGCATACCCCAGCTCCATAGCAGCATCGGCACGGTTGCGGGTAACTTCTATTTCTCTGAGTTTAGATGCCGTATAAAAAAATGCCTGCCGTAAAGGCGCCTGTGCCTGAAGCGCGCAAACAAACCACAAAAAAGCATACTCTTTGTTACCCTGTACTTTCCAGCTTTTTGCCACGCCCTCCAGCGCATCACCCAAGGTATTTTCCCCATACAAAAGCGTCTCGGACGGCGGAAGCCCTTTATTGGGTTGCCAGCGGGGCAGCAACAGCTGTAGCGCATGAATAAAACATTGGGCTGCTGCAGCGCCTTTGTTCATTTGCAGATGTGCATTACCATATAGTACATATAGTTTCGCCTTCTCCCTTTGCCGGCTGGCAGGGTAATGCTGCCTGTATAGCTCCGCTGCCTGTTGTATATATGCCATTGCCTTTTCCGGCTTTTGCAGATACATTAAAAGGCCGGCCATCTGTTGCAAAGCTCCTCCATACCAGTATAAAACCCGTGCATCATCTTTACGCATGGCAAGCTGTTGTAACGCCCGCCCACAGTACCATTGCGCACTATCATAACGCAACTGCTGTGCAAGCACATCCGCATAAGTATTATACAACAGCCCTTGTAAAGCAGTATTTCTTCCCACCTGTTTCATTGCCTGCCGGCAGTACAATGTAGCAGCTTCAAAATCTCCCTGCCACCTCGCACTCACAGCCATATTACCCAGCACCGAGGCCACCATATTGCGGTCATTAGCTTTAACAGCCAGCGCCAGGGTTTTCCGGTGTATGTACAATGCCATTCCATAATCTGCCAGTCGCGTATAGTTATTACCTAATGGCTTTAATACATATTCAATTATCTGGGCATCCGGTAGTGGATAAGCTTCGTAAAATGCAAGTGCTTTTTCGTAGGCAGTAATAGAAGTGAGAATGTTGCCTGTCTGTAGCTGGTAATACCCCTGAAGTGCCAGCATATCAAACCATATCAAACGCTCCGGATAGGTCTGATAACTTCGCCAGGCAAGTTGCGGCAGTTGCATAAGTATATCTATGCGTTGTAAAGGGGCTTCTTCAATATAATCGAGATACGCATTCAGCCAATCGCCCAGCTTGTTCTCCTGCTGTAAACGCAGCAACTGTTGCTGTATGGCAGGCGACAACTGCAGACTATCTGCTGCCCGCAATGCAGAAAAACACGTTATCAATACCAGCAATATCGCCAGCCTTATTATACGCCACCGGTGAAGCATGTTAGCCTTTTAACTAAAATACCTAAAATTTCCAACCGGCATATAACAACAGCTGACTATAACCCGGATTGGTATACTGCAAAAAGCGCAGTCCGGCCACCGGCCCAACCCTTACCCTGCCCAGCTGCACATCTGCAAACAATGCTCCCCGCCAGGAACCAAAAGAGGAAGCAACACGCTCTTCTTCCTTATCAGGAACCACAAATGGCAGTTGTGTGGTACTTTCTGCAACTACTGCCCGGTACATACGCGCTGTGGTTCTGTTTAATTCAGCAGACACAAGCACACCAGCACCCGCAGCAATCCAGCTGTTAAAATTCTGGCGTATAGAAAAAGGAACCAGCTCAACCGTTAACACATTCACCTTATTATACCGTTCCCGGTAGGCCAGCTTATAGTCCCGCCCATTAATCAACGTATCGCCACCATCTCTTCTGCCTATCAACTGCTCGTAGCTGCTGTAGCGTTGTACATACAACTCCCACTGCCAGTATCGCTTATACGGCGCATACTCACTCAGGGTAGCCCCTACCACCCAATTATGTTTTCCTATATCAGGCTTGCTACCCGGTAAAAAGCCATAGCCTGCCAGTATGCCTGGCGACCAGCCTTTTTTAAAGCCGCCTACAGACTTATTGGTGTATATGGGTTCATTTTTATCAAACACAATAGCAGCACTACTTCTGAATGAATTTTTAACAAGTCCTTTTGCAAAATGCAGCCGGTACTTAACAAACCCCATAGTAGAATCCGGATCAGCAATCCCGTCCTGTTGCGTGCCTGGCAGGTATATGTTATTAAACACAAACTGAATACTGTCTTTATACAAAACCGTATCAATACAACTCCCTCCGGAATAAACCTGTTTACACCAGCCACACTCCGGCTTGCTCTGCAACAGTTCAACAGTGCTGCTGTTAACCATGCCTGGTATAGCCACCGTTACTACTACCTTCTTTGCCGGCCCTTTGCCTGTATTCTGAAAACGCACCTTATAATCCAGGTTTTTATTCTTTCCGGTAAACCGGTAATTCATACGTCTGTTGCGCAACATCATCCGGTTAGGGTCATGAGAAGCAACAATCTGTAACTCCAGATTAAAGCGCTCCATTTCCATAGCCGGATCATCCGGTATAAACAAAGCACCAATGGTAACTACGGCATTCGTATCCTTTATCATTTCGGGCAGCGTGTTTATCTGTAAAAATATCAGCCTTTCTTCCTGCTGTTGCAAATCTTCTATTCTGAAAATACGGTGAGCCTGATAGCCACTCATCTCCTGCTTCAACACCTGTAACAGCTGCATGCGGGATTGTGAAGTGCCACCCGCTGTAACCGAAGCCGTAAACAAACCTCCGCCATGCGCCTCCAGCTCGTTGTCCCAAACATTATCATGGGTAAACGCCAGTAGCGAATCCATGCCTATTCCCCGCTCCTTATGGTAAACACGCGCCTCTGCCACTTCAAAGCTGCTCTGCCGGAATTGCTTTTCATTATATAAAAGCATGATAGATCCGCTTACGCCTGCCTGTACCTGCAGGTTACGGTACCCCAGCATCAGCAACATATCTTCCCCCGGCAGGGGCATGCAATTCGTTTTCATTTCCAGCACGCCTTTGCCGGAAAAAAAATTAGAAGGGTTATTGGCAGCCAGCAGTGTTCTGGTTTTTACTTTAACCGGCCTGGGACGGCTGCGTGGCTTTTTACCATCATCATAGTTATTGGTAGCAAATAAGCGAACCTGATACGTGCCGGTATCTTTGTATATATGCTCAGGCTCCCGGGCAAAACTATAACTGCCATCTCCCAGCTCCCAGCAGTAGCTATAATACGCTTCGGGTGCCCCTGCCACCTGCCTTAACGGCCGAAGCAGGGCATTCAGCTTTATTTTGTTACCGGCAGCTTGTTCCTGAATTACCGCTTCGGCGGTATCTGCAGTTTGTGCAGTGGCAGCTTGTGTACCAACTACAAACAGCAATGGCAGCAATAATCGTAGATAAGCAGGCATATGGTTACTATTAGATAAATATAAGACAAATGCCAAAACCGGCCGCAAGGCCGGTTGACAGTGAACTTCATAGTAAGTCAGCAACAATCCCCCCACGGGACTATTATTGAATACTGTTTAAAAAGGAATCCACTTCCGCCTGTGTTGCTTTATGCACGGCCGCCTGAATATCCATATTAGCAGTAATCGTAATCGATTGTGTTCCGAACTGAATATATCCATCGCTGTCTTTACCCAGTATTACCAGATCTGCCTGTAAGCCTACCGGCAGGGAATTATGATAAGATTCGAATTTTTGCAGACCATAGTTGTAAGGCAACGTAATTACAGTGGCAATGTTCTTAAATACCAGCATCACCTGTAAATCTGTTACTGCGTTGTTATCCTGAAACGCAGGCACAGCTGTGATAGTGGTTTTAGGATTAGGATCACTGTAAAAACGATCGCAGTTTACCCAGGTAAAACCAGGCAGCGGGAAAGAGTAACTGTTAGGCCCGTTACCAAAGGGATAATAAGGTGCCGCTACCCATGTTAACGGATTCTGTTGCTGTTGCCCGGCCCCGTTCTCGCGTTTGCCCTGAACAAAAAGTCCCATATCCTTGTCATTCATCACCTTAGGCACATCCACACGAACAGCGCTATCCTGCTGCCTGTTAATATTCAACGCTTTATCGCCCTGCTTTGCTTCTACCAGCAATTCTCCGCCAGACTCCAGTAACTGTCCGTTCGATTCTGTCATAACACCCGACAGTAATACATCTCTCTTACTCAATACCTCCTTCAGACTAATAGTAACGTTTCCGGTAACCGCATTGCCGCTGCCATCTACAAAAGCGCCGGGCTTAAATTTAATTACCGTTCCTTTTGCCCCTGTAATGGTAAAGCCTGTAGTAGCATTACCGGTAAAGCTTTGTGTGGGCACTGTATAGTTTGCCAGAAAATCATCTGCCCGCAATGGCGTGTCGTTTTCCGGAGCTGTATTGTTTTTTTTGCAGGCTGCAAACATCATAACATGTGCTAATGCGGCCATTATAAATATTGATTTAACAGTGCCGCTCTTTTCAGTTGTAGTAATAAGCTGTTTCATACCAGTTATTTTTCTTTATGCCTACTCTTTTATCGCTTTTCGGCGTCCGCGCTTGCTCGTTTCATAAGTATATCAACAGCCTGCTTTTTTTGTTACCCCCTCTTTTTCACTTTTTTTCCATTATTTTTATTTAGCACTGTTTTCGCTTATAAACTATTACTTATCAATACTACCCAACATACCGATCAGCGGTTTATACTAGGCCTTGCCTCCAACAACATGTTGGTAGTGTCAGAAATTTACCGGCTTTACGCACCCCGCATTAAACATTATATTATAGCCAACAGCGGTACAGAGGACGATGCTGCAGACATTTTTCAGGAAGTGCTGACAGACATATACCTGCAGGCAACGCAAAAGCAGCTGGAGCTGACCTGCCCGTTTGAGCCCTTTTTATTATTGCTATGCAAACGGAAGTGGTTAAATGAACTAAAAAAAAGAGGGCGGCAGCCGGTAACAAAAGATGCGGATGATGTATATATAGGTGAGGATGTTTTTGCCCAGGCCGAAATGCTGCAGCAGCAACAAAACAGAATGCAGCTGTTTCTGGAATGCTTTGAAAAAATGGGAGATGCCTGCAAAGAAATTCTCAGGTGTTACATGAATGGAGAAGCACAGGAGGTGATAGCCACCCAGCTGAATGTAAGCTATGGCTATCTCCGCAAAAAGAAGAGTGAATGCATGGCAGGGCTAACAAAAATGATTTACGCACAACAGTCCGGAAGGAATAAAATATGAGCCGTTTTACATTTGAAGATATTGCCCGTTATGCATCCGGAGATATGGACTCCGACGAGCTTGCTGCTTTTGAAGCCGCATTGGCAACTGATGAAGATTTGCAGAAGAAGCTGGCGTTGCACCAGGAAGTACACAGCACACTACAACTGCGTTTTGCACCAAACGAAAAATTACAGGCATTTCAACAAACCTTGCGGCAACTGAACGGTGAATATTTTGCACAGGCCCGGCCGGCAACATCACCTGCCCCCGTAAAACGTATCCGGCTGGCTGCAATAACTACAGCCGCAGCAGCAGTAGTAGCATTACTCATATGGCGCCCATGGCAGGGTGGCGATTTATATACGCGTTACGCCTCTGTTGAAATGATTGCCAATATAGAGCGGGGTAACACTACAGATTCGTTACTAACAGAAGCCACCACCTACTTCAACAACAAAGACTATTCTAACGCAGCCCGGCTATTGAAAACAATTACCGATTCAATACCCGGTAACAGCTTTGCACAATTCTACTATGCCCTCTCACTCACACAAACAAATCAACAGCCTCTGGCAAGACCTGTGTTGTTACGTTTATACAATGGCACATCCATATTTAAATATGATGCGGCATTCCATATGGCACTGACGTATGTAAGCGAAAAAAATAATACCGAGGCAAAAACATGGCTGGGGAAAATCCCCCCGGAGGCAACCATTTATGCCAAAGCACAAGCCTTACTAAAGGAGCTGTAATAAACAGCTATCCTAAAATCTGTTTAAGACTTTCAAATCTTACCGGCTTCACTATATAATCCGTTACTTCAGTATAGTTCCTGGCCTTATCAATATCATCCTGCTTAATAGAGGAACTGATTACATAAATGGTAACCTTTCTTCCATCTTTGGGCTTAATACGGGTAAAGGCATCCAGAAACTCCCAGCCATCCATCACAGGCATATTAATATCCACCATAATTACCTCTGGCAAAGGTGCATCATCCATTACCCTCGGCTGCAGATATCCCAGAGCCTCTTCTCCGTTTTTAAAGGTGAGCACGTCTTTACAAAAATCATAAAACATAATCATCTTCTTTACGCCATACACATACACCTGATCATCATCTATAATGCATGCTACCTGTTTTTTGCTCATGTAAGAAATATTTTAAAAGTAGCTCCCTGGCCTACATTGCTAATCACCTCAATTTTTCCACCCATTGCTTCTACCTGATTTTTGGTAATGAATAACCCCACGCCTTTGGCATCAGCATTACCATGGAAGGTATTATACATTCCAAACAGTTTTTTACCATAACGTTCCAGATTAATGCCTATTCCATTATCGGTAATCTCCAGCACCTTGCGGCCTGCAGTTTCATAATAACTTATCTCCACCACCGGCGACCGGTCAGGATGCCGGTACTTAATGGCGTTAGACATACAGTTCAACAAAATACTCTCCATGTAAGCAGGGTTGTAATCAATCTCCAGCCCTACCGGAATGTTATTAATAATAATAGCACGGTGCATACTAATTTCACCCGCCATAGCCTCTGTTGTCCTGTGTACATACTCCCGCAGGTTAATGCCGGTTCGCTGCTGGCGGATATTTGCCTGTATAGAAATAACATCATTCAGATGCAGCATGGTTTCGCTTAACTGACTGGCCACTTTTTTAAGATGCTGCATCAATTCTGCCTTCTCTGCCTCAGCACTAGTCTGCTCAATAATGTACAGCAGCATTTCAAGGTTGCCGGTATGAGTACGCAGATTGTGAGAAACAATATGGGCAAAATTGGTGAGGCGCTTGTTTTGCTCACTCACAATATCCAACGTATGCTGTAGTTGCAGTTCTTTCTCCTTGGCTTCTGAAATATCGGTATGTGTACCTAAAACCCGCAGTGGCTTGTGATCGGGCGTCCAGGAAATAACCTTTCCACGATCCAACACCCATTTATAAGTACCATCCTTACACAATACGCGGTGTTCATTAATGTATACAGAGGTTCTTCCCATAAAATGCTCGTGCATATCAGAGAAATATTTGTCCTTATCATCCGGATGTACCTTACGGTCCCATTCCACACAGGAGTTACCCATTTCACCGGGAGCTAACCCCAGCATAGCCTTACACTGATTAGAGTAGAACACCTCTCCCGTTTGCACGTTCCAATCCCATATCCCATCTCCGGAACCTTCCAATGCAAACTGCCAGCGCTCCTCACTTTCCTTGTAGGCAGCTTCTACCAGTTTACGATCGGTAATGTCTTCAATCTGAGAAACCAAATGCAGCGGGCGGTTAAACTTATCCCGCACCAATGACACATTCAACAGGCCCCAGATAACACTTCCATCCCGGTGAAAATACCTTTTCTCTATCTGGTAATATTCTATCTTGCCCGCTACCAGCAGCTGTAACTGGCGCATATCTGCTTCCAGATCATCGGGATGTGTAAGGTCCTGAAAAGAGAGCCGTAGCAACTCTTCCTGACTATACCCGGTTAAATCACAAAGCCTTTTGTTCACCTTCAGCCACTTGCCGTCGGGAGCCACAATAGCCATTCCTATACCCGAGTAATCGAAAGCGCCTCTGAATCGTTCTTCACTAATAGTGAGTTCATCCAGTATCTGGTACTCACGTGACGTATTGTATGGATGTAATGTTTGTGCTTTATCGCCTTCCATGCGACAGGAGTTATATAGTACACCCCAAAGATCATAACACCATGGAACTTATGCGCTTATAAAGCTATTAAAAACTAAGCGGTTATTAATAGAACATTAAAACCATACGGCATTTTGCCTTAAACTTTCAATGGCGGGCTTCACCGGCCTTACACCACATGCTATACAAAAGAGGTAAACAGAATTTGGCAGCAAGTAATTTTGGTACGGCTTTTGCAAACATTAAAATGTTTTTTAAGGGTTTAGGGTTGAAAAAATTAGCCCCGGTGTCTACCAGGGCTTCTCTTTTTTTATAAGGTGCTATATGTAAAACATTTACTGATCTATTGATATCTCCTCCGGCTTAGACACCACAATTTCCGCCTTCCCCTTATACTCTTTCACTATACCCGTTACACAAACATTCCTGCCATTATATAGTTTCTCAGGCGCATCTGTCAACAGCTTACGCGTTTCTCCAAAAATCACTACCGTAAAAGGACTGTTGGGATAAGCAGCTCCCACATTTAAAAAGGTAGGCTCACCTTTGGCCTTATCCAAAAACTTTACACCATATACCTTACCACACACAACAACCTTCTCTCCTATATGCCTGCCCGCTTCCGATGCCGGCACTTTGGTCTGCGGGTAGGCCTGTAAAGTCAGTACTGTCAGAATAACAATCGCTGATAAATGTTTCATATTGTCTATTATCCACTAAAGATACGCTGCTTCAACAGTCGCTGTCAGATGTAAAATACCAGTGGAGAAAAAAGACGGATGAACACCTAACCACTACTGTTTACCAATAGAATATATATTTTAATCCAATCATGCTGTTACTGGTACACATTTTGCCAACCTTAACCTGTTTTTTAAAGGTTTAGGGTTGAAAAAACTAGCCCAGGTGTCTACCAGGGCTTTTTTATGCATACCTGTAATGGATACTATAGCAGTTGCTGTTTACGCTTCCTGAGGTTGACGCTTTACCAGTACGGTTCTTTCGCGGGTAAGATCTTTAATACGGCTTTGTCTTGCCTCCTCAATATCATCAATCATAGACTGAATTTCATCTTTCGTCATAATATCAACATCTACATTGGAAACAACTCCCTTGTCAGATACAATACTCAGTACACTTTTTTTGGTAGCCCACCAGAACAGAAGCATAATAATACCCGCTATCAGAAATATCTGAAACTGGTTACTAACTCCAGCCGTCAGCAGTACCAGCCCTGTTAATACAGACAAACATCCCGGTACCAGCAATACTTTATACCCTTTCTGTGCGGTAGTAATGGCAGCAATATGTTCCAGGAAGAAGTTTACATCTCCCAGTCTTCTATCTTCAATACTAACACGCTGATTGGTAAGGATAAGATCAGTGCCATTGTAGGCAAGCAGCTTTTCTTCATTAGGCAAAATGGTAGACATAGTAATCGTTTATATAGAGATAATAAAATACCCATTGGAATTCAACCAACCCGGCATTTCCACCCCCTAACAGATTACTCAACAACTTCAAATCAATGATCGGTTGAGGACAAAAACATAACAAACAATGCCGGAAACGCCCTTATCACACCCCTAATTTAAGGCATTTTCACTGAATTTACAATAAAAAACAGCCTGCTTGCAGGCAAAAAAGGGATACAGCGTGTTAAGATTCGCTTAAGTGCAGGAATTGATACAACCTTTTGCCGGTAAATGCGTAATTATAATAGACTGTTACCGTTACGCTTGCAAAAGCAGCCAACAAAACAGTAACTCAAACATTATTGCAAACCAGACTTGGTGTTTTTCATAGGTTAAACCGGCCTCATCCTTTTCAGGAATAGAGGCCTGTTTTTTATAGACTGTCTTTGTATTTCTTTTCTGCCTCCTGTGCCCGGGTAAAATCAAGTACCACTCCATTGATACAATAACGCAGCCCTGTGGGTGGAGGACCATCATTAAAAACATGTCCCAGGTGGGCCTTGCAGCGTCCGCACATTACCTCGGTACGGTCCATGCCATGTGAATGGTCAGGGGCATAGATAATAGAGCCTTTTGTAACCGGCTCATAAAAGCTGGGCCACCCGCATCCGCTTTCAAATTTGGTATCGCTTTTAAACAGGGCATTACCACATGCCGCACAATAATAAGTACCCGCTTCCTTAAAAGCTTCATACTTACTGCTGTAAGGCCGCTCCGTTCCTTTTTCCCGGGCAATATGGTATACATCAGCCGGTAATATTTTACGCCACTCATCATCATTCATCACCACCTTACCAGTATCTGTTCTGCTGTAAGCAGCATGCTTGTTTTTATCTGTACTATCCATAGCTGTTTTATTAGAATGGTTGGTTTGCGAAAAGCATCCCTGGGCAACAATTACGGCCCAGATACTTACAAATATTAGCTTTTGCATATTATTATTTCTAAAGGTACGTAGCCCGTTTTATTCAGGATTTTTCAACGGGTGGGAACCTACGTTAAATGATTTTTAAATGATACCCCTTATATTTGTGATTCACACAAGCATAAGGAGAACATGTTTAATCTTATTTTGTTCGGGCCTCCGGGAAGTGGTAAAGGTACTCAAAGCGAAAAACTAATTGCGAAATACGGTCTTAAGCATTTAAGTACAGGAGATATATTGAGAAGTGAGATTGCCCGTCAAACACAGTTAGGCCTGGAAGCCAAAACCCTCATGGACAAGGGACAACTGGTACCCGATGAAGTGGTAATTGGTATGATCAGCGCCGCGCTGGCAGCCAACCCCGAAGCCAAAGGCTTTTTATTCGATGGTTTTCCACGTACAGAAGCACAGGCAGCAGCGCTGGACAAATTGCTGGAACAGCATAATGCCACCATCAACGTATTACTTGCTTTACAGGTAGGTGAAGAAGAACTGGTTAAACGTGTACTGAAACGCGGACTTACCAGCGGCAGAAGCGATGATTCTGAAGAAAGTGTAGTACGCAACCGTATTACTGAATATCATAACAAAACTGCTGTTGTAGCCAACTATTACAAACAGTTTAATAAAGCAGCAGAAGTGAAAGGTGAGGGTTCCGTAGACGAAATCTTCGATGCCCTT
Source organism: Filimonas zeae (assembly GCF_014641615.1). GTDB lineage: Bacteria > Bacteroidota > Bacteroidia > Chitinophagales > Chitinophagaceae > Filimonas > Filimonas zeae. The sequence continues at coordinate 129,797 of NZ_BMIB01000007.1, read as the reverse complement.
TGCAAAGAAATTGACACCAGATTATAAATCTGAACCTCTTTTATACCCTTTTAACAACCAAAACCAACTGTGAAAACCCGCTCCTGTGAGCGGGTTTTCTATTTACCGCCAACCTGACAGCCACTTTCATCACATTCTGCCTTACAGCATATTTCAGATTACCTGGGTTTCCATAAATTCGCTAACAAACGATAGCTTTTATATGAATACACATAGATACCTGGAAAACTACATTACCGGCAATTGGGTACGGGGCGACGGGGAAGGCAGTCCACTGCATAATGCAGTGAACGGTGAAACTGTTGCTTACGCTTCTACCCGGGGGCTCGATTTTTCAGCAATTCTGAAATATGCACGGGAAACCGGCGCGCCCGCACTGAGAAAAATGACCTTTCACGAACGGGGCCTCATGCTTCGCGCCCTGGCTTTACATTTACGTAACCATCTTGACAATTTTTACCAGATCAGCTATTTAACGGGCGCAACAAAAACAGACAGCTGGATTGATATTGAAGGAGGCATTGGCAACCTGTTTTCCTATGCCTCTCTCCGGCGCAAATTTCCTGATCAGCCTTTTTGCCTGGATGGTGAGGCACATGTACTGGGCAAAGAGGGGCAGTTTACAGGCCAGCATCTGCTGATACCTAAAGAGGGGGTGGCCATACATATTAACGCCTTCAACTTTCCTGTATGGGGCATGCTCGAAAAAATTGCGGTGAATTTACTGGCCGGCGTACCAGCAGTGGTAAAACCTGCCACTATCACCTCCTTTCTTACCGAGGCAGTGGTTCGCGAAATTGTAAACAGCAATATTCTACCAGCGGGCGCGCTGCAACTAATTTGCGGAAGCGCCGGTGACCTGTTAAATCATGTAGACGCACAGGACGTTATCACCTTTACGGGCAGCGCCACCACAGGTCTTTTGCTACGCAGCAATCCACAAATACTCGCCAATAATGTACCCTTCACCATGGAAGCAGATTCGCTCAACTGTATTGTGCTGGGTGACGATGTAATGCCCGGAATGCCGGAATGGGATCTGTTTATTAAAGAGATCAGAAAAGAAATGACGGTGAAAGCTGGTCAGAAATGCACCGCTATCAGGCGCATTTTTGTTCCCGAAAACCGGATAGAAGCGGTACAACAACAGCTTTCTGCAGCACTTGCCCAAACCACCATCGGCAACCCTCAACACGAACAGGTAAGAATGGGGCCGCTGGCCGGTAAAGCACAGCTGGAAGAAGTAAAAAGCCAGGTACAGAAACTGCTGGCTTCTTCCCAGATAATCTATGGTAGTCTGGATAGCGTAGAGGTAATTGATGCACAGGCCCATCTGGGTGCATTTATCAGCCCGTTGTTATTATTGAATTCAGCTCCGCACTCCCGCACAGCTTCGCACGAAATAGAAGCCTTCGGCCCGGTGGCAACACTAATGCCCTATAACAAAACAGAAGAAGCTATTGCACTGTCACGCATGGGCAAAGGATCGCTGGTCAGCAGCATTGTTACAGCCAGCACCCGTATTGCCACAGACTATATACTGGGCGCAGGAGCATATCACGGCCGCATACTGGTGCTAAACAGAGAATGTGCTAAGGAAAGCACTGGTCATGGCTCCCCGCTGCCTTTATTAGTACACGGAGGGCCCGGCAGGGCAGGCGGAGGAGAGGAAATGGGAGGCGTAAGAGGGGTAAAGCATTACATGCAACGCATAGCCGTTCAGGGCTCCCCTTCTATGCTTACTGCCATAGGCCAGGTATACCAACCAAAAGCACAGCAAACAGAAACACCTGTACATCCATTTCAGAAACATTTTGAAGAACTGGCAATTGGCGAAACTTTATTCACAGGAAAAAGAACCATTACTGAGGCGGATATCTCAAATTTCGCTAACTTAAGCTGGGATCACTTTTATGCACATACCGACCATACCTCATTGAATGGCACCTTGTTTGATCGTCCGGTAGCACACGGTTATTTTATCCTGAGTGCAGCAGCCGGATTGTTCGTAGATGGCAAAAAAGGCCCCGTACTGCTGAACTATGGAATAGATGAACTGCGCTTTGTGAAGCCCGTATATGCGGGAACTACTATAGGTGTAAGATTAACCGTAAAAGAAAAAATTTCTCAGGAAACAAAGGTTCCTGGTGATATTGCCAAAGGGATTGTTAAGTGGTATGTAGAAATCTACGACCAATTGGATGAAACCGTTGCTGTAGCTACCATTTTAACAATGGTTAAGAAACTCAGTGAGCAATAATACCCGAACTTTATTAAAAACAAGGTTATGATAATAGAAGTAAAAGACGTACAAGAAGGCTATGTTAAAAGCGAGAAACACAACCATGTAACTACCATTGAATTTTTTCATCCCCAGGGAAATTCCCTTCCAGGAAAAATGCTGGCAGATCTGGCGCATGAAATTGTGTACGCAGGCAATGACAAAACCGTAAATGTTATCATACTTCGTTCTGCCGGAACTGGCGCATTCTGTGGGGGAGCCAGCTTTGACGAACTGGCTGCCATTACAACAGAAGCACAGGGAAAGCAGTTTTTCAGCGGCTTTGCCAACGTAATTAATGCCATGCGCAAATGCCCCAAACTGATTATAGCCCGTATACACGGCAAGTGTGTAGGCGGCGGCGTTGGCCTGGCAGCAGCTGCTGACTATGCTATAGCGGTGGAAGGCGCCGAAGTAAAACTGAGTGAATTATCTGTAGGCATAGGCCCGTTTGTGGTAGGCCCTGCCGTAGAAAGAAAAATAGGCCTGTCTGCTTTTAGTCAGTTGTCAATTGATGCCACGCATTGGCGCAATGGCGATTGGGCAAGGCGCAAAGGGTTGTTTGCAGAATTACATCCTACGCTGGAAAGCATGGAAGAGTCAATTGAGCGCCTGAGCAATACACTGGCACATAGCAGCGTGGAAGCTATTGTTGAACTGAAAAAAGTGTTCTGGAAAGGCACAGAACATTGGGACCAGCTGTTAACAGAACGCGCAGCCATCAGCGGCAAACTGGTGGTATCAGAACAAAGCAAACATGCACTGAAAAAAATATTAGACGCCAGGGCTAAAGCTAAGGCAGTTTAGCGAGCCCTCCCGATTCATCCGCCAGCTCTACCGGTTGTTCGCAGAGCTGGCGGATCATTCCGGCGGGCTCTCCCATTTAATCCGCCAGCTCTGCCATCTGTTCCGCCAGCCCGCCTGGCTGTTCGCAGAGTTGTCTGATCATTCCGGCGGGCTCGCCCGTTCGATTGACCAGCTCTGCCATTTGCTCCGCCAGCTCTCCGGTTTGTTGGCAGGGCTGTCTCATCATTCCGGCGGGCTCGCCGGAACGTCCGGAGGGCTGGCCGGAATGCCCGGTGAGCTTGCCCGGCAAATTGCCGGGTGCGTGTATTTGGTAAACAAGTTTGCTAAAGGCTCAGAAAAAATGGTGCGAAAGATGCCCTTGCTCACGCGAAGGAACGAAGGGCTGCCGGGAGTGTTGTTAGCGTTCAGGCTTTATTTTGCAGAGTTGGCCAGCGCGGTGGGTTAACTCGCCGGAATGTTCCGCCAGTTGTAGCTTTCTTTTCTAAAGAATACTGTTATAAAACAAAAAGTCGGAAGATTATTTCTTCCGACCATGACCGCTCTTGTAGCCGCTAATTTTTTATTTCTATTTAGAAATCGTATTCATACAACCTGTCTAACGGACTGGTATGGTCCATATCAAATACAGGCTTGATAATGCCATCTTTTAAACCGTATACCCATCCATGCAGTTGAGGGCGCTGTTCTGATTTCCATGCACGCTGAATAATAGAAGTTTTGGCCAGGTGAATTACCTGCTCCATCACATTCAATTCTACCAGGCGGTCAAAACGCTTTTCTTCGTCGCCAATTACTTCCAGTTCATCACGATGAATGCGGTAAACGTCTTTAATATTACGTAACCACATATTCAGTACCTGCTTGTAATCATCATTACTCATAGCAGCCTTAACACCGCCACAACCGTAGTGTCCACATACAATGATATGTTTCACCTTCAGGTGTACTACTGCATATTCCAGTACACTTAAAAGGTTTACATCGGTATGTATTACCAGGTTGGCAATGTTGCGGTGTACAAATATTTCACCGGGTTGCGTGTTGGTAATTTCATTGGCAGGAACGCGGCTATCACTACAGCCAATCCATAAAAACTCAGGGGTTTGAAGGTTTGCTAATCTTTTAAAATAGTTCTCATCAATATGTACCTTTTCCGAAGCCCACGCTTTGTTTTCCAGTAACAATCTTTCGTACGGTGTCATAATCGTTTAATTTATTATTATAATTATACGTTAATACCCAGTGGCTGACTGTTTATCAGCTTATGGTTTACCTGATTTGCATTTCTGCGCACATCCACCTTTATGTTTTTTAAATGGGCATGCAGCAGAAAATCATTTATAACCTCAATAACATCCTTATCAATAAAATCGGCATTGGCTATATCAATCAATACCTCCGCATTTGTTGGTACTGTTTCCAGCTTTTCACGTAAATAAGCCTTGTTCAAAAACGAAATATCTTTCCTTAGCCTGAACAGATATTTATCACCGTCATTAACAACAAAAACGGCAGTCTTAAAATTACTACGCATTACAAAGAACAAACCGGTTACTATGCCTATAACAATTCCAATTAACAGGTCAGTAAAAATAATGGCAATTATTGTTATCACAAAAGGAACAAACTGATCCATGCCCTTAATGTAAAGATCTTTAAACAAAGCAGGTTTAGCCAGTTTGTAACCGGTATATATCAATACTCCTGCCAGTGCAGACAAAGGGATCATTTTTAGTATTCCGGGAATAAATGCCACACACGATAATAATAACAAACCATGATACACGGCCGACATTTTGCTTCTGGCACCCGCATTAATATTCACCGAAGTACGTACAATAACAGAAGTAACCGGCAGCCCGCCTAACAGGCCGGATACCAGATTACCCACCCCCTGCGCCTTCAACTCACGGTTGGCTGGCGTAACACGATGAAAGGGATCCAGTTTGTCCGCCGCTTCTATACACAGTAAAGTTTCCAGGCTGGCCACAATAGCTATGGTAATGCCCGTGGTCCACACCGCTGGTAAACCCAGATATTTCATGTCAGGAAAAGTAAAAAAAGAAAAAAACTGGCTGGCATTACCAGCCTCGGGCAGCGAAACAAGCTGTGTTGGCTTCAAAAAAAAGCCGCTTCCTGCCAATGGCCCCAGTTTAGATAAAATTACTCCCAAAACAACAGCTACCAGCGGAGCGGGAATCAACTGAAATATCCTGCCCTTTTTCACCAATACCTTATCCCATACTATCTGAACCAGTATAGCCACAGCACCTATAAACACGGCAAGCGGTGTAATACGTTCTAAAGCGCTGGTTAATCCGGAAAATGTATTGTGTTGATCTGCCTGTTTAAAAGTCTCATCACCTTCATAATCGGCGTCGTACCCTATCAGGTGTGGCACCTGTTTCAATATTAATATAACGCCTATGGCAGCCAGCATTCCTTTAATAACACTGGTAGGCACATAATCACCCAATACACCAGCCTTTAAAAAACCCAGTAATAACTGAAAAACACCCGCAATTACTACAGATAAAAGAAAGGCTTCAAAAACAGGCATTTTACCAATACCCGCAGCCACAATAGCGGTAAGACCCGCCGCCGGCCCACTTACGCTTAAATGAGAGCCACTTAATAAGCCAATTACAATACCACCAATAATACCTGCAATAATTCCGGAAAAAAGTGGCGCGTTAGAGCCTAAAGCAATACCTAAACATAAAGGAAGGGCTACCAGAAATACAACGAGCGATGAAGACGCATCTGCGCCTGCATACTGAAATACCTTTTTCATTTTAAATCCTTGGTTTTGAATGTTACTATAGTACAGCACGTAACACGCGCGCAATAGCAGCAAGGGGTAATATACTGCGGCACAATGCTACATACCTGATAAGATCAGTTAGTAGTGTTTAAATACAACCTGATTAGAAAATGTCTGAAATAATAGTAGATGGAAAAGTTACACAGCGTTGGGAGGCGGAGTATGTATATCTCCTACATGAATGGCAGGAAGCACAGAGGCAAAATGGCTGAAGCGAAAAGCAATAGTAGCCAGTAAATGTGTCTGTAATAAACCTGCACCATCCATAGGATCGTGCATGGTAGGCTCATATTTAAGTACAGACGATTTACCGCTATCAGCATGAGGCAGTTCTTCTGTTAGCTGGTTGCTGGATAACAGGGCACCCATCTGCCGTACGGGCAGCATCTGCACTGATAAAACCAGCAGGCAAAACAATGTTATGAACTTCCTACGCATCATGTTGAATATAACAAATATACCAATGCGTAGTAACACCACCTATCGGAATACGGAAAGTTTAATAATATCCCTAAACGGCAAAAGCCCGTAACAAAAAGGAAATCAACCTTTTGTGTTGCGGGCTCTTTAAGTAAGCTGTTACCGCTTCTGTTATATATTTAATCCGCCACAGGCGCTGATCACCTGGCCGGTAATATAAGAACTCATATCAGAAGCCAGGAAGAGTGTGGTATCAGCAATTTCTTCTGCCTTTCCAAACCTGCCTAAAGGTATCTTCTTCAGAAACTCGTCAGCACCGCTGCCTTCCTGTAAATAATGGGTCATATCAGTTTCTACAAAACCAGGTGCAATAGCATTGCAACGGATATTGCGGCTGCCCAGTTCCAGTGCTACCGATTTGGTAAAGCCAATAATACCTGCTTTAGAAGCAGCATAACTGCTCTGGCCGGCATTACCGCGTATACCAATAATGGAACTCATATTAATAATACTGCCTTTGCGTGCTTTCATCATTGGCTTAATAACCTGCTTGGTCATGTTAAACACGCTTTTCAGGTTAATGTCCATTACATCATCCCACTGCTCGGGCGACATGCGCAGTAACAGATTGTCTTTGCTGATACCTGCGTTGTTTACACAAATATCTACAGCGCCAAACTCTTTCATTACATCGTTTACAAACGTTTCGCAGGCTGCAAAATCGCCGGCATTGCTCTGATAAGCTTTGGCTTTAACGCCTAAAGCAATTAATTTCTGCTCCAATGCAGCGGCTTTCTCAGCGCTGCTGTCACTTACGTATGTAAAGGCGATATTAGCCCCATTCTCAGCCAGTTTAACGGCAATAGCTTCTCCAATGCCCCGTGCAGCGCCGGTTACAATGGCTACTTTGTCTTTTAACATGATAAACCTTGGTTTTTCCTGATTTTCAGAAATTAAAGTTGAATGTAATTGGTTAATCCGGGGCCGAAGGTAATTAATTCACAGCAAGCCGCACAGCCAGTATTTCTTCCAGAAAAGTTCGCTCATTGCAAAGCCGCGGCACCTTGTGCTGCCCACCCAGTTTTCCCTTATTCTTTAACCACTCCCCAAAAACACCTTTTTTCAGCGCATGAATAACAGGTAGACGTAAGGCAATGCTTTTATGGCGCTTGGCCTCATAATCGCTGTTAATCTGCATCAGCGCATTATCCAGCTCGTGGGTAAAGTTTTCCAGGCTTTGCGGTTCTTTTTCAAACTCAATCAGCCATTCGTGCGCTCCATTACCATTTTCACTGAAATAAATAGGGGCAGCAGTATAGTCGTTCACCACGGCGCCGGTTGCGGCACAGGCAGCGGCAATAGCTTTATCAGCATTATCTACCATTACCTCCTCTCCAAAAGCATTGATATAATGTTTTAACCGGCCGCTTACCTTAATACGGAACGGATATACAGTAGTAAACTGAATAGTATCGCCCAGCAGGTAACGCCATAAACCTCCATTAGTGGAAATTACAAGCGCATAATTTTTACCCACCTCTACCTTATCTAAACCAATGGTACGGGGTTCGGGCTTACCATACTCTTCCACAGGCATAAATTCATAAAAAATGCCATGTTGCAGAAACAGTAGCATACCGTTGGAAGCAGCATCGTCCTGCGCGGCAAAAAAGCCCTCACTGGCGTTATACATTTCCAGGTAATTCACACCCTCTCCAATCAGCTTTTCAAACTGACAGCGATAAGGGGTAAAGGAAACACCGCCGTGTATATACAGTTCCAGGTTAGGCCACACCTCTTTAAGCGTGCGCTTTCCTGTCACCTCCAGTATCCGCTTTATTAAAACCAGCGTCCAGGTAGGCACTCCTGAAATAGAAGTTACATTTTCATGGATGGTGCTTTCTGCCAGCTTTTCAATTTTATTCTCCCATTCATCCATAAGGGCAATGGACAACTCGGGCGTTTTAACCCACTGGGCGTAAATAGGGGCATTCTGTAATAATACAGCACTTAAATCGCCATAATGGGCATCATCGTTTACCTTGCTTATCTGGTGACTGCCACCAATTACCAGCCCTTTGCCGGTAAGCAGGTCGCTTTCAGGGCTGCCATTATAATACAGGGTAAGCACATCCCGCGCACTTTGGTAATGCCCGTCTTCCAGGCTTTCCTCAGTGATGGGTATGAATTTGCTTTTATCGCTGGTGGTACCGCTGCTTTTGGCAAACCAGGTTACAGGAGTATTCCATAATACGTTCTGCTCGCCGTTCATGATCCGCTCAATATATGGCTTCAGATCATCGTACTCGTGTATAGGTACGGTTTGCTTAAACGTTCTAACATTAAAGATGTCTTCAAACCCGTACTGACGGCCAAATTCTGTATACTGGCCATGGGTAATCAGGTCCTGAAGTACTTCCCTTTGTACCTCCACGGGATTTTGCATCCACTGTTCAATGCGCCAGTAGCGCAGCCGGGCAAGCCGGGATATAGCTGGACTTAGTAATTTCATTTTTGGTAAGAACCATCCGTTTTTCAATAGTTAAACAAGAAAATTGAACTATAGTTCCCTTTCCCGCATAGCATTTTCTCTTTCCATTTCAATAATCCAGTCTTTCCGTCTTAATTCGAAATTAGTTCCCAGATATAAACTACGCACCTGTTCATCGTCAGCCAGTTCGGTGGCTGTTCCGTGCTTGAATATCTTACCGTCAATCAGCAGATAAGCTCTGTCACAGATAGAAAGGGTTTCGTTTACGTTATGATCGGTAATCAGAATACCTATGTTTTTGTATTTCAGCCGGGCTACCACTGTTTGAATATCTTCCACGGCAATAGGGTCAACCCCTGCAAAAGGCTCATCCAGCAGAATAAATTTAGGATCCACCGCCAGTGCCCGGGCTATTTCTGTACGGCGGCGCTCGCCACCGCTCAGGCTATCCCCGTTGTTTTTACGAACGTGATGCAGGTTAAATTCGTCCAGCAACGATTCCAGCTTCATCACCCGCTCCTTTTTGGTCAGTTTGGTCATCTCCAGCACCGCCATCACATTGTCTTCCACGCTGAGTTTTCTGAAAACGGAAGCTTCCTGAGGCAGATAGCCCAACCCCATCTGGGCACGTTTGTACATGGCCTGCCGGGTAATATCCGTATCGTTGACAAAAACAGAGCCCTCATCTGGCTTAATAAGCCCTACCACCATATAGAAAGTAGTGGTTTTACCGGCACCGTTCGGCCCCAGCAGCCCCACAATTTCGCCCTGCTTCACATTAATTGAAACATGATCTACTACCGTTCTGCTGCGATAGGTTTTAACCAGATTGTTGGTTTGGATGGTTAAGCTCACAATAATACCATTTGAGCAAAAATAGGTAAAGTGTATATTGCACCAATTTTTTAAAAGCGATGAAGATTACGGAGCATATTGCGCAGGCAAAAGACACCCTTATTTCCTTTGAAGTTTTGCCTCCTCTCAAGGGCAAAAGCATCAATTCTATATACGAACACCTGGATCCGCTGATGGAGTTTAAGCCCTCCTGGATCAACGTTACCTACCACCGTAGCGAAAGCATGTTTAAAAAGAAAACAGACGGCACGTTTGAAAAGGTGGAAGTACGTAAGCGCCCGGGAACCGTAGGTATTTGCGCCGCTATTATGAACCACTACCAGGTAGATGCCGTACCACACATTATCTGTGGCGGGTTTAACATGCGCGAAACAGAAGACGCCCTCATTGATCTTAACTTCCTGGGCATTGATAACGTACTGGCACTTCGTGGTGATGCCCCTAAAAACGAAGCATCTTTCAGCCCCGAACCCGGTGGTAATAACTATGCTATTGATTTGTTAAAACAGGTTACCAATCTTAATAACGGTATTTACCTAGATGAGGATATTCAGAATGGAGGCAAAACTGATTTTTGTATAGGCGTTGCCGGTTATCCCGAAAAACATTTTGAAGCGCCCAATCCTGAAATTGATCTGCGCTATCTGAAAGAGAAAGTGGACGCCGGTGCCCATTATATAATGACACAAATGTTTTTCGATAACCAGAAGTTCTTTGCGTTTGTGGAAGCCTGCCGTGCAGCCGGCATTACCGCTCCTATTATCCCGGGCCTGAAACCCCTCACCAGCAAAAAGCAGTTATCTGTGTTACCCCGCATTTTTCATGTGGACATACCCACCGAGCTGTCCAACGAAATCATGAAATGCAAAACGGATGCGGAATGCGAGCAGGTAGGTGCAGAATGGCTGGTTCAGCAAAGCAAAGAACTGAAGCAGTTTGGCGTTCCGGTTCTCCATTATTATACGCTTGGCAAGCCGAGCATTATTCACCAGGTGGTACAAAAAGTAATTTAATAGCTAAAACAGCATAATAAAAAAGCTCCATGACCAGCATGACCATGGAGCTTTTTTATTCCATACAGCACTAAGGCTGTTTTTTCTTTGCCGACATTACTTCATCAAACTGCTCAATAGTCAGCTTCTTCCCTATAATACGCTTCTGATCATCTAACAGATACATGGTAGGGGTTTGAAACACATCGTATAACTGCCGGTAGTTGGCTCTTCCCGCAGCAACATCCGCGTCCCGTTGTGCTTTGGTTTGATAGGTATGGTACCAGCCATTCAAATGGTTGTCTTTTACATATTTTTTCCAGGCATCATTCGCCTTTTCATCAATATTTACTGCGTAAATCTTAACCCCTTTGGCCTTCCATTTGGCCCGGTAAATAGAATCTATACGGGGCACGGTTTCTTTACAGTGTCCGCAGTTGGGGTCCCAGAAAATTAAAAAGGTAAACGGCGCCTTCAACGCATACATCGGCATGGCTTTACCGCTTGTATCTACCAGATCAAGCGCAGCTGCCTGCTCTCCTATCTGATTAGCCATCAGGCTGTAGGCACGGTTAAAGATGAATTCCTTCTGTTTAGCGCTCAGCCAGGAAGTATCACCCTTACTATAATAATTATTGAACAGGAAAATAAACACCTTATCCTGCCCCATAATCTCCGGGTTAATATACTTATCTGTAAAACGGCCCAGCAGGTATTTAAACATGTCTTTTCCGCCACGGGATAAAAGCAGGATATAATTCACATCTTCAATTACACTGTCAGCCTCAGGTCTTACATAATATTTCAGATAAGGCTCCAGCTTAAGGCCATCAAAAAACGGAGTGCGTAACAAACGATCGTCATGCAACGGAACATTATCCCAGTAATGGTTCTTAATATAATACGCCGGAAATAAAGAATCCGTTCTTCCATTGGCCAGTTTGGGAGCTGGTGGCGGCTCCGGCGTTTTTATCGCATTTAAAAAAAGCGCCAGCATGCTTTTCGGGTATCTGGTAATCAGCGATTCTCTGAAATCGTTCAACTCCTTATTGTTGGCAACCAATTGCTCCTGAATACGGGTTGAATCAGCCTTGCTTTTTGCCTGCTTCAGTTCAGCCTGTAAACCTGTTAATACCGGCGTTTTTTCTGCCAGAAAATTGGTGTACTGCTGGTAAATGTCATTTTCTTCCGAACCGGTAATGGTCACACCCGATTTCAATGTGTCTGCAGAAACAGAAAACTGCTGCTTGTCATCCATCAAAAAGTCAGACTCCTGCAGAATTACATGTTGAGAATTGACAAGAAAGTAAACGCCACCCGGTAATTTGGTCTTTCCTTCAAAAACTGTCTTGCTGTTTTCATCCAGCCAGGCCGAATCGGACAGGTTACGGAATTTGCCGTAATAACACCCGATATACACCCAGCAGTTTTTCAGTGGGGTAATAGTTACCGGAATGTGATAGCCCCCATCTGAGGCGCTGGTAGCGGCCGGGGCTGCTTTTTTAGGTTTGGGTTGTGCGCTCACCGTCAACGAAGCTGCACACAAAGCCGTAATAATCAAAAATCCTCGCATGATCGCATGAATTGAAGCGTAAATTTATTGGAAAAGGTAATAGGTTGAAGTTGATACCTTTGCACAGTGAGAAATAAAAAGAAATCAATAGTGCTGCCGGACGTTCTGGTAGAAGATTACGCAGCAGAAGGCAGGTCACTGGCCCGGGTAGATGGTAAAGTGGTTTTTATAGAAAGCGCCGTGCCCGGCGATGTAGTTGATATTCAGCTGTCTAAAAACAAAAAAGATTGGGCTGAAGGCCGCGCCATTCGTATTAAACAACCTTCGGCTGACCGGGTAGATCCGTTTTGTGAACATTTTGGCATTTGCGGCGGTTGCCAGTGGCAAATGTTACCCTATACCAAACAGTTACAGTATAAACAAAAGCAGGTGACCGATAACCTGCAGCGCATTGGCAAGGTACCCCTGCCTGAAATACTGCCTATTGCCGGATGTGAAGAAACCCGTTATTACCGCAACAAGCTGGAATACACCTTCTCTACCAAAAGATTTATTCCGCAACACGAATTTCAGGAACTCCGCCGCATTCAGGAAGAAAGCGGAGAGCGGTTTGAGCATACAGAAAAAGCAGGTGTGGCCGGATTTCATGCCAAAGGCATGTTTGATAAGCTGGTAGAAATCAACACCTGCCACCTGCAGCACGAACCCACCAACGATATCCGTAACGCCATTGCCGCTTATGCCCGGCAAAAAAAATGGTCATTTTACGATATCCGTATGCACGAAGGCTGGCTACGTACCATGCAGGTACGCCTGGCAACCACCGGAGAACTGATGGTGAATATCGTTTTTGGCTACGAAGAAAAAAAGCAACGGACTGAGTTGCTGGATTATCTGTTGCAGCAGTTTCCGCAGATAACCACCCTCCTGTATACCATCAATACCAAGAAAAACGATAGTTTATTCGATCTATCGCCGCAGGTTTATCACGGAAAAGGACACATAATTGAAAAACTGGAAGAATTTCAGTTTAAAATAAGCCCCAAATCTTTTTTTCAGACCAATAGCCGCCAGGCAGAGCAGCTTTACCGCATAACACGCGATTTTGCCGGTTTGGATGGTACACAAACCGTCTACGATTTATATTGCGGAACAGGCAGCATTGGCATTTTTGTAAGTAAATTAGCAAAGCAGATAATTGGTGTGGAGGTAATAGCTGAAGCTATTGAAGATGCAAAGGAAAATGCGGCGCTCAATGGTTTGCAACACGCTTCCTTTTACGCTGGTGATGTGATAGACATTTGCGACGATGCTTTTTTTGCTGCCCATGGACGCCCGGATGTAATTATTACCGATCCGCCGCGTGCAGGTATGCACGAAAAACTGGTTTCCAAATTACTGGATATTGCCGCCCCCGTAATTGTATATGTTAGTTGTAACCCGGCCACCCAGGCCCGCGACCTGAATTTGCTATCGGAAAAGTATTCCGTAGAGAAAATTCAGCCTGTTGACATGTTTCCGCATACGCTGCACATAGAAAATGTAGTACAACTGAAACTGAAAGGATAGACGAACAATAATTAACAGCGCAAGTATGACTGAATTCAGACCCGGCAGATTTGAAGTACTGCCAACCATAGTTAAGAACCTCATTATTATTAATACACTGGTATTTATTGCACAGGTAACAGTGGGCAGTAAAATTCCCCTGGAACCCCTTTTTGCATTGCATACCTGGCAAAGTGTGTTTTTTAAGCCGTGGCAGTTTGTTACCTACATGTTTATGCACGGGTCTTTTACGCACCTGTTTTTTAACATGTTTGCGCTGTGGATGTTTGGCTCAACGCTGGAAAACATATGGGGCCCCAAACGATTCATTACTTTTTTTATAGCCTGTGGTTTAGGTGCAGCCTTATGCCATATGATTGTGCTTTTTACCGAAAACCAGAGCCTGGGTCAGTTGTTTATGGATGGTCAGCTGAGTCCGTACGAATACTATGGCCGCTTAAACACACCCACAGTAGGTGCATCCGGCGCTGTGTACGGTTGTCTTGTAGCTTTTGGCTACCTGTTTCCCAACAGCTTTGTATACATCTTCCCCATACCATTTCCTGTTAAGGTTAAATGGTTTGTTATCGGATACATAGGACTGGAAATCTACTCTTCCATACAAAGCAATCCGGGCGACGATATTGCTCATATTGCCCACCTGGGAGGCGCATTGGTTGGCTTTTTACTGGTATACTTTTGGAATAAGACTAACAGGAACAGGTTTTATTAATTTTCTCTTTAATCTACACATATGGCAGTTATGGAACAAGGCAGACGCAATAAGATGATACTGGGCCAGGATAACAACTCACTTACCTGGCTGATTATTGCCAATGCAACGATTTTTGTAGTGCTCATTTTTATTCAGATTGTTTATCGCTTGTCCTCAACGCCTCTTGAACTTTATAACACACAGATACTTAGCTGGCTGAATATGCCAGCTAACCCGCAGGAATTGCTTACACACCCATGGACTATTATAACGCACATGTTTACCCATTATCAAATATGGGACATCATAGGAACCGTGTTATGGCTTTGGGCATTTGGGTTTATTCTGCAGGATCTGAGTGGTAACAGACGGCTGGTGCCTATTTATTTATATGGCGGAATTGCAGGAGCACTGTTCTTTGCGCTCAGCACCAACCTGGTGCCTTCTCTTAACATCGGTACTACCCAGACTTTGCACGGCGCCGGTGCCGCATTAATGGCAATTGTGGTAGCTACCACTACGCTTGCGCCAGGCTATCGCCTCTTCACCATGCTTAACGGAGGCATTCCATTATGGGTGCTTACCCTCATATTTGTTGTAATTGATTATGCCAGTGTAGCCGCAGGCAACGCGCCTGTAGCACTGGCACATCTGGGTGGCGCAGCTATCGGGTTTCTTTACATAAAGCAACTGCAAAAGGGCAACGACTGGGGAGAGTGGATGTTTACACTGGCCAATAAAGTGGACAGCCTTTTTAATCCGGAAAAAAAGCATCTCAATAAACCTGTATCTCAAAGGCATTTTTATAAGGCCAGTCGCGCGCCTTATGAAAAAAAATCCAACATCACCCAGCAACGCGTAGATGATCTGCTTGATAAAATCAACCAGCAGGGTTACTCCTCGCTGAGCCAGGAAGAAAAGGATTTTTTAAAACGTGCCAGCGAACAGCAGGACTAGCCCCCGTACCCGAATATGAAAAAGTTTTTTATCGCCTGCTACCGGCTGGGTTGCTGGGCAGTTATGCCCGTTTATATACTCTGCGCCCTTAGCAGCTATCTGTCGCCTTCAGTTTGTTTTTTTACCGATGCACTGGCTTTGGGTTTTCCCTTTGTATTGCTGGCGTTATTACTTGTAATGGCATCGTCGCTATTGTTCAAAAACAAACGCATCGCCATCATATCCCTGCTGGTATTGCTTACCGGCTTCGCCAATATCAGAAACACAATAGCTTTTAATCCGTTTGCACCCAATGCTCCGGAAAAAAGCGACAGCTCAATAACAGTGCTTACCTGGAACGTGTTCTTTTTTCTGAACGATCATGAAATTAAAGATGATACTATTGGTAATCCACGCCGGGAAATGATTAACACCATTGTTAATTCCAACGCAGACGTACTTTGTTTTCAGGAGTACCTCTCTTATAATAATGGCAGAGGCCTGGTTTCTATGAGCCATATTCTTGACAGCCTTGGCTATAAGTACAAAGTATTCAGTAATGACCATATTTATCAGGTAGCAGGCGGGTATTCCGAGGTGGGTGCAATGTTGTTTTCAAAGCTTCCCATTGCAGACAGTGGCAGGATAGCCTTTAACAATGGCAGTAAAGAGCATGCCCCCTTTGCCGATGTTGTTATCAAAGAACGCAAAGTTCGTGTTATTGCAGCACATCTGGCATCGCTGGGCCTTTATAGCGATACCGCTAATACCGGCCAGGGCAGCGAGAATGTTTATAAATTAAGCTATAAAAGAAAAGGATCTATAGCACGCAAAATCAAGAAAACAGCATTGGAGCATGCAAGAGAAGCGGCAATTCTGGACAGTGCATTTAAAGCAAGCCCGCACCCTGTTGTGTTTTGTGCAGATATGAACTCCGTTCCGGCCAGCTATACTTATAAAAAGGTAAGGGGCGATATGCAGGATGCTTTTCTGAAAAAAGGTTTGGGTCTGGGGCAAACCTATGATGCGCTTTCCCCTACCCTTCGTATTGATGTATGCCTGGCAGATAAACGCCTGCTGGTGCAGCATTGCAAGGTGGAGCGGGTACACCTGTCAGACCACTTTCCGGTAATTACCACCTTGGCAGTGCCAAAATAAAAAATTACCTTTCCGTTGAAGGGCTTGCGGCCGTACAGCTCGGGTCGAAGCCCTTCATCACAATCTGATTTCATGGCAGGAATGATCCGCAGGTTTACCAAGCGTTTTTTTATTGTACTCAACTGCATAGTGTGCGTGCTTTTCCTGCTGTCCTGCCTGGTTCCTTATCTTACACCCGCTACGTGGTGGCCTATCGGGTTTCTGGGGTTAATGGTTCCTTATCTGGTTATTTTGCTGGTGTTTTTTATGCTGTTCTGGCTTATTACCAAACCCCGCCTCGGCATACTGCCATTTATAACCCTTCTTGTCGGCTTCAGACAACTAAGTACTTTGTTTGCCATAAACGCCAAAAGCACTTTCACCAACGTTAAAATAGAGCCACGCATCCGCATTGCAGACTGGAATGTAGGCAGCCTGGTGGGCTTAAGCAAGGGACGCGACAAACAAAAAGCCATCCGCAAACAAATTGCCTCTGCGCTTATTAATACCCATGCCGATGTAATCTGCCTGCAGGAATTTAACCACTCTTATACACAAGGCAGCCAGGCCGATAATATCGGCTTGCTGATTAAAGAATATCCGCATTATTTCTTCTCTGAGGACTATCAAAAAGGCAAGGGATTCTTTCTGTATGGTAGTATCATTTTCTCGCGTTACCCCATCATCCATTCCGGTAAAATTCAATATCCCGGCAAGCGTGCAGAAAGCCTTATTTATGCTGATATTGTAAAAGGAGAAGACACCATCCGCTTATTTACCACCCATTTGCAATCTTTCCGCTTTTCCGCTTCGGACTACCAGGATATAGAACGGATTCAGCAGCAGGATAAGGAGTTGTTTGACGCCTCTAAAAACCTGTTCAAAAAAATGAAGGTGGCGTTTACACGGCGGGGCCTGCAGGCCAATATTGTAAGGGAAACCCTGGATGATAGCCCTTACCCTTCTGTTATCTGCGGCGATTTTAATGATGTTCCCAATTCTTACACCTATTTTCAGATACGTGGCGCCTGGCAGGATGCTTTTCTGGACAAAGACTTTGGCATTGGCCGCACCTATATTGCCCTGGCCCCTACTTTACGCATAGATTATATTCTGCCCGACCCCGGTTTTGAAATTCATCAGTTTGATATGGTAGATGAGGACCTCAGCGACCATCTGATGCTGGTGGCTGATGTAAGTTTGAAAAAATAGGATATATTCGCATTATGTTCCGCGCTATCAACATTACTTTTTTGCACTCCGCATGCTGTTGCTGCTAGGCAGCTACTATTATTCCTATTTTTATACCCGAACAAGTTTTTCCGCCATTCATTAAAATAAACATATCACCCGGTTATATCTATGTCACAGCTTAAAGTATACAACTCACTTACCAGACAAAAGGAAGCTTTTGAATCTATTACACCAGGGCATGTAGGGATGTACGTGTGCGGACCTACCGTAAGCGGCGAAAGCCACCTGGGCCATGCACGGCCATTCATTACTTTCGACATTGTTTACCGTTACCTTTTACATCTGGGTTATAAAGTAAGATATGTTCGCAATATTACCGATGCGGGCCATTTTGAAGAGGAAGGCCGTGAAGCAGAAGATAAAATAAGCAGCAAGGCAATACTGGAAAAGCTGGAACCCATGGAGCTGGTGCAAAAATACACCAACCTGTACCACTGGGCCATGCTGCAGTTTAACAATATACCACCCAGCATTGAACCCACTGCAACGGGCCACATTGTAGAGCAGATAGTGATGATTGAAAAAATCATTGCAGACGGATACGCTTATGTAGCCAATGGTTCCGTGTACTTTGATGTAGCAAAATACGATGCAGACTTTTCTGTGAAAGGATCTCCTTACGGCATGTTAAGCGGACGTATTCTGGAAGATATGCAGGAAGGCTCACGTGAGCTTGACAACCAGGAAGAGAAGCGTAACAAGGCAGATTTCGCCTTATGGAAGAATGCACCTCCGGAGCATATTATGCGTTGGGTAAGCCCATGGGGCGAAGGTTTTCCAGGTTGGCACATTGAGTGCTCGGCCATGAGTACCAAATACCTGGGGCAGCAGTTTGATATCCACGGCGGCGGTATGGACCTGCAGTTTCCGCACCACGAGTGTGAGATTGCACAAAGCACCGTATGCAATCATAAAACGCCTGCCCGTTACTGGTTACACAATAACATGATTACCGTAAACGGTAAAAAAATGGGCAAAAGCTACGGCAACCAGATTAAGCTTACCGAGATGTTCTCCGGTAATCATCCGGCGCTGGAGCAGGCTTACCACCCCATGGTTATCCGCTTTTTCATTCTGCAAACGCACTATCGTTCCACACTTGATTTTGGCAACGAGGCGTTAAAAGCTACTGAAAAAGGATTGAAACGTTTATGGGAAGCCTACACCACCAGCCAGGAAATGAATGTGGGTAACAACCACGCTGCAGCAGATGCAGCACTGGACGAAAAAGTGCGTAAACTGGTTGAGCAGTTTGATGAGTTCATGAACGATGACCTTAATACTGCTAAAGTGGTAGCCAATATGTTTGAACTGGTGCCTGTAATTAATGGTATTAAAGACAAACACATTGCCGCAGATGCCATCAGCACCAACACGCTTTCGCTTTTACAGCGTCAGCTGAAAGTATTTGTAGAAGATATTTTCGGCCTGAAAAGCGAAGAGGAATATAACAATGATGGCAAGCTTGATGGTGTAATTCAGTTGCTGATAAACATGCGCAAAGAAGCAAAGGATAAAAAGGACTATGTTACCAGCGACAAAATCAGAACTGAATTAGCCGCCCTTGGCATTCAGTTAAAGGATGACAAAGACGGCAATATCAGCTATTCTTTCGCGTAGCAATTGTTAGAAATATTTTTGAGTAAAGACCAGGTAGCGTTGTACAGCCAGCTTCTGTATAACCGCCTGGTCTTCTGCTTTTATAGCCAATGCATTGCCCAGGTTTAACAGTAACTGCTCTTCCGTAATATCTATAACAGAATCGCTGATACAGAGTTCAGCACAATAAGAAAACAACGCCAGCTCGTTCACCGGCATAATCAGCGACACCAGGTACCCGATATAATCCGCTTCATTACCCAGGTTGCCGGTGTAGGAAGTGTATTTCTTTACCTCATCTTTAAAGTTCAGATCCTTATGCAGCTTTAACGCTACCAGCTTTTCAGAAATGGCATCCAGTTCTTCGTCTGTAAATCTTCCATTGCCGTAGCAGCAGTGAATAAATAAATGGCTTACAGCTTCTTCCTGTGTTTTTATCAGTTCGCGGTACATAGTAATAGGTTTACTGCTGCCTGAATCAACATTAGTGCCGCACTCAAATGTCCCTGTTTTATACCGCTACATTAGTTACCCAGCCCTGCCACCACATTAATAGTAAGCGCAACAATAACAGTATTGTAGCCAAAAGACAACATTCCATGCATCAATGCCAGCCTTCGCAAACTTTTTGAGGTAATTTGTACATCAGACACCTGAAAAGTCATACCCAATACAAAGGAGAAATAAGCAAAATCAATAAAATCCGGCTTATCTTCTCCCGGAAAATCTAACCCGCCTGCGTGTGTTTCTTTTTTAGTGGGGTGATTGGCATAATACAAATGGGCATACCGGAGGGCATAAATAGAATGTACCAGCATCCAGGACAACACCATGCCCACTATAGCTATGGCCAGGTACAGCTCTTTCCACTCCTGCTTCTGCGACCGGGTAACCAGCAATAACACTACCGCCAGCAAACTGGCAAAAGTGCTGATAAGTACTATGGAAAAAATTACGATACGGCTGGAGTCTTCCGTTTTAGCCCGCTGCCTTATATCCTGCGAGCTGGTAGTAAAAAAAGTGATCCAGTTTAATACCAGCAGTACCAACGCAAAAATATCCCAGCACAGCATTACGTGCAGCAGACCCTCGGGGGCAGCATAGGGTACCACAAACCAACTGATAACGGCTATTACCAGACTTACCACCAGTTTACCACTTTCCGGAAAGGAGTTAATCACCTTGTAAATATTTACTTTCAAAATAGGTTCCCACTAACTAATTTAGTATATTTGACAGAGAAGTTTATTGCTATGGCTTACCCCGCTTCACTTATTGCGTACGCCTTTGTACAAAAAGGAATTGCAGAAGGCATTTTTGTAACTCAGATGAAGTTACAAAAGCTGGTGTATTTTGCCCATGGCTATCATCTGGCCATTTATGGAGAGCCACTTCTTAAAGACAATATTCAGGCATGGCAGTTTGGCCCGGTAGTGCCTAAAATTTACCAGGAATACAAATTATACGGTAGCAGACCTATTACTGATACTGACCTGCTCATGACCGGCGATAGTAAGCAATACAGCCTGGCGCAGCTTGACAGGGATGCTATCAGTACCATTGACTATACATGGGAAGCTTTAAAACATATCAGTGCTGCACAGTTATCTAACTGGACGCACAAAGAAGAATCGCCCTGGTTCAAACATTACAGCCCCGGGTCCTTTGACGTGGTTATTCCTGACGAGGAAATACAAGACTACTTCAAAGGGTTTCTTACTGCTGCCTAGGGTTGCAGGTATCCCCTTTATTCTCATCATCTAACTTACCATACCTTTCGCTATGCCTATACGCAGCGCCATTCGACCACCGGCTCAGGTTCAGCAACTGCTTAATGCAGAGTCCAGCAATTCGGAAAGCTCCGCTACAGAAAGCCGTTTTTTAGATGTGGAACGCGATATCAAGCTGGAATATTTAAAAACACTCCGCCAGAATAATCAGGAAAGGAAGAAATATGCCATGTACATATTCATCCTCACCTGTATCTGGGCATTTCTGATTTTTCTGATTCTCTTTTTTGAAGGGTTCGGCACTAACGCACCCTTCTGTTTTTCTATTTCCGACAACGTATTAATTACCCTTATTACCACTACTACCATTAACTTTTTCGGGTTCTTTTTACTGGTAATCAAATACCTGTTTAACAGCGAAAAACCCGGTAACGGAACAATGCCCTAAGGCACCACCTTTTAAAGGCGCCTTAGGTATACGCCTGGCCCGTAAAAAGCACATTAACCAACCATAGCAGCGGCAGCGCACAGCCTCAAATGTCAATACTTTCTTAAAAGAAGCCTGTTACGCTGTGCCCGCCTGCCCAATAGCCTATCTACCCCAAAACACCCATCCAAAGCGCAAAAGAACTACCGTACCTTTGCAGAAGATTAGCAAAAAAGGGAGCAATGAAAAATAAGAAGCTGATAGGATATAGTCTGTTCTTTGTAGTACTGGCTGTAGGTTTCTGGGCATTTTTATTTGCCGGAACCGAAAACTGGAAGTCAAAATCGCCAACCATAAGCACGGTTAAGCCTTTTGCATTTACCAACCAGGACGGCAGAACCTTTACAGAAAAAGATATGCAGGGTAAAGTATGCCTGGTAGAGTACTTTTTTACTACCTGCAAAGGCATTTGTCCGCGTATGAATACCAACATGCACAAAATTTACAGCACGTTTAAAAACGAGCCCAACTTTCTTATTGTATCACACACCTGTGATCCTGAAACAGATTCGGTTCCGGTTATTAAACACTATTCCGACTCACTACAGGTGGATAACCGCAAATGGGTGTTTTTAACAGGCCGCAAAGACAGTTTGTATGGAGCAGCACGTTATAGTTATCTGCTGGATGACCCTAAAAATGCAGTAGAGAAAATTGAAGACCAGTTTATTCACACGCAGTTTTTTGCGCTGGTAGATAAGAACGGCCAGGTACGCGGACAGATTTATGATGGCCTGAAAGAAGATGAACTGGCAAAACTGAACGAAGACATCCAGACATTGTTAAAAGAAAAGTCGGGGAAAAGCGGTTTCACCAACAGCATTTTCACCAACAATCCGCAATAAGATAAGGAGGAAATATGGAAGACGTAATTACTACTATATTAAAGCGCAGCCAGCTGAGTGTTACCGACAGCAGGAAGAAAATACTGGAACTGTTTCAAAACAGCAATGCAGCACTGGCGCATGCAGATATTGAAAAACAAACCGGCCCCAACTTCGACAGGGTTACTATTTACAGAACCCTGCAAACCTTTGTTGAAAAAGGGATTATACATACCATACCTACGGCCGACAACTCTGTTAAGTACGCCTTGTGCAAAGAAGAATGCAGCGCGGGCCATCATCATGATGACCACGTGCATTTTGTTTGCGATAACTGTGGTGTAACGTATTGTCTGGATCATATAACTGTACCTAAAGTACAGTTGCCCAAAGGTTTTACCGGCAAACAGATTGATGTAATTGTAAGCGGAATTTGCAAAAGCTGTAACTAGTAGTTACAGCTTTTCCATTTCGGCGTTTACAAACTCCATCAGCGTTTTAATATGCTCCGGAGAGAAGTCGAATTTCAACCCGGCAGCTGCATATAACTCAGGCAGGGTTTTAGTACCGCCCAGGTGCAGCGCATTCATGTAATTATTCAGCGCATTTTGTGGGTTTTGCCTGTACTGCATCCACATACCAATAGCTCCCAGTTGCGCAATACCATATTCTATATAGTAAAAAGGCACTTCAAACAGGTGTAACTGGCGCTGCCAGCTGTTCTGGCGGTAAGCATCCAGTCCTTCTACATTGATAGTCTTTATAGAAAATTCATTCAACAACTCCATCCATTTAGCAGCACGCTCTTCTACGGTATGTGCCGGATGTTCGTATATCCAATGCTGATACTTATCAATAGTGGCTATCCAGGGAAAAATAGTAATTACTCTTTCCAGCTGGTGTTCTTTGGCACGCTGCAGTTCTTCCGCATTGTCAAAAAATGCCTCCCAATGGTTCATGCTGAACAGTTCCATGCTCATGCTGGCCACTTCTGCAATCTCCATCGGATATTCTTTAAAAGAACTCAGCGCCAGTGGATGCGCCAGAAAAGAATGAATAGCGTGCCCACCTTCATGTACCATGGTAGTAACATCGCTCATTTGCCCGGCAGCATTCATAAAAATGAAAGGAGCGCCACTTTCCGCTAACGGACAGTTATACCCGCCCGGCGCTTTGCCTTTCCTGCTTTCCAGATCAAGATGGCCCATTGTTTCCATCTTTTTCAGGCAATCGGCAAAGAAGGGATTCAGTTGCGTAAAACAGGTAATGGTTTTATCCAGCAACTCTTTTCCTGTGTTGAAAGGATGCAGCGGCGTTATGCCTTCTGGCTGTGCTTCCGTATCCCAGGGGCGCAGATCATCCAGTTTTAATTTCTCTTTCTTACGCTGATAAATCTTTTCTACCAGTGGTAATACATGCAGCTTTACTGCCTCATGAAACTGAAAGCAATCTTCTTTGGAATAATCAAAGCGCCCCAGCTCAACAAATTTATAATCCCGGTAATTAGCAAAGCCTGCGTTTAAAGCAATCTGATGACGCTTTTCTATCAGTTGCGAATACAGATTGTTCAGGGTTTCTTTGTCCTGCAATCTTCTTTCATTGATTTTGCGGTAAACAGACTCCCGTAAACTGCGGTCTGGTTTTTCCAGAAAGCGGGCAGCCTGTTGCAGGGTGTATTCTTTACCTTCTACCTCAACCGTCATTTTACCGGCAATAACACCATACTGCTGCTGCATTACGCTCAGCTCTGCCTGAATAGGAATGTTCTCTTCCCTAAACAGTTCAATGTTCTTTTTTACATTGCGCAGGTAGGTAAAGTATAATTGCTGATCCAGTTCTTTTGTAAAAGCACAATCAATCAGCTTGCGGTTCAGCTGGTCTGCATAAGGCTGCAGTTTCGGCTGAATTTCCATACAGAAATAAGTAAACGCCTCCTCCAGTTTGGGGTCGGTAGTATCGCAGGTCATTTTTATCTGCCTCCAGCACGCATCTTCACTTACTGCCGCCTCTACTTCACTAATGTCATGCAGCCATTGTTCCAGCGCTTCTCTGGAATCAAGTGGTTGTTCTGACAGTTTGATAAAGTAGGGCTCCAATGCATCCCAGGTAGTAATGGCAAAGTCAGCCGGTAAAAAAGTCCTTTTTTGTTTCTGTATGTCCGCAGTGTATTGCATGTTCTCTTTTATTAAAGTTACAATTCAGCACATAAATCCTGCCAGCCCTATAAATGCACAAATCGCAAGCAATGAAACCCGGTAGGTATACTACCAGTGTTCCGCTGCTTACGATTGCAACCTATAGTTGTTAAACTATTCTTCTTCAGTCTTCTTTTTACGGGGCGCTCTTTTTTTAGGAGCAGCCGCCTCGTCACCTTCAGCAGCTTCGGTAGCTGGTGCTGCCGCTTTCTTTGCTTTAGGCGCTTTTGCAGGCTTAGCTTCTTCCGCAGCAGGAGCAGCAACTTCTTCAACGGCTACTTCTTCCTCTGTTTCTTCAGGGGCTTCGCTCAGCTTAAACTCAACGTTGTTTCCGTTCAGAATGGTAAACCATTTTACCATCTTCTTCATATCACTGCCATAAACACGATCAAAGTCCATATCAGGATATACCTTCTGGAAATAGGCTTTTACTGCAGCAGCATCTTTTTCAGAAGGCACAGTTTCTTTGCTGGCACTCATGGCCTGTAATACCTCTACCAGGTTTACATTCTCACGAATGGTATATACTTCAATGCTTTCGAGGTGTGAAAAGCTGTGTACGCGTGAACTTACAAAACGGGTAGTTTTGTCTTCCAGAGAGCGAACAATAGCGCCATCGGCCTTACTGCCCACTAACTCGAACAATCCGCCTAAACCCGTAACTGAAATAATTCTGCTGTATTCCATGCTTAAATCTTATTTTGAAAGGACTGCAAATATAGGCTCCTGCGGCAAATTAACCTGTTCTTCCTAATTTTAACATTAAACTCCATTTCTATGCGAAAGCCAACCATGCTGTTTCTGGCCATTGCCAGCCTCTTTGCCGCCACTTCCTGTACAAATAATACGAATAAAAACGCAGAGAAAAAAGACAGTGTGGCAAAAATAGTGTCTCCTTTTACCGGAAAACAACTGGATGGCTTATTTGCCGATACCCTGCCCTGTGCAGACTGCGCCGGTATTATTACCGTACTGGATCTGAATGCAGACAGTACTTTTACCCTGGAACAGGAGTACACAGGCGTAAAAGGGGAACATATTTTTTACCAGTTGGGAAAATGGTCTGCCGTAGATAGCATACTCACCCTCAATGAGATAACGGAAGGCCCCCGCCAATATAAAATAATAAACGGCGACCAGTTAAGTACCCTGGACAACGAGGGCGCCATTATTACCGGCACCAAACTGAATTACGTGTTGCACCGCCAACCCGGCAAATTTGCGCCTAAAAAAGATATTGCGCTGAGAGGTATGCTTACCTATACGCCCGATTCTGCACACATTAAAGTATGCGGCTGGGCAAAAGAATATGCTGTAACATTTACACCCGGAGCTGCGGCGGCGTTAAAAACAACCTTTCAAGGCCTGAAACTCAAAACAGGGGAACGTGTACTGGCAGAAATGGAAGGAAAATTTATTCTGCAGCCAGGAGCCACCAAAGAAAGTTTTAGCGTTGAAAAATTTGTGAAGCTGTTACCAGGCGAAAAATGTAAGTATTAACCGGCAGCCTCATTCAACAATCTCAGATACTGATGTATATAAGCCTCTTTTTGTTTTAGCTTATACTGCATAATAAAACGCGGATGAGGAAGGGGAATAATGCGTTTAAACCACTGGTGTTGATGATTCAGCTTCTGCAGGTACTTAGCATTTTCTCCTTCGCCTATACAGAAGCAGACATCTGTATGCATGCCCCAGCTTAATTGCTTTTCTATACAGTCTAATACAAACGGCTCAATCAACCGCTTCAGAGAGGCATCATCGTAGTAGTTCAGGTTCTTTCCGTTTTTTACAAACCCCAGCGGACTTATTGCGGTAATATAAAAGCGGCTGTAGAAAGCTTCCGCTCCGCCAAAAGCGGCAATCATATCATACATAAAAACCGAAGACAGCTCCTGCTTTCTATCGAAGTGGTTTTCTATACCACATTCACGCTCCAGACGAATAGGATCGGTAAAAGGAATACCCGTAATTCCACCGCCAAACCTGCCCGGGTTAATACCCACCAGCATATGGCGGGCCTTGCCATCGTTATAAAATTTTTTATAAAAAGCACGGCAAACTTCCTGTATTGCTTTGTTTCCATATACATCTAACACGCCTACTTCTTCCGGAAGCGGAAAGGGCAATTGCAGATGAAACAGAAAATCAACAATACGCTTATACATCAAATACAATTGTTTTATTGCGAAACACCAGCACTTTATCATCCATCACCAGCTGCAGGGCTTTTGCCAGCACCGCGGTTTCTATTTCCTTACCTGCCTTTACCATATCAGCCGCAGAAAGGGAGTGGTTTACGGGAATAATCTGCTGTGTAATAATCGGCCCCTCATCCAGATCGTTGGTAACAAAATGCGCGGTGGCACCAATCAGCTTCACCCCTCTTTCATAAGCCTGACGGTATGGGTTGGCACCAATAAAGGCAGGCAAAAAGGAATGATGAATGTTGATAACACGCATAGGGAAACGTGCTACAAATTCAGGAGATAAAATGCGCATAAACTTGGCTAAAACCAGGTAATCCGCTTCGTATTGCTGAACGGTATTCAGTAGTTCCTGCTCAAAAGCTTCCTTTGCCAGATTTTCGTGCGATACCAGATGAAAAGGAACATCGAACCGGCGGCAGATATCTTCCAGCGTGGCATGGTTGCCAATGACACATTGTACCGATGCGCCCAGGGTTTTAAAGTGATTGCGCAAAAGAATATCACCCAGGCAGTGATACTCTTTGGTAACCAGCACTATTATTTTCTTTTCCGGCTGCAGCGTAACCTGTATTAATGCATCATCGGGCAATACCGATTCCAGCTTTGCCCGTAACACCACCACATCAGCAGGTTGCTGTAATACCAGACGTGCAAAAAAGCGGTTGTTCTGGGTATCAACATGCTCCCGCATAGATACAATGTTGATTTTTTCAGCAGCCATGAGGCCGGAGATGGCAGATACCAGCCCTACCTGGTCTTTACATTGAATAACAACAATCATGATACAATTTCAGTATGCAATGATAATATACAAGGTTATTTTTAATTAATGCGCCTCCAGCCAGTTAATTCCTGTTCCCAACTCCGCTTCTACCGGCACCTCATTGGGCAGCGGTAATGCAGCCTTCATATTTTCCAGAATCAGCGGCTTTAGTATTTCCAGTTCATCATTATGCGCATCAAACACCAATTCATCATGCACCTGTAATATCATACGGCTGCGCAGCTTCTCTTTTTCCATAGCGGCCTGTATACGTATCATAGCCATTTTCACCATGTCTGCAGCAGTACCTTGTATGGGCGAGTTAATAGCATTGCGTTCCGCAAAACCGCGTACGGTAAAGTTGGAAGAGTTAATATCCCGCAACCAACGCTTACGGCCCATTAAGGTTTGTACATAACCATGCTCTTTGGCAAAATTGATCATGCCATCCATGTATCTGGTAATGCCCGAAAACTCTTTCTTGTAATTGTCAATTATCTCCTTGGCTTCTGCACGGCTAATGCCCAGGTTATCTGCCAGGCCAAAAGCACCCTGCCCGTATATAATGCCAAAGTTTACGCTCTTGGCTTTATAACGTTGTTCTTTGGTTACCTCTTCATCCGCTATGCCATACACTTTTGCAGCAGTAGCAGTGTGAATGTCTTTGCCCTGTTTAAAGGCTTCGCACATATTTTCATCGCCACTTATAGCAGCAATTACACGTAACTCAATTTGTGAATAGTCCGCACTGATTAACGTGTGTTCCGCATCGCGGGGCACAAAAGCTTTTCTTATTTCCTTACCCCTTTCTGTACGGATGGGAATGTTTTGCAGGTTGGGATTATTGCTGCTCAGGCGGCCGGTTACAGCAACGGCCTGTGCATAGCTGGTATGTACACGCCCCGTTTTGCTGTTAATCATTTCAGGCAATGCATCTACATAAGTACTGCGCAGCTTGGTCAGTTCGCGATAGCCTAAAATATCAGACACAATAGAGCTGTTGCCTGCCAGCTTCAGCAACACATCTTCTCCGGTAGCGTATTGGCCGGTCTTAGTTTTTTTGGCTTTGGGGTCCAGTTTCAGTTTATCAAACAGCACTTCTCCTAACTGACGTGGAGAGGAAAGATTAAACCGCACGCCCGCTTCCTGGTATACATTTTCCTCAAACTGTTTGGCTTCTATTTCCAGCTGTTTAGAATATTCGCGTAAAAAACCCACATCTACCTTTACACCCTCAAACTCCATAGCCGTAAGCACTTTTACCAATGGGTTCTCCACTTCGTAAAATACCTTCTCTACCTCTTTCTCTTTTAGCTGCGGGTGCAGGGCATGTTTCAGTTGTAAGGTTATATCTGCATCTTCGGCAGCGTAGTCTTTTATTTTGTCAACCGCCACATCCCGCATATTTCCCTGCGTCTTGCCTTTCTTTCCAATCAGTTCCTCAATATGCACGGGCTCATACCCCAGGTATTGTGCGCTTAACAGGTCCATACTGCGGCGCCCTTCGGGCTCTACCACATAATGGGCCAGCATGGTATCGTAAATGTTTCCTTTCAGTTCAAAAGCATACCATTTCAACACCAGCATATCATATTTCAGGTTCTGCCCTATCCAGGTAATATCCGGCTTTTCCAGCAAGGGGCGCAGCTGCTCCAGTACGGCCAGTGTTTTATCTCTTTCCGGCGGGCAGGGTATATAAAAAGCAACGCCTGGAGTAAAAGAAAAACTCATGCCTACCAGGTCTGCTTCATTCGCATCCAGTCCGGTAGTTTCTGTATCAAAGCAGATTTCTGATTGCTGTACTGCATCATTCAGAAAAGCCTGCACCTTTTCAGGTGTATCCAGTAAATGATATTCGTGCGGGGTATTATTGATGTTTTTATCGGCACTGAAGCCAGTAGCCAGTAAGCCTTCTTCTCCGTCCGCTTTAGCCGCAGTTTTTGTTTCTACGGCGTTGCCAAACAAATCGGTTTGTACACCTGCAGCAGCAGTTTGAAACACATTAAAGGCATCACCCAGAATACGCTTACCCAGGGTTTTAAACTCCAGTTCGGTAAACACTTCAATCAGCGCTTCATTGTTCCAGGCCTTCAGCTGGTAATCTTCCTCGTGAAACTGAACGGGCACGTTGGTGATGATAGTAGCCAGCTTCTTGCTTATGATAGCACTGTCCTTTCCATTACGCACCTTTTCGCCCAGCGCTCCTTTTATGCTATCCGCATTGGCCAATACGTTTTCCAGTGTATCATATTCTTTCAGCAGCTTAGCCGCTGTTTTTTCGCCTACGCCTGGTATGCCCGGTATGTTATCCACGGCATCACCCATCAGGCCCAGAATATCCACCACCTGCTCTACGCGGGCAATATCCCACTTTTCACAAACCTTTTTAGCATCCAGCACCTCTTCTTTACTGCCCATATAAGGAGGCTTGTAAATGAATACGCTGGGGTGTATTAACAGCTGGCCATAATCTTTATCAGGCGTTACCATATACACTTCATACCCTGCATCGGCAGCCTGCCAGGCAAGTGTACCAATTACATCATCGGCTTCATAACCATCCAGTTCTACGCAAGGAATATTGAAGCCACGTATAATACGTTGAATGTCAGGAATAGAAGCCAGCAGATCTTCCGGCGCTTCCTGCCGGTTGGCTTTATAATCTGTAAAATCTATATGTCGCTCTGTGGGCGCGTGGGTATCAAAACAAACCGCAAGGTGCGTAGGCTTTTCTTTGTTAATGAGGTCAAACAACGTGTTGGTAAAACCAAACTGTGCATTGGTATTGATTCCTTTGGAAGTAATACGCGGACTACGTATCAACGCATAATAGGCGCGGTAAATAAGCGCCATGGCATCCAGCAAAAACAGTTTTTTACTCATGCAGCGAAGGTAGCATAGTTTACTATTCCGTACTCGCTGCATCAAACCCCAAAGGAAAGTTGCCTACAGGGCTATGTGTTATATTAAAACGTGCTGGCAGGCTTTTTAACCACCTTTCTAACCTGCGTTTTAGCCTTTGGTTTGGGCTTGGGTGCCCTTAACCATTTAATCATATTGGCAAAAGTGGTAAAAATGGTTGCCAGTATTATGGCCAGTATAAAAATTCCATTCAGGTGTACATCCTGAACGTTATGAGATAAAATAGCGTTACGTTTATTGGGATCGGTAGAAGCTACGATAAAGAAACTTTCAAAATCGGTAACACCCCAGAAGGCAGTAACAAAAAATACAAAATACAGAATACAGGTCCACATGTAGTCCTTAACCGACTTACCCCTTAATATCTGGTGGCATATAAACACGCAGCCAGGTATAACACAAAATATAAGGCCGAACAATAAGCTGTGAATAAACAGCATAGGGAACTCGCCCTTAAACTCAACTCCACCTTTGGAAAAATGCTTCAGCATGTTAATTACCATGCCGTACAAACTTCCGTACAGCACAACACCAACAATGAAAAAAAGCAGGGTAAAAGCTGTCAGATTAACTGCTTTTCTTATACCGGGTTTCATGTTCAGGGCCAAACTATTATATTAAAAAATTAAGGTCTCAAGGGCTAAAAAAAGTACCCGTAAAAATGAGCCGTCAATATATACATTTTTGGAGTACCCACAGACATTTATTTTGCGTTCCATACCCTAAATGCGGTCATTATCCCTTAAACAAAGTGCTATTGAAGCCGAAAACCGATGACTTACCCACCCCATGGGCCGTTTTGCTGCGCAGCCTGAATGAGGGACAGGAAACCGGCTTTTTACCGCCAATTTTTAACAGAAATAATGTAATAATCGTTAAACATCTACTAATACGTCCGGGCCTTTGATATCTCCGTCGATACTTACACTAAATTTCTTGTGGAAATACCACGCTTATGACCATCGCCCGAACAACCCGGCTCATTCTCACCTTTTATTCCGGCTTTGCAATTGCTTCCGGCGGCATTACCGTTGCCGCCGGCGGATTATTTGCCGCATACGGCCTGTCTATGATAGCGGCACTTTTCTGGTTAAAAGTAATTACCAACGCAGTATTGTGGTACTTTATAAACCAGGTTAAAAGAAAAGAATATTATTACTATCATAATCTGGGCCTGAGTAAAAAAGTATTGTGGGGCAGCGCGCTCACTATCGACTTTAGTTTGTTTTTCCTCACCTTAATCGCCCTATACCATTGTTTATGAAAAATGTATTAGCAGCAGATGGCATTCAGCTGTCGTTTAACGGCCGCCGCATTTTATCTGATATCTATATTCAATGCGAGGTTGGGCAGGTTACCGGCCTGCTGGGCCGAAACGGATGTGGCAAAAGTTGCCTGCTGAATATTGTATACGGCTCCTTTCCGTGTCAAGACAAGTCCGTACGCATTAACCACACTTCTTTTCCGGCAGCTTTTCAGCGGCCCGATCTGCTGCGCTATCTGCCGCAGCACAACTTTATACCTAAACAGTTTACGTTGAAGCGTGTGCTGGCCGATTTCGGCATTGCCCCTTCTGCGTTGGAAGAAGAATTTCCGGAATACGCCAGATTACAAAACACGGCTTTGGGCAATTTATCCAGCGGACAAAGGCGCTTTGTGGAAGTGTATTGCATTTTAAAATCAGAAACCCGGTTTGTTTTGCTGGATGAGCCTTTTTCCTTTCTTGCTCCCATACAGGTAGAACGGCTGAAAAAAGTATTGAACGCCGAAAAACAGCACAAGGGCTTCCTGATAACCGACCATATGTACCCGCATATTCTGGACGTGGCAGACCAATTATACCTGCTGAAAAACGGAAAAGCCCATGCAGTAACGCAACAATCCGATCTGGAATTTTTAGGTTATCTCCGCCCGGCTCATCATCAATAGCAACATTTTCAGATACTTATGCACTGTAACCATGCAAAAGCCTCACTTTCGCTTCTAAATCAGAAGTTGGTCCGTAATAATCAGAAGCTTCCGGAAGTGGCCGCCCAGCTTTTTCTTTACACAAGATAGCTTCTGCATAACAGCAAACAACTTTATGATCCCGTGCCACAACTTCTAAAACACATCAGAAGGTTGGCGGAACACTTCCAGAAGCTTCTATTTTCCATCAGAGAGTTGCCGCATCTCGTTATACAACTTTTAAATGTGGCCATAGTGTTTTCAGCACTCGCGCTAAAGCTTCTACATTTGGTCCTAAAGCTGGGCCATGAAACCCTAAAGTTCCGGCATGGCAGCTGCCAGCTCGCAGAATACATGCTCCTGCACTATGCAAACGTGGCTGAACTTTGCCACAATAAACTACAACACTCAGATACATTTCTAAAGCTTCCGGCCGTTATCCCAAAGCTTCCAGACAGTTTCCTGAAACTTCGGGGTATCTACCCAAAGCTTCAAGACCTCCTCCTGAAACTTCCGGACCTTTTCCCAATGCTTCAGGACCATTTCCCTGAGCTTTACAATTCCATCAGCGTTGTTAGAAATGCTATGAAGAAGCTTAGGGCCGGAAAGCCCATAGTAAACATCGGCGGCAATGTTATACAGTTTTAAAAAAGGCTGGCTCATCAATAAGATAGCCGCTGAGAATAGCCTGAACGAATACCTGCCCTCATCGGGGATA
This sequence comes from Filimonas zeae, assembly GCF_014641615.1. Taxonomy (GTDB): domain Bacteria; phylum Bacteroidota; class Bacteroidia; order Chitinophagales; family Chitinophagaceae; genus Filimonas; species Filimonas zeae. The sequence continues at coordinate 96,629 of NZ_BMIB01000007.1, read as the reverse complement.
TGAAAGATGAATATGTTGATTTACCAGAGTATATACTTGGAATCAACGAGAAAGATGATGAAAAAGGTGTGTTCATTTTCCGGTCAGAATACCCATACTGCCTTATCTCAGTTGGCACAAAAAAAATGAAAATAGACCTCCCCTGCTGGACGGAGAAGTAATCAGGTTTGATATGAAAAACCTTACCAGTCACTATTTACAGGATGTATAGAACTGGCTGAACAAAAAAGGAGGCTGCTCTAGAAATAAGGCAACCTCCTGTTGTATAAGTGATATTTATTTATCTGTAAAAGAATTCGGAATCGGGATATTATGAAATGGATACGTTCTGGTAAAACACAATAACTGGTAATGGAATAAAAAGCTTTAATTCACCAAATTATTTTTCTTACTACCGAAAATCCATTCCTCATCTGTATACCACTCCATTTCCAGGTTGTAAATATGTGAAAATGGATTAAGCAGATATTCGTATGGATAGTATCCGATAAAGTTGAAGAACAGTTTTGTGGCAGCAGCCGGAACATTCGTAAAAAGATAGAAGCCTTGCCCGTCAGTGTAAGTCTGGAGATTGTATCCTACTACGTTTACCTGCACGCCGGCTAACGGCGCCCCGTAGATAGTTGTTACATGGCCTGAAAGCATACGGTTCTGCCCCTGAATGCTCGTTAACAATAAAAATGCGGCAATAAGCAGCGAAAGATGTTTCATGATAGATAATTTTAGTGTTTACGCCTCATAAGATACAAAAAGGGCAGAATTTATATATAAATTTTTTTGAATAAAATCAGATAGCGGGTGAGTGTTTCTCCGCGGGTTATTCCGTCTTGCAGACAACATCGTGTGTGGTGGCCTGAACTTTTTTCTGTTGCCGTTGTTGCAAAGCTTAGGATGGAAAGGCTTGTCTTTTCTTGTTATGAAAAGCGAATGTGCTGCTCTTTGTAAAGTATAGAAAAAGCCCCTTATGATACGCATTGCAGGAAATATACCGCCATTAGCCAACACCATCATACATGAGATGGAAGAGTATTCTAAAGCTTATTACAGCGACTACCCGGCTCAGCAGATTAGCAAACCAGCTACCCACCCTGAGAGGCTAAAAGGTAAACACTCGACTAAAAAGCCACAGTATGTAGAACTGATAATTGGAACAACGGTACAGGTGCAAAGCAGATTCACGGAAACGTAGTTAAGCCGGTTGATGAAGAACGAAGCAAAACTTTATTTCAACCTGCCCCCTCATGTAGAAGTGGTAAAAATAACAGACACTAAAATCGGCGCACTTGCTCATTAATAACACCGCAGGTCCGGCCACGGGCCTGCATAATACACAGCACTATGCAAAAGAAAATCAGTGAAAGGTATTGGTATACGCTAAGTCTAGTAGAGCAAAATTTTGTGAAGCAGCGGCTGGACAAGGATGTTATACCCAACATTAAACTAATCATCAGTTAAGCCAGAAAACAGCACCCCAGTTTTACTAAGTTGTATGGCAAAGGCTTTTTAAAGACTGCCTCCGGCGAAAAACAGAGAGGCTGCATCAAACTGATGATACAGCCTCTTTCAAATACGATGCAGGTGCTTATCCTTCCGGAGTCAGCCCCTACACAGTAATCTTACAACTTACTATAACCCATATTTGTATTTATAGCGCTCATAAAGCTGGGTTTGCTTATTCTGCAAACTCACGTCTCTGCCTTGAATAAAAGCTTTGGTAACCAGGCTGGTTTTCATATCCAGAATGTCACCTTCACTGATAATAATGTTGGCATCTTTACCTGCTTCCAGCGAGCCTGTTTTGTCCTCTACCCCCAGAATTCTGGCAGTGTTTAAGGTAATAGCCTGCAAAGCCTGTTCTTTGGTTAAGCCGTAAGTGGCTGCGGTGCCCGCATTAAAAGGCAGGTTGCGATATCTGCTTTCGTCATGCGCATCGTTCAGCGCAAATAACACACCGGCCTTTTGTAATACAGCTGGCGTTTTGTAAGGCTGATCTACATCATCATCTTCTGTGGAAGGCAAAGCATGCTGATCGTTTAAAATAACGGCTACCTCATTTTGCTGTAACAAAGGCGCTATCTGCCAGCTCTCACTTCCCCCAACAACTACTACTGAAAAGCCGAACTCTTTTGCAAAATCAATAGCCGCCAGCATCTGCTTTACCTGATCGCCGTGTACAAACAACTTTTGCTTTTTTTCAAACAGTGGCTTTAATGCTTCAAACTTTATATTCACTTCTTTGTGAGCAGATTCTGCCAGATATGCTTTTGCCTGGCGGAAGAATACCTTAATACTCTCTACTTTATCCAGTGCCTGTTTGGTTGCATCACCCTGCTCTCTACCCGCACCCATCATGATGGCAAAACGGCTGGGACGATTAATAAAAGAAGGCATTTCTATATGTATGCCGTTATCGGTTTTATAAGCCGCATCTTCATAATTCCAGGCATCCAGCTGTACTACAGAAGAAGAGCCACTAATAGTGCCGCCCTGCGGCGTAACACCAGCCAGGAGTATACCATTGGCCCTTAATGTACCTGCAATACGGGTGTCTGCATTGTAAGCGGCAATAGCACGCACACTGGGGTTCAGGTCGCCCAGTTCTCTATAATCATTACTGCCGCGCACGCCATTCGCAATTTCTTTCAAACCCAGGTCCGTTATAGGGAGTATCAGCCCTGGATATACCTGTTTGCCCTGCGCACTGAACACCTTTACATCGCCAGCGGGTACCGGAATGTTTTGCCCCACACGAACAATTTTACCGTTCTCCACTTCAATAGTGCCGTTTTCAACTACCTGCCCATTTCCTATATGAATGGTGCCATTGGTAATAAACAACTTGCCCTTGTATTCTTTCGCAGGATATACATCATCCTGTGCCTTTACCGCTCCTGTTAACAGCAGCAGTAAGCCAATATGTAGAAAAGTCTTTTTCATTTCAATAATGTTTTAACAGATGATTACAGTAATTATTCGTCATCGCCTGTATCAATGGTAATTAAACCATCGTGGTGGTCGTGATCGCCACAGCTGAGTATTACATTGAAGCTTGGTCGGGCGGGTGCCATAGAAGCTCCTCCCTTTTTCTCACCCAGCATCTTGTTAATTAAACGATTCCGCTCCGCAGCAATTTGCACACGCGTTTGTGCATCTTTTTCGCGGTCAAAATAAACGGTGCCGTCTACAATAGTTTTCTCTGCTTTTGCATAAATACTTAACGGATGATCGCTCCATAACACCAGATCCGCATCTTTACCTGCTTTAATGCTGCCTACTTTATCTGACACATGCAGCGCTTTGGCAGGGTTAAGCGTAACCATTTTCAACGCTTCTTCTTCTGTAACACCACCATACTTAATTGTTTTGGCAGCCTCCTGATTTAACCGGCGCGCCATTTCTGCATCATCAGAATTAATACACACATTCAAACCCACTTTGGTCATAATAGCAGCATTATAAGCTATTGCATCCTGCACTTCCATTTTATATGCCCACCAGTCTGAAAACGTAGAAGCATTCGCACCATGTGCTTTCATTTTATCGGCCACCTTATAGCCTTCCAGTATGTGTGTAAAGGTGTTAAGGGTAAAGCCGAATTTTTCAGCCACGCGGATGGTAGAAGTAATCTCACTCTGCACATAAGAATGGCAGGTGATAAAGCGCTTGCTGTTCATAATTTCCACCAGTGCATCCAGCTCCAGATCGCGACGTGCATTTTTGCCATCCGCCTTTAAAGCATTCCGGTAATCAGTAGCACGCTGAAAAGCATCTACCAGTACCTGCTCTACGCCCATACGTGTATCAGGAAAGCGATTGTTGTTTTGAGAAGTAGTTCGCTTTACGTTTTCACCCAAAGCGAACTTGATAAAAGGATCTGCCCCTTTAAATTTCAACTCTTCATCATTTACACCCCAGCGCAGTTTTATTAACTGGGTTTGCCCACCAACGGTATTGGCAGAGCCATGTAAAATATGAGAAGAAGTAACGCCACCGCTAAGCTGGCGATAGATATTAATATCATCCGGATTCAGGTTATCTGCAATACGCACCTCAGAGGTTACACTCTGTGCGCCTTCATTAATAGAAGCTGCTGCAATATGAGAATGTTCATCTATAATACCAGCGGTAAGATGTTTGCCGGTACCGTCAATCACCACAGCACCTGCATCAGACAAGCCTTTACCCACCTGCGCAATTTTACCGTTCTTTACCAGTACATCAGCGCCTTCCAGTTTACCATCTTTTTCGTTGGTCCAAACCGTTGCATTTTTAATAAGCAGTGTTTGTTGCTGTGGCAATTGCTCCCAGCCATAGCCATTGAAAGGATAGGTTACTTTGCCTAAACGTATTGGTTGTTTACGTTTACTGCTATCGGCCTTTTCTTCGCCTGCCTTTACAAAAGAGGCAGTCCACAACACCGCATTGCCCGCAGTATCCACTCCATTGCCCTGCCAGATAGTGCCGTTGTTAACACCACTTAAACGAATGCTGGCTCTGGATTTTTTGGTTTCGGAAAAGCTGAGTTTAATCAGTTTGCCATCGTAGTTAAAACGTGCGGCAATAGTATCTGTGTTTATGATATTGGCGGCGTTATCACCCTTCACCACCAGGTTGTAAGTTTTAGGTGTGCTACCTGTAGCGGTTACCGTAAGTGTGTAAGAACCACTTACCCCAGCCCAGCCTTCATTTTTAACGTCATATTCGTTACCCTGTACCCAGTTCTGATACAACGTAGTGTTTTCTTTAAAAACGGGGCCGGATGTAATAATAAAGTTGGCCAGCTTACCCGCATCCAGACTACCCACTTTATCATAAATGCCCAGCAGCGTAGCAGGCGTTTTGGTAAGTGCTTCAAATGCTTTGTTTTCACTTAAACCATATTCAATAGCTTTACGAAGGTTGGTTAAAAACTGTTTGCTGTCTTTTACATCCGCGCTGGTTAAACAAAAAGGAACATTCTCTTTCTCAAACAGCCCTGCAGCGGCAGGTGCCATTTCCCAATGCTTCATGTCTTCCAGCGATACAAAGCGGGCATCGTTCGGGTCTTCCACATCCATTGCCTGCGGAAAGTTAACCGGCAATATAAAAGTGGCGTTGGTAGCCTTCATTTCTTTCAGGCGCTGGTATTCATCACCACTGGCTTTAATAATGTACTGCACGCCAAACTCATCGCCCAGCCTGTCAGCACGTACCGCATTCCATTTACCATTGGCTTCAAAAATCTGTAATAACCCCTGCTGCTCATTCCAATACTGCAGGCTTAAGTTTACACCTTCCGCAGCGGGATGGTTTTTATACCACTGCGCATCCAGATACGTTTGTCTTAACAAAGCAATACTCCCCATCATACTGCTGGGATAGCTTTGAGAAGAAACGCCTTTATTAAAAGAGTAATGTGCAGATGCTTTGTCTTTGAGAATTACCAGATTGTCCTTGTCTTCCGCCAGCGTTGCCACCAGGCCGGTGCCACGGGCAATGCCATCTTTCTGGTGCGACAAAACAGTACCAAAACCCGCTTCGCGTAAGCTTTTGGCTTTCGCATTATCTACGCTGAAAACTTTGCCCGCATCTACGTCAGTGCGTATTGCCTGGTTCCAGCCGTAAGCTCCTTTCTGGTTAGAGGTAAGTTGCGCAGGCGCCCGGAAATCAAACCCGGTTCTTTCGCGTTGTGGAGAGCCTACGCCGTAATCGCTGTAGATATCAATAAAAGAAGGGTAAATATATTTACCCTTACAATCTATCACTACCGCGTCTCTGGGAATAGCCGCGTTGGCGGCTGCACTTACAATTTTGCCTTTGCGGATAACCAGTGTGGCATCCTGTAATGTGGTTTGCCCGTCTTTTACAATAGTAGCATGTGTAAAGGCATAACACCCTTCCCTTTTATCAGCTACTCCGTTTACGGGAAATGTTTCCTGAGCTGAAAGATGGAGTGTTAATGCACACCCCACCGCCAGCATAGTCCATTTTTTCATGCGTGTGTAGTTTGTTTTCTCATTAGCCTTTTCCCGGGAGGAAAAGAATGATTAAAACTACCTTTTTTTCCGGGGTCGCACAACCCGTTTATACCGATGTATTTACGGCAGCAGCCGAAAAGCGCTATAGTCCATAAGCACCGTAATAAGCCGCACCAAACAGGGCAGATTTATCGTTCAGAATAATCCGCACCGGAACTTTTTCCACCAGTGCCTGCATTCTGCCACAGTCAACAAAGGTGTCGTAAAAGTTAGGCTCTTTTAAAAGAGGCAGAATTTTAGGAGGAATGCCGCCGCCGAAAAACAGCCCGCCTGTTGCTTTCATTTTTAGTACCAGACTGCTTGCTTCACGGGCCAGTTGCTGTACAAACAGCTGCATTACCTCTTCACAGATAGGGGCTCTTTTTTCAAGACCAGCCTGGCTGATTACAGCAGAGGGGTCGCCCTTTTCTTCAATTTCCTTTTTCAGCCACTCCGGCTCTTCCCGCTGCATTACATCACGCAGAAAGTAGTACAACCGGTAAATACCAGGGCCTGCCACCACATGCTCCCAGCTTACGCGCCGGTGCTTTATTTTCAAATAGCTGAACAGCTGTGCTTCCATTTCCGTACGGGGTGCAAATTCGCAATGGCCCCCTTCTGTAGCAAAAGGATGATAGCCTTTGGCATCGGCAAACAGACCTGCTTCGCCCAGGCCGGTTCCCGGAGCAATAATGGCAGCGTTACCTTTATGCCCTGGCTCGCCGCGGTGCAGGGTTAAAATATCATCTTCACCCAAACAAGGCAAACCATAACCTGTAGCTTCCAGGTCATTAATCAGGCCTACATGTTCTTCCGGTACACCTGTTACGGCTGCAATATCTTTAGCACTTACCACTCCCCAGTTCAGGTTGGTAAACTCTACGGTATTGTCTATAACAGGCCCGGCTACGCCAATACCTATTTTTTCCGGCTTTTCAACTTTCTCGTCTGCCAGAAACGCTTTAATAATATCTGTAAAGGAAGAATACTCCTGCGAAGCATATCTGGCAGTATGCACTATCTCTATCTTCGTTTCCGTTACATAACACAACGCCATGTTCACTTTCGTTCCACCTACATCTGCCGCAAGCACCCGCTGCATGCGCTTATACTTCTCTCTGTACGGTAAATAAATGTTTATCAAAGCCTTTCTTTTTTGTTTAAAGGTACTTAAACAGATTAATAGTGAGGGGTATGTGTATTCAGGAAGGGCGTTTCTATTCTGCTGCCGGCAGCTCCCGGTTAAAACGAACAACTAATACAACAGGAGCTTATTAATATACAACGCAATCCTGCTTTTAGCCATAAAATTCTGCTCCAGGCGAATATCAAACGGAACAGGTGTGTCTAAAGAGGCGCAACGCATAACCGGAGCATCCAGTTTATCAAAACAATGTTCTCCAATCCAGGCTGCTATTTCTCCACCAATACCACCTGTAAGCGTGTCTTCATGCAAAACCAATACTTTTCCGGTGCGTAGCACAGAAGCCTTTATAGCTTCGTAATCCAATGGAAGCAACGTTCGCAAATCCAGAATTTCAATGTCTACATCGGGGCGGCTTTCTGCATATTCCATTGCCCAGTGTACACCAGCGCCGTAAGTAATAATGCTCAGCTCACTTCCTTCTTTCACCACACGGGCTTTTCCAATCGGTGTTTCATAAAAATCAGCAGCAACCTTACCCGTTACGCTTCTGTAAAGTGCTTTGTGCTCAAAAAATAAAACAGGGCCGGGGTCATTAATGGCTGCAATTAATAAGCCCTTGGCATCTTCAGCAGAAGAGGGGTAAACCACTTTCAAACCGGGCGTATGCACAAACCAGGCTTCATTGCTTTGCGAATGAAAAGGTCCTGCACCTACGCCGCCGCCTGTGGGCATACGGATAACCACATCTGCCGCCTGGCCCCAACGGTAATAAAGCTTGGCCAGGTTGTTTACAATCTGATTAAATCCCGCAGTTACAAAATCAGCAAACTGCATTTCCACCATGCTTTTACAGCCTTCCAGGCTTAACCCCAACGCGGTACCTATAATAGCACTTTCGCACAAAGGCGTGTTTCTTACCCGCTCCCTTCCAAACTCCTGAACCAGTCCTTCTGTTATTTTAAAAGCACCGCCATACTCCGCTATATCCTGCCCCATTAATACCAGGTTTTCATGCTGCTGCATGCTCTGATACAAAGCATCGGCTATAGCATCAATAAATCGCACTTCCGGCGTTTGTATGCGCGACTTAAGCACTCCTGGACTAACGGTTATTTCAGTTGCCGGCGCATATACATCTGACAGTTCTGTTGCTGTATCAACCGGCCTGGAAATTACTTTATCAGCCAGTTCCAGTTCTGATTCAATATAAGTTTTCAGCTCGCTGCGGATAGCGGCTATTTCTTCTGTTGTAAGCACTGCTTCACGTAGCAGATAATGTTCGTACTGAACTACAGGGTCCTGCTTTGCCCATTTGTCAAGCAGTTCCTGTGGTACGTATTTAATGCCACTTGCCTCCTCGTGGCCCCGCATACGAAAGGTTACACATTCCAGCAGGTAAGGTTTCTTTTCCCGCAAACAATAGTCGCGGGCCTCAGAAACAGCCTCTATCACATTCAGAATATTATTGCCGTTAATGGTGCTGCCTTTCATACCGTAGCCTATAGCACGGTCGGCCAGTGTATTGCAACGGTATTGTTCCTGTACAGGTGTACTAAGGCCGTAGCCATTATTTTCAATGAGAAAGATGACGGGTAAATCCCATACGGCAGCCACATTCAACGCTTCGTGAAAATCGCCTTCACTGGTGCCGCCATCACCTGTAAACGCCAGCGATACTTTGGGTTTACCATTCAACAGGTGTGCCAGCGAAGTTCCATCTGCAATGGCCAGTTGTGGCCCCAGGTGCGATATCATGCCGCAAATATGATGTTCGCGGCTACCGAAGTGAAAGCTGCGTTCGCGGCCCTTGCTATAACCTTCACTACTACCCTGCCATTGTAAAAACAACCGGAGCAAAGGCATATCGCGACCGGTAAAAACACCCAGGTTGCGGTGTAACGGCATTATCCATTCGTCTGCTTCCAGGGCAAAAGTGCTGCCCACAGCAATAGCTTCCTGGCCAATGCCGCTAAACCACTTGCTTATTTTGCCCTGCCGCAGCAGAATCAGCATTTTCTCCTCTATCAGCCGCGGCAGCAGCAGTTTCCGGTAAATGTTTACCAGCGCTTCGTTACTCCATTGTTTTCTATCGAAATACATAAGCTACTACACGACACGGCATTTACCTGTCTGACTGCGTTTTGTTAATAAGACTTTCTATAAGGGAAGTAAAGAAAGTAAGTAAAAGACTAAACCAGAGTGCAGCCCACCAGTTTACTACTGTAAACCCGGGAACAATTTCGGCAGTCCATTTTACCATTAATATATTAATGACCAGTAAAAACAATCCAAGTGTAACCACCGTAATAGGAATAGTAAGAATTACCAGCAATGGCTTTACAAACGTATTTAACAACGCCAATACCAGTGCCACCGCCAGAGCGCTGAAACCACTGTTAATTTTTACGCCCGGTAAAAGATAGGATACAATTAATGCAGCCAACGCACTCACCAGTAATTTGCCAATAAACTTTCCCATACGTATCTGTTTTATACAACCGTTAATTCGTAAAAGGCTTCCGGCACCAGGTATTTCCGGGCTAGCTCCTGCAACTCCTCTGCGGTAATGCTTCGGATGGTTTGCAGGTTGTTATAAAAATAGGCATCTGTAAGGTTATTCAGCACGTAATTTTTCCAGCGGGAGATAATCTGAAAAGGACCATCCAGATCGCCCAGAATACTTCCCATCATATAATTACGAACCAGATCCAACTCTTCTTTTTCAATCAGCTCTTCTCTCAAACGCTCCATTTCTTTATAAACTTCCGCTACCGTAGCCGCACATACATCACGTCCTGCTTCTGTGCTTATCATCCAGGCGCTTTGTTGTATATGATTCTGGAGGTAGCTGTGTATTCCGTAAGTATACCCTTTATCTTCCCGGATATTGCTCATTAACCTGGAACCGAAAAAGCCGCCGAATATATTATTCAGCACCTGCACCTTAATAAAATCAGGATGATGCCTGTTAGGGAAAGGTTGAGCAATACGAATAGCTGCCTGAACCCCTGCTGTATCATTGGTTACCTGATATTTTTTTTCTGCTGCCGGTTTGGTTATATGCTCCACAACAGGCATAGGTTGTGTGTTGAAAGGTAAATGTCCAAAAGCTGCGTTCAGCTGTTGGGCAATATCAGCCGGTAACTTACCTGCCGCAAATACCATGCACTTACCCTTTGCATAATACTGGCTATAAAACTCCACCAGTTGCTCACGCTCCAGCGCATCATAATCCGCTGTTGATGTATATTTTCCGTAAGGATGTTCTATACCAAACAAGTACTCATCAATCAGCCGGTTGGCTATAAAGTCGCACTTCTTCAGATTCACTTCCAGCCTTTGCTTCTGGTTCTGCTTGTATATAGCCAGCTCCTCTGCCGGAAATACCGATTCTGCCAATATCTCCGCCACAGCAGGTAACAGCTTAGGCAGGTGTTTGTTCAGGCAATGCAGGGTTAATGTAGCAGTTTCATTATAACAATGGCGGTTGAGATAAGCACCGTGAAACTCAAAATGCTCATTCAGCGCTAAAGCTGCTTTATTAGTAGTTCCGTTTTTTAATAGAAAGTTGGTGGTGGCTGCTACTATATTCTGCTGCTCGTACCAGTTGCCTGCGTAAAACACCAGTTCAATCATCAGCACTTCCTGCTCACCTGCATTCACCGCATATACCGGCACCCCGTTATCCAGCGTAAACTGTTCGCAGGGCTTTAACCGCAAATCAAATTCCACCGCATCATGTATAGCAGGACTCTTTTTTCTGTCAATCATAGTCTGTTCCCGTTGTTACCGTTTTCTGAAAGAAAACGTGTATTAGTTTTTGCTGTTATAGTACAAAGTGTTGCTGTTGGCTGCATCAAATATTTTACGGCTGTAATCTCTGATTTCCTCCGTTGTTACCTGTTGATATTTAGCCAGCTCTTCATTAATCAACGCTGCGTTACCGGTAAGCTCGTAAAAAGCCAGGCTGTTGGCACGGCTCATTACACTCATATCTTCAAAAGCAATAATGCTCTCTGTTTTGTTTTTTACCTTTTGCAGCTCAGCCTCGCTTACCAGATCTGTTTTAATTTTCTCCAGCTCTTCCTCTATGGCTTTTTCAGCATCGGAGGTATTTACCCCTTTCACCAGTTTACCTTCAATGGTAACAAGCCCCGGATCCATTGTGCCGAAATGATAGCACTCCAGGTTACTGAAAAGCTTCTGCTCTTTTACCAGGGAGTGGTGCAGCCTGGCAGAAGCGCCCCCGCCCAGAATTTCTGTAATAAGATCGGCAGCATAATAGCCTTTGCTTAACCGCGAATCCATATGCCAGGTTTTGTAAAAAGCATTCAGCGGCACATCGGCTTCTACTTCCAGGCGGCGCCCGGCTGTTTGCACCGGCTCCTGTGTAAGGTTACGCACATATTTTTCTCCCATAGGAATATCGCCAAACCATTTTTCTGCCAGTCGCTTTACCTCTTCGGTTTTTACGTTTCCGGCAACTACCAGTATGGCATTAATGGGACGGTAATGACGAAAGAAGAAGTTCTTCACATCATCCAGCGCTGCATTTTCTATATGGCTCAGTTCATCCCCAATTGTCATCCATTTATAAGGATGGGTAGTGTATGCCAGATGACGCATCTTGTGCCATGCATCGCCATAGGGTTTGTTGATATAGTGCTCTTTAAACTCTTCGCACACCACCTTGCGCTGTACATCCAGACTTTTTTTGCTGAATGCCAGGCTTAACATACGGTCGCTCTCCAGCCAGAAAGCTGTTTCCAGGTTCTGCACCGGTAGCTGGCAATAATAGTTGGTAAGGTCGTTGGTTGTATAGGCATTATTTTCTCCGCCTGCTCTCTGCAGCGGCTCATCATAATCCGGAATATGTATACTGCCGCCAAACATCAGATGCTCAAATAAATGGGCAAATCCTGTTTGTGCCGGGTTTTCATCCCTCGCACCTACGTCATACATAATATTTACCACCGCCATTGGCGTTGCAGCATCCTCATGTACCAGTACCCGCAGGCCATTATCTAAAACAAATCGGTTGTAGGTAATCATATTGTTATTTGAAAAAGAAGTGCAAATTAGTGAATCTAACCTTGCCTGTAAAAGAAGACAATAGCCGCACCTATAAAGTTTAACAGAGCAATGAGTACGACGAAATGCGAATATCTTTAACTTGCCATTAAACATATTTATTGCATGAATTTACCGCCTGTTACCAGGAGGCCTCACACTCTCTTGTTGCACATGAGCCTGACAACCATAGCGTTATTTATTTTAACCACGCTTGCCATAGGTCAGGATACTAAAAAAACCTATTACGGCTACCTGAAAGATAGTGCCATGGGTTCAGCCATTGTGGGTGCTACCGTTACCAACCAGAATACCAAAACCATTGTGGAAACCGATAAAAACGGCTTTTTTGCAATAGAGGTTACCAAAGGCGATCTGCTGTTATTTGCTGCACTTGGGTACGGTTCAGACAGTTTACGCTATTTTCCGTATCTGCGTGATACCACGCATATTGAACTGCCCAGAATAGCCACTTCAAAGCTGGATGTAACGGTAAGATCCACCAATTACACCAAATACCAGTCGGACAGTGCCGAACGGCGGCGCAAGTTTCAGGAAGATATTGGTTATAAAGACAAAACATTTACCAAAGCAAACTCCGGCGCAGGCTTGGGTATTAACCTGAAATGGAGTAAAAAAGATCGTTTACGCCAGCAGTCAATAGACAACTTTACCGATCAGGAGAAGCAGCATTATGTAGACTACCGTTTTTCATCTGAAATGGTGGGTTACTATACCCGTCTGAAAGGAGACTCTTTAAATCTCTTTATGGGACGATACAGGCCGGACTATGAATGGCTGCGTAAAAACCCAAACCAACAGGAGATTCTTTTTTACATTAACGATAGCCTGAAAGAATTTTACAGAAGAGACCAGCAATAGCTGGTCTTTTTCTTTAGTAACTTCCCGAAGCACCCGCTCCTCCGGAACTTCCTCCTCCAAATGGGTTTACAGGCGTAACAGCAGTGCCTTTTTTGCCTAATACCTGAAAAACAATATCGGCCTCAGCCTGCTTCAGCAACTTCTCCGCATTACTTTCCGGTTCCGCACTAAACGCCCGTTGCCCCTGTTGTAATACGCGGATCAGCAACAGGCTAACGGTTATTAAAATACAACCAGCTATCAATAATACCACATCAGCAGGCAAAAAAGAATAGTAATAATGAAAAGTATATGCTGATAAGGCTGCTGCAATAACACCTGCTCTTAGTAATACCATGTTACGCTTTCTAATACCGGCTATAACATAAACAACAGGAACAATCACCTGCAGGGATAAATAAAAAATCTTCCATGCCCCTGAAACACGATAATCGTATGAACCCGTAAACACAACGTCTACCACAAGAAAGTTGCTGCATGCATACACAATTGCCAACGCAGTTATACGTACCACTTTTAAACACCAGGTATATACGATCAGAGAATCAGACTTTAAAAGCAGGCCCGAAACTATATACATCAATACGGCCGGCAACAACGCTGCAACAGGTAATATAACCGCAGCAAGCCCTGCCCTATCTAATAACAAACAGTAAAGCATTACAATAGCCACAGTGGTTAGCAATGCCATTAAAGCATCTACAAAACGAATGCATAGCCAGCAACATATCACCCCTGCAATCAAGGTTGTAAAAAGCAGTTGCATATGTTTTATCTCCACAAAGCAGAAAGCAATAACCGTTGCCGGAATCAACATCAGCAGCATGTTATCTGCACCGGCGTTATAAAACCTTCTTTGTTTTACGCCTGCTTCCAGTGCCATATAGGCCCCCGCAGCCGCCAGAAACGTTATCAGGGCCGCTGAAGAAAACTCACTTCCCCAGGCTATTATTAGTACTCCAAAGCAATATGCAATCAATGTTATCAAAGCAATGCCTATACTAAAAAGATGCTGAGGGGTGTACAGACCAGAAGGAGCAGCTGCCAGCAAACGTTTTAACCCTTCTTCATCCACGCAGCCATTTATAAATGCATCAGAAGCCTGCTTTTGTACTATCCGGTTATATAAGTCCTTACTATTATACGCCAGCATGTTTCTTAATTTTTCTGTGCAGGTTAACAAGTAGTATAATTAATCCAATACCCGAAAGCACCCCATACAAGAGTGCCAGAAACAATCCCCCATCGCTTCCAATGGTAATCAGCCCGTAAATAACCATATAGCTTACAGCAATGTATCCATATAAGGCAGTAACCACCATCAGGTAGTAGGAGTTAATATTCAAAGCCCGTTTTCCAAGCAGGTAACAGGCCAGCGCTATCAACAAAAACCATATAACTGCCGGAAACGGAAAATGGAAGTGAAAAAGCCCCGCTGTTAATGAGATGAAAAGAACGTGTAACCCAAAGTTGCGATACACATCTGCAAAATGTGCTTTGATATTCTTTTGCACACTTGCATAAGCCAGTAATAACAGCATGCCCCCCAGCGCCACACCAGTGTAAATCAGCTTTTCATTGGTAAAGTCATTCTCCTCTGCTGCCTGTAGCGGAGCTACAGTAATGCCCAACCAGGCAGCAAGATTGGTTACTGCCAGACTTACCACTCCTTTATGATCGTAATAATAACCTACCAGAAATAAAAGCAGCATGGGTACAAAAGTGGCCAGCCCCCAACGCGCTCCAAAAAGCTGATACACATACTGAAGATAGCCTGCCAGCAAAGGCAGTAGAAGAGCCCCTGATAAAACCACATAATCTACAAAATAGCGCGATGGTTCAGTTTTATCCGTAGAAAAGCCTGTTACAAACTTCCGGCTCCAGAAAAAACATCCGGCACAAATAACAGCAATAATACCAGCAACAACACCGTGGCCTATATCATCTATGTTGCGGTATATAAGCGTACCCAGCCCGTAAACAGCCATTATAATTCCGGCATACAATACAAACAACAAGTCCTGCCTTATGGGCACAGGTTTGTTTTTATGCTCTTCTATACACTGCATTTCACTGTCAGAAACCAATCCGCTCTTATTAAGTTGTCTGAATATTCTTGCATCCATTGCTATATACAAACATTTGTCTGTAATATACGCTGCATCAATCTAATATGCTTTTTATGCGCAGCTTTAATGTTACAGGGCTGCCCTTTCTGAGTACTATAATGCGTAGAGTGGTTCGTGGGTGCTGAAACATGGCTTTGTAAGCCTGTATATCGTTAGAGAAATTGTTGTCTATAGAGAGAATAACATCGTCTGTCATAAAGCCTGCTTTCTCTCCGGGAGAGCCTTTAATAACATCAATCACTTTTATATGCCGGTCTACCACATAAATGCCCAGCCCTGTGTAAGAATAGTCAAATTCTTCCCGGTAATGCGTGTTGGGTTTAATACAAATTAACTGATCAGCATAGTTGAATACCACATTAAACCGGCGCATAATGTCGTTACCTAACAAGCCTCCCAGCGTGGGATAGGCAGTAACATTGTAATCATCATCAAACAGATAAACCGGAACTTTCTTTAAGCGGTACGGCCCCACCTTTACCTCTTTAATAACCGTTAAACGCATACTCTTTTTGCCTCCAAGCCCCTCTGCCTGTGTATCAAATATCTTACGCTTCTTCAACAACAAACTACTATCATCAACAAACGACTGAGAAAAAAGCATACATAGCCCGGCACCTGTATCCAGGTAGTAGCGTGCAAGTATTGCACGTGTATCTTTTACAGTTACCTGTTGTATAGGAATAGAAGAAAATACCGGCCGGAGAAACTGACTGTTTCGGGGATAGGTAAAGCTACCCTGGCTATATACCCCCATCTCATGTTTGTCGTAGTTTAAGCACACGATGTACCGTTTCAGAAAAGAATAGCCCATAATGCCATCTATCTTCACACCATACACACTCGTCAATAACTCATAGTCATTAATGTGAAAATCCAGAGAATCTACCGTAAGGCCCGGCAGGTGTAAGCTATGGTTAAAGGCAAAATCAACCTTGCGTACCCCTGCAATTCCTTTAATGGTTCGTGAGGTAGCGGTTCTTTCCAGTTTCAGGTAGTCTACCGTGGCAGAGTCCAGCGATATGCCTCCGCTTCCTGTATCGAAAATGAAGTTGAGGGAGTCTTTACAATTGTCCAGCGTAGCTGATACTATTACAATGCCCCCGGTTAGCATTTTAAAAGAAAAGTTGGTAAGCAGGCGGGCGGGGGGAGTTATAAACTGCTCCTGGGCATACAAGCGGATAGATAATGCACTCAGTAAGAGCAACATAGTAACAATAAGACTTCTAATATGGCGCAATCCGGGCATTTTCTCATGTTTGATTTGGTTAACAAAAGTTAAGTCTATTTGCCCGCCTGTGCAAACCGTTCACAGAATTATTCAGCCCCGCTATACAACCACATTTCCACTACCTTTGTACCACTACAATTATAGTAAGGATGAATTTATCAGCGTTATATCAGAAGGCGCTTGACTTCGGATTTTTGACAATAGAAGAAGGGATGTTCCTTTACGAACACGCGCCGTTGACAGAGTTAATGTTTGTTGCAGACGAATTACGCAAAAAGCAGGTCCCCCACGGGAAAGTAACCTGGCAGATTGACAGAAACGTTAACACCACCAATGTGTGTGTGGCCAACTGTAAATTCTGCAACTTCTACCGTATTCCCGGCCACGCCGATGCCTATATTACCGATATAGACACCTATAAAAAGAAAATCGAAGAAACGCTTAAATACGGCGGCGATCAGCTGCTGTTACAGGGTGGGCACCATCCGGGCCTGGGTTTACAGTTTTATGTGGATCTTTTCAGTGAGCTTAAAGCTTTGTACCCGGATTTAAAGCTGCACACGCTGGGGCCACCCGAAGTAGCCCACATTTGTAAGCTGGAAAAAATGAGCCACCACGATGTATTGAAGGCGCTGAAAGAAGCCGGTATGGATTCTCTGCCTGGTGCAGGTGCAGAAATACTGGTTGACAGAGTGCGCCGCCTCATCAGCAAGGGCAAGTGTGGTAGCGATGAGTGGCTGGCCATTATGCACGAAGCCCATAAACTGAATATTACCACCAGCGCCACCATGATGTTTGGCCACGTAGAAACATTGGAAGAGCGCTTTATTCACCTTACCCGCATACGGGAAATACAGGCTAAAAAGCCGGCAGAAGCCAAAGGTTTTCTGGCTTTTATACCATGGACTTTCCAGGATGTAGACACGCTGCTTACCCGTATCCGCGGTGTGCATAATCTGACTACACAGGACGAATATATCAGAATGATAGCCATCAGCCGTATCATGCTTCCCAACGTACTAAACATACAGGCAAGCTGGTTAACAGTAGGTAAGCAAACTGCTCAGATATGTCTGCACGCAGGCGCCAACGACTGGGGCAGTATTATGATTGAAGAAAACGTGGTAAGCGCCGCTGGTGCTCCTCACCGTTTTACTTATCGTACCATGCAGCAGGCTATTAACGAAGCAGGCTTTATTCCGCAGTTACGTAACCAGCAATATGAATGGAGACCTATCCCTGAATCTATTGTAGAGCAGGTGATAAACTACTAAATAAAAAGTTTCTTACTAAAGGGGGCAGTCTGCCACAAAACGGTAGCCTACCCCCTTTATAGTTATAATTTCCAGTGCAGGATCTTCTTTCAGATAGCCACGCAGCCTGGTAATGTATACATCCAGATTTCTGCTGTTGAAAAATGAATCATTCCCCCACAGTTCATTTAAAATAGCCCTTCTGTCTATTACCGTACTACGGTTCTGCCACAAAAACTTCAGCAACTCACTCTCGCGGTAAGAAAGTCTTTTTTCCGTTTCTGTTCCCTGCAATATCTGACGTTGCAAATGAAACCGGTAAGTACCTATTATCAACGCTTCCTGAGGTGCTGCTGCCCCGGCAGGCTCCGGCTTTATGCGCAAAAGATTCTCTATGCGCACAATCAGTTCTTCCATGCTGAAAGGCTTCCGGATATAATCATTTCCTCCAACCCTGAATCCCTTTACCACATCCTCCGTCTGCACTTTAGCAGTCAGAAAAATAACCGGTATATCGTCATTCTCATTTCTGATAGCTTCTGCCAGCTCAAACCCGCTGATTCCCGGTAACATTACATCCAGCACACAAATATCCGGCAGCTCTGTCAAAAAGGTTTGCAAGGCTGTTTCGCCGTTTGTTTCCATCAACACTTCAAAGCCACGGCTTTCCAGTGTTTCCTTCACAATCTTACCCAGGAACTGTTCATCTTCCACATAGAGAACCTTAACTCTGCTCATACGCAAAAGGAAGTTTAATTGTAAAAGTGCTGCCTTTTCTTTCCTCACTATGCACAGTTATGCTACCATGGTGCAGCTGTACAATATGTGCAACATAACTTAACCCAAGTCCGTATCCACGTATATTATGACGGTCATTGTCCGGCACCCGGAAGAATTTTTCAAATACCTTTTTCTGATAAGTGGTGGCAATGCCAATACCATTATCCCGAACGCTGAAAATCAGTTCGCCATCTCCCTTTTGCAGGTCAACATGTATAAAGGGCTGTCCCGGACTGTACTTAACTGCATTGTCCAGCAGATTATAGATAACACTGGTAAGATGAAGCCTGTCCCCCTGTACCACTATCTTTTCAGCAGGAAGCTGTAATTCCACTCTGGCATTTGCCTTCTCCAGCTGCAAACGCATGCCCGTTGTTACTTCCTTAATCAATGCGTTCATATCTACCTCTTCCGGCTGTAGCTCCATGGTCTGCTTTTCAAACATAGATAACCTTAGTACTTTATCAATCAGCAGATTTAACCTTTGCAGCTCTATCGCAGATATGTCCAGGTATTCTTTGGTACGTGCCGCATCTTCAATGGCATTGAAGTTTCTCAATGCTTCAATAGCTACGTTTACCGTTGCCACAGGTGTTTTCAGTTCATGTGTAATGTTACTGATAAACCCGTTCTTCATTTCGCTAAGCCTTCTCTGTGCGGCCAGGCTCCTGTACATAAATACAAATGAAAGTGTAGTAACTCCAATCAGCAATACAGAAACGCCTACTGGTAGTAATAGCTTCCTGCCTAAATAAGAAAGTGGCTTTTCAAATACCGCATAATAGCCGAAAGGGGCATTAAAGCCTGCCATAGCAAAACGGGTACTCAGCTTGCCGCCTGCTTGCGGAACAGAGTCCATTCCTGCTTTACGGTTAGGCAAAGAAGCCATATATAAACAATGCGACAGCACAATGCCCTCTTTTTTCAAAGCCTTAGTGTATAGTGTATCCAGCTTGCGTAATGGAATAGAGTCATCCAGCTGACGCAGCTCGTAAATAAACTTCTGTATGTTCTGGGCGTCTTTTGTATTCCCCTTCTTTGTCTTTTTAACCGAACGCTTTAAACTGTCGATGGTATTGGCAATCGCCATTCTGAAAAACGGCGGCGGGGGTGGTATATCATCATACCCATTTATAAAAACTCCTCTTTCGCTGCTGTCTGGAAGTCGCCCACCCATTACTATTTTAACATCCGATCTGCCTAATAATCCGCGCAGGCTATCGGGAATAGCATGCCTTATGCCCGTTACCACTACCTTTTCCTTTAAAACAGAATCGCTGATATCGTTTATAGAGCCAGTGTGCGTCCGGGCTTTGGTAGTAATAACTGCTTTAGCATTTAAACCAGTGGTACGTCCTTTAGCTGTATCAGAAACAATCTCTATTCTGTCAATACGATCCGGACGAACCAGCAAAGGCATATTTTTCATCCGCTCCGATTGTACCCCCTGCACTGTCTCTTTCAGCAGAATATCTGTTCGGCGCTGTAACGCATCGTATTCCTCCTTATATACCTTCTTTAGCCAATACCCTTGAAAGGCAGCTATTAAAACAATAGTGCCCGCCATAAATACCCAGGAAATACGCAACTTATTCATGCCGCTCATCAATGTTTACAAATGTAACTACCACCACATCCTCTGCCCGGCTCATTAACCTTAATTAACCTTATAGCAGGAATGCTTAACAATGCCCCCTTTTAGCTTTGACTGTATAAATATAAACTATGCGGCAATTAATACTATCAGCCTTTAGCGTAGCAATGGTTTGCACAGCAACGGCTCAGATAAAGGAGGGTACCATTACCTACGAAAAAAAGATGAATTTGCACCGTCGCCTTAAAGACGAGCAGATGAAAGCAATGATACCCGAATTCAGAACCACTAAGCAGGAGCTGCTGTTTGGAGATGGTACCAGCGTTTATAAAGCCGTTAAAGAAGATGAGGCTCCTGATCCGTTTGCAGGTGGTGGTGCACCCGGCGGGCCAGGCGGCGGAGGCCCCCAGCGTATGGGACCACCACCCGGAATGCCAGGCCAGAATAATATTCTGTATATCAACTTTAGCAACCAGAAAATTGTGGAACAGGCCGAATTGGGAGAGCAGAACTACCTTATCATAGACACCGTAAAAACCATGGCGTGGAAGCTTACGGAAGAAACCAAAGTGGTATTGAAATACAACTGTAAAAAAGCTACCCTTACCAATGCACGTGGTCAGAGTATTGTAGCCTGGTATACAGAAGACATCCCTGTTCCTGCGGGGCCCGAAATGTATAACGGTCTTCCTGGTACCATACTGCTGCTGGATGTAAATGAGGGAGACATCAAATTTACCGCACAGGAAGTAAGCAATAAACTGAGTAAAAAAGAACTGAAAGAACCTTCCAAAGGCAAAACAACCAATCGCGCAGAATACAATCAGAAAATGATGAGCATGTTTAACGGCGGGCCGGGCGGACCAAGAGTAATACGCATTGGTCAGTAAAATAGTTTTTTCTCATGTATCGTGTAAAATGGCCGGCTGCAAATTGCAGACCGGCCATTTCTTTTTAAACTTATTACGTACTTCTGTTACATAGGTGGCCCCACCATAATTCTCGCTCCTTTAGTTTGCAAGCCAGACTTATTAAGGCTATAGGTAAACCCAAGCGTAAAATACCGGTTCAACACATTGTATCGCTGATCTACAATAGCACTCTGATTAGCTGTACGGGTAATGCCTATATTCTTATTCAGCAGATCGTATACAGAAAGCTTAACCTCTGCACGCTTGTTCTTCAGAAAGCTTTTAGCTATAGAAGCATTCCACAGTGGAACCTGTGTATTAAAGCCGCTTGTTCTACCGGAATTCAATACATAATTGAACTGGTTGTTTACTACCAGCGACCATGGCAGGTAATTGGTCATCTCTCCTCCGTAGCTCTGTTGCAGGTAATTGGTATTTGCCTGTGGCTGTAAAGAATAAGTTGCTTTGCTGATGCTGAAACGGGAAGAGAGCCGCAGGTCAATAACATCATCTATACTAAAGTTCCAGGATAAATTGGGTCCTATGGCCAGGTTTGAAATCAGGTTCCGCTCATCATTAAGAAAAGCAACGTTACGGTTATACGAGATGCTGCTTCCCACATCAAAGCGGGATTTTAGTTTTTTTACCGTAAATCCATACCCAAAGTTTCCGGTAACCATGTATACACCATCTGCATTCACCGGCCGGCTGCTGCGTGAACCATTTTCTTTCACGCTATCCGCATTTACAATAGCGTCTTTGCTTGCCACCACCATCAGCAACGCCCGTATGTTGGTGCCACTCTCCGGCTTTACCGCAAAATAGTTCATGTTCAGTGTATGGTTATACTGCCGCTTCAAATCAGCATTACCCGAAGATACATTCAACGGATCGCTGATGTCTGCTATGGGCTGCAATTGTGTTACGCTGGGCTGCACAGTAGATGCATAATAATCCAGCTTCAAATTACGGAAGCGGCTGAACAAATATTGAAAAGCTGCATTGGGTAACAGGTCCGTAAAAGTCTGCCGTATTTTTACATCTGCTGTATTATTGGTGGCCTGTAATGCAGCAGTTTGCAAAGAGGTTCCCACTGTAGCATTAAACATTTTTTGATTGGTTCTGAAGTTTAGTCCTCCACCACCATAAGAATACCTGCTGGTAAAATCATTACTTAATAACTCATTATACAAATCGTATTTACCGTTGCCCAGGTTTTGGTCGTATGTAGTTTTATTGCTTTTACCAATACTGATATTACCGAACGAACTTACTTCCAGCAATGAACGCTTGCCTATAGGCTCTGTATAGGTAACGTTTGCTCCATACGTTTGTGTAACAGCATCGCGGCTATTGATCTGGCTAATCACCGAATCTACTGGCATCTGATTTTCATAATAAAACAACATATTTGAATTCAACCTGCCGGAAGACTGGCTGTGATTGTAAGTGTTATTCAGATTACCGGATAAGGTTCTGCCCTTCTTTGCCAGCCGCTTCCGCAACAGAATGTTGTTGGTAATATTCACGGCGTCTGCGTTGTTGATATTTACAGTACTTCCTTCGTTCAGCGCTACCCCTTTGCTGCTTACAGAGTTATAATTACTGGTAGCATTACTGGCTGTTTTTTGCCAGGTAATATTAGGGGTAAACTTTACTGAAAACGAACTGTCTATTTTCTGGTCCAGCGCCAGGTTAATACGATGCTGCGTATTATCACTGGCCGTTTCTGAATTGTCTTTTCTTACATAGCTATTGGTAGGCGCCAGGTTTTGTGTAGTGGATTGGCGGTTGGTAACAAGATGCATATCACTACCTGTATAACTGGTATTGAGGTCTGTTTTCTTGTTCCAGTTATTATTGTAATTAATGCCTCCCGCGTAGGTAGTAGCTACACCCTGTTGATTCTGCCCCATACCGGTAGTAGGCAAGCCCGTTTCACTACTGCTGCCACCTGTAATAACAATACCACCACCATTACGCATACCACGTGCCAATGCGCCGGAAAAGTTCATAGCATCTGCTATAGAAAAGCCCTGCTTGTTGGTATTATTGCCCATAGCAAGCAGCGATATCTGTTCCTCATTGTTGAAGCGGTTTATATTGGCCTGTCCATCATATCGCTCATTCGTTCCGGCGCTGCCGTATATTTTACCAAACAAGGCATTGTTGCGGTCTTTTTTTAGTTTCAGGTTTATGGTTCTGGTGGTGTTGCCATCGTCAATGCCTGTAAACTCACTCCGATCGCTTTTTTTATCAAACAACTGCACTTTATCCACTGCATCGGCAGGCAGGTTTTTAGTAGCCATTTTAGGGTCACCAGTAAAAAACTCCTTTCCGTTCACCAGTATCTTCTGTACCGTTTGCCCGTTTACCTTTATCGTTCCATCCGATTCAACAGTTACACCCGGCATCTTTTTCAGCATGTCTTCCACCACAGCATTCGGATGTGTTTTAAAGTTCTCGGTGTTAAACTCCAGGGTATCGTTGTTCATGGTAACCGGTGGACGCTTTGCCTGTACGGTTACATTTTGTGCCGTTACCAGATCGGTCATATTCACATCCGCTATTACCTGCTCCCCTCCTGCTGCCACCTCTAGCTTTTTCCATACAGGCAGGTACCCCACGTAGGAAGTGGAAAGCAGATAGCTTCCCTTATCAATGTTGGGTAAAGTAAAATAACCGGAAGAATCGGCACGGGCAAAGGTTACCAGCGTAGAATCTTTTTCGTGTACCAGAGAAACGGTAGCATAGGCCATTCCTCTTTGCTGGGTACTGTCAATAATTCTCCCTTTTACAGTAGTTCGTTGTGCGTAGGAAATACAGCAGAAAGCAAGGCTTAAAAGTGTAAGGGTAAAATGCTTACGCATGGGCAAAATATTTTGCCCAAACGTAAGTCCGCTATCTTCTATAACAGGTTAACCAACTTAAGAGAAAGGTTAATCAACGTTAAAGAACTAACCATTCAGCAGGGTTGTCAACGCAGCTTTTGATTCGTCAAAAGCAAAGGAAGACAACACATCATGCATATTGGCGGTAATTTTATGGTTGCAGAGGTTGCCAATGCTTCCCTCATGGGTATGATGTACTTCTGTGCTATAAGTAAACTGTCCCGCTTCTATATCCAGTCCTACCTTTTTATAGGCATCTCTGAACGGTAAGCCTTCCAGTACCAGTTTGTTCACCTCTTCCACACTAAACAGGTATTTGTATTTTTCATCCTGCAGAATATCCTTCTTCACTTCCATGTTCGACAGCATCAATCCCGCCATCTCCATGCAGGAACGAATGGTAGTAAATGCCGGAAACAGATGCTCTTTTAACAGCTGCAAATCTCTGTGATAACCTGACGGCAAATTAGTGGTCATCATCATGATCTCATTAGGCAACGCTTTAATACGATTGCAGTAAGAACGGATCAGTTCAAACACATCCGGATTCTTCTTATGCGGCATAATGCTGGAGCCGGTGGTCAACTGCGGTGGAAAGCTGATAAAGCCAAAGTTCTGATTTAAAAACAGGCAGGCATCCATAGAAAGCCTGGACAGTGTTTCTGCCAGGTTGGCCAGTGCCATGGCCACATTCCTTTCTGCTTTGCCGCGTCCCATCTGGGCGTATACCACATTATAGTTTAAATCACCAAAGCCCAGCAGTTGTGTGGTAAGCGTACGGTTAATCGGAAAAGAGGAACCGTACCCTGCTGCAGAACCCAGCGGATTCTTGTTCACTATATCATAAGCCGCTTTCAGCGATATGGCATCATCTACCAGGCTTTCTGCATAAGCGCCCAGCCATAAACCGAAAGAGGAAGGCATTGCCAGTTGCAGGTGCGTATAGCCCGGTAGTAAACATTCTCTGAACTCTTCGCTTTTAGCTATCAGTAACTCAAATAAAGATTGTACTGCATGTACTGTCTGTTCCAGCTCAGCACGTAAAAACAGTTTTACATCTACCAGTACCTGATCGTTACGGCTGCGGGCAGAATGTATTTTCTTACCAATATCGCCCAGCTTCTGCGTCAGTAAAAATTCAACCTGAGAGTGTACATCTTCCACATCATCCTGAATAACAAAAGCAGGGTCATTTACACCCGCTGCTTTTTCAGGTAAAGAAGGATGCTGTTGAATGGTAGCATAAATATGTTGTAACTCTTTGGCCAGTATAGCAGCTTCTTCATTGGTAAGCAGGCCCACAGTAGCCAGCATTCTGGCGTGCGCTATGTTACCCAATACATCAAAAGGAGCCAGTAACAGATCAAACTCACGGTCTCTGCCCACCGTAAAAAGTTCCACCTCTTTTAAAGAATCTATATTTTTCTGCCAGAGTTTCATGTGTTCAGTTTTAAATTCCAATAATATCAGGCCTTCACCACCACTTTGCTTAACAGCTGTATATAATGCTCTATTCCATTTGCAATTTCTTCCAGATAAATAAATTCGTCTGCCGTATGGCTGCGGGCACTATCGCCGGGGCCACACTTTAAGGCCGGAAAAGGCATCAGTGCTTTATCAGAAGAAGTGGGTGAGCCATATACTGATTTGCCCAGAGCAATACCTGCTTCCACAATAGGGTGTGTAGGCTCTATACGCGTAGCACGCATGCGCATGCTGCGCGGCTTTACCTCACTTTGTACATGCTTTTGTATTATCTCCAGCACCTGCTCGTGAGAGTAGGCATCTGTAACACGTACATCTACTACAAAAGAGCATTGTGCAGGCACCACGTTGTGCGCCCTGTTCTCTGTGTTAATTACAGTTACACTCATTTTAACGGGCCCCAGCCATTCCGATGCTTTGGGAAAACGGTAGGTGCTGATCCATTCAATATCCTTCATCGCTTTATAAACAGCGTTCTCTCCCTCCTCTCTTGCAGCATGGCCCGCCTTTCCGTGTGCAAGGCCATCCAGCACCATCAACCCTTTTTCGGCTATAGCCAGGTTTAACAAGGTAGGCTCACCTACAATAGCAAAAGCGGGTTGCTTATGCTGTAAAGCAGCAACCAGTCCTTCCGCTTTCAGTAAGGCTTCAATACCGTTGGCACCAGAAATTTCCTCTTCGGCAGAGGCACCTATAATAACGTTATACAGCAGCCCCTGCTGATTGTAGAAGTAAAGAAAAGCTGCCAGCAGCGAAACCAGGCATCCTCCGGCATCATTACTTCCCAGCCCATACAGTTTACCATCTTCAATAGCAGGTGTAAATGGATCTTTGGTGTACTGAGGGTTAGGTTTTACCGTGTCGTGATGTGAGTTTAGCAACACCACAGGCTTGCCGGGATCAAAGTATTTGTTTAAGGCCCAGACGTTGTTTAAGTGACGATGTGTTTCAACACCCTTGCTTTGTAAAAATCGTTCAATAATGGCAGCAGTCTTGTCTTCTTCTTTCGAAAAAGAAGGCGTGGCAATCAGCTCCTGTAGCAATTGCAACGCCTCTTTGTATAAATACGTCGTTTCCATCTACATCAGTTGGTAATAAGCGTTCCCTGTGTTTCGGGTGTGGTATTCTGTAGCAGATCATTGGCATCTCCTATCAAAACTTCCTTCACTCCGGCATCTATAGCAGCGAATGCGTTATCAATTTTAGGCAGAATGCCCGCGAAAAGTTTGCCTTCACTCAACAGCTGCGCATACTTCTCTTTGGTAATAAGGCGTATTACAGAATCCTCATCTTCCACATTCTCCAGCACACCTTTCTTCTCAAAGCAATACACCAGGCGCACATCATAAAATGCAGATAAGGCAACTGCTATAGAAGAAGCAATGGTATCTGCATTGGTATTCAGAATATGGCCTTCGGAATCGTGCGTTAAAGGCGCAAACACTGGTATAATTCCGTTGTCCAGAAAAAGACGGCAGTTGTTTACCGGAATACGCGAAGCATCCACATCACCCACCCAGCCAAAATCTACCTCTTTCACGGGACGTTTTACGGCAGGAATGAGGTTAGCATCTGCACCGGTAAGGCCTATAGCATTACAGCCTTTAGCCTGCAACTGCGCAATGATTTTTTTATTTACCAGCCCACCATATACCATGGTTACAATATCAATGGTGGCGTCATCGGTAATACGTCTGCCATTTACGTAGTTAGAAGCTACCCCCAGCTGATCGCCTATTTTGGTAGCAATTTTACCACCGCCATGAATCAGTATTTTTTTACCGGGAATAGAGGCAAAGGCAGAAAGAAAAGCGGAAAGGTTTTGCTCGTTGTCAATAACGTTTCCGCCTATTTTAATTACAAATACCTTATCCATTATACGCTTTTCAGAATTTCAGCAATTACAGCCTGTGCCGCCCAAACACGGTTAGACGCTTGTTTGGTAACAATACTGTTAGGTCCGTCCAGCACCTCATCACTTAACTCCACATTTCTTCTTACCGGCAGGCAGTGCATTACTTTGGCCTGGTTAGTCAGCTTCAGCTTTTCCGCAGTCAGCATCCATCCCGGGTCGTTCTCATACACTTTACCGTAGTCCGTATACGTACTCCAGTTTTTCACATATACAAAGTCAGCGCCTTTTAATGCTTCATCCTGGTTCTGGGTAACAGTAGCACCCTGGGTAAACTGGGTAGCCAGTTCGTAATCTTCCGGATGGGTAATTACAAAATCAGCTTCGCCCCAGGCGTTAATCCATTGTGCAAAGCTGTTGGCCACACATTGGGGCAGCGGCTTTACATGAGGCGCCCAGGTAAGTACAATCTTAGGCTTTGCATTGGCAGCTTTAAACGCTGCGTTCTCTTTCAAAGTCTCCTGAATGGTAATAATATCCGTAAGACTCTGGAGCGGATGCAGTGTAGCGCTTTCCAGACTGATTACGGGAACACCACAGTATTTAATAAACTGAGAAATGTATAACTCGCTGTAGTCATCTTCGCGGTTCTTTAAGCCAGGAAAGGTTCTTATACAGAGTATATCGAAATAGCTGCCCAGAATAGGGGCAGCATCTTTAATATGTTCAACGGTATTACCGCTCATAATAGCGCCCTCTTCAAACTCCAGCGCCCAGCCTTCCTTATCCACGTTAAACACAATGGCTTCCATACCCAGATTCGCTGCTGCTACCTGCGTACTTAAACGTGTGCGTAAACTCGGATTTAAAAATAACAGACCTATACGCTTATCTGCGCCCAGTTTTCTGTCTTTAAAAGGATCAGCTTTATACATCAGCGCATTGGCAGCCAGTGCATTGATGTCTTTTACATCATGAACAGATATGAAGTTTCTCAATGTAGGAGTGGTTTAATGTGTGTAATATTATTCTGCTGTTTCGGGTGCCGTCACAGCCGCTTTTAACGCGTTGATTTCTTCCTGTAATAATTCCAGAAACTCATCAACCTGTTTGCGGGCAATTGCCAGCGAAGGCAATAAGCGAATGATATTGGGTTTTGCTTCACCGGTAAATACCTGGTGCTTGTACAACAGATTTTTCTTCAGGTCTTTTATTTCCTCCGGCACTTCAAAACCAATCATTAAACCACGGCCACGTACATTTTCAATTCCTTTAACCGCTTTTAACCGGTTGGTCAGGTACATACCACGTTGTCTGGCCTGTTCAATTAGTCCTTCCTGGTCAATTACTTCCAGTACAGCCAACGCCGCCGCACAAGCCAGCTGATTGCCACCAAAAGTGGTACCCAGCATACCATGTTTAGACTTGATTTGTGGTGCTATTAAAATACCACCGATAGGGAAGCCGTTACCCATACCCTTAGCCATGGTATAGATATCTGCGTTTACACCGGCATAATCGTGAGAAAAGAATTTACCGCTGCGGCCATAACCACACTGCACCGAGTCGGCAATATACACTGCATTGTACTCATCACACAGCGAACGGATTTTTTGTAAAAAGCTGTCGCTGGCAATGTTAATACCACCAACACCCTGTATACCTTCTACTATTACAGAAGAAATTTCGCTACCGTTCTTTTTAAAGCAGGCTTCCAGTGCGGCTTCATCGTTATAAGGCAGGAAAATTACATTCTCCGTTTCGTTGATAGGGGCAACGATAGATGGGTTGTCTGTAACAGCTACCGCCAGTGAAGTGCGACCGTGGAACGACTTTTTAAAAGCCACCACTTTCTTTTTACCGTTATGGAAAGAAGCCAGTTTCAAAGCATTCTCATTGGCTTCTGCACCTGAGTTACAAAGGAATAACTGATAATCTTCTTTACCACTTACCTTACCCAGTTTCTCAGCCAGCTCCTGCTGAATAGGCAGGTGTACTGAGTTGGAATAGAAAGCAATCTTATTCAGCTGCTCTTCAATTCGCGACACCCAATGCGGATGTGTATGTCCAATGGAAATCACCGCGTGACCACCATACATGTCTAAATACTGTACGCCGTTTTCGTCCCATACATAAGATCCGTTTGCTTTTACGATGGTAACGTCATTAACCGGATAAACGTCAAATAGTTTCATACCTATCCACTAACGGGATTTAAATTGTGAATAAAAAGGCTTAGAAATAGTTGGCTTTCAGTTTAAGGCCCGCCGTTTCTTCCACCCCGAATACTAAATTCATGTTCTGCACAGCTTGTCCGCTTGCACCTTTCAACAGGTTGTCAATAGCAGCGTGTACTACTATCTTATTACCTTGTTTTTCTACATGTATCAGGCACTTATTGGTGTTCACCACCTGCTTCAGATCAATCATACTGTCGCTGTAATGGGTGAACGCGGCATCTGCATAAAAAGAGGTATACAGTTTCTTTACCTCTTCTACCGGCAGTCCGCAATCCAATGTGGAACTCACATAAATCCCCCTGGTGAAATCACCACGCCAGGGAACGAAATGCACACCGTTTTCCGTTCCTGCAGTAGCAGGAAAATCGTCCTGCAACTGATGCAGACTCTGGTGTATTTCTTTAATATGCTGATGTTGTAAAGACTTGTATGCTTGTATATTATTGGCTCTCCAGCTAAAATGCGAAGTGCTGCTTAAGCCCTGACCAGCACCGGTTGAACCGGTAATGCCGGTAGTATAAATATCTCCCAGTAAACCAGCTTTAGCAAGCGGCAACAGCCCCAGCTGAATAGCGGTAGCAAAACAGCCCGGATTGGCAATATTGCCTGCTTTCTGAATCGCAGCTTTGTTCAGCTCGGGAAGGCCATATACAAATTCACGACCGCCAATAGCAGCCGTGGCTTTTAAACGAAAATCCTGCGACAGATCAATAATGGTTACATTTTCATCTATCGTATTTGCTTCCAGAAACTTTCTGGCATCACCATGGCCTACACATAAAAACAGTACATCAATAGCGTTGCTTAACTGGCCGGTAAAAACCAGATCCGTATCTCCGGTTAAGTCTGCATGTACCTTGCTCACTGGATTACCTGCATTGCTGGAGCTGTGTACAAACACAATCTCCACCTGTGGGTGATTGATTAATATTCTCAATAACTCCCCGCCTGTATATCCTGCACCGCCTACGATTCCTGCTTTTATTGCCATTGCCTGTGAATTATATATGGTGATTACTGTTCGTTGCTGTCTTTTACCATGTGGAACATAGCAGTCTGGTTGCCAAAGATTTTCGTAAAGCCACGAACATCTTCACCCGTCCAGCCATTGTTCATTTCTCCGTACTTGCCAAACTTGCTGTTCATCAGGTCGTACTTAGATTCAATACCTATTACCTGGAAGTAGTAAGGCTGTAACTGTACAAATACATCGCCGGTAACATTGGCCTGTGAGCTTTGTAAAAATGCTTCTATATCACGCATTACGGGGTCCAGAATCTGCCCTTCGTGCATCCAGTTTCCGTAGAAGTTGGCAATATTATCTTTCCAGCTCAGCTGCCATTTGGTTAATACATGCTTTTCCAGTGCGTGGTGTGCTTTCAATATTACCATAGGTGCAGCTGCTTCAAAACCTACGCGGCCTTTAATACCAATAATGGTATCACCAACGTGAATATCACGGCCAACACCATAAGCGCCGGCTATAGTTTGTAAGTATTGTATTGCTTCTGAAGGGTGTGCAAACGTTTTGTCGTTTACCGCAGTCAGTTCGCCTTTTTCAAAATGAAGCTTCACTTCTTCTGCTCCGCTTTTGGTTACCTGTGTAGGCCATGCTTCTTCAGGCAATAAACCCTTGGAAGATAGAGTTTCACGACCACCAACGCTGGTACCCCACAGGCCTTTGTTAATAGAGTAGGCTGCTTTTTCAAAGTTCATCTCTACTCCTTTGCCTTTCAGGTATTCAATCTCTGCTTCACGGCTCAGTTTCAGGTCGCGGATAGGAGTAATAATTTCCACACCGGGAAGTACAATGTTAAACACCATATCAAAACGCACCTGATCGTTACCGGCACCGGTACTGCCATGTGCAACTGCATCTGCTTTCAGGGCTTTTGCATGCTCTGCTATATGTAAAGCCTGTACCAGACGCTCAGCACTTACGCTTAAAGGGTAAGTGTTGTTCTTTAATACGTTACCAAATACCAGGTACTTGATCATTTTATCGTAATACCCTTTCACCGCATCAACAGTAGTATGGGTTTTAACACCCAGTTTATAAGCGTGCGCTTCTATTTTCTTCAACTCTTCTTCACTAAAACCACCTGTATTTACAATTACGCTATGTATTTCATAACCTTTGTCTTCACCCAGGTGTTTTACGCAAAAGGTTGTATCTAGCCCACCGCTAAAACCAAGAACTACTTTTTTCATCTCCGATGTAATGGTTTACTGATTTAGAAATTAAAGAACGCATGAAAGAGTGACTTTTTGGTGCCGGACTTCTTTCTGAAAAGAAACTGCTTAAAGCGCATTAAACGCTCGTACACTTTGCTCTTCTTTTCAAAATAGTCTTTGGTTTCCTTAGGTTCGTAGTGATCTTTAGGATCGTATAACATGGCAGTACACATGCAGTTTTTCCTGCCTTTGCTCATTAAGATATCGTAATTGACGCAACTTTTACAACCTGCCCAGAATACTTCATCATCTGTTAACTCAGAATAGGTAACAGGCTCATATCCCAGTTCGCTGTTTATTTTCATTACAGCCAAACCAGTAGTAAGACCGAATATTTTAGACTCGGGATATTTTTCCCTCGACAGGTCAAATATTCTCTTCTTAATACGCTTTGCTACACCTGTTTTGCGGTATTCCGGTGAAACAATCAATCCACTGTTAGCTACAAACTTACCATGGCTCCATTCTTCAATGTAGCAAAAGCCTACCCAGTCTCCGCCTTTGGTAAGGGCAATCACTCCCTTTCCTTCCAGCATTTTCATAGCAACATAATCGGGTGAGCGCTTGGCAATACCTGTACCACGCGCTTTGGCAGATGATTCCATTTCATCAGTAATGGTTGATGCCAGGTGAACGTCGCCACTATTGGCTACACGAACTATAATATCTTGATGTTCCACTTTCCTTAATTAAGAAATACGCTAAAACAAATACTTATATGTGGGAGGTTAAGCAAAAACAGTGCAAAGGGATGCCTGGTATTGCCTAAGGAAAAATGTTCCCCAACATGTTGGGAGACAGAAGTAGGAGGAGAAATATCAAATCCGGGGTCGTCGCATTAAATACAGGAAGTTCATGTTACCCAAAAGGTTAACATCCCCCATCAGAGAAGGATGGAAAGCCGATAAGCTACTATGGGTTGTGTATTGTTTCAACTTCAGTTCTGTATGAAATGATGATCCAAATGTTTTGAAGATGTAAAATTAAGAATGTTTGGAAAACCTGTGGATATTTTTTTATGAAAAAAAGGTTAAGCCCCCTTCCGGGGGCTTATCAGTTCGTTAAAATCCGCCACGCCCACCTCTTCCGCCGCCATAACCACCACCGCGGCCGCCATCAAATCCCCGGCCGCCACCATCTGGCCTGCCCTCTCCACGCCGGAAAGAAGGCATTTTGCCGTCTCCAAACTTGCGCAGGTTGTACGTAAAGGTTAACATCACGTAACGGGTCAGCACTTTGTTCTGAACGTCTTGTATGTAGTTTTGCGTAATATTCCGGGTAATACTTACGTTCTGGTTTAACAGATCGTATACCGAAAGGCGTATTTCGCCGGATTTGTTCTTGAAAATCTGTTTAGCTACATACATCGTCAGCAACGGCACACTGGTATTATAACCCGCGCCACGGCCATAGTATTTATAGTCGAAATCGGCAGAAGCCATCCAGCCACTATTTGTATAGTACGTGAATTCGGTTGAGAGCGACTCAGAGAAATAGTTACCATTCTGAGATTGATTCACTGTATAACGTGCAATGTTATAAGTAGAGTTTGAGGTAAAGTTTACATCAAAGTTCTTTTGCAGGTTGGTGGTCCAGCGGATTACACCTCCCAAAGCATAGTTCCGTGTATAGTTCTTGATAGAACCGCCTTTTCTGTCGTTTTGCAGGTTCACCGTCTGGTTCTGACTTAAGTTACTTCCGAAGTTAAGATTGGACTTAGGTGTTTTCAGCGGAAGGCCATAGTTGAACGATAGTGACATATTATAGTTACCATTCAGGTTAACAGGTCTGGTAATGGTAGCACCCGAAGGGGTGTTATCGGGAACACCAGCCGGCTTTTCAACACCGTCCAGCACGGTAATAACCGAATTGGTAATGTTGTTGGTAGTAAACTGTGCATTAAACGTAAGAAAAACGTTGCGCATAGTCGTCTGACTGAATGAGTTAAACATCAACCGGAAAGAGTGGTTGAACGCCTGCTTCAATCCGGGGTTACCCTGTTTAATGTTCAGCGGGTCAGAGTTATCCGTTACATCCTGCAACTGGGTTACCGATGGGGCATTGGTACGGCCATCGTAGTTAAAGCGCAGGTTCTTTTGCCGGGCAATACTATAGTTAAGGCTTGCAGTGGGGTACATGTTGGTAAACCGCTGTTTCAGATCAGTATTTCTTGTACGGTTGATGCTGGACAATTCGGAAAACTGCACGCCCGTACCCACACTTGCGGTTACTTTGGGAAATTGAACCCGGTAACTGATAGTGGCGCGGTTAGAAGTGTTTCTGCTTTCAAAGTAGTTGGTGAGCGTAGTGTCCAGTACATTATAATTATGCGTAGCTGAATCATAATTAAACGTCTGCCTGTCAGAGGTGTTCATGTTGGTAGAATAGTTGTAATCCAACGCAATCATGCTATGCTCCGACAAAGGTTCGGTGTACGATACAGTTCCGCTGAAGCTTTTGCTGTGTACATTGTTGAAATTGCGCTGATTAACAGTATCCACCGTAAAGTCTGTTCCGTTAGCCAGGTAAGATTGGTTTACGGAATAGTTATTTCCTTCACCGTCGTTGGAATTATAACTACCATTCAATCCCAGCGATATAGTACGGCCTTTTTTCTTAAAGCGGTGCTGGTAGTTCAGATCCAGGTTTGCAGCGTATCCGCTGTTCTCTGACTCTGACATAGTGGTACCATT
Source organism: Filimonas zeae (assembly GCF_014641615.1). Classification (GTDB taxonomy): domain Bacteria; phylum Bacteroidota; class Bacteroidia; order Chitinophagales; family Chitinophagaceae; genus Filimonas; species Filimonas zeae. The sequence continues at coordinate 62,240 of NZ_BMIB01000007.1, read as the reverse complement.
ACTCACTTTAATGCCCTGGTTTTTAACAATTCCCGTAGTACGGTTACTGCTGTTTGTGCTTTTCTGATAAGACAGCCCGGGGCGGATAATAAACTGATTATTGGTATCCGGCCTGCTTTCAATATTATAGTTAAACCGGTGGTTATAGTTATTGTTTCTGGCAATCAGCACCTGATTGTTATCGGTGGTGGTATCTGAGGTTACGAAAGTTTGTGTTCTGCTTATCTGGTCGCGGTTGGTATTCTGGCCATTGTAAAAATAGCTGCCGTAGCCTTCTGTTTTAGAGCTCCAGGGAGAACGGTAGTTCAAACCAGCAGTATAGTTGGTAGTCAGCCCCGAACTTCCACCTCCGAAGTTACCACCACCTCCTCCGCCACCACCGCCACGGCGCATACCACCGCCGCCGCCTCCACCACCACGGCCACCACCGCCAGCTCCACCCAATACGTCCTGAGCCGAAAAGCCCTGTTTGTTTACATTGTTGCTGGAAGCTACTACCGACAGGTTCTCATTGTCGTTAAAGCGGTTCATGTTTACACCCAGTTCGTACAAATCTTTGTTGCCAATTCCCGCGGCAGCCTTACCAAAATATCCTTTGTTCTTGTTTTTCTTGATAACAATGTTGATGGTTTTTACCCGGTTACCATCATCAAAACCGGTAAAAGCACTCTGATCGCTCTGCGCGTCAAAAATCTGAATTTTGTCAATTACATCCGGCGGCAGGTTTTTAGTAGCCATCAGCGGGTCATCACCAAAAAAGCGCTTACCGTTCACCAATACTCTCGTAACCTGTTCACCCTGCGCTTTAATGGTACCATCCTTGTCCACTTCAACACCCGGCAGCTTTTTCAGCAGGTCTTCCGCCACAGCGTTAGGCTTGGTTTTAAAACTACCGGCGTTAAACTCTACGGTATCTTTTTTAATGGCAATAGGTGGTGTGGATTTAATTACAACACCTTCCAGCACATTGGCTTCCTGCTGCATGTATAACGAGCCAAAGTCTACACCCGGCTTATCCGCAGTAAGCGACACCGGCCTGTAAAAGTTGTCGTAACTCTGAAAACTGATATGCAACAGATAACTGCCCTGCGATACTTTGTCGAAAGAAAAGGTTCCGTTGTCCTGAGAAAGCACGTAAGCCACAATGGACGAATCTGCTTTGTTAAGTAAGCTAACGGTAGCGCCCTTTAAGGGCTCTTTGGAAGTACTATCTGCCAGGCGCCCCTTTATGGAGCCATTGGGTACGGCAGTCTGTGCTGCTACAGACATGCAGAAACAAATGAGCATTGTTGCCAGGGAGATAGGGACAAGCAGACTCTTTTTCATAGAAGGGTTCTGATGATTCAATGAATTTATAGATTGATTGATCCGGGGGTTAAGCGCAAAAGTATTCCGTAGCAACGAGGATACACGTTTATATCGGTAATCACGGTACACGGATAGGTAATACGAAAACCCTAGTAGATGCTTTAACAATATTTAACATCTGCACATCCAAAGGGTTTGCCAGAAACGTTCAGGCATCATTCAAAGTGCCTTTTCAGCTGTTATTAGCTGAAAAGGTACTCAATATCATCACGGGTAAGACTTTTTACAAAACCGGTATCATCTGTAATCAGATCGGCAGCCAGTGCTTTTTTCTTCTCCTGTAGTAGCAATATCTTGTCTTCTACCGTGTCTTTACAAATCATCCGGTAGGCAAATATGTTCTTGGTCTGGCCAATACGGTGCGTCCGGTCAATCGCCTGTTGCTCCACAGCGGGGTTCCACCATGGGTCTACTATATACACATAATCTGCGGCGGTAAGGTTCAAACCCACACCACCTGCTTTTAGCGAAATCAGGAATACGCGGCAGCTGTCTTCCGATTGAAAACGGCGGATGGCTTTTTCCCGGTCGGGCGCAGAAGTGCTACCGTCAAAGTATTCATAATCAATACCTAACTCGGTAAGCTTCTGACGTATTAAACCCAGCATTCCCAAAAACTGAGAAAACACAAGGGCTTTATGGTTGCTGATATTTTCAGAAATCTCCCGTCCCAGCTCTTCCAGTTTAACGGAGGCGTTGGGAAAATTGTCTTCGTCTTTAATAATAGCAGGACTATCACATATCTGCCGCAGCTTCATAAGTCCCTGTAAAATGGTCAGTTGCGACCTGCCCATACCCTGACTATCTACCACTCCCAGAATTTTGTCGCGGTAGTCGTTACGGAAGGCATCATAAATTTCCCGCTGCTCTTTACCCATTTCACAAAAGAGAATCATCTCCGATTTTGCAGGCAGGTCTTTGGCCACCTGTTCCTTGGTACGGCGCAGGATAAACGGAAACAGCAGTCTACGCAGGTGTTCTTTCTGCTCTTTCTCACCAAACTTGTCAATTGGTACAGAAAACTCCTGTTTAAAAAACTCCATAGAGCCCAGCATGCCCGGGTTCAGGAAGTTCATCTGAGCATAAATATCAAAGGTGTTATTCTGTAACGGGGTACCACTCAGGCACAAACGGTTCTTCGCTTTTAAAATGCAGGCCGCCTTGGTAACCTTACTCGCCGGGTTTTTAATCGCCTGGCTTTCATCCAGCACCACATAATCAAAGTCTATTTCAGAGAAGTATTTGATATCACTGCGCAGGGTGCCGTAGGTGGTAATAATCACGTCTATGGAACCATCCGTCAGCACGTCAGAATTACGCAGGCCGCCATGGTGCGTATAGTATTTCAATGTAGGGGTGAACTTCTTAATCTCATTCTCCCAGTTATACATCAGCGTAGTTGGGCATACCACCAGCGCACGCATATTATCATTCTCGACTTTTAAATGGTGGAGGAAGGAAAGCGCCTGAATGGTTTTACCCAAACCCATATCATCTGCCAGAATACCACCCCATTGTACCTGACTCAGATAATTGAGCCACTGAAAGCCGGAAATCTGATAAGGCCGTAATATAGGTTGCAGGTGTCCGGGAGCATCTACCTGCGGAATATTCTGAAACTCACGCAGTTTTTCGTATTTAGCTTCCAGCTGAAATACCAGTTCTTCCTCATCGCGCTGCTCGTACAACTCCTCAATCACACTGAAGTGATATTTGCTCAGCTTGATATTGCTGGTGCTCTTGCCATCGCCCACGCGGAAGAGTAATGAGTACTTCTTAATCCACTCTTCGGGCAAAATACCCAGTGTGCCATCCTGTAACTGAACGTATTGTTGTTTGTTGGCCAATGCCTTTTTAACGTCAGCCACCGTAACCTGCTGTTCTCCAAAGTGAATATCCACTTTGGCGTCAAACCAGTCGGTATGGCTGCTGATAAATATTTTGGTTGAAGGCTTGGCGGTATTAAAGCGGAAGCTTTTCAGTGCTTCAAACCCAAATACCGGCAGGTTCATTTCCTTTACTGCATCTACAAACAGGAAAAACCAGTTGTTCTTTAACACCTCGGCACCTTTCAATGCCAGCAGGTTTCCTTCTTCCGGACGTATAAAACCGGAATGCAGGTTTTCTATTTGTTGAAAGAATGCTTCCTCTGCTTCCACATTGCGGTGTATTACCAGCAACTTGTCTGCTACGGGAAGAATTACTTTTTCTTTATCGCTCGCTTTTACTTCGTAGCCTTTGTAGCTGAAAACAGGTTGAAACAGCAGATAGTCACCTCTCTCCCGTAACAGCAGCTTCACATCCGGCTTCAGATCGCGCACCTCTTCTTTCTGCACATTGCTAAACTGTACCTGGTATTCCTTGGTTAAAGGCAGTACAAAATCCTGCAACTGTTTATTCCAATGCGCTTCTTCAATCTGTATAGAGCCGGAAGGCATAAACTTCTCCGCCAGCATCACATCATCTGCACGCTTCCACAGGTACAAAATATCGTGCAGCTTAAACAGCAAAGGGCTGTTCAGTTCGTTTTCAGCAATGCTGAAACGGCCATCAGAAACCTTTACAAAGCAGCTGATTTCATAGATACCCTCTTTATAACTTACTGTAAATTCAGGACTTATCAATTCCTCCGCACACACAGCCGGTATCAGATTGGCTGTTTGAAAAGCCTTGCCAGATGGTAGTAAGAAAGAAAAAGCCGCACCAGCCAGATCGGTAACCAGCTTTTTATACCGCGGGTGCAGATACTCTACAATCAGGTGGCGGGTTTCTTCAGGCAGGGCATCATCGTGCTGCTGCACAATATTTTCCCATATAGCGCTGAAAGGCGAGTTACGGTTTAGGTACCGGCTTACCTCGCCCGGCAACAGTTTGCGCAGGTGCTGAATCAGCGATTTGTCTTCCTCGTTAAACGCATCGGTATTAATAAACTTAGCCAGATCCAGTTTCTCTACTTTGCCCAGAAAAGCATTTCCGGCATCGTTTGGCTCACCCTGTATCGCATCTACCTGCAGCCAGGGGTACTGGTGCTGGTTGCTGCTGAAAACAACGCCCAGCTTCAGGGCAGGTTGCTTTTCTGTTTCGGTATTGGTATCTTCTACCACCACTTCCTGCTCAGAAACAACCGGCACCGGAACAGGCTGCGGTTTAGGTAAGGCAGAAGTAGCGGCGGGCATAGCCACCCTTTTTATACTGGTATCCAGTACACGTAAAAAGGGCTTGCCGTCTTTATAAGTAAATTCAAATTTACCTTCAATATCATCCTGTAAAGAGTAGCCATACAAGGCCAACAGTTTGTCTTTCTCTTTATCCCAGTTGCGTATGCTATCGAAATAGTTAGGACCGTGGCCACTCAGTAGCTGTAACAGTAAAATGGTTTTGTGAACACACAGCGGGTGTGCAGGATCTTCACCGCAATTACAACTGGTATCAAAGTTTCTTTCTTCGTTTTTCTGAATCAGCACCTTAAAGGTGTTGCCATCATAATCCACTTCTGCAAGCACTCTTTCGTCCTTCGCCTCTATAATTCTGGCCTTTGATGCCTGTAAGTAAGCTTCTGCCTGGGTAAAAGAAGCAGGCGCCGAAAGTAGTTTAACCAACTTAAGATCCAGTTGCTTCATTTTCACAACCGTATGCCGCTGATCGTACACAATCTCCTTCTCCCCCAGCATATTCCTGTCTACCAGTTCCTGCAACTGAAACAGCGAAGCTGCTTCGTGGCGGCATATCTCTCCCAGGTTGTACGGACAACCACACCGGAGCGATAGCGTCTTCGGATCTTTAAACTTGGTTATGTGTACTTTGTAGTATGTTGCGTAAGCATCGTCTTTCACCCGAAATGTAACCGAGCCAAGCAGATAGTCGTATTCAACAAGTTCTACATTATTTCCGGCATGTATCTTTTTTCCACGGCGTATGACTTCATCAGTACCGTTATTGTATACATACTTAATCAGATGCGGTAGTGCCATGCTTTATCAACAAATGCCCCGGTTCACAAAAGGGCAATTTGCAAAAGTAAAGGAATAAAAAGCAGACCTGGGCCATTTTACGAAAAAATATAAGATATGTATTTGTTAAATACGGCTTATTCCGCTGCCACAACTAACGCTCCGTTATCGTAAAGGGGTAAAACATTAGCAACATCCGGCGTAACGCAATATTCAAGGTCTTTCTCCAGACCATACGCTGCCAGCCTGTGCCAGTGTGTGGTATTACGGATAAAGCTGTACATATCATGCTGGTGCAACGTGTACATATTCTCTGCCATCAGACTGCTGTCGCAATGGATAGTAAAATGTTCTTTTATACGCTGAATTACCGCTCCGGCAAACAGCGTGTCTTCCAGATTAAACTTGTCTTTCCAGGCAGAACAGCCAAGAATTACGTTTTTGTTGGCCTTTACCAGATAGTTACAAACAGCGGTAAGGTTAGGGAATGAGCCGGTAATTACCTCAGAAGCACCTCTTTCCAAAGCCATATGCAGCAGCTTGGTACCATTGGTAGTGGTGAGTACCAGGGTTTTACCCTCAATAAAGCTACGGGTATACTCAGCCGGAGAATTGCCGTGTTGCAGGCCTTCCACCACTTTTCCATCACGCTCACCGGCAGTAATACCACCGGTTATTTTACCCAGTTCAATACAGCGGGGCACGCTGTCTACCGGTAATATTTTAGCTGCGCCATTGTACAACGCTGTAGCAATGGTAGATGTGGCACGAAACACATCAATAATAACAACCACCGTATTTGAGATATCGTAAAGGTCTAATAACCGTGGAGATAGTACTGTATTCAGGAAAGGCTTGGAATTCATAAGGGCGCAAAGATAGCGCCCTTATGAAACTTTTTCAGCATCTGGCTACAATGTTCTGCGCGTGTAGCGGATTTCAACGGGTGCTAACCCCGTGTGCATAATGCCCAGCGCCTCTGCAGCGTCTCTGTTAACGCTTACTACAACCGATCCGGTTTCGGTTTTTTTAGTCATCAATACCTGTGTCCGGATTTTCTTACCATTCTGAAGATTGGTAAGGCTTACAATAGATTCTTCCTGTGCGGCATGCCATTTTTTGTCCGAAGCCGAATCTGTGGAAAGTACTTTCTCTAACTGAACGCCAGGGCAGTAAATTGCTTTTCCTGACATAACCTGAGCAGAGCGGCACGAAAACAATGCAAGGGGCAAGACGAGTAGAAGGGTCGTTTTAACCTGTTTCATAAAACAGCTTTTTTTGCTTTTGAGTGGATTTGGAAAGTAAAAATTGTCTTTATAATTGATACTTCGCCAAAATGGATAATGGATTATTATAATAACAATAGATTGTCATAAATAGTTCGGTGAAAAGCAACGTAAATGAGAAAAATAAATATTCAAGTTTTTTTTGCAAGGGTACACTTTCAGGCATAAAAAAAGGCCTTTTGGTAAGGCCTTGCTATTGTGAAGATAAACTTGTTATACGAAAGGAAACTTAACAACTTTTGCTTTTACCGGAGTATTCCGGATATCCACAAAAATTTCAGTTCCGATAGCGGCCTGGGAAGTTTCTACATAACCTAAACCAACAGCCTTGTTTAAACTGGGCGCCTGCGTACCACTGGTTACCTTTCCAATTACTTCACCGGCAGCGTTCTTTATCTGGTAATCATGGCGCGGAATGCCCCTGTCTACCATTTCAAAACCAACCAGCTTACGGCTTATGCCTGCTGCCTTCTGGCTTTCCAGTATTTCTTTCGCAGTAAACGAAGTTTCTTTGTTCAGCTTGGTAATCCAGCCTAAACCACCTTCTAATGGCGATGTGGTATCGTCAATATCGTTTCCGTACAGGCAATATCCCATTTCCAAACGCAGGGTATCTCTGGCTCCCAAACCAATTGGTTTCAGGCCCTGAGGACCGCCGGCAGCAAAAATGGCATCCCATATTTTGTCAGCAGCGCCGTTCGCATCTTCAAAGTAAATTTCTACGCCACCTGCACCGGTATACCCCGTAGCACTGATAAGCACGTTATCTACCCCGGCAAAAGTGCCTTTTACAAACGTGTAATATTTCAGGTTCAGAATATCCACATCGGTCAGTGGCTGCAGCATTTTGCTGGCGTTAGGCCCCTGAATAGCCAGCAGACAGGTTTTGTCGCTGATGTTGTGCATTTCTACGCCTTCTGTATTGAATTGCTGAATCCAGTTCCAGTCTTTCTCAATATTAGAAGCGTTTACCACCAGCATGTATACGTTGTTTTCTTCAATACAGTATACAATCAAATCATCTACAATGCCGCCGGTAGTATTGGTTAAACAGCTGTACTGCGCTTTTCCGTTGCTCAGTTTGGAAGCATCATTGGTGGTTACACGCTGTATCAGATCCAGGGCTTTAGGGCCCTTCAGCATAAATTCTCCCATATGGCTCACGTCAAATACACCTGCGTTGTTGCGTACAGTTGCGTGTTCATCATTAATACCACTATAACTGATAGGCATATTATACCCTGCAAACGCAGCCATTTTTGCGCCCAATGCAATATGCTTTTGGGTAAAAGGAGTACTCTTCATTGTAAGATGTTCGTTTTGGCCGCAAAAATAGGAGAAAAGCGAATCACTGTTAGCGAATAAACTTCATCAGCAACATGCCGGATGGGCGGGGAGCCAGTTCCGGCTCCCCATTTTCCATTGCAGTAGCCTTTTCGGTTACTGCAGGAGCAGCTACCTGCTCCTGGTTTTTTATAGCACTGCTATCTTCCACAGGCAGTTTGCGCTCCAGCTCTTCCCGTTTCTTTTCCAGTTCTATTCTTTGTTTTTCTAATTCTTCCAGTTGCTTGCGGGCATCTTCTTTACCATGCTTTTTCTCATGGGTAGCTTTCAGTCCGTCGTTTTGTGTCATTACATACTCCACATTCTTGCTCCAGTCAAAGTCATTGTTCCAGTCTTCATTCCAGTCTGTAGTCTGGCGGTGTCTTCTTCTGTGCGAGTTCACGTTTACATTCACCCAATGGTAATCGCTCAAACTTTCGTCTAACTGAATGCGCTTGCCAACCGGCACTTCAATCACCACCATTACCTGCTGGTTATGAAATTTCTGATCGCTGGTAATTACGAAACCGCGGGGCAGTACTAAAACGGAGTCGTCTGTCTGGCGTGGCACAAAACTTACTGCCGAAGCATAACCTCTTGCCTGTGTAGTGCTGGAGCCATTGCTCAGTTTTACCACCTGTGTATGGAACGAGCTGTCGGCACTTTTCACAATACGCACCTGCACACTTTTCATTAACAGACTGTCTTTGCTCACTCCTACAAAAGGGGCATCGTCTGTATCCCAGTTGAAGCCTAACCAGAAATCCTCTCCGTAGTAAGCAGCTTTGCTTTCATCCACCTTCACCAGCAGTTTTCCGCGCGAAGGCTGATTTAACAGTACATCTTCTTCTATAGCTGTTCTGCTACGATAGTCTTTGGTAATAGAAGCAGCCAGAAAAACAGAGGCAATTAAACCTATAGTCCACAATCCACCGAAGGTATAGCCCAGATAATTGTTGGTAGAACGTACACGGGTGATGCGACGGATAACCCAGATAACCATAGCTACAATGGGCGAACCAATAAACAGAATCAGACTAACCCATGCCAGTGTATTTTGCCAGAAACCATGCAGGAAAAAGGTTTTTAAAGGTGCTACGTTTACCCCACTCACCAGTAAGGCAATCAACGCCAGCACCAGCGAAAAAGCAATAATACCTGCAATGAATAAAAAGAATGCTTTAAACGCAATGGCTATTGCCTGGGCAAAACGGTTGCCGGCATTGCCGCTTACCACTGCCGCTTCTTTACCAAACTGCTTGCCTTTGGTTTGAAAAGTATCCTGTACTTCATCGCTCCACTGCTGGGCTTTTACTTTAAACTCCTCTCCCCACTTTTCTGCTTTCTGCTTAAAGCTTCCCAGATCTTCCTGTATGGTGTTTTTAATAGAATTCAGGTCAACTTTCTCACCCCTCATCTCCAGCTTTTCACTGGCCGAGCTGGCTTCCGGAATTACAATCCACAGTATGGCATATACCAGAAAAAACGTACTGCCAAAAGAACTGAATATAATAGAAGTGGGCATGGAAAAATGATCCCAGAAAAGGTTACGCCATATAGAACCCAACACGGCTATTACCAGCGGAAAAGCAAACACCATACGGGGTATCCACACCGCCAGGTTAAAGTAAGCCGCTACGCCACTGGCTACGCCCGCTATCACTTTATCGTCCGGGTTACGATAAAGCCTTTTGCTGATAACAGAGCGGTCCAGCTTTTTTACCGGTAACACTATCCACAGCAGAATATATAAAGGCACGCCTGCACCAAAACCACCCAGGGTAATTACTGCAAACAGTATACGAACAATAGCAGGATCTATTCTGAAATAGCTGGCTAAGCCGGCACATACGCCACCCAGTATTTTATCTTCCTGGTCTCTGAACAAACGCGGGCCACGGGGCTCCGTGGTAAACTGAGAAGAATAGTTGCCCCCTCTTTGCTGCTGCTTGTTTTCCTCACCCTTCAGCTGCTCTTTAACACGGGTTTCTTCATCATCAAAATCTTCCGGACGGCCAATGCTGTTAATCACCACGTTTACATCACTATCTGTAATGCAGGCAGCACCTTTTTTCAACGTTTCGCTAAACAGTTCAGCAATACGTCCTTCTATATCATTGATAATTTCATCGCGGCCTTCTTCGTTGGCAAAGAATACGCGCAAACTTTCTATATACTGTTTTAATATATCGTAGGCCAGCTCTTCAATCGGAATTACCCGGCCCTGGAAATTTATGTTGATAATCTTTCTCATGATTACATAGTTTTTATTGGTTCTCGTTAGTTGATTCTGAGGGTTGCGTTAGTGCGTGTACGGCATCTGCCAGTTCTTTCCAGGTCTTTTCCAGATCTGCATAAAAGTCAAGACCCGTTTCAGTCATGATAAAGTATTTTCTCGGCGGCCCCGATACACTTTCCACCCATCTGTAGGTTAAAAAACCTGCGTTCTTTAATCGGGTTAACAAGGGGTATAGGGTTCCTTCCAGAATATGAAGGTTGGCAGCTTTCATTTTTTCAACAATATCACTGGGGTAAACTTCACCCTGGCGTATGATGGAAAGAATGCAAAACTCCAGTACCCCTTTCCGCATCTGGCTTTGTGTATTTTGTATATCCATAACAGGGAGTTTTTTGTTTTGACAATACAAAGATGGGGTATTTATTAGTACTGTGCAACACATAGTACCAGTTATTTTCAGGTTACTGTCTAAGGAAAATACTTTAATCAGGTGTTAAGTTCCTGTTTATTAGCTTATTATCTACTTTTCACTATTCTTACCCCACCGGCCTGAACAGGATGAACGGCAAAAAAATAGGACGGAAGGGTTAACGAATGCCCGGTTTAATTAATTTGTACAACCAAACTATTCAATTCAGCAAAAGCCAAATTTTCATGAAAACATCACTGCTTACAAAGCGTGTATCTGTATTACTGCTTATGCTTGCTGCATGCCCTTCTTTCGGACAGGACGCAGCCTGCACCACCCTTTTAGCCGGCAATAACAGCCTGCATCAGAACCTGCACGAAGCCAATTTCTGGTTCGGGTTAATGGAACTGCCTTTTCTGGCCATTTGTGTAGTATTTGCCTTTATGACTGCCAACGTACTAAAAGGCGGCAAATTTGGCAAAGGCATGAAGCTGATGGCCTGGGGTTTTCTGGTAATGTCTGTAGGACATTTGCATATGCAGATTGACCATTTTTACAACTTCAACCTTTTTAAGTATCTTTTCGGTTCTACGGGCGGCGCCCTGGGTTGGTTTGTTGCATTGGTTGTTACGTGGTTGCTGAGTGCCGTAGGCTATTACTCTATGTATAAAGCTGGAAAAGGCCAATAATAACCAAACGTGAAACGCATTTTTCGAACAACGCTTAATCGTTTCAGAAAGTTTTTCAACACGTCAGAACCCGCCGCTCTGTCAGGCAGCGGGTTTGAACCTTTGTTCGACTTCCTGATCAAGGAAATTTCTGTTCCTAAACAAGCCGAACGGCTTATTGCCGTGGGAAGGAAAGTAAAAGGCAAACCGGCAGATGAACTGCTCCGTATTTATATTTCGTTTGAACACTACCTCACCAATCTTGATCCGGAGCAGAAATACACCAAAGAAAAACTGCGCAATGCCGTAAAGCACCGATTTCCCGATCTGATACAGGATCCTTATTTTGTAATACTGTTCTCTCAGGAGCAATTGCAAAAGCTAAAGCTGGCTATTTTGTTTACAGAGTTCTGCCTTACAGAAGCCAGTTCTATTTTCGGCAATGCAGGTAATGGGCTGTTTGATCATGTACTGAAACAACTGGTAGAAATTGAGCAGTCTGCCGACTACGAAGTTTCTATACAGCAGATGCAGTTGCTGATAGATAAGGTGTTTAACTACATACATTCCAACTTTGGTCCGCACCTGGCAGATACCATTTTTGAAAATGCCTATCAGAAAACATCCCGGTATTTTAAAGAGGCAGGTATTATTCACTACCTCGCCAATATTCTTCCGCAAAGCATTGTACTGTCTTCGCTGTTGAGCGATCTTACCCAGGCGCAAACGCAAAAGGTAATCCGCGAAAAAATGGAAGAAACCCAGCGGTTGAACAAAGTGCTGGAACATCAGCTGAAACAGTTGCAGCAAACGCGGGAAGAAATTAAGCGGCAGGAAAGTATGCTTAGCGGCATTGTATCTTCTTCGCTGGACGCCATGATTACCATTAACGAAAATGGCCAGATCATGAACTGGAACCGTGCGGCTGAAGATATTCTGGGTTATTCTTTTGAAGAAGCGAAAGGAAAATATATATCTGATCTGATTGTTCCTGATGCGTACAAAGAGCTTCATCAGCACGGCTTTGAAAAATACCTCAGAACCAAACAAAGTTCTATACTGGATAAACGGTTGCGCATGCAAGCAAAGCGCAAAGGCGGCATTATTTTTCCGGCAGAGCTGGCCATTACTGCTATTGAGCATAACAACTTCTGTTACTTCAATGGTTTCCTGCGCGACATTAGTGAACAGGTACAGCAGGAGAACGATTTAAAAAGAGCCCGCGAAGAGGCAGAGCAGGCAGCCAGAATAAAAACAGAATTTCTGAACACGGTAAGCCATGAAGTAAGAACGCCCCTGAATGCCATTATGGGCTTTACTTATCAGTTGCTGAACGGCAAGGCTACTGATGACGAAAAGAAAAGCTACCTGTCGCTACTAAGACGCAGCAGCGAAAACCTGTTGCATCTGATTAATGATATTCTCGATTTTAATAAGCTGGAAAACGGCAGCCAGCGCCTGAACAACGAGGTGTTTCATTTAAAGGAGCTGCTTACGAATATCTGTACCAGTTATACACCGCTGGCCCAACAAAAAAATATTGCTTTACAACTGGAGTATGATGATCAGTTACCCGCAGTGGTATATGCCGATGCCATACGCCTGCATGCTGTGTTAAGTAACCTGGTAAACAATGCCATTAAATTTACTATGGAAGGCCGGATAGTAATGGAGGCAAAACTGGTTGCCTCTGATGAAAGCACGTTAACTGCCGACTTTACTGTAACTGACACGGGCATTGGTATACCTGCTGAAAAACAGGAACAGATATTCGAATTCTTTACCCAGGCAGAAAGCAACAACACCCGCCGTTTTGGTGGCGCAGGGCTGGGCCTGTCTATTGTGCGCAAAACCGTTCAGCTGATGAACGGAGCTATTTTTCTGGAAAGTAAACCCGGGCAGGGTTCTGTTTTCCGCATACGCATTCCGTTAATGCATTCCACCGGTGAGCCCATGGAGCGTGAACCGGAAATGTTTATTCAGGATGAACTGGCTTTTGAGCACAAAAGAATATTGCTGGCCGAAGACAACGACCTCAATATTCTGGTAGCCAAACAGCTGATTGAAGATTGGGGCGCCAGGGTAGATGTGGCCTATAACGGACAGGAAGCGCTGGAACTTTGTATGAAGAACGAGTACGACCTGGTATTGATGGATTTACAAATGCCTGTTATGGATGGACTTGCCAGCAGTGAGGAAATACGCAAGTTTAATCTGGTAATGCCCATTATTGCACTCACGGCCTCTTCACTGGAAGAGATAGCAGAGCATGTAAGCCCCAACAGCCTGAATGATTATATCCGCAAGCCTATTGACCCTACCGAACTATACAACAAGCTGCACCGGTTTCTGATTTAAGCTTTAAAATCGCTGAGCCTTTTAGCCGCACTCTCCAGCGTAGTAGCCTTTTTAGCAAAGCAAAGCCGCAGCACTTTATTGTCTTCTCCTTTGCTGTAAAAAGCAGATACCGGAATAGTAGCCACACCGGCTTCTCTTACCAGCCTTTCCGCAAATGCCCTGTCCCCTTCTTCACTCAAATGGGCATAGCTGAAGCACTGAAAATAGCTGCCGTAAGAGGGCAATGCCTTAAAGGGTGTTTTCAGCATCAGTTGCTGAAAGTAATCGCGCTTGTGCTGCAGAAACAACCCGAGCGACAGATACGCTTCTTCATATTGTAAAAACTCAGCCAGCGCCACCTGCACGGGCGTATGGGCCGAGAAGCAGTTAAACTGATGCACCTTTCTGAACTCCGTGGTAAAATCTTCCGGAGCTATGCAGTAGCCCAGCTTCCAGCCGGTGCAGTGATAGGTTTTACCAAAGGAAAAACATACAAAACTTCTTTCACGTAACGCAGGATAACGCAGTATGCTCTGGTGTTGAATGTTATCAAATATCAGATGCTCGTACACCTCATCGCTTACGATGATAATGTTGGTGCCTTCTGTTATAGCCTGCAACTGTTCCATATCTGCTGCGCTTAACACGCTGCCGGTAGGGTTGTGCGGGGTATTGATCATAATCATTCTGGTACGCGGGGTAATTTTCTCACGCACCTCCTCCCACGGTACCGCATAATCAGGATAGCGGAGGGATATAAAAACAGGTACTGCACCATTCAGTTCAATGGCAGGTACGTAACTATCGTATGCGGGTTCAAATACAATTACTTCATCGCCCGGTACCAGTGTAGTGGTTAAGGCAGTGTATAAAGCATAGGTGCCACCAGGGGTAATAGTAATTTCCGCATCGGGCTTTACTACGGCACCGTACAGCTTACCTGCCTTCTCAGCAATTTTTTCGCGCAGGGGCATATAGCCATGCATGTGGGCATACTGGTTAAAGCCGTTTTTCATAGCCTTATTCACCAGATCGGTCAGCTGGCCATCCATAGGAAAGTCGGGAAAACCCTGGCCCAGATTTACTGCACTATGCTCCACTGCCAGTTGACTCATTACAGTAAAAATGGTAGTACCTACCTGCGGAAGTTTTGATACAATTCTGCTCACAGCAATCCTTTTGGCCAAATATAAAAAATAAATAACGTAGGCTTAGCGTGTAAGCGCGTGTACATCGGGGTCGTCTGCAATATTATTCATCTCCCTCAATATCATCTTCGACCTCCATCCAACTCTTCTGCTTACCGGTTTTACCGTAAAAATTTTGGGGTTAGGCAGGCAGGCTATAATCATGGCAGCCTCGTTGCGGGTAAGGTTTTTGGCAGATTTGCCAAAGTATGCCTGTGCAGCAGCTTCTATACCAAATATGCCTGGCCCCATTTCAATGGTATTCAGGTACACATCCAGTATTCTTTGCTTGCCCCATACCCACTCAATCATTTTGGTAAAGTAAAACTCCGGCACCTTGCGCACATACCGCAGTACGCCATTGCCCTGCCACAGAAATACGTTTTTGGCTGTTTGCTGGCTAATGGTGCTGGCACCGCCGCCACGTAATTTCTTTTTCTTTTTAGGGTTCTTAGCCAGGCTCTTTTCCAGCGCCTTCCAGTCAAAGCCACCATGGTCGGGAAACAACTGGTCTTCACTGGCCATAGCTGCCAGCTTAACGTTAGGTGATATTTCCTCCCAGCTTACATAATCACGCTTCAACCCGTAACCGCCAAAAACGGCGCCCAGCTGGGTAAGCGTTATAGGCGGGTATACCCACCGGCAAATAACCAGATACACTGTTGAGGTAATAAACAATATTAGGGTTACGCGCAGTAAAAAGCGCAAGAACTTTGCCATGCCGGCAAAGATAAAAGAACGCCCTATCTGTTTTTGCTAGTTGCTGTGAATATATTCAATACTGTATTTTTTACCTATGCGCAGCTCTGACCGGTGCAGGTAATGCCACAAAGTACCCAGTAAAAATACCCCGGTGGCAATAGCCAGTTTAGGACCGTTTTCGCTACCGAATAACGGTGGCGAATCTTTACCCAGCCCGTTAATAATATTCAGCAGAATATAACCGGCGCTACCAATCTGTACCAGCGTACCGTCTTTTATATAGCTGAAACCCTCTTTTTCGCGGGGTATGGCATAAATATCTTTGTAGTGCAACTTATAGGCACCATAGGTTACCGTATCTATTACGGTACCAAAACCCTGAGGCACCAGTTGTATTCTCTGCTCATTTAACCACAACGAGTCTCTCGCTATTTTTACAATAGTACCCTCAACCCACTGGCCGTTATCGAACCAGAAACGGATATACGATCCTTTGAAATAGTTCTTTACCGTGCGGTTTCTTTTCTTCAGCTGAAAAAAGTCAGAAGGCGGTGGTGCAGATTGCGCATCTGCCGGTGCGGGAACAACCAGCAGCAACATCAGGAAAGCAAAAGTGGTTAGGATGAAGTTCTTAAACATACCCTAAAATACTAGCCTTTGTGTGAAGGCCGCGTTAATTAATGTCCCGCTACATGGTTATTCAGAATACCCCATATCAATGCCACACCAAAGCCCATTAATATAATGCCTGAAATACGGTTAATGATATGAATATTGTGCGGGGTTAGCTTAGATCTTATTCTGCCTGCCAGCAATACCTTGGCCAGATCGCTCAAAAATACAAACACCAGACAGGTTACAAAAATGATAATGCGGTACTGAATGGGATGCGCCTCTGTTTTAGAATCGGAAAGAATGGTGGCAGAAGCAGCCAGCCAGAACAGCAGGGCACCGGGGTTCAGTGTATTCATAAAGAAGCCGGAGAAAAAGATAGCGGCCAGATCACGCTTTCGAAATACTTTATTACGCACATTTTCTTCGCCGGCTACCACTACTTTCTTAAAAAAGCAGTTGTAAATGCCCAGTGCTATTAAAAAAATGCTGCCGCAGATGCCTATTATTCGCTCGTGTGCAATGGCCGATTGAAAAATGGAAGTAAACAGGTTACATACCACTACCAGCGTAATATCGCTGAAGCTTACACCTGCAATAAAGAAATAACCGCCTTTATGGCCGTTATTAATGCTTTGCTTAATGATAGTAAAAATAACAGGGCCTACGGATATGCTCAACATCAACCCCAGAGCAAGCCCTTTAATCAGTGCCGCAAAAGCCATGGTATGGTATCTAATTACTGATTTAAAAATTTCTTCCAGTCTTCCAGCATCTTGCCTTTCAGCACACGCGGAAACTTATGCTGTCCGCCCACTTTTCCTTTCACCCGCATAAACTCCATAAAAGATTCTTCCGGCAATACTTCCAGAAATACTTCTTTCAGTGCACTTTTCCTTTCTACCGCATAATCATCGTTCAGCTGCTTCAGCTTCTCGTCAATTTTAGTACACAGCAGGTCTTTATCCACCGTGTCATCACAGGCTACATACCAACGGTGACAGAAAAAGGTTTCATAAGGCTCTCCTATTACGGTATACTCAGGAATAGATACATTCAGTTCCTCACCCACCATCTGCACGGCCTTGTTCATATTGTCCACGCTCAGGTGTTCACCCACCAGACTTAAAAAGTGCTTGGTACGGCCGGTAATTACAATTTCACAACGCTTTTTATCAACAAACTTAATGGTATCACCAATCAGGTAACGCCATGCCCCGGCACTGGTGCTGAGCAAAATGGCATAGTCTTTCCCCTCTTCCACGTCTTTTATCGTCAGTGCCTGCGGATTGCTTATCATATCGCCGGCCGAGTCAAAATTCACATGATCGAAAGGAACAAACTCAAAGAAAATATGTTCGTTGGTTACCAGCCGCATGCCTTTAGCGTGCTGACGGTCCTGGTAGGCAATAAAGCCCTCACTGGCCAGGTACGTTTCAATATAAGTTAATGGCTTGCCCAGCAGCTTTTCAAAACCTTTTTTATAAGGTTCAAAACTTACGCCCCCGTGCACACAAAACGCCAGGTTAGGCCATATATCGTGTATGTTCTTTACCCCGTAGCGCTCAATAATCATTTCCATACACATCTGAATCCATGCAGGCACGCCTACAATAAATCCGATATCCCAGTCTTTGGCTTTGGAAACAATATCCTCCAGTTTCTTGTTCCAGTCGCGCTCGCGGGCAATTTTCTTACCCGGCTTATAAAAACGCTGAAACCAGAAAGGCACTTTTTTAGCGGTAATACCACTGAGGTCACCTGCGTAATAGCCCGATTCTTTTTGTAAAGCGGTACTTCCGCCCAGCATCAGCCAACCTTTGCCTATCGATTTCACCGGAATATCGGTGTAATTGCGCAGGCTCAGCAGCTGTTTAATCATTACTATTCTGTTGCCCTTGAGCAAATCGGACGTAATGGGAATATATTTACTGGCACTTTCACTGGTACCACTGCTTAATGCGTAATATTTAATCTTTTTAGGCCAGCATACATCCTGCTGTCCTTCCAGGGTCAGATGCCACCACTCATCGTAAATCCTGTTGTAATTGTAGGTAGGAACCAGTTCCTGAAACCTGGCATTAGGGTTTTTGGCCATCAGAATCTCGTCAAAACGATACTTCTGACCAAATTTGGTAAACCGTGCTTTACGCAGCAGTTTCCGCAACACGCGGTCCTGTTGCCGGCTGGCGCTGTTCTGCGGCAATCGTAACGCTTTTGCAATACCGGGTGGAAGTTGGATATCAAATATTGCCATTCAAGCAACAAGGTTTATTTGTTAAAGGCGCGAATCTACATTATTTGTATTATTAAAGCTACTGATTCGTTTTAACTTATCTGTCAGCCCCCCACATAAAACTTAACTTTTTCTTTAACCTGACCGTCCGCTTATCTTTGCGCATGCTTAAACATACTCTACTGAAAGCCGCCGAGGCGGCAGCGGTCGTTTTAAAGGAAAACTTCGACCAACCCTTCAAAATCAGCAACAAGGAAGGCATTAACAACCTGGTTACCGAGGTAGACCACAAAAGCGAGGCTTTAATTATTGATATCATCCGTAAAGAATTCCCTACTCATCATATTCTTACCGAAGAATCGGGCGATTTGCCGCAGCATTCCGAGTTTAAGTGGATTATTGACCCTATTGATGGTACTATTAACTACGCCAACGGTATTCCCCTGTGTTGCGTAAGCATTGGCCTGGAAAAAGACGGCGAAATGCTGTACGGGGTAGTGTACAACCCTTTTATGAACGAGATGTTCTTTGCTCAGAAGGGTTTTGGCGCTACGTTAAACGACAAACTGATTAACGTAACCGATAAAGACGATTTAAAAACCAGTTGCCTGGCTACCGGTTTCCCCTATACTTACCTGGACGCGCCCAACGGCCCGCTGGATGTTTTTCCTAAATTGATACGCAAGGGTATTCCGGTAAGAAGGCTGGGCAGCGCGGCTATTGACCTGTGCTGGGTGGCATGCGGACGGTTTGATGGTTTTTATGAACACAAGCTGCAGGCATGGGACAGCGCGGCAGGTTACCTGATTGTAGAAGAGGCCGGCGGAAAGGTTACAGGCTTTAAAGGCGAAAAATACAACCCTTACGAGCCCCATATTGTTGCCACCAACGGTAAAATACACGATCAGCTGTTGCATGTAGTGAATGGTGGTGAAGTGTTATAATGCTTAAATTGTGTACGCATGGAAAACAGAACAGAAATAAGCTCGCTGGGTGAATTTGGCCTGATTGAACACCTGACGAAGAACTTTGAAATACGCCAGGCATCTACCGTACTGAGTGTTGGCGACGACGCAGCGGTGATAGACCATTTTGGCAAGCAAACCGTTGTAACCACCGATCTGCTGATTGAAGGGGTGCATTTTGACCTGATGTATACACCGCTACGCCACCTGGGTTATAAAAGCGTGGTGGTAAACGTAAGCGATATTTACGCCATGAACGCCACGCCTACGCAGATAACCATGAGTATTGGTTTAAGCAACCGGTTTAGTGTAGAGGCCCTGGATGAATTTTATGAAGGCGTGTATGCTGCCTGCGAAAAATACAATGTAGACCTGATTGGAGGGGACACCTCTGCCTCGCAGAAGGGTTTTATTATATCGGTAACTGCTCTTGGCGAAGTAACCCCGGGTAAGTTTGTAAAACGCAATACTGCGCAAAAAGGCGATCTTATTTGTGTATCCGGTACCGTAGGCGGCGCTTTTCTGGGCCTTACCATTCTGGAAAGGGAGAAAAAGATTTACCTGGAAAACCCGCAGATTCAGCCCGACCTGGAAAACGAGAAGTTTATTGTAGGTAAGTTGCTGAAACCAGAAGCGCGTAAAGATATCATTGAGTTTTTTGAGCAGAACGGTATAGTACCTACTTCTATGATGGACGTGAGCGATGGCGTTAGCAGTGAAGTACTGCATTTATGCCGCCAGAGCAATCTGGGTTGCCGCATTTATGAAGAAAAGCTGCCTGTATCGGAAGAAGCCAAAGCAGCTGCCTTTAAGTTTGGGCTGGACCCTACCGCCTGCGCTTTAAGTGGTGGTGAAGATTATGAACTCATTTTTACGCTGAAGCAGGAGGACTACGACAAAATAACCTTACAGGAAGAGATAGCCGTTATTGGCTATATGGCCGACCTGGAAGAGGGTAGAAAAATACTAACCAAAGGAGGAAACAGCTTCGACATTACCGCACAGGGATGGAATGCGTTTCAGCAATAAAACACCCAGCCAATTAACACTATGCAGGCGCCTGTAGTAAGCCTCAGAAATATCCTCGCAGCTTTTGTTGCTATTACCATCTGTACGTCCTGCGCCACACGCAGGCCCACGCAGCTGGTATTGCAGCAAAAGTATGCGCCGGAAAAGCTGAGAGAAGAAATGGCCCTGCTGAAAAAAATACTGGAAGCCAATCACCCATCGTTGTATTGGTACACCCCCAAAGACAGTATTGATGATTACTTCCATACTGCCATGGCAGGCATTACCGATTCGCTTACCCTGCCCGCCTACCGCAATACACTCTCTTGGGTTATCGGTAAAATCCGTTGTGGTCACACAGCAGTACGCTATCCTTCCGGGTTTGCAGATGCTAACATGCGCAACCGGGGGCCACAGTTTCCGCTGTCCATTAAAACCTGGGCAGATAGCATGGTGGTAGTGGCTGCAGCACCGGGTAACGACAGCATTTTTAAAAGAGGTACGGTTATAACCGGTATTAACGGTTATACTAACCGGCAGCTGCTGGATTCTATGTTTCAACTGATGAGTACAGATGGGTATGCCGATAACTTTAAAAGCCAGCTGGCCAGCTTTAACTTTCCCGCATACTACAGAACTGCGTTTGGTACAGATTCCGTGTACCGGATACGGTATATTGATACAGCGGGTATAGAGCAGGAAACCGCACTTAAAACCTTTACGCCGAAAAGAGATACCACCCGCCGCAGGCCACCGGGAAAACCACCTTCCGGGCAGGTACCGCCACTTACCCGTAAAGAAAGAAAGCGTGCTGAAAAAACATCCGTTCGCAGCCTGAGTATAGATACCACTTTTAGCACCGGTTATATGCGGCTTACCACTTTTTCCAGCGGACACCTGCGCCGGTTTTTCCGGCAGTCGTTCCGGCAACTGAAAAAAGACCATGTAAGCAATCTTATTATCGACCTGCGCGAAAACGGTGGCGGCAGCATTGGGGTAAGCACCAAACTGGCCCGGTACGTATCTGACCATCCCTTTAAAGTAGCAGATACTGTTGCGGCCAAAAGCAGACGCTTCCGGTATGGCAGGTATATACACCCCAGCTGGGTGTACTGGTTGAGTATGCGTATTACCAGCCGCCGTAAAAAAGACGGGCTGTACCATTTTGGTTACTACGAGCGGCACCATTTTAAACCGCAGCAAAAAAACCATTTCGCCGGGCAGATTTATATACTACAGGGAGGGTTTACCTTCTCTGCTTCTACCATGTTTATTTCGGAGGTAAAAAACCAAAGTAACATTCATGTAGTGGGTGAGGAAACCGGTGGCGGCAACTATGGCAACAGCTCGGTACACCTGCCAGCTATACAGTTGCCGTATTCTAAAATGCAGATTACCCTGCCTATGTACCGCATTGTGCTGGATAGCACCCGTGCTAAAAACGGCAGGGGCATACAACCTGAAATACCGGTATCTCCTTCTTCGGTTGATTTACGCAGGGGTATTGACAACAAAATGCTGAAGGTGAAAACCATTATTGAACAGTCGCGTACAACAACGGGAAACTAGCCGATATACTTTATTACATCAAAGTCTTCACTCAGTACAATCATTTCTGCTGCAGCACCTTCTTTTAACAGAAACCGGTCTTTTACCAGATTCAGTAAGCGTGCGGGGTATAAGCTGCACATGCGTACGGCTTCCGCCAAAGTTATATCTGCCTGGCGCACCAGGTTTTTAACAGCCTTGTTCATAGTAAGGGCCGAGCCGCTTAAAATGCCATTGGCCACATATTTATCGCCATCCAGTGTGTGCGGATAATTGCCGGTGCTGGTTGCTGTTACCGCATCTGTAATTACAAACAGCCGCTCGCCCATTACCTTTTTGGCAATACGCACGGCAGAAAAATCCACATGGTAGCCATCGGGAATGATGGAAGCTTTTACCACATCATGGTCAAACGTAGCGCCTACCACACCCGGCATACGATGCAGCAACGGGCTCATAGCGTTATACAGATGTGTTACGGTTTCCACGCCGCAAGCAAAACTTTCTTTCGCTTCTTCGCAGGTGGCGTTGCTATGGCCTGCACTTACGATTATATTGTAAGAACGGATAAGGGCAACTACCTCCCGGCTGCATACCTCCGGTGCCAGCGTAATCATTTTTATTACGTCTTTACCATACTCCAGCAGCTTCTTCGCTTCCTCCACAGAGGGAGAATGAATCAGCGAAGCTATATGTGCACCTTTTCTTTCCGGGTTAATCCAGGGGCCTTCTATATGTAAACCCAGAATGCCTTTACCGCCTTCTTTCCAGTAGGCGCGTACGGCATCAATACATTTAAATATGGCTTCATAACTGGCGGTGGCCACGGTGGGTAAACAATAGCCGGTACCGCTGTTGCGGTTGTGCGCTGCAATTACCCGCAGGGTTTCTGCATCGGGAAATTCAGATAACAGCCGCCCTCCGGCACCGTACATCTGCAGATCTACAAACGGTGGGGTAATAGTGGCTTTTCCAAAGTTCTGTACCGGAACATCTGCATGCAGCGATACCATAGGTACCAGCTTCTCTACTATGCCATCTTTTACTACTACGGCATAGTTCTGCAACATGTTATTGCCGGTATACACGGCACTGGCTGTATAAGCTATTGTGTTACTCATGGGCTATTAAAAAGGCATCACCATCTTTCCAGAAAGGAAAGCGGCTGCGAACCTCCTCCAGTTTTTCTTTTTCCAATGTAATCGTAAATACTGTTTCGTCATGTGCCTGATGAAACAGCACCTCTCCCAGCGGATCAATAACCATGCTATCTCCGCTGTGGTAAATATCGTTACCGTCGTTTCCTACCCGGTTTACCCCGGCTACAAAACACTGGTTTTCTATGGCCCTTGCCTGCAACAGGGTTTTCCAGGCATGGCTGCGTCTTTCCGGCCAGTTGGCCACATAAATCAGCACATCATACTCCGGCCCTTCCTGCCCATCGGCCGCAGCTGTTACCTGGCTCTGCTGCCTGGCCCATACGGGAAACCGCAGATCGTAACATACCTGTAGATTGATACGCCAGCCTTTTACCTGCGCAATCAGGCGTTTGTTACCGGCCGCGTAATGGTTGTCTTCTCCGGCGTAAGCAAACAGGTGTCGTTTATCGTAGTAACCCAATGCTCCATTGGGCAGCATCCATATTAAACGGTTATAGTAATGTCCGCTATCTTCAATAATCACACTACCGGTAAGGATAATCCGGTTTTCCTGCGCTACGCGTTTCATCCAGCTTACGGTTTCGCCCTGCATGTTTTCGGCCAGCAGTTCCGGCTTCATGCTAAAGCCGGTGCTGAACATTTCGGGCAGTATTACCACTTCGGGTTTGCCTGCAATGTTCCTGATTTTCTGCTCCAGCATGCGCAGGTTGTCTGCCTTGTTTTCCCAGGCAAGCGCTGTTTGTATAATGGTAAGCGTAAGCGACGACATAAAACAGAGTTTACTTATTCAGGTATTGGGCAGCGCGTACCAGATCTTCCGGCGTATCTATTTCCACGCCCATGTACTCTACTGTAATCATTTTAATAGGCACACAGTTTTCTAGGTAACGCAGGCATTCTATTTTTTCCGCAGCTTCTAACGGCGTCATAGGCCAGCTGGTAAAATTGAGCAGCGCTTTTTTACGAAAGGCGTATACACCAATATGCTCGTAGTAAGTAATGGGTAAATCTTTACTGCGGGGATACGGAATAACACTACGGCTGAAGAAAAGGGCATTGCTGTTTTTATCTACCGCTACTTTTACGTAATTGGGATCGTCAATAAACTCCTGCACTTTCAGCACCTGCATCAGGCTGGCTACCTGTACCTTTTTCCCTTCTTCGCCTTCAAACACACGCAGAATCTTTTGCAGGGGTTCTTTCTTCACAAAAGGCTCATCCCCCTGTACATTCACCACTATATCCACTTCCATATCTGCCACTGCTTCCGCTATACGGTCGCTTCCGCTTTCATGTGGCTTTTTGCTCATTACCGCTTTACCACCGCTACCTGTAATCTGGTCAAAAATGATGGTACTGTCTGTTACCACCACCACCTCATCAAACAGCCCGGTTGCCAGGGTATTGTCGTAGGTATGCTGAATAACAGGTTTATCGCCCAGCATCTGCATCAGTTTGGCAGGGAAACGGCTGGCGGCATAACGCGCAGGAATGAAAGCAACTTTCTTCATAGGGCGAATTTATTCAATTTCAAGTAACGGCGGCAAGCAAGCCTGCCCGGATAAAAGTTTATTTCACTAGCTTTTGATACCGCTGCCGTTGGTCGTCCTTTAATTAGTTGTATTCTGTTACTAATGCTTTACCTGATTATGGCTTATCAGTTTTTTTTCAAAACCACATTTTTACTTGAAAAGCTACAACAGACCTCTTGGTTTGAAGAAGAACTACATGTGCCTGTACCCCCTATTACTATAATAACTATTGCTGTTATTATTCTGGGGGGATTGATTATAGCCAGGGAGCTGCCCACTATTATATTAGACGTAAGCAGTGTGTTCGGGTGCTTTGGCACACCATCAAAAGCCTGGCGCTGAATTCCACCGCAATCGCTACTTCGTTGATGAACCTTAGCATTGGGTTCTTTGTGATTAAAAAGCATAAGCAAATTGCCGGTTTTATAGAAGCAGACAAAAAATTAGTGAGCAAGCCAATTGCTTTGGTATGAAAACTAAGTGTAACGGTCCGGGCCGCTGGTTTACCCGAACCGTATACTTAGTAGCCTCCCCCTTTATTCTAATATGTCAAAGAACTATACATGCCGTTCCGGTTATTCTTTTAACCGGCGGATCATGATTCAGATGGCTGCCTTTGCAAACCACCAGTTTGTTTCTTTTACGGGTGTGAAAATGGTGTTTGTACCTGTCATCGCTATAACCGGGTAAAGCCTGTTTGAGGACGCCTCTCTTCAAACAGCACTTTCAGCGTGGCCCCGGTTTCAGCGGCTGACAACACAATGATACGATGGCAAACAGGCCATTTGCGTTACGATGTAGGCAAACGACAGTCTGGAGTATGCAAACGACCGTTTCGTGTATGCAAACGACATAGCACATGCCTCAAACCCATATAACGACTGCATTCTACGTCTGACACAGCCAGCAGCAAGGATTTCAGAAGCTATTTTGAACAATGCGGACAGATTGTCATTCCCGGCCGATTTTCAAATTTTAACTAAAGCGACGGGGAAGCGAACCCGTGGCGAAGGCACACCGAAGAAACGGCTATCTGTCAATATGTCAAAGAACTGGCCATGCCGTTCCGGTTATTCTTATAACCGGCGGATCATGCTTTGAGTGGCCGCCTTTGCAACCACCATTTTGTATTTTTTATGGGTGTGAAAAAAAACCAAACGACAGAAATCGTATGCTAAACGACAGACCACCGGCCAAAACCCTTACCTGTGCCGGGTTTGCGGTATAAAAATCGTATTAGCAAAGGGTTTCAGCGTGAGGCTTTTGACAGGAAACACCCTGAATGTCGTATGGCGGAAAAGCAGAGCGAAGGATAAGCGAACCAGAAGCGAAGGACGAGCGATGGAGAAAGGGACGCCATAAATGTTAAGACCACTCTTTACACCTGTTTTCCAAGTCCGGAAAATTGTTTAAATTTGAGTAAGACGAATGAAAAAAGCAAATACACATAAAGACAAACTTTCTAAAGGAGAGCGACTTCATTGGAAACCTCTGAAGGAAGGCATTACCATACGTGTTTCCCGTGACGCAGTATACGGAAGATTTGTTTCAGAACACGAAATCAGGAACAGGCAACAAGGCTCTGGTAATTCCAATAATTTACTTGTTCCTTGACATTCGATTATCCAGGCTATCCTCTAAAATTTATACAACGTGATTGGTGTAGAGATAGTTCCGATCACATTTCTACTTACATCTATAAGTTCTATTCTCCGATAACCACGTATCACTATATAGTTCGAGCAGAATATCATAAACATGACGTTTTTGCTATAAAGTTTTATTGCAAAAAAGACCGCAAGAGCGAATACAAATACTCAAAAATTGTAAACCGCGGCGATCTGGGAAATATTATAATGAGCTGTGCTAAAGTTATTCCTCTCCTTTTAGGAGATTATCCCAGAGCCTCTTTTAGTTTTGCAGCATCCCGCTCTATTGATAGTTCAAACAATACCATTGAAGATGCACCTGATACCCAACGCTTTCGTATGTACAAATACATGATTCCGATTAAATTCGGGTTTCGAACATTTAATCATATTGCTTACGACATTATCAGCAGTTATTTGCTTCATAACAGAAACTCGGAAAGTAATCAGTCTGACATAGAGAATATGTTTAAAAACTCTTATACAAATTTGTACAGCCTTACGTTATAGTATCTGCTTTATTCAGGGAAAGCTATGATATGCATTTGCATATAATCCTCCTCTATCAGCCGCATTTTATATGCAAAAGCATATAAATCTGATAAGGTAGGAACGAGGTAAAAAACTAGGGGGCAACCCTCCGTAACATAACACATGTACATCGAGCTGCCCCTTACTGATAACGTTACTACTTATGCCGGTACGCGATCAAGCAGTTTAGGTAAAGTTTCCACTGCGTATTCCACCGCCGCAACGGGAGATAAGAATAGCAAAGCTTCGTTGCTTTCATCTGTAAACATGATGCCGGGCGCTTTTCCTGGTTCATGTACACTGTTGTAAACGCCTGGCTCGTGTAAGCTGTAAAACGCTATAAAATATTCTGTTGGTATGCTGTGTGAGGATTCGCCGCCCGCTTTGCGGGATTCTACAATCACCCACACATCTCTTCCGTTTATATTTAGCTTCTCGTTCATAGGTTTGGTTTTATATCAGAAACAATAAAAGATTATGCCACGGCCTTAGTCCAGGCGGGATATTTCTACCAGTTTGTCGCCGTTATTGCCATTGCTGGTACACAGGTACACACGGCCGGCTGGCGAAACACAGATATCACGTAGTCTGCCCCAGGTGCCATCAAAATACTTTTGTGGAGCGCTAACGGAATTGCCATCAGCAGAAAGCGCAAACCGGTACAGCGTGGCATCTTTTAACGTGGTTAATAACAGCGAGTTTTTCCAGGCAGGTATACGGTCGTTGTTATAGTAATCTAGTCCGCAGGTGGCCAGGGTAACATTCCCGGTAGACCATATGGGGCCTTTTACATTGTTCTCGCTGCAAAAGCTGGTTTCAGAGCCGTTACAGGGGCCTTCTACCCGCGGCCAGCCATAGTTTCTGCCCTTCTCAATAATATTCAGTTCGTCTTCCACACCTGCGCCATGTTCGGAGGCGTATAGTTTATTGTTTACCATTACCAGGCCTTGTGCATTGCGGTGGCCGAGGCTCCAATACGGGTTACCTGCTATGGGGTTATCAGCAGGTACGGTACCGTCCAGGTTTAACCGCAGTACTTTACCATTTACCACGCTGGTGTTTTGTGAGCGTGCGCTGGCATTGGCATCGCCGGTGGTGATAAACAGTTTATCACCGGCAATCAGCAGACGCGAACCGTTGTGAATACCTGCGGCGGGAATGGAATCAATAAGCGTAAACGGAGCGGTGAGGGTGTTGTTCTGTGCTGTAAACCGCACCACCTTTTCGCGATAGCCGGAAGGGCTGTTGTAGTTATATACTACGTACAAATAACCATTACTGGAAAAATCGGGATGTTGTACCATGCCCAGCAGGCCACCTTCTCCATTCGATACCACATCGGTGATAGTGTGTGAAAAAACAGTGGCTCCGGTTTCGGGGTTAATCTTGCTTACTTTACCGGCCCGCTCCGTCATCCAGATATGATCGTCTTTACCCCAGAGTATTTCCCAGGGAAAGTTCAGATTACTACGTAGTACGCGGATGGAGTCAGAAGGCCAGTCTTCATCGGGAGGTGTTGCGGGATCATTGTCATCATCTTTCCGGCAGGCGGAAAGCAAAAGGCCGGTTGCAAGGAAGAACGCGGCGATAGCGGGAGTTTTCATATGCGCTTTTTGCTGTAACACAACGCAAATACCCTGCCTGTTACAGGCAGTAAATATATAAGTAGCTGAAAAACAGGCGACTACCTGACAATATCTGTATCGATAGGCACATAACCCAGGTGACGGCTTAAAGAGAGAATCTGACCCTTATGGTGAAATTCGTGGGTAATAACATGGGTAAACAGTTTTAATGGCGTAGCGGTTACCCCATTGTTGTTGATGGAGAAAGACAACGTGTGGAAATAGGCATTGTTGAACTGCTCCAGAAACTCGCTGATGAGTATATCAATACTATCAAAAAACTGGCGGCATTGTTTTACAGAAGTGATTTGCCCGTAAGCAGGGAAGCTCATAGTTCTGCTTAAACCATGCTGCCCAATCCAGTACTGATAAGTGGTACCGATATGCACCAGCAGGTTGCGGATGCTGCCTCTGCCAAAGGAGGAGTTAGCTATGATGAAATCGCCTGCGGTCAGCTGGTCGCAATACTCCAGCAAGGCATCTCTCGAATCAGTTACCATATCATATTGCGCTACCAGTAACTCTTTCATATTTAAATATAACTAATAAACAGGAAAAAGTAAATACCGGTAGTGCCCGTTAACGGCAAAATAATAAGGGTGGTTATTGTAGCAGGCTGCCCAGTCGCTTCAGTTCTATTTCAGCGGCTTTGGCGGCAAAGTTCAGGTTTACCAGGCGGTAGCCGGCTTCTTCAAAACTCTGTTGTGCCTGGCGTACCTCCACTATGGTGGCCTGTTTTAACTGAAAGCGTTTTAACACCAGATCTAACAGTTGCTGTGCTATTCCGTAGTTGGTTTGTTCACGCTCCAGCTGTTGCAGGGTGCTGGTGTAACTCTGGTAGTTCTTTACCATGTTGGCGGAATAGTCGCGCACCAGGGTTTGCCTTTGCAGTTCGGCTGTTTTTACGTCAATTTCTGCGGCCCGCTGCTGGCGTTTAAAAGCAAGGCCGTTGTAAATAGGTATTGCCAGGCTTACACCCAGTGTAGGGCCATAGCTGTTATTTAAACGGGTATCGCCCGCTGCGCTTTTGTTGTATACAAAGTTGTAACCGCCGTTGGCACGTAAAGAAGGATAACGCTGTGAGGCAGTTTCTTTTACAATATACCCATTAATAGCTACCTGCTGCGCAGCAGCAACAATATCGGGGTTAGAAGCCAGGCGCTGTTCAATATTGGCCAGCAGGATACCCTTATCTACGGTAATGGTATCCTGTATGGTAATCAGCGAGTCTGACTTTAAGGTAAGCAGGCGTAACAATTCTGTTTTAGCCTGGGCTATTACCAGCTGCTGCTGGGCCTGTGTTTGTATAAGTGCCGTAACATCCAGCTGTGCCTGAAACAGATCGGCATTATTGGCCAGGCCCACTGTTTGCTGGGTTTTAATAATGTCCAGCTTTTGCTGTGCTACCTGTATAGACTGGTCAATGGTTTTTACATAACCCTGCTGGCGCACCACATCAAAATAAGCCGTCATAACCGCTGCCAGTATATTCTGTACCTGGGCGTTCAGTAACTGTCTGCTTTGTGCTTCCAGTTCTTCCAGCCGGTTTTTGGTAGCCACTACACGGTAGCCGTTAAACAGTATAATACTACCGGTTACGTTGGCGCTGAGGTTGTTGGTAGCTACGTTGCTGCGTTTGGTATTACGGGCGGTGTTGGCAAACTCCTGGTTAATGGTAGTGATCTGCTCCACATCATTCGCATTTGCGTTTACCGTAGGCAGGCCACCGGCCACACCGTAGCTGTTCAGCACTTCGTTGCGCTGTACATTGTTTTTGGCCACCTGAATATCCAGGCTGTTCTTTAATGCTATATCAATGGCATCGGGCAGCGTAAGCGGTTGCTGCGCCGCTGTAAACAGCGGCGCCAGCATACCCAATATCACCAGTTTTTTCATCCTTTCGTATTTGGTTTCTAAACAGATTACTGTTGTATCCGGCTGTTACCCCGCCGGAGGTTATTCACTTATTCTGGTAACATGCGGTTTGTGTTTGCCGGAGATGTACGTATACACCGCCGGAATTACAAACAGCGTTAATATTAACGAGAACACGATACCGCCTACAATTACAATACCCAGCGGAATACGGCTGGTAGAGGCCGCACCCAAACTTAACGCAATGGGCAATGCACCCAGCGAGGTAGCCAGACTGGTCATAAGAATAGGCCGCAGACGCTGCTGCGCTGCTTCTACTACCGCCTGCATGCGCGGTAATCCTAACTCCCGCTTCTGGTTGGCAAACTCCACAATCAATATCCCGTTTTTGGTTACCAGCCCAATCAACATGATCATACCAATTTCGGAGAAGATGTTGAGTGTTTGCCCGAATATAGCCAGACTGATTAAAGCACCTGCCAACGCCAGCGGCACGGTAAGCATAATGGTGAACGGATCGAGAAAGCTTTCGAACTGTGCTGCCAATACCAGGTAGATAAATATCAACGCCAGACCAAAGGCAAACATAATGTTGGAAGAGCTTTCTGCATAGTCGCGCGAAGCGCCGGATAAGGCCGTTTGATAACTGGGGTCCAGCAATTTGTCTGCTATGGCCTGCATGGCTTTTACACCGTCACCAATGGTTTCTCCTTCTGCCAGGGAAGCAGAGATAGTGGCGGATTTGTAACGGTTAAAGTGATACAGGGTGGCCGGGTTACTGCTTTCCTCCAGCTTAATCACCGCGTCCAGCGGAATATTCTCACCGGTGCTGCTGCGTACAAACAGCCTTTCAATATCGTTAGGTTTATCACGATCGTTCCGCTCTACCTGGGCAATTACCTGGTACTGAAAACCATTCATGATAAAGTAAGCCATACGGCCACCGCTAAAGGCAGACTGTGCAGCGGCAATTACATCCTGGCTGGATAAGCCCAGGTCGCGCGCCTTCATACGATCGATGGTAAGTTGTATCTCAGGCTTATTGAATTTCAGGTTTACATCTACGTTGCTGAAGGTTTTATCCTTACGGGCTTCTTCCAGAAACTTAGGGATGATCTCTTTCAGCTTTGTCAGATCCTGGTTTTGCAGTACAAACTGTACGGGCTGGCCAGAGCGGGAGCTGGAGCCTACGGCAATGGTTTGCTCTTGTGTGGCAAAAATGCGCGCATCGTTAAAGCGGCGCAGCTTGCGTTGCAGGTCGTTGGTAATTTCAGCCTGACTGCGGTTGCGCTCTGCCGGAGGCGTTAAACCAATACGTGGCTGCGAGCTGTTGGTACCGCTGTTTCCGCCGCCACCACCTACACGGGCAAATACAAAGTCACGTTCAGGAACCGAGTCGTATAGAAATTGCGATATACGGTCGGTAACATCCCGCATGTAGTTAAAGCTGGTTCCTTCCGGGCCTGTTACGGTAAAGCGAACGCTGCTACGGTCTTCCAGCGGCGCTATCTCGCTACGCATACCACCTAGTATTAACCAGATAGCTGCACCACAGGCAATAATAATCACCCACGAAATCCAGCGCAACTTCATAAACCCTTCCAGTAAACGGCGGTAGCCGTTTTCCATACCTTCAAAAAAGGGTTCTGTTTTGCGGTAAAACCAGCCGTGTTCTGTATTCTTTTTAGTAAGGTATACGTTTAGTACCGGTGTAATGGTAAGCGATACAAAGGCCGATATTAATACGGCTGCTGCCAGCACCACACCAAACTCGCGGAACAAACGGCCTACAAAGCCCTCCAGAAATATTACGGGTAAAAACACAATGGCCAGCGTAATGGAAGTGGATATAACGGCAAAGAAAATTTCCTTACTGCCTTCCAATGCTGCCCTGCGTATATCCAGCCCTTCTTCCAGTTTACGGAAAATGTTTTCGGTTACCACAATACCATCATCCACCACCAGACCGGTTGCCAGTACTATACCCAGCAGCGTTAACACGTTAATGGTAAAGCCGCAGATGTACATGATAAAGAAAGTAGCCACCAGCGAAATAGGAATATCTATCAGCGGACGTATAGCGGTTAGCCAGCTACGGAAGAAGAAGAAGATTACCAGTACTACCAGCCCAAAGGAAATAAGCAGGGTTTCTTCTACTTCTTCCAGTGAGTTGCGGATGTTTTTGGTATTATCTATCAGTACCTGAAAAGAGATGTCTGTTTTGTTACTCTTTTCTATTTCATCTATACGCTTGTAAAACTCATCGGCAATGGCAATGTTGTTAGCGCCGGGCTGTGGAATTACCGCTAAACCAACAGCGTTAACGCCGTTGTACTTCCAGCTTTGTTCCATTTGCTCAGGCCCCAGCTCTACCGTAGCCACATCGTTCAGGCGTACAATACCCGCGCTGTCTTCTTTTATAATCAGATCTCTGAACTGCTGTTCGGAAGTTAAGCGGCCCAGTGTACGTATGGTTAATTCTGTATTGCTGCCGTAGATTTTACCGGGTGGCAGGTCTACGTTTTCGGCATTCAGCGAGGTACGTATATCGGTAAAGGCTACGTTGTAAGCATTCATTTTATCCGGCTTCAGCCATATACGCATGGCGTAACGCTTTTGTCCGAATATGTTTACCGAGCTAACGCCCTCTATGGTTTGTAACTGTTGCTGTAAAACGTTTTCGGCATAGTCACTCAGGTCCAGCAGACTTTTAGAGCGGCTTTGCACAGCCAGCAGCAGAATAAAATCGCTGTTGGCATCGGCCTTGGATACAACGGGCGGCGCATCAATATCCTGTGGCAGGCTGCGCTGTGCCTGACCCACTTTATCGCGCACATCACTGGCAGCCGCTTCCAGGTCGGTACCCAGGTTAAACTCTACCGTAATATTACTGCTACCCAGCTGGCTGGAAGAAGTAATGGTTCTGATACCGGGAATACCGTTGATCTGCTTTTCCAGCGGCTCGGTAATCTGGCTTTCGATAATATCGGAGTTGGCGCCGGTATAAGAAGTAGAAACGTTAATAGTAGGCGGGTCAATAGCCGGATAATCCCGCACGGCCAGAAAGGTAAAGCCCACCACCCCCAGCAGGATAATGAATATGTTCATTACCGTTGCAAACACGGGCCTTTTTAAAGAAAGTTCAGATATGTTCATTACTGATAATCCGTTTAGTTTTTACTGCCACCGGTACCTGTGGCGGTGGAATCAACCAGTTGTTCCAGCGATTTTACCTGACGCACTTTTACGGCTGCGTTCGGCTGGGCAAACAGCACACCGTTTACTACAAGGGTATCCCCTTCCTGCATGCCTTTGGTAACGGCCACATTAGAGCTTTGTCTTAATCCGGTTTGAACAGATACAAAGCTGGCTTTACCATTTTTTACCAGTACCACCTGTTTGTTCTTATCGTCTGGTATAATAGCATTGGTAGGAATAAGAATGGCTTTGTTGGATGCTCCTGCACCCACATATACTTTTACAAAAGCACCGGGGTTGGTTTTGCCATCGGCACCAATTACTGCGCGCACTTTTAAATTGCGGGTTACAGTGTTGGCCTGCGGCTCTATAGCAATAATGCTGGCTTTGCGGCGGGCAGCCTGCGGGCCATCCAGCTCCACCTCTACCGTACCACCGGTACGTACCAGATTGCCATATTGTTCAGGTAACGTAAAATCTATCTTCAGCTGGTTCAGCTGCTGCATAGTAGCCAGTATGCTGGTGTTGTTTACAAAAGCACCGGGGCTTACCTGCCTTAAACCTACAGTACCGCTGAACGGTGCACGTACCACGGTTTTATCAATCATGGCCTGTGTGTAGGCAATATCTGCTTTAAAACCGTTAACGGCATTCAGGGCAGCATCGTAATCGGCCTGGTTTACGCCGTTTATATCCAGCAGCGTGCGAAGGCGCTCTTCGGTTTTCTCCGCCAGCTGTAACTGTACTTTGGTTTTGTTTAACTGTGCCTGTAAATCGGCATCATTTACACGGGCTATTACCGTACCTGCTTCTATATATTTTCCTTCCGGTACATTCAGGTAAGTAAGGCGGCCACTTACTTCGGGCCTTAGTTCTACAAACTCGTTGGCTATTACCGTACCGTTGGCTTCTACGGTGTTTACAACATTGGAATAACGGGCAACTATTACATCTACAACTGTAGCCTGTGCCGCAGAAGAGGTCTTCTCCGGCTGTTTCTTTTTACCACATGCAACCACCAGGCAAGCGCAAGCCATGATTGCAGGGATGTGTTTTGATGACATCTGTTCGTCTTAAGTAATTTATCTGTAAACGATAACCTGATAAAGATATACACATTTCAGGGCGCTTTTTCCCACAGGGCGCACCTTACGGTGAACCCAATAAAAAAACCGGGCGAATGAAGCCCGGTTCTTTTCCTTTAACAATATGTTTACTTACGCTTAATCTACTATCTGCTCAAAATGCACCAGGCGGCCCTCTTTGTTCATACCCTCTATTACCACGCGCATTTTTTTAGTGATATCGCTGTTGTAAAACTCCAGCGATATGCGGTGTGTTTTAGGATCGGTTAATACATAAGGGTTCCAGTACAGGGTAGAACGCACATCCGGTTGTTCGTGGCGTGAATCTGCTACCGCATAATTGGGCGAGTAAAACTGTTTAAACTTTGTATATCCGGCAATTTCTTTGGAGTCCAGTCCTTTGCCCGGTTCGCTTTTTACATCGCCACCCCTGCGTGTGTATACGGCAATAGCACCACCGGAACCACCGCCAAAGCTACCGAAGAACGGCGGACGCATTACTTTAATATACGCCACATCGGCCATAGGAATATTGCTCAGTTGTTGTGCATCTACCGGCATTTCATCCAGGAAAAAGGAAGTATTACTTCCCCGCCAGGTAGCGCTGGGCTGACCACCGGTTCCGGTATTGTTTATCTGCAAACCCGCTACCCTGCCTTGCAGGTATTGGAATACGCTGAAAGAACTTTGCGCCACCACATCATTCATTACGTCAAACTGGTAACCATCGCCTTTAAACAGGCCGTTGGCATATTTATCGTCCAGTATCTGCATGGGACTTTTGGCTTTTGACCTAACGGTTACGCCTTCCAGTGTGGTGGTTTGTAACAGTTTGGTTAAACGGGCCTGCTCGTTGGCCAGTAAGCGTATGCGGGCATTGCCGCTGGTATCAAATATTACCAGGTTGGCTACCGGTGGCAGATCGCCAATGCGGTAGGGCACCGGTAACAGTCCGTTACTGAATGATACCGCTACGCGGGAAGCCATATCTCTGATTTTGTTAAACTGGTAATACACTTTCAGTGTATCGAAGAACAGCATAGAAGGATCGGAGAAAGAGCCATCCGGACGCAGGGGTAAAAAGTTAAGGGAAGTGCTGGAGTCGCGCGACTTCATAATCAGGTTAATGTTGGCCGCTTCACGAATCTGGATAGGTGTGGCTCCAAACACTTTACCGGAGAAAGACAGGTAAGAACTATCTCTTCTGTATTTGATATCCGGCATTTTGTTGTTGGCAATGTCCTGCCAGTTTATGCGGCGCCAGCCGCTGGTAAGCATTACCAGATCCAGATATTTCTGTAAGCTGTCTGATTCGTTTTTGAAGTAAAAAGCCGGGTTATGAATGTAGCCTCTTAAATCGCTGGTGAGTAACAGGTGCGATACAATGTTATCAGAAGTATCGGCCCCTGCATTCAGGTCGGTTACCGATATAGACATGTTGGCGGATACGGTATCCGGCACATCAATATCAATAAAGCTTTTGGCGCGTTTGCGGGTATCGCCCACCACCTCTATAGTTGGTTTAAAGCTGTAGTTGTGGTTGTTTACAAAAGTAATACGCTCGGCTACGGGTACCCAGTTAGCATCGAACAGGGTAATATTTACCAAACCACTGGGAAGATTACCCACCGGCATGCTGCCACCAATGGCGGCACTTTCGGTAAGGTCTACCTTAGCGCGGTAAATCAGCTGCTGTTGCAGCGTAGCCATAATGTATAAGGTTTTGAAATTGTCCGGCGCATCCGCAGTACGCTCTACCAGAAAGCTGCGGCGTGCACCATATCCGTTTACAGATAAGGTAGCGCCTACGGTTTTCAGTTCGGGTAGTTTTACGGTTTTGGGCTGGCCATCTGCACCGGTATAGGTGGCTGTATAGCTATCACCCGCTTTGGTTTCAATTTCTACGGTACCCATACCATCGTGAACGGCTTTAAAAGTATCTACCAGTTCACCGGCGGCATTGGTAATTTTACCTTTTACAAATACCGGCTTACCCCACTGATCGGTAGCTTTAAAAGCCACGCGCGATTTTAAACCGGCAATCATATCGCCGCCTTCCGGTAAAAACTGCAGATTTACTTCTGTTTTTTTCACGGCAGTAGCGGCGTCCTTTGCCTGTACCACCCGGAGGTCTTTATTATAGAAGAATACGGTATCAAAATTCTTCATCCAGCTGGTATATGCCCGCACGTGAATTACCTGGCCTTTATAGGTAGAAGGGATATCGAAGCTGCCTTTGGCAGTGCCTTCCAGCAAAGGTGTGGTGGTGTGAAACAGCACCAGGCCTGTACCGTCAGTCCAGTCTACATAAAAGTTCTTACTGATATCGGAGGGAAAAATACCGGCTTGCAAGTAAGCTTTAAACCAGATGGTTTCACCTGGTGAGTAAGCCCCTTTGTCAAAATGCAGATAAGCCCTTTCCGGTTGGTACTCTTCGCCCAGTTTGCCCAGGGCTTCATCCAGCTTCTGGGCCTGTACCGTTACACCAAAAGTTACTGCCACGGCCATAGCCACCGTGCGGCAGATACGTTTACTAACCATAGTGCTGATTGTCAAAGGTTTTTAAGTTAAAAAGAAATGGCAGCAGAAAAAATTTCACTAAAAGTAGGCCTTTTACCCAAACTCTTAAGCCGCCGTTAAATGCATATACAATTTTTAGCAATTTATAATCGGTAAAGTACTTAATTTAACTCCCTTAAATGAATGCTTGCCCTAACTTTGAAATACCGTAACCTTATAAACTGGTACCGTAATGATTGAAGCCGCTTTACCCCACAACGAGCAGGAACGCCTGCAGGAGTTATACAAGACTAATTTACTGGATACCGCTTCTGACCCCGACTTTGACGAGATAGTACAACTGGCCTCGCGCCTTTGTAAAGTGCCTATATCGCTGATTACATTGATTGATGCAGGGCGCCAATGGTTTAAAGCCAAAACCGGAATTAATATTCACGAAACGGAAAGAAGCCTTTCTTTTTGTAGCCACGCCATATTGCAGGACGATATTATGGAGGTGAAAGACACTTCCAGAGATGACCGTTTTTCTGACAACCCCTTTGTTACCAACGACCCTAATGTGCGTTTTTACGCCGGGGTGCCGCTGGTAACGGACAAAGGTTATAAACTGGGTACGCTGTGCGTGATTGATAAAACACCCCGTATGCTGGATGAAGACCAGACTTTTGGCCTGAAAGTGCTGGCGAAACAGATTATTAAACTGATTGAGCTGCGCAGCCGCAACCTGGAACTGCAGCACTTGATTAACACACAAAACAGAATTACTTCTATTATAGCGCATGACGTGCGCAACCCGCTGGCGGCGCTGAAAGCGATTATTGAGCTGCAGACCTCCGGCGCTTTATCGGAAGAAGAAACCACTGAAATGCTGGAAATGTCGGCCAGGCAACTGGACAGCACCATTGAAATGGTGGCCAACGTAACCGATTGGGGCAGGCTGCAAATGAAGGTACAGCGCCTGCAAAAGCTGCCGGTGATGTTACGCACGCTGGTAGATCAGGTACTGGTAAACCATACACTTACCGCCAACCTGAAGCACAATACCATTCAGAACGATGTTCCCGAACAACTGGTGGTGCAGACAGAACAGCAGGCATTGCAGTTTATACTGCGCAACCTGATAAGCAATGCCAACAAGTTTACAGAACATGGCAGTATTACCATTACCGCCCAGCAAACAGAAAACAGAACCAAACTGAAGATTTGCGATACAGGTGTTGGTATGGCTATGGATAAGGTAAAAGCACTTTTTGAATCGAACAAGAACTTTTCTACACCAGGTACGCAGAACGAGAAAGGTAGCGGACTGGGGTTGCTGCTGATGAAAGAGTTTCTGGATAAGATTGGCGGGCAGATATTGATTAAGAGTGAGGAGGGTGCGGGGACCTGTGTTACGATTGTATTATAGTGGTGATAGATACAAATACAAAGAATAATAGAATGGTACAAACGCTACACGATTTATTTGCCCATTATATAAAATACCGTGTCAATAAAAAACAAAAGCTGCCCCTGAGCAATTACATTCTCATCGTGCATATCTTCTAATGCTATACCCAGTTCATGATGGTAATAATCCTGGCGTTTAACTCTCGTAAATCCGTTATGCTAATACCCCTTCTATGTGCTCCAATTCAGCTTGCTCTCCTTCTATAAAAGGTTGATGCAGAACAGCCCGTAATTCGTTGTCTATTTCAGTAAATCCGAGAAAGGAATAGCCTGTGTAAGGAAAAAATAAATTATGAAGTACCAGATTATTAAAAAATTCGCCCCACGTAGCATAGTAGCCCGCATCGTTAGTTTTGATAACATTCTTTCTATCGGCAGCGAGGTATACTTTAGATTCACCTCCCTCAATTAAATATTGACTACCGGCTGGTAATGACGGTAGCCATAATCCATGATTAGATGCGTACGAAGTTAGGAAACGGGCTTGCTGTTCTTTAACGATTGCCCGACTTTCGAATTCTTTCTTAACCGTTGGACTTGTTCCAAAGCTTTGGCATAAGAGACTTCTGATCTTAGAGCAATAATCTTCATTCCCTTCTCCGAAAGCTCCTCCAACGATATCCTGTATTTTTCTTCTGATTTCATTTGAAATCATTTTTTACAAAAATAAGAAATTAAGAAGTACAAAAAATGCGTTCAAAGGCCGCGGCAGAAAGGAAGAAGGATAAATGAATTCACCCTCACCTGTTAATGTGAGGGTGAATTCATTTATAAGAAAATCTGGTAGAACACAAAGCTGGTTACATACGCCAGCAGTGTCATATACCCCACCTGAATCAATGGCCATTTCCAACCTTTGGTTTCGCGTTTTACCACACCTACCGTGGTCATACACTGCATAGCCAGTACATAAAATACCATTAATGATATAGAGGTTGCCAGTGTGTATACCTTGGTTCCATCCTCGCGGGTGGCGTTGTGCATTTTTTCGCGGAGGGTAACGTTGTCGTCTGTTTCTTCCACACTGTATAACGTTGCCATGGTACCTACAAACACTTCGCGGGCTGCAAAAGAGGTTACCAGTGCTATGCCTATTTTCCAATCGTAACCCAATGGTTTAATAGCAGGTTCAATGGCTTTTCCTATAATGCCGGCGTAAGAATTTTCCAGTTTCTCAGTGCTCAGTTCGCGGGTCAGTTCTTCTTTCTGTTCATTGGTAGTGGCTTTTTCCTGCAGCACCGCATACTTCTCTTCTACTTTAGCCATCCGCTCTTTAGGGCCGTAGCTACTTAAAAACCACAGCAGCACACTAATTACCAGAATAATACGGCCTGCATCCAGTACAAATATTTTCGCCTTCTCAATCATGGTAACGCCTACGTTTTTCCAGCGTGGTGCGCGGTATACAGGCAGTTCCAGAATAAAAAAGCTCTTCTCTTTCATTTTTACTATAATCTTCAGCACATAGCTTACTATCAGCGCCATTACCAGACCCAGCAGGTACAGACCCATCATTACCAACCCCTGCAAGCTTAAAAAGCCAAAGTAGTAGGTTTGTGGTACAGCCAGTGCAATCAGTATAGTAAATACGGGTAAGCGTGCACTACAACTCATCAGTGGCGTAACCAGTATAGTTAACAGCCGCTCTTTTTTGTTTTCGATGTTACGGGCGCTCATAATGGCAGGTACGGCACAGGCCAGACCGCTGATCATAGGCATTACGCTTTTTCCGTTCAGGCCTACTTTGCGCATCAGTTTATCACTCAGAAAGCTGATGCGGGCCATGTAACCGGTATCTTCCAGAATAGTGATTAGACCAAACAAAATCATAATCTGTGGCACAAACACCAGAATACCACCCAAACCGGCCAGAAAGCCGTTCAGCAACAAGTCGCTCCACCATACTTCCGGCAATTTGGCTGCCAGCCAGCCTTGTACGCTGCTGAAGCTCCCTTCAATAAGATCCATGGGATAAGTGGCCAGCCAGAAAATGCTCTGGAACAGCAGAAACAAAGTAGCCAGTAATATTACATAACCCCATACGCGATGCAGGAACAGGTTATCCAGCTTTTCGGTAAACAGCTTTTTCTGTAGCGGATCGGGCTCTACCACGTTCTGCTGCATAATCTGCCGTATGCGGGTGTAACGCTGCAGAATTTCTTCTGCCTGGCTTTTGGTGGGGTTAAATTTATTGTCAATCTCCAGCTGTTCAATGTTATGCTGCATATCATCTGCCAGCGGAAAGTTTTCGTGGTTAATAAGGTAGTGAACAGAAGCGTAATCGCTCAGGCCCGGCACCAGTTGCTGCACACCAGCCACCGCTTCGGGCGCCAGTTGTTTGTTGCTGATAAAATCGCGGCGCGAAATAGCTGCCTGCTGGTGAGCGGTTTGGGTAAGCGCCTTTTTCAGCTGATCAATGCCCTTGTTTTTGCGCGGGTTAACCGGAATAACAGGTACTCCCAGTTCCCTTTCCAGGCCGGGAACATCTATTTCAATGCCTTTGCTACGCGCCAGATCCATCATTGTAAGCGCCACCACTACAGGCACTTTCAGGTCAATGATCTGACTACAGAACAGCAGGTTGCGTTTTAAATTACTGGCATCGGCCACCAGCAACACCATTTCCGGCTTAATGTCGGCATCCACGTTCATCATTACGCGGTAGGCCACCCACTCATCGGCCCGGCGGGGGTATAGGCTGTACGTACCCGGCAGGTCAATAATAGTTGCCTGAACAGCCGCATCCAGCGAACTCTGTCCTGTTTTCTTATCTACCGTAACACCCGGAAAATTCCCTACTTTCTGATTCAGGCCCGTTAGTGCGTTGAATAATGACGATTTACCGCAGTTGGGGTTGCCAACCAGGGCTATATTAATATTCCTTCCTGACAATGCGCATCAATTTCTTTCAATAAATGGAAATCCCGGCAGGGGCTTTGCAGTTGCAAAGGTACACCTATGCAATGGTACGGAATTACGAGATGAGGAGAAATAAACCGCTCCTGACAGCTTTAGCATTTTGTTTTTACGACCTTTGCAGCGGCAAAATAACAAGGTCACCTGACCCTTTTTACCAATTCATTCCACTGTACGCATGAAGAAGATATTACTCATCATTACCCTTTGCCCCACTCTTACGTATTCACAATCGCGCAAACAGAAAAGAGCGCAGGAAAAAGCTGACAAAGAAACACTTGCCAACTTGCAGGCGCATGTACAATACCTGGCCGGTGATGCATTGGAAGGCCGGAGAACCGGCTCGCAGGGCGAAGTACTGGCTATGCAGTACATAGGTAACTACTTTACCAAAACCGGCCTGGAGCCAAAAGGCACCAATGGTTATGTGCAGGAATTTACCATCAACGAAGGCAAACAACTGCCTGAGGC
This sequence comes from Filimonas zeae, assembly GCF_014641615.1. Taxonomy (GTDB): domain Bacteria; phylum Bacteroidota; class Bacteroidia; order Chitinophagales; family Chitinophagaceae; genus Filimonas; species Filimonas zeae. The sequence continues at coordinate 20,391 of NZ_BMIB01000007.1, read as the reverse complement.
AGAAAACCAGTTTGTGGTGAACGATAAGCCAATGGCGCTGAATCTGGATTATTTTCCGCTGGCCTGGAGCGCCGAAGGCGCGGCATCGGGTTCTGCCTCGCTGGATCTGCGCGAAAAAGGGGAGCCCTGGTTCTGGGATGTGAAAGATATACTGGACGAGAATAAGACCAATCCGCATTTTGCGATAGACAATATTCTGCGCGAGCAGGCACTGCACGCCAGCAAAAAAGGAGCTAAAGCACTGGTGATATTCAACAGCAGCAAGCTGAACGATAATATTCTGTTTAATAAAAATGAGGTGAGCAAGTCTGTGGCGTTGCCGGTGTTATACCTTACGCCCAGAGGACTGAAAAAATATTTTGCTGACGCCACTGCTATTTTCTCCATAAAAGTGAAAGTGAAAATGGTGCCTGCCCAACGCAAGGCACGTAACGTAGTGGGTTATATTAATAACAATGCCGCGCAAACCGTGGTACTGGGCGCGCACTACGACCACCTGGGACATGGTGAGGATAAAAACGCGCTGGATACTACCCACGAAATACACAATGGTGCTGATGACAATGCCAGCGGCACTGCAGCACTGCTGGAACTGGCGCGACTGCTGAAAACCAGCGGTGATAAAAGCAATAACTATTTGTTCATTGCCTTTTCAGGAGAAGAGCTTGGATTATTTGGTAGTAAGTACTGGCTGGATAACCCCACTGTAAGCGGTAAGCCCAATTACATGATTAATATGGATATGGTGGGCCGCTATAACCCCGATAAAAAATTGACTATTGGCGGTTATGGCACCTCCCCTGTATGGAGCCAGGTGTTAAGCAGCGTGCCGGCCGGCAATCTGGTGATAAAATTCGATAGCACGGGTGCAGGCCCCAGCGATCATGCTTCTTTCTACCGCAGAGATATACCGGTATTGTTCTTTTTTACCAACAGCCATGAAGACTACCACAAAGCCACTGACGACTGGGATAAGATCAACTACCCCGGCGAGCTGGAGATTGTAAAGTACATACAACAGGTAATTACCACCACTGCCCCCAGAGGAGCGCTGCCGTTTAATAAAACCAGCGAGCCGCAGATGGGTACGGTTAACCTGCCGGTAACACTGGGCGTAATGCCCGACTACGGATTTTCCGGCACGGGCATGCGTATAGAGGCGGTGAGTAAAGGTAAACTGGCAGAAAAAACGGGATTGCAGGCAGGTGATGTACTTTTGCAACTGGGTGACTACCAGTTTGTAGATGTACAATCGTACATGCAGGCATTGCGTAACTTTAAAAAAGGAGATAGCACTACCCTGCGCCTGAAACGCGGTAACACCGAAAAAACGTATACTATTCAATTTTAAATACCCCTACGGCCTTGAAGCTGAAGCTGAACATTGACGAACTGACAGACGATTTTTTTACCGACACAAGGCTGCTGGGTATAACTGCTACTGTTAAAAACTACCAGTTTTGCTGGCAGTTAAACCATATGCTGGGCTACAGCTTCCGGCTAAACCCGGAAATTGAAATACATCTGCGCCGTAAAGAGCGCAGCTATTTCTTTCCGGTATACCAGCACGAAGTGCGCAACAGTTTTTTAAGTCACTACCTGTACCATAACCATTTTGACGGGGAATACCTGCTGCCCGAATTCAGGCATATGGACTTTTTATGGCTGATGAAGGGCGATTTTGTAGATGAGGATAACTGTAAACAAATGGTGCAAACCATTAAAAGCATCAGCGGGGTACAAATGGTGGCAGAATTAACTAACGAAAAAATAAGAAACAAGGGACACCTGGTATTTTAAAAACCAGGTTACCTTTACCCCGGTGAAAAAGCTTACTGTTATATTATTATTGTTCATGCACCTGTATTCTAATACAGAGCTGTGCGAGTTGTTTAAAACAGGCGCTTTTATCACCCATTTTCTGCAACACAAGCAGCAGAACAGCGAGCTGACCGTTTTCCGGTTTATTGATATGCATTATCTGGGGCATGATGCCAATGATAATGATGATGCGGAGGACAGGCAACTTCCCTTCCGCAACTGCGAATGCCAGCTGCATATGACCATTGCTTTTCAGCACAACAATACCGGTTATACAGAACTGAACCACCCGGTGGCCATTGTAACCAACCGGTTCCGGTTATACAACCAGTTTTCTCTCCCCTCCTGCTATCTGGCAGATATATGGCAGCCACCACGGCAACAGTGCTGATTGCTGCCTTTTGTATCCATTATCCATTTTTGTTTTTTCCGGCAAGCACCATGGTGTGCGTGTATAATCCGTAGCAGATAACGCGGTATTCCGCATTGCTGTACGCTTTGGTATTACCCATGCCCACAGGCAGGCTGCCACCATATATAACAGTGTATAAACATGCTGAACAGGATTATCCGGTTCTCGGTAGAGAACAAATTAATCATTGGGTTATTGATGATAGGCTGGATAGTATACGGCGTATTTGAACTTACACGTCTGCCCATTGATGCTGTGCCAGATATTACCAACAATCAGGTACAGGTAATTACCTCTGCCCCATCGCTGGGTGCTACCGATGTGGAAAGGCTTATCACCTTTCCTATTGAACAGGCCAACAGCAATATTCCCGGTTTAATAGAAATGCGCAGCCTTTCGCGCTTTGGGCTTTCTATTGTAACCATGGTGTTTAACGATGAGGAAGACGTTTACCGCGCGCGCCAGCAGGTAAGCGAACGTATGCAAACAGTAGAGCTGCCCGAAACTGCAGCCTCACCACAACTGGCCCCCGTTAGTACCGGTTTGGGAGAGATATATCAGTACGTAGTACGTGCCAAACCAGGCTATGAAGACAAATATTCACTGGCCGACCTGCGCACCATACAGGACTGGATGGTACGCCGCCAGCTGCTGGGCACCAAAGGGGTTGCCGATGTGTCTACTTTTGGCGGCGCCTTAAAGCAATATGAAGTAGCTGTTAACCCTGCACAGCTGAAAGCCTTTAACCTTACCATTACCGATGTATTCAACGCCCTGCATACGAACAACGAAAACACCGGCGGTGCTTATATTGAAAAAGGGCCGTCTGTATTGTTTATCCGCAGCGAAGGGTTGGTAGGCAATCTTGCAGATATTGAAAACATTGTGGTAAAAACCACCAGCAGCAACACCCCTGTGCTGGTTAAGCATATAGCCAAAGTGCAGATTGGTGCGGCAACCCGCTATGGGGCACTCTGTTACAATACACAGGGCGAAGTAGCTGGCGCTATTGTACTGATGCTGAAAGGCGAAAATTCCTCTTCAGTTATTAAGAACGTTAAAGCACGTATTGCCGAGATTCAGAAAACCATGCCGGAGGGTATTGTAATAGAACCCTTTCTCGACCGTACTAAAATGGTGAATAACGCCATTAGTACTGTAGAAAAAAATCTGGTAGAAGGCGCACTGATAGTAGTGCTGGTACTGGTATTGTTTTTAGGTAACCTGCGCGCAGGTTTTATAGTGGCTTCCGTTATTCCGCTGTCTATGCTGTTTGCCATTATAATGATGAATGCGTTTGGAGTAAGTGGTAACCTTATGAGTTTAGGCGCACTGGACTTTGGGCTGATAGTAGATGGTGCAGTGATTATTGTAGAAGCAGTTTTACACCATCTGCATAAATCAAAAGCCTATTCTGCTTCCGGTGTTATTACACAGGAGCAGATGAATGCTGAGGTAACCAGTAGCGCTTCGCGCATGATGAATGCGGCGGTATTTGGGCAGATTATTATTCTGATTGTGTACCTGCCCATATTATCGCTACAGGGTATTGAAGGCAAAATGTTTAAGCCTATGGCGCAGACAGTAGCCTTTGCTATTATAGGGGCGTTTATATTATCGCTCACCTATGTACCCATGATCAGCTCGCTGGTATTGAGCAAAAAAATTTCGCATAAGGATACGTTTGCAGATAAGATGATGGCAAAGCTGGAAAACGTGTATAAAATGGCACTGGCTGGCGCACTGCATTTTCGTAACTCTATTATTATGGCGGCACTGGTATTACTGGTGGGTGCTATTGCCCTGTTCTCTACCATGGGCGGCGAGTTTATACCCCAGCTGGAAGAAGGAGATTTTGCCGTAGAAACCCGCCTGCTTACCGGCACCAACCTTAACACCACTATCAAAACCACGCAGCAGTTAAGTAAAATACTGCTGGACAGTTTTCCGGAAGTGGAGAAAGTAATTACCCGTGTGGGTAGTGCTGAAATACCTACGGACCCTATGCCTATTGAAGGCGGTGATTTGATTATTGTATTGAAAGATAAAAAGGAATGGACCTCTGCCTCTTCATTTGCGGAGATGGCAGATAAAATGAGTGAACAGGTAGAAGCTGTACCCGGTGTTACCACCGGCTTTCAGTATCCTGTACAGATGCGTTTTAATGAAATGATGACGGGCGCCAAACAGGATGTGATTTGTAAAATATTCGGGGAAAACCTAGATAGCCTGGCCATGTATGCGGGTAAGCTGGCTGCTATTGCCAACACCGTAAAAGGCACGGCTGATATGTATGTAGAAACCGTTACCGGTATGCCGCAGATTGTTATTCATTACAACCGCAATGAAATAGCCAAGTATGGCCTGAATGTGCAGGATGTAAACCGCACTATTAATGCTGCCTTTGCCGGTGCCGCCGCAGGGCAGGTTTATGAAGGCGAAAAACGTTTTGACCTGGTAGTGCGCGCCGGTATAGAAGGACGCAGAAGTATGGAAGATGTAAACAACCTGCTGGTTGCAACCCCCACCGGTACGCAGGTGCCCTTAAGTCAACTGGCGTTGGTGGAAGAAACGGAAGGGCCTGCACAGATACAACGCGAAGAAGCCCGCCGCAGAATTATTGTTGGCTTTAACGTACGCGGCCGGGACGTACAGAGTATAGTAGATGAGCTACAGCAGAAAGTGAACAGTCAGCTTAAAATGGCACCGGGCTACTCCACCACCTACGGTGGTGCTTTTGAAAACCTGCAACAGGCCAAACAACGTTTAAGCATTGCTTTACCGGTAGCGCTGATTCTGATATTCCTGATGTTATACTTCGCTTTCCAATCTGTAAAAGAGGGGGTGCTTATTTTCACTGCCATACCCCTTTCTGCCATAGGCGGCATATTCGCGCTGTGGTTGCGGGATATGCCTTTCAGTATTTCTGCCGGTGTGGGTTTTATAGCCTTGTTTGGTGTAGCGGTACTAAATGGTATAGTACTGATATCTGAGTTTAACCGGCTGATTAAAGATGGCGAACATGATATACTACAGGTAGTATTACAAGGCACCAAAAACCGTTTACGACCGGTATTGATGACGGCGGCCGTTGCCTCACTCGGCTTTTTGCCTATGGCATTAAGCAATGGTGCAGGTGCAGAAGTACAACGGCCACTGGCTACTGTAGTAATAGGCGGGCTTATTACTGCTACACTGTTAACGCTGTTTGTATTACCTGCGCTGTTTATGGCAGCTGAAAACAGAAAGTTGAAAAAAATGAAAAAGACAGAGGTAGTAATTACACTGCTGTTACTGCTGGCAGGTAGCCAGGTACAGGCACAGCAGCCCATGCGCTTTCAGCCCATTACCTTACAGCAAAGTTTGGCGGTTGCTGCCAACAGCAACCTGCAGTTACAACAGGCAAAGCTGGGGCAGCAACACGGAATGCAGCTGCGCAAAGCCTGGCTGGATTTACCTAAAACAGAGGTACTGGCAGACTACGGTAAGTTTAACAACCCGTATAACGATACTAAGTTTGGCGTAATGCAATCCTTCAGTTTTCCTGCGGTGTACAGTAATCAGAAAAAAGCGCTGAACGAAAACTATCAGCAAACTATTGCACAAACCCTGCTTACCCAACAACAGCTGCATGCAGAAGTTAAACGCCTGTTTTACGAAAGCCTGCTGTTACAGGAAAAGAAAAAACTGCTGCAATACGCAGATAGCATTTATCACCTGTTTTCAGATAAAGCAGAATTACGTTTTAAAACCGGCGAAAGTAATCTGCTGGAAAAAACCACGGCACAGACTTACCGGCTACAGATACAGAACCAGTTAACCATGCTGGAGAGTGATATACTGATTACCCTGCAACAGTTTAACCTGCTGCTGAACGATAGTGTGTATTACCAGCCGAAGGCTGGCGCGCTGCTGGCCGAAGGCAGTGTGTTGGCAGATACTGCTGCCATTAACCAGTTGCCGGCGGTGCAGGTGGCACAACACCAGGCCAATGCAGCAGAATGGCAATGGAAGGTGGAGAAAGCAAGGCTGTTGCCCGATTTTTTAGTAGGCTACAATATACAAAGCATGAAGCCTGAGTATGGTAACAGTCTTTCTTATGTAAACGCGGGTATAGGTATACCGCTGTTCAGCAGGGCGCAGAGCGCCCGTGCGGCGGCTGGTAAAACAGAATGGCAACGCCTGCAAACACATACCGAGCTGGTAAAAAAACAAACGCGAACAGAGGTGTTGAATGCGCAGCAACAAGTGCATAAGTATGCTACCAGCCTGCAATACTATAGCACCCAGGCATTGCCCAATACACAGATTATTGTAACCACTGCCGATAAGCAGTTTGTAAACGGCGAAATTGATTACCTGCAATGGACGCTGCTGGTAAACCAAACCATCAGCATCCGCAACGAATATCTGGAAGTGGTAAACCAATATAACCAGTCTGTTATCACCCTTCAAAAACTCACCAATAATTAATTCAGTTATGATCAGCAGATATATATTGCCCATAGCCACTGCATTTTTACTTACTGCCTGCGGCAGCAAAAAGCAGGAAGCTAACACGCAGCAAAAAGAAGAAGAGATAGGTAACACGGTAACCCTTACCGATGCACAGATGCAGAATGGTGGTATTGCTATTGGCGAGCCATCGCGCAGAAGCATTGCTACCACACTTACTGTAAACGGCACTATTGATGTACCACCGCAAAACATGATTAGTGTAAGCTTTCCGCTGGGTGGCTATTTAAAATCAACCACGCTGCTGCCGGGTATGCACGTAAACAGGGGCCAGGTACTGGCTGTGCTGGAAGACATGCAGTTTATTCAGCTGCAACAGGATTATCTTACCGCTAAAGCAAAACTTACCTACGCAGAAGCCGAATACAACCGCCAGCAGGAACTGAATGCGAGCAAAGCGAGCAGCGACAAAATTTTTCAGCAGGCTAAAGCAGAAATGGAATCGCAACGCATATTGGTAAAAGCACTACAGCAAAAATTGTCGCTGCTGGGTATTGATACAGATAAACTGAACGATTCCAATCTTTCTAAAAGCGTGAATATTTACTCCCCCATCAACGGCTTTGTAAGCAAAGTAAATGTAAACATGGGCAAGTATACCTCTCCAACCGATGTATTGTTTGAGTTGGTTAACCCCGAGGATATTCACCTGAACCTGACCGTGTTTGAAAAAGACGTGGCTAAGCTGAGTGAGGGGCAGAAAGTAATGGCTTATACCAATGATAAACCGGATGAAAAACATGAAGCAGAAATTATCCTCATCAGCCGTAGTCTGGATAACAACCGCGCCGCAGAAGTGCATTGCCATTTTGAGCAGTACGACAAAACCCTGTTACCGGGTATGTTTATGAATGCAGCTATTGCGGTAAAAAATCAGCACGCGCTGGCTGTTCCGGAAGAGGCGGTGGTTCGCTGGCAGAATGCACACTATGTGTATGTATGTAAAGGCAATCATATTTTTGATATGGTGAAGGTGAAAGCAGGTATTACGGAAAAAGGCTGGACGGAAATTGAGGGGGAAAATATTTCCGACAGCACCCAACTGGTGGTAAAAAATGCCTGGTCTGTACTGATGAAAATGAAAAATAGCGCGGAAGATTAGCGCGTATGGTTTTTGCAATCAGCTAACCTATGACCAATATCAGCAGTTATGTGGACGGAAAACAACAACAAATTGTACCGCAAATTTGAATTTGCAGACTTTAAGGAGGCTTTTGTTTTTATGACCAGCGTGGCAGAACTGGCAGAAGGCATGAACCACCACCCGCTGTGGACCAACAGTTATAATAAGGTGGAAATATGGTTGAGTACCCATGATGCCGGAGACGTTGTAACGGAAAAAGATAGGGAACTGGCGGAGAAAATTGATAAATTGCTATAGCTAAAAATCAAAACCGTATGCGCAATTTTACCATTTACACTGTTGCTGCGCTCATGTTAACCGTGGCCAGCTGCAAATGCAATAATGAAAAGGCAGAGGAAAAAGCCATTGAGCTGGATAGTACCCAAACTGCCCAAAGCATTGTAGAGGAAGACAGTGTTATGGTATTTGACAATATGAACGACCCCTGGATTACCGAAAACTTTAAAACCAGAGGCTTTACCTGGAGCGGTTTTAAACTGATATCATTTTGGGTAGAGGATAGCACAGCTAAAAGATCGGCCAATTTAACACCAGACTTTTTTACGCGTTATGCCAGTGTGCTGAAATGGTCGCCCGATAGCGCTTATGTATTGGATATTGGCTCATATGGTGGTGTGATAGTAAAAGATACCACCGGAAAATCAATTATAGCCAAAGGAGAACCCGATACAGAAGTATCTGTGATTTATCCTAAAGAGAACCAAAAAGCACGTGTATTATTTGCCGGCCCCTCACTGCATGTAGTTAACGCCACCTGGGCAGACACCTCGCAGGTTGCTATGATTACCACACTGGATACCGCCAGCAATGGTGCTAAACAGGATACTATTTTGTGGATGATAGATGTAAAAGAAAACTTCTACCGCAAATACAAGTGGCATTAAACTAATTGCCTTTCGCCTAACAAAGCATATTTATTACGGCTCATACTGTAGTTTTAGTAAGTAAAACATACATTATGAGAAAACTACTGGCAGGTTGCCTGCTGCTGTGCGGTGCACAGCAAAGCATGGCGCAAAGCCTTACGGTGGAAAAAATTATGCGCGATCCTAAATGGATTGGCACCTCCCCGTCTAACATCCTCTGGAATTACAACAGCAAAAGTCTTTTTTTCGACTGGAATCCGGACAAAGCCATTTCCGACTCGGTGTATACCACGGGCGTAAGCGGTAGTAAACCAGAAAAAGCCAGCTACCGGCAATCGCAACTGGCAGCCGCCATAGGGCGTGGTGAGTACAACAAAAGCCGCAGCCACATCGTGTACACCTGGGCAGGCGATCTTTTTTTGCTGGAAGTAAAAACAGGCAACACCACCCGTATTACCCATACAGAGGAAAGCGAAAACAGCGCTGCCTTTTTTAAAAATGATGAATATATCAGTTACCTCCGTAACCAGAACCTGTATGCCTGGCATATTAAAACAGGAGTAACAGAACAGCTTACTAATTTCAGTCGGACAGGCGAAACACCTGCTGCCGCACCAGCTGCGGGTGGCGCAGGTAGTGGCGGCCGCGGGCGTGGTGGCTTTGGTGGTGGAAGCGCCACCGCTACCAGCAGCAGTACCGGTGCCGGTACACCCAAAGCTTCCGGCAACCGCCAGGAGCAATGGCTGCAACAGGATGAACTGCGGCTGATGGAAATTGTGAGAGAGCGGAAAGAGAAAAAAGAAGCTCGCGAAACCTTTCTGAAAACCATTAAAGAAACGGATACCCTTGTAACCATTAAAATAGGTGAGAAAGCCCTGAGCAGTGTACAGATAAGCCCGGATGGGCGGTTTATTACCTACCGGTTAACACAGGCAGCTACCGGTGCCAAAACCACTATTGTACCTAATTATGTAACAGAAAATAGCTTTACAGCAGATATTCCTGCACGCACCAAAGTAGGCGCTGTGCAGGCTAAGCATGAGTTTTTTGTGTTTGACACGCAAAGAGACACTGTTATAGCAGTAAGTACAGATTCTATACCCGGCATTACGGATGTGCCGGATTACACCAAAGACTATTCAACTGCTGCACGTGATAAGCCAACACCCCGTCCGGTAGCGGTAAACAACCTGGTGTGGAATGATGCAGGCACCACTGCTGTATTGGAAATACGATCGCAGGATAACAAAGACCGTTGGTTAATGCTGTTGGACGCTACTACAGGTAAATTAACACTGGCCGACCGCCAACGTGATGAAGCCTGGGTAGGTGGCCCCGGTATAGGTTATGGCGGTCCGCTGAACTGGCTTAACAGCACTACCTTCTATTTCCAGAGTGAGGCTACGGGCTACGCTCATTTGTATACCTACAACATCAATACCAGCGAGAAAAAAGCACTTACACAGGGCAACTATGAAGTGCAGGATGTTAAGCTGAACACTGCAAAAACACATTTCTATCTGCTTACCAACGAAACACATCCCGGCAAGCAGCACTGGTACCGCATAAAAGCCGATGGCAGCGATAAGCAGCAGATTACCACTATGGAAGGTGGTTACGACATCAGTGTGTCGCCCGATGAAAAGTATATTGCCTACCGATACTCGTACATTAACAAACCCTGGGAATTATATATACAGGAAAACGCACCTGGCAAAAAGCCTGTACAGGTAACCACACTTGCTGCCAGTGATAGTTTTAAAACTTACCCCTGGCGCGAGACTAAAATATTTACCATACCTGCCCGTGATGGCAAGAATATTTACGCACGTATTTATGAACCGGCCAGTGGTAAAAAGAACGGCGCAGCCGTAATTTTTGTACATGGCGCGGGTTATCTGCAAAACGTGCATTACTGGTGGAGCCAGTATTTCAGAGAATATATGTTTAATAACCTGCTGGCAGATAAAGGATATACCGTACTGGATATTGACTACCGCGCCAGCAGTGGTTACGGCCGCGACTGGCGTACCGGCATTTACCGTTACATGGGTGGAAAAGACCTGGATGATGAAGTAGATGCCGCTCAGTATCTGGTAAAGCAACAGGGTATTGATGCAAAAAAAATAGGTATTTACGGTGGTAGCTATGGCGGGTTTATGACGCTGATGGGGCTGTTTACACAGCCGGATGTATTCAAAGCAGGCGCAGCTTTACGCCCTGTTACCGACTGGGCCCATTATAACCACGGTTACACCTCTAACATATTGAATGAACCATTTACAGATTCCATTGCTTATGCCCGCTCCTCCCCTATCAATTTTGCAGCAGGTTTAAAAAACCATTTGCTGATATGCCATGGTATGGTAGATGTAAACGTACATTTTCAGGATGCGGTGCGTTTAAGTCAGCGGCTGATTGAACTGGGAAAAGACAACTGGGAACTGGCTGCCTACCCTATGGAAGATCATGGATTTGTAGAGCCCAGCAGCTGGACAGATGAATACAAGCGGATATTGAAGCTTTTTGATACTACGCTGTTGCCTTAATAAATCAGCGAAATGCTATGGTCTGAGATCTGCTGTAGCAGTACGTATACAGCAACAAAGGCTTACTTCAACTGGATTACAAGACAATATCATAAAACAAAACGACCGGCTTAATGCCGGTCGTTTTCTATTGTAAGATTTAGTAAGTACTTTTTAACCGTTCATGCTGGCCAGAAACTCTTCGTTGCTTTTGGTACCACGCATACGCTTCAGCAATTCGTTCATTGCTTCTTCGGTATTCATGTCGTTTAAGAACACACGCAGCAGGTTCATACGCTGTAATACTTCTTTCTCCAGCAACAGATCGTCGCGGCGGGTAGAAGAAGAAACCAGGTCGATAGCAGGATAGATACGTCTGTTAGCCAGGCGGCGATCCAGCTGTAATTCCATGTTACCGGTACCTTTAAATTCTTCAAAGATAACCTCGTCCATTTTAGAACCGGTTTCAATAAGTGCAGTAGCCAGAATGGTTAATGAACCACCATGCTCAATTTTACGGGCTGCACCAAAGAACTGCTTGGGTTTCTGCATTGCGTTTGCTTCCACACCACCGGATAATACTTTACCGGAAGCAGGTGCCACAGTGTTGTGTGCACGTGCCAGACGGGTGATAGAATCCAGCAGAATAACTACATCATGACCGCACTCTACCAGTCTTTTTGCTTTCTGTAAAGCAATGGTAGAAACCTTTACGTGCTTTTCAGCAGGCTCATCAAACGTAGAAGCAATTACTTCAGCTTTTACGCTGCGCTCCATATCGGTAACTTCCTCCGGACGTTCATCAATCAGCACTACCATCAGATAGCACTCCGGGTGGTTTTGTGCAATGGCGTTGGCTACTTCTTTCAGCAGTACGGTTTTACCCACCTTAGGCTGCGCTACAATTAAACCACGCTGACCTTTACCTATAGGGGCAAACAGATCAATGATACGTGTGCTGTAGTTAGAAGGTGTAGTAAACAGGTTCAGTTTCTGGAAAGGGAACAACGGAGTAAGGTAATCGAAAGGAACGCGGTCGCGCACTTCATCAGGACCTTTACCATTAATACTTTCCACCTTCAGCAGAGCGAAATATTTTTCACCTTCTTTAGGAGGACGAACAGAACCGTATACAGTATCGCCGGTTTTTAAACCGAATAATTTTATCTGTGATGGAGAAACATAGACATCATCCGGAGAAGAGAGGTAATTGTAATCAGAAGAGCGGAGGAAACCATACCCATCAGGCATCATTTCCAATACACCTTCCCCTTGTATAATACCATCAAACTCGATGTTGAATACAGGTTCTTTTTCCTTCTCTTTTTTATAGATGATCGGCTTGGGGCCGCTGTCAGCCAGCTGGGGGGCAATCAAGTCCGCCAGAGCCAGCATGTTGGCCATATCTTCGGGAGTAGTTTCTTCGTATTTGTATTGTGGCTTTGTATTGCTGTGGCCGTTACGTGGCTCTTCACCTTCTGCATCATCTTCATCCTCTTCTTCTGCAACCGGTGCAGGAGCAGCTTTGGTGGCTTTTGCTTTAGGTGCTTCTTCAGCAATTGCTTCCGCTTCGTGTGCTTCCTCTTCTGATGCATTCTCAGACTTCACAGCCTTACGAACACGTTTTTTAACATCAGATCCGGAAGGTTCAGCTGTAGCAGCTTTATCGTGTTTGGGAGCTTCGGTCATTACTTCGGCTTCTTCAGTAGTGTTAGTTGTGCTGGCTTTTACAATGCGCTTGCGTTTTCCTTTGTCAGCAGAGGCTGAGGTGTCTTTTTTTTCGCTTGCCATAACCGCTTGTTTATCGAGTATCTTGTAAATGAGTTCCTGCTTATCTAATTTTTTGGAGTTGGCAATCTGTAGTTGCTCGGCAATATCAAGCAATTCAGGAACTAACATGTCGTTCAATTGCAAAATGTCATACATAGTAAATGTAAAAAAGAAGTGAGTGTGTAAATCGTTTAATTACGTTTTAACAATAATAAAGTTGAAAGAAAAATCCGATTGATTTAAAGAAAACAGGCGAGCTGTGAGGCAGTGGCATTGAACAAATCAGCTTGTTTCCAATTGCAATGTTAACGTAAAATGTTTTAAAACCGCAAAAAATTATCAGTTGTTAGCAAATTTTTAGGTAAATAGAAGCCAAAAACGGAATTTTCTGCACCGCACAGTAAACTATCTTTGCTGACTTTTCGGTTGTCATAAGCCGTTTATTAAAAAATCACATTTCTAAAGTATTGGTACAATGTTTAACAACAGAGTAAAAATTAAAGCATTGCTGGCCGGCGACACGATAGGCCAGGAAGTTACGGTAATGGGTTGGGTGCGTACTTTCCGCAACAATCAGTTTATAGCGTTAAACGATGGCAGTACCAATAATAATCTTCAGATTGTGGTTGAACTGGGTCAGCTGGATGATGCTACGCTGAAACGCATTACCACCGGGGCTTCGCTGCGTGTTACAGGTGAAGTGGTAGCCAGCGTGGGTAAAGGACAAACAGTAGAAGTAAAAGCAAAACAGCTGGATATACTGGGCGACAGTGATGCAGAAAAATACCCGCTGCAACCCAAAAGACACAGCCCTGAGTTTTTACGTGAGATAGCGCACCTGCGCTTCCGCACCAACACCTTTGGTGCCATATTCCGCGTAAGACACAGCCTGGCTTTTGCTGTACATAAATTCTTTAACGAACAGGGTTTTGTATATCTGCATACGCCTATCATCACCTCCAGCGATGCCGAAGGTGCGGGCGAAATGTTCCGCGTTACCACACTGCCTGCTACCAATCCGCCACTGAATGATGACGGCAGTGTAAACTTTAAAGAAGACTTCTTTGGCAAAAGCACCAACCTTACCGTAAGCGGTCAGCTGGAAGGAGAACTTGGTGCCATGGCCTTTAGCGAGATATACACATTCGGGCCCACTTTCCGTGCGGAAAACAGTAACACAACGCGACACCTGGCTGAATTCTGGATGATTGAACCGGAAATGGCCTTCTATGATCTGGAAGATAACATGGACCTCGCCGAAAAGTTCATTAAGTACATTATTCAGTACGCAATGGACCATAACCGCGAAGACCTGGAGTTTCTGGCGCAACGCCTGGTGGAAGAAGAAAAGCAACTGCCACAGGATAAACGCAGCGAACTGGGACTGATAGAAAAGCTGGAGTTTGTACTGAACAACGGTTTTGAAAGAATTACTTATACCGAAGCCATTGATATTCTGCTGAACAGCCCTGCGTACAAAAAGAAGAAATTTCAGTACGAAGTGAAATGGGGTATTGATATGCAGAGCGAGCATGAGCGTTACCTGGTAGAAAAACATTTTAAAAAACCAGTGATTGTTACCAACTACCCCAAAGACATCAAGAGCTTTTACATGCGCCAGAACGACGATGGTAAAACCGTTGCCGCAATGGACATACTGGCTCCTGGCATTGGCGAAATAGTAGGCGGCTCACAAAGGGAAGAAAGGCTGGAACTGCTGGAACAACGTATGCGTGAAATGCACGTACCTGTAGAAGAAATGAGCTGGTACCTGGATACCCGCCGCTTTGGTACAGTGCCACACGCCGGCTTTGGATTAGGCTTTGAGCGTATTGTATTGTTTGTTACCGGTATGACCAACATCCGCGACGTAATTGCCTTTGCACGTACGCCGAAAAACTGTGAATTTTAATTGTAAACGTATCCATGGAATCTCAACACATACAAACTTTGCAGGCTGCTTTGCAGCCGGTGCGTGAACAACTGGTTAACCACCCACTGTATAACAGCCTGCAAAACATAGATCACATACGCACATTTACCCAACAGCACGTGTATGCTGTGTGGGATTTTATGTCGCTCCTGAAGTCGTTACAACGTCATTTAACCTGCGTAACCCTTCCATGGGTTCCGCAGGGCAATGGCAACACCCGCTACCTGATTAACGAAATAGTACTGGGTGAAGAAACGGATATAGATGAAAATGGCGTACGCATGAGCCATTTTGAACTGTACCTGAAAGCGATGGACCAGATGGGTGCCGATACTGTCCCCGTACAAGGCTTCTTAAACAGTCTGCAAAACGGTGCTACCGTTCAGCAGGCCTTAGCCGCAGAAAATTTACCCGCCAGCACACAACAATTCGTGAATTATACGTTCTCGGTTATAGAGAATGCTCCTGCACATGTGCAGGCCGCCGTTTTCACTTTCGGCCGGGAAGACCTGATACCAGGCATGTTCATTAGCATGGTAAAAGAACTTTCTGAAAGTCACCCACAGGTAAGCACCTTCCGGTACTACCTGGAAAGGCATATAGAGGTGGATGGCGACCACCACAGCCACCTGGCCATGGAAATGGTAAGCGAACTGTGCGGAAGCGACGGGAACAAATGGAAAGAGGCAACAGAAGCATCTCTGGCCGCCCTGCAACAACGTAAACAACTGTGGGACGGTGTACTGAAATTAATCAACTGATTATTTTTCAGGATTTTAAATAAAAAAACTGCAAAAAGGTTTGTGAATTAAAACATTCTCTTATCTTTGCATCCCGCAACGGGAAAAACAAAGTACCGAAACGGAAAAGGATGGTGCGGTAGCTCAGTCGGTAGAGCAAAGGACTGAAAATCCTTGTGTCGCCGGTTCGATCCCGGCTCACACCACGAAAAGCCTGTAAGTGACTGACTTACAGGCTTCTTTTTTGCCTGGAAGTGAAGTGCCTTATACGCGGTCGTGGCAGTTTCTTATACCCCTGGTGTTATCTTTCAATATACATTATCAGTTGCTTCTTGAATTTTAACGGTGTTACTGGCTTCCGCTGCGCGAAAAAAAAGTTATTATTGTAGTAGGAAAAGCCGTGTTATGCGGTATAAGTAAGCAAATGAAACTTATTCTAGACATACCAGATACTGAACAGGGAATTAGCTTTTACAATCGTGTAAAGGGATATTCTTATGTTGAGGGGGCAAAGGTTGTTACCAAATCAGACCTTAAAGCTCTGGAAGAGTTGCATGAAGCAAAGCAAGCCCATAGTCTTGCCGAAAAAGTGAAGACAGGTAAAGTTAAAACCCGTTCTGCCCGCCTCCTACTCAATGAACTATAGTGTTGAAACAATTCCCAGCTTTGATAAACAACTTAAAAAGCTGGTAAAAAAGTATCCTTCACTTAAGCAGGAATTTTCAGCCTTATTAGACGAATTAGAGGAAAATCCCCTTTCTATTAAAAGCATAGATCCATTAGGACATGATTGTTACAAGGTCCGCTTAGCTATAGCATCAAAAAATACTGGAAAAAGTGGTGGAGCCCGGATTGTATATTTTGTCCAGGTTATAAACGAACGAGTAGTTCTTCTAAGTATTTTTGATAAAGCAGATCAGGCAACTGTAAAGCCAAAGCAGCTGCTTGACTTATTAAAAGCGCTAACCAAATAATCCCGGCGCAACACATTTACCGTTTACCAGAAAGTAGAATCAAAGAGCAATACAGTCTCATCCCCCTCCTTCCTAATTGGGTATAATTGGATAACTTTATGGGTACTAAACAAACACAATAATATTCAACTATCACAGGACGATTTAATATTGTTTACGCCCCTCTTCAAAGGGCGGGAAGATTTATTTGCTTTACATTGGGAAAAAGGCGGTAAGTCTGGCTACATGCCAGCTTATCATTTTGATCCATATCGGTACAAGGTGCATAAAATGCGAGGTGGAACCCTCGGTAATTTTTCTGAAAAGACTTACCAATTCTTAACTAAAGAGCAAATAGAGAAACATCTGCAAGGAAACTAACTAATCGGCATATACCCGCTTTTGATTGACAATACATCGTGGTTCATAGCAGCTGACTTTGATGAAGAAAACTGGGCAGATGACAGCAGAAAATTTCAATCTCTTTGCCAGCATAACAATATCCCCGCTTACCTTGAACGTTCGCGTTTCGGTAACGGTGCTCACGTCTGGATATTCTTTGAGCAACCTTACCCTGCAATAAAAAGTAGAAAAATAATCCTGTCATTGTTAACACAAGCAGGTGTTATTTCAACCTTCGATAAAAGCTCCAGCTTTGACAGGCTCTTTCCCAATCAGAACATTCTTTCTGGAAAAGGGCTGGGCAATCTCATAGCATTGCCTTTTCATAAACCGGCTATGGAGAAAGGGAATAGTGTTTTCATTAATCCCGACAACATGGAGGCTTACCCCAACCAGTGGCAATTTCTTACAACCATACAGAGAGTACCGATAGCTATTTTAGACAAGCTTTATGATAAGCCAGAAGATCTTGTATTATCAACAAACACAAATCTGGGCTTAGGTATAAAGCTGAATAATGTTATCAGCATAGTCAGAAATGGCTTGCCTATCCTTCTCATTAACTATTTAAGAGAAGAATTGAACTTTGCTAATACTGAGTTTGTCATCAAACAGAAAACGGGTAAAAGTACCTACGGAAGTAAACGTTATTTCAGACTTATTGAAGAAGCCCGAAATCATGTGGTTATTCCACGTGGTTTTACGGGGCGACTAATCCGGTTCTGCCGGAAGCAGAATATTCCATACCAATTAGAAGATCAGCGCAACAAAAAGCCTCACCAGTTCTTTAGGTTTGAAGCAACCTTACGGGAGTATCAACAATCCGGAGCGTCTGCAACAGAAAAAAAGGACATCGGAATTATAGTTTCACCTCCCGGCTCCGGTAAAACTTTGATTGGATTAAAAATAGTTGCAGATAAACAGCAACCGGCACTTATTGTAGTACACAGAAAGCAGCTGATGGATCAATGGGCAGAACGGATTACCACTTTTCTCGGCATTCCTGATCACGAAATAGGAAGAATTGGACAGGGCAAACATAAGCCCGGAAAACTGGTAACACTTGCAACTATTCAAAGTCTGGCAAAGCTGCTGGACAGCAAATCTAACGTTGATCTTACCACAGCATTCGGAACAGTATTAATTGACGAGTGTCATCATATTCCTGCGGAAAGTTATCGCAACACTATTCAGCAACTCAATAGCTATTACTTATATGGGCTTACTGCAACCCCGTTTCGAAAATACAATAACTCCAGAATCATTTCCATTTATTTGGCGATATCATAGCCGAAATAAGCAGTCAGCAAATAACCAGACGCTCGTATGCAAGGATAGTTGTACGAGATACATTTCTTGATGTACCATTTAATCATAAAACAGATAGGTTTGAAACTTTATCTAAAATTCTGGTACATGATTCGGCCAGAAACAATTTGATTATTAAGGATATTACCACAGAACTAAGTAGTGGAAAGCGTGCAGTTGTTCTAACCGAACGTAAGGAACACATTGACTCTTTACATCAATATCTGAAACAATCTTACGAAACTGTTACTTTGAGTGGAGATGATAGCATCCCTGATCGTGAAGCAAAATGGAAGCGTCTGAAATCAGGAAACTATCAGATCCTGATCACCACAGGGCAGTTTTTTGGAGAAGGAACTGATCTTGACAATGCAACCTGTCTGTTTCTGGTTTATCCTTTCTCTTTTGAAGGGAAGCTGATCCAATATATCGGACGGGTACAAAGATCAGAAATAACACCTGTCATTTATGACTACCGGGATATCAGGATTGAATATCTAAACAAGCTCTTCCTAAAGAGGAATATGTATTACAGGAAGCTAATCCGTCAAATATCGTTGTTTGAAGATCCGGTAGAAGAAGAAAGTACTGTTGCTAAAAGCAACACTCTTACTATAGAAAAAGAAATCAAAGTTCCTGTGGAATCCCTTGAATTCAGATACGGAGTCATCGGGTTTTCCTACATCTGCAAAGAGCCGGATGAGAAAGTAGAATTTGAAATAGAGCATGAAGATATCAGACCAGAATTTGATGTATTAAAGCCCTATTTTATTAAAGTGTTGAAAAGCCCGAATGTTACTGTTTCCATATACGCGGAGCTGGAAAATGGAAAACTGGTATCACAATCTGCTGATTCACCTGATTTTAAGAAAATCAATAAAGAAGTGATAGAAGGCGTACGATTCAGATTTGTTACAAAAACAATGCTGAGCAAATCCCCGCTACCTGAACAAAATATATTGGACATAAACCAACTGCAAAGTGGGCAATCTCTTTATGAAACCGGAGAAGAGTTGATTGCAGAGATACTAAAGCAGTCCCACTTCAAACATCATCAACAACTCCGCTATCTTTCTGAAAAACATGCAGGAGACATCCTGAAAATCAGATTTGTACTTCAACCATTCTCCTTTGTGTTTTTACTTAAAGGGGAAGCTATGTACCATGTGATATTAGAAACCCTGGATACCGAAGAAGCCAGTTACTTATGGCATTTTGAAAAGCAGTTGTCGCTGCTGCCAGTATACTTGAAAGAATTAGACAAGCAGCTGGATATCATCCGGAAACAAGGTCGCCAGGCTTTTATCGCTGCACCGCCAGAAAATTTCAGCCGGATAATGCATGATTATAATAACGAACAAAAAGGTTTTATAACCTGGAAATATGCATTGGAAGAGCGACTGATTTGATCTATAAATATCTCTAATACAGCAAAATATAACTGGTGCCTCTTCACCAACTCCTTCTTTTGCCGGTATATCAAACGCTATATTTTTATTATATCCCGAACAGCAGTGTTCTGAGAACACTTTGTTAACCTACATGCTGTAAAACAGTACTGAAGAACGGACGCGTGTATGTGTCTCACTGATTTGTACAGCTGTCTGATTGATCGGGACGTATGTCCCATTGAGTGGGATAGCTGTACGGATGGTTCGGACGTGTATCCCACTGAGTGGTACAGCTGTCTGACTGATCGAGACGTATGTCCCATTGAGTGGGACAGTTGTATGGATGATNGTCCCATTGAGTGGGACAGTTGTATGGATGATCGGGACGTGTATCCCACTGAATCGTACAGCTGTACCGATGAGCAAGACGTGCGTCCCATTGAGTGGGACAGCTGTATGGATGAACGGGACGTGTGTCCCATTGAGTGGGATAGCTGTACTGATGAACGGGACAGCTTCCCCGATGGGTCTATTCAGTAAACTGTGTCAGTGAGGTTGTATTTATAGATATCGTTGTTCAAAGATAATCGCCATTTGTGCTTGTATGA
>NZ_BMIB01000006.1 GCF_014641615.1 Filimonas zeae | reverse complement strand
TTTCTGAGTTTTCCTGTTCCATCTTACTGTGTTTAAAGGTATTTCATATAGAAAACCTGTGACACAGTTTATTAAACAGACCCTCCCCGATTATCGGGGAAGCCGTCGGAATGGCTGGTACTGAAACCGTATTGATTAAAAAGTGCGCATTCCCGGAATCAACAACAGTATTTCCCAAATACTGTTTCATATTAGAAACCAATACATTAATCCAGACTGTGCTGGCAGAATACGCTTTGCCGCTTTGTTATTCCGTTACCTCATAAATAACCACAGGCTTTGCCTTATTTTTCAGATTCACCTCCCCCAGCTTCACGCACTTGAAAGATTCTTTCGCTTTCTGATAAACTTCTTCTGAAATAACAATCTGGCCAGCTTTCGCGGTTGATTGCAGGCGTTGGGCTACGTTCACCACATCCCCAATCACCGTATAGTCAAGACGTTTTAAAGAGGCAGAGCCAATATTACCGGTAATCATTTCGCCGGAGTTGATACCAATGGAAATCTGTAGCTGGTAAGTGGTATCGCCGGCTGTAAATGGCGGCACCTTGCTTATCTGGTCTTTTATTTCCAGGGCGGTTTCTATAGCGCGGTCTAAATGATAGCCCCCTTTAAAAACAGCCATAACAGCATCACCCATAAATTTATCTACACGGCCTTCATGCCCTATTATGCCTTTTACTATGGTATCAAAAAGATCGTTAAGTAAAGTAACTACGTCATTGGCAGAAGCATGTTCAGAAATGGAGGTAAAGCTGCATACATCCACAAACATTACGGTGCCTTCCTGCATTTCGTTCTTTAAGAGCGTGCTTTCAAATTCTTTATGCGTCATAAAGTTCAGCACGTTCTCGTCAACATACATTTTCAGAATGTTGTTCTCTTTAATAGCACGTATGGTTTCCTGCAACTGTTTTACATGGGTAATGGTTTTTTCCATGGTAACATCCAAATCATCAAAATCAACCGGCTTGCATATAAAATCAAAGGCACCGCGGTTCATGGCGCTGCGTATGTTCTGCATATCCCCATAGGCCGATACTACCACAGCTTTCAGCATGGGGTTGGCCTCCGGCAGGTGACTTAACAAGGTAAGACCATCCATTACCGGCATATTAATATCGCTGAGAATAATATCCAGATCAGGATGTGCTTTTACCTGCTCAAGAGCTTCTTCTCCGTTACGCGCGAAAATAAATTCGTAAATGTTTTCTCTGATCTTGCGCCTGAACTTCTGTTTAACCAGTAATTCCAAATCCGGCTCATCATCTACTACCAATATCTTGGCCATTATGCGAATAAGGTTTTAAGTTTTTCTTTTAATAGGTTAAAGTCCAGCGGCTTGGTTAAAAAGTCGTTGGCTCCGTTTTCTATTGCGCGGCGATGGTTTTCTTCGTCTCCATACGCTGTAATCATCATTACCACCGGCGGCGGCGTATCGTAGTCGTGCCTTATTTTAGATAACAGTTCCAGGCCACTCATACCAGGCATATTAATATCAGAAAGAATCAATACTACTTCCGAATGTTTTTCCTGTAAATACACCAGCGCTTCCTCGCCGGATAAGGCAAAATCAAGTTCTATCTCATGCTCACGTATCTCCTTACGAAAACGCTGTAAAAACAGAGGCTGTACGTCTGCCTCATCATCCACTACTAATATTTTCATTCCGGTTAAATATACTTATTTAATCTATATAGGTAATCTGATTTCAAACTGTGTGTAAGCACCTTCCTCACTGGTAATGTCTATTTTTCCTCCATGCCCTTTTACCACAATATCATAGCTTAACGAGAGGCCAAGGCCGGTACCTTCACCCGTAGGTTTGGTGGTAAAAAACGGCTGCATTATTTTTTCCCGTATTTCGTTGGGAATACCAATACCATTATCCTTTACCAGTATCACCATCCAGCCGTTTGCGGCACTGGTAGTAACCGATACTGTCGGTTTATAATCTCCACCCTGTGTTTTTTTCTTCTGGTTTACTGCGTAAAACGCATTGTTGAAAAGATTGAGTAACACCCGGCCAATATCCTGCGCCACCATGCTTACCTGCGGCATCCCTTCATCAAACTGCGTAATCAACTCTGCGTTAAACGATTTATCTTTTGCACGCAGGCCGTGGTAGGAAAGGCGGAGATATTCATCGGCCAGTTTATTTACATCTGTAGGCTCTTTTACATCTCCGGCAGACCGGCTGTGCTGCAACATGCCTTTTACAATACCATCTGCCCGTTTGCCATGGTGAATAATCTTTTCCAGGTTTTGTTTAATGTCTGTGGCTATGGCTATGGCTTCCTCGGTGTCACCTTTGTTTAACTCCTCTTCCATCTCGTCAATCAGTTCCATGCTTACCTCTGAAAAGTTATTTACAAAGTTCAGCGGGTTCTGAATTTCGTGGGCAATGCCTGCGGTAAGCTCACCCAGCGAGGCCAGTTTTTCCTGCTGTATCAGTTGTGCCTGGGTGGCCTGTAACAGTTTCACCGTTTCCTGCAATTCATTTCTTTGTCTGGTAAGTTCTGCCGTGCGTTCCATTACCAGCCTGTCCAACTCAGTATTCCGCCGGTTGGCTTTTTCCAATTCATCCCGCTGCTTCTTAGAACTGAGCCAGCGCATGTATATCCAGCCAAAAGCAGCCAGCATTGCAAGAAGATAAAAATGTTCCCACTTTTTGTAAAAGGGCCGGTTAATAAGTTCAGAGAGTATATCAATCAGTCCTACCGCCAGTAAAGGGTAATGTGCATCTATGTAAAACCGGAATGGCTTAAAATCCGAATTGTTGGTTAAAAACCGCAAAATAGCCAGCAGCAACACCCAACCCACAATATTAGAACCGGTATTTCCTGTTGAGCTATCTACTGCCACAAAAATAATCCAGATGATCCACGACAAATTAAACCAGCGCCTCCATTGATCATAGATATCAGTATTACTCGCCATCTTTTTTAAACGGAAAGCCATTACAGAAATGGCAATATAATAGAGGATATACATCAGTTAGTATTTGCTTGTTTTAGTTTTTCCCAACGTGTCCGTAGCCGGTTACGCAGTACAATATAAATGATTTATTGGATTACACTCTATTTTGCTGAATATCAGCAGAATGAAAACATTTGGATATATTAGCAAGGCAAAACCAGTAGTATGCTGTTTGATCCGGCGGAAACATTCATTATACATAAATTACAGGCTGAATTACCGGCACACTTAACCTATCACAACGTTAACCATACGCTGGATGTGTACAGCGCGGCTGAGCGCATAGGTTTACAGGAAGGTATAGGCCCGGAAAAAATGAAATTACTGCTTACTGCCGCCTGCTACCACGATAGTGGCTTTTTAATTGCTGCCGAAGAACATGAGGAACATTCCTGCAACATAGCAAAAGAAGCTTTACCCGGTTTTGGATATACTCAGGAGCAGATAGATACCATTTGCGGACTGATACGCGCCACCAAAGTGCCGCAGCTGCCCAACAACCATCTGGAACAGATTTTAGCGGATGCCGATCTGGATTATCTGGGCCGTGAAGATTTCTGGCCTATCAGTGATAAACTGTATCAGGAGCTGTTGTTTACCGGCAAAATCAGGGATAAACAAGAATGGAATCGTGTACAGCTGAGGTTTGTGGAAGCACATCACTTTTTTACCCAAACAGCCATCAGCACCCGGCAAAAGCAAAAAGAACTTAATTTAGCAAGCATTAAATTGCAAATAACTCATCAAAACTAATAAAGTGAAAGGACCGCAATTACCATCCTGGCTGGTAGATTCAATTTACATTATCGTTGGCATTTTATTCTGTGGTTTCGCGCTCAAAAGCTTTTTAGTACCCAACCAGTTTTTTGATGGTGGCGTAACCGGTATGTCTCTTTTACTGCATGAGATTTACCACTTTAATATCGCCTGGGTAATTGTGCTGTGTAATATTCCTTTTATTATAATGGGCATATTTCAGGTGAATAAAAAATTTGCCATTAAAACACTGGCCGCAGTTGTAGGCCTGGGCTTATGTCTGGCTTTTATCCACTATCCCCCCATTACTTCCGATAAATTACTGGTATCAATTTTTGGTGGTGTGTTTATGGGTATTGGTGTGGGCCTGGCCATGCGTGGCGGTTGTGCGCTGGATGGTATAGAAGTACTGGCTTTATATACCGGCCGCCGTGTAAGCTTTACCATCAGTGAAATTATCCTGGGTATTAACATTATTATATTTCTGATTGCCGCTATTAAACTGGGGCTACCTACCGCTTTATATTCTATACTTACTTACTACACTGCATCACGCACTATTTCATTTGTAATAGAAGGCCTGGAGGAGTATACAGGTGTAACCATAGTATCTGCTGAAAGCGCACAAATTAAAGAGCAACTGGTAATGCACCTGGGGCGTGGCATTACAGTGTATAAAGGTGAGCGCGGCTTTTTAAAAGAAAGCTTCGAGGTAAGCCAGCCTACGGATATTGTATTTACCGTTGTAACAAGACTGGAAGTGCGCCGCCTGCGTAACCTGGTTCATCATATTGATCCCAACGCTTTTATTTTTACCAGTACTATTAAAGAAGCTGCGGGAGGTGTACTGAAACGGAAGCCCCGCCACTAACAAACAACAGAAGCCAAACTTCTAAAGTATATTGAAAAGGTTCTGCATGGCCCATTACAGGCAGCAGAACCTTTTTCTTTTATAGTGATTTGCCTATCTGTTCAAAAAAGGCTTTTCGGTAGGTATCAGAAACAGGAATAATTCTGTCGCCAATATGTACAGCATCTTTCTCCACCGTATCAATTTTATCCAGCGCCACCATATAAGATTTGTGTATCCGCAAAGCCACCGAAGCCGGAATATCTGCCTCCAGCTCGGAAAAGGTTTGCAGGGTAAGTAGCGAAGTTTGTGTAGTGCAGATGTTACGGTAATCGCGCCTGCCCTCGACGTATAGCAATTCGTTCAACGGCAGCTTTTTCAGCTGATGGCCGGTTTTTACAAAAATGAAAGATTTATCCGCTGCCTTTTCCTGTGACCGGCTCTGTGCCAGTGCTTTATCAACGGCTTGTAAAAAGCGCTCAAAGGTATAAGGCTTCAGCAAATAGTCGGTAACCCGCAATTCAAAGCCTTTTAAAGCAAACTCATGGTAAGCGGTGGTAATAATTACCTGCCTATTTATGCGCACAGACTCCAACAATTGTATTCCGGTAAGTCCGTCCATCTGAATATCCAGAAAAATAAGATCTACGGTATTTTGTTGCAGATACACCAGTGCATCCAACGCATTATCAAACACGGCCACCAGTTTTAAAAGAGGAATTCTTTCAATATAATCCCGGTTGCGTTCCTGGGCCAGTGGTTCGTCTTCTATAATAATACAGTTCATTCCTGTTATAAATGGATGTTCAGTTGTACTGTGTATTGGTTATTGCCTGTATCGATATTCAGCTGGTGTTTGCCGGGGTACAGCAGTTGTAAACGCTTTTGAATAAGCTCATTTCCCAATCCCCCCACGCCTTTCCCGCTATTTACAGACAGATTATAACGGTTGGTGCAGGTAAAATGTATTTCCGTATCCGCTATTTCAAATGTAACTACTATTGTGTTATCCTCTTTGCGGGTATCGGCATGCTTACACGCGTTTTCTATAAACGGAATAAACAGCATGGGGGCTACCAGCTGCTGGCATGTATTGCCTGCAACCGAAAACTGTATGTAGCCCGGACGAGAAGAGCGAATGCGCTGCAGGTCAATATACTTTTCAATATAAGTCAACTCCTCCTGCAACACTATCTTTTCAGCATTGGTTTCGTATAGCATAAAGCGGAGCATATCACTCAGCTTTTTAAAATATACCGAAGCACGGGCAGGGTCTTTTTCCATCAGCACATCTATGTTATTCAGTGTGTTGAATAAAAAGTGTGGATTGATCTGTGACTTTACCAGAGCCAGCTCTGTTTCTACATTTTTCCGGGCAAGTTCTTCCTTCCAGCGGAGGTCTTTATACCAGGTAATGAACGCCCTTATTACCAACCCGATAATACCATTGAGTAAGGCGTTAACTGACATCAGACTTATAAACACCGAAACAGCCAGTAGCCGTTCGTTATCCGGCAATTGAAAATTCCATGTAAGTCTGGTAGCAACTAGCCCCACAATACCTGCTGCAACTGACACCAGCAGACCCGTTCCCGCGAGAGCGGCAATTTTTTTCCGCGCCAGAAATCGGGTAAACAAAAAGGTATAAAACGTATAAAAGCCAATTAGTGCCGGTACATATATAAATGGTACTATAAACATCATCAGCGGTTTGGAGTGCAGTGCTATGCTACGGTTGAGCATTACCAGTAGCAACAACAGCAGTAAGCTGTACAATGCCCAGTAACCAATGTGTAATAGAGTAATTACCAGCTTTTTCAATGTAACAGTTTTGGGGTCAGGCCTTATCTCTCTTTGTAAGATAAAGCAAATAAGCCGCAGCAATAAATACAATGCTGTACCCCACAGCCCAGGAAGTAATGAGGATAGTGGTATCCACCCCCGGTTTTCGGGCAAAAAGCAATGCACCGTAACCGTAGGGGATAATATACCCATACTGCCATTTTACCCCGATGATTCCTGCTACATAAAGAGCCATCCCCACACCCAGCGGAACCAGAAAGTTTTTAGTAAGCAGCCCCAGCAAAAACTGTAGCGCTAACACCGGCAGACTGGCCATTAGAAACAATAAGCTGCCTTTTACATACATAAGCAAGGGAAAGCTCTCTTTAGGTAACGGTATCTGCACATATATCCAGGCAGGTACCATACCACATAAAAGCATGCCTACGTTAAACAACAACAGGCATTGCAGCAACATAACCAGTATAACAGCCAGTTTGGCAAAGAACAGCGCGGTAAACGATTTTGGTGTGGTATGCAGTTGTTTCCAGGTATTGTTTTTAAACTCCACCTGAATAAACAGGCTGGTTACCAGTATTACACCCAGTGGCAGTAGTAAAATTCCCATGTACTGCCAGCCAGTAGTGTACAAGGTTTTCCAAAGCTGGCCGGATGTGTGACTTGCATACAGTTCTTTTTTGTTATTCAGGCGCGCAAACAAGAGTATCAGTGGAACAAATAAACCTCCTGCAAGAGTAAGCCATGCGGCAGCACTGTGTTTCTTCTTCAGCCATTCGCTGCTGAAACAATATATAAAAGCATTCATGCGTAAGCAGTATTTACAAGATTTATAAAAAGGGTTTCCAGATCGTGCGGACCGTTGGATGACGGATTGTTTATGGCCATTAACTCAGCCAGCGAACCCTGGAATAATAAACGGCCTTTATTAATAATGCCAATATGGGTAACCAACTTTTCCATTTCAGACAGTATATGACTGGATATAACAATACTAACATGCTGTTCGCGATTGAGTGTTTTGAATAATTCTCTTATTTCAATCATCCCCTGCGGGTCCAGTCCGTTGGTGGGCTCGTCCAGTATCAACAGCGATGGTTTGTGCAGTAAGGCTATGGCTATACCCAGCCGTTGTTTCATACCCAGCGAAAAACGACCTGCTTTTTTACTGCCGGTATTTTCCAGCCCTACCTGTGCCAGCGCCTCCGGAATATTTGTTGCCGGGCATTGATATAATCTTCTGAACACTTCCAGGTTTTCCCGGGCAGATAAGTGACTGTATAAAGAAGACGTTTCTATCAACGATCCCATTTGACGCATTATCGGCAACCGATTGCCACGCAACGGCTGGTTATAAACAGTTACCGCACCAGGCGTACTGGTAAGCAGTCCGGTTAGCAGTTTTAATGTGGTAGTTTTACCCGCACCATTGGCCCCGAGGAAACCATAGATAGCACCTTGAGGAACCTTGATATTAATTCCGTGCAAAATGCCTTCCCCTGAATGGTAACTGTGGGAAAGATTGTGTGTTTCAATGCAATACTGCATAGCTGCTCTGTTTTGTATACTAAAACTAACAGGGCATTATTTGCATTATAAGAGCGTTATGCAAGCTCGCCGGAACGGCCTGCGAATTGGTGGAATTGTTCTGCAACTTAGTTGTACCCGCCAGAAGTTGTTTTTATCGTTTTGTATTTTGTAATTCTCCTCGTGTTATAGGGCGAAGCGCTCCGCTGAAAAGTGGAGCGCTATGCTTTCAAATGACCAGACAGCTTATCCATGTATCTCTCCAACGCAGCTTTCTCCGCATCTGCAGACGTTAGCTCAATGGCACGTTTAAAATACTGTAATGCCTTGTTGTTGTCAATACCAGTATACAAATCCCCCAGCAAAGAATAGTAAAACCGGTTGTGCTCCAGCTTAAATTTTTCTGCCTCTACAATAGCTTCTTCTTTCCCATTGGCTTTTGCAAGAGCATAGGTACGGTTAAGTGCCGCTATGGGTGAATATTCGCGGATTAGTAACTGGTTGTATAACTGTAAAATGTTTTCCCATTTTTCACGTGTGTCTTCTTTACGGGTGTGCCAGTAAGCTATGCCCGCTTCCAGATGATAGCGTGATACACGGGTGCCGTAGGCGGCCAGGTTCAGGTAATAGTTTCCCTTTTCTATCAGATCCTGATTCCAGCGGGCAGTGTCCTGATCTTGATATAAAACCATCTCGCCTATTTCATTTGTTCTGGCATCAAAGCGGGACGCGTGAAAACACATCAACGCCAGCAAGGCATTTGCAGCAGGCTGATTGCTAATTTCATTTTCAATCAACAGATAAGTAAGGCGCATGGCTTCAAAACACAGGTCTTTACGCAACACAGTGTTTTGAGAGCTAGAATAATAACCCTCACTAAATAGCAGGTATAAAGTGGTGAGTACAGTCTCCAGCCGGCTCTCTATTTCAGCAGGCGCAGGGTATACAATCGCTATCTGTTCTGCTTTCAGTTTTTCTTTGGCGCGGTTGAGGCGTTTATAAATCACCTCTTTGTTGGTAAGAAAAGCATCCGCTATTTCGGGTATACCAAAACCGCAAAGCAGATGTAGCGCCAGCGCCACCTGCGATTCAGCAGATATACAGGGATGGCAAACAGTAAACATCATTGCAAGCTGACTGTCGTTAATACTTTTGTCAGACAAATCAATCTCCGGCTCAGCCTCTACACTATTGACAGTGCGTTTTATTTCCACCGCCAGCTTTTGGGTAAACAAGGCACTGCGTTTAAAATAGTTCTTCGCTTTGTTTTTGGCTACTGTGTATAACCAGGCAACCGGATTTTCGGGAAGTCCTTTTATACTCCATGTTTCCGCAGCAGTAACAAAGGTTTCACTGGCAATATCTTCTGCCAGTTCTATATGGTCTATACCAAAAGCAGCGCAAAGCACCGAAACAATTTTCCGGTATTCTGTTCTGAACAAGTGCGGTATCAGTTCCTGTTGCTGCATATTGGAAAAACGCTACCCATATGCAATTATATGAGTAGCGTTATATGTTTATTGATTTTCGTTCTCCTGCATCAGCATACGCACTTCTACATTCCCATCCCAGGGGTTATTCAGAATAGGGCAACCCTGCGCAATAGCTACCGCTTCATCAAAATCGGCAGCGGCTACTACAATAAAACCGCCTATCGCTTCTTTGATTTCAGCATACGGACCATCAGTAACTATCTGATTAGCTTTAACCACTCTACCCTCTTTTTGCAGGCGGTGCGGTGTTACCGTAAGCTTATTCTGTGCCGCCAGTCCACCCAGCCAGTCCTGCCAGGGTTTAATAGAAGCCTGCATTTGCTCAGGAGAAGGTTGCTTTTCTTTTGTTTCCCAGTCTCTCCGGAATATTAACATGAACTGATCCATGGTATTATTATTTACAGGTGATTATGAATTGTACTGACCCACTTTATAAGTACCCACCACTGCTCCAAAAGCAATATTAATACGATTGTAGCTGTTTATAGCAATTATGCTGATGGTAAGATCTATCATTTCCTGCTCAGAAAATACCTTTGCCGCTGCCTGATAAATATCGTCCGGTACCAGGCTGTGACCCAGTTTGGTAAGAGATTCCGCATAAGCCAGCGCTGCTCTTTCCCTATCGCTGTAAAAAGGCGCTTCGCGCCAGGCATCCAGCACATACAAACGTTGTGGGTTTTCGCCCATTGCCAGAAAATCTTTGGAATGCATATCCAGACAAAATCCACAACCATTAATCTGAGATACCCGGTAATACAGCAGGTGCAGTAACTGCTTTTCGATAGTGCTTTTAGACAGGTATTTGCCCATATGGAATAAAGCACCCATAGCATCTTTGCCTTTCTCCCAAATGTTTACTCTCTGTTCCATGTTCATTTTCAATTTAAAAGGTGATTGTTTGTTTGATACCCTATAACAACCGACCTTTTCAGAATTGGACACACAGAGAAACCTTTTTTAAACTTTCCAGCCTTTTTTCCGGAGAAAGCTGCGGCAACTGTTGCAAAACTCTTTTTCCTCCGCCGTAGGATCACCTCCTTTGGCCTCTCAGCTTGGGTTCAATATATTATCCTATGTTTTTAAGCCATGTCGCCTGCTCTTCCGTATCAGGTACCACTAAGCCACGTACCTGACTGATATGTTTTAAAATATCAGAAGCCTTTCTGCCGGTTTTCAACAATACAGCTCCAGCTAGAATTGAAGAGCGGCCAATACCCATGCGACAGTGAATCACTACATCCTTACCCTGTATCAGAGCATTATGAATAGATAGCACAACTCTATTTGTATCAGCAACTGATGTTGGAACAGACCTGTCTTTAATAGGGTAATGAATAAAATCAAGTTCGTGATGTATACAGCACTGCCCTTCTTCTTTTAGGCCCAACTCATAAACTTCCTCTTTTTCCAACAGAGAAACAATTGCATCAACTCCGGAAATCTTAAACTGTTTTATTTCCTGCTCCAGCCATTCATTTCCTCTAGGTCTTGCCATTATGCCCAAACGGTTACCTTTTTCATACGTATGCAGCCAATATACTTTCGTAAACATAATTGTTCATATTCTAATTACTTTTCAAACCCACAAACCAGCAGATGTTTGTACGCTGCGTCCAAATATTCTGCTTTCCAATAGTGCCGGTCGTTTATCTCCCGAAACTCAATAGGATGTGTTATCTGATACTCAGATGTGAAGGGACTTTCAAGTAAAACAAAAATGCTTTGCGGTTCTGGCCAGCCGGATGAAATTTCCCTGATTGTATTCCCTGCCTGCAATTCAGATTGCAATATCTGTTTCAGTGGCTGACTCAATTTTTCCAAAAGCTCGCTCATACTACAATTTTATCTTCAATCCGTACTCCTTTTTCAAAGTCAGTAACGCCTCGGCATTGCCTTTTGCATCATCTACCGGGTGATGGGTATGCGCTGTTTTGCGCAGGTGCTTGAACGTTTGGAAAGTATCTTTTACCAATCCTTTGTATAGGCTTCCCAGGTTTTGAGAACTGAAGCCGAAAGGGTTGGTGCCGGTGAAATGATGAAAGTACCAGCAGATAAACATCCAGTCGAAGCCATTGTTATCGCTGATGAAAACGGGACGGTCTTTTTTGCATACTTCCTGAATCCATACGGCAAAGTCTCGCATCACTTTTTCTGGATCATCAAAAGTCAATGTTTCCTCCCGGCTGTGGCCGGATACGGCCAGCGCTTCAGGTATAAATTTTTCAGAGATAGGACGCAGCCTTCCGTAAAAGGTCTGATCCATTTTTTCGTTTACCAGTACTGCACCGAATGAAATCATAGAATAGTCGCCGGGAATGGGGCCATCTGTTTCGGTGTCTACCATAATGTAAGCCATAGTTTTTGTTTTTTAACATCCAACCGACGAGTGTATCGCCATTATCTTCAGCAACTGATTTGCTGCTGCCGGTTTGGATAAATAGAGTGTAGGGGTTGTTGAATTATAATGTGGTGAATTATCAATGATTAAATCCAGCAGGCCATCGCCATCTATGTCGCCTGCAAACATAAGTTCAATCATAGAATCGTCGAACTGTGGATAAGCGGTTAACAGTTGTGTGATTGTTTTTCCATTTTTAGTGGTACTGAGGTATAATTTGTAGTTCCAGATACGTTCTTCATGTTCTTCCTTTCTCTTTTCTCCTGTAGCTGATAGCACATAGGTGGTTCCGTTAAAATTGATGGTAGTTCGCTCTCCGGGATTTATTATATTAACAGGAAGCCTGGCGGCGTTTACATCATGTTCCTGTAGAACCTCTCCCATGCGGGACATCAGTAATAAACAACTATCCTTATTTCCGGCAAACACTTCTCTGCCGGTGATTTCTTTAGTGCTGTCATCATCCAGCACAACATCGTAAACTCTTTTTACAGTAACCGGAGTAGCTGCTACGTAATATTTTCCCGTGCCTTTAAATAAACCCAACCACTTATCCCCCTCCGTATCATCCCATACTTCATCACCGTGGAAAACGCCCGGGTAAATAATTCTGCCTGTAAAACTGCTGTCGTATATATCAGGAAATGAAAGTGAATCATATTGAACACTATCCCTAAACTCCGGAGCTTCTGATACCTGTGCAATGGCGGGTGTATCGCTGTGGGTTTCCGTCTGCTGTTCAGCAGGTTTAGATGAATTACATGCCATAGCCAGGCCAGCCAATAAAGACGCAAAACACACTATTTTTCCTTTCATGACAGATGTTGACGGTTAACAGGTTTCTAAGTAAATATAGTAAATCCTGCTAATGCGAGGTGCTGGCTACCGGTTTAGCCAGCTACAGCCTTCCTCATACACATCATCCTGTTTACCCCACCGTCAACAGAAAATCGTACAAACTGGCCTCGTTGCTCAGGTCCAGCTTTTTACGCAGGCGGTAGCGACTGGTTTCCACACCGCGCAGCGAGATGTTCATCAGCTGGGCAATTTCTTTGGAAGACAGGTTCAGGCGCAGGTACGCACAAAGTTTTAACTCGTTGGGTGTAAGATCGGGAAAACGCTCTTTTACCATGCGCAGGAAGTTATCATGTACCGTATCGAAGTGAACAGCAAACTGTTCCCAGTCTTCATGAATATCCAACTCTTTATCAATGGTGCGGATCAGCTTTTTAAAGTCTTTAGAATCTTTGCTGATCACTTCGGCAGACTGTAGCCGTAGCAACTCTTCCTTAATAGAAGACAGCATTTCACTCTTCTGCACCAGGTGCATAGCTTTGGAAGCCAGTTCTGAGTTTTTATGTTCTATATCTGCATTCAGGTTTGCATTTTTCAGCTCTACAATCTCCCGCTCCTTTTTGCTGTTTTCTATTTCCTGTATGTACTGTAATTGTCGTTGCTCTTCCTGATGTTTTTGTTGTTGAGCTGCCAGCTTTTTCTGTTGCTGCTGCAGGTAACGGTTGTGCTGATAGGTGTGTACTGCTAAAACCAGTGCAAGAAATAACATGGTATACACCGTATACGCCCACCACGAGCGGTACCAGGGTGGCAGCACTGTAAAAGTATAACTGCTGACCACTGATTTGCTGTTTTGGTTGGCTCGGGCTTTAACATGAAAAGTGTAGGTGCCTGCAGAAAGGCCGGTGTATTCTTTTTCTGATTTGGCAGACCATCCGGACCATGTATCATCAAACCCCTCCAGCCAGTAGCTGTATTCCATACTTTTCTGGTGGCCGTAAAGCGTAGAGGAATATTCAAACCGGAAAGAGTTACTGCTATAAGCTATCTGCGGTGTATGCTGATTAACCGTATAACCGCCAAACAACAGGGTATCTTTTTTACCCATGGCTTTTACCAGTGAAATAAAAACAGGTGCCGGCCGGTTGGCGTTGCTTTTGTATGCCTGATAATTGATATGGTAAAAACCACGCTCCGAGCCTACCAATACGTTATTCGCATCTATAGGGTTAATGTTTTCAAAGCCAGTAACCAGCTGATTGTATAATTCCGGTATGTAAATAAGCTGTGGGTCTTTACCTGATAAATCTATTACACCTGCATTCCACCCACTTACAAACCAGATATTACCTGCCTTATCTTCCCGCAGATAACTGATAGGCATTTTATGAAACAGCTGATTAAAAAAGGTAGAGGTAACAAACTTCTCGCTACGGTTGTCGTACTCAAAAACGCCGTGTTCGGAAGTTAGAACAATCCGGCCTTTTATTTTAAACAGGAAATTGTTGTTTAAGCCGAGAGGAGCCTGCCCTGCAGGAAAAGGAAGTATGCTTTCTGCAAAATGATGCCTGTAAGCAATGCGGTATAATCCTTTATAGGGATGTGCCACCCAGATGTATTTATTGGCTTCATCTACCTGTAAAAAACGGGACGATTCATAATTGTATTGCACGGTTGGCGTATCGCCCAGCTTGTTTACATCAAACCGGTTAATGCCGTAATAACCACCTCCCAGAATTTGCTGGTTACCATGCTCATCTTCTATAGGCAGAAAAGACCAGTAACCACCATTAGAGGCAATGAGCTTTGCCATATTGTTCTCTACCAGAAAAGCGCCTTCATGATGCCCCATCAGCAAACGATTGTTCAGCACAGATACATTCCATACCTGGCCGCCGGTATTATTTACCAGGTGAAAACTGCTGTTGGCAAAACTGATATCCTTTGCCGTATCCAACGGCGCCTGATAAAGACCGCCAGAGGTAGCCAGATACAAGGTGTTGTGATAGATAGCAGAAGAATAGCCCGCCACCGTGCTGCGGTTATCAGGATAAATATGTTTGATAGCATTGTTATAGGCAATGAAATCAATACCGTTATCCAATCCCAGCCACAGATTCTGATCACGATCAAGATAAGTACAAAGCACATCGTTGTTCTGCAAGCCTTCGCCTTTTGAAAAATGCTGAATCACATCGCCCTTACGGGTAGCTACAAAACAACCATCCAGCCGGGTGGCAATGAGCAGGTAGGTGTTGTTAATATTGCAGGTAGCATAAGGCCTTGCAGCGGATAAAGTGGATAGTGCCGGATTGTTTAGCCGTGTAAGCTGGTTGCCGGTAAAAATATAAATACCATGCTTTAGCGTAGTGAGCAACGTACTATCTGCCGATAGCCGCAGCATAGAAGTAACATATAAATCTGCCGGTAACTCTTCCCGTGGTATCAGCGTTTTCCACTGATCTTCTTCATACACACAAATACCAATGTCTGCATCCTGCGCTACTAAACGGCCATTGGCTATATCCATGTCCCGCCATTCTTTGCCCAGCTTGTATACTGTAATAGACTGATTTCTCAGCCGCAGTATTTTGCGGCGCGCACGGAAAAACACATCATTGCGGTACATAACAATATCCCACACCTCTCCTACATTACGCTCAGCGGCAGGTATCAGTTCATTCAGGCTATGATATGCCAGATTTCCGCTTGCATCCGGCAGAAAATAGCCGATATTATCCTGCCCGCCGATGTAAATTTTACCATCGGCCGCTATACCTATGGATCGCAAATGCGTACGATCCGGCAGTTTATAGGTTCTCCAGAAAGAGCCGTTGTAGGTAAGCAATCCGTCGTTATTGGCAAAATACATAATGCCGTTACTATCCTGCCTGATATCCCAGTTTTGTGTACCGGACTTATATTGTTGTTTAGAGAAATTCACAATATCAGGAATACCCAATGTATGTTGTGCATAAAGGGGAAAACAAACCAGCAAGGCGGCAATAAAGGCAGTCAGTTTCATGTGCAATTCGCAATCGTTAAATCGGGTTCAAATTAGCAATTCTACGGAAGATTCTGATACCGGAGTAAGGCTTCCAGATAATAATAATCAGCGTAGTTCAGCGGAACGTCAATTTCGCTATTACCAGGCTTGTGTCCGGTGCTGTGCAACAGAATAAATCCTTTACTGCCCCCCGGCGCTGCACAGTATTTGGTACCCAGCGATTGCAAAATAGCGGTAGCAGCCTTACGGTATGCTTTTGCGTGTTGCGCAGAATAGGTACTCAACTCCAGCAAACCGGAAGCAATTACTGCAGCAGCCGAGGCATCGCGTGGCTCGTTGGGAATACCCGGTGCATTAAAATCCCAGTAGGGAATTTTATCTGCCGGAAGACTGGGGTGGTGTAGTACAAACGCGGCAATATGCTGTGCCTGACGCAGGTAAGCACTATCACCCGTTTCGCGGAAACACATTGTGTATGCGTATAAACCCCAGGCCTGTCCACGTGCCCATGCCGATTCATCTGCAAAACCCTGGTGGGTTGTTTTTTTAATAGCGCTGCCCGTAGCAGTATCATAATCTACCACATGCCAGGAGCTATAGTCGGTTCTGAAATGATTTTTGAGTGTAGTATTGGCATGCGTTACCGCTATGCGGTAAAAGGAAGAATCGCCTGTAAAATGGGTAGCGGCAAACAGCAGTTCCAGGTTCATCATGTTATCTATGATTACCGGGTAACTCCATTTGTCTTTACCATGGTCCCAGGAACGTATTACACCGGCTTTGGCATTGAAGCGGGTGATTAAGGTACGTGCACTTTGTATCAGAATACACCGGTAAGCGGTATCCTTTGTAAGCCGGTAGCCCTTGCCATAACTACAGTACATTTTAAAACCCATATCGTGCGTACCTCCATTCCACTGCTCCTGTTGTAACAGATCGGTATACTTTTTTGCAGCATTGAGCCATTTGGAATCGCCCGAATACTGATACAGATACCACAACTCGCCAGGGAAAAAACCACTGGTCCAATCGCGCGAAGTCACCAGTTTCAGTTCACCATTTTCCAATGTGCGCGGTTCTGTTAACTGAGGTTTACCCGGCACATGGGCTTTGGGTATTTCTGTAAGCATAACTTCCGCTTGTTTTTCCGCGAAGCGGAACGCTTTTTTTACAGATACCTTCTGTGCAGATACTGCTGACGGAACTGCCGCCAGCAGTAAGGATATGAATAAGGGGGATATATGCTTTCTGTTCATATTGTTATTGAGATTATAACCATAATAAAGGATGCCGTACCGGCAGGTTTCTGATCACTTCTTCATTCACCTGCTCATGCGGCAAACTGCTCCAGAGCGTAAACCAGCGCTCATTTTGAAAAGCCTGTGCGCCAAATAATAAAAAGGGCTGTGCTACCGGCCATTCATTCCAGTACATCACATCCTGTTTATAGGGCCATTGAGTTTTGTCTTTTACATAGGGGTACATAAACGCCACTGCCTGCTGCATGTTCCGGCCGTCCGGCAGGGTGAACTTCCATAAGTTATCATCGGGGGTTGACAGCAAATGGCAAACCGTAGCCATGGCATCCAGATTAAACAGGGAATAGCCGTAGGGTTTGGTTCGCGCCAGCTCCAGCGGAAAACTACCATCGATAGCCAGTTGCCCCGGCAGCAGTACATTTTTGAAACGGTTTTTACAGAAGGAAATCAAAGCGGTATCGCCCGTAAACCGCGCAAAGCAAACCACCTGCATTACCCAGCAGGTACCGTGATTGTTTCTGGCATTCATCTCATCCTTGCCGTAGGCATGTGTAGTGAGCCAATGCAGATACCTGCTAAACCAGCCCTTCACCGCAGAAAGCAGTTGTTTATCAAACACGGCTGCATTTTGCATGGCCAGAATACCCTGTACCACTTCCATAAAATGAATGGTATCTATAATACCGATGCCTCGTCCCGTAAACCTGCCTTGGATAGCCTGCGCGTACAACAGGTTTGGGTGCATGAAAGTAGCCGTATCTGCAAACCAGGCTGTCAGATGAAGTTGCGCCTGTATTACATATTTTTCATCACCGGTAATACGCCATGCAGAAGCAAGCGCGCCTATAATGCGGCTAAACCGAATCATCGCATGCCGGTGGTCTGTGAAATTATTAGGATTGGTAAGGCCATCTTTCTGAATATACGGACCATCAGGATGTGTACTATCCGGCCACCAGTAATCGCCCTCAGAGTAAAAATCGTGTTTGCCGCCAGCGCTTCTGCTGCAAACTGAAGCAGTAACGGTAATGGGCTTTTGCTGAAGAGCCCATTCCGCTTCCTGTATTATCTGCCGTTGCAGTAGTTTGCTTACCTGTTCGTGAATAGTATTGCTCCATGATAATAGCCCCGCACCTATACTCAGCATCAACAAAAACCACTTTTTCATAGTAGGTTATTTTAAAACTGAATAAACGCGGTGGGCAGCCCTTTGCTGGTTACGGCCAGTGTGCTTTTACCACCGTTGGTCTGCACTTTTATTACTGCACGTCCGTTGTACACCTGTACCAGACCGGAGCCGGAAGAAGTACCCTGATTATCTATCAGCTTTCCTTCGCCTGCCAGTGAAAAGCGAACCCAATTGGCAGCATCCAGACATATTTTGCCACTGGCATCTTTCAGCGTTACTTCCAGTGTGGCAACGCCTTCCCTTTCCGCAATCTTGTGCAGATGCATATTGTCTGGCTTAGCCCACGTACCCGTCTGATATTGAAAACGCAGACTGTCTTCCACTTTCGTTTTACCGCTGTATGCAACTACCTGTACCCAATTCTCTCCTTCCTGCAAAGGCACATTCCACCTGAGCCCTGCGGCCGGAAAATCTGCACTGTTCCGCTGGCGCTGACCATAGCTTTTACCGTTTACAAACAGTTCTGCCTTTTCGCAGTTAGCGTATACTTTTATCATTTTCAGTTCTCCGGCATTACCCCAGCGTGTTGGCCAGCTATGACCATAGATATGTGCCATGGGTGTGATACTCCAGTACGACTGAAAAACATAGTAGGCTTCTTTTTTTGTAAAATCTCTTTCCACAAGCCCCTTCTGGTTCATGTAGGGCACCGGATTATCCGGCCGTACCGGCGTAGAAAAATCTTTAAAAACCCACTGTGCGGTGCCTGTAAGCCAGGGCATGGCTTCCTGTTCTTTCAGGTGCCAGTCCATCAGGTTACAGATATAGCTTTCGCTCCAGTCGCCATCTTTTGAAATGCGCGCAGCGCCGCCGAACAGGGAAGCATCTCCCGCCCTTTCATCGGCGCCGCCACCGGTTTTTATAAGTTGTAATGCTTTATCCGGGTTTTCGGAGTGGCGACCTGCGTGACTATCCCCTCCCCATTCCGCATGTAAAAAATGATCTACTTTATTAAACTCCTCTTCCGATACCTGTTTGTACTCGGTATAGTTTCCGCGGTACCAACCTGCCCATATAGAAGGAGCATATACATCCACAATGTCTTTACAAAAATCGCAGCGGCGTATGGCCGTTCTGCGGGAGGTATCCAGCTGATGCGAAAGCGTATTCAACTCTTTCATAAAAGCACGGATCTGCTCTTTATCAAACTCCGGAAAATCGCCGGGCCAGTCGTTTTCGTTACCCAGGCCCCAGATAATAACGGAAGGATGATTAAAGTGCTGAGTAATCATATTGGTAAGCATGCGACGGGCCTGTGCTTTATACACATCGCCACCCAGCCCTCCACGGCACCATGGAATTTCTTCCCATACCAGTATACCCAGGCTATCGCAGAGGTTCAGGATAATGCGCGACTGCTGATAATGCCCGAGGCGGATAAAGTTTACACCCATCTCCTTCATCAATATCATCTCCTCCCGCATCATGCTTTCCGTCATAGCAGCAGCTACGCCTGCATGGTCCTCATGCCGGTGTGTGCCTCTCAGTAACAGTCGCTTTCCGTTCAGAAAGAAAGGCCCTTTTTTAGCAAAGCCAAAAGAGCGGATGCCTGTTTTTTCCGTTAATGTGGCTGTTTGTCCATCTGCTGTTACGGAGGTTTCCAGTGTATACAATACCGGCTCATCGGTACTCCACAACTGTGGCTTCTTTACCGTAAAGGTTACTGCTTGTGTAGAATCGCCAGGTAACAACGTTACAGCAGACTGCTGCACCACCGCACCGTGCGGGTTTTTCAATACCATCGTAACCGCAACGGCAGATTGCTTTTGTGGATTGTACAGAAAAGCCTGTGCAGCAACGGTCGCTGTTTTGCCGTCCGCAGCTACCTGCGTATTTACACGGGTATGGCTTACAGAAACAGCTGGTGCATATACCAGATTCAGGTACCGGTAAATACCGCCGTACACGTTAAAGTCTGACAGGTTGGAGGGAATCAGTTGCAGATCGCGGCTGTTATCCGCACGTATGCTTACCGGCACTTTTCCTTTAAACAGTTTACGGTAAACCGGGTTGGCTTCAAAAGCAGCTACCGCTTCGGTAATATCTGCCTGCCACTCATCATAGCCGCCTATATGGGTAGCTACCAGTGTGGTGTACACATACACTTCTGTTTTCTGGCCGCTGCCTTCAAAATGTAATAAGGTTCTTCCGTTTTTATAGGGGTTTTGTATGTTCAGTTGTGTGCGGTACCAACCGGGGCCCTGATAATAATTTACATCGGGGTCTACGGCATCTGTTGCATTAAAACAATGGGGCAGCGTAACACTATCCCACAAGGGCACACTCTCCGGATTGCCTTTGCCTACCGGCCTTACCGCTTCCCATACGCCACCCAGGTCGCCTTTCAAAAACTCCCATGCTTCATTAAGCCGCACCTGCTGCTGCGCAGTGGCCGGCAAGCCAGCCAGTAACGCACATAACACAGCAACGCAATAATTTCCCCTTCTCATATAGCTATTCATTAATCGTAAAACCCAGTGCTTGTATATACCCTTTGTTGAATGTACAGTTTTCAAAACGGCAGTTGTTCAACATGCCTTCCAGCGCTTTCAGCAGCTCATCTTTTTTAGCAGGCATGGCTTTTCTTATATCCCCGTAGTCCGCACGGTTTTTAGCAGAATAATCTATTAACGCGCTATAGGTTTCCGGCTGTGGAAAAGTAACGGGGCTGCTGGTAGCATTCATTTTTTTATAGGGCCAGAAGTGCCAGCCTATGCGGTTAGAATCGAGCAGACGGCGGAAACTGGCAATCCACTGATCGGTATTTTCACCGCTCTCGCCCAGGTACAGCGGCACGTTGTGTTTGTTGCTGAAATCCACATACTCCTGAATCACCTTCTGTGTAGTATCTGTCCAGTATTTATGAAAAGTATATACCAGCTTATTATCGAATGGTTCACCAAAGATTTTAAAATTAGAATCCCATTGTGCACCACCCAGCAGTATAATATGGTTCTTATCTTCTGCCCGTACTGCAGCGGTTATTTTTTTGTACAGCGGTTCCAGCAACGGGTTAATAAAAGCCACATCAAAATAATGCGCAATAGGTTCGTTCAGCAGATCGTAACCCAGTACCGTGGTTTCGTTTTTATAACGCTTTGCTATATCCTTCCAGATACGGATGGTCAGCTGCTGACTGCTTTCTTCTGTAAACAGATATGGATAGCCGTAACTATCGTCTATGTTATCACCGGTTTGTCCGCCCGGCGCACAGTGCATATCCAGCATTACATACATGCCTTCCTTTTTACACCACTGTATTACACGATCGGTATAACGGAAACCACGGGTAGAATCGTTCGATCCCAGATAGTCCTCACCGGTAAACAGCTTATAGTGGAAAGGCAGGCGGATGGAGTTAACGCCGATGGATTTTAAGAAGTGAATATCCTTTTCGGTGATATAGTTATCCAGATATTGGTTCCAGAATTTATGCGCACCTTCAGGACCGGTAATCTGCGTAACCAGTTCGTTGATTAAACGGGGCGAGCCGGCTTGCTTTACTTTAAACATATAGCCTTCCGGCACCAGCCAGTTACCCAGATTGGTGCCTTTCATCTGAAAGGGCTTTCCATCGGCACCAATTACTTCCTTACCCTTTACACTGATAAAGGCGTTTTTCTGTGCCTGAGCGGTGAGCGCGCTTATGGCAAAAGCAGCTACCAGTAAATGTTTTCTTTTCATATTGCGGTTGTATCGTGTTAGTTTAGTTTTTTCAGTTGCAATGCGTTGAGTATAGGCTGACCAGACTTTGCCTTAAACAGTAACTCAATACCTTCGTTACCCGTTACCGTTACCCGGAATGCCTGTACCACTGCGGTAGCCCGGCCATACTGTGCTGCAATATCCAGATTTTCCAGTATGGGTTTTCCGTTTACTGCTACATCAAATATCCGGTTTTGAAAAGTAGGTTGCTGCACAGAAGTATCCAGATTATAAGGCAGCGCCACCGCATTCTCCCCCTGTAATTCTGCAAAATGCAGGGTAAGCAGGTAGTTACCTTTAGGTGCATCCAGCCGGTATTTTTCAATACCGGTTTGCTGCGTCTGGTAAATAGGATCATTGTCTGTTCCGGAAATAGCTTTATCGGTACCGTACGCTTGTCTTCCATTTTTTACATTGAAAATGGTACCGCCGGTATATCCCCAGGCACCGGGTTTATAAGGCTGATCAGGTAACCATACCTCTCCGGTTTGTTCATCCAGGTAAGTTCTGCGGGAACCCATTTGCAGGTTTAACTGCGTAAACGGTACTGATGGTGATTGCAGGCTGCGTGGCTGTACCCTGAATTGTACCACCAGCGTATCTTCACAAACAACACCCTCTTTTACACCCACCGCGCGGATAATATTATCTCCGTTTACAAAAGCTGCCTTCCAGCTGCACATATTTTTAACTGCTGCTACCTTACCCAGGCTTTTGCCATTGATAAATAGTTCTGTTTCGGTAAGGTTGGTGGCTACCTCTAAAGGCTGGGTGCAAACGGTTGCGGTATCAGTATCAGCAATACCGCTGCGCTGCCACCAGTAAGAAGAGGCAATTTTTACAAAGGGAGTATTTACCAAAGCTGCCTTGTAATAATAATAAGGGTCTTTGGCTATACGGTTATAGGTAAGCAAGCCTTTGTTATTCATATGCGGCATGGTTTCTTCCCGGGTTTCCGAGTTGAAGTCTGCCAGGTTCCATACTGCTGCGCCGGCTACAAACGGGCGCTTCACCATTTCGCACAGGTAATACTGATGAAACAGTGTGGTATATTCTACGCTCTTATCAAAACGCTCCGGTTTAAAGCTGCGGATGCGTGGGTCTGCATCTGCGCCATACTCTGAAATAATTACGGGTTTGCCAGGTAGCTCGCGGTGGTGTTTATCCATAAAAGCAGAGAAATCTTCCATTACACTATTATACCAGCCATTGTACAAATTCCAGCCAACAATCATGGGGATAGTAGTCAGCTGCGTGGTGTCATATCGTCTGAAATCGCCATGGTTCGCAATCATGGTATAACGGGTTGGATCTTCCTTACGGGTAAGCGCTTCCAGTTTACGGGCCAGTGCGGTTACAGAAGAATCATAGGCTCGTTTGTTAATAGTAGAATCTTTAAAAGGTGGGCGCAGAAACACTTCATTCATATAAGCCCAGATAACTACACTGGGGTGGTTGAAGTTCTGGCGAATCATTTCTGTTTGCATCTGCAGACAGTTGTTGGTAAAACTGTCCGTAGTA
This sequence comes from Filimonas zeae, assembly GCF_014641615.1. GTDB lineage: Bacteria > Bacteroidota > Bacteroidia > Chitinophagales > Chitinophagaceae > Filimonas > Filimonas zeae. The sequence goes on along the minus strand of NZ_BMIB01000006.1, from coordinate 435,785 downwards.
GAAATCGTATTCACCACCGGTATTTCCACTGAGGCCAGCAGCCCCAGTCTGTCGCAGGTTTCCAGAATAACAGGGTCCTGCGGATAGTGCGCTACGCGCAGAAAATTGCAACCCATGCTTTTAATCATCTCCACATCTTTCACCTGTATGGCAGCAGGTACGCCATTGCCCATGCCTTCGTAATCCTGATGGCGGCTAGCACCTATCAGTTTGCAGGGGGTACCGTTGATATAAAACCCACTATCGGCACTGAACGAAAACCAGCGCATACCGGCTGTGTTGTGTACCTCATCCAGCACCTCATGCGTGCGGGCATTGTATAAGCGGGTAGTGATAGTATATAAAGCCGGATGTTCGGGCGACCATAAGGCGGGGTTGGAAATAGTAAGGCCTTTATGGTGAAAATCAAAAGTAGTATGTGGCTGTGCGGTTTGTTTAGATAGGGTGCGGGTGACCACTTTTCCGGTGCTATCGTATACGGTGGTTTCTACTTGCAGTTTCCGTGTTTCAGCAGTTTCGTTTACAAAACTGCCCTGTACCTCTACTACTGCTTTTTGTTTGCTTACCTCCGGAGTTTTAATATACACGCCGTTGGAAGCGTAATTGTTCATATCTATATGTACCGCATCGGTGCTAACCAGATATACATTCCGGTACAGGCCGCCAAAAAAAGTAAAGTCTGCCGTTAAAGGCGGTATAGCGGGGTTATAGCTGTTATCTACCTTTACCAGAATTTCGTTGCTGCCGCTTTCTTTTAACGCAGCAGTAATATCAAAGCTAAAGCGTGTATAGCCGCCCGCATGATAGCCTGTTTTTTTTCCGTTTATCCACACGGTGGTTTCCTGGTTGGCACCATCAAAATAAATAAATTGCTTTTTGCCTTTCTCTACAGTTGGCAGTATGCGTTTATACCAGCCTGCGCCACGGTAATAGCCCGGTGCATCATCCATTACATCGGCAATATTCCAGCAGTGTGGCAGACCTATTTTTTGCCAGGCGGCTTTTGACGTGTCTTTGGTAAACAGCCATTCTTTATTTAACAGCTGCTTTTTACGAACAGCTTCATCTGCTATGGTTTCCGCATTTACTACCCCGACCCAACAAACCAGGTGAACTACAACCATCAACTTTTTTAATGTGACTTTCATGTCCTTTCGCTTCAACAATTTTTGCTCCTTCATGGAAATACTTGTTATTACAGTCTTTAAGGCAGGCAACCTGGCTTATTGCAAGGGGTATAAACCCCGGGTTAATAACCGGGGTTCTGGATCAGGTTAGGGTCTTTGCTTATCTCATTTTGTGGTAACGGGAAAAAGTAATTGGCTTCTACAAACGTGTGCTTGCTATTGATGTACGCATTGCCTTCGTTTACAGGAAGCTTTGTATAGGTATAACCAGCACCCACTTTGGCAATCTTCATCGCCAGCAGTGTTACGTTCTGGTTTTCCATAGCGGTTTTCCAACGGCGAACATCCCAGTAACGGTGATCTTCGTACGCCAGCTCTACCCGGCGCTCTGCCATAATCACTGCACGCATTTCGTCTTTGTTCATACCGGCTTTTAATCCGTATAAACCATCAGCACCTGCCTGAATGCCCGCTCTTCTTCTGATAACTTTCAACTGCTCATAGGCAGTGCTGATATCATTGGTTTCATTGCTGGCTTCGGCATAGTTGAGGAGAATTTCCGCGTAGCGGATCAGTGGCCAGCAGCGTTCGGTGTTAGGGCCTCCATTGTTGGCTACGTTTTCATCCATCATTTTACGCCAGTAGTAACCGGTGGAATATTTTAAAGCACTGTACCCATCGCTGGCTGCACCATCGTAGGTGTACACGGGGGTTTTGGTGCCGGTGGAATTACTATACCACACAGCACCATTGTATAATAAAGTGTATCCGAAACGGGGATCACGGTTTACGTAAGGGTTATTGGCGTCGTAGCCGGATGTGTTATCAGTAATTGCCTTACCGTTTATCATGCCGAAGGCATCGGCCAGGTTTTGGGTAGGCAGTGTTTGTAACGTACCCACGCCGCGGGAGGGAGCACACAGTGCACCTTCCATTCTTTTGTTAGGCCCCATCATACCATGCACAATGTATTCTGAGTTCTTGCGCATCAAAAACACGCGGGAAAAACCATAGCCGGGTGCAGTGGCATTGTCTTCATACAAGGAGTACGCACCCAGATCAATCACTGCCCTGGCAGCCTGTGCGGCTTTGGTCCACCGGCTTTCATCATAAGCCGCATAACCTACTGCTTTCTTTTGCGCATCTGTTTTTCCAATATTGCCACCGTTAAACAGCGGGCTGGCAGCAAACAGTAATATCCTTGCTTTCAGTGCCAGACAACCACCGCGGGTAATACGGCCGTAGTTCTGTGGCGTATGCTCTACCGGTAAATCATTGGCAATAGCATCCAGCTCACTCACCATATAGTTAACGCACTCTTCGTAAGAGTTACGGGGTACATCAATAATATCCTGCGGACCATACAGCTTATCACCTATCAATGGCATTCCACCAAAACTTCGGGTAACCAGAAAGTAATACCAGGTTCTCAGAAAACGTGCTTCTGCACTGGCCTGTGCTTTCAGTCCGGCGGAAATAGGAGAATCGTTTACATGCGAGAGAAACACATTCGCCCTTCTGATGTTGCGGTACGATACATCGTAGGTATTGGTATACGGGTTCTGGTTGGTACCACTGTTTACCGTGGGCGCCAGGCCACCGGTAAGTATAATTACAAAAGGTTGGGTAGCGCCGTTGAGGCGGTGGTTGGCCTCATCGCAGGCTTCCGCAGTGCCGGCAGTAATACTGCCATAGCGGTTAAAGCTGAAATCGAAAGCAATATCGGAGTACATACCAAACAGAAAATCTATGGTACGCGCACTATCCGCAAAGGTGGTAGCCTCATTAAGATCGGTGTTGGTTTTCGCATCCAGTATATCACTCTTTGTACAGGAATACAGTTGCGCTGCCAGTACCCCTGCCATCAACCCTATATATAACTTTTTCATCTTTCTCATTTTTGGTTTCAAACAATCGTTCCTTATAAAGTAAGCTGTAAGCCAAAGTTGAACACCTTGGTTTGCGGATAGAAGTTGGCGCCATCCGTACCAGAAGGAGTTTCCGGATCTATGTCGTAAATGTTCTTCGCTTTCAGGCTCCAGGTAAACAGGTTATAACCGTTGGCGTAAATACGGGCACCACTCAGCTTCAGTTTCTGCATCCAGCTCTTTGGAAAAGCGTATCCTATTTCTGCGGTTTTAATACGCAGGTAATCACTTCTTCTGAACCAGAAATCAGAAGGATAGGCCAACGGATCGTTGATGTTGCTACCAGCAGTAAGCCGTGGGAAGGCGGGGTTTACATTATTGGTGGGTGTCCACGCCTGTGTATGAATTTCGCGCAGGTTGTTTACAAAAGGCTTCACCGCTTCTGCCTGCGCGCGCAGCGCAAAGTTGAGCGCGCTTTGTGCGGTAGCAGTAAAGCTGAACGATTTGTAACTGAAGCCTACCGTTAAACCCAGAATAGTGCTGGGCAGGTTGGGATAAGGCAATACCATTCTGTCGTTGGTAGTAATAAAACCATCGCCATCTTTATCAGCATACTTCAGATCACCGGCACGGGTAGGCCCTACAGAAGCCAGTGGCTTGGGTACCTTGGGATCATCAATTTCTTCCTGTGTATAAAAGCCCAGGTGGTTAAAGCCTAAGATGCTGCCCAGCGGGTGGCCGGTAGTAGCCAGCCAGGGATAAGGCTGTTTAGGCTCGTCCTGAAACAGTACTTTGTTTTGCGCAAACGATACGTTACCGCTGATGTTATAGTTGAACTCCTTAATATGGTTGGTATAGGTAACCTGTACTTCGTAACCGTTGTTTTGAATACGGCTTACGTTAGAAGGCGGCAGCCCCACACCTATCAGGTTAGGTACGCTCTGGCGCGAAACCAGAATATCATAACGATACCTGCGGAAGTAATCTGCCACAATGCGCAGCGTTCCTTTAAACATATTGATGTCTACACCAATATCTGTTTGTCTTTCTTTTTCCCAGGTAGAGTTATTACCCAGCGTGCCTTCGGTAATGCCAAATACGTTCTGGCTTACTTCACCAATAGAATAGCCAGCGCCATTGCGGTTGTAGTTCTGTATATATACATACTGAAATCTGTCCGGATCTATATAATCGCTACCCGTTAAACCAAAGGAACCTCTCAGCTTAAACAGATCAATAAAAGGCACACTCTTTTTAAAGAAGTCTTCCTCGGCAATATTCCATCCCGCAGATACTGCCGGAAACCAGGCGTACCGTTTGTCGGATGTAAACTTGCTGGAGCCGTTATAGCCTGCATTAAATTCTAACAGGTAACGCTGTTTGTAATCGTAGCCTAAACGGAAAGTGTATCCCTTAAAACCTACCGGTACATTTACACCGGTAATATCTGACTGTGAATTGTACAACGCCAGGCCGTACGCGTGGTGACCACCGAAATTACGATCGTAGTTAAGGGAAGCCTGCCAGTTTAATCTTTTGAAAGAGTTAGGATCATCTGAGTAATACCCCAACGATGGCAGATCGGTACGGTAGTAGTTGCTGTTGAAAATAGTGTAGTCGCCCGTTTTGGGGTTATAGCTGTAGGAAGGAAAGTTGGTTCTGGTTAAACTTCTCCAGAAACGATAGTGTCCGTTATAACCGGCAACCCCTCTTACAGATAGACCCTTTGTAATAAAGTCCAGCTTTTGAGTGGCTTTGAAGTTGGCCGTTAAGTCGTTATCGAATGAGCGGTTGTAACCATTCAGCGCCAGGCGACCTATTATGTTATTATTACTGGCAGCGTAGCTGCTGTTAATGCCATAAGTGCCGTTAGGGTTATAAATAGGATACGCAAAAGGAGGCAGCTGGTTGTAATCGCTCAGTTCGAAGAAGATGTTGTTTCTCGCATTACGTCCGCCAATGTTAGAGTTGTTACGCTCAGAGAACACACCCGATAAGTCCAGATTCAATGTAAGCGAGCTGGTAGCTTTAATATCCAGGTTAGAGCGGAAGTTATACCGCTTGTAATAGATATTACTGTTCATATCAGAGGAAGCGGCAAAATCTTTAATCAAACCGTTCTGCCACAGATAACCACCCGTTAAAAAATACTTCGCTTTATCGGTACCACCCTGTACGTTTATGTTATTGCGGGTTTGGGTGGTGGTATGGCGTAAGAGTGTTTCTGTCCAATCGATGTTCGGGTGGCCGTAAGGGTCTGTTCCGTTTTTAAACAGGTCCAGATCTTCCTGTGTATACTTCAGCGGGTTGCCATCATTTTCCTGCGCCTGGTTTACCAGCAGCGCTGCGTTGTATGAATCCAGATACTTAGGCAGGTAGATAGGTTTTTGTAAACCCAACTCAGACCGGAAAGAAATAGAGGGTCTTCCGGATTTACCTCTGCGCGTAGTAATAACAATAACACCGTTGGCACCCTTAATACCATATACCGCAGTAGTAGCCGCATCTTTCAACACCGTAAAAGTTTCAATCTGGTCAGGGTCAATCTCGCTGATGTCACCCGTGTATTCCAGATCATCCACTACTATCAAGGGAGCGCCGCTACCGTTAGAGGTACTAAGGCCGCGGATTTTAATATCTGCACCATCACTACCCGGGCGGCCACTGCGTTGCTGGGTTACTATACCTGGTACCCGGCCGATTAATGTATTCTGCAAACTGGCAGAAGGTGTCTGGCGTATAGCATCACCGGAAATAGTGCTTACCGCACCGGTAGTAGTAATCTTCTTCTGTGTACCATACCCCACCACAATTACTTCGTTCAACCCTTTGGTATCCGTAGCCATGGTTATTTCTACTTCTGATTTACCGGATACATTCACTTCCTGGTTAAGGTAGTTTACAATACTAAACACCAGTATATGGCTTTTGCCTTTTAACATTAAGCGAAACCGGCCATGCTCATCGGTATAGGTACCGTTGACAGGCAGGTCTTTTTCGTAAACAGATACACCGGCAAGGTCTTCTTTGCCATTGCTAACCTTACCGCCTACAGAATATTGCTGTGCCTGCAAGGTTATACTTAACAACAGCAGGCTATATAAAAGAATGATATACTTTTTCATATTAGACAAGGGGTTTACCAGCCGGCGTTTTGAATAAGATTTGTGTTTTTAGAGAGTTCGCTGAATGGTATGGGATAGAAATACATAGCGGGCGCGGTAAAGCGTATAGGTTGCACCGGCACTTTCTCATACGTAAGTACGCCGGCAGTATTGGTAATCTTCATACCACCTAACTGTGTATTAAAAGCCTGCTCTGCAATTTTCCAGCGGCGCGCATCCCAGTAACGTTGCTCTTCATACGCCATTTCCAATCTTCTTTCCAGGCGAATGGCCTCGCGCATTTCAGTCTGCGTCATGTTTGCTTTCAGGCCGTAGTTATTATCTGCACCGGCTGCAATACCGGCTCTTTTACGGATGGCCTTTAACTGTGTGTAAGCAATGCTGGTACCCGCGCCGGAATATTCGTTGGCAGCCTCGGCATAACTCAGCAGTACTTCTGCATAGCGGAATATGGGAAAGTTGTGGTTTTGGTTAGAGTACTGTGCCTGTGTAGCAAAGTTGCCCAGAAACTTGCGCAGGTAATAACTGGTTTTGGTTTGCGTAGTGTTTTTATTGGGCTTGTCTAACCCACCCTCATACGTTTGTAAAGGACGGTTTAACCAGCTGGCGCCGTTAAACAATACAGTGTTGGCCAGGCGTGGGTCGCGATTGGTGTATGGGCTGGCAGCGCTATAACCCGAACCACTTTCGGTAATAGCCAGTCCGTTGTTCATCGGAAAAGCATCTACCAGGTTTTGTGTAGGGCTGGTTCTGCCATTACCGTTTCCGGCTACTGCATAACCTACGGGGCCGTTATTGGTTTCCAGATCGCTGGTTACCGGCCTCAGAAAAGCCAGTATTACTTCGGCGTTTTTGCGGTTGATGAATACGTTATTGAAAGTAGCTTCCAGCGAAAACTTACCACCGGTAATAAGTTCATTGGCAGCGGCAGCCGCTTTGTTCCATCTTTCTGCATCGTAAGCAGCGTAGCCTTGTACCAATTTCTGTTCTGCGGTAATGCCTGTGTTGCCGCCATTGTATAAAGGGCTGGCTGCATACAACAGCGTACGGGTTTTAACAGCCAGTACTACACCGGCAGACATTCTGCCGTAATCTGCGCTGCTTAACGGATCTGTTTTAACCAGGCCCTTTACCGCATCGCACTCGCTTACTATATAATTAATACACTCCTCAAAAGTGTTGCGTTTAAAATTAGCAGGTGCATCTGTGTTCAGCAGTGCATCGCCCACCAACGGCACGCCGCCGTAGCGTTTTACCAGTTCAAAGTAAAACAGGGCGCGCAGCGCCCGCGCCTCCGCTTTCCAGAAGGGTATCTTCGCCGGTACCGGTACCACATCAATCTTTGCCAATAGCAGGTTTACCTTTCTTATGCCTGCATAGTTTTTAGCCCAGGCATCATCGGGGTTAAGGCTGCTGTTTAAAAAGCCTTTGGTTAAAAAGTCTATGTTGGTTCCGTCCTGTGAGGTAACCGCGTCATCCGTAGCAGCATCCAGCAGGTTGCCGTCTATACGGTTAAAGCCGTTGGGTAATGAAGCATATATATCGTTTACATATTGTTCTGCGTAAAAGCCATTTCTGTCGGTGCTGTCAAACACCAGTCCTTCCGTAAGCTGGTTCAGCGGACCTGCATCCTGCATTTTACTACAGCCAGCCATCAGCAGCATCAATGCTATTCCTATACTATACCTTTTCATATAAGCTCGTTTTTAAAATTTAATGTTGATGCCCAGGTTTACCATCTTCTGTATGGGATACAGGTAGGTGTAATTTTCCGGATCAACATCTTTCAGGGAAGTGAATGTGAACAGGTTGGTGGCGTTAACAAATATTCTGGCCGATTGCATATGCACCAGTTTTGTAATGGTAGCAGGTAAAGCATAACCCAGCTCTATACTTTTTACGCGCGTGTAGTTGCCAGATCGTACCCAGTAAGAAGAAACCTGCTGGTTGTTATAACTGGTACCCACTGCTAAACGTGGATACATTGCACCGGTATTCTGCGGAGTCCAGCGATCCAGATGGTGCTCAAAAGCCTGGCCATGGCCTCCCTGAAACTCGTAGTAGCTATTACCCAGGTAAATGTTTCTGTTGGCAGCACCCTGAAACAGTACTGCTATATCAAACCCTTTATAACCACTGCCAATATGTAGCCCGTAATACAGCAATGGAGCGGTAGTACCGATAGCTGTTTGATCGTTGGCATTGATTACCCCATCGTTATTCAGATCTTTATAACGGATATCACCGGCTACTACAGAACTAGCTGATGGTTTGGCAGCTGCATTTACCTCTGCGGCGTTCTGGAAAAGCCCATCAGCCACATAACCAAAAAACTGGTTTACCGGCCGGCCGGTACGTTGCATATAATCGTAGGGTCTGTATACTTCCTGCTGATACACCACTTCAGACTGTTGCAGCGTAAAGTTGGGTGCTATAAAATAGTGGAAAGCGCCTGCCTGTTTGTGATAGTTCAGTTGCACCTCCACACCATAGTAGCGGTTTTTACCAATATTCTGCAAGCCATAGTTAGCACCGGTAATATCTGTGTTGTTACCAATCTGCTGTAACAGATCATAGTATTTATCGTTAAAGTAATCTACCGTTATATCCAGCGAGTTGCGGAACAGTGAAGCGTCGAAACCCATGTTAAACTTCTGCGCTTTCTCCCAGCTCAGGTTAGGGTTGGCCAGTACACCCTGCCGTACGGTAAGTGCAGCAGTGGGGCTGTTACCCAGGTTGTAATCCGGTGCTGTTATATAATATTGGTTGTACGCATAGTAACCAGGGTTAAAGTTCCCGGTGATACCATAAGAAGCACGCAGTTTCAGATAATTAATCCAGCTGGTTTTACCGGCAAGGAAAGATTCTTTGGTAAGGTTCCAGCCCAGACCCACTGCAGGAAACAGGCCATAGCGGTGGTTTTTAGCATAACGCTCCGATCCTGTATACCCCGCCGCTACATCCACCATATATTTTCCGTCGTAGTTGTAGGATACTTTTCCGGAAACACCTCTTACATTATACGGCAGATCAGAGTTAATCATGCGGTAATCGTTATTAGCCAGTACAAGCACATCTATATTGTTTTTGCCAAAGCTGTTGTTGTAACCCATAGACAGTTCAGTATAAAACAAACGGTTCTGGCTGCCGGCGGTGGTGCCATTGGCCTGGTCCTGTGTAGTACCAAATTGTTTGTAACTGGTATCACCCGCCGCACCGTATCGTTGTTGATATACCACCACTGCTTTGCTGCGGTTAATGTTCTGTTGCAGGTAGCCATTCAAAGCTCCGGCACCTCTTATCCACAGGCCTTTGGTAATACCATCCAGCTTTGCTTTTACATACAGATCTACTTTAAAGTCGCGCTCGTAACCCGGGCGATAGCCCGATTTATACGTGGCCCCGTATATGTTGGAAGTAAAGTCCTGACTACCCGCCAGCGACCCGTTGGAGTTGAAGATGGGGTAAGCATTGGCGGGTATATTAATAATGTTGTTGTACAAAGTAGCTGTGGTTACACCCGGCTGGTTGGTATTCTGAATGCGGCCAAACAGGTTCAGGCCGGTGCTGATGTACTTGTTAAAATCCACTGCCACATTAGAGCGGAAGATGTATCGTTTATAATCGGCGTTGGTGTTGTAGGAGTTGTCAGCGGAGGTTTTAAACAAGCCCGGCTGACTCAGATAATCCAGATCTACGTAATAGCGGGCCATTTCAGTGCCGCCGGAAATCTGCAGATCGTACCGGCTGTAGGCAGATTGCTTTTTCATCACCTCGCTCTGCCAGTTCACATCCGGGTGACCAATGGGGTCACTGCCTGTTCTGAATGCATCCAGATCTGCCTGGGAGTATACCGGTAAACGGCCATCGTTAGTCAGCGCCTCGTTATACAGCGTGGCGTAGTTATAGGCATTCAGTGGTTTTGGATTTACGGTAGGTCTGGAGAAACCGGAGAAAGCCGTAAACTCAATCCGCTGCGGACCGGAGTATCCTTTCTTGGTGGTGATTTGTACAATGCTGTTGGAACCTCTGAAGCCCATCATGGCGGTAGCCACCGCATCTTTCAGAATGGTGATAGACTCAATCTGTTCCGGGTTGATGGAGTTAAAACTCTGCGGTGTGCCGTCTATCATTACCAGTGGAGCCTGTCCGCGAATGAGTAATCCCACATCATCATTTCCCGGTGCGCCATTGGTTTGAATGGTATATACGCCTGTAGCGCGACCGGATAATATACCCTGAAAAGATGTGGAGAACGTTTTTTGTAGCTCCGCGTCATACAGCTCAGCTACGGCAGCAGTTGTTTTTTTCTTTGCCTGAGTGTGAAAAAGCAGATTGAAATCGTCCTTTTTACTACCCGTACTATCCTGGGCCTGAGCCACGCCGGATAACAACATTACCAGCAGCGAAGCGCGCATTCTTCTTTTGTTCATACAGCAGCAATTTTGTTTGCCGCTACAAAAATGAAGTGATCCGGTAGTAGAAGCACTATTTGCCGGTACGTCAAAACCACTACATTTTTTACTTCTTCTATTGAAGATCAGAAGATTATGTTACTACGCACTACATCAGCCAGGGAAAATGATGTAACAATGGGTGTTATTTATACCCTCTCCGCAGCTCCTCCAGCGAATAAAAACTGTCTCTCCAGTAAATGCCTTTGTGCTTAAGCGTAAACCATGTGCTGCGGAAAATAATATAGGCCATAATTAATCCGGCGTAGGGTATGGTAAATACATACCACCATTTTGCTTTCATGGCCGGGCGGAATGTAAAACTGATCCACTGGAAAAACAGAATCACCAATGCCATTATCTGCTCCGGCCAGTTACCGGCAATCAGCAACACCGGCACCGGAAGCACCAGCGCTGCCAAAACAGCAAACGCATTTGCTATAGCAACCCAGGCATTATACCCAAACGCAGAAAACATATTCTTCATCAGCCCGTTCACAAACTGTGGTACACTGGTATACCATTCCAGTTGTAGCTGGGTATCTCCATACAAAGCCTCCTGTTTAAAGCCGGCCTGTTTAATCTGCTCGCCCAGCTTCAGATCATCATCCGGCCGCAGGCGTATTTTATCGTGTGTACCCGAAGCAAAGTAGGCTGTCCGGCGCACCATGCTAAAAGCGCCCATTCCAATAAAAGCTTTTGATTGCGGGTCTGAGGCCTTCCATGGGCGTAAACGGGTTTCCAGTATAGTGCGGAAGGTGGCGTTAATGGCATTGAACATACCTGAGCGGGAAATAATATCCGGAAACACCACCAGGTTATCCAGCTTTTTATCCAGCACATAGGCCATGGCCCGGTTGAGCGCCTGGGGCTGATATACCACATCTGCATCGGTAAACAGTATCCACTCCCCCTCCGAAATGCCTGCGCCTGAATACATTGCATGGTTTTTACCCAGCCAGCCTTCGGGCAAAGTGGTAATTGTGTGTACGGTTATGTTGGAATAGCGGGCGGCAAATTCCGCCAGTATGTTAGCCGTTCCGTCGGTAGACCGGTCGTTTACCACTATCAGCCGGTAGTTGCGATAGTGCAAATGGCAAAGGCTGTGCAGTGCTTTAGCCAGGTCGGCTTCTTCATTTCTTACCGCAATAATAATATCCAGTGAAGGTTCCCTGTCAGCAGAAAGCGGTACGATATTTTTAAGGGAATAAATGCACCTGGCACCCACCAGCACAAAAAGACAAACTATGATCCAGCTAAGGGTAATCAGGCAGGAAATGATGAAAAACGTCATAATTATCTAAGATACACACTCCTTTTAGGGTGTAGTTATCAAAAAAATAACAGTTACCGGTAAGGAAACTTTACCGGTGATAACCGGTTGTTTAGCAGCAGATTGCTTATCGGCATCCCTTAAACAATCTATATGGTAAGGTAGGCGTTTTGCTTCATTTTACGGTTTTTAACAGTTCAATCAATACAGTTCACCGATAACAAACGTAGATTTGCGGAGTATTATGAAAAAATTGTCGGCCTTTATATTAACTCTGATATACCTCTCCTTTACGGTAGGTGTAGCCAGCGATACTCCCTGGTCAGAGGCTGACGCGTTTTCTGATGCTTCTACTTACTTTTTCACCGGTGACAGCGCTAACGACGATAGCAACTTTGTTGCTATGGAAGATGGCGGCCAGGGTATTAAAGCAAATTCTCACCATACGCCTGCTCCGGGTAAAATTAAAATGCCCCGTGCCGGTGTTGCCACCAACCGTTTTGTTTCTTATTCTCCTATCTCCGTAGGAAATTATACAGTTAAGCACTTTACCCGCCAGACTGATGCCGGCCCTCCCGCCGCTCTTTACATCAGACACTGCGTGCTTCTGATCTGATTCTTATTACCATAACCCATTTTACAGGGGAATTACTGCCAGGACTATCCCGACAAAAGCACGGGGTACCACCAGTGGTATAATATGTAATAAAAACACGATAGATCTTATTCTAAAATACTTTTATTGAACAGTTATGAAAAAGCAATTCTTCCTTCTGGCAGGCATACTTGCTGTAAGCGTACTTACAGTAGCTGCCCAGGAAAATAAAACCGAAAGACAGGATATTAAAAAAGGTTTTTATTCCATTGGTAATAACGCGGCTAAGCTGCCTTCTCCACAGGCAAAAGCTGCTGAACAATCTGCCGGTACCGTTACTGTACAGAAAGGTTATTACACCATCGGGAATAACGATACAAAATTAGCATCCCCCCGATTGAATGTAGCGAATACTACCAACAACAAAAGGCCCGTGGTACAGAAAGGATTTTATAGCATCGGAAACAACGCAGATAAGTTGAGGTAAAACACGGCCCCTTAAAAAGACGATTGCAGGCAGCAATCGCATTGGCGGCAACCTTTTTTAGGTTGCCGTTTTTATTTAGTCTGCCACCTGCGAATTGGTAAGCCCCTTCAACATAAACTGAATGGTGTGTAAGCCCCGGTAAATATCTTCCATCTTTTCCTGTAGTTTGCCGGTAGTAAATGTATCTTTTAACCACTCGCCTACAATAGGCAATATCACATCCAGTGAAAAGCCGGAAGGCTCATGCCTGAAATCAAACTCTGTAATAGCGGGTAATCCCGCCATGCGCTTTTTCAGCATATCAATAGTTTCGCCACCGGGCAGGTTATGGGTAAACTCCCGTATGGCATTATACTGCTGGCAATACAGCTTATAGTCCAGATCAATAGATCCCGGATCAAACGTACCCGACCGGTTTTGCAGATGATGGTGGATTTTCTCTGTCTGGTACAAAAAGGAATCGAGGCTTATTTTGAGGCTCTGTAGTTGGTTCATAATAGTAATACAGACACTCAAAATACTCCAACGCTTCCGCCTGTAAAAGGTTACGGAGGAAAACAGCAACAAATACACTGTTTTCTACAACTCTCCGGGCGGTATGGTTCCCCGCAAACGGGAAATCACATCCAACCCGATTGCTTTCCACACCAGCGGATCGGTAAACGCATGTAATTCCGGAGGAAGTATCATGCGCATAATAGGTTGTATGTAAGATGCACTTTTCATAAGGTTATACCCCTATAAATTCAAGTACTTTGCCAAACACCCTATTCTGCGGGTTAATCCTATGGGTCAGGTAGCAGCATTTTGAATAACCTTTTAATTATCAGTGCAGAAAATATTAAAACGGAAAATTGCGTGGTTCTGCCATACAGGATCGCGTATCAGCTGTGGACAACCCTACCCAAAAATGTGGAAAAGCCCATATCAAGTCCATGTCTGGTCCATATCAACTCCCTATCAACACCATGGTTTTATCGTTACCACTTCAGTATCTGTATAGGTTCTCCCCGTAGCTCACACGCAGCAACCAGCCATCATTACTTTAACATGCAGGCAATTGACCAATTATTTAATTTTGCAGTATGAAAATCAGTAATGCAGATATTGTACGGTTAACTGAAATCAAACAATATTTACTGGATCCACCACATAGTTTTAAGTTGCACAGAGAAGCTACCGGTTTTATTGAAGAAACACTGTCGATACTCAACAAGTACGCTTTTATAGAAACGCCGTTTTACGATAGCTTTGATGTATTAAGAAATGAGGTGGCTGGTTATGAAAAAGATCCGGTGAACCTGAGGGCTACGCTTATCAAACTCGGAAAATTGATGGGTGGACTTTTTAACCGATAATTGCCAATAAAAACACACCATAACTATGCGATTGTTTGCTTCCATCGGCACTATAGCTGCCGTGTTCCTGGCTGTTTATGCCTGCCAGTCTACCGAACCGGCCCCTGTTAAACGGGTGCTCGTTTTCTCTCTTACCAAAGGCTTTCATCACGCTTCTATTAAAGAGGGTAATGCATTCTTCATGCGCCTGGGTACTCAGCATGGTTTTGTGGCAGATACTACTACAGATGCAGGTATATTTACTACCGACAACCTCAAAACGTACAGTGCGGTAGTGTGGCTAAACACTACCGGCGATGTGCTGAACCCTGCGCAGCAGGCGGCTTTTGAAAAATACATTCAGGCGGGCGGTGGTTATGTAGGCATTCACGCTGCTACCGATACCGAGTTTGACTGGCCATGGTATAACAAGCTGGCAGGTGCTTATTTTGTAAGTCACCCGCATATTCAAACCGCTAAAATCATCACCCTCAATAAAACCTTCCCGGCCACATCGTTTTTACCGGATTCGTTTTACCATAAAGATGAGTTCTACGATTTTAAATCGGTAAATACTTCCGGCCTTCAGTTTCTGATACGGGTAGATGAAAAAAGTTATCAGGGCGGAAAAATGGGCGACTTTCACCCGCTGGCCTGGTATCATGAGTATGATGGTGGCAGGGCTTTTTATTCCAACTTCGGCCATATGCCCGAAACTTTCAGCGATACCATGCTAACGCAACACTTCTGGCAGGGTTTACAATGGAGCATGAAAGAATAACTATCAGTTATCCGCGCAAACAAAGAGGCCGTTCTGCAATTGCAGAACGGCCTCTCTAGTAAGTTCTCCGTGAAACTTAAGCTCTTACCAACGGTTGTTGTTAGAGTAAGAAGATCTTGGCTTCTTCTCTTCTCTTGGTTTAGCTTCGTTCACTCTCATAGAGCGACCTTCAACGCTAGCGCCATCCAGACCGCTGATAGCTGCTTCAGCAGAAGCCTGATCAGGCATTTCAACAAAACCAAAACCACGGCTACGGCCAGTTTCTCTGTCTATGATTACTTTAGCGGATGTTA
Organism: Filimonas zeae; assembly: GCF_014641615.1. GTDB lineage: Bacteria > Bacteroidota > Bacteroidia > Chitinophagales > Chitinophagaceae > Filimonas > Filimonas zeae. The sequence continues at coordinate 420,445 of NZ_BMIB01000006.1, read as the reverse complement.
CTTCGCCATATTCTTCGAAATAAGCTCTTAAGTCTTCATCCTGCACGTTGAAGCTTAAATTTGAAACGTAAATGTTCATTACTAAATATTAAAAAAATAAAACAAAATTATCTGAGGCAAAAGCAGGAGTAAAAGAAAGCTAACTATTATCAGGACAATTCACTTACAAAATGCTGAAAACTCAAATTATTAACGCACACGAAGGTACGGAATAAAATAACATCTTTTGTTAAGCTTACATTGCCTTTGTCAGATATCTACAAGTTTTCCCAATCAGTCAACCTTTCTTTCTGTACAAACTGCCGCAGTGGCATTATCACAAAACATGCCAGTAATAGCTGCTTCTATAGGGCATGCATCCGTTACCCGCCATGTTTTTAATTGATTTCCAGTAGTTTACCTATCTCTGCTGCCCGGTCAGAAACTATTCCATCTCCTTCATACCATGTTTCCGTTCCTGTAGCATCCGTTTGGGAGTAAAGCGTAATATTACCTTCCTCCCCTGCCAGAAATACGGTGAACAAAGGTCCCACATCGGTACAATTCATATATACACGGGTTTGCTCACCTGTGGGATATGGTATAAACAGTTCTTTTTCTTTGCAACGCATGGTATTTGCTTTACCCTGTATTACTAAAAATACATGCCGTAAAAACATATAACCCGGCAGTGAGGCAACACAACCTTTACCACCACCACCGTTTTCTGCCCGCAAACAGTGTTACTCCGTTGCCCATAGAGAATAAGCACAGATTTTGTATTTTACAAAGTAGCCGTTTATATGTTATGCAAACACTTACTGAAGAAAACGAAGCACTGGTAGTTAACGACCTGACCTTTAAAACAAAGACAGGCTACTGTCATATTCTGCCCGATAAAATTGTACTTACCCGTACCGGTATTATCGGCGATATGGCTACGCTCACTTTTGGGCAAAACACTTCCCGCATTTTGTTAATATATTCCGCACTTTGTGTGGGCCTGCTTTATGCAGCCTTCAACGCCATACAGAATGATGTGTACGGGCCGGCACTGATATTTATTTGTATTGCTTCTTTTCTGGTATACGGTATTATCCGCACTACCAACCATTCCGCTACTCCCGTTATTCTCATAGATAACATCAAACGCATCCAGTTTAAAAATGCAGGCAACGGCATTACCCGCGCTTACTTCACCATTCATTTTGCAGATGAAAACGGCAAGATCAGAAAACGGCTTATAGCCATGCCCGGTGCTATATACAGCGATGAAGATGCCACTGAAAATGCACTGGCCATTATGAAAAGCCGGTTTGAAATAACCGAAGGGTAACCTGTGTTACAGGAACTTACTTATGCTGCCTCTCCCAGTCTTTTACAGTAAGGGTTACCAGTTCATCTTTTTCGCAATCCCATATAGAAACGTAGGATTTGGATATTACCATGTGCTTTCGCCAGTTGGCACATTTGCCATAAAGCATAACTGTAGAAATATCTGTAGCAGTTAAGCAGCTGGCCGCACATCCGGAATGATGGTGTACGGTAGTAATGGGCTCGTCATCTTTGCCCTCCCGGTAATTGAGCGGAATGGTGTTCTGATGCAGGGCGCGGGTGGTTTGCCACTGATTGGCTTCATCAAAACTAAGCAGGTAATCGTTACCAAAAACAACAGTGCCATTGCTTCCGGCATCAGCAAACACATACACACGTTTAAAATGCTCATCAATAAAAGGGATAATATTCCAGCGGGTATTGTTGCTTTTTTTAAAGCCCGCATCAGCAACTATCTGTTGCTCTGTCTGTTTTCTTATTGTGTACAGGTCCCGCTCATAAGGGGTAAACAGTCTGTGCGTGCTGTCCATGCTCACTGTTTCCTCCCGGGGGCTACCGGCAAACCATAAGGTAGTAAGTACAACCGGGGTATCTTCCTCAGAAAAAAGAATGCATTTCTGGCCACCAGCTTCTTCATAAGAAAAGAAACCAGCGGTAGCAAACTTCCGGTCATCCTGCTGCATCAGCCAGTTTTCAGTTATTCTGCCCACCAGCCTGGCGTTCAACAGCCTTTTCGCCTCCGTTACAATGGAGTCGTTATTAAAACGCTGATACGATTGTGCCCGGGTAACCCCACAGGCAATACACATAGCAATAATGGCAAACAGTTTTCTCATGGGGGGATGAATTTTAAAAACAGTAGTTGGATTACTGTTCTAAATATAAGCATATTCAGAATCAATTGGTTACCGGAAGAGTGCTAATTGAGAGATTAATTGCATTTTAAGGTGGATGAGTTTTGCATTTTGGTAAAAAATGCTTCATTTGGACTAATTTTTGGTTTGTTTTTTCAGACGCGCCGTTAGGGATTCCGCTTTTGCAATCGCTAACAAAGCATTTGTACGCCGGCTTATGGCTTTGCCCTTCAGCGATTTGTGCACCGGTGGAACCTAACGGAAGCGCCTTACCACTATAGCATTACTCAACCCTGTTATATAACTGTACTGCACACCCTTATTTACCTGATATGGCATTTCTGCAACGTACTTATCATTTATCTGTAACAACTATGGTTGTTTTTCAACACTTGTTTGCAGGCAAAAAGCCGCCAATGCGAATGAAAAAATGGTGGGTAGTGTTCTCTGCTGTGCTTTTGAATATAAGTATGGCTAGTACGCTGCTGGCCAGCGATAGTACCATTATAGTAACCAGCCGCCAGTCTGAATATTCATTCCATTCTAATAACTGGCTAATGTACAAGACAAACAATAGCCATCTCCCTTTTTCTTCCGTATTGCAGCAGTATGCTGAAAACAGGTTTTCACCCGTAAAGGCTGCGGTATTAAACGGAGGTATTGCTAAGAAGTATTATTGGTTTCATTTTGCCATAAGGAATGAGGACACGGTGAGCAATCAGATGGTAATTGATATTCAAAGCCCGCGTTTAAATGAACTGGAGTTGTTTGAAGTAAGTACAGACAGTTCCCGATCGCTGGGTAAACTGGGTGATTTTTATCCTTTTGAGGAAAGGGGTTTGCTGCACAAAAATTTTCAATACGTTATCTCTCTGGATAAGGCTGAAAAGAAGGAGTATTTTCTGTACGTAAATCAGATAGGCCATACGCTGTTGCTACCCATACGGGTATACAAACGAAAAGCCTTTGAAAGCACCGTTAACCAGAATTACCTTACAGATGGTATTACCTACGGGTTACTGTTGTTTGTAACCATTTTCAGTTTTCTGTTTTACATCAACACCCGGCACAAACTGTACTTGTATTACGGGCTTTACATACTCACTTCCATTATCTGGTTCCTCGGTTACTTTGGACTGGGTTTTGAATTTGTCTGGAACGATTACCCTGCACTCAACACCATGATAGCGCCGGTGTTTTCATCGCTGAACATGCTCCTGAACATTCAGATAAGTCAGGTATTGCTGGATACCAGGAACCGCCACCCCTGGCTGTGTAAAATAGGAAACCTGTGTAAAGCAGGTTTGATAGTCGTAGCCATTGTGCCTTTATTTGTAAATCTTAATAACCACAGCTTTGCTGTAAATAATGCCTACCTCTCGGTTTTCCTTACCGTTATTCTCATAAGCATACTGGTGGTACTGTATTCTCTTATTGCCAGTCTGGTTAAAGGCACGGCAGCAGCCAGGTATTACTTTATAGCCAGTATTATTAAAGTATCCGGCATTTTTAATCTGGCCCTGCTGGAGTGGGGTTTAGCGCCCGCCTCTTTTTATACAGAAACCATGTTGCAGAGCGGCATTCTCATTGAAATTGTTTTACTTACTTATGCTATTGCCAGAAGATATACTTCTTATAAAATAAGAACCTACCGCAAAATTATACAGGCCCAGGAAAGTGAACGGTTCAATACTGCCAAAGAAATTCATGATGGCATTTCAGGAACACTTACAGCCATCCGTTTTAATTTATTAAACCTGTCCAGAAATGCAGCGGTAGCTGCTGCCGGCATCAGTCAGAATCTGGTAGCTATAAGTGAAGATGTAGGTACCGCACAGGTAGAAGCCAGAAATATTTCGCATAACCTGATGCCCGCCTATATTAAAAACAATTCTCTGAACCGGGTTATAGATTTATACATCCAGGATATTCAACAGAAAAAGGGTGATCAGCTAGATATTCAGTTTACCTCTAAACACACGGATGAGTATTTTTCTGAAGATGTGCGGCTGAGCATATTCCGTATTATTCAGGAAATAATGACCAATATTATTAAACATGCCCAGGCCAGTGCGGTAAATATTGAGTTTATGTACCGTAAAAAAGATCTGCTTATAACAGTAGAAGATAACGGCGTTGGTATAGATACCGAAACCCTGAAAATTAAAAAGGGCATTGGCATACGCAATATCGAAAGTCGGGTACAGCTGTTAAACGGCATTTTTCATATCACCTCCGGCAAAAAAATGCATTCTGAAATGTCCGGAACCGGCACCTATATTTTTATACGTATACCCAATACCCAGCAGTCTAAATGGGAAAGCCGGGATTATTAAGTACAGTATTATCTTCGCAGCATGACCGGTATAGACAGTGTTCAGTTAAAGGAAGTAGTAGTGCATAAAGTGGGTAACCCTACCCGCGGCGAGGAATTAAAGCTATCTGCCAATGCACTTACGCTTAACGATGAAATTGTAGGCAAGCTGCTTACTAAATATTTTCTGGGTTCGTTTAACGAGAACGAGCAATATCATTTTACGCATATCAGTGATGTGGAGTTAAATGAGGTGTTTACCTACGTAGACGAAATTTTTGCCAACCCATCTTCTTTTCTGGCGCAGTCTGCCCTGCTGGCTCATTTTCTCTATACCAAAAGCACGCACGTAAAAGTAAAAGAGGGTGAGTTTTATGTGGCGCACTTTGATGAAGTGCCACTTGGAACGGAATACGTAAAAGCCGTAGGTCTGTTTAAATCTGAAAACAAAGAAACCTTTCTGAAAGTATTTCCGCACGGGCAAAGCCTGGAGGTAATACATGAAGAAGGCATTAATATCAACAAACTGGACAAAGGTTGTCTTATTTTCAGAAAGGACCGGGAAAACGGTTATGTGGTTTGTGTGGTAGATATTACCAATAAACAGCAGGAAACACAATACTGGATGAAGGACTTTTTGCAGATTGAACCGTATGCCGATAGCTACTACCAAACCAATAACTACCTGAGCCTGTGTAAAAACTTTATTACCAAAGAGTATCCGGAAAAGTTTGAGGTGGCCAAAAGCGAGCAGATTGACTTGTTAAACCGCTCCATGGACTACTTTAAAGAGAATGAAACTTTTACTATGGAAAGTTTTGCACAGGAAGTAATGCATCATGAAGAAGTAGTGGATAGTTTTATGGAATATAAGCGCAACTATGAAAGCGCAAAGAATGTGGCCATTGATGATGAATTTGCCATTCACGTTTCAGCGGTTAAACAACAAGCCAAATCGTTCAAAACGGTGCTGAAACTGGACAAAAATTTTCACGTATACATTCATGGCCGCCGCGATCTGATGGAGAGAGGAGTAGATGAAATGAGCGGAAAAAACTACTACAAACTATATTTTGACGAAGAGAGCTAGGCTTTGGCATGCTTTGTGGATTTTTTTGAGTGTTACTCTATTGTTAAACCATAAATGCTAAATCTATGTTACGCTGGACAGTCACCTTTTTAATAGTAGCCATTATCGCTGCTGTTTTCGGTTTCACAGGCATTGCAGCCGGTGCAGCCTCTATTGCTAAAATTTTATTCTTTATCTTCTTAGTGCTTTTCCTGTTATCACTGATAGGTGGCAGAAGGAGTGTTTAAAAAAGGGTTTGCTGTATAAAAGCGGGTTTCTTCAGGTTCAAACCATAAGCCTGATTCAGCTTATCTGCTATATACACTGTTAATTCAGGAGAGTGTGCTTCGTTATGCGTATGTATAAAAAAGTAAATCTCCTGAATTCCTTTTTCTATCCAGTGCCCAAGTCTTTTAACCCATTCATCAATACGGGTATAGTCTGTAGGGTGCAGACTATTTGCCACAAAACGTACAAATGCTACGGGCACGGTCAGGTGCATATGTGCACAATCACGCCTTCCGGCTGTATCGGTAATTACAAAACCTACCTGTTGCTCCTTTAAAAAAGTCAGTAGCTCGTTAAATATAACTGTGTCAGAAAACCAATCAGGATGGCGCACTTCCAGAAAAAACTGTACGTCTTTAGGCAATGAAGCAATGTATCTGAACAAATTATCTCTGCGTGCAGGTGCGTATTTTTCGCTCACCTGCAAAAACACCGGACCCAGATGTTCTGCAAAAGCAACAATACCCGCCAGAAAATTATTAGTGATATCATCTACCTGCTGAAAGGAACTGTAGTGACTAATGGCCTGCGGCACTTTAGGGCAAAACTTAAAGTTGATTCCTTTCGCCTTCTGTGCCCAACGTTCAATCATTTCCGGACTGTACACCTGATAATGGGTAGCATTCAGTTCAATGGCCCCGAAGTGTTGTACGTAGTGGTTTAAAAACTGCGTGTCTTTACTGCCTTTCGGATAAATTTTGCCCAGCCATTCTTTTACACCCCATCTGGGGCTTCCCATATATACTTGTAGTTGCGGATTTCTTTCACTGCGCAGAAGGGTACCGTTCCAGGAAGGTTCGGCAAGAAGAGAAAAATCAATCTCATTTAATTCGCGGGGAGTAACACCTCCAAAATCCATAGTAGCAATTTAACAGGATGAAGAATCGTCAGTAACCAGCAGTACATTCTCATTGGTTACTGACGATTCTGTCTCAGGTATTACAAATACTGTTCGCCTTTGTTGCGTTTAACTTCGGCTACGTATTCTTTTATTTCCTGTTCTTTATCTTTTTTACAAACCAGCAGCACATCTTCTGTGTCTACTACAATAAAGTCGTCAAGGCCCTGCAACAACAGCAATTTGTTATCAGGCGCGCTGATCATACATTTGGTAGAATCTACAATCATCACATTCTCACCGGCAACTGCATTGCCCAGATAATCTTTTTCCAGGTTATCGTAAGCGCTGTTCCAGGTACCCAGATCGCTCCATCCAAATGAAGCAGGAATCAGGTATACGTTATCTGCCTTTTCCATGATTGCGTAGTCTATGGAAATATTAGTACACTGTGGATAGATTCTTTCAATAGCTGCCTTTTCTTCCGGAGTATTGAATTTTTCTTTTTCTGTTGCAAACAGTTCATTCATTTCAGGCTGATACTTCTCAAATGCCTTGATAATGCTGCTTACCTGCCAGATGAAGATGCCTGCATTCCATAAAAAGTCGCCACTGGCAATAAACGTTTTAGCTATTTCCAGATCAGGCTTTTCAGTAAATACTTTTACCTTATACATATTTTCTGCAACCGGCATGGTTTCATGTTGTATATAACCATAACCAGTATTAGGGTAAGTAGGTTTAATACCCAGTGTAACAAAAGACTTCATGTGAGCTGCAAAGTCCAATGCCTGCAGGGTTACTTTCTCAAAAGTATCTGTATCCAGCACCAGGTGATCGCTGGGGGCTACCACCAGAGAAGCTTCCGGATCTTTCTGAGCAATTTTATAAGAAATATATGCTACGCAGGGAGCTGTGTTTTTACGGCTGGGCTCAGCAACAATATTATCGGGGTTGATACCAGGCAGCTGCTCTTTTACAATATCCACATACTCTTCAGAAGTAACGATATAGATATTTTCTGTAGGAATGAAATTGGTAAACCGATCAAATGTCCATTGGATCAGGGTTTTTCCACTATTCAGGATATCAAGAAACTGCTTAGGATAACTGGTTCTGCTTTTAGGCCAGAAGCGGCTACCAATGCCGCCAGCCATAATAGCTACATAATGATGTTGGTTCATGCGATGTTATTGTTTCTAATTAGGCGTTTAAAGTATTCCCTCCCGTACCAGGTCATGTAAGTGCAAAACACCCAGATACTTGCCTTGCTCATTTACCACCATCAGCTGACTGATGTCGAATTTGCGCAATACTTCAAGTGCGTCTACTGCCAGGGTTTCCGGTTGAACGGTTTTAGGATTGTTATTAAAAATGTCTTTTGCTTTTACTGTGCTGATGTCGTCTGTTGACTCCAGCATTCTTCTTACGTCGCCGTCTGTTATAATTCCTTTCAATAGTTCGTTTTCATCTACTACCGCAGTCGTTCCCAATCTGCTTTTGGAAATAACCATAATTACTTCTTTCAAACTGGACGAGGGGAAAACTGACGGTTGTGCGTTTTGCGGGTACAAATCTGCGACCCTCAAATATAAGCGCTTTCCCAGATTTCCACCGGGGTGGTACTTAGCAAAATCTCTGCCGGTAAACCCATTCATCTTCATCAGGCATACTGCAATAGTATCGCCCATCACCATTTGTGCGGTAGTACTGCAGGTAGGTGCCAGATTATTAGGGCAGGCTTCCTGGCTCACAGTAGTATTTAATATAATGTCTGATTCACGTGCCAGGTAAGAATCTGTTTTACCTACCATGCCTATCAGTTTGTTGCCGAAGTTTTTGATCAGGGGTACCAGCACTTTAATTTCCGGGCTTTCTCCACTTTTGCTTATTACCATTACTACATCTTCTAACTGAATCATTCCCAGATCGCCATGAATAGCGTCTGCGGCATGCATAAACAGGCTGGGTGTGCCGGTAGAATTGAGTGTGGCCACAATTTTCTGCCCTACAATAGCACTTTTACCAATGCCACTGATTACCACACGGCCTCTGGAATGATGTATGGTTTCCAGTGCATTTTCGAAAGACTTGTCAATAAAATTTGCCAGTCCGCTTATAGATTCAGCCTCTAACTGAATGGTTTTTAACGCGGTATGTAAAATTTCCACATTCATGGCCCCAAAGGTAAACTTTAACATCAAAGACTTCCCCAATAACCTTATACTTAGTAACTTCGCTACCCCCTTTTTGCATACAGTCCACACCTATTAACGGCACCACCCTGTTACATAATTATTTATAAACAACAGACATCACAATCAAAAGCATCCTACTGGTGTGCGTAAAGGGAAATAATTGAAAAAAATGGCAACAAGTACAAAAAAATCGTCTTCCGGCGCTGCCCCCGGCAAAGGAAAGACAACAATATCCCCTAAAAAAGCCACTGCCCAAAGGGCAAAACCAAAGGACAGTAACGCTGCCCACACCTTCGATATTCACGCTGCTATTCAGGAGCATTTCGGTTTCAGCCAATTCAAAGGCCGCCAGATAGAAGCTATCAACAGCCTGCTTAACGGAAACGACACTTTTGTAATCATGCCCACCGGCGGAGGAAAAAGTTTATGTTACCAGCTGCCGGCCATGATACTGGAAGGTTGTGCCATTGTGGTAAGCCCACTGATAGCCCTGATGAAAAACCAGGTAGATCTGGTAAGAGGTTACAGTGAAAAAGACAACGTAGCACACTTTTTAAACTCGTCTTTAAATAAAGCGCAGATCCGGGAAGTAAAAGAAGATTTACTGGCCGGTAAAACCAAATTATTATACGTAGCCCCGGAAACACTGACCAAACAGGAGAATCTGGATTTTTTCAGTGATCTGAAGATTTCCTTCTTTGCAGTGGATGAAGCACACTGTATATCTGAGTGGGGACATGATTTCCGTCCGGAATACAGACGTTTACGGGAAATGATGGAGATTATAAATCCTGATATTCCCATGATTGCACTTACCGCCACTGCTACCCCTAAAGTACAGAGCGATATTGTGAAAAACCTGGGACTGCGCGAACCGGAAATACTGGTTTCTTCTTTCAACAGAACCAATCTGTATTACGAGATTCAGCCTAAAATAAAAAAGGAACAAACGGTAAAAAGTATTGTCCGCTTCATTACCCAGAGCAAAGGCAAAAGCGGTATTATCTATACCCTTAACCGCAAAACCACAGAAGAACTGGCAGAACTGCTGGTAGCCAACAACATTAAAGCGGTTGCTTATCACGCCGGGCTGGATGCTAAACTACGGGCAGACCGTCAGGATCAGTTTTTAAATGAAGATGTTCAGGTAATTGTAGCCACTATTGCATTTGGAATGGGAATAGATAAACCGGATATCCGGTTTGTAATCCACTTCAACATTCCCAAGTCTATAGAAAACTACTACCAGGAAACCGGTCGTGCTGGGCGTGATGGTTTGGAAGGAAAATGTATTCTTTACTATTCTCATAAAGATGTTGCTAAGCTGGAGCATCTGATGCGTGATAAGCCACTGAGCGAACGTGAAGTAGGTGCTCAACTGATTAACGAAACCGTGGCTTATGCCGAAAGTGCCGTTTGCCGCCGCAAAATTCTGTTGCATTATTTTGGCGAAGTGTGGGATACTGCTAACTGCGGTAACTGCGACAACTGTTTAAATACAAAAGAAAAGGTAGAAGCGAAGGAAGAAGCCGTAAAAGTAATGAAGGCGGTTACCGCACTGGATGAGCGCTTCCCGGCAGAATACGTTATCAATGTACTTACCGGTAAACTTACCCCACAGATAACCATGTTCCGTCATGAAAGTTTACCAGTGTTTGGTACCGGAAAAGACAGAGACGAACATTTCTGGAACAGCCTTATCAGACAGTTATTATTGGAAAACTTCATCAGAAAAGATATTGAAGAATATGGTTTATTGAAGATGGCTCCGGATGGAGAAAAATTCCTGAAAAAGCCGGCTTCTTTCCCGATAGTGCTCAATAACCTGTTTGAAGACGCTAACGAGGATGATGACGAAACAGAAAAAGGTGGAGGCGGTGCAGCTGCTACTGACGATCGCCTTTTTGAGATGCTGAAAGAACTTCGCCAGAAGGAAGCCAAGAAGAAAAGCTTACCTCCGTTTGTTATTTTCCTGGAATCCTCCCTGCAGGATATGGCCACCATGTTCCCTACTACTATTCCTGAACTGGAAAAAATATCAGGTGTAAGCAAGGGTAAGGCCGCCCGTTATGGCAAGCCATTTATCGAGCTGATTTCCAAATATGTAGAGGAAAACAACATTGAGAAGCCGGATGATTTTGTAATGAAAAGCGTTGCTAACAAAAGCAGCAACAAGATTTACATTATCCAGAACGTAGACAAAAAGATTCCGCTGGAAACCATTGCCCGCAACAAAGACTTACGCCTGGATGCTTTGCTGGAAGAAATGGAAACTATTGTAGCCAGTGGTACCAAACTGAATCTGGATTACGCCATAGCGGATTTACTGGATGATGACGATCAGGACGAGATTATGGATTACTTCCGTAATTGCGAAACCTCTTCTCTCCAGCTGGCGCAGGAAGAACTTTCTGATAGCAATTACAACTGGGAGCAGCTAAAAATTATGCGTATTAAGTTTCTGTGTGAGTACGGTAACTAGCCTCGCTCACAACAATATTTACAAACGGGCCGGCTATAATGCCGGCCTTTTGTTTTGCAAAGCATATTCAGGAAGAAATGATTGAATTTTATGGAAAGTCATAGCTGTTACATCTAATTAACAAAACCTACAGTTATGGCTGAAATGATACAATCCACAGGAAAGCAAGGAAATAAACCTGCAAAAAAATCAACACGTGTAGATCTTACTCCAATGGTAGATCTAGGTTTTCTGCTCATTACCTTTTTCATTTTCACTACTACTATGTCAGAACCCAAAGCCATGAAACTGGCGATGCCAGACGATAGTGAAGGGTCTCAAAATGAGGGAGGTGAGGGAAAAACCCTGCAGCTGGAACTGGATGGTAATAATACCATCAGCTATTATTATGGTAATGATAGCCTGCACAAACAAACGACTGATTACTCTGCTTCAGGAATCCGGAAAGTGATACAGGAAAAGCAAAAAGAAATTACCGGAAAGCATGAGGATGTATCTGAAATGATTGTGTTGATATCACCAAAAGATGCGTGTACCTATAGGAATGTAGTAGATATACTGGACGAGATGTTGATTAATGATGTAAAACGATATATGATAATCCAGGGATAAATTAGGGAAAAATATCCCTTACAGTAAGGGGGAAATGTGGGAAAATAAAAAAAATAATGATTTTTTTACCCAGTTTTTTTGCACATATTCCCGCGTTTAATAAATTTATGTATGATTTTAACATAATACTTACTAAATCCCCCTTTCGTATGAAGAAACCCCTTAAGAAGCAGACAGGGATAATGGTTGTGTTCAGCAAAGCGATCAAAACTATCCCCGGTTTATTTGAAACCAAAGAGAAAAAGGAATTTAAGCGATGGAAAAACTTCCTCGCCAATTAGGCTAAGAGTCTGGCTGCATAGGTTATGAGGCCAGACTTTTTAATATCAGGCATTTTATAACTGCTCACCTTCCCGTCTTAATATATATTATTTATATATATTCGTTTCTTCCGGTTTTCCTACGCAGCGAATTGCTTTCCCCTGGCATCATATTTGGATAAATACTGATATTGCTGTTCTCTTAACCTTTTGAAAATGAATATAACATGCATCCTGGAAACATTCAACTTACACTTTTAAATGACGGGCTCGATTTACTGGAAATTGCGGTAAGCAAGCCGGGAGACCTTATTTTGAAAGTACTGGATGTACAGGGCAGAATGGCAAAAACAATTATTGAAAAAGTAGAACAAGGTGCACACGAGTTGTACCTGAATATGACCGATCTGAATACTGGGAATTATGTGTTGAATGCATTTCTGGGGGGAACCTTTATTCAGGCAATCCGGTTTATGAAACCATAGTCTTTCAATTGGGGGTATGTATACTAACCGTCCTGCCTATTTGGGTGGGACTTTTTTATTTTGTTATTTTGAGAATCAACTTATCATACTGCATGGTGAAACATTGGTTTTAATAAGACACATACCGTTTTTAAAAGCGGTGCTGTTACACAGCCTTACCGCTTTTGGTGGCCCGCAGGGTCATTTTAGTATGATGCTTACCACTTTTGTAAGGCAACGCAAAGATGTTACCGAGCAGGAGTTGATAGAATATAATGCTTTTTGTAGTTTACTGCCCGGTGCCTCTTCCACACAAACACTTACGTTAATAGGTTACAAACGCGGCGGTATTCCGCTCGCGGTACTCACGCTGGTAACCTGGTTATTGCCAGCCTGTTCGCTGATGGGAGCGCTTTCGTTTTTATTGGGCTATCTGGATGGCGCATCATTTAATGCACAGATATTTCAGTTTATACAACCTCTTGCGGTGGGATTTATCAGCTTTTCTGCTTTCCGGTTGTTCCGGTTATCTGTTAATAACACCATTACACGGGTTATTATGAGTGTTGCATCACTGCTCGTATATTTTCTTTTTAAATCGCCCTGGATTTTCCCCGGTATTATAATAGCTGCCGGTATTGCTACCAATTTCAGCGATAAGCGGATACCTCAGCAAGGTGTACCACCCAAAAAAATCAAATGGGGAAATATCCTGATCTTTTTATCTCTTTTTATGCTCGCGGGTTTTCTCAGTGAAACAGCCCGTAAAAAAGAGTGGCCCAACCGGGGCGTATATAACCTGTTTGAAAACTTTTACCGCTTTGGCAGCCTGGTATTTGGTGGAGGTGATGTTTTGATGACAATGATGTACGAACAGTATGTAATTCGCCCTAATACAGTACAAGCGGAGAAGAATAACCCCCGGGCGCTCAGAATGACACAAAAAGAGTTTCTTACCGGCTCTGGTATTGTGCGCGCCATGCCCGGACCGGTATTTTCGATAGGATCTTATACCGGTGGTATGTTATTACGCAAAAAGGGGCCTGCCATGCAGGTACTGGGATGTGTAATAGGAACCGTAGCGTTGTTTTTACCCAGTGCGCTGTTGGTACTATTTTTTTTTCCGGTCTGGAACAATCTGAAGAAGTATGCGGTTATTTACCGCTCGCTGGAAGGGATTAATGCAGCAGCGGTTGGAATTATGACGGGCGCTACTTTCTTCCTGATGAAAAATATATCTCTGGACGTTACTGATGGTGTTACCGCTCATGTTATTAATCCACTGGTAATAGCCGGCACCTTTTTATTATTGGTTTACGGGCGCGTAAGGCCTCCATTTATCGTATTAGGCTGTCTTATACTGGGATGGCTGGTATAAGAAGCTAAAACAGGCTCTTTTCGCCCTTTTTGGGGCATCTGATGCGTTATCTGTAATAGCCGTTCTTTTCTATCTCTTCTTTTACGCTTTCCGGCACCACATACCTAAGACTCATCCCTTCCTTTATCATATTCCGTATTTCAGTAGCAGAAATGTTTAACAAAGGAGCTTTTACAAAAGTGCATTGCGCTTTAAAAGTATCCGTTACCGGAAAACCTTCACGTTGGTAAATAATGAAGTGATAGTTTTTAACCAGCAATTCAAAATTCTTCCATTTGGGAAGATTCTGAAAACTATCAGAGCCCATTACGATGGTGAAAGTATACTTTGGATATTTCTCCTGCAGATAAGTAAGTGTATCGATGGTAAAGGATGGTCGGGGTAATTTAAACTCCACATCAGATACCTTGAAGCGCTCGTCGCTATCTATTGCCAGATGAATCAGATTCAGGCGGTCGTATTCATTCAAAAGTGAATGCGCCTTTTTCAGCGGGTTTTGCGGAGATACTACAAACCATATCTGATCTGTCATTTTAAGATTAGCCACATAACTGGCAATAATCAGATGACCGGTATGTACAGGATTGAACGAACCAAAATAAAGCCCAATATTCATGCGGGGAAGTTTATGCTATTTCCTCCACAAAAATATGGTCTGCCTCGTTCAGGCGCAGGCTTAAGTTATACCCGGCCACTGTAATGGAAATAGGATCGCCCAGAGGAGCAATCTGTTCCACCCGGATCATTTCACCTGGTATACATCCCATCTCCATCAATTTGATGAATATATCATCATTCTCGAAAGACTTTATCACTACCTTCTTGCCGATGCCGATCTGAGATAAACGTTTCATGTACAGTAAATATGCGCAAAAGTAGTGCGGCGTATCCGCAAAATCTTACGAATTTTGGAATCCAAATTGTTAATTCATTGAAGAAGGTACATTTCAACTATGCAGACCGAAAACTGCATCTGAAAGGCAAAGAAAAAATAAAGGCCCATATTGTTCACCTGTTTACCAGAGAGAAAAAG
Organism: Filimonas zeae; assembly: GCF_014641615.1. GTDB lineage: Bacteria > Bacteroidota > Bacteroidia > Chitinophagales > Chitinophagaceae > Filimonas > Filimonas zeae. Next base: position 405,341 of record NZ_BMIB01000006.1, on the reverse strand, counting down.
AAACTGGAGGAGATCAGGTACATATTCTGTTCAGACGAATACCTGTTGCAGATAAACAAAGATTTTCTACAGCATGATTATTATACCGACATCATCACTTTTGATTTAAGTGAAGGACCTGCTACTACAGCAGAAGTATATATAAGCAGTGACAGGGTTAAAGACAATGCCCTTACACAGGGTACCACCTTTGAGCAGGAAATGCTTCGGGTATTGTTTCACGGTGCACTGCATCTTTGCGGATTCAAGGACAAGAGTAAGGTACAGGCTGCAGAAATGCGTAAAAAGGAAGAGGAGTATCTTCTCTCCTACACCAGGAAAAAGGATAAGTAAAATGCTGTTATACCTAAGAGCCGTTTCTGTTTAAGGAACGGCTTTTTTATTCCTGCTATTTACATCCATCCTTCCTCCTTCATCACTTCCTGTTAATACAACCCTCCGCGTTACTTTCTAGCATCCTAACCAAACAGATAATCCGGTAATAATCCAGACATAAGCCGGAGATAACCCAGTTCTTTATAGACTGGATTATCACTGGGATATTACTGGGTTATCCTCCCTAAAAGGTATCCTTTTACACGGCCCATGCCTGGGCATACGGTAGATTTTCCTACGGGTAAATATTACTTTCAAATGCCTGAAACAATAAATAGCTGATTAATTATGAAGCCTATCCCCTACCAACAGAAACCAGAACGATTGTAACAAGTAGGTAAAGTGCTTCATCTGCAGGAGTATCCATCGGGAGCCTTAGAAGATAATACTGTAGCTATCTGGTTTACTTAACCAGCTTGGTCAAAACAAACAAATTAAACACGGTAACATTTATGTAGCGCCCCCTTTGCTGTTAAGCCGGTAATAATCCCAGCTGAGTAATCACCTGACTTAAGTTGTTTTAACATATGGATGATAGGCGATCTCCACGATTCTTACAGGGTAAAGTTTGATAATTTATTCAACTATTACTTTGCCTATAAGGATCTTACGGTCATCATCAGCAGTTCTGGATAAAAAAACATTTCTGGCAGTATAATTAACACTGAGTAATCGAGATCATAGATTTAAAAATATTCAAGGAACATTGCTTAGCTTAAAGATCTTTATATAGTTCCACGTGAAACAATGAATGAATTGTAAGGTCATCATTAATATCAGATTAGTTAATGTTCATTAATCTCATTCAAGACTATTAGGTATCCTATTTCTAGTGGAGATTATAGCTAGCAAGAAGTTCAATTATATTTCCAGATAGTAAATTAATAGTGTTATTACCATACAAAATCGATTGGCGAATCACTGTCTGGAAAACATACCTATCGGATGGGAGGCATCATCTAAAGGATTGAAAGGAAACAACGAAATTGAATAGTTAACCTGGGTAAATAAAAGATAACTATCTATTGCTTTAACCCGTATGAACTGGCGTATATGTTGGCGGGTAAGATATGCTAAAGCGTCTTTACCAGCTATGGACCCAGAAAGAGGCTTATACTCTTAATTTAAATCTACCGACAGGTGCACATAAAACACATTCAACATTATTACTGCAACATTCTACAATTCATTTAAGGCTTAGACCAAAACATTCTTAGAACATCGCTATCTTCTCATATCAGTCATCCAATCCACCGATGAAAGAAATGTATAGAAGTAAAGCGGATTTAGAAAGACTAAGTAGGTAGAAAACAAGATATTCTACTGAAGCAAACTTTCTATCTATCCATACCATACACTAAACACATAATCACCTAGCTTAATTCAGATAGAAATTGCATACCAACTCTGCATTATTCAGACATATCTAAACCTTATACACCAGTAAAGCGCCTATGGATGATAATATACGTTTCACGTGAAACACTCACTTATGAGTATATCACACATTTACCGCACAAACACTAGATATATCGCATATAAGTGGTCATATAGAATTTAAATTAGAACTCAATACCTACAGGACCTTGCCTACAGTAGATTAATATTATACTACATTCCAAAATAACTCCTATATACCGTAGTGCAATATCCGCGCAGAAAAACCTCGATTACCTTTTTAATCTTATCATCATTTATTAGTATTCTGAAATCTCTTATCGTTACACAAAACCAAGACTCTATACAAAGATCAAAACAACTTTCAATAACTACCCTTCTTCAGAAGTGCAAACCCTTAAAGGTTCCACGTGAAACGGTCATTAGTTGTCTAAAAGAACACCCATAACACTATATAATAACCGACACGAAATAACCGTAATACTTTAAAAGGCATAAAAGATTTTAATAACTACCTATCAATACTATAACTATATTTTCATCACCCAATATCCACGCGCACCCATCTACTATTATTTCAGATCAAACAATCATTATCAATACCTGAGAACACATTTCTAAACAGCAACCTTATATTACATCTTCTAAACACTATCATTATAAGATTTCATTTATTCCTTTAATAAGCTACATATTATAACTATGAAAAACGTTCCACGTGAAACAATAACTATAAAACACATCTCCGAACGGAACTATCCGGCATTCTAAGACTTTAGCGGGAGCTCTACCTTACCGAAAACTACTTCATACTCGAACTTCAGGTTATAACAGGTCATAAGGTATATAATTTCCTACTACTGATTCAACCATGGATTACCCTCAAGCTGGGTAAGAATACCCTACTAATAGAAGTAATACTAACCATATCAATTAAATATTATAACGATTACAACTTATTTACGCGGACGTAGTATAACATTCCACGTAACCTCTACAAACTACTTCATATTTATAGAAGCCATAACGTATATCTGCTCTTCTACTATAGGTTTCAAGTATAAATTACTCTAAAGCTGGGTATAATGCCCTACTAATAGAATTACACTTACCGTCAGCAACAAGCACCTTAATTATTACATCCCATTTACCTACTACCCGCCGGAAGTAATAATAGCGTTCCACGTGAAACAATATTTATGATACTTAAGTAAAGTATTGCTCATTACGTACGTTTCACGTGGAACAATACATACTATTGGTGGCGATAGTTTCACGTGGAACACCTTAAGAACCTTTAATACTTTCATAGTAATAAAGGGTTATATCTTTGCACCTGTAAAAGAAAATTAGCCAATGTTTCCAGATTATGATGTTATAGTAGTTGGGGCTGGCCACGCAGGATGCGAGGCTGCTGCTGCCGCTGCTAATATGGGAAGTAAAGTATTGCTCATTACTATGAACATGCAGACTATTGCTCAAATGAGCTGTAATCCTGCCATGGGAGGTATAGCAAAAGGTCAGATTGTAAGAGAGATAGACGCACTGGGAGGTTATAGTGGAATAGTCACAGACTTAAGTATGATCCAGTTCAGGATGCTGAACCGCAGTAAAGGGCCTGCTATGTGGAGTCCCCGTACACAGAACGACCGTATGTTGTTTGCTGCTACATGGAGAGAGAAGCTGGAACAGACACCAAACGTAGACTTCTATCAGGATATGGTGAGGTCTATTATTGTAAACGGAGATAAAGCCTGTGGTGTAGTTACAGGCCTGGGGCATCATATCAACTCCAAATCGGTAGTTGTAACAAGTGGAACCTTTCTGAACGGTATTATCCATATTGGAGAAAAACAGTTTGGCGGTGGACGGGTGGCAGAAAAAGCTGCCACTGGTATTACTGAACAACTGGTAGAACTGGGCTTCGAAAGCGACAGATTAAAAACCGGTACTCCACCAAGAGTAGATGGCCGCAGTCTGGATTATACTAAGATGGAAGAGCAGAAAGGTGATGAGGAGATTACAGGCTTCTCTTATCTGGATGTACCTAAAATAACTCCTGCCCAACAAAGAAGCTGCTTTATTACCTATACCAATCAACAGGTTCACGATACCTTAAAGACAGGTTTTGATAGAAGCCCCATGTTTACCGGTAGAATTGAAGGCATTGGTCCAAGGTATTGCCCCAGCATAGAAGATAAGATTAACCGGTTTGCGGAGAGAGACAGACACCAGATATTCGTAGAACCAGAAGGTTTTAATACTGTAGAAATATATGTAAATGGCTTCTCTACCTCCTTACCTGAGGACGTACAATACAATGCTATACGTCAAATAGAGGGCTTTGAGAATGTAAGGATATTCCGCCCAGGTTATGCTATTGAGTACGACTACTTCCCACCTACTCAGTTAACCTATTCTCTGGAAACGAAAAGAATACATAACCTGTTCTTTGCAGGCCAGATAAACGGCACCACAGGTTATGAAGAAGCAGCTTGCCAGGGTTTAATAGCAGGTATGAATGCCCACCTGAAAGCTAAAGACCTCCCTCCTTTTATACTTAAAAGAAGTGAAGCCTATATAGGTGTACTCATAGATGACCTTATCAGCAAGGGTACTGAAGAACCTTATCGTATGTTTACCAGTCGCGCTGAATACCGTACGCTGCTTCGTCAGGATAATGCTGACCTTCGTTTAACAGAACTTAGTTATAACCTGGGCCTGGCTTCAGAAGAAAGAATGCAGCGTGTGATAGCTAAAAGAGAAACAGTAGATAAGATTAAACAGCAGCTCTCCACCTTTATGCTGGAGCCTGATGAAGTGAATGGATATCTTACCTCACTGGACTCTTCTCCCCTTACAGAAAAGCAAAAGGCACATAAAGTAGTAACTAGGCCAGATGTAGATCTGTTCTCTTTATCTAAAGCAGTACCACGCCTTGCTGGTGAGCTGGGAGAAAACGATCCGGAGTTTGTGGAGCAGGCTGAAATTCAGGTGAAGTATGGACCTTACATTGAAAAGGAAGAAGAACTGGTAAAGAGAATGGCTCAGATGGAAAACGCTATTATACCGGAGAAGTTTGATTATGATAAAGTAGCCGCCCTTAGTAACGAAGCCCTACAGAAGTTTAAAAAGATAAGGCCTGCCACGCTAGGTCAGGCAAGCAGGATAAGCGGAGTTAATCCCAGCGATGTTCAGATATTAATGGTTTACATGGGAAGGTAAGCCTCTCCCTGATTCCGTTCTTCAAACCCTTAAGTATTAAATAATGCTTAAGGGTTTGTTCATTTTATTCAGACCTCTGGGAAACATGTTATACATTCTAATTTTATAATACGACACTTGATCCAGTACTATGTGAAAACCTTTGAAATCCATTATCCGATTGACTGTGTTTAATCTTAGATCAAATGATACAACTACACACATTAATCGGCTTTCTCAGAAAGACAGGTATATTTCTGTTCTTTCTTTTCGCAGCAGTGCTGACCACAAAAGCACAGGTTAAAATTGGTAACAATCCTACCAATATCAACCGATCTGCTATTCTGGAACTGGAAAGCACCCGTCAGGGCTTTCTGTTACCCAGACTATCGGATACTACCGGTATTAACGGATTAACACCACCGGATGGTATGATGATATATCTGGAACCCGGAGCAGGAAATGGCAGAGGCCTTTATATCAGAAAATCTGGTTACTGGCAACGTATTACTACAGACTCCAGTGCCAGCAGAGCTTGGACTGTAGATGGAAACATCATTGATACCGCAGCCAAGTTCGGAAGCTTAAATGCTCAGGATGTAAGACTGATTGCCAACAGCATTGACAAAATCAGAATTAAAGCAACCGGTGCAACCACCTTCTACGACAGCGTGCATATTGCCAGCCGTTTAGAAGTTCGTGATTCCATTACCACACAAATGGTGAAAGCGCTGGACTCTGCTTATCTGCAGGATGCCCGTATCGGGGATAGTCTTTATCTGACTACCAATCTGCTCAAAACAGCATTCAATGATGTATTGGTGATTAACCCTACCACCGGTGCTGTATCGAGAAGAACACTTGACACTGCTGCATTCAAAGGATTAACTATCGGAAACTTTGCCAATACCGATAATGCGCAGGGGCTTCAACGGAAAACAGGTGCGCCTGATGCACCCGATACGTTGATACTTCATGCAGCCAGCTTTGCCGCGCCTGGTGGTGTATCAAATACCAAACAAGGCTTCTCTGGTACCAAGGTATTCCGTGATTCACTGTTGATTGGTGATACTACTACAGCTGGCGGAACACCTAACTCTACTGTCCAGATACGTGGTAGTGTATCTTACAACATCCGTACTGTAACAGGCAGCACTACACTTAGTATTACTGATTATACTTTGCTTGTAAATCCAACAGGTGCCGGAACCAGTACTATTACTTTACCAGATCCTGCCGGACTTTCAGGAAGGGTGTACATTATTAAAAAAGTAGGTGGTTCTGATATAGATGCTGTGGTAGCCATAAGCGGCCCCTTTGAAGGAGCTACTGCCAGCAGCACCTATAGCATTTATAACTCAGGTACTTTTGTTAAACTACAAACTGACGGTACATCCTGGTATGTTATAGAAAGATAAGTGCATAATCCTTCATAGAACATTTGTTTCCCGTACCCATTTTTCTTTATCGCAAATGCGGAAGACCAGATTATGCTATTACCTGACCTCAACAAGACCGTATTATTGATTGCAGCCTTTTTAGTTTCTCTCTCCGGCAGTGCACAGATTAAGATAGGAACCTCTCCTACTGTTTTGGAAAAGTCTGCGCTGCTGGAACTAAACGGGAACAGGCAAGGACTTTTGTTGCCCAGACTAACCGACACTACAATCATTAATACACTTACGCCGCCTGACGGAATGCTGATTTACTTTCAGCCCACCAACAGCGGCAGAGGATTGTATCTGCGTAAATCAGGATACTGGCAAAGGATAACTACCGACTCCGTTTTAGCTGCAAGCTTAAACTCCTGGAACCTTACCGGCAACAACGGATTAACCGGAACAGAAAAACTGGGTCCATTGAACGCGGTTGGGCTAAACCTGATAACAGCGAATACCAATCGACTTACTATTGATGCTACAGGAAATATTTCATTGCTGGGTAATACTACAGCTGGTGGAACTTTTAGTTTAAACCCTGCTACTACAGCAACTGATGTAACAGCTTTGTTACTCAACAGTGGCAACACTGTTGTTAAAAGAAATCTGAATGCAGTTGCGTTTACTGGCGCTATACAAAGTATAAATAGTCTTACAGCATCCGCACAAACCCTTCAAACTACGGCAACCCCCGGAAGTCTGGGGTTTATCAGCTCAGGCAGTACACATACACTCAGTATTCCGGATGCTGATGCTTCTAACCGGGGATTTGTAAATACACTGGCACAAACATTTGCAGGAAATAAAACCTTTGGTAATAATCTGACAGTATCTGGTATTACAACTTTGTCACCCCTACTCAACACAGCCGATACCAGTTTTCTGATGATTAATGCCAGTAACCAGGTTACCAGAAGAAACTTCAGTTCTTTTCCCGGCATACAAAACCTGAATGGCTTAACCGGCAGTACACAATCCTTTGCCACCAGTGGTAACCAAACTGCTTTTGCATTCAGCAGCAGCGGTACTACTCATACCCTGAATATTCCGGATGCTGATGGCACCTTACGGGGTTTTGTAAACACCGGAACCCAAACATTTGCAGGAAATAAAACCTACAGCGGAAATATCGCCGTAAATGGCACTACAACGCTCTCTTCTGCCCTCAGCAATACAGACACCAGCTTTTTAATGGTAAACGCCAGCAATGTGGTTGTAAAGCGCAATTTGAGCACACTTCCCCTGGGCATACAAAGCATAAACAGCTTAACTGCCCCTGCACAGACACTTGCCACCAATGCTACGGCAGGTACACTGGGTTTTAACAGCACCGGTTCCACACATACCCTTACACTTCCTGATGCCAGTATAAGTGCAAGAGGATTTGTAAACACAGCTGCACAATCGTTCGCAGGCAATAAAACATTTACTAATAACCTTACTGTATCTGGTGTTACTGCACTTACACCTGCATTGAATACCAGCGATACCACCTTTCTGATGATCAACGCCAGCAACCAGGTTACTTCAAGAAACTTCAGTTCATTTGCAGGTATCCATGCTTTAAACGGATTAACTGCACCCGTTCAAACATTTGCAACGTCATTTTCCCAGGCCCCCCTTGCTTTCAACAGTCTGGGAACTGTCCACACCCTAAACTTTCCTGACGCAGATGCCACATATCGTGGCCTGGTAAATATTGGTACACAATCTTTCAGCGGAAATAAAACGTTCGCTAATAACTTAACGGTTAGCGGAACTACCACGCTGGCGGGTGCAAACAGTGCAACTGACACCATTTTTCTGATGACGAATCTTACGAATAGCCAGGTAGAAAGAAGAAACATCACCAGCCTTCCCTTTATCCAAAGTATTAATACACTTACCGCTCCGTTGCAAACAATCAATACTTCCAACACTCCGGGCCCATTAGCTTTTACCAGCAGTAGTAGTACACATACCCTTGCCATACCTGATGCCGATGCCAGCACAAGAGGTTTTGTTAATACAGGCACACAAACCATCGCAGGCGCAAAAACACTAAACAGTACATTAATTGTTAATAACACGGGCGCAACCGGAAGTAGTGGATTAACACTACCCAAGCTAACAAGCGCCACGGCAGAAACCAGTGGTGCCAGATCAATTGGTGTGGATGCCAGCGGAGTGGTAGTACGAACTCCTACAGCCCCTACCTATTATAATTCTGCAGGAGCAACTACTATCACCAAAGTATGGATTGGACAGCTTACAACCCCAAATTCACCATCAAATACGGGTGTAGTAAGTTTTAACATCACAAGCGCAGGATTTACCTCATTAGCGAATGTTCAAGTCAGCGTTCAGAAAAATGCAGCCACTGCCGCACAAATTCCTTACGCTTCTGTTACAACCTCAAGCACATCATCAGTAACAGTTGCAATAATAAAGGGCACTACTAATCTCCTAGGACTCAGTAGTACAACTGTTTTAGATACAGATGCAAGTATAACTGTTTACCTAAGAGTGGAGGGAAACTGATGCTGAAGGCAGTTATCCCCATATTGCTTTCTCTTTTCTTCTCTGAAACAATCAATGCTCAGAGTGCCGCCGATATCTACATACCAAACAAAAGTATAGTCGGCTTCTTCCCTGGTGATAGCACAGCTTTCTTCGGAAATGTTAAAGTAGACGGTACGCTCCTACTGAACACCAAAAGCTTTATCTATTTCCTCGGTAACAACTGGACAAACAGCAACTCTTATAATATCATAGATGAATCACTGGGCGGAAGCAGTGCACCGGGTGGAACAGTTCGTTTCTCACAGTTAAGCACAGCTCCCAATACTCAACAACAGATTTATGGCGCCTATACTGCAGCCACCAAAACAGGCACCTATTTTCCGAATATGGAAATTGACAATCCTGCGGGTGTATATATTTCAGACAGCAGCGATGTTGCTATCAGAAATACGTTGCGCTTTCTGCGCGGGCATATGTTAATCAACAGATCCAATATTGTGGTAGGCTCAACTTCACAACGTGGTAATATTACCGGCTTTGATCAGAGAAAATTTATTGTCACCGGTGGCGGGCTGTTTGGTGGATTTCTTTACCGTATGCAGGTTTTACCCAACGAACCAGACAGTACTGTTTTTCCCATTGGAAGTTCCACAGGCTTTTACACACCGGTTTCGCTGTTCAGCCATGGCGAAGCGGATAACTACAGGGCACGGGTATTTCCAAAAGTATACGAACATGGTTTGTTTGGGCCTGACGTCAGCGATCAGACAACCAATAAAACCTGGATAGTAGCCAACGAACTGCCGGTATTCAACGCAAGCATCCGTTTTCAGCATATTATTGAAGAAGAAGGTACAGCCTTCCATGCGGCACGCTCCAATGCTTATGTCAGCCATCTGGTTTCCGGCAGGTGGGATACCACTGGTGTATACAGCAGGCCAAAATCACCCGGTACCATTACCACAGGGGCTCCCAGCAACAATTCGGGAATGCTTACGCGAACTATAAGGTTCGGACAACCAGACAGCTATCTTTTTGCTGAATTTGTAAAGTCCACCGGTGTGGATAACCCTGTGGGTTACGTACTATTTACGGCCAGACGCATCAGTCCTTTTCTTGCCTTGCTGAATTTAACTGTGGATAACGATAACAATGTAGCCTACTATGAAATTCAGAAAAGACGTTTGAATGTAAATGACTGGTCACCTGTGGATACCCTGCTACCTACCAACACACCTGGACGACATACCTATGCCTGGAATGACAATGATGTGTATTACCCTGATATTATTCAATACCGGATCCGCATTGTTCATCCTGATGGCACCTATACCTATACAGTTATCCGTAACATAGAGGGTATATCACAGGAGTTCTATGTACAGGTTTTCCCCAATCCGGGCTACGGGGAGTTCTATTTACGCATCGTAAACGCTCCTGATGTGGAATTCATGGCAGTTTATGATAATTACGGGCAATTCCTGATGCAGAAACGGGTAACCAGTCCGCTTACCAGCTTTAATCTGGGCAATTATCCACAGGGTACTTACCATGTGGTGCTGTACGGAAAGGCAAGGAGAAAGATATTCTCAGAAAAAGTAATCAAACTAAACAGATAGCACAAAATAGCGTTAAAAAAGCTGTGGATATCTGCGTTGGTTAAAAGCTTCGTAGTATTATTACAATTCACAAGCAGTAACGCATTGAAACCAAATTTCTACTCCAAACTGTTAGTTATACACATTCTGCTTACCCTTCCCCTGTTTTGTGCAGCACAACAAACATGGGATATACAGGGTACTGTGTTTGATTTTTTCAATAAGTCGCGTGTGGAAGCCGTAAATGTGTTTACCCGCTCCGGTTACCACGTTATGACGGATAGTATGGGCAGGTACTCCATCCCGGTAAAATCAGGGGATTCCATCTGGTTCAGTTACTTTACCAAATCCACTAAAAAGTTTCCTGTGGATAGCATTGTGAATAACACACAGTTTGATATTGGATTGCATATTGATGCGCGTACCCTTCCTGAGGTATTTGTGAAAAACAGAAACTACCGGGAAGATTCTATCCAGAACCGGAAAGACTACGCAAAGATTTTCAACTTTAAAAAGCCGGGTATTGGTATCAGCTCCAACCCACCTTCCACTTATACACCGGGAAGCATGACTGTAGGGCTGGATTTAACCGAGTTTATCAACATGTTCCGCTTCAGAAGAACCAAAAGGTTAATGGCACTACAAAACAGATTACTGCAGGATGAACAGGATAAATACATTACCCACCGCTTTACCAAACGTTTTGTACGGCAGTTAACAGGCCTTGATAGTACTAACCTAGATGAGTTTCTGTGGTACTATCGTCCTGACTACGATATTTTGTTGACAATGAATGACATGGAGCTGGGCTATTACATCCAGCTCTGTCACAAACAATATCTTGAATTGAAAAAACAGGGTATTCCGCTGTACCGCAAACAGTTTATGAACCGCTTCCGTAAACCAGACGGAACCGAACTGGAAACCATATTACCCTATTAAACCGGCAGCGCGGCTGATATCCAGCATGCGCTCAATCGGCTTTAACGATGCCAGACGTAGTTTTTCGTCCATCAATATCTCCGGCGTTTCATGTTCCATACACAGGTACAGCTTTTCCAGTGTATTCAGTTTCATGTGTGGACAATCGTTGCACGCACATGAATTATTCGGCGGTGCCGGTATAAGGGTTTTACCTGGTGCATCCTGCTGCATCTGGTGCAGTATTCCCGTTTCGGTAGCCACAATGTATTCCTGTGCATCATCCTTTACCACATACTTCAGCAACTGGGTGGTACTGCCTATAAAATCTGAAATACGGAGGATTGGTTCCTCACATTCCGGGTGGGCGATCAGTTTAGCCTTCGGATGACGCATTTTAAGCCTCATTATCTTCTCCAAACTGAAAATCTCATGAACCATACAGGCGCCGTTCCAGAGGACCATATTGCGCCCCGTTTTCTTGTTTAGATACCCTCCCAGGTTTTTGTCCGGTGCAAAAATGATCGGCTGATCTTCCGGAATGCTCTCAATAATCTTTTCTGCATTACCACTGGTACAGATAATATCGCTCAGAGCTTTGATTTCCGCTGTACAGTTGATGTAAGAAACCACCAGATGATCGGGGTACTTCTCTTTAAACCTTCTGAACAGTTCTGCCGGCGCGCTATCCGCCAGTGAACAGCCTGCTTTCAGATCCGGCAGCAGTACCTTTTTGTTCGGGTTTAATATTTTGGCCGTTTCCGCCATAAAATGCACACCGGCAAAAACAATAATGTCCGCATCTGTTTTGGCAGCCTGTTGCGCCAGGCCCAGGCTATCCCCAATATAATCTGCCACATCCTGAATATCCGGCTCCTGATAATAGTGCGCCAGCAGGATTGCGTTTTTTTCTTTTTTTAATTTTTCAATTTCCTGAAAGAGATCCAAACGGGGATCAACATCAATGTCCAGAAAACCTTTTTCATTCACTTGCGATCTTGCTTCAGAAATGTTGATATCCATTGTAATATTCTTTATTAATACATTATTTAAATAACCCACTACTACTATTACGGGTGTGTATATCGGGAAAACTTACTTATACACAGAGTACAAAGTTAATTAACGCGGCACTATCCACAGCTATCCACAATTAAATCACATTGAATTACTTAGACAGAGTAAGCATTTGGCGCCATTTTACACAATCGTGGAAAACGGAATCAACGGAAATGCACATTGCTATGTTAACAGGATATTAACTGTGAATTAACTGCGTGTAAAAAGTGAAAATCTGCTGAAGATTTCCGGAGCGCTCCAAATGGGGCCAGGTTATTCCACCCACGTCCACAACCCGGAATGTGAAAAGGTGGGGTTTTCCACAGGAAATGGTGGTTATCCCCAAAAAGCTGGGGAAAAGCCATTATTGGCTAAAATTTCTTATTTCTCAGGTTTGATTTCTTAATTCAATCGGTTTTCCTATATTTTTGCCACCTTCATTGTAAACCTTAAATTGAGTATGTCAGTTATTCAACGTATTCGTGACAAAGCGGCCTGGATTATTTTTGGTGCAATTGCTTTGGCATTGATCGCTTTTATTGTGCAGGATGCTTCTATTCGTCGCGGTAGCTTTTTCAGCAATACTTCCACTGTTGGTAAAGTAAACGGAGAAACAATAGATAGAAAGGAGTTTGAGGAGAAAATAGAACTGGTGAATCAGATGCAGGGTGGACAGGCACAGCGCAGCCAGTTAAATTCCAGCGTATGGAATTTTATGGTAGAGCAAACTGTTTTGCGCCAGCAGCTGGAAAAACTGGGTATTGTGGTACCTGCCAAAGAATTAAGCGATATTCTGTTCGACCCCACTTCTTCTCCTTTTGCCCGCGAGTTTACCGATCCGCAAACCGGTGTATTTGATGTGGATAAAGCCAAACAAGCTTTTGCCCAGCTGAAGAAGAACCGCAACAGCGAGCAGGTGAACAGCATTATGCAGATGTATATTGAGCCGGCTATTGACAGAGCAAAAGCTCAGAAATATCAGGCGCTGATTACCCAGGCGGTATATGTACCCAAGTGGCTGGCTGAAAAAACGAATACTGACAACAGCTCTATAGCCAATATATCTTATGTATATGTTCCTTACAGTTCTGTAAGCGACAGTACTGTTAAGGTAAGCGATGATGAGATTACTGCTTATGTGAATAAACACGCCAGTGAGTTTAAGCAGGACGAAGAAGCAAGAACTGTTTCTTATGTTACCTTCGACGCTTCTGCCAACGGCGAAGATTCTGCTGTAGTATTAAATAATGTAAACAGTTTAAAAGCTGAGTTTGCTGCTACTACCGATGCAAAATCATTTGTAGGTAAAAACGGAACTGAGTTACCTTACTTTGACGCTTATGTTACAAAAAGTAACATGAAGATGCCAAACGCAGATAGTATTATGGCGCTGGGTGATGGTCAGGTATTTGGCCCTTATCTGGATGGTAATAATTATGCTATTGCTAAAATGATCGGCCGTCGCGAACTGGCTGATTCTGTTAAAGTGCGTCATATATTAATTAAAGAAGCAGACCAGGGCCAACCTGTTCTGGCAGATAGCACAGCAAAAAACAGAATTGACAGCATTGTAAACGCTATTAAAGGTGGTGCCAGCTTTGCAGCATTGGTTACGCAATACTCTGATGATCCGGGAAGTAAAGCTACCGGTGGTGAATACACCTTCTCTTCTACCCAGTTTGCCAACCTGAGCAAAGAATTTGCAGAAGTTGCTTTTTATGGCAACACAGGTGACAAGAAAGTTGTGAAAGTAGAAAATGGTGCTTATAGCGGATACCATTATATAGAGGTATTAGAGCAGAAGAATAAGCAGATTGCTTATAAGGTAGCTTATCTGTCTAAAGCCATTTCTGCCAGCCCGGCAACTATTGGTGCTGCCAGCAATGCTGCACAACAGTTTGCTGCCGCCAGCAAAACAAAAGCTCAGTTTGATGAGAATGCCAGCAAAGCAGGTATTTTCCCAATGTCTTCTCCAGATATTAAAGCGAACGATTTCACAGTAATGGGCCTGGGCGAGAACAGACCATTTGTGAAGTGGGTATATGAAAATAATGTAGGAGACCTGTCTGAGCCGTTCGATTTTAACGGTAAATATGTGGTAGCTATGATTACCAGCGTAAGCAAAGCTGGCCTGGCATCTGCCCGTGTAGCCAGACCTATGGTAGAAGGTATTCTGAAAAACGAGAAAAAAGCAAAACAGATTATTACCAAATTTACCGGTAATACACTGGAAGCCTATGCACAAAGCACCGGAACCAGTATTCAGCGTGCAGACAGCCTGTCTTTCCAATCGCCATTTATTGCTGCAGTGGGTAGCGAACCTAAAGTAGTAGGTGCTGCTTTCAACAAAGCGTTACAGGGTAAGGCTTCAGAACCTATCGCTGGTAACACCGGTGTATTCTCTGTAAAAGGCGAAGGCATTTCTGCAAGACCATCATTTGGTGGTACTATTGATGATCAGCGTCGTGCTCAGGAAAACAGCATGCGTTCTCAGATTGGTTACAGCGCTATGAACGCTTTAAGAAAAGCAGCTACTATAAAGGACAACAGAGCTGATTTTTACTAAAATTTTTTTTCCGGCCCTTCGGGCCCTGTTGAAATAGAATATACAAAGCCGGTGTTTGCAAAAGCACCGGCTTTGTTATTTAGCATATGCGAATTTCGGATTGCGGAAAAATGATCACCGCGGCCGGAATGTTGATTAAATTTGTGGATAAACTGATAGGTTATGCAGGAAACTATTGTGAATAAAGTGGCGGAAAGCGGTTTAATTACCCTTGATCTGGAAATGTTTTACCCGAAAGGCGAGATAGTTACGTTTGATTTAAAGGATTTTCTGTTCATGGGGTTGATTCTGAAAGAAAAAGACTTCCGTGCAGCACTACTGGCGCAGGACTGGGAAGTGTACAGAGATAAATATGTGGCGGTGACCTGTAGCGCAGACGCCATTATACCCATGTGGGCTTACATGCTGGTGTCAAGCTATTTACAACCGGTGGCTAAAGACCTGGTAGTGGGTGATGAAAAAACTTTATTGAACACCCTGTTTGTAAAAACACTGGCCCATTTTAATGGGGAAGAATATCTGGATAAACGGGTGGTGGTAAAAGGATGTGGAGATACGCCTATTCCGGAAACTGCTTTTCTGGAAATTACCAACAAGCTGCGGCCTTTTGCCAAAAGCATTATGTATGGCGAGCCCTGCAGCACGGTTCCCGTTTACAAAAAGAAATAGGTGGTGGTTAAAACCACCCTCTTTTTCTGAATATCCGTACCATCCATAATGGTATAAAAAGCATCAGGCCTACTGCTATAAAAAAGCCGTATTTGTTGTGGATAGAAGGAATGCTATCGAAGTTCATCCCAAAAATGCCTCCGATAACGGTGGCAGGAGCCAGCAGGCAGGTTACAATGGCCATCACTTTCATTACCTCGTTCAGCTTCATGTTAGCCTTGTTCAGATACAGGTCCTGCATGCTCATCATCATATCGCGGTAGTTTTCTACCAGATCTGTTGCCTGCACAATATGGTCGTACACATCTTTAAAGTATTTGATGGTTCTCTCTTCCAGCAAATCACTGTCGCTTCTGATAAAACCGTTCACCAATTCGCGAACTGGTAGTACGTTTCGTTTTAATACAATCAGCTCTTTACGCATGTTGTTAATCCGTGCCAGCGAGCGGGCATTACCGGCGCGGATAATATCTTCTTCCAGCAACTCAATCTGCTCACTCAGGTTTTCCATCACTACAAAGTAGTGGTCAACAATCATATCCAGCAGCGAATAGCAGAGATAGTCTGCGCCGGATTGCCTTAGTTTACTGCCGTTTGCTTTTAATTTGTTGCGTAGCCCGTCAAACACATCACGGTCTGCATCATCCTGAAAAGAGATTACAAAATTTTTGCCCAGCACCATACTTATCTGTTCTGTTTCCACAGCACCAGCTTTATTCACATACAGCATGTTTAGCAGGCAAAACATCATGCCTTCCATTTCATCCATTTTGGGGCGCTGCCCAACGCTCAGTATATCTTCACCCAGCAGAAAATGAATATTAAACTGAAGACATATCTTTTCTACATCGGCTTTACGCAGGCCATCAATGTTTATCCAGGTAACGTTAGCGTTATTCACATAAGGAAAGCAGTCTTCCACTTTTGTGTAATTCTTTTCATGTATTTCTGTGGCGTTGTAATCAAATACCTGAATTTTTATTTCGCTGGCTTCTTCACGGGTGGGTATTACCGTAGGGTTGAAACTGAAGATTTCTTTGGTGCGTTTGGTGTTAAACACCGGGAAAATCATCTGAAGGTATTTTCTGGTTACCATACCGAATGTGTTAAGAGTATTGTATAAAGATGGCAAAAAAATGCTTAAAAAAGTGGTAAGGGCTTCTGTACTACTGTTTTAGAATTTTTGGCGCGGTTTTCGGATTACCTGATACATCGTTAAAATCTGAAACATTATGAAAAAACAAGTTTTTTTAACGGCAGCGGTGTCTTCTACACTCCTATTTGCCTGTGTAAGTCCTAAGAAATTGAGGGAAGCTGAATCAAGATATACTCAATTAAATGGTGCCTACCTGGAGTTACAAGGCAAGCTGCGTACCTGCGAGCAAAATGCTAAAGACTCTCTGGATGCTTTTAACCGGCGGAAAGCTTCTTATGAAAACCGCCTGAGTTCTTCTCAGGAGCAAAATGATTTCCTGAAACAGAACAATAGCCAGGTGTTGAACCAGCTGAAAGATCTTTCTGTGATTTCCGGCTCTCAGGCGGAAAGCATTAAAAAGTCGCTGGAAAACATTGGCGCCAAGGATGCCTATATCAAGGATCTGCAAGGCGCTATTGCCAGAAAAGATTCACTGAACATGGCGCTGGTAATGAACCTGAAAGGGGCTATCGGCAACATGGATGATAAGGATATTAACATTAAAGTGGATAAAGGGGTAGTGTATATTGATATCTCTGATAAACTGCTGTTCAAAAGCGGTAGTTACGATATTACCGACCGCGCTAAAGAAGTGTTAGGTAAAGTAGCTACGGTGTTGAACAATCAACCGAACATTGAATTTATGGTGGAAGGCCATACCGATAACGTGCGTTTTGCCCGTGGTGTGTTACTGGACAACTGGGATTTGAGTGTGAAACGTGCCACTTCCGTAGTACGCATATTGCAGGATCAGTATAACATTCCGCCTGCACGTATGACGGCCGCTGGTCGCGCCGAGTTTGTACCTGTAGCGGATAATGGCACCGCAGAAGGTAAAGCTGCTAACCGCCGTACCCGTATTGTAATTCTGCCTCAGCTGGATCAGTTCTTCAAACTGCTGGAAAATCCACAGCAGAATGGTGGACAACCAGTACCAGCTCCACAGAAATAACACTGAATTAATTGATATACAGCCGGTTGCTATTACAGTAACCGGCTTTTTCATTGTTGGAACCCCTACCCCGGCATTATAATTGTTTATGATGCATAAACAGGTGTATGAAAACAAAACTTATTTCAGGTGTATGTATGGCAATGAGCTTTGCTTTTGTAGTGGCCTGCCATTCCTCTTCCCGGTCAAACACAGATGCTGCTATCAGTACCGCACCGGTTGATACTTCACTGGGAGGCCAATGGTATTTACAACCGCAGCTGCCATCTGATACCGGCGCAGGTAAAATACCGCAGATTATTTTCAGTGCTACTGAGGATAAGTTTACCGGCAACACAGGTTGTAACCAGATGACAGGTATGTTTACCCGTAAAGGCGACAGCCTGCGTTTTGATGAAAGAATTATTTCTACCCGTATGGCCTGTATGGGGTATAACGAAAAAGCGTTTATAGATAACCTGCTTCGCACCAACCGTTTTGAAATTAAAAATGGTGTGCTGATGCTGATGGAAAACGAAACCATTTTGTCTAAATGGGTTCGTAAGCTGGAAGATCAGCCTATTAAAAAAGCATAGGATACAGTAAAGCCCGCTTACAGAAAACAGTGTTTACGCTTTTCCGGAAGCGGGTTTACGATATTTATTCAGATTGATAAGTAACAGACTGAGTAAAATAACTACCAATCCCGCCACCTGCAAACCGCTCATGGTTTCATTGGCAAAGAGTACTCCCAGTATTACCGCTACTACCGGATTTACATATGCGTGTGTACTTACCTGTGTAGCAGTTCTCACCTGCAGCAGCCATACATAGGCACTAAAACCTGCCAGTGAACCAAAAACGATCAGGTAGCCCAGCGACAGCCATGCTTTTACCGGCACTGTTTCAGGATGAAAGTTTTTAACATCACCAATGATTACACTAAAAAGTAAACAGAACACTGATGCGGCTATCATTTGCCAGGCAGTGGTTACCATAACAGGGCCTGAACCATAGTATTTTGAATAGAGTGAACCGCCGGCCCAACTTAATGAAGTAACCACCAGGCCTGCCATACAAAGCATTTCAGTAGTACTGCCGGAGAAAGATGCTGATTGCAATCTTTCTGCAAACAGTAGTATTACACCAATAATACCCACTGCCAGGCCTGCCAATGTAGAGGCACTGGTAAAATTGGTTTTCCACATCGGCTTATCCAGCAGCACAAAAGAAATGGGTGTGGCAGATAAGAATATTGCTACCAACGAGCTGGGTAGTGTTTTTTCAATCATGCCCACACTTCCGTTGGAAATAAACAATAATAGTATGCCACTGATAGCAGCTGCTTTTATCTGTGGCCAGCTGATAAGCGGAAGCTTTTTAATGGCGCACCAGCCCAGCAATAACAAACCGGCTACCAAAAACCGGATGCCTGCCATAAGATACGGGGGTATATGCTCAACGCCCAGGGCGATAAAAAAATAAGTAGAACCCCATACCAGGTATACAGTGGCAAAAGCTACCATTACCAGCATGGGCGATACGTTTTTCTGGTTTTCCATGAAGTGATTACGAAGTTTTCTCAGTGATATTGAACAACGAACTTACTAAGATCGGCAGATACTGCCTTCCCGTTCACATAAATATTCACGATAGCAAAACATCTCACCGGCTTTCTTACCTTCGCGGGATGCAACATTTATTGAGTGGATTGAATGAACAGCAGCTTGCTGCTGCTACACATATTAACGGACCATTGATGATTGTAGCCGGTGCGGGAAGTGGTAAAACCAAAGTGCTGACCACCCGCATAGCTTACCTGATGGCAAACGGAGTTGATTCTTTTAATATACTGGCGCTGACTTTTACCAACAAAGCCGCTCATGAAATGAAAGAGCGTATTGGTAAAATGCTGGGTAATAATGAGGCCCGTAACCTGTATATAGGAACCTTCCACAGTGTGTTTGCCCGTTTACTGCGTGGTGAAGCACACCATATAGGTTACCCCAACAGCTTTACTATTTATGATACAGACGACAGCCGTAGCGTGCTGAAGACTGTTATTAACGAACTGAACCTTGACGACAAACATTATAAACCGAACGTAGTACACAGCCGTATTTCTGCTGCGAAGAACGCCTTACTTGGTCCGGCCCAATATGCGGCTGACCGTGGTATGCAGGAAGATGATATGCGCGCCAACCGTCCGGCTATTGCACAGATTTATCAGGCTTATGCCGCCCGTTGTTTTAAAAACGGCGCTATGGACTTTGATGATCTGCTGTTGAAAATGCACGAACTGCTGAAGAACTTTCCGGCTGTACTGCACAAGTACCAGCACAAGTTCAAGTACATCATGATTGATGAGTATCAGGATACCAACCCGGTGCAGTACGAAATCACCAAATTACTGGCCGCTGCCAATGAAAATATTTGTGTGGTAGGTGATGATGCACAGAGTATCTATAGCTTCCGTGGTGCTACCATTGAAAACATTCTTCAGTTTCAGAAAGACTATGATGATGTAAAGGTGGTAAAGCTGGAACAGAACTACCGCAGTACCAAAAGCATTCTGCATGTTGCCAACGAGGTAATCAAGAACAACACCGGTCAGATTGCAAAAGACCTGTGGACGCAGAACGCCAACGGTGAAAAGATAAAGCTTGTTCGTACCATGACGGATAACGAAGAAGGGAAGTTTACTGCCGATACCATTAAAGAACAAAAGCTCCGCAACCATTACAGTAATAAAGACTTTGCCATTTTATACCGTACCAACGCACAAAGCCGGGCTTTTGAAGAAAGCCTGCGCCGTTTGGGTATTGCGTATAAAATTTTTGGTGGTCTCAGCTTCTATCAGCGCAAAGAGGTAAAAGACTTCATTGCTTATCTGCGTGTTATTGCCAACACCCGTGATGAGGAAGCATTG
Source organism: Filimonas zeae (assembly GCF_014641615.1). Classification (GTDB taxonomy): domain Bacteria; phylum Bacteroidota; class Bacteroidia; order Chitinophagales; family Chitinophagaceae; genus Filimonas; species Filimonas zeae. Next base: position 384,555 of record NZ_BMIB01000006.1, on the reverse strand, counting down.
AAGCGTATTATCAACTATCCTGTTCGCGGTATTGGTAAAACCACGGTGGAGCGCGCAGTGATTGTGGCCAATGAGCAGAATATTACTTTGTGGGAAGTGTTCGCCTCTGCGGGTGGATATGGTTTTAAAGCTGGTACACTGGAAAGCATCAACAACTTCGTTACCATGATGAAGTATTTTCAAACGATGCTTACCGATAAAAACGCTTCGGATGTAGCGGTACAGGTGGGTAAACATACCGGCCTGGTAAAAGAACTGTTTGCCGATAAAACGGTAGAGGGTCTGGCCCGTTACGAAAACGTGCAGGAATTAATGAACTCCATTAAAGAATGGACGGAAAGCCCGGACAGTGAAGATGGAGAAGTTACCGATAAATCGCTCGGTGCTTATCTGCAGCAGATTACGCTGTTAACAGATGCGGACAATGACAAAGAGGACAGCGATGTGGTAAAGATGATGACTATTCACGCTGCAAAAGGCCTGGAGTTTCCGGTGGTGTTTGTTGGTGGTGTGGAAGAAAGCATTTTCCCCAGCGGTATGAGTATAAATACACGCGAAGAACTGGAAGAAGAACGCCGTCTGTTTTATGTGGCAGTTACCCGCGCCAAAGACAAGCTATGGTTAACTTTTGCCAACAGCCGTTACCGCTTTGGTAACCTGGTGCAGAATGAGCCCAGTCGCTTTCTGGAAGAAATGCCTGCCGACTATGTAGATAGAACCTATGCCGGCGGCGGCGCCCGTAACCAGGGTGGCGTAAGCAATATGGGTAGTGCTTTTGAGCGAATGCAGCGTGGCTTTGGTGGAGATGCAGCTTCTGCAGAAAGAAGATATGGCCCCCCACCCGCAAAAAAAACAAGTGCTCCGGCAGCAGGTACTGCCAAGCCTTCTTATATGCCGCCGCCTAAAGCAGCGCCGGTAGTATCACATACGCCTTCGGCTGATTTTGTACCCAGCGATACCAGCAATCTACAGGTAGGCCAGCAGGTAGAGCATCAGAAATTTGGCTTTGGTCAGGTAACCAAAATGGAAGGCTCTGCCCACAACCCCATTGCCACCGTTATGTTTAAGCAGAACGGTGAAAAGAAAATCATGCTTAACTACGCCAAATTAAGGATTGTGGGATAGTGAAATGTGTTTTCCGTTTTCATCAATAAAATCTATCAGGCAATAGAGAATAACAATTTGACAGGTGTGTGTTTACGGTGCATTTTTGCACCCGTAACACACACCTGTTTCAGGTAATACTTGCCAGAGAAAAGTTGTATAGTTCAGGAATTAATTAAGTAATAGTATAAAAGATCATCCCATTATGAGTAACAAAGTATTATCTATCGGAAGCCAGTTTCCTGCTTTTACCAAGAAAGCCGTTGTATCTATCGAAAAAGGAAAAGAGTTTACAGAGATCACTGAGAAAATTGGTTCTGCTGATGGCAAATGGACAGTAATATTCTGGTGGCCTAAAGATTTCACTTTCGTATGTCCTACTGAAATTGCTGAATTCAACAAAAAGCACAGCGAGTTTACCGACCGTGATACTGTTCTGATTGGTGCTTCTACCGATTCTGAGTTTGTACATGCTGCATGGAGAAGAGACCACGCTGACCTGCGTGACCTGAAATTTCCTATGCTGGCTGATACATCCAAGAGCCTGGCAGAAGAACTGGGTATTCTGGACGACAACGAAAAAATTGCATACCGCGCTACTTTCATCATCGACCCTCAGGGTATTGTACGTTGGGTTAGCGTGTATGATCTGAGCGTAGGCCGTAGCGTACAGGAAGTAATCCGTGTACTGGACGCCCTGCAAACAGACGAACTGTGTCCTTGTAACTGGAGCAAAGGCGAAGAAACATTAACTACAGCGCTGTCACTGAACTAAGAGCGGCTTTATTTTATTGATGAGACAAGTTACGGTACGGCAGGATTATTCCTGCCGTATTTGTAAGCAAAGCAAAATACCATGAGCGAAGTACTGATTCAAAACGAGACATTTGTTAACCTGCTGAATGAAGTAGGTATTCCTTCCTATACACCTTCTGCCAATGCACAGGCATTATTACAGGTAGAAGCCAAATACATTAAAGACCTGAAGATTAATGTTAGCAACGTTTTAAATAATTCGCAGAACCTGAACAGAAAAGAGGCGTTACTGCTGGCTTTGTCTGTAGCGGTAAACGAGCGTTTTGACCTGCTGAAACAATCATTTACAGAGCTGGCTACTGCTGCGGGTGCTACGGAAGCAGAAATTGCAGAGGTGATTGCCTGTACTTCTTTGATGAATACCAACAACGTGTTCTACCGTTTCAGGCACTTTATGCACAAAGACTTTTACAACAACCAGCCTGCAGGCATCAAAATGAGCATTATGATGAGTCCTGTACTGGGTAAAGAGTTTTTTGAGCTGCTGAGCCTGGTGGTTTCTTCCATTAACGGCTGTGAAATGTGTGTAACTTCTCACGAACAGTCCGTATTACAGCACAACAGTAGCGAAAGCCGTGTGTTTGAGGCCGTTAAACTGGGTGCTGTTATTAAAGGTTTGATTACCATTTTGTCTTAAATAGTTGAAATGTAAGGTATTGTATTCCATGGCGACATATTGCCGCCGTGGAAGTAAGCCTTAAGCACTAAACTTTGTACCTTTGTTGATAAGGTAAAAAGATGCGTTATGATTAAAACAGGAAATCCCGTTATTAGCATATATACGGAAATGACACCCAACCCGGAGACCATGAAATTTGTGGCCAACAAATTATTGTATCCCGGTAAGAGCATTGACTTTGCAGATGAGAGCCTGGCAGGCCCTTCTCCCCTGGCGAAAGAATTATTCAGCTTTCCTTTTATCAGGAGCGTATTTATTGCCAGCAATTTTGTAACGCTGACAAAAACCAACGATACAGAAGACTGGCATGATGTAATACCTACCATTAAACAGTTTCTGAAAGATTATCTGGAAAACGGCGGTGTAGTAATTAACGAGGAAGAAGTAGCCAAAATTAAACAGGAAGCTACCAACACCGTTACTGCTGACGATGACGATGTGGTAAAAAGAATTAAGGAGTTACTGGATAACTACGTTAAACCTGCAGTTGAAATGGATGGCGGTGCTATTCAGTTCAAAAGTTACAACGAAGGCATTGTTAACCTGATGTTACAGGGTAGCTGCAGTGGTTGTCCTTCTTCTATGATTACGCTGAAAGCTGGTATTGAAGGCATGATGAAGCGTATGATACCTGAAGTAAAAGAAGTAGTAGCAGAAGCTGAATAAGCTTTTCTGCTACTTTGCTATATAGCGGGCGGTGGAGCTGCTGGTGGATCATTTTCTTTTGCCGGAGTTACTATAACAACTTCAGGAATTATTTCCTGAGTTACCGGCACTATTACAGGTTTGTCACCGGTTTCATCGCCTAATAATATGCCCCAGGCATGCAGTGATTCGACACCATCAAAAATCACTTTCAGTATTGCCATAAAAGGTATTGCCAGAAACATACCTGCTATGCCCCAGATAGCGCTGCCTATTATAACACCCACAATAGTTACCAGTGCATTTATTTTTACTTTAGAGCCTACCACTTTTGGCAGCAGAATATTGCTGTCTATAATGTGTACAATTACCAGTACAACAGCCACACCAAAAACGGTAGCCGGTGTATTGGTGGTAAACGTAATAAGCATGCTTAAAATGCAGGCGGTAAAAATGCCTACATACGGTATCAGGTTTAGCAGGGCAGCTATTACACCCAGCATAAGAGCATACTTTACACCCAGTATAAAAAAGCCCGCACAGTTCATAATAGCCACAATCACCATTTCAATAATCAGCCCCGCAATATAGCTTTTGATTACATGGCGGGTTTTGCCCATGATAGTATGTACCAGTGGGGTATGTTGCTCCTGAAAGCTTTTAATGAAAAAACGCGTGATGATACCCCGGTACAGCAGCAGCAGAAAAGTGTAAATGGGTATAAGCACCATATATATCAGCGCACTGGATAACGTAGATACGGTAGTACCTACCAGTGAGGAGGTGTGCGATAATGTTTGTGAAGTAGCAGAATTGAGAAACTCCGTCATTTTAGCTGAGCTGATATGAAAACGTTGCTGAATCCATATTTCCAGATCCAGCAGGGCCTGCTGTAGTTGTACACCCAGTTTAGGCAGATCGTTCTGAAAGCTGATTAACTGTGAGGAGATAAAATACAGTATGATGGATATCACAATCAGAAAAAGCAATACTGATATGGCCGCTGCCATGGTGCGTGGCATTTTACGCTTTTCCAGAAAGTCGCAGGGGCTCATTAAAATGATACTGAACAACCCGGCAAAAGAAAGCGGCACCAGAATACTCTGCCCTACATACATAAGCAGACAGATTAACACAATGCTGATTAGACAGTGACTGAGTTTTACATAAAAGGGCTGTGGCGTTGCTGCTGGCATATAGCGTATTTACGGCTGTTGTAAATATAGCAGTTAAAAGCACCGGAAGGTATATTTGCTGTTAACTTTGAAAGGATGGAAGAACTGATACACCGGTTTATGGAAGGGCTGCGGGCTACCACCCTCCCGGAGGGCATAGCCGTACTTACGGGCATAGCCAGTGTATACTTTTCACGCTCTGCCAATATTCTGGTATATCCGTTCGGGGTTATCAGTACCGCTATTTATGTATACATCAGTTTTGCCGGCGGCCTGTATGCTGAAGGTGGGTTGAATGTGTATTACGTGGTCATGAATATAATCGGTTGGTATATGTGGCTACAAAAAGATACCACCGGTGAAAAAGTATTAAAGATCACCGTATCTAACCGGCGGGATTGGCAGCAGCAACTGCTCTTTTTTGGCGGCATGTGGTTACTACTGTATGAAATACTGGCGCGATTTACCAACAGTACCGTTCCGGTAGAAGATGCACTGGCTTCAGCCGCGGCTTACACCGGTATGTTACTGATGAACCGTAAAAAAGTGGAAAACTGGTTGTGGTGGAGCATCACCAACATAGTGTCTATACCTTTGTATTTTATAAAAGGATATGTATTTACCAGCGTACAGTTTATGGTATTTCTGACGCTGGCTATTTCAGGGTGGATTACATGGTACCGCACCTGGAAACGTGAAAAAGAGATGGCATGAAGAAAATAGTAGTGATAGGTCCGGAGTCAACCGGCAAAAGTACCTTATGTGAACAACTGGCGCAGCACTATCAAACACAGTGGTGTCCGGAATATGCCAGGGAATACCTCCTTACCCATGGCAGCAATTACCAGTTTGCTGATCTGCTAACTATTGCCAAAGGCCAGCTGGCGCTGGAAGACCGCCATGCACAGGAAGCACAACAGAAAAATCCGCTGTTATTTATTGATACGGATATGTATGTAATGAAGGTGTGGTGTGAATATGTGTTTGGTAAATGCCATTCCTTTATACTGGAAGAAATTGTAACCAGAAAGTATGATCTGTACCTGCTGTGCGATATAGACCTGCCCTGGGTAAAAGACGAACTGCGCGAATATCCCGATGAACAGCCCCGGCGGGAATTATACCAGATTTATAAAGACATTCTGATTAACCAGTCCACCCCCTGGGTAAGCATCAGCGGCAGTTATGAGCAGCGGCTGCAAAAAGCAATAGCCGCAGTGAAAAAGCATATAGCGGATTAATAATCGGTTTTAATGGTACGGTCAAAGGGTAGCAGCAGTTGCTCTTTCAGGTTTTCATCTCCCCTGCCAGCCAGTACATCCAGCCCATACTGCAGGTGTTGCGTACCTCCGGAATGATAGGTGCCAAACAATCTATCCCAGAAGGTAAAGATGTTTCCATAGTTGGAATCTGTTTCGGGCCGTTTGAAATGATGGTGTACCCGGTGCATAGCAGGTGTAACAATTACCAGCCGGAGTACTTTATCAATTGCCGCCGGCAGTTTTATGTTAGCATGGTTAAACTGAGACAACACAACTGAAAGTGACTGATACAACATAACCAGCCAGATAGGTGCACCGGTAACACCCACCGCCAGCAGGGTAAATATCGCGCGGAAAACACTTTCGCCCGGATGGTGCCTGTTGGCAGTAGTAGTATCCACATGCAGATCGGAATGGTGTACCATGTGAAATTTCCACATCCACTTTATTTTATGCTCAATCAGATGCACCAGATAAGCGCCTATCAGGTCCAGCAAAGGCAACCCAACCAGCAGCGCCAGCCATAAAGGAGCTTGCAACCATTGCACAATACCAAAGCCTTCCCGCACGCACCAGTCGCTGGTGTATACAATCAGCAATGCAAAACCAAAGTTGATGATGATGGTAGTGAAAGTGAAGAAGAAATTGATCCACGCATGTTTCCATTTGTTATAGGCAAAGGCAGTAAGTGGAACAGCGCTTTCAATGAGCCAGAACAGTGTGATGCCTCCGGCCAGAATGAGCGCGCGGTGGGAAGAAGGAATATGTTCAAAGTAAAGGGCAAGCTTTTCCATGGCAAGCGTTTTTCAGCTAAACCAATTTACAAAAAAACTCCCGTTTGCGGCGGGAGTTTTCTGTATAAGAAAAGAGACTTTATTAACTGTTTAACATCAGTGGCATTACCAGCATCAGCAATTCTTCTTCTTCTGCCTGCTCGGTAGGTTTAATAATACCGGCTTTGGTAGAGGTAGACAGTTCAATCTTCACTTCATCGCTGTTGGCAGCGTTCAGCATTTCAATCAGAAACTTGGCGTTGAATGCAATCTGCAGGTCTTCACCATCGTACTGACAGCTCATGCGTTCGTTACCTTCAAAGCTGAAATCCACATCCTGTGCAGCCAGTTGCAATTCGCTTCCGCTGATGCTGAGGGCAACCTGGTTGGTGCTTTTGTTACTGAATACGCTTACACGACGCAGGGCGCTCTGGAAGTCAGACTTCTGCACCAGCAGTTTATACGGGTTATCGGTAGGGATAACTACTTTATAATCCGGGAAACGTGCATCAATTAAACGACAAATCAGTTGGGTAGAACCGTGTGTAACAAATAAGTGACTGGCATTATAGTTAACAGTCAGCTCATCATCGCTATCAGGTAATGCGTTCTTCAGAAGGTTCAAAGGTTTTTTAGGCGCAATGAAGTTGTCTTCCTTAGGGCATTTTACGTTTGTTTTTTTGTAGCGCACCAGACGGTGTGCATCGGTAGCCACAAATTGAATGAAGTCTTTGTGCAGTTCAAAGTAAACACCCGTCATTGCCGGACGTAAGTCATCGTTACTAACGGCAAAAAGTGTTTTATTAATAGCAGTAAGAAGAGAGCTGCTGCTGATTGTAAAGCTATTGGTATCATCAGCAACAGGCTCTTTAGGAAAATTGTCAGGATTTTCGCCCATCACCTTGTACTTACCATTGTCGCTGGTAATTTCAATAGCGAAGTTTTTATCAATGCTGAAAGTAAGGGGCTGGTCCGGAATATTTTTTAAAGAATCAATCAGGATTTTCGCAGGGATACATACTTTACCATTGGCCTTGCTTTCCACCTCCATTTGTACGCGCATCACGGTTTCCAGGTCAGTGGCCACAATGGTCAGCTTTTTGTCCTCTATCTCAAATAAGAAATCTTCCAGGATAGGCAGAACTGTATTAGAGTTAATTACCCCGCTGATTTGTTGTAAGTGTTTTAATAAGGAAGAAGACGATACAATAAATTTCATATTGTCACTGCAATTTTTTGTGTTGGCAACAAACCTACAGCAAAATTATTAATCTACGCTAATTAGAATGGGCATACTATGCACATAAGTGTACCAATTTGAAGTATTTGTGTTTAAATCCGGGATATTTTCGGCAGAAAATCAGCATTTTGCACTACTATGCAGTTTCCGGGCCGTGAAATACCGAAAGAAAAAGCCATACCCAAAATAAGGCATTACTGCGCCTACCAGGAAAGAACCCACCAGGAGGTAAAGGAGAAATTGTATGGTTTTGGACTGCGCAAAACCGATGTGGAAGAAATTCTGGTAAACCTGATTGCCGAGGATTATCTGAACGAAGAGCGGTTTGCCTGTCAGTTTGCCGGTGGTAAATTCCGCATGAAAAAATGGGGCCGTATTAAAATTACCCACGAACTGAAGCAACGGCAGGTAAGCGCCTATAATATTAAAACCGCACTGGCCTCTATACCGGAGGAAGATTACACCGCCACATTAACCCGGCTGGCAGAAGATAAATGGGAAACGCTGGAGCGCGAAACAGGTATAACCCGCTTTGCCAAAACCATAAACTATCTGGTGCAGAAAGGGTTTGAATATCCGCTGGCTAAAATAGCGGTGGATGCCTGTAGTAAAGGCATAGATTCTAATTAAGTAAACATATTACCTTCGCTTTTCTAAAATGCAGCTATGGCACAGTTTCGAAACTTCAGAATGGTCAATTACGTGGTATATGGAAGGGGCTCGTTTAATCAGTTAGACGAAATTCTGGCTCCGCAGCGTAAGGGCGATGCGCCGATGATCTTTTTTGTGGATGAATATTTTCAGGATCAGCAGGAATTTTTATCCCGCATTCCGTTAAGGGGCAAGGATAAGATTGTAATTATAGATGTTACCTACGAACCCAAAACTTCCGGCGTGGATAAACTGCGCGACGATCTGAAAGCAGAATTCGGAACCGTAAGCGGTATTATTGGTATTGGCGGCGGTTCTGTAATGGATACTGCCAAAGCGGTAGCGCTGATGATGACCAACCCCGGCTCCTCTGTGGATTATCAGGGATGGGATCTGGTAAAAGTACCCGGCGTATACAAAGCGGGTATACCCACTATTGCCGGTACCGGTGCCGAGGTTAGCCGTACCTGTGTATTAACCGGCCCTACCCGCAAACTGGGCATGAACTCTGACTTTACCACTTTTGACCAGATTGTGCTGGACCCCGAACTGTGCAAAACCGTACCGGCCAACCAGCGTTTTTATACTGCTATGGATTGCTTTATCCACTGCGTGGAATCTTTAAACGGTACCTACCTGAACGCTTTCAGCCAGAGCTATGGCGAAAAAGCACAGGTATTATGCGAAGAAGTGTTCCTGGATAAAGACGTTTGGGATGATGAGTGCGACGAAAAACTGGTAATGGCCTCTTATGCTGGTGGTATGAGCATAGCTTACAGCCAGGTGGGGGTAGCTCATGCGGTAAGTTATGGCCTGGCCTACGTGCTGGGCACCAAACATGGTATTGGCAACTGTATAGTTTTTGACAAACTGGAAGAATATTATCCTGAAGGCGTTGAGAAATTCAAACGCATGGTGGAGAAGCATAAAATTGAAATTCCGCAGGGTATTACCAAAGGACTGACCGAAGAGCAGTTTGAAAGTATGATCAGCGTATCGCTGGGTATGAAACCGCTGTGGGAAAATGCACTGGGTAAAGACTGGGAAAGCATTATGACCCGCGAAAAACTAAGAGCGTTGTACGAGCGTTTGTAGCACAAACAAAATTGTTTCTTTAATAAACCAGCTGAGGGTGTATCTGATGAGGATGCACCTTCTTTTTTTGTGTTTGGGGCTCCGGTTTTCCGGGAGCTTTCCTTCGGTTATCCTTCGCTCATGCTTTACTCCCGTTCGATGCAGGGGAAAACGGATGGAGAAACCATTGCTAAAGGGCTGCCAAAAAAGTTGGAATAAAAAAACTAAATAAATTAGTGTTGATAATAAAATTGTTCTACTTTTATGGCCTTGAGTAACTTGGTTACTGAAAACACTTTAAAATATACTTACTATGTCAAATGCAGACAAACTCAAAGCGCTGAAGTTAACTATAGATAAAATTGATAAGGATTTTGGTAAGGGCAGCGTAATGATGATGAATGAGCGGGCGGATAAAGAAATGGAAGTTGTTTCTACCGGTTCTATCGGACTGGATCTGGCGCTCGGCATCGGTGGTTTACCTAAGGGTCGTATCATTGAAATTTATGGTCCTGAATCTTCCGGTAAAACCACGCTTTCTACCCACGTTATTGCAGAAGCGCAGAAAAAAGGCGGTATCTGTGCTATAGTGGATGCGGAACATGCGTTTGACAGTGCGTATGCGAGAAAGCTGGGTGTAGATGTAGACAGCCTGTTGATTTCTCAGCCTGACTATGGTGAGCAGGCACTGGAAATTGCTGACCGTTTAATTTTATCCGGTGCGCTGGATGTGGTGGTAATTGACTCTGTGGCGGCGCTGGTACCCAAGGGTGAACTGGAAGGCGAAATGGGTGATAGCAAAATGGGCTTACAGGCCCGTTTGATGAGCCAGGCCTTACGTAAGCTTACGGCTACCATCAGCAAAACCAACACGGTTTGTATATTCATCAACCAGCTGCGTGAAAAAATCGGTGTTATGTTCGGCAACCCCGAAACTACTACCGGTGGTAACGCTTTGAAATTCTATGCATCAGTAAGGTTAGATATCCGCCGTTCCACTCAGATTAAAGATGGTGATGAGGCCATTGGTAACCGTGTGAAAGTGAAAGTGGTGAAAAACAAAGTAGCGCCTCCTTTCCGCAGCACTGAGTTCGATATCATTTTTGGAGAAGGTATCAGCAAAGTGGGTGAGATTATAGATATGGGTGTGGAATTGGGTATTATACAAAAAAGTGGTAGCTGGTTCAGCTACGACAGCAACAAGTTAGGTCAGGGCCGTGAAGCAGTAAAACAACTGATTATGGATAATCCTGAGCTGGCAGCTGAAATTGAAGGAAAAATACGGGCCAAAGTAGCTGCCGTTCAGAGCGGTGCAGCAGAAGTGAAGCCGGCAGCAGCTGCTGCGGCCGCTGCTGAAGCATAAGCTACAGCCTTACATATATGTTTGGGGGTTTAGTAAGTATGAGCCATCCCGGTTCTCCGGGAGGGCTTTTTCATTTATCTTTAGCTTACATATATGTATAATCGTATCCGGGAAAACATATCCCGAAGGGTTTCCTTATCAGCGCAGGAACTTGTAGAAATAGAAAATTGCGCCCGTAAGGTTGCTCTTAAAAAGAAGAGCCGTTTACTGCATTCAGGCGAAGTGTGTAACTATCTCGTTTTTGTAAACACCGGAGCAGTCCGCTCATTTTCAGCAGACAATAAAGGCGTGGAGCAGATTGTTCAGTTTGCTTTTGAAGACAACTGGGTAAGCGATCTGTATAGCTATGTTTCGGAGGCCCCTGCTATATTATCTATTGAAAGTATGGAAGACAGTGAACTGCTTCTTTTTTACAAAGAAGACATGGAAAAGCTGTACCAGACTATTCCCGCATTAGAACGCTGGATGCGCCTGCTGCTACAAAACGCTTATGTACGCTTGCAGCGGCGGTTGGTTTTATCATTAAGTATGCCTGCCGAAGAGCGGTATGCCGAATTGCTACAATCTTACCCGGATATTCTCAACCGGGTTCCCCTGATTTATATTGCCTCCTACCTGGGAATTACCCCGGAAAGTTTAAGCCGCATCCGCCGTCAGTTATCCGCAAAATAAAAATGCAGAAATGCCTTATTATTGCGTATGCCTAAAATTAAAAAACTGGCAGCCAGGAAAAGAATTGCCATGGTTGCGCATGACAACAGGAAAGCAGATCTGATAAAATGGGCTGCCTCTAACAAAGACCAACTGAGACAGCATGAGTTGATAGCGACAGGAACTACAGGCAGATTACTGGAGGAAATGCTGGAGATACCCGTAAAAAGAGTATTGAGCGGCCCCTTGGGTGGCGACCAGCAACTGGGTGCTATGATAGCTACCGGTGAAATTGATATTATGATCTTTTTCTGGGACCCTATGGAAGCCCAGCCACACGACAGCGATGTAAAAGCTTTACTGCGGCTGGTGGTAGCCTGGAATATTCCCATGGCCTGCGACAGGGCAACAGCGGATTTTATTATGACTTCTCCTTACATGAGCAGTGAATACGAGGCAGCGGTGCCTGATTACACAGACTATTTATCGAGAGGAATACATACCTAATTCAATAGACATGAAAACCATAACTGTACAATCGGTCATTGCCGGTATGCTGCTGCTTACTAACGGTGCTGCTTTTGCACAATCTGCTTTTAAAACGCTGCCGGGCTTTACCGATAAAACAAGTGCTGCCCAGTTACAGACTGAGGCACAGTTTGATCAGCTGGTAAATGCAGACAATATTGGCAAAACCATATTTGATCTGGCGGCTCGCCCGCATCATATAGGCTCTGCTAACGGTAAGGCTGTAGCCGATAAAGTAGCTGCTAAGTTTAAAAGTTATGGTTTTGATGTAAAAACGGAAGTGTTTCAGGTATTGTTTCCTACGCCCCGTGTTCGTGAACTGGAATTGATTTCGCCTACTACTTATAAAGCGTTGCTGAAAGAACCGGCGCTGAAGGAAGACCCCACTTCCGGTCAGGATGGTCAGTTGCCTACTTACAATGCATGGGGTGCTGATGGTGATGTAACCGGAGAGCTGGTTTTTGTGAATTACGGGTTACCGGCAGATTATGAACAGCTGGAAAGACTGGGTATTGATGTAAAAGGGAAAATTGTAATTGCTAAATATGGCCGGTCATGGCGGGGCATTAAACCCAAGATAGCCCAGGAGCATGGTGCGCTGGGTTGTATTATATATTCTGATCCCAAAGATGATGGTTATTTCAGGGGAGATGTTTACCCCAAAGGCGCTTTTAAAAATGAATATGGTGTACAGAGAGGCTCGGTAATGGATATGGTTATTTACCCCGGCGATCCGCTTACTCCTTTTGTAGGTTCTACCGAAGGCGTTACCCGGCTGGACAGATCAAAAGCTACCAATCTGCTGAAGATACCGGTACTACCTATCAGCTACCACGATGCTAAACCGCTGCTGGAAGCATTACAGGGCCCGGTGGCTCCGGAAGACTGGCGCGGTGCCTTGCCTATTACTTATCATGTAGGTCCTGGTAAAGCAAAAGTGCATCTGAAAGTGGAGAACGACTGGAAGCAAACCCCCTGTTACGATGTAATAGCTACTTTACGCGGAGTAGAGTATCCTGATGAATGGGTGATGCGTGGCAACCACCACGATGCGTGGGTAAATGGTGCGGCTGACCCAATAAGTGGTTTGGCTGCCTTACTGGAAGAAGCCAAAGCCATTGGTGAACTAGCCAAAAAAGGCTGGCGCCCCAAACGTACGCTGGTGTATTGTGCCTGGGACGGTGAAGAGCCGGGCTTACTCGGTTCTACGGAATGGGTAGAAACACATGCGGCGGAGCTGGAAGAAAAAGCAGTGGTGTATATTAATTCCGATGGCAACGGCCGTGGTTTTCTGCAGGCAGGTGGTTCACATGCTCTGGAGCCGCTGATGGATGATATTGCGAAAACGGTAACAGACCCGCAAACCAAAGTAAGTGTTTTTGAACGCCGGAAAGCAGCGGAGATTATAAGAGCGGCTACGACTGCCTCCCGCAGAGAAGCGCTTTCTAAAAGATCTTTAAGTCTGAGTGCGCTCGGTTCCGGTTCAGACTATTCTTCCTTTTTGCAGCACCTGGGTATTCCCAGCTTAAACCTGGAGTTTGGCGGAGAAGACGAAGGTGGGGAATATCACTCTATTTACGATTCGTATTACGACTATGCGCATTTTAAAGATTCCGGTTTTGCGTACGGTGTAGCGCTGGCGCAAACTGCCGGCCGCGCAGCCCTGCGTATGGCAAACGCAGAAATACTGCCTTTTAATTTCCGGAATGTATACAATACCATCAATGGCTATGTAGCAGATTTACTAACGCAGGTTGATCAGATGCGGGAGAACACGGTGCTGGAAAACCAGATTATCCGCAGCCGTGCGTATAAACTGGCGGCAGACCCGCAATTGGTAAACTTTCCGCCCAAAATAAAAGCGGAAGTGCCTTATATGGACTTCTCCCCTTTGCAAAATGCAATGCAGGATCTGGATAAGGTTACCCGTTTGGCAGGCGACTCACTGAGTAAGTTTTTAAACACGGCCAACGACCACGGGCCTATTAATAAATTGCTGTACCAGGCCGAGCAGCAGTTACTAAGCGTAAAAGGATTACCCGGCCGCCCCTGGTATAAACATACTTTATATGCCCCCGGGTTTTATACCGGCTATGGCGTAAAAACAATGCCCGGCGTGCGCGAAGCTATTGAACAGCGCAAGTGGGAACAGGCCCAGCAACAGATTAATGTTGCGGCTGATGCCATACGGCAACTGGCAGATCATCTGTATCTGCTGGCCAAACTGGCCGGTTAGTTATGAGGTGGTGCTGGTAGTGGTGGTTATCCGTCCGTCGGCATAACCCACTACTGCTATATCTGCCATAGAAACAAAGAGGCCGGTTTCTACCACACCGGGTATCAGGTGCAGTGCCTCATTTAGTTCTGCGGGATCAGATATCTGACCGAAATGGCAGTCCAGAATGTAATGGCCATGATCTGATACAAACGTACCCCCGTTCTTTTCCCTCAGTTCCACCAGCTGACAGCCCAACTGCTGCATTACTTTCTTTTGTACCTGTTTCCATCCAAACGGAATTACTTCTACCGGTAAAGGAAACTTGCCGAGGGTGTTTACCACCTTGTTTTCATCGGCAATAATTATCAGCTGTTTGGATGCTGCAGCTACTATCTTTTCCTGTAACAACGCACCGCCTCCGCCTTTAATCAGTTGCAGGCCGGGGGCTATTTCATCAGCTCCATCCAGTGTAAGTGCCAGTTGATCTACGTTGTTCAGATCGGCCAGTGGTATACCCAGTTCGGTAGCCAGGGTTTGCGTTTGCCGGGAAGTGGGTACGGCACGGAAATGTAATCCGCTTTGCACACGCTTTCCCAGTTCCTGTAGCAGCCAGTAAACGGTGCTTCCGGTTCCGAGCCCGATGGTCATACCCTGCTCCACATAATCTGCGGCATAGGCGCCGGTTCTTTTTTTAATTTCTTCCTGGGAAAACATGTCTATAGTATTGTATGCTTGTTTTAAAATTACAACATTCTGCTACATACCGTGTTATCAATAGAAGAACCTTTTAACATTCCCGCAAGCAGCTTATTGCGTAACTTGCTGTACCAATAAATATGCCTTTCAAACTACACGCACCATATTCTCCGGGAGGAGATCAGCCTTCTGCAATTGCGCAACTGACCGAAGGTTTGCAGAACGGTGATATGCAACAGACTTTACTGGGTGTTACCGGATCGGGTAAAACGTTTACCATTGCCAATGTAATTGCCAATGTACAGCGCCCTACCCTGGTACTTACCCATAACAAAACCCTGGTAGCGCAGCTGTACGGGGAGTTTAAACAGTTTTTTCCGGAGAATGCCGTTGGCTACTTCGTAAGCTATTACGATTACTATCAGCCGGAAGCATACATGCCGGTAAGTGATACGTACATAGAAAAAGACCTGAGTATTAATGAAGAGCTGGATAAGCTGCGTTTGCAGGCTACCAGTGAATTACTTACCGGCCGCCGCGATATTATTGTGGTAGCCAGTGTAAGTTGTATATATGGTATGGGTAACCCTACCGAATTTGAGAATGGTATAATACGCATACATAAAGGGCAGATCATCAGCCGCCAGGCTTTTTTGCATAGTCTGGTAAACAGCCTGTACAGCCGTACGCAGGTGGAATTTAAAAGAGGAACGTTTCGCGTGAAGGGCGATACGGTAGATATTAACCTGCCTTATAACGATTACGGATACCGGATTACTTTTTTTGGAGATGAAATTGAAGAAATAGAGAGCATAGATGTACAAACTACCAAGCGTATAGGCACGGTAGAAAATGCCGCCATCTTTCCGGCCAACCTGTACCTGGCGCCGAAGGATATGCAGCAGCAGATATTGTATGAGATACAGGATGAAATGGCGGCGCAGGTAGAGTACTACAAAGCTTCCGGCAAACTGATTGAGGCGCAGCGATTGAAAGAACGTGTGGAATACGATCTGGAAATGATACGGGAACTGGGCTACTGTAATGGTATTGAAAACTACTCCCGCTTTTTCGATCGTCGTCATCCCGGAACACGCCCTTTCTGTTTATTAGACTATTTTCCGAAAGACTTTTTGTGTGTGATAGATGAGAGCCACCAGACCATTCCGCAGATAGCGGGTATGTACGGTGGTGACCGCAGCCGCAAACTGGTGCTGGTAGATTACGGTTTCAGGTTACCCAGTGCGCTGGATAACCGCCCGCTGAACTTTCATGAATTTCAGAGCATGACAGGCCAGACCATTTATGTAAGTGCCACACCGGGCGATTTTGAACTGGAGCAAACCGGTGGTATTGTGGTGGAACAGGTTGTACGCCCTACCGGCCTGCTGGACCCGCCCATAGAAATACGCCCCAGTATTAACCAGATTGATGACCTGCTGAATGAAATAGACCTGCGGGTTAAGAAAGGTGACCGTGTATTGGTAACTACCCTTACCAAACGCATGGCTGAGGAAATGGATAAATACCTGCAGCGTATCAATATCAAATCCAAATACATTCACAGTGATGTGGATACTCTGGAGCGGGTAGAGATATTGCGCCAGTTACGTTTGGGGGAAATTGATGTACTTGTAGGTGTAAACCTGTTGAGGGAAGGCCTGGATTTGCCTGAAGTATCGCTGGTAGCTATACTGGATGCTGATAAAGAAGGATTTTTACGTAACGAGCGCTCGCTTACGCAAACAGCAGGGCGCGCGGCCCGTAACGCAGATGGTCTGGTAATTTTCTATGCAGATAACATGACAGAGAGCATGCAGCGTACTATAGATGAAACCAGCCGCAGACGTGAGAAGCAGATGGCGTTTAACACCCTGCATGGTATTACCCCCAGAACGGTGAAGAAATCTATAGAGCAGATTATGAAACAAACATCGGTACTGGATATTAAAGGGTACGATGTAAAAGATAAATACGCTATTCAGCCTGATGAGGGCCTGGTACAGAACATGGCTGCCGAAGAGCAGGAAGTGTATAAAACCATTCCGCAGATGGAGAAAGGCATTACCAAAGTGAAGAAGGAAATGGAAAAAGCCGCGAGGGACCTGGACTTTATAGAGGCTGCGCGACTGCGGGATGAGATGTTCCGTTTACAGAAAGAGCTGGAAGCGATGAAAAAATAGTGTAAATTCCGCTATAAAACTTTTCGGTATGACTTCACTGGCCTTGTACAACCTGAAAGGTGGAGTGGGAAAAACTGCGGGTGCTGTTAACCTGGCTTATCTGGCAGCAGCAGAAGGATGGAAAACACTGTTATGGGACCTGGACCCGCAGGGCTCTTCTTCTTTTTACTTTGATGTTGAGTCAACACACAAAAACACCAGCAAAAAAATACTGACGGAAGAGCTTTTGCTGGAAGATGCCGCAGTAGGAACCTCTTACAACAATCTGTGGGTAATACCCGCAGACCTTTCTGCCCGGCATGCAGATGTGGTGTTGGACGATATGAAGCAGAGCAAGAAAAAACTAAAGTCTCTGCTGGCTACGTTGAAAGGTTACGATATTGTTTTGCTGGATTGCCCACCCGGAATTTCCCTTATTCATGATAATATTTTTCAGGCTACGGATGTGGTGCTGATGCCCAATATTCCCACTACCCTGTCCATGCGCTCGTATGATACGGTAGTAGCTTATTTTCAGGAACACGGCCTGGAAGCAGACAAGGTGAAATGCTTTTTCAGCATGGTAGACCATCGTAAAAATCTGCATCATGAGATTATGCAGCAGTTTTACCGGGATAAAGTGTTTCTGAAAAGCTATATCCCCTACCTGAGTGATATTGAAAAGATGGGCGTAAACCACCTGCCGCTTTTTGAATTTGCCAACAGCAGTTATGCCGCGCAATGCTATCGCGATCTTTGGCATGAAATTAAAAAGATACTACCCTAAATATGTTTGTTAAACACCCCTATGAAAGAATGGATCAGGCATAAGGCAGTGAGAATAAGCGCCATGGTATTACTGGCGTTGATAGCGTTGGTTACGATAGCTATTGTTATTGCGCAGATCTATATCTCTTCCCATAAAAGTGAATTACTACAGAATATTAATCAGCAGTTGAGTAAAACCCTGAAGGGAGATGTGCATATTCAGGATTTAGAAGTAAATGCCTGGGCGCATTTTCCGCAGATAAACGTTTCGCTGCAAAAGGTTACCATAACAGATTCCCAATATCACCGGCCACTGGCAAACATTCAGGAGGTATCTACCCGTATTCCCGTGCTTTCTGTTTTGCGCAAAAATGTATTGGTGCGTTATGTGCGGTTGTACAAAGGCAAAGTGCATCTTTTTACAGATTCCTCCGGCTATACCAATACCTACCTGCTGAGTGTAAAACCGGGAACTTCTTCTGCGAAAACAGAGAAAAAGCAGATTATAATTCGCGAGATTGAACTGGAGGAGGTTGATGCCATAGCAGAGAACCTGCAAAAGCATAAGCGGTTTGAGGTGTATTTTAAAAAGCTGGACGCCCGTATCAGAAAGAAAGATTCGCTGGTTTTACTGGACGTGCGGGAAAACGTGGTGGTAAAAGGGCTGGGTTTTAATCTGGAAAAAGGAAGCTATCTGGCAGATAAACCGTTAAGCGGCCGTTGGAAAATGACTTATAATGTAGCGCAGAAAACATTGTCTTTTCCCCAGACAGATGTGAAGATAGACGGACATCCTTTTATGCTGAAAGGGGAATTTGTGTTTGGCGACAGCAGTAGTGCCCGTTTTGCGCTGGATATTAACACCCGGAAGATTGCTTACCAGAAAGCCGCTTCTCTGTTAACCCAGCATATACAACAGAAGCTGGGAATTGTGGGGCTGGATAGACCCCTGCATCTTACCGCAAGGCTGGAAGGTTCGTTGGGTCCGCGACAGACACCGCATGTACAGGTGCGGGCAGAGATAAAAGACAATATACTGGTTACACCGCTGGCCAGATTTGAATCCTGCGATTTTCTGGCTTATTTCACCAATGAAGTGGTGGCTGGTTTACCCCGGAACGATGAAAACTCCCGCATTATGCTTACCAGTTTTTCCGCAGCCTGGGGTGGCGCTCTGTTTAAAGGGCAACAGGTAGTGCTGGATAATCTGAAACAACCACGGCTTGCTTTTGATGTAAATTCCCAATGTGCACTGTCTGCACTTGACAATAAGATAGGCTTACAAACCCTGCGTTTTTTACAGGGAACAGCAGAGGTGAATTTACGTTACAACGGCCCCATTGGTATAAATGCAGATATTACCCGTTACCTGAGCGGCAATCTGTTCATTAACGATGGTACTGTGCATTACGAGCCCCGCGACCTTACTTTTTCGCAATGTAAAGGGCAGCTGGAGTTTTCACCGGATGAAATTCATACCACGGGAATGGAATGCAGTGTGGGTAGAAACCATTTTCGTGTAAAGCTGGAAGGGAATAATCTGAGTACGTTATATGAAGATGCCGGCATACAGAAAGCCAGCTTATACTGTGAGGTAGGCACCGGGTATCTGAACCTGGCCGATTTTCGCAGCCTGTTCAATAGCGGCAAACGCCGTAAAGCACCTACCCGCAACATACGTAAACTGGCCCAGGCGGCCAGCCGGTTTGATGATCTGCTGGAGAAAGGTGAATTCCGTTTAAAAATTGCAGCTGATACTATTGAACTCAATCATTTCAGTGCTACCCAGCTTACCGGTGAAGTGGTGTTTAACAGCAACGACTGGCAGATACGGAATGTGAGTGTTCAGCATGGCGGGGGTTCTTTGCAATTACGGGGTAACTTACAGCAACTGGCTAATAATACGCACAAAGCCAGTACAGATATAACACTCACCAATGTAGATGTGCGTAAGACCTTTTATGCGTTTGATAATTTTGGTCAGCACGGTATTACCTCTGCCAACCTGCGCGGCCGGTTGTCGGCACATGCCAATCTGCGCCTTATGCTGAATAACCGGGGGGACATTGTTGGGAATACCATGAACGGCCTTGTGTTTTTCTCCCTGAAAGATGGAGAACTGGTAAAGTTTGAGCCGCTGGAAAACATCAAAAATTTCATATTCCGGGATAAAGATCTGAGTCATGTACAGTTTGCAGAACTGAAAGACAGCCTGATTATCAAAGACAGTGAGATTAAGATAAAGAGGATGGAAATTCATTCTTCTATTATGACCCTGTATGTAGAGGGGCTGTACAGTCTGCGGGGAAATACAGATATCAGTATTCAGATACCCCTGCACAATTTTGTTTCAGCTCAGGAGAAAAATCCCCGTAACAAAGGGGCAAATGCCAAAATGGGTGCGAGTATACACCTGCGGGCGCGGCCTGACTTAAAGGGTAACATTAAAATAGGGCTGGATTTGTTTAAGAAGTACCGCAAAGCCCATAAAAACGATCCCCCGTAAAGAAATACTACCTTTGCTTACTGGTTAAACTTCAGATGTATGAAAGTGGAGATATGGTCGGACGTAGCTTGTCCGTTTTGTTATATAGGAAAGAGAAGGTTTGAAGCAGCACTGGCTCAGTTTCCGGGTGCGGCGGATTTGCAGGTAGAATGGCGCAGCTTTCAGCTGAACCCTGACCTGAAAGATGGTGCATATGCCAATCTGGAAGAATATCTGAGCAAAACAAAAGGCTGGCCGGTAGAAAAAGTGCGTGAAATTCAGGCACATGTAACGCAGATGGCTGCCGGAGACGGGCTGGAATATCACATGGATAAAACCGTACTGGCCAATACCTACCATGCCCACCGCCTGATACAAATGGCTAAAGCTGCTGGTAAGGGTGATGAAATGGAAGAAATTCTGTTTCGTGCCTATTTTATAGAGGGCAGAAATGTGGCTGACTTTGATACGCTGATTGAACTGGGAGCAGAAGCCGGCCTGGATGCCGCCGCTATACCGGATGTATTGAAACAGCATACCTATGCCAGCCAGGTACAACTGGACGTAGTGGAAGCCAAAGCGATAGGCGTAACCGGAGTACCGTTTTTTGTGATGAACAGGCGATATGCTGTATCCGGAGCGCAGGAAGTGGGGGTTTTTCTGCAGACACTGGAAAAATCGTTTGGCGAATGGAAGGAGCAACAAGCTGAAGCGTTGATACAGGTAAACGGGGCAAACGCTTGTGAACCTGGCGGCGATTGTGCATAACCAGCACAGCAGGAAGGAATTCTGTTACATTTTTAGAAAACTTTGTAAATCGCGTACCGGAAATCCTTCCTATTTTTGATACATCATTTCTCCATGAAGAAGCTATTTGTAGCCATATTAGCTGTTTTGTACCTGGGCGTTTCGTCCGGCGCTACTTTGCACATGCACTACTGCATGGGCAAGCTGCTGGGGGTAAGTCTGGTAGAAAAGCAGAGCAACAAATGCGGAAAGTGCGGCATGGAAAAAACCGCTGCACCCAAAAGCAAGTGTTGTAAAGATGAGCACAAACTGGTGAAGCTGGGTGATGACCATATGGTTTCGGCCTACATACAATTGTTGCAGGCACCTGCCATTTCACTACCGGCACCTGTTTATCCGGTAACCGCTCCGGAAGCAGTAGTTACTCCGGTATTACATGCCTACTCACACGGTCCACCCTACCCGGGTGAAATACCGCTGTTTATACGCCACTGCGTGTTCCTTATTTAATACTCATTTTTTATGCATAGACCATAGTGCTTCTGTACATGGTCAGTTTGTGTTGTGCCGTACTGAGGCCCGATACACGTTATTCCCTATCACTATACTCAAACAAATTGTATGAAATCTATCAAAACATTATTGGTAGCTGCCAGTGCATTACTGTCTGTTACCCTGTTTGCACAGGAAATTAAAACTGCCACTATTAAAGTAAACGGCAGCTGCGGTATGTGTAAAAAGAATATTGAAACTGCTGCCAAACAACCTGGCGTTTCCAAAGCAGAATGGAATAAAGAAACACATGTACTAACGCTGAGCTACGATGCAGCTAAAGTGAATACTGACTCTGTTCAGAAGAAAATTGCGGCCGCCGGTTACGACACCGAAAAGTTTAAAGCATCTGAGAAAGCCTACAAGGCGTTGGAAGAGTGCTGCCAGTATGAGAGAGTTCCTTAATTGACTATGTATAAAAAATGAGTATGAAAAAGTTAATCGCGATAATAGGTGTGTTTGTACTGGCTGTTTCCGTTTCCGGAACTGCCCAGGAAATTAAATCGGTATCTGTAAAAGCCAGCGGCCTTACCTGTAGTATGTGCAGCAAGGCTATTTTTAAAGCACTGGAAAAAGTGCCGTTTGTGAAATCTGTAGATGCCGATATTGAGAATTCGGGTTACGACCTTACGTTTAAACCCGGAGAAGCGGTGAGTCTGGACGCTTTAAAAGATGCGGTAACCGACGCCGGTTTTTCTGTGGCGGCTATGCAGGTAAAGGCAGACTTTACCGCTGCTGCTGTGCAGAACGATGCGCATATAAAAGGTGCCAACTATACTTTTCATTTTATTCAGGTGAAAGACACCACGTTACAGGGTGAGCAGCAGCTGCTGATACTGGACAAAGATTTTTTACCGGAGAAAGAGCGGAAGAAATACGCTGCCCAAACAGCAATGGCCTGCTTTGAAACCGGAAAAATGAAAAACCAGGCAGGCGGACAGGACAGGATTTACCACGTAACAATGAATTAAGAAGAGGAGTATGAAACGATATAGTAAGGCTGGCTGCCTGACAGCCAGCCTTTTCTTCCTGGCTGCTACCAGCTTTGGACAGGAATTATTTGTGTTTTCTGAGCCGGCCAGCAACATGCCGGCAAAGTCTGGCGGTATACGTGTAACGAGCAATGTGATGACGCGTAAAATGCCCGGCGCCCCGGATTACCAGTTACTGCCCGAGTTTATGCTGGGCGTTAACAAAAACCTGATGCTTCACGCCGAAGGATATGTAAGTAACAGCAACGGCAGTACCCGCGCAGAAGGTGGAGGTGTATATGCCAAATACCGGTTTTACACCACCGATCAGATGTACCGCCACTTCCGTATGGCTGCTTTTGGCCGTGTAGGCACCTCCCGGATGAACCGGATGCAGGAGGAAATTGAAACCAATGGTATGCAATCTGGATATGAGGCAGGATTTATTGCTACCCAGCTGCTGCACAAACAGGCTATTTCTGCTACCGTAAGTTTTGAACAGGTGCTGGGTGATGGCCGGAAAACAGGTTTTGCCAATGAGGCGGTTAACTACAGCCTGTCTACCGGCAGACTGCTGCACCCTTCCAGTTACAAACACTACGGCCAGCTGAATGTGAACTTTATGGCAGAGCTGATTGGGCAGAAAGCGCTGGGTAATAACAGATCCTTTCTGGATATTGCCCCTGCTATTCAGTTCATTATCAATAGCCAAACCCGTATTGATCTGGGTTACCGCCAGGAATTGTACAGCACACTTACCCGTACTTCGGCCAACAGTTTTCTGATAAGGCTGGAGCACACACTATTTAATGTGTTATAAACTGAATAATATGAAACAGCCGGAGATGTATGAGATAACCAGTGCAGATGATACGCGGATGAGCATCGTTATCCGGCTGTTTTCACAATATCTGAGTGAATTGGGGGAAGAACTGGGTTTTCAACAGGTAGATGCTGAACTGGAAAATCCGATGAAAAAGTACGGCCCCCCTGCCGGCGCGCTTTTGCTGGCTTATATAGATGGGCAACCGGCCGGTTGCGTGGCGCTACAGCCCCTGCCGGAAAAAGACACCTGCGAAATGAAACGCCTGTATGTGCTTCCGGAATTCAGGGGGTATAAACTGGGGCGTGTGCTGGCAGAAGCCATTGTGCAGAAAGCAACGGATATGGGTTACCATACCATGATGCTGGACACACTGGACAGGTTACAATCTGCCATAGCATTGTACCAAAGGATGGGATTTACCGGAACTGCCCCCTACTATAACAACCCCCTGGAGGGAGTTGTGTATATGCAGAAACCCCTGAGCCGGTAATTAGCGTTTCGCTTTAATGGTTTCTTCCACTACCCGGGGATAATGTTCGTGCTCTAATTTATGAATGCGCTGGGCGAGCGTTGCAGCAGTATCATCCGGAAATACAGGGCAGGTTGCCTGAAACAGATGCACGCCATTGTCGTACACTTCATCTACCACATGAATGGTAATACCACTTTCCGGCTCCTTATTGGCAATTACCGATTCGTGCACAAAGTTACCGTACATACCTTTTCCACCATATTTAGGCAGTAATGCAGGGTGAATATTGACAATTGAACCGGAAAAAGCCTGTATCAGTGCAGCCGGTACCTTCCACAAAAAGCCGGCTAGTACAATAAAACTGATACCGGTCTGCTTCAGTTCATCTACATAAGCATTGCCTCTGAAAAACTTCTCCTTATCAATAATTAATGTGGGTACCTGATATTCTGCGGCAATCTGGAGAACTCCGGCATCTATTTTATTGCTTACTACCAAAGCCACCTCAATACCTTTTTCCTGTGAAGCGGGGGTATTGCTGTTGAAGTATTCCATCAGCTTGCGTGCATTAGATCCTGCACCGGAGGCAAACACGGCAATTTTAGTACGGGGGGAAGCTGAGTTGGTCATAATTTTTGATGTAGTTGTTATATGAGAGTAAACAATATGTTCAGTGCATTGTTTGTAAGCACGAATTAGTGTCAATCGTACAAACGTTACTCCCACAATTTTCTGACAAATCACTGAAATGCAAGCCAGATGCGCTTAAAAAAATTTTTAAGCTGATGGTTTTTTGTCAGCCTCGTGTCATATTTTTGCACCCGTTCACGGATATTTTTCCACATCTACACAACCGAATTGTGAATATGATCCACCTAAGTCGTTTTGCCGGGAAGTTGATATTTGGATTCACACTGGCTTTTTTATTGCAGTTAGGAAATGGTGCTTTCGCGCAGGATGGAAAGGCTTTATTTTCGGCAAACTGTGCGTCCTGTCACTCTGTTACCAAAAAGTCGACTGGTCCCGCACTTGCTGGGGTAGAAGACCGCTGGCCTGACAAGAAAATGTTACACGCGTGGATCAGAAACAGCCAGGCGGTAATCAAAAGTGGTTACCCTTATGCAGTAAACCTGTATAATGAGTACAAAATCGCAATGAACTCATTTACATCTTTTTCCGATGCGGACATTGATGCAATTCTGGGTTATATTAAAACTGAAGCTGCGAAGAAGCCTGAAGGCCCTACAAATCCTGACGGACCAGTAGCTGAAAGCGATAACTCTCTGTTATTCGGTATCCTTACCCTGGTTCTGGCAGTAGTAGCTTTCATCTTATTACAGGTTAACAGCAACCTGCGTAAACTGGCAGATGATAAAGACGGTATTCCTGCACAGGAGCCGGTTCCTTTCTGGAGAAACAAAACTTACATCGCTTTCGTAGCAGTAATCTTATTCCTGGTAGGTGGCTTCTTTACAGTTAAAGGTGCTATTGGTTTAGGCCGCACTCAAAACTACGAGCCTAAGCAACCAATCTTCTACTCACACAAAGTACACGCCGGTACCAACCAGATCAACTGTTTGTACTGTCACGGTAACGCACAGGAAAGCAAACAGGCAACCATTCCTTCTGTTAATGTGTGTATGAACTGTCACATGTCAATTAACGAGTACACTGGTAAAGACAAACTGTTCAACGCAGAAGGTGAAGAAGTTAACGGTACTGCTGAAATTCAGAAATTATATAAGTACGCAGGATTTACGCCAGGCCAGCCATGGGATGCTTCTAAAGCAACTCCTATTGAGTGGACCCGTATTCACAACCTGCCTGACCACGTATACTTTAACCACTCACAGCACGTAGCTGCCGGTAAAGTACAATGTCAGACCTGTCACGGCGAGATCAACAAAATGGATGAAGTAAAACAATTTGCAGATCTGAGCATGGGCTGGTGTATCAATTGTCACCGCACTACACAGGTACAATTCAAAGACAACGGTTATTACAGCATTTACGAGAAATACCACGAGAACCTGAAGAACGGTAAGTTCGACAGCACTAAAGGTATTACCGTAGAAATGATTGGTGGTACTGAGTGTCAAAAATGTCACTATTAACAGAAGGATATACGATCCGCAAAGATCATAGACCCGTATACGAATTATCGAATATTATCAAATAGATATAATGGAGCAGAAAAAGTACTGGCAAAGTTTTGGTGAGCTGAATGACTCTGAGGCATATCAGCAATCAGGTAAAGATGAGTTCCAGGAACAACTTCCTTTCGAAGCCGATAATAAAGGTTTGATGGAGGCAGTTACTCCCAGAAGAGATTTTCTGAAATATTTAGGATTCAGCACTGCTGCTGCTGCGGTAGCCGCCAGCTGCGAGATTCCTGTTAAGAAAGCTATCCCTTTTGCAAACAAACCGGAAGACATCGTACCAGGTGTAGCCAATTATTATGCCACAACTTATGTGCAGGATGGTGACGTACTGAGCGTACTGGCGAGAGTGAGAGATGGCCGTCCTATTAAAATAGAAGGTAACGACCTTAGCCCGATATATAAAGGTTGTACAACCGCCAGAGCAGAAGCTTCTGTACTGGATTTGTACGACACAGCGCGTCTGCGCTTCCCTACCGTTAATGGTAAAGAAGTAACTTTTGACGCAGCTGACAAAGCGGTTGCTGCTGCTTTAGGTAATGTAGGTGCTGCGCCTGTAGTTATTCTGACTACGAGCATTGTATCGCCTACTACCAAAGAAGTAATCGCGCAATTCCTGGCAAAATATCCCGGCAGCCGTCATGTAACTTATGACGCGGTTTCTTATTCCGGTCTGTTGCTGGCTAATGAAGCTACTTATGGTAAGAGAGCTATTCCTTCTTACCGTTTTGATAATGCCAAAGTAATCGCCAGTATTGGTGCTGACTTCCTGGCAACCTGGTTATCCCCTGCTGAGTTTGCAAAACAATATGCTCCCAACAGAAGGATTGACGAGAAGAACCCACAAATGAGCAAGCACTTCCAGTTTGAGAGTGTGTTAAGCTCAACTGGTGCCAGCGCGGATGAAAGATTCCTGTGCCGTCCTTCAGAGTGGGGTGCTATTGCAGTTGCACTGTTAGGTGCCATCAACGGTCAGGGTGTAAGCGGTATCGCTGACAAGAAACTGGCTGAAGGCATTGAGAAAACTGCTAAAGAACTGGCTGCCAATAAAGGTCAATCATTAGTAGTGTGTGCAAGCAACGATGTGAACGTTCAGATTGTTGTAAACGCTATCAACGAAGCTTTACAGGCTGGTGGTAAAACCATCGACTGGACTGCAACTATCAATAACCGTCAGGGCATTGACACTGAGTTTGCTGCACTGGTGGAAGATATGAATGCTGGTAAAGTAGGTGCTTTACTGATTCACGGCGCTAACCCTGCTTACAGCTGGTTTGCTGCTGACAAATTCAAAAGCGGTTTAGCGAAGGTAAATGCTACCATCTCTTTCAGCGCGAAAGAAGATGAAACTACTTCAGGTTGCAAAATTGTAATTCCTGATCATCACTTCCTGGAAAGCTGGGGTGATGCAGAACCTAAAACTGGTTATTTCTCTCTGATACAACCTACTATCTATCCTTTATTCAAAACCCGTCAGTGGCAGGACAGCCTGTTAAAGTGGTCTGGTGCTACTACTGATTACCTGGGTTTTGTTAAACAATACTGGATTGGTAAACTGGGCAGCGAAAGCGCATGGGACAAAGCATTACAGGATGGGGTGATCAATCCTGCTGCTGAAGCTCCGCTGACTGCCGGTGCATTCAATGCCGGTGCAGTAGCTGGTGCGGTTTCTGCCGTAAGCTCTGCTAAGAAAGGTGGAAAAGTGGAATTGGTATTATATCAGAAAGTAGGTATTGGTGAAGGCCAGGGTGCCAGCAACCCATTCCTGCAGGAATTACCAGATCCTATTACCCGTGCGGTGTGGGATAACTACCTGATTATTTCTCCTGCAAAAGCCAGAACATTGTTAGACATTGATCTGAACAATAACGGCCAGGCTGATAAATACGAAACTGTTCCTGCTAAAAAAGTAGTGAAAGTAACTGTAAACGGAAAGAGCATAGAATTACCTACGCTGATTATTCCGGGTACACATCCTGATACCGTTGGTATCGCTTTGGGTTACGGTCGTTCTGAGAAAGTAGGAAAGGCTGCCAAGAATGTAGGTAAAAACGCCTTTATCCTGGCTGCTTTAAAAGGTAACACTGTAGACTTTACTGCTTCAGACGTTACGCTGGAATTGACTAAAGAAACTTACGAAGTAGCACTGACTCAAACCCACAACCGTTACGATACCGCACAAGGTAACCGTACCGAAGTGGTGAAAGAAATTACGCTGGCTGCTTTCAAACACGATCCGGAAGAAATCCGTCGTGAAAGAGAAGCTGAGCTGAAGCCTTTCGGTGGTATTGAGAATTACGAAAAAGAAGGTACCATTTATCCTGTGTACGAAAGACCAGGTATTAAATGGGGTATGAGTATAGACCTGAACGCCTGTACCGGTTGCGGTGCCTGCGTAGTAGCTTGTAACGTTGAAAACAACATTCCTGTTGTAGGTAAAAACGAAGCAATGCGCTACCACGATATGCACTGGTTACGTATTGACCGTTACTACAGCGGCGACATGGACAACCCGAACGTGGTGTTCCAACCAATGATGTGTCAGCACTGTGACAACGCTCCTTGTGAAAACGTTTGTCCGGTAGCAGCTACCAACCACAGCAGCGAAGGTCTGAACCAGATGACTTACAACCGTTGTATCGGTACCCGTTATTGCGCTAACAACTGTCCTTATAAAGTACGTCGCTTCAACTGGGCTGACTATACAGGAGCTGACAGCTTCCCTGACAACCAGCGTGGTGAAGTAGATGACGTGGTTCTGAACATGAACGACGACTTAACCAGAATGGTGTTAAACCCTGATGTTACTGTTCGTTCACGTGGTGTAATTGAAAAATGTTCTTTCTGCGTACAGCGTTTACAGGATGCAAAACTGAAAGCGAAGAAAGCAGGTCGTCCGATGAAAGATGCTGATCTGGATGTAGCTTGTAAATCAGCTTGTCCAAGTGATTGTTTCACCTTCGGTAACGTAAATGACAAAGAGAGTGACATTTACAAAGCACGTACACAGAATCCTAACCGTATATTCTATGCACTGGAGCAGATACACGTTATGCCTAACGTAAGCTACCTGGCTAAAGTGCGTAATTCAGATGAGCCTGCACACAATGGTGGTCAACATCATGCTGCACCAGCTGCGGAACCAGCTCATCACGGTTAATTGAGAATAAAGGAAAAGAAGGCGAAATAAGAATTTAAAGATCAGCCGGGTTAGCCCGGAGTTAAACCATACCAAATGCATCTTAAGTACGAATCACAGCTAAGGGAACCACTGGTAACTGGTAATAAGGATTATCACCAGGTGACTGAGGATATTTGCCGCCCTATAGAAGCGAAGCCAACCAAGTTATGGTATGTTGGTTTTTTCATTGCAGTAACCCTGTTGATGTTTGGTGTATACAGCGTTTACCGTGAGGTTACTTATGGTATTGGCCAGTGGAACCTGAACAAGACTATTGGTTGGGGATGGGATATCACCAACTTCGTATGGTGGGTAGGTATCGGTCACGCCGGTACACTGATTTCCGCAATCCTGTTACTGTTCCGTCAGGGATGGAGAACTGGTGTAAACCGTGCGGCGGAAGCGATGACCATTTTTGCGGTAATGTGTGCGGGTCAGTTCCCGATCTTCCACATGGGTCGCGTATGGATGGCGTTCTTCGTATTACCTTATCCTAACACCCGCGGACCACTGTGGACTAACTTCAACTCTCCGCTGTTGTGGGACGTATTTGCGATTTCTACTTACTTTACTGTATCACTGCTGTTCTGGTACTCAGGTCTGATTCCTGACTTTGCTACAGTACGTGACCGCGCTAAAACCAAATTACGTAAATTATTATACGGTGTAGCTTCATTCGGCTGGACTGGTAGCACCAAACACTGGCAGCGTCATGAGAGCTTATCTCTGGTACTGGCTGGTTTGTCTACCCCTCTGGTACTGTCTGTACACACTATCGTATCATTCGACTTTGCAACTTCTGTAATTCCGGGATGGCACACTACCATCTTCCCTCCGTACTTCGTTGCGGGTGCGGTATTCTCCGGATTTGCGATGGTGCAAACGCTGATGCTGATGCTGCGTAAAATATTTGTACTGGAAGATTATATTACTCTTGGCCACATTGAAGCAATGAACAAGGTAATTGTATTAACCGGTTCCATAGTAGGTTGTGCTTATCTGACTGAATTATTCATGGGTTGGTATAGCCAGAACAAATATGAGGGTTACACTTTCTGGTACAGCCGTGCCAACCTCTTCAGCCCTTATGGGTGGAGCTACTGGGGCATGATGGCTTGTAACGTAATCAGCCCGCAGTTATTCTGGTCGCGCAAACTGAGAAGAAACCTGTTTGTTACCTTCTTCATGAGTATTATTGTGAACATTGGTATGTGGTTCGAACGTTTCGTAATCATCGTTACCTCTTTGTATCGTGACTATCTGCCTTCCAGCTGGTCTCCTTACTACAGTCCTTCCATCTGGGAAATGGGCTTCTACGCCGGTACATTCGGTTTATTCTTCACCTGCTTCTTCCTGTTTGCGAAATACTTCCCTGTAATCGCGATAGCAGAGATCAAGTATGTACTGAAAGTAAGTGGTGATAACTACAAGGCCGGAGTGGAGAAAGAAGAGAAAATGCCTGTGGAGGAATTTGTTCACGAGTACGCACACTAATTAATAACATAAAGTAGAAATTCAAAAATAGGTTCGTCTTTGAATTTTAGTTTTTGACTTTTGAATTAGAATATTATGGCAAAGAAGACATTTGTTGTTGGGGCTTTTAGCGATGAGGCGGTATTGTTTCCTGCAGTAAAGAAGGTACGTACTGCAGGTTATAAAATACACGATGTGTATACGCCTTTTCCGGTGCATGGTCTGGACCATGCGCTGGGTATGCGGGAAACCAGCCTGCACACAGCGGGTTTTATTTATGGTATTACCGGTACCACTACAGCTCTCAGCTGCATTAGCTGGATATTTACCAAAGACTGGCCTTTGAACATTGGTGGTAAACCACATTTTGCGCTGCCGGCCTGGGTACCTATTACCTTTGAGTTAACCGTATTATTTGCTGCGGTAGGTATGGTACTTACATTTTGCTACCTGTGCCAGTTAGCTCCTTTCGTTAAAAAGCATACTTTCCATATCCGTGCTACAGATGATCTGTTTATCATGGCCATTGAGTGTACTGATAAAACAAATACAGATGAGCTGCAGGCTTTCCTTTCCAGCACCGGTGCTACTGAAGTTAACCTTCAGCATGCGGAAGCAGGATGGTGGTATGGCCGTTACGACCAGGAGCAGCAATTAATTACAGAACCTAAGGCTACAGTTGCATAAATCAGAATTCAAGCAAGATGAAAAAATTATCGATCATATTTGTTCTGGCAGCAGGGGTAACAATCGTTGGCTGCAGTGATGTTAAGCGGAAGCCAGGCGCAGTATATATGCCTGATATGGGAGACAGCCGTGCTTACGAAACTTACGCAGATCATAAGCACCTGGCAGACAGCGGTATTTTTTATAACAACAGACCTGTAAACGGAACAATAGCCCGCGGGGAAGAGTTACCTTTTCCTCTGGCAAAAGATGCGGTTGGTGATTCTACTAACTATGTAGCATCTAAAGCGATTCCTAATCCATTACCTGCATTGAACGCTGCGGAACTTAAAGAAGCAGAACGTTTATATCTGATTAACTGTGGTATTTGCCATGGCTCCAAACTGGACGGTAATGGTCCATTGTATAAAGGTGGTGATGGTCCTTACGTTGCAAAACCAGCACAACTGGTAGGTGCACAGTACGACAACATGCCCGACGGACAGATGTTCTATTCTGTTCAATACGGTAAAAACATGATGGGAAGCTATGCTTCTCAGCTGAGCCGCAAGCAGCGCTGGAGCATTATTCATTACATTAAAGCAAAACAAGCTGAAGCAAAAGGTGGTTCTGCTGCACCAGCGGCGCAGGATAGTACCAGCACTGCTAAAAAGTAATCAGCAATCATTTAACCAGAGATAAAAGAAATAAAATGGCATCTATCAGAGCGCAATTTGAGATTCCGGGTAAAATGAAAACATGGTCGATAGCCCTGATCGCTATAGGTATACTGGCTTTCATTATAGGATTGGTTACTAAGGCCACGCATGGCGAGCATGGTAAGGTTGAATTTATTGGTACACTGATGTACAATAGTATTTTCTTTACCCTTGTTTGTAATGCAAGCATGTTTTTCATCTGCGCTACAACTTTGGCTATGGGTGGCTGGCAGATTGCTTTCCGCCGTGTTCCGGAAGCTATTTCTACTGTGGTTCCCTGGTTTGGTGGAATTACATGGCTGATTCTCTTCTATGTTGTGGTTATTGATCATAACCATCATATTTACCACTGGCTGGATGAGAAGGCGGTTGACGGTGATAATATCCTGAGAGGTAAAAAAGGATTTCTGAATCCTACTTTCTACCTGGTATGGACTACACTGGCAATTGGTCTTTGGATTCTGCTGGGCAGAAGAATGCGCAAACTGAGCAGCCAGGCTGATGAAAAAGCGATGGATGCCGAAGAAGGTCAGCGCTATATCTGGAAGAACACGGTATCTGCAGCTTTATTTATCGTATGGTTTGCACTTACTGTTGGTTCTACTATTCCCTGGTTATGGCAGATGAGCATTGATGCGCATTGGTACAGCACTATGTATAGCTGGTACACTTTTGCAAGCTCTTTTGTTTCTGGTATGTCGCTGGTTGCCTTGTTTGTTATTTACCTGAAAAATAAAGGGTACCTGGAATTTACTACCCAGGAGCACCTGCACGATATTGGTAAGTTCATGTTTGCATTCTCTATCTTCTGGACTTACCTGTGGTTTTCTCAGTACATGCTGATCTGGTATGCGAACATACCTGAAGAAACCGTGTACTTCCAACATCGCGTTCTGGGACCTTACAAAGGCATCTTCTTCCTGAACCTGATTATTAACTTCGTATGTCCTATCCTGATTCTGATGAAGCGTGGTGCGAAGAGAAACTATACACTGATTACTTTCATGGCAGTACTGATCATCTTTGGTCACTGGGTTGATTTTTACCAGATGGTGATGGGTAGCTTGTCTAAAGAGCACGTAACTCTGGGATGGCTGGACTTCGGTATCGCTGCCTTCTTTGTAGGTATGATTATTATGATTGTTGGTAAATCACTGGCAAGCAAGCCGCTGGTTGCTAAATATCATCCTTACCTGAAAGAAAGTATTATACACCATACGTAAGAGGAGCGATAAGATAAACGAATTAGAAAATTATTAGAATAAGAGTATTATGTCAATGTTTTTTACCATCGCAGTGATAATACTGGTGTTCCTGGTGATCTTCCAGATTGCCAAAGCCAGCGAGTATGTGTCTGTGTTGAAGGGTGAAGAGAAATCACGCGCCCAGAGCAATAAGATCAACGGATTTCTGATGGTCGCTTTTCTGGTACTGGGCCTGATAGGAGTATACCTGTGCAACAAAGCTTTGTATCATAAAACACTGTTACCTCAGGGTAGTGCCAGTGTGCAAGGCGAGAAAGTGGATAGCATGTTGTGGGTTACTTTGATATTAACCGGAGTTGTGTTTGTAGCTACCCAGATAGTACTGTTTGTATTTGCTTACAAGTATCAGGAGAATCCAAAACGCAAAGTTTTCTTCTTTCCTCATAACAACACACTTGAACTGATCTGGACCGTAGTTCCTGCTATCGCACTGACTGTGCTGGTGGTAATTGGTTTACGTAACTGGTTTATGTTTACCAGCGAAGCTCCTGCTAACGCCCTGCGTGTAGAAGTTACCGGTAAGCAATTCGGTTGGGTTTTCCGTTATGCTGGTAAAGACAACGAGTTTGGTAAGAAATATTTCCGCATTATTGATGACGCTGGTAACAACCCGTTAGGCCAGATCTGGGCTGATAACGAGCAGTTCCGTCTGAAGGCTGATCCTGCTAATAACGACGATATCGTTGTTCAGCAAACAATGTATGTTGTAAAGGATAAGCCTGTTCAACTGATCATCAATTCAAGAGACGTAATACATGACGTAGGTTTACCTGCATTCCGTATGAAAATGGATGCGGTGCCAGGTACGCCCACTACTTTATGGTTTACCCCTAAGTATACCACTAAAGAGATGAAAGAGAGAACCGGTAATCCTGATTACATTTACGAGATCAGTTGTGATCAGATGTGTGGTAACGGTCACTACTCTATGAAAGGTATTATAGAAGTAGTAACTCAGGAAGAGTATGATGCATGGTTGGCTAAACAAACGCCTAACTATCTGGTGGCTAATCCACCGGCAGAGCCTGCAGCTACTCCGGCAGTACCGGCAGCTAAAGACAGCACATTAAAACCTGCTGCTGACAGCGCGCATACTGTTGCAATAAAATAAACTGGTTGAGGCTTGCTAAGCCATTGAATTGAAATATAGAATAAGTTATATAGTCCAATAAAGAGTTTGATATGAGTAACGAAGCTGTTCTGCATGCAAACGTGGGTGTTTCCGGGCATGATGCGCATCATGATGAGCATCACGGGCATCATCATGAGACATTTATCTCGAAGTACGTTTTCAGCATGGACCATAAGATGATTGCAAAACAATTCCTGATTACAGGTATGGTTTGGGCAGTATTGGGTGGTTTGATGTCTGTATTATTCCGTTTGCAACTGGGCTATCCCGATTCTACTTTTCCCTGGTTAGAAGATATCCTGGGTAAATGGGCCAAAGGTGGCCGTATTAGTGCAGAAGCTTATTATGCACTGGTTACTACGCACGGTACCGTTCTGGTATTCTTCGTATTAACAGCGGGTTTGAGTGGTACGTTTTCTAACTTCCTGATTCCGCTGCAGATTGGTGCGAGAGATATGGCTTCTCCGTTAATGAACATGCTGAGCTACTGGTTCTTTTTTATTGCCAGTATTGTAATGCTGTCTTCTGTATTTATTGAAACCGGTCCGTTTAGTGGTGGCTGGACTGCTTATCCTCCGCTGAGTGCGCTGGGTGATGCTTCTCCAGGTTCTAAAACCGGTATGGACCTTTGGTTAACTGCGATGGCCCTGTTTGTGGTTTCTCAGTTACTGGCTGGTTTGAACTATATAGCTACTATCCTGAACATGCGTACAAAAGGTATGAGCATGACCAGATTGCCTCTGACTATCTGGGCGCTGTTCTTCACCGCTGTTCTGGGTGTATTATCTTTCCCTGTATTATTCTCAGGTTTCATCCTGCTGATATTCGACCGTAACTTCGGTACCAGCTTCTACCTATCTGATATCTTCCTGAGCACCACCAACACCGCGTTACCTAACGAAGGTGGTAGTGCCATCCTGTATCAGCACTTGTTCTGGTTCCTTGGTCACCCCGAAGTATATATCATCCTGTTACCAGCGATGGGTATGGCTTCTGAAGTACTTTCTACCAACGCGCGTAAACCTATCTTCGGTTATATGGCGATGGTGGGTTCTATGTTCGCCATTGCAGTACTGGCCTTCCTGGTATGGGCGCACCACATGTTTGTAACTGGTCTGAACCCATTCTTAGGATCTATATTCGTGTTACTGACCCTGTTGATTGCGGTACCATCTGCTATTAAGGTGTTTAACTGGTTAACCACCCTGTGGCGCGGTAATATCCGCTTTACTCCGGCTATGATGTTCGCTATCGGTTTTGTTAGCTTATTCATCTCTGGTGGTTTAACAGGTATCTGGTTAGGTAACTCTGCACTGGATATTCACCTGCACGATACTTATTTTGTAATTGCACACTTCCACATTGTAATGGGTGTAGCTTCCATGTTCGGTATGTTTGCCGGTGTTTACCACTGGTATCCGAAGATGTACGGAACCTACATGAACAATACACTGGCTTATATCCACTTCTGGATTACCTTAATTGGTGCTTACCTGATTTTCTGGCCAATGCACTATGAAGGTCTGGCTGGTATGCCTCGTCGTTACTACGACTATGGCGTGTGGGAAAGCTTTAAGCAGTTTGTTGAGCTGAACAGATTTATCAGTACGGTAGTAATTATTGTATTTGCTGCTCAGTTCTTCTTCCTGTTCAACTTCTTCTATTCTATTTTCAAAGGAAGAAAAGTTACTACTACCAACCCATGGGGTTCTAACACCCTGGAGTGGACTACACCTATCAAGCCTGGCCACGGTAACTGGACTGGTGAGATTCCTGAAGTTCACCGTTGGGCTTATGACTATGGTAAGGATGGTCAGGATTTCATTCCGCAGACAGTACCTGTTGGCGATAATGAAACCCAGCACTAATAAGATTGTTATATAACTAATTATACGCCTGATGCCCTGAGAAATCAGGGCATCGGTATTAAAGCGCAGAAGGAATTTGATGACGGCAGAAATACATAACACGCTTAGCTGGAAAGACAAGCTGAAGGATTATAAGGAACTGATGAAGTTTACACTCAGCTTCACGGTAGTATTCTCCTGCGTGATTTGCTATTTGCTGGCACCTAAGGTGGTGGAGTTTGACTGGAGCCGTATTATTCTTTTGTTTATCGCCGGCATGCTGATATCTGGCAGTGCCAATGCTATTAACCAGGCGGTAGAAAAAGACACCGATGCGGTAATGAAGAGAACGGCTAACAGGCCAGTGGCCAGTGGCCGGATGTCGGTAAACGAAGCGTATACTTTCGCTTTGATTGCCGGGTTGGTGGGAATAATCATGATGTATTATTTCTTTAACCTGTCTTCTGCTCTGGTATCTGCTTTCAGTTTGTTTTTGTATGCGTTTATTTATACCCCGGTAAAAAAGATCAGTTCTATTGCTGTTCTGGTGGGAGCCATTCCCGGAGCACTTCCCTGCCTGATTGGCTGGGTGGCCGGAAATGATGATTTCAGCGCCGGTGGCTGGGTTTTGTTCGGTATACAGTTTTTGTGGCAGTTTCCACACTTTTGGGCAATAGCCTGGGTGGCGCACGGAGATTACAGCAAGGCTGGTTTTAAACTGTTACCTGCAGATAAGGGGCCTACTAAGTTTACAGCTGTACAGTGTGTAATGTATTCTGTGCTGATGGTTCCGGTTTGTATGCTGCCTTATTATTTCGGGTTAACGGGTATAGTAAGCTTCTGGATTGTGCTGGTACTGAATCTTTTTCTGATCATTCAATGCGTGAGACTGTTTAATGCTATGGATGTGAAGTCAGCCAGAAGAGTAATGTTCAGCAGTTATATTTATTTGCCATTGGTTTTTCTGGCTTTACTGGCAGATAAGGTACATTAATTATTAAAGTAGAAGTGATGTATATGAATGCGGTGAGTCCGGAAAGAAACAGAATACACCCCCATAAATTTACGATGTGGGTGGCCATGGGTAGCATCATAATGATGTTTGCCGGTTTAACCAGTGCCTATGTGGTAAAAAGAGCCCAGTCGAACTGGCTGGAGTTTGACCTTCCACCGGTATTCTGGATTTCGACTGTGGTTATTCTCGCCAGCAGTCTTACCATTCACTTATCGCTTAAAGCATTTAAGGCACGGGAAATGCCGCGTTACAGAATGCTGATTACGCTTACTGCGGTGCTGGGTGTTGCTTTTGCCTTATTGCAGTTTGCCGGTTTCAGCGCACTTCATAAAGATGGCATTCAGTTTTTTGGTGCAGGCAGTAACCCTTCTGCTTCTTTTCTGGGCATTATTACCGGGTTACACATTGCCCACGTTCTGGGTGGTGTTATTGCTTTACTGGTAGTTTTTTTAAGAGCATTCAGTATTAAAAACAAGGTTTACACCAGTGTGCCTCTTGAAATTGTGGCTACTTACTGGCACTTTGTTGACTTACTCTGGATATACCTATTTGTATTTTTTAACTCGATCGGATAGATTAAATTTGCGAACGAAATTTCTTTAATTACAATGGCAACAACAGCTACAACTAAAACCAAATGGTGGGCCGGTGGAAGAAGCCCGTTTAACGTGGAGTACGGCAAGGTGATGATGTGGTACTTCCTGATGAGTGATGCCTTTACTTTTGGCGCGTTTCTTATAGCTTACGGCACCACACGTTTTGCCACCAACGGCTGGCCTGACCCCAACCAGGTATTTAATTCTTTTCCTGGATTAGGTTCTGGTTTCCCGCTGTTGTTTGTGAGTTTAATGACCTTTATCCTGATCGTAAGTTCTGTAACCATGGTACTGGCGGTTAAAGCCGGCCAGGAAATGAAGAAGAACGAAGTGGTTAAATACCTGATCTGGACTATAATAGGTGGTATATGCTTCCTGAGCTGTCAGGCATGGGAGTGGGCACATTTACATCATGAAGGTGCATGGTGGGGCAGCAATCCTTTCCCTAACCATGATGGTACGCTGAGCAGCACCAACTTTACCAACTTCTTTTTCACTATTACAGGTTTCCACGGTTTCCACGTTCTTTCCGGCGTTGTTATCAATATTGTAATGCTGATAATGACCCTGAACGATACTTTTGAGAAAAGAGGTCATTACCTGATGATTGAAAAAGCTGGTTTGTACTGGCACTTTGTAGATCTGGTATGGGTATTCGTATTCACCTGTTTCTATCTGATCTAATTTTTGTAAACGCATTAATACTATTGTAATGGAGCATACATCGGAAGTATTACATCACGAAGGACATGGGCATCATGATGCCACAGAAGGTAAAAAGGAAGTTTGGCGTATTACGCTTTACCTGACTATTCTTACGCTGGTTGAATTGGCTATCGGTTATTATATGTACAAGGCTGGTCTGGAGAATGGTTTCTTCAAGAACATGCTGAAAGGCTTAATCGTTGCCTTGATGATGTGGAAGGCGTTTTACATTGTAGGTTACTTTATGCACCTGAAGCATGAGCTGCGTAACTTCGCGTTAACCGTTGTAGTTCCCCTGTTTCTTTTCATCTGGTTTATTATCGCGTTTCTGGCAGATGGTAATTCTTACAATCACCTGAGAAACACATACGACAAAAACCATCAGGAAAGAGCTTCTCTGAAAATGGAGAAGAAAGAGGTTGAGCATGGACACGGGAAAGAGCACCACACCGGTGAAGGGCATACCGGAGAAGAATTGAAATAAGAAGGTATACCAATACTTTCATCTGATATTTTTTGTGACCATCCCGCCTCAAAGCGGGATGTGTTATTTTAACCCCAGTAAGAGAGAGAATGAATAAGAAAGCACTGCTGGCACTGTGTATTGCTATAATGATACCGGTGGTTAGTTATATGATAATGAAGTATGCAAGCACGGATGCGGTGACTATACCCAGACGTTATTTGCTGGATACCACCATTACCCGTGTGGTGAACGGTAAGGAGCAGACTGACAGCATCTGGCACATAACAAAGAATATAAGACTGGCGAATCAACTGGGTGACACTGTTGGCTTGTACGATGTACCCGGGAAGGTAATAGTAGCAGATTTCTTTTTTACCAGCTGTGCTTCTATATGCCCTTCTCTTACAAAGAACATGGCTAAGCTGCAACGTTCTTTTAATAAAGGTGGCGAGTCCAGAAACAAGATAGATACCTCGGTTGTGCAGTTCATGTCTTTTTCCATTGATCCGGAGCGGGATTCTGTATCCAGATTAAAGGCTTATGCTGATCATTTTGGTATTAACCATGATAACTGGTGGATGTTAACAGGTTCGCGCGATTCTATTTACAAGTTTGCTTTTGAAGAACTGAAAGTAGATAAGTTTTCGATGGAGCCAATAGACCCGGACTTTGTGCATACCAGCCGTTTTGTACTGATTGACAGAGATCATGTAGTTAGAGGTTATTATAACGGTCTGGATTCTGCTTCTCTTACTAAACTGGCAAGAGATATTGGTGTACTGATGCTGGAGAAAGATACTATGAAGCCAGGAAAATTACCTTTTGATCCAAAGCTGATGGGGGTATTTCTGGTGATGGCAGTAGTAATTGTGGTGGTGATACTATTGGTGGTAAACAAAAAGAGCAAACAACAATTCTAAGTTTTTATAGCATACGATATGTTACAGGCGAGTATTCAGAAAAATGATAAAAAGGCCGGCTGGCTGATAGGGATATTTTCTTTTGTGGTTTTTGCGGTGGTAGTAGCACTGGGTAAAGTAAAACTGGATGTACAACTGGGGTTTGATGTGCATGTATTTGCACTGTTTAACGCGGTAGTAAATGCGCTGGTTGCCATGCTGCTGATAGCTGCATTGGTAGCTGTAAAAAAGGGTAAATATATAGCGCACAAACAGCTTATGGTAACGGCGCTGGTGTTGTCTGTTGCGTTTTTGGTTTCTTATATTTCGCATAAGCTTTTTGCAGGGGAAGCCCGTTTTGGGGATGCTAATCATGATGGTATTGTAGATGAGGTAGAGAAAGCTGCTGTAGGTGGTTTACGTCTGTTCTACTTTATTATATTATCTACCCATATATTTCTGGCTGCCATTATTCTGCCTTTTATTTTGTTTACGGCTTACCGTGGGTTAACTGCCGAGTTTGGTGCACATAAAAAAATAGCCAGGTATACCTGGCCATTGTGGTTTTATGTAGCGTTAACCGGGCCAATCGTATATATCATGATCAGCCCGTATTACTGCTAGAGCGGAGGATTAGTTAAGCTTCTCCATCCGCATATCTAACTTCTTTTCTTTTTTAAAGTACTCCATAATTACAACATAGCCTTGCTTAGCAGGCTGAACATTCATAGAAGTGGCTTTAGAACTCAGGTTAATCTGATCTGAGCTAAAGCCACTTCCATTATAACGGATAGCGTGGAATACATTGCCTTTAAACTCCTTGCTTCTTTCATAATCGTTGTAGCAAACAGAGAACGAAGTTTTATCCGAATTAGAAAGTGTAAACTCATAATCAAAAGCACCATCTGCCTTCATTAATAAAGCCAGCGTGTGTTGGCTGTTCATGTCAGCCAGCATGGTTGGATAAGTATTAGCGTTTTTATTGTACACCATCGCTTTTGTAATCTTATACCTGGGGTTCAGCTCAAGCATTACCAGATCGGTCACTTTCATTTTGGTATTGCCGCCTCCATTTACGCGTCCGCCCATCATAGAAAGAGCATTTACTGCTATACCTAATCCGTCAGCCACGCGTTTGTAGCCTTCTGCCACGGCAAATACTTTTCCGTCATTGGTTTGAATGATATCGTGGAAGTAGAGGTAACCAATATCTTCCAGTTTACCCTTGCTGGATACATTGAAGAATTTGCTGAGATCACCCGTCCAGGAGTTAAGCGCTTTGGAAACCAGTTTACCGCTGGTAGTATACACGTAAACACCTATTCCCTGGCTGGCATCTTTTAAGATATTCGCATTAGGCTCGTAATAAGACCCCATTACCAGTATGTTTCCGGTTTCTTTCTGGGTAGTCATATTAATAGGAATAAAGGGTTCTTCATTGCCTTTGTTGGTGATATCGAATACCTTTTTGTGGGTATAGAAGTTAATACCAACGATATGGGAGGTAACTTCGCTTTTCTGTTTTTTGGTTACATCCAGCAGTAACAGACCGTCTGTAGCGCCGAGGTAGGTTGCCAGCGCATATTTCTCCTCTTCCTCTGCAGTGTAGCTGAATTGCTTTTTCTTAGCAGACAGGTAGAATTCCAGATGGTAAGTAAAGTGCCCGTCTTCCTTTACAGGGTAAAGGCTTACAAAACCTTCATCTTTCAGATCAAACATGTTTTTATTGTGGCTTTCATCGTCGTTCAGCACCTTGTAGCTTAATGCCAGTCTTCTTTCTGCTTTCTTGTCTATTTCATTGGAGAAACTGGCTACCATTTTACCCGTCATGTCGTACATTTTCATGTCGAGTGTTTTGGTATCGTCATTCTTGAACAGAAAGCCGAGGGTTGCACCATTGTAGGCGGCCTCCAGCAACACTACGTTTTTAGAGTCCTGAAACTTGATGTCTTTTACCTTATTGAGGTTCTGATCCAGAATTTGCAGGGTGTATTCGTTGGTTTTACGGTCTACCTTATCACTCTGATAAAATAGGTAATAGCCTTTAATCTGATCACCCTCTTTAATAGAGCCTGAGTTACGCAGGTAAACAGAATACACATTGTCGATACTGAGTTTGCTCTGGGCAAAACTCTGCCCTAACAGTAACAGAAATACTGCGGCAATAATTGTTTGTTTCATAAATGGTTTTAGTTGAGATTATATTTTTTAGGAGTAAAGGACTTGTTGTAGTATTCTTTCCAGTAGGTGTGTTCCTGTGCTTTGTTGTTTTGCTGCTTGCTTAAAGTAAGGGCAAAAATATAGTCTTCGTTAGATACCAGTTTTTGCTCATACTGTTTCAGAAAGAAGTAGTTAATGCCAGCCATGTCCTCTATATACAGGTTCTGTATAAACTGAAGCAGATTGTTATAGCTGCTGCTGAAGTGTGGTGCAGGCTGTGAGGCGCAGTAACCCAGGCGATGTTGCTTTTGTGCTATATAAAAGGACGCAAGAATTTTTCCGATGGTAGCAATTACATAAGCGTCTGTGCTGTCTTTTTGCAGTAGTTGCAGACAAAAGTACAGGCTTGCAGATAGGTTATTACTATTGGCATAGTGCTCCGCTATTTCATAAGCAAACAGCTTTTGGTACGAGGTAAACTTTTCTTTGCTTACTACATAATCCAGTTTTTCTGCACCTGTGCTGGCTGTTATAGCAGGACTTACTGCTTTGATTCTTATCTGGCAATCCGGGTGCGTTTTTAAAGAGTCTTCCAGTTTTTTATCTGTTTCTAAAGACGCGTGGCCGCCTAACAAACCCTCTTCTTTGGCTGTCCATCTCGGTTGAAAGGGATAGTCATTCCAGGTAAAGGTTTGTTGCAGAAAGGTATTGGTATTGAAATTATCCACATCCACGGTGTCAAGAATACCCAGTACTTCGATAGTTGCTTTTGTATTAAACCGGGTATTCTGTAAAAAAACAACGCCCAGCGAATCGGCTTCCGTTTCATGATCGCGGCTATGCCTGCTGCTGCTGAATGAGAACTGACGGGCTAAATTATCCAGTTGTGTATTGCGCTGATATACGGTAGCATTGAGCCGTTTCAGTTGCTGCTGCATTTCTTTGGAATACATTTTATCTACATAGTTCGCAATACTTTTGTTACTATGGTTCAGATACAGATGTGCCAGTTCGTGGCACAACACAAAAGCCACCTGCGCTTCGCTGTTAAGTTTAGTAAATAAACCCAGGTTAAAAACAATGGTACCATCGCCCATGCTGTAAGCGTTGGGAACGGCTGAACGGGAGAAATAGAAACGGGGAGCCAGATTAACCAGCTGCGCATTTGAGTTAACAATATGGCTGGTGAGCGCATTCAGATATTCCTGTACCTCGGGATTGGTTACAAGCTCTCTGTGTGCTGTCATACTTTTTACTTTCGACAGCCTTTCCTTGTATATTTCAGAGACGTACTTTTTATTTTCTGATTTGAGGGAGGCTACGTCTGATTTATAGCGTTGCTCCACCTGGTTTTCGATTTGAATATAAGCTGTGGTATCATCCTTCAAAGATTTATACGCAGTAGTATTATTCTGTGCTATACTATAGCTGGCGGTAAGCAGCAACACGTATAGTACA
This sequence comes from Filimonas zeae, assembly GCF_014641615.1. Classification (GTDB taxonomy): domain Bacteria; phylum Bacteroidota; class Bacteroidia; order Chitinophagales; family Chitinophagaceae; genus Filimonas; species Filimonas zeae. The sequence continues at coordinate 340,956 of NZ_BMIB01000006.1, read as the reverse complement.
GAAAGAGGTTTTCTGTAGCAGAAGGGTTTAAGGGTTTGCATATAGCTAAAGTATATAAATTTCTACATTGGATGGGTGTTTTTTATCGGTGAATAGCTTGATTTCCGCTTTTTTGAAGTCTTGCGCTTCCGCAGTGGGTATGTTTAAAAACTGCTGCGGGTTTCTGTCAACCAATGGAAACCAGCTACTTTGTACCTGAACCATCAGTTTATGATCTTTCAGAAAAGTGTGCGCCATATCGTTAAGCACCAGTTTAACCGGTGTTATTTTTCCGGGTACAAAAGCTTCAGGCTTTTCATAACTGTTTCTGAATTTTCCACGCAGTACCTCTGCCCGTACCAATTGCTGTTTTCCGTCGGGTAAAACATCTATCAGTTTTACTACGAAATCAGCATCTGTGCCGCTGGTGCTTACAAACAGATTGGCAGTAATGGGGCCACATATGGTAACATCTTTCGACAGGGCAGCGCTTGTATAATGCAGCACATCGTTACGTTCAGATGCAAAAGACTGATCTGCCACCATGTATTCATTAATACGGTCGCTGCCTTTGCGGTCAATGTAAGGAACCGGGTTGGCCGGATCTGAAATGTATTTATCGTGAGAGGTGGTTTTAGCTTCCGTTGGCAGTGAATCCAGATTGTTTCCCGCCAGTAAATACCATTTTTGTCTGCGGGTGTTTTTAGGTGGCCACTGGTCAAAGCTTTTCCATTCATTGCTGCCAGTTACAAATACGGTGGCCTCCGCCATATTGAAGGAGCCTTTGTTTTTCAGGTAGTAGTTAAAAAAGTCAAACTCCTGCTGCTGAAACCAGCTGCTGGTATTGCTGCCAAATTGGTAGCCGCCGAATTTACTCCAGTCACCCCGCTCCCATGCACCATGCGTCCACGGACCCATTACCAATCTGTTTTGGTTGCCGGGGCTTTGCTGCTCAATAGCCTCGTAAGTTTTTAAAGCGCCAAACAAGTCTTCTGCATCAAACCAGCCGCCTACTACCAGTACCGCAGGTTTAATGTTTTTCAGGTGCGTGCGTATGTTGCGGGCCTGCCAGTAGGCATCTTTGGTGCTGTGTTGCAGATATTGGTTCCAGATGGTGCTGCGGCCGTGGAAGTACAACTGGTCCAGGTTTTTAATAGGGCCAACGTTCAGGTAAAAGCTATAGGCGTCTTTTATACGTAAGGTATCACAAACAGCAGGATAACGCTGCCAGGTAGTATCACCCCGTGGAGCGTCGAAGTAATTCATAAAGCCAAAGTTATCCATCAGAAAAAAGGCGCCGCGGTGGTTGGCGTCATCCCCTTCAAACTCATCTGTTACGGGTGCCTGTGGGGAAACTGCTTTTATAGCAGGGTGTGCATCTGGCAGGGAGGCAGTGGCATAAAAGCCGGGGTAGGATATGCCATACAACCCCACTTTGCCATTGTTATGGCTGATGTTATGTAGCAACCATTCTATGGTATCGTAGGTATCACTGCTTTCATCCACGTCGGCCTTTGATTTCTTCTGCGGAATAAAAGGCGTCATTTCCCGAAACTTGCCTTCGCTCATATATCTGCCTCGTACATCCTGATATACATAGATGTATTTTTCTTTAGAGAACAGTCCGTTAGGCCCAAACCGGCGGGGAATTTTTGTTTCACCGTAAGGATTGCAGGAATAGGGCGTACGTTGAATAAGGATAGGATAGGCAGTGGTGTCGTCTTTAGGCGTGTAAATAGCGGTATACAGTTTTACTCCGTCGCGCATAGTAATCATGCGCTCCTGCTTGGTATATTCACTGCTTTGTGCGCCGGCAGTGGTTACTATACTTACCAACACACACAGCGTAAAGTATTTTCTCATATGTAAAACAGGTTATAATGTTAGTTCTGTTGCGGGATCCCAGTAACGTTCTTTAAAATTCTGAATAATATCGTCTTTCACAATCACGCCTTCTTTTTCCAGTTTCTCCTGCATCAGTGAAGGTGGATTGAAATGAACTTTGGCAGAAAGCATTCCATTTCTGTTCACCACCCGGTGTGCAGGTATTTTAGGCTTTGCACGATCGGCGCTGAAAAGTGCCCAGCCCACCATACGGGCCGATAGTCCGGTACCCAGATACCGGGCTATCGCGCCGTAAGAAGTAACCCGCCCTTTGGGTATCGTTCTTACCACAGACCATACATCTTCAAAAAAGGAATATTGTTTCGGCTCTTTTGCCGGCAATGTTGTTTTGGGAGGTGTTGCTTTTTTCACCAACTAAAGATAATTATTTGGATGCTTTTTCCCGCTTTTGCAACAGCTCACTACGCCTGGGTTCGGGCACTTTTTCGTAATGATAGGGGCAATGCAGGCAACCGTTTCCACAGCAATTTCCTCTTTTCAGATGAAAAGCACTGGTAAGTACCATCAGCCCTTCTTCATTAAAGTAGAAATCAACGTGTTCAATCAGCTTCTGTGTCATTAAACATAGCTTTTAAGGCATCATCCTTCTCTTCCGGAAGTTCGGCAGGCAGTCTGAATTTTAAATAGTGTACACGGTTACTCTGGGCTATATCCAAACTTTCGTAATGCGTTTTTATTTGCAGTTCATTGGTATAGTTGCCATTGCGGTAAACATCATCATCGTCAGCCAGCTTTTCCAAGCCGTACATTTCAATGACTGTTTTAGTAAAATGGTACAGATTGGGGCTATCCGTTTTAAGGTTTATAAAACCACCGGGCGCCAGAAAACGCTGGTATAACCGCAGAAATTTGGGGTGGGTCAGTCGTTTTTTAATACGAGACAGGCGTAGTTGCGGATCGGGGAAGGTAATCCAGATTTCTTCCACTTCTCCCGGAATAAAATACTGGTCTATTTTATCAATCTGCGACCGTACAAAACCCACATTGGTTAATTCTTCTGCCAGGGCGGTTTTGGCTCCGCGCCAGATTCGGTTACCTTTCACGTCTACCCCAATAAAATTGCGCCGAGGGTACATTCTGCCCAGTCCAACGGCATATTCACCTTTACCACAAGCCAGTTCCAGCGTAATGGGATGGTTGTTTTTGAAAAACTCATTCCATTTCCCTTTCATGTCTTCGGGATATTCCAGCACGTTATCAAACGTTTTTATTTCGGCAAACCGTATTAATTTCTTTTGACCCATAGCCGGCAAAGATACACCAGTTCAGCTTTGTTCATTTTATACACAGCAGCGGGCCTTGCATTATTTGCACTTTTTTTGTAACATTATGTATTCCACTTTTAGTAATTAACTCCTGCCAATGAAAAGGTACCCGTTTCGCGTTGCCATCATGTATTTTTTAGCTGTCAGTACCTGGATAGTGGTTTCAGATCTGGCGCTTGAAAAGATGGATGCATACACCCTAAAAAACACGCAGCTGTTTAAAGGGCTGCTTTTTACAGTGGTAACATCTGTTATTCTGTATGTGGTAGCCTACTCCAATTATCAGCGCATTCTCCGCAAAGAGCTGGATTACAAGCGAATGTTTGAAGGTAGCCCGCATCCCATTCTTATTTATGATATTGAAACCCTGCGTTTGCTGAAGGTGAACCAGGCATTTATGCAACGGTATGAATACAGCGAAAAGGAAGCGGAAAAGCTGGAGATTATGGAGTTGTGCCTACCTGAGGATAAACTGGTGGCGCTGGATTTTGTAAGAAAGGTAGCCAGTAAACCGTTTTCGGAAAGTGGAACCTGGAAACAGATTACTAAAACGGGTAAGGTGTTTTATGCAAATATTACCTCGCATGCCACCGTTTTCAAAACCCGGAAGGCGAGAATTATCATCATTACAGATATTGATGAGCAGATGCGGGCGCAAAATGCCATTCGCTCATCTGAAAAGAAATTAAAGTCGCTCATCGACAATACACCCGATATCATTTTCATGGTGGATATCAAAATGAATCTCGTAACCTACAATGCGGCTTTCGAGGCTATTTACAATATGTCTTTTCCGGAACGTAATGGGTTACGTACTCCCATGCCTATGCAGGAAATACCGGCTACCATGTTTGGGGAAAAATGGCTGGAAAACATCCGGCAGTCTATGCAGGGACAAACCATACGCGAAGAGGATATGTATGTGGTGCCTACTACCGGGCGGGAAATATGCCTGGATATTGTAATGAACCCTATTTATGATGTAAACGACCAGCTGATAGGCGTTGGTTGTATTTCACGGGATATCAGCGAGCGTAAGAAAACCGAAGAACAGATGACCAAACAGCTGAGCCAGCTGCGGGAAATTGCCTGGATACAATCGCACGAATTACGTCAGCCACTCACCAATATTATGGGGCTGGCCTCTCTGATAGAAGCAGATGCAGAAGACCCCAAAGAGATAAAAAGCCATGTTTCGCTTTTACACCAGGCCTGCGAAAAACTGGACGATGTAGTGCGGGGTATTGTTAAAAAAATACGCGGATAGTTAAAAATTTGTTTTTGGGGGAGTTATGTGACAAAAGTCACCAAAGATTTCAATGTCTGAAAGCAACTTTGGAACAGATAATCACAGAGATAAAGTACCCTAATATGAAAATTGAACAGATCTATACCGGATGTCTGGCACATGGCGCGTATTATATTCAGGACGGAGATGAAGCAGTTGTAATTGATCCCTTACGTGAAACAAGACCCTACTCTGCCCGCGCAGCTCTGAACGGTGCTAAACTGAAGTACATTTTCGAAACCCATTTTCATGCAGATTTTGTTTCAGGTCATATTGATCTGGCCAGAGAAACCGGAGCAACCATTGTGTTCGGGCCTACTGCGCAGCCGGCATTTGAAGCACACGTTGGTGCAGACAACGAAAAATTTAAAGTGGGTGAGGTTACTATTACCCTTTTACATACTCCCGGTCATACCATGGAATCTGCCTGCTACCTACTGACAGATAAAAATGGTGTGGATGTGGCACTTTTTTCAGGCGATACCCTGTTTATTGGTGATGTGGGCCGTCCTGATCTGGCACAGAAGTTTGCCGGTAAAACACAGAACGAATTGGCTGGTATTCTTTTCCACTCTTTGCGCGATAAAATTATGCCGCTAAGTGATGAAATAGTGGTGTATCCTGCTCATGGCGCCGGCTCTGCCTGCGGTAAAAACATGAGTAAAGAAACTTCTGACACCCTGGGCTTACAAAAGCAAAGAAACTATGCACTGCGTGCAGATATGACGGAAGAGGAGTTTATTAAAGAGGTTACTACCGGCTTAATGCCTCCTCCGGCGTATTTTCCGGTGAACGTAATGATGAACAAAACCGGCTATGAAAGCTTTACCAATGTTATCAAAAACGGTACACGCCCTTTAAGCCCCGAGGAATTTGAAGCCGTTGCTAACGAAACAGGCGCCCTTTTACTGGACACCCGCAGGGCACAGGCTTTCGCAAAAGGATTTATTCCCAATTCTATCAATATAGGTATAGACGGAAGCTTCGCCCCCTGGGTTGGTGCGCTTATCCTGGATATGAAACATCCTGTTTTGCTGATTACCGATGAAGGCAGAGCAGAAGAAACTGTTACCCGTTTATCCCGTGTAGGTTACGACAATGCTATCGGCTTTCTGGATGGTGGCATGCATGCCTGGATTGACGCTGGTAAAGAAATTGATACTATCCAGACTATTAATGCCAGCGACTTTTACGATGTTAAGATATCGCAGCCTATTAATATTCTTGATGTAAGAAAGAAAAGCGAGTACGATGCGGAGCATATTAAAATTGCGAAGAACATGCCGCTGGATTATATCAATAACACCATGGAAGCAGTTGATCCTAATGAAACCTACTACGTGCATTGCGCCGGTGGTTACCGTTCTATGATATTCATTTCTATTCTTAAAGCAAGAGGTTATAATAACCTGATTGATGTGCAGGGTGGTATGAGTGCTATTAAGGATACCAACAAGTTTTCGCTTACGGATTATGTGAAGCCTATTACCATGCTGTAATGCATGGGTAAGCGTTGTTAGCCGTTTTGGAGCAAGTGTTGCGTTATTGCTGGTGCGGTTTGTTTTTGGCACGTTCTTTTGGGCTGAAATGAGATACGTTAGAAGTGAATACTTAACCTGAAAACTGATTTTGTATGGCAACGTTTACAGAGGTGATTAACAGCGATAAACCTGTACTGGTTGATTTTTTTGCAGAGTGGTGCGGCCCCTGCAAAATGATGAAACCCATTCTGGACGAACTGAAAGCCAAAGTGGGTGACAATGCTACTATTATAAAAGTGGATGTAGATAAAAATCCGGCCGCTGCCAATGCCTACCAGATTCAGGGTGTTCCTACGCTGATACTGTTTAAAAACGGGCAGGTAAAGTGGAGGCAAAGCGGCGTAGTACCTGCAAACAATCTGGAACAGATTATTAAACAGCACGCGTGAGTACAAAGAATATAAACCAGAAAAGGGAGCCCTTAACGGGCTCCTTTGCTTTTAAAACAATTGTATACCTGCCTGCCATCCCAACCAGCCCGATGTTCCGTTAGAGGAAAACAGAGAATGATCCGGTGCTATGTTGCCGTAGCCTTTAGACGGTGCTTTTACATCACCCACATATAATACCGGGCCTGCATACAGGTTTAGCTTTTTATTTATCATCCATTGCAGTGCCGGGCGGTAACTGTAAATCTCCTGCCATCTACCGTTATACAGGTGCTGATTGGCCAGCTCCTGTATAAAACTTACTTTTTTACTAACCGGAATTTCAGTTCCTAATGCGTAACCATAGCCATACACCTTTCTGCCGTTACCCATGCTGGCACCACCCATAATAAGACTGTACAGTTTTTTGCTACCCGCTTTATAGGCAAAGTTTACATCCAGCAAAGAGCTGTTATGTACCAGCATTTTGTGGTATCCGTTTTTGGTAATGGTAAGTAAAGCCAGGCTGTAACCGGAGAGGGTGTCAGACAAATTCACCAGCCCCACCTGAAAGCCTTTCATATGGCGGGTACGGTTGAGAATGCCGGCTACCTGAAAACCATTCATTTCACCCTTTACTATATTGGCTATACCCGCCACCTGAAAGCCGGTAAAATTACTGTCCGTAATATTGGCAATGCCCGCTACCTGCATCCCTTTTACCGGGCCGGTGGTGTTAACAATGCCACCTACCTGTAAGCCAACAACAGAATCTACCACATGGTTATTAATACCTGCTACCTGCATGCCGGTCATTTTTCTGCCAACGGTATTGCTCAGGCCGGCTACCTGTACATAGCTGGCGTCTTTTTTATTAATATTAAACAGGCCTGCTATTTCTAATCCTTTGGTACCTGCTGTATATCCACCCAGCAGATTAAAGGAAAACTTATTTACCACCTGTGTACTCATATTACCATGCGTGCCCAAGCCAGGGGTGAGTGAAAACTGAACAGGCTTGTCTGCAAAAAAGTTACGCAGGTTCAGGCTTTGTATGCTCTGGGCCGGGGTAATGAATAACTGCGCCATCCATCCTTTTTCTATTTTAGAACGGATAACCAGCGGACTTAACTCAGCACTTACCGGTTTTATGGCTATGGATAACTGATTATCCTGACCAGGGTGAATGGTAACGGAAGTATCTGCATAGGCAATACGGCTGATGCTGATATCAATAGTGGGCGGGTACTTATACTTCTCCTTCAGCCGCAACCGGAAAAAGCCTTCTTCGTTAGTAATAGTACCTACCAGATGTGTTTGCTCGTATACACTGGCATTGTTTATTTTTTCACCGGTTACTGCATCCTGTACATAGCCACTGATATACCAGGTAGTGGTGTTTACCGGAAAATCTGCTTTCTGTAATATCAGGTAATTGCCGGAAGGGGTGTACTGTAGTGTTTCATTAAACAATACGTCCAGTATCTGCTTCACCGTTTTATTTTTTAAAGACAACGTAATAAGACTGTCCGTTTTTATAAGCGTGCTGTTGTAAGAGAAAACAAACCGCCCTTGTTTGCTGATGGTATCCAGCACTTTGCCCAGTGGCTGATTATGGGCCTGTACGGTTACAGGCAGCTGCAACATAGATTGTGCGGCTGTTTGGCTGCTTACTAGTAACAGCAGCCCCAGTATATATCGGAAGATCATTTTAGTATTATTTGATTGTTTTGCTTCAGCACCTGTATGTTGAAGGTTTTGCTAATGATGGACAACACAGTGTCAAGCGATTCCTGGTTAAAAGTGGTAGTTAACGGGAGGTTGGCGATGGCGCTATTGCTTATGATAATATCAGCGCTATAGGCTTCATTTAATACATCAACCAGTTGATACAGTGGTGTGTGTTCACAAACAAACTGCCCGGTGCGATAGTAATTGTGCAGCGCACTGCTATCCTGCTGTTTATTCAGCTGTCTGCCGGTTTTTGTTACAATGGCTTTTTCTTTTTTTACCAGCTGAACGGTCTGCTGGTTATAGGTAACCTGTACAGAGCCCGTTTCAACAATTACTTCGGTTGCTTTGCTGCTGCTTTTAACGTTAAAAGAGGTACCGGTTACTTTTATATGCACATCACCGGCGTTAATAATAAAGGGTTTGTTTCTGTCCGGAGCTATATCAAAAAATGCTTCACCTTCCAGTTGCACTTCCCGGGTAGCGTTGGTGAGGAATGTTTTGGCATAACGTATCCTGGCATTTTTATTCAGGGTAACAATAGAACCATCAGGCAAGGTGTCGGATAGTACATTGTTGTTAGCCATCAGCTGCTGTGTATTGCTTCCCGGCCAGTTGTTGAGTAAAAGCAACCAACTGCCTACAGCCAGTATGGCAATGGCAGCAGCGGCGGCAATGAAAAGCCTGCGGCGCGATTGTTTAACAGGCAACGTGCGAACCGCAGCAGTTTCAAAACCACCGGCTGCTTTCTTTTGCTGAAAACGTTTCCATGCCTCTTCTTCGTTAACGGTGCTTTTGGCTTGCAGCTGCTTGCTTTGCTGCCATATGGTTTCCAGCTGCAGATAGTATTGTTGGTTGGCTGTGTTTTCATGCAGCCATTGTTGTACCTGCTGTTGTTCTTCCGGCGTTGCTTCACCCAGCATGTATTTTACCAGCAGTATATCGGTTTGTTCATTCATTTCTGTGTTCATAAAGCAGGTATTAACGGTACAACAAAATGGTGAGCATAATTGCCAGAAAATCGGCCAGTTTAAGACGAAGTAATTTAAGCGCCTTACCCATCTGGGCTTCTACTGTTTTAATAGATAACCCCAGCTGATCGGCAATTTCCCGGTACTTCAGTTCTTCATACCGGCTGAGTTGAAATATAGTGCGGCATTGTTCCGGAAGATCGTTCAGGGCCTGCCTTATCTGTTGTTCCAGTTCCCTGCCTGCCAGCTTTTCTCCTGCACTGTGTTCGTAGTTGTTCTGCTGCTGTTGCATGGCATATGTTTGATGTTTACTTTTAATGGTGTGGTGTTTCAGGTAGTTAAGGCTTTCGTTATGTACAGCCCTGTACAGATAAGCCTTTACAGAAGTATGAACATCCATTTGTTCTTTCTTCTCCCATAACTTATAAAAAACCTGTTGTACCATTTCTTCGGCAACTGCTTCGCTGTTGAGTATGGTAAAAGCATAGGAGTGTAGGCTTTTAAAGTAGGTTCTAAAAAGCTGTTCAAACGCCTGTTCATCCTGCGCCTTTACCATTTGTATTACACCGGAACTCAATTCCATGAATGCTGCTGTTTTTAATGAAACTGAATTTTATAGCTCAAATTAGGAAAAAGCCCCAGCTGGTTCATTCTTTTCTGCTCACCGGTTCTTGCATCAAAATAGTAGCGGTAAAAGTTTTCCCGGTTAGTGATATTCTGAATTTCCAGCGTTAAGGTGTGTGTTGATCTCTTTTTGTCTTTGCGATAATAGGCATTCCAGTCCATACGGAAATAGCCGGGTCCTCTTTCACTAAAATAGCTGCCGGGAACGTATTCTTCTTTTCCGGATTGCATAGAAGCTGCCACATCAATTACAGAGTTTTTAATACCACCACTGGACAACACCTTGCCACTGATGCCTATGGTTTTGTTGCTGTTACGCAGCTGCCATTCTTTACCCCAGATAATGTTGAGGGAGTAGTTGCGGGCAAACCGGGTATCGTATTCTTTACCATAGAAATCAGTGAATTTAGACTGGTAAACAGACAGGGCAGAGATGATGTAGTAATTACGGGCAAATGGCTTTTCCAGGCTAAAGTCAACACCATAGTTTCTGCCTTTACCGGTGCTTACCAGTGCGTTTTTATCAATCAGATCGTACATATCCAGCATGTTTACAGTAGAAAACCCATTCTTTCCATCCTGCTCCACAGGTACATGGTACAGGTGCTGGTAATAAAGTTCTGCTTTGGCAGTAAGGTTTAAGCGGGTAAAGGTGTGTTCATACCCTGCTACGAGATGTACAGCACGCGTCATATCCAGATTTTTGTTGGGCTGGGTATGCTTATCGTTCTCTCCGGAGTTTTGAAACATATAGGTAGAAATATGCTGGGGCTTGCTGTGCATACCGGCTGCCAGGCTAAACACATCATTACCCGTAGTATAACTGGCAGAGAGGCGCGGCTCCAGGCTTTGCTTTTTATTCAGGGCCAGGTAACTGTTGTGCAGGCCTGTGTTTATAGTAAGCCGGTTGGTAAGGCGATACTTCCACTGAATATAGCTCTGATAAAACTGTGTGCTTCCACTTCCCTGTAATACCTGTTTCCACTGCTGCTCTTCCAGATCATAATAGCGGTTAGAGGCATCGTACCGTAACTCCTGGGCTATAATACCTGCCCTTATGGTATTACGTGGATCTATTTTGTAGTTATAGAAGGAGGAAACGCGGAAAGCTTTATCGGCAGAATGTTCCGTACCGCTGGGTACACGTGCGTATCCGGCAGCAGGGTTTAAGGTGTCCAGCTCCTGACCATACCGGTAGTAGGAAGCAGATATCACGGTTTTGATATAAGCATTGCGGTGCAGGAAGAACTGATGTGACAAACCTATTACGCCTGTTTTGGAATTACCATCTGCATACACATTCCGCTTATCATAGCTGTTCCATTTGGTGCTGTCTTTTTCCGGATCATTAATATAGCTGTCGTACCCACCCAAACCAAACAGGGTAAAGGTGCCTGCTTTGCGGGTATTCCATTTAAACTTAAAAGACAAATCCTGGTATTTAGGTGCCTGCTCCAGACCAATAAAGTTTTTAAGCAGAGCCAGTGTGCTGTAACGATAGTTAATGAGGTAAGAAGCTGTTTTGCTTTTATTCAGCGGCCCTTCAGCACCCAACTCCACACCCAGAAAGCCTACCTGTGCGGTGTATTCTCTTTTGTCTTTATTGCCATCGCGGTAATTAATATCAAACACGGCAGAAGTAGCATTACCCATATCGGCCGGAAAGGCGCCGGTGTAAAAATCTGATTTACCTATTACATTACTGCTGAACATACTTATGGGGCCACCGGTGGAACCAAGCGTAGCAAAGTGGTTAGGCGTGGGTATTTCAATGCCTTCCAGTTTCCACAATACGCCCTGCGGAGAGTTACCCCTTACCAGTATTTCATTGCTACCGTCGAACCCCGCGCTTACACCCGGAAAGTTCATAATCATACGCGCAGGGTCAGAGAAGGCGGCGGGGTAACGTTTGGTTTCTTCCATGCTAAACGAGCGGGCGCTTACGGCCGCAAACTCGTTCAATGGTTTTCTTCCGTTACGGCCAGATTGTACGGTAACGGCAGTAAGGTTTTTAAATCCTTCGCGTAGCAGTACGTTTTGTTCCAGTTCTTTACCGGAAACTATTACTATATCAGATAGGGTTTGCAGTTCATAACCGGCAATAGAATATTGAATACTATATCTGCCGGTAGGTAAACCGGCAATATGATAAGTACCTGTACTGTCTGTAACGGCACGAATATTACCGGGCGAAAACACAATGGTAACACCACTCAGCGGCTGTTGAGATTCTGCGTCTGTTACACGGCCTTTGACTGACTGCTTAAAGGATTGCGCATACGCTATCTGCATCAGCAGACATGCGGTTATCAGAGATAATTTTATCAATTTCATGGTTGTAGTCTTTTGTCAAAACCGGCCGGTTTATGATAAGACAACAACCTGTTTATTTACCCTTACGCCCGAAAAAGAAAAATCCCATAAGAACACATTCTTACGGGATTTTTATATGATAGTGTGTTGATAGCTAACCTAGGAAAACCATTGTATTTTTTGCTCCAGCGGGGTATTGCGTTGGCCGGGTTTACCGGTTTCGCTGCTGTAACCCATGTATAACAGGCCCATAACAGTATCTTCTTCACCCAGTTCAAAATACTGCTTCATGGCGGGCTTCAGCGTCATACCGCCGGTGCTCCATAAAACAGAAATACCTCTTGCTTCCGCACCCAGCAGTACGTTCTGTACGGCGCAGGCAGTGGCTGCTATTTCTTCCAGTACCGGAATATTGGGGTTGCTGCCACGCTTCATGTATACTGCTATAATGTGCGACAGGTTGTTACCCATATTGGTAAGGTTATCAAATGTACCCTGCGCAAAACGCTCTGCGGGGGTATTTTCTTTATACAGGTTGGCATGGTCGGCACAAAAGCGGGCTACTGCTTCGCCTGAGTACACCACAAAACGCCATGGCTCTGTGCGGGCATGGGTAGGTGCCCAGTCTGCCAGCTCCAGTAATTCATGTATTTCGTTATCAGCTATTTTCTGTCCGTTCATCACAGCGGGTTTTACGCTGCGGCGGTTTTTTACCAGTTCTTCCAGTATTGTCGTCTTTTCCATGCTTATCTCTGTTGGTACGGTGTGTAATTACAATTACTAAGGGATTCTTCTTATTTCTGCTCCCAGTGCATTTAATCGCTGGTCAATGTATTGGTAACCGCGATCAATCTGCTCAATATTCTGGATAATGCTGTTGCCTTCTGCACTCAGGGCGGCAATCAACAACGCCTGGCCGGCGCGTATATCCGGGCTGCTCATGGTAATGCCACGGAGTGGGTGTTTACGTCCCAGCCCAATTACGGTGGCACGGTGCGGATCGCACAGAATAATCTGAGCGCCCATATCTATCAGTTTGTCTACAAAAAACAAACGGCTTTCAAACATCTTCTGGTGAATCAATACACTGCCTACTGCCTGGGTGGCAACTACCAGCATAATGCTGATTAAATCCGGGGTAAAGCCTGGCCAGGGGTGATCATAAACGGTAAGTACGGAACCATCCAGGAAAGTGGTGATTTCATATTTATCCTGAGCGGGAATATGAATATCATCGCCTTTAATTTCCAGCTGAATACCCAGCTGACGAAACTTTTCAGGAATAACGCCCAGGTGTTCAATGCCTGCTCCCTGAATCAGAATATCGCTCTGCGTCATAGCAGCCATACCAATAAAGCTACCCACCTCAATCATATCCGGTAAAATGCGATGGGTAGTTCCACCCAGTGCATCTACGCCCTTAATGGTAAGCATGTTACTGCCTATGCCGGTTATGTTAGCGCCCATGCTGTTTAACATGCGGCATAACTGCTGCACATAAGGTTCGCAGGCGGCGTTGTAAATGGTAGTGGTGCCTTCTGCCATTACGGCTGCCATTACAATATTGGCGGTGCCGGTAACGGAAGGCTCGTCTAAAAGCATATAAGTGCCTTTTAAACGGGGTGTGGTTAACTGAAAAAAGCCCTGCTCATCATGATAATCAAAACGGGCTCCCAGTTTTTCAAAGCCAATAATGTGCGTATCCAGTCTGCGGCGACCAATTTTATCACCACCCGGTTTGGGAATAAATGCCTTTTTAAAGCGGGCCAGCATAGGGCCGGCTATCATAACACTTCCGCGCAAACGGCCACCTTTCTGGCGAAAATCGTCTGAGGAAAGATATTCAACATTTACTGCGTCGGCGGTAAAAATGCAGGTACTTCTGGTGGGGCGCTGCACTTTTACACCCATATCCTGCAACAGTTCAATCAGCAGATTAACATCGAGGATGTCGGGAATATTTTCAATGGTAACGGGTTCGGGGGTTAGTAGTACTGCAGATATAATCTGGAGCGCCTCGTTTTTGGCACCCTGGGGCACAATGGTACCCTGCAGCTTTTTGCCGCCCTTTACTTCAAATGAAGCCATATAGGAGTTTACTTAAATCTCTTCTTGAAATTCTGGTTGTTGTTACGGTTGCCGCCGTTACCACCCTGGTTGTTGCGGTTGTTACCTCCGTTGTTACGGTTGTTGCCGTTACCCTGGTTGCGGTTTCCACCATTACCCTGGTTACGGTTGTTGCCACCACCTTTAAAGTTCTGTTGCTGTCTGCCACCACCGCGGGTATTGGTGCGGTAATCATCCCGGTCAAAGGCGGGAGCGCGGTGTTTAATGTACGGTGTATTGCTGAATTCCAGTTGGCCACCGGTAATCTCATCCATTTCCTGGCGTATAGCATCGTCGTGTACCAGTTCTTTATGCCAGTTGCTGTAAGCCAGCTTCATGTAATAAGCCACTGCGTTGGCAAATCCTGCTTTTTTCTCCGGATCTTCTTCCTTCAGTGCTTTCTCCACCACACTTTCCAGGTTTTTACCCAGGTGAGAGTATTTGGGATAGCGTTTAGGATAAGGCAGCGGATCGGGCTTGGCCTTGTAAGTGTCCTTTTGAGGTATAGGATAAGGACTATCTACATCTAATTTAAAATCGCTGATAAAAAACAAATGATCCCAGAGCATGTGTCTGAAATCTTCCACGTTCTTCAGATGTGGGTTTAAAAGCCCCATCAGTTCAATCACCACTTTCGTCTGTTGCTGACGCTCTTCCCTGTTTTCAAGAGATAACAGGTATTCTACCATTTTCTGTATATGACGGCCGTATTCGCGCATCACCAGGTAATTCCGGGTAGTATTATATTCCATTAAATAACTTGCTTATAGTAACAAATGTAGTGAATTTATGCCATGCTGCGTATCAGGTGAAAACAGCGTGGTATTATCTCAATTTTCAATTCTTCCATGGTTTCCCGTGGTTCACCATCAATGTGTAAAGGTGCCAGTTTCAGGTTTTTGATGGTTAGCGAGGGTGTTTGAAAGTATAATATGTTTTTATTAGACATGTCTTCTACCAGCTGCTGCAGTTTATTATTGCCGCGTATCTGCCTCAGAATAGCAAAAGGCAGCTTTGCCTTATTCATTTTCTGCACAATTACAATATCCAGCAATCCATCCTGCAAATCTGCCGCCGGGGCAATAGTAAAGTTGTTACCAAACTGGTTGCTGTTGGCTACGCTGATAAAAAACGCATCTGAAAAAAAGGAGAAGTTCTCCAGCACTACTTCAAACTGATAAGGATGTGCCTTAAAATAGTTGAGCAGGCTTTGCTGGGTATAGGTAAACAGCCCGCGTGAATGTTTTGCCGCAAAATCATGCGCCACCTGTGCATCAAAGCCCAGGCCTGTAAGCATACACGAAAACTGGTCATTTACCATAAAAGCATCTACCGGCATAGCGGTGCCCGATAAAATGAGTTCAAAAGCTTCTTTAGGCTTTTTAGGTATACCGGCGGAGTAGGCAAGGCCATTACCACTTCCAAAAGGGATAATACCAAAACGTACCGGTAAGTGGCGCAGCGCGCTAATTACCTGGTTAACGGTTCCATCGCCACCAATAATTACAATATCTGTGATAAACTCGTCACGTATTTTATCAATCAGAAAATCGTAGTTACCTGTAGAATTAGTGGGTACTATTTCATAAGTGAGATTACGCTGATCGCTGATGTTCTTTAATAGCCGTACAAATGCCTCTTTTTTAGAGGTGCCGGATACTGGGTTTACAAGATAGATGAACCTTCTTTTCACACTGTTGAGTACGGTGCCACTTTTGGTTGAAATGATATTCAATGTTTCTACCGGTGGCAACTCTGCTGAATATTCCATTACACGTATTAATCGTTAGAAAAATGAACAGGCAAAGTAAACAATAATATTACCAAAAACGGCATCATACGTTTAACTCTGGCGTTTAATTAACGAATGAGGAGGTTTATTGTTGCAGCTTTAACATTTTTTAGCAGCCTGTGGTTAATAACACCAAAGTTATCTTCTTAAAGGCGTGTCTGATGTTGGCAGCTTAAAAATAGTTTAGCTACGATATATGGGGAAAGGATGGAGCAGAAAATGACAGGCAATGGCGGTTTAGGTGTCATGCGTTTAAAAAATGGGCTTTCTGCTTACAAAGTGTGGTGTTTAACTACATGTAAACCACCTTTGCCACGGCTCATCCGTACGAACGAGCCGCCGTCTAGCACAGACGGGCGGCCCGTCAGTAACGAAAGTAATAGCAGGGATATTTTGTATGGGGAAATAGATTTGAAGCTGCCGCTGTTATCTTTTATACTGCATTCAAGGTGGCCTTATGCCTGTTACAGGGGCGATTAACGATAAAATAAACTAAAAGATACGGTAGCTGGAGAAGCACCATATTACAAAGTGCTGCCGGAAAAATGCGGTATGCAACCCATTGATAGTCAGTTAATCAGTGGTAAAAAACAACTGTATTTGTAGTTGAAAATCAACTCAGTAGTTTTACTGATGACGGGTTCGTTCCCTTAAATAAGCGACACGCGCTTAGGGGTATTAGTACTACTTTCCCGCCCGCATTAAGCTAACTAGCGCCAGGCTGCATTTGGCGTAAACGTTAGTATAACATCCAATATCAGTATGAAATCCCCCCTAACCCTGTACCTGACTGTATTGTCGTGCTTTTTAAGTACCCTGTTGGTTGCGCAAACAGTTTCTATAGACGCCACTCATTTACCGGCTGGTCCTTATGTTTCCGGTAGTACCATAGCGGTTCCTGTAAATGGCAGTGAATTGTTTTACTCAGACAATACATTCGAATTGTACCTGTCTGATGCATCTGGCAGCTTTGCTTCTGAAGCATTGATTGGTTCTTACAACGGTATTTATGCGGATTTTGTAAACGGCACTCTGCCTGCAGGGTTAACACCTGGCGGCAACTATAAAGTGAGAGTAAAAACTACTTCGCCAGCTTCAGTTTCCGCATCCTTCGACATTACCATAGGTACAGGCAGTGTGGTTAATGCAGGTGCAACGCCTACAAATAGTGATGATATACTGGTGGCGGGGTTGTTTTATGGGTGGTGTACAAACACAGGCGGCCCCAAAACTATTACATTCAGCAACCTTTCTACTACAGGTGCTGTTACCACTGCCACGCTGATTAATGAACAAACCGGAGCCGTAAGTACGCTTTCTCTGGACAATTTATATAATCAGTGGCGGGATGTGAATTTAGACGGCAATTATTACACTTTGATTGTAAATGCGGAGCAAAACGGGGTGATAAGTACGCGTGCTTATACCATTATTAATAGCCCTTTTACCAATAGTCTTACCTATCGCCCCCAGGCATCTGGCTGTATACCATCTATTACCAGCTTTTTTATCAGCACTGATCCCAGAAGTGGGGTGGGTTCTAACTATCCAGGCTTACGATACCTGGTAGAATGGGGGGATAATACTTCCACCATTTATTCTCTTGATTCTCTGCGTACACTTAATGGAGATATTTCGCATCAATATAGAATAACATCCTGCGGTAACGGAACCGGCGATATGTTTACTGTCAGGGTGTCAACTATGTTTCCCATTTCTTCAGCCTGTAGCCAGCCGAGTAGTTTACAAACTACCATACAGGTTTTTATGCGACCGGAGTCACATTTTGAGTTTCCGAATCCTGCTTGTGTGGGTACTAACGTTGTGTTTACCAATACCAGTGTAATAGGAAATGGTAGTATGGCTAACGTATGTACGGCTGCCGCCAAATATGTATGGTATGTAGATGGCGTAGAGGTGTACAATTCAGTAACTCCTATACCTGGCAGGCCCAGTATTTCACAAACATTTATGCAGCCTGGCAGACACCTTATCCGTTTGGATGTATCAAACTCGCCCTGTGGCGTGGATACGCATGAAGAAATTATTTGCGTTGAAGACCGCCCGAGAGCGAGGTTTACTATGACGGGTGCAGATACCGGATGTGTAGGGCATAGTGTACAGGTAGATACGGTGGATATAAACAGAGGCTACTATTGTAATCCTTTCACCACCCGCTGGCATGTATACGATCGTAACAACAACGAAGTGGCCCCCGGCAGCCGTTTTACCGTTACACCCAGCATGACAGCAGGCAACCCCACTTTTACTTTTCGCGACTCTGGTTTATATTATATAGATATTGCTTACACCAACTCCTGTGGTGATGTATACGCGGGCAAAAGAAGTGTATATATTATACCGAGAGCTCAGGTAGTGATGCAGGGGGCTAAGGCATATTGCGGATCAAGAACTATTGACTTTTATAATATTAATCACCAGCCGTTTTACAGTTCTAACCTGTGGGATGATCACGTTAGCTGGGAAATTACCGCTCCTGCCGGTGCCACTTACAGCTATACCGGTGCAACCGATTCGCACAGCAAGTTTCCTTCGCTGATATTATCAGGATTAGGTACTTATAAAATGGTGCTTACGTTTACCAACCGGTGTAATGTGATTAAAGATTCGCAGCTGGTACGTATAGATTCCGGGGTGACTTCCGAAATACTGAGACCGATATTACCGGATACGGCAGTTTGTTATACCGTAAATAGCATTCAGCTTTCCGGTGCGCCCGGTGGTGCCTATGGCTCAGTAAGATGGAGCACTTCTAATAATGGTACGTTTACTACACCCACCCAAAACAGTACTACCTATAATATAGGTAACGGTGATAGAAGTACCGGATGGGCCAGATTAAGCTATACGGTTAACCCCGTGGTGCTGGTGGGTGAAACCATTCCCAATGCGTGCCCGGCTATACAGGATACGTTGCGGCTGAGGGTGTATCCCAGAATATATGGCACCGACAGAAATGTGGACAAGTGTAGCGGTGTTCCTATTGATGAAGCGCTTTCTTCTGTGGCGGGAACCAGTTATACATGGACGGCCTCTGCGCGGTCAGGCTCTGCCAGCGGCTTCCATAGCCAGTCTGTTCCGGTTGCCGGTGGTGCTATACGCGATGTAATTATTAATGACTCCCGTTCGGTAGATGCGGTAGTGCGTTATGTAGTAACTCCTTATGCCAATGGTTGTATCGGCGAGCCGTTTACTATCACGGTTACGATAAAGCCAACTCCGCTGGTATCTGTGGCACGCACTGCCGATACTATCTGTAGCGGAGCTACTACTGCGCTGGCGCTTACCAGCTCTGTAAACAACACTACTTACAGATGGACTTCGGTTGCCATGGATTCTGTTACAGGTAACTCGTTACTACAGGTAACGGTGCCATCTAATAACACTACTACCATTGCGGACAGATTGGTGAATGTGGGCAACGTTCCCAAATCGGTACGTTATGCCATCAGTGTTGCCGGCGTAACCGGCTGTCAAAGCCCGGATACTACTGTGGCAGTATGGGTGTGGCCGCGGGTAACTCCTGCTGCTGCCGGTGACGATCAGTATCTGTGTAACCAAACCAGCACTGCGCTGGAAGGAAACGATCCTATTGTGGGTACCGGTACATGGACGCAGATTGGCACTACCACCGCGGTAATTACTAATCCGCATGTTTATAATACTACTATTACTAATCTTCGCCCTGAAGTGGATTATACTTTCCGTTGGTTAATTGATGAAGGCAAAGACTGCGGAACCTCAGAAGATGTGGTGATGATATACAACCGGCCGGAGGTAGAAATACCTGTGGCGGGAACAGATATAGTGGTGTGTGATTTTACCAGCTCCACCAACAACAGTACGGTGCTACATGCTACCCCGGTAGTGCGTTCTTATGAGCGCGGAACCTGGAGTGTAATAACCAAACCTGCTGGCAGCAGTACTGCTTTTTCAGATGAACATGATGCGACTGCTACATTTTTCTTTAATAGAGAAGGAGCCTATACCCTGAAGTGGGAAGTGGCGGGCGATGCACAGTGTACGCCTCAAAGCGACCTGGTAGATGTGAACGTATATGCCAAACCTGAAGTAGGTTCTATTATAGCAGGTGCCGATAGGGTGTGTGAGGGGGCAGATGTAACCTTGTCTTTACCGGCAGGTTCTTATACGGGTGTTATTAAAAAATGGCAGTACAATCCTGATCCCGTTCGTACACCGGATGTATGGCGTGATACGCTGGTAGATAGTAACAGCCCCACTATTACATTTGAAAATGTACAGGACACTTTTGCGGTGCGGGCTGTGGTGATTTCTGCAGGTGCCAACGCGGCGTGCCCCAGTTATGTAGACGCTAACCCGCTTACTATTTATGTGGCTGCTCTCAGCCAGGGTGGCCATACCATAAAGAGCGACAGTGTGTGTATCTCTTCCAACTTTGGTACGGTGTATCTGGAAAACCAGCTGGGTAGTATTGTAAGATGGGAAACCTCATTAGATAATGGTATTACCTGGAACAGCTTTGGCAATGCCGGCAGAAGACAGATGAACTTTAATAATATTACGCAGAGCACCTTATTCAGAGCAGTGGTGCAGAACGGCGTGTGTAGTGCTGTTGTATCGGACAGTTCTATGATAAAAGTAAAACCGGAAACTACTGTACCTGTTGTTACCGGAAACGCAACGTTGTGTAACATACCTTCTACCACGTTAACCGCAAATGCAGTGAGCGCGGAGGAAGTAGGGGTGTGGACGCCTGCCACCAGCAACCCTGCTTCTGTATACTCCGATTTAAGTAATCCGGTGCTTACGGTCAGTGCTGTTGCAACTGCTGCCACGCTTCCTCCCGGGCTGTACAGTTTTACCTGGAGTATTGATAACGGCGCGTGTCCGTCGCAGTCTTATACGTTCGACTTTACGGTATCTGCTGGTGCTATCGGCGGCAGCACATCCCGCCCGGCTACCTTTTGTATAGGTTCTGCCAACGGAACTATTACCCTTTCGGGCCAGCGTGGTACGGTGGTAGAATGGCAGATGAGTACAGATAATGAAGCTACCTGGAGCACTGCTACCAATACCAATAACTCCACCAGTTATTCTTACTTTAACTTACAAACTACTACTGCTTTCCGCGCAGTGGTTATTAATGGTAACTGTACTTCTCCGGTATATTCTTCTGCTACTACTATTACGGTTAAACCAAGAGTTACCGTATCGGATGCGGGTGCCGATAAAGATTTGTGTAATGTTACACAAACCGGCTTATCTGCCAGCACAGCGGCGGCAGGTGAAACAGCCAGATGGACGCAGAGTGTACGTAACATTACCGGTGCTACCCTGGCTGATGCTACCAGTGCTACTACTACAGTAAGTGGTTTACGGCCCGGTAATACGTATACGTTTATATGGACGATGAGTAACGGCACCTGTGCTGATACCAGAGACTCTATTGAAGTTATTGTACGCCCGGCGCTTACTAATACTATACATAATGCAGATACTACTGTGTGTGAGGGTACACTGGTTAGCATACCAGGCAATGCACCTAAGGGTGGTAATGGTATATATACATATCAGTGGCAATACAGCACAGACGGAACTACCTGGCAAAACTTTGGTATTAACTCTACTGCCGGAAGCTTTTCGCTGGTAGCCTCTAATACTATATATATACGCAGAAGGGTAACTTCCGGCCCCTGCGTTGAATATAGCCCTGTTAAAATACTTACCGTTAAAAAGGGTATTGGCAACAACCATATTGATGCAGATACCACGCTTTGTTACAACGAGCTGTCTGGTGCAATCCGTGGCTCTGACCCTACCGATGGTGGTGATGCGGCTGATTATATATACGTATGGGAGGAAAGTACCGATGGAGGTGTAACCTGGGTGCCTGTTGTGGGTGCTAACTCGCGCAATTACGATGCGGGCCGTTTAACACAAACCACCTTATACCGCAGAAAGGTGAGTACCCAAATGTGTTTTGGTGAGTTAACCAGCACCAGTAATATTATTGCCAAAACGGTAAACAACGATGCCAGAGCTGAGTTTTCTGTAGCAAGAAACACCGGTTGTGTGCCGTTTGAAATTAACCGCAACAATATTGTGGTGAATCCTTTTTACGATCGCAACAGCCATTTTCAGTGGATGGTAAATGGCGTATCAATAGGTACCAGTGCTGAGTTTCCGGGTTATACAGTTTCAGAAGAAGATGATTCGGTTACCGTAAAGCTGTTTGTAACCAGCACTTTTGGTTGTAAGAATGATAGCCTGGAAGCAGTGTTTTATTCGTATCCTGTACCGCAGCCTCAATTTATTGTAAGTGAAGACAATAGTTGCGGACCGTACAACGTGCGGATTACCAACCAATCGAAGAAGAGTCCGCGTATTACCTATACCTGGGATTTTGGCAATGGCCAAACCTCTGCTTTATTTGATGCACCGGATATTACGTATGACATAAGTACGTTGCGCAGAGATACTATCTATCACATTAAACTGATAGCAACCAATGAGTGTGCTACCGAAGTAGCTACCCACAACATTCTGGTAAGGGCTAAACCGCGTGCAGCATTCACTCCTTCTCAAACAAGAGGTTGTTCTCCGTTTACGGTTGACTTTAACAACAACTCGCTGGGTGAGCGTGTTACTTATACCTGGCATTTTGCAGATGGCAGCAGAGATTCGGTTACTACTGCAACTGGCCTGATGCGCCATACGTATGTTACCTATGTACAGGATACCTTCCGCGTAAGGCTGATTGCGGTAAATGAATGTGGTGCAGATACCAGTTTCTACAATGTTATAGTAACCCCTAATCTTGTAAGGTTAAACATGTCTGTTAACGGTGATGAGCGTATTGGCTGTACCCCTTTAACAGTAAACTTTATGAACAATACCCGCGGCGCTACCAGCTTCCGCTGGGATTTTGGCGATGGTAATGTAGTAAGCACCACCGAGAACATTGAAACGGTGAGGCATATTTACACCCAGCCGGGTAAATATAAAATTACACTGATAGCCTCTAACGGCTGTACGGATACTACGGGTTATGAAGCAGTGGAATCGCTGGTGGTACCGGTAGTTGATTTTACACCGATACCTTCTGAGATATGCGTGGGCGATTCGCTGCTGTTCAGAAACGACAGTCCGTCTGCCTTAACAGGCAGTGCCTGGAACTTTGGAGATGGGCATACCTCTTCACTGCCCAGTCCAAAACATGCCTACCAGGCAGCGGGTACGTTTACTGCTACGCTGGTGGGCACTATTGTGTATGAAGGAGGCAACGTGTGTTCAGACAGAGCTTCTTATCCCATAAGGGTAATGGCGGCACGGCCAGGTATGTTTACGGTAAGTGATACGGTGGGTAACTGCGTACCGTTTACGGTTACGTTTACCAACATCTCTAAACCTTCTGCATTAACACGCTGGAACTTTGGTGATGGCAGCACTGCTACGGGCGATGTGGTTTCGCATACTTACACCAGCAACAATACCTATCTGGTTACCATGAGTGCGCTGCATCCGGAAGGTTGTACGTTTACTACTTCCCGTAACATTCTAATACAGGGACCTGAGGGCAACCTGGCTTACGACAACGGTTATATCTGTAAGGATAAACCAGTTCGTTTTGAAGTATTTGCCAGACGTGCCAACAGGTACGAGTGGGTATTTGGAGACGGAGATACTCTGGTTACCGCTTCTAACGTAGTATTCCATACCTATAAGCAGTCGGGCATTTACATTCCTTCTGTACAGTTGTTATCAGATGAGTGTGGTGTATGGTTGTATGGTGATAAACAGATACTGGTAGATTATTATCAGGCAGGCTTTAACTGGGCACAGCAACAGAGTTGCGGTAACAGCCTGGTTGCCTTTACAGACTCTTCCCGTTCTTACTTTGGCATACAGGACTGGAGCTGGAACTTTGGCGATGGCGGTACCGGCAACGGACCTAATGCACAGCATACCTATAACGGCACCAATACCTTTCCGGCGCAATTAGTTATTACCGGTACCAGCGGTTGCCGCGATACGGTACGCAACCCTGTTTCAGTGAAACCGAACAATCCTCCGATTGCTTCTGTGAATGCACCTGTAACGGGATGTGAACATACGAATATGACATTCAGGGCGGTGGTGAACTCAGAAGATGAGGTGACTTTATACGCATGGAACTTCAGTAACAGATTTGCCACTAACGGACCGGAAATAACCACCGCCTTTAATACTTCCGGCAATTATCAGGTACAACTGGTAGCGGGTACTAAGTTTGGTTGCTACGATACGGTGTCGTTCCCATTCTTTATTAATCCTTCCCCTATACTGGATTTGGGTAATGATGTATCTATCTGCCGTGGGCAGAGTACGCAGCTGATGTTGAATGGCGCGCCCGCCGCGGCATGGTCGCCCCTGAACGATCTTAGTTGCGGAACCTGTTTAACTCCGGTGGCTTCACCTGCCGAAACCCGTAAGTATTTTGTACGCGGTACCAATGCCTTTGGTTGCAGTAGTATGGATTCTATTATCGTAAATGTGGTACAGCCATCAAAAGTGATAGCAGAACCTTTTGATACTATTTGTCTGGGCCAGACGGCACAGTTATCTGTAAGCGGCTTTGCCAACTTCAGCTGGACGCCAGCGGCTACCCTGAACGATGCCAAAAGCGCTACACCGGTAGCCTTCCCAACTTTAAACACCCGTTACCAGGTAATAGGAACAGATGCACAAAACTGTTTCCGCGATACAGCTTATGTAACAGTTGCTGTAGGCGGCTGGCCAACGGTAGATCTGGGGCCTGACAGGGTATTGAGTACGGGTACAGAGTTAAGGTTAACGCCTACGGTTTCTAACGGTCCTATCATCAGTTGGATGTGGGCACCTTCCAAAGACCTGAGTTGTAACAACTGTCCATCACCGGTGGCTACCGTTAAAACGGATATCTGTTATGTGGTAAATGCAGAAAACATATACCACTGCGCGGTTAAAGACACCATGTGCATACAAGCCTTCTGCGAAAGTACACAGGTATACATTCCTAACGCTTTTGTACCTGGCAGCACCACCAATGGTCTGTTGATGGTGAGAGGTCAGGGTATACGTACTATTAAAACCTTCCGCATATTCAACCGCTGGGGCCAGGTAGTGTTTGAGCGATCCAGCTTCCCGCCTAATGACCGGTCTTTTGGATGGGATGGAAGAGTGAAGGGAATACCTGCTTCTCCGGATGTATATGTGTATACGTGTGAGGTGGTTTGTGAAGATGGTAAGGCGTTCACCTATAAAGGCAACGTGGCTATATTAAAATAAACAGTAAAAAAGATATTATGTGGCGATTGGTGTTCATGCGTTGGTGGCTTTGCACTATAGCGATATTCTTTTTAATCCTGTCCGGCAACGGGCAGGATTACACGTTTTCGCAGTTTAACGAGTTGCCGTTGATGCGTAACCCTGCACTGGCTGGTGTGTTTAATGGCGATATGCGTATCAGCGGCGCCTGGCGTAATCAATGGCAGAGTGTAACCACACCTTTTCAAACCGGGGCATTAAGTGCAGAGTTTAAGTTTCCGGTTAGGGAGTGGAACGACTGGGTTACCGTGGGTTTGCAGGCTACGTACGATGTAGCGGGGGATATTAAACTGAAGCGCACACAGCTGCTGCCTGTATTGAACTACCATAAATCGCTTAGCGGTAATGCGGATGATTATTTGTCTGTGGCTTTTATGGGCGGTCCGGTAAACAGCCAGTTCGACCCCACCAAACTACGGATGGATGACCAGTTTATTGGCGGAACGTACGACCCCAATATGCCCACCAATCAAACTTTTGAACGCACGGGCTTTAATTACTGGGATGCTTCAACCGGTATTACCTACAGCAGTGGTTTTGGCGAAAACAGCCGTTATTACGTGGGGCTGGGCATGTTTCACCTGAACAAGCCAAAAGTGGCTTTTTATGCCAGTAACTCTAACGTATACCTCAACCCCAAATATGCCATTAACATAGGTGCTACGCTGCCTACTTCTGACTTTAACCGCCTCATTTTGTACGGCGATTATTTTATTCAGGGAGGCTACCGGCAGTTTCTGGGTGGTGCCTTATATGGCACTGACCTGATGCAGAACTACGATGATGAAAATGTGTTTTCCCTGTACTTTGGCGGGTATTACCGCTGGAATGATGCCCTTGTACCGATGGTTAAAATGGATATGTACGATTTGTCTATCGGTATGAGCTACGATATCAATATTTCCAAACTCCGGTCCGCTTCGCAGCTGCGGGGTGGTTTTGAATTAACGGCCACTTATAAAACCAAATTTGCCCACCGTTCTGAGGAAGCCAGCCGGGTGCGTTGTGTGTGGTTTTAGGTAGCGTGAGAAACGTATGTGGTGTACTTACTTTTATTACAGCGATGTATAGGGGGTGGTTTATACCCTTCTGATGGGTATGAGGATGGTGGAAGGATACCGGGAGCATCCTACGGGTTAGTATGGAGTAGCTACGGAGGAAACATGGAGTATACATGGACTTATCCACACTTAAACCGGGGTAAGCCACGGGGTAATGGTAATACATACGATTTCTGTTCCGGAAGATTTCGTCAGCCGGTAATTAAAACAATGTATTGGTTTTGTGTTGTTTAAGCGTTATTCAACGCTGTCCGCAATCCACGGTTCCAGGTTAAAAAAGCCGGAGTAATCGAATCTGCTCCAGAAATCGGGGGGTGAGCAGTCGTAAATCTGTAGTAGCTGGTTCAGGCGGCACATGCGGAAGTCGCATTTCCCATTCTCCATTTTGCTGATTAATTCTTTGCTGGTACCGGCCTTCATGGCCACATAAGCCTGTTTCAGTCCTCTTTCCCGCCTCACAATACGCAGTACGGCGCCCACGTTTTGCCTGGTGTAAGTTGGTTTCTGCATGTTAAAGCAATCGTTTTGGTTATTTTTCGAAAGATGAATGAGATTCCATCGAATATATAGCGAATTTAAGCATACCTCCTGATTTTTAGAGAGATTTGTTGCAGAAAACGGGGTTGCTGACCTATGAACGCACTGATGCCTCTCGCTTGCTGCCATTAATTTTAGGTGAAAAAATCCTAACATCCCGTTTTCCTTTTTCCCTGCCGGTATCTTTTCGTACCTTTGCGGCCAAATTAGGTTGGATGGATTTCCTTTCAACTATAAAACCATTCATCATTTGTATTTTATGGATATAAGAAACATCGCCATTATTGCTCACGTTGACCACGGTAAAACCACCCTGGTAGATCGTATTTTACACACTGCCAAAGTGTTCCGCGATAACCAGGAAACCGGTGAACTGATCATGGACAATAATGACCTTGAAAGAGAAAGAGGTATTACCATATTCAGTAAAAACGCAGCTGTTACCCATAACGGCGTTAAAATAAACGTTATTGATACTCCTGGTCACGCCGACTTTGGTGGTGAAGTGGAGCGCGTACTTAAAATGGCCGACGGTGTAATTTTGCTGGTGGATGCTTTTGAAGGCCCTATGCCTCAAACGCGTTTTGTACTGCAGAAAGCATTACAACTGAACCTGAAGCCAATGGTGGTAATTAACAAGGTAGATAAGCCTAACTGTCGCCCTGACGAAGTGCATGACGCGGTATTTGAGCTGTTCTTTAACCTGGATGCCACGGAAGATCAGCTGAACTTCCCTACTTACTACGGTAGTGGTAAAAACGGCTGGTTCAACGATTCATTAACACCTACTGAAGATATCATGCCGCTGATGGATGGTATTCTAAAGCACGTGCCTGCACCAAAAGTAAACGAAGGTCCGCTGCAAATGCAGATCACTTCCCTGGATTACTCTTCTTTCCTGGGCCGTATTGCTATTGGTAAAGTAACCCGCGGTACTATTAAAGAAAACCAGCCTATTGCACTGATGCAGGCGGATGGCACTGTTAAAAAACAGAAAGTACGCGAACTGTATGTGTTTGAAGGCATGGGCAAACGTAAGGTAACGGAAGTTATTGCCGGCGACCTGTGTGCAGTAGTTGGTTTGGAAGATTTCAACATTGGTGATACTATATCTGACGTAGAAGTTCAGGAAGCGCTGCCTATCATCAGCGTGGATGAGCCTACTATGAACATGACGTTCAGTATTAACAACTCTCCTTTCTTTGGCCGTGATGGTAAGTTTGTTACCAGCCGTCACCTGCGTGACCGTCTGATGAAAGAGACTGAGAAAAACCTGGCGTTACGTGTGGTGGATACCGATAACGGTGATACCTTCCTGGTATATGGCCGTGGTATTCTGCACCTGGGTGTACTGATTGAAACTATGCGTCGCGAAGGTTACGAGTTAACTGTAGGTCAGCCTCAGGTAATTGTTAAAACCATCGATGGTAAAAAATCTGAGCCTTACGAGAACCTGGTAGTAGACGTGCCGCAGGAGTTTGCGAGCAAGGTTATTGACCTGGTTACCCGCCGTAAAGGTGAAATGCATGTAATGGAAACCAAAGGTGATATGCAACACCTGGAGTTTGAAATTCCTTCACGTGGTTTGATTGGCCTGCGTACGCAGATGCTGACCGCTACAACGGGTGAAGCTGTAATGGCGCACCGTTTTAACGAGTACAAACCATGGAAAGGTGTTATTCCTGGCCGTAACAACGGTGTGTTACTGGCTAAACAAACAGGTTCTACCACTGGTTACTCTATTGATAAATTACAGGACAGAGGTACTTTCTTTGTTGATCCGGGAGAGGAAGTATACGCTGGTCAGATCATTGCCGAGCACATTAAGCCAGGAGATCTGGTAGTAAACGCTATTGAAGGTAAAAAGCTGACCAACATGCGTGCAAGCGGTAGTGATGCAGCTACCAACATTGCCCCTAAAACACTGATGACGCTGGAAGAATGTATGGAATACATTCAGGGCGATGAGTGTATTGAGGTTACGCCTAACCACATCCGTATGCGTAAAACCGTTCTGGACGAAGAAGAGCGTAAAAAACAATCACGTTCTATGAAGGCTGAAGAAGCATAGATTCTTTTGACTTTTACAATACCGGAGGCTGTTTCAGAAATGAAACAGCCTTTTTTGTAATCTTTACTGCAAAAATTAAATATTTTTAGTCTCCGTATTTTTATAAAAAAATACGTTCTTTGTATAAACAAAGCAATTAGCTAACCCTAACCTAAATTTGGCTTATGCAAACCAGAGAATACCGCAATCTCATATCTTTTTTGAGTAACTCCGCAATGTGTTTTTGCTAGCCCAATTCTTTAGTCTAAACTCTTTAATATTTATTTCCAATTATGAAAAAAGTCCTATTTGCAATCCTAACAGGATCGTTATTGTGGTCCTGCAAAAAAGAAAAAGACCTGCAACCTTTAACCAACACCGATTCTTCTGTTGTTTCTCACAGCCCACTCAAAGGGGGTGATGGAATCTATGATGTATTGGGCTGTGGCTATGATCTTACTACGCAGTTTGCACATCCGTCAGGCTCAAGATCGCCTATTGTTGATATTGATAAATTGAAGGCTGCTTATCCCACGCGTGTAGAGGATCTGATGCTCAGGGAGCAGGATTTTTATTACGAATGGGGTTCAAATGCCTTGGACTACACGAAGAAGCTTGCATTCAGCGTAACCGGGAGCTCTACCCTTAGTGCGTTCACCGGTGAGGTTAAGTTCTCAACAAATGAAAGTGACAGTTTTTCATCTAAGTATATCCATGGTATTTATATAATCATGGTTAAGCAAAAGCAGGTAAGGTTTGATTCCGATCCTGTTTTGCTCAGACAATACCTTACCGATGATTTCCTTGATTATATACAAAATAAGTCACCTGAAATGATTGTGACTAAATTTGGTACCCATGTGCTTACCAATATTATCACAGGTGGTAAACTACAAATTACCTATCACAGCGAAACCACCAGTGAAAACAGGAGCAAAGCTGCGCAGGCGGGTGTTAAAACATCTGTAGGCAAGATTTTCAGTTTAAATACCAATATAGATATCAGTGAAACTGAGGCGAATAAAAATACAAAATGGGTACTTAGATATAGAAGTGTAGGAGGAGATCCGACTAAAAATATACAGGGCATCAGACAACAAGGGGTAGACGAAGCACCTGTTGATTATTCTGCATGGCAGGCGTCTGCCACTCCGGAAAGAGCAGAACTGATTGAATTTGGTCCCAATGCTCTGATCCCTATCTACGAGTTAATAACAGATCCTGTAAAAAAAGCAGCAGTACAGAACTATATAACCCAATATCTGCAGGCAAAGACTGTTAATTTGACTTATGCAACTGCGCCGTTATATATGTTTTATAACTGGGACCTGAACGACCACTTTTTAACTACAGAGCCTAACGAACTTGCCGGACTCAGAAACTGGGAGGCAAGAGGGGTACTCGGTAATATCTATCTTGACAATTCTATGAGTGGTACGGTTCCTTTATACAGATATTATATGTATAACAGTACGCGCTTTTACACTACCAATTACATGGAATTGGGTGCAGGCAATCAGAATGGGCATCTGGAAAAAATATCAGGTTATATTTTTCCTACACAAGTGGCTGGTACTATCCCTATTTACCGTTACAATTATCAGGGACACCACCGTTATACAATTAACTGGAACGAGCTTGGAAATGGAGCCGCAGGCTGGGTATATGAAGGTATTACAGGCTACATTAAGCAGTAATAATAATAGGGTTGCCTTGTTTCAGCTAAATAATGTGCCCTCTGAGTCATTTCAGGGGGCATTTCATTATATGTTAGTTTTTTGGCTTGCTGATTACTCAAACCAGAGGTTTTGTATCTTTGCATACTTAATTCACAGGTATGAAGAAAGGCATTGTTTTATTGCTGGTGATGATGGTGTTGGTGCTGCCTTTTTATACGCAGGCACAATGTTCAATCTGTACCAAAACAGCTATGCAGTTGGGCGAGGGCCCTGCCAAGGGGCTGAACGCCGGTATCCTGTATCTGATGGCTACACCGCTGGCCATTATGGGTATCATTGGCTTCCGCTGGTGGAAGCGCGAAAAGAGCGCTGTCGTTTAGTAACCCTGCTTTTTCGGCAGAAGGCTTACCATTTAATTCACAATTGTTTGATAACTGCTACCGGCAAATAATGTTAGCTTTATGGCAACTTATTCCCGGATGAAAGTTACATTTTTATTGCCTGCCAGAGGGCTTGTTCCTACAGGGGGATACAAGGTTGTTTTGGAGTATGCCAACAAAATGGTGGCTGATAATATAGACGTTACCCTTATTTATCCTTTCGATCTTAAACGAAATAAGATACTTGCAGAAGGCTGGCTGGGTAAACTGCGGCTTTGCAAAAAGGCGCTAACCAAAACGCTGAAGAAACAGTATTCTGTAAACGCCTGGTTTAAGCTAGACAGCCGGGTGCGCGAGAAAGTGGTGCCCTACCTGCATCACTGGTTCATACCTGATGCAGATGTAGTGTTTGCCACTGCCTGGGAAACGGCAGAGTGGGTAAATACATTTCCTGACCGGAAGGGTAAAAAGTTTTACCTGGTGCAGCATTATGAAGACTGGTATGGCACAGATAAGGAGGCGGTAGATGCTACCTGGAAAATGCCACTGAATAAAGTAGTAATAGCTACTTGGTTACAGGAATATGCAGAATCACTGGGCCAGCCGAGTGTATTAATAAGAAACGGACTCAATTTTAAAGACTATTATATTGAAACGCCTATAGCCACCCGGCCGCGGCATCATGTTTCCATGCTGTATCACGATCTG
This sequence comes from Filimonas zeae, assembly GCF_014641615.1. Lineage (GTDB taxonomy): Bacteria > Bacteroidota > Bacteroidia > Chitinophagales > Chitinophagaceae > Filimonas > Filimonas zeae. Next base: position 309,310 of record NZ_BMIB01000006.1, on the reverse strand, counting down.
GAGATAAAGGGCAGTGTATATGGTATACGTGCGCTGGAGCAGGTGAAAAAGGAAATACCCGAATTAGAGGTAACCCTGTTTGGCACGTTTGAAAAGCCGGATTGGATACCGGAGTGGATGGCGTACCACTATGTGCCAAAGAACCTGCGGGATATTTATAACAGCTCTTCTATTTTTATAAGTGCAAGTATTGAGGAAGGCTGGGGGTTGCCCCGTGCAGAAGCTATGCAGTGCGGCTGTGCGGTAGTGCTTACGGCTACTGGCGGGCATCTGGATTATGGCACGCAGGGAGTGGATTGTATATTTACCCCGGTAAGAGATGTGGATGCAATGGCAAATGCTATAACAGACCTTATCCGTAATGATGATAAGCGGATTGCCATTGCAAAGGCCGGTAACCAAACGGTGCAGCAGTTCACCTGGGAAAGTGCTTACGGCCGCATTAAAGAATATATGCAGCAGGCATAATTGCTGCTCCGGGCCCTGGAGGTGACCTTCCGGGCTGTTTGTTTTACAACCTTCTATTGCACAGTTAGTGTACCTTTACCGTTTAGTGGTGTGTTATGTATAGGATAGTTTATTCTGCTTTATATCTGGTATCGTTACTTCCGTTCCGGGCTTTATACCTGCTTAGTGATTTTGCGGCTTTTCTGCTGTATGCTGTAATCCGTTACAGAAGAGATGTGGTGCTTTCTAACCTGAAAACGGCTTTTCCGGAAAAGACGGATAAAGAACTTGAGGCAATAACCAGAGAGTTTTATGTAAACTTCACAGATAATTTTATTGAAACCATAAAGCTGCTTTCCATTTCTGAAAAAGCGTTGCGGAAAAGGCTTTCTGTAGACACCAGTGTTCTGAAACAGGTATATGCCAAAGGGCAGAAAGTGGAAATAAGCCTGGGACACTTTTTTAACTGGGAAATAGCTAACATGGCGTTTAGCCTTAACAACCCGTTTGATCAGCTGGTGGTGTACATGCCTATTTCCAATAAGATTATGGAGCGGATGTTTGTGCATTTGCGCACCCGCTTTGGCAGTAAGCTAATTGCTGCTTCCAATTTCAGAAGAGAAATTACGCCTTATCTGCGTAAGCAGCATTGCCTTATTCTGGTGGCCGATCAGAACGCCGGTGCGGCAGAGCAGGCTTACTGGCTGCCCTTTTTTGGTAAGATGGCCTCTTTTGTTACCGGCCCGGAAAAGAACGCGAAAATGAATGATGCCGCTGTGGTAATGGGGTGCATTAAACGAGTGAAGAGAGGATACTACAGCGCCACACTTACTCTGCTTACCGCAGAGCCCAAAAGCATGCCCAACGGCGCTATTACCAAAGCACTTGCCAGCCATATTGAGCAATGCATCAGAGAACAGCCGGCTAACTATTTATGGAGCCACCGCCGCTGGAAAACGCCTTTTGATGCAGAAAAGCACGGGCATCTGGTGCTGGAGTAACCTCTCTTTCTGTATTAATCTTCTTTCTTACCCATTTTACCGTTTCGGAAGTCACGTATAGCCTGGCGGGTAAGTTTGATTACTTTAACCGCATCGCGGCCGTAAAAGATATTCTTTTTAATATAGCCTTTTACGTAAGGGCGCAACCGCACAGAAAACTCCGGGTTAGACGTTTTGTATTTATCTTCTATATATAGCATGTTTCTATAGCTGTAATAGCAGCGGATGGGCGAGTGCACCAGTTTTTCCTTTTTTATCAAAAAAAGGGTTTTCAGAGATGCTCTTTTTACATACACACCCAGCGTATGCTGCAGGTATATGTTTTTAAGCTGTACTGTTTTGTACCCGGCCATGGCAGCCCTTACACAGTATTCTGTATCGACAAAGTCGATAAACAGATTTTCATCAAACTCTCCAATTGCGTTAAACAGCGACAGGTTAAGCAGTGCGCCTGAGGTAATGGTATCCTCTACTTCTTCAGAAGCGCAATCCGGCGTGGAAGGCAGGTTTTCCCTTCCAAATGCGGGGCCAATGAATGCAGTGGTGGCTTTGTTTCCAAAGTTGTGAAAGCAGTTAAAGTAGTAGCGGATGGCTTCCTCATTAAAACTGGAATCCTGATCCATGGTAAGCAGCCAGTCAAACCCGTCTGCTATAGCCATTTTGGCGGCAACGTTCAGTACTTTGGCAATGCCATCGTTGCGGCCGCTGTGAAAGAATTGGATGTTTGGTAAATGGTTGAGTTTGTCGCGAAATTCCGAAGCAGTTTTTTCTGTGTTGTCAAATACATACAATGTTTCTACATAGGAGGCGTAAGATTGGATATTGGTAATTACCTCATCCTCAGGATGGTATAATATAACCACTGCAGCTATTCTCATATAAAGGAATCTGGTTTATAACAGTCGTTGTCCAAACGAAAAAGCACGTAAAATTCAAATGTAACTGAAAAATAAAACTTCCGCATTGCCGAAATCCGGGATTTAAACGCAGAAAGTATCGCAAATATTTTCTACCTGATACTATTCAGATACGAAACGTTGCGTGGTGGAAACCATTTATTTATCAGCTTTTGCAGGCGTGTATTAGTGTTGGGTATTTCTTTTGTGACCGGGATTTGGTTAAAGTTTGTTTGACCTATGAGGTCTGTGATTTGGTTAAACTTGTATTGTTTGAAGCCTGCCTGTATAAAAAGCTGTTCTATAAATCTGTTCCAGTCTGGTTTGTTACTCCAATAGTGTGCAATATAGTCCGCAGCGGGTTTCAGCTGGTAATTTTCTTTCAGGGCCACTGCCAGTGCATACTGCTCAATTAATCTTCTGGTTACGTTTTGTGCGCACATCTCATCACACAACGCCAGCGCCATCCGGCATTCGTTGCCGTTAACGGAGTTGGGGGTAAGTACAACGCCGGCATTCCACATTGCATGTGCAGGTGTTATGGTAACGCCTCCAAACACCTTTCCGCCTATCTGCTGCCACATTCTTTTTTCTGTTTTGCTTGTGGCATCGGGCAGTGCTTTTTCCAGTACGTGCATACGGGCAACGCCCTGTGCAGCCTCCTGTACAAGCTCTGCAAGGCTGCGGTAGGCAAACGTGTCTGTATCCAGATACAGCACAGGCTGGCCGGGGTATTGCGCACAAACCTGTTCAATGGCCTTTATTTTAACGCGCCAGAAAAAGTTGTGCGGCCCTTCCCATTCCTCCAGTAGGGTGCTCTGTATCGGTATAATATCTATGTGTTGCTCCAGACTTTTATAAAAGTCCGGCAGATCCGTCATAACATGAATAGCGGTGATATTCTGTTTCTGAGCTAACAGCGAATGGATGCAGAAATGAGCCTGCGTGTGATTGGATAAGTTATCGCCGAAAGTGAGAAACAATACGTGCATATGATCTGGTTACAATAGATACCGGTAAAAATAAAAGCTAATGTCTAAGAATTTAACTGTAATAAAGAATTTAATTTGCGCAGATAGTCAATTCCCCTGGTATGAGTGATGCCCGTATTTCTGTTGTTTTGTGCACGTATAATGGCAGTGCTTTTATAGATGAGCAGATTGCTTCTATTACGGCACAGGAGTACGCACCCTATGAAATTATTATCCAAGACGACCGTTCTACAGACGATACATGGGATAAACTGCAGCGTTGGCAGCAGAAAGACGAACGTATTCGTTTATTCAGAAATGCAGAGAATCTGGGTTACAACAGGAACTTTGAACTGGCTATGAAACTGGCTACCGGCGACTTTATAGCCATCAGCGATCAGGACGATATATGGCTTCCCAAAAAGCTAGGTAGCCTGCTGCAGGCTTTTACCGGTGATGATATTGTGCTGGCACATAACCGTTCCGTTCGGTTGGAGAATGGGGAGCTGGACTATAAAAAGAGTAAGCTGCAGCATCATTTTTCAGGTGATGATACCAGAAAGCTGTTGTTTTTTAACCAGATTATGGGGCATGATATGCTGTTCAGGCAATCGCTGGTGCAACATATTCTACCTATTCCGGCGGGTATGTCGTACGACTGGTGGATTGCGGTAGTGGCTACCTGTTACGGCAGGGTGGTTTCTGTAGAAGATTATCTGGTGTACCATCGTATACACGGCAACAATAATTATTTCAGCAAAACAGCGGCTTCCAAAAAAAAGGAACTGGATCTGGATGCCACGCTGCGGCTGTTTTACACTATACCGGCTTTAAAGCCGGCTGTTAAAACCTATTTGTCCACACTGCTAAATCTGCTGGAACAAAAGCAGCATCAACCCGGCTTTAGCCGGCCTTTTTTCTTTTTCCTGTACCGCAACCGCAAAACCATCTTTGGGCATAAGCGCAGACTTTTTCCTGAAATATCTTATCTGAAAAATTCTATTAAGTATGCAAAGCTGGATTTTAAAGGCAAAGGCATTACTTTTTAATTACCCGTGTGTATGGCAAACGATAAAATATCTGTAGTGATTATTTGCCGGGATGCGGCAGTCACCATTGAAAAGGTAATTGCTTCTTCTTTTCAGATTTCAGACGATGTGCTGGTGATAGACAGCGGCAGCATAGACGGTACCCAGGAAAAAGTAAAAGCTACGGGCGCAAGTCTGGTAGAAACGGTGTGGCAGGGATATGGCGCTACCAAAAACTATGGCAATACACTGGCAAAGCACAATTGGATATTCAGCCTGGATGCTGATGAATATATAGATGCGGAACTGGCTTTGGAAGTAAATAAACTAACCCTGGAAGATAGTACCGCCTCTTATACCACCAGGCGCATTAACTACCTGGGCAACCATGCCATACGGTTTGGTGAATGGGGTAAGGGATCGGGGCTGGTGCATCGTTTGTTTAACAGAACCAATGCCAGCTGGGATACCAGCCCTGTGCATGAAAAGCTGCTTTTTAATACAGAAGGTGCAGTACACCGTTTGGGTGGATCGCTTCATCATTATACCTCACCGGATATAGAAGCCTATCAGCGCAAGTTGAACAAATATGCCACATTGATGGCGGAGAAATACCGGTTAAAAGGCAAAAAGGCTACACCCTTTAAACGCCTGCTGTCTCCCCTGTTCAACTTTACCCAAAACTATGTTTTTAAAGGCGGCTTTCTGGATGGTAAAGACGGCTGGCGAATAGCACGCGCACATGCACGCTATACCTTTCTTAAGTACCAGCTTTTACACGGGGCAAAAGCTTAGATTTTTTTATAGTTTTTGAAGGTGAACAGCCTTACCCCGGTGAGCTTTTCAATAAAGTACAGAAACTTGTTTTTTAGAGAAAAGCGCTTTTTGCTGATGTCCAGGTTTACCTTCCATGTTTGCTTTTCTACTCTGGAACGCATAACGGCAGGGTGCTGGCCGGTAAACTTCTTCAGCGAGTCAAACTCGTTAAAATCAAACACGTCGGTGGAGCTCATAAACTCATTCAGGTCTTTATCATCACTCAGCCAGTATTTGGCTGCGTCTTTCATTTTCCGTTTCATCTGAGCGGGGCTTTTAACCCAGCCGTAATGGTATACCCATGCGTTTGCGGGTTTTACGTTCAGCTTTCTGGTACCTACGCGAAAGCCTTGTGCATCGCGGTAAGCTGTTATTTTTTTATCGTTGCGGATAATACGCACTTCGTGGTCGTACCATTTTCTGGAATCGCCTACGTAATCGTAGGTGCCATAAAAATGGAGATACTTAAACAGCAGGCCTTCTACCCTTTTATCGTCTTTATATTTGCGGCACGCTTCTTTAATGGCGGCGTGGCTGCTTTCAGGTACTACTTCATCGCCCTGAATATAAAAAGCCCAGTCAGCATCGGGGCTAACAAGCCGAAAAGCTTTATCGGTTTCTACGGCCAGTACTACGCCTCCGGAGCGGAGGTTAGGGTCCCACACGGAATCGAATATTTTTATTTTGCTGTCGCCCATCGATTCAATCAGCTGTCTGGTTTCATCTATACAATCACCTATCAGTACCACCATCTCATCTACCACGGGCAGAATGGACTGAATGGCCTCTACAATGGGATAGTCGTTGTGGATGGCATTTTTGATAATGGTGAAACCCGCTATTTTCATGTAATCAGATGATTTAAACGGGCTCAAAGAACCGAAAACTTTTGTAATAAATAATAAATGATAGCTTCGCAACTGGCCGGGGCTATGACCGGCTTGTGAAATATGACCAATTTTATCAGAATATTCCCGCTGGGTATAGTAGTATATCCGGGAGAAAATTTGAACCTGCATATTTTTGAAGAGCAGTATAAGCAGTTGGTTCAGGAGTGTTATGCAGAGGGCAAGCCCTTTGGTATTCCTACGGTAATGAACAACGAAATGCTGGAGATGGGTACCGTGGTTACTATTACGGAAATAACCAAGGTGTATGATGATGGGAAAATGGATATTAAAACCCGGGGCACCAGCATATTCAGGATACTGGAAGTGGTACAGAAGGTGCCGGATAAACTATACAGCGGTGCCATTGTAAACCATCCCGACAACGATATTGCGCATAACCGTTACCGCATGGGTAAGGTGCTGGAATTGCTGAGGCACCTGCATAGCCTGTTGCGGGTAGATAAAAATTTTGGCAAGGATGACAGGGATCTGATCAGCTATGATATAGCGCACCATACCGGTTTGTCATTGGAAGAGGAATATGAACTGTTACAACTATTACAGGAAGATCAGCGGCTGGAATACCTGAAAAGGCATTTGTCGAAAGTAATTCCCATTGTAGGTGGAATGGAAAACCTGAAGGCGAGGATTCAACTGAACGGACATTTTAAAGAACTGAAAGGATTTAACCTGGACTTGTAAAGTGCGATTATGCAAACAACACTGTGCTTTGATTTTGGAAATACACGGCTTAAATGTGCCGTTTTTGAGGGTGAGCATTTAAAAGATCTGCTGGTGCTGGAAAATGGAACACCAGACACTATTGAAGGCCTGATAAAAACCTGGCAGCCTGCCAAAAGCATACTTTCTTCTGTTATTAACCATGATGTTGCGATAGAGGAACTGCTGGCAAAACATACCCGGTTTCATAAGCTTAGCCATATCAGCAAGTTGCCTGTTACTTCACCGGTAGGCAAACCGGAAACCATTGGTGCCGATAGGCTGGGGCTGGTAGTGGCTGCAGTGCATATGTTTCCGCAACAGCATAATCTGGTAATAGGCCTGGGCTCATGCATTACCTATAATTTTGTAAACAAATTCAGCGAGTTTTTAGGGGGTGGTATTTCTCCGGGGTTGGAAATGCGTTTCCGGGCTATGCATGAATACACAGCCAAGCTGCCGCTGGTAAAACCTGACTGGAATTTTCCGCTGGTAGGGTACGATACCAGAACCAATATGTTAAGCGGTGTAATACTGGGTATGAGTAAAGAGATTGACGGTATTATCGAAGCTTATAAGGAGAAGTACACAGAATTTAACGTATTGCTAACCGGGGGGGATATGAATTTTTTTATGCCTCATCTGAAAAGCAATATTCTTGCAGAGCCTTATCTTATTTATAAAGGGCTGTATGCAATAAGTGAACATAATAGCTGATAGTATATGAAGCTTACTATTAAAAGCATCTGGATATTGCTGCTGGTAGCTGCGGTTGCCGGATGTGAAAACAATATCAACGAAGTCCGGGCGCTGGGGCAAAAGAAAACGGGGGTGGAAGAAGGCATTAAGATTGAAAGTTTTTTAAGCCAGGACAGCAAAACCAAGGCAAGATTAACTGCGCCGGTAATGCTTCGTTATATGATGGATACGCCGCGTACCGTGTTTCCTAATACACTGCATGTAGATTTTTATAACGATACGCTGGCAGTAGAAAGTACCTTATTTGCTAAATACGGCACTTTTGCAGAGAATGACCGTAAGGTGCTGCTGCGGGATAGCGTTATAGTAATTAACCGGATAAAACATGATACCCTTACTACAAATGAGCTGTGGTGGGACCAGAACCGGCAGATTTTTTATACAGACAAACCTGTGGCCATTCGCCAGCCGGATCAAAAACTGGATGGCCGTTTTGGCATGAAAGCTGATCAGAATTTTAAGGAATGGACTTTGTTTGATGCGTCTGGTCTGCTGAAGGTGGAGGATTCTACCAGCTTCGTTCCTTAATTTACGACAGTTTTATATTATTTTCGGTATATGTCAAACCTGCAAACACTGTTGTTGCTTTTAGGTACCCTGGTGCTCGCCGGCTTTTTTACCGGTATAGAACTGGCGTTTAACAGCGCCAACCGTTTGAACATTGAGTTGAAGAAAAAGCAGGGCCACCGCAGCGGTATTATTCTTTCGCGCTTTATGGATAATCCGGCCACTTTTATGAGTACCTGTTTAATAGGTTACGTCATTTGCCTGGTGGTGTACGGTTTACTATTCAGCCAGCTGGTTAGCAGTTCTGCTGCCGAGTTGCTGCATGTGCGTATTAACAATCCATGGATTAAGCTGGGGGTAAACTCTTTATTTGCCACTATGCTGGCGCTGGTGGTGAGCGAGTTTCTGCCGCGGGCAGTTTTTCGTCGCCGTAACGATTCTATGCTCATTTTTTTTGCACCGGTAGCCAATCTGTTTTACAATCTGTTTCAGCCACTGGCTACCCTGCTGGTGGGTATTTCCTCCTGGGTATTGCAAAACATTTTCAACATACGGGTAAAGGAAAAATCGGAGGCGTTTACTAAGGTAGATCTGGAGGCGTTTATGCAGCAGAGCTACGAGGTAGATGAGGATGCGCTGGAAAATACCACCGACCTTATTGAGAACGCCCTGTCGCTGCCCAATGTTAAAATACGGCAGTGTCTGGTACCCCGCACTGAAATTGACGGTATTGAAATGCATGCCACCATTGAAGAGGTACGCGCAAGGTTTATTGAAACCAAACTGAGTAAAATGGTCGTATATAAAGATAATATTGACAATATTATGGGTTATATACACCAGCTTGACCTTTTTAAGAAGCCCAAAGATATTGAGGCGGTATTGCTGCCTATTCCCGTGGTACCCGAAAGCATGAGTGCTACAGACCTCATCAGCAAATTTTCTAAAGAGCGCAAAACCATTGCCTGGGTGGTGGATGAGTTTGGCGGAACGGCTGGCATTGTTACCATGGAAGATGTGCTGGAAAAGCTGTTTGGTGATATTAAGGACGAATACGATACGGAAGAGTCTGCCGAGCAGCAGCTTTCTGAAACGGAGTTTATATTCTCCGGCAGGTTATCACTGGCCCATCTTAGTGAAAAATACGACCTCACCTTCCCCGAAAAGGATTCAGAAACACTGTCGGGCTATATCATCAACGCTCATAACGGCATTCCTACCCGTAAGGAGCGCATTATTATCGACCACTACGAATTTGATATTGAGAAGGTGAGCGATACCCGTATAGAAACGGTGAAGATGAAAGTATTACGCTAACTTCGCACACCTTAACATCTTATCTGAAGTTCATGGCAAGTATTTTTTCCCGGGGAGGTGACAGCAGTAAAGCGGAGATGTCTTTTGTGGACCACCTTGAAGCTTTACGGTGGCATATCATTCGTTGTGTTATAGTAATACTGGTACTGGCGGTTGTTATATTTCTGAATATACAATGGGTTTTTGACAACGTAATAGCAGGGCCTATTAACCCTGATTTTGTGAGTTACAAGGCTTTATGCGATTTCAGCCACTGGGCGCACCTGGGCGAAGCCCTTTGTTTGCCTCCGGTAAAGGTGGAAATGCAAACCACTACTTTTGGCGGTCAGTTTCTGAGCAGTTTTACCATAGCGTTTGTGGGTGGTTTTATGCTGGCGTTCCCCTATATATTCTGGGAATTCTGGCGTTTTGTACGGCCTGCTTTACGCGATAAAGAATTGAAAAGCACCCGTTTTGCTATTTTCTGGGTTTCTTTTTTCTTTTTTACCGGCGCAGCCTTCGGGTATTTTATTCTGGGACCATTTACGTTTAATTTTCTGGCCAGTTTTAATATCAGTAATGTGAATCTGATGATTGCCCGGCCTACACTGAGTGATTATCTGGATAATCTTACCAATATCATTTTAGGTTGCGGAATTGCCTTTGAGTTGCCTGTGCTTGCTTTTGTGCTTACTAAAATAGGACTTGTAACTCCCTCTTTTTTGCGACGGACCCGCAAATATGCCATTATTGTTATTCTGGTAGTGGCTGCCTTAATTACTCCCAGTCCGGACTTTGTTAGTCAAACGCTGGTATTTATTCCTTTGTTTACTTTGTATGAAATAGGGGTGCTTGTTTCTGCCCGTGTTTACAAAGAAGAGCAACAAAAGGAAAAAGAAGAGTGGAGCTAAAAGCATAATCTGAATATATTATGAACAACAGTTTTGATTTGTCTAAACCTGTGGCAATAGGTAGCGACCATGCCGGTTTTGAATATAAAGAAGCCACTATTAAATGGCTTACGGAAAAAGGCATTCAGGTAAAAGACCTGGGCGCTTTTTCCACCAGCTCTGTAGATTACCCTGATTTTGCGCACCCGGTTTCTGCTGCAGTGGAAAGTGGTGAGGCTGCTTTTGGTATTTTGTATTGCGGCTCTGCCAATGGCGTGGCTATTACGGCCAACAAACACCAGGGCATACGGGCAGGGCTTGCCTGGGATAATGAAGTGGCCAAACTGATACGTTTACATAATAATGCCAATATCATTTGTATGCCGGCACGCTTTATAGCTTTACCACTGGCGCTGGATTTACTGACTACCTTTATGAACACGGCGTTTGAAGGTGGCAGACATGGCGACAGGGTAAATAAAATAGCTTGCCACTAAACATAATATTCTATGCAAAAACTGCTTATGGTGCTTTTGCTGGCTGGCGCTGCTACAGGCGTTGCTGCGCAAAAGAACAAAACAGCGGTGCGCTATTCCAAAGAAGTGAAGGCCTCCGCTTTAAAAGAGAAACTGACCATTATTGCTTCTGCTGACATGGAGGGCCGCGAAACGGCTACTGCCGGCCAACGCAAAGCAGCTGCTTATATTGAGAGCGAATTTAAGCGCCTGGGCCTTCAGCCGGGTAACAACGGAAGCTTCCAGCAAACATTTCCGGTGTATATGGATACGCTAAGTGCTGCTAAGCTGAACATAAACGGTACTGCGCTTTCTTTCAGTAAAGATTACAGCATTGGCTTGCAAACTATACGTGATACCTCTGCTGTAGTAAAAGAGATTGTGCTGGCAGGATATGGTGTTACGGATTCTATTTACGATGATTATAAAGACCTGGAAGTAAAGGGAAAAGTGGTGCTGATAGCGGAAGGCGAGCCTAAACTGGAAAACGGTAATTACCTGCTTACCGGAACAGACAAGCATTCCCGCAGCGCGAGCCTTTTTGCCAAGGTAAACAATGCCCGCAAACACGGTGCTGCACTGGTTTTATTTTACCAGCAGGCTATGCTGAAAAGCGTATCGTTAAAAGGAGGCATGTATAATAAGCCTACGGTTTTTCTTGCGCAGGGGCCTAATGTTATTACGGTTAATGCGCCTGTGCTGGAAGCGGTTGCGAAAGGTTTATCTACCGATTTGAATGAGATGATTGCGAGTGGGCACTCCTTATCTACCAACTTTACGGTTGATATGCAACTGGAGTTGAAGAAGCAAACACTGCAGCTGGAGAGCACCAACGTAATTGGTATTCTGCCCGGAACGGACAAGGCAGAGGAATATGTATTCATCACCGGCCACTACGACCACCTTGGTAAAAGAGGTGATGTTATTTATTACGGAGCAGACGATGATGGATCTGGTACTACTGCTGTATTGCAGCTGGCGCAGGCTTTTGTAAAAGCCAAAGACAAAGGTGCCGGCCCACGTAGAAGTATTGCATTTATGACTGTATCCGGTGAGGAAAAAGGCTTGTGGGGCAGTGAATATTATACCGACCATCCTACGTTGAGCCTGGACAAGGTGACGGTTGACCTGAACATTGATATGATTGGTCGTATAGATCCTCAGTACAAAGGAGACTCTACCAAATATGTATATGTTATAGGTGATGACAAGTTAAGCAGTGAGCTTACGCCTATTACTGATAGTGTGAACAATAATTATGTAAAGCTGGAGCTGGACCGCAAATTCAACGATCCTAAAGATCCGAACCGTATTTATTACCGTTCAGACCACTACAACTTTGCCAGAAAGGGCGTTCCAATTCTCTTCTATTTTAACGGCACTCACAGAGACTATCATATGCCTGGTGATACGGTGGATAAGATTGACTTTAAGCAGATGGAGAAACGTGCGAAACTGGTATTTTTTACTGCATGGGATATGGCTAATCGTGATAACATGCTGAAGAGAGATATTCCGCTTAAATAAAGCAGATTGGAAGAGCAGGCAGATATTTTTAATAATGAAAAGGTAAGATGGGGCGTTATTTTTTACGCCCTTTATCTTTTTGTGTGCCTGCTGATAAAACATACCAACTGGTTTGTTACGTACGACCGGCTTTTTTTTATGGAGTTGCTGCTGGCATTTATTACCACCTGTTTTGTAGTGGCTAACCGTAAGGCATTGCGGCCTGTATTATCACTGCGGCACCTGAAGTTGGGTATGGCATTGCTAAGCATAGGCATGGCTGTTGTTTTTTCTATTATTACCCATAGAATTATTGCTGAGTTGCCTATACAGGTTAGAAATGCCGGGGTGCATTATTACAGCAGTTTTCATCGCTATTTTTCTCCTACGCTGGTAATGATTTACTCGGTAGCTTTTATGCCTGCCTTATTTGAAGAGCTTGCTTTCAGAGGAGTGCTGTACCACTATTTTAAAGATGTTACCGATGAGCGGAGGGTGGTGTTTATTACAGCGGTTATTTTTTCGGCCATGCATCTGAACTCCGTATCGCTGCTATGGCTGTTTCCGCTGGGTTTGTTATTAGGCTACCTGAGAAAAAAACACCATACCGTGTGGTATGGTGTCTTATTTCATTTTACGTTTAACTTTCTTATTTGTCTGCAGATGCTGTACCGTCACCTGCCTTTTCCGCTTTCATTAATTCAATAATGTCAAGCTTGGTGCGGCAACGCTCCATATCCAGCTGATAGTCTTTAATTTTCTCGTTGCTAAAGCTGTGCAGTATGGCCTTCTGATAGTTTTTAATAGCTTCTTCGTAATAACCCTGCATTTCGGCTACCATACCGTAACGGTAGTGTACCCACGCTTTATCAACGGTAACAATGTTCATACACTTCTCCAGGTGCTTCCGGAGATCGTTGATACGTTCAAGATCTATATACAAACTGGCGAGGTGAAAATACGGATGCGGGTATAACGGGTCACTACTCATGGCCGTTAAAAAGTGCCTTTCCGCCTTTTCGTAATTGTCAAACTGTGTTTTATACAACCAGCCAATAGAATTGTGGGCAGGCGCAAAATCCGGCTCTTCGTATATGATGCTTTCATGTTTTTGAAAGGCATCATGGTAGTTGCTGTTTCTTATATCAGCTTCCGCCTCCAGGTATATCTCTTCTACTTTGGTTGTCATAATGTATCCTCTCTTAGTTTATATTACTGACCCAGCAGGTAAGCAAAAATGAGTGGCGCCACAATGGTAGCATCACTTTCTACAATAAACTTAGGGGTATTAATGTCCAGTTTGCCCCAGGTAATTTTTTCGTTGGGAACTGCGCCGGAGTAGGAGCCGTAAGAAGTAGTAGAATCTGAAATCTGACAGAAATAACCCCAGAAAGGAACATCATGCCATTCCAGATCCTGATACATCATAGGTACTACGCAAATGGGGAAATCGCCGGCAATACCGCCACCAATCTGAAAAAAGCCAACGCCTTTACCACTGCTGTTTTGTCTGTACCAATCAGCCAGCCAAACCATATACTCAATACCGTTTTTAACGGTAGAAGCTTTCAGTTCGTTTTTAATAACATAGCTGGCGAAGATGTTACCGGTAGTGCTGTCCTCCCATCCCGGAACCACAATCGGAATATTCTTTTCTGCTGCAGCTACAATCCAGCTGTCTTTCGGATCAATTTCATAATACTGCTTCAGATCGCCGCTTAATACCACCTGATACAGAAACTCGTGCGGAAAGTAGCGCTCGCCTTTGGCTTCTGCATCCTGCCATGCTTTTACCAGGTGCTTCTGTAAACGGCGGAAAGCTTCTTCTTCCGGAATACAGGTATCGGTAACGCGGTTATAATGGTTTTCCAGCAAATCCCACTCATCCTGAGGAGTAAGATCGCGGTAATTGGGAACGCGTTTATAGCTTTTGTGGGCAACCAGGTTCATTACATCTTCTTCCAGGTTGGCGCCGGTACAACTGATAATCTGTACTTTATCCTGACGTATCATTTCTGCCAGAGAAATACCGAGTTCTGCTGTACTCATGGCTCCGGCCAGGGTAATCATCATTTTACCACCTTCGGCCAGGTGTGTTTCATACCCTTTGGCAGCATCAATCAGTGCCGCACCGTTGAAATGGCGGAAATGATGCTGTATAAATTGCGAAACAGGACCTTTACTCATCGTTCAGAATTTTAGGGAGCAAAAGTAGCCCATTTTTAACACTTTAAATATCGATTAAGAGTGTTGAGCGGTCTTATTTACATTTCTTTGTCCTATATATTTGTTAACATGAACTTTTTATTCTCCAGGCTTCGCATTGGTAAATTTAGTATTGCTTTGCCCGTTCTTATCTGGTTTGGTCTGGCGCTTACTGCAGTTTTACTTGAGTTGTCGCGCTCTTCCATTAATAATTATATCATATTCAAAAATGTGTTCTGGCACTCTGTTCATCAAACGGATCTGTATGCTTTTTATCCTGCAGAATATAACGACTTAAACCACTACGGTCCTCTTTTCGCGGTGCTGATTGCGCCGTTTGCTATACTACCTGATGTGGCTGGCGTACTATTATGGAGCCTGGTAAATGCCTGGGTATTGTTTTATGCTATTAAGAAACTGGGGTTTGATCAGAAGCTTTTTTATGGTATTCTGCTGCTTTGTGCCATTGAGTTAATGTCGGCAACGCATCATGTGCAATACAACCCGATGGTTGCGGGTATGATAGTACTGTCTTTTGTAATGATTGAAAAGGAGAATGAGCTGTGGGGAACTTTCTTTATTGCATTTGGCTTTTTAACCAAACTGTATGGTGTTGCGGGGCTTACCTTTTTTCTGTTCAGTAATCATAAGCTAAAGTTTATAGGATATTTTGCTATGTGGCTGGTGGTTTTGTTCTGCCTGCCCATGATAATATCTTCTCCTTCTTTTGTAATTGACAGCTACAAGGGGTGGTGGGAAAGTCTTTCTTCCAAAGATGCGGCTAACGCGGTTGTGTCTGTTGCCGGTGGTTTACAGGATATTTCTGTAACGGGCATTGTGCGGAGGATAACACAGAACCCGGCTATAGGCGATCTGATTTTTCTGGCACCTGCTGCGGTACTGTTTGCATTGCCACTTTTGCGGTTTTCGCAATACAAAGCTCCGGAGTACCGGTTGCGTTATCTGGCGCTGGTATTAATTACAGTTGTTATTTACAGTTCTTCCGCAGAATCGGTAACTTATATTATTCCTGCTATTGGTATAAGCCTGTGGTACATACTACAGGAAGAGAAAACCGGTTGGGTAAATGCAGTATTGGTATTCTCGTTGTTTTTAACCAGTCTGGCTACTACGGACTTATGTCCGTCTTATATACGTAATCACTTTGTAAGGCCTTATGCTTTAAAGGCATTGCCTGCATTTATTATCTGGTGCTTGCTGATTAAGGAAGTAGCTTTTAATACTTTCCACCCCAAAAGAGTTTATGATTAGCTATGACAAAACTGGTATCAGTTGTTGTTCCGGTATATAATGAGAAAGACAATGTAGTGTTGCTGTCGCAAACCCTTCGCGATACATTTGCAGTGCTGCCTTACCGTTATAATACCATTTTTGTGGATGATGGCAGTACAGATGGTACAGCCGATGTTATCCGGCGGCTGGCCGCAGAAAATAAGCATGTACGGTATATTTCCTTTTCCCGGAATTTTGGTCACCAGGCTGCTTTAAAAGCTGGCTTGGATATGGCAGACGGCGACTGTGTTATCAGTATGGATGGTGATATGCAGCACCCACCGGAACTGATACCGGTTATGCTGCAGAAATGGGAAGAGGGGTACGATGTGGTATACACCCTTCGCCGGGAAGATGAAAATCTGAGCTATTTTAAGCGTACTACTTCCAATGCCTTTTATTCTATGCTTAACCGTTTATCGGATATTACTATTGAAAAAGGTGCGGCTGATTTTCGACTGCTTAACCGCAATGTAGTAGAGGTGGTACGGAACTTTCAGGAATCTGACCTGTTTTTCAGGGGCCTGGTAAAATGGAGTGGTTTTAAGCAGTTGGGAATAGAATATGATCCTGCGAAAAGAAATTCGGGTGTATCCAAATACACTTTTAAGAAAATGATGCGGTTTGCGCTGCAAGGCATTACCTCATTTAGTACCAAGCCGTTATACGCTGCTATTTATCTGGGCTTTGTGTTTTCTTTACTGGCACTACTGTACATACCCTATGTTTTATACAGCTATTGGATGGGGCATGTAATTTCTGGCTGGGCTTCTATTATTGTTACTATTGCATTTTTTGGCGGGATGCAATTGATGATATTGGGTATTATAGGATTATACCTGGGCAAGCTGTTTATGCAAAGCAAAAAACGCCCCATATACATTGTTAAAGAGTCGAATATTTCATGAGTAAACAGCGCTTGATTCTGGTTAGTTTTGATGTGGAGGAGTTTGATATGCCTTTGGAGTACCAGCACGCTATTGGTGTGGCGGCGCAAATGCGTGTTGGATACGAGGGATTGCAGAAAATGATGCAGGTAATTGATGCTCAGAGCAGCTTTACAGGCACTTTTTTTACTACTGCTAATTTTGCGAACGAATATGCTTCCGATATCCGGCAAATAAGTGAAAAACATGAGATAGCCTCGCATACATACTTTCATACCGATTTTGAAGTGCCACATTTGCTGCAAAGCCGGGCAAAGCTGGAAGAAATAACCGGTAAGCCTGTTTATGGACTTCGTATGCCGCGCATGCGGCCGGTAGCCATGAAGGATGTGGAGGAAGCCGGCTATCTGTACGATTCTTCTGTCAATCCCACCTGGATACCAGGCCGTTATGATAACCGGCACAAACCACGCACGTTGTACCGGGAAGAAGGGATGCTACGTTTACCTGCTTCGGTTTCTCCACGCTGGCGTATTCCGCTATTCTGGCTATTGTTTAAAAACACACCTTATACGGTATTTAAGATGTTGACGCTGCAAACTTTACGGAACGATGGGTATGTGTGTTTGTATTTTCACCCCTGGGAATTTATAGATATACGTGGGTATGGTTTGCCAGGTTATACACGCAGATGGTGTGGCGAGCAATTGCGAGACCGTTTGGACAGACTGTTGAAAGATCTGGCAACTGAGGGTGAGTTTGCTACTATCTATGATATGCTGCAGCAGCAACGTACTGTTTAACAAGCGTATGTGACATATTATAACAGAAAAGGCTCCTGTATAGGAGCCTTTTTACCGATTTTGCAACAAAACTTATAAACTGTTAGATGCGGGATTTCTTGAAAACAGATACTTCCCCTTGTGCACTAACCTGTAAAACTATTTTAGACTGGGCGCCTACTAATGAAACATAGTAGTTTAATCCATCTCTTACATTGTCGAACTCAATGGTTTCCTGAATCTGATAGGCAGCATATTTTTCTGCAATGGTTTTAGCTGCACGTACAGGTAATTTTTCGTTGGCTACTGCGTAGCTGGTACCGATTAATTCACCGTCTACATCGTAAAAAGCTTCCATTTTCTGGCTGTTTAGTACAAAAGACGCTTTTACAAATGATTCGCCTGTTTTCCAGTGTACATTAGAAGCTCCTTCAAACTGAGTTTGGAAATGGTTCAGCACTTTCGTGTTGATGTTTGTGTTATCTGCAAAAGCATTAGCGGAAATTGCAATAACCATCAAAGCGGCGATAAATAACTTTTTCATGGCTTGTGAGTTAAGATTTTATAGATAGTTTCTTTTGATTTGGTTTGTCGTTTCTTTCTGTTGAATTGACAAGTCAAAAGTAGAACGGGGAGGCACACAAGTCAATCAAATTGTGATAAAGGAACACCAGAGGGAATATTAATTAGGATGAGTGGTAATTAAAATGTGCTGAAAAAAGATGGAAGGGCGCTGGAATGCAGTCCTGGCGTGAGAAGGAAGGTTTTCCTTAAAAAAATCACAAAGTGTGTAATCGTTTGATTAAAAGTGAGGAACGGCGAAAGCAGTTGTGACGAACGGTCTCAAAACAGTTTTAAAACTCCGCTTAAACGGAAACAGCAATTTTGGTTGCACAGTAGCTTTGGTTGCAGGATGGAAAGATAGAACTTAAATTCTACAAAACAAAAACAAAAAAACACTATATGAGAAAATTTTGCCACTTACTGGGGTAAATAACCGTTTATCCGAACCATTTCGTTGGTAAAAAATGCACTTTATGGGGAGCGACTCATAAAATTTTGAGGGATGACGTCCGTTTTTGGCAGTTTTAGTTACTCTATAAGAAATAAGGGTAATTGAAAAGGCCAATTTGGAGATATTAGCGGGTGTTTAGACATTTGTTTAATACTGGTTGTGCCTGAAAAAGCCAGATTGAGCAGTTACAAAAATGAGCTTATGAAAAAATGGATATTACTAATAGTAATTACGGTGGCCACTACGGCTTTGTATGCGCAGCAGGCAAATATTGCCGGTAAATGGGTGGGGCGGTTTGGTGGACAGGCCACCCTGGTGTTTCATTTTAAAAAAACAGGCGATTCTTTGTCGGGCACTTTTGATAGCCCACGTGAAAATGCTTTTGGCATACCCCTGTCGTCGGTTGCTTTAGCAGCTGATACGGTGGTGGTTACGGTAAAACCGCTCCGCGTTAATTTTAAAGGTAAGCTTACAGGCGATACAGCCATCAGCGGTTCCTGGCTACAGGGTGCGGCTATATTACCTATTACCTTTATTAAAACCCCGGAGTTGCGGCCGCAGCAACCGGTTGCACCATTTAATTATAATAGTGAGGAAGTGGGTTACGACAATGCCGATAAAAGCGTGCATTTTGGAGGCACTTTTACTTATCCGAAGAAAGGCGGTCCGTTTGTTACTGCTATTTTAATTACTGGCAGCGGGCAGGAAGACCGGGATGAAACTATCCGGGGGCACAAGCCTTTTGCAGTAATTGCCGATTACCTTACCAAAAACGGATATGCGGTTTTACGTGTTGATGACCGTGGTGTAGGTAAAACTACCGGAACACTGGAGGGGGTAACCTCTCAGGATTTTGCCAGAGATGTGGAAGCGGCTATTGACTATGTAAAAAGCAGGAAAGAAGTAAACGCGGCCCGGATAGGCCTTATTGGGCATAGTGAAGGTGGATTGATTGCGAATATTGTTGCAGTACAGCGCCCGGCTGATGTATATTATATTATAAGTCTGGCTGGCCCTGGGGTAAGAGGCTCTGTGCTGATGGCAGAGCAGAACGAAAAAATACTAACGCAGCAAGGGGTGCCGGCCCACGGAGTAGCCTTTTATAAAAGTTTTATACGGGAGGTAATGGATTCTTTAACCCTGGAATCGGATTCTGCTGCTATTTACCGGAGGGCGAATCTGGTTTTTAACAAATTGAAACAGAGTACGCCTGATTCTGCTATTGCTTCTTTAGGTATATTTAGTGATATGCAGGCGGGAATGCTGATGAAGAAAGTAGCAGGTAACCTGGCGGGTAGCTGGATGAAGTATATGATTACTTCCGATCCGGCGGCTTACATAGAAAAACTCAGTTGTAAATACCTGGCTTTGAACGGATCTGAGGATGTGCAGGTGGTAGCATCGCTGAATTTGCCGGGTATTGAAGCCGCTTTAAAAAAAAGTAAGAGTACCGGTTATGTGGTAAAGGAAATACAGGGTGTAAATCACCTTTTTCAACACTGTAAGCTGTGTACGGTAGCTGAATATGGCGACCTGGAAGAAACTTTTGCACCTGACGCTTTGAATGTGGTTACAGAATGGCTTAATGGGCATGTTAAATAGAATAGTGTATGAATTACCTGGCGCATGCCTGGTTGTCTTTTAATGACGAGGGAATACTGATGGGCAATATGCTCAGCGACTTTGTAAAAGGCAGGCAGAGATATACTTATAGTGAAGAGGTGCAGAAAGGCATTACGCTGCACAGGGCCATAGATGAATTTACGGATGCGCATGTGTTAACGGCCAGCGCCAAACAGGTATTCCGCCCTTCGCTGGGTTTGTATGCAGGGGCATTTACCGATATTGCATACGACCATTTTCTGGCGAAGGATGCCTCGGAAAATTCTGAGGAAGGCTGGCGCTCTTTTACAGATGGCACATATTCTGCATTAAAGCGTTACGCAGAAGCCCACCCGGTACCGGAGCGGTTTGCCAGAATGCTGCATTATATGAAGGCAGAAAACTGGCTGTTTAATTACCGGCATCGCTGGTGTATTGAAAACTCTTTCCGGGGAATGACCTACCGGGCAAAATTTCTGGAAGAAAGCAACACCATTGCAGCTTATGCAGCCTTTGAGAATAACTATGAGCATCTGCAACAGTGTTATCAGGAGTTTTTTCCGCTTTTAAAGGCCTTTGCGTGGGAACAGTACCTTTATCTTTGCAAAAAAACTGAATTTTAAGATGAGTATGAGATCTTTTCTGGTGTGCTTATTAATTGCATTCTCTTTAGCCGGTGTTGCGCAGCAAAAGCCAACCGATGTAGACAAATCTCCCATGGATGTTAATTACTGGCCGCAGAATTATCCCATTCTTAAAATGAACGGCAAAGCTTCTGACCAGCCGATAGCCAGGGTGTTATATAGCCGCCCCCAGTGTAACGGCCGCCGCATTTTTGGCGAACTGGTACATTACAATGAAATATGGCGTATGGGTGCCAACGAAGCTACTGAGATTGAGTTTTTCAGGAACGTAAAAATCTATGGTAAAACGCTTCCTAAAGGGCGTTATACTTTATACGGCATTTGCAGTGAAAATAAATGGACAGTAGCTTTTAACACGGAAAAGGATTACTG
This sequence comes from Filimonas zeae, assembly GCF_014641615.1. GTDB lineage: Bacteria > Bacteroidota > Bacteroidia > Chitinophagales > Chitinophagaceae > Filimonas > Filimonas zeae. The sequence continues at coordinate 288,268 of NZ_BMIB01000006.1, read as the reverse complement.
GGGGTTGATTCAAAACCCACGTAAAGATGCTTTACGGGCAGATGCACCTGTGCAGAAGCTGAATGAAGTAATTGAGTTTCTGACTATTTATTTTGAAGACACCAAAGCGGGCGCGAATTTGATTGTGATGTGGGACAACCAGAAAATAAGCTTACCGATAACACTGTAAACAGCGGAATATGAAACTTGCCACTAAGATTATACATGCAGGCGCAGAGCCTGACCCCTCTACCGGTGCGGTAATGACACCTATTTATCAGACTTCTACTTTTGTGCAGGAAGCCCCGGGGCAGCATAAGGGGTATGAATATGCCCGTTCGCAAAATCCCACGCGTTTTGCATTGGAAAGGGCATTTGCTGCCATTGAAAATGCACAGTTTGGGCTGGCTTTCAGCAGTGGTGTGGCTGCTACTGATACCGTAATTAAGCTGTTGCAACCAGGTGATGAAGTAATTGCAGCAAGTGATATGTATGGTGGTACTTACCGCCTGTTTACCAAAGTGTATGAGAAATTTGGTATCCGCTTTCATTATGTAAACATGCAGCAGGCTGAAAATATTGTTCCCTTCGTTAACGGTAATACCAAACTGGTATGGATGGAAACGCCAACCAATCCGTTAATGAATATAGCTGATATAGCCGCTATTGCCCGCATTACAAAGGAGCACAAATTGCTGCTGTGTGTGGATAATACTTTTGCCTCACCCTATTTACAGAATCCGCTGGATTTGGGTGCTGACCTGGTGATGCATTCGGCTACCAAATATCTGGGTGGGCACAGTGATGTGATACAGGGTGCTTTAATGATGAATGATGTAGCCCTGCGTGATCAATTGTATTTTTTACAAAAGAGCTGTGGCGCAGTACCGGGTCCACAGGACTGTTTTCTGGTACTGAGAGGTATAAAAACCCTGCATGTGCGCATGCAACGCCATTGTGAGAATGGAGAAAAGGTAGCCCATTATCTACGTAACCATCCTAAGGTGGGTAAGGTGTACTGGTGTGGTTTTGAAGATCATCCAAACTACGAAATTGCCAAAAGGCAGATGCGTGGTTTTGGGGGCATGCTTAGCTTTACGTTGAAGGATGAAAGTATAGAAGCAGCTAATAAAGTATTAAGCTCTACTACCGTGTTTTCCCTGGCGGAAAGCCTGGGCGGTGTGGAATCGCTGATTAACCATCCGGCCAGTATGACGCATGCATCTATACCCAGGGAAGAACGTTTAAAAAACGGGCTTACCGATTCGCTGATACGTTTAAGTGTAGGTATTGAAGATATAGATGATCTGATTGCTGACCTGAAGCAGGCTATTGGTTAACAATGGAGAAAGCGTTTTCACAGGAAAAACTGCGGGAGTTTTTTAACAGGAAGGTGGAACAGTATAACCAGCCTTCTTTTATTAAAGACGACCCTGTTTGCGTACCACATTTATTTACCCGGAAACAGGATATAGAAATCGCTGCTTTTTTTGCAGCGATTTTTGCATGGGGCAACAGAACCATTATTATTAAAAAATCGAAGGAGCTGATGTTGCTGATGGACAACAGCCCTTATGAATTTTGTCTGAACCCGGGTATAGATGGGTTAAAACGGCTGACTGCTTTTAAACACCGTACTTTTAACGCAACCGATCTGTTGTATTTTGTTGAGTTTTTACAGCATCATTATTCAGCCAACGATAGTCTGGAAAGTGCTTTTACGCGCTGGGGGCCTGACATTGAAGCCATGTTAACCGGCTTTCATCATTACTTTTTTTCACTGGAAGATGCGCCTCCCCGTACGCGCAAGCATATTGCCACTCCTTATAAAGGCAGTAACTGCAAACGGCTGAATATGTTTTTGCGCTGGATGGTGCGGCAGGATAATAACGGAGTTGATTTTGGGTTGTGGCGTAATATTTCTCCTGCAAAGCTGATTTGTCCGGTTGATTTGCATGTGGCCAGGGTGGCCAAAAGGTTTCAACTACTGCAACGGACGGTAATGGACTGGAGAGCGGCATTAGAATTGACGGAGTATTTACGGACACTGGATGCAAACGACCCGGTTAAATACGATTTTGCTTTATTTGGCCTGGGCGTTATTGAGAAATACCAATAACCATATACTATGAGCCTTCTTAACCACATTGCCCAACATGTACTGGATGTGCATAAGGGTGACAACTGGACTGAAGTAAACATTCAAAACACCTTACAGGATGTATCGCTGCGTGAGGCAACTACTGTTACACCCGCCTCTCCCAACACTATAGCCATGCTTTTGCACCATCTTACGTTTTACAACGAGGTGGTGTTACAGCGCCTGCTGGATATTTATACGGCTATACCTCAGAGTAACGGTTTTGATGTGCCGGCCCTGCATTCAGAAGAGGAGTGGCAGCAGCTTCAAAACCGCAACCTGCAATCTGCCCATGCATTGGCAGAAGGAATACTGCAATTTCCTGAACAGCGTTTGTTTGAGCTAACGGCGAGTGGTAAAACCACTTTTTATAAGAACCTGCATGGTATTGCAGAGCATGCCCATTATCATCTGGGGCAGATGGTAATATTGAAGAAGCTGATACGGCAATAAAAAAGCCACGGCTAACCGTGGCTTAGTTCTCAGATCTTATGTAAACTAAAAATCAATTATTGTTTGCTTACCACTACTTCTTCAGTGGTACCGGTAGTTCTGTTTACTGTAAAGCTACGCTCAATTTTCTGATCGCCATTGCTGATGATGAAAACGGGACTCATTTCGTTTTCTTCGTTTAACAGGTGTACTGTTTTGCTGAAGTTGGCGTTGTTAAAGTGGCCACGGTACAGTACGTCGCCCGCTTCGTTTTTAATAGTGAGCGTAAACTTCTGTGCTTCGGGGTTTGCAAATGCAACGCGGAACATTACTGCGTTTTCGCTGGCGCCAGCATATTGTACAGAAACCTGGTTTTCGAAACGGGCTGCTTCTTCCTTATTGTTGTTATTGGCTTTACCGGAGAAGGGACTTGCAACTAACAGTAACATGGCTACTACTACGGCTGCTACTGATTTGGTGATTGTGTTGCGGAATGATTGTGTATTCATGATTTTGTTTGTTTTCAACAGCTGTTTTCCTTTTGGGTAACCTGCTATTTTATTTTCTGATACAAAAGTATATCAGGAAAAAGGGCGCTGCAAGACAGCTTTTGGTGGATTTTATTACGTCTAACAATAGAGATTATTTTAATAACATGATGATTTGCAGTTGCTTAAGAGCGCTGTAATTATGATGACCAAGCCAGATTTTCCCCTTATTTTTGGTCGCGATTTGCATTGGCGCCATATGAACCCTTCCGGATTCGTAACGGCCTTTTATAAACCTAATCTATACAAATGAAACTTGTTTCTTATCTGCAGGATGGTCACGATCACCTGGGGCTGCTGTTAAACGATTATGTATATAACCTTGAAGCGGTACACCCGGAGCTACCCAACAGTATGGGCATGCTGCTGAATTACTGGGAAGACTCTTTTCCGCTATTACAGGACATAGAAAAAAGCATAGAACAAGGCCGTGTGGGTAAAGAAAAGGGACAGCCGCTGGCACAGGTTCAGTTACTGGCTCCGGTGCCTTTTCCTTCCAGCTGCCGTGATGGTTACGCTTTTCGCCAGCATGTGGAAGCGGCCCGCCGTAACCGAAATGTGCCTATGATACCTGAGTTTGATCAGTATCCTATCTTCTATTTTACCAATCACCATTCTATACAGGGGCCAGGCAAAGTACGTTGTATGCCTGACCATTTTGAGAAGCTGGATTTTGAGCTGGAAGTGGCTATTGTTATTTGTAAAGGTGGCCGGAACATCCATGCTGAAGAGGCAGACAGCTATATAGGCGGGCTGATGATTATGAACGATATGAGTGCGCGCCGTTTACAGATGGAGGAAATGCTGCTGAACCTGGGACCTGCAAAGGGAAAAGACTTTTCTACCATTATTGGCCCTGTGCTGGTTACGCTGGACGAGCTGGCAGCTTTTGAAGTGCCTGCCAAAGAGGGGCATACCGGCAAAAACTGGAATTTGCCTATGAAATGTTTTGTGAATGGTGTACAGGTAAGTGATGGCAACGTAAACCAGATGGACTGGACCTTTGCAGAAATTATAGAGCGTTGCAGCTACGGGGTAGACTTACATGCTGGTGATGTTATAGGCAGCGGCACGGTGGGTACCGGTTGTTTTCTGGAACTGAATGGTACCGGTAAACTGAATAATCCTGATTATAAAGAGCAGTGGTTACAGGCTGGTGATGTAGTGGAAATGGAAGTAGGTGCATTGGGCAGGCTTACCAATACCATTGTTGCTGAAGACACTGGTTGGAGCATTCTGAAAAGAAAAAAATAATCACTCCGTAAAACGGTTATATGCTTTTACAGCTTGATACAATGCCAACTGCGGAAAGACATGGTTATCTGCAGTCGGCCATAGCGCCGCGTCCGGTTTGCTTTGCAAGTACTATTGATAAAGAAGGAAATGTAAATCTTAGCCCTTTCAGCTTTTTCAATCTGTTTTCCAGTGCTCCGCCTGTGGTTATTTTTTCTCCCTCACGGCGGGTAAGAGATAATACAGTAAAACATACACTGGAGAACGTACTGGAAGTGCCGGAAGTGGTAATTAATATAGCAGATTATGATATGGTGCAGCAGGTTTCATTAGCCAGCTGTGAATATCCTAAAGGTACCAGTGAGTTTGCCAAAGCAGGCTTTACGCCGGAAAAGGCGCATCGTGTAGCACCTCCATTGGTAAAAGAGAGTAAGATAAAGCTGGAGTGCCGGGTGCTGGAAGTAAAGGCGCTGGGTACAGACGGCGGAGCAGGCAACCTGGTGATTTGTGAGGTGCTGTGTATGCATATTGATGACAGCATTCTGGATGCGAAAGGAGCCATAGACCAATTGAAAATACAGCATATTGCCCGTTTGGGGGGCGATTGGTATTGCGCTGTTAACAGCAGCAATCTGTTTAAGGTAGCAAAGCCTAATACCCAGCTGGGCATTGGTATAGATGCCTTACCGCTGCCAATTAAAAACAGTGCTGTGCTTACCGGAAATGATCTGGGACAACTGGCTAATGTGCATGAAATGCCGGTGGTAAACCCCGCGTATACAGATGACCGGTTGAAGAATATAGTACAGTACTACGCTATTAACCCGGACGATATGGATAAAGAACTGCACTTGTATGCAGCAGAACTATTGCGGGAGGGTAAAGTAGAAGCCGCCTGGCAGGTATTACTGGCAGGCAGCCTGTAAATATCAGTAGGTAGTTGCTGCCCAGTCTTCCGGATTAAGCAGCGAACCGAATCCTTTTTGCTTTTTGAATGCTCTGGCTTTTTCCACCACATGCTGCACCAGCTCATAAGTAGTATGGCTCAGCTGCAGAGCGGCAGGAGCCGGAGCATTTAACCAGTTGTTTACCTTTCCGGCAAATGCATTGTCTATACCTTCTACTACAGGCACATTAAATTTTTCCAGTGCTGCTGCGTTGCACAATTGTTCGTACTGGCCTTTAATAGGCAGGCATAACAGCTTCTTCTGCAGGTATAATGCTTCTGCGGGTGTTTCAAAGCCGGCACCTGTAATTACCCCGTAACTGTTAATCATACTTTCACTGAAGGCTTCGTTGCCAATGGGCAAAAAAGTGATATTGCCCTGCCGGGTTTTTGTTTTCACCTTTTTAGAGAATACTTCAAACCGTACATCTTTTACCTGGCGCAGACTGTTGGCTACTACTTCATCAGAATAGTGAGATAGGTATACCGTTACGTGGCCATAGTTTTCAGGCTGGGCCTGTAACACCTGTTGTTTAATTACCGGAGAGAAGATGAAATTATCGTATCTGTCAAAATGCAGGCCTACATAATCAGCGGCTTTGGCATAATGCTTCAGAATCATTTCACCCACCAGATCTTTACGTTTAGGGCGTGGGGTATTGGCAGACTGAAAGCTTGCCTGGTGCCCGAAATTGATGGAAGGAACTCCTTTTAATTTACAGGCGAGTGAAGTGATGCTTTCAAAGTCGTTAATAACAATATCGTACTTCTCTACCGGAAGGTCTTTTGCTTCTTTCCAGGATCTTACCGGTTTAAAAGCACGCGCCATTTTAAGATAGTCCAGGCCACCATTGTTGCCGTAGAAAAGGCATACGCCTTTGCTTTTATACTTTACAGGCAATGCGGAAGGCAGGTCGCTGTTGGTTCCGCTGAGGAACACATCTACCTGGCCATATTGCTGAAGGTAGGGTACCAGTTCCATTGCTCTTGCAATGTGTCCGTTTCCTGTTGCCTGTACTGCATAAAATATTTTCATAACCGGCGTTTTACAGTGTTTGGTTTATAAAATGAAAGAAAGGGGTAGCTGCCATGGCTACCCTGCTGTTCAGGGCTTCGGGTTGAAACATCATAACTTCTTCAGTAACCACATTTAACTGCGGCAGCTTTTTACTCATTTCCACCACGTTGGATGAATTGAAGTTTTTAGCATCGTACTGATATATGGTCCATTCGTTGTGTGCGTATTCCAGTGCGGTAAGGTTTTCAACCCAATCCCCACTGTTGAGGTAGGTAACACTGCCGTCTTTGGTTTCAATAACCCTTTTCTGAGGCTGGTGAATATGACCACAGATAACGTAGTCGTATTTTTTCTTGATAGCCAGTTCTGCGGCAGTTTGCTCAAAATCGGCAATCCACGACACAGCCTTCTTCACGCTATTCTTTACCTTTTTGCTGAAGCTCATTTTTTCGCGGCCTACCAGTTTCAGCATCCAGTTAATACAACGGTTCAGCAGTATCAGCAGGTCGTAACCATGCCCGCCCAGTTTGGCCAGTATTTTAGCGCTGCCTTTGGTAGTGGCATCAAATACATCGCCATGGAAAATCCAGGTCATTTTACCATTAATTTCCATTACCATTTTATCGGTAAGCTGAAAGTTGCCAATCTGTATGTCGCTGTAACGGCGCATTACTTCATCATGGTTTCCGGTTATATAAATAACACGGGTTCCTTTGCTTAGCAGGCTCATGATTTCTTTAATCACCTGCATATGGGCTACCGGGAAATAGCGTTTGCTGAATTGCCAGCCGTCTATAACATCGCCGTTCAATACCAGAATCTGGGGCTGAATACTTTTGAGATAGTTTACAATTTCCTGTGCGTGGCATCCATACGTACCCAGGTGCATGTCGCTCATTACCACTACATCAACTGGCCTTCTTTCCATTTGGAATTTTGGTTTATCAAAACTCCCTAACAAATGTTATCTGTATATTATTGGGCCATTATTACATTGTAACGCAATTGTAAAGAAATTGTAAAGGAAAACGGGCTTATTGCAGCAGCAGGTTAAAGGCCTCGAACACCTGTTTGTTGGAAGGGCTATTCAATGTTTCTGCAATGTCTTGTTTTTCACTGGCATTGAGGTGAAAGCTAAGAGAGGCATGTGCATCTTTATGTGCAGGAATATACTGAAAGCAAAGCCGGTGAAACTGATCGCCAAAGCTGCTGTACATATATTCCAGCTGATCGTTCTGATAATAATCCTGTAGCCGGAACCAGTTGTTTTGCAGCAGCAGGAAAGGTTTGGTTAAAAAGCTGAGCAGGCTGCTGTTTTCCTTAGGTTCATCCCACTCGCCCTGCTTACGGTCGCGTATCTGAATCAACACCACTTTACTTACGTTTTTCTGTAGCCAGCTATGGAAAGCCTGTACAAAGCGCAGGGAGGTTTCCTGCCCATAGTTATCGCGCAGGCCGGCGTCCATTACATCAATAACCGGCTGTGTAGGCAGCCACACGTTGGGTAATACATAAGGGAAAGTTGCATTCATGCGCAGCGCCGATGTTACCCGCACATTCATCGCTTTCTGGTGGCTGAACAGCGAGTTGAAGTCTATAGCATCTGCATCGCCCTGGGTAACATTGCTGCTATCGGTAACGCCACGCATTAAAAAGCGGGCGGGCCTGGTAGCAATAATCATTTTACGGCCATCGCGGCTGATTACAGAATTAAAAAGCATAGTGGGGATAAGTGCAGTGTCTTCCGGCAGCAGATAATCGCCTACCGGTTTGTTCAGCAGCCCATGTGTGTTTTCGTTCAGTTTTCGTTCAAAGGCATATCCGCGGTCTTTTATATAAGCATTACTGTCGAGTGTAAATTTTTTAGCGGGTCCAATAAGGTCGCGGGAAATAAAGGAAGAAAACAGTGGGTTCAGCAAGTCTTTAGATATATCATCTACCCAGGTTTTGCTTTGCAGGCTGCTGATGCGGCCCAGTTTTTTCTGCAGGTATAGTTCTCTGAAATAAGCTGCACCCAGCATGCCCCCGGAGGCGCCGCTTATCAGTACTGTTTGCTGCATCAGTTTGCCTTGTGCTATACTGTCCAGCCGTTGCAGCACATTCATAGTAAAAGTAGCGCTGCGGGTACCGCCGCCGCTAACGTTAATAAGAAACATTGTGGGCTTTTCTTTTTGCTGTTTACTTTTCCAGTGTTCCAGGCGTTGCAGAAACTGTGCTTTATCTGCTGCTTCATTTTCGGGAGAGGCCATTGCCTGTACGGTTTCCCGGTTGTACAGCGGGCGCATAACAGAACTGTTATAATTAAGGCCGTATGCTTTATTACGCAGATCAATAATATCGTTCTGGTACATCCAGTTTACGCCCAGATACAATACCACTACCAGCGGGATGGTCCAGCTATGTAAAAAGGAAGATAGCGCCCCCGCCACCCCTATCAAAATGGCAAATAACAGGGTAATACTGGCGGCGGCAGGTGCCTGAAAAATGGAGTTATCAGACAGGAAACCTATGCCTACCAATAAAATAAAAGCCAGCAGAATTGCGATAACAGCGGAGAAGTGGTGGCGTTTGAAAATAAGATCCAGAAACTCCTGCGGATAGTGCCTTACATCGCGGGGTTTGCGCAGGTGCAGTGTGGCGCTCAGAAACCATTCCACACGCAGGTCTTTTTTCTCTGCGGGCAGCGGCTTGCGCTTTAGTGCTTTCTGATAATTTTTATGTGCATCGGTTATTACCGAGGCCATGCTTCTGTAAATAGTTTTATCTGCGCCAAAGAAATACACAAAACAAATAATCAACGCCAATACAAAGCCTCCGGCAAATCCACCCGTGAGCAGGAAAATATTCTTTACCGAGTTCAGTTCGCGGTAGCGTTCATATTCTATGGCATGGTGTAAATAGAAGGCCAGGAATAGAATGGGGATGATAGCGTTGTTAATGCAGTACTTAAGAAAAGGCTGGGCGGTGGTGGCCAGAAAACGGATGTTTTTGCTGTGCAGTATAAATGTGGTGATGTTCCAGCTCATGATAAACGTGCCTATAGTAAAACCCACTATAGCCGTTCCGAGAGCGCTTACCTCGCCCAGATATTCCGGCGCCAGATAAAGGGCGTTGGCACCATATGCTTCCATAAAATGACCGGCCACTGTTGCAAACAGTACATACCAAAATATCAGAAACACCTGATAACGCCTGAAATGCAGCAGAAATAGTTGCACCGGCAATGAATAAAAAATGCCCGCCAGGTACTTTTTCATATCCTCTCTTTAAATGACAAACCGGCCTAAAACCTTCAGGTTCTTTTCCCGTACAATGTACATTTAAATTACGAAAACCTGGTATTAAACCGCACCTGTTTGGGGTGCTATTTCACCCTTAATAACAGGGCATATACCAGTACAAACAGCAGGCTGGATGAGAGCAGATGCAGCGGTTGCGCTATAGCAGGAACATTGAGATAATTCATACCCAGCCCCAGCAAAAGCGTTAGAAGCACTACTACAAAAGTCCATGCGCCTAAGCCTGCCAGTTCTTTATGGGGTAAAGCACGCCAGAAGAGGGCCACACAGCCTATAGCTGCTACCCAGGCAAAGGCTTTGTGCAGGGTAAAAAAGAAATCCAGCCGGCCAATCCATAATTCCCGTTGCAGGTAGTTTAACGAGCGGGATATTTCATCAATCTGCTCTCTTACCTCAGTACCCAGTACAATCTGCACCAGTAATAGCAGCAGCGTAATCAACGCCAGCCATTTGGTGCCTTTGTCCTGTACGGGTGTAATTGCTTTCAGCTTGCGGAGTATGATTACCGGTACAATGGCAATTACCAGCGCTACCAGCATGTGGGTGGTTATTTTTACCACGGCCAAATTAGCATCTACTATTCGTTTACCTAACCAACCCTGTATACCGGTGGCGAGCAGTAGCAAAAACGACAGCCAGAAGATAACGGGTTTGGTTTTAATGAATTTGCGGTAACTCCAGATGACGTGTATCAGAATCCAGATGCCCAGCAGCGCACCGAGCAGGCGGTTGATATATTCGGTCCAGGTATGTTGTGCATTAAAGGTGTGGTCAATATCCTGCTGGCGCAGGTATTTTTCGTAATCAGCCGGTAACTGGCTGGCATCGGTAGGCGGAATCCAGCTGCCAAAACAACGCGGCCAATCGGGGCAGCCCATACCACTCTGCGTCATACGTACTATACCACCTGCTGCAATTACTACAAAAACAAATACCAGTACAAATCTTGTGTATCTTATGTATGCGCTGTTAGAACTGCTCATCGTCGTCTTGTTTTTAGCGCTGCAAAGGTAACCTATGATAATTAATATACACTTATCTTTACGGTATGCTCGCAGGGTATTATCAGGATAAGACGATTGAAGCCGGGTGTGATGAAGCCGGCCGGGGATGTTATGCAGGTCCTGTGTTTGCGGCTGCTGTAATTTTACCGGCTCAGTTTTCGCATCCGCTGCTGAACGACAGCAAGCAGATGAAAGAAGCGGAGCGCGATGCGATGCGATCTTATATTGAAGAACATGCCATCAGCTACGCGGTGGCTATGGTAGCAGAGGAAGAAATTGACCGCATTAATATTCTAAAAGCTTCTTTTAAGGCTATGCATCTGGCCATTGATCAGCTGAAAGTAATTCCTGAATTGCTGCTGATAGATGGAAACCGGTTTACGCCTTACCCTGATATCCGCCACCAGTGTATTATTAAAGGCGATGCTACCTATGCCAGTATTGCGGCCGCCAGTGTGCTGGCCAAAACTTACCGGGATGCTTATATGAAGCAGTTGCACGACGAGTTTCCGCATTATAACTGGGCGCAGAATAAAGGGTATGGCACCCAGGCGCACCGGAATGCCATTGACCAGCACGGACTTTGCCGGTATCACCGCAGGAGTTTTAATATTGCGTCTACACAGCTTTCTATATTGGAGGATTAATCTATTCTTCTTTCCATTCCCCCAGGCCTTTCCGGGTAACCACCGGCTCGTCACCTGTGCAGTCTACCACCGTAGAAGGAATCATTCCCCCTGTTCCACCATCAATTACAATATCTGCCAGTTTACTGAAATTGCGGTAAATGAGTTCGGGATCTGTATATTCTTCTACCATGTCGCCTGGTAGCGATGCGGACAAAATAGGATTGCCCAGTTGCTGAATAATGGTGCGGGCAATGTTATTGTCCGGAACACGGAGGCCTACTGTGCTTTTTTTGCTTTGCAGTATTTTAGGTACCTCTTTACTGGCAGGCAGGATAAAAGTATACGGGCCGGGCAGGTAGCTTTTTAATATCCGGTACAGCGGTGTGGAAATGCTTTTGGTGTAACGGCTCAGATCGCTGAGGTCGTAACAGATAAAGCTGAGGTTGGCTTTCTGCGGGTCAATCTGTTTTATTCTGCACACCCTTTCAATGGCCTTGTGCTGAGAAATGTCGCATCCCAAACCGTAAATGGTATCGGTAGGGTAAATAATAACGCCGCCGTCGCGCAGGCATTCAACAATGGTTTTGATGTGTCTGGGCTGGGGATCTGCCGGATGAATTTCTAAAAGCATATGGAAAGATAGGTTTTAGTTACCAACTATTGGTTTACAGGAAGTGTGCCGGATGAATTGTTTACCGTGAATAAATCCCAAATATTAATTTTGCATGCAAACACTCTTGTCATGCTACTACGTTCTGTTGATTTAGTGGATAATATTTCAGCGGAAGCGTTCAGAACCAACTATTTTGAACCGCAGATACCCGTTGTAATCAGAAACTTATCTAAACAATGGCCAGCTTATCAAAAATGGACATGGGATTACTTTAAGGAGATTGTGGGGGATAAGAAAGTAGGGATTTATAATAATGTAAAAAGCGATGCTTACACGCCTATTAACACCGCAGACGACTACACTACTTTTGGAAAGTATGTAGACAAAATTCATGAACACCCCGATAAAGAGGCTGCCTGGAGAATTTTTCTGTTCAACATTTTTAATCATGCGCCGCAGCTTACCAACGATTTTACCTGGCCAGACCATTTAATGAAAGGCTTTGTAAAAAGGGTGCCTATGTTGTTTGTGGGTGGTAAGGGCTCTATTACTCATATGCACTTTGATATTGATTTAAGCCATATTATTCACACACAGTTTGCGGGCCGGAAGAAGGTGCTGTTGTTTCCTTATAAAGAGCAGCATAAACTGTATCGCCGTCCTTTTGAAGTGCTGAGTATGGCCGATTTCAGCAACTATTACGATGCGGATAAGAGCAAGCTGAATACCCGGGACTTTCCGGCTATTCAATTTGCAAAGGGGTATGAGGTTACGCTGGAGCATGGTGATACCTTGTTTATGCCGGGTGGCTACTGGCATCATATGGAATATCTGGATAATGGTTTTGCCATGAGCCTCCGTGCTTTAAACAGCTCTATGAGTGGAAAGCTGAAGGGCGTATGGAACCTGGTGGGTATGCGTAATATAGATACGCTGATGAAGAAAGCCATGCCTATGCAATGGTACGAATGGAAGAAGAATAAGATTTATGAACTGGCAGAAAAGGAGATGCATTAACTAAAATAATAACGGCGACTGAAAAGTCGCCGTAGTTGTGTCAGCATATAACCCCCAATGAAAATCGTTTATCGTAAAGCAGGCATCGTTCTGATTTCGGATTCAAAGATGGCACAACTACGGCGGGGAAAAAACGGAATTTACCACCAATAGTACCGTGATTTTTCACGGGAGAATTCCGATGAAAATTTGTAGCTACTGCAAGTTGAGAATTGTGTGGTATAAAAAGCCACCTACTTTGCTGGTAAGTGGTTGATTGTAATTTATTTATATGCTCAGTCACTTCCGGGCAAACCAGTGTTATCCGGCCTTATAATGGAACAGATAATATCAGGTGTGCAAAGATGTTGGTTATTATCCTACCTGTTTACAGGGTATTTAAAAAAAATAACCATTATTCTTCCGGGCTGCCCTGTAATTCTTCCCAATATTCCGCAGCTCTTCTGGTATGTGGCACTACAATGGTTCCGCCCACAATATTAGCTACCGCAAAAATTTCATATACTTCTTTAGTGGTTACACCCAATTCGTGGTTTTTGCCCAGGTGGTATTTAATACAATCATCACAACGCAGCACCATACTGGCTACCAGACCCAGCATTTCCTTGGTTTTTTTATCCAGTGCACCATCTTCGTAGGTATTGGTATCAAGGTTCCACAGGCGTTTCATCACCAGGTTATCCTTACTTAATATTACCTCGTTCATCTTAGCGCGGTAATCGTTAAATTCCTCTACCAGTTTACTCATTGTATTATTATTTTACTGTAAAAGTAACGTCTTCATTCTGTCAATTTTACCATTTAACCTATCCTTTATACAACTGATTATCGTTGCATATGGTTAAATTGCGTAGTAAATTGACAAACTATACACCATGGAGAATAAATATGACTTCGGGATGATAGGTCTTGGAGTAATGGGCAGGAACCTGTTACTGAACATGGCTGATCATGGATTTAGTGTGATTGGATTTGATAAGGATGCACAGAAAACGGGCTCGCTGGAAGCAGCTGCTACTGCCGGTACGGTGGTAAAAGGCGTAGGCAGCCTGGAAAGTATGGTGCAGCAATTACAAACACCGCGTAAAGTAATGATGCTGGTGCCTGCCGGCAAACCGGTGGATGATGTAATTGAAAGCCTGCTGCCGCTGGTGGAAAAGGGTGATGTAATTATTGATGGCGGTAACTCGCATTATTCAGACACGCTGCGTCGTGTAAAATACCTGGAAGAAAAAGGTGTTCATTTTATGGGCATGGGCGTATCGGGTGGCGAACATGGCGCCCGCACCGGCCCCAGCATTATGCCGGGTGGCGATGAAAAAGCCTATCAGCATGTAAAACCTTTACTGGAGGCTATTGCCGCTAAAGTAAACAACGAACCTTGTACTGCCTATATGGGTAAAGATGCGGCAGGACACTATGTGAAGATGGTGCATAACGGTATTGAATACGCCATTATGCAGCTGATAAGCGAAGTATACGACCTGTTGCACAAAGGTGCAGGTTTAAACAACGATGAGTTATATGAGGTATTTAAACAATGGAATGAAGGCGATCTGCAATCGTTTCTGATTGAAATTACCCGCGATATATTTCTGCAGAAAGATGATGCTACCAACAACAGGTTGTTGGATATGATTCTGGACAAAGCCGGTTCTAAAGGTACCGGTAAATGGACCTCGCAGGATGCTATGGAATTGCCTGTGGCGGTACCTACTATTGATACGGCTGTGGCTATGCGTACTATTTCCGGCTATAAGGCGGAGCGTGTAGAGGCTGCTAAACTGTATAACACTGCTGTGAAGCCTTTCTCCGGCGAGAAGCAGGTGTTGATTCAGCAGGCGGGAGAAGCGCTGTATACGGCTATTATTCTATGTTACGCACAGGGGCTGGCTATGTTGTTCCAGGCTTCGCGCGAACTGAAGATGGATATTCCATTACAGGATGTGGTTAAGTCGTGGAGAGGCGGTTGTATTATCCGCTCTACCCTGTTGCAGGATTTTTATAAGGCTTACAACAGCAATCCGCAACTGGCGAACATTCTGCTGGATGGTCCGCTGGCTGCTATTGTGCAGCAGAAGCAAGCCAGCCTGCGTGGCGTAATTATTACTGCTGTTCAGCAGCAGGTACCTGTTGGCGGTTTAATGAGTGCGCTGGCTTACTTTGATGCTTACAGCACAGAAAGAATGGCCACGAATATGATACAGGCGCAGCGCGATTACTTTGGTGCACATACGTACCAGCGTATTGATAAAGAAGGTAGTTTTCACACCGAATGGGGTGCATAATCTTTAAAACAAGCATAACATGTCAGAATCAACAATAAAACCACCAGCCTCCATCCTCTTTATTTTTGGTGGCAGTGGCGACCTGAATCAGCGTAAGCTGACACCCGCTTTATACAACCTGTTTATTGATAACTGGATGCCGGAAAAATTTGCAGTGATAGGCCTGGGCCGTACTGCTTATTCCGATGATAAATTCAGAACGCACCTGTTGGAAGGTATTCAGGAGTTCTCCCGCCGTAAGGGGGAGGAAAAAGCATGGGGAGATTTTTCTCAGCACGTGCAATACCTGCAGATGGATGCGGGTGACCCTGAAGCTTACCATACCATGACCGAGGTGGTTAAACAGTATGAAGCGGAATGGGGTGTGCATGCAACTGTAATTTTCTACCTGGCAGTAGCTCCTCAGCTGGTGCCTGATATTGCTACCAAACTAGGCGGTTTAAAATGGTGTAAAGACACACAAACTGTACGTATTGTAGTAGAAAAGCCATTTGGACACGACCTGAAAAGTGCGCGGGAATTGAACAACCTGCTGAACAACATTTTTACAGAAGATCAGATTTACCGTATAGATCACTACCTGGGTAAGGAAACCGTACAGAACATTCTGGCCCTTCGTTTTGCCAATGCGTTGTTTGAACCTATCTGGAACCGCAATTATATTGACCATATTCAGATTACTGCTGCGGAAACCGTAGGGGTGGAAGATCGTGGTGGGTATTACGAGCAATCCGGTGCCTTGCGCGATATGGTGCAGAACCATATTCTGCAGTTGCTGTGTATGATTGCTATGGAAGCCCCTGTATCTTTTGATGCCAACGAAATCCGTAATAAGAAAACGGATGTGTTAAACGCCATCAGACCCATTAGCAGAGAGCAGGTACACGAGTACGCTGTTCGTGGCCAGTATAACAGTGGCTGGATGAAGGGCAATAAAGTGAAAGCCTATCGTGAGGAGAAGAATGTAGATTCTAAATCTCCGGTAGAAACTTTTGCGGCTGCCAAGTTTTTTATTGATAACTGGCGCTGGCAGGGTGTACCTATTTACGTGCGTACCGGCAAGTTTATGCACCAGAAAACAACCATTATTTCTATTGAATTTAAGCAGGCTCCGCACTATGCGTTTCCACAGGAAGCAGCTGAAACCTGGCGTCCCAACCGTTTAACCATCAGCATTCAGCCTGAAATGGATATCCGGTTACGTTTTCAGGCCAAGCGCCCCGGCCAGTCTATGCAGCTGAATCCTGTTGATATGATATTCAGCTACAAAGATGCGTATGACGGACATGAGCCGGAAGCATACGAAACTTTATTGCTGGATGTAATGGAGGGTAACGCTACCCAGTTTATGCGTGCCGACCAGGTAGAAGCTGGCTGGAAGGTAGTAATGCCTATTATTGAAGCATGGGAAGCAAGGCCACCTGTTGATTTTCCAAACTATGCACCGGATAGCTGGGGGCCGGAAGATGCCGAAGCGCTGATTGCCAGAGACGGGCATAACTGGGTATCGCTGCCGGTAAAATCGTAATAACTGAATTTGTTCTGATGGCCGGTAACTTTTCTGCTTTAGCAGTATAACAGGTTTTCTGTACTGCGGGCAGCTGGTAACCGGCTATCTTATTTTAAATACTACTGTATGCAATTGCACATTGCGGATAACATGGAAGAACTGAGTACCAGCGTTGCCAACTGGCTGGTACAGTATATTGGTCAGGTACTGGAAAAGCAGGACCGCTTTACTATTGCCTTATCGGGCGGAAGCACGCCTAAAAAGCTGCATGAGTTACTGATAACAGAGGCATACCGCGATAAAATTGACTGGAGCAAGCTGCATATATTCTGGGGTGATGAGCGTTATGTGCCCATTGACAATGAACTGAGCAATGCTAAAATGGCTTATGATACGTTGTTGAATCATGTCCCTGTGCCGGCAGAACAGATTCATATTATGCGTACCGATCTGGAGCCGGAAGCATCAGCAGCGGCGTATGAAAGTATTCTGCACGCTTATTTTGATAATACACCTACCACCTTTGATCTGGTATTACTGGGCATGGGTGATGATGGGCATACATTGTCGTTATTTCCTGGTAAAACAGAAGTGATACATGAGCAGCAACGCTGGGCTACTTCGCTGTGGCTGGAGTCGCAAAACATGTATCGTATTACACTTACTGCTCCGGTGGTAAATAAATCGGCAGCGGTTGCTTTTCTGGCAGCGGGTGCTAATAAGGCAGTGGTATTGAAAGAGGTGATAACAGGGGCTCATCAGCCTGATGTGTATCCTTCGCAGGTGATAAGACCTGAAAAAGGTCATCTGATGTGGTTTGTGGATAAAGCTGCTGCAGGCGGCATTTCTGAATAGGTTATCAAAGCAGGCATTACAGACTGTGCTTTGCAAGTTCAGTCTGCAATGCCTGCAATTAAGTTAATTCATACCCGCCAGCCAGTTTTGCAGACCTCTCTGAATACGTGCAGCTACTTTAGCACGGAATGCAGGATCTAATATCATTTTCTCTTCCTCTTTGTTGCTAAGGAATGCAACTTCTACCAGGGCATTGGGATATTCTATGGGACCGCTTAGGGCAAAATTGAAATTGCCAACATTGCCATACTCCTCCAGTCCCAGGCTCAGCATTTGTTTTAATATAGCCTGGGTTAGTGGGCGAAAGCCTATATACCTGTAAAAGGTACCTGTACCACGAACAGTATCTATGTTGGAAGAGTTGAAGTGAAGGCTTATCAGCACGTCGGGCTCAAAGCGTAGCAGCGCTTCTATTCGTTCCGGCATACCAATAGTTGTGTCTTTGGTGCGTGTCATATAGATATCTTTCACTCCGGATTCCCGTAGTGTGCTTTCCAACTGGCGTGCAAAAAGCAGTGTAAGGTTTTTTTCCAGCTGGCGGCTTTTAACACCTTCTGCTCCGGAGTTGCTGCCACCATGGCCTGCATCAATAGCTACACGCAGATTGCGTAACGTTAATGGGTAAGGCTGGCGCTTTACACGAATTACCAGTCTGGTTGATGCACTATCGTAATAAATATGATGCCCCCAATGCTGGGTATGTTTCAGTTCTATAATGGTACGGAATACATCATCTTCTGTTTGCTCATAATACACGTTTTTAATTTCCGTGGCGGAGGTAAGCTGTGTAATCCAGTTGGTATTGCTGGTAGCGCCATAAATATCTACTGCTATGCGTGAGGGACTTATTTGCTGAATACTTTTATAAGGCAGCTTCTGATCCAGATTTATTTTTACATAATCATACGCCGAATCGCCATATACCTGAAAGTTTTGGGTAAGGTAGTAAGGGCGTAAAGCTATCAATGAATCAAACTTAACGGCAGTTTTGGGCATAAAAGCATAGTGTCTTTCTGAAAGCCGTACTTTATAATCATCCTTCAGGCTGTCTACCACACATACCACCACGTTAGTATCTATGTAGGTCATTTTAGCGCCACCCAGCCTGTCATCACCAGGGCCATATTCTATATAGGGTAGTTTGCCGGTAGTGCGGCCCATACGGAAGGCCTGTAAAGAAGATTGTGCCTGTAAAAATGTTGTGCTGATAAGAAGGGATAGAATCAGTGTTGTTTTCATGAAATGAAGTTAAGTAAACCCACACAATTTACCTTTGCGCGCATGGATACATTACCTGAACATCCTTCCGCTATACTGTTGCCGGAGTTGGCTGAACTGATAAGAAGGGAAGCAACGCAGGCAGAACAGGAAGGAGCGCTTACGAATAAACAAATAGCACTTGCTATACAACAGCAGTGGTTTACCATGCTGGTGCCGCAAGCATATGGTGGTTTAGAGAAGGCATTGCCCGATGTGGTTCGGTTGGAAGAAGCCATTGCATGGGCAGATGGTAGCACGGGATGGGTGGTAACCCTGTGTGCAGGTGCGGGATGGTTTGGTGGTTTTATGCAGGAAGGTTTTGCTACGGCTATATTTAAAGATAAAAATTCCTGCCTGGCTGGTAGTGGCGCAGCTTCTGGCACTGCTGAAATAACAGATGGCGGTTATCGCATTTCCGGTAAATGGTGGCATGCCAGTGGTGCCCCACATAACACCGTGTTTACCGCCAATTGCCGGCTGCATAAAAATGGAGTAGCTGTTATGGATGAAGAGGGACAGCCTGTAATACGGGCATTTGCTTTTTTACGCCAGGAAGTTTGTATAACACCCACCTGGCATTCGCTGGGGTTGGTGGCAACTGCCAGCCATGCATTTGAGGTTACTGATTTAATAGTATCAGCGGAAAGGATGTTTGTAATAGATAAAGATGTAACGGTTACTCCGGGTGCTTTGTATCAGTATCCTTTTTTACAACTTGCAGAAGTAACACTGGCTGCTAACCTATGCGGAATGGCACTGCATTTTCTGGAAGAAGCTGAACAGCTTACCCATCCAAAAGAAAAAGAAATACCAGCGGTGGTGCTGCAGGTACTGGACAAAGAAACTGCTGCACTGGACGAAGCCAGAAAACTGTTTTACAGTGTATTAGATGCCTCCTGGCAACAACAGCTGCAAGCAGATACTGTACAGAATGAGCTGCTGTTACAGGTAAGTGAAGCGGCCAGAGCATTGGCATTGCAAAGCCGTATGGCGGTTGATCTGGTATACCCCTGGTGTGGCCTGGCGGCTGCGGATAAACGTAGTGTTATTAACCAGGTATGGCGTGATATTCATACGGCCAGTCAACACAACCTGCTGTTATACCCCCGTACCACTTCGGCGTAAGTTATTTTTACTATATATTGCCGCCTGAAAAAATCCGTAATATGATGAAGCACCTACTGCTTATTGGCGTTATCATTACTTCTGCTGCGGGACTACATGCACAGGATAAGACTATACAGAACCTGCAAACTGAAGGTTCTAAAAATATTAAGAAGGATGCGGCTGATACCGCTAAGAAAACCTGGAAAACAGGCGGCCTTTTCAGTATCAATGCCTCCCAGGCTTCGTTAAGTAACTGGAGTGCGGGTGGTGATGATTTTTCTATGGCGTTAACTGCCTATTTGAATGGCTATGCTTTTTACAAACACGGCAAGCACTATTGGGATAACACGCTGGACATAAACTTTGGTTATGTAAATACCACCAGCCTTGGTGCCAGGAAGAATGATGACCGGGTAGACTATTTAACCAAGTACGGATATGAGCTGAATTCAAAGCTGAGCCTGGCTACGTTGTTTAACTTCAGAACCCAGATGCTGCGTGGTTATACCTATGATAAAGATGTTAAAACCTTTGCGTCCACTTTCCTGGCTCCGGCTTATGTAACACTCAGCTTAGGTATTGACTATAGGCCGGTAAAGAACCTGTCTATTTTTGTTTCTCCTGTTTCTTCACGCTGGATAATAGTGAAAGATGATTCTTTATCTGCCAGAGGCATATATGGTGTAGATACTGGTAAGCATAGCATTAATGAAATGGGTGCTTATGTAACGGTAAACTACTCAGCCAAACTAAACGATATTGTTACGTACAAAGGTCGTCTGGATTTGTTCTCTAACTATAAGCACAACCCACAGAATGTGGATTTGTATATGACCAACCTGTTTGCTGTAAAGCTGTCAAGGGTTTTATCTGCTACCTGGAGCCTGGATTTGATTTATGATGATGATACCAAACTGTTTGGTCCTGATAAGAATTCTGCAGGCCTTCAAATGAAGTCTGTGATTGGTGCAGGGTTACTTGTGAAGTTCTAATGTGTCGGAAGTATAAAACAGAAAAGAGGGTGTATCGGACTTATGATACACCCTCTTTTCTGTTTTATGTATTTCTTATGTGCTAAAAAGCGTATTTCTGTTCTGCTATCAGCTTATCGGCAATACGTCTGCGTGCTGCTTTGGTATTGAACGATTCTACTTTGGTAAAGCGCTTCAAACCGATATGCATCATACGCAGCTCATCTCCTTCTGCAAAGCTGTTCAGTGCATCTTTACCTGCTTTGTTAATGCGGTCAGCAGCATCGTAAATATAGGTTTGTACTATATCGTTGATTAAGGCAGTACTTTCTACACCGGATTTGTCTGTTATTTTAATCAGGCGCAGTAAGGCGCTTTCTGCGTGGTAGGTTTCAATAACCATATCCGCAATGTTCATCAGCAGTTCCTGCTCTTTATCAAGGTTCATCATCAGTTTCTGAACAGCAGCGCCTGCTACCAGTAAGATGGATTTTTTAAAGTTGGCAATATACTTTTTCTCTTTGCTGAAGGCTTCTTCATCGCTGCTGCCAAAATCAGGAATACTCATCAGTTCTTTCGCCACGGCCATAGCGGGGCCCATCAGGTCCAGCTTGCCTTTCATGGCGCGTTTCAGCGTCATATCCAGCGTTAACAGGCGGTTGATTTCGTTGGTACCCTCGTAAATACGGTTGATACGGCTGTCGCGGTAGCTTTTACTGATGGTATATTCATCGCTGAATCCGTTACCGCCATGTACCTGTACGCCTTCATCTACTACAAAATCCAGGGTTTCGCTGCCGAATACTTTTAAGATAGCGCATTCGATAGCAAACTCTTCGGCGGCACCCAGTAAAGCTTTGTCGAACGTGGCACCGGAGGCAATCAGTTCATGTTCTTTGGCGTCAATCCATTTAGCTGCCCGGTACAAACCGCTTTCCTGCACCCATATTTTTATGGCCATTTCGGCCAGTTTGTGTTTAATTGCACCAAAGTTGGCAATAGGCTGTTTAAACTGCTCGCGGGTTACGGCATACTGAATAGAAGTGGTAGCGGCTTCTTTGGCGCCACCCAGTGCCGCAGCATCCAGCTTTAAGCGGCCAATATTGAGAATGTTGAAGGCGATGATATGCCCGCGGCCAATTTCACCCAGTACGTTTTCTACAGGCACTTTACAGTCCTGGAAATACAGCTGCACGGTAGAAGAGCCTTTGATACCCATTTTATGTTCTTCGGGGCCTTGTGTAAACCCTTCAAATCCTCTTTCTACAATAAAGCCGGTAAACTGATCGCCTATTTTAGCAAACACGGTATATACATCTGCAAAGCCACCATTGGTAATCCAGCATTTCTGGCCGTTTAACAGGTAGTGTTTGCCATCTGCACTCAGGGTAGCGGTTGTTTTGGCACCCAGGGCATCACTGCCGCTGTTAGGCTCTGTTAAACCATAAGCCCCCTTCCACTCGCCACTGGCCAGTTTGGGTATATATTTTTGTTTCTGTTCTTCTGTTCCAAAGTATAAAATGGGCAGCGAGCCAATACCGGTATGGGCAGCAATGGCTACGGAAAAAGAATGCCCGGCACCAAGGCCTTCGTTTACAATAGTGGCGGTAATAAAATCTTTACCTAAACCACCATAGGCTTCCGGAAAGGCGGTGGAAAGCAGCCCCTGCTCGCCGGCTTTTTCCAGCAGGGAAGACATCAGGCCTTCTTCCTGTTTTTCAATCCTTTCAGACACAGGCAGCACCTCCGTTTTCAGAAACTGGTGGCACATGTCCATAATCATGCGCTCCTCTTCATTAAAGTCTTCCGGGGTAAACGTATCAAACGGGTTGCTTTCTTTAATCAGCCATTCCCCGCCTGCCAAAGCTTTTTGTTGAGATGTTTCTGTGCTCATAGTATGATAGTTTATTGGGATTTATCTATTTAAGATTATCATAAACCTGTTGTAATACCTTTTTAGTCACTTCAATATCTGCTTTACTCACTTCTACCAAAGCTTCTTCCATGGTTTGGTTGGCCAGCTGAATAGTAGTGTCCTGCAAATCGCGCGCAGTATCGGTAAGAAATACCCTGTTAATGCGGCGGTCTTCTTTAGAAGCCACCCGCTTTACCAGATGCTGCCTTTCCAGATTGTCCAGCAAACGGGTAATACTGGGTTTATCCCGGAAAGTACGGTTGCACAACTCCTGCTGGCTAAGGCCATCTTCTTTCCACAGATGGTACAGTATGCTCCATTGCTCTATCGTTATTTCCAACCCTGCCTGCCGGAAGTTTTTCTGCAGGCGGCGGGCCACCGCAATAGATGCCATACCGGTAATTACACTATACAGTTCGCCTCTTTTAAATTGGTTACCGGTCATAATAGTTAGTTATGCAACTAATTCAAAGTTGGTTTGTTTTATTTAAAACTCCAACTATTGTTGCCTTAAAATTTTGTGTAAGATTGCGCCCTTATGGAGCTGTTTATTCAATACCGCCAGTCGCGTATTTTTTGCCGTAAAATGGGTACGGGGCCGGAGTTGGTATTCTGTTTTCATGGTTACGGCGAGTGCTGCGATACTTTTAACGCATTGGCAGCCAGCCTGGAGCATACGCATACAGTGTATGCTTTTGACCTGCCTTTGCATGGTAAAACCATATGGAACGAGGGGCCTACCTGTACGCCCGGTATGTGGCAGGAAATATTACAGCAATGCAATCCCGACCAGCGGCCGGTTACTTTGCTGGGCTACAGCATTGGGGGGCGTATTGCACTGTCTATGTACCAGCGGTATGCCAGCAGCTATAAAAAGCTGGTACTGATAGCGCCAGACGGGCTGCACGTAAACTTCTGGTATTGGTTTAGTACACAAACGCGCGTAGGCAACCGCATTTTTAAACATACTGTGGAAAAGCCGGGCTGGATTTTTGCGCTGGTGGGTATAGCCTATAAAACAAGGCTGGTGAATAAAGCAATGTATAAAATAGCACACCATTACATAGATGATGCAGACCAGCGTAAGCACCTGTATGCCAGGTGGACGGTGTTGCGCCGCTTTACACCCCGGCTTAGTATTATACAGGCTGCTATACAAGCCAGAGGTACTGCCGTGCGTATGTTGTTTGGCAAGTATGATAATGTTATCCCCAGCCGCAACGGCTATAAATTTGCTGCCCCCATACCGGAGCAGGCCATAATGGAAGTTGCCGTGGCGGGGCATCAGTTATTAAAAGACAAACACCTGCCTTTGATAACCAGGCTGGTTGTTGAATAATATTGTTTTCTTTGTTGCACATGATAGGTATTTACGCATTGTTGCTGGTTACCGGTATACTGCTTTTACTGTATACGGTACTTATTAGTTATTACCGGGCGTGGTTTTTAAAGCTGCAGCCTTATGTAATTCCACAGGCCATAACACCGGCTACCCGGTTTACGGTAATTATTCCTGCCCGTAACGAGGAGACGCAGATTGAGGCCTGTGTACTAGGCATTCTGCAGCAGCATTATCCATCGCATTTGTTTGAGGTAATAGTAATAGACGATCATTCTACCGATGCTACCCCTGCTATTATACAGCAGTTACAACAGCAGCATACCAACCTGCACCTGCTTCAGCTGGAAAAAGAACTGAAGGGGCAGCAGCTGAACAGCTATAAAAAGAAAGCAATTGAGCTGGCGATAGGCCGGTGCCAGGGCGATTGGATTGTTACTACCGATGCGGATTGTTTTATGGGCAAAGAATGGCTGAATACTTACGATGCCTATATTCAGCAGTATGCGCCGGTGTTTGTGGCTGCTCCTGTTATGTTTAGCAATCCCGGAAATTTTGTGGGCATATTTCAGTGCCTGGATTTTATGAGTATGCAGGGTATTACTGCCGCAGCTGTTTCGGCGGGTGTACATAGCATGTGTAATGGGGCCAACCTGGCTTACAGCAAAGCAGCTTTTTATAAGGTGGGTGGCTTTACGGGTATTGATAATATTGCGAGCGGCGATGATATGCTGCTGATGCATAAGATTAAGCTGGCATACCCCGGTAAAACAGGCTATATTTTTTCAGACGCAGCTATTGTAAATACGCCGCCTATGCCCGACTGGAAAAGTTTTATTAACCAGCGCATACGATGGGCCAGTAAGGCCGATAAGTATAAAGACAAAGCCGTTTTCTGGGTATTGGTACTGGTGTATCTTTTTAACGCAGGTTTACTGGTAATGCTGATAGTGGGATTATTTTATTGGCCACTGTTGTTAGCGGGTTTGGGTATGGTTGCAGTTAAAACTATTGCGGAACTGGAGTTTCTGTTTCCTGTAGCCCGCTTTTTTGGGCAAAGGCCGTTACTCTACAGCTTTACTATTATGCAGCCTTTCCATATTTTTTATATTGTAGTGGCGGGTTGGTTGGGTAAGTTTGGTAAATATCAGTGGAAGGGTAGAACAGTGAAATAGGTTAGTTGTAATATTCGTCTTTGTCTTTGTTTAATCCCAGGCCGGAGACAACAAGCGCCAGAACAAAACCAATTAATAAAAAGGGAAGGATTAATATTTGTTTCATCAGATTAGTAGATTTACCTGGTTGTTTCTTTACATGTGCATTCACTTACCTTAGATACTATTGAATAAGGAAATGTTTATTGCACTCACCGATTAAAACAGCCTGTTGGCAATAAATAGCGCGCTGCCTTGAAGAGTCGCAAGAATTATACCACGGGAACCATTGCCGGAGCAGTTGTTATACTGCTCAGCTGCATAGTAGCATTACTGGCTTACTACCTTGCGCCCGATGGTTCACCCAACGGAAACCGCATGTTACCGGAGCTGGCCAACCGCAGACCAGGCTTTTCTATTCAAGCTTTACAGCTGATAAAATCACAGTCGTATAATGCGCCTTCTTTTTTCGACCGGATGTTGAATGGAAGAAGAGGTGCGTATCAACTGATACCTTTTGAACAATATGCGGTAAGGGGCGACTCTATAGAAATACAGAAGTTTATTGATGATGGTGTTTGGGAAAAGCAGACGTATGCACTGAAGGCATGTGCGGCTGAGCCTGTTACAAGGCTTCATTTTTATCTGGGTAGTGACCGGTTTGGAAGAGATATTGCCAGCCGTTTGATTATTGGTACCCGTGTAAGTTTAAGTGTGGGTTTTATAGCCGTAATACTATCGTTAACCATTGGCATATTGCTGGGGGCGCTGGCAGGTTATTTCAGAGGAACAACGGATGATGTAATTATGTGGCTGATTAACGTTATATGGAGTATACCTACCCTGCTGCTGGTATTTGCCATTACGCTGGTATTGGGAAAAGGCTTCTGGCAGGTATTTATAGCGGTGGGGCTTACCATGTGGGTAAACGTAGCCAGGCTGGTGCGCGGGCAGGTGCTGGCCGTGCGCGAAATGGAATATGTGGAAGCTGCCAGGGCGCTGGGCTTTTCTGACCGGCGTATTATTATACGGCACATACTGCCCAATATTCTGGGGCCGGTACTGGTAATAGCTGCCAATAATTTTGCTTCCGCTATTGTAATAGAGGCGGGCCTCAGCTTTTTAGGTGTAGGCGTACAGCCTCCCCAGCCTAGCTGGGGACTGATGATAAAAGAGAACTACAACTTTATCATTACCCACAACCCGGTACTGGCACTGGCACCGGGCATAGCCATTATGCTGTTAGTGCTGGCCTTTAACCTGGTAGGTAATGGTTTACGGGATGCCCTGCAGGTAAAAGGCCGGGTTTAGCCGGTTACCAGTACATTGCGCGAAAAGCTTTCTTCCAGCGATATAAAGGTTTCGGTACGCTCAATGCCTTTAATTTTCTGCAGCTCATCATGCAATACAAAACGCAGTTGCTGAATGTCTTTACAAATTACCTCCGCAAACATGCTGTAATTGCCCGTGGTATAGTTTACCCTTACTATTTCCGGTATTTTCCGCAATTCTTTAGCAACTGTATCGTATAACGAGCTTTTTTCAAGATAAATTCCAATAAAAGCAATTACGTCGTAGCCCAAAAGTTTTAAATCCACGCTTAGTTTAGTACCTTTAACTACACCCAGTTCCTGCAGTTTTTTAATACGCACGTGAATGGTACCGCCGGAAACGAATAGTTTTTTACCTAAATCGGCGTAGGAAATCTCCGCATCCTCCATCATTTCCTGGATTATCTGAAAATCCAGTTTGTCTAAATTCAATTTACCTGCCATTTTCAAATGCCTTTTTTGAATTTATTTAATATGTATGGCAATTTATTGGATAATTTCTATACTTTCAAAATTTTGTTTGAAATATTTATAACGAAATGACTATTTTCTTAATATTGTGTTGTCAAACAACGACAAACAAGCTAAGATCTTTTAATACTGTGGGGTGATGAAACTTTTGGCAGACATGCCCTCTCGTCTCGGGGGTGGGGATAAAAGGATAAACGTAGCATAGAGCCTTCCGCAAGGAAGACCGGGGTTGACCACCGGACTTTGTACTACAGCTAACTTCCCCGTGTAGGTTCGACTCCTACCCCTACAGCGGTCAACTAGAGCCTCTTAGGTTTTCTCAATGTGTAAGGGGCTCTTAGTTTTAAAATCAACTACTTAATGGGATAACGAGGCTTTTTCTGCTACAAACAGAAAAAGCCTTTTTTGTTTGCAGCAGGTGTTTGTAGTCTATGGCTACGGCAAAAATATTCCTTCATTTGTTTTGGCTGGGTTGCTTTATTCCTATTGCAGATGCATAGTAAAAAGGCACTCTGGCGTTTCTTCCGAGAGCTCTTGCGGCAAATTCCTGAGCTCTGCCGGCAATTGCCAGAGCTCTCCGGGCATTCCATAGAGCTCTATTAGCATTCTACAGGACTCTATGAACATTCCATAGAGTTGTCTGGACATTCCGTAGAGCTCTCTGAGCATTCCACAGAGCTCCCGGAACAGCCCGAAGAGCTGTCTGGACATTCCATAGAGCCCTCCGGGCATTTCATAGAGTTCTATGAGCATTCTGTAGAGCTCAGGAATTTGCCGCCAGAGCTCTGGCGGCAAATTCCTGAGTTGGGCCAACAGGTGCCAGCGCTTTAGGGACAGTTCAAAATGTTCTGGAATAAATCAGAGAAGCCCGCCGGAAAAGTGCCCTGGTTTCCCGGCGGGCTGCCAGGGCTTGCGGGGGATATTTATATGCTCAGGCATACTATGCTAAAGCTCTCAGATAGTTCCCTGCTGCTCAGTCAACATTTGCCAGAGCATACTGATGAGCCCGTAGAGTTTGAGGACTTTACTATCAATGATCGCCATAAATTTTAGGCCGTTTAATCAGCGGCCCTGAATATACTTTTCGCAGCATACGAAAGTAGGTGCGGGTAAAAATGTTACTATCTATCCATTTGGCAATCAGCAGCGATCTTATTTTCAGCGGCTCAAAAGGAATACCTGGGCTAAGCTGGCGTGCCAGTTCGCGGCAGTCTTTAATAAGCCTGTTTACACTGAGGTAATGCCGGTGCCTCAGCTTTTTTCTTATCAGCCGGTGCGAGAAATCCAGGCAATATGCCAGCAGGTAGCCGGCACTGTGTTGGGTAATAACCTGGTCCAGCTCAGGACTTTGCTTTTTTATGGCTAACAGAAAGCCGGCAAACTGTTTCAGTGCATTATGAAAAACAATATCTGCCGAGGTGCCCGATACACTTTCGTGTTCGCGGAAGCTGAAGGTATTGGCAGTGGATACTGCCAGGTAGCTTTTTATGGTCAGCCGCATCCATAGTTCGCTATCTGAATTGAGCAGGTTAGGGTATTGAGGTATGCCGCCTGCCCATTCATAGTCTTTTGAACGCATCATATAGCCGGTGGCATTAATCTCAATTTTGTTATCGAGAAAATACTCCACAAACAAGGCTCCTGACATTACCGGTGGCAACGGCAGGCTGTTGCGCATAAAACGGCTTTCTTTATCTATATAGGAATAGGCGCTAACGTATAAGCTGGCATTGGGATGGCTTTCAATAAGCGCACTCATTTCTTCCAGATAGTTAGGTGCCAGCACATCATCATGCCCCAGAATGGTCATGAATTCATTTTTAGGCAGGTCTGCAATGCGCTTCCAGTTTTCTTCTATGGAGTAACGGCGTTCTGCCGTGTATATTACAATACGCGGGTCGTTGAGGCTGCGTATCCAGTCAAGAAATGATGCATCGGTACTGCCGCTGTCTACTATATGAATAGTGAACCCGGTTACGGTTTGCGCCAGAATGCTGTTAATACATTCTTTGATATAGCGTGCACTGTTATAGGTAGGGACGATTATGCTGAATCTGCTCATAGGATAATCCGATCAACGAATTTATATCTATTTTACAAGGATTAAAACCGGATTTTATGATATGGCGTGAAGAGATAACAGCAGAGCGATTAAACAGCTTTCCACCTAATATAGGCACCTTCCTGGGAATAGAATTTACCGGGTGGACGGAGAACTCTTTAACGGCCCGCATGCCTGTAGATGAAAGAACCCGACAGCCTTTTGGCATTTTACACGGAGGCGCTTCTGTGGTACTGGCCGAAACCCTGGGTAGTGTGGCCAGCCTGCTGATAATAGATACAGAAAAACATCGTGCGGTGGGGCTGGAAGTAAATGCCAACCACCTGCGTTCGGTAAAAAGCGGATATGTAACCGGGGTATGTACACCGCTGCATATAGGAGGCAAAACTCATGTGTGGGATATTAAGATAAGTAACGAAGCGGGCAGGGTGGTGTGCGTAAGCCGTTTAACAGTGGCGGTGATTCCGGCGTAAACAGAAAAATCTTTTTTGTTTCTTTGCCGCTAAATGCGGCGTATGTCAACAATTGCACACGGAAAACTCATTATTATAACAGCTCCTTCAGGGGCCGGTAAAACCTCTATTACCCGTTATTTGTTACAGAAGTATCCCAAACTGTCTTTTTCTGTTTCTGCGGCTACGCGGTTGCCCAGGGGTGCCGAAAAAAACGGGGTGGACTATTACTTTATGAGTGTTGAGCAGTTTCAACAGCATATACAGGAAGAGGATTTTATTGAATGGGAAATGGTGTATGAGGGCAAATATTACGGCACACTGAAAAGCGAACTGGAACGGATATGGCAGCTGGGAAAGGTGCCTATGCTGGATATTGATGTAAAAGGGGCCATACACGTGCAACAACAGTTTCCGGGCAATTCCCTGTCATTGTTTATTGAACCACCTTCCGTTGACGAACTGAGAAAGCGTTTGGAAAGCAGGGGTACTGAAACGGAAGAGTCGCTGCAAACCCGGGTTAACAAAGCCTCGTACGAAATTTCCTTTAAACACTCTTTTGATCAGGTGATTTTAAATGATGAGCTGGAGAAAGCCTGCCGGGAAACAGAGGCGGTTATACTGGAGTTTTTGGGAGACGGCCTAAAAGCGTAACTTACTGTAAAATACCATATACGATGAGCTTGCAGGGTAAAACTGTTTTTATAACCGGCGGAAGCCGGGGCATAGGCCGGGCAATTGCGCTAAAGCTGGCTGCTGATGGCGCTAACATTGTAATTGCAGCAAAAAGTGTTACGGAAGATCCGCGGCTGGGTGGAACCATACACTCTGTGGCAGAAGAAGTGGAAAAAGCAGGCGGGAAAGCCCTGGCAGTACAGGTAGACATTCGTAAAGAAGAGCAGGTGGCTGCTGCCGTACAGCAGGCGGCTGAGCGTTTTGGGGGTATTGATATTCTCATTAACAACGCCTCTGCCATTCAGCTGTCAGGTACGCTGGAAACAGATATCCGCAGGTTTGATCTGATGCACGATGTAAATGTGCGGGGTACTTTTTTGGTAACGCAGCAATGCATTCCTTATCTCAAAAAGAGTAGCAATGCACATATTCTTACCCTGTCGCCCCCGGTTAACCTGCATACCAAATGGCTGGCTCCGCATGTGGCTTACACGCTGTCGAAATACAATATGAGTATGATGACGCTGGCGTGGGCGGCTGAGTTTAAAAAACACAATATTGCCAGCAATACCCTGTGGCCGCGTACTACTATTGCTACAGCGGCGGTTAAAAACCTGCTGGGTGGTGATGCTATGGTACAGCAAAGCCGCACTACCGATATTGTGGCAGATGCTGCTTATTACATTGTAACCAAAGAAGGGCTGCACTATACCGGGAATAACTTTATTGATGAAGAAGTGCTTACCGCGGAGGGCATTACCGATTTCTCCGGCTATGCGGTAGACCCTTCCGCAGGCTTGTTTCCTGACCTTTTCTTATAACTGACTATACATAAAAAGAGCGCCCCCAAACAGAGGCGCTCTTTTATTATTTCGCTTATGGTTATTATGGATTGTTTTCGGGGCGCATTTGCGGAAACAGCAGCACATCCTGAATAGAAGGCTGGTTGGTCAGCAGCATCACCAATCTGTCAATACCAATGCCGATACCGGATGTAGGAGGCATACCGTATTCCAGAGAACGCAGGAAGTCGTTATCAATATACATCGCTTCATCATCACCTCTTTCCATCAGTTTAACCTGATCTTCAAAACGCTCGCGCTGGTCAACCGGGTCGTTCAGCTCGCTGTAGGCGTTGGCAATTTCTTTACCGTTTACCATCAGTTCAAAGCGCTCTACCAGCCCTGCTTTTTCGCGGTGCTTTTTGGTAAGCGGACTCATTTCAACCGGGTAGTCGATAATGAAAGTTGGTTGTATGTAAGTATGCTCACTGGTTTCGCCAAACAGCTCGTCAATCAGCTTGCCTTTGCCCAGGCCTGGTTTTACCGAAATGTTCAGTTTTGCACAGGTGGCACGCAGTTGCTCTTCGTCCATTTCGCTTACGTCAATACCACTGTTCTCTTTAATGGCATCAAAAATGGAAATTCTTTTGAAAGGTGCTTTAAAGCTTACTATATTTTCACCTACCTGTACATCAGTAGTACCGTGTATGGCAATAGCCAGTTTTTCAAACAGCTTTTCGGTTACTTCCATCATCCAGAAGTAATCTTTATAGGCGGTATACCACTCCAGAACGGTAAACTCCGGGTTGTGGGTGCGATCCATACCTTCGTTACGGAAGTTGCGGCTGAATTCATACACCCAGTCAAACCCTGCCACGATTAATCTTTTCAGGTATAATTCGTTGGCAATACGCAGGTAAAAAGGAATATCCAGCGCATTATGGTGTGTGGTAAACGGACGCGCGGCAGCCCCACCCGGAATAGCCTGTAACACCGGTGTATCTACTTCCAGCGCGCCCTGCCCGTTCAGAAAGTCGCGGATGGTGTTGATAATTCTGCTGCGTTTAACAAACGTATCTTTTACTTCCGGGTTAATAATCAGGTCGGCATAACGCTGGCGGTAGCGGAATTCCGGATCGGTAACCGCATCAAATACGTTACCTTCTGTATCTCTTTTTACAACCGGCAGTGGTTTCAGTGCTTTGGTAAGCAGTGTAAAACTGGTGGCGTGTATAGATATTTCACCGGTATGTGTTACAAATACGTGGCCGGTTACACCCACAATATCACCCAGATCAATCAGGCGTTTTACTACGGTGTCAAACAATGTTTTGTCTTCGCCGGGGCAAATATCATCCCTGCGCACGTATAACTGAATAATGCCTTTGCTGTCCTGAATCTTAATAAAGAACACCTTGCCTTTACCATTATTGGTCATGATACGACCGGCTACAGTTACATTGGCAAACTTTTCCTTTGTTTCTTCTGTATACTGCGCTTTAATATCTTCGGAATAATGGGTTACCGGAAACAGCGGTGCAGGGTACGGATCAATGCCCAGTTCTTTTAACTCGGCCAGTTTATCCCTGCGGATAAGCTCCTGCTCAGACAAATGTTGTTGACTCATATAGTTTATTAACGGAGCGCAAAATTAGGCTTTAGTTCTCAACCTGTCAACTGGTCAGTTCCTGTATTAGCTGCCAGGCGTTTTCTGCGGAGCGTTCTATGTGGTTTCCGGCCGCTTTTTCTTTACCGGCCAGTACCAGACGGTTGCGTAAAGCCTCATCTTTATAAATCTGTATCATCTGCTGCCCCATGGCGGCAAAATCATCTTTACCGGCATACAGGCAGCCTTCGCCACCCGTTTCCTGCAAAGCGGGGGTAGCAACAGTAATTACCGGCACTTCGCACTGAAAAGCCTGGAGTACAGACATGCCAACTGCATCTTCCGCCACTGGATGTACCAGGCAGTAAGCGCCTGCGGTAACAGGCGCTATTTCTTCCACCGTAAGCTGATGCAAAAAAGTAACATCGTTCCGGTACCGGTAGCTTTCCATATCGGGCAGCAGGGCGTTGTCTGCGTTAATCACCAACAGCTTCATGCTGCTTTTCTGCCATTTTTTAAATACCGAAAAGGCTTTAAACAGGCATAATAAATCAGCAGCGGTGGCATCGGGGCCATAAAAAACAAAATATTCGCAGGCTTCGGCATACTGGCTTTTAAGATGCTCGCGCCACTGCCATTCTACCGGAACAAAAGCGGCGGGCGGGGCCACCGGCAGCACACTTATTTTTTCAGCGGCAATGCCATACAGGTTGGTATACTCCGCCGCCGCCCATTGGGTGGCAACCATTATTTTTCCTTTTTTACCGGTAAAGTCCAGTGCCTGGGGCGTTGGTATAAACAGCAACTGAGGTATATCGGTACCTGCCACTTCCTGGCCTATAAACAACTTTGCGGCCTGTTTTTTCAGCATAGCCGGTATTTGTTGCCGGAATTTCCATTTATGCGCCCAGTTGGCCACTGGCAACCAGGCAGGAGCAACCAGCGGAACAACTGTTCCCCACTGTTGCAGGTGTGCTTGTGTTTCCGGCCCTGTAGCAGTAAAAACAAGCTGTACTACCTGGCCCCTGGCCGGGTGCAGCCATATCTGCGTAAAAAACTCATTTTCAACGGGGGCCTGTTCTTTTCTGAAAAAGTCGCCCTGAACGGCAATTTGCATGGAACAAAGATAGATGACTTGTATTTTTCTACATTTGCAAGCTTAACAGATAAATATGCATACTTCTACCATCACCGTTAATGTGAGCCTGGATCAGGATAAGGTGCCGGATCAAATAGAATGGAAAGCTACTGACAGTACAGCAGCGGAGTTTCAGAAAGCCCGTGCCATGATGATTTCTTTCTGGGATGGCGCTGATAAAAGTGCGTTAAGAGTGGATTTGTGGACGAAAGAAATGATGGTGGACGAAATGGCCGATTTCTTTTATCAGACCATGTCTGCTATGGCCGATACCTATTTACGCGCTACACAGCAGCAGGAATTATCAGACGACCTGAAAAACTTTGCCAAAGAGTTTTATCATAAGTTCAGGAAATCTCAGGAGCAACAAAATTCATAGCTTACCTAAAACCTATAGTAATGAACCTGGAGCAAAAGATTATGGTCGAATTAAAAGAGGCCATGAAAGCGAAAGATGAAGCTACCCTGCGCGGTTTACGCGCTATTAAAGCGGCCATTATTCTGGCTAAAACAGAAGCCGGATCTAACGGGGAACTGAAAGAGGGCGAAGATGTGAAGCTGTTGCAGAAGCTGGTAAAACAGCGGAAAGACTCGCTGGATATATTTACCAAACAAAACAGGCCCGACCTGGCTGAGAAAGAGCAGCAGGAAATTACTGTTATTGAAAAGTTTTTGCCTGCCCAGATGAGCGAGGCGGAACTGAAAGTTGCTATTGCTGCTATTATTGCGGAAACCGGCGCCAGCTCTGCTGCCGATATGGGCAAGGTAATGAACGCTGCTTCCAAACAACTGGGCGGTAAGGCAGAAGGGAAAGTTATTTCCGCGGTAGTAAAAGAATTATTAAGTAAGTAAAAGTGATTATTGACATCATTTTTGCAGGTTTACTGCTGTATGCTATTATAAAAGGCTTACGCAAAGGGCTGGTACTGGCAGTGTTTTCTTTTTTCGCTGTTATTATCGGCCTGGCAGCCGCTATAAAGCTATCCACCGTGGTAGCGGGCTGGTTGCAGCGTAATACTAATATAGGTATGCAGTGGCTGCCGCTACTTTCATTTGTTGTTATTATGATAGCAGTGGCATTACTGGTTCGCTGGTGTGCTTCCCTTATTGAAGTGGGGTTAGACCTTGTTTTAATGGGCTGGCTTAACAAAATAGCGGGAGTGCTGTTATATATGATTTTGTATATAACCGTATTCAGTGTATGTCTGTTTTATGCGCAACAAATGAATCTGCTACAGGCCCAAACCTTTACGCAGTCTCATTCCTACGAATTTATACGCCCGTGGGGGCCTAAAGCCATTGATGCGTTGAGCGTGGTGCTTCCTTTCTTCAGGAACATGTTCGGCCAACTGCAACAATTTTTTGGATCACTTGCGTGAATAACTATTTTTGGGAAGAGATGATATAATGAGTTTGGGTTATGTCACATGAATTACGTTTATTTGTGGCCATCCAAATGGTTGTTAGCCATTAAGAATGACTGAGTGATGAATTACGAGATTAAAACAAACGACAAGTTTCGGTTTATTGAAGAAGGCGAAGGCGAGCCGCTGCTGGTTTTACACGGACTGTTCGGCGCTTTGAGCAACTTTAGTGATCTGATTGAACACTTTAGACATAAGTATAAAGTGGTAGCCCCTTTATTGCCCTTGTACGACCTGGACATTTTTCACACCACAGTAGTAGGGTTGGCAAAGTATGTTGCAAACTTTATAGAGGCGGGCGGCTATGAAGGCATTCACCTGCTCGGTAATTCATTGGGCGGTCACGTAGGGTTGCTGTATGTATTAAAGCACCCGGAGAAAGTAAAGTCTCTCATTCTTACCGGTAGCTCCGGCCTGTTTGAAAACGGCATGGGCGATAGCTATCCCAAGCGCGGTGATTATGAGTACATCCGTAAAAAAACGGAGCTTACTTTTTATGATCCCAACATGGCTACCAAAGAACTGGTGGATGAAGTGTTTGACATTACCAACAACCGCCTGAAGGTGATTAAAACGATATCGCTTGCTAAAAGCGCTATCCGCAATAACCTGGGTGAAGAGTTGAGCCAGATTACACAGCCTACCTTACTGATATGGGGTAATAACGATAACGTAACGCCGCCGTTTGTAGCGAAAGAGTTTAACAAACTCATTCCTAACAGCGAGGTGTACTTTATTGACAAGTGTGGTCACGCTCCTATGATGGAAGTGCCGGTGGAATTCAACAAAATCCTGGAAGAATTTCTGGGTAAGTTGAAAGCACCTGCTGCAACTATTGCCTGATTTTTGTTGTCTGTATATAAAATGTGCCCGCATGTTAACTTCTCAATTAATAGGAACCAGTTATCCTGCCGTCAATTTATCTGACAAGGCAGGGTTTGCGTTGCAATTAATGGAGGATTATGATGTACAGCATTTACCCATCGTCAGCGAAGAAAAATTCCGCGGGCTGGTAAGTAAAGACGACTTGCTGGATGCGGATGATGGAGCAACTATTGCTTCGCTGGAACCGCAATGGGTAAAAACATCGGTGCGGGCAACTGACCACTTTTTGCAGGCGTTGAAGCAAGCCTCTGCACTGGATTTATCGCTGGTGGCAGTAATTAACGAAACGGGAGAATTACATGGCGTAATTTCCCGGGTAGAATTACTGCATGCCGCAGAAAAGTTTACCGGTGCAGAAGAGCCAGGAGGCCTTATTGTTATTGAAATGGAAAAGAGAAACTTTTCCTTTGGTGAAATGAGCCGCCTGGTAGAAACAAACGACGCCTATATTACGCAGCTGAATACCTATGTAGATGCAGCTAACGGCTTATTGCAGATTACAGTTAAAGTGAACAGATCTGAAATATCAGATATTGTGGCCACTTTTCAGCGTTACGACTATACGGTGGTACATTATTTTGGAGAAGAGTCGTATCAGAATGAACTGAAGGAGAACTACGATCTGCTGATGACCTACCTTAAAATGTAGCCTTCTTTTACAAAAAACAGCATTTCACCGCCAGCCGGAGGCATTGCACAGTATATTTGCGCATGAAAGTAGCTATCTACAGCCGTGGACTAGACATAGAACAACATAACCAACTGCTTGTTCTGGCAGAAGAGTTACGGCGCTACAACATTTCCATTTTATTACATGAGGCATTGAGCGATCATCTGGACGATATTCGTACAGCGGGTGCTGATATTGCTATGTTTAAGGATCATAACGACCTTAGCAGTGAGGTGGAGTGTTTAATCAGCCTTGGTGGCGATGGTACTATTCTGGATGCGGTAGGCCTGGTACGTGATAAAGGCGTTCCTATTCTCGGCATCAATTTTGGTCGTTTGGGCTTTCTGGCAAGTATAGGCAAAGAAGAGTTGAGTGTAGCGGTAGATACCCTTGCCAATGGTACTTATGTAGTAGATAAGCGTTCTTTAATACATCTGGATGCGAATATTCCTTTGTTTGACAATGCTTCATTTGCTTTAAATGAGTTTGCATTGCACAAGCGGGATGTATCGCCTATGATTAAAGTGCATACGTATCTGAACGGAGAGTTTCTGAACACTTACTGGGCCGATGGGTTGATTGTTTCTACCCCCACCGGATCTACCGGGTATAGCCTCAGTTGTAACGGCCCCATAGTGTTTCCCGACTCCTCCAGTTTTTTAATAACACCTATAGCGCCACATAATTTAAATGTGCGTCCTATTATAGTGCCCGACAGCAATATTATTTCGTTTGAAGTGGAGGGCAGGCATAACCAGTTTATCTGTACTTTAGATTCGCGCAGAGAGATAGTAGATAAAGATGTGCAACTGGCCATTAAAAAAGAAAGTTTCAGTGTTAAACTGGTGCGTTTGAATGAGAACAGCTTTTTATCTACCCTAAGAAATAAACTTACCTGGGGGCTGGATAAAAGAAATTAGACGCCGGTTTAAACAAGAAATTAAAGGATTTTTCGTTATACGAACATTCTGTATTTTGCAAATATGTATAAGAAACTACTACTACTGTTAACCGCATGCACACTCACTGCCGGCTCTCAGGCACAATGGCTGGACAGCTACGTGCATCAGGGAGAATTTGGACTGGCTGTAGGTGGGGCGCATTATTTTGGCGACCTTAACACCCGGGCCGCTGTAAACAGACCCAAGTTTGCCGGCGGTATATTTTTTCGCAAACAACTCAATAACTATATCGGCATTAAAGTTTCGGGCAATTACGCTGCTGTGGGATATTCTGATAAATACAGCAAAAACGAAACCCAGCGCCGGAGAAACCTTAGCTTTAACAGCAATATATGGGAGCTGAGTTTAAGTGGTGAGTTTAACTTCTTCAAATTTTATCCCGGTGTGGAAGGCTTTAATTTCACGCCCTATGTGTCTTTAGGACTTGGCATTTTTTCCTTCAACCCCTATGCATATCTGGGTGGCGAAAAATATAATTTACGCCAGATTGGAACAGAGGGGCAGGGCAGCGCAGCCTATCCGGGCCGCAAACCCTACAGTTCTACCGCTATGTGTTTCCCGCTTACAGTGGGCATGAAATACGCACTTTCTTCTGGTGTTAACCTGTTTGGCGAAGTGGGTTACCGCTTTACCACTACCGATTATCTGGACGATGTAAGTACTACTTACGCACCTGATGCCTTCCCTGTTACCTCTACCGGCGACCCTTCTATAGGTTATCTGCTACAGGATCGCAGCTATGAAACCGGCTCTATGATTGGGCTTAAAGGCCGGCAGCGTGGCAACAGCTCGCAAAACGATGGCTATATGGTTGCTCTTATAGGACTTTCTTTTAATATTTCCAGTTACCGCTGTCCTTCTCCTAATCCAAGGTAGGCACCGCTTTCTGCTTTTGTTTGTTTCAGAAAGCCTAAATTTGTCCGCCTCTTTAAGGCATCACTATGCAGGAATTGAAGGATACTATAGATAAAAGTCGTTTACCCAGGCATATTGCCGTTATTATGGACGGTAACGGCCGCTGGGCCAAAGAAAAAGGCCAGGACAGATTATACGGTCACTTTCACGGAGTGGAAAGCGTGCGCGATATTGTGGAAGGCAGCGCTGAAATAGGGCTGGAATACCTGACTTTATATGCTTTCAGTACAGAAAACTGGGACAGGCCTGAAAACGAGGTTACCGGTTTAATGGAGCTGTTGGTAGATACCATCCGGAAAGAAGTTCCCACTTTAAATAAGAATAATATTAAGCTGCATGTAATAGGCGATATGTCTATGATGCCAGCTTACGCCCATAAGGAACTGGCGGAAGCGCTGGAAGAAACCAGTAAAAATACCGGTTTGAACCTTATTATGGCATTAAGTTACAGTAGCCGTTGGGAGATGATTAGAGCGGTTAAGCAGGTAGCTATAGATGTAAAAGCCGGTAAAGTTCAACCGGAAGAAGTAGATGGTCCTCTGTTTCAACGTTATCTTGCCACCAGCGCTTTTCCTGATCCGGAGTTGATGATAAGAACCAGCGGGGAATTCAGGATCAGCAACTTTTTGTTATACCAGCTTGCTTATGCAGAGTTATACTTTACAGATACCTGCTGGCCCGATTTCAGGAAAAAAAATCTGTACGAGGCGATACTCGACTTTCAGAAACGCGAAAGGCGATTTGGTAAAACCAGCGAACAGCTACAGCAGCCTGCCGGCACCATTTAGTAGAATAATAATAAATTATGTAAAAATGAGGGGGTGATTTAACAAACACTTTTAATAATTCCCGTTAATTTGCCGCCACTTATCCCAAAGCCAACTGCTGACAAGAGCTGGATAAGGCTCTTTCAGCCCGGTTTAAACAAACAGCAATTGGATGCGTACAGCTTGTAAATCATTTATTCTGGTAATCGTTGCCTGCATGGGCACGCGTTTCGCCATGGCACAGGTTCCAGAACAAAAGCCGGATTCTACCGGCCAGATCACTTCTATTGATGCCGATCTGATGAATCTGCTGAATCAAAAGACCCCGAAGAAGTATAAAATTGGGACTATAAAAGTTACCGGAAACAAATTCTTTGATGAGGCTTTATTATTGTCCATTGCAGGTATTAACCCAGGCGATGAAATTTCTATCCCCGGCGGCGACAATTTTGCCAAGGCTATTACCAAGCTGTGGGCACAGAACTATTTCAGCGATGTAGAAATTTATGTTACCCGTCTGGATGGTAAAAGTATTGATCTGGAAATTGCCGTTACTGAGCGCCCGCGCCTGTCTAAGTTTTATTTCAGAGGTGCCAAAAAGAGCGAGCAGGACGATTTGAAAGCTAAAACAGGTCTGATTATAGGCAGGGTTATTACTGAAAACATGAAGGTGTCTGCTATTGACGCTATCAAAAAATATTATTTCGATAAGGCCTACCGCAACATTACTGTAAGAACGGAGGAAGTGAACGATCCTTCCGCAGAAAACTACCAGTTGCTTTACTTCAACATCAATAAATCTAACAAGGTAAAAATTGATGAGATCAGATTTGTGGGCAATCAGGTGGATGAAGCCAAGCTGAAAAAGCAGTTAAAAGGTACCAAAGAAAGAAGCCGTTTTACATTGTATCCTACTAAAGATACTATTGGCTGGGTTGACCCTAAGGTGTACACTTTTGAGCAGTATGTAAAGGAGTGGGGCTTTCTGGTACCCTCTAAAACCAAAAAGCTGGTAGACCCATACGTTAGGTTTAAGCTGTTTACTTCTGCCAAGTTTAATGATAAGAAGTACGATGAGGATAAAATAAACCTGATTGACTACTATAACTCTCTCGGTTACCGTGATGCGGCTATTGTAAAAGATACCATGTATTATATAGATGGTAATATGCACATCAACATTCGTGTGGATGAGGGGCATAAATATTACTTCGGTAACATTGCCTGGAGAGGTAATACCAAATATTCCGATTCTCTGTTAACAGAAATTCTGGCTATCCGTAAGGGTGATACCTATAACGCGGAACTGCTGAATAAAAAGCTGGGCAGATCCGTTTCTCCTGAAGGCGGCGACATCAGCGGCTTGTATATGGATGACGGTTATCTGTTTTTCCGTACAGACCCTGTGGAAACTGCGGTATATAATGATACCATCGATTACGAAATACGTATAGTGGAAGGCCCGCAGGCTACCATTGAAAAAGTTACCATTGCCGGTAACGACAAAACCAAGGAACACGTAATCCGTCGTGAGTTGCGTACCATACCTGGTGATAAGTTCAGCCGTCAGTTGCTGATCCGTTCACAAAGGGAAATTGCCAACCTGGGTTATTTTAACCAGGAGAAAATTGGTATTAACCCGGTACCTAACCCTGATAAGGGTACGGTGGATATTAACTATACACTGGAAGAGAAGTCCAGCGATCAGTTGGAACTGAGTGCCGGCTTTGGTGGTGGTATTGGTTTAACCGGTACACTGGGTGTTACCTTTAATAACTTTTCTGCTAAAAACATCTTTAGTAAAAAAGCCTGGGATCCGCTGCCAACCGGCGACGGGCAAAAGCTGAGTCTTCGTGTACAGAGTAATGGGCGGGCCTACCGTTCTTACAACGTATCCTTTACCGAACCCTGGCTGGGCGGTAAAAAGCGAAATGCATTTACTGTTGGGTTATTTGATACCAAATATTCCAATGCCTATAATTATATGACAGGCCGTTATGAAAAAGCAGCGGGAGATACTTCCTTCTTCCGTACTACCGGTGTGTCTGTTGGTTTGGCAAAACAACTGAAATGGCCGGATGACTATTTCAATCTGGGCTTTACGTTGAGTTATGCGCGTTATCAATTACGTAACTATGCTATTGACCGTAACCTTACGTTACGCGATGGAAGCATCTGGCAGAATGGCCATTCCAATAACCTGAGTTTGAAAGTGGCGCTGCAGCGTTCATCTGTTGACCAGCCCATTTTTCCAAGATCGGGTTCTAACTATTTGCTGAGTGTTCAGCTGACTCCTCCTTACTCCTTGCTTAATCCGGGAGTGGTGCGTGAGTCAAATCCATATAAATGGGTGGAATACCATAAGTGGCGTTTTACCGGAGAATGGTATGTGCCGTTAACTGCACCGCATGGCGCAGAACGTAACAAGCAGCTGGTATTAAAGGCTGCTGCCAAATACGGCTTTATCGGCCGCTATAATAACGACCTGCAGGTATCTCCGTTCGAACGGTTCCAGGTGGGTGATGCAGGTTTAAGTAACACGTTTGCCTTGTTGGGGTATGACATTATTGCCCAGCGTGGTTATCCGGTGTACGAAACCTCCGATCCTACCATAAACCCCGATCAGCAGGGCGCTTCCAGATATTTTACCATGTTTAATAAATATGTGCTGGAGTTGCGCTATCCATTAAGCTTAAACCCCAGCAGTACTATTTATGGTTTAACCTTCTTTGAGGCGGCCAATGGATGGTATTCGTTTAAGGACTATAATCCTTTCCGCTTAAGAAGATCTGTAGGTGTGGGTATGCGTTTCTTCCTGCCTATGTTTGGCCTGCTTGGCTTTGACTATGGTATTGGTTTAGACAGAACCACGCCTGGCAATGGCCTGAAAGGTGCCAGCAGATTTACCTTTATGTTAGGCTTTGAACCGGAATAAATATTATATATTCATCAAAAGAAGTTTTGTATGAAGCTGAAATTATTCTTACTGGCTTGCGGCTTGTGCCTGTTTGCCGGTATGTTAAACGCCCAGCGCTACGCTATTATTGACACCAAGTATATTCTGGGTAAAATACCGGAGTATAAAACGGCTGAAATACGATTGCAGCAAACCAGCGAAACCTGGCAGAAAGAAATTGATGCCAAACAGACAGTGCTGGATAAAATGTATAAGGATTACGAAGCAGAGAAGGTGATGCTGAGTAATGAGCTACAAAAGAAAAGAGAAGACGAGCTGTTTAATAAAGAGAAGGAAATCAGAGATTTACAGAAGAAGCGTTTTGGGTATGAAGGCGACTTGTTTAAAGAACGCCAGAAACTGATAAAACCCTTACAGGACAAAGTTTATAACGCTGTGCAAAAATTAGCTGTAGCGCGCAGTTATGACTTTATTCTGGATAAAAGTGAAGGAATTACTGTTATATTTGCCGACCCCAAACTAGATAAGAGTGACGATATTCTGGCAGATTTGGGCATTAAAAACTAAAAGTTTATTTTTTAACTTCATACACAATCAACAAATGAAAAAGGTGTTATTATCACTGCTTGCGGTTGCGGGTTCTTTGTTAGCATCTTCAGAAGCAGTGAAGGCTCAGGCTCAGCAGCCATTGAAAATCGGGGTTTTTGACATTGAGATCATGATGCAGGTGATGCCCGGTTATCGCGCTGTTGATAGTACTGTTCAGGTTTACGAAAGAGATTCTCTGGCAGCTGAATATAATGATTACCAGTCCGAATATCAACGTCTGGATAGCATTTACAAAGCAGACTCTGCAGCAGGTAAATCCAAAGCTGTGTTAGAGATGCACAA
Organism: Filimonas zeae; assembly: GCF_014641615.1. Classification (GTDB taxonomy): domain Bacteria; phylum Bacteroidota; class Bacteroidia; order Chitinophagales; family Chitinophagaceae; genus Filimonas; species Filimonas zeae. The sequence goes on along the minus strand of NZ_BMIB01000006.1, from coordinate 245,063 downwards.
AAACAACCGTCAGCAGGTTGCTATGAACCTGATTTACTGGCAGCAGATTGCAGAGAACAAATCTCAGCAGAAAAGAGCTATCCTGGCTCAGCCTATTTACGAGAAAGTAGTAAACGGGTACAAAAAAGTACTGGACGCTAAGAAATTTTCGCTGGTATTAAAGCCAAACAGCTTTGAATTCTTCGGTTCTTCTGCAGTAGAAAACATTTTTGTACTGGTTGCAAAAGAGTTGAAAGTAGCTTTACCACAGGAACTGGGTGGATCCGGTGCTGTTGATGATGATGCTAAACCAGCAACCGCTCCTAAGCCAGCTGTTAAGCCAGCAGGCAAAAACTAAGCAGTAACGCTTTAAAACATAGTAAAAGAGACAGCTCGCAAGGCTGTCTCTTTTCGTTTGTATATACCTTTGCTTTTATGCAGCAGAAGCTTCAACCTATTGGTGTTTTTGATTCGGGGTATGGCGGATTAACCGTATTAAAAGAAATTGTAAAGGCCCTTCCTCAGTACGATTATATATACATGGGCGATAATGGACGTGCTCCTTATGGCTCCCGTTCTTTTGATACGGTTTATCACTATACACTGCAATGCGTAGAATGGTTTTTTAAACAGGGGTGCCCGCTGGTAATTCTTGCCTGTAATACTGCCTCGGCAAAGGCTTTGAGAAGTATACAGCAGAAAGATTTGCCGGTAATAGCGCCTGATAAAAGGGTGCTGGGCGTAATAAGACCTACCTCGGAAGTAATAGGCCGCTATACAAAAACGAATAAGGTGGGCATTATGGCCACCAATGGCACTGTGCAATCCCAATCCTATCTTCTGGAAATTGAGAAGTTTTTTCCGGGTTTAAACGTTCAGCAGCAGGCATGCCCCATGTGGGTGCCACTTATTGAAAACAATGAGTTTAGTAATGAAGGGGCAGACTTCTTCATCCACAAGTATATAGAGCAGTTAAAAGAAAAACAGCCGGATGTAGATACGGTGTTGCTGGCCTGTACACATTACCCGCTGATAAGAGAGAAAATACAGCAGCATTTACCTGAAGGCACACAAGTAATAGCGCAGGGCGAAATAGTGGCTGAAAGCCTTGCAGATTACCTGCACAGGCATCCTGAAATGGAAGAGCGGCTAACGAAAAGTGGCAACAGAGCTTTCTTTACTACTGACTCACCGGCCGATTTTGACGCGGCTGCTACCAGATTTTATGGCCAGACAGTAACATCCGGCCACATTGATTTATAAGATACAAACGCAATAAAAAAGCCCGGCAATGCCGGGCTTTTTTTATAATTCAGTCAAAGCTTCTACTTGATAGTAATATTCAACTGTTGTATTTCTGCTTTACTAAGCGCTGGAACCTGTCCCTTCTTAATCTTTTCAACTACCAGTTTTCCTGTTTTCTCCGCTTCTTCTTTGCTTACAAATGCATGAAGCCCGGAAACTGCTGGTATTCTATCCTGCTTAATATACATTTTATGGTCAACGTAGATATCGTATCCCCATTGGCCCTCTCCTAATTGAACCAGCTTTAGTTCTATTGGGAGCAGATCGTCCGGACTTTCTTTTTTCTTCTGCTCTTTACAGCTTACCACAGCAAGCAGCATACACAGAGAAAGAAGCAGTGCTGATATCTTAGTCGTTTGCCTCATATGTCTGGTTAGGCATAAATTCCTGGAAGTCTTCCAGATAAGAGCTGGAACCATAAACACCAGTACCTACAAAACCTCTGTTACGTACAGTAAAACCAACTGCACCTGTTCTTTGCGTACGCTCCAAAGCTGTTCTTCTCAACCATACATCGTTAGCAAAGTCATAACGCCAGGTTTTAGAAATCAGCGTACCACCCTGATCACCAGCAGTTAAATAACCGTAGCCGTCAATTACAAAAGTGCTTGCATTCTGACGGTAGATGTCGGAATAATCGTCATCATAGCTGTCAGAAGAGGTGTTTGTAATGTTGCGCAGCTGAGTCCATTTCAGCGTTGTGCTGTCTAAAACCCACATATCATTCAGATAAGAAGAGCTGCTGTAGCCACAGAACAGGTATGCCTTGTTTTTGTAAACAAAAGACGAAGCACCTCTGCGTTTGTCGCCTGAAATTGACTGTGCAGGAGACCAGCTGTTAGATGCAGGATCGTAAGAGAAATTGTCTTTAACGGTATTGGCACCATCGAAACCAGTGGTAATGTAGCCTTTGCTACCTAAGCCAAAGCCTACAGCGTAAGCACGGGCGCTACCAGGGAAGTTGGCTTTAGCGGTCCAAACTTTACCGTCAAATGCATAAAAATCTCTCAGGAAGTTAATTCCATCAGAAGAAATACCAGTACCTACATAACCAGTATTGCCAATATTAAAACCAACTGCATATGCACGGAAAGTACCGGGCAATTCTTCAACCTGAGTCCAGGTATAGCCGGTTTGGTCATTTCCGGTGCTTACCGGAGGCATAGATAATTTCCAGAAATCTTTCAGATAACCGTTTTGCAACAGCAGGTTTCCGTTTTCATCCACGTAGTTACCGGTTGCATTTTTATTAATACCTGTTCCTACATAAGCAGTATCATTAATTACAAATGAAACAGCTCCGGCACGTGCAGGACCATCAAACTGACCTCTTTTTACCCAGTTTCCTTCTTCTGTATCAGGTGTACTGGAGCTTTTGTTACAAGAACCCATTATAAGGGCCACACAAGCCGTGCTGAGAATTAGTAATGAATTCTTCATATAATTCATGTCGTTTTGAAAATTTATCGCGGCCAAAATAACGGCTTTTTTAATTAGGTCTACGAATTTCTGAATACAATTTCTTGTAAATTATTCTTAAAACCGATACTGACTGGTATATCTGTCTGTGCAATCATTACCCGGTTCTTGCAAATTACGTTGATCTTATTTATAGAAACGATGTAAGAACGGTGAATGCGGATAAAGCGGTCATTAGGCAACTTGCTCTCGAACGATTTCAGGTTTTGCAGCGTAAAAATGGGCTTGCTGTTGTCTTTCAGGTAAATTTTTGAGTAGTCTTTCAGGCCCTCTATATACAGAATATCACTCAGGTCTACCTTCACAATCTTGTATTCTGTTTTAATAAAAATGAATTCCTGTTGCGAGACAGTCTGAAACTGCGGCCGGCAGCTTTTAACCATGTTAATATGCTCCTGAGCCCGGGTAGCGGCACTTACAAAGCGGGTAAAGGATATGGGTTTCAGCAGATAGTCTACCACATTCAGGCTGTAACCTTCAATGGCGTACTCCTGATAAGCAGTGGTAAATATGGCTGCTGGCCTTTTTTTCAGGTTCTTTAACAGGTCAATACCGGTAATGCCGGGCATTCTGATATCCAGAAACAACAGGTCCACTTCTTCCTGTTCAATATACTGAATGGCTTCCAGGGCGTTGCTAAACGTGGCTTTCAGCTTCAGAAACGGCACTTTTTCTATATAATCGCGGATAAGGCCGGCAGCCAATGGTTCATCATCGATAATTACGCTGTTGATCATACTATTGTCTTTTTGGAGGGAAATGATACGGTGGATATTGTTTTCTATGTTACTGATGAATGACCGGTCCGGATAACCAGACCCATCTATTCTCATGCTCTGAGGGTAGATACCCTAACAAGTCTTTTACGCTGCCCGGCAGTATTTTTTAACAGTATATCCTGATTTAGCAAGGGTATTTAGCCGGAGTTTTATGGCTGCCAAAAGGCAGATGCTAAGAAAAGTACGGTGTGGAAACGCTGCATGGTACGAAAAATTTATTCCGCACCAGCCTTATTTGTGGTTCATTTAACAATAATAAATAAGCCTATTTGCGCGCATATTTTTGAATAATACTAATATTGTGGCCGATTAAAGATTTTCTAACACTTATTTATATTAACAATTATACTCATGCACACCAGTCGTTTTTGCTCATCTTTCACTGTCAGGTGCAACGGATTTATGAAATGGACGCTACTGGCTGCTATCGCATTTTTTCTGCTCCCTTCCTGCAAAAAGGTAGATGTTGACTTTGGCCAGCAACAGGTGGATGGAAGCCATACCGAAATTATTAAGCTGGATACTATTACTCCTGTTGTTTCTACTGTTTTTGTGGATTCCTTTTCAACTGCCTCCCCGGGTGTAGCGCTGATAGGCACCAACAACGATCCTGTTTTTGGAAAGTCATCTGCCATGAATTATTTTGAAGTATCCGCCCCATCTGTTACTCCGGGTACTGATGATACCTTCGATTCTCTGGTGCTGATTTTAAAGCCTAACAAAACCTGGTATGGAGATACAACCAAACCTGTTCATTTGAATGTATATGAGCTGGATCAACTGATTGAGCCGGTGTTAAATACTGATTATGCCACTGCGGGTACTCTGTACAATACCACTTCTTTTGCCAGAAAAAGCACCTTACTGGGTAGCAGAACATTGTATGTAAGCCCCAACCGTACTGATTCTATTGTTGTAAGACTGGATGGCACCAACCTGGGCGATACGTTGTTCAGGATGATGAAGAGGAACGATGATGCACTTTCTACCGCTGAAAAGTTCCGCAACTTTGTTTTAAAAGGACTGTGTGTGGGTAGTGATGCTGCTGACCAATTGATTCTCGGTTATAAAGACAGTATGTCTTTACGCCTGTACTATAAAAATACAGATGTAGTACGGCAGCAGACTTACGCCACCTTCGATATTTCTAACACCAGTCATCAGTTCAATCACATTGACATTGATCGTTCCGGTACAGCGTTAGGCAATGCAGGGTTTGGCATTAACAGAAAGCAGATTTATTCGCCTGCACTCGGAAACAGGGCCTTTATGCAGTTTCTTACCGGGTCTATGGTTAAAGTACGCTTCCCTTCATTAAGAACGGCGCTTACCAACGCTCCTAACTATTCTAACATCTTATCTGCCCGCCTTACCATTAAGCCGGTGTTGAATACGTATAATTACCCGTATGCACTGCCAGCCGCTTTGCGTATGGTAACCACCGATATTGAGAATGAGCTGGGAACAGATCTGGTATATACTTCCAGTACTTCTTATACCACACAGACGGGTAACCTTTTTTATGACTATACAAACCTGAGGAATACAGCTTATACCTACGATGTTACTGCCTACCTTGCGCAGCAACTGACGGTAACAACGCTGAATAATGAAAACGGTTTGTTGCTACTACCGCCATCCTCTACATTTACTACCAGCTTTGACAGACTGGTGGTAGGTGATAACAATAATTTAGACGGGCAGATGTCGCTGGTCATTTATTACATGGCTATAAAATAACCAACTGCTAGAACAATACTACTAATGAAGCAAGTATCAAAAATATTTTTTTGCGCATTACTGGCCGGTGTGGCAAATAAGAGTATTGGACAAACCAATGCTTCGCCATACTCTGTAATTGGCATAGGCGATATAGAATCCGGTTCTCTTGACCGTTCTGCCGGTATGGCTAATACAGGCGTAAGCCTTTCGTCTTTCCGCTTTATGTACCATTCCAATCCGGCTTCGTATGTAAAACTGCAGGATAAGTTTTTTGCTTTTGAAATGACCGGTCGTTTTAAAGCGGTGAACTATGTAGGAAAACCTATAGCTTCTACTACCGGAACTTCTACTGATTTGCAGGTAGCCAAACTGGCTGTGGCTGCCAAAGTAAAACCCTGGTGGGGTGCCAGCATTGGCTTGTTGCCCTACAGCAGCAGCAACTACTCTTTCCTTACTACCAAAGGTGTAGTGGGCGATCTGCAGTATAACATGGGCGCCTATTATAAAGGCTCCGGTGGTTTAAACAAGGCTTATTTTGCCAATGCCTTCCAGGTAAATAAAAATCTGGCAGTGGGTGTTGAGGCCGGATATATTTTTGGAAATATGCAACAGGTAGAAACGCTGGACGCTTCTGAGCTTACCGGATCTACTATTTCTACCACCAGCGACCGCTATATGCGTAATGTTCTGTTTAAAGGTGGATTACAGTATAACGGTAAAATTTCTGAAAAGCTGAAGGTGGCGTTGGGCGCAACTGCTTCCAACAAAACCCGGTTAAACACTACTAATTATGTTACTGTTGTAAACGGTTCATCTACAGTAGTTTCTGATAAAGACCTGGGTGATGGTAGCTTTTATTTGCCTGTTTCCTATACAGTAGGTGGTTCTATCAACTACAACCGCAAATTCATGCTTGCAGCTGATTATCAGCGCCAGAACTGGAACGCCTTAAATTATACTGGCTTAAGCTATCGGCTGGTAAACAGCGATCGCTATTCCATTGGTTTTGAATACTCTGCACAGCAGTCCCTGCCCGGATATAACAATACGCCCAGCGGTCTTTTCTTTGAGAAATACTTTTTACAGGCAGGATTCTTTTATGGCAATTCTTACCTGAGAATGTACAATGAGCAGCTGCAGAATTTTGGAGGTACTATTGGCCTGGGCATGAACTCTAAAAAGAGCAACCTTTCTTACCAGTTAAGCGTAGAACTGGGCTCTTATGGTACTACCAAAAGCAACCTGATTAAGCAAAACTATTCTACCGTGAACTTTACGGTAATGTACCGTGACTTCTGGTTCACCAAGATGAAAAAATACGATTAATATTTTCTGACAACAGAATTATTTCCTAGCTTTGCCGTCCTTTCACCGGGTGGCAGTGATGGTGACTGTTATCTGAAAGTTGAAATTCATTTGTAAGGGTTAGTAAAAAATTATTGTAATGAAACGTACATTTCAACCACACAGACGTCGTCGTAAAACTGTACACGGTTTTCGTAAGCGTATGGAATCAGCCAATGGTCGTAAAGTATTGGCAAGCCGCCGTGCGAAAGGCCGTAAGAAACTGACTGTTTCTGACGAGAGAAGACTGAAGTAGTATTAAAAAGCTATTATAGTATTGAAAGCTCCCCGTAAGGCGGAGCTTTTTTTGTTAGCAGGTAATTGTACTTGTGTTGCCGTATTTGGTATATCTTTAAAAAAAGCAGCTTATCACACAACGTTATACATACGGAAGAAAGGATAAACTAAAGAGCCGCAAAACGCTGGAGGCGGTGTTTAAGCAAGGTAAAAGCTTTCTGGTATTTCCTGTAAAAGTGGTGTTTTACCAGCCAGAGATAGTCGGTTATTCTCTGCAAACAGGTGTGGGCGCCGGCACCCGCCATTTTAAAAGAGCAGTACACCGTAACCGTATTAAGCGGCTGATGCGGGAGTCGTACCGTTTGCATGCTGCACCACTTCAGCAATATTTGCTGGAGCAGCAGAAGCCGCTGGCGGTTTTTCTGTTGTATATAGATAAAGTACTGCCAGATCAGGAGTTACTGCATCAGAAGATGCCGGTAGTTATTCGTCGCTTAATAAAGGAATTACATGAAGTGGATGCTACGGCTACTTAGTTACCCGTTTATAGGTCTTATACGCGTGTATCAATACATAATTTCTCCTGCGCTGGGCCCCAACAAGTGCCGTTATACACCTACCTGCTCGCAATATGCTGCAGAAGCGCTGAAAAAACATGGAATAATAAAGGGAATGGTGCTGGCTATTAAACGTATTGCAAGCTGCCGGCCTGGCGGCGGAAGTGGTTATGATCCGGTTCCTTAAGTGTATAAAAAACGTTGGGCGTAACTAATTCACACCCAACGTTTCACGTGTCACGTTATTTTTTTGTTTCCGCTGGCTTTGCCTGGGTCATTTTTTCTAGCTTGCCAATCAGTTCGCGTACTTCATTGTTAGTAGAGAATTTGTAGATTTCTACTTCTTTGCCATCTTTAGAAGGCTCAATTACATCAGGAACTTTGTGGAAAGGGCCGTAAATACGGGCATTAGCATTGTCGCTCACTTTTACCAGCTGGTTAGTTGCTACCAGAAAGTTGCGGCTGGCAGCAGACACATTAGCACCGGTAGTTAATTTTTGCAGACTGTCAATTTTCGCTTTCAGATCATCCTGCGAAATCATTTTGCCGCCTGCACCATCCGCAGAAAGCTTCTGGTAGCTACCTACCACCGTATCTGCTCTCAGGCTCAGCACGTAAAAGCCGGGGTCTTTCACTTCTATACTTACTTTACCATTAGGGCCTGTAGCGTCAATGGTTTGTTTATCGTTGCCTTTCAGGGTTACTTCCACTTCAGAATAACCGCTGCCATCTGTAACAGTAATGCTGTTTTCGGTGTGTTTAATAGTGCCTTTGGCCATCACAAGTACTTTCTTTTCCGGGCCGCCACCGCATGCAGCCAGCATAGCAAGTGGCATCAGGCCTAACAATGTCTTTTTGAGCATCATTGTAATCGTTATTAGTTGAAGATTAGGTTGAATAAAAAAGTCCGGCAACATTACGCTGCCGGACCTGAAATTAAAAATTATTTAGAGGCTTTGCCGTTTTTTATTTGGCAGCAGTGAAGCGCTCCGCTACTTTGGTCCAGTTTACCACGTTCCAGAAAGCACCCAGGTACTCAGGACGACGGTTCTGATACTTCAGGTAATAAGCATGTTCCCACACATCAACACCCAGTAAAGGAGTACCTTTTACTTCAGCAACATCCATTAACGGGTTGTCCTGGTTAGGGGTAGAGCTTACTTCCAGCTTACCGTCTTTTACCAGTAACCATGCCCAGCCGCTACCAAAACGGGTAGTGCCTGCTGCATTCAGTTTTTCTTTGAATGCATCAAATGAACCGAATGCTGCATTGATAGCTTCAGCCAGTTCACCTGTAGGAGCGCCACCAGCGTTTGGAGCTAAAGTTTCCCAGAAGAAAGTGTGGTTCCAATGGCCACCACCGTTGTTACGTACAGCAGGAGAAATTGCACCTGCGCTTTTCACCAGATCTTCCAGGCTCTTGCTCTCATGCTCTGTACCTGCGATAGCTTTGTTCAGGTTATCTACATAAGCCTGATGGTGCTTGCCGTGGTGTATCTGCATGGTAAGAGTGTCGATATGGGGTTCCAGAGCTTCATGTGCATATGGAAGTGCCGGTAAGGTAAATGCCATAATTATTGATTTAATGATTATTAAAAGAACGAGGTCTAAGTTGCAACAAATTTATTGCCAGATGGGGTATCATACCAAATTCCATTGGCTGTTATCGTTACTTTCTTCTGGCGCGGAAGAAAGACTGCATAAGCCAGGCGCATTCTGCCGACATAACGCCCCTTACTATTTCCGTTTTAGGGTGAAAAGGTGCGCTTTCATATGTAGCAGCAGGATCAGTAAACCGGCGGTAACCGTTTTTTTCATCACTTGCTCCATACACAATACGTCCTGTTTTACTCCAGTATAATGCCCCGCAACACATAAGGCAGGGTTCTACTGTTACATAAAGGGTAGCATCGGGCAGGTATTTGGCGCCTATATAATTAAAAGCAGAGGTTAATGCAATAATTTCTGCGTGTGCTGTGGGGTCGTTCAGGCGTTCGACCTGATTATGGCCCCGGGAAATAATTTTATTGTTAATCACTACTACGGCGCCTACGGGCACTTCTTCTGCATCAAAAGCCAGCTGCGCTTCTTTCAAAGCATGCTGCATAAAATATATATCGTCGTGTGGTAACATTAGTGCTGAGATAAAGTATGTAGTTGCCGGGTATACCTGGCCAACCGTTGTGCTGCAAAGGTATCGGTAACAAGTAATACTGCCGCCATAATAGCAAGAGAACACCACAGCCCATACCAGAAAGCTTTGCCGGGCTGTAGCCTGTATAGCAGCAAAAGCGCAATGCCTGTTGCCACCAATACGGCCTCTGCTATACGCAGCCATTTCAGCTTTGCTGCGGCAGCTTGCATCCGCGGCAGCTCTTTTTGTGTCAGCAAATCAGGATTCATGTCCAGCGCATATACATGGCTGATGCGTTGTTCATCATTTTTTTTGTATACCGGATAACAGGAACTTATCAAAACAAAGCCTGTTATAAGTGCCGGCAAGGCCGCTCCTTTCCAGAAGGGCTGTTTACTGAATAACCAGCACACTACAGCACCCGCAAGCAAAACAACTCCTGTAATAAGAAAAGCTAATGCCGTATGCTTTTCCCATGTAAAGTACTTTTCAATATCTGTTCTGGTAAGCATGGTGAAAATAATTATTCTTTTATTGCCTTTATAAGTGTGTTGCTTAAAGGCGATACAGACGAGCCGAAATAACCTTGTAGCTGCCCTTGCTCATTTATCAGATATTTGCTGAAGTTCCATTCAGGAGCCACATTATTCCACCCATTCTCCGTACGGTTACTCAGCCAACGGAAAACTTCATTTTGCTGTCCGGTTTTAACCACCGTACTTTTTTTCATCAACGGAAAAGTTACACCAAAATTAATCTCGCAAAACTGTGCTATATCATTGTCGTTTCCCTGCTCCTGCTCTTTAAAGTCATTGGCAGGAAAGCCCAGTATTACCAGCTGAGGGTATTGCAGATGCAGTTGCTGCAACTGCCCGTATTGCATGGTATAGCCACATTGGGATGCAGTATTTACAATCAGTACTTTTTTACCCTGGTATTGCTGCATTAATATTTGCTGGCCATTGTTTTGCGTAGCCTGCAAATGGTAAAACGACTTAACTGGTTTTACCTGGGATGTATTGTGTTGAACACGGTTATATACACCGAATAAACGGGTAAGCTTCATCAGAAGCGGGTAAAGCCTGCGCAGTTTGGGTTGTTTACTATTCATAAACGTAATTTATTTTAACAGCCATTTAAGCAAACCAAGTTTGCCTTTATAAGGTGGATACTTAATGGACGGATCGGGCCAGATAGCTGTTTTTAAAACAGCTTTGGGCCGCGTAAAGGTATCGAAACTGTATTTACCATGATATTGCCCCATGCCGCTGCCTGCCACACCGCCAAAAGGAAGGGAGGGATTGCCCAGGTGCATGAGCGTATTATTAATACAGCCGCCACCAAATGCCAGGTGTTGTGTATAATATTGCTGCGTTTGAGTGTTAGTGCTGAATATATACAGAGATAATGGATGGGGGTGTTGTTGTATAAAAGCAAGTGCTTCTTCTTTTGTGTGGTATGTTATAACAGGAAGCAGTGGCCCGAATATTTCCTCCTGCATCAATGGCGATGCACTTTGTATATCTTCCAGTAGTGTGGGGGCAATATAAAGTTGTTCACGGTCTGTCTGGCCTCCGGTTATAATGGTGCCATGTTGCAGAAAGGATTGCAGTGTGTCAAAACGTTTTTCATTAATAATTCTGCCATAGTCGTACGAAGTAAGCGGATTGCTGGTGTAATACTGCTGTATAGCGGCCTGCATGGCGTTTGTTAATGCTGTTTTCTGAGAGGCATGTACCAGCACATAATCAGGCGCCACGCAGGTTTGCCCGGCATTGGTAAACTTTCCCCATATAATGCGGGCCGCTGCTGTTTTCAGGTTGGCCGTTTCATCTACAATACAGGGGCTTTTGCCACCCAGCTCCAGTGTAACGGGAATCAACTGACCGGCTGCCTGTTGCGCAATTGCCTTACCGGTAGAAATACTGCCTGTAAAAAACACATGGTCAAAGCGGATAGTGTTCATCAGTGTTGTTACTACCTCTTTGCCATCGCCCTGCACTACATGAATGTAGTTGTCGGGAAAAATGGCTTTAATCATTTCCTCTGCCAGTGCAGCTGTATGTGGTGCTATTTCAGAAGGCTTTAGCACTATGCAGTTGCCACCTGCTATAGCACCAGCCAGCGGAGCCATCAGTAATTGAAAAGGATAGTTCCACGGGGCTATAATAAGACAAACGCCCAGCGGATCGCGTAATATTTTACTGGAAGAAGGCAGCAGGGCCAGGGGGGTAGATACCCGCTTGGGTTTAGCCCAGTTTTTCAAATGCCGGAGCATGTATTTTATTTCTGCATACAGAATACCTATTTCGGTAGTATACGCTTCTTCAGGAGATTTATGAAGGTCTTTATAAAGTGCTTCACAAATCCGGGGTTCATAGTCCCGGATGGCCTGCAAAAGCTTTGTCAGCTGTGCTTTTCTAAACTGCAGGCTGCGGGTTGCCCCACTGTTAAAATACTGCTGCATGTACAATAGCGAAGCGTGTTGCATAAAAGTATTTATAGTTACAAGTTACGCTCCTTAATTTTGCGGCGGACAAACTATTTTATTTTGAGAAAGCAGTATCTCATCACTGCTGCCATTGTTGTGGTAATGGCAGCGTGCGGACAAGGACAGCAGAACGAAGCAGGTAAAGCAACCACCCCGCCGGAAAATGACCTGAGCAGTAATCCTGATTACCAGAAAGGGCTTGCGCTTATTGGCAAAAGTGATTGTTTAAGCTGCCATAAGATTGATGATAAAGTACTGGGGCCTTCTTACAGGGAAGTAGCCAACAAGTACGAAAACAATGACTCCACCGTAAAGCAACTGGCCCGTAAAATTATAAAAGGTGGTCAGGGGGTATGGGGTGAAATTCCCATGACTCCGCATCCGCAGTTAAGTGAGGCAGATGCAGAGCAAATGGTAAAATATGTAATGCTGCTGAAGAAGAACTAGCAGGAACAGCCTTGCTCTTCCGGAAACGAAGCTATTTTACGCTCCGGCACAAAGCCTTCATAGCGCGTTACAATCTGTCCCAGAATCTCTTCAATCTCAGCCACTGATTTAACGGTTACCAGCTGATTGCGGAATTCTTTAATATGCGGAAACCCTTTGAGATAGTTGGTGTAATGCCGGCGCATTTCCAGTATGCCCACTATCTCTCCTTTCCAATCCACTGCCTTATGCAAATGTTTTCTGATGGCATCTGCTCTTTGCTGAACAGTAGGAGCGGCGGCGTGAGTACCTGTTTGTAAAAAATGCTTTATTTCATTAAATATCCAGGGGTAACCTATGGCTGCACGGCCTATCATAATGCCATCTATGCCATAGCGGTTCTTGTATTCCAACGCTTTTTCCGGGGTGTCAATATCGCCGTTTCCAAAAATAGGAATCTTAATACGCGGATTGTTCTTCACCTTGCCAATCAGTGTCCAGTCTGCATGGCCGCGGTACATCTGAGCGCGTGTACGGCCGTGAACAGAAAGGGCTTTAATGCCCACATCCTGTAAGCGTTCTGCAACCTCTTCAATATTGATAGAACTTTCATCCCAGCCCAAACGGGTTTTGACTGTAACCGGTTTGTCAGTTGCGCGTACTACCGCACTGGTAAGCCGCACCATCAGATCAATATCTTTCAGCACACCGGCACCTGCTCCTTTACTCACTACTTTTTTAACCGGGCATCCAAAGTTTATATCCACCAGGTCGGGGTTGGTGGCTGCCACAATGCGGGCGCTGAGTGCCATGGCTTCTTCATCGCCGCCAAATATCTGAATGCCTATAGGGCGCTCGTAATCAAAAATATCCAGCTTCTGCCTGCTTTTAATGGCATCGCGTATAAGACCTTCACTGCTAATGAATTCTGTATACATCAGATCTGCGCCATTTTCTTTACAAACTGCGCGGAAAGGCGGATCGCTCACGTCTTCCATGGGCGCCAGTAGCAGCGGAAAATCCGGTAAAACAATATCTCCAATACTCACCATGGTAGAATACTCTCTGTTACACGTAAATTTGCAAAATTACGATCTATATTTTAAAGCATGGATTATATACAGCGAAACAATTACGTAACCCAGTTGGCCATTTTATTCGTTTTATTCGGTACCGGGCTGGTGGTGGTACAGTTTATTTTTCTGGCGCTGGCCTCCGTGTTTCATATCAGCGCTGCTTCGCTGCTTTCAGGTTCTCCGGAAGTAGCCCGGGTTACCCAAAGTGTGGGCGCTTTTTTTTCGCTGGGTTTGCCGGCGCTGGTGTTTGGCTGGGTAATACAGCCTAAACAACCTACTCAGTATCTGCGCTTTACAACCCGCATTAGTGCCAAACAAATGCTGCTGGCTATGCTGATTATTCTGTCTGCCATAGTAGTGGGCGGTAGCCTGGCCAAACTTACACAGGCATTGCCATTGCCGGTTAAGTGGACGGCGAGCTTTAAAAAGCTGGAGGATAACTACAACAATGATATCATGCTCATTGCCAACCTGAAAACCACTAAAGACTTCGTTATTTCACTGCTGTTGCTGGCATTATTGCCTGCTGTAATGGAGGAAATGCTCTTCAGAGGTTGCCTGCAGCAGGTGTTAACGGGCATGACACGCAGGCCCTGGGTAGGCATTCTGTTAACGGGCATTTTATTCAGCGCAGTGCATCTTTCTTTTTATGGTTTTTTACCGCGTCTGTTTCTGGGTATGGTACTGGGGTATCTCTTTTACCTGAGCGACAATATATGGCTGAACATCTGGGCGCATTTTTTCAATAATGCACTGGCACTTACCAGTGTGTACCGGTTAAGCCAGGCCGGAAAGCTAACGCCGGAAAAGATAAATGATTCCATGAATGACACTTTTCCTTTGTATCTTGGAGTAATGGGACTGCTGGCCACTGTTACATTGCTGATGTTCTTTAAAAAAGAAAGCAGCCGGCTAGCCGCTCCGTACCACTCACAACAGCAACCATCTAATCGTACAAACCAATGACACCTAATTCGTGGTTTTTATTATTACGCTTATCTGATTATACACAGGCCAGCATTATCAAAGGCGTGCTGGAAGAAAATCTTATACAGGTTTTACTGCTGAATAAACAAGACAGCAGCTACCTTAATTTTGGAGAGGTAGAATTGTATGTGCCGGTACACTTAAAAGATATTGCCAGCCACGTTCTGGATAAAGGACTCTCTAATTAACTTTCTTTACGCAGTTGAACCTATATGGTGCTGCTGCAGCTGAATTTTATGGATATAGATGTATTGGTAATTGGTGCCGGAGCTTCTGGCCTTATGGCTGCATGGCAGTTAGCCAAAGCAGGTAAAAAAGTAAAAGTGCTGGAAGCGGCCGATCGCTTAGGTGGCCGTATTCACACAATATCTGCCACAGATGGCACTGGTGTAATAGAACTGGGGGCTGAGTTTATACATGGCAATATGCCTGTAACACAGCAGCTGTTGCAAGAGGCAGGACTTACTTTTTACAACGTGCATGGCAGTATGTGGCGCGAGGACGAAGGACAGCTTAAGCAGGAAGATCAGTTTATTCCCGGTTGGAATGAGCTGGCTGAGAAGATGCGTGCTTTAGAGGATGATATGCCTCTTGCTGATTTTTTACACCAGTATTTTGCGGGTGATGCTTACGAAGAACTCAGAACAGGGGTTATGAATTATGCTGCCGGTTATGATACTGCCAACCCTGCCACAGCCAGTACATTAGCCTTGCGTAACGAATGGCTGCAGGAAGATGAAGCGCCGCAATATCGTATTAACAAAGGCTACGGCAGCCTGATTAACTATCTGTTTCAACAGCTTACCGCAGCAGGTGTTGAGGTATTAATGCAATGTTGTGTAAAGGAAATTCACTGGCAGCCACAGCGGGTAACAGTTACTGCACAAACGGGTGACAGTTATATTGCCCGGCAGGCTGTTATTACATTGCCCCTGGGCGTATTACAGGCGGATGCTACTGCACAAGGTGCTGTTACTTTTATGCCGTCTGTTTTGGATAAAGAACGTGCGTTTCAACAGATAGGAATGGGGGCAGTTATTAAACTGCTACTGGAGTTTGCCGAACCATTCTGGCTGAATCATGAACAGATGAACGGAAAAGATCTGACAGACATGCAGTTCCTGTTTTCTCAACGGTCTGTTGGTACCTGGTGGACGCAGGTGCCCAACCATCGTTCTCTGCTTACCGGCTGGCTGGGTGGGTTTCACGCAGAAGAATTCCGGAATGCTACTGCTGAAGAATTGAAAGAAGCGGCAATCGCTTCTCTGTCAGATATCTTTCGGCTACCGGAAGGGGAACTAAATCGTTTGCTTATTGCTTTTTATGCGGTAAACTGGACTACAGAACCATTTACGCTGGGTTCTTATTCCTACGCCACTATCTATACCCGCCAGGCATGGAGTGTGTTGCGGCAACCAACTGCTGAAACACTTTTCTGGGCCGGGGAGGCTTTATACGACGGGCCTTTTACGGGAACCGTAGAAGCGGCGCTGGTAAGCGGGATGCAGGTGGCGGAGCAGCTTCTGGCAGGGTAAGAATGGGTATTTATATCATCGCATTCCGGTAATCTGCTTACGCAATTCCCCTTGTATGTGTCTGGTTTGCGCTTTTAAATATAAGGCACGAACTTTTATACTATATTAGTAATGGAATGGTGATTTCCTGATTAACACATTTTTTTCTGTGAGGAGAAAAGAATAAAGTAAAAGGAATAAGCATTCAATAAAAGGTGTATTCCAGAAGGGATGCACCTTTGTTTTTTCATTTAAAACAAAAATCTATGAGCCACATTGAAAACCTGTCTAACCAGGAAGCCATCGACAAATTAAAGCATCTTGCAGAGGGCGCAGACATTTGCCTCTTCACTACAGCACTAACTATTCTGCCACTATCTACGCGCCCTATGAGTGTAAGTCAGGTAGACGAAGCCGGCAATCTTTGGTTTTTAAGCAACAAAAGCAGTGATAAAAATCTTCATATCCAGGCAGATAAGCGGGTGCAGCTCTTTTTTTCTAATAAAAGTAAATCAGAGTTTTTGAGTGTGTATGGTGATGCCAGTTTGTTTGATAATAACCGCCAGAAGGCTGAAGAGTTGTGGTCGCCCATTGCCAAAGCATGGTTTCCGGGCGGACTGGATGATCCTGAGTTATCCGTAATATGTGTGGCACCCACAGAAGCCTATTATTGGGATACAAAGCATAACAAGGCCATTACCTTTTTTAACGTTCTTGCCAAAGCGGTAAAAGGTGAAAATGCGGATGATGAAGGCGTGCAAGGCAAAATAAATGTGCAGATAGCCGAAGGTTTTGAACCATAGTAAAAGAATGGTTTTTTATACGACCTTTGGCCTTCATCAATTTTATTTGTTGCATGGCCTTTAACGTAGAGACCTTTAAAACCAGAGCCCTTACAGCAGTTGTATTTGTTATTGTTATGCTGGCGGGCCTGTTCCTGAATCATTGGTCTTTCCTGTTGCTTTTTTCTATTATTCATGCAGGCTGCTGGCTGGAGTACCAGAAACTGATTGGGTTGATTGATGCTGATTACCGGCAAATCAACCCCTTTCATAAATACGGGGTTATTGCATTGGGCTGGGGGTTTATGTTGTGGATGACTACTCCGGCCTGGAGTATTGGGGAAGTAACCTTGCACGAGGTGGGCTGGTGGCTGATGCTGATTACTGTGGTAATGCTGCCGGTTACCGAAGTATTGTTCAGCAAACAGTTTCAGCTTAAAAACATAGGCTATTCCCTGCTGGGGCTGGTATATATATCGTTAAGCTGGGGGCTGATGATTGATCTGTTTAACATGGGCGCAGCTTATTCCGGGGTACTTTCAGGAATGGATATTGGCTGGCTTATACCCGTAGTACTTATTGCTTCCATCTGGATTAATGATACCATGGCTTACATTGTAGGTTCGTTTATTGGTAAAACGCCTTTTTCGTCCATTTCTCCCAAGAAAACCTGGGAGGGAACCGGTGGTGGTGCCATTCTTGCCATTGTAACAGTAACCGTAGTGGGGTATTATTGTGGTTTAAAGGATATTACCTCCCTGTTGGTTATCTCCGGTATTGCTGCTGTAATAGGTACGTCGGGTGATTTGCTGGAAAGTAAGCTGAAGCGTATGGCAGGCGTAAAGGATAGCGGCAGCTTTATGCCGGGGCACGGTGGTTTTTTAGACCGTTTCGATTCGCTGGTGCTGGCTACCCCTTTTGTATGGGCGTATTTTAAACTGTTTCTGTAGACTAAAATGCTGCTACAAACCATATCTTTGCCGTTCAAATTTTTAGCATGACCATTCACAGAGAAGGATATAAGTCAATAGGAATTGCTGCGCTGATTTTCGGCGTTATCAATGTTATATCCTTTACTTTTTTAAGTGCAGTACTGCCCTGGCTGGCTACTCTCATTTTTGTTGTAACCCTTTTTCTGGTTTTATTTATCATCTCCTTTTTCAGAATTCCTGCCCGTACACTTACCGTAAGCGACAATCAGATCATTTGCCCGGCAGATGGTAAAGTGGTGGTAATTGAAGAGATTACTGATGTGGAGTATTTTAAAGACAGACGTATACAGGTAAGCATTTTCATGAGTCCTGCTAACGTTCACGTAAACCGCAATGCTATGAGTGGTACTGTTAAATACAGTCAGTACCATCCTGGTAAATACCTGGTAGCATGGCATCCCAAGTCCTCTACCGAAAACGAACGCCACAGTGTGGTATTGGAAAACGATAAAGGTATTATCCTGGTAAAACAGATTGCCGGCGCGCTGGCAAAACGTATCTGTAATTATCTTTCTGCAGGCCAGACCGTAAAGCAGAACGAAGAAATGGGCTTTATTAAGTTTGGTAGCCGGGTAGATGTATTATTGCCCGTTGGAACCAAAATAAACGTTTCGCTGAACCAGAAAGTAAAGGGCGGCGTAACTGTATTGGCTTCCTGGAGCTAAATCGACAATATTTTCCGCGTTTTGTACAATATACAACGGAATCCCGCAATGTGTAAGGCATTGCGGGATTTTTGCTTATTACCGTTTGTCCTTTTTTACCCCTCATTAACAGTAGTTTGTGTGTATTATGTCTATTTTTGGTAAGCAATTAATTACTGTTATGAAAAAGTTATACACGCTTCTGGCACTTTTTTTTGCAGGCATTACCTGGGTAAACGCTCAGGCAGTTACCGCGCCCGATCAGAACCCCAATTATCTGCAGAGCCAGAATAAATACATGGGTATTAAAGATTCCCTGCTGGTATATTCCAATACCACTATCGATCAGAGCTATAAGGCTTATGATTTTTATCAGGCCAGGCTGGAACGCAGACAGCAGCGTCGCGACAGAAGATACAATCTTCGTATGACGCGGGCAGAAAACAGCTATTATCCTTCTTACAACTACGGTTACAATAATTGGAACCAGTGGGGCAACTATGGTTCTATGTTAATACCCCGTGTAGGTTACCGTACCGGTAACTGGTGGTTTGGCTGGTAGTTACTGTTACCTGAAACCGAATACCCTTCTTCAATTAAACAAACAAGATGAATAAAAGACTTCTGGCAGCCGCATGTGTGCTGGCAATTGCAGGCGGCATAACCTTTTCGTCCTGCTCCCGTAAAGTAACCCGTATTGAGCCTACCGAAGCAAAAGACATCAGCGGATCGTGGAATGGTACCGACAGCCGTATGGTAGCAGATGAAATGATTTCTGATGCCTTAACCCGTGCCTGGATTCCTGAGCATACACAAAAGGCTGGTAAAAAACCAGTGGTAATTGTAGGTATGGTTACCAACAAAAGCCATGAGCATATTGAAGCCGAAACTTTTATGAAAGATCTGGAAAGAGCTTTTGTAAATGGCGGTAAAGTAACACTGGTACAAAGCGGTAAAAAAAGAGAAGAGCTACGTGCAGAACGTGCCGACCAGCAAACCAATGCTTCTGTTTCTACCATGAAAAAATTCGGACTGGAATCCGGGGCTGATTATATTCTCCAGGGTAGCATCAATTCTATTGTAGATGCCCACAAGCGTCAGAAAACCGTACAGTATCAGGTAAACCTGGAACTGACCAACCTGCAAACCAACGAAGTGGTTTGGATTGGCGATAAGAAAATTGCCAAGTACGTTAAGAACTAGGATTGCCTGCACGCCGTAAATTTTTTATCATCCAACCGGGAGAGTATGTTTAAGTTCAGGCAGGCATGGATAGCATGGCTATTGATGCCTGTTTTGTTTTCATGTGCCACCTATCATGAAAGGGCACAGCCTTATTATAACGATCTGCAGCAGTATAACTATACGCAGGCAGAGAAGCTGCTGGACAGAAACAAGCTGATTCAGGCCAGACGTAACAGGCTGCTGTACTACATGGAAAAAGGGTATGTATCGCATTTACTGCATCAGTACGATACCAGTAATGTGTATTTTAACCTGGCTGATGCATTTAACGAGAACAATAAAGGCAGTGTGTGGGATGTAGCTGTGGGAACAATTACCAACCCCATGATGCAAACCTACCGCGGCGAAGACTTTGAACACTTTCTGGTACATTATTACAAAGCACTCAACTACTATTACCTGGGCAGGCAGGATGATGCGCTGGTGGAAGCGCGCCGCATTACCCTAACCAATAACGAACAGCGGGATAAGTTTAATGATAAAAGCAGCCGCTACAGTCAGGATGCCTTTGCATTAATTATGCAGGGCCTTTTATACGAAAGCGACCATGATATCAACAACGCTTTTATCTCCTATCGTAACGCCGCAGACTTGTATCTGAAGCAGCCCGGCAGTGCTTACTATGGTGTTTCCCTGCCATCGCAGCTGGCTGATGATCTTTTACGTACCGCTGCGCAGATGGGTTTTACAGATGAACTGCATTTTTACGAACAGAAACTGGGCAGAACTTATAAACCTGTTTCTGCAACCGCAGGCGGAGAACTGGTGCTGTTTCTGGAATACGGACTGGCTCCTTATAAAAAGCAGGACGACTATTATTTCACGCTTATCAAAAACGATGTCGGCTTCTTCTTTACCAATAACAACAGAGCCATTACTGTTCCGCTGGACTTTTCTGTAGGAGTAGATGCCAGTAATTTATCAGTAAGCGACTTTAATGTGTTCCGTCTGGCTATGCCCTCTTACGTAGTAAGGCCCATTGCACCTGCAAATTTTTCTGTGTCTGTAAACGGAAATATAGCGCCTGCGGTAAATGCTGTACAGGATATCAATTTTGTGGCAACACATACTTTAAGTGAGCGTGCCCTTAAAGAAATATCGCTGGGTTTAAGCCGGCTGTTGGTTAAAAAGATTGCAGAAAAGCAGTTGAAAGATAAAAATCAAACAGCGGGCGATGTATTACAGGCTGTAAACCTGCTGGTGGAAAAAGCTGATACCCGCAACTGGCAGTCACTGCCCGCTAAAATTTATTACGTGCGGATTCCTTTACAGGCAGGCGAGAATAAGGTTGCCATATCGGCAGGTAGTGCCGTTACAGATACCCTTACCGTACAAGGCAATAAGGGTATACAATTCTACAACTACAGAAAAATGCAATAGGCAGATAAAATCAGGGCTGCATTGTTTAGAAGGATGCAGCCTGTTGCTGACCAAGCAATCCCCTTATAAAAGCCCACTGCTTCATCAGATAAGATGGCTTTACAGCCTTTTCCACGTCTCCCTGTACAAATGCATCTGTTGCGCGGAAACAAATGAAACGTGTGGCAGGATCTTCAATAATGGCTACTCCGGAAAGCACTACATGCGTAGTTAATCCTTTTTTGTGAAACTGCAGCTCTGCATCAAATGAATGCCAGTTGGCAGCAGTTAATGGTAAACGGGAAGTGCAGAAATAAAGATGGCCGTTTTCTGCAAAACTAAAATGGCTGATAAGGCCAATGGGTTGTTTATTGCCCAGATCATCATATACATAAAAGATGGCCTGGTCTAACGCCGCAATTGTTTCGCGGTAATTCATAATGTCGAATGCTCCACTTTTCGAGTCCATAGGGCATACAGTTTAGTTTAAAAATCTTCATAGGTTTACATGCGGCTTTTTAAGAGGACAAAGGATCGAATGGGAATAACTCAACTGTAGGTACGTAATACTACTCTAATATAGATTTTTTTGGCGAGAAAACCTACAAAAAAAGCCGGTAATTAAAGGCGCAATGGCAGTACAAAATGTGTGTATATGTAACCGTTTATCTGCTTTCAGGATATGGATTGGGATTGCTCAGCCGCATTACTTTTTCAGGATGCTGATGCACCTGCCAGCCAAATTGTTTATACAGCTCATGTGAATCGGTAGTAGTAAGTAACCACCCGCGCAAACCCTGTAATTCCGGATGTGCATGTATTACCTGCATCATCCATTTTGCCAATCCTTTTCCACGATGTTCCGGTAACACAAATACATCTGCCAGATAGGCAAACGTTGCTTTGTCAGTAATAAGCCGGGCAAATCCAATTTGCGTTTGCTCTTTGTACAAGCCAAAACACAGCGAGTTGGCTATAGCAGTCTCCACTACAGTTACCGGAATGTTCATTGCCCAGTATGATTGTGTAGCGAGATATTGGTGAATTACCGTCAGATTCAGCAAGGCGGTATCTGTGCTGATAAGATAGGGAGCTTGCGATGCGTGGTAGTAGCTATTCATGGAACAGTTTTTTAAGTATGGTTTTCCTGTTCAGGCTTATCATCTCACCCGGCTGCAGCGATCCTAATGTAAGATCTTCCATACGCTGACGTATTAAACGGAGTGTAGGAAATCCTACAGCGGCAGTCATGCGTCTTACCTGCCGGTTTTTTCCTTCCGTTAATATCATTTGCAGCCAGGGAGCAGGTATTTCTTTTCTAAACCGGATAGGTGGTGTACGGTCCGGCACCTGCGGATCGGGTGATAACAATTGTACACGGCAGGGTTTGGTATGGTAAGGCTTACCGTCTGGTGTAATTACTACACCTTTTGCCAGTTGTTGTATGGCATCAGAACCAACAGCGCCATCTACCTGCACCCAGTATTCTCTTTCATGTGCAAAGGAAGGATGCAGCAGCCGGTGATTCAAACGCGTATCGTTAGTGAGCAACAACAGTCCTTCACTATCATAATCCAGACGTCCTACAGGATATACATCAGAGGGAACATCAAAGTAATCTTTCAATGTTTGCTTGTTTCTATCCTGTGTTGAAAACTGCGATAGCACCAGGTACGGTTTATAAATTGCGAAGTAGTAAGTCATAGAAATAAAAAATCCCGCAGAAGCGGGATTAATATATGGATGGGTTAGTAAGTACGGGAACTTGTATTCCCGACACAATATTAAAAAGAGTTTTTTCTAACACAAAAAAAAACGACGGAAATTTTATTCACATTTTTTGTAGAATCTGTGAATTGTGTTAAGGGAAGAGGGGTTTGATATGTAGTTGTGCGAATATAAGGAGTAGCGTGCATAGAAAAACAGAAGAAAACGCAATCGCTGAAACATGCATAAACATTGCATTACAGAAGATGTGGTTACGCAAGGCATTGTAAAACGAATGAAGAAAACTGCGATGCAGCCGGCGTGAAAAATCACGGTAGCTCTCTGCACAAATGAAACATTAAATTTTCCGTAAGCAGCATGCCTATTCCTACCTTTGGCGCCTAAATAAGATGCATTTATGAAGTTTCCCTCTCCGGTAACGGTTCAATATATCGCAGACATCATTGGAGCGACAGTAACAGGCAATGCAGAAGCAAAGGTGTATGGTATAAATGAACTGCACCAGGTAGAAGAAGGTGATCTTGCATTTGTAGATCATCCAAAGTATTACAATACCTGTATTAACAGTGCAGCTACACATATCATCATCAACACATCAGAGGTACAGGTGCCGGAAGGAAAAACCTTGCTGGTTACAGAGCAGCCTTTCGAAGCTTATCTTACCATTGTAAACCACTTCCGTCCTTTTGTTTCATCAACAGAAACCATCAGTTCTTCCCTGGTAAAAGGGGAAAACACGGTTATTATGCCCAATGTGTTTATCGGAAACCATGTTACCATAGGTAGCAACTGCGTTATTTACCCCAACGTAACCATTATGGACTACACAGAAATAGGTAATAACGTGGTAATACAGGCCGGAACCGTAATTGGCAGTGATGCTTTTTACTACAATACCAAAAAGAACCGCGATGTATGGTATAAACGTATGCAGAGTTGTGGTAACGTGGTAATTGAAGACGATGCAGAAATTGGTGCCGGCTGCACCATCGACAGGGGTGTTACGGCTACTACCCGTATAGGGCGTGGAACCAAACTGGATAACATGGTGCATATAGGGCACGATACTGTAGTAGGTAAAAACTGTTTGTTTGCTGCACAGGTGGGTATTGCGGGAGGTACTGTAATTGAAGATGGAGTTACTTTATGGGGGCAGGTGGGCGTAAGTAAAACGCTTACCATTGGTGCCAATGCCGTGGTGCTGGCGCAAAGTGGTGTACCTTCTTCGCTGCCCGGTGGCAAAGTGTATTTCGGTTATCCGGCGGAAGAGGCCGGCATTAAAAAAAGAGAGCTGGTTTGGATTAAGCGTATTCCTGAAATCTGGGAAAAGCTGAAAAGCAAATAAGCATAACAATAATCAAGGGTTCACAGTTCTTATGTGAACCCTTGACATTTAAGAGCAACACCTATTGCAAAACTGCCAGCTGTTCTGCTGCATGCGTAGCCTTAGGGTTCAGTTCCAGCGCTTTGCGGTAATAGCTTCGTGCATTTTCCACGTCACCCGCTTTTGCATACGCTTCAGCCAGACTATCATACGTGTTGTAGTTTTCCGGATAAAGCAGGGTGTTCACAGCAAGCACATTAATGGCTTCGGAATATTTCTTTTGTCCCATTAATACATATCCAAGCCCATTCAGTTCGCCTGCACTTTTGCACAACGGCTTTAGTGCGGTGGCGGTTTGTTGTAACTGTCCGGCACCCATAAGCTTGTCTTTTGCTTTTACCTGCTGTTGCCAGTAACGGGCGGCAATGTATTTAGGTGTATAATCCACTCCGGACACAATAGCGAGCAAATCTTTCTCCAGGCTTGTTACCGGTGTTTCCACTATCCGGCCTTCTTCTTTTCCGTTGTTATACACAATTATGGTAGGTACACGATGGATAAACCTGCCCCGCTCTTCATGCTGTGGACTTTGTTTATAGAGGTCTGGTTCGTTTCCCGTAAAAATGAGCGTCAGGTGGCTGGTATCAAAATGTGCTTCCTGCAACACTTTTATCAGCCTTGGTACTTCTCTGCGACTGTCGCCACACCATGTACCCAGAAATACTTCTACCGTTCTGTTACTCAGCCGGGGCTGTAACTGTTGTATAGTGGCGGCATCAGTCTGGTAGCTGGCATACATGGTGTCGTACCAGGTTTGAAATGGTGGAATTTGTAACATGCTGGGAGAGCAGTGCCCCAGCAACACAGGTGAGCCTGTGCCGGAAGTAGTTACTGTATTAACATACGCAGTTTTGTGAAGAGTGGAATGGCGGTGGCAGGCCATAGCTATACATGCTACAGCCACTGCCAGTATATTTTTAAAATACATAGCTGAAATGGTTGTGTAAGTGATGGATAAATAACAGTGCGTAACAAGCATAACACATCCCCTGGCTGTTATTACAAACGACCATTACCGGGCGGTAGCTGTTACAGGCGAAAAAGCGGTACTACATACGTGGAGGCTGAAATATCCGCTGCCGGAAATTCTGACAATAAAAAGCTGTGTTTGTGAGCGGGTAAGATGTTTTTATGGAAGAAAGGGATACTACGTTAATGCCAAACGGATGAGAGAGGTATTCCCATCCCCCTTTGGTAATAATTTGCTGATGCGAAAGTGTTCCCTCACCGGCGCTGGCAACGGATGGTTTTATTTTTTCACAATCACAGGAATTGCTGCTGTTGTATAAAGCACTGTACAGCTTACATTGCGCATAAGCTATATGCCGGGCGGCAGGCGGCAGAAGAATAAGGGTTGCCAGTAGTATAACAGTCAGCTTTTTCAGTAGATTGGTTTCTACTTAAAGGTATATTTTTTTCTCAACTCGTTACATATTCTTCCTATAGATTCTGGCAGCGGTGTGTAAGAAAAGCCGGGAAGGAATTTCAATAGCTTGGTATTATCAAAATATACTTTAGCCTGCGCAGTGGCAGCGGTTTCTTTGGTAAGCATCGGTGCTTTTCCTGAAAAAAAACCTTTCACAGCCTCCAGGCGCCATACAATAGCGGCAATCAATGGTGTTACAAGTCTGTGCGGAGGTTTTTTGCCAAAGCAGGAAGCGATAGTAGTAAATAGCTGACGGTAGGTAATGTTTTCAGCACTGAGTATAAAGCGTTGTCCGGAAATATCGCTGTTCATCAGTTGTTCCATAGCTTTTACCACATCTGCTACATCTACAAATCCGGTAACGCCTTCTGTATACCACGGAAATTCTTTGTAAGCGCTTTTAAATAATTCTGAAGAGCCTTTTTCCCAGTCACCCGCGCCAAGAATAATCACCGGGTTTACTATTACTGCGTTCAATCCCTCTCCTATGCCGCGCCACACTTCCATTTCTGCCAGGTATTTGCTTTTGCCGTACTCGCTATTACTGGTTTCCGGCGTCCAGTACATGGTTTCGTTAATGGTTTCCTCTTTGCGTATACGGCCCAATGCTGCTACTGAGCTTACAAATACCAGCTTGTCTATACCTGCCAGCAAACAGGCATTTACTATATTGGCTGTGCCTTCTATATTGGTTTGGTGCAGTAGTAATTTTTGTGAAGGGTGGAAGGATACAATGGCGGCGCAATGATATACCTGTGTTACATTAACCAAAGCCTCGCCCAAACTTATGATATCAAGTATATCTGCCCGTACCCATTCTACTTTTTCTGCCCCTGCAAAAGAAGGAATGGCAGTACGGTAAGTGGCTCTGACCGGTTGCTGTTTTTGTATTAAATGTTGAATAAGGTGTGATCCTACAAGACCGGTGGCGCCCGTTACAAGTATCATAAAGTAGTAATAATAGTGCTAAAGGTATTGATAAAAGCCTTTTCCCGTTTTCCTACCCAGTTCTCCTGCTGTTACCTTTTGCTGCTGCAGGCTACTGGGCTGTAATCTTTCAGGTTTATCCAGTGCTTCCCATACCAGCTGGCTAACAGCAAAGTTCACGTCCATCCCAATCAGATCCATCAGTTTAAAAGGCCCCATTTTAAAACCGGTTGCTTCCAGCAAGGCATCTATATCTGCCGGTTCCGCACCATACCGTTCTGCGGCGCGCATTGCTTCCAGGTAGTAAGGCCTTGCTACACGGTTAACAATAAAACCTGGAGAATCTGTACACTCCACCGCTGTTTTACCCATCTCTTCCGCCAGTTGTACCAAACGCTCTGTTACATGGGCATTTGTTTGCCTGCCTTTTACCACCTCCACCAGTTTCATTACCGGTGCGGGATTGAAAAAGTGCATACCCGCAAGCCTTTCCGGATGCGGAATATGCTGCGCCAGCGTGTTTATGGAAATGGAAGAAGTATTGGTGGCGAAAATAGTGGTGGGGGTATTAAGGGCGCTCAGTTGCTGAAAAAGTATTGCCTTTGCGGAAAGCTCTTCTACAATAGCCTCAATAATGATGTCTGCCTGGCAATGCTGCTGATTACTGGTAAAGGTGATGCGATCCAGCGTGGATGCGGCTTCCGCTGCGGAAAGGCTGCCTTTTTCTGTAAGCCTGTTCAGCGCAGTTTCAATGGCGTTGCGGCTTTTCTGCAACATGGTTTCCTGCATATCAAACTGTATGGTTCTGTAACCTGCGCGGGCGGCAAGCTGCGCTATACCGCTGCCCATGGTGCCTGCTCCGCAGACACAAATAACACCAGATTGACTCATGTTACATACTTTTTACAAACATACGGCGTTCATAAGATACTTACATATTATCCACAATGTGTATAACGCCTTTACCACAGCATAGCGATGGTTTAATTTTACATTATGCGACAATTAGAGTTATTTGGTCTGGGAGCCGAGCCGGAGCCGTTGGAGATGAACGGACAGCCTGAAGATGCTGCCATGTTGCCGCATGATGCAACGCCCCTCGTTTTTTCTGACAATAAAATCGGGGTAAAAATTAAACTCAGGTCCGATAACCAGGAGTCGTTACCGGCTGAAGATATACAGGCAACCAGCCCCATAATGGAATCGCCGTTACCGGTATTTCGTGGGCAGGAAGTTGCCACTACACCTGTACAGGAATCTGTGCAACCCGCACAGATCGAAAACAATGAGCCGCCCGTTCGCGAATTCGTGAACCTGGCGCTTCCCTTTTTTGCAGACGAAGCTGCTATCGTTTCCTCATCTTCTGATAGTGCAACAGATGTAGAAACAGTACAAGCCGCAATGGCTGGGGAAAACATAGCACCGTTAAACCAACAGATTGCTGAAGCTACACCAGCGCCGGCAGAGGACATTGTTGCGGATGCTATTGTTGCAACCGAAAACGTTTTGGCTGAAACTCCAATACAGGAATCTGTTGAAAAGCCTGTTGTATTGCAGGAACCGGTAACAGCAGAAGCCCCTGAAGAAGAGAGCATGAAGCAACAGCCGGCACAAGAGCTGGCAGTGCAGGAGCAGGTAATGGAACCAGCAGCTGTACAACCAGAACCACCTTCTGCCGTAGAAGAGGTGCTGGAAACAGAATTCGCGGGTGGGGGCGGAGAAGCTGTAGCTATTGAAGAAACCATTGCCCAGGAAGAAAAAAGAACATATTCATTCAAACCATTACTGGTTAAGCCTTCTGTTATCACGATAGAGGTGGAAGAGGAAGAGCCTGTTGCAGAAATAGCAGCAGAAGCAGTTGTAGAAGTAATACAACCGGAAGCCGAAACGGCTGCCGACATTGATACCATAGCGCCTTCCGTAGCTGATACAGCAGATAATGTGGAGGTGAATGAGGTTATTGCTGAAGAGATTACTGCAGAACCTGTGGTAACTGAAGAAAGGGAACCTGTGGAAGCAATACCAGTTAATGAAAAAACTGCTGTGCGCGAAGAGATCATCCTGGAGCAGATTGTGATGGATTTTGGCGTAGAGGCAACGGAAGAAAATGAACATCCACAAGCCGAAGCAGTACAGCACGAGCAACCCATTCTGGCACATCCGGAAGTGATAGAACCAGAGCAGCTGGTTGTGGATGCCTCAGAAGAAGCTGAACCACAAAGCGGAATTATTGAGCAGACTGTTGCAGAGGCGATAGAAGCAGAAGCAGAGCAGGAAGCCGCTGAACTGGAAGCTTTTGAAGTAGAAGAATACCAGTTTATTTCCGGAAAGAGTGATTGGGAAGAGACTGCTGTTTTTATAGAAGAGGAAATAGAGGAAGATATTGTTGCAGAAGAATCATCTGCTGAAGTGATGATAGTTAAAGACGAGGCTGTTGTTGAGGAAGAAGAAACAACAGCTGCGGAGTTAACGGACGAAACAGAGGTTTACGAAGAGGAAGCGTATCAGGAGTACGGGCATGCCGAAGAACAAGAAGAAGAAATATACGAAGAGGCCGGTCAGGAGGAACAAGTAGAAGAAGCGCAACACGAGCAATGGGAAGAAGAAACGGCTGATGAGTGGGATATTCAGGCTGAACTTTTTGAAGAAGAAGCGCTTGAAGAACCTGCTATAGAAGAGGCTACAGAAGAAGTTGAAGCGATTATACCAGAGCAGAATCCTTCTGAAGAAGCAGAGGCTGAAGATGATAACCATACAGAAGCGTGGAAAGTTCAGGAGGAATATGAGGAGGCAGCGGAAAAGCAGAATGAATTAACAGAGGAAGAGGTTTACGAGGAAGAAAGTGAATTGGAAGCAGCTCCCGAAGAAGCAGCAGAAGTTGCAGAAGGGCTGGAAGAAGTCGAATCTGACATAGAAGAGATTATATCAGAACTGAATACTCCAGAAGAATCGGAGTATAAGGATGATAGCTATACACAGCATTCGGAAGTTGAAGAGGAATATAAAGAAACACCAGAAGAGGAGAATGAACTAACAGACGAAGAGGTTTATGAGGTAGAAAGTGAATTGGAAGCAGCTCCCGAAGAAGAAGCGGAAGTTGCAGAAGAGTTGGAAGAAACCGAATCTGACATAGAAGAGGTTGGGGAGATTGTTGCAGAGCTGGATGTATCAGAGGTTGGTGAAGAATATAAAGAGCAAAGTGAAACAGAAGAGTGGGAAGAGGAATATGAAGAAGTGATACTGGAAGAGGCTATACTGACAGAGGAGATTTATGAAGAAGCGGCTGAGATAGAAGAAGAAGCCGAGGAGGGAGTTGAGATTACGGAGGAAGAGGAATCGGCAGAAACCATATCTGGCATAGAAGAGACGGGTGAAATTGTATCAGAACTGAACTCCTCAGAGGAAGATATTCACGAGGAGGATGTGTATGGCGAGGAAACGGAAGTTTGGGAAGAAGAAACAGATGAAGAGGCAATAGACGAAGAAAATGTTCTTACAGAGTTAGAAGATACTTATGAAGAGGTTGCCGGGGATGATGAAATCCTCATTATAGAGGAAGAAGAAAGCCCCGTGGAAGAGGCATGGTTGCCGGAAGAACAACAAGAAGTTACATCAGAAGAGGAAACTTACGAAGCCCTTGCAGCGCAAGAGACGCAGGATGAACGCTTGCACGAAGAAGAAGTGGAAGAAGAATATGAGCCTGCCGCTATAGCACAGGAGGTAATTGAGGAGGAAGAAGAGGAACTGATAATACCAGAGGAAGAGGTAGCGCTGGCACCACAATTAGCAGCCATTACAGAAGATGAAAATGAAACCATTGCGTCTGTTGAAACAGAACAGCTGGCAGTGTTCTCTGAACAGTCGCTGTTCCAGTCAGCCCCGGAAGAGCAGGATGAATACCCTGATGTAATAGCGGATGAAGACATTTACGTAGCCCGTACTGCGGAAGAAAAGCCTGGTAAAAGAGAAATACCCGGCAAGCAGAAAAGAGGCCGTAAATCGCTACGGGAGATAGATGCAGGCATAGAACTGCTACAGGTTCCGGAAGATGATGTGTTGTTTCTGAAACAATATTATCCCATCAGTGTGGTTGCTGGCTGGTTCAACGTAAACCCTTCACTGCTGCGCTTTTGGGAGAATGAGTTTACCATTCTCAAACCACGTAAAAACCGCAAGGGCGACAGGTTATTCAGGCCGGAAGATGTGAAGAACCTACAGGTAATTTACTACCTGCTCCGCCAGAGAAAGTTTACTATTGAAGGCGCTAAGGAATACCTGAAAACCAACAGAAAGAAGGCCGATACCAATACCCAATTGGTACAATCTCTTACCAGAGTGCGCAACTTCCTGCTGGAGTTTAAAGCAAGCTTACTGGCGCAATAACAATAACTAATCAGGTCAGGGCTGAGGCGCCTGGTGAATAACTACATCTGCACTGGCTGCTGCCAGTGCAGTTTCTTTTTGCTCCAGCAGGGTGATGACTTTAAAATTTATCTGCTCCCGAAAGGCGTTAAACTCATCGTTTGTCTGGTGCATAGAAGTAAAGTAATCCACCGTAATCACATGCGCACTTTTACCGGTATCACTTAAAAATACAGTAGCGCTTAACACATCATCGTGTTTCAGTGTTTCTTTAATGGCGGCTATAAGGGCCTGCAATTGTGGCACAGTGGCAGACAGGCCCACTTCCAAACGCAGTTCTACCTTGCGCTGGCTGCGCAGGGTAATATTGTCTAAAATGGTATCCACCATTTGCTTGTTCGGTACGGTAATAAAGGTTTTCTGATCTGTGCGTATACGTGTGCTGCGCAATCCTATCTTTTCAACAGCACCCGTAAAGCCATTTACCTTAACAGTATCTCCGGTGGTAAAAGGTTTGTCAAAGAAGATAATGAATGAGGCAATCAGGTTTTCCAGGCTTTCTTTGGTGGCCAGTGCAATGGCAGCACCCACAATACTCAAACCTGT
Organism: Filimonas zeae; assembly: GCF_014641615.1. GTDB lineage: Bacteria > Bacteroidota > Bacteroidia > Chitinophagales > Chitinophagaceae > Filimonas > Filimonas zeae. The sequence goes on along the minus strand of NZ_BMIB01000006.1, from coordinate 213,578 downwards.
TAACAGGTTGCTGATGTTGTAATGAAAGGAGAAACGGAGTATCAGCATACCACCTACAATAATCAGAATTACCCGGAAGAAGTCTTTAAAAAACACCACCAGCTGACTGTCTGATTGTGCCTGCGACTCGCGTGCTTTTTCTTCCAGTATAGCGCCAAAGAACTGTACTACGCGTATACACAGACGTATGAACAGAATAATCAGCGTAGCATTAGCAATGGCTTCAATAATATCCCGGCTTTCTACCCGGTAAATCTTAAAGTCCAGAAAAAAGGGCAGGTGCAGTTTATCCAGCGCTATCACTATCATAAACAACGCAAGAAACCACTCCAGTGGGCCTACAATTAATTGCAGAAATTGTGCTTTGTGAAAGGTTCTGCCCGCTCTGTTAAAAATCTTGAACAGCAGGATAGCCAGGTATTTAGATACAAAGCGTTTTACCAGCAGTGCTACAGCTATGGAAATAGCTACAATCAGGTAGTTTTCAATGGTGTTGCCAAATACGGTTTTTAATAAAAGCTCTTTCATACAATCAGGCTTCACAAGTCTTTAAATGCATATCAGTGCCGTCAAAACAGGCATATGTAAAGTTAGTAATCCAGTCACCCAGATTCACATAGCGGCTGTTATTACCCAGGGGCAGGTCCAGCGGATAATGGCGGTGTCCAAATACAAAAAAGTCGTAATGCTGTTTGGTAAGTACTTCTTTGGCGTAAATAATCAGCCACTCATTATCCTCACCCAGAAAAACAGCATCTGCATTACCGGTTTTAGCCCGGCTTTTCCGGCTAAAGTAATTGGCCAGCCCAATACCCCAGGTAGGGTGTAACTGTCCGAATAGCCACTGGCAAACAGGGTTACGGAATACTTTTTTCAAAAACTTATAACCATGATCGCCCGGCCCTAAACCGTCGCCGTGGGCTATGTAAAACGATTTGCCGTTGCGCTCAAATATCCGTGGGGCGTCGTATACGGGTATATGCAGCTCCCTTTCAAAGTAGCCACTCATCCACATATCGTGGTTACCCAGAAAAAAGTGAATAGCAATGCCGGAGTCGGTTAGTTCTGCCAGTTTACCCAGCAGGCGTACATAACCTTTTGGTACCACCTGGCGGTATTCGTACCAAAAGTCGAACATATCACCTACTATAAAAATCTCCTGAGCGTCTTGTTTAATAGTATCCAGGAAGGCAACAATCTTTTTTTCCCTCACCAGGCTGGCTTCGTAATCAGGGGCGCCTAAATGAAAATCGGAAAGAAAGTAGATTTTTTTGCCAGGCTTCACTTCTGTCATGCCGTAAAGATAAAAATAACCCGCTATGGCACAGCCCTTTCTACCAGAAAGCAGAACACTTCTTTAGGGCCATGAACACCTGTAACCAGCGTTTTTTCAATATCCGCTGTACGGCTGGGACCGGTAGCCAGTGTAATCAGGGAAGGTATGTTGGGGTATTGTTCTTTCATATTGTGCAGCGCATCTCTTATATCATATACCAACTGATTGGTGTAGGCAATGCAGATATGTACCGGCGTGTATACGCTGGTAGTTCTGCCACTTTGCTGGGCGCTGCTCATAATAATACTGCCTGTTCGGGCAACCAGCCATTCACAGGTGGTAATAGCAGCATCACTGGCGTAGGTATTAGGTGCATGCATCGGATCGGCAAAGCCGTTCTGCTGTAAAGTGGCCTTTAAGGCATCTTCCCGGCAGTATACCTGCTTCCATTCGCGGGCAGTAATCAGCGCATGCAGCTGCGCTACCAGTTCCTGTTCATTTTCACAAAAAGCAAAGCGACCCTGCAAGCCGGTAAAGTTTTCTGCAAATTCAATCTCCAGTTCCTGCTGCGATGGGTTAAACACCGCTTCTGCGCCCTCACTATGCGGAAAAGGAACAGGCACCGGATTACTCAGTGCCTGTCTTATCTTTTTCAGAATGTTTTCTTTTGAAGGAGAAACTTTCATCTTATATCTAATCCTCGTTTTTTTCTTCAACGGGCAGTTTATTCAAACCACCATCATAAGGAGGAACGCCTTCGCTGATAGCACCCGGCTCCGGATGTTTGCTTTCAGGATCTATATCCAGGGGCTTTTTATCTTCATAAGGGCGTTTGCCAATCAGTATTTCCACATCGCTCTGGAACAATACTTCTTTTGTTAACAGTTGCTTGGCCAGAATTTCTACCTGTGCCTTTTTCTCTGTTAACAGCTTCTTGGTGCGAACGTAGGCTGACTCAATCAGTTTTCTTACCTCGTCGTCAATCAGTTTTCCGGTTTCCTCGCTGTAAGGCTTGGTAAACGTATTCTCTGCCTGCGGATCGTAGTAGCTGATGTTTCCTACCTTATCATTCATACCGTATACGGTAATCATAGAGTAAGCCATTTTGGTAATCTGCTGCAGATCGTTGGATGCGCCGGTAGATATTTTACCAAAGAATATTTCTTCCGCGGCACGTCCACCCAGTGTCATACAAATCTGATCAGTCAATTGATCGGTATTGTACAGATACTGCTCTTTCGGAGTGTATTGCGCATAACCTAAAGCCGCAGTACCACGTGGTACAATGGTAACCTTTAACAGCGGATAAGCATGTTCCAGATACCAGCCACAAATAGCATGGCCCGCTTCGTGATAAGCGATAATTTCTTTTTCTTCCGGCAGAATAATCTTGTTCTTTTTCTCCAAACCACCAATTACCCTGTCAATCGCATCCTGAAAATCGCTCATTTCCACAGCGTCTTTGCCTTTACGGGCTGCAATCAGTGCCGCTTCATTACATACGTTGGCAATATCCGCACCTGCAAAACCAGGAGTTTGCTCTGCCAGTTTATGTATATCCAGTGCCTGAGAAATTTTAATAGGCTTCAGATGCACTTTAAATATGGCTTCACGTCCTTTTACATCCGGACGGTCAATGCTGATTTGTCTGTCAAAACGGCCCGGACGCAGTAAAGCGCTATCCAGTACGTCTGGTCTGTTGGTAGCAGCCAATATAATAATACCGCTATCTGTACCAAAACCATCCATTTCAACCAGTAACTGGTTCAGTGTGTTTTCACGCTCATCATTACTCATAATGGCGTTACGGCCACGTGCACGGCCAATAGCGTCAATCTCATCAATGAATATTACACAGGGAGATTTTTCGCGTGCCTGCTTAAACAGGTCACGTACACGGCTGGCACCCACACCCACAAACAATTCCACAAAGTCAGAGCCACTCATGCTGAAGAAGGGTACCTGTGCCTCACCCGCCATAGCTTTCGCCAGCAGGGTTTTACCGGTGCCCGGAGGGCCTACCAGCAAGGCACCTTTAGGTATTTTACCACCCAGTGCGGTATATTTCTTAGGATTCTTCAGAAAATCCACAATCTCCATTACCTCCTGCTTGGCTTCATCCAAACCGGCAACATCGGAGAAAGTGATATTTACTTTGGTACCTTTTTCAAAAAGCTGTGCTTTGGATTTACCGATGTTGAAAATGCCACCCGGACCGCCACCGCCACCGGGGCCGCCCATTTTGCGCATCATCAGTATCCATATACCGGCAAACACCAGAATGGTCAGCAGTGCCTGAAAAGCAGGTCCGTACCACTCTCCCTCATCGGTTACGAAAGTTTCTGCTTCCGCAATATGATAAGTTTTGTAAAAGTCAGCAAGCCGGTCCTGGAAGCTTTTCATATCAGCTACCTTAAACTCAAACTGAGGCCCTTTTACGTTTTCAGCAGCATTGGTACGCTTGAATTTTTCCGCATAAAAAGCCTTACGGATGCTGTCTTTTTTTATGTGAACGCGAACCAGATTTTTATTACTGATAATGTCCAGTTTAGCTACGTCACCCTGCAACAGCATTTTTTGCTTAAATTCCTGCTCAGTGGTGTTTTGGGTACTGGCGGTGTTCAGACTTAATACCTGATAGCCAATTAAGATCGCGGCTATTATAGCGTATATCCAGTATATGCTGAATCTAGGCCCTCGTCTTTGTCCCTTGTCATCTCCCCCTCCCGAAAAACCAGGAGTTATTTTTTTATCATCTTGTGCCATACGGTCTTGCTAAAGCTAAAATTGTATTAATAAGGTTTGAGTCAGATAAGTGTTTATTCAGCATGTTCCATACCGGCGGCGTCACTCCACATCTCCTCCAGCCGGTAAAATTTTCTGGTATCGGGTTGCATTACGTGCACCACAATGTTTACATAATCAATAATTACCCATTGCAGGGCCTGGTGACCTTCATGCTTGTATGGCGTTTCTCCTAACTCATCCTTCAGCACCACTTCAATATTATCGCTGATTGCTTTTACCTGCGTGGTACTGGTGGCTTCACATATAATAAAGAAATCCGCTACAGCCTCAGGTATTTTCCTAAGGTCGAGCGAAATGATATTTTCACCCTTTTTGTCGTGGATGGCCTTTATAATAGTCTTGAATATTTTAGAATTCCTGGTGAGCGCAGTAACGTTGCTTTTTGGGCGTGCAGCTAAAACGGATAATGGTGCCAATAATCAAACAAGTTTAAAATGAATAAATTGTAGTTTCGCCTCGTCAAAAATAATAATTCTTTTGCCTCCTTCACATGCCAATCAAATAATTGGGGAACCTTTTACAGAATTATCCAGCGTTGACAGTACCAACAACTATGCCATGGGCATTGTTCAAAAAGGTGCCGGAATACATGGCAGTGCGTGGTTTGCACACGAGCAAACTGCCGGCAAAGGACAGCGCGGAAAGGTATGGAAAGCAGCGCGTTCTGAGAACATTTTGCTGTCTGTACTGCTGGATACCAGTAGCTTACCGCTTTCCCGGCAGTTTTTGCTCAGCGCAACGGTGGCGCTGGCAGCTTACGATTTTTTCAGCCACCATGCGCTGGACGAAACACGCGTGAAATGGCCCAATGATATTTACTGGCGTGACAGAAAGGCAGCGGGCCTGCTCATAGAAAACAGTATAAAAGGCCGGAATTGGCAGTGGGCTGTGGCCGGAATGGGCGTAAACATTAACCAGGCGGCCTTTGAAAACATGCCCAATGTGGTATCGTTAAGGCAGATTACCGGCAAAACTTTCCATACCGTAACTCTTGCAAAGGAACTCTGCGCCTGCCTGCAAAAGCGCTTTCAGCAATTGCAGCAGAGTATCAATAATGAAGAAAAAGAAGTCCATATACTGGAACAATACAACGCCGTTCTGTTTAAAAGGGGAGAAAGAGTAAGCCTGCGTAAAGGCGATGAGGTGTTTGAATGTGTAATAGACAGGGTAGATAAGCATGGCTTACTGTGGGTACAGGAAGCCATGCAACCATATTTTCAATTTGGCGAGGTGCAGTGGATATTGAATAATCCGTAAGCCGGGTTAAATGCCCCAGGCTTCAAATACCTGCTCTGTCTGGTTTTTGGTATCCGGCTTATCCAGCACTTTAAACACGTTACCTTCCTCATCAATTAAAAAAGTAGTGCGGATAGTTCCCATGTGGGTTTTACCCATAAAAGTTTTCTCGCCATATACCCCGTACTGCTCCACAATCTGTTTGTCCTCATCTGCAATCAGCGGAAAAGGCAGCTCATACTTGGTTTCAAACTTCTTATGGCTTTTTACGCTATCAGTGCTTATACCAATCACCTTTAAACCTTTTTTCAGCAGATGGCTGTAGTTATCGCGCAGGTTACAGGCCTGGGCAGTACATCCCGGCGTATCGTCTTTGGGATAAAAATAAAGAACCACTTTACTGCCTTTAAAATCTTTCAGCGATACGGTATTGCCGTTCTGATCTGTACCGGTAAAATCCGGCGCTTTACTTCCTTCTTTTATTGCCGCCATTGGTGGGTGCTTTTTTTGTAAACTGAAATTCTTTGGTAGTGGTATTGCCGGCCACATCCTGTACAGAAACTGTAAGCGTATGGGGGCCAATACCGCAATGCCCGTCAAAGGTATAGATATAATCGCTGGTGCTATGGGTAAATAACAGCCATTGCCCATCCAGCAAAGCACGAAAATGCTGTACCTCGCCATTATTGTCGTTGCAACGGATATGTAAGTTGGCTTGGTTGGTAAACGTTTGCCCATTCTTCCATCCATAAGTGGCAATGGTAGGGGCAACCGTGTCGGCTATCAATTGTACCGTTCCCAAACGGTTAAAAGAACCCTTATACCAGCCCGCAGCAGCCGGTTTGGCTTTTTGTATCAGCTTATAACGGCCGCTCTCCAGTTGCATCAGCAGCTGGTCTGCATACGCCGCCATCTCAGGCTTTACCGGCAATTGCACCGTATAGTTATCATGCACAGGTACGGTGGCATTGTGCAGCCCTGCAGCCCCGGAAGCCTGTGGCCAGCTGCCTGCCGGTTGCCCGGATAAAACAAACGGAACCATATCATAAAACGCCAGTTCGCTAAAGCTGGCATCTACCTGCTGTTCTTTTAACTGCCGCGCCTGGCCTGGCGGAAACGCCACACTGTTCATGGTAAAAAACAGGTTCTCTTCCAGTGCAGGGTCGTACCGTACTACAAACTGCACCACCGTACTGTTACCCGCTACATCTCTTAATACCATACGCACGGTGTGCGGCAGCGTATCGGTAAACGGTATCACACCCCGTGCATCATCTGTGTTGTATACAGAAAGGCGGTTGCCCGGTAATTGAGACAAATGCTGTATACCCTGCCCGCTTTGCAGAAATACATTGTAATCTATACTGCCGTTTACATAGCGACTATCGGGATAGGAGAAGTTGTTGATCTGAAAATCGCAGCGCAGGCTGTCATCCATCCACAAACTGGCTTCGTAAATACCAAACAGAAACGGAGAGCTGTTGGTACGGTCTTCTGCCCGCACAGCAAAAGATACTTTTGACGAACCTAAACGCACCGTATCGCCGCCATTCACCGTATAGCTGCCTTTGGCTCCGGTAAAAGGAATGCGTTTGGCGCCGGCCTGGTAAGTGCTGTATCGGCGGTCGTACCAGTAAAGCCCTTGCAGCACAGGGGCAATATTATCTGCTACCCCCATTCCAAATAAAAGGGGGTTCAGGTTGTTGCCAGTACGGGTATCGCGTATTTCAAAATGCAGATGCGGCCCGCCGGACGAACCGGTATTGCCGCTCAAGGCTATAAACTGCCCTTTGGAAACCGGGAACAGCCCTGCCGGCAGCGAAAAATCCTGCTCCCACTGCTCATCCTTATATTGCTTTTGAACAATGTACCGGTCCAGCGTATCATAAAAACCGTTCAGGTGGCCATAAACAGTAATATACCCTTCCGGATGCTGAATATATATTGCTTTTCCATATCCGTAACGCTGTATAGATATGCGGGAAATATAACCTTCCGCCGCTGCATACACCGGTAAGTTAACCCGTTGTCTGGTACGTATGTCCAGCCCCATATGAAAATGGTCTTTACGCACCTCGCCAAAATTGGCACTCAGCTCAATAGGCACACCCAGCGGGTTGCGGAAATATTGTTGGGGAAACACACCGGCACTCTGCGCCTGAACAAGGGAATAATGGGCCAGCAGCAGGAAAAAAACAGCAGATCTCAGCATTAAGAATAAATTTATCCGGCTAATTGTAATCAAAAACTTACTTTTGCGCAATTTATCCGGTCAGCAGCAGAATTTACCATTCTCTAACGGGGTAAATTGTCTTTTTAATATTAATCGCACTAGTAGCAAGTACCATGCCCAGAGACAATTCAATTAAGTCGGTGTTAATTATCGGTTCAGGACCTATTGTAATAGGACAAGCGTGTGAATTCGACTATTCCGGTTCACAGGCTGCACGCAGCTTGCGTGAAGAAGGAATTAAGGTGATACTGATTAACAGTAACCCCGCCACTATTATGACCGATCCTATGATGGCAGATAAGGTATACCTGTTGCCATTGACTGTGGAAAGTATTGAGCAGATTCTGGAAGAAAACCAGATTGATGCGGTACTGCCTACCATGGGTGGACAAACTGCTTTAAACCTTGCCAAGGAAGCAGAAGAATTAGGCGTTTGGGAAAAATACAACTGCCGCCTGATTGGTGTGGATATTAAAGCCATTGACAAAGCAGAAGACCGCGAAAAGTTCCGTCAGTGGATGATTAAAATGGGCGTGCCCGTTGCACCGGCTAAAACTGCCAACAGCTTCCTGGAAGGAAAAGAGTTTGCACAGGAAATCGGCTTCCCGCTGGTTATCCGTCCTTCTTTTACCCTGGGTGGTACCGGTGGCGGATTTGTGCACAGCAAAGATCAGCTGGATGAAGCGCTGAACCGCGGTTTAAGTGCCTCTCCTATCCACGAAGTACTGGTAGAAAAAGCAGTACTGGGCTGGAAAGAGTTTGAGCTGGAACTGCTGCGTGATAGTGCAGACAACGTGGTAATTATATGTACCGTTGAAAACTTCGACCCCATGGGGGTGCATACCGGCGACTCTATTACAGTAGCGCCGGCTATGACACTGAGCGATACCGCCTTTCAGCTGATGCGTAATACCGCTATCGATATTATGCGCGACCTGGGCAACTTTGCCGGTGGTTGTAACGTACAGTTTTCGCTGAATCCTGAAACGGAAGAACTTATTGCTATCGAAATTAACCCGCGTGTAAGCCGTTCTTCTGCACTGGCTTCCAAAGCAACAGGCTACCCTATTGCTAAAATAGCGGCTAAACTGGCTATCGGTTATAACCTGGATGAACTGAAAAACCAGATTACCAAAACCACTTCCGCCTACTTTGAGCCTGCGCTGGACTACGTAATTGTAAAAGTACCACGCTGGAACTTTGATAAGTTTAAAGGCGCTAATGATACCTTAGGTTTACAAATGAAGAGCGTGGGTGAAGTAATGGCCATAGGCCGCAGCTTTACCGAAGCTATTCAGAAAGCCTGTCAGAGCCTGGAGAATGATGCTATTGGCTTAGGTTACTATGGCAAAAGCCTGATGAAAACCGATGAGCTGATTGAATACATCAAGACTCCGAAATGGGATCGTATCTTCCGTATTAAAGATGCGCTGATGCAGGGTGTTACCGTTAAAACTATTGTACAGGCTACGCATATCGACCGCTGGTTTATCTATCAGATTCAGCAGCTGTGCGATATTGAAAAAGAAATTGCTACACATACGCTGGAGTCGCTGCCTGAGCAACTGCTGAAAGATGCCAAAAAGAATGGCTTCAGCGATGATCAGATTGCAAAACTGCTGAAAACAGATTGTTCCGACGATCAGGTGTACGAAAAGCGCAAAGCTTTAGGCATTACCCGTGTATACAAAATGGTAGACACCTGTAGCGCTGAGTTTGAAGCCAAGACGCCGTATTTCTACAGCAGCTTTGAAAACTAAGAACAACTAGTTTATTAAAATAAAAATCATTGGGCTATACCGCTCAATGATTTTTTTATTATGACACACGCAACCAAAGGCATAGTATTAAAAGCAGTAAAGTACGGGGAAACCAGTGTTATCGCCAGTATTTATACCGAGTTGTTTGGTGTACAAAGCTATATGGTAAAAGGCGTGCGGCAAACCACTAAAAAGTCGTACGGCAAAGCAGGCCTGTTTCAACCCGGTGCCATATTGCAGATGGAAGTGTACCACAACGAGCTGAAACATCTGCAATTCATTAAAGAATACGGTTGGGCCTATCTGTATGATAAAGTGTTTTTTGATGTGGTACGCAATGCCGTAGCCATGTATGTGATAGAGCTGCTACAGCACAGCTTAAAAGAACCCGAAGCCAACCCGGAATTGTTTTACCTGATAGAAGATACTTTAAAGCAACTGGACAGAGGTTCTGAGCTATTGGTTGCCAACCTGCCTTTGTACTTTACTTTACACCTCGGGGGCGAGTTGGGTTTTCAGCTGCAGGGGGCTTTCAGCAAACAAACACCCGTGCTGGATTTGCAGGAAGGGATGTTTATGGCTGAAGCGCCTATGCATCCCTTTCACATCAGTGGCGAAACAGCCTCTTATGCTTCGCGCATCAGCAATATCCAGTTTTATAACGATCTCGAAACTATATCCATGCCCCGCCTTCAGCGCCGCGAGTTGCTGGAAAGTCTGCAACAGTATTTTGCGTTACACGTGGCCGGCTTTGGAACCCTGCGCAGCCTGGAAATATTGCAGGAAGTATTATCATAACCTGTTGATGGAAAAAACGGCGATTCTGTTGTTTTCGCGTAATTCTCAATGAAATTTTAAGTACGGAGTTCAGGCGGATATGTAGCTTGCATACACGTATGAATCAACCACAACCTTCTGCACAAATCTTTCAATCAAAAGGCCCCGGCCGCTGGCAGCGGTTTAAATGGGGTAGTCGCATATTATTCTTTCTGTTTCTTTTTGCGGGCATAGTGCTCTACCTCTCCCTCAAAAACGCGTACATGCCTACACTGCCGCAATTGCGTGATAAGAGTGAGTTGCTGAAAAATGCGTTACAGGATAAGCCCGTTTTTTACAAAGAATCCAACCTTGGAAAGCAGTACCGCGGCTTCCGCGGGTTTATTGAAAAGCAATGGCACAAAGGCAGCGGGCGCGGACAGCATAATGCGAAAGTAGATTTATCCAACTCGCCTTTGTTCAGCGATAGTCTGGGTATACGCGCTGCTTTCTATGTGGCATGGGATGCGCAGTCTTACTTCTCCCTGCGCCGCAATATTACCAAAGTAAACCTGGTAATACCTGAATGGTTTTTCTTAGACCCTGTGGCAGATACATTGGTTACTAATATTGATACCAGAGCATTCAGCCTTATTAAAAAATCAGGCGTTAAGGTAATGCCCATGCTTACCAACTTTATTACAGATAAATTCCGGGGCGATGTGGTACACCGCATCTTGCACAGCCCTGCAAAAAAAGCAAGACTGATTAACGACATCTCCCGCTTCCTGCTGGCCAATCACATGCAGGGTGTGAATATTGACTTTGAAGATCTGGTGGAAGAAACCAACGAGCCGCTGGCTCTGTTTCAGCAGGAGCTGTATGAAGCACTGCACGCAAAAGGGTTGCTGGTTACACAGGATGTGGCTTGTTTTAATGAAGACTATGATTATCCCACCCTGGCTAAATACAACGACTATCTCTTCCTCATGGCGTATGATGAGTTCAGCACCAACTCCGCCCCTGGCCCCGTAAGCAGCCAGAAGTGGATTGAAGCAGCCGTAGATCATATTGCCAAACAGCTGCCTTCTCAAAAAATTGTATTGTGTATAGCAGGCTATGGTTACGACTGGCCTAAAGGCTCAGATGCTGCTACAGTTACCTATCAGGAAGCATTAAGCATTGCCCGTGAGCGCAAAGCCAATATTGACTTTGATAACAACACTTATAATATTACCTATTCCTATGTAGATGAAAATAATATTCCACACACCGTATTCGCTACCGATGCTGCCACCAACTTCAACACCTTGCGTTTTGCTACGGAGTACGGCCTGGCGGGCACAGCCCTGTGGCGTTTGGGGAGTGAGGATAGCCGTATCTGGGATTTCTACGATAAGGCTATGACCAAGTCCGCGTTAAAGCATTTCGATTTCAGTGAGTTTAACAGAGTGGAAAGCTCTGACGATGTGGACTATATAGGCGAAGGCGAAGTGCTGGACGTAGTTGCCACACCACGCCCCGGACACATTACGCCGGAGTTAGATACCACAGAAATGCTCATCAGTGAGCAGCGGTACGACTCACTGCCTTCCATGTACGTGGTGCAGAAATGGGGCAAGCCCACCGGGAAGAAGATGGTACTTACTTTTGATGATGGTCCTGATCCGGTATATACCCAACAGATACTGGATACGCTTAAAAAGTATAAGGCACCTGCAGCCTTCTTCCTCGTAGGGTTAGAAGCAGAGAACAACATACCACTGGTAAAACGCATCTTTAAAGAGGGGCACGAAATAGGCAATCATACCTTTACGCACCCCAATATGGCTAAGGTAAGCGAGAGCAGGGCCTTTCTGGAAATGGATGCCACAAGGCTGCTGCTGGAATGTATTACCGGCAGAAGCACCATTCTGTTCCGCGCGCCCTACAATGCCGATAGTGAGCCGGAAACGATTGAAGAGCTGATTCCTGTTGCGCTTAGCCGAACCCGCAACTACTTAACCATAGGAGAAAGTATTGACCCTAACGACTGGGAGGCTACTATAGACCCTACCTTGAATGCTGACAGCATTTTTAACCGGGTAGTGCGCTTTCAGGACAAGGGTAATGTAATTCTATTGCACGATGCAGGCGGGCCGCGTGAAGCAACCGTACAGGCGCTACCTCGTATTATCCGGTATTTCAGGGCTAAGGGTTACACCTTTACTACGGTAGCTGATTTACTGGGGAAAAACAAAGACGAGCTGATGCCGCCTGTTCCTAAAGGCAGCGGTTATAACATCATTCAATCCAACTTCCTGCTGGTGCAATTTATCTATTATGGAAGCCACATTTTGTTTACCCTGTTTATTGTATTCCTTACAGTAAGTGCCATACGCTTACTTACCCTGGGTATACTGGCCACACTACAGAAAAGAAAAGAGAAAGCGTTACAGCCGGTAACGATAGAAGAGCAACATTTACCGCTGGTTTCCATTATTGTGCCTGCGTATAATGAAGAAGTGAATGCTGTAAGCTCACTGCAAAACCTGCTGTTGTGCAACTATCCGCATTTCGAAATCGTATTCGTAGATGACGGTAGTAAAGATGCTACCTGGCAAAAAGTATCAGAAGCGTTTGCAGGCAACACGCAGGTAAAGGTATTTACCAAGCCCAATGGGGGTAAAGCTTCTGCACTCAATTACGGCATCTCACAGTCGCATGCCGATTTTGTGGTATGTATTGATGCCGATACACAACTCCGGCCCGATGCAGTGCGTTTGCTGATGCAGCACTTTTTACGGCCGGCGCAACAGGGGCAACCTATGGTAGGTGCCGTATCCGGTACTGTTAAAGTGGGTAATACGCTGAACCTGCTTACCAGATGGCAAAGCATTGAATACATTACCAGCCAGAACTTCGACAGAAAGGCGTTTGCTTATATCAATGCCATTACCGTGGTGCCGGGTGCTATAGGTGCTTTCCGGAAAGACGCTTTGATTATGGCAGGCGGATTTACTACCGATACCCTGGCGGAGGATTGCGATATTACCATCCGGATATTAAAATCAGGTTATGTGGTTGCCAACGAAGCCAATGCTTTTGCTTACACAGAAGCACCGGAAACTGTAAAGCAGTTTATGAAGCAGCGTTTCCGCTGGAGTTTTGGTGTAATGCAAACTGTATGGAAAAACAAGGATATTACGTTTAACTTCCGCTACAAAGCGCTTGGCTGGGTGGCTTTTCCTGACATATTATTATTTAAGTATGTTATCCCTTTTTTCACCCCGCTGGCCGATTTTTTCATGCTGATTGGCCTGTTTACCGCAAATAGAAGCAACATAGGAAAATATTATCTGCTGTTTACCGTTATAGATGCAGCTGTTGCACTGTTCGCATTTTTGCTGGAGAAAGAAAAGCCCTGGCAATTAGTGTGGTTGTTACCCCAGCGTCTGGTGTACAGATGGCTTTTAATGATAATATTATTCCGCTCTTTATTGCGGGCTATTAAGGGGGAATTGCAGCATTGGGGTGTTTTGAAGCGTACCGGCAACGTAAAACAGATGGGGTAACAAACCGGATTATGCAGTTTTAAGCAGTTTTTTAACAACAAAAAGATAATTTGTAAAATACATTAAACTACCTTTACAATGTTTTTTAAGGGTTTAGGGTTGAAGTCCCTGCTATTCATAGCAGGGAATTTTTTTATATAGGGTTCCCGTTTTCCCCGATACAGCCCTGTACAAATCTCCCATCTTATTTTTATTCGTAGCCTGGCGTAATGCCGCCGTAGCTTTCCACTACGCATAAAGTATGCTTTGGGAAGCCACCCCGCATATGGGGAAGAATCTGGCATCTGTAGCGATGAATTTTGCATCTATGGGGATGATCCTCATAGATGTGGTGACCGTTCTGGCATATGTAGCATTCATCCCCATAGATGTGGCGATGAATTTAGCATCTGTGGCGATCATCCCCACAACTTCCCCGGAAATCTGGGAAGTTATCCCGATCATGCGCATAGCTATCCCATTCATCGGCACAGCTATGCGCATGATCGGGATAGCTATGCCACTCAACGGGATAGCTATGCGGGCGAATCGTATATATAGATGGCTCACCGACACATATATGCCGGTGAGTCGTAGTGCTGTGCCACTCATTGGCATAGCACTACGGATGGCCCGTACAGCTATCCCACTCTCCGGTACAGCTATCCCGATCATGCGCATACCTATCCTGTTCATCGGCATAGCTATGCGCATGAACAAAACAGCTGTACAAATCACCCGTACAGTTCGTTATGATTTGAATTTTGCAACTATTGCTTTGAATAGCGCAAGTGTCGCCGTTGTAACCTGCCTTAGTTTTGTTGCCTTAAATACACCAGCTATGAGTAACAGTAAAGTATGGTTTATAACAGGCGCTTCCAAAGGCCTGGGCCTGAGTCTTACAAAACAGCTGCTGCAACAAGGCCATCGTGTAGTGGCAACATCCCGTAACATACACGACTTGTTGAAAGCGGTAGGCGACAACAATCATTTTCTTCCTTTACAGGTAAATCTGGCAAGTGACAGCGAAGTAGCGCAGGCGGTGAAAAGCGCTAAAGAAGCTTTTGGCCGTATAGATGTAGTGGTAAACAATGCCGGTTATGGCATTGGTGGCAGTGTGGAAGAATTAACAGATGAGGAAACGCGCGATAGCTTTAACATCAACGTATTCGGTACCCTGCATGTAATAAGAAGAGTAATGCCTTACCTGCGCGAACAGCAGTCGGGTCACATCATCAACATCTCTTCCATTGCCGGTTTCACTGCCAACACAGGCTGGGCGGTGTATGCTGCTGCGAAGTATGCTATTGTAGGTTTGTCTGAAGTGCTTTCAGCTGATGTAAAATCATTTGGCGTAAAAGTAACCGTAGTAGCACCCGGCGCATTCAGAACCAGCTTCCTCAATCCCGAATCATTGGTAATGACAAAGCAACCCATTGAAGCGTATGAAGAAGTGAGAAAGTCGCACGCCCGTTATCTGCAAATGGATGGTATGCAGGCAGGCGACCCCGAAAAAGCAGCTGCAGCAATGATTGCTATTACCGGAGAACAAAATCCGCCACTCTATCTGCTGCTGGGTAAAGATGCTTTTGACAGGGCATTGCAAAAAACAGAAACCCTCAACAAAGCGTTTCATGAATGGGAAAGCCTGACGAAATCAACAGATTATTCTCTCTGAGATAAGTGTTAACTTTGGGGGGACAGAACCCCTTAAAAAATGCAACCCATTCTTTCTTTACGCAACTCTCTGGTGGCAGTAACTGCCACGTGGCTTTGCAGCAGTTGCCAGTCTGTATCATTACCACCGGCGTCTGATGTATTAACCAAAGAGAATATTACTGAGCAGCTTTTTACCATCAATACCGGAAAGGACACCATTTTACTTTCCGCAGCAGGCATTCGCGTGCATATTCCGGCTGGTAGTATAAAGTCAACTAAAACATCAGTAACAGTAGTAGTAAAGGAAGCCCTTTCATTATATGATATGCTACGGGCCGGACTTACCACGCGCTCAGGTGATAAACTACTGCGCAGTAACGGCATGTTCTATATCAACACCAGGGAAGCCTCTGAACTAACAAAACCTTTACGGTTAAGTGTTCCTGCTGCCTTTGCAGATCCTGCTATGCAGCTTTTTAAAGGTATGGAAGAGAATGGAAGAGTAGACTGGCAGGATCCGGTAGAGTTAAAGGTGGATACGTTGAGCGCTTATACAATCGGAAAGCAGCTTTTTGAAGCTAATTGTACTTCCTGTCATACTGTTAAGCACGGACTTACAGGGCCTGCACTTGCACATATAGAAAGCAGATGGACTAACCGCGAGCATTTGTACCGCTGCATCCGGAACAGTCAGGCTTTGATAAGTAGTGATGAATGTGCTTATATGAGCAGGGCGTATTGCCAATATAAAATTGCAATGAATTCCTTCTCCTTTACAGATTATGAAATTGAATGCGTGCTGGCTTATATAAGACGGGAAACAGAGAGATTGGGTATTCCTGATACTATAACTATTAAGGAGGCAGAATTAGATGCATGTTACAATCAGTATAAAAAATTAAACCCGTCAAGTGCTGCTGAGAAGCAGCTTTCCGAGAGGAAGAATAATATTTCGCCTGCTGTATCTGCCGAATATTACAATATTGGCATTAGCACCTTTGGATGGTTTAATATTGACGCCTATTTGTTTGATGTAAACGGCGTAGTAAAGGCAAAGCTGGAAGTGTTTGTGGAAGGAAGCAATGATAAAATAGTAAATACCTATCTTATCATACCCGGGGATAAAATATTTGTGGAGGGCGGTTTATTAAGCAATAAAAAAGGGTATGTTTTTTATGAGGAGAGTAGTGCCTTGCCGCTTAAGCCTGGTATGCAGGCTTACATTATGGCAACAGGCAAAGTAAATGGTATGCTGGTTTTAGGAATTACTCCATTTGTTACTGCTAAAGAGCAACGGGTAAAGGTGATGTTGAAGCAAACTTCTCAGGAAAAGGCAGATGAATTATTGAAACAATTATCATTAGGCAAATCTTCGTTACAACCAAAGGACGATAAAGCTGAAAGTGATGTAAGCAAAGAACAGGAAGCACTTCTGCAAAAGCTGAGGAACTCCGGGTGGGATTGTCTTTTTTGACTTCTGAATAAAATAACTACTTTTGCCTTCAATATAAACGCTTAACACTTTGAGCCATGTAATGTCACTCACATAACAATCTTGTTAAACCTCCCCGCTCCGGGTGAGGCGGTGATATTATTTTTCATTTCAACAGAATTACATGGCCATTTCACAAAAATATGGCCGTACATACCACTACCCGTTTTCTCCGGGTACTACCAATGACGACCGCATTCAGGAAGATTATTGGCAGTACCTGCAGCAGATGCGGCAGGTGGTACATACGGAAAAACTGGACGGCGAAAACAATTGTCTGTCCAGATGGGGCGTCTTTGCCCGTTCACATGCGGCACCCACGGTGTCGCCATGGACAGAGAGTCTGCGGCGCTTCTGGGCGCTGGTAAAGCATGATCTGGGTGCACTGGAAATATTTTTAGAGAACCTGTATGCAGTGCATTCTATCGGATACCAGCAACTGAATCAGCACTTTTATGTATTTGCGGTAAGAGAAAACGACCAGTGGTTAAGCTGGGAAGAAACAAAGTTTTACGCGTCTATGCTGGATTTGCCGGTAGTACCAGAGATAAGCGTTATTAAGCCACCCACCTGCCGCAAAACGTTTGAAAGCGAAGTGCTGCAAATGGTAGCAGGCCCCGGCAGTTTTGCCCCACACGACGCGTTTACTGGCAAACCTGTTACCATGGAAGGTATTGTAACCCGCAATGCAGATGGATATGCAGTAGACGCCATGGATAAAAATGTATTTAAGTACGTGCGTAAAGGGCATGTAAAAACAGATGAACACTGGACACGGAACTGGAAGCGTGCCCGGTTGCAAACAGAAGGAGGTGGGTATGTGGATGATAAGTAACAACAAACAGAGAAGCTGCCTGGAAGAAACATTCAGCTGGGTGCGCGATATGCATGGCGTGCCGCAGGATGCGGTACACCATGCAGAAGGCGATGTGGCGGTACATACTTTTATGGTGCTGGATTGCCTTACCCAATTGCCTGCCTGGCAGGCATTGCCACCGCAGGAGCAGGAAATACTATGGGCATCTGCGCTGCTGCACGATGTGGAGAAACGTTCTACCACGGTAAAAGAGCAGGATGGAAGCATTACCGCGCACGGCCATGCGCGTAAGGGGGCTATAACGGCCCGGCAACTGCTGTACCGCGATATAGCCACTCCTTTTGATATAAGGGAGAGCATTGTGGCGCTGGTGCGTTATCATAGCATGCCATTGTGGTTGCTGGAAAAGCCAGATCCGCTGAAAACGCTGGCGCGGGTAAGTATGGAGGTAAACACAGCCTGGCTGGCTATGCTGGCCAGGGCAGATGTATTGGGCCGCATATGTGGCGATGCACAGGACCTTTTGTACCGCATTGATTGCTTTGAAGAGTTTTGTAAAGAGCATGATTGCTGGGGCAAAGCCATGCACTTTGCGTCGGCAGAAGCCAAATGGCACTTTTTAACGCATGAAGCGGCATGGCCAGGTTATCAGCCTTTTGATAAACCAGTTGCGGAGGTAGTAATGATGAGCGGACTGCCGGGAGCTGGTAAAGACAATTATATCAAAAGGCATTATAAACACTGGCAGGTAATATCGCTGGATGCCATACGGGAAGAAATGGGCATATCTCCCGTAGATAAATCCGGCAACGGCCGTGTTATACAGGAGGCCAAAGAAAGGGCAAGAGCCCTGCTGCGGCGTAAAGCTGGCTTTGTATGGAATGCCACCAATGTAACCGCGCAGTTACGCCAGCAACTAACAGAGCTGTTTACTACTTATAAAGCGCATGTTACTTTGGTCTATGTAGAAGTGCCATACCGCTACCTGCATAAACAAAACACAAACAGGGAGGCTGTGGTGCCCGCTGCTGTAATAGACAAGCTGGTAAATAAGCTGGAAATCCCTGCTTTATGGGAGGCCCACGCCGTTATTTACGCAGTATAAATTTTACAAACCCGCCGGTAATTAACCGGCGGGTTTGTTGGTATTTGCATTACTTTTAATGCCTAAACAACACTAATACCCAATGTTAAGTCAGGCATTTTTGCAACTGGCTTCGGAATACACAACAGATAGTGCACTGGTACAGAAGTTATGGGCAGAAGTTGAGCAGAAACATTCTGAAAGCGGACGTTATTACCACACATTAATCCACCTCGAAAATCTGGTGGCGGAGCTGTCCGCCGTACAATCCCATATTACACATTGGCCGGAATTGCTGTTTGCCATTTGTTATCACGATAGTGTGTACAAAGTGCAGAAGCAGGATAATGAAGAAAAGAGCGCACAACTGGCACAGGCACGTTTAACAGAATTGGGCGTGCCCCCGCAAAGCCGCGTACGCTGCGTGCAGCTGATACTGGCTACCAAAGGCCATGCAGCCAGTGAAGATAGTGATACCTGCTTTTTTACCGATGCAGACCTTTCCATACTGGGTAAGCCCTGGGAGGCGTATGAAGCTTATTACCGGCAGATACGGCAGGAGTATAAAGTGTACCCCTCCCTCCTCTATAATCCCGGCCGCAAAAAGGTGCTGAATCATTTTTTACAGATGCCCCGGATTTTTAAAACGCAATATTTTTATCAGCAATACGAGCAGCAGGCGCGTAAAAACCTGCAGCAGGAATTAAACCTACTCTAATACTCTCTTCATGAACAATGCAATTTATTTTAACGAAAGTCAGCGCTTTAACAATGTGTATGTATGGGTAGTGCTGGCACTGGTGCATATTATTTTGATTGGTGTTATCTGTGCCATTTATATTAAAGCCAATGGCGAGCATAAACCCAAAGCCATTATAGGCTTTTGGATTGGTGAGGCAGTTGCAGGGGTGGTTACTGCATTAATATTAGCCAGTCAGCTGCTGACTACAGTACGCGAAGATGGTATTTATGTAAAGTTTGTACCCTTTGTTTCGGAAGAAAGAAAGTATGCCTGGGAAGACATTAAAGAGTGTTATATCAGAGAATATAAGCCTGTAAAAGAATATGGCGGCTGGGGTGTGCGTTCCGGTGGAAAATCGGGTACTGCATATAATATCTCCGGTAACCAGGGTATTCAGCTGGTATTTAAAAACGGCGAAAGAGTGCTTATTGGTACCAATGAACCAGCTGAAGCAACTAAAGCGCTGCAACAGCTGGGGCAATGGAAACCTGCAATTAATTAATGTTACCGTTGTTGTGGGTGTTGGTAAGTGCTGAACCGGCCACTGCCGCAGCCCCTATCGCTACTACTGCGCCCGTGGTCATCGTTTTACCATAACCGGTTTGCTGGGAGACATAAAACATGTCTCCCCTTTTTTTGTCCATCAACGTTGTATTGCTGGGGTGTGCGCCCAACCTCAGCAGTTCAGAAATATAAAACTGCTGCTGATACGCAATCTTGTTATCTTCTTTGTTGTTATACGTAAGTGTAAGGTAACTGCTGAACACCAGTGGTGAGTTGCTGGCGGTAAATAATGCCCTTTTGCCATTTATTTTGTAATCCGCTTCAACAGAAGGCACTTTAATCTTCCTGTAAAAAGTGTCGGCAAAGTTTTCAAAGAAAGCGTTGGTCAGCTCCAGCGGTACCCGCCTGATAAAACTTTTGGGCGGAATAAAGTCTACATACTGCGGCAGTGTAACGGAGCCATCCAGGCTGGCCCTGTTGCTGCTGAAATCGCGCGTCCAGTTAATAGAACTGCCGCTGATGTCTCCTTTAATATACGCCTTGTTGCCGGCGTAGCTGATGGCGCTGTCGTTATACACCAGCGCAGAACGCTGCCAGTCCACCGTAATCGGTTCATTCAGTTTGTTATGAATCTCAATAGATACCGGTGCATTCTGTCCCGCAAAAGAATAAATAATCCGTAAAGAATCGTTCTCCTGTACAAAGGAGCCGTCTTTTTCATTCCATTTGGCCGTATTACTGGAAATGGTATTTAACTGATAAACGGAACAGGATGCAAATAACAATGGCAAGCCAAGAGCATAGAATAAGTAAAGCTTTTTCATGGTAGAACAGTGTTTAGTGTAATGGTAGGCTGAAATTAATCTGCTGTTTACGATTGTGGAAGTACTGGCAAACGGTTTATTAATAATTTAACAGCTGTTGGTTAAGGCTATACAAATTCTGTAATTTAGCCGCATGAGTTACTATATACGTGTTCTGGGAACAAAGAACCCCGATATTCATCTGGATGAACTGCTGGATGCACTGGAGGCAGAAGGCCTGCGGGCAAAGTTTGGTGTGGCCGATGATGAAAAACCCGAAAAGTGGACTTCTATTGAAGTATTGAGCGATAAAGAAGAAGTGCTGATAGAAATAGAACGCAACCCGGTGGTAAAAGGCAATTTTGGCCTGGAAGAGCTGGACGAATTCCGCGAAACCATTCTGGAGTTTAAACCGCTTTCTGCCGCTAACTGGCTTAAAAGCTTTTTTGATAAAGTGAAGGTGATTTACGCGCTGCAGCTGACAGAGCTGGCGCTGGAGCCACAGCACTACCCCATTATTACTACCATACAGTCTGCCTTATGGCAAAAAGCAGAAGGCATATTACAGGCCGATGATGAAGGCTTTTCCAATGAAGAAGGCTACCATATTCTGTGGCAGTTTTCTGATGAGGTAGATGGTCCGTGGAACTGTGCCGTGCTCAACAGCAATGGCCAGTGGGAGAATTTTACCATGGAACTGAGCGATAAAGCACAGCAGGAAGCCTTTATGGCCGGTAAGGTACCGGATGGTGCCACACGGGTTTCGTAGCCAGGTTATAAAAAGAAAAGATTGTTCAAACGCCACTGACATAGGGTTGTCAGTAGGCGTTTTTTTCTTTGTATAACAAAACAGAAACTATGACAATCATTCAATTTTTACAGCAGCAACTGGAACAGGAAGGCAATACCACCCGCAGAATGTTACAGCGTATTCCGGATGATAAGCTGGATTGGCAACCGCATGAAAAAAGTATGACTATTAAAAGGCTGGCCTCGCATATAGCAGAACTGCCTACCTGGATAGGAATGGTTTTACACACCGATGAACTGGATTTTGAAAACAACCCTTACCAGCCCGTAGATATTACCAGCACTGCTCAGTTACTGGAGTTTTTTGAGAAAAACCTGGCCGAAGGAAAAGCACAGCTGGTGGGGGCAAAAGAAGAAGTACTGGATAAAATATGGACTTTGCGCAGCGGTGCAAACATCTTCAGCGCAGAGCCCAAAGTGGCGGTAATGCGCATGGCCTTAAGCCAGATCATTCACCATAGGGCGCAACTGGGGGTTTACCTTCGGTTGCTGGATGTTCCTATTCCCGGAAGCTATGGGCCCAGTGCTGATGAAAATAATTTTTAAGCATATGGTGCGGCGGCTCTGTGGTGCTATTGTATGGCTTATACGGCTGCTACACACCTTACTGCAACAGATGTTGTATGGCATCTTTAATGCCTATGAATAGCCAGACCAATAAAATAATCAGCAGGATTAGGGCAAGCGTAAATAATATTTTTAAGCGCTTTGCCTCTTTCCTGGCTTTTTCTGCACTGGCTGCTTTTACATGCAACGGAAGCATTTTTACTGAAGTATTAATCAAAAAAGGCACCAGTACTATATCGTCCAGAAATCCTGCCACCGGTATAAAATCCGGTATAGCATCCAGCGGGCTTATCAGATAAGCCAATGTTAGCACCACTATAGCTTTGGAGGCCAGCGGTGTTGCCGGGTGCCGCAGGGCAAAATACAGTACCAGCACTTCCTCTCTGAAAATGCGGAACCTTCTTTTTATAAAATCGCCGATACGCATGCTTTGTTGTTTTTGAGTGCTTACAGCCAGGAAAACACTACCACATTTTTGGCCGCCTGCTGCTAAATGTATTGAAAATGTCGTGCCGGAAGAAGCCTGCTTTGCATTAACCGATAACCCTGCCCGGCAGCGCCGGATTGCTACGGGTAAACCCTATCTTTATAACAGTGCCAATGCACTGTATATTATGAGAAGCTATACAACTATTTTGCTGTCAGCCGTACTGGCCGGTTCAGCTGCTTACGCACAGCCGCGTACGCAACCCCCGGGTTTTAATACCTCCCCAACACAAAAACCAGCTTTACATGGTAAAAACTGGATGGCTATTACGGGCAAACCACTGGCCGCTACTGCCGGCGCTACCATTTTTCAGCAGGGCGGCAATGCAGTAGATGCTGCCTGCGCCATGCTGGCCGCCACCTGCACCATGTGGGATGTGTTAAGCTGGGGGGGCGAAACGCAGGCGTTGATTTACAACCCCAAAACAAAAAAGGTAATAGGTATTAACGCAATGGGGGTTGCCCCTACGGGTGCTACAGCGGATTTTTTTAAAAGCAAGGGCATGGGCTGGCCGCCGGAGTTTGGAGCATTGGCTGCCACCACCCCCGGTACGCCTGGTGGCATTTGTACCATGCTGGCAGAGTACGGTACTATGAGCCTGAAACAGGTGCTGGCACCCGCCATGCAAATGGCAGAAGGCTACCCTATAGAAGCGCAAACCGCCAACTCTATTCAAAAGAATAAGGAAAAAATTAAAGAATGGCCTTACTCCAGAGCCGTGTTTCTTACCCATCCTGGTGAAGAGCGCGAAGCTCCCGAGGCTGGTGAAATATTTAAACAGAAAGAGCTGCTGGCCACGCTGCAAAAAATGGTAGCTGCTGAACAGGATGCACTGAAAAAAGGCAAATCCAGAAAGCAGGCCATCTACGCCGCATACGACCGTTTTTACAAAGGCGATATTGCCCGTGAGTTTGTACGTGGTTGTCAGGAACAGGGCGGACTGATTACTATGAGCGATCTGGCCAACTGGAAAGTAATTCAGGAAGAGCCGTTGATGGTAAACTACAAAGGCATTGAAGTATATAAGTTACAGCAGTGGACACAAGGCCCGGCAATGCTGCAGGCGTTAAACATACTGGAAAACTTCGACCTGAAGGCTATGGGTTATAACTCGCTTAAATACATTCATACTTTATACCAGACCATGAGTATGGCATTTGCGGACAGAGATTTTTATTATGGCGATCCCAATTTTCCACCCGCAGAACCCATGAAGGGCCTGCTGTCAAAAGCATATGCAAAACAACGGGCAGCTACTATAGATACGGGTAAAAATGATCCGCGTATAACACCGGGCGATCCCTATCCGTTTGAAGGTAAAACCAATCCCTACCTGGCGTTGCTGCACAAAACCTATGCGGCATCTGATAAACCGGTAGATGAAGCCTATCTGGAAAAACAGTGGCTGGGCACTACCTCGGTAGAAGCGGCGGACAAAGAGGGCTGGGTGGTATCTGTTACCCCCAGTGGTGGTTGGGTGCCTGCCTGTATTGCCGGGCATACCGGGGTAGGCATGAGCCAGCGTATGCAGAGCTTTGTATTAGATCCGGCTTACAATCCGTTTAACGTGGTTGAGCCAGGCAAGCGCCCGCGCGTAACCCTTACTCCCACAATGGCGCTGAAAGATGGCAAACCGTATATATCCTTTGCGGTACAGGGTGGTGATACCCAGGATCAGAACCTGCTGCAGTTTTTCCTGAACATGGTCGAATTTGGTATGACGGTACAGCAGGCCACAGAAGCCGCCAACATCAATACCGATCAGTTATACCTTTCCCTGGGTGGGGAAGAAAGAAAACCCAAACCCGGCTCCATTCTGTTAAACAACAATACCCCGGAAGATATCCGCGTTAAGCTGAAGAACATGGGCTATCTTCCGCGTTATGAAGCCAGAACCTCAGGCCCGGTAAACGCCATTTACTTCGATTGGAAACATGGCAGTTTCTGGGGCGGGTCCAGCAATCATGGCGAAGATTATGGCATAGCATGGTAATACACTTTCCCGTTGAAATAACTATAGGCCGGCTGTCGGTTCCGTTACATGCTGTAATGGAAACAGCCGGCTTTTTCATTGGCTTCCGCTACTTTCTGTACCTGCGCAAAAGGCAAACAGATAGCATTGAAACTACCAACCGCATGATGATTATCCTGGGCGCCATTTTCGGCTCACTCCTGGGCAGCAGGTTAATTGGCGGGCTGGAAAATCCTGAACAGTTGCTAAGCGCTTCCAATAAACTGCTGTACTTCTACACTAATAAAACAGTAGTGGGCGGCTTTCTGGGTGGCCTGTTTGGGGTAGAGGCCATTAAAAAAGCCATAGGGGAAAAGCAATCCTCCGGAGATCTGTTTGTATTTCCTATGCTGCTGGCGTTAATTATAGGCCGCATAGGTTGTTTCAGTATGGGCATATATGAGGAAACTTACGGTAATGTTACCACGCCGCCCTGGGGAATGAACCTGGGCGATGGGATGAGCCGCCACCCCGTAAGCCTGTATGAAATGGTGTTTCTGATAGCGTTATGGATAGGGTTGGTACAATTGGAGAAACGCCGTAAGTTGCTTAGCGGCGCACGATTTAAACTGTTTATGGTGGCCTATCTGTTGTTTCGACTGTTGCTGGATATTATAAAGCCCCATTACTATACCGTTATTCCTTTCTCAGTAATTCAGCTTACCTGTATAGCAGGCCTGTTATACTATTATAAAGTGTTGCTGAATCCAAAAAAACAGCTATTTTACCGGCAATAACCACCTGAATACTATGCCGGAACGCCCGTACACTTACTACGATTTTACCGTGAGCCTTTGCCCGGAATGCCTGCGGAGAATTGATGCCAAAATTGTGTTTGAAGAGAATAAAGTGTACATGCTTAAAACCTGCCCCGAACACGGTTTCAGTAAGGTGCTGATAGCAGGCGACGCTACGTACTATAAAAACATCCGCAATTACAACAAGCCTTCCGAAATGCCGCTACAGTTTAATACAGACACGCATTATGGCTGTCCGTACGATTGTGGCCTCTGCCGCGATCATGAGCAGCACAGCTGCCTTACCGTGGTGGAAATTACAGACCGCTGTAACCTTACCTGCCCCACCTGCTATGCCATGAGTTCGCCCCACTATGGCCGCCACCGCACGGTAGAAGAGGTGGAGCGTATGCTGGATATTATTGTAGCCAACGAAGGGCAGCCCGATGTGGTGCAGATAAGCGGCGGCGAACCTACCGTGCATCCGCAGTTTTTTGAAATACTGGATATTGCCAAAAAGAAACCCATCAAACACCTGATGGTAAATACCAATGGCATTCGGATAGCCAAAGACCCGGAGTTTGTAAAACGCCTGGCCACCTACCAGCCCGACTTTGAAATCTACCTCCAGTTTGATTCGTTTAAACCGGAGGCCCTGCAAAAGCTGCGCGGTGAAGATTTAGCGGAAGTACGGGCCAAAGCGCTGGAACACCTGAACGAGTTTAACGTGTCTACCACCCTGGTGGTAACCGTGCAAAAGGGGGTTAATGATGATGAAACCGGTAGTATTATTGACTTTGCGCTGAAACAACGTTGTGTAAGAGGCGTTACTTTTCAGCCCGTGCAGATAGCGGGCCGCCTGGATAAGTTTGATCCGGCTACCGACCGTATTACCATGACGGATGTGCGCGACCAGATACTTACCCAAACCAACGTATTTCAGCCCAACGATCTGATACCGGTGCCCTGTAACCCCGATGCGCTGGTAATGGGCTATGCGTTAAAGCTGGGCAATCAGGTATTTCCTATGACGCGTTATGTAGATCCTGCCCATCTGCTTCACAACGGCAGAAATACTATTGTATACGAGCAGGATGAGGCTTTGCATAAACACATGCTCTCTATATTCAGCACCGGTATTTCTGTAGATAAAGTGCAGGATAACTTTAAAGAGTTACTATGCTGCCTGCCACAGATACATGCACCGGGGCTGGGGTACGACAACCTGTTCCGCATTATTATTATGCGGTTTATTGATGCCTGGGATTTTGACGTGCGGGCTATTAAAAAAAGCTGTGTACATATTGTACATAAAGACGGGCGTATTATTCCGTTTGAAACCATGAATCTGCTGTATAGAGATGACAAGGAAAATCATCTGCAGCAATTACAAAAAGAAAGAACATTTGTAAACGCTTAACAGAAGTATATGAGTAAATTCTGGAAGGTGGCGCTGCTGGTTTGCCTGGGTAATTTTTTAATGCTGGGCCTGGCTTTTACCAGCGAGGCTTTTATGGCTATAGGCGTAATGTTGCTTATAGGCGAGTTTTTTGGAGGGCTTATTCTTTGTTTTATGCAGGAGTACCGCACCATGGGCGCAGGCATGCTGGCAGGCTTTGGTATGTTTGTGTTGATTGGCTTTTCTGCATGTACCCTTATGCTCAGTGGCCTGGGCAATATGCACTAGCCTATAACTGCTCCAGCTTTTTTACTTCAATATTGGCTTCGGTACTTTCTTTTTTCAGGCTGGCGCGCAGCAGGGCAAACAGGCTCATGTATATGTTGGCCACCCACACCAGTGCAAACCCGGCAATAAGGTAACCGCGCCATCCGGTAAGCAACAGCTGAAAATCGGTCAGAATCAGCATAAAAATGGTTACATAATGGCTGAAACAGTATTCACAGGTAAATAAATAAAATACTTTACGTTTGAATAAAGTTTTGCTATGCTTACTTCTGTCAATACAATACTGCCGCGGTTCCAGAAAAACCTCTTCATGGGTTACGGTCCAGGCAATGCATGCTATGGGCAGTGCCAGTAAAAACAGCCAGAGTATTTGCGTAAGAAGCGGCATAACTACTCAATAATAACAGTATATGAGTGAAATGAAATTATATATGTTTTTACTGGGATGCAAGCCGGCGGGCAGGCATACGGAGCAGCACGACATTTTCTTTGGAGTGGGCGCGTCTGTGAAAGAACTGGTACCTGCTATCAAAACTTTCTGGCCGGAGGGAAAAGAGGGCATCCACATCGATGCGTGGCGCGAGGTAACACGGGTAAACGGATACCGCGTTACGGTGGTGCCGCTGGAAGCTGCTCAGCCGGATAATGCCGGAAAGCTCTTTTTTCTGAATCTGGGTGGATATAAAGCCGGCGAGTTTGAAGAGTATCATTACAAGGTTCTTTCTATAGCTAACGATAAAAACAGTGCCATAAAAGAGGCAAAGCAATTGAGCTTTTTTAAGCATTCAGCATCAGCCCATGTGGATGATAAATATGGGGTAGACGTGGATGACATGTATGAAGTTGCCGATATTTTACCCCAATCTGCAAAAGCGCAGTTCCATTTGCAGATTGAAAAAGCAGAATATGCTGACACTGAGGATGTTTTACATCTTGGGTATTTTAAACTAAACAGCTTCTAAAATGTTGTACCAGTAACATGAAAACTGCAATCATTATTGGCGCCACCGGCCTGGTAGGTAGCGCGCTGCTGCAACTGCTGCTCTCAGACAACCGTTTCTCCAAAGTAAAAGTACTGGGCAGAAGTGCTACCGGTGTTACCCACGAAAAACTGGAGGAGCACCAGATTGATTTTGGAAAACCCCAGCTATGGAAACACCATGTGCAGGGGGATATACTATTTTCCTCCCTGGGTACTACCATGAAGCAGGCCGGAGGAAAGGATGCGCAGTACCGGGTAGATTATACCTATCAGTTTGCAGTGGCCTCTATTGCGGCTGAAAACAAAGTGCCGGTATATGTACTTGTTTCTTCGGTTGGGGCCGATAAAGATGCAAAGCTTTTTTACCCCCGCATGAAAGGCCAGCTGGATGAAGGTGTAAGCCGCATTCCCTTTACCAGCATTAACATTGTAAGGCCTGGCCCCCTTTACGGCCCGCGTAAACAAAAGCGCACCGGCGAAGGCTGGAGCATTGCACTGGTAAAAGTGCTCAACAGCATCGGTATTTTAAAAAAATACAAACCAATTTCTTCAACAGAAGTGGCAAAAGCCATGATTACTGTAGCCATAGCCGCCAAACCTGGCGTAACTATTTTTGAAAACGGGCAGCTTTTTAAGTTATAAGCTAGTAACATCGTTTGATGAAAAGCAAAGGCCCGGAATGTGTTGGACATTCTTTGACATATGGGATAAGCGCATTATACATAAAGACAGGGCCTGAGAAAAGCGGTGCTTCTCAGCCCTGTCACTTTTATCAGCTATAGCCTTACAGCTTATAACCGATGCCTATTCCAAATACCCAGGGGTTTATTTTGGTGGGGGCGCCTATATTACCCAGCACACTGTTTAACTCAGGATGTGCAGAAGGGGTAAGGTTAGACGCATCTACGGTTGCATCTGTTTTCAGAAATATCTTTTTCACATCTATGTTCAGGTATAGCTTTTTGCTGATGTCGTAATCTATACCCAACTGAGTGGCAAAGCCAAACTTGTTTTGGTAAGAAACATTCTTTACCACCGGCCCGGAGCTGGCATTGTAAAAAATGGTGTAGTTAACACCGGCACCCGCATAGGGTTTAAATCCGCAACCCAGCGGTAAATGGTATTGCAGCGTTAAAGTGGGTGGTAACAGCCAAACCTTACCCAGGTCTATATCGGCCGAAGAAGGGCCGCCAATGGCAGACAGGTCAGAACCTTTTGTGCCAACCGTATGTCTGGAGGTACCCAGTATCAGTTCCGCAGCAATGTTTTTAGTAAAAAAATACGTAAAGTCAAGTTCCGGAATATAAGCAGCTCCAATACTGATATCGCCACCTACTACGCCAATACCGGCGCTTTCCTGTGGTACTATACCCAGGCCCCTGGCCCTTATACGCCATTCGTTGCTTTTCTGACTAAACACTGAAATACTACCTGCCAGCAAACAACCCATGATGAATAGCTTTTTCATAAATGATGTTTTGATTAAGAATTCAAAGCTATCTGTGGTACGTACACCGGTAAATGATGTATAACATCTTAAATCTTGACACTCATCAGTTTTCCCGGCAAAACAATTGCTGTTATTCTTTGTACTTATACCTACATAAAACCATAAACAATGAACACGGCTACTACCTACAAACCCACTTACACACTGGGAAGTGATATTACCATAAACAGAATGGGCTATGGCGCTATGCGCATTACCGGAAAAGGCATCTGGGGCCCGCCCGCAGATAAAGACGAAGCCATACGCGTATTGCAGCGTGCAGTGGAGCTGGGAGTGGATTTTATTGATACGGCAGACAGCTACGGCCCGCATGTATCGGAAGAGCTGATTGCCGAAGCCTTGTATCCGTATGCAGATAATCTGGTAATTGCCACCAAAGGTGGTTTGCTCCGCACCGGGCCTGACCAATGGCCGGTAAATGCCCACCCCGATCATTTGCGGGAAGCGCTGGAAGGAAGTCTGGAACGTTTAAAGGTAGATAGTATTCAGTTGTACCAGCTGCACCGTATTGACCCTAACGTGCCGTTTGAAGATTCGCTGGCCTTTTTACAGAAAGCGCAGGAAGATGGTCTGATACAACATATCGGCTTGTCTGAAGTAAAAGTGGCAGAGATACAGAAGGCACAGGAATATGTGGATATTGTATCTGTACAAAATATGTACAGCTTTGATAACCGTAAGTGGGAGGCCGAGCTGCAGTTTTGTAACGATGAAGGTATCGGTTTTATTCCCTGGTATCCTTTAGGCGGCGGCAACAGCGAGGCGCTTACCAAACTGGAGCAGTTTGCACAGAAGAAAGGCGTGAGCCTGCATCAGCTGGCGTTAAGCTGGTTGCTGCATTACTCACCCAATATTCTGCTGATACCAGGCACCTCCCGCGTAAAACATCTGGAAGAAAACATTGCAGCCGCAGCCATTTCCCTTAACGAAGAAGAAATGGAACTGCTGGAAAAAATTGCAGGCAGGTAAAAGGCTATAACAGCCTTTTTACACTGTCCAGCCGCTTATCTACCACCAATATACCTGGCTGTTTGCCTTTTTCAAAGCTGCCCAGTTTGTCGTGCATGCGTAAAGCCTGTGCGCCGTTAAGGGTGGCCCATTGCAAAAGCTCGTTCAGCGGTATATTGGGCAGGTGGGTGCGCAGGGTTTGCAGTTCGGAAAGTATGCTCAGCTGCCAGTTGCTGGCCAGGCTGTCTGTTCCTATAGTAATGGCACACTGGTTCTGGCGTAACTGTTCTACATGGGGTAGCCGGCCCTCAATATATAAATTGGCATTGGGGCATAAGGTCCAGTACAGCGTTTGCTGCCTGCCTGCCGCCACCTGCTGGGCAAAACGGATATCGGTTTCTGTGGTGCAGGTATTGTGCACCAGCAATACCGCCGCCGGCTGCGTTACCTGGGGTAGCCAGTGTTGCAGGGATGAGCAGCCGGGGTGCTCAAAAAAAGAAATGTCTGCCCCCAGCTGAGTGTATAGTTGCCGGAAACGGGAAATGCCATTCCTGAAAAAAGCATCTTCTTCCGGTGTTTCCTGGTTGTGAACAGAAATTACCTTACCCGCAGAAAAGCCATTAATCAGTTCAAACAAAGCATTGGATACCGAATAGGGCGCGTGCGGGGTAACAGCCGTTTGGTGCTGCCCGGTAGCCGGTAGCTTTTCTGTAAAGCTGTTATAGGTTTTTACCGCCTGCTCAAACCGCAACGGGGCCGATTGGGGTATAAATCCGCTTACTTCTATAAAGTTGTACCAGTGCAGCGGGCTTTGTGCCTTTTGGGTAATGGTATGGTCAGTATTACAAATGTCGCCTACCGCTACAATGCCGCCGGCCTGCATATCGGCTTCGGCTTCTGCCATGGCAGATTGTATCTTTTCCGGGGTGAAATTCCGTTGCTGCATTACACCGGTTACAAAATCTACCAGGCCGGTTTTTTCCGGTAGCAGCCCTTTCATATGGCTCAGTTCCAGGTGGCAGTGGGTATTTACAAAACCAGGGCAAAGCAGCCCCTGGTGCTGCTGCACATCTGCACCCGCCTCTGTGGCTGGTATAATTTCCTCAATAATACCTTTCTCATTGGTTACCAGAACCTGGTGGGCAGGCAATATTTCCCGGCCGTTGAATATCCCTTCTCCCTGAAATTTTAAATATGCCATACGGTAAAGTTACATGACACGCTGCATGCGGGCGAAAACTCTTAATTTTGCCGCCACTTCAGGCGTATGCAATAAAAATTGTACCACCTGAAGCGGTAAACCATACAAGATGTTAGACCAGTTAGATGCCATAAAGGCACGTTTTCAACAAATCGGTATTGCACTCACCAACCCCGAGATTATCAATAATCAGAAGGAGTTTGGTCAGAAAAGTAAAGAATACAGACAATTAGAAAAGATTGTACAGCCTTATGAGGAGTATCGTAGGGTAATGGACGACTATAACTTCAGCAAAGACGCGCTGAACGGTACTGATGAGGAGCTGCGCGAGCTGGCAAAGATGGAGCTGCCCGAGCTGGAGGAGAAAAAAGTAGCATTGGAAAAGCTGTTGACCAAACTGCTGATACCCAAAGATCCGCAGGATGATAAGAACGCTGTACTGGAAATACGGGCAGGAACCGGTGGCGACGAAGCTTCGCTGTTTGCAGGAGATCTGCTGAATATGTACCTGCGCTATTGCTCTAAAAAAGGCTGGAAAACTGCTGTGGTTAGCGAAAGCGAAGGCACCGTAGGCGGCTATAAAGAGGTGATGGTGGAAGTAACCGGGGAAGATGTATATGGCACCCTTAAGTTTGAGAGTGGTGTACACCGTGTACAGCGTGTACCTAATACCGAAACGCAGGGCCGTGTGCATACCTCTGCTGCTACCGTGGCCGTAATGCCCGAAGCAGAAGAAGTGGATTTTGAACTGAACCCCGCCGATGTTAAAATGGAAACCTCCCGAAGCGGTGGTGCGGGTGGACAGAACGTAAACAAGGTGGAAACCAAGGTGATGTTAACCCACATACCTACCGGAACGGTGATCATCTGTCAGACTGAACGTACCCAGTTAGGTAACCGCGAAAAGGCTATGACCATGATGCGTACCAAGCTGTACGAAGAGCAGGTGCGTAAGCAGGAAGATGAAATTGCCCGCCAGCGTAAAACTCTGGTAAGCACCGGTGACCGTAGTGCCAAAATACGCACGTATAACTGGCCGCAGGGCCGCGTAACCGATCACCGTATCGGCTTAACCTCTTACAATCTGGATGCGGTGGTAAACGGAGAAATTGAAGAGTTTATTGAAGCATTGCAGGTAGCGGAGAACGCGGAAAAAATCACCAAACAAAATTCTTAACAGCAGGGCTGTATCAGATTTTATTATATTCATCCAATGGAACAACTGTTACAACAGATTGAAGAACTGAAGCAGGAAATTGGTGCCTTTGCCGGTACTGAAGCGGATGTTGCAGAACAATTTCGTATTAAATATCTCGGTACCAAAGGCGTTATCAAAGGCCTGATGGGTGAGATGAAAAATATTCCCAACGACCAGAAGAAACAGTTTGGACAGGTGATGAACGACCTGAAACAACTGGCTGAGGAAAAATGGGAAAGCCTGAAACAGGCAGGTGGTTCCGGCGAGCAGGCGGGTGTTGATTTTGACTGGACCTTACCCGGTACGCCGGTAAATGCAGGTGGCCGTCACCCCATCAGCATTGTACGCAACCAGATTGTATCCATCTTTAAAAGACTGGGATTTGCCGTAGCAGAAGGCCCGGAAATTGAAGACGACTGGCACAACTTTACTGCACTGAACATGCCGGAAAACCATACCGCGCGTGATATGCAGGATACGTTTTACATTCTGCAGAACCCGGATTGGGTATTGCGTACACATACCAGCAGCGTGCAGGCACGTGTAATGGAAAAGCAAAAGCCGCCTATCCGTATCATCTGCCCAGGCCGTGTATACCGTAACGAAACCATCAGCGCCCGGGCGCATTGTTTCTTTCACCAGGTAGAAGGCTTGTATATTGATGAGCATGTAAGCTTTGCTGATCTGAAGCAGACACTGTACTTCTTTGTACAGGAAATGTTTGGTAAGGATGTTAAAATCCGTTTCCGTCCGTCTTACTTCCCGTTCACAGAGCCCAGTGCCGAAATGGACATCAGCTGTACCGTATGTGGCGGTAAAGGCTGCTCTCTGTGTAAACACACCGGCTGGGTAGAAATTCTGGGTTGTGGCATGGTGCATCCTAAAATGCTGGACAACTTTGGTATCGACTCTAACAAATACACCGGCTTTGCCTTTGGTATGGGTATGGAAAGGATATGCCAGCTGAAGTATCGTGTAAACGATCTGCGTTTATATTCACAAAACGATGTCAGGTTCCTGGACCAGTTTACAGGAAGTGTTTAAATAGCTTATCAAGCCCGGTGCCTCAAACACCGGGTTTGTTTTTCCTGAGGCTTCCTGATTGCTGCGTACGCTGCGCTTTACCTTACCGGCTTCACGGAAAAGTATAAGCATTAGTTAAAATAGTATTCACAGGCGGGCTACCCTTGCCCCTAGCTTTGTGCTACTATTTATTGCCGTATGAAACAACTGTTATCTACCGCTTTACTGGCTGCCTGCATAAGTGTTACTGCCTCTGCGCAGAACGGCTTGTTGCCTGCCGATACTCACGCCACTCCGGAAATGGTGCATCTGTATCAGAATATGAAACGCATGGCTGCTACCGGCTATTTCTTCGGCCATCAGGATGCACTGGCCTACGGTGTTCACTGGAAATACAACAAAGACAGCTGTGATGTTAAAAATGTAACCGGCGATCATCCCGCAGTATATGGCTGGGATCTGGCAGGTATAGAAAGCGATCAGGCCAAAGACCTGGACGGTGTACCTTTTAAAGAGCAGCGGAAATATATAAAGCAGGTATATGAGCGCGGTGGCATCAATACCTTCAGCTGGCACATGCCCAGCCCGTTAGGTGGTGGTAAAAACGCCTGGGATACCACGCACAACACCGTAGCCACCATATTACCCGGCGGCGAAAATCATGAGCTGTATAAAGGTTGGCTGGATAAAGCAGCGGCCTATATATCCACGCTTAAAGGCAGCAAAGGCGAACCCATCCCGTTATTATTCCGGCCTTTTCATGAACTTACCGGTAACTGGTTCTGGTGGTGCCGCAACACCTGTAGCGATATTGAATTTGTTACACTCTGGCGCTTTACCATCTATTACCTGCGCCAGGTAAAGAACCTGCACAACCTGCTGATTGTATACAACACCAGCGGTGGCTTTGAAACCGCAGACCATTTTCTGGCCCGTTACCCCGGCGATGATATGGCAGACGCATTAAGTTTTGATACCTATCAGTATGACGACCCTGCAAAGAGCGATGCTTTTGAAAAGAACTGCGAGCGTGATCTGGCAGTAATAGAAAAGATTGCCAATGAAAAAGGAAAACTGTTTGCCATAGCCGAAACCGGCTACGAGCAGATACCCTATGCCCGCTGGTGGACAGACAAACTGCTGAAAGCAATAGGCGACCATAAAATATCGTATGTGCTGCTATGGCGCAATGCCGGCTGGAATGAATACATGAAGCCCCCGCGCATGCATTACTACGTGCCATACGTAGGTGATGTATCCGCAGAAGACTTCAAACATTTCTATGCTTTGCCACAAACCTTCTTTCAACAGGAGGCTACGGATGCAAAACTGTATCAACCCCCTGTTTTATAAAGCGGAGGTGCCTACAGGTCGCCCAGTTGCGGACGCAGAATAATATCTTCCACACAAGCCTGTGGCGATAAAAAGGAAGCTGCATAAATAAGTGCTGCCACATCAGCCGCTTCCATAATGCGCTTAGGATCTACACCTGAGCCACTCCAGGAATCGGTATATGCAGCACCGGGATATACGGCGGTAACTTTAATGTTATGCGGCTTCATTTCTTCCCGCAGGTTTTTAGAAAACCCTGCCAACGCAAACTTGCTGATGCTGTAGGCGCCACCGTTGGCATACGCCTGTAAAGAGGCAATAGAGCACATGTTAAAAATATGACCCTGCGCTGCCTGCATCATCGCAGGCAGCAAAGCGCGGGTTAGATTATAGGCACTGTAAAGATTGGTTTCTATCATTTGCTGTAAAGCGCCCGCCGGTTCGCTGTGTACACTGCCGGGTATAAACTGCCCCGCATTGTTTACCAAAACATCTATGCGAATGTTCTGTTGCAGTAACCAGTTAGCAAACTCCTGTACTTCGGCCGGTTTACTTACATCGCAGGCATAGTATTGTACATTGGTACGTGGAAAACGGCCTTGCAGCTCCAACGCAAAAGCTCTCAGTTGCTCTTTGTTACGGGCGCATAAAAAAATGCCGTGTCCTTGTTTGTCTTCACCAAATTTCTCGGCAATCGCTCTTCCTAATCCTTTAGATGCTCCTGTTATTACAATATTCATAGCCTGCTGTATTTATCAACGGAATGTGAATTTTAAAGCAACAAATATCGGGCAATCCTTTTATCCGGCAGGTAAGCAATACCTTTGAGTATGGCTGAATACAAACATATCTTCTTTGATCTGGATCACACCCTGTGGGATTTTGAGGCGAATGCACGTGACACACTGAGGGAACTATATGCCCATAACCAGCTGGAGGCACGCGGAGTGCATGATATGACCCTTTTTTTTGAACGTTATAGTTTTCATAATGATCGTTTGTGGGACAGATACACCAAAGGATTTATTAAACAGGAAGAACTACGCTGGAAGCGGATGTGGTTTACCCTGCTGGATTTTAAGATAGGCGATGAACCTTTATCCAAAACCATGTCGGTTCAGTTTCTGGACCGCCTGCCGTACCGCACCAACTTGTTTCCCTACACCGTAGAAATATTGAATTACCTGCGCGATAAAGGTTACCGTATGCACCTCATCACCAATGGCTTTGATGAAGTACAACGTTGTAAGCTGGAAAGCAGCAACCTCACCAGCTACTTTGAAGAGATGTTCACCTCACAGCGGTGCAACAGCCTGAAGCCGCATAAAGAGATATTTGAATACGCGTTGAAGGCAACCGGCGCTTCGGTATCAGAGAGCATTATGATTGGCGATAACCTGGATGCAGATATACAGGGGGGAATGAATGCAGGGCTGGATACGGTGTTCGTAAATCATCTGAATGTAACGCCGCATGTGCAACCAACTTATACGGTGCTGCACCTGAAAGAGCTGGAAGCTATCTTTTAAGTTAGAGGATAGTGCAGGCAGGTATTGGCTGGGAGACTATATGCCTGCCAGTAATAAAGCATAACGTAAAGAAATAACGCAGGCTTAAACAGTATTGATGTTGGCGGTTGCGTGTAAGGAATAAAAAACGTGGGTGTATCATACTTTGATACACCCACGTTTTAATTTTTTTGGAACGGAATGTTGTTATATCCACAACAGGCAACCGTTTGTGTATATAGATACTATACTAACTCTTGCTGAATAAGATTTTAGCTTTAGAAAAACCATAAGCAGCTTTCAGCAATTCTGTAATCAGCGGCCACTGCTGCGCGCTCACCTCACTCTTGTTAAAGGTTTTGCGTACTTCAATAATCACGTTGTTATTGTCAATACGGCCTTTAACAGTAAAAGAGCCTGCTTCGTTTCTTACTTCTCTGGAAAGGCTTTCTACACCACGGGCGGTATAACCGGCAGGTATGGGGCAGGTTATATTGTAGTTATAAGCGCGGGCATATTCCAGATATACCGGCAGGGTGCGGGTAAGTTCTTCTTTCTTCAGCTTGCCCTGCGAGCCGCCTGCCAGGTTGGGAATAGACAGCAGCAGATCATCACCCACGGTGTTAACCGCATCGTCCAGCGTATAAATCTCGTTGTACTTTAATACGTTCTTCTTAAAGCTGCGGCCATCCTGCATCAGTTTAAAAGAGGCGTAGTCGGTTACGGCAAAGTCGTAATAGTCCTCTGCCATCGCCTTCATCATTTTAGGTTTCTCTTCGCGCCACTCTTTCTTTTGCTCATTAAAGTTGCTGATAGCTTTCGCTTCCTGCTGGGAGTTCATACCTTCCCACATACCGGTGCCATCGTAGTTGCGGAAGTCAGTTTCCATAAACGGCGTATAGGCCAGTATCTCATCGGTTAAATCATCTTTAACCAGGCCCTGTGCTTCTACTGTTTTATCTACGTTCAGCAGGTCGCTGGTTTCCGTATGATTCAGGCTTACCTTAATGTTGGCAATAAGGGTATTGGCCAGTGTGTCAGACTGTGGCAGAGGCTCTATAGTAGGCTTGCCTTCTTCTTTCAGCGCGTTAAAGCGTACAGAAGGGTTACCACATACCTCCGAGGGCAGCTCTTCCGGGTTGCGGTGCTCATCCGGATTGGCGTAGTATTTATTCTTACAACGTATCAGCCATTTCAGTTCCTGTGCAAAGGAAGCCGCTTCAATGGTGGTTTCGTTGTTGGCAGTAGTTACAATAATCTCGTGCGCAATATCATTTTTAGCCAGCAGTGCAGAGTAGATTTTAGCAAAAGCAAAATCGCTCCAGTTGTTATACAGCGTTTGAGCGCGTATGCTGTAGTAAGCTTTACGCACATACTCATCATCAGTGGTATTGGTAATGCCTTTCTTTTTCATGCCCTTGTAAATGCCCTTAGCGGTTTCTTCAAAGTTGGCTTTCAGGCCATCTGTATACTCACCGGTAGTACGCAGCTTACCAGGGTTAAACCAGAAGGTTTTTGCTTTTTCAGATAATTGCTCCAGGGTAATATTGCTCTTAGGGTCTTCGTTGTCTTTAAACCACACCAGGTTTTTGCTATTGTTACGGGCATATACTACCTGAAACTTTACAGAAGGCAGTTGCAGCAAACGGTTTACAAAACGTCC
Organism: Filimonas zeae; assembly: GCF_014641615.1. Lineage (GTDB taxonomy): Bacteria > Bacteroidota > Bacteroidia > Chitinophagales > Chitinophagaceae > Filimonas > Filimonas zeae. Next base: position 175,211 of record NZ_BMIB01000006.1, on the reverse strand, counting down.
GCGGGTAAGGGCGTCGCGGTTATTATCCGTCCAACGGTATACCTTGTTGCCTTTGGCAGTAGTTTGTATAAAGTCAGGTGCGCCTTTCTGGCTTTTGTAGCTTACGTAATAACGGTCGTCTTCGGTAACAACTTCCAGCACCTGTTTTACCACAGGCAGACTTCTGTTACACAGGTAGTATACTGGCTGAAACTCTTTATAATCCGGATTCTGAGAATACTTCTGAGTGTTAAAGTTTACGTACTCGTACTCAATAATATCGCCCTCTTCCATATCAGGCACCGCTACTTTATAAAAGGTAGGGCGGTAGCTATAGCTGGGCCTGGAGTCGGTATAGCTGGTAAACAGCGCCGGTACTGAAGAAGGGTTCTCTACCCGTACCGCGTCTGTAAGGTCTACTGTTGTTTGGGTGCCGTCTTTTTTAATTACACGGGCGGTAAAAGCATCACCCTCTGCACTCAGGCGGAAGTACAGGATGGAATAGTTTTCTACGGCAAACTTATCCTGCAGCAGAATCTTCCTTCTTTCTGTTTCCTGTACCAGAATACTGGTTTCGTTAATGGTGTTGGCCAGTACAATGGAAGTGCCTAAGGTAAAGGGGGCATACAGCAGCCCCAGCAGGTTACGGCCTATACGGCCTCCTACGCTCAGGCTTTTTTTATCAAAGCTGAAACTGGTTTTCTGGGCCAGTATTACGGCGCTCTCTTCCTGCCAGCTGGTGGCGTTGGCAAGGCCTTTAAAGTCGTCGTCTGTATCTTCCAGCAGCTTTGCTTCTTTGTTGTTTTTTTCCAGCGCATCCAGCGCCTTATCGGTAATGCGCTGCTGCGCAGTTACAGAAGTGGTGATAAGGCTGAATGCAAGCAGACTATATACAATGGGTATCATGTGTAAAGGTTGATTGGGTAACAGGGTTACAGTTGTACCGACAGGTTGCTTTTGTTAAATGCTTTAATACGGTTCAGGAAGTTTTTCCAGTCGGTAAATTCACTTCTGTTTACAACAGGGTTATTAATTACCATCGTTTTATGAAGTGTTATTTTGTTACCCTGCGTTTCATAACTGGCCTGCATGGTATTCTTCATAAACTCACTGGTAAAGCTTTTAGGCAGTGATAAAGCTTTGCCACCGGCAGGCAGCTGCAGGGTTATTTCGTCGTTAGACGTATACACTGCATTAATATCAATAGGTGTTTTACGCTTGTCATCGGGAATAAACCGTGTAATAGTGCCGGGGAAGAAGTCAATATTAGTATAGTATCTGTTTTCAACAGTAGTTACCTGTTCTGCTAGGTCCACATCGCCTTCTATCACAATAGCCGAGTCTCTGTTTTTAAAGTCAGAAGTGCGCACATTGGTTACCTCTGCGTTTTTGTTGTTGAACTGGAGCAGACTGTTGATAAAGTCTTTACGTCTGTTGGTAGGCGTGTTGTTATAGATATAATGGAACAGGCTGCTGGTAGCGCCGTCAAAACTTACTTTTACGTGGCCGGTAATTTTATCGTTCTGCAACGTAAGCGTGGCAAGGGTATTATGACTGTTCTCGCTGGCTTTTGCTTCCGGTACAGCTTCTATTTTGTAAGTATCGCCATGTTCTACCAATACTTTCTTGCCCTGTATGCGGTAAGCATTGCGGCCCAGTGGCTGGTATTTTTCGGTACCATCCAGAAAGTAGGTAGTGCCTTTGTGATACAGTACGCAAATGGCGTGGTTATCCACACACATAGATTGTACTTCGGTACGGTCATACGGTAAGTCGCGGGTGCCTATCCAGGCAAAGTGTGCATCAAAGCCTGCTTCTTTTAACATGGCAGAGAGCAGGTTTGCCATGCCCTTACAATCGCCGTACTTGTTCTTGTATACTTCCTGTACCGACTGGGGTATAAAGCCCGCATAGCCTTCTTCAAAAGCAATGTAGCGTATGTTGTCCTGTACCCAGTAGTAGAGGGAGCGTATTTTTTCTTCATCGCTGCCTTTACCTTTGGTCAGCTGGTCTACTACGGTTTTAATGGTTTCCGGTTTGTTATCTGCCTTTTTATACAGGTAATTGTACCAGGCATACATATCATCTGGCCCTTTAAAGCCGTTGTATTGCTTTTTGTTAATGGTGTATGCGCGTACGGTAATAATCAGGTGAGGAAGGAAATAGGGCATCGCCAGGGAATACGGCTCGTGTTTAACGCCAGACAGGTTATCAGCTTCGTACTTGTAAATTGTATACCCCTTTTCCTTTTTCGTGGTTTTTTTGAAGTTATAGCCTTCAAAGTTTTTCTCGGCTATCTCCAGCTGCAGCCAGTCTGGTATTCTGAAACTCATACTGGTAGATTTAACCGGGAAACTCTGATGAAAGAACACACGGCTCAGGTACTTGCCATCTTTATACTCTGTAATGTATTTAAAGCGGCAACGGGTACCCGATTCCTCAGCGCGGAAGCCATAGAACAGACCATAGTTGTCATCCAGATACACACTCTCATCGGTAAGAGATACCTTTTCCGGTGGGTACTTCTGGCTTCTGAATGTGTTTTTGTAAAAGATTTCAAAATCGTAGTCTTTTAACCGGGCAAACGTGTTATCGGGAACCATATAGCCTACCACGGCCCTGTTTTCCAGTGCCACCATCTCCACAGTGCCTTTTTCTTCGGCAGTTACTACCGGAAGATCATTGAGACCTTTGGCGGTGCCAAAGGATATTTCCTTACTAATGTCGTACGCGCCGTATTTGGCTTTTTTGTCCAGCTTTTTCAGGAAAGAGGCGGCCAGCACGCCTTCGTCGTCAGCGGCCTGATATTGCGCCAGAGTGGCGGTTGATAACCATAAGCAGCAAAACAACCCTACAGTTGTCCTTTTCATGTAATTGTTGATTTAGGGCGTAACAAACTTAATAAAAAAGGGGCCACAGGCCCCCTTTTTCAGTGGAATATCATAAAACAGTAAAATGATTATACTTTCATTTTGCTCCGCAGGTCTTTGGAAATACCTTCTTTGTTAACCAGTAATCCAGTGGTTTTAAACTTCACATAGTTTTTGGTAACATATAAATATCCTTTGTAATCATTGCTTTCGCCCCATGAATTCTTTACAATGTAATACTCACGGCCGGTTTGGTCTTTTGCCAGTCCTACAATCTGCATACCGTGGTCGTCGGTAGTAGCGTAGTTGTCAAAAGCGGTCTGGCGCATTTCAGCGGTAATAGCTCTTTCTGGTTTAGGGCCGTTGAACATATCTGCTTTTTCTGCGTCGGTCATGTTAGCAAAGTCTTTCTCAGGTACAAAGGCAACACCATTTTTCCAGCTGAAATACTTTTCGCTAACATCGGTAGCCCAACCTACACTGTAACCGTTTTTCAGGGCGTTGTCAATAATAGCGGTCATGTCGTCCATCTGAACGTTGTAAGCATAATCAAAGCTCCAGTTGTCCTGAACAGGCAGGAATACTTTCTGGTAGTAAGGCTGATCGTTCAGAGAAGTCATTTCAATATAGTCAGCAGCATTCAGGCCTACCACTTCTTTAGCAAAAGTTTGCGGCGTATAGGTTTTGCCGTTGTACTCAAACTTCTCAGGTACCGTACCCAGGTAAGCGTCCAGTGCAGCGGTAAATGCCTTCAGCCAGTTAGGGGTTAACTGTCCGTTGCTGTTTTTAATAACACCGTCCAGCATAGCCTTCAGTACGTCCTGCATTTCGCTGAACTTGTTTACGGTAGTACCGTAGTTTAAGCCGTTGTATACGCTTTGTGGTAAAGCGCCGTATTTGGCGTACATATTTACCACATCATGCAGTTCGCCACCGTCGCCCCAGCTAACGGCGCCATGCATGCGTACATAGTTCTTTGCTTTTTCAATGTATACGCAACGGGCAGTATAAATCTCGGCAATATCTACCGGTGTTTTGCCTTTGCGTATCATTTCTGTTTCCAGAAAAGAGTTACCGGAATAGCTCCAGCAGGTTCCGCTGCTGCCCTGGTTTTTAATAGAAGTGGTTTCGATGTTAATGAGGGGGGTAAACGTAAATTTCTCTTTAGAAGCATCGCTTTTGTTGGCATTCAGCGAATTCACCAGATTATCCTGGGCCAGAAGACTGCCAAAAGGCAGCATGGCTAACAGCACCGCATACTTTTTGTTCATAACTAATGTACTCTGTTTTGGAAAGAATTTTTGGAGCGCTAAGGTAGGGGAATGCAGCTTTGTAAAACACGCTTCCAGGCTGCGTTATGGCCTGGAAAATGTTAAAACGGCCAGAAATAGCGTATGTTTCACAGGTAATTATAGAAAGGCGTGCAAAATTTTTATTGAAAACCAGTGTGTTACAGAGGTGTGTGGTGAAAAGGGCTGTGAAAACACCTGAAAAACCATTTATAGCTGTTACCTTTGCACTCCCGAATTTTTTGGGGCGCCATGCCGGGTTAGCGGCAGGTGAAATTTCTAAATGTAACATTAAAATGAGCAAACTTCATTTCACAACCAAGCATGCGAATGCGGCTACCGTGCAACGCAACTGGTACGTTGTAGATGGTACTAATCAAACCGTAGGACGTGTGTGTTCAAGAATCGCTTCTGTTCTGCGTGGCAAGAACAAGGCTTCTTACACACCACACGTTGACACCGGTGATTATGTAATTTTCATTAACGCCGATAAGGTGGTTTTCTCCGGTAACAAATTCGAAGACAAAACCTACATCAACTATTCCGGCTATCCAGGTGGTAAAAAAGAGGAAGCTGCAAAAGACCTGATTAAGCGTCGTCCTGAGGTAATTATTGAGCGTGCTGTTAAAGGTATGCTGCCTAAAAACCGTCTGGGCCGTAAAATGGTTAAAAAATTATTTGTGTACGCTGGCGACCAGCATCCGCACACTGCTCAGCAACCTAAAGAACTGAAGTTCTAATTTTACCAATCAAATTTCAAATTCCAAATTGTTATAAATGGAAAAGCAAAAGAATGCAGTTGGTCGTCGTAAAGAAGCCGTTACCCGTATCTTCATTAGCAAGGGTGAAGGCAAGATCACTGTTAACGATAAAGACTACAAAGAATATTTTCCGCTGGTATACCTGCAAAACCAGGTAGAAGCGCCTTTAAAGACTATCGAGTCTCTGGATAAATTTGATGTGAAAATAAACGCAACAGGCGGTGGCTTAAAAGGCCAGGCTGAAGCTGCTAAACTGGGTATTGCCCGTGCGCTGCTGGAAGTAAACGCTGAACTGCGCCCTGCTTTAAAAGCTGCAGGTCACCTGAAACGCGACCCACGTGGTGTTGAACGTAAGAAATTCGGTCATAAGAAAGCCCGTCGTAGCTACCAGTTCAGCAAGCGTTAATATTCACAATTTTCAAATCAAACTTTACAAATTAGTAAAATGGAAAATAACACTTCATTGCAACAGCAGTTACTCGAAGCCGGTGTGCATTTTGGCCACCTGCGTAAGAAGTGGAATCCTAAAATGTTGCCTTACATCTTCGCTGAGAAGAAAGGTATCCATATCATTGATCTGAACAAAACCGTAGATCACCTGCAGGAAACTGCAGCTGCTCTGAAGCAGATTGCGAAAAGCGGTAAAAAGATCATGTTCGTAGCTACTAAAAAACAGGCTAAAGAAATCGTTAGCGAGTGCGCTAAGAAAGTAAACATGCCTTTTGCTACTGAGCGTTGGTTAGGTGGTATGCTTACCAACTTCAACACCGTTCGTAAGAGCGTGAAGAAAATGCAGAGCATTGAAAAAATGCTGGCTGATGGCAGCGCTGAAAGCTTAACCAAGAAAGAGCGTCTGACTTTAACCCGCGATAAAGATAAAATGGAAAAAGTACTGGGCGGTATTGCTCAGCTGGGCCGTCTGCCAGCAGCTTTATTCCTGGTAGATATCGGACACGAGCACATTGCTCTGGCTGAAGCAAAACGCTTAGGCATCACCACCTTCGGCATGGTTGATACCAACTGCGATCCTAACAAAGTTGACTTTGCAATTCCTGCAAACGACGATGCTACTAAATCTATCGCTATCATCACCAATTACATCACTGCTGCTATTGCAGAAGGTTTAGCTGAGCGTCAGGCTGCTAAAGATGATGATGTGGAAGAAGTAGACAACGAAAACGAAAAGAAAGCTGCACGTATCCAGGCTGAAGCAGAAGCTGAAGCTGCACGTGGTGGTAAAGTACGCGGTGGTGCTCCTGCTAAACGCCGTGTTCCAGGTGGTGCAAGCCGCAGACCAGGTGGTCCCGGTGGTGCTCCAGGTGGCGCCCGCTAAGCTTCGCTTATAGATAATCGGATGAATGTTGAATCTTAAATGTTAGATGTAAAAATCATGTTCATTTAACATTCAACATTCCTCTTTTACAATAAAAACACACTATGTTGGATGCTGAATTATTCAGCACTTAACATTCAAAATATAACAAGTATGTCATCTGTAACAATTACAGCCGCTGATATTAACAAACTGCGCCAGGCTACCGGTGCTGGTATGATGGATTGCCGTAAAGCATTAACTGAAACCAATGGCGACTTTGAAGCTGCTATTGACTGGCTGCGTAAGCAAGGCCAGAAAGTTGCTGCTAAACGTAGCGACCGTGAGGCAAAAGAAGGTGTTGTGCTGGCTAAAACAACCGCTGACAACAAAACCGGTATTGTACTGTGCATCAGCTGCGAAACTGACTTCGTATCTAAAAATGCTGACTTCGTAGCTTTTGCTACCAGCATTGCTGACGCTGCTATCGCTAACAACGTAAAAAGCGCGGAAGAACTGAACGAGGTATCTATCAATGGTGCTAAAGTGGCTGATCTGATCAACGATAAGCTGACTGCTATTGGTGAGAAAATTGGTGTTAGCCGTTTTGAAAGAATTGAAGCTCCTTTCGTAGCCTCTTATATCCACGGTGCTAACCGTATGGGTGTACTGGTTGCTTTAGATAAAGATGCTGCTGAAGCTGGTAAAGACGTAGCCATGCAGATTGCAGCTATGAATCCTGTAGCAGTTGATCCTGAAAGCGTACCTGCTGAAGCAGTAGAGCGCGAAAGAGCTATTGTTACTGAGCAAATCTCTGCTGATCCTAAAATGGCGGGCAAACCTGCTGAAATGATCGCTAAGATTGCTGATGGCAAACTGAACGCTTTCTTCAAAGAGCAAACCTTACTGGCTCAGCCTTTTGTTAAAGATGGCGGTAAAACTGTAGCTGAATACCTGAAGAGCAATGGTGATGTGAAAGTACTGGGCTTCAAACGTGTAGCTTTAGGATAATCCTTCACAACCTCAATATATTAAGGAGCCCGGTAGTTATGCTATCGGGCTTTTTATTGGTGCAATATTTATCGCTTGCGTTTGGCCTGTTTATGTTGTATGCGTGTATATAGCTGGTGTTGTATACAGTAATCCTGTACCATTTCCAGAAACGGTTCTCCATACTTTTCCAGCTTTACTTCACCAAAGCCATTGATTTTTGCTATGTCGCTTCTGGTAATGGGCAGATAACTGGCCAGCTCGGTAAGGGTAGCATCGGAGAAGATGATGTAAGGCGGTACGTTTTCGCTTACCGCTATCTGCTTGCGTAACGTTTTCAATGCTTCAAACAGGTCTTTCTCTACAGGCTGTGCTATCTTCTTAGCCTCCAGTACTTCGGGTAGCGGCGCTTTTTCGTGGGTAACGGTGGTAAGCATTACCTGCACCTCTCCCTTTAGTATGGGCCAGCTGTCATCCGTCAACTGCAGTACCGGGTATTCTCCATCGGCCTGTTTCAGGTAGCCCAGCTGTATCATCTCTTTTAAAAAGCTGCGCCACTGGTCTTTGCTGTATTCCTTTCCCGCACCATAGGTTTTAATGCTCTGGTGCATGGGGCGGGTGGTGCTGCTGCCCCGCAGGAAATCTATAACGTAGTTGATGCCAAACCTTTCCTGTAAGCGGCTTACGGCGCTCAGTGCTTTTTGTGCGGCTATGGTCATATCCTGTTTTACCTGGTCGGTAAGGCATACATCACAGCTGCCGCAGTAGTTGCCGGCTTTCTCGTTAAAGTAGTTGAGCAGGTATTTACGGCGGCAGGTGCGCAGCTCGCAGTAATCCGCCATCTGCTTCAGCTTTTTCACCATCAGTTTCGACTGCTCTTCATTGCCTTCTACCTGTACTATTTTGGTCATCTTCAGTACATCGCCGCCGCTGTAGTACAAGATGGCTTCACCGGGTAATCCGTCGCGCCCGGCACGGCCGGTTTCCTGGTAGTAACCCTCCATGTTCTTGGGCAGATCAGTATGTATTACAAAACGCACATTGCTCTTGTTAATGCCCATGCCAAAGGCAATGGTAGCTACCATAATGCGCACCTCATCTTTCAGAAACTGCTCCTGCCGTTTTTCCCGCTCCTGTGGTTCAAAACCGGCGTGGTAGGCCAGGGCGTTAATGCCGTGCTGCTGCAGCTTTTCTGCCAGCGTTTCTGTACCGTTTCGGGAGAGGCAGTAGATGATACCTGCGTCAGACTCATGCGTGTTCAGGTAGTTTACCAGGTCGTCAAAATAGTTCTTACGCGGCTTTATAAAGTAGCTGATGTTGGGCCGGTTAAACGAGTTTTCAAAAGTAGCATAGTTGGTAAAGTGCAGCTTCTGAATAATATCGTTACGGGTAGGCACATCAGCTGTTGCTGTAAGTGCTATTACCGGTATGGTAGGAAAATGCTGTTTCAGGTTGCCCAGCAACAGGTATTCCGGCCGGAAATCGTGCCCCCAGGAGCTGATGCAGTGTGCCTCATCAATAGCAAACAGTGCCACTTTTACCTTCTCTTTCAGGTAGCTGAGAAAGTTGCGCTCGCCCAGTAAACGTTCGGGGGATATATACAGCAGTTTCAGGTTGCTTTTAAGGGCAATCTTGTTTTGCTGCGGTAAACGTTCCAGTATATCCTGCTGCTCGTAGTTGGAAAGGGTGGAGTTTAAAAAGGCGGCTTCAATACCGTTCTGGCGCAGGGCATCTACCTGGTCTTTCATCAGCGCAATCAGGGGAGAAACTACCACAGTCAGACCGTCCAGCGCCAGTGCCGGTATCTGATAACAGATAGATTTACCGCCGCCGGTAGGCATCAGTACCATAGAGTCTTTGCCCGCCATGGTATTTTCTATAATAGCCTGCTGGTTGTGCCGGAAAGAAGTGTACCCGAAATGCTCTTTCAACAGTTGCAGTAACCGTTCCGTTGTATGTGCGATGTTTTCCATACCACCCTCTCTCATTAAACGTGAAGATACTTAATCCCGGCACGATTATTTGCACGGTACAGCCTGTTAATTCAAAGCAACTATGACTATTTCACCAACCTACCGCTTTATACGCGTGCTGCAATACACCTGGAAAATGGATCTGCTTATTTTCTTTTCCTGTGTAATGGTATACTATGTGGATACGTACATAATAGAACGTTTCTTTATTCTGCCGCCGATTATACCCACTGTGCTGGGCCCGGCCATTGCCTTTTTTGTAGGCTTTAATAACAACCAGGCATACGACCGCTGGTGGGAGGCGCGTAAAATATGGGGGGCATTGGTAAACGACTCCCGCACATGGGCCAGAAACGTACTCTGTTACGTTATACCTGCCGAAGATGATACACAGACAGAGCTGATGAAGCAGCAAATGGTAAAGCGCCACATTGCGTTTATATATGCCCTTAAAACAGCCCTGCGCCCGCAGAATGATGTTACCTACCGCAAATACCTGAGCGATGAAGAACTGGGCCTGATAGAAAGCCACTCTAACATGCACAACGCTGTGCTGTTGCTGCAGAGCCGCGACCTGGAAACCCTGTCGCGCATGGGCTATATTGATGGGTTCCGTTATCTGGAGCTGAATAAAATGCTGGTAGCCTTTACGGATTCTATGGGCATGGCGGAGCGGATCAAAAACACCGTATTCCCCACTATCTATATCTTCTTTACCAAAGCTTTTATCTGGCTGTTCACCATTATGATTACCATGGTGTGCTCCCGTGAAATAGGGTTATGGTCTATAGTGATGGGCTCCATCGTAGGCTCCGTATTTCATATCACCCACTTTAACGGACAAACGTTGATGGACCCCTTCAGCACGCTTACTACCAGCATGCCGCTGAACCAGATAAGCCGTACTATTGAGATTAATCTGCTGGAAATGCTGGGCGAAAAGGATATTCCTGCTCCGGTGAAGCCGATTAACAACGAATACGTGATGTAGCCGGTTAAGAACGATGATTTGGCATTTGGGGAAAAATTCAGGTTATTTGCACCCACAAATTCCTCATTCATGCTACCGAAGTACAAACGTATCCTCCTGAAATTGTCGGGTGAGGCCCTGATGGGCGAGTCCAAGAACGGTTTCGATCCTTTTAACCCCCAGATCATTGAGCAGTATGCGAACGATATCAAAAGGGTAACCGACCTGGGTGTACAGGTAGCCATAGTAATTGGCGGTGGTAACATTTACAGAGGCATGAACGAGCATGACAGTGGCATTGAGCGTGCACACGGCGATTATATGGGCATGCTGGCTACTATGATTAACGGTATGGCCATGCAGGCAATGCTGGAGAAAATAGGCGTTTATACGCGCTTACAGAGCGCTATTAAAATGGAGCAGATTGCAGAACCCTATATCCGCCGCCGCGCTATCCGCCATCTGGAGAAAAACCGTGTGGTGATATTTGGTGCAGGTACCGGTAACCCGTACTTCACTACCGATACTGCCGGTTCACTGCGTGCAATAGAAATTCAGGCCGATGTTATTTTAAAAGGTACCCGTGTGGACGGTATTTACACCGCCGATCCGGAGAAAGACCCCACTGCTACCCGTTACGAGAAAATTTCTTTTCAGGAGTGCATCAGCAAAAACCTGAAAGTAATGGATATGACGGCTTTCACCCTGTGTATGGAAAACAAACTGCCTATCATTGTATTCGACATGAACACGCCGGGTACTTTATTGAAGGTGGTAGAAGGCCAGAACATTGGTACACTGGTAAGCTAAGCTACTCACATACAGGCTGCTGCGTATAGCGGCGGCACTTACGATATATCTGTGGAAGCCCGGAGCGTTTGTTCCGGGCTTCTGTTTTCCCGCCCGGCTAAACTGTGGATAAGTCCATGTCTACTCCATGTTTCCTCCGTGAATACTCCATACCAACCCGTAGGATGCTTCTGGTATCCTGCCACCATCCTGCCACCCATCAGAAAGGCATAGGCCACCGCAACATAGCTGTTAACAAATGGTAAACCGGACGAGGGGTGTATACTGACTGCAAAAGCCCCCTACCTGATGCAGGTCATATTGCCATTCCGCTTTTTATATTAGGTTTGAGGCTTTAAATCTTGTGCGCATGTCTATACAGAAAGCAATAGCTGATATAAGAACGGATTACAGCCTTAAAACGCTGGAGGAAGCAGAAGTGGCGGCGGATGCCATTGACCAGTTTAAGGTATGGTGGCAGGAAGCCATTGCGAGCGAGCTGGAAGAGGTAAATGCGATGACGCTGGCCACCGCTACTAAAGAGGGCATTCCCTCTGCACGCATTGTGCTGCTGAAGAGTTTTGATGAAAAGGGCTTTTGGTTTTTTACCAACTACGATAGCGCCAAAGGCCGCACCCTGGCAGAAAACCCACGTGCAGAGCTGGTATTCTTCTGGCGTGAACTGCAACGGCAGGTACGCATTAACGGTACCGTAAAAAAAGCCGCCGCACAGGATAGCGATGAATATTTCCAATCCCGCCCCGTAGGTAGCCGCATCGGCGCTATGTCCTCCCCGCAAAGTCAGGTAATCTCCTCCCGCGAGGTGCTGGAACAGAAGGTGGCAGAAAACACGGCAAAGTTTGAGGAGTCAGTGGTTATTCCCCGTCCGGATAACTGGGGTGGCTATATTGTGGAACCTTTGGAAATAGAGTTCTGGCAGGGCAGAAGCAGCCGCCTGCACGACAGAATAAAGTATACAAAAGCGGAGAATGGAAAGTGGAAGATAGAAAGATTGGCTCCCTGATAACAGACGGGGCCTTTTTGATGGTTGATGTCTGATATATAGCGGAAACCGGTATTACAAATCAGACATCATCACATCAGAAAGCTGCAATTAAGCTTGTAATTTAGCAGCAGCAGCTCTTTTAACGCTGGAGCTTTCAGGTCTTGAACTACGGCTTTTACCGTAAGAGCCTTTGAAGATTTTACCCTTCTTGCTCTTTTTATCACCTCTACCCATGGTAAATCAGTTTAATGGTTACAAAATAAGCGACGAAGCGCGAAATTCGTATATTTCAGTCAATAAAAAAGCAGAAGAATAAGCTATTCTTCTGCTTCTGATAATTTTTCCTGGCACCTACACCGTTATACTTTGGCGGAAAGCTCTTTACCAGCTTTGAAGCGGGCTACTTTTTTCGCCTTTATCTTGATTACTTCGCCGGTTTGAGGGTTGCGGCCGGTACGTGCAGCACGCTTGGAAACTGAGAAAGTTCCGAAACCTACCAGGGTTACTTTGCCGCCACCTTTCAGGGTTTTGGTAACAGCTTCTACAAAAGAATCTAATGTAGCGTTTGCCTGGGTTTTAGTGATGCCTGCATCTTCGGCTAATTTTGCAACCAATTCAGCTTTGTTCATAGTGTATGTTTTAAGTAGTGATTTATACTGAAACAAATTTATCGGCTTTTACCTACCAGCAAAATTTTTTTGAGCAACATTCACAGTTTCGCAACAGTCCTGAATGCCGCTCCTGATAAGCGTTATAGCCGATAAGTCCACTACTGTAAAATCACTGTATATACCTGCTTTTTTACTCAAACCCTTAGCTATAAAGCGTTTGAGCGTTTTGTGGCCTGTAATGCGGTGCTGTAGCGGCTTTGGAAGTAATATACAATAGTTTGGCCAATGACGAAACCACTTGAATAAGATTTCCACAATCAGTTCACAACCTCCATCAGCGAACGGAAAGAAATAACCCGAGCGCCCCATTTGCCCAGTATCTGCTGGCGTAACGCCGGGGCAAAAAGTTCCGTATACCGGTGGTAATCGGCCTCCGTAGCGGCATAATACTGCATGGCGTAGGTAGCACCTTCGGTTTCGTCGGTTTCCAGCAGCCGCACCATCTGCTGTTGCTGAAAGCAGCCTGTAGCCATTACTTCGGGTACATGCACGGTCTTCATCCATTTCAGCCACTGGTCGTGTATCAGCCAGTCTACCTTGGTGGTAATATTGTAAATCAGCATCAGTTCAGTTTAATTCAGTTCTAGGTAAACGGGGCAATGGTCGCTGTGTTTTACATCGGGGTAAATCTCCGCACCTTTCAGTCTGTCTTTCAGCGGCGTGGTAACACAGAGGTAATCAATGCGCCAGCCCTTATTTTGCAGGCGTACAGAAGGGAAACGTTGGCTCCACCAGCTGTATAAAGCCGGTTCCGTATGAAACTCGCGCAGGGTATCTACAAACCCGTTAGCAAGAAACTTGTCCATCCACGCGCGTTCTTCGGGTAAAAAGCCTGATGACTTCTTATTGCCTTTCGGATCATGAATGTCAATCTCTTTGTGCGCTATGTTGTAATCGCCACACACCACCAGATTCGGGCGCGTCCGTTTCAGTACATCCAGGTAATCATAAAACTCATCCAGCCACTGGTATTTATAAGTCTGGCGTAAATCGCCACTGGTGCCGGAAGGGAAGTAGGCATTCACCAGTGTGATATCGCCAAAGTCCAGCCGTATCACCCGGCCCTCTGCATCGCTCTGCATAATGCCATTGCCAAAAAACACTTCATCGGGGTGTATACGGGTAAACACTGCCACACCACTGTACCCCTTTTTATCGGCACTGAACCAGTAAGTGCTGTAACCCAGCTCTTCAATGGCTGCATAGTTTACATTGTCTTTATGCGCCTTGGTTTCCTGCAGACAGATGATATCAGCCGGATCGGTCTTCAGCCAGTCTATAAACCCTTTGGTAATAGCGCTTCTGATTCCGTTAACATTATAGGAGATAATACGCATTGTGTATTCAATTGTAGCTGCAAAGTAATACAACAGTTAATACATAACTTGCATAACTGATTAAAAAGAGCAATAGAATGGAAGCGAAACAAGATCCCAATCGTATTATTCCGGCCGGCACTATGAATGCTTATCTGGATGGCCCCAAGCCCCGTATGTATGAGCTGAGTTTTGTATGGCAGGTGTTCTGGCAGTTTATTAAAGGATTCCGCAACCTGCATTTTGCAGGCCCCTGTGTAACGGTATTCGGTTCTGCACGGTATAAAAGCGATCATAAATACTATCAGGCAGCAGTGGAGTTTGGTAAACGCATTGCGGGTATGGGTTTAACTACCATGACGGGTGGTGGCCCCGGTATTATGGAGGCGGCTAACAAAGGTGCGTTTGAAAACAACGGCATGTCTGTAGGCTGTAACATTATACTGCCGCACGAGCAGCACGCCAATCCCTACCTGCACAAGTCCATCAATATCAAATTCTTTTTTGTACGTAAAGTGCTGCTGGTAAAGTATTCGTACGCATTTGTAATTATGCCCGGTGGCTTTGGTACTATGGATGAGTTTTTTGAAACACTTACCCTGGTACAAACCAAAACCATTAACGATTTTCCGATCGTACTATACGGCAGGGAATATTATCAGCCCCTGATGAATGCAATGGAAGATATGGCCAAACAAGGCACTATATCGCCCGATGATATGAAGCTGGTATTAATTACCGATGATATGGATGAGGCTATTGAACATATCGCCAAGTACATCCGGTTAAACTATAAAGTGCGCACAAAGGATAGAAGGTTGTGGTGGTTGTTTGAGAAAAAGTAAGGGCCTGAAGTGGGCGGTATTTTATAGCAGCGGTTTAATCGTATATAGTGTGCTTAAACTTAAGGCTTGTAATTACACAGACGGCTGCAATAGCCTGGCCACAGAGGAAGGTGAAAACTAAAAGGATGGTGTATCAGGTTCGATACACCATCCTTTTATTCAACTATGCTGATGGACTCAGTTTTTGTTTACGCCATTCTCTGAGCCTTCACTTTAATCCAGAATAGGACGCAGCCATCTCTCCGCTTCATCTCTGCTCAGGCCTTTACGCTGAAGATAATCTTCAAACTGATCGTTGCTGATTTTATCAATACCAAAGTACTGGCTCTGCGGATGACTAAAGTACCAGCCACACACAGAAGAGGCCGGATACATAGCCAGCGATTCCGTTAACGTAATGCCGGTATTTTCTGTAGCATTCAGCAGATCAAACAGCTTGTATTTCTCTGTATGGTCCGGGCAGGCAGGGTAGCCGGGGGCAGGGCGTATACCTACGTATTGCTCTTTAATCAGGTCTTCGTTGCTCAGTTGCTCGTTGTTTACGTAGCCCCAGTATTCGGTTCTTACTTTCTTGTGCAACAGTTCAGTAAAGGCTTCTGCAAAGCGGTCTGCCAGGGCCTGTAGCATAATCTTGTTATAATCATCAAAGGCAGCTTCCAGTCGTTTAATATGCGGCTCTATGCCTTTAATGGTAACAGCAAAGGCGCCTATGTAATCGTTGGCTTTATCGCTGTCGGCCGCTGCGGGTTTAATAAAGTCGGCCAGTGACAAGTTGGGCAGGTTGGCTGCCTTCTTCACCTGCTGGCGAAGGAATTCCAGTTTAATGTCACCGGAATTGGCGTCGCCCTGTTTTACCAGTACAGAGTCGCTACCGGTACGGGTAGCAGGCCAGAAGCCTATTACGCCGTGGGCAGAGAGCCATTTTTCTTCGATAATCTTGTTCAGCAATGCATTTGCATCGTTGTACAGTTTGGTAGCTTCTACGCCAATTACCTTATCGGTAAGCAGGTCGGGGAAACGGCCACCCAGCTCCCAGGAAATAAAGAAGGGCCCCCAGTCTATAAACTCGCGTACCTCGTTCAGGTCGTAATTGTCAAACGTTTTAATGCCAGTGAAAGCAGGGGTAACAGGTTCGTAGTTATCCCAATCTACCTTCACGGGGTTTTGCTGTGCTGCTTCGTAAGAAATGTATTGCTTAACAGATTTCTTCTTACCAAAGTCGTCACGCAGCCTGGTGTATTCTTTAGAAATACCTTCCAGAAAGCCGCCTTTCTGCTCTTTGCTTAACAGCGAACCAGCTACGGTAACACTTCTGGAGGCGTCCAGTACGTGTATTACGCCCTCACCGTATTCCGGTTCAATTTTAACAGCAGTATGGGTGCGGGAGGTGGTAGCGCCACCAATCAGCAAAGGCTGTGTCATATTACGGCGCTTCATTTCACGGGCTACGTGTACCATCTCATCCAGTGAGGGGGTAATCAGTCCGCTGAGGCCGATGATGTCTACATTCTCTTTCTGCGCGGTGTCCAGTATTTTATCTGCCGGCACCATTACGCCCATATCTATAATATCATATCCGTTACAGGCCAGTACCACACCTACAATGTTTTTACCAATGTCGTGTACATCGCCTTTAACGGTAGCCATTAATATTTTGGCTGCGCCGCCCTGCTGGGCCAGCGGGTTGTTTTTCTTTTCCTCTTCAATAAAGGGGGTCAGCACCGCTACGCTCTTCTTCATTACGCGCGCACTTTTAACCACCTGTGGCAAAAACATTTTACCGGCACCGAACAAATCACCCACTACGTTCATGCCGTCCATTAACGGTCCTTCAATTACTTCCAGCGGGCGGTTGTATTTAACGCGGGCTTCTTCGGTATCGGCTTCAATATAATCTGTAATACCGTTTACCAGTGCGTGTTTCAGGCGTTCTTCCACGCTGGTATTGCGCCACGCGTCATCTTTCTTCACCTCTTTGCCCGAAGCCTTAACGGTTTCTGCAAAGGCAATCAATTTATCGGTAGCCTCGTTATTGTCGTTGTTGCGGTTCAGAATTACATCCTCGCACAGGTCACGCAGTTGCGGTTCAATCTCTGAATATACCTGTAACTGACCAGCGTTAACAATACCCATATCCATACCTGCCTGAATGGCGTAGTACAGGAATACAGAGTGCATAGCTTCGCGCACCGGCTCGTTACCACGGAAAGAGAAAGACAGGTTACTTACACCGCCGCTTATTTTAACCAGTGGATATTTCTGTTTAATAATACGGCAGGCTTCAATAAAGTCTACCCCGTAGTTGTTGTGCTCTTCCAGGCCGGTAGCTACTGCAAATACGTTAATGTCGAATATGATGTCAGATGGGGAAAAGCCTACCTGCTCCGTCAGTATCTTATATGCCCGTTCAGATATTTCCACTTTGCGTTCCATGGTATCTGCCTGTCCTTTTTCGTCAAAGGCCATTACAATTACCGCAGCGCCATAGCTTTTACAGATAAAAGCCTGTTCAATAAACTTCTCTTCTCCTTCTTTCATGGAGATGGAGTTTACGATACACTTGCCCTGTACACACTTCAACCCCGCTTCAATAATGTGAAACTTGGAGGAATCAATCATTACCGGAATCTTAGCTATATCCGGTTCGCTCTGCATCAGGTTCAGATAAGTGGTCATGGCCTGCACCCCGTCTAACAGGGCGTCATCCATGTTTACGTCAATCACCTGTGCGCCGCTTTCCACCTGCTGGCGGGCAACGCTTAAGGCTTCTTCGTATTTGTTCTCCTTAATCAGGCGTGCAAACTTTTTAGAACCTGTTACGTTGGTGCGCTCACCCACGTTAACAAAGTTGGTTTCTGGACGAACAACCAGGGGTTCTAAACCGGAGAGACGTAAATAAGGCTTTATAATGCTCATGTAATGCGTACGTTGAAAATATCTACTGGGTATCTGTTAAAGTGTTGTTTCCAGCACAGGTAACTGCCGGGGCTGAAACTTTTTCACATAGTCTGCTATATGCTTAATGTGGTCGGGCGTGGTGCCGCAGCAACCGCCTACTATATTCACAAATCCGTTGGCTGCCCACTCTTCAATAAAGTGCCCCGTTTCATGCGGCGCTTCATCGTACTCGCCCATGGCATTAGGTAAGCCTGCGTTGGGGTAGGCAGAGGTATAACAACCGGCAATGCTGCTCAGCTCTTCTACGTGGCTGCGCATTTCAGAAGCACCCAGCGCGCAGTTCAGGCCTACGCTTAAGGGGCTGGCATGGCTTACCGAAATATAAAATGCCTCCAGCGTTTGTCCGCTAAGCGTACGTCCGCTGGCATCGGTAATGGTACCGCTGATCATAATAGGCAGCGTACCCGGTCCATCCGGTTTGCCGGTAGTATCGGTAAAGAACTTACGGGCTGCATAAATGGCGGCCTTGGCGTTCAGTGTATCAAAAATGGTTTCAATCAGTAACAGCTGTGCGCCCCCTTCTACCAATGCTTTAATCTGATCGTAGTAGGCGTTGGCTACCTCATCAAAATGCACGGCACGATAACCGGGGTTGTTTACATCAGGCGATAAGGACAGGGTTTTGTTCATAGGGCCAATGGCGCCTGCTACAAAACGGGGCTTGTCGGGGTTCCGGGCCGTATAAGCATCTGCTGCTTTACGGGCCACACGGGCGCTGGCCACGTTCATTTCATAAGCCACTTCCTGCATGTCGTAATCGGCCTGGGCTATTACGGTACTACTGAATGTGTTGGTTTCAATAATATCCGCACCAGCTTCCAGGTATTGCCTGTGAATTTCTTCTATAATATGGGGTTGTGTAATGCTCAGCAGGTCGTTGTTGCCTTTTACATCGCAATGCCAGTTGGCAAACTTCTCTCCGCGGTAATCCTCTTCCTGTAGCTTGTATCGCTGAATCATAGTACCCATTGCACCGTCAATGATCAGAATACGCTCCTTCAAACATTCCTGAATTGTTTTCATGCCTATCCCTCCTCTCTTAAACAGGAGAACTTGTTTTTAGTAATGAATAGTGTCTGAATTGGTAAACGTGTAGGAAAACTGCGGGTGAGCCTCTTTGTACGTTTATTAGTTCAGATTTTTTTACAGGCCGAACAATAAACAAATCTGCCTGACGGCGCAAAGATAATACATAGGGAGCATTTTACCGGTTACTGATATAGCTATCTACCGGCAGGCGGTTGGCCAGACTACGACCAAGCGTTAGTTCATCGGCATATTCCAGTTCGCCCCCAAAGGCAATACCACGTGCAATAGTGGTAACCTTACAGGGTAAGTGTTTGATTTTCTTTTGAATATAGTAAATGGTAGTGTCGCCCTGTATATTGGGGTTAAGGGCAAATATCAGTTCTTCGGTCTGTTCTTCTCCAATGCGGTGTACCAGCGACTCTATGTTCAGCTGATCGGGGCCTATGCCATCCAGCGGGGAGATAATGCCACCCAATACATGGTAGGTACCGCTGAACTGCTGGGTAGTTTCCAGGGCAATTACATCCCGGATATTCTCTACCACACAAATCTGGCGTTGGTTGCGGAGGCGGTTGGCGCAGATAGAGCAGATTTTGGCATCGCTGATGTTAAAGCAACGCTGGCAGAACTGAATATCACGCCGCATGCGCGTGATGATATCGCCAAATTGCTGCACTTCACCCACTTCCTGTTTCAACAGGTGCAATACCAGGCGTAAGGCTGTTTTTTTACCAATGCCGGGCAGTTTGGAAAACTCATTCACCGCACTTTCTAACAACGAAGATGGTAACTGCATACTACAAAGTTACAACCGCAGCACTGAATAATTCCGTTAATTGGGCCGCTTGCGCAAGCCGCCACTCTGTAGTCCGGAACCGTTACCGGCGCCGGATAAACCACCGGGGTTTCTACCCGGGCCCTTCCTGCCGGGTTCTTCGCTGTCAAAGGGGCTGCCGGGGCTTACATCCCATTCGTTATCCCAGTTGGCGCGTACATTTATTTTGGCTGGTTTGGCCGGTACTACTATCTCGGGTTGGCGCCTGGTTTCAGATAACCAGAACTGGCCGGGTGTCCAGGTGCTGTCGTTATTGGTATCGTACAGTATTCTTAAGTCATAATCACCCGGCTGAAACAGCTTAACCGACCATTGCTTTTGGGTAATAAAAACAGAGTCTATCGTTTTTTCATTCTGCTGTATCAGCAGCATGGGGCGTTTAGCATAGTCAATATTTTCAAAGTGCAGCTTTATACTGCCGTAGGCATTTTCCTTTTTGGTGCTGAACTCCAGGGTATCTGTTTTATGAATATTTACATCGCCACTGTCAGTAGCTGCCTTGCTGTTGATAATCAGTTTAAAGTATTGAGCGGGCTGCCAGGGATACTTCAGGGTTAATTTGGTAGCGGTGGTATCCGCCCATTCCACAGAAAGCTGTTTGGGTAATACCTTATAGTTGGTATCCGTTAAAATAAACTGCGAACTGTCGAAGCTGCGTAGAGGGCGGCTGAAACTTATTTGCATATCACCAAGCACATCCTGCTCACCGCCGTTTACAGAAGTTGCGGTTATTTTCAGGCGTTTATCTTCTTCGTCTTTGTTTTTATCTTTTTTCCTGTTGCCGGATGTGTTGGTATTGGTAGATGGCTTTTTCGGCTGCTCTTTGTATTCGTTATAAGCGTACAGGGTTAC
This sequence comes from Filimonas zeae, assembly GCF_014641615.1. Classification (GTDB taxonomy): domain Bacteria; phylum Bacteroidota; class Bacteroidia; order Chitinophagales; family Chitinophagaceae; genus Filimonas; species Filimonas zeae. The sequence goes on along the minus strand of NZ_BMIB01000006.1, from coordinate 154,766 downwards.
CGGCGGGGTATGGGTACTCACCTCAATAGCACTGTCTAAAAAGGCGAAAAGCTTGGTGCTGTCATCGTACTTCTTGCCATAATCGTTCGGCATAATAAACAGGTTAAACTTAGATGCCGGCAGGTTAGTAAATTGAAAATGTCCCTGTCCATCCAGTTTGGCGTAGTACCGGGGCGATCGTTTGTATACTGCACTATCATTCAGGTCGCGATGCAGTATAGCAATGAGGGTGGTATCCAGTTTGCCGGTTTCGGCCAGTTGTACCTGCCCTTCCAGAAAGTTACTGTCTATATAATCACCCGTGCTGAACACATAAGTCAGCTCACGCGCCACGTTGCCTTCGTTTACGTCTTTAATAGAGTGGCCGAAGTTAATGGCGTAAGTGGTATTGGCTTCCAGACTATCGCGCAGTTTTACGGTAATGGTGCGCAGTTTGCCATCTACCTGTGGCTGGTTTTTAGGATAAGGCGAAACAATCAGGTTTTCCATCGGGTTATCAATGGTAACATACTCATCAAACTCAATCACAATCTTGTTGCCGGTAAAATTAGTCACGGAATCCCGCGGAACGGCACGTACCAGCACCGGCGGCAGCGAGTCTCTGGGTCCACCGCTGGGAGGTACAATATTGGCACAGGAAGGCAGAAGTTGAAGGGCTGCCAGTAAAACCGCTATCGCAAAAGCCGGAAAATATGAGTGTTTCATCCGTAAACGCATATAATTTGCAAACATAGGTTGTTCGCGTTATCCCTCTTCGTCCTCTGCCGCTATTTCGTGCAGTTTAACAGCCATATTATTGGTTTTAACAAATTGGCACCAGTGGCAACCTTTTTTTCCGCAACCGGTGTAAAAGTCGCGGGCCTGTATTTTGTCCCAAACCATCCGTATCTGCTGGCTAACGGTGGTAATATCCTGCGGGGTAACCACCACTTTGCGTTTCTGATATTCCTTTTTCCTGTCCGGCTCTATAAAGTCAAACTCAATACTTGCCACGTTCCACAATTTCTGGTCATATGCATCTACCAGTATCTTATAAAAAATGGCCTGCCGCCAGTAATCGCCGCCGTTCGGGCATTGCTCACCAGGGGGGGCCAGTTTTTCAAGCGCTTTATCCGGATCGCCGGTTTTATAATCCACCACATTGGCTTCCTTGCCCCAAAACTCCAGTTTATCCAGCTTGCCTTTCAGGGGTATGCCGTTTGCCAGTACGCTTTTGAAATTCCTTTCAATGGAAGTGATTTTGTGCCATTGGTGTACGTATTTGTGGTAATAAGCCGATAACACATCGTTGCCGTATTCCAGCCTTCTTTTGTATTGCTCAGGGGTAAAGTCTTCACGGTGGTGGTGCATGTACTGCTCAAAACCGGTAATAAACTCTTCCAGTGGTCCAAACTCGTCACGGTTCAGTTTCATTTTCTCAAACAGTCTTTGCAGGGCATGGTGTACGGCCGAGCCAAATCCGGTAGCCTCGTTTTTGGGGGAAGGGATACGTACCAGATTTTTATAATAGAATTCCAGCGGACATTTGAGATAGCTGTTGAGGGCTGTTACATTCATTACAAACTTCTCCAGCTTATGGGTAACCCAGTCTGCCTCTACACGGGCAATCTCCGGTGCCTGGGGGCGCTGGAAGGCCAGCCCCTGGAATACAAATGCTGTTTCTGAATCAACAGGTGGAGTTTCTACCGGCAGGGAAAGCTGCTCCTGTATCTCTGCCAGAAACAGGGAAGGCTCCAGTGCTTTACCATCGCTTTTAAAGCGGCTGTACGAAACGGCCAGATGTTGCTCTGCACGGGTAAGCGCTACATAAAACAGGCGGCGTAGTGCATCGTGATTTTCCTGTGTGCCGTTGGCAGAAGAAGAAAACAGGGTATCGGGCATGGCGTAACCTGGGCCGGGCTTGCGTTGCTTTTCCCAGGAGGCAGCATTACAGCCGGCCAGAAACACATGCTCAAACTCCAGCCCTTTAGCATCATGGGCAGTAAGCAGGTTTACCCCTTTTTCGCTGCCGCTTACCTGTACCATAGGAATGGGAATGCGTTCCCGCACCATCAGATCTGTAATAGCCACAAATTCACGCAGGTTTAAAACGGGGTTGCGCCGGGTTTCTGCTTTTACAAAGTCGAATAGTGCTGTCAGCTCCTGCATCAGTGCCATCTTATTACTGCTGGCTATAATCAAGCTGAGTACGCCTGCTTCACGTATGCTACTTTCAAACAGCTGTTGCAGGGGCAAATTGGGTACATCGGCTATCAGCTTTTCCATAATCGCGCCGGCCTTTTTCAGCTGCGGGTGAATGGATAGGCTGAACAGGTCTTTAGGAGGCTGATTACTTTTTTCGGCCAGTAGCTGACGCAGCGTAGTTTTCCGTTCTCCGTACTTACGTGCTGCGGCTTCCACGCTCAGTTGGGCTATCTCAATAGCAGGTATCTGAAACCAGTCGAAGTGTAATATTTCAAACAGCATTTCATCTCCTCCGTATGCCATATCGTGTTCAGCAGAAAGGTAACGTAGCAGCAGCAGCAGTTTTTTTGCCATGGGCAGGTGCAGAAGGTTTACACTGCGCTCGCTGTACAGCGGAATGCTGCGGGCGCTGAAGTATTCCGCAAAACCTTCGCCATATAGGCCTTCATTATAAATAACGGCAATACGGCCGGGTGCTATGTTGTGTTGCTGCAGCAGTTTTTCTATCTCCAGGGTAATATGTATCATTTCATGCTGCTGCGTATCGTATTCCCTTACCACAGGCCGGTGCGATGAATGTATCAGTTGCTCATTGGCGGTAATCAATTCTTTACTCAACCCGTTTACCTGGTTTACCAGCCGTTCCTGATTGTGGTTAATTACTGCTTTGGATACATCCAGTATGGGTTGTACAGAGCGGTAGTTGCTGGTAAGTACTACGGTAAGCAGATCGTTTTTATAGTTATCTGCAAAGTTGAGCATGTGGTTAATATCAGCGCCCTGGAAAGGGTTAATACGCTGGTCATCATCGCCTGCCACAAAAATGCCCGGCTTTTCCCGGACGTTAGTGATCAGTTGTACCAGCCGGTTCTGCGTTTCACTGATATCCTGATAGTCATCAATCAGTATATACCGAAAGCGTTCCTGATGGTGGCTGAGCATAGGGGCGTTCTCTTCAAATGCACGTATTACCTGGTTGATTGCATCGTCAGGGTCGTATCGTCCGCGCTGGTGCATCATATCTTCAAAGCGGTCAAACTCGTTTACTGCAGCACGCAGCTTTTCCATTTTCTCCTGTTCTGCTGCAATCTTATCTGTACGTATATCGCCTTTCTTAAAGGCTTTTACTGCGTTTTCGGCAATATACTCATCCCGCAGGGGCAGGTCGGCCAGGTAGCTGTTTATCTTACTGTTCATAAACGCCGGTGTCCAGCCTTCGCGTTTCATGGTACTGAAAAGCAATTGCAGGCTGGTGATTTCAAAGTATACATCACCCCGGTACCGCTTCAGCGGATGGTTTTTAGGAAACCCGTCAATCAGCTGTTTTAATATCCCAATGCGTTCCGGTTCTGAGATGGGGGCCTGGGCTGTTTGCTCAAACTGCAATGGGTTTTCCTGTATTACATGGTTACAGAAGGCTTGAAAGGTATAGATGTTTATTTTACAGGCATCGGCACCTATAATGTTGAACAGGCGTTTGCGCATAGCTATTACGCCGGCATCGGTATAGGTAAAGCAAAGAATGTTGTGGGGATGGGCATCGGTTTCCAGTAGTATTTTGCCAATGCGTACGCTTAGTATCTGCGTTTTTCCCGTTCCGGGGCCTGCAATTACCATTACAGGCCCTTCAATGGTATTTACGGCCAGTTGTTGTTGGGGGTTAAGTTGCTGGTATACCTGTTGATACTTTTCTGCTTGTAACTGTTTACCTGCCATCATATAAAGGTACGGTTTGTTATTTTTGCCTTACTCATCAACGGACTATGATACGTTATATATACGCGTTAATTGTAATGGTATTGCTGCATACAGCTTGCAAGCCTACGTACACCCACCCGCATGTGTTAATTGAAACCAGTGCAGGTGATATTGAACTGGAAGTGTATCCCGATAAGGCACCCAAAACCGCAGGGGCTTTTTTGTCTTATGTTGATTCCGGGTTTTATACCAACACCAGCTTCTACCGCATTCTTAACGATGACAATCAGCCCTCCAATGCGCCTAAAACCAATCTGATACAGGGAGGTTTGTGGCGCACCAAATACAAAAAGGCAGCTGGTATACCAGGCGTGCAGCACGAAACCACGCAACAGAGTGGCGTTCGCCATACCTCCGGTACTATATCGCTGGCCAGAACCACCCCAGGCAGTGCTGCGGCAGAATTTTTTATTTGTATAGGAGAGCAGCCCGGGCTGGACTTTGGAGGCGAGAATAATGCTGATGGGCAGGGATATGCCGCCTTTGGCAAGGTGGTAAAAGGGATGAATATTGTAAATAACATTTACAAGAGGCCGGAAGAAGATCAGTATTTCCGGCCTCCTGTAGCTATATATGGTATGAAGCGGCTGTAAGCATTAGTTTTTCCAGCGCCATTCGCCGGCAATCTGTAGCGGTTGCTTCAGGTTGTTTTTAATCAGAAAGTCGCGTGTTTCTGTATCGCTGAAATGTTTAGCCTTCAACTCCGGTGCATCTGCAATGCCATACAACAACATAGCACTGAAACGTACCGTGTTCTGCATGCCTTTTTCATCAACCAGGTTAAAATTGTCACAATCGGCATGATAGCAGGCGCCTGCATTGTTGGGCAATTTGCCGCCATCACCACCGGCGGTGGGTACGCCGTGTAACATAAACGGCTGGTGATCGCTATGTAAACCTGCTTCGTTACGAAAGCTGTTGGCGAATGAAGTGTCTAACGTATGTGCAATTGCACCTATGTGCTGAAACAACTCTTTGCTTTCCGCAGCAGTAGTATGGTAGCCCTTCGGGTCGTTGGTCATATCGTAGTTGAGCATATATCTTACCTGCTCAATACTCTTGTCTTTCACAGCTGCCTTAATGTAAGCTTTGGAACCCAGGAGGCCTTCCTCTTCACCCATAAACAGTACAAACTGCACCGTTCTGGCGGGTTGCAGGTTCAGTACTTTAAATGTACGGGCCATATCCATTACAGAAAAAGAGCCAATACCATTGTCAATAGCACCGGTGGCCAGGTCCCAGCTATCCAGGTGTCCACCAATCACTACCTTTTCGTTTGGTAGTGTTTTGCCGGGCAGGGTGGCTATTACATTGCGTGCTTTTATTTTACCGGAAAAGTTGGTCATGGTAATATGGCTAACCACTTTACCTGCTTTCAGTTGCTCTTTAATAGCCAGGCCATCTTCTTTGCCTATACAGGCGGCAGGAACAGGAATAAGTTTGCCGGTTACAGAGGCAGTACCTGTAAGCAATACACCATTGTCTACGGTGTTAATAAACAGTACACCCGCCGCTCCATGTTTGGTAGCAATAGCTGTTTTCTCTGATCGGTGCAGGCGTGGCGTGCCGGTTTTAGAACCGGGCAGTACGCCCAGGTATACCAGTGCTATTTTGCCTTTTACTTTACCGGGTGCGGCTGTGTAATCCTCTTCCACGCCGTTGCCCATGTCTGCCAGTTCAGCCGTTACATCGGCTTTTACCGGTGAGTGTGCCAGCGAAACAGACTTCACCGGCTTCTGTACAGCAGCAGAAGGGCCGGTGGTAATGGCAATGGTGCCCCGGCTCCAGCTTTCTACTTCAAAAGGCTGGTATTGTACATCGGTAAAGCCATAGCTTTTCAGCAACTGAAAAGCATATGCTTCTGCCTTTGCGCCATTGGCCGATCCGGTAAGCCGGTGGCCAATGGTAGAGGTAGCTTCTTTTAAAGTGCTGTACGCGCGCGAATGCGTAAGTACTTCCTGGTTAATTTGTGTAAAAAACGGTGTCCAGTCCGGCAGTTGTGCAGTGGCGGTAGTAATGGCACAGGCCAGAATGCTGGCTATTACCCCTGTTTGTTTTCTCATGATGTATGTTTTGGTGATTGTTATACAATCTTATCTACCCGCACCGATTGCATACCGGCTGCGGTAGCTGCTGCCACACCGGGCTCGCCATCTTCAAACACAAAGCAACGCTCAGGTGCTACACCCAGCAATTCTGCTGCCCGCAGAAACGGATCGGGAAAAGGTTTGCCATTAGGTGTTTCACCGGCACAAACCATTACTTCAATCAGGTCAACTATGCCCAGTACGGTTAAGGTTTTGGTAACGGTTCTGCGGCTGCCGCCAGATACTACGGCAATCTTTACCCTGCCATGGTGTGCTTTTAAGTGTGCTACCACAAAATCTATAGGCAGTGTTTTTTCAATATAATCTTCAAAGAACACGCCTGACTTGGTGGTGGCAAACTCCTGCGGCTCAAAGTTGGTACCGTAACGTTTGTTAATTTCCTGTACTACCAGTACGGTAGGTAATCCGGCAAACTCATCAATAATGGCCGGGTCCATTTCCAGTCCGTAACTGGCAGCCACTTTTACATAAGAATCTTTGTGTGCCTGCATGTTATCGGCCAGGGTGCCATCGCAGTCGTATAAAAATGCATCGTAACCTTCTGTTAAACGGGTAAGGGTGTCCAGTTTCTGATCAATTGTACCAGGATTATTCATGTTCTATTGCTTTAAAGGAGGGGCAAAGATAACCCTCCCGGCAGAAAGCGCCACCCGTTAACAGGAAAACACAAAACCCACACCGTATACGTTGTTAATGGCTATTTTTTCCGATTTACTCAGGTGTTTGCGCAAACGGGAGATGAACACATCCAGGCTGCGGCCGAGAAAATAATCATTCTCACCCCATAGTTGCTGTAATATCTCTTCCCGCTTCAGCACGCGGTTGCGGTTGTTAAACAGATATTCCAGCAGTTCGGCTTCCCGCACAGTAAGCACAATTTCATTACTGTGTATGTACAACCGCAGGGTGTCTTTATGAAATTTTACATCGTGCAGCTGTATAAAATCCGGGGCAACCGTTGCTGGGGCTTCTACCTGATTGCGACGGATAATGTTTTTAATGCGCAGCACCAGTTCGTCAATATCAAACGGCTTGGTAATGTAATCGTCGGCACCTATTTTCAAACCATGTAGCTTATCCTTTTTCTCACTTCTGGCGGTGAGAAAAAGAAAAGGTGTTGTGTTTTTCATCTGTATCAGCTGATCGGCCAGCTCAAAGCCGTCCATCTCAGGCATAGAGATATCTATAAGAAAAATGTGGTAATGGTTTTGCGGATCTGTTATTTTTTCCAGTGCTGCTTTCCCGTTATGGCACCAGTCCACATCAAAATCCATTACCTCCAGATACTGTTTTACCACATTACCCAAATCAGTTTCATCCTCTACAAACAACACTTTCGTCTTCATGCGTATATACTTAATTAACGGGTATTATAATGTTGAATCTGCTGCCTTTACCTGGTTCACTATTGATATCTATATTCCATTGATGGGCATCTATACACAGCTTTACATAGTACAACCCTACACCCAGCCCTTTGCTGTTTTTTAACACACCCGGGTGGCGGTAGAACTTTTCAAAAATCAGTTTCTGAGTTTCAGGGCTCATGCCTATGCCATTGTCTGCTATTTCTAAAATCAGTTTACTGCCCGAATTAACGGTGCGTACGTGAATTTCTTTGCTGCTGCTGTTATTATACTTGAGTGCATTATCAAACAGGTTTGTAAGCATGGTGGTAAGCCAGAAGGTATCTACACGTATTACATCGCTGGTTGCATCGGGTGTAAAACTGAGCTGAATATTGCTATCTGTCAGTTTAAGCCGGTAATCCAGCAGAATATCATCCAGTAACAGGTGTAGCGATTGCTGCTTTTTATTCAGATGCGGTTGCTGCGTGTTGGTAATATCCCAAACCTGCTCAAACAGGCTTTTAAGCCGGTCGCTCTGGCGCTGTATAATATCTGTAAGCGGGCCAATGTTCTTTTTGTCTTCAATAATGCGACTGTTCTGCAGATTCTTATTGGCTATCATAATAGCTGCCAGCGGCGTATGAAACTCGTGGGTAATGCTGTTTACAAAATCTGATTTCATTTCTGCCAGCTTCTTTTGCTGCTGCCAGTTGCGGAAGGTGATATAAAAAAGGAATACGACCAATATGATAGAAATTAACGACAACAGTAGAATGGGAAGTATAGATTTGAGAATACCCAGCATTCTGTAAGGCGTATCCGCATGCAGGGCAATGGTAATTTTATAGGTATAGTTGCTTGCAACGCTTACGGTAATGCTATTGGTCTGGTTCTGAAGTTTTATATCTGTAAGTGTACCACCCAGCAATATGCCATAAGGTTTTTGCAGCTTCTCATCAATCAGCGGGTAAGAGGTGCCTGCCTTATACAAAGGAATGTACACGTTGTTTTTAAAAGTAACGCTCAGTTGGTTGATGATAAGGGCGTAACGGAAGTTTTTAGCCAGGTGGTGTTTTTCTGTTACACGCTGCATAAAGCTGTCCATAATATTGTTACGTACCAGATCATGATACATGCTATCGGTAATCTGTTGCTGATAGGTTTCAAAAGCTTTTTTGTTGCTGTTGTACAGGGTTTCCAGGTGCCTTATGCTGGCTCCGTTCAGGTATTTGTCTATAATACGCACCCCGCCCGGATAGGCCAGTTCGTTGCTGATAATAGCGCCATATTCTTCTTTAATAATATCCTTTTCCGCTATGTAGTAGTGCTCGCCTTTTAAGTTGTAGGTATTGTAAATGAGAAAGAACTGTACCGCCGACAGAATTAAAAAACTTGCCACAGCAATGGCTTTGTAGGAAAAGGAAATACTCTTCATTTTTAAATTTCGTTAGTTTTTTGCTATTATTCCCCCGCTTCCGGCCCGTTTAATATCCGTTAACATTTGTGGGTGCAATCTGTAGTCAAACTTGTCTTGCCTTTTTTTATTTTTATGTAAAGGTGTGGCTTTCAGCAGAAAACTATAAGCTGTTTGTGAAACGGGGGGCTACAGCAGGTAGAACAGAAGCTTTGTAAGGTGATAAAACGGAACTGCCTGAACACATTTTTATCAGTGCTAAAACGAAATAGCAATTATATTTACCAGGGCTTTGCAAAACCCGGAAACTCAATATGAAAAGGATAATAGTTACAGGCCTGATTGCTTTGTCAGGTGTGGCGCATGCACAACAGGTGCAAAAAGTATCTGACCCGGTAGACTGGGTAAATCCGCTGATGGGTACTGATTCTCAGGGTGATTTGTCGAACGGAAACACTTATCCTGCCATCGGCCGGCCATGGGGTATGAACCTGTGGACACCCCAGACGGGCAACAATGGTGATGGCTGGCAGTATACCTACAGCGCCCATAAAATAAAAGGGTTTAAGCAAACCCACCAACCCTCTCCCTGGATGAACGATTACGGGCAGTTTTCTCTCATGCCTGTTACCGGTAAGCTGGTGTACAAACAGGAAGAAAGGGCCAGCTGGTTCTCTCACAAAGCAGAAACGGTAAAGCCTTATTACTATAGCGTTTACCTGGCCGATCATGATGTTACTACCGAAATAACGCCAACAGAACGTGCTGCTATTTTTCGTTTTACCTTTCCCAAAACAGATAGCGCGTTTATTGTGCTGGATGCTTTTGATAAAGAATCTTACGTAAAAATTATCCCTTCCGAAAATAAGATTGTGGGTTACTCTACCCGGTACTCCAGAGGGCCCATCAAAAACTTCAAAAATTACTTTGTTATCGTTTTTGACAAGCCTTTTTCTACCGTAAATACCTGGAATGAAAACGGTCTGGAGCGCGGCAAAACAGAAATGCACAGCAAACACGCCGGTGCCGTAGTGGGTTTTAGCATAACCGCCCGTGGCGAAAAAGTGCATGCGCGGGTAGCTTCTTCTTTTATCAGCGAAGAGCAGGCGTTGCTTAACCTGAAAGAGTTAAAGCAGGATGATTTTGCAACGGTAGAAAAACAGGGCCGCGATATCTGGAATACTACCCTGGGCCGTTTACAGGTAGAAGGTGGTACTATTGATCAGGTGCGTACGTTCTATTCCAGCTTGTACCGCACTTTGTTTTTCCCACATAAGTTGTATGAAAAAGATGCTACCGGCAATATAGTACACTATAGCCCCTATACCGGTAAGGTACACGCAGGATATATGTTTGCGGGTACGGGCTTCTGGGATACGTTCCGGGCTTTATATCCTTTCCTCAATCTGGTATACCCTTCTATTAATAAGGAAATGCAGGAAGGTTTATTGAATGATTATAAGGAAGGCGGCTTTTTGCCGGAATGGAGCAGCCCAGGCTATGCAGATATTATGGTGGGCAACAACTCAGCCTCTGTAGTGGCTGATGCTTATATCAAAGGCTTAAGAGGGTATGATATTAACAAACTGTACGAGGCTTTGCTGCATGGCGCTAATAACGAAGGGCCGGTTTCTGCAGTAGGGCGTAAAGGGGTAGCTTATTATAATAAGCTGGGTTATGTGCCGTATAACGTGGGTATTAATGAAAATGCTGCCAGAACACTGGAGTACGCGTACGACGATTTTACTATTTACCAGCTGGCAAAGGCGTTAAACCGCCCCAAAGAAGAAATTGATCTGTATGCACAACGTTGTCAGAACTACCGCAACCTGTTTGATCCTGAAACCCGTTTAATGAGAGGAAAGAATGAGGATGGTAAGTTTCAGGCGCCTTTTAACCCGCTGAAATGGGGTGATGCTTTTACCGAAGGCAATAGCTGGCACTACACCTGGAGCGTGTTTCATGATATTAATGGTTTGATGGGACTGATGGGAGGTAAAGACAAGTTTGTGGGCATGCTGGATTCTGTTTTTGTAATGCCACCTACGTTTGACGATAGTTACTACGGTGGCGTTATTCACGAAATAAGAGAAATGCAGATTGCCAATATGGGCCAGTATGCACATGGTAACCAGCCTATTCAGCACATGCTGTATTTGTATAACTATGCAGGCCAGCCCTGGAAAACGCAGTATTGGGTGCGTGAGGCAATGAAGAGACTGTATAAGGCTACACCGGATGGATATTGTGGTGATGAAGATAACGGCCAAACCTCTGCCTGGTATGTGTTTTCGGCAATGGGCTTCTACCCTGTTTGTCCGGCAACTGACCAGTATGTGCTGGGTGCGCCTCTGTTTAAAAAAATTACCCTGAAGCAGGAGAACGGTAAGTCATTCGTAATAGCTGCCCCTGCCAATAACGCCGAAAACCGTTATGTGCAAGGTGCAAAACTGAATGGCGTGGGTTATACTAAAAACTGGATCAGTCATTGGGATATTCAGAAAGGCGGCAGCATGGAGGTAAACATGTCTGCACGTCCGCAAACCACAAAGGGCACCCAGGAAAAAGATTTTCCTTATTCATTTTCTACAGATAAAAAATAGAGGCATTTAATATATGAAACGTTGGATAATGGCGGCGGCAATACTGCTGCCTTTACTAAAGCCCCACACTGGTGCTGCACAAAGTAAATGGGATGAAATTAAAGAGCAGGGTATTGTAAGCAGAGATACTTTTACCCGGCAGGGCTTTACGCTGATATTTATTAACAAATCAGCCGGTTTTAATACTGCTACGGGTAAGCGTATGGTAGATGCCTATTTTACGGTGTATCCTAAACAGGCTGCTTTGTATAATCAACACACTACCCGCAAAGTTATTTTCATTATTGACCCCGAATACAAAGGTGTGGCAGCAACTGCCGGCGGTATAGTCCGTTTTAGTCCTGAGTGGATGCAGAACCATCCGGAAGATATTGATGTGGTTACCCACGAGGTAATGCATATTGCCCAGGGCTATCCCGATGGTGCCGGGCCGGGCTGGATAACCGAGGGCATTGCTGATTATGTACGGTACAGCATGGGCGTAGATAATGCAGGTGGTAACTGGGCATTGCCTGATTATAACAAGAACCAGCATTATGAAAATGCTTACCGGGTAACAGCACGTTTTCTGGCTTGGATAGAAAAGCATAAAAAGGCCGGGCTGGTGCAAAAGCTGGATGCGGCTATGCGCTCTAAAACGTACTCCGGGCAGTTCTGGCAAAAGCAAACCGGCTCTACTGTGGATGAGCTTTGGAAGGAGTATGCAGCCAATCCCGCTTTATAATTTGTAACCAAGAAATGCATTGAGCATGCGTATTCAATACTGGTATTCTTTTCTGGGAATGGCGTTTGCCATTCCCGCCATGGCGCAGCAAACAGAAAGTCTGGTGCCCTACGTAAAGCCGTTAACCGGTACCGCACGCATGGGGCACACCTACCCGGGTGCTACGGTTCCTTTTGGTATGGTACAGCTGAGTCCTGATACAGATACCCTGTCTTACGAGCAGAATGGGCAGTATAACAAAGATGTGTACCGGTATTGTGCCGGCTATCAGTATGCCGATAAAACCATTGTAGGTTTCAGCCATACGCACTTTAACGGAACCGGTCATTCTGATCTGGGCGATTTTCTGATTATGCCCACTACAGGTGCATTGCAGCTGAATCCAGGAACGGCAGATAAACCGGAAAGCGGTTACCGCTCTGCTTTTTCTCACGACAATGAAACAGCAGAAGCCGGTTATTACAAGGTAAAGCTGGATGATCATCATATTACTGCGGAGTTAACCACTACGCCGCGGGTAGGTATACACCGGTATACTTTTCCGGCAGCAGACCAGGCGCATATTATACTGGACCTGGTGCATGGTATTTACAATTACCCCGATAAAAATGTATGGACGTATGTGCGGGTAGTAAATGATACACTCATTACCGGCTACAGGCAAACCAATGGCTGGGCAAGAACCCGTACGGAATATTTTGCGCTTAGCTTTTCTAAGCCATTCAAAAACTACGGCTGCGAAAACAGTTCTGCCAGGCAGGTGTACCGCGGCTTCTGGCGCAAGTTTAATCAGAATGCCAATTTTCCGGAACTGGCTGGCAAACAGTTGAAGCTGTTTTTCGACTTTGCTATAACCCAGGGAGAGCAGGTAATGCTGAAGATGGCTTTATCGCCTGTAAGTATGGATGGCGCTTTACGCAACCTGCGTGCAGAAGCGGGCAACTGGAACTTTGATGGATATAAGAATGCAGCGCAACAGGCCTGGGAAAACGAACTGCACCGCGTAGAAATATTCACGCCCGATAAAGCTACCAAAGAAGTGTTTTATACCTCACTGTACCACACATTTATTAACCCCACGGTGTATATGGATGTGGATGGCAGTTATAAAGGGCTGGATCAGAATGTCCATAAAGCAGATGGTTTTGTAAACTATACCACCTTTTCGCTGTGGGATACTTACCGGGCTTTACATCCTTTCTTTAACCTGATACAACCGGCACGTAATGCAGATATGATACGCTCTATGCTGGCACATTACGATCAGACTTCATTACATATGCTGCCCATATGGAGCCATTATGCCAATGAAAACTGGTGTATGACGGGGTATCACTCCGTTTCGCTGATTGCAGATGCGGTGGTAAAGGGTAATGCTTCTTTTGATGCCAATAAAGCGCTGGACGCCTGTATTGTTACCGCCAGCAACCGTTGGTATGAGGGGGTGGGTGATTATACTGATAAAGGGTATGTGCCCGAGGATAAAAGCGGTGCTTCGGTATCTAAAACGCTGGAGTATGCGTATGACGACTGGGCTATTGCCCAGATGGCCAGGAAGCTGAACCGGCCTGCGGTGTACGATTCTTTTATGCGGCGTGCTGCTTATTATAAGAATGTATTTGATGCCTCCACCGGCTTTATGCGCCCGCGCCTGAGCAATGGCAGCTTTAAAAAAGAGTTTGATCCGCTGGATACCGAGGGGCAGGGTTTTATTGAGGGAAATGCCTGGAACTACAGTTTGTATGTACCACAGGACCCTGGCTCCATGATTGAACTGATGGGCGGTAAAAAACGTTTTGTAGCCCATCTGGATTCATTGTTTACCATGCATTTGCCCGATAAATACTTTGAACATACAGAAGATATTACCCGTGACGGCATCATTGGCAACTACGTACATGGCAACGAACCTTCGCATCATGTTGCGTACCTGTATAACTGGGCGGGGGCGCCTGCTAAAACCCAGGAACGTGTACGCATGATTCTGAAACATCAGTATCATACCGGTGCAGATGGCCTGGGAGGCAATGATGATTGTGGCCAGATGAGTGCCTGGTATATTTTCAGTACGCTGGGCTTTTATCCGGTAGCGCCCGGTAGTGAAGATTACGCTATTGGCAGCCCTGCTATTGAAAAGGCGGTATTGCATCTGGAGAACGGCAATACCTTTACAGTAGAAGCGCAGAACCAGAGCGATAAAAATGTATATGTAAAAAAGATGCTTCTGAACGGCCAGCCTTACACTAAAACAGCTATCAGCCACGCCGATATTGTAAAAGGCGGTAGTCTTGTTTTTGTAATGAGTAATAAGCCATAGCTGAATAACTTAACTTGCCGGTAATTTTGTTCCATTAACATTATTACCGGCATGTCTAAAGTATACTCTCTTAAAACGGTACAATGGCTACCGGTGAATATGGATACGGCCTGGCGTTTTTTCAGCAGCCCCTACAATCTCAAAGAAATTACCCCGCCCGATATGGGCTTTGATATCATAAGCACACACCACGGCGCAGAGATGTACGCGGGGCAGGTTATTGAATACCGCCTGAAGCTGCTGGGGCTTATAAAACTGTACTGGATGACGGAGATTACCCACGTACAGCCTCATGCCTATTTTATTGACGAGCAGCGCTTCGGCCCCTACGCGCTCTGGCACCACCAGCATCATTTTCAGGAGAAAGACGGCGGCGTGGAAATGACGGATATTGTACACTATAAAATTCCTTTTGGCATACTGGGTAGCCTGGCGCATGTTTTATATGTAAAAAAGCAGCTGAAGCATATCTTCGATTTCCGCTTTCAGAAAATAGCCGCTCTTTTTCCTGCTAACAGGTAAACAGCACCTGCATTTCTCCCTGCCGGAGAAATTATTTCCTATCTTCACCCCGTTAAAACAATAAGCTATGGCACTACCTGTAAACAACAAAAACGAAGGTAAAAAGGCCGGCAAGGCGAAAACAAACAACCTGCAGGGTTCTAAATTTATCGCCAAACCTGGTAAAGCAGCGGTGAGCATTAAACCTGTTAAAACAGGTGGAAGCAGAGGAAGCTGATTAAAAGGCAAAGAAACAACGAACAAAAATCGTTTGTATAAGAAGGCCACTCTTACGGGGGTGGCCTTTGAATTTGGTTAAAAATTGCGCAATCGGAAGTGCATTTGGTAAAGATGATTATTTTTGAAGCCATTTTTATCGTTTTAATGCTGCTATCCAACATGTTCATTCAACCGGAAAGGCGCTTTTTAAGAGCGCTTGTGCTTGTTTCGCTAAACACCATCGCTTTATTAACGGCCTGTAGTAACAGTTCCTCCCCTGCGCATGACAGTGACAGTACTGTTGCAGATACGGAAAAAGTAAAGCCTTTTCAATTAATGACGGACTCTACCGCAGAGGAAGGGTTTAAATGGAAACCGCCGGTGTACGATTCTTCCAAATGTTATATCTACCTCACTTTTGATGATGGCCCGCAAAACGGCACCATGAGCGTATATAATATCTGCCGTAACCTGGGGGTTAAAGCCACCTATTTTATGGTAGGGCAACATGTATACGATAAAAAGACGACCGAAATTGTGGATTCTATCCGTTTAAGCTATCCGCAGGCATTACTGGCCAACCATAGTTATACCCATGCGGGCAACCACTATCAATACTTTTATACGCATCCTGTATATGCTTTAAACGACTTTCTGCGTGCACAGAAAAGCCTGAAAGTGCCTTATAAAATTATCCGCCTGCCCGGTAACAGTGCCTGGGTACGTGATAGCGGAGAGGTGCGTGCTTCTAAAATGGTAAAACCCGTAAGTATTTTGCTGGATTCGCTGGGCTATAATGTAATAGGCTGGGATCTGGAATGGAATTTTACCCATAAAGAAAGCCGGCCGGTGCAACACGTAAGCAGTATGTTGAAAATGGTATCTACAGCAGTGGAAAGAAAAGAAAGCCATGCCCGCAACCATATTGTGATTCTGGCGCACGACCGTATGTTCCGCCGCCCACAGGATGCCGATTCTTTACGCCTGTTTATCAGCGAGTTGCAGAAAAATTCCCGGTACGTTTTTGAAACCATTGATAACTATCCCCGGTTAAAACATCCGGAGTATTCCGTGGCGAATTAATTAACAATCTATACATTTACTTAGTTTGTAATTTTATTGTTGAATAAACACTGAAAAACTTATGGCTTTATTTGAATCAGAAAACCCTACGTTAGGCGAAAAGGTATTTCAACAGTCGCTTTCTATGCCTTCCGGAGCGGTAATGACCGTACGTGGCACACTTGCCAAATTTGGCTTTTTACTGTTAATGATTATGGCAGGCGCAGCCTATACATGGGGCCTGTTTGGTAAATATCAGGATGGAACCATGATGACTTTGTTCTGGGTGGGCCTGATTGGAGGTTTGGTTACCGGCCTTATCATTTCCTTTAAACCCAATACCGCCCGCTATCTGGCACCGCTGTATGGCCTGCTGGAAGGTTTGGCGCTGGGTACTATTTCGGTACTGGTAAACAGTGCTTTTGCCAAAAAGAACCCTGGCATTGTAATACAGGCGGTAGGTTTAACATTTGCCATTGGCCTGGCTATGTTTCTGCTGTACAACTTTAAAGTAATCAGAGCTACGGAGCGCTTTAAATCTATCATTCTTACGGCCACAGCTGGTATTGCCTTATTCTATGGCATCTGGTTCATTCTCAGCCTGTTTGGTGTAAACATGTCTTTTATGCGTTGGGAAGATACCAGCATGCTGGGTATAGGTATTAACCTGTTTGTGGCAGGTATTGCAGCCTTTTCGCTGATACTGGACTTTGATCGTATTGAGCAGGGGGTAAGAATGGGCGCGCCTAAACACATGGAGTGGTACGGTGCTTTTGGATTAACAGTAACCATGGTATGGTTATACATTCAGATTCTGAAGCTGTTAAGCCGCTTATCCAGCAGAAATTAATTTTTTATAGTTGTGATAATAAGGCGCCCGGTGTTACAAACACCGGGCGTTTTTTGTGTCGCCAGGTTTAGTGTATGTTAAATCGGCGGTGCAACGGTAAACGGGTTTGGAGATTAGCCTTATCTTAGTACCAAACAACACGCACATGGAAATACTGTATACAGCAGCGGCTACAGCCACAGGAGGAAGAGATGGGCAGGTTAAAAGTTCTGATGGGGTGCTGCAGCACGATTTGCGTATACCGGTAGAAATGGGTGGCACCGGAGGCCCGTATACTAATCCGGAGCAGTTGTTTGCAGCGGGGTATGCTGCCTGTTTTGATGGTGCGCTGGGGTTGATTATTAAAAATGCGCAGTTAACTGCCGGCCCTACCCAGGTTACTGCGGAGGTAAGCTTTGGCAAAAACGATGGTGGAGGTTTTGGGTTAGAGGTGCTGTTAAAGGTGCATATACCCGGTGTGGAGCAAACTACAGCAGAAGATCTGGTTGCCAAGGCGCATGAAATATGTCCTTATTCTCAGGCTACCAGAGGAAATATGGATGTTAACTTTCACGTAACTGTGGCATAGGCATAAAAGCGGGTGTATCAAAATTAGTGATACACCCGCTTTTTATTTGGTTTCCTGATGGACTCAGTTGTAGTTCAGGCGATTTATCAGCGTCCATCACCATCCAGCAGGTTGCCTAAGCCGCCCAGGATGCTGCCTTCTTCTTTTCTTTTATAGGTGCCGTATTGTATAATTCTGCTGGCCAAACGGCTGATGGGTAAGGTTTGAATCCATACCGTACCAGGCCCGCGTAGTGTGGCAAAGAAAACACCCTCACCACCAAAAAAAGTATTGCGGATGCCACCAATAAACTCAATATCGTAGTGTACGCCATGGGTAAAACCTACCAGGCAGCCGGTATCTACTTTCAGCATTTCGCCGGCCTGTAGTTGCTTTTGCAATACGTGCCCGCCTGCGTGCATAAAGGCCATTCCATCGCCTTCCAGTTTTTCCATAATAAAACCTTCACCCCCAAAAAGGCCGGTACCCAGCTTGCGCTGAAACTCAATGCCCACGCTAACTCCTTTTGCTGCGCATAAAAAAGCATCTTTCTGGCAAATTACCCGCCCACCCAGTCTCAGCAAATCCAGTGGAATAATTTTACCGGGGTAAGGTGAAGCAAAGGATACGTGTTTTTTACCTTGTCCAACGTTGGTAAACGCGGTCATAAAAAGGTTTTCCCCTACCAGCAGGCGCTTACCTGCGTTAAACAGTTTGTTCATCAGGCCACCCTGTTGCTGGCTGCCATCGCCAAACATGGTTTGCATCTGAATACCGTCATCCATCATCATAAAGGCACCGGGTTCTGCTACTGCGGTTTCATTGGGATCCAGCTCTATCTCCACATATTGCATTTCCTCACCTATAATGCGGAAGTCGATATCATGGTTATTGATCATTGTCTTGAAATTTATGGTTTATTGTTGACTGATGTTTTTACGGATGGCTCTTAGTTCTTCCAGTATTTGTTGCAGCAGTTCTTCCTGCCCAGCAGCAAAATTGGCATCTTTTGCAATGTTTTCTTCCAATTGCAATCCTTTTTTGCGTTTTTGTTGCTGATAGCGTACCGGTTTTTTCTGTGCCCATTGCGGGTGTTCGCTCAGGTTGTTCTTCAAAAGATCGTCCATCGATACTTCAAAAAAACCAGCTATATCAAGCAGTGTCTGTATCTGCGGCTCTGTTTTGCCCAGTTCGTAGTTACTCCAGGTAGCGCGCGAAATGCCCAAAGGCTCCATCATATCCTCCTGCTGTAGTTTTTTACTTTTGCGTAAAACACGCAGGTTTCCCGGTAAGTTATTCAAGGTTACTTTCAATTTTTAAGGTTAAAAATGAAGTATAAAATTTGAAATTCAAAAATGTAGGAATATCTTTGGTTCAGCTATTCCTACTTACTTTATCTCCACGCATAACAGCGTAAATCATTGTACTAATATACTTTGATTCGCTAATTATCTTAATTAAATCCGCGCCTGTTAACATTAAAACTGACATATGAACAGCCAGTCAAACACATTCCGTTACCTCACCGGCAGGCAAACAGAACAACCACAGCTTGCCGTAGAAGAGTTTTTTGATGCCTTTGAACTTCCTGCCTGTTATACCCATTTATGGCAGCTGGCCAAAAGCTGGGTAAGTAGTGAATATGCCGATGGGTTAAGCGCCAGGCAACGTGCCGAAGTACTGTTTTTTTACGAGCAACTGGGGGCGTTGGTAGAAGCGGCGTTTGTAACACTGCATGGCAATGAGCCTGCCCCGGTGGTAGCTATTAAACCGGCTGCACCTGCTGCCTGATAAAAAAGAGGGTGTATCAACTTTTATGATACACCCTCTTTTATGTATTAATCAATACCGTTAAAACCAACTGCCTATAAAGGCTTCGTTAACACGCTGCTTTGCCAGTTTACGACGGCGGCGTGCTTTATCCCAGCGATGTTTAACCAGTGTACCTGCCATAAATAACAGAAACAATGGCGTAAGCGGTGGTATGCCTAACATAGATACCCATTTGCCGCCATACATGCTGCGCATCGGGCGTCTTAAGCGCTCTGCTATCAGATACATACCTGGTAAAATAATCAGCGTCATAAAAAACGCGAATATTAAACCGAAGATGATGGTCCAGCACAGCGGCTTCCAGAACACTACGTTATCGCCTCCGAAAAAGATATGCGGGTTAAGATCAGAGAACAGAGTAACAAAGTTGATGTTAAAGCCAACGGCAATAGGAATAAAACCTAATATAGCGGCCACGGCCGTTAACAGTACCGGTATAATACGGGTTTTACCTGCCTGTATTACGGCTTCACGCGTGCGTAAACCACGACTGCGCAGTTCATCGGCAAACTCAATTACCAGAATTCCGTTTTTAATTACAATACCGGCAAGCCCCAGAATACCTACCCCCGTCATTACTACCGATACTTCCATTCCAAACAGGGAGAACCCAAGCAGTACACCAATAACACTGAACACAATTTCAGTAAGAATGATTACCGATTTACTTACGCTGTTGAACTGTAATACCAGAATAAACAATATCAGCATCAGCGCTACTATCAACGCGGTAAACAGAAAGGCGCCGGTTTCTGCCTGCTGCTCTCCTTCACCGGTTTGCTTAATGGTTACGCCATCTGCTTTGCCTTTAAAGTTGTCAATATGTCCTTTAATTACATCGTTAATTTCTGTAGGCGTATAACCGCTTAACACGTTACTGCGCACCGTAATCATGCGTTTCTGGTTTTTACGCTTTACGCTACCCAGGGTAGTGGTAAGGTCAATATTTACCAGGTTGCTGATAGGAATACTCTTGAAACCACCGGTAGCCAGGTCTCGGAAGTAAATACGCATGTTCAGCAGATCTGCCAGGTTTTTGCGTTGCAGTTCCTGGTTGCGTAACTGAATTTTATATTCATCCTTGCCTTCTTTAATCTTAGATACTTCGCGGCCAAAAAGGGCGGTTCTTATCTGCTGACCAATCTGTGCAGAAGATACGCCTTCAATCAATGCGCGCTCGCGGTTTACGTTCAGCGTAATTTCCGGGTTCTTCAGGTCAATATCCAGCTTCAGCTCTTCCACACCAGCCACCTGTATACTATCCAGATAGTTTTTAAGCGATACGGCTGTTTTAATTAATCCGTCAAAGTCTTCACTGGCTACTTCAATGTTCACCGGCGGGTCTGTTGGCGGGCCGCTCTGCTCCTGATCTACCGATATTTCTGCACCGGGTACACCTTTCATAACCGCTCTTATAGAATCCAGATAAGGTGCTGTGCTAGTGCCCTCTCTTTTTTCATATTCCACAAAAGATACCTGTATACGGCCGAGTTCACTACGGGTGCTGCGGTCGCCACTGGCAGGGTCGCTGGCACCAACAGCTACGTTGGTAATAACACTTTCCACTACGTGGTTATGCTTGCCGTTTTCCATGCCCAGTACCTTAAATACTTTCTTCTCCAGTTCGCTGGTAACAGAATCGGTATACTCTACGGCAGTACCCACCGGCAGTTTCAGATATACATATACCTGGTTAGGATCTCCTTTAGGGAAGAATACCACCGGCACTTTGCGTATGCCAAAGAATACAAAAGAGAATACCAGCAGGCCAAACGTACCCAGCAGCAGCCAGGCGGGCCGCCAGCCTTTTAGCGCCCAGCGCAGCAGGTTTTCGTAGTGGTCCATAATCCACGGCAGTACTCTGTTCTGGAAGGCATGAATAGCATCATCAAACACAAAGCGGTTAAGTATAATCAGCAGCATAAAGAAGATGAGCAGGTTGCCCCAGAAAGTAATGCCCATCAGATCTAATACTATACCCAGCCCTAAGCCTATCCAGAAGCCCGGCTTTTTAAACATAGCCGATTTGGGTTCTTTTTCTCCATGCTCCGGATGGTTCATAAAGTCCACTGCAAACACCGGGTTCATAATAAACGCCACTACCAGCGAGGCAGCCAGCGTAAATATGAGCATGGTAGGCAGGTAAATCATAAACTTACCAATAATGCCTGGCCAGAAAAGCAGGGGGAAGAAGGGAGCCAGCGTAGTTAAGGTGCCCGCCAGTACCGGCACAAACACTTCGCCGGCAGCCATCATGGCCGAGGTTTCGGTTTTTATTTTTCCCTTACCTTCTGTAAATATGCGGTGCGTGTTTTCAATTACCACAATGGCATCGTCTACAATAATACCCAGGCCAAACAGCAGTGCAAACAGTACAATAAAGTTGAGCGTTACGTGCCCGCCTACAATTAAGTCTGCTGCGGGCAAAAACACAAAGGCCACAAACATACTCAGCGGTACAGACAACGCCACAAAGAAGGCGTTTACCACACCCATAAAGAACATAAGGATAATTAACACCAGCACAAAGCCGATAACGATAGAGTTCACCAGCTCATTAAAAGAGGCTTTGGTTTTTATACTCAAATCGCCGGTAATTACCACTTTCAGGTCTTTAGGAAACACAGTGGCCTTCATTTCATCCACTGCTTTCTTTACTTCATCCGATGTTTCAATCAGGTTTTCGCCGGAGCGTTTGATAATGTTAAGCGTTACCACGTTTTTGCTATCCAGACGGGCATAGCTTTCGCGGTCTTTAATAGTGTCTTTAATTACAGCTATATCTTTCAGATAAATAGTTCTGCCCTGGCCGTTGCGTAATACCACCTTCTCAATATCAAAAGCAGTTTTAAACTGCCCTTTCATTTGCAGGTTACGCTTCATGTTACCCACATCCAGCAGGCCGCCGGATATGTCCATGTTCTCCCGTGCTACCGCATTGGCAATATCATCAAAAGTAACATTGGCGCTTTGCATGCGGTAGTTGTCTACATTAATCTGAAACTCCCGCTCAGGCGCACCTACCAGATCTACCCGGTTAATCTGGGTAAGATCTTCCAGGCGATCCTTCATATCATCGGCGTATTTTTTTAAACGCTGCTGATCGTAATCGCCGCTCAGGTTTACGTACATCACCGGCTGGTCGCTAATGCTCACTTCCAGTGCAGTAGGCTCCTGCGTAAGATCGTTAGGCAGGTCCTGCTTGGCCTTGTCTATTGCATCTTTTACCTTTTGCAGGGCTATATCAGTTTTTACCCGTGTATCAAATTCAATAATGATAGAAGAGTAATCCTGCTGCGAGGTGCTGGTAAACTTTTTAATCTTGGCTCCGGTAATGCCCTTTATCTGCTTTTCAATGGGGCGTGTTACCAGGTTTTCCATATCCTTGGGTGAGTTACCTACATAGATAGTGGATACATAAATAGTAGGAATAACTATATCCGGAAACTGCTCCTTCGGAAGGGTAACAAACTGAAAAATGCCTCCCAGGCTCACCATCAGCATGAGCAGGTAAATGGAGGTCTTATTTTTTATACTCCAGGTAGTAGGCTTAAAGTGCTTAAACTTACCTGTAAAATTTTCGAGTGCGCTCATGAAACAAGTTGTTGGGTGTAAAATGCTGTGCGTGGCACAGGCTGTTTACTTAGTGGTAATTAACTGACCATCGTACAGGCTCTGGTAGCCATCGGTAATAATCAGGTCACCGGCTTTCAGTCCTTCTTTAATTTCAATACGGTCGCCATACAGTTCGCCCTGTTGTACCTGACGTTTTTTAGCGCGCCACTTGCCGGCTTCGTTTACCGCTACCAGTAAAAATTTGCCCTTGTCATCAG
This sequence comes from Filimonas zeae, assembly GCF_014641615.1. Classification (GTDB taxonomy): domain Bacteria; phylum Bacteroidota; class Bacteroidia; order Chitinophagales; family Chitinophagaceae; genus Filimonas; species Filimonas zeae. Next base: position 131,464 of record NZ_BMIB01000006.1, on the reverse strand, counting down.
TCTGCAGGGTGTTTACAGGTGCTGTAACAGCCTGTGCCACGGAATAGTCCTGTATTTTTACCAGCGCAACCTGGTTGGGTTTAAAAGCTTTGTCGTTAGGCAGGCGTGCTTCTATATAAAACGAGCGGCTGTTTACATCAATCAACTGGCCTGCTAATGTTATTCTGGCGTTTATTGTTTTGTTTACATCAGGAAATACTACCAGCAGGTTATCGCCTTGTTTAACACGGCCCAGATAGTTTTCAGGCACCTGTGCGGTTACTTTTAAATCGCCGGTGTTTACCAGTTTAATGCCGCTGGCAGGGTTGCCGCCTGTAAACAGTTCGCCCACACGTATGGTTACTTCTTCTGCCACGCCATTCATATCAGCATATACATTGCTAAAGCCCAGTTGCTCTTTGGCCAGCTCCATCTGGCGCTGTACCTGCTCCACATTGTTTTTGGCAGTAATCAGTTCTACTTCGGTGCCTATATTTTCTTTCCACAGGTTGTTGCGGCGCTCATACAGGTTTTGGGCATAGTCTAACTGCGTTTGCAGTTGGGCTATCTGTTTGCGTGCCACGGCATCATCCAGCTTTAACAGCAGCTGGCCTTTGCTTACTCTTTCGCCCTTTTTAACATACACTGCTTTTACCTGGCCGCCACCGCCGCGTGGGGTTACATAAGCAATGTTTTCTGCATCTACACGGCCCTGTAATTCTATAAAATGGCTGAAAGGCTTGTTGGTAACGGTATCAATGCTTACCAGCTTTGGTTTTTCGGGTACTGCATTGGGGTCTAATCTGGCAATCTCGCCTTCCAGTTTAGTAATGTTTTTGTTCAGGTCAGACTGTTTTGTTTTCAGTTTGGCCAGTTCTTCTTTCTTCGCTTTCAGCGGATCTTTTTCCTTGCAGCTGCTGGCTGTAAGTGTAACGGCAATCATTGCTATAAATACAGGAAATATCTTTTGCATATAGTTGAGTTGATAATGGTTATGGTAATTGACCGGTAGCTTTCTGAAAATCAATTTTAGCAATTACAGCATCGTACAGGGCGCTTACATAGTTGGTTTGCGCGCCTACCAGGTCTGTTTGTGTATTGGTAATATCTGTGTTAGATGCCAGGCCCGATTCGTATTTCTTTTTGGTTTGGTTATACACCTGCTCGGCCAGTTGCATGTTCTTTTGCTGATAGTCCAGTGTAGTAATGGCTGCTTTAAAGCGGTTGCGGGCCTGTACTACATCGTTGTCTATAGACAGTTTCAGATTCTCCAGCTGGTTGTTGGTCTTTTGCAGTTCCAGTTCTGCTTTTCTTACATTGGATGCTTTTAAAAAGCCATCAAAAATGGGAATGTTGATGTTTAAACCAATGTTCCAGGCAGTATACCAATCGCCACGGCCAAAGAAGTTAAACTTATCCCGGAAGGCATTTTTGGCGTACGAGCTGGACAGGTTAACAGAAGGCAGGTAGGCATATTTATAACGCTTTACATTGTAGGCATTCAGGTTCTGCGCTAATTCTAACCCCTGATATTCTTTACGGTTGCTGTACTGGTATTCACTGGCTTCCAGTATGCCTTTGCGTATTTCTGTATCAGACAAGGTATCGGTAAGTATCAGTACATCATTCACCGGCATACCTACCAGAAACTTAAGGCCGGTATAACCATTGTCGATAGTGCGTTGCAGCTTCAGTTTTTCTGTTTCCAGGTTGGCCAGCTGTACGTTGGCGCGGTCTACCGATAACTGTTCTGCAAAGCCATTCTCATGCAGGGCTTTGGTATCGCTCAGCAGTTTATTGGCGCGGGTAATATTGGCATCTATCTGTGCCATTTGTGTTTTGCTTACTACCAGCTGGTAATACACTTTGTACACATTTACCTTAATGTTCTCTTCTGTTATTTCAATATTCTTTTGCTGATATTGAATAGAAGCTTCGCGGGCCTGCAGGCCTACAAACACCTGCCCATCAAACAATATCTGCGAAAGGCTTACGGCGCCGGTTGCATTCCATTTGGTACCAAAGGCAGCCTGTACAAAACCAAAATCGGTGGGCGAGGTAATAGGGGCGCCACTGCCATTTTTAACACCCTCCTGCTCCAGTACGCCATAGGTAGCCATAGCAATAAAGTTGGGAAATACCTGCACGGGAATGTTGGGGTAATACGTGCTTCCTACCTGGCCGTTTAGTTGCGGGTAGGCGGCGGCGGTAATGCCCCGGTTGGTTTGCTGTTGAATCTGTAAATCAATCAGCGCATTCTTTACCTGTACATTGTTCTTGCGGGCGTATTCCACAATCTGCTGCGCACTCATGGTGTGTACTGCATGGGTAGTGTCGCCGGGTGCCTGGGCAATGGCGCCTGCGGCAAGCAGGCAGCAAAGCAATAGCAGGTTTACCCTCCTTGCTTTATTCATAATCTTACACATTTTTATTTTCACGTTGCTGGTTGTATTTATGTATCAGTTTAATTCCTTTAGGGGTAGCGAGGCCGTAGGCATACAGTAGCAGCAACTGTATTTCCACTTCCAACACCGAGAATTTATTATGCGGGAAGGTTTCTGCATCCAGCGATAACATGGCTGTGCCAACTCTGAACCGGCTTACGATTTCTACATTGATATCTGTTCTGTACAGCTCTTCTTTAATACCCCACTCCACATTGTCTTTGATACTCTGATACAGAAATCCGTGTTTGAAAGAGAGAAAGCGTTTGTATACGGCCGGGTGGTATTTTTCCAGGTCGTATAATATATAAGGGTTCATGGTTTTTAAAAACCCTTCCATCATGTCAATAGCCAGAAACAATTCGTGAATGGCATTTTCTGCCCGTGCCCGGTCCTGCACACAATCTTCGCTGCAATGGTTAAACAGATTGTCAAACACCATAAAAACCAACTCCTCCTTATCGGCAAACGACTGGTAAATCGTCTTTTTGCTGATGCCTAACTGACTGGCAATCTCATCCATTGTAATGCTCCGTACACCAAACCGCAGAAACAACTCCTCCGCTTTTTCCAGTATCCTTTCTTTTATTTCCATGGTGTTGAATTTTTCCGGAGTAAAACTATGGAAACTTTTTAGTGACTTAGAGTTTCCGCAGGCTTTTTGGGCTGAATGGTTATATGCCAGGGATGAGCGTTTTGGTTATCCGTGGAAATAAGGGGTGTTTCCGGCGCAATCCGGTGCTTTGGCAAATGGCCCTAAAGCGCTGGCATGCCATCAAAAAGCGCCAGCAACTAAATGAAAAGCAGGGCGAAATGGAGCAGAAGCTCAGGCATATAACACACGGTAATCTGTATGCAACGGCAGAGCTGGGCGGAAAGCGCATAGTGTTATAGCTGGATAGCTGGCTGCTGCCAATCGCCATTCTGAAGCTTCTGCATGCCACGGCCCAGCTTTCGGATGAAATTCAGCAGCTTCTGCATGGCATCCATTAACCTTCCGGCGGCATTTACCAACTTTATGAGGTAATGGCCGTACTTCCGGACGGGAGTAAAGAACTTGTAAAAGTGCGCAACCAGCTTTCTGGCGCAATCAGAAAGCTCTGGCACAGAAAGAAACAACTTATGGAAGTGGTGAGCCAACTGCCAGACGGCAATCAGCAGCTTTAGGAGCATTTGCAGAAGCTTGCCGGTGGAACCGCCCAGCTTACGGATGGAAAGCTAAAGTGGCATTTTGGGCTTTTTGGCCGCTAAAATGGCTTAAAACACATTTGAAAAACAAACTATATGACGTCTGCGGCCCCTGTGTAGCAAGGGTTTCAGAAAAAAACTTGCGTCAGACTTGTCCCGGATTTGCGTTTTGGATAGTCGCATCTGATTGATTATCAATAAAATGAATTTTTCCCCCTTTTCAGCACTGCTGTCTTTTCAATTTTTTTAAAAGTTTTTTTCCGCGCCACCACTGCGTTTGAGGCCGACGCACTTGCGACGCAAGTTTTGCCGCCCGGCGCCTTCTTTCGAATTTTACATTGCAACAGAGCAGTACCAGAATGGCCATTCGATCCGGCATATCTGCCCGCTTCTTCTCCGGATGATTTGTACAAAAGAAGCAGCAGCTGATGCGGAAACTGTTCCGGCCCCGGACTATATAAAACCGGGATTTTTATCATCTATCAAATTGTAAACAATGAAAAAGACATATAACTATTTTATTCCGTCGGCTGATGCAGAACTGGTACGCTGGCTGAACAATTTTAAAGAGCAGATCATTACTGCAGGACCGGCGGCCGGGCTTACGGCGGCTCAGGTTACAGAACTGCAGGATAAGGCGCAGAAGGCCATTGAAAAGCTGCTGTTGGTGGTATTTAAAAAGCAGGAGTACAAAGATGCCATATTGTCTAAAAATCAGGTACGCACCGATGAGGTAGGCTTTATTGCCAATGCTGCGGTTATATTGAAACGAAGCCCTTTGTATACAAGCAACATAGGCGGTGCTTTGGGCATTATTACTACCACAGGGGCATTTAGTAAGGTAACGTTACAGCCGGCCATGCGGTTAAATGTATATCCTCAGTATGTGGAAGTTGGCTTTAATAAGCGTAGCCAAACGGGAGTTTCCATTTACTCACGCCTTCATGGCACAGAGGAATGGATAAAGCTTGATGATGCAGAACGTACGCCTTATAAAGATGTAAGGCCGTTACAGGTGGCAGGCAAAGCAGAGGTACGTGAATATATGTGCCGTTGTTACACCGGTGATGAGTATGTAGGGCAGAACAGTGAAGTATATATGGCCGTATTTGGCGGAGTAGCAGCCAGATAATCAGTGGCTTTTTACACAAGCCGCCTCCGCCAGCCGGGGCGGCTTGTTTGCTGGTAAAAAACAGCTGCCGCAAAATCTTCATGTTTTATACCGGTAAGTTTACGCATGCACCAACGGTGCGTTACTTTTACATCAAAATCAGGGTAAATGTCAATAGGCAGAAAAAGGGTATTGGTGAGGTTTCGCTGGCGCAGGCTGATCCAGTTGTTTTTACAGGGGTTGGTAGTGCTGGCACCTATTGGTATTACCATTTTTGCCGTGGTATGGCTGTTTAACGCGGTAGATAATATACTGCCCAATATTATTCATGGCCTGTTTCCGCGCTGGATAGAGCAGAATGCAGCAGGCGAACTGGAAAGAACCCCGGGCCTGGGTTTTGTGGTAGTGATAGCGATAGTGCTGCTGGTGGGGTGGATTTCTTCTTCTTTTGTGGTTACCCGCCTGGTGCATGTGCTGGATAAGGTACTGGAAAAAACACCGGGTGTACGGTTTATTTATACCTCGGTGAAAGATTTTATGGAGGCGTTTGCCGGCAACAAAAAGAAGTTTGATCAGCCTGTACTGGTAAATGTAGATGGGGATGATGTGTGGCGGGTAGGGTTTGTTACGGGAGAAAACGCGGATCGCTTTGATCTGGAAGATCATGTGGTGGTGTACGTGCCGCATTCCTACGCTATCTCCGGCATAACTTATATTGTTCCCAAACATAAAGTAAGACCGATAAGAAACACTTCTGCTTCAGACGCCATGAAGTTTGTGGTTTCGGGTGGTGTTACGCATGTAGATTAACACAGTACAAGGGTTTATACTAACAACCCTTTGTTTCAAAACACTTTACTTTGCATCTTAATTTGATGAAATGAAAATGCATAATTTCAATTCAGGTCCTTCGATTTTGCCACAGGAAGTACTTACCGAAGCTGCTGCTGCTATTCACAACTTTAACAACACAGGATTATCCATTCTGGAAATTGGTCACCGTACCTCTTATTTCGAGGCTGTACTGCGCGAGGCGCAGCAACATGTAAAAACATTAATGCAACTGGGTGATGATTACGAAGTGCTGTATTTGCACGGAGGTGCTACCACCCAGTTTATGCAGGTGCCCATGAACCTGCTGGATACGAATGCTACCGCAGCGTATTGCGATAATGGTATCTGGGGCGATAAAGCCATTAAAGAAGCGAAGCTGTTTGGTAAGGTGGCTGTTGCCGCATCTTCGGCCGATAAAAAACATACTTATATTAATAAGCAGCTGGATATTCCGGCTGATGCTGCTTACCTGCATTATACTACCAATAACACGGTAGAAGGTACGCAATGGCATCATATTCCTGATACACAGGTGCCGCTGATTGCCGATATGAGCAGTGATATCTTCTGCCGCCCCATGGACTTCAGCCGTTTCTCACTCATTTATGCGGGTGCGCAAAAGAACATAGGTGCTGCAGGTGTTTCGCTGGTAGTGGTAAAGAAAGATATACTGGGTAAGATTAGCCGGGCCATACCGCCAATTATGGATTATCGCAAGCATATTGAGGCAGAAGCTTTGTTAAATACCCCACCGGTATTTGCGGTATATGTAAGCATGCTTACCATGCGCTGGATTATTGCCAATGGTGGTTTAGCGGCTATGGAGCAGAAGGCGAAAGAGCGTGCAGACCTGCTGTATAACACACTGGATAGTCTGCCGCTGTTTAACCCTACCGTGGCTAAGGAAGACCGCAGCCTGATGAACGCCGTATTTTTACTGCCTACGCCGGAACTGGAAAAAGAGTTTCTGGACCTGTGTAAACAAAACGGTATGGTGGGCGTAAAAGGCCACCGCAGTGTGGGTGGTTTACGCGTATCTATGTACAATGCCATGCCACTGAGCAGCGTAGAGGCTATGTGCCATCTGATGAAAGATTTTTCAAACAAACATGCTTAATTATTAACCACTCTTACTATAATGGCAATCATTAAACCATTCAAGGCCTTACGTCCGCAGGCGCAACTGGCCAAACAAATCGCCAGCAAGCCATATGATGTACTCAACAGCCAGGAGGCTAAAGTTGAAACCCAGGGCAACCCCAATTCGTTTTTACATATCACCAAAAGTGAGATAGATCTGCCCGAGTCGGTAGATATTCACGATCAGCAGGTGTACGAAAAGGCCAAAGAAAATCTGGAAGCTTTTGTTAAAAGAGAACTGCTTTTCAGAGAGGCAAAAGAGTGTTATTATATCTACCAGCTGATTATGAATGGCAGAAGCCAGACCGGCCTGGTAGGTGTAAGCAGTGTGGATGATTACGAGAACGATATTATTAAAAAGCACGAGTTTACCCGCCCTGAAAAAGAGCAGGACCGTATTAACCATATTAAAACCTCCGGCGCACAAACCGGTAATGTGTTTTTAGCCTACCGCAGCCACGAGGGTATTGATGCGCTGATAGAAAAATGGAAAGCTGCCAAAAGCCCGGTATACGATTTTACGGCAGACGATAACATTCAGCATACTATCTGGATTGTGAACGACGAAAAAGCCGTAGAAGAAATAGCCACCTTGTTTGAAAAAGAAGTGCCTTGCACGTATATAGCAGATGGTCACCACCGTGCTGCTTCTGCTGCCAAGGTGCGTAAAGCCATTGGCAGCGATGCCAAAGAGGGGGCTAACTACTTCCTTACCACCCTGTTTCCTTCTAACCAGTTGTATATTATGGATTACAACCGCCTGGCAAAAGACCTGAACGGTTTGTCGGCGGCAGATTTTCTGAAGCAGCTGGAGCAGAAGTTTGAGGTAGCGCCTGCCACCAGTGCGGTGCATCCGGCAGGTTTACACGAATTTGGCATGTATTTAGCCGGTACCTGGTATAAATTAACTTCTAAACCAGGTACTTACACAGAAGATCCTATCGGAATACTGGATGTGAGCGTGTTGCAGAACAACGTATTAGACGAACTGCTGGGCATCAGCGATCCGCGTACAGATAAGCGTATTGACTTTGTGGGAGGTATAAGAGGACTGGGCGAGCTGGAAAAGCGTGTAAACGGCGGCGAATGGGCTGTTGCTTTCAGTCTGTATCCGGTAAGCATTGACCAGTTATTTGCTATTGCAGATACCGGAAATGTAATGCCACCCAAAAGCACCTGGTTTGAGCCGAAGTTGAGAGATGGGTTATTAACACATCTTATTTACGAATAGAACTGAAGTACTATGATGAAAAGAACGCTGATTGCGTTGGTGTTTGCTGCCACAGGTTTTACAGCAATGGCTCAGGAGGGCGACAGTAAATCGTTACACGCCACGGGTAAAGAGTTTATGCGCAAAGGGGATTACGATAATGCAGTAATGGTATTAAACCGTGCCGCAGAACAGGAGCCCCGCAATGCGGATATACGTAAAGACCTGGCGTTTACCTATTACCTGAAAAAGGATTATGCAAATGCTATTGCTACCGGTAAAAAGGTGGTGGATGCGTTTGACGATGAAACGGGTTACCAGACACTGGGCTTAAGCTATAAGGCTATTGCTGAATATACGGAATGCGAAAAGCTGTATAAAAAGGGGCTGAAAAAGTTTCCAAAAAGCGGTGTGTTGTACAACGAGTTTGGCGAGTTGTATGCGATGCAGCATAAGCTGGATCAGGCTATTCCTTACTGGGAAAAAGGCATTGAGGTAGATCCTAACATCAGCACCAACTACTACAACGCAGCCAGGTATTACGATGAAAAGGATGATCTGTTGTGGTCGGTTATTTATGGCGAAATGTTTCTGAACATAGAAAGCCTTAGCCCGCGTACCATTATTATGAAGAACATAGTAAAAGACAATTACAAACTGTTGTTCATGAAACCGGGGTTGCTGAATACTTACATAGCCAAAGGCACTCCGTTTACCAGAGCCATAGCCGAAACGTTTAACAAGTACGGTGATGTTACTACGGAAGGTGTAACCGCTGCTTCTTTAACCGTGCTGCGTACCCGCTTTATTACCGACTGGTATAAGCAGTATGCCACACAGTTTCCTTATCGTTTGTTCGATCATCAGCGTCAGCTGCTGCAGGAAGGTACTTTTGATGCCTATAACCAGTGGTTGTTTACTGCACCGGCCAGCCCGGACGCGTACCAAACCTGGGTAAAAGCACATGAAGAAGAGAATAACAACTTTCTGAAGCTGCAAAGTAACCGGGTGTTTAAGGTGCCTGAAGGGCAATATTACCCGCACTAGCACAGGAATGTTAATTTATAAAGCAAAGTTCCTGCCCGTAAGGGTGGGAACTTTTTTATTTGCCTGAATATAACTACCTTAAATGTAGTAATTGTATACATTTGATTCTTGCATGTATGAAGGATTGTAAAAGACTTTTCGACGCAGTAAACTATCAGTTACAGAAGTTTCCAAAGCCGGATATGCTGGCTGCCAAAGTAAATGGCCAATGGAAAACCTACAGCACCGGCGATGTGGCAGGTATGGTAAACCGGCTTAGCGCGGGTTTACTAAAGCTGGGTGTAAGCGGCAATCAGTTTGATGAAGACAGTGCAGATAAAATTGCTATCATCAGCAATAACCGCCCCGAGTGGGTATTTACCGATCTGGCTGTGCAGCAGACAGGCGCCATACTGGTACCCTTGTATCCTACCACCAACCCGCACGAAATTGAGTTTATTCTCAATGATGCCGCGGTGAAGCATATTTTCATCAGCAGCAAAGAACTGTACGAAAAGGTGAAGGATGTGCTGCCTTCCATTCCTTCGTTACAAAAGATTTACACGTTTGACAAGGTAGAAGGCGTAGACCATTGGGAAACCTTACTGGTGCCTGCGGGCGATGCTTCGTTACATGATGTGGAGGCGGTAAAAAGCCGTATACCGGAAAGTCATGTAGCTACTATCATTTATACATCCGGTACTACCGGCACGCCTAAAGGTGTAATGCTTACGCACCGCAACATTATGAGCGATGCTTACCTGAGTAAAATAAGCTTTCCGTTTGATGATGCGCCGGAGCATAAGGTATTAAGCTTTCTGCCGCTGAACCATATTTTTGAAAAGTGTGTTACTTATATCTATCTCTATAGCGGTATTGGTATTTACTATGCTGAAAGCATGGAAACCATTGGCGATAACCTGAAAGAGATTAAGCCAAATGGTTTTACCACCGTACCACGTTTGCTGGAAAAGGTGTTTGAGAAAATTATGAACACTGGCAGCCAGTTAACCGGCATTAAGCGTAAGCTGTTCTTCTGGTCGGTAAAGCTTGCGGAGAAATACGATAACAATATCAGTGGTGGCTTCTGGTATAACCTGCAACTGGCTATAGCCAATAAGCTGGTGTTTAGTAAATGGCGCCAGGCGTTGGGCGGTAATATTTCGTTTATTGTAACCGGTGGCGCTGCCTGCCAGGAAAGGCTGCTGCGCATATTTAATGCTGCCGGGGTGCCTGTATACGAAGGTTACGGCCCTACAGAAAACAGTCCGGTAATTTGTGTAAACCGCAGAGATAGAAAACTGGCTAAGTTTGGTACCGTAGGCCCGCCTATTGATGGCCTGGAAGTAAAGCTGGCAGAAGACGGAGAGATTTGTGTAAAAGGCCCGAGCGTAATGAAGGGGTATTATAAAAGGCCTGACCTTACTGCCGAAGCAGTAACAGATGGCTGGCTGCATACCGGTGATATAGGCGTGTGGGTAAACGGCAATCTGTTAAAAATAACCGACCGTAAAAAAGAACTGTTTAAAACCAGTGGTGGTAAATATGTAGCCCCCCAGCCTATTGAAAACAAGATGAAAGAAAACCCTTTCATTGAACAGGTGCTGGTAGTGGGGCCGGAAAGAAAGTTTGTAGGTGCATTGATAGTACCTTCTTTCAGTCATCTGGAAAAATGGATGAAGCGCAACAATATTCCTTATACCACCCATGAAGAGGCGGTGAAGAACCCCAAAGTGCTGGATAAGTATAAGGAAATTGTAGAAAGCCTCAATGCCTCCTTTAACCACGTAGAGCAGGTGAAAAGGTTTGAACTGCTGCCGCGTGAGTGGAGTATTGATACCGGTGAAATGACGCCTAAGCTAAGCCTGAAGCGTAAGGTGATTATGGAAAAGTATAAAGATGCTATTGAGCATATTTATGCCTGTGACTAACTAACACCACCCAAACAAAGATATTTGGTAATAAGGTAGTCTTCTATACCATAGAAGCTGCCTTCTTTACCATAGCCACTTTGCTTAATACCGCCGAAAGGTGCTTCTGCAAAGGAAATAATGCCTTCATTCATTCCTATAATGCCATACTGTAGCTGCTCTGCTACATGCCATACCCTTTGCACATCGCGCGAAAAGAAATAAGCGGCAAGGCCATACGCTGTGTTGTTGGCCAGTGCAATGGCTTCTTCCACTGTATCGAATAGGTAAATAGCGCTTACAGGGCCAAATATCTCTTCCTGGCTTAACCGCATATCGGTTGTGCAATGGGTAAGTATGGTGGGTTGGTAAAACAATGGTCCTGCCTCGTGTATGTTGCCGCCGCAAACTATTTCTGCCCCATGTTCCACCGCATCTTTTTGCAGTGTTTGTATTTTATCAATAGCCTCCTGATTAATCAGTGGGCCAATGGTTACACCTTGCTCTGTGCCGTTACCTGGTTTAAGGGCAGTTACCGCGGCCTGATATGCCTTTAAAAAGGCGGGGTAAATACTGCGCTGTACCAGTACACGGTTGGCGCAAACACAGGTTTGGCCGGCGTTGCGGTATTTACTGGCCATGGTGCCTTTAACGGCCTGCTCCAGATCGGCATCGTCAAACACTATGGCAGGTGCATTGCCACCCAGCTCCAGCGAAAGTTTTTTTAACGTAGAGGATGCCTGTTGCATTAATATACGGCCTACCTCTGTAGAGCCGGTAAAGGATATTTTATGTACGTTGGGGTGCGTGGTAAGTACCTTGCCTACTTTCGCAGCCTGCTGTGTGGTAATTACGTTTAGTACGCCTGCGGGCAGCCCGGCTTCTACGGCCAGTTGCGCCAGAGCCAGTGCGCACAAGGGGGTATCTTCGGCTGGTTTTAATACTACGGTACAACCTGCTGCCAGTGCAGGCGCTATTTTACGCGTTATCATAGCAATGGGAAAATTCCACGGGGTAATAGCAGCTACTACACCTATGGGTTGCTTAATAGTAAAAAAGCGGCGGTCCGCTACAGGTGCGGGAATAACCTGCCCGTAAGTACGGCGGCATTCCTCCGCAAACCATTCAATAAAAGAAGCACCATATTGCACTTCTCCTTTTGCCTCCGTTAAAGGTTTGCCCTGCTCAGTAGTAAGCAGTATTGCCAGATCATCTGTATGCTGTATTACCAGCTGGTACCATTTTTTCAGTAAGTCTGCCCGTTCTTTGGCAGGTCTGCTGCTCCAGTTGCTAAAAGCGGTAGTGGCTGCTTCAATAGCCTGCTCTGCTTCTGCGGTGCCTGCATCGGTTACCTCCGTAATCTGTTGGCCGGTGGCGGGGTTATAAACGGGAAAGGTGTTGTTGCCTGTTTGCCATTGGTTGTTGATGAGAATGCCTTGCTGTAGTAAAGCCGGATAGGTAAGATTCATATAGTATCAGTTATATCAGCAATACTAACAAAAGCGGGCGGTATTGGTTTTGTTAAATTAGTCTTCCCGCGCCGTCTTTGCTGCTTCCCAACCTATAATAGCGGTTTTGCGGGTAAAGCCCCAGTGATAGCCGCCCAGCCCGCCGTTGGTGCGTATTACACGATGGCAGGGTATGAGAAATGCAACCGGATTATCTCCAATAGCGGTGCCTACTGCCCTGCTGGCACGGGGATGGTTTAAGGAATGTGCAAGGGCAGCGTACGTGGTAAGATTGCCCATGGGTATTTTCAACAGCGCCTCCCATACTTTTAACTGAAACGGGGTGCCTTTCAGGTGCAGCTTTATTTCGCTGAGCCTGCTCCAGTCCTGCGTAAAAATAAACAGTGCGTTTTGCTGATGCAGGTCGGTCATTTGCTGATACTGTGCGTTGGGGAAATGCTTTTGTAACTCCATAAAAGCTGCCAGCTGTTCTGTGGCAAAAGCAAGATAACAAATGCCTTTGCTGGTAGAGGCAACAATGATGTGGCCAAACGGACTTTCTGCAAAGCTGTAGTTAATAGTAAGTTGTGCGCCGCCGTTTTTGTACTCGCCCGGCGTCATGCCCTCTATGTTGATAAAAAGGTCGTGCAGCCTGCTGGTGCCGGAAAGGCCTGTTTCGTGCGCCGTTTCAAACAGGCTGGCCTGGCTGCTCTTCAATAAATCTTTTGCGTACTCTATGCTCAGGTATTGCAGAAACTTTTTAGGGCTTACTCCTGTCCATTCCGTAAACATGCGCTGAAAGTGGAAAGGGCTCAGGTGTACGTGCGCGGCTATGGCTTCCAGTTCGGGCTGCTCTTTAAAGTGTTGCTGAATGTATTCAATAGCTTTTGCTATCCGCTCATAGTTCATTAACTGCTGTGTTTCCATTGCCTGCGTGTTCATCTGTCAAAAGTAGTAATTGCCCTTAGCGGCATCAACCCGCTTCTTGCTCATCCGTGGCTGCTTCCTCTGCCGCTGGTTTTATATATTGTGCGGCGGCATTGGCCAGGCGCTTTTTTATAACATGTGCCAGCCTGCGTGGGGCCAATACCTTCATACATTCGCCAAAGCCCAGTATTTCACGCTCCAGTTCAAAATTCAATACCACATCAATACGTATAATAATGCCGTTTTCATTTTCGCGTAACACCTGCTGCGATGGGTGCAGGGGTTTGGTAAGTATGTAGGGGGCATTGTACTTGTTTACCTCCAGCACTATTTTATGTGCCCGGTCTTTAATAGTTTTGGTTACGCCCAGCACATCATCAAAATACCGGTCAAAGTCTACCCCATCATAGTCTACAAACTTTTCTTTGGGCAGCTCCTGAAAATCAATAATACGGTCCAGTGCCAGCGTGGCCAGCAGGTTGCCTTTTTTAGGCTTGGCTATCAAAAACCAGCGGTTGCGGTATTCTTTAAGCAGGTAGGGGAAATACACATTCTGCTGTGCACTTTTTGCTTTGAACGATTTGTATTCGAGCAGCAGGGGCTTTCTGTTGAGAATGCAATGATATAACGGAGTAATATGATGCAGGCCTTTCAGGCGTTTGTTATCCTCAAACTGAATGCAGTTGCGGCTTTGGTGGGTAGACTGATAAAGATTATTTTCCAGCCGGGCAATCATCTCACTCATCTCCTCAAAATAGTTGAAGCCGTTAAACTGTTTCAGCACTCCCACTATCTCTTTCATCTTGTCTACATCTGCATCGCTGATGGGGGTGTTGGTAATGCTGTAATCCGCATCTTCATACATGTAGTATTTTCTTTCGGCAACCACAATAGGGGCATTATAACCCAGCTTATCGCTGCGCATCAGTTGAATATCTGCCTGAATGGTGCGTTTGCTTACTCCGTTTGCGATGCCTTCGCTTTCATATAATACATCTGATACTTTTTCAATCAGGTCGTCCAGTGTCCATTTCCGGCGGCGGTTTTTCAGGCAGTCGTCAATGGTTTTATAGCGTATAAGGGCCAGTTTATTAATAGACATAAGGGTTATTGTGGTTTAAAAATAGGTAATCCGCTTTTTACTGCGCAATATATCTGCGTACAAGGAAGTGTTACAAAAGGATTTTAAGTAAAATCCGGCGCTATCAGATTTGTTTACAGGCAGTTATCGGATTTCGATCAAAAAAGTTTTTACCGCGTACTTACGCTGCGTAGTGCCACGGCCATATTTGCTGTATCGAAGGTTGGTCAAGATAAAGTTACTTCAAAACCATCTGTTAAATGACCACTTTATCCATTACCTCCTTCGTATTTAAAGCAGTAGCTCAATTGGTTAGAGCAGCGCACGCAAATAGTTTTAAACTTACCCCTGTGGTCAATTAAAACTTACTTCTATGCCCATTATGCGCGGGTTGCCGGTTCAAATCCGGCCTGCTTTACAAACTGAGGTCAAAGGTTGCTTACTTCAAATATTTTTCAGGTAAATACAGCAACCGCATTACCTGGTTATTAAAATAAAAGTTATGAGCACAGTATTACAGGTGAGTTTGCGCGGGAAGGCCATATTTGTTCCGGCTACCATTAGAAAAACAGCAGGTAAACTGCTGAGTGGCCCTGCGGCTATGTTAGTGGCCAATATGGCAAAGCTGGGTTATGGCGTATCTGACGAACTGTTGGCAGCCCTTAGCGTGGCGCCGCCAGCTTATCTGGCTAAGGTGCTGGCTGCCGTGCAAAAGGTAAAGGGGGTACATAAAAACTGGACGCCGCTGGTGAAGGACTGGGGTAATGCTACCGGCGAAACCCTGCTGGATCATATCATTACCTACTTTGCCAATATATTTCAGACAAAGGGTACAAGGTTGCAGTGCGGTCATATTATACCTGCCAACACATTTCCTTTAGAGCGTTATAACGGCTGCCCTTTTTGTGGTACGCCCTTCACCAAAGGAGAGCTGCATTTAAAAGAATACAAGGGCACTTTACAGGTGCTGGAACTGTGGACGGAGAAAGACGCGGAAGCCTATTTGTGTAACCTGCTGTTATCTAAAACAGCACTGGATGCTACCCAGATGGATAGCCTGAATGCCTTACTGGCCGAACTAAGTTTGCCTGCGGTAGAGATAGCGATGAAGGAAACACGTATGGCAGTTATTGATGCATTGCTGACTCATAACAAAGGCGAAGAAGCACAAAGCCTGTTTGATACGCCGGCGGATATACTGCGGTACCTGTGGTTTAAAAATACCGGTATGCTGCAATTGACAGAACCTTCTGTTATAGTTAAAAGCCTGCTGAAAAACAAAGTAGTGTCCGGAGAAAAAGAAGCGAAGGCAAAACTGCACCTACATTATTCCAGAAAGGAGAGCATTGTAATAGCGCGCTGGCTGAATGAACTGCCTTTGAAGGCACATGCCATGTGTGAGATAATGCATACAAAAAGAGCGATGTGGGTGCGTTTTATACGTGCCTTGCGCCTGGCAGAATACGGCAACCGTAAAGGCTTTGAAAAGTTACAGGAAGTACTGGATAAGTTTTATAACAAAGACTATACAGTATGGCAGGGCCAGGTGAATACCGGTCGTACCCGTTACGATAGCGCTGCTACGCTGGCTTTGTTAAAACAACGTCCCGGCTTGTTTGCCCGCTCTTTGTTTTCAAACATGTTATGGTTTGGCCATGAAGAGGTAACGGAGGCGTTTACAGAGGTAATTGATAAGGTGCCTGCACGCCTGGTGTTAACACTGGATATGTATGCAGAGAACTATTTTGATAAACGTACCAAACGTATAGTAAAGCCGCTGGGAGGTATTAGTAAAGTGGTGAATAAACACCAGTTGCTGGATATTTATGCAGAGGATGATTTGCAGGAAATGCGTAAGGCGGTAAGGGGTTTGTGTAAAAAAGCAGTGCAGCAGCGTTTTGCAGCTACACCTGCTGCTGGTAAGCAAATGTATATAGCGCCTGAACTGTTTTATATGCCTGTGGCTATTGGCGATCGTAGCACTACCGTGCAGGATGTTTTCCCGGCATTAATGGGTACACGATTTCCTGTAGAAGGTGCTTCGGTACGGTTATTTATGCAATGGGGTACCGGCCTGCCTGCGCAACACCTGGATATGGATCTTAGCTGCCTGGTTACTTATCGTGGTAAAGTGGAAAGATGTTCTTATAGTTCGTTGAGCATTACCGGATGTAAGCATAGCGGCGATATTATTCATATTCCGGAGAAAACAGGTACGGCTGAGTATATTGAAATTAACCTGGAAGCACTGCGTAAAGCAAAAGCGGATTATGTGGTGTTTACCTGTAACGCTTTTAGCAATGGTACGGTAACACCTAACCTGGTAGTGGGATGGATGAACAGCAGATACCCGATGAAGATTTCTAAAAACACCGGTGTGGCTTATAACCCTGCGCATGTGCAACACCAGGTGCGTGTAACCCGGAGCCTTTCTAAAGGATTGGTGTTTGGTATGCTGGATGTAGCGGCCGGTGAAATGGTGTGGATGGAGATTCCGTTTGATGGCCAGGTGGTGCAGAACCTGGATACCACTGTAGTGGAAGGAATGTTGCAGAAATTGAAGGATAAAATTACCATAGGCGAGTTGTTAACGCTGAAAGCAGAGGCGCAGGGTATGGTTTTAACAGAAACTGAACAGGCAGATGAAGTGTATACCAAAGCATGGGCAACCAACGCTGCGGCTGTTACAGCTTTATTAATTGATTAAAAAGGAAATAGTATGGAAAAGCGGATACTGGAAACGCTGGATACAATAGAAAAGGAGTATGGTATACACATCCTGTACTCCTGCGAGTCGGGTTGCCGGGGATGGCAGTTTCCTTCTCCTGACAGCGACTACGATGTAAGATTTATATATATACGCCCATTGGCCGGTTACCTTTCTGTAAAAGAAACGGACGACTTTATAACATTGCCTATAAACGATGAATTGGATGTGTACGGCTGGGATTTGCGCAAGGTACTGAAGCTGATGCACAGGAGTAACGTAACCGGCTTTGAGTGGATGCAATCGCCCATTGTATATCTTAAAAACGCTGCATTTATAACAGCACTGGAAAAGCTGGCGGGTAGTTATTTTGATGCGAAAACCAACGCCTGCCACTACCTGGGTCTGGTACGTAAGTTTACCGGTGACGCCATAGGTGATGAGCCGGTTACCATAAAAGGTTTGTTTTACGTGCTACGCTCGTTGTTGTGCGCTAAATGGAATATAGAAAAGAATGCTATAGCACCGCTTACTATCTATGATCTGATGGTGTTATTGCCTGCAGACTTGCAGGAAGAAGTGCATGCGCTGATAGCATTAAAGGCAACATCGCCGGAGAAGTATATGGTTAAGGTAAGCACAGGCATGGCAGATTATATAAACACAGAAATAGCAGCCTGTAATAAAGCGGTGAGCCGTTTGGAAAAACAGGTATTTACGCCAGAGGCATTGGATGCTTTTTTTGTACAAACCCTGAAGTGTTATGACTATAGCAGAAATGAAAAGCAGAGGACTGCTGTTGCTGGAATGTGTTAGCGGCAGCAGGGCATATGGCCTGGCCACTCCGCAATCGGATACAGATATAAAGGGGGTGTTTTATTTACCTAAAGAGCATTTCTACGGACTGGGCTATATAGAACAGATAAACAACGACACCAACGACGAAGTATATTATGAACTGGGCAGATTTGTTTCTCTGCTATTAAAAAACAACCCTAACCTCCTCGAAACACTGGCTGCCCCGGATGACTGTATATTATACAGGCATCCGGTGATGCAGCACCTTACGGCAGATTTGTTTTTATCGGCCCTTTGCCGGGAAACGTTTGGCAGCTACGCTGTTACGCAGATTAAAAAGGCCAGAGGACTGAACAAAAAAATGCTGAACCCGCAGGAGAAAGCAAGAAAAAGCGTTACTGATTTTTGCTATATACTGGAAGGTGGTGGAACGTTGCCTTTGCAGCAATGGCTGGAGGCATGCGATAAAAGACAGGAGTGCTGCGGGCTGAGCGCTGTTACACATGCCAGAGGAATGTATGCCTTGTATTATGATGTTACCGGTACAAAAGGCTACAGAGGAATAACCACGGGAGAAGATGCCAATGAGGTATGCCTTTCTTCTGTTCCGGAAGAGGAGGCAATGTTGACTTATCTTTTCTTTAACCGCGATGGATATTCCATATACTGTAAAGAATACCGGGAGTATTGGGATTGGGTGGATAAACGCAATGAATTACGCTTTCTGGGCAATCAGGCACATGGTGGCGATTATGACGCTAAAAACATGATGCACACGATAAGGTTGCTGCAAATGGCAGTGGAAATAGGCGCAACAGGTAAATTGCAGGTGCGGCGCAATAACCGGGAACAGTTACTGGCTATTAAAGAAGGCAGGTATACGTACGAAGCGTTGCTGAAAATGGCAGAAGCCTTGCAGGAAGAAATGGTGCAGGCATATAGTAATACTGTGCTACAGGCTATGCCTGATAAAGCACGGATTGAAAAAATAGTAGTGGATATGCGTACAGCATTGTATGGATAAGCTACCTGAACTGATAACATATGGAAAACAGAATAAACGGTGATGATTTATTAGCTGCCGGCTATAAGCAGGGGCGTATTTTAGGCGAGGCGTTAAAAGCCGCAGCAGCACTACAGCATCTTTCAAGAGAAGAAGCACTGGCGTTGCTGCTGAAAGTAAAAGATTATCCGGAAAATTTTCTGGATGATGAAAAGCTGGAAGCATTGGCTACTGCCATGATTGAAGAGATGAATAAGCCAGCCGATACTACTATAGCACTGGTAACAGAGAAAAAGGAGTATGCGGTGTATGGTAAGGAATATATTGAAGAAGGTGCCGGTAAGCAAATGGCGGTGGCTATGCAATTACCGGTAACTGCCGCGGGGGCCTTAATGCCCGATGCGCACCAGGGCTATGGTTTACCTATAGGTGGTGTACTGGCTACCCGTAATGCAGTTATACCTTACGGGGTGGGGGTGGATATTGGTTGTCGGATGGCGCTGTCTGTGTTTGATATTCCGGCTGATGCCTTTTATGCCAATGAAGCAAAATATAAAAGAGAGTTGATTGCCCATACCAAATTTGGTGCAGGTGCCGGTTTCCACGGTCAGTATAAGGCAGACCACGGCGTACTGGATAGCGATACATTCAATATTACCCCGTTCATTAAGCAGCTGCATGATAAAGCAGCTTCACAACTGGGATCTTCGGGGGGAGGTAACCACTTTGTGGAATGGGGGATTATTGAATTTGAAGAAAGAGACGAGGCGTTGAATATAGAAAAGGGTAAGTACCTGGCTTTGTTGTCGCATTCCGGCTCAAGAGGTATGGGTGCTACTATTGCAGGGTATTATACCCGCCTGGCGAAAGACTTGTGCAGGCTGCCTAAAGAAGCTGCTAACCTTGCCTGGCTGGATATGGATAGCGAAGCAGGTCAGGAATACTGGCTGGCTATGAACCTGGCGGGTGATTATGCTTCTGCCTGCCATGAGGTTATTCACCGGAAGCTTACTGCGGCTATCGGGGCCAGGGTACTGGCTAAAGTGGAAAACCACCACAACTTTGCCTGGAAAGAAATATGGAATGGGGAAGAAGTGATTGTGCATAGAAAAGGGGCAACCCCGGCAGGTAAAGATGTAATGGGTATTATACCGGGTAGCATGACTGCGCCGGGCTTCCTGGTACGTGGTCTGGGTAATGAAGCTGCTATCAACTCTGCTTCACACGGTGCCGGGCGGCAGATGAGCCGTACTAAAGCCATTGAGCAGATATCTAAAAAAGATATGCAGGCAGTTTTAAAAGAAAACGGTGTTACGCTTATTGGCGCAGGTTTGGATGAGGCACCGATGGCTTATAAAGACATTAACCAGGTAATGGGTGCACAGCAGGAACTGGTTAAAGTAGTGGCGAAGTTTGAACCTAAAATTGTAAGGATGGCAGATGATGGAAGCAGAGAGGATTAAGTAAATGATAACTATGTAAGCCTTCCTGTATCAGTTCATAGGAATATATAAGAAAAGCTGTATCATATCAGATGCAGCTTTTCTGTTTTAAGTATGATAGTGATTATGCTTTCACAAACGAAAGCATATACTTTGCAATAGTTAAAAAAGAAGCCACATCATTCGGCTTTGTAATATAATCTACTGCACCCAGTTCCATACTCATAGCTTTAAAAACGGGCGAGCTGGAGGTGCTCCAGATAATTTTAGGAATGGCCTGGTAACGGGTGTGGTTGTTCAGCGCCCTTACAATCTCTACACCGGTTAGTTCGGGTATATTATAATCCAGTACCAGCAGGGCGGGCAACTGCTCGTCCGCTATAGTGTCCAGATAGGCAACAAAGCGCTTGCCGTTAGGTATACATACTACCTTCCATGCCGGATCTATTTCTCCAAACGCGCTTTCTAATAGTTCCTGATCGTCACTGTCGTCTTCCGCCAATAAAATCAGCCTGTTCAAGTGGCCTAAAAATTGCATCAAATTAAATGGTTATATGAAAGGTAACGCTAAATTACTATTTGGTTTCATATCAAAGCAAGCCTATTCTGCAACCGGAACAGATTTTTTTATTCTTTTTATCAAGTTTAAACTCTAATACCTTTCATGACTGCCCCCAAAAAGCGAGCGGCCAAGACTGCTTCTGCCTCAGATTCTGTGGAAATTATTCCGCAAAATGATGCCGTTCGAAAACCTTTGTCCGATGAATTGGATACCAATGAATTATTGCAGGTATTGCTGGAAGTAAAAAATGGCAACTTCAGTGCAAGAATGCCAGGCAGCAATATTGGCCTCAGCGGTAAAATATGTGATACAGTTAATGAAATTATTGCGCTGAACGAGTTGCTGGTAGAGGAACTGATGATTGCACGCAATACCATTGGTAAGCAGGGTAAGCTGAATCACCGGGTTGAAATGCCCCGCTCTGCCCGCGGCTCCTGGAATGTGGCGGTGGGTGCCATTAATACATTAATATCCGATCTGGTACATCCTACCATTGAAATAGCACACGTAATCAGTTCTGTGGCAAAAGGCAACCTATCGCAGGAAATGCCCTTGCAGATTGAAGACCACGTGTTGCAGGGCGAGTTTGCCCGTATTGCCACCGAGGTGAATGAAATGGTAAAACAGCTGAACCTGTTTTCCAGAGAGGTTACGCGTGTGGCGCGGGAAGTAGGCTCGGAAGGTAAGCTGGGTGGCCAGGCCAAGGTAAAAGATGTAGCGGGTGTGTGGAAAGACCTTACCGACTCTGTAAACCAGATGGCCGGTAACCTTACTGCCCAGGTGCGTAACATTGCCGATGTAACTACGGCCGTGGCCAAGGGCGATTTGTCCAAGAAAATTACAGTGGACGTACAGGGTGAAATTCTGGAGCTGAAAGATACCATCAATACGATGGTGGATCAGCTCAACTCCTTCTCTTCAGAAGTAACGCGTGTGGCGCGTGAAGTGGGTACGGATGGTAAGCTGGGCGGCCAGGCCGAAGTAAAAGGGGTAGCCGGTACCTGGAAAGACTTAACAGATTCTGTAAATAAAATGGCCAGTAACCTTACCGGCCAGGTGCGGAACATTGCCGAGGTAACCACAGCGGTAGCCCGGGGCGATTTAAGCCGTAAGATTACCGTGGATGTAAAAGGGGAAATTCTGGAACTGAAGAATACCATTAACACCATGGTGGATCAGCTCAACTCCTTCTCTGCCGAGGTTACGCGTGTAGCACGGGAAGTGGGTTCGGAAGGTAAGCTGGGTGGCCAGGCAACGGTAAAAGGGGTAGGTGGTGTATGGAAAGATCTTACCGACTCTGTGAACCAGATGGCGGGTAACCTTACTGCACAGGTGCGTAACATTGCCGATGTAACCACGGCGGTGGCCAATGGTGACTTATCCAAAAAGATTACGGTGGATGTGGCCGGGGAAATTCTGGAGTTGAAAAAGACCATCAACACGATGGTGGATCAGCTGAACTCCTTTGCATCGGAAGTAACGCGTGTGGCACTGGAAGTGGGTACGGAAGGTAAGCTGGGTGGCCAGGCGGAAGTAAAAGGTGTGGCCGGTACGTGGAAAGACTTAACAGATTCTGTAAATAAAATGGCCAGTAACCTTACAGGCCAGGTGCGTAACATTGCCGAGGTAACCACGGCGGTGGCCAATGGTGACCTGAGCCGTAAGATTACTGTGGATGTGAAAGGAGAAATATTGGAGCTGAAGAAAACCATTAACACCATGGTGGATCAGCTGAACTCTTTTGCATCGGAAGTAACGCGTGTGGCGCTGGAAGTAGGTACAGAAGGTAAGCTGGGCGGCCAGGCAAAAGTGCAGGGTGTGGGCGGTACCTGGAAAGACCTTACCGAATCGGTAAACCAGATGGGTAGTAACCTTACTGCCCAGGTGCGTAACATTGCCGAGGTAACCACCGCGGTGGCGAAGGGTGACCTGAGCCGTAAGATTACGGTGGATGTAAAAGGCGAGATTCTGGAACTGAAGAATACCATTAACACGATGGTGGATCAGCTGAATGCGTTTGGATCGGAAGTGTTTCGTGTGGCGCGTGAAGTGGGCTCGGAAGGTAAGCTGGGTGGCCAGGCAGATGTGCCGGGTGTGGAAGGTTTATGGAAAGACCTTACCGATTCTGTAAACATCATGGCGAGTAACCTTACCTCGCAGGTGCGTAACATTGCGGAGGTAACCACAGCGGTGGCGAATGGTGACCTGAGCCGTAAAATTGAAGTGGATGTGAAAGGCGAAATTCTGGAGCTGAAGAATACCATTAACACCATGGTGGAACAGCTGCGCGCCTTTGCATCGGAAGTAACGCGTGTGGCGCGTGAGGTGGGTACGGAAGGTAAACTGGGTGGCCAGGCCAACGTGCCGGGTGTAGGCGGTACCTGGAAAGACCTTACCGACTCTGTAAACCAGATGGCGGGTAACCTTACTGCCCAGGTACGTAACATTGCTGATGTGGCCATTGCGGTAGCGAATGGTGATATGAGCCGTAAGATTACGGTGGATGTGCGTGGAGAGATATTGCAGCTGAAAGAAACGCTGAACACGATGGTGGATCAGCTGCGGGCGTTTGCATCGGAAGTAACGCGTGTGGCGCGTGAGGTGGGTACGGATGGTAAACTGGGTGGCCAGGCGTTTGTGCCTGGTGTGGCCGGTACCTGGAAAGACCTTACCGATTCTGTAAACCAGATGACGGGTAACCTTACCTCGCAGGTGCGTAACATTGCCGAGGTAACCAAAGCGGTGGCTTCGGGTGACTTAAGTAAGAAAGTAACGATAGATGTAAAAGGAGAAATTCTTGATCTGAAGAATACCATTAACACCATGGTGGATCAGCTGAACTCCTTTGCCTTTGAGGTAACGCGTGTGGCGCGTGAAGTAGGCACGGAAGGTAAGCTGGGCGGCCAGGCAGAAGTGCAGGGTGTGGGTGGTACCTGGAAAGACCTTACCGATTCTGTAAACATGATGGCCAGTAACCTTACCAACCAGGTAAGGGGCATTGCCAAGGTGGTAACCGCGGTGGCCACCGGTAATCTGAAACAAAAGCTCTCCATTGTATCGCGCGGTGAGGTGGCACAGTTAACGGAAACCATTAATGAAATGATTGATACGCTGGCGTTGTTTGCCGACCAGGTAACTACCGTGGCCCGTGAAGTGGGTGTGGAAGGCAGACTGGGCGGCCAGGCGAGCGTACCAGGTGCATCGGGCATCTGGAAAAACCTGACGGAGAACGTAAACCAGCTGGCGGAAAACCTTACCACGCAGGTGCGTGCGATATCTGCGGTGGCTTCGGCGGTAACAAAAGGTGATCTTACCCAGATGATTCGCGTAGAAGCGAAAGGTGAGGTGGAGCAGCTGAAAGATACCATTAACCAGATGATTGCCAACCTGAAGCAAACTACCCTGCGTAACCAGGAACAGGATTGGCTGAAATCGAACCTGGCGCAGTTTACACAAATGTTACAGGGACAGAAAGACCTGAACGCGGTAACACGCCGTATTCTGTCAGAACTGGCGCAGGTGGTAAACGCACAAAAAGGTATGTTCTATATTCTGGAGCAGGAAGAAGACTACAGCGAAGCCAAACTGAAACTGTTTGCTGCTTATGCTTATGGTGATGAAGTGAGCCTGAAACGTGAGTTTGCATTGGGCCAGGGCCTGGTGGGCCAGGTGGCTATAGATAAAGAACGGATATTGTTAACCAATGTGCCTTCTGATTATATTAAAATCAACTCTGGTTTAGGCGCGGCGCCGCCATTGAATCTGATTGTACTGCCGGTATTGTTTGAAACACAGATTAAGGCCGTAATTGAGCTGGCTTCCTTCGATTCGTTCAGCCAAACGCACCTCGATTTCCTGAGCCAGTTAACAGAAAGTATTGGTATTGTATTAAACACCATCGAAGCCAACTCCCGTACAGAGCATCTGCTGGAGCAATCGCAATCGCTGGCAGATGAGTTAAGAAGAACCAACGAGGAATTACAGGATAAAGCCCACCTGCTGGTGAAACAAAAAGATGAGGTGGAAGGCAAGAACAAGGAAGTGGAAGAAGCCAGAAAATCGCTGGAAGAAAAAGCGGAGCAGTTACAGCTTACTTCCAAGTACAAATCTGAGTTCCTTGCCAACATGTCGCACGAGTTACGTACACCGCTGAACAGCTTGCTGATACTTGCCCAGCAGTTGTACGAAAACCCGGATGGTAACCTGAATGAAAAGCAGGTGCGTTATGCCAAAACCATTCACAGCTGTGGTGATGACCTTATTCAGCTGATTAATGATATTCTGGACTTATCTAAAATTGAATCCGGCTATGTATCTACCGACTTTATTAAAGTGCGCTTTAGTGAAGTGATTGGTTTTGTGGAAACCACCTTTAAACATATCTCAGAAAGCAAAAACCTGCGCTTTGGTATTGATGTAGATGATCAGCTGCCCCAGGCACTGGAAACAGACGTACAGCGTTTGAACCAGATATTGAAAAACCTGTTGTCTAACGCCTTTAAGTTTACTGAGAAAGGAGAAGTGCGTTTACGTATTTATGAATCTAAGCGCAACTGGCGCCTCTCTAACCACAGCCTGGATAGTGCAGATCGTGTAGTGGCTTTTGAAATACGCGATACGGGTATTGGTATTTCTAAAGACAAGCAAAACATTATATTCGAAGCCTTTCAGCAGGCAGAAGGTTCTACCAGCCGTAAATATGGTGGTACGGGCTTAGGCTTATCCATCAGCCGTGGCCTGGCCGATCTGCTGGGCGGTTCTATTGAGCTGGAAAGCGAAACCGGCAATGGTAGCGTGTTTACCCTGTTCCTGCCGTTGCATTATAACCCTGCCAACATTCGCAAAGAAAAACAAAGCAGCCTTACCGTAAGCCAGTATCAGTTAGATGAAGGGTTTACCGATGTGGAAGTAATACAATCGGTACCTACTGTTAAGGTAGCAGATAGCAAAGACCTGGAAGGGTTGAGTGAAATAATAAACGAAATAGGTGACGACAGAACGCATATATCGGAGAATGATAAAGTGGTGCTGATAGTGGAAGATGATGTGCGTTTTGCCAAAATTATGCAGGAGAAAGCGCATGAAATGGGCCTGAAGGTAGTGGTGGCCACCAGTTTTGGCGAGGTGTTCGATCTTACCAATAAGTTTAACCCTATTGCCGTTACCCTGGATGTAAAACTGCCCGATGCCAGTGGCTGGCGTGTGCTGGACTTGTTTAAGAATGATATTAACCTGCGTCATATTCCTATTCACCTTATTTCCGGTGAAGAAAACCGCCTGCTGGCTATGCACCGCGGCGCACGCAGCTTTAACCTGAAACCGCTTACCTCCGAAGCGCTTACTGTATTGTTCTCCAGCATTATTGAGCACCATGTACGTAAACAAAAGCGTGTTCTGGTAGTGGAAGATAATGAGCCGGATGCTTCTCAGATTGCGCGCATACTGGATAATGGAGATCTGATACAGATTGCCTTTGCTGAGAATGGGAAGATGGCGTTAGAGAAACTGGAAGAGCAGGCGTTTGATTGCATTATAGCCGACTTTATGCTGCCGGATATTGAGGGGGCAGAGTTTGTGGCCAACATGCAAACCATTAACCGTTACAACGCTACACCGGTTATTGTGTATTCTGCCAAAGACTTTACCAACAAAGAAAAGTCGAAACTAAAGCAGTACGCCAATAAAATACTGCTTAAGGGCGTTAATTCTCTGGATCTGCTACTGGAAGAAACCGTAATGCAGCTGCACCTGAACCATCAGGCGCTGTTGCCGGAGAAGCGTAAGCTGATTGAAGACCTGCGCTCGCAGAAAGATGTACTGATTCATAAGAATGTACTGGTAGTAGATGATGATGTGCGTAATCTGTTTGCTTTAACCACGGCATTTGAGCGCTACCAGATTAACACCATTACGGCAGAGAGTGGTAAAGAAGCGATGAATATTCTGGATGAGAATAACCATATTGATATTGTGCTGATGGATATTATGATGCCGGAAATGGATGGGTACGAAACCATGCAGAAGATACGGAGGGAGCATAAGAACAGTGCCTTGCCTATTATAGCTGTAACGGCCAAAGCCATGAAGGGCGACCGGGAGAAATGCCTGGAAGCCGGCGCTTCTGACTATATTACCAAACCTTTAAAAATAGATCAACTGTTGTCGCTGATGAGAGTGTGGTTGTACAGGTAGTTGCATTCCAGTTTCCTATAAAAAATACACAGTGCCGGAAAAAGATCTTATAAAAATATTAGTGGTAGACGATAGACCGGATAACCTCCTGTCTATCGAAACCATACTGGAGAAAGAAGATTACCATATAGTAAAAGCCAACTCTGGCAGGGCTGCCCTGAAGATATTGCTGAAGGAGTACGACTTCTCGCTGATACTGATGGATGTGCAGATGCCGGATATGAATGGTTTTGAAACGGCTTCGTTAATTTATGAGCGGGAGAAGCTGAAGAATGTGCCTATCATATTCATTACCGCGCATAGTGAAGATGAAGCCATTTTTAAAGGCTATAAGGTGGGTGCGGTAGATTTTATTTACAAACCCATTAACCCCGAACTGTTGCGGGTTAAAGTGGGGTTGTTTGTGGAATTATACCAGAAAACCCAATCGTTACTGGCGCAGGAAACCAAGCTGCTTACCATCAATGCCTCCCTGCAGAAGGAGATTGAAGAAAGGCAGGCCAGCGAACAGAAGGTGCGCGATCTTAACCGGTTACTGGTGCAGAACAACAGCCACCTGAAAGCAGTGAATGAAGAGCTGGATCGCTTTGCTTACATCGCCTCACACGATTTGCAGGAACCCCTGCGTAAGATTCGTGTATTCAGTGATATGATTGCACAGCGCAAAAGCCAGGAAGCGGAGGTGGATAAGTATGTAACTAAAATTATGAATGCCACCATTCGTATGCAGCAGCTGGTGAACGATCTGTTGCGGTTTTCCCGCCACTCTTTACAGGGTGGGGATTTTATGATGGCCGACCTGAACGTAATAGTAAAAGAAGCCATTGCGGAAATGGAAATAGCTGTGCAACAATCCGGTGCAAAAATACACCTGCACCCCCTGCCTTCTGTATTTGTAATTCCGGGCCTTATGCGGCAGGTGTTTTCTAACCTCATCAGCAATGCCATCAAGTTCAGAAAGCGCAACAGCGTGCCTGAAATAAAGATTTATGCAGAGCAGTCTGCCATGCAGGATAACAACTATTACCGGGTATTTGTAATTGACAACGGTATCGGGTTTGAAGAGCAGTACAACGAAGATATTTTTGTAGTGTTTAAACGCCTGCACAGCTATCATGAAATAGAGGGTACCGGCATAGGCCTGTCTATCTGTAAAAAAATTATGGAACAGCACAATGGCTTTATCTCTGCCTCTGGTGTGCCGGACAGCGGTGCTACTTTTGTGGTAAGCATACCCGAAAAGCAGGCGGGTGGATATGATGATGAAATGGCTGCCGCTATATAAACTTATTTGCCGTAGCCGTTCATGGCTTTTATAATGGCTTCGGCATTGGAGTTTACATGCAGCTTGCGGTATATGCTTTTAATCTGTACCCGTATGGTTTCTACGCTTTTATTTAAAGCGGCAGCTATCATTTTATAACTGTAACCCTTTACCAGGTAATCCAGTACCTCCTTTTCTTTCTCGCTTAAGCTTTCTTCCTGTTTAGGAGCAATAAAACGCGATTTGGGAAAATGCGTGAGTATCTTTTTGGCTACCGAAGGTGTTAGCGGGCAACCGCCTTCCAATACATCTTTAATGCTTTCTACTATTTTTTCAGGCGGTGTGCTTTTGAGCAGATAACCATCGGCACCCAGGCAAATGGCGTTAAGTATACTATCGTTGGTGTCAAAAACGGTTAATATCAGTGTTTTGGCCTGTGGGTGTGTTTTCTTCAGTTCGCTGATGCCTTCCAGTCCGTTTACTTCGGGCATGTCTATATCTGAAAGAATAATATCCGGCCGGTGCTGATCGTACAGCCTGCATATATGCCGCGCATTGGAATAAACCCCCGCCACTTCAAAATCAGGTTGCAACTGTAACAGATCACTCAACGACTCCTGCATCAGCGGGTTGTCTTCAAATATTAATACTTTGATGGAATTCATGCTGTTTCAAATATAAGATTGCGCTTCTGAAAACTCAATACCCTATTCGGGTTAGCTTACCGGCCTATATCCATTTTAATCAACCAGCGGGTGCCGCTGTCGTCTGTAGTTATTACTGCTTTTCCTTTTTGTTTGCGTGCTCTTTCGGTAATATTATACAGGCCGTTGCCTTTACGGGCATGCTCCTGGTTAAAGCCCACTCCGTCATCTTCCGAAGCAATTACCAGGCAGTTCTTTTCCATAGAAAAGTGAAGAGAGAAGTGTTCTGCATCAGCATATTTTACGGTGTTGTTGATAATCTCCTTGCTGATGAGGTAAATGTCCTTGCGCAATTCCATGCTTATTTTACGGGCCAGTAACTGAGGGGTACAATGCAGCAGATACTGCGTACGTGTATCATCAAACATATTGCTCATATACTCACGCAGCCTTACTATAATCTGTTCCAGCGTGTCAATATCGGGGTTAATGCTCCATACCATATCGCTGATAGCGCCTACCATGTTACGGCTGGTGCTTTCTATACGGGTGGCTACATGTTTGGCCTCTTCTGGCTGGCTATCTATTTTCTTCTGCGCCACTGCACTCATAATACTAATGCTGCTTAAAGCGGCACCAATATCATCATGCAGGTCTTTGCTTATTTTAGACCGCAGCTGGTATAAAGCGGTAAGCCGGTTAATGCGCGTGCGATAGAATACGTAAAAAACACCCACTATAGCAAGCCCTATCAGTGTATAAAACCACCCTGTTTGCCAGAAAGGGGTTTGAATGGCAAACAGAAAACCCGCCACACCGCTTTCTATGCCATTGCTGTTGCGCGTTTTTACCAGAAACAGGTACTGCCCCGGTTTAAGGTTGCTGTAGCTGGCGTTGGAAGGGCCGGAGCTGCGCTGCCAGTCTTTATCCAGCCCTTGCAGTTTATACAGAAAAGTAATATTGTTATTGTCGTTAAAATTAACCGCACTGAAGTCAAACCGGAAAAGCGTCTGGTGATAATCGAAGGAGGGTGGCTGCAACAGAATACTATCGCTGTTATAATAAAAAGGTGCATTCATTACATAACACCGGGCAATATAAGGGTCTGGTGGTGTTTCCTTTACCGGATTGCGGTTGTTCAATGCAAATATGTTATAGCCACCTTCGTACCCTGCCAGCATTTTATCGGATACTGCGGATATGCGTTGCAGAAAAAATGCGCTGCTTTGCGAGGCGGGTAAGAGGTAGTTGGTGAATTTATGTTGCTGCATATCATAATAAAACACCCCGGTATTGCCCCTGCCCCATATGCACTGGTTGGTATCGGCTTTTACTGAATATACGTAGGTTGATTGCAGGCCATGCGTGCGGTTAAAGTTGATAAAGCTATCACGCTGCGGCAGGTACTGTGTAAGCCCGGCCATAGTACCTACCCATATATTGCCCTGCTGGTCGAAGCTGAGTGAGGAGCAGCGGTTGCGGGTATCGTAACAGCTGGTAAAGGGTTGGCGATGGGGCGTATAGGTGCAGGACTGGGTATTAAAACTAAACAGGCCGTATTTAATACAGGTAAGCCATACGGTGTGCTGCTGATCGTGCAGGATATCCTGTACCGGAAAAGAGAGCCACAGCGAGCTGTTTTCTATAGAGGTACCGTTAAAGGAATAATCATACGGTGTAAACTGCCGGGTGTGGGTATTGTAATACATTAGTCCCCGGTCGGTACCAATCCATAAATTCTGCTGATGATCTACTGAGGCGGAATAACAGGTGCGTGGTGGGGTATGTGCAGTGCGCTGAAAGCTGGTCAGCTGGTATTGGTGTATCTCCTTTTCTGCTATAGCCCATAGGTAGCCCTGCTTGTCTGGTTGCAGATCCTGATATACCACGCAGGCTTCCGGACTTTCACCTTTGGGTAGTGTTTGCAGCCATTGGGTTACCCGGCGCTGTGTGGTATTGTATACAGCGATGCCACCTACCGGCTTGTCCAACGTAAGCCAGAGATGTTGTTTGTTATGCGGGTCCTGATAAATCTTTTTTACCAGTACAATATTGTCGCCAAACATAATCTGCGGAATATTCTCCGATACAATATCCTGCATGTTCATGTTCAGCTTAAACAGGCCATGGTCGGTACCAATCCATAAAATATGATCCATCAGAAATAAGCAGGAGAAGATGCCGCGTGGCATATTGCTCAGCTTGGAGTTGCGGTTTTGCCAGGAGTAAATAAACTGCTGCTGCTGTTTATCAAATACCAGTACTTTATTGTCGTAGGTGCCGCATATTAACCGTCCGGGGCCGGTAAGCCGTGGAAAGCTGGATATGCACATAATATCATCAAAGTCCAGGTGCTGCAACTCCGGCGTGCCTTTGTTAAACAACCGGTAACTGGTGTCTCGTATAGAAAGCAGACCTACATTGGTGCCTGCGTATATGGTGCCATCGTCGTCTTTATACAGGTCAATTGTTTGGGCATCCGCAGGTAAGGTGGGTATGGCAAGCTTCTGTAACTGTTTGCTGCCAGCTTCAAAGGCGTAAATACCATTGGTGCGGGTACCGGTAAGCAGCCGGTTTTTATCATACACAATACACTGCGGATCGGGTATATGCTCCTTCAGCATGTGCGTGTAAGTTTTGGTTCGGGTATCAATGCGGAAAAGGCCATCCTCCGCAGCCAGCCATAAAGTATAGGCATCGCTGCCCTGGCATAACGGCGCACGGTACAGTACATGCATATTATCAGTACCGTTGATATAATGAAAGCGGTCGTATAAAGCATCATAATAGCACAGCCCCCCTTCAGTAGATATCCAGAGGGTGCCCGCACTATCCAGCAGCAGATCGGTAATCCAGATACTGCGCAGGCTGCTGGTATCGCCCGGTATATGCGTATAATTTTTAAAGTTATAACCATCATAGCGGCTGAGGCCGTTTTTGGTAGCTATCCATAAAAAGCCCCGCCGGTCGGTAATTACCTTACTGATAAAGTTGTCTGTTAACCCGTTATCCGTAGTATAAGCATCAAACTGAAAGTTGTTGGTGAGTGATGAAATAGTTTGTGTATTAGCAGTTTGGGTTGCTAATAGAGATGCAATAAATAATATATATGGCAGTGCCTTGTACATACAGGTAACCCTTTTTGGGTATTCGTCTGTAGAATGAATGTAAACACTTTTGTGGTACTTATGAAAGTATTTTCACCTGTGCCAAAATTATTCTTATGCGTAAATTGATATACAAAGCCACGCTGCTGCTGGCTTTTGTATACCTGCCTGTAATGATTGCTTCTGCCCAGGATATGGCAGCACTAAAGAAGCAGAAGCCCTTTTCTGTTTCCGGTACTATTGGTGTGGGTATAGGAACCTACAACGTTAGCGGGGTACCCTCACGCGCCAGAAGCTTTTCTTATCTTGTAAGTGGTTCACCCGTGGTATCTGTATATGGTATCAGCTTTCCGGTAGGTATTGTAGTATCCGATCAGCAGCGGGGTTTTACACAACCTTTTAACCAATATGGCGCCAGTCCGCGGTATAAATGGCTTACCGTTCATGGTGGATGGCGCTCTGTTACTTTTTCGCCTTATACGCTTGGGGGAGCAGTATTTTTAGGTGGCGGAGTAGAAATGAATCCCGGCAAACTGAGGCTGGGGTTCGTCTACGGCCGTTTTAATAAAGCCATTGAAGCAGATTCTACCAAAAGTACCAGTTACTTTTCACAAATACCAGCCTATAAACGTACCGGATACGCGGCTAAAATAGGATACGGTACAGAGGATAACCACGTTGATTTTATTTACATGCGCGCTAAGGATGACAGCAACTCCATCCGCCGCCCCGATGCCCTGTATAATATTACCCCCGCAGAAAATGCGGTATTCGGCGTTTCATTAAAGTATAAACTGTTTAAGCACATTGTAATAGAAAGTGATGTGGCGGGCAGCCTTTACACCAGAGACCAGGGGGCTGATACCTTTTCTAATGAGCTGTTAAAAGATGCGGGCGTACTGAATCGCCTGGTGAAGATAAACGCCTCTTCGCAGGCGCTTACTGCCGGCCAGGCCTCACTGGGTTACGAAGCGCAGGCATTCAATATACGGGTGCAGTATAAAAGGGTAGATCCCAACTTTCAGTCTATGGGAGCTTACTACTTTGAAACAGACGTGGAGAACTATACCCTTATACCCTCTTTTTATTTTATGAGGCGCCGCCTGATAGTCAATGGCAGCATTGGCTGGCAGCATGATAATATACTAAAAGACAAAAGCTTCCGCAGTAACAAAACCATTGGTAATGTAAACGTAGCGTTTAATGAGCAGGCGTTTGGTGCCAGTGTGCAGTATAGCAACTACGGCATTAGCCAGGACAGGGGACTAAACCCGGTAATAGACACCCTGCGTGTATCGCGCACCAACCACAATGTAAATGCGATGCTGCGGTATACGCTGGCTAATGAGCAGCTGCAACAGAGTTTTATACTGGTTGGTAATTATCAGGCTTTGGTTGATCTGAATAAGTCTACCGCCGGAGGCACAGAAACCAACAGCAAAACCGGTAATCTTTCCTGGCAGGGAGCGTTCCTTAAATCGGGCTTCAATGTTTCCGCCTCGTACAATTACACAGTGGCAGATGCACCGTTTTTGCACGCGGTAATACATGGCCCTTCTGTGGGGTTGGATAAACAGCTATGGCAATCGCGTATTACGCTGAATACCAACTGGAGTTATCAGCTGCAAACGAATAATGATACAAAGGCAGGCCGCTACATCAGCGGAACCTTTACAGGATCGGTACGGGTAAGTAAAAGAAACGCGCTGAATGCTACGTTGGGTTATTTGCAAAGCATATCAGACGATGAGCAGCAGTCGCCCTCATTTAAAGAATTCAGAACCAATTTCACATACGCATATACATTTTAAGCGGCTGTTACCACACAGCTCTTTATAACAATAGTTTATGGGATACACTAAATACATCATTGCATTGCTGTTATGCCTGCTGGGTATATTACAGCAGCCGGTTGCGCAGGTAAATGTTACTATCGGCGTAACACCGCCCTATTCCCCCTATCTCTCCAACTATACCTCGCGGGATGCCAATAAAATATTTCTCACGTTGCAGAACACTACTACCGGAACACTTCAGGTTAGGCTGGCGGGCTCTGCGGTAGGCGATAATGGTGTGGCTATCCGTTCCAGGCCAGGCTTTGTTTCGTCGCAGATGATTACGCTGGCACCCCGGCAGATTCGCCAATTGAATGGAACAGCCCTGAGCGAAATATTTGATCTCAACAATTTTGATGTAACGGGTATTGACAGAAATACGCTGGCCCGTACGCTGCGTTTGCCCGAAGGCAATTACAACCTTTGTGTGCAGGCACTGGATTATAACTCAGGCCGGCCACTATCTGCCGGTGCGCCCACCGGTTGCGCCCTGCTGGCCATTACCTACCCCGAGCCTCCGGTACTGGTTAGTCCGCTGCCGGGCGATAGTGTAAATGCAGCTACCCCTCAAACCGTAATCTTTAGCTGGATGAACCCCGGCGCAGTGCCGCCCGGAACGGAGTACACCTTGCAGATACAGGAGATGCCTGCGCGTAACGCCAATCCTAATCAGGTACTTATCAGTGCTACGTTTCCACTTTTGTCACAAAAACTAAGAACCACTTCTTATGTGTACAACGTAGGCAATCTGGCCCTGAAAAAAGGTAGCTATTACGCCTGGCGCGTAGTAGCTTCTGACCCTACGGGTAAAACCAATTTTAAAAACGAAGGCATAAGTGCAGCGGCAGTATTTAAGTATGGCCGTACAGAGTTGCTGGCAAGAGCGCGGGATGAAAGAGCTGCGCCCGAACCGGCACGTGTGGCAAAGGGCAATGCCGTATCTGTCAGCGGTGTGTTGCATTACAGGTATCGCAGTAACAATGGTACACTACCTGCTTCTTTCAAGGGCATCAAAACTGATTCCATACCATTAGCAAATGAGCAGCTGCAATTGTGTTATGGCCTTTGTAAGGTGAAAATGAATATTCAGAAGAAAGTGGTGACACAAACGGTAAGCCGCGAGGCGCTGAAAAACATGAGCCTGCCCACCGGTGTTACAATAAATTATTCGGGCAGAGATTCGGCCCGGCTAACCTTTTTGCAAATAGACAGTGTGCCTGTTTCAGGTGCGCCTATGCTTATGCCCGGCATTCAGCCGGCAGGCCTTTCATCCAACGGACTGGGTGAGGTAATTGCTACTACTACTACCGATAATTCCGGCGGTTACGCTTTTAATACAACTACTTTTAAAAGGTGTTATATATCAGATGCATTTTCTGATGGCACTGCCATGATCTATTGTTACTATGTAAACGTTAAAAACAAACACTACACCGATCCCTTTGTGTATGCTTACGCGCCAGATGATGAAAACGGATCTTTTGTAAACCTCGGTTTTTCTAAAGTGTTTATAGATAATTACGTATTGCAGGTAAACATTAACCGGAATAAAGAGTTTTCTACAGACCAGGGTAAAAGCCAGCAGGTGAGTGTAGAAAACAAGGCGGATAACATGGTGGATGTATACATTCTGCGTAAAGGAACCCCGCTGCCAACACAATCTTCTTATACCAAAAGGGTACCTGCTACAGAGGGGGATAACAGCGGTCAGGTAGGGTTTGCCTCACAGTCCGATATAAAGCCAGCCTTTCTGCAAGGAAGTAAATATTATATCGTAGCCAAACGCACCGTTATTACGCACCAGATATCCAGCCTTACCAATCCTAACAACTTCCAGGCAAATGCAGAGTTCTATAACCTTGTTAACAACCTGGGTAGTAACGAAAACTATTATATCTACGCTGAGTACAAAGGCTCATCGGTTTATTTTACGCCGCAGGAGTTTGGTTTTCAGCCTTACGCCAATGTTGCGGAATACCGGCCTATTTATGTAGTAAACAACACCCCGCAGAAAGTGAGCATGAAGCCTGCTTATGTATCTATAAAAGTAAAAGGGGTAATGAAATACCAGTTTAAGGGTGGTAACCTTACACCGCTGGCCAATGTAAAGGTGAGCTTTCAATCTGTGCTTTGGCAGAACGACAAGGGCAGTAAGCTATACGATTATGAAAATAAGTATGGCCACAATCGGGTATATGCCACTACTACCACCAGCAGCAGTGGATACTTTGAGTTGAATGCTGGTATGCTTAACTATAATGATTATTCAACGGGTAATGCTTTGTTGCTGGGGCTTGATCAGATTATTACAGTAAACAATCCTTATTATGGTAGTCCTGACAATGCTTTCCGTTTGCAGGCGGGCAATACCTATAACTTAGGTGAGCTGGTGGCGCAGGTAAAAGACTATAGCTATACTGCTATTATATCCGGTAAAAATGCCAATAATGGTTTAATAGAGCCACTTGCCGGTCAACGGGTATTCCTGTGCCGTAAAGCTTCGGTAAATCCAAAGTCGTGGGGTGTGCCTGCCGATGAAGGCGTAAAGAAAAACCTGCCGCAGGAGAAGATAAAAGATGCTGATAATACATGGTACAATGTAATTGGCTACGGGCAGGCAGGTTCGGATGGTAAAGTTATGTTCAGTAACCTGGTAGCGAAAGACTTTAACAATGCCGATGACCAGTATTATATATACTCCGAATCGGGTATCACCTCTGTACAGAATTACTCTACCCAATACGGATTGAAAGCAGGGATAGGTACTTTTCAGAAAGCATCGTGGACGAATTACTATAACAAAGCGGCCTTTGTATTCAATGCCGACGTGCGTAAGAAGGCCAGAGAATATGCGAATACGTTTGAGGCTAAGCCATTGGCGCCATTTATAGAAGGCGGTGTATACCCGCAAACCAACACCAGCACCAATGCGCTGCCCGGTGTGAAGGTGCGTATATACAATGTAAGCACCTCGCTTACTGCTGAAAGCATAGAAAAAACTATTGAAGACTATGGGGTAGAAATGGCTTTATGGATGAAGGGCTTTGAGAATAAACTACAGATACAGGAAACGCAGACCACCGGTAGTGATGGGCGCTTTTATTTTGGCGATCCTACCGTGCAGGGTAAATACAAAGGATGGAAGCTGCTGGCCTTTTTTAAAGATGGTTTTGTAAGTAACTATGAGGTGATAAATGCAGGCAAACCTATGGTTGCAGGTGTAAAAGAAACGGTTAAAGGTTTTCTGCTTCCGCCGCAGATAGTGCATACTACCGTAAAAGATGCAGAAACGGGTGAGCCGGTTGCTGCTAATATTGTAGTGGGCGATCAGTTTAGCTGGGCAGAACAGAAGGTGCTGTATAACTACAATTTCACTACTAAAAAAACAACACTGTTTACCACCGGGGTAGACCTTACCACACCTTATGGCAATGTTACTTTTACCGTAATACCAGATGATAATGTGCATTACCGCACCCAAACCTTTCAGCATAAGGTAAAGGCTCCGGCCGATAAAACCCAGCAGGTATCGGGGCCTTCGCAAACATTGCCCGACTTTGAGTTGTATTCACGCCGCAACCGCATCAGCGTATGCCTGCTTGATGCTAAAACTAAAAAAGGATTACCTGGCACAGTTACTATTATGGATGTAGCAGACGCGGTAAACCCGGCTATTTATCCGGTGCTGTTAAAGAAAGATCATTGTAAGGAATTTTCTTTTGTTTCTGCACAATCATCTTACCGCGTACAGATTACCAGTGCCGGATATGCCACCAAAACGCTTTGGGTAAATAAC
The DNA here is from genome assembly GCF_014641615.1 of Filimonas zeae. Lineage (GTDB taxonomy): Bacteria > Bacteroidota > Bacteroidia > Chitinophagales > Chitinophagaceae > Filimonas > Filimonas zeae. The sequence goes on along the minus strand of NZ_BMIB01000006.1, from coordinate 93,816 downwards.
AACTCCAATGATGATATTCCTAAAGACCTGATGGTGTACCTGGAGCCGGCTGTTACCATACAAGGTAAGGTAGTGCTGAACGGGCAGCCGTTGAAGGATGCGAAAGTGTATATAAAAGAACTGGGTAACCTGCCCGCGGTATACACTGATGCTTCCGGTAATTACAAACTGGATGGAGCACCGCAGAACAATGCCACTGTTACTGTAATGGCCGTGAAGCCCGGCTCTAATGTAATAGGCCAGGGCCAGGCAGTAAAGCTGGATAATACCAGCACGCCCACCAGTTCCGGCTCAGGTGGTGGAACCACTGCTAATGTTAATATTGGGCAAGGCAACTATTCTGCTACCGGCAACTATAGTAATAATTTAAGCGGCAACAACAACTGGGCTGCCGGTGCGCATGGCAACAGTTCGCAAAACTTACAGGTGGTGGGGGTAAAACAGATTGACTTTACCCTTACGGAAAATAAAGATTTTGATCTTACACAGTTATATGGCTTTCCGCTGGAAGTGGAAGGGTTTGTAACCAATGGTATTACCAGCTACCTTACCGGCCGCATCAGTGTACCAGCCAATAAAGCATTTAATGGTAAAGAAACCTATCTCCATTTTTCAAAAATCAAACTGTCTAAAACCAGAAATAAAGGCAGCATGCCTTTGGCCACTGCAAGCGGGGAAGTAGAAGTGGATAATGACGATGTGCCTGTGAAGCTGTTTGGTATGTATGATGCCCGCCTGAAAGGATACCAGGCCGGGGTTAAGATTACTTCTTATAACAAAAGTACCGACAAGGGTATAGTAACCGGTACCGTTACCATGAAGAGCGGTAGCGTAGCGGCTAACGTACAATGGCAGGGCTCCGTATCGCTGAATGCGTTGGCCAGTGCTGAACAGGCCGGCGGTGGTATGGGTATGACTAAACTGGTAGACCCTAAATCTTCCGACTTTCTGATAAACGTACCGGTAGAAAACTCAATACCGGTATTTGTGTCGCATGCAGATATGGCTGGCAGCATTACCGGTTATTACAGCTTTAAAAACAAAGAAGGTACGCTGCGGTACTGCCTTAACAAAATTTACAAAACAGATACGTATGCTAAAAGCTATGTAGATAAAGATGGGCTGCACTTGTTTTCTACCATACATACCCGGCTGGAAAACGTAACCACCCCGGATATTAAACTGGGCATTGGGGAGGTGAAGGTAACAAGCCAGGCAATGGCGCCTGTGGAGGGTAACAGCGATATTACTATTCCGCTGGATGACTGGAATATTAAAAGCAAAAAGTGGAGCATAAACAACGGTGCACTGGAGCTGGATGGCGATATTGAAGCAGGCTCTATTACAGTACCTGCAAAAGGATTGGTGATAGGCGAAACGTCCATCGGCTTTGGCGACTTAAAACTGGATAAGATTGCTATAGCCGGGGTGTACAAGCTAAATATTGTACAATCGCAAACCATGGTGTCTTTTGGTTATGATAAAGCAGCACAATATGGCACACTGTACGATAAAAAGTATGGTTGCTGGTCTCTTTCGCTGCTGCCTAAGAACGCTAATGACGCACTTACGCAATTAACGGGCTTACATGATATGGCTGCCAGCGATAAGCTGCACATTATGAACATATCACTTTACAGCAAGGGTGGTGAATCGCGTATCATTCTTAAACAAAACCATCCTTCGGTTACACTCAATGGCTTTGCCGGCTTTGTGCCTTTTGAGGTGGAAAATGGTAAAGACTTCCTGAAAGTGAATGGTGCTTTAAGCTTCTCTATTCCGGGCTTTACCGGAACGGAAAGTGCGCCTTACAGCCTTAATTATACTGACAGTGCCGGTAAGCTGATTCATAAGCATTCGCCCATTGCGGGCCTGCGGCTTACCACCAACGGCATACGTACCGAGTTTTCTACGGCAGACCAGATATTTACCGGGGGTATGTTACAGCTGAAAGGTGTGCTGCGCGATAAAGTAAGTAATTCGCCCTACGCGCTGAATGTAATATTTTCCAAAAAGAATAACTATACCCGCATAGTGGTAGATACCACGCGTAAAGATGTGATATCGCTGGGAGGCAGTCAGCAGATGAAGCGAATTACAGGCATGATGTCGCTGATAGGGCAAACCTGGCTCAACTTTAAGTTTGAAGGCGATGTGCTGGCCGAAGGTATGGCGGAGGACAAACCTACCCATATGGGCTTTGAGGTAAAAGGCGATCTGGTTGCAAACAAAACAGAACTGGGGGTAAAGAATATGCCTTTCCCTTATCTGCCCAACAGTGCGTTTAACCTTACCTACGATTTTGATAAGAAAGCCGTAGTAGGTTCTTTACAGCTTACGGATATGAAAACGCCTGCTGCTGATTTTGATGCAGCGGTAGAAATGCAGCTGGGTGGTGGTGAATGGTACATGCTGGGCTCTGTAAGTATTAACAAACTGAAAATTGTGCCTTTGCCATTGAATGGGGCAGGTGCCGCCTTCTGTCTGGGAAGTACTTCTATCACCCCGCAGAAACTACAGATTATTCAGCCGGTATTTCACAATGGTATACTACCTAATGATTTCAGTTCTAAATTCTCTGCTATTAAAGGAGCCCTGTTTGTAGCCGCAGTAGATCTGAAGCTGCCATTACCCACGTTGGATATAGATATTGGTGTGGCCAATGTGCACGTGGGATATGGCATATATGGTAATGCCTATGCCGGGTTGAACTTTGATGAAACTGCCCCTATTGTGGATGGAGGTTTAAAGGTAGGTGCTTACGTAAATGTAAACGGAGGTGCCAGTATAGGCATAGCCTGTGCGGGCGTATCGCTGGCGGCAGAGATAAATGCCCAGGGTAACCTGCATCTGGAACTGCCTGCTTTGAAAGGTGCTACCCAATATGTTACCAACCCTGTAGCGCTGCTTACCGATAGTAAGATTGACGTGAATGTAGAAATGGGTGCGCAGCTGGGCGGATCTGCCTATGTAGGCGCAGGGGTTTGTAACTCCAGCTGTAACTCGGTAAAAGTGTGGGGTGTTACCGTGCCACCCGGTTGCCATAAAAAAGGTATTGGAAAAACCATGTCGGTATCTGGTGGTATTACCATTACCAAAAATAAAGGTGCAGTAACGCCAGACCAGGCTGTTATTTACGTAAACCTGTTAGATAAGCCATATAGTGCTACCATTCCTGTTCCTAACTTATAACTTATGTGTATCCGATATATATGTATACTGATATTGCTTGCTGCCACCTTTGATGCAGCTGCACAACAGAACGATGATAACTCTTTTGCCGGTAAAGGTGCTGTGTTTGTATACAGCAGCCTGCTGCCCGATACGCTGAAAACAAATCTGCTGCTGCAAAGGCGTGAACATGGTGGCAGTGAAATGTGGACAACTGTGCGCACCTACACCGCTATCAGCAATGCAGCAGATGTAATGGACCGATATGAAGAGGCCCGCCAGTTGTTTCCGGAGTATGATATGCGCTTTGATGCCGGTGAAGCCTGGCGTAGATGGCAGCTTTACCAAACCTTCGATTCGCTGTTAAACGAAGTAAGTTATATACCCGGCCAGATGGCCTTTGGTATTGTACTGGCCGATACTTCTGTAGTAGCAGGTAAAACCTATCAGTACCGTGTGCAGAAACAGGGCGAGGCAGAAGCGGAGGCAAACAGGCGTACCGGTAACTGGGTAAGCTACCCGGCAGTAATACAGGCACCTGCTCCGCGCCTGCTGCAAAGGCAGACAGAGCGTGATGCCATTCTGTTGCAGTGGTATAGCACCGGCATTATACCCTCAGATAAATTTCTGGTATACCGCGCCTCCGGCAACGATACTGCTTTTGAGCGCATAGATGTATTTGCCGGTGCACAGCAGCGTGGCGATACCACCGTATATATAGTACATGATACCAAAGTACTGTTCAGCGAAATGTACCGCTATTATATTACCCCTGTAAACCTGTTTGGCGGGGGAGGTAATATAGTATCTGATACCGTTCCTGCCACCTGTATGAATCCGCAGCAACTGCTTACCCCGCAGTATGTACGGGCCGATGAAAACATAGCGAAGAAAGCAATAGAGGTACGCTTTCTGTTGCCGGATCAGGACTATATAGGCAGCGTACATATTATGCGCAGCTTATCGTTTGATGAAGGATATGAAGAGGTAGGCATTGCTACACCGGAAGATACCCTGTTTGCTGACTTTAGAATTGTACCGGGCAGAAAATACTATTACTACCTGCAAATGACAGACAAGATGGGCCGTAACAGCGCCCGCAGTGTAAAAACCTTTGGTCTGTTACAGGACACGCTGAACGATGCGCCCGCCCGATTTGTACAGGCAGTACGTACACCCGCTGGTATTCAGGTTACCTGGGAAAACCCACCTGATACCGGTGTTGTAAGCGGTTACTATGTGTACCGTAAAACAGGAGATGCTGAAAATTTTGAGCGCATCAGTACACTGCTTCCTGTGGCTGATTCTATCAATACCTTTATAGACTCATCCCGTACATTGCAGCCATCGTTGTTGTATGTATATAGCGTAGCCAGCGAAAACCTCAGTAACAAGGTAAGCCAGCATTCTGTACCTGCTTATGTAACCGGAATACAGGCAGGCAACACGGTTATTTTACCTACGCCACGCGATGTAAAAGTGTTGCTCTCTAACAAATCTGCCCGCCTGCTGTGGTACGATATGAAATTGCTGAACACCAACCTGTCTTTCTACAATATTTACCGCAAAGGGGATGGGGTACAGGACTTTCGCCCCGTAGCCACCCGTTATCCTGCTGCCTTTACCGCTTTTACCGATACCACAGTAGAAGAAGGTACAGGCTATATATATGCGATGGAGTGTGCCGATGATGACGGCCATACCAGCGCACAAGCCATAACAGAAGTGCTGAATATGCCTGCCAGCCAACTGTTGCCGCCGGATGTGGCTGCCACTGTGGAAGATGCCGCTGTACTGCTTACCTGGGAGCAGGTAACAGATACCCGCGTAAGCCAGCTGGGGGTATACCGCTATGCCAAAGGGGGCGAACCGGAAAAGATAGCCACAGTACGTGTAAACGATTTACGGTTTAAAGATGCCGGTGTAAAAAAAGGAAACACCTATTACTATTATCTGCAATCCGATAATGTGAAAGCCAGCCAGCTGGCAACGAGTAATACCGCTTATGTGGTATATGAGTAGACAGGTGTTGCGGGTATGCCGTGAACCCCGGCATGCTTCGCAACAAACTTACCAGTGCGGACGGTAACTGTCTGTTGCCAGCGCAGGTAAGGGCATAAACAGGTATACTTCTTTATAGTTGCTGTGAAAGTAGTCTTCTGTAAAACGTCCCTTCCCCTTAATAGTAGAACGCACCAGTACCAGGCTATCCTGGTTGGTGTAGCCATACCTGTAATTGAACTGCCGCAAAGGCATTGTTACCTCCTGTATTACCATGCGCCCGCCCTGCTGGCGGTAATAGCCTTCAAACAGGGTGCCGTGGCCGGTATAGGCAGCATCTTTACGTACGGCGTTTACATAACCGGCAGGTGTAGTAATGCTGTGCTGGTTATCCAGCGTAAGATTGCTTTGCCCGGTGGCATAGAAACGGTAAAACTGGTGCACGGTAGCCTGGCGTATACTATCACCAGATTGTATGCTGCGAAGTACATACACGCCATTGGTTTTAAGCCCGTGCAGTGTATCCATCGTAAACGCCGGATTATGAAAAGGGTATTGCGATTGCTGATAATGTTTGGTGCCACAGGCAAGGCCGGCTGCACATAAGGCAGCCAGCAGGTACAGGTGTTTCATGGTATTAATTATTCCACATAGGTTTTGACTTCAATATCTTCTTATAAATAGCACAACTGCTGGAGTGTGCACCAGGCAGATAACCCGTACTCATCAAAAACTCATTCACAATCTCCCCACCTGTAAAGCGGAATGTTTTCTTAAACAGCTTTACCCACTCTTCTTTGCTTTTAGGATGGTGGTGGTTAATCCAGTTTTCAAAAGAGCCATGCTCCTTTTGCAGTTGCAGAATGGTTTGGGCATTCTCTATAGCTGCATTAATCTTTAGCCGGTTACGTATAATGCCTGCATCCGCCATCAGCCGCTCGCGGTCTGCCTCTGTATAAGCAGCTACCTTTTTAATGTTGAAGTTGTGATAGGCTTTACGAAACCCCTGTTCCTTTTTTAAAATGGTTTCCCAACTCAACCCGGCCTGATTAATCTCCATAACCAACCGGCCGAACAGCTCGTTGTCATCATGAATGGGAAAGCCATAATGGAGGTCGTGATAAGGTTTGTGTATCGCCTTCTTTTCCTCCGACATATATTCTATTGCGTTGCAGTACGACATGTTGTTTGTATTGTTTATACGGCTGCTTACGGAAGCAGCTCTTTTAATTTATCTTCCAGTGCTTTGCCACGAAGCTTTTTCGCGATAATGATACCTTTTTCGTCTATCAGAAAGTTTGTTGGAATAGCGTCAACATTATACATTAGCGCCACCTGATTTTGAAAACCTTTCAGGTCGCATACATTTTCCCATGCAAGTTCATCTTTCTGTATAGCTTCCAGCCAGTCTTTCTTATTGTTGTCAAGCGATACTCCCAGAATGGCAAATCCTTTGTTTTTGTATGCGTCGTATGTTCTTTTGAGGCCAATGTTTTCATGCCGGCAAGGTATGCACCAGGAGGCCCAGAAATCCAGCAATATATACCTGGCCTTTACCTGTGAAAGTTTTATAGGTTTATCCTGTGTATTGGATTGTTCAAAATCTTCATATTTGCTGCCAATAGCAAGGTTTCTGGCGAGTGACAGATAGGTGCTCACCTCTTTGCCAAACACAGTGTGCTGTATTTCAGGACTAATATTTTCAAATAGTGCTTTAGTGGTATCTATCCCCCAATGTTTACCATAGGCGCTTAACAGGCTTACAGAAACGGGAGAGCGGGGATGCGATCTTACCCATGCTTTGTATAGTTCCATTTCCTGCTGCTCTGAATTCTTTTCAGGTAACTTATTGTCTTTGTGAATACTGTCCTTTTGTGACCTTATGGCAATAACCTGTTTGGATAGTTCATCTATTGCTTGCTGGGTTAACGAGCCACTTATTTTTCCTGTTCGGAACGAACCAGCCTGAAGGGTTATGTCCATAGCGCTATTTTCCAGCCAAAATGCAATCATATCTGAATATGAGGCAGTATGAAGGTAAACTGGTATTGCTGTGTCAGAAATGCTGCCAGTAAATTGAAAGGTGCCGTTTAGTATGCGACAGGAATCGATGAGGGTGTCTGGTTTGCCACAACGCAGATAGAGCCACGTGCTATCCCGGAGGCCGCTTACAGAACCTTTGATAGTATAGCCACGGGAATAGCATGTGAAAGAAATAAGGCTAAGCGTAAGCAATATACTAATTGAAAAAACCAGGAATCTCATATGGGTTGTTTGTACGAATATAACAAACCTGCCTCCAGCAGCAGTTTGCATCATGAATATTGTTATAAATAAACGTCTCTATGGAGCTTTTTTGCAATTCCTTCCCTATGCCAATAGCAGATAGAGCATTCTGGCAGGTTGCCTAACCCTTCCGAACCGGTTCGCGCAAGATGGTTTTTAGTTTTTCCGGTGCTGTTTTGCGAAAATCTGACAGGTAAATTTCATGATGCATCCCATTTCTGCCCAACTGATGCGTTTGCATATAATCTGCCATCTGTTGCAGGCTCTCCGGCTCATTGGCAAACGGCCCCACATGCAGCATTTGCACACAGCTACCCTCTTCCATAGTAAAGTACGTTACCCGTGCGGCCAGTGCAGCTTTGTTTTTTTGTAAAACTGCGGCTGTGGCATCGGCTACAGCTGACTGCTGCACAAAATCAGGCAACCGTATCAGTAAGCGATACTCCCATTCACTCCGGGGAATAGCAGTTGCCGCGGAGGATATAGTAGCGCCGGGATATTTCTTTTCATTGTACCACCACAGCCCCTCCAGCCTGGGTACGGTAAAATCTTTACCCCTGGCCTTATACACAAACTTGATGGTATAGGCCGTAGCGTACAATGCCTCTATGGGCGCTGCAAAGGCGGTTGAAGAGGGATCGCCCTTGCCGCAGATAGCAATATACTGTGCAGGTGGTATGCTTACCAGTTCAGGCTTTCTGGCGGCCGTATAATAGCTTTTGTACTGTTTGGTTAAATCCAGCTTTTCCATAACAATGGGATTGTAGTAATGCAAAGTAAAATCTGTCCGCTGACAACCCTATGGCAGTGCCTTTACTGTATTTTTTCCTGAAAAACGATAGATTTGTTCTGCCTAAACAACTCAAACAATGAAACACCTGTTTACCGGTATCCTGTGTATGCTGCTGCTGGCAGTAAGTAGCCGTGCTGCTGCACAATCCTGCCTTCCCACAAACACGTTAAAGCTTCCCTATAATCAAAAGCATGAGCCTGATAAGGTGGTGTTGAAAAACCTGCCCTGCGCCATTAAAGGCTGGAGTAATCTGGCATGTGGCGAGGATGATAAACGCTACCTGCCCCTGCCCGGATTTGGTACCGTACGGGTAATACTGATTCCTTTGGATTGTGGCGATTTTGAATACCGCTGGTACCTGGCAACCATTGTGGGTAACAAACTGGTTGATAAGCAATACGTAGAAGGTTTATGGTTTGAACCGGATAACGATGAAGAAAAAGAACATACCCGTTTTTCTATAGATGCCATGTATAAAATTACCATTGTAACGGAAGTGGAAAAGAAAGGAAAACGTACTTTAAAATCCCAAACCGTTTATCAGCTGCAGCCCAATGGTAAGCTAACGAAACGCTGATTGGTTTGTAAGATGCCAGATGCGGTTGGCAGCAACTAGTACCAGCGGATCATGTGTATTCAATGGCGTGTTCAACTGAAATAGTCGTATATAAGCTTCATCCTTTTCAGGCCCCTTTTCTTTAAAGCAGGTAACTGCTTTGCCTACGCGTAGTTTATAATAATGCAGCCAGGTGTGGTTTACAAAAAAATAAAAGCCTCCACCATTTCCATTGGGGTTGCCCAAACCTACAGTGTAACCGCACCGGATATCATTATCTATAAGCGAAGGTGGATGGGCTATAGTAATGCCCGCACCTTTAACTCCGCTTACAAACGCGGATGCCGGTAGGTTGTAATGAACAGTCTGTGGTGCAAGCAGCCCCAGATCGTAATGACTGGAAGAATCTGACAGCCGGTAAATATTGCCTATGGTATCTGTAAACAGGTAATAGCCCCGGTTACGATCCTGATTGCCAAGATAGATAGGGTGCTCCTCAAACCATTGCAAGCCCCGGAGGTTGCGGAAGAATGTACTCTGGTGCTTTTGAATAAATCCTGTGGTATCGGAAGGTGCTTTTTGCAGAAAATGGTCTAACGATTCCGGTAGTTCAATGGTTTGTACAGGATGTTGTGATAAGGTTGCGGTTGGCAGGTAGTATATGCTACAGGAGTCTTTTCGCTCCCCGCCACTACCCATATCCAGTAGAATAATCCGTGTATCGTCGTAATAAATAGTTTTGTCTGGCGCAAAGCTTGTTTTTAAAGCGCCCAGCTGATTAATAATGCCAAAGCGGTTATTGATGCTGTTATTGCTGCTGTTGTAAAAACCGGCACTATCTGTATTGTAAAACACCATATAATCGGCAGTGCCGGGTATGGCCTGCAGGTTGCAGACGTAAAAGCTGTCAACAGGCTTTATGGATATACTTTGATTACTGCCTTCCGGAAAGGCCTTCCAGCTGCTCTCTTTGTCAATATCCGGAATGCGGTAACCGTTTTTAAAAGCCAGTAATATGTACACCAGCAATACAATGAGTGCGGGTATAAGAAACCAGGCCATTTTGCGTATGGTGCGTTTAAATGTTCTCATCTGTTGCAATGAAAGTGAGTGTGCCGTAATGTTCTACTGGCACAATGCCGCTCCAAAATCTTTGGTAGGATAGGCACGTAAAAGATTCTGTGCTATAGTAATAATTTCCGTTGATTTACTATCGGCAGGTATAACAGTGCTGTTCTCCATACACTTCACAGCCTTATCATTTTTTATATAAAAGCGGTACTCTGTAGTAACAGCTGCCCCTTCCGCAGGCCCGCCTACCAGTTTCTCGTAACAGAAAATGCATTTGCCGTTGCGGTAATAAAACTCCCGTACCCAACTGCCATCTCCTATGCTGCCAGATTCTGCTATTTTAACCAGTGCTTTGTTGCTGAAATAACATACCACCTTTCCTTCTTCTACGCAGCCCGCCACTTCATAGGTAAACTGCTCCTTTTGCAAGGGCAAAGTGTTAATGCGCTTAAATTCATTACGGATGGGAGTAACATCCTGATCTGCGCTAGCCGAAGTGTGTTTGTTCTGAGCAATGCTACGTGTAGATAGTAAGGTGGCAGTAAAGAGAAGCGTAAGAAAAACGCGCGTAAACAGGTGCATAATAATGGTGTTTATGTGTAAATGAACGTTACTTCAAGGGGCGACAATTGTGTTTCCTTAGCCTCTTATTGGAGCGCCGGACTTTACTCTTTCGTCATATATCTTTTTCCAGCTTTCCAAGTCAATTGCAGTTTCTTCCTGTATATCATCGAATGCTATCCAACAGCCGCATTTTTCGGATAGGTATCTTAGCTGTTCAATATCCTGCTCTGTAACAATATGCCTGCCATACTGCTTTCCACCTTCAATTAAAATCTTCCATAGTGAAAATTCAAGGCTTTCCATCCATCCTGCTGTATATCCTTCTTCAGAGATATAGCTCATGTAATCAGCTAACAGCAGTTGGTCTCCGGTTAAATCGTTTAACATTTTTCAAAAGTAACCTAAACAGACTGAGGCAGGCATGTTTGTTGAAGGAATTAACATCTACGAATAACAGAATTATGGCATCAGGCTTTTTTGCAATTTTTGATGATATTGCGGCTTTAATGGATGATGTAGCCTTGGCCAGCAAAGTGGCCACCCGCAAAACAGCAGGTATACTGGGGGATGATCTGGCAGTAAATGCAGAAAAGGCAACCGGTTTTCTGGCCTCCCGCGAGCTGCCTGTGCTGTGGGCCATTACAAAAGGCTCGTTTTTGAACAAGCTTATTATTATACCGGTGGCGCTGCTGCTGAATGCGTTTTTTCCGGTGGCCATTAAAGCCATTCTGATAGCAGGCGGGTTTTACCTGGCCTATGAAGGGGTAGAAAAGATTATTGAATACCTGTTTCACCGCACCCCTGCCCCGCAACACGCCGTAGAACTGAATGAAGAGAGTTCTGGTGCTGTAGAAAAAACTAAAATCAGAAGTGCCATTACTACGGATTTTATCCTCTCTGTAGAAATTGTAATTATTGCCCTGGGTACGGTAATGGAACAAAGCCTGTCTATACAAATACTGGTAGTTTCCATTGTAGCTTTGCTGGCTACTATTGGTGTATACGGCATAGTAGCGCTGATTGTAAGAATGGATGACGCCGGATATAAGCTGATAAAACATTCTGATAACAAAGGCTGGCTCACTGCGCTCGGAAATATACTGGTGAAAGCCCTGCCTGTGGTGATTAAATTCTTAGGCTTTATAGGCACCATTGCATTAATTCTTGTTTCCGGTGGCATCTTTATTCATAATATTGAGTACCTGCATCATGCGCTTCCGCAATGGCCTGCTATGATATTGGAGTTTGGTACGGGGGTGATTGCTGGTTTGGTGGCGGTGGCCGTATTTACCGTAGGTAAAAAGCTGTATCAGCTAACAGGTCGTAAATAAAAACAGGTATGCCGGACTCCGGCAACACAATAGCCGGACCGGACAATTCTCTACCTGTACTTGCAGAATTAGCCTGATTGTTTTTACTTGTGAAAGAATGCTATTGCGCATAAAAGCCAATACATGTATCAACTATGAAATGGTTTGCTTTCACAGTCATGTTGCTTTGCCAGTATGAATGGATATTCGCCCAGCAGTCCGTTCGTTTTACGCCTCAACATTACTCCAATGTTTTCTCTGCCCGCCCAGTGCCGGTATTGCGCATTAAGCAGGGCGATACCGTAATTACCTCCAGTGTAGATGCAGTAGGTTTTGATAAGAATGGTGCAAGAGTAGCCCAACGCGGCAACCCGCTAACAGGGCCTTTTTACATTGAAGGTGCTGAGGTGGGAGATGTAGTGGCCGTTACATTGCATAAAGTATCTCTCAGCCGAAACTACGCCACTACCCTTAATGCTTTAATTCCAAAAGTGCTGCCCAAAGCCGTTGCCAAACATACCTGGCGCTCTGCCAGGCTGGTAAAATGGCAGCTTGATGTGGAAAAGCTAACCGGCAGCCCGGCAGATACCATTCTGCGTTTACGGAATGTGACAATACCGCTGCATCCCTTTCTCGGTTGTGTAGGCGTAGCTCCTGAGGGAGATGGAGAAACCGGCACAGGTGCATCCGGCCCTTATGGTGGTAATCTGGATTTCTGTTATAATACCACGGGTGCAACCGTGTACCTTCCTGTGTTTCATTCGGGAGCATTACTGTATCTGGGCGATGGACATGCCGCGCAGGGTGATGGTGAGTTGAATGGCGATGCGCTGGAAACTTCCATGGACTTCAGCTTTTCTGTAAAGGTGCTGAAAAGAGATACTTTCCCTTTACAGGTTCCGATGGTAGAAAACGCTGACTATTTAACGTTTTTTGGAATAGAATCCTCTCTGGATAAATCTTTGAAAGTGGCAACTGAATCTTTACTTGTATGGCTACAGCAACGTTACAGTCTCACTCTTATGGAGGCCAGTCAGGTTATTGGGCCTGTTATAGAATACCGTATACCTAAAGTAGCGGCCACTAAAGTAGAAGTAGCCGCTTTAATTCCTAAGGCAATATTGGGGCAGATACAACGTAAGGATTAGTCCCTTATTAAGGCAAATGTTTTATTACCAGCCACCAGCTGGCGATAACAACAGATCAATCTGTCTATCTGCGGGGTCATAAAGCCAGTTATAGCCATAATTATTCCTGCTTTCGTTGGTAAAGGGCTCCATAACGGCTAGCATTTCCTCGAAAGAAGCCATTGTAAATAAGCCTTTAAAATCATTATTATCAGATGCAACACTGATACCCTCATTTGTTGAGGCTAGTATGAGTGTAAGCTGACAATTGACAGCGGTTATAAAGGGAAGAGAAGATAGCATGAGAGGATGGTTGTGGGAAATTACCTGTAACCGGATAGCCTCCTGAAGTTGCCTGACTTCTGTACAATCAAAATCATACAGCCGGATCAGCTTGTCGGGGTCTGCATCCGGGTATCGGCCACCGTCAGTAATGTCATCAAGGTATTCCAGTTTCATCACCAAATATCCATATTTTGTTGCTATCAGTCATTCTCTGTTTGTTTTACAAACCAGCGGTTAGCAACATCCTTTAATTCATTGTAATCAGGCGCTTTGTCACACGCCCAGGCAACAATACCGTCAGCACGTATTAGTAAGGCATTTACAGACAGCCGGTCTTTCACGGTGCCGGAAACATATTCTATCTGGCTGCTGTATTCGCTGGCAAATGTTTTCAGTGCTGCGTTGTCATCAAAATCAATCAGCATGCCTTTACCATCGTGCATAAGACTACTGATAGTGGTGCCATTTTCAAATGCAAACTCAGGAACGCTGCGACCGGTAAGTGGGTGACTACCTTCCAGTGAATACTGTGTAAAAACACCCCATGCCCTTCCGGCAATATAGCTGGCTCCATCGCGGGTATTTATCAGGTCGCTGACAATAGCGTGCAATGCACGGGCATGTGCATCGGGTCGCATAATAGCTACCTGCGCACGTGACCAGTTGAGCACCTGTGCGCCAATGGAATGCCGTTCTGTATAGTAGGTGTCCAGCAAGCTTTCGGGTGCCTGTTGCTGAATGGTTGCGGCTAGCTTCCATCCCAGATTCATGGCATCGCCCAATCCCAGGTTCAGGCCTTGCCCGCCCAGTGGAGAGTGGATATGTGCAGCATCACCTGCTAACAGTATCCGTCCATTGCGGTAGGCGGTGGCTTGTCGCGCCCGGTCGGTCCAGGTAGTGGCGATATGCAGGTTGGTGATAGTTATCTCTGTATCTGAAATACGGCGCAGTACTTCCTGTAAGTGTGTGGCAGTAATGGGTGTTTGTGCATGGTGAAAGGCTCCGCCATCAAAATCCTGTATAATGATATAGCCGGGTTGAGATTGCAGGTACATACCTTTCTCTGTTACATTCCTGCCTGGGCGAAGCAGTTCCGGATTAGCCATGGTTACCTGAGCGGAGTAGCCTGTAAACTCCGGCTCTGTACCGGCAAACTCAAAACCTCCCAACTTGCGAACCACACTGCGGCTGCCATCGCAACCTACCAGCCATTTACCTGTAAAAGATTGATCGTCTGAATACACAGTTACTTCGTTTTCGGACTGATGAAAAGCAGTAACGGGCAGCCCCCGTTTTATTTCTACGCCTGATGCTATTGCGCGGCGGGTTAGTATTGTTTCCAGCTCTGCTATTTCAGACAATAAAATAAGAGGGGTTGCGTTGGGCAGGCGGTATGGCCATTGAGAAGTGTTTATGTTTTCTTCCTGAAATGGGATACCGGCAAAATGCCCTGCCTGGCGTGTGGGTGGTACGCCTTGACGAGTAACCGGAACGATATGCGGATTTTTTAAGTGCTTGTGTAGTTCCAGTTGCTGTAATAATCCACGGCGGTGCAGGGCTTCAATAGTGGGTGCTGAAAGCCCGCGTATACCAAACGGTAGCTGTTTTAATGGTGAGTGCGGGTTGTCTGCCTTCTCCAGCACCAGCACAGTGCATTGGGCCAGCGCCAGTTCGCAGGCGAGGAATAAACCTACAGGGCCTGCGCCAGATATAATAACATCGTAAATAGTATGGTTGTGTAAAGCGTTGTTGCTTTTCTGTATTGCGTTCATGTTGAATATATTGATACGCAAAACTCCGGAATGCTGCTACGTCAGGCTTGTATAAACGCGACAAAATGGTCGTTTACAGATTGTTGCCTTTTCTTCGCTTTGCGTGCAAATGCAGCAGGCGTGGTACCGCTGTAACGTTTAAACTCCCGGCTCAGATGGGCCTGATCGGTATAACCTACTTCATGGGCCAGACCTGCCAGGTTAGATTCCGGATGCAACCATAGTCTGTTCCTTACCTGCTCAAAGCGCATAAGGCCGGATACATCTTTAACCGTATGGCCGGATGACTGCCTGAACTTTCTTTCCAACGTACGTACGGTTGCATGTGCTGCAGCTGCTACCTTACTTACGGGCATAGTACCGTTGGCTTTACGCATGGCTACCCCTGCTTTAAATAACATGCTATCCATAGCCACCTGCGCGCGTGCCTGTATAAAATACTGCTGTACTTCGGCCAGCGCATCTGCTATGTTGCCTGCCTCCATGTATTTGTGTAAGGTGGCGTGTAGCTGAGCTACAGGGTGCTCTAGTTGGCGCACGGGTTCTTTGCCCGAGGGCAGCCCCAGCAAATCAAATACCGTCCACGGGTAACATCGTATGCCAATAATCTGCAAACGGTTTTGTGTGTAGAAATGAACGGGCTGATTGAGCAGACCCATGATAAAGGGAGATGGTAGTGGTTGTAATACGCCGTTGTGTACAATGCTGCAACCACTTCCGAAATGAAAAATAATTTCAGCATAGCCGTCAGGTGTTACTTCAAAACCTGATAGTTCTGTTGGGTAGTCTGTGCTGTTGTACCAAAAGCATCTGATGGTATCGCACAGCGCTTCCGGCGGTGCAAATTCCTGGTGGTAGTGCATACATAAAGGTAACCTATACAGGCAATGTATGTAGTGGTTATCCATACCGGAAGTAAACAGTGCCTGCTCCCTTCTCTTTGGCAAAATTCAGAAAGCGTTGCATGTTTACCAAATCCTGCCAAAGTTGGTTGAGGCTATGTTTATCGTTTATAGTAGTGCTGTTGTAGTGCGCATGTATCTCTTTGCCGGCGTCTGTAGCAATCAGTATGTTTAATCCCATGGGGGTAAGGTGTAAGGGTTTCTTATAGCAGTTAGTTTGCTTCTGAATATACTAAGAAAAATGCCGGGCTCTGTTTGTTGGGGGCAATGCTTTTAAAAAGCGCTTCCATGGTGCCTGAAAATAGTGGAGTGCATGTACTGCTCCGGTCTGCGGTGCAGGCAATTTATTGAGCGCGGCAGTTGCTCCGTTGAATGGAGCAGACAATTTATCGGATGGGGCAGTTGCTCCGTTCAACGGAGCGGACAATTTATTGAGTGGAGCGGTTGCTCCGTTCAACGGTGCAGGCAATTTACCGGGCAGTGCATCTGCTCCGTTCAGTGGAGCAGACAATTTACTGAGTGGAGCAGTTGCTCCGTTCAACGGTGCAGACAATTTGCCGGACGGATGTTCTGCTCCGTTCAGTGGAGCAGACAATTTATTGAGCGGATGTTCTGCTCCATTCAACGGAGCAGAACATCCACTCATCTGTATGTTGTAAAAAATCCAACGGTTAAGAAGCTGCTGCTTACGTATCTGTCATATAATCAATCTGATAAGCATAAAGCTCCATTTGGCGCATAAAAAAAGCTTCGAGCGCCATGCTCAAAGCTTAAAGAGTATCTGGTAGTCCCGACAAGAATCGAACTTGTATCTAAAGTTTAGGAAACTTCTATTCTATCCATTGAACTACGGGACCGGAAAACCGTTTTTCAGGCAGCAAAAATAATGGTTTACATCATTCTATATGCTAAAAATCTCAGGTTTGTATGAACCCCCTATCTTTGCCGCTCGAAAATTGATGTATGAAGTTTTATAATCTCCTGATTAAATACCGTTTCTGGCTGGGTTTACTGGCTATTGTGCTGGCGGTGACTGTGAACGTAACAGCCGGATTCTGGCCTGCATTCTTATTGTATTTTCTGGGTGTGATTGCCCTGTTCAGTCACTTTTTTATTGGTCCGCTGCGCCTGATTCAGGAGCCAATGGAGCAGGGCCGTGTGGAAGAAGTGGAAAAGATTCTGAATTCTGTATGGTTTCCCAACCTGCTGTATAAGCCTATCCGTTCTACGTACTTTACCATAAAAGGTAACCTGGCCATGATGTCGCAGGACTTTGAAACTGCTGAAAAGCACCTGAAGAAAAGCTCCGAACTGGGTTCGCCTATGCCGGAAGCAGAAGGAGCCAACAAGCTGCAGCTGGGTATGATGGCTATGCAAAAAGGCGATCTGAAAGGTGGCGAAAGCTATATCCGTCAGGCCATCCGCGCGGGTATTCCTGATAAAGAAAGCGAAGCGGTTGCATACCTTAGCATGTGTCAGATTTTTATGAACAAGCGTGAGTTCAGAGCAGCAAAAGATTTCTTCCGTAAGGCGAAGGCTTGTAAACCTACTACCAAAGAAGTAGTAAGCCAGATTAAAGAAATTGAAAAGTATATTTCCCGCATGCCTGGCTAGTAGCCGTTGCATTGCTTAAAATAAAGAAGCCGCGTCCGTTATGGAGGCGGCTTCTTTATTTTAAGCAAATAGTTATACAGAAATATGCTTTATTGCAGTTGGTTATTCAAATGAGTTATTTCCTGCCCTTATTCAGCTTCTTATAATAGTTACATACTTCTGTAACACCACATTCCGCACATTTGGGGGTACGGGCCAGGCAAATATAACGTCCGTGTAATATCAACCAGTGGTGTGCCTTATGTACCAGTTCGGTAGGTATGTTTTTAATCAGTTCTTTTTCCACGGCCAGCGGTGTGGTGGCCGAAGGTGAGGTAAGGCCCAGCCGGTGCGATACACGGAATACATGCGTATCTACGGCCATGTTCGGCTGCTCATCTATAACAGAAGTAATTACATTGGCGGTTTTGCGGCCCACGCCAGGCAGTTTTACCAGTTCCTCTACCGTCATAGGTACTTCTCCTTTAAAGTCGTGTATAAGCATGTTGGCCATGCCTATGAGGTGTTTGGTTTTGTTGTTGGGGTACGAAATGCTTCTTATAAAAGGAAACAACTCGTCAAAGCTGGCCTGCGCCATGGAGTATGGGGTGGGGTAATGCGCAAACAGCACCGGAGTGGTTAAGTTCACCCGTTTATCTGTACACTGGGCCGAGAGTATAACGGCTACCAGCAGCTGGAAAGGATTATCGTAAATTAATTCCGTTTCTGCATTGGGTGCATGCTGCTCAAAATAGTTGATTACAAAGCGGTACTTTTCCTTTCGTGTCATATTCTATCACATAAAAACAAGACACGAAATTACCGGCTTATAACATATCAGCCGCAGGTTTTGAATACCAGGTAGTATAAGAACGTTTTTCCGGCTTATTGCTGTTGTACAAATGGTCCAGAACGTTTTGCAGACTTTGTGAGCGGGGTTCTTCTAATGGCGTGTAATTCAATTGTTCCTGAGCTTCCTTTAAAACCTGTAATTTTTCGCGGTGGCCCCAGTTTTCCTGTAACATAACTTCAATTTTTGTGCGTTCTCCGGCAGGCAAATCGTTGTATAAATATTGCAAAAGATCCTCCGTGGTACAGCTGTTGTGCATAGTAATAAGGTGACAAGGTGATATGAAAAGCAGTCGAATAGTAATTAAACGGAAGTTGCGTTCCGATATTGTAAGTATGCTTACTTTTTTTTGGCGTCGGGCGACTCCACAATGTACACGTCCTCGTTATCGCGCTTCATAAAAAAGTTTTCCCGGGCGTACTTTTCCAGTGCGGCGGGGTTGTTTTGCAGTTCGGCCAGTTCTTTTTTCGTTTTCTCAATTTCTTCTACATAAAACCGCTTACTGGCCTGTAAATCTTTCAACTGGCGCTTTCTTTCCATTTGCGTAAACACATCGTTGCGGTCAAAAAACAGCATCAGCAGGGCAAATGCAGTTATCGACACAGCGTATTTGTTTTTGAGAAAAGAAAGAATAACCGCCGGTTTAATCATAGGGTAAAGGTATATAAAAACAAAATAGCCGGCGATGGTTATCGGCCGGCTATTGGTATATCTATGGAGATAGTACTATTTGTTGAAGAAACGTACTTTACCGTTAGGGTAAATTGCGTTTGCACCCAGTGCCTCTTCAATACGGATCAGCTGGTTGTACTTAGCCATACGGTCGGTACGGGAAGCAGAACCGGTTTTAATTTGTCCGCAGTTCAGGGCTACAGCCAGGTCAGCAATAGTGGTATCTTCAGTTTCACCGCTTCTGTGGCTCATGATAGTAGTGTAACCAGCGTTCTGCGCCATTTGTACCGCATTGATAGTTTCAGTTACAGTACCAATCTGGTTTACTTTAATCAGAATGCTGTTAGCAGTACCTGTGCTGATACCGCGCTGTAAAATTTTGGTGTTGGTAACAAACAGATCGTCACCTACCAACTGTACTCTGTCGCCAATAGCGTCAGTCAGTTTTTTCCAGCCTTCCCAATCTTCTTCAGCCATACCGTCTTCAATAGAAACAATAGGATATTTGTTTACCCACTCAGTCCAGTAAGCCACCATTTCATCGCTGGTGATTTCTTTACCGCTGCTCTTATAGAATTTGTATTTGCCGTCTTTGAACATTTCGCTGCTGGCAGCGTCCAGTGCAATACCAATCTGAGTACCTACTTTGTAACCAGCAGCTTCAATAGCAGCCAGTACAGTTTCAATAGCTTCTTCGTTGCTCTGGATATCAGGTGCAAAACCGCCTTCGTCACCTACGTTAGTGCTGTAACCTTTTTTCTTCAGCACGCTTTTCAGCTGGTGGAAAATTTCAACACCCCAACGTAAACCTTCGCTGAAGGTAGTAGCACCCACAGGAACAATCATATACTCCTGGAAGTCGATTTTGTTATCAGCGTGAACACCACCGTTCAGGATGTTCATTAAAGGAATAGGTAATACAGTGCTGTTAACACCACCCAGGTAGCGGTACAGAGGCAGGTTGCTTTCCAGTGCAGCTGCTTTGGCTACTGCCATAGATACTGCCAGGGTAGCGTTTGCACCCAGTTTGCTTTTGTTTTCAGTACCATCAATCTGCAACAGTTTGGCATCAATACCAGCCTGATCGTTTACAGACCAGCCAATCAGTTGCTCAGCTATAATGCTATTTACATTTTCAACAGCTTTTAAAACACCTTTACCTACGTAAACGCTTTTGTCGCCATCACGCAGTTCAACCGCTTCATGAATACCGGTAGAAGCACCGCTGGGTACAGCAGCACGGCCCAGGTGACCGTTTTCGGTTAATACGTCCACTTCTACAGTAGGGTTGCCGCGGCTGTCTAATATCTGACGGGCATGGATGTCGGTAATGTAGCTCATGACTAATTATTGGTTTAATGTTTTAGAATACCGTGTTATTGGTTGCGTTTGCGGTGCAAATAAACAATCTTTTTTGCGCAAATACTCCTAACCGTTGTTAGTTAATGGTTGTTATTCTGCGGGTTGTTCGCCCACAAGTTTTAAAAAGGTGGCTTCGTCAATAATTTTAATGGTATTGATTTTTTTAGCCTTCTCCAGTTTGCTGCCCGCATCTTCGCCCACCACCAGGTAATCCAGTTTGCTGCTTACGCCGCTTACAATTTTACCGCCGTGTGCCTCCGCCATGGCTTCGGCTTCGCTTCGTTTAAGAGTAGGCATGGTGCCGGTAAATAAAAAGGTTTGTCCGTGCAGGGTATCTGCGCCTGCCGCTACCGCACTTTTTTTATTGTTGAGCATTTGCACGCCCAGCTGTTTCAGGTGCTCCAGCATGTGAATATTCTGCTCGTTGCTGAAGAACGCGTAAATGCTGCGGGCTACTTTTACACCCACATCTTCCAGCTGCTGTAATTCTTCTTCTGTTTTATCTTTCAATTCCAGTATATCGTGTACCGCATTGGCCAGTGTTTTGGCAGTGGTTTCGCCTACAAAGCGGATGCCCAGTGCGTAAATAAGGCGGTGTAAAGGTTGGGTTTTACTGGCTTCAATGGCACTGCGCAGGTTGTCGATAGATTTCTTTCCAAACTTTTCCAGTTTGGCTATTTCGTCAAAGTCCAGCTGGTAAATACCCGGTACATCTTTCAATAATCCGGCTTCGTAAAAGCGCAGAATATTGGCAGCACCCAGGCTGCGTATATCCATGGCATCTTTACTTACAAAGTGGATCATTCTTTCCAGCACCTGTGCGCGGCATTCTATATTGGGGCATCGCCATACGGCTTCTGCTTCTTCTTTGGTAAGTTCACTATCGCATACCGGGCAGTTGCGTGGAAATGCAATATCCACCTCACTGCCGTTACGCAGGTCGGGCATGCATTGTACAATCTGCGGTATTACATCGCCGGCACGTTCTACCAGTACGGTGTCACCTATTTTCAGGCCTTTTTCGCGTATGTATTCTTCGTTGTGTACAGAGGCGCTGCCTACGGTTACGCCGCCGATGGAAACGGGGTCAACCTTAGCTACGGGCGTAACGGCACCGGTGCGGCCTACCTGAAACTCAATTGCCCGCAATTTGGTGGTGGCCTGCCGTGCTTTAAACTTATAAGCCATAGCCCAGCGTGGGTGGTGGGTGGTCATGCCCAGCCGGTCCTGCAGCGTAAGGTCGTTCACCTTAATTACCATGCCGTCTATTTCGTACGGTAGTTCATCGCGCAGTACCTCAAAATCATGTACGTGTCTGGTTACTTCCGCAATGCCTTTCAGTACCTGCTTCTCCTTCTGGGGCGAGCGGAACCCGCATTCCCACAACAGTTTCAGCGATCCGGAGTGTGTACCCAGCGGAGAGTCTGCTGAAGGCAGGGACGAGCCCTGGGTTTTCAGGTTTTCATCCGGTAACTCGTCATTGCTTTTGCCGTCTATGGCCAGGGTAAAGCCGTCCAGCGTGGTATAATAACTTACATGGTACAGAAAAGCTTCCAGGTTACGCTCTGCTACTTCACGTGGGTCTTTCATGCGCAGGCTGCCGCTGGCAGCATTACGCGGATTGGCCAGTGGTGCTTCTCCTTTTTCTGCCAGCTTTTCGTTGTATTTTTCAAACGACTGCTTGGTCATGATAATCTCCCCACGTATCTCTATGGTTTGAATGCCATATTTAGAAAAGGGGGCAGATAATGGTATAGAACGTATCTGGCGTATGTTGGTGGTAATTTCATCACCCGCTACGCCATCGCCACGGGTTACACCACGCACCAGTAAATCGTTTTCATATATGAGCGATATACTGGCACCGTCAAACTTTGGCTCAATACAATATTCAATGGTTTCCAGGCCGGAGAGTTCGCGTGCTTTCCGGTCCCACTCCACCAGATCATCGGCGTTGTAAGAGTTTTCCAGTGAAAGCATAGGCACCAGATGCTGTACGGTAGGGAAGGATTTGCTAAGGCCCAAGCCTACGCGCTGGCTGGGCGAATCGGGTGTAATCAGTTCCGGGTGCGCCTTCTCTATTTTTTCCAGCTGCTTGTATAACTGGTCGTATTCGGCATCTGCAATCAGCGGTTCGCTGGCTACATAATACCGGTATTCATGAAACCGGAGTACCGCTCTTAATTCTTCCAACTGCTCAACTGCTAATTCTTTTTTTGCTTTAAGTGCTTCTGTTTTATCCTGTAATGCTCTGGTTTCCGCGGAAGAATACATAGACGGTTATTTGTGGGCGCTAAAGGTAATTACCTTTGTGCAAGCAGGGAATACGTGTAAAGAAAGAAAAAGACCGTGCGGTATGTAAAAATTACACAAACGCCGGAAATTTGTATTTTTGACCTGAACCCGCATTTGTGCCATTATGAATATAAATCCAGATATCCCGGCTACTACAGCCGTTCCCGGAGAAAAAGAACTGATTGAAGAAGCGGTGGCGTTGGTGGCCTCTTACCCCAAAGTGCCTATTACGGTTGACTGTGTGATATTCGGTTTTGACGAAAACGAACTGAAAGTGCTGTTGATACGCAGCGATTTACCTCTTTTTCATGGAAAATGGTCGCTACTGGGCGATTTTGCCGGCGACCAGGAAGAGCTGGACGATGCTGCTTACCGCGTAATGCGCAGCCGCACCGGTATGGACGATGTATATCTGGAGCAGGTGCGCACTTTCAGCAATCCCAAACGCCACCCCGGCGGCAGGGTACTAACGGTAGCCTACTGCTCACTCCTGAATATTGAACACCACCAGCTGAAAACGCACGAAAATGAGTTACACTGGCACAGCTTCAATGGCCTGAAGGATATGGCTTTTGACCACCAGGAAGTGCTGGACTATTGCTATAAATGGTTGCAGAAACGCATGCAGGAACACCCGCTGGGCCTGAACCTGCTGCCCGATAAATTCTCCCTCCGCGAGTTGCAGAATCTGTACGAGGTGGTACTGAACGTAAAGCTGGACCGCCGCAATTTTCGCAAGAAGTTCTTTTCTATGGACCTGCTGATTGATACCGGGGAGTATGAAGATGATGTACCACACCGCCCGGGTCGTTTGTACAAATTCAATTTTCAGAAGTATGAGAAAAACCAGCGTAGCTGGATTGGAATAGACTTTTAGCGGAATTCTTTATCTCTAATTAACAGCGCCTTATCGGCGCTTTTTTTGTTTTCAGCCCTTTTTAAGGAAAAAATTTTAAGTTTTTTTTTGAGTTGTGTAGAAATTACACAATTTTGTATTGTTGTGAATGTGTAATTATTACGCACACGGCCGTTTGTTTTGCCATAAATACTACAATTATGATTATCGTTTGTTTGCTAATTGCCTCCATGCTTTGCCAGCTTGCGTATTTTTTTCTGGCTCCGCTATTTTCATCAACCCCTTCCCAGATCAATTTCAACCAGTCACAATTAACAAAGTGATTCTCATACACTCGAAAACGCACATGATATGAATTTCAAACGACTGTTTTTGCCAATAGTGCTACCGCTGCTATGTCTGGCGATGCCTGCACTGGCGCAGGACAAGGTAGTTACAGGGAAAATTACAGACGCCAAAGACGGATCGCCCATAGCTGATGTATCCGTATTGGTAAAGGGCTCCACCGTTGGCACCCGCACAAAAGCCGATGGTACTTTTAGTTTACGTGTTCCGGCCGGTAAAGATTCGCTGGAACTGATTTCCATTAATTATACCACTTTAACCGTTGCCGTTGGCGAGGGTACTATCAGCGCCGCACTGGAGCAGAGCAATGCTGCACTGGGTGAGGTGGTGGTAATTGGTTATGGTACCGCACGAAAAAAAGAACTTACGGGTTCGGTTGTTTCTGTGGGGTCTAAAGATTTTCAGAAGGGTACCATTGTATCGCCCGATCAGTTGATCTCTGGTAAAATTGCCGGTGTATCTATTACGCCTGCGGGTGGTGCACCAGGAGCAGGAAGTGTGGTTCGCGTTCGTGGTGGTGCTTCTATCAGCGGTAACAATGATCCACTGTATGTAATTGACGGGGTGCCGGTAGCCGCTTCTGTGCAGAGCATACCAGGTGTAACCAACCCTATGGCAATGATAAACCCGGCAGATATTGAAAATATTACTGTTTTAAAAGATGCGGCTTCTACCGCTATATATGGCTCACGTGCTTCTGGCGGTGTAATTTTAATTACTACAAAAAAAGGAAGAAGTGGTAAGCCGGTATTTAACTTCAACTCAAACGTTTCTGCTGGTAAAGCAATGCGACTGGTCGATGTGTATACCGCTGATGAAATAAGAGCGCGCGTAAATGCCAGTGGTGATGCTACATTTATTAACAAGCTGGGTACTGCCAATACCAACTGGCAGAAAGAAATATACAGAACAGCAATTACCAATGATAATAACCTGAGTGTTACTGGTGCTGTTAAGAAGGTGCCTTATCGTATTTCAGTTGGTTTCCTTAATCAGGATGGTATTTTAAAAAGAGATCATCTGGACCGTTACTCTGCTGCTATCGGCGTTAGCCCTAAATTTTTTGACGACCATCTGAAAGTGGATATCAATCTGAAAGGAACTATTTCAAAGTCTACTTTCGGAAACCAGGATGCTATTACTTCTGCCTTAACTTTTGATCCTACTCAGTCTGTGTATAGCGGCAAAAGCGAATATGGCGGTTATTTTGAATGGCTTGACGGAACACTGCCCAGTACCAATGCTCCTAAAAACCCTGTAGGCCTGTTGAATCAGAAATTTGACAATGGCCAGGTGAACAGAAGCTTTGGTAATATTCAGTTTGATTACAAGTTTCATTTTCTGCCTGAGCTGCGTGCTAACCTGAACCTCGGCTATGATGTAGCAAAAGGTTGGGGTGGTGTATTTGTACCTGCAGAAGCGGCGGCAAGCTTTAACGCGGGTGGTTCACGCACCAAATACAAGCAAACTGTTAATAACAGAGTGGGTGAGTTTTACCTGAACTACGTTAAGGACTTAAAAAGTATTAAGAGTAATATCAATATTGTTGCCGGTTATGGTTATTATGATAACCTGACGCATGTATTTAACTATCCTACGTTAAAAGCAAACGGAGATACCGTAACAACGGTTACTTTTTTAGATGATAAGCCAAGGAATACACTGATTTCTTACTATACAAGATTGATCTATACGTTTAATAATAAGTACATCTTATCTGCTTCTATGCGTACTGATGGATCGTCTAAGTTTTCTCCGGATTATCGTTGGGGGCAATTTCCTTCTGTTGGTCTTACCTGGCGCATGAACCAGGAGGCTTTCCTGAGAAATGTGGATTGGCTGTCAGATCTGAAGCTGCGCGGAACTTATGGTGTTACGGGTAATCAGGATGGTATAGCTAACTATGATTATCTTCCTGTTTATACTTCCAGTACTGTTAATACAGCCTTATATCAGTTAGGAAGTAATTTCTTCTATCAGACTTCTCCGGGAAAATATGTTGTTAATCTGAGGTGGGAAGAAACACGTGCATTTAACGTGGGCTTTGACTTTGGCTTCTTTAAAAACCGTATTACAGGTAGTGTTGATTATTATAAGAAGAAAACCAAAGACCTGTTAGGTCCCATCAGTCTGCCTGTGGGTTCAAACTTCACAAATATTACTGTTGCCAACGTGGGTAATATGGATAATGAAGGTGCCGAGTTTTCATTAAATGCGGCCATCATTAATAAGAAAGACCTGAGCTGGAATGTTGGTTTTAACGTGGCTTACAACAAGAACACTATCACTAACCTTACACAAACTACAGACTCGGCATATGCGGGTAATCCTGTAGGTGGTATTACAGGAGGTACAGGAAATACTGTGCAAATACATTCTGTTGGATATAGCCCTAATACATTCTATGTATACAAACAGGTTTATGATCAGGCCGGAAAACCTATTGAAGGTGTATACGCCGACCTGAATGGAGATGGTGCGATAAACGAGAAGGACATGTACAGATACAAGTCGCCATTCCCTAAGATGGTGTATGGCTTTAATACTGACGTTACTTATAAAAAGTGGAGCGCGAGTGTTGTAATGCGTGCCAATGTTGGCAACTATATTTACAACAACGTAGCCTCTAATCTGGGTATATCAAGTATTATCAACAACACCAACAGGTTTGTTTCAAATGCGCATAAAGATTTACAGAATACAAATTTTGCAAATAACCAATTCTTTAGTGACTATTATGTGCAGAATGCCTCTTTCCTGAAAATGGACAACCTGGCTATCTCTTATAACGCTGGTCGGGTACTGAATAATAAAGTGGGATTAATGATAACTGCCAACTGCCAGAACGTATTTGTAATTACCAAATACAAGGGACTGGATCCGGAAAGCGGCTACACTGGTACTTATCCTGATGTATATCCGGGTATTGACTATAAGTTTTATCCCAGACCCAGAACGTATACCCTGGGCGTTAACCTAACTTTTAATTAATTGATTTAAGAACTCAGATATGAAAAAGAATCTGTTGAATATAGCGGGGATGTTGATTTTGCTGGCAGGAGGTTTAGCTTCCTGTCACAAAGACCTGAACAGATATCCACAAAACTCCATTGATGCAGACAGTGCTTACGCTAACGCGACTGCCTACAAGCAGGTGCTTGCTAAAGTATATGGATCTTTTGCTTTAACCAGCAGTAACGGTCCGGATAAGTCTGATCTTGGGGGGATTGATGCAGGCACATCTGACTTTCTGCGTTTATTCTGGAACGCACAAGAGCTGTCTACTGATGAAGGTATGTGTGTGTGGAACGACGCCGGTTTGCCTGACTTTCATAACTTAAGTTGGACATCGGCCAACGTTTTTTTACGCGGCTTGTACACGCGTAGCGTATATGGAATAACTGTTTGTAACGACTTTATTAAGCAATCTACTCCTGATAAGGTGTCTGGAAGGGGAATTACAGGCACTGATGCTACTAATATTGCTTACTACCGGGCTGAAGCACGGTTTTTAAGGGCATATCAGTACTGGGTTTTAATGGATTTGTTTGGTAATCCTCCCTTCGTTGATGAAAATTTTCAGATTGGTACATCTATGCCCCCGCAGATTAAAAGAGCAGACCTGTATAATTATGTTGTTTCTGAGTTGAAGGCGGTGGATTCTTTATTGGTAGCTCCTAAAGCCAATGAGTATGGTCGTGCAGACCGTGCTGCTGCATGGTCTTTATTAGCCCGTGTATATCTGAATGCAGGCATTTACATTGGTACAACTCATTACGAGGATGCATTAACCTATTCAGATAAAGTAATCAAGGCAGGATATTCATTAATGGGTACTTATAAAAACCTGTTTCTTGCTGATAACAACCTGAGTAATCCGGAAGTAATTTTGTCTTTGAATTATGATGGTAACTCTACTCAGAATTATGGTGGTACTACTTATCTGGTGAATGCGGCTGTAGGGCCCGAAATGGTGCCTGCTTCCTTTGGTGTTCCTGGTGGTGGTTGGTCTGGTAACAGATCTACAGCTGGTCTGTTTAACTTGTTTGATACCTCAGTTGATAAGCGTGGAATGTTCTTTGGTACTACGCCTGCTATTACAGATGTTTCCAAATTTGACCAGGGGCTGAAGGTAACTAAATTCAGAAACGTAACTAAGAGTGGGGCAACAGCGCCGTCAACCAATGGTACTTTCTGCTCTATTGATTTTCCTTTATTCCGTTTGGCTGAAATGTATCTGATATATGCAGAAGCTGCATTACGTACTAACACAAACACTGGTACTGCCATTTCTTATATTAATTTATTACGCCAGCGGGCTTATGGTAATAACTCTGGTAACGTTTCAACCTTTACCGTGGATAATGTATTGGATGAAAGAGGCCGTGAATTGTATTGGGAGGCATTCAGACGTACCGATCTTATCCGTTATGGTAAGTTTACAACAAATACTTATTTGTGGCCATGGAAAGGTGGTGTTGCAGGTGGCCGCGCTGTAGATAGTCGTTTTAATATCTATCCTATTCCGGCATCTGATATTATTGCCAATACCAACCTGAAACAAAACACAGGATATTAATTCATCTTCAAAATCGCTTGTATGAAAAAGTGGTTCAACATATTTCTGTTATCCGGTGTGGCGGCACTGCTAATAACATCCTGCAAAAAGGATGAAGTTAAAACTGTACTCATTCCGCAGAACGCTCCTAAGCTAACTGCTTCTGCTACCACAATGGTTCTGGACAGCTTAAAGAGAGCTACCAGTGTGGTTTCTTTTAACTGGAACAAAGTAAGCTTTGGGTTTCCGGCAGTATTAACCTATTCTCTGGAGTTTTCACTGGGCTCTGATAATTTTTCGAGTTCAGGATTGGTTGAGGTGGGTGTAGATGCTACCACTGCCAGTTTTACCCATGGTGGTTTGGATACCGTATTATATCAGACGGTAGGGCTTGAAGCGAATGTTGCCAGTGCTGTTAAGGTAAGGGTAAAGGCAGAGGTGCGTACCGATAAAAATGGTACCTCTACTGTTGCGCCGGTGTATTCTGATACCGTAAACATGACTGTGACTCCTTACCAGTTTGTAATCGTATATCCTGTAGTATATGTTCCTGGCGCTTACCAGGGTTGGAATCCCGAAACTGCTAATAAGCTGGCTTCGGTAAGAAGCGATAATAACTACGAAGGGTATATAAATTATACAGCAGGTAACCTGGCATTTAAAATAACACCTGCTGCCAGCTGGGATGTTGCTTACGGAAGCGGCGGTGGTGATGCGCTTTCTAAAACAGGTGGCGATCTTACCGTTCCTTCCGCAGGATACTACAGGCTGGAGGCAAATATTACGGGGCTGAAATGGTCTGCTACCAAAACAGATTGGGGTATTATAGGTAGCGCAACTCCAGGTGGTACTGCTACTGATACTAAAATGACGTATAATAGTGCTACACAAACATGGAGTGTAACAGCTAACCTGACGGCAGGGGGCTTAAAATTCCGTGCAAACAGTGATGCTACCGCCAAAAATAATCTAGGAATTACCAAAGGTAAGCTCACTGGTGGGGGCAATGATATTACCGTGGCGGCAGCGGGTAATTATACTATTACACTGGACCTGAGCAAAGGTGCTGGTAACTACGCCTACATTTTAAAGAAGAACTAATTATATCCCCCTGTTGAAAATAGGCCTGTATATGATGTATTCATATGCAGGCTTTTTCTTTATGGTTAACCTGTTGTAAAAGCCTTACTGCTACTTGTTTACATTGCACCCGCAACTCAGGCACTGCTGTACTTTCCCATAACAATCCTTTCAGGTTGGTGCCAAGTGTTACTATTCGGCGGTGGTTATTGCCGTTGGCATCAATAACAGAATAATCTGCCGCGTTAACCCACAGGCCCAGCTTTAACTCATCTGCTTTCAGTAACCCTGTACTGCTTAAGTTTTTTAGCAGTGGGTTGCTGCTTTGGGTAATATCTGTGCCGGGGCCTGTACAGTTGATAATTTTTTGTACATGTAGTTGCCTGTGGTTACGGCTGATGCAGTTGTACCAGTTAACATGAATTCCGCCGTTGCTGTCTTTTTCAGTTTGTTGAATAACGCCTTTGTGTGGTGCAAACATTCCTGCTTGAAATTCTCTTTCCAATGCAGCATGAATGCTGTGTGGCAGACGGTGGCGAAGGATGCTCCAGAAGTGTGCGGAGTGGCGCAGGAAATCCTGTTTATCTGCATAGGAAAACTGCTGCCAGGCATTTGTAGTATATGGGCGCAGGGCATCTATAACCAGTTCATCCGGCAGGGAGGCTGCTCTTGCTTGTGTAATCTGTTTATATACTTCTTTCTTCCACTGCCGCAGTGTGCTGCAAGTAGCAATACTTTCCGCAGAAAGAAAATAAGAAAGGTCTGGTTGGCTATGGGGTTTTAACGCATAGCCGTTGGGAGATATTGTATGTATAACACCGGTAAAACCTTGTTCGCGTAAGCCGGTTACGGTATCGGCCATGGTAAGGCCGTTGCCTGCAATTAACACAGGAGTGGTGGTGTTATCCAGCGATAAGGTGTATGTACTCCATGGCAAGCTGCTATGTGTGGCTGTAAAAGGCAGTGGACGGGGCTGGCTGTTGCCGGTGGCCAGTATTATATAATCGGCTGTTACATGCCGGTTGTTTTGGAGGTGTATGTTGTAGTGCGGTGTAGCCTCCTGAATATCTACAGCAGTTTCTTCTATCATACTAATGGTTACAAACGAAGGCTTAGTAGCCATTGTCTGCTGCCATATGCTTTCCAGATATTCTCCGTAGATAGTGCCGGGTATGAAAGAAGTAGATAATGCTGCCGGTGAAATGTGTTTATAAAGAGGATGCTGCTGTAGCCATTCTACAAAATGCACAGGTTCATCAGCAAATGCGCTCATGCTTCTGGCGCGCACGTTTAGAAGATACTGGTGGCTGTGTGGGCTGTATGCCAGCCCGCGGGCAAAGGGGCTGCCTTTATTAATCAGTATAAGATGAAGTGTGCTATCCGCTTCGCGGCAGAGGTGTACTGCTGTTAACATGCCGCAGAATCCGCCGCCTATAATTGCTATAACAGGTGCCTGCACTGTACTCGTTTTGCTATAAAAATAGCGGTACCTGTTTGTTCAAACAAACTATGTAAGCTGACAGAGCAGAACGGGTTTTCTGCATAGAAAACCCGCCTGTTCGTCAATAGTCTTATTTATCCCAATTACTTCAGGGCTTCCATTTCCTGCCAGGTTTTGGCAAGTGGGTTACCCAGCAGGCGGCTGCCTGTTCCGGTAATTACAAAATCATCTTCAATACGTATGCCGCCAAAATTGCGGAAGGCATTTACTTTATTATAATTAATAAACTGTGGTAAGTGATTTTTCGCCTGCCACATATCTATCAGTTCAGGTATTACATATACACCGGGCTCAATGGTTACTACAAAACCGGGTTCCAGTGCGCGGCCCAGGCGCAGCGATTTCAGTCCGAATTCCGTGCTTTTTTTCAGGTCGTCTGTATAGCCTACGTATGCTTCGCCCAGGTTTTCCATGTCATGCACATCAAGGCCCAGCATGTGCCCCAGTCCGCATTGGAAAAACAGGGTATGCGCGCCGGCGGCAACTGCTTCTTTGGTGTCGCCCTGCATCAGCCCCAACCCTTTTAAGCCGTCCACCAGTTGTTCGCAGGCAATAAAATGTACATCGCGGAACAGTACGCCGGGTTTCAGCGCAGCTATAGCGGCCAGTTGTGCCTGTAACACTATATCGTGTACCTCACGTTGGGTATCGGTAAAGCGTTTACCAACGGGGAAGGTACGGGTAAGGTCGCCTGCGTAACGCATAGCGGTTTCGGCACCGCAATCGCACAGGGCCATCTGGCCTTCCTGCATAATGGTTTCGGAAAAATGGTTATGCAGTATCTGCCCGTTTACGGTAAGTATGGTAGGGAAACTGAGGTTACCGCCTGCACTAATGGCAATGCCTTGCAGTTTACCGGCTACTTCTATTTCTGAACTGCCGGGGCGGGCGCCGGTAATGGCAGCCAGCTGCATAGCAGCGGTAGTGTTTACCCCTTTTTCTATTTCTGCCAGTTCTTCTGCGCTTTTAATAGCACGCTGGGCTACAATGGCTTTTATAAGGGTTACCGAAGCACGGCTGTTAACCTGTGCATAAGGTATCTGTAACCACCCGCTCAGTTGCGCGGTGGTATCGGCACGGTAGGGCGGCGTAAAGTGAATGGTCTGGCCTGCACTCAATGCTTTATCCAGCAGTGGTTGCAGGGCAGAAAGCGGGCCGGATTGGGTAATGCCTGCTTTATCTGCCTGCTGTTGCAGGGTTTCCAGCGGGCCGGTCCATACAATGTCGTCAATGGTGGGTTCGTTACCCAGTATTATCTCTTTGTTATTATCAATGTCCAGGATGTACACCAGGCCGGGGCGGTTAATGCCGGTATAGTATAAAAAGGTGCTGTCCTGTCTGAAATGGTAGGTGTTATGGCGGTAATTCATGCCTATTTCCTCATTTCCGGGTAGTATTACCAGGCCATTGCCTACGCCAGCCTGTAACTTTTGTCTTCTTGCTGTGTAAATATCTTTCGTAAACATGGGCCAAAGGTAGGTAACATTCTGTTGTTCAATCTGCCGGTATTAACACATAGTGGCTTCATTTTGCTTATTTTCAACTACTTTTACGCATTTAACAAGCGTTCTATATGATATATTCAATGACCGGATACGGCCGTGCGGAGCAAACCATTGCAGATAAGACGTTTCTGGTGGAAGTACGTTCACTTAATGGCAAGCAGTTCGATTTAAGGCTTACCATACCGGCGCTGCTGAAGCCCTACGAATTTGAAGTACGTTCTACATTGAGTGAGCAGCTGGAGCGCGGCAGCGTAGAATGTATCATTTATCTGAAACAGAATGGCGCTGCCAAACCTGTTTCTATCAACACCGATCTGGCTAAAGGTTACTATCAGCCTATGGCGCAACTGGCTAAGGAACTGGGTATTGAAACCGACAATATATTAAGTACTTTACTGAAACTGCCGGAGGTAATTACCCCCGTAACGGATGTACTGAGCGAAGAAGATTATAAAGGCTTTGAAGGCATACTGAAAGAGGCTATCAATCAGCTTACCAAACACCGCGGCGAAGAAGGTAAAGTGCTGGAAGCTGATTTACAGGGCCGTATTAAAGCCATTGAAGAGCAGCAGAAAGTGGTTACTGAACTGGAACCTTTACGCCGCACTAAAATTAAAGAAGGCCTGGTGAAAGTGCTGGAAGACAATGTGGGTAAAGAAAACTATGATCCTAACCGTCTGGAGCAGGAACTGATTTACTACATTGAGAAGATTGACATCAGCGAAGAGCAGGTGCGTTTAACCAACCACTGTAATTATTTCCGCGATATACTGAAGGGCAAGGAAAAGAGCAAAGGCAAAAAATTGTCTTTTATATTGCAGGAAATAGGCCGCGAAATTAATACTACCGGTTCTAAAGCCTACGATTCGCAGATTCAGCAGGCGGTGATTATTATGAAGGATGAACTGGAAAAGGCGAAAGAACAGGTGTTAAACGTGTTATAGCAGGTAAGTTAAATTGGTTGTATGATGAGCATAAAGAAGCAATGGGCAATTCCGGTAATGGGTATTATGGCGTTGGCAGGCAGTATTCTACTGGCATCCTGTACCAGTACTGTAGGCTTGTATGAAAAAACGGCTTCTTTTGCCTCTCATGAATGGAGCGCCGACAACAAACCTTCTTTTACATTTGAAATTTCCGATACTACGCATCCCTATCAGCTTTTCTTTGTGGTAAGGCATACGGATGCGTACCGTTATAAAAATATCTGGGTGAATATAGAGGTGAAATCGCCCGATTCTACCTATACCGTAAAGCGCCAGTTTACGCTGGCTGACGGAGAAAAGTGGCTGGGTGCCGGTATGGACGATGTGTTTGAGCACCGGATTGCTTTTTCCAAAGCACCGGGACTGCTGAAAAAAGGCACATATACCTTCCGGCTACAGCAGAGTATGCGGGAAGACCCGCTGCAACATGTACTGAATGCAGGTATCCGCATTGAGAAACAGTAGGCAACAATGCCCCATTCTTTTTGTTTTATACTCTAAAACATTCCGCGTATGCCCAGGCTGCTGTTGATTCTTTTTCTGTTTGTTTTTTCGTTTGCACAGGCGCAATATGGTAGCTATACCCCGCCTGATAAGCTGTATGGTGTATTGTTTGCCGATGTGCAGATGAGTCGTG
Organism: Filimonas zeae; assembly: GCF_014641615.1. GTDB lineage: Bacteria > Bacteroidota > Bacteroidia > Chitinophagales > Chitinophagaceae > Filimonas > Filimonas zeae. Next base: position 59,738 of record NZ_BMIB01000006.1, on the reverse strand, counting down.
TGTTTAAAGACGGGAAAACCTTTGTGGATTGTGTTCCTAAAAAAACACCGCAGGAAATAGCGGATGCCTATGGTAAGCTGAAGAATAACCCGCTGGTACGTTACTCGCTACAGATGTTTGTAGAATCGAACTTTACCGTTCCGGGAGAAGTTGCTACGGGCTATGTATCGGATACCACGGTACCGGTAACCACCCATATTAACGGATTGTGGAAGGTGCTGAGCCACGAGCCTGATAAACCTGTTAATGGCAGCTCTCTGCTGCCGCTGCCCAATGCCTACATTGTACCGGGTGGCCGTTTCCGCGAAATTTATTACTGGGATTCTTACTTTACCATGCTGGGGCTGAAAGAAAGCGGTATGTATGATATGATGGAGAACATGATTAATAACTTCTCTTTCATGATTCAGCAGTATGGCCATATTCCCAATGGTAACCGTACGTATTTTCTAAGCCGCTCGCAACCTCCGTTTTTCTCGCTGATGCTGGATTTGCTGGCCGAAAAGAAAGGCGGCAGGGTATATGCCCAGTACCAGCTGGCTTTGCAACGCGAATATGATTACTGGATGGATAAAGCCGATGGCAAAGGCCATGCGGTTAAAATGCCGGATGGTACGGTGTTAAACCGGTATTACGATCAGGATATTGTTCCACGTCAGGAATCGTTTTACGAAGATTCTACACTGGGCGCCGCTGCCGGTAAAAGAGCGCCGCAGTTATACCGCAACCTGCGCTCCGGTGCAGAAAGCGGATGGGATTTCAGCAGCCGCTGGCTGGCCGATAGCAAATCACTCTCTACCATACAAACCGTTAACCTGGTTCCGGTTGATCTGAACTGTTTGTTGTACCACCTGGAGCTTACTTTAGGTAAAGCGTATAAAGAAACCGGGGACCTGCTGCGTAGCAACTACTATACAAAAATAGCTGGCAAAAGAAAGGCGGCTATTTTGAAATACTGCTGGAATGCTAACTACAGCTGGTTTACCGATTATAATGTGGTAACCAAAAGCAAAAGCAAAGAGCTTACACTGGCAGGCATAACCCCTTTGTTTACCGGAATTGCCACACAGGCGCAGGCCAATGCGGTTGCTACGCTGCTGAAGAATAAGTTTTTGAAAGCGGGTGGCCTGGTTACCACGCTTAAAAACACCGGTCAGCAATGGGATTCGCCTAATGGCTGGGCTCCACTGCAATGGATGGCCGTACAGGGGCTGAACCAGTATAACCAACAGGCGCTGGCCAAAACCATTGCTACGCGCTGGGTAGAACTGAACAACAAAGTATATAAGGCTACCGGTAAGCTGATGGAGAAATACAACGTTACTGATATGACTACTGAAGCCGGTGGCGGGGAGTATCCTGCGCAGGATGGCTTTGGCTGGACCAACGGTGTATTACTCGCGCTTATCAGGCAGTATAATCTGCAATAGCGTATGGGGCTTGTACAATATTTCCGCAAAAAGCATCTGAGTTTTGTTACACTGGTATCGTGGTTTCTGCTGTTCTATATTATAGCCGCGCTGGTGTTCTGGTTTATATCGCTGGAAACACAAAACCAGCAGATGTATGTATACCGGGTAAGTGAACTGAAACGGGATGAACCAACCTACTACAACAAAGTAATGGAGGCAGAAAAAGCCCGCCGTTTAAAATCGATACAATACATTGGCGAAGGCTCTATTTTTCTGCTGCTGATACTGGTGGGTGCGGGGTTTGTGTATCGCGCTACCAAGCGGCAGATAATGGTATCGCACCAGCAGCAGAATTTTATGATGGCGGTAACGCATGAACTGAAAACACCTATTGCGGTTACACGTCTGAATCTGGAAACCATGCTGAAGCGAAAACTGGAAGATGCCCAGCGGGAAAAGTTGTTACGCAACACGTTACAGGAGGCCAACAGGCTGAACGAGCTTTGTAATAACATACTGGTATCTGCCCAGCTGGAAGCAGGCGCCTACCGGCTTGAAAGGCAGGAGCTGGATATAAGCGCACTGGCGCAGGCGGTTGCAGATGATTGTATTACCCGATACCCGCAGCGCACTATTGTTACAACTATACCCAGTGAGATATATGTGGATGGTGAGCAATTGCTTTTACAATTACTGGTTAGTAACCTGCTGGAGAATGCACTGAAATATTCCGCCAAAGACAAGCCGGTACTACTGGGCCTGGCTATAGAAGGAAAGCAGGTAAAGCTTACTGTTGCAGATGAAGGGGCGGGTATACCAGACACAGAAAAGAAAAAGATATTTACCAAATTTTACCGCATAGGCAGCGAGAGTACCCGCAGTACCAAAGGCACCGGGCTGGGTCTGTACCTTTGTAAAAAGATTGCCACAGATCATAAAGGCAGTATTGCTGTAAAGGATAATACCCCACAGGGAAGTATATTTACTGTAACATTACAATCTGCATAATATGGCCACAGAATCAAAAGGCAATATATTACTGGTAGAGGATGAGGAGAACCTGCATGAGGCACTGAAGCTAAACCTGGAAATGGAAGGGTATTCCGTATCATCTGCTTTTAACGGTACAGAGGCTTTGAAGATAGTTCAGGCAGAATACTTTGATCTGGTGGTGCTGGATATTATGCTGCCCGAGCTGGATGGCATAGGGGTTACAGAAGGCATACGCATACAACATATAGATGTTCCTATTTTAATACTGAGTGCACGCAATACCAGCAGCGACCGCGTGCTGGGCCTGAAGAAGGGGGCGGATGATTACCTTACCAAACCCTTTAACCTGGAAGAGCTGATGCTGCGCGTAGAAAAGCTGATACAGAAGAACAAGAAGATGCAGGATAAGGAAAGTATTGGTGATGACTATGCCTTTGGTGGCAATACCATTGACTTTCGTGCACAGGAAGCTACTACCTGGAACGGACAGGTGGTGCAGCTGAGTAAAAAGGAAGCTATGCTGCTGAAGCTGCTGGTAGAAAACCGTAACGAGGTAGTTACCCGCGAGAAAATATTACAGGTGGTATGGGGCTATAACGTATACCCTACTACGCGTACCATTGATAACTTCATCCTCAACTTCCGCAAGTATTTTGAGCAGGATACCCGCAACCCCCGTCATTTCCATTCTGTAAGGGGCGTTGGTTATAAGTATAATGATGCTTAGGCAGGCAGCAGGTTAAACTGCTGTAATAACTGTTTCATTTTATCCAGCACCAGTGTGCGGTCGCTGCTGTCCATTCCGGGTGAATACATGGCTACATCACACTCCTCATGCAGTTGCTTACAGGCTTCTGCCATATGCCCGTATTCGCTGTGGTGTACCAGTGCCTGCAAAAGCACACCAAACGGTACCTGCCAGGTATTGGTTTTAGTGCTTATAGCCTGTTCCAGTATTTCCTTGCTTTTGTTGAAGAACAGGTGGTGATCTTCTATTTGCAAAAGCATTTCAAACGCTATCATAAAATTAACGGTGGGTTGTGGTGCTGCAGGTGCCGGTGGCGTGGCAGGTGTTTTTGCTTTGGCGGCAGCCATGGCTGCTGTATGCTGTTTATAATAATACCAGCCCAGGCCACCTGCTATCAGTGCCAGTAACACTACCCATCCGTACCGGAAGCTGCCACCATCTTCTTTTACCGCGTAATGCTTTTTGCCAGATGGTTTGGTAAACTGAAAACGTACACTTTCTGTGGTAAGCGTTTCATACTTTTCCTTTTCCACATTAAAGTATGAGAAGCGTATGGGAGGTATAATCACCTCTCCTTCTTTATTGGCTACAAAGTGGTAAGCAAAAGTGCGGGTACCTTCTGTAGGAAACAGTGTTTGGTTGATATTGTCTTCCGTAACTGCTTCAAAATGCTCGGTACTGTCGGGCCATTTTACTGCCGGTGGTTTAATATCGGTAAGGTTGCCTTTGCCGCTGATGGTTAACAGCAGGCTGTTGTTTTCCTGTGCGGGAATGTTGTTTTCTTTAGCCTTTGCCTTTATGGTAAAGCTGCCGGTAACGCCGCTGAAATCTTCCGGTTTATGCTGCTTAGGCAGCGGCATAACTTCTATACTGCCGGGCTTGTTTTGTATCAGCGCCTTAAACTTCTCTTCGTTGTATTTTTTATGGGGTAGCAGAAAGGTAATTTCATTGAGTACCGTGGCGCTGTTCAGCTTCAGGGTGCCGGATTGCAGTGGTTGTAGCTGCACCTTGCGTATAATATTTACAATATAACGGTGCCCCTGGTATTGCTCAACCGTGCTTTGTTCGTCAAACGTAATTTCTTTTACACTACACCCGGTAAATGCCGGCTGCCTTTCTATTACGGCCCTGCTGCGGGTGGCGCGGTAAAGTTTGTAGGTTAACAGTACGGGCTCGCCTACATAGCAACTGCTTTTGCTGGAGGTAACTTTGATAAAGCTGAGTTCTTTTATTTTTTCAGACGCGTCTTCATGCTCACGCAGTTCTGGTATTTTGCCAAAATGCTCATCGCTGCCACCACCTTCCTGCGGATCGAATAAAGATTGCAGGGTGGAGGGCGGTGGCGGGGCCATTTGCCCCGGTACGGGATTGTTTTTGTTAAGTACGTTAATGGTAACGGGCTTACAAACCAATGTGTGATTATTGGCCGTAAGCGATGCACCGGGAAGGGCCACCATGCCTGTTTTCTGTGGCACCAGCATATATACAAAGCTGCGTTTGCTGGTGCTTTTGCCGTTTATAACAGAGGTTTCCTGCGATTCCATAGGGCCGGCAGCTACATTCCAGCTTTTAAACACCGGCGGTACAAAGTTGCTGATATCCTCTACATTGGTAACCACATAGGCTACCTGTAGCACATCGTTTTTATATATTTCGGGGGAGGAGGTTTGTATACTGAAACTAACCTGGCCGCTGGTGTTGACAGCGGAAAGCAGTAGCAGTAAGTTGAAATATAGTAGCCGGCGCAATTTCATTCTGTACAAATATAAACTGATAGCGTTTTCTAAGATATATCGAAATGAGCGATTGACAGCCGCTATCTGCTGTTTTAACACTTTATAAATCGGGTGGGACTTAGTATGTTTGCCCCACACAATAACAATTTTAGCGATATGTCTTCTTTAGAATCGATTATTGACTTTCTGGACCCCGTGAATATTTCTGAGTTATCGAACGATGAAGGCTACCGCGATACCCAGTTGGGTAAACATATTGATGCCTATGAAGACGAACTGCCGGATATTGACGGGGCAGATATTATTCTGTTAGGTTGTGGCGAAATGCGGGGAGAAGGCCCTGGGTTTAGTCACTCCGATGGCCCCAATGCCATCCGCCGCGCTTTTTACAGCCTGTACCACTGGCACGACTCTGTAAAAGTGATAGATATGGGCAACGTAAAACGCGGTATTACCATGGCCGACACCTATGGGGCACTGCGTACGGTGGTGTCTGAACTGGTATCTTGTAACAAAAGGGTGGTGATTCTGGGCGGCTCGCACGATATTACCCGGGCGCAGTACAACGTGTATGCCGCTGCGGAGAATATTATTGAGCTTACCTGTGTGGATGCCCGTATTGATATGGATATTGACAGCATACTGCCGGTAGAGAACTTTATGCTGGACCTGCTGACCAGCGAACCCAACTTTGTAAAGCATTATAACCATATAGGATTTCAGAGTTATCTGGTACACCCTACCATGCTGGAAACCATTGACAAGCTGCGGTTTGATTGTTACCGGGTAGGGCGCGTTAAAGAGCATATTGATGAAATGGAGCCGGTAATACGCAACAGCCATATGCTAAGCTTTGATATTGCAGCTATACAACACAGCCATGCCCCGTCTAACTATATGACCCCCAACGGGTTTAACGGCGAGGAAGCCTGCACCCTGATGCAGTATGCCGGTATGAGCCCTAACCTTAGTACCATTGGTATTTATGGTTATATACCTAAAAGAGATGTACAGGACCTTACCGCCAAACAGATAAGCCATATGCTGTGGTACCTGATGGATGGTATACACAAAGGCAAGCAGGAAGCACCAATGGAGATGACGGATGAGTTTAACGAATTCAGTATTGCCTTTGCAGAAATAGAAACCGTGTTTTTACAGAGCAAACGTACCGGACGGTGGTGGGTGCAGCTACCCGATGGAAAGTATATGGCCTGTAGCCATAGGGACTACCTTATTGCTGCCTCTAACGACATACCTGAAAGATGGTTGCGGGCAGTAGAAAGAAGCTAAAAGTAAAAGCCGGCCACGAGGGCCGGCTTTTTTCTGGTTATCAGAGGGGGAAAGGACTAGCGTTTACCAGATATGCGTACGCTCTGCTTCCGGTTTATATAATTTATCGCCTGGTTGTACATTAAATGCCTCATACCACGCGTTCATATTTACAATAGGGCCATTCGCACGCGCCTCGCCTGGAGCGTGCGGATCTGTCAACAGCAGCTGGGCCTGCGTTTGCGGCAATGCGTTGCTGCGCCATACCTGCGCCCAGCCTAAAAAGAAACGTTGTGTTGGGGTAAAGCCATCAATTTTTTTGCCATCTTTAAATTGTTTGGTCTTTGTAAAGGCTTCAAAGGCAATATTCAGCCCGCCAAGGTCGGCCAGGTTTTCACCCAACGTCAGTTTTCCGTTTACGTGCAGGGTATCCAGCACCTTAAAGGCTTCGTATTGTTTTACTACCTCATCGGCTTTGGTGGTGAATTTGTCTGCGTCTGCTTTGGTCCACCAATCTTTCAGGTTGCCATCCGCAGCGGACTGGCGGCCCTGATCGTCAAAACCGTGTGTCATTTCATGACCTATTACCGCACCAATGCCACCGTAGTTAACAGCATCATCTGCACCAAAATCAAAGAACGGAAACTGCAGAATACCGGCAGGGAACGCAATTTCGTTATTGGTGGGGCTGTAATACGCGTTAATAGTAGGAGGCGTCATTCCCCAGCGGGTTTTATCTACCGGCTGGCCCATACGGGTAACCATATCATTATAGCTCCATACATTGCTGCTGTGTACGTTGGCGGCAAAGTCGTTACGGGTAATTGCAATACCCTCGTAGGTTCTCCAGGTATCGGGGTAGGCTATCTTTTTGGTAAAAGCGTGCAGTTTTTCCAGTGCGCGTTCTTTGGTAACATCACTCATCCAGTCCAGGCGCTTAATACGCTCTTCAAAAGTCTGTTGCAGGTTGTTTACAAGGTCCAGCATGCGCTGTTTGGCTTCCGGTTTAAAATACTGTTGCACATATACCTGGCCCAGCAGATCGCCCAGGTCGCCATCTATCATAGCGCTGATGCGTTGCCAGCGGGGCGTTTGTTCTTTCTGGCCGGTAAGTACCTGTGTAAAGCTGAACGCCTGTTGTACAAAAGCATTGCTCAGGTAAGGGGCGGTACTTTTCAGTACGTTCCAGCGCAGATAGCTTTTCCAGTCGTTCAGCGATACGGCGCTTAACAACACATCGGTAGTTTTTAAAAACTGTGGGTTGTTTACCAGTACGCTGTCACCTGCCTTCACTTTCATCTGACTAAAAAGCGTGGGCCAGTTAAAGCCCGGTGTAAGCGTAGCCAGGTCTTTTACTGCGTATTTGTTATACAGTTTATACGGGTCGCGCATTTCCACACGACTGAATTGTGCTTTGGCCAGTGCAGTTTCAATGCGGATAATAGCATCGGCACTGCTGGCTGCGTTCATAGCATTATCGCCTACCAGTGCAAACATCTTTTGCAGGTGGTTGCGGTAAGCCTCGCGGATGGTGGTGCTGCGCGGATCGTTTTTGAGGTAGTAATCTCTGTCTGGCAGGGTGGTGCCGCCCTGGCTTATCTGTACTATATACGTGTTTACATTTTTACGGTCGGGGCCTACAAACATACCAAACAGCGGTGCGCCGTAGCCGTTGGTGCGCAGGGTGGCTATTTCTGTCATTACCTGCTCTGCGCTGGTAATGGCTGCCAGGCGGGTAAGATCGGCCTGAATAGGCTGATAACCTCTGGCCTCAATGGCAGCACTGTCCATACCACTGGCATAGTAGTCGCCAATCATTTGCGTAGCCCTGTCTTTTCCCGTGTTTTTGGCTGCAGCGGTAAGCAGTGTTTGCAGGCGTTTGCTGCTCTCTTCGCGCAGCATATCAAAACTGCCCCAGCGGGTTTTGCTGCCGGGTACGGGGTTGTTTTTTAACCAGGTGCCGTTGGCATAGCGGTAAAAATTATCGCCGGGCTTTACGGACAGGTCCATATTGGCTTTATCTATGTATTTAATCTGACCAGGTTTTTCTGGTCCGGCAAAAGCAGCCGCGCCCGATAATAAAGCACCGGCCACCAGCATGCCCTGCAGGTGAAAGCTATTTCTCATGTTTTATGCTTGAAGCGGCAAATTTATTCACCGGGGGGACGCCCTTTTATTTAATTTGGTTAAAAAAGGGTAATGATAGGTGAAACGGTACGGTTAATTAGGAAAAAAGATTATTTGTTAAAGCTTTGTTTAGGAATACTGCCTGTGCTGGCGGTTTCCTGTACCGCTTCCCGCAAAACTGCTGTAGCCACTGGTCAATCACCGCTGTCTTTACCGGCGCTGGCCAATGCCCACACTGGTGTTTGTGTAATGGACCTGCGTACCGGTGCGTATTTGTATAACTACCAGGGCGACAAATATTTTATTCCTGCCAGCAATATGAAGTTGCTTACCTGCTATACCGCCATGAAGTATCTGGGTGATAGCCTGGATGGCCTGGAGGTAGTGGAAACCCGGGATGCACTACAGCTATTGCCCACGGGCGACCCTACCCTGCTGCATCCGGATTTTGCATACCAGCCTGTATATGACTGGCTGTGCAAAGCCACCAAACCGTTACAGGCCGGGGCACAGCGATGGAACGGAAATGCGTGGGGTACCGGCTGGGCCTGGGATGATTTTACAGAAGATTATATGGCGGAAAGAAGCGCTTTACCTATTTATGGCAACCTGCTTACCGTGAGTGGCCGGAGCGGTGAAAAACAGGTGGTGCCTGCTTCTTTTACATCAGTTATTACGGGTAACAACCAAACAGGTTATATAAACAAACTGCAACGGACATTGCATGAGAACAGGTTTACTTACGCTGCCACCGGCAACAGCTATAAGCCTGTTACAATACCCTTTATTACCAGCGATAGCCTGAATATGCAATTACTGGCCGATACCCTGCATAAACCTATCCATTGGCAGCAACCTGCTGATGAGGCTACGCCGGAACCGGAAGGCAATAGAACGGTGATACACAGTCAGCCGGTAGATGCCCTGCTGCGTATTATGATGCACCGGAGCGATAACTTTTACGCAGAGCAGGCATTGCTGATGGCAGGTAGAAAGCGTTTTAACGATATGCGTACTGCCTCTGTTATACAAGCCATGCTGGAGGAGGATTACAGCGCCATGCCGCAACGCCCGCGCTGGGTAGATGGCAGTGGCCTTAGCCGGTACAACCTGATAACACCACAGGACCTGGTGTGGCTGCTGGCGAAAATGAGTGCTGACTTTAACTGGAAGCGTATAGCAGGCATATTGCAAACTGGTGATGCAGGAACCTTAACCGGTTATTACAAAGCTTATGCAGGCCGCATTTATGCCAAAACAGGAACTTTGAGTAACAACATAGCGTTGAGTGGTTATTTGTTAACCCGTAAAAACAAAGTACTGGCCTTTTCTGTGCTGGTAAACAATCATCAGGCAGCAGCCAGTGTTATACGCAGGGGCGTAGAGCAGTTTCTTACAGATATTATAGAAGAGTACTGATGCCATAAGTACCATGCACTACCCATACAAATAGGTGGTATCAACAATAAAATGAAGGCCCTGAGCATTTTATAAACAACAATAGATACCATCAGGTTCCCGAACAAAAAGATGGCGTATCGGATTTACGATACGCCATCTTTTTGTTGCTGCCCCATAATAGAGCGGGTATACTTGTGTAAGTAATGCTTATCTGCCAAACATCTTATCCAGATAGTCTTCCTTATACTCCAGATAAGTAGGGCTGCCGGTAGGCGTTACATTGGGCGTGCTGCATTTCAACAGTTCTTCTACCAGGCGTAACATTTCCTGCTGAGAAAGTACCTGCCCGGTTTTGATAGCCTGCTGGCGGGCCATACAGCGTACCAGTTTTTCGCGCTTGCTGAATTTGATATCGCTGCTGAAGTGTTTAAACTGCTCTATCAGTAATTCAATAGAATGGCGCTCGTTGCCCTGGGTAATATCTGCCGGGGTGCCTTGTATAATAAAGCTGTCTTTACCAAAAGGTTCTACCTGATAACCGATGGCTTTTAGCTCGGGCAGTAAGTCCTGCAACAGCACCGCATCGGCAGGTGCCAGTTCCAGCGTAGAAGGAAACAGGCTTTGCTGTGAGGCCATGTTGTGCGAGTGTGCCGCGAGAGAATAACGTTCGTATAATATACGCTCGTGCGCCAGCTGCTGGTGTACTACCAGAAAGCCGTTGTTTACAGGAGCGAGTATGTAGGTGTTGTGTAACTGAATAAACAGCGCGTTGGGAGCCAGTTGCCTGCCGGTACTCATTTCCAGTGAATACAGGCCCTCCATGCCGCCGCCTGAAATACCGCCAATATCATCAAAGGCGCTGCCGCTGCCGGAGAGCCCTGGTAAGGCGCGTTCGCCGGGTAAGGCCCAGTGGCCCTGTGCTGCTTTTTCCTGTCTGTTTGATGTAGTGCCTCTTTCCATATAACTATCGGTTCTGCCCGAAGCACTGCTGCTGCCCTGGGGGGTACTTTGTTCACGCTGCTCTCCCTCTCTTCCCAGTGGCGTAAAAAATTCTTTCCAGTGCTTCAGTTCGCTTTTGTTGCTGCCCTCTATAGCGTGGGCCTGATGCTTTTGGGTAAATGTCTGGTATAACTGAGAGCCGGAGGCATTCTCCTGCTCGTTATTGGTAAAGGGTTTGCTAACAGCATCCAGCTGTTGTATGTCGGCGTTAAGAGTAAAGTCGAGTGAGGGTGCTACGCTAAATGTGGCCAGTGCATGTTTTACGGCTGCCTGTACAAAAGCGTATACAATCTTTTCGTCCTCAAACTTAATCTCCTGTTTGGTGGGGTGTACGTTAATATCTACCTGGGTTGGGTCCAGATCAATAAACAGTACATACAGCGGAAAGCTGTCTTTAGGCAGCATACCTTCAAAAGCACTCATAACCGCATGGTTAAGGTAGGGGCTTTTGATATAGCGGCTGTTTACAAAAAAGTATTGATCGCCACGTGTTTTGCGGGCTGTTTCGGGCTTACCCACAAAACCGAATATGTTCATATAGTCGGTATCTTCTTTTACCTGTACCAGTTTGCTGCTGTGCTGGTTGCCCATCAGCTGTACAATACGCTGTTTAAGGCTGCCTGCTTCCAGGTGAAACTGCTCTATGCCATTGGCGGTAAAAGAGAAAAAGATTTCCGGAAATGCCATAGCCACATGGATAAACTCATCTACTATATGGCGCATTTCTGCGGCATTGCTTTTTAAAAAGTTGCGGCGGGCAGGTACGTTAAAAAACAGGTTTTTCATGCACATGTTGGTGCCTACGGGGCAGGCACAAGGCTCCTGTTTAACCACGGCGCTGTTTTCTATTTCCACATAAGTACCCAACTCATCTTCTGCGCGGCGTGTTTTCAGCTCCACCTGTGCAACGGCCGCAATAGAGGCCAGTGCCTCACCACGGAAGCCCATGGTGCGTACCTTAAACAGATCGTCAATTTTTTTTATTTTGCTGGTGGCATGGCGCTCAAAGCTCATGCGGGCATCGGTTTCGCTCATGCCTTTGCCGTTGTCAATTACCTGTATCAGGCTTTTGCCGGCGTCGTTTACAATTAATCGTATTTCAGTAGCACCCGCATCCACTGCATTTTCCAGAAACTCCTTTACGGCACTGGCGGGGCGCTGAATTACCTCACCGGCGGCTATCTGGTTTGCAATATTGTCGGGTAATAATTGTATAATATCTGGCACTGCTTCCTAACCTTTTTTTTGAATTTGTAAAAATAAGCCATTAAGTGAGACGGTAAAAACGGCTGGTGTTATAAACCATGTGTTTTGTACAAAAACAGGGCTATTGTAGCGGTATGGCTAAAATAAAACCGCGCATGTGGATAAGTACATGCGCGGTTGATGGTATGTGAAACAGAAAAGGACTAACGTTTTTCGTACGTGGGCGCCCCTGGTGCGGTGTAGCCTTTGGTTTTCAGCAGTTCTTTAATAGTGCTGATGGCTTTTTCCAGCTGCGGATCAATCCCTCTGGCCATCTGGCCCAGGTTTTCATCCACGGCAATATCGGGTTCTACCCCATGCCCTTCGGCAAACCAGCTGCCATCGGGGTTGTACATACGGAAAGAGGGGGCGGTAATATTGCCGTTATCAATAAGATCAGGCAGGCCGCTGATGCCTATCAACCCGCCCCAGGTTCTGGCACCAATCAATGGCCCCAGGCCCGCTTTGCGGAAGTAGTCGGGGAAGGCATCGCCACCCGAGCCGCTCCAGCCGTTAATAAGCATTACTTTGGGGCCGAAGTTGGCGTAAGGAGGCCATGGCCACTTGCTGCCATCGCGTATGGCCCAGAACGCCAGCGGTTTACGGTTCAGCAGTTCTATAAACCGGTCGGGTATCTGACCACCGTTGTTAAAGCGTTCATCTATTACCAGCGATTTTTTATCCCACTGGGCGTTAAACTGCCGTATCAGTTCGTTCTGACCATCCACGCCTGTGCTGGGTACAAAAATGTAACCCGCTTCACCGTTGGTGGCTTCTTCCACGCGCTTGCGGTTGCCTTCAATCCAGGCCAGATTGCGCAGGCGGTATTCATCCTCCATAGTGGTTACCACTATGGTTTTAGCACCTTTCCGGTCGGGGGTGCTGTTATACGTCAGCTCTACTGTTTTTTCACTCAGGTCCTGAAAAGCGGCATAAGGCTCCTGCGTAGTTGTTAACGGCACTCCGTTTACGGCCAGAATGTAATCGCCTTCTTTTACGTTAATGCCGGGCTGGTCTAACGGAGAGCGTGCTTCCGCATCCCAGGTAGCACCACGCAGTATGGTTTTTACTTTGTAAAAGTTGCCGGCAGCCTCCCAGTCAATACCCAGGTAGCCTACGCTGGTGCTCTTTTCGCGGTCGCCGTCGCCACCACCATAGTAAGTGTGTGAGGCGTTCAGTTCGCCAATCAGTTCGCCTATTACAAAGTTTACCTCTTCGCGGGTAGTTGCGCCTTCCAGCATTTTCTGGTAGCGCTCTTTTGCCTGCTGCCAGTTAACGCCGTGCATACCCGGATCGTAGAAGTAGTCTCTCTCAAGCCTCCATGCATCGGTGAATATTTGTTTCCACTCTGCCATAGGCTCAACGGTCATCTTCATATCCTTTACCGGTACCTGCTTGTCTGGCTTCTGGTTTTCGGCCGCTTTAATTACTGCCCAGTTGCCGTTTTGCGATACCAGCATTTTCTGGCCATCGGCGGTAAGGAGGTAAAAGCCGCTGTTGTTAAGGATGGTTTTTTCTTCCCGCTCTTCCAGATCAAAGTAGCGGATGGAAGGAGGCGCACCGCTTGCATATTTGATATAGATCAGCTTGCCTTTACCGGCTGATAGCCTGTTATAGTTGCCTGGTGCTACAGGTAACAGCGTTAAGCGGCGCTCTATCTGGTCCAGATCAATCTTTACGTTTTTTTCGTCTTTCTTATCTTCTTTTTTGTCGTCGTCTTTTTTGTCTTTTTTATCCTTGCCTTTGTCAAGGGTTTTAGACTTGTCTTCGTCTTTTTTAGCAGGCTCGTCTTCCTGCTTCACGCTTACTGTATCGTTTTTAGCGTACAGGGGCGAGCGGGTATCTTTCTGCAGGCTGATGGCTGCTACCTGCATGGCATTGGTGTATACAAAAGAGTTATCAATATCGCTATACGTAGGGTTAAAGTTCTGGTTGGTTAACAGGTACAGGTATTTACCTTCTCTGTCAAACACCGGATTGGTGCAGCTGTAAAAGCCGCTGGTTACCTGATGTGCCTTTTTATTGGTATAGTCGTACAGAAACACCGCATCGTGCTGGTTGTCCAGATCACGGGCATAGGCCAGCCATTTGCTGTCGTGCGACCAGCTGGCTCTGAAGTTATCCAGGTTGCCATGCATGTAGCGCAGGGCATGATCTACTTCTGTTGTTTGCCGGGTGCTGACATCGAAGATGTAAATGCGCATAGCCTTATCTATAAAGGCCAGCTTTTTACTATCGGGCGACCAGAACAGATCGTACCGGAAGCCGGGGCCATAGCTGGTTACCTTTTGTGGGGCTGTTTCTTTGGTGGCATCCTGTAAGTACAGTTCGTATTCGCCGGAGGCATCACTCCAGTAAGCAATGGTTTTGCCATCGGGCGACCATGCTGCACTGCGTTCTGCTGCTGCGGAGGTATGGGTAAGGTTTTTTACATAACCTTCTTCTGCAGGTAACGAAAATACATCTCCTCTGGCGCCTGCCAGTACACGGTTACCATCGGGGCTGATAGTAATATACTGCAGGTAATTGCGTACGTTTTCCTGACGTGGGCGCAGCGTAGCTTTATCTGTTATTACAGATACTTTTACTTCGGTTGCCTTCTGGCTGGTGAGTGAGAACAGGTACAGCTTGCCACCTGCTTCAAACACAATGTCTGATGGCCCCATGGAAGGAAAGTGAACATCGTAATCTTTAAAATGCGTCAGTTGCTCCACCGCTTTGGTAGTGGTGTTGTAACGCCACAGGTTCATGCGGAGGTCCTGCCCGCGATCGCTCAGAAAATAAATATATTTATCGTGCCACATAGGAAACTCATCGCCCGCTGTGTCTTTGGCAGAGATGTTTTCCGAAGTCTGCGTGGCAAAGTTGTATACATGAATATCTGCCTTCCATCCACCGCGGTATCTTTTCCAGCTTCTGAAAGCCTGGCTGCGGAAGGTTACGGCTATTTGTTTACCATCGGGGCTATAGCTGCCAAATTCTGCATAGGCCAGCGGCAGCTTGGTAACTGCACCACCGGTGGGCGCTACAGTATAAAACTGGTTAAAGCGCTCTTTACCACTTTCGCGCAGCGAGGCAAAAAGCACCTTGCCATCGGGCGTCCAGTCTACCACTCTGTCGGGGTAGCCGTGCTGTGTAAGCCGCTGTGGTACGCCACCGTTCACCGGCAGGGTGTATACGTCTTTATTACCATCGTAGTTGCCTGTAAATGCCAGGGTTTTACCATCGGGAGAGAACTTGGGAAAGCTTTCTACCCCGGCAGGTGAACTTAGTTTTATGGCCTGCCCGCCCTCTTTTGGCATAATCCAGATATCGTTGGCGTAGGTAAAAACAATCTGTGTTTGAGATACATCTGCATACCGGAAAAGTCCTGCATCAATCTGGGCTGGTAGCTGGGTTGTGCATACCAGGCAGACCGCCAGGCCTGATAGTGTTTTTATCATGTATAAAACTTTGGTTGAATCTGAAATGTAAAAAGAATACCGCAAACCAGGGAGGGGGAAATGGATAAGCGGTTGAACGGGCACAAATTACCTGCAAATAGGTATTGTGCCATGTTGGATTGCGCAATATATTGCGCTCTTTCTCATGTGTGTAATTTACAGAAGCCCCTGTTGTCTAACAGGGGCCATTTTTTTACCGCAGCTGGTTGGCCAGCAGCATGTTAATTACCCGGCAATGGCTAAACAGGCAAAAGTGCCCTCCATCTTTCATTTCAAAGGTAGCTTTGGAAAATTGTGCAGGAAACAGTTTGTCTTTACTGCCATGTATCTGCAACAGGTTGGCCGGATGGGCAGTATTGCGCCAGCGTGCTATCTGCCCTATAGCCCATTTTAAAAAAGCGGGATTGGTGTTTTTAATAAAGCTGTGCAGTATTTCTTTGCTCTCCTCATCCAGCGGGCCAAACAGCCAGTTGATAAACTTGCCCGGCTTTTTGGTAAGTCGCTTATAAGGCAGCAATTTATCCAGTCTAAGGCCGCCGGCAATGCGGTAAGGCAGTGGTAATTCATTACGGGTGGCGGCGGTAGCTATCAGAACCAGGTGGCGTGGGGGCTTTATTTTACTTATTTCCACTGCCAGCATACCACCAAAAGATAGACCCACCAGCATAAAGGGGGCTGAAGCGTCTATCTTTTGGGCAAAGCGTGCGGCGTATTGTTCCAGATTTTCATCGGCCAGCGGCGGTACCCAATCCAGATACACTGCCTCATAGCCAACTGGTAATTCTATTTTGTCAAAAGCCCTTTTGTCGGCACCTAATCCACTGATAAAATATGTTGTCATGCTACTCGCCGTCAGGGCAATCTTATTTTCTTTTTAAAATGTATCTGCTTTCGCCAAAGTCTACCTTCAGGCAGGTATTTTTAGCTGTGTCTTTCTGCACGCATTTTAACTGATATACCAGCAACGCATCGTTAACAAACTTAAACCCAAAATGCTCGGCAGGTTTGCCAGGACCTTCCATAATCAACTGGTCAACATCCAGTGCCACATCGTTATAATCTATAATAGGGCTGTATGAGGTATAGCCATCCAGCCCCTTCACCTCGCCATTTTCTGTAAACTCTACGGTGGTGCCGTTAGAAGTAATATAGTTGCCTCGGAACAGTACAGAAGAAAGAATACCCAGATCCTGCGCGGCGCTGTTGCCAGGTGTAGCCATTTTAACAAACACATCGTTGCCAATTTTCATGCGTTCGGGCGATTCCAGCTTAATGGTTAACTCCGGTTGTTTGCTCTGCTGATCCCACAGTTGAAAATCAGGCCCGTTTTTAACCACTACCAGCGGATCGCCACCTTCATGAAAACCGAAAATGAAAGAAGTGGGTACCAGTGTTTTCAGCGGGATATTGATACAGCTTTTCATTTCGCCAGCTGCAGCTTGTGCGGCTTTGGGCGATTTGTTCTGCTTTACATTGCCAATATAGTTTTCGTTTACCCACAGGCCACTAAAGTATACCGGGGTATCGAGGTTGGTAAAGTTGGTAGACGGGCCTTCTGTTGTAGTGGCGCCAGAAGGGGTTTTTACATTGTTTCCACCGCAGGAACAGAAGGCAGCAGCAGCCACGAACAGACTAAGAAACAAAGAGTTGCGTGATATCAATGCCATGATAACAGGGGTTTATTTTGGTAAAATAGTCCGCAAAGTATTGTTTTTATGCTTATTTGTTTTTGTTCGGTGGGTAAAAACATAAGAATAAGGCACAAACGGGCCACTATTCACATAGGCATGCCGGCGGTGGAAGGGTAGAGGGAGTGGTTTTTACAAAAGAAAATGGAAGCAAAGGACACTTTGGTTTTTCAGTAATTTCTTTACCGTGCCTTGCGGCTGGCTTGTTGTTTTAAAGTTACTCTTATTATTATGTAAAAAGAAGGATGCTTGCCTGGTTTAGGGTACTTTTAACCTTTTCTATCATTATTTAAGGTTTGCATGAGTGTATCCGGCCATCGTTATTTTGTACTGAATAAGCCCTATAATATGGTATCGCAGTTTGTAAGCTCCCATGCGGTGCCACTGTTGAGCGAACTGGATTTTCCTTTCCCGGAAGGAACACATGCCATTGGCCGGCTGGATGGCAACTCAGAAGGGATGCTGCTGCTGACCACCAATAAAAAAGTAACGCGTCTGTTGTTTCAGGGTGAAGTGCCGCACAAACGTACCTACCTGGTAAAGGTGGCCCATGCGGTGCAGCCCGAAACGGTGGAGCTGTTGCGCAAAGGCATACCGATTTCTGCCAGCGACGGGGGATGGTACACCACCGCACCCTGCGAGGTGGATATTGTACCGGAGCCGGCAGACCTTTTTCATCATGCTTTTGAAACGCCGGATTTTATTCCCCATACCTGGCTGCGCATCAGCCTTACTGAAGGGCGCTACCACCAGGTGCGGAAAATGGTGGCTGCTGTACGGCATAAGTGCAAAAGGCTGATAAGAACAGAGATTGAAGATCTTACGCTTGGCAGTCTGCAACCGGGCGAGGTGCAGGAATGGGACGAAATGCTGTTTTTTGAGCGCCTGAAAATTGCCAACTGGCAATAGCATATATTATAAAATAAAAGATTCTATTCATTTTGTTCAGGGTGGCATAATGAATTAAAGCCGCTTTATATTCGCATTACGAAGTCCAATTTCCCCATTAACATTGAAGGTTGCGAAGGCAGAAATGCCTGAGGTCTACATATAAGCTCTCATGCGGTAAGCATGATATGCAGTTAGTTTTGGTAAAAAGCGCCCCGTATTTCCATATGGGGTTTTTTATGTTGTTGTCTGAGTGTTTACTGCTGCATGCCTTTGTTTGGGATTGGGGAAATGTCGGTTTTTCTTCATCGTTTGTTCGGTACAGGTATAGCACAGGTTCGGTGCTAAAGCGTTCAGATTTGTGAGGAAAACAGGAGGTGGGCAACGTTTAATTGATTAACTTACAAAGAGAGATATGGCAATATATACGTGTGAAAATCCACCGCCTGCGGGCAGGTATGGTCCGCTCCGGATTTACAAAAGCAAAGGGCGAACTATTGCCTGTATGGCCAATCCGCTGAGCGGAGAGCGTGTGAAGCATGCGCCGGAGTTTGCCAATACCCGTAAACATGCGGAGTTACTTGCCATTGCCTCGCCGCTGGCTGCTGCGGCTTACAGTACACTGCCAGATGGCCGTAAACGTACTCATTACCAGCAGCTTGCCGGAAAAGCAATACACTGGTTGAAAGCTGACAAAAACGTTGCAGAAGTACAGATACTGCTGCAGCACGCTGCCGCAGCCATTGCCAAAACATTCGAAGAACAGCAGATTCCGCGGTTGATAGCCTCTGAAAAAGCGGGTGGTAATCTGTTGTTTTCCTTGCCTGCACAACGGAGTATAGGCAGCAGGAAACACAGAACAGGTGCCAACAGACGAACGCGGAAGGCTGCTGCCAGTCTGGAAGGGGCTGGTTTTGTAAAGCGTGAAAAAATATTGATTAAATATATTGCATTAATCATTTTTTTTGGCAATATTAGCAGTGCGCTTTGTTTCCCCAATAAGAGCGCTTTAACCCCTTGCGTTGTAACCAGTAGTAATCTTTTCCCAGGGTTGCCTGCCATCTCATAATTTATTGACGATCATTCAGACATGATTAGCAGAACTTGTTCGGTTAGTCACGGTGTATAAGCTTTTATAAAGCTTGGCCCAAGGCCCCGTATGTCTATACGGGGGACTCTTTTAAAATGATTCAACGTTTTCATGGGAATAACACCAGTAAGCTGGTAGGCACCCTGTATATCTATACAGGGTATTTTATTTTCAGGAAGATGATTTAACAGCATATTACGGGCAAAAAATACCGGTAAGAACGGTAAAACACCGAATTTTGCGAAAAAGTATCTGGAAATGGGGGTGTGAACGGAGGGAGAGTAGTATATTTACAATAGTTTGCCAGAGTTAACTTTACCTGATCCTGCATCAGACGCCCGAACCCTGTAACAAACATGAAACGAATTATGTACACGCATTGTAGTGATACTGAAATATTAAATTTAATTCGATCTGGTAATGCAGACGCTTTTGGCGTTTTGCATACGCGTTACGCTAAATCTGCATTAAGGGCGGCATTAAAGATTACCAAAGACTTACACGCAGCGGAAGATATTGTTCAGGACATTTTTCTGAGTCTGTGGCGCAACCATGCCACCATTGAAATTGAGGATATCAGTAAATACCTGTTCACCTGTGTAAAATATGGTTCTGTACGCTATCTTTCTAAAAGAGGCCGCGAGCAGATGCCAGGTGAAGCGCTTCCCGAAACTGCCAGCCACCTTACTCCCGAAGACGTATATAATAGCAGGTTCCTCGAAAAATGCCTGCAGTTAGCCATTGACCGTTTACCTGAAAAATGCCGGGTAATATTTATTGACAGCAAAATAAAAGGGCTTACCGCCAAACAGATTGCTGCCGAGCAGGGTATTTCTGCCCGTACTGTTGAAAAACAGGTAGAAAACGGCGTTAGCAAGGTGAAGAAATCTTTAGAAAAGGTGGCTTCACTGTTTTTTCTATAATTTCTCAGATTTTTTTTCAGAGGCATACGTAATTATTCATTCAGCTTACTCTTATTAGTATAACACCATTATGGATAACCTATCAGAGGATATATTACAGGCGTTACATCATTACGCAGATGGTCAGGCAACCATAGAAGAAATTCGTGCGGTTGACGCCTGGATATCTGGTTTAGACTTTGAGGAGGCATTGTCTCCCGAAATAGAGTCTGAACTGGATAAAATATATAACCGTTCTCATGAGCAGCTAATGATGGTTGCAAATGAGGAAAGCGCACAAAGATTCCCGCGGTTGAATCGCCGGCCGTTGCTAACCTATGGAAAAGTCGCCGCCAGTGTAATCGGGCTGATTATACTGGGAGCCGGAGCTTACTGGACATTGAATTTTACCAAACCCGGCAGTAAAGGAAATCTGACAGCCGTTGCTACCACAGATGCCATTGTTCCGGGCGGTAAAAAGGCAATGTTACAATTAAGTAACGGGCGAATTGTTGAATTAAACACCGTGTCCGTTGGTGAACTTGCTAAAGAAGGAAATGCCAGCATTGAAAAAGCTGCAAACGGGCTAGTGACCTATAATATTGTTAGTCAGGCCGTTGCTGACAAGTCTGCAGGTGACTTGCACCCTTTGATCAACACCATCACCATTCCCGTCGGCGGAGAGTATTCGCTAACACTCTCCGACGGCACACGGGTTTGGCTAAACGCTTCCTCCACCCTCCGCTTTCCCTCTGCCTTTTCAGGAAGCACCCGTGAAGTGGAATTATTACAGGGACAAGCTTATTTTGATGTAACTAAAGATGCCAAACATCCTTTTCATGTGACTGTAAGCAAACCTGCTTCGGGTACCATGAATATTGAGGTGTTAGGTACGGCCTTTAACGTAAGTGCTTACCAGACTGATGATGATATCCAAACCACCCTTGTAAATGGTGCAGTAAAGGTATCTTCTGAAAATGGCGTACAGAGTGCTGTTTTAAAACCAGGTAACCAGGCCAGCTTTACTACCGATAACCAGTTAGAGGTAGCTACTGTAGACACCCGGGTTGCCACTTCCTGGATAGACGGCTCCTTCTACTTTGATAAAACCCCTTTACCTAAAGTGCTGGACGAATTGAGTCGCTGGTACAATGTAAAGGTGATTTATAAGAAACAGCCCAAAAGCGACGTTACTATAACTGGTAGCTTCGACCGTAAAAGTCCGCTGACCAAAACACTGGATGACATTAAATTCATTGGTGGAGATGTGGATTTCAAGCTCGAAAACAGGACGATTATCGTCTTATAGGCCGTCTTTCTATAGTGTTTAGCCACTAATTTGCGGGAATACAGCGAGTTTCCGTAAGGAATCCTTTTGTACATGGATAATTATCTTCATTTTTGCCTTACACTGTGCGCGCTTTAAAGCCAAAAACAGTAATTTAAGGTATGAATAGCCCTGTCTCTGTATCCATTATTAAAATCTTCTTCTGTCTTCTTCTCTGTACAGCAGTAAGGGTTTATGCAGCTCCTCAATCACCGGTGGTGAATCTGGATGTAAAAAATGCTTCTCTTAAAAAAGTATTCAAACTAATTGAAAAACAGACTGGTTACGTATTTACTTACCGCTCTGAGATACTCCGTAACTCCGCGCCTGTTACCCTGCGCATCAACAATATGCCGCTGGAAAAGGCGCTGGAGCAGATTTTAGATAAAAGCCATTTTGCATACCGTATTTCCGGTACTGCTGTGCTGGTGGCTATGAAAACAGGGCCTTCTCCCGTTACTTCTAAAGATCCCTACGCTTTTGTGGTGAAGAAAGATACCCTGCTGTCGGTTTCCGGCACCGTAGTAAACGAGCGTAACGAGCCTATGCCAGGGGCTATGATTACTATTAAAGGCTACGACCGTTACGTAATAGCAGATGATAACGGCGGATTTACCATACACCGTATTGGCCCCAACACCCGCCTGGAAACCTCCTGTATTAGCTGTGAAAAAACAGAAAGCGGCATTTCCAGCCTGAATAATCAGGTGATTGTGGTAAAAACCACGGTTGCTGAACTGGAAAAAGTAACACTGAATCCGGTAACTGGTTATCAACAGCTGCCTAAAGAGCGTGCCACCGGCTCGTTTGTAATGCTGGGGCAGGCAGATATTAATAGAAGCGTAACTACGGACATTTTGAGCCGTATGAACAATATTACCAGTGGTATGCTGACGTTAACGGTGGATGGAGCTGCTAAAATTACCACCGGGCCAGGTACACAGGGCCTTGGTTACTCCATCCGTGGTGTGAGTACACTGGCTCCCCTTCAGGTAAATACAAATCCACTGATTATTGTTGACAATTTCCCTTACGAAGGTGATATGCGTAATATTAACCCGAACGATGTAGAAACAATTACAGTGCTGAAAGATGCAGCAGCGGCTAGTATATGGGGTACCAGAAGTGGCAACGGAGTTATTGTAATTACTACTAAAAAGGGCGCTTTTAATCAGAAACTACAAGTTGAACTGAGTGCTAACTTAACCGTTAAGGGCAAACCAGCGCTGAAAAAAGCAAAGGGATTTCTGGGGTCTTCTGATTATATAGATATAGAAACGGATTTATTTAACAGGGGCTTTTTTGATGCCGATATTTTAACAGCCACCAGACCGCCCATGTCGCCGGTGATAGATTTGCTGGTGAAGAAACGTTCAGGAGCCATTTCTGCTGCAGAGGCAGATGCTGCTATAGATGCTTACCGGAATGTTGATGTAAGAAACGATCTGTTGAACCATGTGTATCAGAATGCAGTTAACCAGCAGTATGCGCTGAATGTGCGTGGCGGTTTTCAAAAGTTGAGATACGCGTTCTCGCTGGGTACAGATAGAAACAGAGATAATCTGGTAAGAAACGGATATCACCGTACTACATTCAATACAACTATTGCCTTTACGCCGGTTAAAAATCTGGAGGTGACTGTTGCGGCCAATTACAGCCTGAACAAATACCTGCTGAATAATGCTGTTGGATATGGCGCTGCAGTTATAGGAGCGGGAAAGTACAGAACTTTATATCCTTACGCAAGCCTGGCAGATGCTTCGGGTAAAGCACTGGCTGTTGTGAAAGATTACCGGGCAGCTTTTGTAGACAGCGTTGCCGGTCTGGGATTTCTGGATGGCAAATATCGCCCGCTGGATGAAATACGATTTGCGGATAATGCTACCACCCGGAATGATTTATTATTGCGCGCTGCTGCAAAATATACCATTGCCAAAGGGTTGAGTGTGGAGATGCAGTATCAGCGTGAAAAGCAGGTGTCTGAAATTAAAAACTACCGGAGCGAGCAGGTTTATCTTACCCGGTATATGATTAATCGTTTTGCGCAGTATAATGCCTCCACTAATGCATTCAGCTATGTATTTCCCAGAGGAGGAATTCTTGAAAAAGAGCATTATGACTGGCTGATACAGAATTTGAGGGCGCAGATAAATTATGCAAAGCGTATAAACGATCATGAAATTTCTGCTATCCTCGGGGTGGAAGTAAGAGAGAGTGACTACGACGGTAGCAAAGCGCTTCTGGTAGGCTATCAGCCAGCTACCGGTACTTATGCAACGAATGTAAGTTTGAATACATCTTATCCTGTTAACCCTTCCGGCACGTCAACTATTGCCGCTGCTTACAATGGTTATAACGGCAATTTTTCCGGCATCTTAAACAGGTTTATATCCTACTACTCTAACATCGGATATAATTATAAAAACCGATATGATGTAAGTATAAGCGCACGGCGTGATGGAGCTAACCTGTTTGGTGTAAAAACAAACGACAAAATAACACCGCTTTGGTCAGCAGGTTTAGGCTGGGCCATCAGCAAAGAGCAGTTTTATAAGGTGGACTGGTTGCCCTATATGAGAATAAAAGCCACATATGGCTATAATGGCAACATCTATAATGGAGGTTCTGCATATACCACGGGTTCTACAGCCTTGGACCCGGTAACAAATGCCCCGGTTATTATTATCAGTACCATTGGTAACCCTCAGATAAGATGGGAAAAGGTAAGGAACGTAAACATAGGCGTTGATTTTAAAACAAAATCAGATCTGGTAACAGGATCGGTAGAATGGTATGAGAAGAAGGGAGAAGATTTACTGGAAAACAACAACCAGTTGCCTCCTCAGGTGGGTAATGCAGGAACATTGTGGAGGAATACGGCCAGCATGATTACACATGGTATGGACGTGAGGCTTTCCTTTGCTACCATGAGAAAGAAAGAGGTGAGCTGGAACACGAGCCTTTTATTTAATCTGCTTGCTAACAAGGTGGTGAGTTATAAAATTCCCCAGAACTCAAGCACCATTCAAACACGCCCGGGTGATATGCTTTTTATTGTGGGTAAGCCTTTGTTTGGTGTGTTTAGTTACAAATGGGCGGGATTAGACCCTGCTTCCGGCGAGCCGCAGGGGGTTATAAAAGGTGAGGTTACCAAAAAGTATACAGACATCATTAATAATTTTGCTACAGAGAACCTTGTTTTCTCGGGTTCTTCCGTACCAACCATCTTTGGCGCTTTACGAAACGATTTTGAGTGGAAAAAGCTATCTGTATCTGTTAACATTGTATACAAACTAAAATATTATTTCCGCCGCCCGGTAATGTCTTTAAACGAAGCTGATTTATTGTATACCAACTATAATGCAGCAGGGTATAACACCCGTTGGAAAAAGCCTGGAGATGAACTGCATACTTCAACACCTTCTCTCTCTTACCCTAATGACAATGCAAAGGCTACCTTTTATCAATATTCGGAGGCGGTAGTAAGCAGGGCAGACCATATCAGACTACAGGATATACGTTTAGGCTACACTTTTGACAATGACAAACTGCATAAAAGGATTAAGTCGCTAATGGTATATAGCTATATAAACAATCTGGGAATTATATGGCGGGCAAACAAGTTTGGAATTGATCCTGATAGTATGGATATGCCTCAGGTGCGGTCTTTTTCGGTAGGGGTAAGAGCGGTATTTTAAATTATTGAAACTGAATTAATAGTTGAATAGTCATGCAAGTAAGCACAAAAAAGATGCTCTCCGTATTTTTTGGAGCTGTATGTATGTTGTTATGTTTAACAGGGTGCAAAAAGCAGGATGAATTTCTGGATGCTAAAAGCCAGGAAGGCGATATTGTACTTACTACATTGAGCGACTTTCAGGCGGTACTGGATTACACGCCTACCATGAACACAAACTACATAACGCTGGGGCAAACCGGGGCAGATAATTTCTACTTTCCTGATGTTAACTATACCTCTCTGCAGCCATATGAGCGAAACTCTGTTTTATGGTTGAAGGAAATATTTCCGGCAGGTACTAATGACATTGCTTATACCAGTCCTTATCTGGTTATACGAAACTCGAATATTGTGCTGGAGGGGCTTGAGAAAATAACCCGTACAGCCGATAATATGGCCAGGTATGATTCAGTAGAGGGACATGCACGCTTTGCGCGCGCTTTTATGTTTTTTGAGTTGGTAAATACTTTTGGTAAACAATATAATGAAGCTACTGCAGCCAGCGATCCTGGCATTCCGTTGCGAACATTTTCTGATATAAATATTCTTGCGGGACGGGCTCCGGTTAAGAATGTGTACGATTTTGTTATTAATGAATTGAAGCTGGTAGCAGATAGAATGCCTCTGAATATTCAGTATATGCGTCCCACAAAGCTATCCGCTTATGCATTGCTTGCCAGGGTGTATTTGCAGAAAGGAGATTATGTAAATGCCGGAAGATGCTGTGATTCTGTGCTGCAGTACAAAACGCAATTACTTAATTTTAATGACAGCTCTCTTGTTTCTTTGTCTAATACCTATAGATTCCCTACCTATAAATCGCATCCGGAAATTTTATTCTACGCAGAAGGTTTGCTTACGCTTGTCGGGGCTCCCAGCACCAGTTATGCTTATTGTTTTGCAGATACCGTTTTATACAAATCTTACGCTGCAGACGATTTAAGAAAAACATACTTTTATAATCTGCTGGGTGCTAACCAGGCTAAATTTCAGGGAAGCTATACCGGAAATAGCCGCATTTTTGCAGGTCTGGCTTTAAATGAAGTTTACTTTATCAGAGCCGAATGCAGGGCCAGACTCCATAACATTGCAGGCTGTCTTTCCGACGTTAATACACTGCTTAAGAATAGATACAGAACAGGAACTTACGTAGGTTATGAAACCACTGATGAAGAAGCAGCACTGAGATTTGTGCTGGATGAGAGAAGGAAAGAATTGCCTAATACAGGCCAGCTAAGGTGGGAAGATCTGAAGCGCTTAAACACAGAACCGAAATTTGCCAAAGTGTTAACCCGCATATACAATGGAGTAACTTATACATTACAACCGCAATCGCCCCGGTATGTATTCCCGTTCGCTCCTAAAATAATTGAGCAGGAAGGTTTACAACAGAATGAACGTTAAACAGGTGCTGCATACGCAGCACCTGCTTGGTTAGTAACTATTAAAAGCCTGAATAGTATTCCACTACAATTAAGTCTGTTCTGGGAATTGCGTCGCCAGGCACATAGGAAGGTGCATTATTGGTTGTCATAATACGACATATGTAAGCATCGTTACCGCCAGTGCAATATAAGCCTGGAGCTTGCTCCTGATCAACGGCTGTAATTACCGGTGCCAGACCAGTTGCAGACTCACCTGCTCTCAGATAAAAGAATTGTCCACCACGTTTTTTGCTGGCAAGTGCTCCTGTAACGCTGGCGATAACTGCTATAAGCAGGATAGCGATTTTGAGATTTTTCATAAATCTTTGTTTGACTTTAATTTTTTAAATAGACCGGGTTTTTTACAGGTGTGGTCGGGTTGTCACCTGTTCTGGAAATAACAATTTGGATGAAACTCTTTTATATAGTACTATGCCCGTAACGGCCAGTGCAATAAAGAACAGATTGAGATACAGATGTTGAGTCCAGTTGAGCTTCGAAATGATGCCGCCGCACGAACAAGGAACTCTTCCGTAAAAATTCAGCTTGATTAATATAATATAACCTGTAAAAACCAGCATCAGCATCAGGAAAGACCAAAGGCCTGAAAGCATGGTTTTTTTAAAAATCAGTAATCCTGCAATCGCAAATTCAATAACCGGTAATCCAAAAGCGAGGAATGGACTGAATTTTCTGCTGAAAGGCTGCCCGTCCAGATTGCTCAGGGTAAGCTTATAATCTATAAGCTTAGTTGTGGCTGTATACACAAATAAGATGAAAAGCATCCAGGAGATGATTTCCAGCCATATTTCCTTTCGTTTCATAGTCTTTTTAATGCTTTGAGTTACTGGGCATTCTCCAGGGAGGTTGGGCGGTTGAGCTGAAAGCACTTCAGGTAGGAAGGCAAAAAAAATGCCGCTTATTATAAAAATAGCATTCTTTATTGCCGAATCCAACCTTGCACCCGTTCAGAAGCCTTATAACATCCTTAAAATTGTGTTAGAATTGCTGACTGTGGTATAAACGATTAATAATCAATGCGGGGGAGTGAGGTTTACTGCCTGGAAATGTAGTACTGGCCGGATAGGGTTAGTACAATTATCTCTACATAAAAATGGTACTGGTTGAAGTTGATGGCACATGTTATTATGGGTTTAGCTTTTGGCGTTTAATAAGGTTGGGTTCCTTATAAAATTAACCATTTATTCCCTTAAAAACAGGGTTACTGGTACCTAAACTGTTGGTAAGTTTCCTGTTTTAGAAAGCATAATTCCAATTGTTCCACGCTGCATTTATTGATGTTCCGGAGAGCAGCTTTTTATGCAGGCCATTATCGTAAGCGCAGTTGTATGTGCTTTTATGTGTCATAAACTATAAGCGAAAAAGGCAGGTAAACAGAATAATCAGCATTTTGCAGATACAAGATGCAGTTAGCGACTGACTGTGTTTTCTACTTCTTCTGTATTTGTGAGTTATTGCAGGATTCGAAGCTGGCTGCTTCTGTATTCCTGCAAAATGCCGCAGATAAAGGGGATAATCTTTATCTTACAAACAAATCAACCAAATATTGACTATGAAGCAGTTTTTTCTTTTGCTGGGCATGGGGCTGTTGGTGCAGGGACAGGCGCAGCAGTTTCTGCAACCTTCTGCTGCGGCTGAGCACTGGGTAGACAGTGTGTTTAATACGTTGAGCAAAAAAGAAAAAATTGCACAGCTGATGGTATTACGCGTGAGTGAGAAAAAAGGTGCGGGAGTGGCTTTTTACGATGAGCAGGTAGCCTCGTATGCAAAAAAATACAACATAGGCGGTATCTGCCTGTTTCAGGGTGCTCCGGTAAAACAGGCACAGATGGTAAACCGCATACAGCAGGAAGCGGCTACACCCATTATGGTTTGTATTGATGGGGAAACCGGTGTAGGTATGCGCTTTGACAGTGTAGCTAAGTTTCCTGACCAGCTAACTATGGGCGCTATGAATAATACCGACCTGGTGTATCGCGTAGGCAAAGCCATAGGCGAGCAATGTAAACGTTCCGGTATACAGGTAAACTACGCGCCGGTGGTAGATATTAATAATAACCCCAACAACCCGGTTATCAACTTCCGCAGTTTTGGGGAAGACAAATACAAAGTGGCCCGCATGGGAGAAGCTATTACCAAAGGCATGCAGGATGCTGGTATTATGGCATGTGGCAAACACTTTCCTGGCCACGGAGATGTGGCGGTAGACAGCCATCTGGACCTGCCGGTGATTAACAAAACGGTTATGCAGCTGGATTCGCTGGAGTTGTATCCTTTCCGCAGGTTGGTACAGGCGGGCGTGGGTAGTATGATGGTGGCGCATTTATATATTCCTGCTATTGACAGCACGCCTAACCGGGCTACTTCTTTATCGCCCCAAAACGTATCGGGTTTACTACGCGGGCAGCTGGGCTTTAACGGACTTACGTTTACGGATGCGCTGGAGATGAAAGGGGTGGCTAAATTTTACCCTGCCGGAGAAGCAGGTGTGCAAAGTGTGATTGCCGGCAATGACATGCTGTGTTTACCGGGGGATATTAAAGGAACTATTAAGAAGATAAGAAAGGCCGTGAAAGACGGGCTGCTTTCTAAAGAAGCGCTGAATGAGCATGTGCGCCGTGTATTGCTGGCCAAATATAACCTGGGTTTGCAACAGGCTGTGCCGGTAGCAGAAGAGGGCGTTACCGTTGCTTTGAATGCAGCGGTGCCTGCTTTAAAGCAGGAGGTATATAATAATGCTATTACATTGTTAGCGCGTAGTGGCGATAAAGCGTTGCCTTTGGCAGCTAACAGCCGTACAGCATATATAGGTGTTGGTATAACACAGGCCAATCCGCTGGCACGTTTGTTACAGCAACAATATGGAGCAGACTGTTTTTTCTTTGACTATAAGCAGAGTGCGGTACAGGCAAAGTTATTACTGGAGAAAACCGGTGGGTACGATCGTGTGGTAGTAGGCGTACATCAGTTTAATAAATATCCGGCCGGTAATTTTGGTATCAGTGCCCCGGCTGTGGAGTTGTTGCAAACGCTGCAACTACAGGAGAAGGCGGTAGTGCTGGTGTTTGGCAACCCTTATGCGGTAAAGAATGTTTGTAAAGCAAAGAATCTGGTGGCTTGCTATGAAGATGATAGTCTGATGCATGAAACAGCAGCGCTGCTGCTGGCTGGTAAGCTTACTGCCAAAGGCACTTTGCCGGTTACAGTTTGTGAGGAGTTTCACTACGGCAGTGGTATAACAGCAGAGCCTGTAAAGGCTGGGGAACCTGCTATTGATGTGCAGGCATTGAATAAAATTGACGCCATTGCAGAGAGTGCTATTGCCAAAGGTGCAACACCGGGTTGCGTGGTACTGGTGGCTAAGGATGGTGAAATTGTGTTTAACCGTGCTTACGGGCATATGAACTACGACAAAAAAGAGCCGGTGACTACCCAGACAGTTTATGACCTGGCTTCTGTAACCAAAATATCTGCTACCACGGTAAGCATTATGAAGTTGTACGAGCAGGGTAAAGTAGACCTGCATAAAACGCTGGGTGATTATCTGCCCTGGGTACGAGGCAGCAACAAGGCGGGGCTTACACTGGCAGATGTGCTGCTGCACCAGGCGGGCTTGGTTGCCTGGATTCCTTTTTACCGTGAAACCATTGATACCGCATCCGGAAAGCCCCTAAAGGGCTTTTTTGCTAAAGAAGCGGATAGCAGGCATAGCGTGCGGGTGGCTAAGAATATGTATGTGCGTAACGACTGGCAGGATACGCTGATGCAGCGCATTTTGCAGAGTAAACTGGGGCCGGGGGATAAATATGTTTACAGCGATAATGACTTTATTTTTCTTGGAAAGATAGTGGAACAGATATCTGGCATGGGTTTGGATGAGTACGCGCACGAGCATTTTTATAGGCCGTTGCGTATGATTACCACCACCTTCAGACCCTGGAAATACTTCCCTGTAAACACCATTGCACCTACAGAGCAGGAAAAGTATTTCAGACTGCAACTACTACGTGGCGATGTGCATGACCCCGGAGCTGCTTTGATGGGCGGAGTAGCGGGACATGCAGGATTATTCAGCAATGCTTCCGATTTAGCCAGATTATATTTATTATTGTTAAATGGTGGAGAACTGGACGGGGTTCAGCTACTGAAGAAAGAGACCATTGAGTATTTTACCGCTTATCACAGTAAAGTGAGCCGCAGAGGACTGGGGTTTGATAAGCCGGAAAAAGACAATGCTACGCGGAAAGAACCCTACCCGGCTGCTGGTGTTTCGCCAGCTACTTTTGGCCATACAGGCTTTACAGGCACCTGTGTATGGGCCGATCCGCAATACAACCTGCTGTATATTTTTCTGAGTAACCGTGTGTGTCCGGAAGGAGGAGGGAATGGCAAACTGGGCCAGCTGAATGTAAGGCCGGCTATTCAGGAAGTTGTATATAAAGCCATTCGTAACAAATAGCAGCAACGCAGAAGTCTTTCATTATATATTCGTTCAGTATTCATCAATCATGCTATGACAATGAAATTTTTAAAGAGCACCTTTTCGCTATCAGCTTTGCTGATGGTATTACTGTTTGTATCGTGTAAAAAATCACTTCCCAAACAATTACAGTATATTCCTAAAGACGCCACAGTGGTGTTTTCGGTTAACGTTAAAAGCTTAAACGATAAGCTGGCGGACAGTAAAGTAAGTGTGGATTCGCTGGTGAAGTCGCTAATGGCTGAAAGCAAAACCACTCCGGAAGACGTTAAAAAATGGGATGACCTGAAAGATGCAGGCATCGACTGGACCAGTGACGTATACGGCTTTTACGAAAGCAAAGGCTCGTTAATGGCCGGTTCATCGCAGGTAATGGGCGCAGTAGCTGCTGTATCCAGTAGTTCTAAGCTGGAAGAGTACCTGAAAAAACAAAAGCCAGGTATTGCCATTACCAAAGCAGCAGGCGGTTATTCTGAGGCTAAACTGGATGATGATGCTATTATAGGCTGGAACAGTGATGTGGTTATTATCACCACCATTAAAAGCTATAACAGATACAGCCAGGATGAAACAGCTTCAGCAGCTCCGGCTTCGGGTATAAATGCGCAACTGGCTACCCTGTTTGCACAAAAGGCGGATGCTTCTGTAACTTCTATCCCTGCCTTCAAAAACTTTATTAAAGAGAAAGGTGATATGCTGTTATGGGTTAACAGCTCCGGTTCACTGGCAAGTGTTCCTCAGCTGGCTATGGTACCTAAAGCAGCGGAACTGATAAAAGATTCTTATTATGGCGGCGTAATCAATTTTGAAAATGGTAAAGTGGTTGCCTCTTATAATTCTTATGTAGGTAAGGTAATGGCTGACATTATCAAAAAGCACAGCAATGGTGCGCTGGATATGGATATGGTAACCAAATATCCTTCCAGCAACGTAACTGGTTTTGGCGTATTTACTTTCGATCCTGCTATTATAACAGATATTGTTCGTTTTCTGGGTGTTGAAGCTACTGCCAACCAACTGTTGGCGGGCAATGGAATGAACTTTACCCTGGAAGATATTACCAAATCGTTTAAAGGTGATTTTGCTATTATAGGCAGCGATCTGGTAACTGAGCAGAAAGTAAATCCTGAGTTTCCTGAATACCCTAGCACAGAGCCTTCTGTAAAGTATCTTTTTAACGGTAAAGTAGGTGATAAAGCAGCTTACGATAAAGTGTTAACTGCACTGGCATCAAAAGGCTTACTTACAAAAGTAGGTACTGCTTATGTACCAGCCATGAATATGGGCGGAAAGGTGCTGTTTGTACTGGATGAGAAAAATATTTTTGTTGCCAGCGACAGCGTATTATTAAGCCAGTATAAAGCAGGTACCGGTAAGGCAGTTATTGCAGATAACATACTGAGCGAAGGAAAAGGTAAGTCTGGTTTTGCTTATGTTGATTTTACCAAAATCATGAGCCAGATACCTGCGAGAGGTTCTGACACTTTTTCGCTGAACCAGGTAAAAGCTACGCTAAAAGATCTGATTGTTACCAGCGATAAATTTGATGGTAATGTAATGAAGGGCAAGTTTGAACTGCGTACCCTGAATGAAAAGGAAAACAGTCTGGCTACCTTTATTAAAATGGGATCTGCTATTGCAGCGAATGAGAAGGCACAGGCAGCCAAACGCCAGCAATTAACAGATGAGCTGGATTCTGCTGCTACTGCGATAGATTCTGCTGCAGTGGTTGTGGATACAGCCGTAGCTGCGGAGCCTGTACGCAAACCATAATGGTAAAATAAACTTTTTATAAAAAGCCCCGGAATTACGGGGCTTTTTTGTAACATAGATTTTCTTAGAATAACCACACCAACAGGCTATGGAACTTGTTTTACAAAATCTGATACCAATACCGTTGCGGGATAAACTTTCTCAGCGCAACAGTGATATCTGGAATACCCAAAAAACACTGAAACAAGGAGAATGGATTAAAGTAAAGGCGCCCAGTGGTACGGGTAAAACTACACTGGTGCACATTCTTTACCGCTTGCGTAATGATTATACAGGCCATGTGCTGTGGAATGGCAAAGAAGAGCAACGCTTTAGTGCTGCTGAACTGGCGGTACTGCGGCAATCGGCCGTGAGTGTGGTGTTTCAGGATCTGCGTTTGTTTAGCCAGTTAACTGCGCGTGAAAATATAGAGCTGAACCGGGTATTGCCTGCATCGGGTACGCATTATGAAAGTACTGTAATTGATGCTATGGCAGAAAGGCTTGGGGTTACACATATATTACAGCAGCGGGCAGGGCTGTGCAGTTATGGTGAACAGCAGCGTATTGCTATTATAAGGGCTTTGGTGCAACCATTTCAATGGCTGTTGATGGATGAGCCTTTTAGCCATCTGGATGAAGAAAATACCCGGAAAGCCGCAGCTTTGATAGCAGAGGAATGTGAGAAAAGAGGGGCGGGTTTTATACTCACTGATCTGGATGAAGACCGCCATTTGCCTTATACTACGTTTTATAACCTTTAGCAGCTGATGATATGCTTAACAACTTACTGAAAAAACTGATTAAGGCAAGTGCAGGCCGCACCCGCTTTATAATGGCGGTTACAGGCTTGTCGGTAGCCTTATTGCTGATACTGTCGGCAGTGCAGTTGCAGGTGAATTATAACCATCTGTTGCATGGAAAGTCTAACAAAGACAGTATTGCCAATTTTCTGGTATTGAACAAAGCAGTTACTGCGGAAACAATAGGGGCTACAGCCCTTAGTGCAGCAGATATTCAACAACTGAAACAGCAACCTTTTATTGATGCAGTGGGATTATTAACGCCCAGTGGTTTTAAAGTATCTGCCCAGGGCGGTTCTGCGCAGCTGCCTTTTTATACAGATTTGTTTTTTGAAAGTGTGCCAGATGAGTTTATTGATGTGGTAGATAAAGACTGGAACTGGAGTGAGGAGGCGCAGTATGTACCCGTAATTATTCCCAACATGTTTCTGGATTTGTACAACTTTGGGTTTGCTACTTCGCAGGGATTACCACAGCTTACACAGGACCTGGTGAAAAGCCTGCCTTTAAAAATAAGCATTACCACGCCTATGGGTAATGTGCCGTACTATGCCAGGGTAATAGGTTTTAGTGACCGTATTTCTTCTGTATTGGTACCGCAGAATTTTATGACGTGGGCCAATAAAAGATTTGCCAGCGAGGTGCGCACACAACCATCGCGCGTGGTAATTAAAACCAGCGACCCGGGTAATCCGCAACTGGTGGAGTATTTAAAAAAGCATGGCCTTACTACGGATGCTGATAAAACGCGCTTTAGCAAATACAGGCAGATTGTAAACACAGTGGTGAATATTTCCGGTATCACAGGTGGATTAATGTTGCTGTTTGCCTTGCTGATATTTACCCTGTTTATTCAGCTGACCATTGCTTCGTGTAAAGAGGAAATTACCCTGCTGATAGCATTGGGGGCGGCACCTGCACAGCTATACCGGTTTTTAATGAGGCGTTTTTTTCCCTCTAATGTGGTAGTAATTGTGGTGGTGCTGGCAGTAATTGCAGCAGCTCAGTTTGCGCTGGCGGAGTTTTTACAGCAGCAGAGCATGTACGTAATGCATTTGATTTCGCCTTTTACTATACTGGCAGGAGTAATAATTCTGGCGGTATTGTGGCTGGTAAACAGCAGTACTATCAAAAAATACATCAGACAATCCTGATAAAAAAATAAACCCGTAAGCATTGCTGCTTACGGGTTTTAAGTTTTCATAGAGATACCGGTATATAATATACCTGACTTATTAATTTAAACGGAAACCAAGGTTTAAGCTGAGTGTACGATACTTGTTTTTATCGTTGTTCTCATTGTCATACACCTGGTTAATTTTGCTCAGACCCCAATCGTAGGTTATACCCACCAGAAAGCGACCTGCTTCCACGCCTGCGGTACCGTTAATACCAAACTCAAATCTTTTCAATCTGTCCAGGTTGCCATCATTCTCGCCTTCTCCGTCAACAGATTCAAATTTGATGTCGTTTTTTACAGTGGTAGTTACGCCAGCCACTGTATACTCCGAAGTGGTTTTACCAAATAAGCCCATAGAAACGAATGGACCCGCGCCTATGAAGAAGCGGCTATCGGTTCCGATAGGAACTTTAACGGCAAAGTTTACCGGTAATTGCAGATAATAAGGGCGGAATCTAACGCTGAAGTTATCACCGCTGGCTTTAGCACCTTTACCCTGTAAAAACAAACCTGACTGTAAAGAGAACATGTCATTTAAGGGTAAGTCACCTATAAAGCCTGCATTAAAGGTTGAAAGGTTATTGGAGTTGTCTACTGTACCGTCACCGCTGGTAGAAATGTTTGCCAGGCTATAGGAGCCTCTGAGCCAAACACCCCCTGGGTTAGTATTGGTAGTGGTAGTTGTGCTTTGAGCGTTGGCGCTGCTCCACATAGTAAATCCGGCTAATCCTGCCATTAAAATCAACTTGCTCTTTTTCATAGTGCGAATTTTTGGTTAATTAATTTCAGGAAAACCAAGACCGTGCCAAATACACTAAGTGTTTCTACTCCAACGTGTTACATTAAATATAATCGTTATGGGATTGTTAACATGGGTAAAATAAAAACGCCGGCTCAGGGACCGGCGCTACAAAAAGCTGGTTTATTTATGACGTTGCCGGAGGCGGATCCTGTGGAGGTTTCTGCTGTGGCGGACGTTGATTGTTATTGTTGTTATTATCGTTTCTGGGCCTTTGCTGATGGCGTTGGTTTCTGCCTCCGCCTCCTTGCTGCTGGCCAGACTGCTGCTGGCCGCCTGGTTGCTGACCGGCTTTTGCCTGTTGGTTTCCACCCTGTCTGCCCTGCTGGCCGCCACCTTGTTGCTGACCACCGCCCTGCCTGCCTTGTCCCTGCTGTTGCTGAGGCGGCCTTTGCTGACGTTGCTGCTGTTGTTGTTTGCCCTGATTTTGTTGCTGACCGCCTTTTTGTTCACGGTTATTGTCGCCACCGCCGCCTTGTCTGGGCTGATTGCGCTGTTGCTGATCGCTGCCGCCACGCTGCTCACGCTCGTTACCACGGCGTTGTTCCTGGCGCTGTTCGCGATCTTTATCTTTGCGGCGTTTGCTGCCACGTTCCAGGCTGCGCAGGCTTATCTGACCTACCACATCCACAAACTGTGGTTCAATTTCCTTGGTTTTGGTAGTAGTAGCTACCAGTTCTACTGCCTGCAACTCATCTGCCTTTTCGCCACGGGAATTTAAACGCTTAATTTCTTTTACACGCTGAATGGTTAAAGGATACTGCTTGTTGCTTTCGGGCAGCACATACCACATCAGGTTTTTAAAAATATCTTTTTTAATCAGGTGGGCAGTACCACGTGTAGTATCCAGCGAGTCTGCATTATCCGGAAATTGCTGAAGCGCATCCAGGTAGGTATCCAGCTCGTAGTTAAGACAACATTTTAAACGGCCGCACTGGCCACTTAATTTGGTTTGGTTAATACTCAGGTTCTGATACCTTGCTGCGGTGGTAGTAACGCTTTTAAAATCGGTAAGCCAGGTGCTGCAACATAATTCACGTCCGCAGCTGCCAATGCCGCCTACTTTTGCTGCTTCCTGGCGAATGCCTATCTGCCGCATTTCTACCTTTACTTTAAACTCACCCGCGTATATTTTAATCATTTCGCGGAAGTCTACCCGGTCATCTGCGGTATAGAAGAAGGTGGCTTTTTTCCCATCAGCCTGAATTTCCACCTCACTTAATTTCATTTGTATGTTCAGCTGGCGGGCAATAGCACGGCTACGCATTAATACCTGTTGCTCGCGGCTTTTATTATGCTGAAATAACTCTACATCCTTTTCGCTGGGGTTACGGAGCACCCTTTTCATTTCGGGGTTAAACTCGTCTACCCCTCTTTTTTTCAACTGCAGACGAACCAGTTCACCCGTAAGGCTTACTTCGCCCACGTCAAAACCGCTTACACCTTCTACGGTTACGTAAGCGCCCTTTTCGAAGTATTGTAATGTGCTGTTCCTGAAAAACTCTTTGCGGCTACCTTTATTAAAAGTGACTTCTATTACTTTACAACTGCTTTCAGGATCGCTGAAAGGGAGGTTCATAAGCCAGTCGTGAACATTCATTCTATTACAACTCCCTGTGCCGCAGCTACCGTGGCTTTTACAGCCGCCCGGTTTGCCCGTTCCACATGATCCACATCCCATATATTGTTGATTTCGATATTATTAGTGATAATTTTAATGTCTATTCTGTCAAAAATAGCGCTTTATCCTGAATAATGTGGTAGAGCTTAATGGTGAGGGCGTGGAACAACATTTTGGCGTTTGCATTGCGTTCTACATAGTAAGCAGCCTTATCCAGCTCCTCAATCAACGTTTGTTGCTGACTTACGGATGCTATTTTATTCAGGCGCTGGGCAAAGTCTTTTTCCTGGTCGGGCAGCAGAATTCTGTCGGCCCCCATTACGCGTATGCGTATACTTTGCTCCAACAGGTGGTTAAAATAGCGCAGAAACTGTTTCTGCTTTTCACGTCCCTGCTTTGCAATGTCTTCAATCCATTTTACCTGCGCCTGTGGTCCGCCTTTAAGGGCAGCGTTCAGCCATTCCCGTAACATGGTTTGCCAGTCGTCGCCGGCATGCTGTAACAGTTGTAAGGCTTCGCGGTAATTGCCCTCTGCAATACCGGCTGTTTGCCGGGCGGTTTGTGCAGGGGCATTGGATTTTTCAATCAGCGCCTGTTCAATATCGGCTGTTTCCAGTAAAGGCACTTTTACCAGCTGGCAGCGGCTTAATATAGTAGGTAGAATTTGTTCCTCGTTTTCAGCTGCCAGCACAAACAAAGTGTTTGGCGGCGGCTCCTCAATCAGTTTCAGCAGTTTGTTGCCTTCTTTGCCCAGATATTCGGGCATCCACATTACCAGTATCTTGTATTCGCTTTCAAAGCTTTTTAAACTCAGCTTCCGGATAATATCATTACACTCATCAGAGGTAATATTTCCCTGTTTATTCTCTGCCCCTATAAACTGCAGCCAGTCGAACGAGTTACCATACGGGCTATTGGCAACAAATTCGCGCCATTCGGTAGCATAATCGCTGCTGGTAGGTTTGTCGCCGCTTTTTTTAGGAATAACGGGATAGGAAAAGTGAATATCCGGGTGCATCAGTTTCTGTGCCTTAAAGCAGGCCGGGCAGGTACCACAGGAATCTGTGAGATGGGTAGCAGGTGCAGCGGCTGGTTCGGGAGCCGGTTCCGGATCGCCAAACATAGAAAGGCTGGCTTCTGCTTTGGGCGTATTGTTTTTGCCTGAACGTGTGGTGCAGGTAACAAACTGCGCAAAAGCCAGTGCCAGAGACAGCACACCGCTGCCTTCTTTGCCTAAAAACAGCAAAGCATGGCTTAAACGGTTTTGCTGTACCATTTCCACCAGGTGTTGTTTCACCTCTTTCTGCCCTATCACCTTCTCAAACTGCATATCCTGTCAAAATCAATTAAGCGGTACTCAAAAAATCAAAAGCGGATAAAGATGGCCTATTGGCCATCAATGTATTTTAACAGCTCAGGGCTGTCCGGGGTTACTTTGCTGTCGAAGTGTGCCAGCAACCTGCCCTTTTCATCTATAATAAACTTGTTGAAGTTCCAGCCAATGGTAGCATCAAGTACGCCGTTCTGTGTTTTGCTGCACAGGTACTGGAATATAGGAGTTGCTTTGTCGCCTTTTACGTCTACACGGGTAGTTAAAGGGAAGGTTACGCCAAAGTTTTTTTCGCAAAAGTCTTTAATGGCATTGTTGTCCTGGTATTCCTGACCACCAAAGTTATCAGATGGAAAACCTACAATTACCAGTTTGTCTTTATGCGATTCGTACAATGCTTCCAGGCCTTTGTACTGTTTGGTAAAACCACATTTGGAAGCAGTATTTACCACCAGTATTTTTTTGCCTTTGAAAGCAGAGAAGTCGATAGTGCCGCCATCGAGCGATTCTATTTTGAAATCATAAATAGATTTGGGAGCAGGCGTTTTACTGATCGCCGAAAAACAGGTAGCTATAAATGCGAGACAAAATATTGCGTATTTCATGAGCATATTTTTTATGGTAGCAACAAAGGTGAAGCATTCGGCGCTATAGAAAAAATAAACTGTTGTTAACGGGGCGGGGTACAACCTACAGTGGCAATGCTTACCGAAATGCTGGCTGCCTGCTGTAAAGCCAGCGCGCAGGCCTCCAGTGTGGCGCCTGTGGTAATAACGTCATCAATAAGCAATACATGCCGGTGATGGCCCAGGGCGTTACTGTCTGCAGTAAAAGCCTGCTGCAGGTTCAGCATCCGGTTTTCCCGGTTGCGATGGGTTTGGGTGGCGGTAAATACAGTACGGTGCAGTACCTGATCCAGTATTTCCCAGCCGCATACTTCTGCTATGCCCTGTGCAATAATGAGGGATTGATTATAGCCCCGCTGGCGTGCCTTGCGGGGATGCAGGGGAACCGGCAGAATGACTGTAACGTGCTGGAAGCGTTTGCTTTCTTTTAGTTGCTGCCCCAGTAACCTGCCCAGCCACAGGCCGGTAGGTGGATGGTTACGGTATTTAAGCTGGTAAATGATACGTTGTAACAGAGAATTACGGGTAAAGTAATACAAGCTGCCGGCAGCGGCTATGGGTACACGCCCGTAGAACAATTTTTCCACCGGATTGCCTGCATGCGGCAGAAAGCCGGTTACAGGAAGATCTGAAAAGCAATGGGCGCATACCACCCCATCATCCGGCAGGGTATCTGTGCCGCAACCTGCGCAGGTGTGCGGGTAAAACAGGTGCAGGAAAGAAGAGGCGATATGCTGTAAAGTGATACGGATAAGTAGTTGTTTTTTAGAATAACATCTGGTATACTTCTTCTACTTTGCCCAGGGGCACTACTTCTATATTGAAGCCTTTGGCAGAATCCCAGCCTTTTTTATTGTAACGGGATACCACAATTTTTTCAAAGCCCAGTTTTTCTGCTTCGGCAATACGTTGCTCCACACGGTTTACTGCCCGTATTTCACCATTCAGCCCCACTTCCCCGGCAAAACAGATGTGTTGCGAAACGGGCACATCTTCATAAGAAGAGAGGAGGGCGCAGATAACGGCAAGGTCGGTAGAAGGATCTTCCACCTTCAGGCCACCTGCTATATTGAGGAATACATCTTTTAACCCGAACTGAAAGCCACCGCGTTTTTCCAGTACAGCCAGCAGCAACTGCAGACGGCGCAGATCAAAACCGCTTACGGTACGTTGCGGGGTGCCGTATACGCTGGGGGTAACCAGGGCCTGCACTTCTATTAAAAGTGGGCGTAGCCCTTCCATGGTAGCTGCAATAGCACCGCCACTTAACTGATCTTCTTTATGGGTAATGAGTATTTCGGAGGGATTGCTTACCGGACGCATGCCGGATGAGATCATTTCATAAATACCCAGTTCTGCCGTGCTGCCAAAGCGGTTTTTAAGCGTGCGTAGAATGCGGTAGGTATAATTGCGGTCGCCTTCAAACTGTAGCACGGTATCTACCATATGCTCCAGTATTTTAGGGCCTGCTATGTTGCCGTCTTTGGTAATATGGCCTATGAGGAAAACCGGTGTATTGGTTTCTTTGGCAAAACGCTGAAACTCAGCAGCACATTCCCTTATTTGCGAAATGCTGCCGGGAGATGATTCGATAAAGTTAGAATGAAGAGTTTGAACAGAGTCTACCACTACCAGCTGTGGTTTCAGTTTTTTAATCTCCTGGAATATTACCTGTGTGGAAGCTTCGGTAAGCAGGTAGAAGTTTTCATTCTGAATGCCCAGCCTGTCGGCCCGCATTTTTATCTGCTGCTCGCTTTCTTCACCACTTATATATAAGGTAACCACCTGTGGCATTTGCAGGGCGCTTTGTAAAAACAGGGTACTCTTGCCTATACCAGGTTCACCTGCTACCAGTACAATGCTGCCGGGAACAATGCCACTACCCAGTACACGGTTTAATTCTGCATCGGCAGTTACCAGCCGCTCTTCTTCAATGCTGCTTACGTGGCTGAGTGCAATAGTTTTGCTTTTGCGTGGATTAGGAGTATAGTTTTTCCAGTCGTTGCTATCGGCTTTGTTGTTGCCTTTATCTAATACCTCTTCTATAAAGGTGTTCCACTGGTTGCAGGAAGGACATTTTCCCAGCCATTTGGTACTCTCATATCCACAATTGCTGCAAAAAAATGCCGTTTTTATTTTACTCATGGCATAAAGATAAGGGTGACTTTCCGCCAAGTAAAAAGGCCAGCATTGCTGCTGACCTCTTACTTACTAACCCATTAAATTCTGCCACTAAATTACAATAATGGGGCACAATTCAAAATTATTTTTTACCCTTGTTGAAAACTTTTGAAACGCTGAAACGCAAGCCAGTGTGGCATAATGGCACTTTAACGGCAATGCTGTCAGGCCCCCGTATACACATTAATATAAATGTAATTTATTGAGAGGTGTTAGCCTT
Organism: Filimonas zeae; assembly: GCF_014641615.1. Classification (GTDB taxonomy): domain Bacteria; phylum Bacteroidota; class Bacteroidia; order Chitinophagales; family Chitinophagaceae; genus Filimonas; species Filimonas zeae. Next base: position 18,292 of record NZ_BMIB01000006.1, on the reverse strand, counting down.
GCGGAGGTGAGAATATGGGTGTTAAAACGGCGAAAAAGGCAGAAAGTTCCGATTTGTCAGTTTGAATGGTTATATTTACTTAACAACTCTTTAACTGTTTAGGGATAAGGTGCAGCAGATGCACCAAAAATATTGTTCGCAGGTGCGAAATGCACATGAGAAAGAAAAAAGCCCCGGATTTTTTAAAAACGGGGCTTTTTAGTGTCTTATTTGCTAAGGTGCATGCTTCTTTCTTTGTATAAAGTGCGGAAATAAGGGTCCCGCAGGTCTTTAATAAAGCGGATGGCCTCACCTGTACTCTTCATTTCAGGTCCCAGCTCCTTGTTTACACCCGGGAACTTGTCAAAACTGAACACTGGTTCCTTGATAGCGTAGCCTTTCAGCTGCTTTTTCATGGTAAAGTCTTTCAGTTTGGCTACATCCAGCATTACCTTGGTGGCAATGTTCAGGTAAGGAATACCGTAAGCCTTCGCAATAAACGGAGTGGTACGTGATGCACGGGGGTTAGCCTCAATTACATACACATTACCATCTTTTACAGCGAATTGGATATTAATTAAACCACGAATATCCAGGGCGCGTGCTATTTTTTCTGCATAAAACTCCATGGTGGTTACTTCCATTGGCGTAAGGTTGAACGCTGGTAAAACCGCGTTGCTATCGCCACTGTGAATACCGGCAGGCTCAATATGCTCCATAACACCCATTACGTGGAAGTCGGTACCGTCAAAAATACCGTCAATTTCCGCCTCCTGGCAACGATCCAGGAAATGGTCGATCAGGATTTTGTTGTTCGGAATGTGTTTCAGCAGGCTGATTACCGCTTTTTCCACTTCCTCATCATTAATCACAATACGCATGCGCTGTCCGCCCAAAACGTAGCTGGGGCGTACCAGTACCGGGTAACCTACCTGATTGGCCACTTCAATGGCTTCATCAGCAGTGTAAGCGGTGCCATACTGTGGATAAGGAATATTCAGCTCCTTCAGCAGATCGCTGAAGCGGCCGCGGTCTTCCGCAATATCCATATTGTCATAAGATGTACCTATTATGCGTATACCTTTCTCGTGCAGGCGTTTAGCCAATTTTAAAGCCGTCTGGCCACCCAGCTGTACAATCACCCCTTCAGGCTTTTCCAGCTCAATTATTTCCCACAGATGTTCCCAGTACACGGGCTCAAAGTACAACTTGTCCGCAATATCAAAGTCGGTAGATACTGTTTCAGGGTTACAGTTTACCATGATGGCTTCATAACCTGCTTCCTTAATCGCCAGCAGACCATGTACACAACAATAGTCAAACTCAATTCCCTGGCCAATCCTGTTCGGCCCACTACCTAATACGATGATTTTTTTCTTACCGGACGGATTCGATTCGTTGGAGGAAAGTGTATTGCTCATTTTCGAAAGATTGCGCGAAATTAGGGTTTTTCATCGAGTCGTGGCGATTTCAGTTCTACAGGCTTCGATTTTTGCCCTTTCCGCATCTTCATATTTAACAATTCTACCAGGAATGAGAATGCCATGGCAAAGTATACATAGTTTTTCAGGTGCAGCTCGTGCGTAGCCTCGCTGTTCCAACCTTCCACCAGTAAAACAAAGCCAATCATTACCAGAAAACTCAGCGCCAGCATTTTTAAAGTGGGGTGCTTGAAAATAAAACCCGCAATGGCAGGGCTGAACAGGAACATGATAATCATAGCCACTACTACTGCGGCAATCATTACCTGTACCACTTTAGCGGTACCGCCGGCAGTAATAATACTGTCGAAGCTGAATACCATGTCAATTACTACAATCTGCACAATGGCTGCTGCAAAGCCCAGTTGTGGTTTGTTACCGGCTGCTTCGGCTTCTTCATCGCCTTCCAGCTTGTGGTGAATTTCCTTTACGGTTTTGTAAATAAGGAAAAGACCACCTGCCAGCATAACCAGGCTTGCCAGATCGAACCCTTTACCGGCAATGGTGAACAAGGCAATGCCTTTTTGCTTTAACAACCAGCTTAAGCCCATTAACAACAGACTGCGCATAATAATGCCGAATACCATCCATAATAAACGGGCTTTGGGTTGTTTTTCCTTCGGGAGGCGATTCATAATAATACTCACGAAGATTACGTTGTCTATTCCCAGTACTATTTCGAGAATAACCAACACAAAAAAACTGACGATGTTGTCAGTACTAAAAATTGAAGTCATGTGAAACAAAATGTATGGTACACGGCAAAGATTCAAAAATTGTTTCGAATAAAAGAAAAGCCACTTATCTTTCAGATGTAACCCCATTTGAAAGATAACAAACCCCTTGTGCATGTTGAAAAAAATACTAAAAATCAGCGGCATCAGCCTGCTTGCGTTGCTTGTTTTATTGTTTACGCTGCCCTTTGTGTTCAAAGGCAAAATCATCCGCATTGTTAAAGAGCAGCTGAATAAGAACATTGCTGCAAAAGCAGATTTTTCAGACGTGAGTCTGTCTTTTCTGCGTCATTTTCCGCGTGCTTCTGTGGCGCTGAAAGATTTTTACATTACCGGTATAGACGAGTTTGCCGGTGATACCCTTATCAGCACCCGTGAGGCCGATGTGGCGCTAAACCTGTGGAGTGTAATACGTGGTAAGGAAATGAACATTTACTCCATTAACATCAATTCCCCGCGTATACATGCGCTGGTGAACAAAGAGGGCAAGGCAAACTGGGCCATTGCCAAAACAGATGCAGCGGCAGATACCACTACCACTACAGATACGGCTTCGTTTAACATGAAACTGCAGCATTACAGTATTAACGATGGCTATATATGGTACGAGGATAAGCCGGCGGGTATGAGTGCGGAAATTAATCATCTTACGCATGAGGGTAGTGGCGACTTTACTGCCGACCTTTTTACACTGGATACCCAAACGGAAGCAGATGCGGTTACTTTTACTTATGGAGGTATTCCTTACCTGCTGAATACTAAAACGGCTATTGACCTGGCGCTACAGGTAAATGCGAAGGACTATAAGTTTACTTTTAATACCGATGCTATTGCGGTAAATGATCTGAAGCTGGCTGCCAAAGGCTTTTTTCAGCTGGTAAACGACAGCACCTATAATATGGATATTGCGTTTAATGCGCCTTCCAATGATTTTAAAAGCTATTTGTCGCTGATACCCGCTGTTTATAAAAACGAGTTTGCCTCTGTTAAAACCAGTGGTAATGCTGCGCTGAGTGGCTTTGTGAAAGGTATATACAACCCTGCACAGATGCCCGCGTATGCACTGGACCTGAAAGTAGACAATGGCTTTTTTCAATACCCTGATTTGCCGGCTCCTGTAAAGAATATTAACCTGGCGGTAAAGGTGACCAACCCCGATGGGGTTACTGATAACACAGTAGTAGATATATCGAAAGCGCATATAGAGTTTGGAAGTGACCCTTTCGATTTTCATTTGTTGTTTAAAAAGCCGTTAACCACACAATACATTGATGCGGGTGCCAAAGGCCGGCTGGATCTGGCAGGTGTTACCCGTTTTGTAAAGCTGGAAAAAGGCACTAAGCTGTCTGGCACCGTGCAGGCCGATGTGCAGGCAAAAGGGGAAGCCATAGTAGTTACGCAGCAAAAGCCGGGCAGCTTTAATGCTTCTGGTTTTGTGGATATCAGTAATCTGTATTATGCTTCCCCGGCTTTTCCGCAGCCGGTGCAGAATACCAGCGCACATATTGTATTTTCTAACCCCGATGGCGTGCCTGACCATACTACTGTAGTGGTATCGCCTGCACACGTAGAGGTTGGTAAGGATAAAGCCGATTTATCGCTGCTGCTGAAGAACCCTGCAACAGATCCTTATTTTGAAGTGACTGCCAAAGGTGGACTGGACTTATCCAGCGTTGGACAGTTTTATGCCTTTGAGCCGGGTACTGCTTTAAAAGGCCAGGTGCAGGCAGATGTATCCTGCAAAGGCCGCAAATCTTATGTAGATGCCAAAAAGTACGATGCTATTCAAACAGCTGGTTCTGTGCAGGCGTCTAACATTTTGTACACCTCCAAAGATTATCCGGACGGGGTAGCACTTAAAACAGGTACACTTACTTTTAACCCGGCACGGGTAGCAGTAAGCAATGTGGCGGGCAGCTTTATGCAAACTAATTTTACTGCTGCGGGCGGCTTTGATAATCTGTTTGGCTATGCCCTGAAAAACGAGCCACTGAAAGGAACAATGCAGGTGCATGCCGATAAAATTGATCTGAACAAATGGATGGGCACTACCGCTGCTGCCCCTGCCGATACAGCAACAGCTACAGGCGAGCCGTTTGTGGTGCCTGCCAATATTCAGATGACGCTGAATGCGGGTGCAGATAACATTAAATATGATAAGGTAGACTACAGCAACGTGGCCGGTACGCTGGAGATAAAGGACGAAACGGTTGCATTACGTAATGTAAAAATGAATGCGCTGGATGGCTCCATTGCCTTAAATGGTTCTTACTCCACCAGGGAGAGCAAAAAGAAGCCTGCAGTTACTATGGCGTATGATGTACAGAACCTGGATATTCAGAAAACCTTTTATGCCTTTAATACGGTGCAGAAGCTGATGCCGGTGGGTAAGTTTCTGGCGGGTAAGCTTACCTCGCAAATGAAGATGAAAGGAGCGCTGGGTGCTGACCTGATGCCAGACCTCAGCAGCCTTACCGGAGATGGAACGTTGTTGTTGTTACAGGGAGCGCTAAGCAAGTTTGCGCCGCTGGATAAGCTGGCTTCTACTTTAAATATTTCCGATTTGCAACAGGTATCGGTAAAAGATATTAAAAGCTATTTTGAATTTGCCAATGGTAAGGTACTGATTAAGCCGTTTAACATACAGGTGAAGGATATTGGCATGGAGATAGGCGGTATGCACGGGCTGGATCAGAGCCTGGACTACGTGATTAATATGAAAGTGCCACGCGAAAAGCTGGGTACACAGGCCAATCAGCTGGTGAATAGCCTGGCAGCAAAAGCCAGTGCAAAAGGCATTAATATAACGCCTGGTGAAATAATTAACCTGAAGGTGAATATGGGGGGCACTATTACCAAACCTACCATTAGTACCGATCTGGCCTCTGCCGGAGCCAGTTTGGCGGAAGACCTGAAACAGCAGGCGAATGCTTTTGCAGCGGAAAAGAAAGCGGTAGCCGATAGCATGGTGGCTGCTGCAAAGCAGGCTGTGAAAGACTCGGTGGCCAGTGCCAAAAATCAGCTGATTAAGGATGCTGGTAATGCGTTGAAAGATCAGTTGCTGGGCGCCAAAAAAGATTCCACTGCTACCAAAGACTCACTGAATACCAAACAGAAGCTGGAGGAAACCGGTAAGGGGTTAATTAAAGGATTGTTTAAAAAGAAAGGATAGGTTTCTTTTTATAAAGCAAGAGGCCATATCATTTTGCGATACGGCCTCTTGCTTTATGGGAGTTTGCCGGAAACCTGTGCCTGTTTATATTGAGCGGTAACTGTTGCCGTGCTAACCTTCTATTTAGCTTTTGAAAGCTGCTGTTACAGCAAAGCCTTACATATATTTTTTGTAATGGCCGGACCCTCGTAAATAAAGCCGGTCCATACCTGTACCAGTGTGGCGCCAGCTTCCATTTTTTCTTTGGCATCGGCTCCGGTAAAAATGCCGCCGCTGGCAATAATGGGTATCTGATGGTGGGTTTGCTGTGCCAGGTGGCGTACCACTTCTGTGGAACGTAAGCGAACCGGTTTTCCGCTTAAGCCGCCTGCGCCTATTTTTTCACCTTCTTCTTTAGATACAGCGCTCAGGTTATGCCGGTTGATGGTGGTATTGCTGGCTACCAATCCGCTCAGTTTTACTTCTGCAGCCAGTTCTGCAATATCATTCAACTGCTCGTTGGTAAGGTCGGGGGCTATTTTTAGTAACAGCGGTTTAGGCTGTGCTTTACCCTGGTTGTTGTTTTGCAGTTGCGATAAAATTTTACGCAACGAATCTTTTTCCTGCAGTTCGCGCAGGCCGGGTGTGTTGGGCGAGCTAACGTTTACTACAAAATAATCCACCACATCAAAAAGGCGCGAGAAGCAGCTATCGTAATCTTTCCACGCATCTTCATTGGCAGTTACCTTGTTTTTGCCAATGTTGCCGCCTATAATCAGGGGCGCACCGGTAGTTGCAGCCTGTTTGTTTTTCCAGGCAGCCAGTCTTTCCGCAATTACTTCCACGCCATCATTGTTAAAACCCATGCGGTTAATAAGCGCTTTATCTGCCGGCAGGCGAAACAGGCGGGGCTGCTCGTTTCCCGGTTGTGCTTTGGGGGTAACGGTGCCTATTTCCACAAAGCCAAAGCCCAGTGCTTCCAGTTCGTTGAGGTAGGCGGCATTTTTATCAAAACCTGCTCCTAAACCTACCGGGTTTTTAAACTGCAGTCCAAACACATTCTTTGCCAGGCGGCTGTCTTTGTGTTCAAAACTGTTCTGCACCATCTTTTTTATCAATCCTGCACTGCACCCGCTGCGTAACAGGTTCATGGAGAAATAATGAGCCTTTTCGGGCGAGAGATTAAATAACAACTGTCTTAATAGCGGGTAAATCATGCCGCGAAGATAAATCTGCTGTTCTCAATTCACAAATTACACCCCGGATTAACATAGTTGCATAAACAACTTGTTAGGGAATAATGTTATATTTGAAGTAGAAACAATATACCATGCAGGAAGCTTATATAGTAGCCGGATTCAGAACCGCCGTTGGTAAAAGCAAAAAAGGTGGTTTACGTTTTTATCGCCCTGATGACCTGGCGGTGGAAGTGATTAAAGGATTGATGGCCACTGTGCCGCAGTTAGACCCCAAACGTGTGGATGATGTAATTGTGGGTAACGCAGTGCCCGAAGCGGAACAGGGGTTACAGTTTGGACGTATTATAGCAGCCCGTGCATTGGGTATTGAAGTGGCAGGCATTACCATTAACCGGTATTGCGCCAGCGGCCTGGAAAGCATTGCTACTGCTACCGCTAAAATACGCACCGGTATGGCGGAATGTATTATTGCCGGTGGCACAGAAAGCATGAGCCTGGTACCTACTGCGGGATGGAAAACGGTACCTGCCTACTCTATAGCGAAAGATGAACCTGATTACTACCTGAGCATGGGGCTTACTGCTGAAGCGGTAGCCAAAGAGTTTAAGGTATCCCGTGAAGATCAGGATGCTTTTGCGTTGCGTTCGCACGAAAAAGCCATGCATGCTATACAAAACGGATACTTTCAAAGCGGTATACTGCCTGTGAATGTTGAGCAGGTGTATGTAGATGAAAACGGTAAAAAGAAAACGCGCAATTATGTAGTGGATACCGATGAAGGTGTACGGGCCGATACTACGCTGGAAGCACTGGGCAAATTGAAACCGGTGTTTGCCCTGGGAGGTTCTGTAACGGCGGGCAACAGTTCACAAACAAGTGATGGCGCTGCCTTTGTAATTGTGATGAGTGAGCGTATGGTAAACGAACTGGGTTTACAACCTATTGGACGTTTGGTGAATTGCGCCAGTGCCGGTGTGCATCCACGTATTATGGGTGTTGGCCCGGTGGCAGCAGTACCTAAGGTATTAAAGCAGGCGAATATGAGCCTGGGTGATATTGATCTGGTTGAACTGAATGAGGCGTTTGCTTCCCAGTCGCTGGCGGTAATCCGCGAGCTGGGTATTAACCCTGATATTGTGAACATTAATGGTGGTGCTATTGCACTGGGGCATCCGCTGGGTTGCACGGGTTGTAAGCTGACGGTACAGATATTAAATGATTTAAAAAGACTGAATAAGAAGTATGGCCTGGTTACAGCCTGTGTAGGCGGTGGACAGGGCATTGCAGGAATAATTGAGAACATCTAATGGCATGATATTGGTCATTGTGTGCATAGGCCTCCACGTCTAGTTTTATCGCAAAAATGATTCATGTATGCAAACAATCCTGGTTCCCACAGATTTCTCTTCCACTGCTAAGAATGCTGCATTATATGCGCTTCAGTTTGCTGAGGCGGTAAAAGCAGCGAGAGTAGTGTTTTATCATACTTACGAGTTGCCGGTATCGGTAGACCCTATGATGCCCACGCTGCAGATGTTTAGCCTGGAAGATATCAGAAAGGTTAGCCAGACGGGGTTGGATAATTTTGTTACCAATCTGAAGGAAACTTACAGCACTTCTGTTCCTGTGTCTGCGGTATGTGAATTTAATTCGTTAACAGAGGGTATACAGGAGATCGTAGAGAAGGAAAAGGCAGATCTGATTATTATGGGTATTACCGGGGGCGGTAAAATTGACGAGGTGCTGATTGGAAGTAATACTACCAGTGTGGCCAAACATACCAATGTTCCGGTTATTATAGTGCCTGCGGAATGCCATTATGCGCCTGTTGAAGAGATAATGCTGGCCTGCGATTTTAAACAGGTGGTGGAAACCACGCCTGTAAAGCCGATTGCAGACCTGTTGGATGCCACTAAGGCTAAATTGTTTGTACTGAATGTAAGCAGTGATAAAGATCCCCTGCCGGAGGATGCCAACTACGAAGGCCTGATGCTGGATACATTATTTCAGGCAAAAGGGCATAAGCCGGAATATCATTTTCTGGAGGCGGAGGACTTTACGGAAGCAATCAACTACTTCGCTATGGAAAACGAGATAGACCTGATTGTGGCAATACCCAAAAAGCATGGCTGGTTTGATGGATTATTCCGCCGTAACCACACTAAAATGCTGGCCTTTCACAGCCACGTGCCTTTGATGATTGTACACGACTAGTAGTTAAACGATACTGATATAAAAAAGGGAAGCTGATAGCCAGCTTCCCTTTTTTAGTAATCAAATGCTGTTTAGCTTTTCAGCAGTTCAGCCAGTTTCTTTTCCAGTTCTTCACCTCTCAGGTTTTTGCCGGCAATTTTACCTTGCGGATCTACCAGAAAGTTCTGAGGAATAGCCTGTACACCGTATTCTTTTGCTGCTGCGTTGTTCCAGTATTGCAGGTCAGATACATGCGTCCAGATTAAACCATCATCATGAATAGCTTTCATCCATTTTTCTTTACCGGTCTGGTTATCGAGTGATACGCCGAGAATGGTGAAGTTTTTATCCTTATAAGTATTGAAAGCTTTTACTACGTTGGGGTTTTCTTTACGACAGGGACCGCACCAGCTTGCCCAGAAATCGATCAATACATATTTGCCTTTAAAAGAAGACAGTGCTACAGGATTACCTAATGTATCGTTCATCGTAAACTCAGGAGCAGGCTGACCGATAGCTGTTTTCTTAGCCATGTCAATCTTGGTTTTTAACGCCTGGCCAGGGGCAGAAGCTTTTGCTACAGCAGACAACTGATTGTAGATAGGCTCAATTTTCTCTATGTCCAGGTCGTAAGGCATCCAGCGTTGAATTACATATAAAGCAATGGGAGAACCTGGATTGGCTTTCAGGTAAGCTTCCATTATGCCTTTGTTTTTTTCTTCTACTGCATCGTATTGCGCTTCAATTTCTTTCAGCTTTGCTTCGTCCTGCGCCTGGTAAGCAGCCTGATAGCTGGCACTCAGCGCCTGCAACTGTGCATTGTAGGGCTGTTGCTCTGCACTCAGCTTGCTCCATGCAGTATTGGCTGGCCCGCCTTTTAACTGTGCATTGGCAAAGGAATCCACATGCGTTACGGTAAGTACGCCTGCTTCCAGAAAAATGGTGGCCATAAACTTAGGATCTACTCCACGGGGTGTAACGGGGCCGCCAATGAGCGTAGCACTCTGGGCCTGGGCATTTGCCACGCCTTTAAAAGTGTATTTGCCGTTGGTAACCACAGCGGTATCAAAAACACCCTGGCCGTCTTTGGCATAACGCATCAGCACTTTTTCAGGCGCTTCTGCTATATTTTTCAATTCTCCGTTAATAGTATACGATTTGGTTGCAGTAGTTGCTGCAGCTGCGGTGGTTTTGGTTTTAGGCTTAGCCTGGGCCAGTACACTCAGCGGAGCCGCTGCCAATACCCACAATAAAGCTGTTTTCATTGCTATTAGATTTTTTAGAACACTGAAATTAAGGTTTAATACTATACTGAATTACTCAGGATAAATACTTTGCTACAATGGGAACACGCCGGCCAACACCAAAAGCCTTGGGTGATACACGTATTATGGGGCAAAACTGGTTGCGTTTGTACTCGTTCACGTTTACCATTTTTAACACCCTGTTCACTAGTGCGGCGTCAAATCCCTGCCCTATAATCTCTGCCGGGCCCTGCCGCATTTCAATATATTGGTAAAGAATGCTGTCCAGTACCTCATAATCCGGCAGGCTGTCGCTGTCTTTCTGGTCAGGGCGTAACTCTGCGCTCGGTGGTTTGGTAATAATGTTTTCCGGTATTACTTCCCCGTTGCGGTTAATATACCGGGCCAGTTCATACACCTGCAGTTTATAGCAATCGCCCAGTACACCCAAACCGCCCGCCATATCGCCATACAGCGTGCCGTAGCCGGTGCTTAATTCACTTTTGTTAGAGGTATTGAGCAGTATATAACCAAACTTGTTGGAAATGGCCATGAGCAGATTGCCGCGGGTTCTGCTCTGCATATTTTCTTCTGCCAGCGAAAAAGGCAGGTTGTTGAATATGGGAGCCAGGGTATCCAGAAACGACTGGTAAATATCATTGATACGTACAATGTCGTAAGGATTGCCCAGGTGCCCGCTTAATGCTACGGCATCATTTACCGAGTGTTCTGTAGAGTAAGGAGAGGGCATAAGAATAGCTCTTACATTTTCCCTGCCCAGTGCTTCGCAGGCCAGTGCCAGGGTAACAGCAGAGTCTATACCGCCGGAGCTGCCCAGGATGGCTTTGGTAAAGCCCATTTTAGAAAAGTAATCGCGTATGCCCATTACCAGTGCCTGATATATCTGTGCTATGTTTAGCGTGGGCTGCAGGGTTTCAGGATTCAAAACCCGGTTGGGCAGGCGCAGGGCCGGTTCCAGTATGGGAGCGTCTATGCTGCCATCATCGTTCAGTACTGCGCCATCTATCGCTTCTTCAAATGCAGGCAATGCTTTGCATAAGTTACCTTGTTTATCAAAGATGAGAGAGCCGCCATCGAACACAATTTCCGTTTGGCTGCCTACTGCGTTGCAGTAAAACATAGGAATACCGTATTTGAGTACATTGGCTTTCACAATGGCTTTACGGTCTTCATCATGTGTATAGTCGAAAGGGGAGGCGCTGAGGTTAATCATTACATCCGGCTGCTGTTCCATCAGCTGGTCCATCGGGCAAACGCGGTACAACACGCTATCGCCCAGGTTCCAGATATCCTCACACACCGTTACCGCCAGCTTTTTCCCTTTAAAAGGAATTACCTGCCAGTTGTAGGCCGGTTCAAAATACCGGTTCTCATCAAACACATCGTAGGTAGGCAACAGGGTTTTATGCACCTCTGCCTGAATCTTTTTATCGTACAGCATAAAGGCTGCGTTAAAAAGGCTTTTACCGCCTTTTACGGGGTTGTGTGCGGGGGAGCCTACCAGCACGCCTATGCCATCTGCATGTGCGGCAATGGTGTTTACGGCTTCATAGCATTTGTCTATAAAATCTGTAAACTCTACAAAGTCACGTGCGGGATAGCCGCAGATGCTCATTTCACTAAATACCACCAGGTCAGCACCCTGCGCTTTCGCCTGTTCTATACCTTCTATAATTTTCCGGGTATTACTTTCGAAATTGCCAATGTGGTAATTCTGCTGTGCGAGAACGATTTTCATAGCATAAAGATAAGAAGTAAGCAAACCATTATCTTCGCCGGTATGAAGTTCACGGTTCGTTACCGGATCCTCTCCGGTTTGCTGGCAGGTGTAATGGCCTGCTCTTCCCCCCAGAAAAAAGTGCCTGATGTATCGGGAATATCGCTTGCTTTTGAAGTGCAGCGGTTCGACAGGGATTTGTTTACTATGGATACCCTGCATATGGTGGCTTCGCTGGATAGCCTGCAGGCTAAATACGGAACGTTTGTAAACGATTATCTGTTTAACATACTGGGGCTGGAACCGCAACCGGATAGCGTGCCTGCGAAGGTGAAATTATTTATGCACGACTATCGTCCTGTTTATGATTCTGTACAAAAACATTTTCCGGATACAAAGGCGGTGGAGAAAGAAGTGCTGCAGGGTATGAAGCTGATGCATCATTATTTTCCGGCTTATAAGCTGCCGGAGAAGATGATTTGCTTTGTGGGGCCTATGGAAGGGTACAGTAATGTGCTTACAGCTTCCGGTATGGCAGTGGGTTTACAGCTGAACCTGGGAAAAGACTTTCCTTTATATTACTCCGATTATCTGCGTGAGGTATATCCTGCTTATCAGAGCCGCCGTTTTGAAGCTGCTTATATACCGGTAAACTGTATGCGTAACCTGGTGGAAGATTGTTTTCCTTCGGGTAATGGCAGCCGCCCGCTGATTGAGCAGATGGTGGAGCTGGGTAAGCGCTTATATATACTGGACCTGCTGTTGCCAGCCAGTGCTGATAGTGTGAAAACAGGATATACGCAGGCGCAGCTGGATGGTTGTTATAAGAATGAAGCGTTGATCTGGAACTATTTTGTACGTAATGATCTGTTATATATTACTGATCCCCTGCAAACGAGGGATTATATAAATGATGGTCCTAAAACAACGGTACTGGGTGAAGATTCTCCCGGATATATAGGCCAGTTTGTAGGCTGGCAGATTGTAAAGAAGTGGATGGAAAAACATACAGAAGCCAGTCCTAAGCAGTTGATGGACACTCCGGCCAAACAAATATTTGACGAGGCCAAGTACAAGCCCCGCTAATAGTGCTGAAAGGTTATAGTTTCGTTAAATGTAAAAAAGAGCCCCTGACGTTTAGTTGTTTTTAAACGGGGCTACCATTTGAAAAGGAGGAATCTTAACAATGAAAGTGCTCAGGGAATTCAGATTTTCCATCAGGTAAGTGCCCTGCATACGACCTATTTCTGTTTTCAGATTACAGCCACTTACATATTGAAATTGCTTGCCAGGTTCTAATACGGGTTGCATACCAACTACGCCTTCTCCTTCTACTTCGCGGTTCTGGCCGTTACTGTCGTATATAAACCAATGACGACGCAACAGCTTAACGGAAAAGTGGTTATGGTTCTCTATAGTGATACGGTAGGCGAACATGTATTCACTGTTTACCGGGTGACTGTATTCATCCTGGTAAAAAGTTTCCACACTTATTTGTACACCCTCGGAAATTTTGGATATCATGGATAAATTCTTGCTCTGTATAAAAATAAGGAAAAAAGTTAATTGGTGTACCTTCGCACCGCTTTCCAATTAATTTTACAACTTAAAACTGAATCACGATGACAAAGATTGCGGTGGCAAAGGGCGATGGTATTGGACCGGAAATAATGGATGCCGTTCTTTCTATTTTTCAGGCAGCACAGGTGCCCCTGGAATACGAGTTTGTAGACATGGGAAAATGGGTGTTTGACAAAGGGTTTAGCAATGGCATGACCTCTGAGGCGCAGCAAACTATTGAAAATCTGGGTATCCTGTTTAAAGGACCAATGGAAACCCCTAAAGGTAAGGGGGTTAAAAGCATTAACGTTACTGCGCGTAAAACATGGAATACTTACGCCAACAAAAGGGTGTTTCAAACACTGCATGGTGTAGATACTGTGTTTAGTAAAGCAGGTATTCCTATTGATGTTACTATTGTTCGTGAGAATATTGAAGATACTTATGGTGGTGTGGAGCACATGCTTACACCCGATGTGGCTTTAAGCCGCCGTTTTATTACCCGCCCCGGTAGCATGCAGGTAATAAAGTACGCTTTTGAAATGGCCAGCAAAAAAGGCGCACGCCGCATTACCTGCGGACACAAAGCCAACATTATGAAGCTGACCGATGGTTTGTTTCTGGAGTGCTTTTATGAAGTAGCCAAGAACTATCCTGACCTGAAAGCAGATGATGTAATTGTGGATGACCTGTGTATGAAACTGGTTACCCGTCCTGATACATTTGATGTGGTGGTACTTACCAACCTGCAGGGTGATATTGTGAGTGATCTTTGTGCCGGTCTGGTAGGTGGTTTAGGTTTTGCCCCTTCTGCCAACGTAGGCGATCATATCAGCATTTTTGAAGCGGTGCACGGTACTGCTCCGGATATTGCCGGTAAGGGTATTGCTAACCCTACAGCGTTACTGCTGAGTGGTTTCTCTTTATTACAGCACGTAGGTTTATATGATAAAGCCAACATGATTGAGAACGCTTTACTGTATACGCTGGAAAGCGGTGTAAGAACCGGTGACTTTGGCGATCGTAGCAAACCTGCTATGAATACCGTTGAATTTGCGAATGCTGTTGTAAAAAACTTTGGTAAAAAGCCTGAGCACAATCCAAAGCCGGATATGGCAGATCATGCCATCAGCTGTACGGTATTCAACCTGTCTAAGAATGCGATGATGGAAAGTGAAACCCATGTGTCTGAAAAAATCAACGGGGTGGATCTGTTTATCGAAAGCAACCTGCAACCGCAGGAGATAGCAGATAAGTGTCTGCGTCATGCTGGTGTAAAATTCAAGCTGGTAAACATCAGCAACCGTGGTACCCAGGTATGGCCTACCGGTTCTAAGTTTACCAACCTGGTAAACCAGTATAACGTCCGTTTTGAAAGCATTGATGAACATGCTTTAAACCAACAGGACGTTATAGGTTTATATGTAAGCCTGAGTGGTGATTTCAGAGTATGTTCCCTGGAGCTTCTCAACACCTTTGGAGATAAAAAAGCGTACAGCCTGGCACAAGGTCAGTAAGCTGTTACCATAAAGGTTTTCCCTGGTAGTAGTCGAGTAATTTGATCCGTATCAGCAGATCATACCCGGCTACTACCATATTTATGTTAGACCGGTCGTAGTTGTTTTTGGCTACCACATAATCTACCGAGTTAATTGCCCCTGCATTAAACTTTACCTCTGCTACGCGGAAACTCTCTTTAAAAGCAGCCAGTTGCTGTTGTAATACCTTGTATTTGTTTTGGGCGGCCGTCATGTTAAAATAAGCCTGCTCCACACTTTGTTGTAACTGTATACGTACGGTATTGGCAGTAATAGCCGCGTCTTTTGCCGTAATTCTGGCTTGTGCTATCCGGTTTTTGTTCTGGAAGCTGTTGAGAATGGGAATAGTTACACCTATACTGATGCTGTTATTCAGGTTATTGTTCAATTGTGTACCGTAAGGTATTCTGGAAGCTTTGTATTCGTTGTATTGCTCTATTACGGGCAGTTTGGTGCCGTTATAATCTACATAGCTGTTGCCTGCTGCTTCTGTGGTTCTTACCAGGTTTTGAAGTGTACCGGCGCTGGAGTAGTTGGTGGCAAGGCTTCCATTTAAAAACACGGTAGGATATCCCCTTCCTTTTTGTACCTGAATGGCAGTTTCGGCACTGGCTTTTCGCAGATCGGCTGCTTTTACCATAGCCAGGTTGGCTTCGGCATTTTTAAAAACCTCTGCTGCACTGGCGTCGTACAACAGCTGGCTGTTACTGCCCGTACTCATGCGCTGAAAGGCCAGGAGTGGGGTGTAAGGAATATTCATTAGCTGCGCCAGACTTAGCCGTGCGTTTTCCAGGCTGTTCTGCGTATTTACCACGGATAACTGATCATTGGCTAACTGGCCTTTTAAGTCATACAATTCCTTAGGGTCAGCAGCACTGTCGGCATTGCGTATATCCAGCCGCTCCACCTGCCGCGTACTTACTTCCTGCTGCTGATAAGAAAGAGCCAGCAAATCTTCATTGGTCAGTACCTGCAGGTAGGCCATAATCACGTTTAGCGTTAACAACTCCTTCTGCTGCTGTTCTTCGTAAGAGGCGGCATTGAAGTTCTGCCTGTTTTGTTTAATGGCATTTTGCAGGCTCAGCCCCTGAAACAGCGTGAGGTTGGAGTAAACGCTGTAGTTGGCATATGTAAGCTGCTGATCAATATACGTGTTGGTATAAGGGTTAATACTGCGGCCCTGATTGCTGCCGTGATAGGCATCTGCATTTAAAGTAGGCAGCAGGTATTCTTTAGACTGCGTCCAGTTCAGATGGGCAGATTCTCTCTGTAATCCTTTCCGCTGCACATCTGCATTGTTTTTTATGGCAATTTCCACGCACTGCTGAAGCGACAGCCTGCCGGTATCGCCCGAAGCCTGTGCGGTAACAATACCGCAGTAAAGTGATAGAAAGGAGGAGAGGATAACAGTACTGCGTCGGATACTCATGGTAACAAATACTTTCTGATGGGATTATGATTCAATTCTGCCGTCGAGCAGGTTAATAATGCGTGATCCGTAGCCGGCGTTCTTTTCTGAATGGGTTACCTGTATAATGGTTACACCTTCTTCTTTATTCAGTTTGCTGAACAACTCCATAATTTCTTCGCCCTGTTTAGAGTTGAGGTTGCCGGTAGGTTCATCTGCCAGTAACAGTTTGGGTCTGGCTACCAGTGCCCGGGCAATGCCCACCAGTTGTTGCTGGCCGCCTGACAGCTGTGAAGGGAACAGGTCTTTTTTGCCCACGATCTGAAATTTGTCCAGCGTATCAGCCACGATGGCCTTCCGCTCGGCCGTTTTTACATTCTGGTATAATAACGGGGTTTCTATGTTCTCGTACACTGTTAGTTCGTCAATGAGGTGGTAGGCCTGAAATACAAAACCGATATATTGTTTATATAAAGCGGTGCGTTGTTTTTCTTTCAGCTGGTGAACGGGCTGATCCAGAAAGGCATATTGGCCTTCATCAAATTGATCCAGCATGCCAATTACGTTGAGGAGGGTAGATTTGCCGGAACCGGAAGGCCCCATAATAGAAACAAACTCACCTTCTGCAATATCCAGACTTACATCTTTCAGTAAAAACGTACGGGTTGAGCCGGTATTTACCCATTTGGAAACGTGCTGTAACTTAATCATGATTCTTAGGTTTATAGAAATGTGCCAATTGAATAAGTGATTGGTTCTGTTTTGGTTAGGAATACATAGCTGCTCTGGTTGTTCGCTTTCGATACAGCTTTTGTATCTATTTGATACAGCGGCATGTATGCAGTGCATATCCTTATAGCAGTTGCTGTTTTTCAGCACTCAATATATTACTATCCACACAAATATTGTTTTCCATAAGCCATGTATGCCATATGTAACTTCCGATATATAATGTATGCATCAGCTGTGTGACCGGGAGTTGGAGATGTCGGTGGAACTTTTGTTACCAGCAAAAAAGGAGTCAGTGCTGCGGAGGATTCATCAGGAGGGAAGAAGCCATTAGATTACTAAAGAGTAATTTCTGATTGCTGAGGTAAAGGTTTTAAGCGCTTAGGAGAAAATCCTGGTTACTGAGGGAAAAGTGCTAAGCACTTAGAGGAAAATCCTGGTTGCTGAAAAAAAAGTACTAAGTGCTTAGGGGAAATACCTGGTTGCTTAGGGAAAAGTTCTCAGCGCTAACGGGAAATCCGTCAGCACTTACAGAAAATCCGTTAGCGCTGACGAGAAATCCGTTAGCGCTGACGAGAAATCCGTCAGCACTGACGAGAAATCCGTTATCACTGACGAGAAATCCGTCAGCGCTGACGAGAAATCCGTTAGCGCTGACGAGAAATCCGTTAGCGCTGACGAGAAATCCGTTAGCGCTGACGAGAAATCCGTTAGCGCTGACGAGAAATCCGTTAGCGCTGACGAGAAATCCGTTAGCGCTGACGAGAAATCCGTCAGCACTGACGAGAAATCCGTTAGCGCTGACGAGAAATCCGTCAGCACTGACGAGAAATCCGTCAGCACTTACGGAAAATCCGTAAGCACTAAAGTGCTTTTTGCTAGTGCTGAATCACTCTTCATTGAGTAAACTACCGTCTGCACTGAAAAGTTTTCCGCAGACATTTCAAATATATTTGGCGGGGAATAAAATCCTCTTATCTTTGCCGCCCGTTCAACGAAAACGGAAGCTCTTTAAAAGGTTGACAGTCAGGAATAAAAACGTTCAAAAATCTGAAAATAAATTTGGAACTGAAGTTTAAAAACTGCTACCTTTGCAACCCGCTTCAAAAACGGAACAGCTCTTAAAAAGTATTGAAAATCAGAAAGTTAGTCAGAAGAAACATCAAAAATAATTCTGAAAAACTTTTGGAAGATTGAAAATAAAACGCTTACCTTTGCAACCCGATTGAAAGTAAAAAGTCAAAAGGGAAAAGAAAAGCTCTTTAACTACAAATGATAACGGCATACGGCCTGAAGGTTCACAACCTTATTATCAACCAAATCACAGATGAAAATCAA
>NZ_BMIB01000005.1 GCF_014641615.1 Filimonas zeae | reverse complement strand
TGCAAAGCAATGCGGGAGAGTAGGTAGTTGCCATATTTATTTAAACCGCCTTACTGCAAACAGTGAGGCGGTTTTGTTTTGTACATACCCTCAGGCAAACACTGCTGATGATACGGAGCAGTTGAATGAAATCTATTGGAAGCTTTCTTGCTGATAAAGGGAAACAAAGACGTTGTTGTATCAACAGTAATTGAATACGCTGAGAATCGCGTAAAAGGCAACCGGATTCATCAGGTACCAGAATAAAAGAACGTGTATCAAGCGCGATACACCTTCTTTGTTTTATAACTGATAAGGTGAACTAATTCCGGTGTGTCTGTGGCTGATGTATGCTGAGGTCGCGCTTTATCAGGAACACAAGAACCGGATACCTCCCAAACTTATCATCAGTCTGCCTTTAAACTTTTTACGGGGCTTTTTAGGGCAGTTTTAAATGCCTGAAAGCTTACTGTAAATAAGGCTATAAATACAGCAGTTAACGCTGCCAGCGCAAATATCCACCAGCTGAGTGTGATGCGGTAAGCAAAGTCAAGCAACCACTTGTTCATTGCCCACCACGCAATAGGAACGGCCAGCAGAATAGAGATGGCTATGGGTTTAAGGAAATCTTTGGATAAGAGCATTGCCAGGCCTTGTTCGGAAGCACCCAGCACTTTGCGTATACCAATTTCACGGGTTCGGGTTTCGGCAATGTATACAGAAAGGCCAAATAAGCCCAGGCAGGCAATAATTAATGCCAGTATAGTAAATAAGGTAAACAGTGCTCCCATCCTTTCTTCTGAGCGATAGAGGGCTTCAAAGTTTTTATCCAGAAAGGAATAATCAAAAGGCGTGTCGTTAACAAAGCGTTTCCATATGCCGCCGCATTGTTCCACTACTTTGGCAACAGCACTTCCCTGTAAACTTATGATAGCATAGCTGCTATTAATATGATAGGTTTGAGAGCTGTGGTGAAAGAGGGCGAATGAGGCAATTTCTGCATGCAATGATTCTGTGTTGAAATCTTTTACTACACCTATTACTTTATACTGCTCGTTTTTGCGGCCACCAGGGTAGGATAAATATTGTCCAATCGGATCTTTCCAGCCTATCAGCCGCGCTGTTGTTTCGTTAATAATAACCGAAGCAGAGTCGTTATAATCGGGTGAAAAATTGCGTCCTTTCAGCAACTGCAGGTGCAGAGCGGGAATCAGATGTTCATCTGTAAGGTAGGACGAAAGGGTAATGTCTTTGGCTATGCCCGCAGCGCCATTGGCTACCGGGATATAGAAATCGGTGAATGAATTACCGGAAGGGATGCCGGTGGCAACCGACACCTGATTTACACCATTAATTTGTGCCAGTTGCTGTCGGAATGTTTGCGGATCGCCGGTTAATTTTTCCAGATAGGGAATAACCATTACGTTGTTGGTATGCATTCCCAGGTCTTTCTGACGGGTATATTGTAGCTGACGATATACTACAATGGTACAAATGATTAATACTACAGATATAGCAAACTGAAAAGCTACAAGCCCGTTACGGAAGAGGCCGTTGCCTGCCCGTGAGGTGGTATTGCCAGAACCCTTTAATACCGATACCGGGTTAAAGCGGGTAAGGTAAAAGGCAGGATAGCTGCCTGCCAGCAATGCAGTGATAACGAGTAATGCCAGCACCATACCCAGTGTGGGCAGGCTGAATATAACAGATGCAGCAATTTGTTTTTGTGCTAACTGGTTAAAAGCCGGCAGGGCAAGCCACGCAACCAGTACAGCGATAACGGCAGACATTGCACTAAACAAAAACGCCTCAGATAGAAATTGAAACATCAGGCTTTTACGTTGCGAGCCCAGCACTTTGCGTATACCTACTTCTTTTGCACGCCGCGCTGCTCTGGCGGTGGAGAGGTTCATAAAGTTTACACAGGCGAGAACAATAATAAAAAGCGCTACTATTCCAAAAGTGTATACATGGGTTATACTGCCTATATTGTTATAGGGGGTGTTAATGCCTGCTGAATGCAAATGTATACTGGTAAAGGGTTGCAGGTGAAAATCCCAGCGGCCTCCCTTTTTTAAAAACTCGTCCAACGGTTGCCCTATGCGGTTAAAGGCGCTTACTGCCAGCTTTTTTACCATGGCAGGAAAATGTGCTTCCAGTTGCGGAACAATATTCTTTTGTGCAGCAGCGGTGGGTTTTAATACTATATAGGTGCTCATCTGGCACCATACCCAGCTCCAGCTGAAGCGTTTTACGGGAGGGCAGGAAGAAGTGGGTATGAGCAAATCGAACTGCAGGGAAGATTGTGCCGGAAGGTCTTTTACAATACCGGTTACTACAAAAGGTTGCTGGTATTCATCAAACGAAAGAAGCTGGCCTACCGGCTGTGTATTGCCAAAATACTTTTTAGCAGTGCTTTGGGTAAGTACTACCGAACCGGGTTTTTGCAGGCAGCTTGCAGCATTGCCTGCCATTAACGGAAAACGGAATACCTGCAGAAAGTTAGAGTCAACCGCCAGCAGTCTGTTTTCATTAAAGTATTTTGTTTGCGTACCAGCCTCCCGCCTGATTACCTCATTGCTCATGCGGTATACGCGTGTATAACTTTCTACTTCAGGAAATTCATTGTTTAGTGCAGGGCCAACAGTAGGTGGTGTGTTGCCTGCAACAAACTCTGTACCGCCAAAGTTGGCGTCTATATTTACCTGATAAATACGGTTGGCTTCGGGTAAAAAGCGGTCGTATGACAGTTCATCTTTAATATACACCACAATAAGAATAACACAGGCCAGCCCCGCAGCCAGCCCGGTAATATTAATAAAGCTGTTGGTTTTGCTGCGGCGGATATTGCGCCAGGCTATTTTAAGATAATTGGTGAACATAGTGTTATCAGTTAATTGTTTTGGAGACTTTTTACGGGATTGGCCAGTGATGCTTTAATGGCTTTATAGCTTACAGTAATCCATGCAATGAGTAATGATATGGCAATTGCCAGCAGGAATATGGTTATTTCCATAGGAATGCGATATACAAAGCCCTGCAGCCAATGGCTCATGAGCCACCAGCCTATGGGGGTAGCAATAACAAAGGCAGCAACTACCAGTAACGTAAACTCTCTGGAAAATAATACTACAATGCTGGCAGCGCTGGCCCCCAGCGTTTTCCGGATGCCTACTTCTTTTGTTTTCTGAATAGCGAGGAAAGAGATGAGCCCATACACACCAAGGCAGGATATAAAGATGGCAATGCCCGCAAAGAGTTTGTACAGAACAGCCAGCTGGGTTTCCTGCTGGTAGAAGTTGGCAATTTTTTCATCCAGAAACGAAGGATTGTATACATAATCGGGATAGGTGCGTTCCCATATTTCTTTTATAGCCGCGAGGGAAGTGCTGAGGCCGGCACCAGATAGTTTAACGCCGATGGTGCCATAAAACTCTTTGCGGCTGAATAGTGCTATAGGGCGTACTTCTTCGCGTAACGAGCTGGCTTTGAAATCTTTTACCACCCCTGTTATGGGATACCATTTACCGCCCAGGCGTATATCCTTTCCTAAAATGTCTTTAGCCTCGCGGATACCAAGTTTGTTGCAAAGCATTTCATTTACTACCACCTCTCTGGTAGTATCGCTGGCAGTAAAAGACCGGCCGGCAATCAGTTGCAGCCCGTAGGTATTGAAGTAAGCAGTATCTGCTATTTTGAGGAATATATCAAAGGATTCATCTTTGGCGGCATGGTTGAAGTAGAAATTGCTGGACCAGTCGTTGGACGAGGAGGGGGGATCTGAACAGAAGGAAACCGCCTTTACACCACTTACCTGTTGCAGCTGTTGCTGCAAGGTGGCTACTTTAGGCAGGCTGGTACTGTCTGTAATATTATCCAGCAGCAGAATTGCATCTTTGTTGAAGCCCAGATCTGCCTGCCTTATGTAATTCATTTGTTTTACCGCAATGATGGTGCCGATGATAAGTACCTGCGAAATGGCAAACTGGGTTACTACCAGTACGCGGCGTAGTGAAATGCGGGCGCCACCTTTCTGATAGATTTTGTTTTTTAAAGCTTCTACGGGAGCAAAGCCAGAGAGAATAAATGCCGGATATAACCCTGCCAGCAGGGTAACTGCCACACCGGTAGCTAACAGAAACAGAAAAGCATCTTTGCTGAATAATGCTACGGCTGCTGGAACAGAGGATAACAACGATAGCGATGGTTTGGCCACAAAGGCGATGCCACTGGCTAACAGCAGCGCAAGGCTTACCACTATAGCCGTTTCGCTGAGTACCTGAAATATAATCTGCTGTCTGCGGCCGCCCAGTACCTTACGCACTCCTATTTCTTTTGCGCGGGTAGCAGCCTGCGCAGTACACAGGTTAATGAAATTGATAGCTGCCATCATTACTACAAATCCTCCTATCAACGCCAGTGTAAGTAAGGTGGTTCGTGACGTAGTATGATCGCCCATGTTGCCAAACCGGGTATCAAAATGCAGATCTTTCAACGGCTGGAGAAAGAAGGTTTTCTTAGCTGCCACCTCTTCATCGTAATACTTGCGGGTAAAGCTGGTAAATTGTTTATTGATAGAAGCGGGTGTTACCGCAGATGGCAGTAATACAAATATCTGATGATTGCTGGTGCTGTGTTGCCAGCGTTGGGTATAGTTATACCTGTTGCCGTATGGAGGCAGGGTAGAAAAGGATACCAGTACGGATAAGGGAATATCTGTACTAAGGGGTTGATTTTCTATAACGCCGGCTACCATTAACGGAATCTGATTATCCATAGTAATGGTTTTGCCGGTAGCTTCCTGCCATTGGCCAAAGTAGCGTTCGGCATGTTCTTTATCTAACACTACCTTGCCTGGTTGTGCTAATACAGAAGCATTGCCGCTGAGCCATTTGGTGGTGAACATATGAAAGAAGGAAGTATCTATAAAAAGAACGCCACTGCTTTCTGTAAATTTTTTAGGGGCTTGTGTGCCGGAGGGTATGGTAATCTGACTGCCATAACTGCTGAATACCTCACTGATAGCGCTTATCTGCGGAAAGTCTACACGCATAGCAGCGGTAACAGGGCCGGGCATCCCTTCTTCATATACCAGTCCGTCAGGATAGGCATCGTGCTTTACAACCCGGTATAATTGTTTATAGTTCTTATGAAAGGTATCGTGCCCCAGTTCAAACCGCACTACACGGAAGATAAGCAAGCAGGCAGCAATGCCAATGGCCAGGCCGGTTATATTAATAACGCTGTTGGCTTTGTGCCGTAGCAGATTACGCCATGCTATAGTAAGGTAGTGGATAAACATAAGTAAGATAGTTAAGTGTTGCGTAAACTTTTTACCGGGTTACTGATGGCTGCGCGTATGCTCTGAAAGCTGATGGTGATTAGTGCTATGAGCATAGCAGTAATACCTGCCAGCAGAAATATCCACCAGCTGATGCTGATACGGTATTCGTAATTCTGCAGCCAGTTGTGCATAAGCCACCACGCAACGGGAAAGGCTATTATAGAAGAAACCAGCACCAGCGCCATAAACTCTTTAGACAACAGGGCGGTAACATTGCTTACGGTTGCACCCAATACTTTACGGATGCCTATTTCTTTTTTGCGTTGCTCGGCAGAAAAGGCAGACAATCCAAAGAGGCCCAGGCAGGAAATGAGTATGGCCAGTGCGGCAAAAAGAGAAGCCAGCTTGCCGGTAAACTGTTCGTTAAAGAACATGGTATTGAAAGACTGGTCGGTAAAGTTGTATTCAAAGGGATATTCGGGCTGGTATTTCTTGATAATGGTTTCTACCTTACCCACAGCACTTATCAGGTTATCGGAGGGCTTTAACCGTATCATTAATACTTCGGTAAGCTGTGGCATACAGAACATAATCAACGGAGCCGGTTTGCTGTACATATCGTTGTATAAAAAATCATTCAC
Organism: Filimonas zeae; assembly: GCF_014641615.1. Lineage (GTDB taxonomy): Bacteria > Bacteroidota > Bacteroidia > Chitinophagales > Chitinophagaceae > Filimonas > Filimonas zeae. The sequence continues at coordinate 607,805 of NZ_BMIB01000005.1, read as the reverse complement.
AATACCGGTAATCAGGTATTGCTCTTTAGCGCGTTTAATGTAGTGGCCTACCTGCCCTTCTTTACCCATCATATTGGCCAGGCGTCGGTTGATAATTACACTGGCACTATCTGCTTTGGCATCGGTGTAAAAGTCGCGGCCGCTTTCCAGCTGAAAGCCCATAGTATTTAACAGGTGCGGGCCGGTGGCAATAAGAGATACCAGCGGGTTAACAGAAGGATCTTTACCCTGCCATTCAAAACCTGCGCCGTTGCTGCCTACTTCCAGCATGTTCTGGTTACAAAGGGCAGCATCGGTTACTACACCACTGCGTACCAGCTCATCACGCACTACGCTAAAGTGTTCCTGTACGTTCTTTTCCAGCTTGGCATAGATGAGGTTTTCTTTATCAAAGCCCAGTTGCCGGTTACGGGTATGTTCTACCTGGCGGTAAACGATGGTAGTACAGATGATTAATATAATGGAGATAGAGAACTGGAATACTACCAACCCTTTGCGAAACCAGGAAGCAGAACTATTCTGCCTGTCGCGGAAGCCTTTTAATACCTGAATGGGTTTAAAAGAAGAAAGGTATAAAGCAGGATAACTGCCGGCTACAATACCGCAGATGAGCCCTATGCTTAACAGGCCTGCCAGGTGTACAGGTTGTATCAGCGACAAGGATAAATGCTTTTGTACAAGGCTGTTGAAGGCAGGCAGGAACAGGTAGATTAAACCTATAGAAAGCACTACCGACAAAAAAGACATAAACATAGACTCTCCGCCAAACTGCAGAATCAACCGCAGCTTTTGCGCACCTATTACCTTGCGCACACCTACTTCCCTTGCCCGTTTTTCAGAGCGTGCGGTGGACAGGTTCATAAAATTAATGCAGGCTATAAATAGTATTACCCAGGCTATACCTGCAAAAAGGCGTACATCTTTAATGCGGCCGCCGGCAGGTTTGCCGTTGTTGAAGTAGCTGTATAAGCGCCACTGGCTCATAGGAAATACAAATGCCTCGTCTTTACTTTCAGGCTCACTTGTGCGGATGAGTTGGGTGAGCTGTTTGTTTACCGCATTCGTGTTAGCACCGGGTGCCAGCTGAATAAAGGTTTGCAGGCCGTTATTGCCCCATGTTTTTACCCATGGATTGTTTTTTTCATAAGCGGCAAAGGGTAGCAGCCACTGAAAGCGAACGGAGCTATTGTAAGGTTGATTTTCTACTACGGCCGTAACGGTAAATAGTTCGCTGTTGTTCACCTTTACACTTTTACCCATAGCATCCTCTGTATTGCCGAATATGGTGGTGGCCATCTCTCTGGTTACTACCAGCGAATTGGGCTGTGTAAGCGCCGCTGCGGGATTGCCTTTGAGAAAGGTAAGTGAGAACATGGAAAGGAAAGCAGGATCTACATAAGCGCCGCGCTGGTATATGGGGTTGTTGTTGTAAGAGAAGTTTTGCTTATCTGCCCAGGTCATTCTTGCGGTGTTTTGAATACCAGGTACAGATGATTGCACAGCGGGTGAAAGGGGGCCGGGGGTTGACCAGAATGTGCTGGTTACGCCGTTGTAAGTTTGATTTTCCAGTACGCTGTATAACTGGTTTTTATGGGTAAAGTGGTTGTTATACGTTACTTCATCTTCCACCCACAGAAATATGAGGGCGCTGCAGGTGATACCTGTGGCCAGCCCCAGTATATTAAGCAGGCTAAAAGTTTTGTTAGACAGCAGGCGGCGGAATGCTTTGGTAAACATACTTGTACAAACGTTTTATGTAAGAGAACCTATGTATTTCTGAGGCTTTTAACAGGATTGGCTACAGCAGCTTTTATTGCCTGTATGCTAATTGTTAACAGCGCAATTGTTATAATAATAAAACCTGCCCACACGAATACCCAGCCCGATAAAGAAATGCGGTAGCTGTAGTTGGTGAGCCATTTGTTCATAGATATCCAGGACAATGGAGCAGCTTGCGCTGTTTGCTCGGTAAGTATGATGCTATAGGGATCGTTGAGGGCTGTGCGGTAATCGCCCGATAGCAGGCTGAAGCCGAACATGGTAAGAAAGCCCGGATCTACTGTGGCTCCGCTTTGTATCAGTGTTTTGTCTTTCCACTTCAACAACGCGGTGTTATGGGCACTGAACCGGGTGGTGGCTTTTATTTCCGGATAACCGGCCTGCAATGCAGGTGCCATCAGCGAAGAGGTTTGCGACCAGCAGCTGATATTTCCGTTGTGGTTATCCCGGCTGTAGGCAATATACAACCGGTCTGAGTTGTCATAAAAGCTGTCGTAGCTAAGCTCGTGCTGTACCCACAGTGCCAGCAGTATAAAACAGGTAAGTCCTACTGCCAGCCCTGAAATATTAATCACAGAAAACGTTACGTTTTTTCTCAGATTGCGAAATGCTATGATCATATTTCCTTTCATACAAAAGGTGGGCTAGTTAGTTTATGGAATAAAATCGCTTACGGCCAACAGCTATATCATAATGTTCTCGGTAACCGTTTGGCCATCGAGCATACGTATAATGCGGTGGCTGTAACGGGCATCGTGTTCGCTGTGCGTTACCATTATAATGGTGGTGCCCTGCTCGTTCAGTTCTGTTAACAGCTGCATTACTTCGTTACCATTGCTGGAGTCCAGGTTACCGGTAGGTTCATCCGCCAGTATCAGTTTGGGTTTGTTTACTACGGCACGGGCTACGGCCACACGTTGTTGCTGACCACCGGATAACTGTTGCGGGTAGTGGTTGCGGCGGTGCATAATCTGTACTTTTTCCAGTACTTCTTCCACACGCTTTTTGCGTTCAGCGGCTTTTACACCTGTATATATCAGCGGCAGTTCTGCGTTTTCAAATACGGTTAATTCGTCAATCAGGTTAAAGCTCTGGAATACAAAACCAATATTGTGTTTGCGCAAATCGGCGCGTTTACGTTCGTTAAAATGGGCAACTTCAATATCGTTGAACAGAAAGCTACCCGCATCAGGATCATCCAGCAGACCCAATATGTTCAGCAGGGTAGATTTGCCGCAACCCGAGGGGCCCATTACAGCTACAAACTCTCCGTGCTTTACTTCAAATGAAAGTTTATTAAGGGCTACCGTTTCCACCTCTTCTGTACGGTATACTTTTTCCAAGTCAGTAATCTTTATCATGTAACAGTGGTTTATGGTGTTTAGTCTTTTTTAAGTACCAGTTCCTGCATGTCGCCATAGTTTTCGTAACTGCTGGTTACTACTTTATCGCCTGGCTTCAGGCCCTGTAATATCTCATAATAATCGGGATTTTGTCTGCCCACCTGAATATCGGTTTTATACGCGATACTTCCATTTTCACTCAGTTTAAATATCCAGTTACCACCGGTTTGCTGGTAAAAGCCACCTTTGGGTAACAGCAGCGCCTGTGTTTCATCGCTCAGGGCCAGGCGTATCTGCAGGGTTTGGCCACGGCGTATGCCTTTAGGTACTTCACCTGCAAACTCCATATCTACCTGAAAGCGGCCGCTCGTAACCTGTGTGTATACCTTGGTTATTTTCAGCTGATAGTTTTTGTCGGCAAAAGTAAACTCTCCGCTTAAACCGGTAAAAATGCGGGAGATATAATGTTCATCTACATCTACCCGTACTTTAAATCCACTTAATACATCTAGCTGGCCCAGGCGCTCGCCTTTGTTTTTATTCTGTCCTATTTCCACATCCAATGAGGTAAGCTGACCATCTACCGGAGCGCGCACTATCAAATCACCTACTTTCTTACGCATCAGCTGTAACGCGTTTTGTGTACGCTGATAACTCTGACCTGCCTGATCCAGCTCCTGCTTTACAGAAACAGAGTCCTGACGCAATACCTGGCGGCTCAGGTTTTTCTTTTCCAGTTTATAATTGTAATCGTTCAGTGCCTGTTTGTATTCCTGCAGGCTGATGGCCTTTTGCTCGTACAGGTGTTTGTTCAGCCGGTATACGCGTTCTGCCTCGGTAAGCGCGTTATCGGCATCAGTCATTTGTGTAAGCTTGGTAATGGTGTTCTGCTGCGCAGCGTTACGGGAAATCTGCATTTGCGTAAGCAGGTTGAATACAGAGGTTTCCTGGTTAACCAGACTTAATTCCAGATCGGTATTGGAGAGGCGCATAATAGGCTGTCCTTTGGTCATTACAGCCCCATCTTCCACATATTTTTCTTCTACCCTTCCGCCTTCGGTAGCATCCAGGTAAATGGTAGTAATAGGCAGTACCACACCATTCACAGGAATAAATTCCTGGAAGGTTCCCTTTTTAATCTCACTGATGGTAATGCGCTCGGTGTTAACGTTAAGGCGTGATTTGCCGGAAGTGAAGTAGAAGCTACCTGCAATCAGCAGCACCAGTGCGGTAATGCCTGCGATAGTTAACAGCCTTTTAGCGCCCCATTTTTTCTTTTTAATCGCTCTGTCCATTGTATATAGTAATAGTATTCGTTTTTAAAAGGATACCCTATGTAGAAACAACGGGTATTTAATGCACATGAGAAACTTTTAGTTCTCTCTCTACAGATGTAAACCTGTGCCAAAACAGGTATGTATTGAATTACAGGCAGTTAATAGAGAAAAATGGGTGTACGGTTGTGTGTAAGCGAACACAAAGTGTACGCTTTTGATACAGCGCTACCGTACACATACGCCTTGTGCGTTCATTTACAATACTTTAGCGTTTGGTACCATAGCTGTCTGCTTATACCCATTCAAAGCATTATTCAATAAGATTTTGTAATATTATCCATAGAAAGTTGTACTACACATGAATTTAAAAAACGCTTCGGTACTGATTATAGATGATGATCTGGATGTGCTTACTGCGGTTCGTCTGCTGATGAAAACAGAGGCTAAAGAGGTTACGATTGAAAAGAATCCTGAAAATATACGCAATCTGTTGTCTAAGCAGCGGTATGATGTGATTATGCTGGATATGAATTTTAACAGTAGCATCAACACCGGCAATGAAGGCATTTTCTGGCTGAGAAAGATTAAGGAACTGGGTTCTGATGCAGCGGTAATTATGATTACGGCCTACGGGGATATTGACCTGGCAGTGCGCTCGCTGAAAGAAGGGGCGGCTGACTTTGTGGTTAAGCCCTGGCATAATGAGCGGTTACTGGATACTATTAAAGAAATATTGCGTAAGAAGGAAGGTGGCAAGCAGGGTGCAGGAGCTAAAGCGGAACAGAGCGTAAGGTCTGAACTGCTGGGTGAGAGCGAGGTGATGCAGGACATCTTTTATAAGATAGAAAAGATTGCCCCTACGGATGCGAATATACTGGTGCTGGGTGAGAACGGTACGGGTAAGGATTTAATAGCCAAAGCCATACACCAGCACTCCATACGCAGCAAGAACCCGTTTGTGAAAGTGGATGTGGGTGCGTTAACAGATAGCTTGTTTGAAAGCGAATTGTTTGGCCATAAAAAAGGTGCTTTTACCGATGCCCGTGAAGACAGGCAGGGCCGTTTTGAAGCTGCGAATGGCGGTACGTTGTTTCTGGATGAGATAGGTAATATCTCTCTGCGCCAGCAGGCTAAGTTGCTAACGGTATTGCAGAACAGACAAATCAACAAACTGGGTTCTAACGATCCTATTCCGGTAGATATACGCCTGGTGTGTGCCACTAACGTGCCTATGGCAGAACTGGCTAATGAAGAGAAGTTCCGGAAGGATTTGATTTATCGTATTAATACCGTGGAAATTACGATTCCGCCATTAAGAAAACGTGGTGATGATATTGGCCTGCTGGCAAAGCATTTTTGTAAAATATATACCAGCAAATATTTAAAGCCCAATATAGAACTGAGCAACAGTGCCATTGAAAAGCTGAAACAATATCATTTTCCGGGTAACGTGCGGGAGTTGCAGTATACCATTGAGCGTGCCGTGATTATGGCGGAGGGTGATGAGTTGCAGGCAAGAGATCTGCTGTTCTCGCCACTGGAAGCACCGGCTGCGGTGAAGGAAGATGACAGCGATCTGAAGCTGAGTACCATGGAGCGTAACACCATTTTAAAAGTGATTGAAAAACATAACGGTAACATAAGCAAAGCGGCGAAAGAACTGGGGTTAACACGTACTGCTTTATACCGCCGACTGAACAAGTATGATATTTAACCGCTATGAATGGCGTATCGCCTTTCGCATTGTGCTGTTGTTTGGTTTGCTGTTTCTGTCGGCCTGGCTGGTATTACAGCACTCATGGCTGTACCTGTCGGTAACCGGCGTGGCGGTGTTGTCGCTGTTGTTTAACCTGTACCGGCTGCACATGAAAACGCTTACAGAAATTGAGCAGTTTGTAGAATCTATACAGTATCGCGACTTCTCACGCCAGTTTGAGGTGCAGCATGCGCCGAAAGAGCTGCAATCGTTACGCCGCAGCTTTAACCAGGTAAGCAATACTTTCAAAGCAGTAAGCCGCGAAAAAGAAACGCAATACCAGTACCTGCAAAAGATACTGGAACTGGTAAACTCCGGCATTGTTTCTTTTGAAACAGAGAGTGGTGAAGTGGTATGGATGAATGAAGCTTTTAAAAAGCAGTTAGGCATTCCTTACCTTAAAACCATTCACTCGCTGGAAAAGCGGGATGCACATTTGTATGAAGAACTGTTGCATTTAAAGAACGGAGAGAGCAAGGTAATTACCATATTAAAAGATCAATCCTCTTTTAAAGCACTGGTGTCTACCGCCGCCTTTCAAACAGATGGCAAAGGCTACCGGCTGGCGGCTTTTCAGAACGTAAACGAGGCGCTGGATGAAAACGAATCGAAGGCATGGCAGCGACTGCTGAGTGTAATGACGCATGAGATTATGAACTCGGTAGCGCCTATCTCTTCACTGGCCGATACGCTGAAAACGCGTATTACCCAGATACGGGAGGAAGCAGAAGGTATGCAGGTGAGTGGCTTTGAAGATCTGGAAGTGGGCATTTCAACTATTAAACGACGTAGCGAGGGGCTGCTGAAGTTTGCGGAAACCTATCGCAGCCTGAATAAGATTACCCGCCTGAATGTGTCGCGGGTGTTTATCAGTGAGTTGTTTGAGAACCTATTGCAGCTGATGGCGCCTACTATGTTGCAGAAGAATATTGAGATGGAGGTGATACTGAAAGATCCGTTATTAACGGTGGAGGCAGATGTGAGCCTGGTAGAGCAGGTACTTATTAACCTGGTGGTAAATGCTATGGAAGCAGTAAAGGAAAGGCCCGATGCCCGCATTACTTTGTCTGGTGGAGTTTCCAATAGCAGCCGTGCGGTATTAAAGGTGGCCGATAACGGCACCGGTATGCCGGCAGAGGTAGTAGATAAAATATTCATTCCGTTTTTCAGTACCAAAAAAACAGGTAGTGGTATTGGTTTAAGCTTGTGTAAGCAGATTATGATGCTGCACAAGGGGAATATACAGGTGCAGAGTATTGAGGGGGAGGGAACGGTGTTTAGCTTACAGTTTTAACACTGAATAGAAAAATGTTAACTAATAAGCCCCCGGCCATTAACCGGGGGCTTATTTATGGATACCAACCGCAATATTGCCGGATGACAACATTGTTATAATATTAGTGCTATCAGCAGCTATACTTTCTTCGTTTGCTTATAGTCATTCTTCAGTAACCATTGCAGCACTTTATCACGCTGATCGCCCTGAATAATGGCTTCTCCATCTTTAACGCTGCCGCCGGTGCCACAAAAATTTTTCAGCTTCTTACCCAGTTCTTCCAGGTCTTCCGGCAGGCCAACAAAACCAGTTACCAGGGTAACGGCTTTACCGGCGCGCTGTTTGGTATCAAGCCTTACACGCAGCTTTTGCTGTGCGGGTGCTAAAGTGGCCTGTACCTCCTGCTCTTCTTCTTTAAAACGAAAATCCGGGTTGGTACTGTATACAAAACCGTTATTATCGGGCTTATTTTTTTTGCTCATATAAAACACTGATCGGTTGTACAAAATTACAAAATAGTAGTTGCGCTCAGTGGCAGGTGTTGCTGCCGTTGCAGAAGCGGTAATTATACAATCACTGCTTTCAGGCTCAGGTCCACGCTTTGCGCCTGGTGAATCAATGCGCCTGCACTGATGTAATCCACCCCGGTGGCTGCATAATCCGTAAGATTGCTAAGGTTAATGCCGCCGCTGGCTTCTGTTTCAAAGTCGCCCTGTATCAAAGCCATTGCTTCGGTAATCTGTGCAGGGGTAAAGTTGTCCAGCATAATACGGAATACCTTGCCTTTGCCTACACGGATAACGGTTTTTACATCTTCCACATTACGCGTTTCCACTTCTATTTTCAGGCCCGGCTGTTCGGTCTGGGTGTATTGCCATGCTTTTTCAATAGCAGGCTCTATGCCACCGCAAAAGTCAATATGGTTGTCTTTCAACATAATCATATCATATAAGCCAAAGCGGTGGTTGGTGCCGCCGCCAATACGTACAGCCTCCTTCTCCAGCAAGCGAAAGTTGGGGGTGGTTTTGCGGGTATCCAGTATTTGAGTTTTATAACCTTTCAGCTTTTCTGCGTAGGCATGCGTAAGGGTGGCAATACCGCTCATACGCTGCATGCAGTTCAATACCAGGCGCTCACATTTCAGTATGGTATGAATGGAGGCCTCTACTTCAAAGGCTTTTTCGCCAGCCTGCATAGTATCGCCATCTTTTTTAAAAGCATGAAATACACTCCGGGCCTCTACGGTAGAAAAGATGGTTTGCGCGGCATCCATACCGGCCAGTATACCATCCTGCTTTATTTTCAGCACTGCTCTTCCCTGTTTGCCGGAAGGGATGCAGCTGAGGGTGGAATGATCGCCCGTGCCAACATCTTCTTTCAGGGCTTCTGTAATCAGGTGATAAAGCTTCTCTTCAAACTGTTGTATCATGTAGCAAATTATCGGTGAACAAAGGTCGTTACCCTCTCACAAGTCTGTGGGAACGGATGATGCAGGGTATTGAGCAGGTAAAAATAAGGTTTATGGCAGTAGTAACCGCGTAGGAAGCGGGTTAAGGTGTAGGTAAGATATGCAGGAAGCAGGGAATGTGTTGAAAAGAAAAAGACCGGCACCGGCCGGTCTTTTTTTATGCTCTTTTTAATTGATGCGTAGGGTCATAATGGCGGTTTTATCGCCTTTATTCTTCATCATCAGGGTAATGTTGTAGCTTTTTGAGCCACCGGTTAATTTACCGGTCAGGTACATAGTACCACTTATTTCGCGCTGTGAAGTAGCTTCAAAGCCTTTAATATGGTTATCGGCAAAGAAACCTTTAACAGCAATGCCAGCCTGATTTTTACCAACGTTCTTTATTTCGTCTTTTTCAGGCAGCTTAACGTCGAGCATATTGTCGAAATACTGGCTTAATTGCTCTGCATTACCATCTTTTAAAGCACTGATAATTGTGTCTGCATCCCCACTCACCCTGAACGAGAGTAGTGATAACACTACGCCAGCCAGCAGTAACATTCTTTTCATATTGGTATTAAATGGTTTTCAATTGGAACTGGTGCCAAAAATGTGCCAGTTTTGGTAGACTTTTTTCCCCGTTAAAAGGCCCTTAAAGTTAGGGAGCTATTTTAAATAATCAAACTTGCCGTAGCTTTACACGCATGGAAAAGAAAGTAATATTGGTTATCATGGACGGATGGGGACTTGGAAAGGTAAAAACATCTGACGCGATACAAAATGCACAGGTCCCTTTTGTTAACGGACTGTATAGTAAATATTCCAATACAACCCTGGTTACCTCTGGCGAGGCGGTAGGATTACCCGATGGACAGATGGGCAACAGTGAGGTAGGCCACCTGAATCTGGGGGCCGGCCGTATTGTTTACCAGGAGTTACAGCGTATTAACGTTGCGGTACGCGACGGTTCTTTTGCCAAAAACGAACAATTACTGGCTGCTGTTCATGCTGCCAAAACCAATAATAAACCACTGCACCTGCTGGGGCTGGTAAGCGATGGTGGTGTACACAGCCATATTAACCACGTTAAGGCCATCTGTGATGTATGTAAGGCAGAAGGTTTAACAGAAGTATATATTCATGCTTTTACTGATGGACGGGATACTGATCCTAAAAGTGGTTTAAAATTCATTACCGATCTGCAGTTGCACCTGAACCAGAGTGTAGGTAAAATTGCCTCTGTAAGCGGCCGTTACTATGCTATGGATCGCGATAAGCGCTGGGAGCGTGTAAAGCTGGCTTATGATGCACTGGTAAAAGGCGAAGGTCTGAAAGCTACGGATGCTATTGCAGCCGTTGAGCAGGCATATGCACAGGATACTACCGATGAGTTTATTAAACCTACGGTTATCATCGGTGGCGATCAGCAACCGCTGGCTACCATTAAAGATGGTGACGTAGCTATCTGTTTTAACTTCCGTACCGACCGTTGCCGCGAGATTACGCAGGTGCTAACCCAGGAGAATCATGACGATTTAGGCATGCACGCGCTGAACCTGGATTATACTACCATGACGGAGTACGACAAGACTTACAAAAACGTACGTGTAGTATTTGAAAACGATAACCTGAATAATACGCTGGGCGAGGTACTGGCAGCACATGGCAAAAAGCAGATCCGTATTGCAGAAACTGAAAAGTATCCGCACGTTACGTTCTTCTTCAGCGGTGGCCGTGAATTGCCGTTTGAAGGAGAAAGCCGTATTATGCTGCCTTCACCTAAAGTGGCTACTTACGACCTGCAGCCTGAGATGAGTGCAATTGAAATGACGGATAAGCTGGTGCCTGAAATTGAAAATGAAAGCGCAGACTTTATTTGTCTTAACTACGCCAATGCGGATATGGTGGGCCATACCGGTGTTTTCAGCGCAGTGGTAAAAGCGGTGGAAACCGTAAACAACTGTGTGGAAAGAGTAGTTACTGCAGCCCTGGCGCACGGTTACATGGTGCTGCTGACAGCTGACCACGGTAACGCAGATTATATGATTAATGAAGATGGTTCACCTAACACACAACACTCCACCAACCTGGTACCGCTGTTTGTAATAAGCAAAGACTGGAAGGGTGAAGTGAAGCCGGGTAAACTGGGCGATATTGCTCCAACAGTACTGTCTGTTATGGGCATTCCTGTTCCTAAAGAGATGACCGGAGAGGTGTTGATTTCCAAATAAGCTATGCAGATTAAGAAAGCCGAATATTTTGTAACAAGCCCGGAGGTGGCAAAGTGTCCTAAACCGGACCGGCCGGAGTATGCTTTTATCGGGCGCAGTAATGTGGGTAAAAGCTCTTTGATTAATATGCTGTGTAATAATCAGAAACTGGCCAAAACATCGGGCCAGCCTGGTAAAACACAAAACATTAACCACTTTAACATTGAGAGCACCCAAAAGGAGAAGGGGCCGGTTACCAAATGGTATCTGGTAGACTTACCGGGATATGGATACGCGAAGCGCGCACAGAGCGATCGCAACCGATGGGAGCAGATGATAGATGGGTATATGCGTAAGCGTGAAAACCTGACGATGGTTTTTGTGCTGATTGATGCGCGCCATGAGCCACAGCAGAACGATCTGGATTTTGTAAACCAGCTGGGCAAATGGGAAGTGCCTTTTTCCATCGTTTTTACCAAGGCAGACAAAGAGAAACCCGGCGCAGTACAACGCCACGTAAAGGAGTTTCTGGATGCCATGCGCGAAACCTGGCAGTTTTTACCAGCCAGCTTTGTTACCAGCGCCATTAAAAAGGATGGACGCGACGAGATACTGCAACTGATCAGTGAATCGAATCATAACTTTTATCATCCGAATGAAGAAGCCGCTGTTTAAGCGGCTTTTTCTATTAATTCACTACTTTATCCGCACAGCTGCTGCTGGCAAAGGCTTCCGGTTTGGCCTTAAAGGCAAAGCCCATACCCAGAATGTAGCCCATGGCTTCACGCAGTGCATCGTTGCTTTTAAACTGGGGATTCGTGTTAATGTCGGCATGCACTTCCATATCCACGTCATACTCAACAAACAGGGTGCATAGCTCATAAGCAATTTCAATGCTTTTAGCTACTTCTACCAGCATACGTTCTTTAATGCTGTACTTAACCTGTGTTTTTTCGTTGTGGATGTACATGAACCCACCGTTGTGTTCACGCAGAAAAACAATTACCGTGGCAAACTCGGTGTCTTCGCCTTTTACCTGGCTGTCAGTTCCAATACAAACTTTCAGATGCACGCCATTTTCCACCTCTCTTTTAATCGCCTCTTCCACTGCATCTTTAATCGGGAGATGGATGTTTTCGCCATTGAATTTTCTCCAACGCATATAATGAGGTTTTTTGAAGTTACGTAATAAACCTGTTATTATATGTATTGGGAAATGAACTGATTATTAACAAAGGTGAATAACCGTGGAGGGGAGATAGTTGTTAGTTGGGAGTTTGAAGTTGGCAGTTGATAGTTGGGTGTTGTTATTAACTCCCAACTTCAAACTGATAACTCGCCACTTTCCTAATACTGCCCTGTATTTAACATCACCAGCGTGCAGGCTTCCAGCGGTTCTATATTGTTCTTTAACGCTAACTGTTCCAGTTCCGGATTTTCTGCTCCCGGGTTAAAAATGAGGCGTTTGGGGTGAAGGGAGAGGATATAATCGTAATACGCTTTTTGATTGGCGGCGCTTAAATACAGGGTGATGGTATCAACATCATCCAGTTGGGGATGCTCTGTAATTACCGGAATGCTGCCGATAGCGCCGTTTTTTTTGCCGATAGCCGTTACGGGATGGTTATAAGATGCCAGCCGGTTTACAGCCAGGTAGCTGTACCGTTGCGGGTTATCTGATGCGCCTAGTACTACGGTGTGTTTGGGTGTTTTCATAGAATAACGGTTTTACTTGAGAATTTTAATAAAGCTGTTCAGAAACCAGTTCTCTTCTGCTCTGATGATGGTATCCAGCGTCTTCTCGGCATGGCCTGCAAACTTGCGTATGCCGCCAATTACTTCTGTAAAGGCTTTAATATCGGGGTCTTTTTTGTCCCCTTCCAGGTCAGTAAGCTGGTTCAGCACCTTCAGCATAGGGTCCAGTTCGCGTTTTTTGCGCTGGGCCATAATACGGGTAGCTACCCGCCAGATATCTTTATCGGCCGAAAAATATTCTTTCCTGTCGCCGCTGATGATTACTTTATCTACCAGGCCCCAGTCCATTAATTCCCTGATATTCATATTGGCATTTCCACGGCTGATGTTTAATCCTTCCATAACATCATCAGTACTCATGGGTTTTTCGGCAATCAGCAGCAAGGCGTGTACCTGAGCCATCGTGCGGTTAATACCCCACTGGCTACCCAGTACCCCCCAGCTTTGTACAAATTGTTGTTTAGCTTCCGTAAGGTTCATATCCCAAATCTAAGGTCTGTTTCTGAAATTTCAAGATTTTGTGAAAAACGTGGATATTTTCTAGTACGCGCGGGGCGGGCAATTAAGCCCTTTGTCTTTACCATTACTGTTACCCGGATAAATACGCAGCTGTACGTAAGCACCCGCGTTGGGGAAGCTGTTTTTGCCCAGAATGTTGGCCAGGTTATGAAAACCTATCAGCAACGGGCCTGCTTTACCGGCAAGCCCCACCCAGGTGCGGCCTTCTATGGTATACTGTATAGGCAGGTATACACCCCAGGCACTGGTTTCCCAGCGCGGGGTAATAGCGGCAATAGTAAGTTCGCGGGTATTCAACCGGAGTGTTTCATCCACCTTATTCAGGTTCAGCTGCAGTTCGGCATTAATGAAATAATCGTTATCAAACTGTTTATCAAAATTAACAATGAGGCGGGTGGGGTTGCGTACGTTAAAAACGCCTCTGAGGTCGGAGTAACTACCGGCAATACTGCGCAGACTGTCTCTGAAATCTCTGAACCTTTCCAGGCTATCAAACTTGTTTTGTACCGTGCTGGCTGTTACCCCCGCGCGTACTCCTGATGCCGAGCCACTGTAGGTGCCATATGTAAACCGGTTAGTACCTATATCCATCAGAGACAGGGATAGCTTCCAGTTATAATCATCCGGCCACGGATCGGTGGTGCGTACTGCTTCATCCCAATACCGCACATATTCCACCCCCGCACTCAGGCCCACACGCATGGCCATGCCCGTCATAAAGTTTTTAATGTTAGTCATGGTACTCTTGTTACTATCCAGCCGGTCGTAATTATTGGAGTACCCATATTTGGCAGCGCCATTGGTAAATACGTAGTCGCCGTTTGTAGCAGGTGTAAATTGTATGTTGGACATGTTGGCATATCCACCGGAGAGCGCCCGCATAATGTTTACAGAAACACCTGCCTGCCAGCGCCCCCGTTCATTACTGCTAAGTACGGTTGCGTAAGACAACACAGCTTCGGCCCAGGTGCTATGAATGGTGCTGGCAGCCGGGGTAGGGCTGGATAGGTTTTGCGCTGCCAGGCTTACCAGTGTATTGTTATCGTCTGAGTAAAAGAGGCGGCTGGTACGCGCATTCAGGTACGACCTTACATTGCCACCCACAGCAATGGCATTGCGTTTGTTGATACGATAACGGATATGAAACAGATTAACAGTAGCACTGGCATGTGCATACCTGCTATAGTAGCCACCACGCCCGCGCAGAAACACGGTGTCGGAGCTGGAAAGCAGGCTGTACTTATCCAGATAAAACCCGTTGGATATGGCTTTGGCCTGTGCACCAACAATGGTAACATCCCATTTATAAGGGGCGTTGAGCAATCCGGCAGGGTTATAATCTGTGGCCATGCTGCCCGCAAACGGAGAGCCGTGCAGGGCCTGCATATTCTGTGATATACCAGTTGTTTGCAGCATCAATAAAGTGAATACAGTCAGGAGGTATCGCATAGCTTGAGTTGATAAACGCTATACGCGTTATATGTGTTGTAAATGTCTAAAAAAATCACAAAAAAAAATGTTACATGTTATGTGAATATGCAAATTGTATTTACCTTTCATAATCATTCTTACTAAACAACTAATCCCATGGCAAAAGCTAATAAACCGAAAGCAGCACCGAAAAAGGCGGCTCCTAAAAAGGTCGTGAAAAAGGCGGCTTCTAAAACAGCAGTGAAGAAGACCGCTCCTAAGAAAGCAGTGAAAAAAGTGGCTCCTAAAAAAGCAGCGAAAAAGGTAGCACCTAAAGCAGCTCCAAAGAAAGCCGTTAAGAAGATAGCACCTAAAAAGGCAGTAAAGAAGGTAGCGCCTAAGGCTGCTCCGAAAGCAGCTCCTAAGAAAGCTGTGAAAAAAGTAGCTCCTGCCAAAAAAGCCGCTCCTAAAAAAGCAGCACCCAAAAAGATAGCTCCTAAAAAAGTAGCGAAGAAAGTAGCACCTGCTGCTCCTAAAAAAGCAGTAAAGAAAGCCGCTCCTAAAAAGCTGGTTAAACAGGCCGCTCCCAAAAAAGCAGCTCCAAAAAAAGTTGCCCCTAAAAAGGTAGCGCCTAAAAAAGTAGCTGCCCCTAAGAAAGCCGTTAAATCTGTACCGGTTGCTGCTCCTAAAAAAGTAGCTAAGAAGGTGGCACCTAAAGTGGCTCCTAAAAAAGCAATCAAAAAAGTAGCTCCTAAGAAAGTAAAAGCAGTTCCACAGCCTAAAGCAGAAGAACTGGAATTACAGAATACTATATTACCGGTTCCTGAAGTAGAAACTCCCGAAATTGAAGAGGAAGAAGACGAGGACGAAGTGATTGTTTCTAGTCCTGTAGCTATTGATGCGGATGAAGATGAAGACGACGAAGATGAGGAGGATGATGACGAAGAAGAGGAAGATGACAACGATGACGATGATGATGACGACGACGAGGATGAAGTAGAAGTTGACGATGACGAAGATTTCGACGACGATGATGAGGATGAAGAAGAAGATGAAGACGACGAAAAATAATCACGTCCTTCTTATCCAATAATACTACGCAAAGGCCGGTTCTGATAAGGAACCGGCTTTTGTATGTAAAAGGGAGGGAGAGTTGGGGGTTAACAGTTTGAAGTTGGGAGTTAAAGGAGTGGAGGTTTTAGTTGAGAGTGGATAGTTGGGAATGAATGGTTACCAATGCCGGTGGGTTTTGACTTTTTAGTTTTGAATTTTGACCTGCAAAAAAGGGTGTACCGAACCCGATACACCCTTTTTCTTATAAGAAGTAACTTTTGATTAGATGAGCATGCGTAAAGGCTCTTCCAGCAGGTTTTTCAACGTTTGCAGGAAGGCTGCGCCGGTTGCTCCGTCCACTACACGGTGGTCGCAGCTAAGGGTTACCTTCATTACATTACCAGGAACGATAGCGCCGTTTTTAACAACAGGCTCCTGAGAAATGCCACCCACAGCCAGAATACAGGCATCTGGTGGGTTAATGATAGCGGTAAACTGATCTATACCAAACATACCCAGGTTAGAAATGGTAAAGGTGCTGCCTTCCCAATCTGAGGGTTGTAATTTCTTGTCTTTTGCTTTTTGTGCGTAGTCTTTTACTTCTACGGTAATCTGGCTTAAAGATTTGGTATCTGCAAAACGTACTACAGGTACCAGCAGGCCTTCATCAACTGCTACGGCAACACCAATGTTAACATGGTGGTTAATGCGTATTTTATCGCCTAACCAGCTGCTGTTTACTTTAGGATGTTGTTTTAATGCCAGGGCGGTAGCTTTCAGCACCAGATCGTTAAAGCTGATTTTCACTTTCGCGTTCTCGTTCATTTTACCTCTTGCTGCTACACATGCATCCATATCGATGCTCATAGTAAGGTAGAAGTGAGGGGCAGTGAACAGGCTTTCGCTTAAGCGGCGCGCAATGGTTTTGCGCATTTGGGTAACAGGTACTTCCTCAAAGGAAACCTGACCGGCAGGAGCAGCAGGAGCGCTTGCAGCAGATGCAGAAGCAGCGGGTTTGCTGGCGGCTGGTTGTGCAGAAGGCTGGAAGTTTTCAACGTCGTTTTTAATAATACGACCATTGTCACCGGAACCTTT
This sequence comes from Filimonas zeae, assembly GCF_014641615.1. Lineage (GTDB taxonomy): Bacteria > Bacteroidota > Bacteroidia > Chitinophagales > Chitinophagaceae > Filimonas > Filimonas zeae. The sequence goes on along the minus strand of NZ_BMIB01000005.1, from coordinate 590,885 downwards.
TACATATTTCAGATCGATGCCTTTGTCGGCAGCCACTTTTTTAGCTAAAGGAGAAGCGAAAATACGGCCTTCGTTTACCACTTCCTGGGCAGCAGCAGGTGCGCTTGCAGCGGCAGGAGCAGAAGCCTGTGCTTTAGGCTGTTCAGCAGCGGGGGCAGCGGCAGGTGCAGCAGCGCCACCACCTTTGGCAGCAGCAACAATCTGGTCAACATTTACCTTGGCTTTATCGCCAATGATAGCCAGCAGATCGTTTACGGCAATTTTCTCGCCTGCATTTGCGCCGGTATATAATAAGGTTCCGTTCTTATAGCTTTCCAGCTCCATAGTGGCCTTATCGGTTTCAATTTCAGCCAGTATATCGCCTTTATTTACAATATCACCTACTTTCTTCACCCAGTTGGCAATAACGCCTTCTGTCATGGTATCGCTTAAGCGGGGCATCAGCACCACTTCTTCCATGTTAGCCAGGTCCAGTGATGGAGCCGCGGCAGCAGCAGCAGGGGCAGCTTCAGCAGGTTTGTTTTCAGCAGCAGGCGCTTCTTTTGCAGCAGGTGCAGGAGCAGCACCGCCACCATTTTGTGCAACCAATGCACTTACATCTTCTCCGGCTTTACCAATAATAGCCAACAGATCATTTACCTGCAGCTTACCACCATTCTGGGCGCCAACATGCAGGAGTGTACCTTCCTGGTAGCTTTCCAGCTCCATGGTGGCTTTATCAGTTTCAATTTCAGCTAACAGATCTCCTTTCTTTACAGAATCACCCACTTTCTTATGCCAGGCAGCAATTACGCCTTCTGTCATAGTATCGCTGAGGCGGGGCATTAAAATCACTTCGGCCATATTATATCGGTTGCTCGTTTAAAATGAGCCGTGAAATTACAGTAAAATGATTTACGATGTACGAATTCCGGTTACGATTTGGAATATAGGAGGCGCAGAACAGCTGCGTTCTGGCCTGTGGTGGCACATATTAATAAAGAGGATACAAAAGCACCCGTAAACACCTCAAAATAAGGGAACTGCTTATGGCTGTGTGCTTTGCCCTGTTCTCAAAAAGCTAACAGGGCAAAGCACCTGTATTATTACCAATGAAAGCACTGTTTACTGCTATTGTATACAGCTATTACCGGCAATAAAACACCCTGCCACTGCCCGTTCAGGGCTGGTAATGGCGTATGGTTCGCCGGTAATAACTCATGTGTAAATAAGATGGGAAAACGCAGCCGCAGCTAAAATGATTACCAGCGGCTGTTACAGAAACAGTCAGCACATTAATCCTCGTCGCCGGAACCCTTGGCATAACGCTTAATAATGCCACGGCCGCTTTCGCGTATAAAGGTTACAATTTCATCACGCTCATCGCTGGCATGCAGTTCTTCTTCAATATACTCCAGTGCCTGTGAGGTGTTAAGGCCCTTGTTGTAAATAATACGGTAAATATCCAGGATATGGTTAATGGTATCCAGGTTAAAACCTCTTCTTTTTAAACCTACGCTGTTAACACCGCCATAGCTGAGCGGCGTGCGAACGGCTTTAATAAAAGGAGGTACATCTTTACTTACCAGGCTACCGCCACCTATAAAAGAGTGCGAGCCTATTTGTACAAACTGGTGTATAGCACAAACACCACCAATAACGGCCCAGTCGCCCAGCATTACGTGGCCGGCCATTTGCGTGCTGTTGCTGATGATGCAGTGATTACCTACAGAACAGTCGTGTGCAATGTGTGTGTATGCCTGAATAAGACAATCTGAACCTACGGTGGTTTTGCCGCGTTCTTTGGTACCGCGGTTAACGGTTACAAATTCGCGGAGGGTTGTATTGTCTCCGATTTCTGCGGTGGTTTTTTCACCGGCAAATTTCAGATCCTGCGGGATGGCGGAAATAACCGCACCCGGAAAAATGCGACAGTTCTTCCCTATCCGGGCGCCTTCCATAATGGTAACGTTGCTCCCGATCCAGGTGCCTTCTCCAATTTCTACATCCTGGTGTATCACCGTAAAAGGATCAATTTTTACGTTCTGGGCAAGCTTTGCGTTCGGATGTATGTAAGTGTGTGGATGAATCATGCCTGTCACTAAACTGAGATTATATGTCAAATAAAACACCCTGAAGTCCTTTTCAGGGCTGCGCAAAAATAGGTGTATTGGGCAATTTCTTTCTTTCTTATTTACGAAATAATGCGTTTTAACTGCTTAAAATTGGTTAAAAATCTTTCTGCACATCCGGTGTGAATTATTTCGGGGAAACCGGGGAAATTTATTGTAGATTGTGAAAAAGGCGCTTTCTTATCTGGATAACCTCAATTTTTTGTGCATAAGTGGTGTTGCTTTGTGCTAATTTTGTGCATTTAAATAGATTAATAATAGACAGGTAAAATTTTCCAAAGCAGGAATTCTGCGGTTATATTCGCCCTCCTTTGTCTGTTCGCTTAACAATTCGGTAATGTTGAACGCGTGCGGAGAGAGAATGTACCAGATTCCTTACCCGGAAAAGAAAGCAGTACGTAATTATGGAGATCACTAATTTCAATAAAGACAGGAAGAAGCGTAAAAACACAGTAGACTTGAACACCATGGTCTATGGCAAGGTGCCGCCACAGGCCAGAGAACTGGAAGAAGCGGTATTGGGCGCCGTTATGCTGGAGAAGAGTGCCTTTGATGCGGTATCGGAAATTCTGAAAGCGGAATGTTTTTATGTAGATGCGCACCAGCGTATTTATAAAGCATTTCAGAGCCTGGTACAGAAAAACCTGCCTATTGATATTCTTACCGTGGTAGAGGAACTGAAGATTAAGGAAGAGCTGGACATGGTAGGTGGTCCTTATTTTATTACCAAACTCACCAACTCGGTGGTGAGTACTGCCAATATTGATACCCACGCCCGTATAGTACTGCAGAAATTTATACAGCGTGAACTGATCCGCATCAGCGGTGAAATTATCGGGGATGCGTATGAGGATAGTACGGATGTGTTTGACCTGATGGACGACGCAGAAGACAAGATCTTTAAAATTACCAACAACTTCCTCAAAACCGATTATAAGGAAATGAGTACGGCGCTGGCAGAAGCCATTAACCGTATTGATGAAATGCGTAACCGTACGGAAGACATTTCCGGTGTGCCCAGCGGTTTTCCTACTATGGATAAGGTTACCTACGGCTGGCAGCCAACGGACTTGATTATCCTCGCTGCACGTCCTGCGGTAGGTAAAACGGCGTTCGCGCTTAACCTGGCCCGGAACGCAGCTATGAACCCTACGCGGCCTACGGCGGTAGCCTTCTTCTCGTTGGAGATGGGCGCAGGCCAGCTGGTACAAAGGATTCTCTCTGCCGAAAGTGAAATTATGATGGAAAAGATTTCACGCGGTAAACTGGAAGATCATGAATACCAGCAACTGCATGCCAAGGGTATTAAGCGCCTGGAAAAAGCAGCCATATTTATTGATGATACTGCGGCACTGAACATTTTTGAGTTCCGCGCCAAAGCCAGAAGGCTGGTAAACAAAAACAAAGTAGGCTTTATTATTATTGACTACCTGCAGCTGATGAGTGGTAGCGGTAGTGCCGGTAGCCGGGAGCAGGAGATCAGTACCATCTCCCGTACGCTGAAGCAGCTGGCGAAAGAATTACACGTGCCTATTATTGCACTGAGCCAGTTAAGCCGGGCGGTGGAAACGCGTAAAGAAAGTAAGATGCCGCAGCTGAGTGACCTTCGGGAATCCGGTGCCATCGAACAGGATGCGGACATGGTAATGTTCATCTACCGTCCTGAATACTACGAAGTAATGAATAACGAAATGGGGGAGAGCACCAAAGGTGAAACCCACGTTCGTATAGCCAAGCACCGTAACGGTTCGCTGGAAACCATTAAACTGCGCGCCAACCTTGCTATTCAGAAATTCCACGAGTGGGATGAGGATGAGAACATGGGCGGTGGCTTTCCCGGTGGCGGTGGTAACGGTGGTGGCCCCGGAGGCGGTGGCGGCTGGAAACCGGTGGGGCAGTTTTCTTCTGCTGCGCCCGACAGCACAGCCGGTGGCGATGGTGGTAAGTTTTTTATACAGGGCAGCCGCATGAACAGCGGTGAGTTTGATGATGGACTGGAAAACGACGCTCCATTCTAATATTCCTGTTATTATTTAACAACCACGCATGTCCTTTCCCTATTTTTTTGAAGAGGCCCTTGCCGCAGGTGTACCACAATATGAACTGAGCGAAGAAAGCCGGAAGCATGTGGTACAGGTGCTGCGTATGCGCGAGGGGGAAACCATACAACTTACCGATGGTAAGGGGCATTTGCATACGGCCGTTATACGTGTGGCCGATAAAAAGCAATGCCTGGTACACATTACCGCTTCGGAGTTTCTGGAGCGGCCGGTACGTTCCGTGGCAATAGGTATTTCTTTACTCAAAAATGCCAGCCGTACAGAGTGGTTTCTGGAAAAAGCTACAGAAACCGGTATCAGTGAAATTATACCTTTATTATGCAAGCGAACCGAGCGGCAGCATTTCCGTTACGATCGTATGCAAACCATCTTAATATCTGCCATGCTGCAAAGCAGGCAGGTATGGCTTCCTGTACTGCACCAGCCTACGGAGCTGGAGCAGGTGTTGCAACAGCAAACAGCTGCTCAAACCCTGATTGCGCATTGTGAAGAGATGCAAAAGAGCACTGTTACCCAACTGAATGTGGCACAGGATGTGCTTATACTGATTGGTCCGGAAGGCGACTTCACACCCTCTGAAATAGAGCAGGCCCTGCAAAAGGGCTATACACCCGTATCCCTGGGCAGCACCCGGCTGCGCACCGAAACGGCAGGCGTTGTGGCAGCAGCCTTACTGGTGAATCAATAATTTCACTGTAACCGTTAGAAAACAGTAACCATGAAGAAATACGTTTACCCCGTTGTAGCGATAGTGCTGGCAGCAGGCTGGTTTGCCTGTAAAGGAAAAACCCAAAAGAAAAAAGAAGTAGTAAGAGACACTACCATCAACAAAACCACCTCATTCAACAACCTTTTTCTGGATAGCAACGCCATTCAGCAGTTTCTGGATAAGGATACGCTGTATAAGCCGTATGCAGTGCAGTTTCAGGACTTTTACAAACACCGCAACTTTGAATATGCGTGGTTTGACAGCAACGGGCTGGGCGAGCAGGCTGGCAACTTTCTTAACCTGTTAAGCAGCACCGTAGAGGAATTAAAGGATAGCAGCTTATACAGTAAGAAACTGGAAAAGCTGTATGCAGACTTTACCATTGATTCTTCACGCATGCAGAACAAGGCAGAAATTCTACAGGCGGAGTTATACTTTACCGGCCAGTTTTTTAAATATGCTTCCCGTGTATACGAAGGGGCCGATATGGATGTAACCCAGCTGGGCTGGTTTATTCCACGTAAAAAAATAGACCTTACCGCTGTGCTGGATTCTGTAATCCGTAACAAGGCCAAGAAGGGTGAGTTTTCTCCTTTGAACCCGCAGTACGGCCAGTTACAGAGCTTTTTGCCTAAATACTACGATGCACAGAAAGATGTAAAATGGGATTCCATACCCGTTACCAAAAAAACATATAAAGCGGGTGACAGCGATAGCATTATCGGCCTGGTAAAACAGCGCCTGGTAATAACAGAAGACCTGCCCAGGCAGGATAGCGTTTCTAACCTGTTCGATTCTGCTTTAACCGCAGCGGTAAGAAGCTTTCAGCAACGCACCGGCTTAACAGTAGATGGTAAAATATCACCCACTGTGGTTAAAGAACTGAACGTGCCATTGCAGCAACGCATACAGCAGATTATGATTAACATGGAGCGTATGCGGTGGTTGCCCAGCGGTAAAGATTCTGACTATATTATAGTAAACATTCCGGAGTATAAGCTGCATGTGTTTGAGAAAGGCAAACAGGCTTTTGACATGAACGTAATTGTAGGGACAGAAGGTAACAGCACGGTTATATTCAATGGCAAGCTGAAGTATGTGGTATTTGCACCGTACTGGAATGTACCCTCCAGCATAGTACGTAAAGAAATAGTGCCGGGTATGAACCGCAACAGCAATTACCTGGATCGCCAGAATATGGAAATTACCGGCCATGAAGGCGGCTTGCCGGTAGTACGCCAGAAGCCCGGCCCTAAAAACTCACTGGGTCTGGTAAAATTCCTGTTCCCTAATAACTATAATATTTACCTGCACGATACACCTAACCGCGAGTTGTTTTCCCGTACTAACCGTAGCTTTAGCCATGGTTGTATCCGCATACAGGAACCCGCTAAAATGGCGCAATACCTGCTGGCCGATCAGCCGGAGTGGACTACTGAAAAAATAGACAGTGCCATGAACGGTAGTAAGGAAAAGTGGGTAACCGTAGCCAATCCGGTATCGGTATTCATTTGTTATTTAACCGCCTGGGTAGATGATAATGGTAAGTTGAACTTCCGCAAGGATATTTACGGCCACGACGCTAAGATGGCGGAGAAGCTGTTTGTGAAAAAGTAAGGGAGGCTTTTTGTTGGGTGAAAGCTTTACTTTCGCTGCACTAAACGGAACAGTTGCATGCAGGTAATTGAAGTTAACACCCCTTCTCTGGCAAAGGATTTTATTCAGGCAAATGTGCTGATGAATAAAAATAACCCGCGCTATATACGGCCCTTAGATAACGAGGTGAATGATGTTTTTGATGTAAACAAAAACAAGAACTACCAGTATGGTGAAACCAAACGCTGGATATTAAAAGATGATAACGGAGCGCTTGCGGGTCGCATAGCTGCTTTTACCAATACAAAATATGTAAACCACGGCACCGACTTTCCAACAGGCGGTGTCGGTTTTTTTGATTGCGTCAACAACCAGGCAGCCGCCAATCTGCTGTTTGATAAAGCGGCGGAATGGTTGCGTAGCAAGGGTATGGAAGCCATGGACGGGCCTATTAACTTTGGCGATCGCGATAAGTGGTGGGGCCTGATGGTAGAGGGGTTTGAAAAAGAACCTATCTATGGCATGTCGTACAATCCGCCTTACTACGAAGCTTTGTTTGAAAGCTATGGCTTTCAGAACTTCTACAACCAGTATTACTACGCCATGAATGTAACGGATACCCTGCCCGCCCGTTTTCCGGAAAGGCATGCCCGTTTTAAAAGCAAGGCAGGTTATTCTGCTTCGCACATCAACATAAAAAATCTGGAAAAGCACGCGCAGGATTTTGCCACCGTATACAATTCTGCCTGGGCACAGCATGGCGAGGCCAAAGAGATTACGCCCGCACAGGTGTTAAAGCTGTTTCAGAAAATGAAAGTGGTAATGGACGAAAGGCTTATCTGGTTTGCGTACTACAAAGAAGAGCCGATTGCCATGTGGATTAACATTCCTGATCTGAACCAGTATTTCAAACACTTCAATGGCAAGCTGGGGCTGATACAAAAGCTGCGTTTGCTGATGATGAAAAGAAAGAACACCTGCCGTACGTTTACCGGTGTGGCGTTTGGGGTGGTACCTAAGTACCAGGCACTGGGTGTGGATTCGTTTATGATTTATGAAGGCGCTTTACTGATACAGGATAAGGGCTGGTACGACCGCTATGAAATGGGGTGGAGCGGCGACTGGAACCCCAAAATGATTAACATTTACAAACACCTGAGCGCTACGCAAAGCCGTCGCATGGTAACCTACCGGTTTCTGTTCGATCGTAACAAGCCGTTTGAGCGTCATCCGGTTATGGAATATAAATAGCCTTACCAACTATAAGCATACAGCAGGAATCGTAACCATTACGGTTCCTGTTTTTTTAGGTGCCATGCTGCTGGCGGCAGCAGTTTAATATACCGAAAAAACTGCGTTAAAAAAACTGGTAGTGGCCGCTGGTTTTCGGGGGTTGTTCTGGGCTTTAGAGTATCTTGCAGCCGATATGGATAAGTTTATTGTTTCGGCAAGAAAGTACAGGCCTCAGGAGTTTGATACGGTGGTGGGGCAGTCGCATATAACCACTACGCTCAAAAATGCCATTAAGAACAGCCAGCTGGCGCATGCCTTCCTGTTCTGTGGTCCGCGTGGTGTGGGTAAAACAACCTGTGCGCGTATATTAGCCAAAACCATTAACTGTGAGAATCTGCAGCCCGATGGGGAGGCTTGTAATGAATGTACCTCGTGCCGCACGTTTAACGAAGGCACTTCTTTAAACATACACGAGCTGGATGCTGCCAGTAACAACTCGGTAGATGATATCCGCTCGCTGGTTGAGCAGGTGCGTTTTGCGCCACAGGCTGGTAAATACAAGGTGTATATTGTGGATGAGGTGCACATGTTAAGTACAAGTGCCTTTAACGCGTTTCTGAAAACGCTGGAAGAGCCGCCTTCCTATGCCATCTTTATTCTGGCTACCACAGAAAAGCATAAGATATTACCTACCATCCTTTCCCGATGTCAGATATTCGACTTCAAACGTATTACCGGTAATGATACGGTAGATCACCTGCAGTCGATAGCTACCAAAGAAGAGATTAACGCCGAAAAAGGCGCCCTGCAGGTAATTGCGCAAAAGAGCGAAGGCTGTATGCGTGATGCGCTGAGTATACTGGATAAAATTGTAAGCTTTACCAATGGAGTGGTTACCTACCAGAATACACTGGAGCACCTGAACATACTGGACCACGATTACTTTTTCCGCTTACTGGATTACCTGATGCAGCAGGACCTGGCAGGAGCCATGTTGCTGTATGATGAAATTAACCGGAAGGGCTTTGAAGGCGATCTGGTGCTGAATGGTTTTGCAGAGTTTATCCGTAACCTGCTGGTATGTAAAGACCCACGCGCAGCTGCACTGCTGGACGTGGTGGAAGGCATGCAGAGTAAGTATACCGCTACTGCCGCTAAAGCCAATGGCGCCTACCTGGTAAGTGCGTTAAACATACTGAACGAGGCAGAGATCAACTTTAAAATGGCGCGTAACAAACGCCTGCATGTGGAGCTGTGTCTGATTAAGCTGAACTTTTTACAGCAGGCGCTGGAGCTGAGTATTGAAAATGGCGCTGTGGTAAAAAAAAAGCGCATTGATGGCCCGCTTGCGTTAAGAATAAAAGCCATTCCTTCTTTACAGCAAAAAGGTGCGGCTGCACCCACGCCGCCAGCCGTGGGCGATGGCGGAAGGTTGTACATAGATAACAGGGGAGCTACCCAACAGGGGGCTGTTACCCGTGAAATGCCGCAAAGTCCGCCCGGCAGCCGCGATATTCGCAATGATGTGCGCGAAGGTGGTATAGCCGTAGCCACACCACAATCTATGGCACCGGTAGTGCCTATGAACCGCAGCGCACTGCCCCAGCCTAAAAGCAAGAAGTCTTTACTGGAGGGGCTGCGGGATAAATATGGCGATCAGTATCAGATTGAAGAGGTGAAAGAGCCTATTCCATTAACCATGGAAAAGCTGATGGAGATATGGCTTGTTTATGCTGCCAAATTAGCCGGGCAGCAAAAGCACTCCGCTTCCAATACCTTTAAAATATGTAATATAGAGATAGAATCAGACGCAACGTTTATAGTAAAAGTAAATGCGTTGATTCAGCAAACCTTTATTGAGCAGGAAAGAACCATTCTGTTAGATGCCATACAAACAGCGTTTCACAACCGGGGCATCTCTTTCCGCGTAGTGCTGGAAGATTTGAGTGAGGAAGAAGCACCGCCGGTACAGGTATCGCTGAATGCCCGCCAGCGTTATGAAAAGCTTTGCGGTACTTACCCGTGGATAAAGGAACTGAGAGAAAGGCTGAAGCTGCAGCTGGATTAATACTACATTATAGAAAATACATAGCATCGCCGGAGGTTTACCAAAGCTTCCGGCGATTTTTTTTATTATCTGCGGCTGGCAATCAGCAGGTTCAGATCGGTATACTTTAAATCGAACCGCTGGCTGATGTAGAAGTTGGTAAGCGCGCCTTTGTACAGATAAATACCGTGGCGCATGTTAAAGTTGTGCCATACCATTTCATCAAATCCACCTTCATCACTGGCATTCAGCAGCAGGTGCATTAACACGTTGCTGATGGCCTGGCTGGCGGTACGGGCAAAACCACTGGGTATATTAGGTACGCAATAATGTATTACATCGTGCTTAATAATGGTAGGCTTATCATGCGTAGTAATTTCAGAAGTTTCAAAGCAGCCTCCGCGGTCAATACTCACATCAATAATTACCGCACCGGGGCGCATAGCCATTACCATTTCTTCCGTTACCACTACCGGGCAGCGGCCGTTATCGTTACTAAGGGCGCCTACAGCCACCTCACAGGTTTTCAGCTGCTTGGCCAGTATCTTGGGTTCAATAACACTGGTCCATACACGTATGCCCAGGTTATTCTGTAAACGCTTTAAGCGGTATACGTTATTGTCGAATACTTTAACAGATGCACCCAGTGCCAGCGCGGTACGGGTAGCAAACTCTCCTACCACACCTGCACCAATAATAATCACCTTGGCAGGCGGAATACCGCTGATGCCCCCCAGCAGAATACCCTTGCCATCGTTAGGGCTGCCCAGATACTGGCCGGCTATCAGCATAGCGGCGCTACCGGCAATCTCACTCATGCTGCGTACAATAGGAAAAGTACCGCTGTCATCTTTCAGATGCTCAAAACTGAGGGCGGTAATACGCTTTTCCATCAGCTTTTCTATCAGCGACTTCTTTAGTATAGAAAGGTGTATGGGAGAAATAACCGTTTGGTTCAGTTGCAGGTAGGGGATGTCTTCTTCCGAAAGCGGAGCGCTTTTTACCAGAATAGGGGCTTTAAAAACCTCCTGTTTTTCGTAAACAATGGTGGCGCCTACTTCTGCATAGTCATTATCGCTGTACTTGCTGCCTTCACCCGCTTTGTGCTCCATTACTACCACATGGCCGTTGTTTACCAGTACGCCTACGGCTTCCGGTATAAGGGCAATACGTTTTTCATGAAAAGCGTTTTCGCGGGGAATACCTATGGTAAGAGGAGCGCCTTTGCGCTTAATATCCAGTTTCTCTTCCAGGGTTTCGTATTTAAAAGAAGGACTCACGATAGGCTTTCCTGCTGACATGACTATAGCTTATAAAGTATAAAACTACTCTTTTTTTATAAAATGGGGTTATAGCACTAAGGTACGGCTGTCCGGGCCATTTGCGCTCAGGTAAATATGCAGGGCATTATCCGGCAGTATGCCCGCTGCTTTTTCCGGCCACTCCACCAGGCACAGCTGCCCGCTCAGCAGGCAATCTTCCACCCCGGCCTGTATGGCATCCTCTTCATCCTTCAGGCGGTACCAGTCCATATGGTAAATAGCCCCGCACACATCGCTGCGGTATTCGTTAATAATGGCAAAAGTGGGGCTGCTTACGGTGTCGTGCACCTGTAGGTGTGCGCACAGGGCGTGTATAAAAGTGGTTTTACCTGCGCCCAGGTCGCCATGGAAAGCCCACACCGTGGCAGCGCGGTGCTCCTGCCATATGCGGGCGGCTATTCCGGGTACCTCATTCAGCTGAAAATTCATTTCCATGCCGCAAAATTAACCCCTGCCGGGCATTTGCAACCTGGTAAAAAAGATATTTCAGGTATCGCAAACCAGCGTTTTTTAGCAGGGGGTACCTTTGTAGGGTTAAAACCCGTAAGTATGGAAAAAGTGAACTGGAAGGTAGAAGGAATGAGTTGCACCAATTGCGCCCTTACCGTACACAAGTATCTGGAAGGGGAGGGACTGAGCAATGTAAAGGTGAATTTTATAGGAGGAGATGTGAGTTTTGAGCTGCCGAAAGATAATGACGCCCATAAACTGGAGCTGGAAAAAGGCATAGAAGGGCTGGGCTACCATGTGGCCAACGGCGCTGCGCAGGCAGCGGGCGTTGCCAAAAAGAAGAAATGGCTGCACAACCACTGGCGCCGTTTTCTGTTTTGCCTGGTGTTTACGCTGCCGCTGATGGTGCATATGATACCCGGTGTGCATATACACTGGTTAATGAACCACTGGGTACAGCTGGCGCTTACGCTGCCGGTGTATATAGTGGGTATGGACTTTTTTGGCCGCAGCGCCATCCGCAGCCTGTTAAAAGGCATTCCTAACATGAACGTGCTGGTGGCGCTGGGCGCTACTGCTGCCTTTGTATACAGCTTAACCGGCACCTTTACCGCCAACCCGGCCAATTACCTTTTTTACGAAACCACGGCTACTATTATAACCCTGGTGTTCCTGGGCAACTGGCTGGAAGATAAATCAGTAGAAACCACGCAGGAAAACATACGCAAGCTGACTGTTACGCAGAAGATCATGGCCAACATGATTGCCTACGACGATCAGTATCAGGAGCATGTGTTTCCCGTAGAAAGCCAGTACCTGAAAGTGGGTGATCTGGTGCTGATTAACAGCGGTGAGTATGTGCCTATGGATTGTAAAATACTCTCCGGCACCGCCAGCGTAAACGAGGCCATTGTAACCGGAGAAAGCGCGCCGGTAGAAAAGAAAATGAACGATAAGCTGATTGGCGGCAGTATAGTGGATAGCGGCAGCGTAAAGGTATACATCACCGCCGTAGGGGAGGATACCGTAATGAGCCATATACTGCGCATGGTGCAGGAAGCACAGGCGGAGAAGCCGCCCGTACAGCAACTGGCCGATAAAATAAGCGCCGTGTTTGTGCCGGTAGTAACCAGTATTGCCCTGCTTACCCTGTTAGGTAACCTGTTTATAGGCAACCATACTTTTACCGAAAGCCTGTTGCGCAGCATTGCTGTACTGGTAATAGCCTGCCCCTGTGCCATGGGCCTTGCTACCCCGGCAGCTATTGCCGTAGGCCTGGGCCGTGCCGCACGCAATGGTATTCTGTTTAAAAACGCCCGCAGCCTGGAGGTGTTCCGGAATATAAAGCAGGTGGTTTTTGATAAAACCGGTACCCTTACCACCGGCCAGTTTGCGCTACGCCGGTTTGCAGCGTTGGCAGTGGAGGAAGAGGAACTGAAACAGATAGCCTACTCACTGGAAAAACATTCCAGCCACCCCATAGCCCGCTGTATTACCCGCGAATGGAAAGTGAAAAACGAACTGCGCTGGGGAAAGATAGAAGAAGTAAAGGGCCTGGGTATGCAGGGCACGGATAAAGAAGGCAACCGTTATGAAGCCGTATCGCATAAAGCTGTAGCAGCGCTTACCAGCGATACTACGCACAATGTATACATTACCCGCAACGGCGTTTTACTCGGCTGGATTGATGTGGCCGATGAAATACGCCCCGAAGCCAAAGCCGTGGTAGCACAGTTGCAACAGTCGGGTATTAAAACCATTTTGTTAAGCGGCGATACAAAGGAAAAGTGTGCGCAGGTAGCCACCACACTGGGCATTGAAGAAGTAGTGGCAGAGCAAACACCAGAGCAGAAATTACAGCGCATTGCTGATTATAATGCAGTAGCGCCTGTGGCTATGGTGGGCGATGGTATTAACGATGCGCCTGCACTGGCTAAGGCTACCGTAGGTATATCACTGAGTGATGCCTCACAGATTGCCATGCAGAGTGCACAGGTGGTGCTGATGAACCACGGTTTAAAACACCTGCCTATGGCTCTGGGGCTGGGGCGGCATACCTATGTAACCATACAACAGAATTTGTTCTGGGCGTTTATTTACAATATCATTGCGTTGCCGGTAGCAGCCTTCGGTTATCTCAGTCCTACTTTTGGTGCGCTGGTAATGGGATTGAGTGACGTGGTGCTGGCTATTAATTCTGTCCGGCTCAACTGGAAAAAAGTGTAAATGGTAACCGCCACAGAGGTACTGCAAAAATATTGGGGCTATCCCGCTTTCCGTGGTGCCCAGGAATGGGTAATAAAGGCCTTACTGGAAAATAAAGATGTGTTTGCCCTGCTGCCTACCGGCGGCGGTAAAAGCATCTGTTTTCAGGTGCCTGCCATGATGCGGCACGGGGTATGCCTGGTGGTAACACCGCTTATTGCCCTGATGAAAGATCAGGTAGAAGGGCTGGAAAAAAGAGGCATTGGCGCCATAGCCATACACAGCGGTATGAACACCGTAGAGGTGCGCCGTGCGCTGGATGAGGTAGCGCGTAACATTGATATTAAGTTTTTATATGTTTCTCCTGAGCGGTTAACCACACTGCTGTTTTCCCGCTATGTAGATGAGCTGGATATTACCCTGGTAGCGGTAGATGAGGCTCACTGTATCTCCCAATGGGGGTACGACTTCCGGCCTGCTTACCTGCGTATAGCAGAACTACGCAAGGTACTGCCTTCCACGGTGCCTTTTATTGCCTTAACGGCATCGGCTACGCCTTTGGTACAGCAGGATATTATAGACCGGCTGGAGCTGAAAAAGCCATCCGAATTTCGTCAGTCGTTCGAGCGGCCGGAGCTGGCTTACCGCGTATTTGAAGCCGACAGCAAGATCAACAAAATACTGGAAGCCCTGGAAAAAGTGCCGGGCAGCAGCATTGTATACTGTGGCACCCGCAAACGCACACAGGATGTGGCGCGGCTGCTGATGCTGCAGGGCATATCCGCAGAATATTACCATGCCGGCCTGCCACAGGAAGAACGTAACGGCAAACAACAGGCATGGATTAACGGCGAAATACGCGTGATGGTATGTACCAACGCCTTTGGTATGGGCATTGACAAACCAGATGTGCGCACGGTATTACACTACGATGTGCCTGACTGTGTGGAGAACTACTACCAGGAAGCCGGCCGTGCAGGCAGAGATGGGAAAAAAGCTTATGCTGCACTGTTGTTTGATGAGCGGGATACAGAAACTTTATTATCACTGGCAGATGTACGTTACCCCGCCGTTGAAGATGTAAAGCATGTATACCAATCACTGGCCGATTACCTGCATATACCTGTAGGTTTAGGCGAGGGTAATTACTACGACTTTGATTTTACCGACTTCACAAAGAACTTTCAGATAGATGCCCGCCTGGCGCTGAACGCTATTAAAATGCTGGAACAGGAAGGCCACGTTAGTTTTAAAGAGAACGTGTTTATGCCTCCACAGGTAATGTTTACCGCCACGCGCGACCAGCTTTTTCAGATAGAACAACTGTATCCGCAGCTGGATATGGTGGTAAAAAGCCTGCTGCGCCATTACGAGGGCATTTACGATAACCCCATTACCGTTTACGAAAAACAGATTGCCCGTTTATGCCGCCTTACACCGGAGCAGGTGAAGGCGCAGTTACAGCAACTGCATCAGCTGGAGATTATTGAATACCGTGCACAGAAAGAAACCCCGCAGTTACACTACCTGCTAAATCGGGCCCCAGCTGAGTTTCTGCATATTGATATAAAGACCTATGCACGCCGGAAGGAGTTGTATGAAGAGCGGGTACGCGCTATGTTACGCTACCTGCATCTGGATAAAACCTGCCGCAGTAAGTATATAGCCACCTATTTTGGACAGGAACAAACCAGCGATTGTGGTGTTTGCGATACCTGTATTGCCCGCAAAAAAACGGGTAAAGTAACTGCCGGAGATGTGGGGGTAATAACCCAGGCGGTGTATGCCGTAGTAGAGCGGGGTAATTATACGGCCGCTGCTATACCCGCCATGCTGCCACACCTGGAAGCAGCGCATATTCAGGAAGTGATCCGTTTTCTGCTGGCAGAAGAAAAACTGCACATGACAGCCAACGGATCACTGAAAAAGCATTGATTATCTTTTAGAAGACTTGCGGGTGCTGGTTAAACCCAAAGCACCCAGCAGGCTGCGGGTAATAATAGCTGCTGCGGTACGGCCTGCCTGTTTTACAATAGGATTGTCGAAGAAACTTTCTTCCTTCTTTGTTTTGCGGGAAGATGGTTTTTCTGCTTCTTCCTGCTCCTCTTCCTCCTGTTGCTGGCGGGCAGCGCGCTCCAGTTTAGCCGTTAATATTTCATACGCACTCTCACTATTAATAGTGCGGTTGTATTTGCCGGCCAGTTTGCTTTTGCTTACAATAGTATCAATCTCCATTTCGCTCGGCACATCCATACGGCTTTTAGGGCTGCACAGCATGGTATGCACCAATGGGGTAGGTATCCCTTTCTCGTTCAGCAAGGTTACCAGCGCTTCCCCTATACCCATCTGGGTAAGCAGTTCATCCGTTTGGTAAAAGCTGGTTTCCGGAAAGTTTTCCGCCGCCTGTTTAATGGTTTTGCGGTCTGCCGCAGTAAAAGCGCGTAAAGCGTGTTGTATTTTTAAACCCAGCTGCCCCAGTATAGAAGCCGGTACATCCTGCGGGTTTTGTGTGCAGAAGAAAATGCCTATGCCTTTGGAGCGTATCAGTTTAATTACCGTTTCCATCTGTTGCAGCAGGGCAGGTGTGGCTTCCTGAAACAGCAGGTGGGCTTCATCAATAAACATTACCAGCTTAGGCTTGTCCATATCCCCTTCTTCGGGGCAGGTAGCATATAACTCAGCCAGTAGCTGCAGCATAAAGGTAGAGAACAGTTTGGGGCGGTTTTGCATATCGGTTACCCGTAAAATGCTGATGATGCCACGGCCATCATCGCTGATGCGGATAAGATCATTTACGTCAAACGATGGTTCACCAAAGAAGATTTCCGCGCCCTGTTGTTGCAACTCTATTACCTTACGTAATATGGTGCCGGTACTGGTGGTAGATATTTTACCGTATTCTTTTTCTATCTCAGCCTTACCCTCGTTGCCTATGTATTGCAGGGTTTTAATAAAGTCTTTCAGGTCCAGCAGCGGTAACTGATGGTCGTCGCAGTATTTAAAAATCAGCGCAACCAGTCCGCTCTGCGTATCGTTAAGGCCCAGTATTTTGCTTAACAGAATGGGGCCGAATTCGGTAACCGTAGCTCTTAATCTGGCACCCTTTTCATCGCTCAGTGTTAACAGCTCTACCGGGTAGGCAGCGGGCTGCCAGGTAAGGCCCATTTTCCCGTACCGTTCTTTAATTTTATCGTTCATGGTACCCTGTGCAGCAATACCGCTCAGGTCGCCTTTAATATCCATCAGTAAAACAGGCACGCTGGCATCGCTCAGTATTTCGCTTATCAGCTGTAGTGTTTTGGTTTTGCCGGTACCGGTGGCGCCGGCAATAAGGCCGTGCCTGTTCATGGTTTTCAGGGGCAGGTGTACAGGGGCATCCGCAACTGCTTCTCCGTTTAAAATAGCACATCCCAGCGTGGCCTGCTCGCCTTTAAAACGATATCCCTGCTGTATGGCATCGGTAAACTGCGCGTTCATGTAATTTATTTCCGGCTAAGCTAATAAAGATTTTATTATTGCACTTTATTTCTTAATCACCTGATAATTATAAAAAACGTATGCGTATGCGAAGTAAGTTTTTGGGCGCTGCAATGGTTATGGTAACTACCGGTACTGTTGCTGTTGCACAAAAAGTGCAGTTTACAGAGTATGACCTGGCTAATGGCCTGCACGTCATCCTCCACCAGGATAAATCCGCCCCCGTAGTGGCTGTATCAGTAATGTATCATGTAGGCTCTAAAAATGAAGACACAGCCCGTACCGGCTTTGCACACTTTTTTGAGCATCTGTTGTTTGAGGGCACGGACAATATCAAGCGCGGCGAGTTTGACAAAATTATCTCCAGCAATGGTGGTCAGGCCAATGCCAATACCACGCAGGACCGTACTTTTTACCACGAGCTGTTCCCCAGCAACCAGCTGGAGCTGGGCCTGTGGCTGGAAAGCGAGCGTATGCTGCACCCCGTTATTAACGAGGAAGGTGTAAGAACACAGAACGAGGTGGTAAAAGAAGAAAAAAGACAACGCCTGGATAACCAGCCTTATGGCAAGTTTGCTGATGAAATTTTTCAGCGCCTGTTTGCCGCTCATCCTTACCGCTGGCAGCCTATCGGCAGCATGGCGCACCTGGATGCAGCTACCCTGGCCGAGTTTAAGGCTTTCTTTAAAAAGTTTTATGCGCCTAATAATGCCGTATTAAGCATTGCCGGTGATATTGATATTGAAAAAACCAAAGCACTGGTTAAAACCTATTTTGAAGAAATTCCCAAAGGCCCCGAAGTAATACAGCCCAATATTACCGAGCAGCCACTGGCACACGAGATTGTAGACACGGTGTACGACAGTAATATTCAGATTCCTGCGGTGTTTGCTGCTTACCGTATTCCCGGTATGAAGAGCCGCGATTCTAAAGTGCTGGAAATGATGTCTGCTGTATTATCCGGCGGCTCCAGCTCGCGCCTGTATAAAAAAATGGTAGATAATAAAAAGAATGCCCTGCAGGTATCGGCGTTTAACTATGGGTTAGAAGACTATGGCGCGTATATTACCCTGGCACTGCCTAACAACAACGCTTCTCTGGATACGCTGCTGGCAGATATTGATGCTGAGGTGGTGGCGTTACAAACCAACCTCATCAGCGAAGCAGATTACCAGAAAATACAGAACCAGTTTGAAAACGGTTATGTTGATGCCAACAGCAAAATGCTGGGCGTGGCAGAGAATCTGGCCAACGGTTATACTTTCCACAACAAAAACACAAATCAGATTAACCAGGAGCTGGATGAAATCCGTTCCATTACCCGCGAAGAAATCAGAGAAGCTGCGAAAAAGTATCTGGTGAAAAACCAGCGTGTGGTATTGTACTACCTGCCTGCCAAGTAATTCTGATTTTGTGACGCACCAAATAAAAAGAAAATGAAAAAAATATATTTTGTCATAGCAGGCGCCTTATTGCTGGTAAATGCAGAAGCGCAAACTAAGCTTGACCGGAGCAAACGCCCCAAGGCAGGCCCCGCCCCTGTAATAACTATTGCAGACCCCGTTACGTATAAGCTGGCCAATGGCATTACCGTACTGGTAGTGGAAAACCATAAACTGCCTAAAGTATCTGCCTCTTATTCTATTGATGCCGGCCCTATTACCGAAGGTGCAAAAGCGGGTGTACTAAGCCTGATGGGCGGTATGCTGAACGAGGGTACCAAAAACAAAACCAAAGAAGAATTTGACGAAGCAGGCGATAAAATTGGTGCAGAAATAAGTCTTGGTGCCAGCGGTGGCGGCGCTTCTGCCTTAACCCGTTATTTTGAGCAGGCTTTTCTGTTAATGGCTGAGGGGTTGCAATCACCATCTTTCCCGGCTGAATCATTTGAAAAGCTGAAATCGCAGGCCATTACCGGACTTAAGAGTTCTGAAAGAAGTGTAAAGGATATTGCCGGCCGTGTTACCCCTGCGTTAATCTATGGCGTAAACCACCCCAGCGGTGAGTTTGAAACAGAAGCTTCTGTAAATGCTTTAACACTGGATGATGTAAAGGCGGCTTATGCTAAATACATTACCCCATCACGCGGGTTTCTGATTTTTGTAGGTGATATTAAGCCGGAAGCTGCCAAAGCACTGGCTGAAAAAGCCTTTGGCAAATGGAAAGGCGCAACACTTACCCTGCCTGTATTAGCGCCGGTTAAAAACCCTGCTAAAACAGAAATAGACCTGGTAGATGTGCCTAACGCCGTACAGTCTGAAATACGCGTGGCCAACCTGGTACAACTGCCTTTAAGCAGCCCGGATTATTTTCCGTTGTTACTGGCTAACCAGATATTAGGTGGTGGTAGCGATGCCTACCTGTTTAAAAACCTGCGCGAAAAGCATGGGTTTACCTATGGCGCTTATTCCAGCATTGCTGCCGGCCGTTATCAGACCACTTTTGCTGCTTCTGCTTCTGTACGTAACGAGAAAACAGACAGCGCTGTAGTAGAGTTTCTGAACGAAATTCAGCGTATACGCACTACCAAAGTAGACCTGGAAGATTTAAACAGAGCAAAAGCTTTATACAACGGCAGCTTTGCACTGGGTATGGAAAATACCGCGCGCATTGCTACCTACGCTACCAACATTATTCTTAACAATCTGCCTAAAGACTTTTACAGAACGTATCTGCAAAAGCTGAATGCAGTTACTGTTGATGATATTCAGCGTGTAGCCGTAAAGTACTTTGGTGCCCCCACCAGCCGCATTATTATAGTGGGTAAGGCTGCTACCGTAGAGCCAGGCCTGAAAAAGCTGGGTTACACAGTAAACCAGTTTGACAGATATGCCCAGCCGGTAACCGCTGCTGCCGCTGCCCAGACAGTAACTGTTAAACCAGAGGTGATAATAGGCGACTACCTGAAAACCATTGGCGGTACAGAAGAACTGAAAAAAGTACAGTCGCTTTACCTGAAAATGGACCTGAGCATGCAGGGTATGAACATATTGGTTGAACAGAAAGCTATGGCACCCAATAAAAGCAGTATGGTGTTTTCTATGATGGGCAATGTAGTAAATAAGGAGGTGTTTGATGGTACTAATGGTTATTCAGAAAGAGGTGGTCAGAAACAACCTATGCCTGAAGAAGAAGCTGCTGCCAAAAAAACACAAACCTGTTTATTTGAGCAGGTAGATTATCTGAGCAACCAGGCCTTTAAAATGCAGGTAAAAGGTGTTGAAAAGGTAAATGGTAAAGATGCTTACCGCGTGGAGGTAGTTAACCCTGCCGGTAAAACACAAACGGAGTATTACGATGTGGCTACCAAATTGCTTGTTAAAACAGAAGGTGCTTTAAATATAAATGGTACTTCTGTAAACCAGTCCTCGGAGTTTAGCGACTACAGAAAAGTAGGTAAGGTAGTAATCCCCTACAAAATTGCGTACACCATGGAAGCCGGTGGACAGCAACAGGCTATGAACTTTACGGTAACGGAAGCCAAACTAAACGAAGGAGTTACTGAGGCAGATTTTAAATAAGTTTCCTGCTTTTTAAGCGAAGGGGGCCGGTTTACCGGCCCCTTTTTTTGTACCTATGTAGAACATTGCTGCCAGGTTGTCGCTGGTTTTCTCCTTCGCCTTTCCTTCGGTGTGGGTTCGCCACAGGTTCGCTTCCCATTCGCTCAGCGTATTTAGAAAAAAATCAGCCTGCAGTGACAGTTTGACTGCCGTTTAGTAGAGAGAACGGTACCCTTTGGGGTTCCATTGTTGTTGTCGCAATAAAGCACTGGCTACCTGGGTAAAAGCGTTGCTGAAAAACGTGCGCTGAAAGCCTTGCTGGTGGCTGTAGCAGACGTGTAATGTAATCTGAGTAAGGCTTTGAGATGCGTCTGATGTCGTTTGCCTACTTAAAACTGTCGTTTGCATACCTGAAACTGTCGTTTGCATACTTTCTCCCGCAAACGGCCTTTCCCCGATAGTATCATTGTACAGTCAGTCGCCGGATACCGGATAACGGAAGCAGGGGTGGGAGAGGCGTCTTCAACCAGGCTTCTGCCGGAGGAAAAGCGGCTGATGAGTTCTTTGACATATTGGAAACAAGCTGACTTTATATAAAAACGACCCGGCAGGGTGTTTTACCTATACCGGGTCGTTTATGATATCGTTAAACAGTTGTGCTGTTATTCAGGATGCTGATGCTGGCCATGTTTGTGGCTCAGGCCTGCTTCCACACCTTTTATCATATAAGGGATGTTTTTAAAACGTCCTTTGATAACGCGGTTGGTAAGCTGCAGGCCACATACAAACAGGTACATGGGCAGGTAAGAGCGGTAGTGTTTTCTTACGAAAATAAACTCGCTTCTGAAATGGTGAAAATCTGCAAACGGGGTAGCACCGCCTTTGGTAAGGCCGTTAATGCTGGCACCGTGCTTATGCAAGATGCTGGTAGTGGGGCAATAGGCCAGTGAAAAGCCCGCCTTTTGCAGGCGGCGTGCAAAGTCCAGCTCCTCGTAAAACAGAAAATAATCTTCGCACAGCAGGCCTACCTCTTTCAGTACCTCGGTATGGGTAAGCAGGCAGGCGCCAGACAGGTAATCTATCTGCTGATCTATAATTTCATTAACGGCAGCAACCGGCTGCCCGGCACCATGCTCGCGCGGTAGCCCCAGCCAGGTGTTAAACTTGCCGTACATGGTTTGCACCAGTTCAGGATCGTGGTAATACCGTTGTAAACAACCTACCAGTCCTGTTTTTTTAATCTTGTTCTGTGCTATATAAAAAGATACCAGTTGTTGCAGGGTATCTTCCATAGCAATGGTATCGTTGTTCAGTAACCAGATAAAATGGTCAGAGGAATTGAGGTTACTGTAGCGGATACCAATGTTATTGCCATACGCAAAACCGCCGTTAAACTGGCTCCAGACAAAGCTGATGGTGGCGTGCGATTTAACGTTTACATGTATAAACTGCCCCTCCTGGTAAAGCAGGTGGCTGTAGTCAATACCACGTAGCGGCGTAACGGTACAGGCCCAGTTCAACAACTGCTCACGCGAATCATTGGTAGAGGCGTTATCTACCACAACAATATGGTAAATGCCCTCGTATTTCTGTTTTAACAACGATTCAATACATTCTATGGTATCCTGCCATGAGTTGTAGTTTAAAAGGACAATATAACTGTCTGCGGGATGCATTACCGTAAGAATATTTTCTGTAACTGATGATTAAACTCCTGTTCCTGCGTTTTGATGCCTTCTCTGTAAGTATCAAAATCGTGCCGCGCTGTTTCATAGGTATCCTGGCATAGTTTAATCTGCCGGATAATAGCGGGAATGCTGGCAGGCGTATCTGCAAACTTGTACTGCTCCGGTACCGGAATATCCGTGTCGTTGGCAGCAGCACCACGCTTGCCGGTAATAACGCAACAGCCTGATATAGCGGCTTCCCGCGGAAAGCGGTCTTTGCCCGGGTGATTGCCAAAGTCAATATACACTTTGGAGGTATGGCATGCTTTCGCTACCTCATCGGGCGTCATGTTAATCAGTGGAAACCAGTTCAGTTCCGGTGCCTGTTGTATTAACTGCTGTGTAAACTCCCAGCCTTTTTTAGGATTGTACAGTACCCGGTTCTGCTTTTCGCTCAACGGTGTTTCCGGTGCGCTGAAGAAGGAAGCATTCAGATAGTCAGACAGATATTCATAGTTATGAATACCATGCTTTTCCAGGTGAATAGCGGCGTAACGGCTTTGTACCAGGTGCAGATCTATTTTCAGCTTCTCCGGCTTTTTAATGTTATACCGGCGCGTAATGCCCGTCATTTTCATCAGGGTACTCCACCGGTCCACATCAGCCGTATCGTAAAAGAAATCTACGCTCAGCCACCAGATACCTTTTCTGATATGCTGATACCGGTACAGGTATTCTGTACGCGTTTCAGGCACCAGCAGTATGTTTTTTTCGTTGTCTTCTATAGTAGTGGCATAGTCCTGCACATACTTATGAAAACGCGGATGTATAGGATCAACGCCTTTTTTAATGCGGTAATAAAACAGTTTGGCTGTTATGCCCAGTTGTGTTAGCTGATGCACAAACTGGTGCAGCAACTCGGTGCCACCCGTAGCATGGGAGGCCGGACAGGGAATGTATACAACAGAATCTTTATGAACCGTTAATGGA
This sequence comes from Filimonas zeae, assembly GCF_014641615.1. GTDB lineage: Bacteria > Bacteroidota > Bacteroidia > Chitinophagales > Chitinophagaceae > Filimonas > Filimonas zeae. The sequence continues at coordinate 567,518 of NZ_BMIB01000005.1, read as the reverse complement.
CTCATGAGGGCTTATTCAGTAAACAATTTTTTAGTTTTTGCCAGTGCAGAGGCTATTACCTGGTGCATATCGTAATACCGGTATTCTGCCAGCCGCCCGCCAAAGATCACATTTTCTTCCGCTTCTGCCAGTTGCTGGTATTGTTTCAGCAGTTGCATGTTCTTATCATCGTTCACCGGATAGTAAGGTTCATCGCCCGGCTTCCACTCAGTAGAGTATTCGCGGGTAATAACTGTTTGCGGTTGCTGACCAAACTCAAAGTGTTTGTGCTCAATAATACGGGTATACGGCACATTCCTTTCTGTGTAGTTCACCACCGCATTGCCCTGGTAGTTGGGTATATCGTGTGTTTCGTGCTCAAACCGCAGGCTGCGGTATTCCAGATGCCCAAAGCGGAAGCCGAAAAACTCATCCAGCTGGCCGGTAAATACAATGTTCTTTGCCAGTTTGCTCAGTGCTTCGCGTTCTTTAAAAAAGTCGGTATTCAGCCTTACCTCAATACCTTTCAGCAGTCCTTCGGTTAACTTATTGTAACCACCTATAGGAATGCCCTGGTATTTATCGTTAAAATAATTGTTATCGTAAGTAAAACGTACAGGCAGGCGTTTAATAATAAAAGCAGGCAGCTCACGCGCATCGCGGCCCCATTGCTTTTCAGTATAGCCTTTAATCAGCTTTTCATACACATCTTTACCTACCAGCGATATCGCCTGCTCTTCCAGGTTCTGCGGGTGGGTAATGTTAAGATCGGCAATCTGCTGCTGTATTTTTTCCTGTGCTTCTGCCGGTGTTTTCACTTTCCATAACTGGTAAAAAGTGTTCATGTTGAAAGGCAGATTATACAGTTCGCCTTTGTAATTGGCCAGCGGCGAATTGGTGTATCTGTTAAACTCCACAAAAGAGTTTACATACTCCCACAAATGTTTATCATTGGTATGAAAAATATGCGCGCCATACGCATGCACATTAATACCCGCTTTGTTATCGCACCATACATTGCCACCGGCATGTGCGCGGCGGTCAATAACCAGGCATTTCTTGTTATGTTTGGTAGCTTCGTGCGCAAAAACGGCACCGTACAATCCGGCACCAATTACCAGGTAATCAAAATCAGGCATATCAGATATTAAAAAAGGTCAGGCGTTCAAACCCAAAAGTAAATGAAATTGCAGTGCCAAAACCGGGCCATGTTAGGTTGCGGTTACCGAGGCGCTTTGCTTATTGACCGTTTAAGGCATATGAATTTCATCGTAGGCTTTACAGAGGGCTGATTTTGGGGGCCAAGGTGGCGTTATTTTTGCATTTACATTTTTAGAATATGTCAACAGCTGGTAAGTTAACAAAAAACTTCGGCGCCCTGTCTGTTATACAGGTAGCCAACTTCCTTATCCCTTTTCTGGTTTTACCAGTTATTGTACGCGTAATAGGCCGTGCTAATTTTGGGTTATTAAATTTTCTAACGGCGGTGGTAACCTACTTTGTGTTACTGATTAATTACGGATTTGACTATACCGCCACCCGGCTGGTAGCCCGAAACAAGGATGATAAAGCGGTAGTGAATGATATATTCTCCCGCGTGTTTTTTGCCCGGTTGTGGTTGTTTGTGGCATCGGTAATAGTATTTGCCCTGCTGTTTATAGCCATGGATAAATTGCGGCAGGCGCCGCTGGTAAGCATTTTAACCTTTCTTACCGTGCTGGCCAATGTATTTATGCCCAACTGGTTGTTCCAGGGTATGGAGCAACTGCAGAAAGCCGCTATCTGGAATGTGGTTACCAAACTGGTGTTTAACGTGGTAATGCTGTTGCTGATTCATCTGCCGCAGGACTACTGGTTATACGCCCTGTTTACCACCCTTTCGCAGGTGGTTGCCGGTGTATGGTTGTTTATATATGCCTGCCGCCGTTTTCAAATAAAACTTGTTTTTGTACCCCTGAAAAAGGTAATGCAATTGTTGTATGAAGACAGGGCTGTGTTTGTATCTACCCTTATGATTAACCTGTACACTACCAGTAATATAGTGTTGCTGGGCTTACTGAAGAGTGAAGATGAAGTGGGGGTATTTACGGCAGCCTCGCGTCTGGTGGGTGTAGTGCAAACCATGATGCTGCTGCCACTGAGCCAAACCCTTTTTCCGCACGTAGGTAAAGCATTTTCAGTAGCCCGGGAAGAAGGGCTGGAAGAGGTTCGTAAACTGTTTCCGCTGGTGTGCGCCATTGCTTTCTGTGCTACTGCCGGGGTGTTTATTACTGCCCCATTGGTAATTAAGGTATTGTTTGGGGCTGATTTTAAAGCATCGGTAAATGTGCTGCGCATTATGGCTTTTACACCGCTTATTGTAAGCATCAGTAACCTGCTGGGTACCCAGGTGTTGCTGAATATGAAGCAGGATAATAAATTTTTACGCATGACCATTGTGGGTTCCGGGGTTTGTATAGCATTGAATCTGCTGTTAACGCCCGCCCTGTCTTATTATGGTACGGCGCTTGCATGGGTGTTAACGGAATTACTGATTACGGCCGGAATGGCCCTGATTATATACAGGCAGGGAATAAGGCTGGTGGACAGCCGTTACTGGCGTGTAAGCTGGCTTATGGCAGCCGCAGGCAAGCTGCGAAAAAGATGAATTAATAAAACTGGCGCCTATGTCAATCCGCAAAATAGCAATAGTAGTGGTAACCTATAACAGGGAAGTGTTGCTGAAACGCTGTATAGAAGCGCTGAAAAGACAACACTTTGCATGGGATAAGTTATTTGTAATTAATAATGGCAGTACAGATGGTACCAGAGCATGGCTGGATAGTCAGGAGGAAATGGAAGTAATACACCAGGCCAATACAGGTGGCGCCGGTGGCTTTTACTCCGGAATTAAATACGCGGTAGAAAAGGGTTTTGATTATATATGGGTGATGGATGATGATGTGATAGCGGCAGACGATGCGCTGGAGCAACTGATGCTGGCGGCAGAGCTGGTGCCCGATTTTTCTTTTCTGTGCAGTAAGGTGAATAGTCAGGATGGAGTGGTTATTAACTCCCCCAACATAGATACATCCGTTTCCCGCTATCAGTACCCGCAATGGGGCGAGTATGCCGAGCATGGCATGATACGGGTAAGCAGCAGCACGTTTGTATCGGTACTTATTAACGCCCGGCATGTGCAGAAAGCCGGATTGCCTATACGCGACTTTTTTATCTGGGGTGATGATATTGATTTTACCAACCGCCTTTCCAAACAGGCACCGGGTTATATGGTGGGGCGTAGCAAGGTGGTACATCTTCGTGCCAACCCATCCTTTCCCAGCCTGGTTACAGAGGTGGATAAAAACCGTATAGCGCTTCATTTTTACAACATCAGAAACAACATATACATCAGCCGTAAACACAAACGCCGGGCAGATCTGCTGATGGATACACTCCATTACAGCAAGGTGGCGCTGGCCAGTGCTTTTACCAGTAATGGCTGGTACAAGCTGAGGGTTTACATGAAGGGTTTCTGGGCCGGATGGTTTTTTAACCCACCCATTGTATACCCTAACCAGAAGCTATGACATTGTTGTTTGTAAACACCCTGTACTACCCTAATCACCTGGGCGGCGCTGAAGTTTCTGTGCAGCTATTGTGCGAGGCGTTGTATAAGCTGGGGCATAAAGTATATATACTGTCGCAGGGCGATAAAAGAAACGTAACCAGGCACAATGGTGTAATCACCATCTATCTTCCTTTTAAAAATTTTTATCCGGTTATCCGGCCTTCTACCCGTTTTTGGGTAAAAGCGCTGTGGCATGTGGTAGATACCCTCAATTTCGGCTATTACTTCCTGATGCGCCGGTTAATACGGCGTATACAACCACAGGTGGTGAACACCAATAACATGCAGGGTTTTTCGCTGCTTACCTGGCGGGCGCTGGCCGGTAAGCAACACGTATTGCTGCATACCATGCGCGATTATTATATTCTGTGCCACCGTACCACGTTGTATAAAAATGGATGCCAGTGCGGGCAGCTCTGTACATCGTGCAGTGCTGCCTTTGCGGTAAAAAAGCATACCTGTAAGGTGCCGGATGCTTTTATTGGTATCAGCAGCCATATTCTTAACCGTCATTTGCAGCATGGAGTAGGGGAGCAGAAAATTACTGCCGTGGTGCCTAACATTATCACTTCGCCCAACGTACAGGATAGTAACCGTGTACCGGAGGCTGGCAATATACGTATTGGGTTTATAGGCAGGCTTACGCCGGAAAAGGGTATTCCGTTTTTGTTTGAAGAGCTGAGCCGGCTAAAGCAGGGTAATTATACGCTGGTGCTGGCAGGTGCTTACGAACCACAATACCAGCAGATGCTTACGTTACAGTATCCGCTAAAAGGGAAGGTGGTGTTTATGGGCAAGACCGACCCGGAAGTGTTTTACCGTGATGTAGACATGGTAGTAGTACCTTCTGCCTGGGAAGAACCTTTTGGGCGTGTGGCTATAGAAGCACTTGCTTATAATAAACCCGTATGTATAGCAGCCAGAGGCGGGCTTACAGATTTGTACGAGCCGGAGTGTATGTGGCAGTTTTATATGCGCAGCGGCAGCCTGACCAGCGTATTGGAAGAGGTGTTGCAAAACCCGCATAGTATAACGCATAAAGCTGCACAATGCAGCCGCTTTATGTATAAGTACAGCGAAGAAACAGTTGCTGCACAATTTATGGCCACCGTGCAAGAGACGATTAAAAAGAAACTGAAATGAGCCCTGTACTGGTTAACGGTAAATTTTTAACACAGAAGATGAGCGGCGTACAACGGTACGCATCAGAACTGATAAGGCATTATGCAGCTATTAACCCCGATGTAACATTGGTGGCACCTGCAGAAGGTCAGTTGAATAGTTTATATAACATGCCATGTAATATTATTACTACAGGCAGTAAAGCCGGGTTGTTGTGGGAGCAATGGCAGCTACCACGCTTTGCAGCTAAGCAGCAACAGCTGCTGCTGAACCTTTGCAACGTAGCGCCGGTGATGTATAAGAATAAGATTACCTGTATACATGATATAGCGTTTATACGTTATCCGCAGTTTTTTTCAAAGGCATTTTACTACTATTATAAAAGTATGATGCCGTTGATTATACGCAGCAGCAAACATATTATTACGGTAAGTGAGTTTTCCAAAGCAGAACTGATGGATTATTATAAGCTGCGGGATGAACAGATAAGTGTGATACCCAACGCAGGCTTTCCAATGGTGCAGTCTGTTGCGGCACCTATGGTGCAGGCTCCTTACTTTTTGTTTGTAGGCTCGGTAGATCCCCGCAAAAACCTGCTATTGTTATTGCAGGCTTACAGCGCGGCGCAGTTAACACAAACACAGCTGGTAATAGCAGGCGCGGCTTATAAGTCCTTTAACCCCGAACTGCTGCAGCAACTGGAGCAGTTTAAAGCCAACCCCATGATTCATTTTGCGGGCGCGGTTACCAATGAGGAGCTGGCTTCGCTGTATCAGCATGCAAAGGCGGTGATAGTGCCTTCCTTATACGAAGGCTTTGGATTGCCTGTAGCAGAAGGGCTTTCTGCAGGTTGCCAGGTAATTGCTTCTGATATCCCTATATTCAGGGAGGTGGCTGGTGAACATGCCTTTTACTTTAAGGATAAACAAACTTTAACAAGTCTTTTATTACTGTTAGATAAGCAGGATAAACGATTGAACGAAAGTGGCCGTGACTATGTTTTAGCACGGTACAGCTGGAAACAATCGGCAGCCCTGCTGAAGAAAACGGTAGAGCATATATAAGCCTGTTTTAGGCATGTGTTTTGCATAAATTGAAAAAAGCAGCATTCCCATGAAGGTAGCAATTGTACACGATGAGTTGGTAAGAAAAGGTGGCGCAGAGCAGGTTGTGTTAAGTATGCATAAAGCATTTCCCGATGCTCCTATCTATACCCTTTGCTATAACAGTGAGCGTACTTACCCTGAATTTAAAGGCGCTAACATTATTACTTCCTGGTTTCAGAAGATAGGTAAAAACGATAAGCTGGTGAAGCTGCTGTTCTTTCCTTTTGCGCTGCTGGCTATGCGTTCTATCCGTTTACGTGGTTATGATGTGGTACTGCTTTCCACTACACACTGCGCTAAATTCATCCGTGTTGACAAAGGAACTACCGTTATCAGTTATTGCCATACTCCTTTACGGGTGGCATGGCGCCCATGGTCGTACGAGAACCTGATGAACAAAAACTGGCTGTTCCGCCGTTTGTTTCTGGCAGGGGCTGCTTTGTTAAGACACCTGGACAAATTTGCTTCTAAACGTACTGATTTCTATATCGCCAACTCTATTGGTATGAAGGCTGCGCTGGAAGAAGCTTACCATCCACGCAATGCAGTAACTATCATCAATCCCTCAGTAAAGCTGCAAAACTTTTATGTAGCCGATGCGGTAAAAGATTATTATCTGGTGGTATCCCGCCTGGAGCCTTATAAAAAAGTAGATCTGGTAATTGACGTGTTTAACGCCATGCCTGATAAAAAACTGGTAATTGTGGGCAAAGGCTCTCAGGAGGCTGAACTGAAAAAACGTGCAAAAGATAATATTGTGTTTCTGAACGGACTGGATGCCAAACAATTGGCGCAGACCTACGCAGAGGCTAAAGCATTGATTTTCCCGCAACAGGAAGATTACGGTATAACCCCGCTGGAATCGGCAGCTTCCGGCAGACCGGTAATTGCTTTTGGAAAAGGTGGTATATTAGATACCATGATACCATATACCTATAACAGTGCAAAAAGTACCGCCCTGTTTTTTAAGGAGCAATCGGTGCAGGCGCTGGACGGTGCAGTAAAAGCTTTTGAGCAGCTGCACTTTGATCCGCAGTTTATCAGGCAGTATGTGCAGCATTTTTCTGAAAACCGTTTTATCAGAAAAATACAGAAATTTGTAGAAGAGGTTTTGCCTGGCTATTATCCTCTGAAAGAAAAATTCTCAACCCATACCAGCCATTCGCCTTATGATGCAATTAAAGCGCGTTCTTGACAGTTATCTCAGCATTGTACTGTTTATTGCGGGTTTTACATCTGTTGTTCTTATGCCTTCGGTATCATTTTCGGTACCGTCTTATCTGTTGATTTTTCTATTGGCGCCGCTGGCCATGTATTACAGTATTAAAAGCGGCAGCTTTCTTCATAAAGAGTTTATTGCCATAGCAGGCATCTTCCTGTTTGTTAATGCGCTGGCTCAGTTATATGTGTATTACTCGGGCATTCAGCTAACACCCACCCTGCGTTTAACGGACGACAGCGATACGCAGAAAGTATTTTTACGGAAAAGCTTATTCACACAATCCTTATACCTGTTCGCAGGTTTTTTGCTGTACCTGTATGTAAAGCATCTGGGTACCCGCAGGCATATTGCGGTGTTCTACAACGGCCTTCGTGTGCTGGTGGCTTACGGTTTTCTGGAGATAATACTATTTCAGTTTACCGGCCGCAATGGCGACTTTATCAGCAACCGGCAATTTGCCCATACGCCGGGAAGCCTGTTTCAGACCATGCAGGTAGGTGGCTGGGTTATTCAGCGGTTAAAAAGCCTTACCGGCGAGCCCTCGATGTTTGCTTTTACCGTAGTGCCTTTCTGGATACTGGCGGTAAGTTTAAAACGTACGGTAGATATTGTACTGTTTGGTATTGCGCTGGTGCTAAGTTTTTCCACCTCTGCCTGGCTGGGTATGGCGGTGCTGGCATTGGCTGTGGCTGCGCATGAAAAGCGGATTCAACGTTATCTGTTATGGATGGTGCCTATGGGGCTGATTATACTGGTGGCTGCTTATTATACCAGTGCGGGCTTTAAACACTTTGCAGATGATACGCTAATTGATAAACTCACCGGCGGTAACACGTCCGGGCAGGAACGTTCCCTGTTTTTTAAAAATCAGTTGGCTTTCTGGTGGAATGATATGAACTGGATAGGGAAACTTACCGGCCTGGGCTTTGGGTATATACGGTCTACTGATTTCTTTTCAACGCTACTGGTAAACAATGGCCTTATTGGTATACTACTCTTTACCTGGTTCTTTTTCAAACATTCCTTTGTACGCCTGAAAGGTGAAAAAGATGAGCGCTATTATTATAGAACTGCGTTAATAGCTACTTATCTGATTATGATGGTTTCTGTTCCGGAGTTTGCTTATCTGTCTACCTGGATACTGTTGGCATACCCCGATGCAGCAAGAAGAGAACTATAAACCAATTTTTTAATTTTGACCTTTTAATTTTCACTTTTGACTTGACTTTCAATAAGCCATTTCCTCTCCTTTTAATGCGTTGTACACGGTGCGGAATATAATCTTAACATCCAGCCAGATAGACCAGTGTTCCATGTACCAGATATCGTGTTCTACTCTCTTTTCCATCAACTCATTGGTTTCAGTGCCGCCGCGTAATCCGTTGATTTGCGCCCAGCCGGTGATGCCGGGTTTTACAAAGTGACGCACCATAAATTTACCTATGATAGCACTGTATTGTTCCGTGTGCATAAGCATGTGCGGGCGGGGGCCTACCACACTCATATCACCCATTAACACGTTAAAGAATTGTGGCAGTTCATCCAGGCTGGTCTTGCGCATAATGTTGCCAATCCAGGTTACCCGTGTATCGTTTTTACTGGCCTGTGCGCTATCGCTTTGTGTGTTCACCTGCATGGTTCTGAACTTGTAGCACCAGAAAGGCTTATTATCCTGTCCGCTGCGGAGCTGTTTAAAAACGACGGGCCCACGGGAAGAAAGTTTGATAAGTATGGCCAGAATAGGATACACCCAGCTTACCACAAACACCAGTGCAAACACGCTGAATAATATGTCGAAGGCGCGCTTAAACAACTGGTTGCGCGTATCTTCCAGCGGCTCATCCCGTAAGGAAATTACCGGAAACTGGCTGAGGTAGTTGATGTGATACGTGCTGCGGAGCATATTGGTGAAGTCGGGCACAAACTTGATGCGCAGAAAATGTTTATCTGCCATGGTCATCAGTTCCTGCACATTCTTGTTATCATCCGGCAGCAGTGTGGAGTATATCTCCTTTATGTTATTGTTAATTGCGTAATCAAAAATGTCTTTCACACTGCCTCTGATGTTGCGCATATTATTAAGGTGCGCATCGTGTATATCTGCAGGAGCGAGTGCCAGGGCATTTGTTTTAGTAATTTCATCATCAAAAAAGCCGGTGAATTCAAACGTGGTTTTTTGTCCTGAGAAGTATTCGGCCAGTTTGCGTCCTGTTTCGTTAAAGCCGATAATCGCGATCTTTTTACGGGTGCGTGTATTTTTAACAAAAGCCCTGATAATAGCTTTCAATGCCAGTCGCGTACAGCAGATGGCTGTTATAAACTGAATCATAAAATACAACGTAAAGCCCAGGCTGATATCGTCCTGTTTAACAATTACCAGATAAAAGCCAAAGAAAAGTGCGAACACCAGTAAACTATTAATTGTGGTATTTTTGAGGTGCGAATAGCGGCCGGAAGGGCGGTGGTTATACATTTTAAGTAATGCCGTGAGTGCCAGCCAGATAAGGTTTGTGATATAGATGAGATTGACCCGTGTGCCCGGTAACATTAACCGGTAGGAATCGAATATTTCAAAGGCTATCAGAAGCGTACCGTTCAATAGCAGAAAGTCAAACAGCAACAGCGATATCCGCACTATATAATCAAATCTCGAACTCATAATACCACGTTTTCAAAAGTGAAAAAGGCAACAACTATGCCTAAAAAAACTGGTATAATTATAGTGCCACTGATTTAATATTAAAACCGGGAACCAGATGAGGATTTTTAGAGGAAAATTGATTTATTATTTATTGTTAGCATGTGTTTGTTCGGCAAGCCGTGCAGGCGCACAGGTGAAGATGACTACGGTAACGGTTACAGATATTGCCGGAATGCAGGGTATAACTGATACATCTACGGGCGTATTGGTTACAGACAGTGAGCGGGGCGGACTTTTCCGGTATACCAGAGAAGAGAAATACAACAACGGCACTGCTTTTCCGGCCACGCGTATTGGTGCCGGTACGTGGCAGCGCCTGTTTTCTATGCAGGAAGGGCTGAATGTAAAATGGTTTGGTGCTAAAGGCGATGGGGTAACCAACGATGCGGTGGCTTTGCAGGCGGGCATTCAGGCGGCAGCAGCTGCACGGGTGCCACTGGTGTTACCTGCTGGTATCTATTACATTACAGAAAATACCACGCTGAACCTTACATCGGGTACCTATCTGAAAGGAGCCGCAAGAAACACTACGGTTATACAAACCGACCGGGGCTTTAGCCACGACTTTCCGGCACTGGTAAATATTACCGGCAACAATGTTACAGTAGAGGATATTAGTTTTTCAGGAGGCAGGCCCCGTGGCGATAAAGACCGGTCTGCGGCCACTGCCGGACGTTATGCTTTAATTAACATTACGTTTGATATTGAGCCGGCCAGCAACATCCTGATTCAGCGCTGCGGATTTGCAGATGCCTTTGGTAAAGGTATTTTGTACAAAGCCTCTAACGTAACCATACGCGATTGTGATTTTAAGCGCATAGGCCGTTACAATATAGATTTTGCAGCCGTAGATGGTGCTATTTCCAACTTTGGGCGAACAGGCTGTGCCAATATACTGCTGGAGCGCAACAGCTTTGAGTTTGTGGGCACACATTGTATTTCTTCTTTTAAAATATCAGGGCTGAAAATACGGGATAACCGTTTGGAAAATATATCCGGCATAGGCCTGGCTAACCAGCAGTGTGTAGATGTGGAAGTATCAGGCAACAGCCTTAACCGCACCGGAGATAACGGTATGGACTTTCAGCGTTGTGAACGGATTGTTATTAATAACAACACTTTTAATAACGCCGGCGATAAAAACGCAGGCAACGCCGGTTCTGCAGCAGCCATATTTGTAGGGGACGATTATGGGCTGGCCGCCTCCAGCAGTACCATTATCAGCAATAACTTTGTAACGGGTAATTATACCCCTAAAAAAGGGCAAAGTGCTGCAACCTTTCAAAACTGTGGCTTTTATATTATTGATGCCAACCACGTAAAAGTAACCAACAACATTATCCGGTACATAGGTGCATTGCCTGCTGATAAAGATGCACCTTATGTGCTGGAAGACGGTAATGCCATTATGGTGGTAAACACGCAAAAGGGCGCTGGTACCGATATTGTAATTGAGGGCAACACCCTTAGTAACATGAAGTGTAACGGTATTTATGTAAATGGGCAGAGCCGTGAGTTAAAAATCAAGAATAACTACATTGACAAGTTTGGTGTACACGGTATACTTATGTGCGCCATTGGTACCAATCTGTTTAGCCAGGTAGAAGGCAATACCATTGTGGATGGTACCAACTTCTACAACAAACCTGTTGCGGCAGATATATTTGTAGAGGCCCAGAACGCGTGGATTACCAATTTCAATATCTCACGCAACCAGCTGCGGAATGATAGCCGCGGATCGTACAGTTCGCGGAACGATACAGTGTTTACCACACATGGTATTTATTTCAGTGCCAAGGGCTTTGGTAAGTTTAATAACCTGCTGGTGACCGATAATCAGGTAAACGGACACCTGATGGATGAGATAGGTTTTTCGGACAATATTGCGGAATACAGCGTAAACAGCGAGAATTACTTTCCGCTGGTGAGTTTTAAAAACAACTTTTCGGGTAGCACAGACGATCAGCCAGATATCATTATTCCCGGCCTGAACCAGCGGCACAAGCCCAAGGTGATTACCGAAAGCTATGGTTTACAGGCGCCTGTTTACGGAAACTACTCCGCCGGATCGGTAATCCGCAACATTTCACCACAAAATGATGTTTATGGTTGGGTAGCTGCCAATTCGGGTTTTGCAGCTGGTAGTCGCTGGAAGGGGGGCATGGGCTATGCAGCCGGGCAAACTGTGTATATTAACGAGGATGTGTACCGCTGTGTAACAGCCGGTGTTTCCGGTAAGGCAGGTCCGGTGAAGAAGGAAGGATTGCTGAGTGATGGTACCGCCAGATGGGAGTATATGGGGGATCGGGTTTACTTTAAAAAGGTGTTATTGAGGGATTTAAGATAAGTTTTGTAACTTATCGTATATTTTAGCCATCAAATCTTAAATCATAAAATATGGAAGGAAAGGAATACAAGATTTTATTGTGTGAAGACGATCAGAATCTGGGGATGGTATTGAAGAATTATCTGGAATTGAATGATTATGATGTAACGCTTGAAAGAGATGGCCGTTTAGGACTGGCGGCATATCAGCGCGAGAAATTTGATATATGTCTGCTGGATGTAATGATGCCTAATATGGATGGTTTTACACTGGCAGAGGAAATCAGGGATATTGATCCGGATGTTCCCTTGTTTTTCCTGAGCGCTAAAACCATGAAGGATGATATTATTCAGGGGTATAAGCTGGGCGCGGATGATTATATTACCAAGCCGTTTGACAGTGAAGTACTGCTGCTGAAAATAAAAGCAATACTGAAGCGCAATGAAGAAAGCGTAAAAGAAAGCGAAAACGTAGAGTTTGATCTGGGACGTTATCATTTTAACCCCAAGCTGCGTGAGCTGATTATTGATGGCAAAACGCAAACCCTTTCTCCTAAAGAGAATGAACTGCTGAAAATGCTGGCAGAGCATAAGAACGACTTACTGCCACGCGAGCGTGCGCTGAAAAAGATATGGGGTAGCGATACTTACTTCAATGGCCGTAGTATGGACGTGTATATTGCCAAGCTGCGTAAGTATGTGAAGGAAGATAACAATATTGAAATAGTGAACATACATGGCAATGGCTTCCGCCTGGTAGCACCATAGTAGTCATTGGTATAGATAAGAAAAAGTCATTAAGATCGTGTGGGCTTATTACACGTACTTAATGACTTTTTATTTTAGTTATTGTGTTGCTAGTTAATAGGTAGTCCAAAGCGTCTGGCCCCTTCCCGTATAAACTTATCTGCTTCATCGCTGCCTTCTATGCATATTTCATCTATCGGCTTGTGAAACTTTTTGGTAAGTGGGTTTACATTATCTATCGTCATAGGGTTACCCATACCATCTGTAATGGTTATAGTATCTGGTTTTACTATACAGGAATCATCCCCAAAGAAAGTCATGTCTGAACGGTTGGTTACATAAGAACCGCCTATGCCGCCATGGGAGGTATAGAAGAACCGCTCTTCATGATATTCTGATTTGTACTGCGTAGAAGTATTGCTGAAGAAGCCACGTGAGTGAACATCCGGGTGGCGGCGGGCATGAAATACATATCTGGTATTTTCTACCACTGCCCCATCCAGGCAGGGCTGCCTGTCAACCGAATCGTACAGGCCCATAAAATATACCTGTGCTACCGGGCTTAACATACGTGCCAGTGTGGTAACCACCAGGCCGCCGCGGGAGTGGCCGGCCAGTACAATACGTACCTGACTATGGTTAAAAGGCTGTTTAGACAACATCTGCGGTGTAACACGCACAGGCAGTCGGGTTACATAAGAAGAGGTATAGCTATACCCGTTCATATATCCCATACTGGTTTGCTCGCTGGCCTGCATACAACTATTTACATCGTACATATCCAGCGCATGTATATTGCCATTGCGTATTTGCGGAAACAGCACAGAAAGGCGGTGCATAATAAAGTCCAGCGCCCTTTGCAGAATGGCTTCAGACTCACGCCCTGAAACCGAATCGGAAGGGCCATCGAAAAACTTTCTATCAATGCCCATGGTACCAAACCGGAAGTCGCGCACAAATTGGAAAATATGGCTGTTGCTGCCGTCTGCCTTGCGCCAGCTGCCTGAGCCGGTGCCATCAACACCTACCACAATGTACTTAACATCAGAAGCGGAGTTACTCATAACGGTGTTTGTTTTTGGTGTATGAAGTCAGCATGCAGGTACTGATCTGTTATCAAATTACAATCCAATTATATTTGTTTAACCTTAAAATTTCCAACTAAAAAAGGCACCATTTTTGTTTTATATCAGTTCTTCGCGTTGCCGATGTCCAAGACAATCCCTTTTGAACCTGGCTCGCTGTTTACCTTTTTATTTGATTTTCACAGTATTATTAAAAGGCAGGTATGCAGTTTGACTATTACACACTACCTCTGGATCCCGGTAAGATTATTAAGAAACAGGAGTTACCCAAATGCTCACTGAAACAATCTGTGGCGCACCATTTACACCTGATTCTAACGACTTCATTCGGCGAATTATTATGTGATCCTGAATTTGGAAATGGACTATGGGATGAAGACTTTGATAATGTAAGCTACCGTTCCAGACAAAAAGAAACCATTTTACAGTCGCTGGTGCGTGCTATTCAGAAATACGAAAAGCGGCTGGAGAAAGTGCGTGTGCAACTGACAGTGAATCAGGAAGAGGTAGCAGCAGCGTCTGCTGAGGCGCGTGTAAAGAAAAAGATGTCGATAACAATTACAGGAACCCTGAAAGCAACGAATGAACCAATAACATACCGGGACAGCTTTTTTATAAGTCCCCTTGCTTACAACTAACAACTAAAAACACTTTACCGTACACTAACCACACACCCTGTTAACCTGATAAGTGACAAATACCATGCACGAGAATAGTGAACATATCAAAGCGAGAATGTTGCAGGCTGCTGCGCGTATCTGGGGCTACCCGGAAGCCGATGCGGCCACCGACTTCGATCCGCTGGTATCCTTACTGCTGGCAGTAAATGCGGCTGAGTTTGAACGCCTTTCCAACGAAATACATTTGTCGCGTACCCGGGTACTGGAGAAGATGGTGCAGCTGATGGCGCCTGAAGTGCTTACCGGGCCCTTACCTGCATCGGGCGTGCTGTATGCATTAAGTACAGAAGCGCAAACGGTTATCCGTGAATCGGATCAGTTCTTCTACAGCAGGCGTATCAGTGGCGGTTCGGAACAGGAAGCGCCTGGCACCCGGGATTTGTTTTTTACACCCGCGGGCCGGTTTACACTCAACAAATGTGCTGTGCAATATATGGCTACCGGTAACAAACTGTTCCGGTATACCGATGCTATGGCAAAAGAACTGATGGCTTATACACAGCCCCAGCAGGTGCTGCCACCAAATACTTTGTGGCTGGGCATTGACCAGCCAACAGTAAGCCTGGATGCTACTCAGTTTTATTTTCAGATACGCAATGAAGTAAACAAGCCTGCCTTTTATAGTCAGTTACCTAAAGCCAAATGGAGCATAGAAGGCAAAGGGCTGGATACCAGAAAAGGCTATAACACAACAGATGCAGACGATGCGGCTGGTATGATGGAGCAGGTGCTGCAGCAAACAGGACCGGCTACCCGTTATCTGCGGCAGATAAGGCATTTGTACGAGCATTGTTTTGTATCGCTGGCTGATGCGGAGCAGCATACCGTTATAGCACAGCCGGTGGTTCCCAATGAATTACGCAACCTGTTTGCACCGCAGCACTGGCAGGCTATGGAAGCAAGGCCGGTGAAGTGGATAAAGGTTGTTTTTCCGGAGAATATATCCAGTGAAATGCTGGAAGATGTGAGTTGCTTTACCAACTGCATGCCGGTAGTAAACAGGCGGCTGCACGATATAACCTACCGCCTGCAGGATATGGCCAATCTGTTACCATTGACCACAGATGCGCAGTTTTTTGATATAGCTGACATTACCGATGAGCATGGCAGGCCACTGCATTTGCGCACAACCACCGGGGATACGCAGCAGGATACAGATGTGTTATTCAGAAGTGGTGGAGCAGGGCGTTTTGATGAGCGTGATGCCAATATGGTAATACAGCATCTGGTGCAGCTGCTGCGCGATGAAAGTGCTGCTTTTTCCGGTCTGGGCCGCGATCTTATTGCTGAAGAAATAAGGCAGCTGCAACAGGTGATAGCCAAGCTGGAGCAACTGTTGTCTCAACGGCAGGCACCGGCAGAGCGGGTACCTTATCTGGTAATACGGAAAGGGAAAAAAGCAGATACACGCCACTTGTTTGTAAAGTACTGGAGCACAGACGGCGCGCAGGGAAATGCGGTTAAAGCCGGTACGCCTTTACAGCCTTATAAAACCGGGGCTGTGAATCATGCACATATTTGTTTGCTTACCAATATGCATGGTGGTAAAGACAGGCTTACGCAAACAGACAGCGTAATTGCCTACAAACAGGCTGTGCTATCAAAAGATAGAATAATGAGCCGGGAAGACATACGCCTGTATTGCCTGGGATATGTAGGAAAAGGCGTAAAGCGTATTGCTGTGGAAAAAGGGGTGATGGTATCTGCCGATACTACGCGTGGTTTTTTGAAAACGATTGATGTAACCATTGTACTGGATAGAAAAGCGTATCTGGATGCACTGGAAAAAGATGAACTGAGTTACTGGAAAGAACACCTGAGTGCACAGCTGGCTGAGAAGTCGATGGCGTTTATGCCTTTCAGAATATTTATTGAAGAAGCCGCTTAAAAAACACCTATGGAAACAGAACAACGATTAGCGCATTTATTGCGGCTGCTACAGCACCGGAACCACGATACCAGGGCTGAAGTGCTGCTATGGCAGGCGATGTGCGATGGTTTGCAGCGGACCGATTTTGTAGTGAACAATAACCGCTTTTTTGAAAGGCCCTATACAAAGGATATTCTGGGGGCAACGATGGTAGAAGATGAATGGCGCCGGTCTTTTGCTGAAATACAGCTTACCCGCGCCGGCTTTTATGATATGCTGCCGGAAAGCCTGTTTTTTCAGCCGGATAGCCGCGACCTGCAGCGGCGTGCAGGTGCAGCAGAAATGGCGGCACAATACCAGCAGAACAAACTGAAAGAGAAAGAGGTGCGGCGTTTTTTTCAGCCGTTTGAGAACGAGTTCTTTTATCAGCAGCTGCAACTGGAGCGGGAAGAGATTCATTTGCTGGATGCGTTACGCGACCGTATGATGAACCGCTTTTTAGCCGATTTCTGGAACCTGCCTGCAGCACTGCCCGTTTCTGTTACGGCTTCTTTTATACTGCTGATTCCGTACGCGCATATGATTAACGGCAATACAGCGTTAATGCAGGACTGTCTGGAGTTATTGTTGAATGAGCCGGTAAAGATAACAGTGAAGGCACCGCTGCCTACCACAGCAGACGCATCGTTACAGGGTAGGCTGGGCGTGCAGCAGCTGGGTGACAGTATGATTTGCGGAACCACGTTTATGGAAGATTATCCGGTGTTGCATTATCGCATTGGCCCCTTACACAACAGTACGGTTACAGGGTATCTGGAAGGGGGTATGCAGCACCTGTTGCTGGATACGTTTAACCGGTTTTTTGCCCCGGCTGAAGCAGATATAATAACAGAAATAGCAATTCAAAAAGAGAGTGGAAGTATGCGTTTTGATAGTGAGGAGCAACCGGTTTTGGGATATACCTCCGTTTTATAGATATATAAAGCAGAAGATATGAAAATGGAAAGATGGTTTTCTCCCGAAATGAGCCCTTCCTTTCTTTTACTGGGACTGGGCTTTTTAAGCCTGTCGGCCATTTTTACACTGGTGATAGGTAAAGTTCGCGGAGCTGTAAAGCCTTACATTAAAAGTTCAATTGTATACCTGCTGGTATGCTGTGCATTGTTTGCGTTAACAGGGCTGGCTATAGTTATTCCTTTTACGAGCTATCTGCAGCATTTTATTTTTTTTCAGGTAGTGTTTATTGCTATGGGAACTGCCCATATGTTTTTGCAACACCGGTTTTTAAAATGGGTGGGCGATGGCAGCTTTTGGGCGGAACTGATATTTGTGGTAGTGCTGATGCTAACGGGAGCCATGTGTTTTGTAATGACGTACCGCATTACCAACCGGGAAGGCATTGAGTTGATTATGGCTACATCGGTTACCGCTTTCATTATTCCCTTTTTTGTGGCTTACACGTATCGCGCAGCGGTGGGTATTCCTGCCAAAGTGTTCAGACAGTGGTATTACCCGGTAAATGCTCATATACAGGACCCGGATGAGAGTAAGCTGAAAAACCTGTTGGTAATAAGCTTTGAGTTTCAGAAAAAGGAATCGGATAAATACTTTACCAACTTCCGGGCTAAGGCGCCGGCTGATATGGAGTTTGGACAACTGTTCTATTATTTCATTAATGATTATAACGAAAGACATCCCGGCGGCTCTATCCACTATTCCAGCGAAGGGGCGCCTAACGGATGGATATTTTTTAAGAAACCGAAGTGGTATACCATTGTTACACAATATGTAGATACTGACCGTACCATTTTTCTGAATAACATAAAGGAAAACGATGTGATTATCTGTAGTCGCATTTCTTAACGCCTAACCGAAAAAACTATGAGCACACAAAAAGAGTACATGCCGGTTAACTGGGTTGACGGCATGAAGATTAACAAGAATCATTTTATTGAGCAGCAACATGCGACTACATTTCAGCAGGCGCTGGGAAACAGTGGTTTTTTAAACAACCATAACTATGGTTTGCTGCCTGCCGATACCATTCGCCAGGCAGGTGCGGGCATATGGCTGAATGCCGATAACCAGCAATATATACAACTACGCGTTACATCGTGCCGGGCCATTACACGTGGCGGATACAGCATTGTAATAGAAAATGATACTGCGCTGGAAAACAGCGGCCTTGCGGCACGTATTCCGGGCCTTAGCGTACCCTTTGCTGAGCTGGCAGGTAAACAACAGCAGTATTATGTGGTACTGAGCGTAAACCCGTATGAGCGGGTAGCCAGCGGCGCTGCTAACCCTGATGAGGTACCTGCCCGCCTGCCCTATACTACGCCATCTTATGCCTTGTTGCTGTTGCCGGTGGAAGAAACCACCATTCATACACTGGGGCATTTTCAGTTACCAGTGGGTAAAGTAAATGTAGCGGAGCAGCGGGTAATGCTGGATGAATATTATATACCACCTGCAGCAGCTACTGCCGGGCATGCCGCTTTACTGGAAGTACACGCCGGCCTGGAGCAGTTTTTTGGCAGAATGGAGCTGAACGCCGTACAGATAATACAAAAGATTCTGCAGAAAAAACAGCAGAACGATTTGTCTGAACCGGTGCAACGGCTTTGTGAAGGGTTGCTTAATTATTTATCAGTAGAATATACCCGCTTACGGTTAGTGTACCTGTATGCGCCACCGGTAGAAATGATAAGCAGTGTTGCGGGTTTTGCCAGAGTAAGTAAGAATATACTGGACTGGTATACTGGAACCCTGCGGGAAGAGTTGTTTAACTATTTTTCGGAGTGGTGCGGTATTAAGCAAACCGAGCTGGAGAACAGCATTACCGATTTGTGTAACTACAAATACAACCACCTGGATATTTATGAAGGGGTGGATAAGGTACTCACATTTACAACGCTGTTACTGAAGCTGTTTAACAGTCTTGCTGCGCTGGATTACATAGGTAAGAAGAAAGAGGCTGGCATTTTTGTGAAAGAACAGCTGGTGGTACCGGAAGAAGAAGCACAACAGAGAAAGCGTAGAAGTTTTCTGGCAGATTAACCCTTTTTTACTCACTAATAATAACTGAACTATGTCACAGGTGATGAATATACAGGAAAGGCGCCAGGCGTTCTGGAAGTTTCTTTTCTTCTTCCTGTTATCTACCGCATTGATTGTAGGTGTGGTTTATTTTGATATGCGCATACCCACTAAAGACAATGAGATGCTGCGCGAGCAGGTATCGCATTTTAAAATACAGGCTACTGCTCAGGAAAAGTTTGTTAAGAGCATGGATGAAGCCAGAGGGCTGATTGACTCGCTGAACAAGCCGGGCTCTAACCTGGTGTACCTGAACCAGCAGATTGCTGCCAAAATACGGGAGCTGACGGAGTTGCAATATAAGGACAGCAGTATTTACAGCCGCCTGAATAAAACGGTACTGGATGTATACCTCCGCTACCAGGAAAGTACCAACAAAGTGGTAAGTATGGGCGATGTGCCCAGGCAGCTGGAGGAATACAAAGCGAAGTATGAGCAAACGCAGCGCGACCTGGATAATGCCAGGAGAGACCTGGATGTAATAAGAAGAAGTACTAACGGCTATTAAATGTTATTTATGTGCAGTACCCTTGTTTACTTTAACACGACCGGCGGCCACGTACCGTTGTTTCCAGTAGGGATCGTTAAGGCTGGCAATACTTACGCCTTTAGAAACAGAAGCGTTTACAAAGGTGTTATTGCCCAGGTACAGCCCTACATGCGAAACTACTTTGCCCTGCGTGGTGCGGAAGAACACCAGATCGCCCTCGCTGAGATAGTGCCTGCTGCCAAAAGGTTCTATGCTTCGGTTAAAGAACTGCTGAACAGAAGTGCGCGGTATTTCAATATGATATACATCGCCCAGCAGCCGTTGAATAAAAGCAGAGCAGTCAATACCCCTTTCATCAGTGCCGCCCCAGAGGTAGGGCGTATTCAGCCATCTGTCGATAAAGCGGTACAGGGGAAGGTTGTGGATGCTGTCTGCGGGTATGCCGGTGTGGGAAGAGTACTTCTGCCTCAGCAACTCGTTGCGCATCATGGCACTGTCCATAGCCGTACGCGGAACCGCAACGGTATCGCCTTTCAGAATAATAGTGTCATAGCTTTTGGTGCTTTTTTTCTGAGAGCCACATCCGGCCAGTACGGCAGCTGCAACAGTAAGAATATACAAAGGTTTCATATACCTGTGAACAGCTAAATATATACCAATGTTAAACGGTAACACAACAGCTATGCAAAAAAAGCAGGCAATGGCAATACGGTTAGACGAAAACGTTATACTGGTAATGCTGGGGGCTGCTGTACTGGCTGTTATCATTATGTTGATCCGCTATAAAAATTATCAGCCCTGTGTTCCCTTTCACCTTACCACACGGGCTGGCAGCTACTATACAGGCGAGGTGGTACGCTTTGAAACAGACGCGCGTAAGTTTACACAGCTGCACTGGGATTTTGGTGATAACCAGTCTAATGAAACGGCCGTAACCAGTGCCGTGCATGCCTATGACCAGCCGGGCGAGTACACCGTGGCACTTACAGTAAATGGAACATGCACCGAGTACAAAACTATTTATATTTCCCGCGCACCGGTGGTGGTGGATTCTTTGCTATTGCCGAAGTTTATATTTCCGCAATCAGCCGAGGTGGGTAAATCTGTGCAGTTTGAAGATACTACCCACGGAGCAGAACACTGGGAATGGCGTTTTGGCGAAACGGCGGGAGTGGATGCCACGGCGCGTAATCCTTCTTACGTATATCGCACACCGGGGCTAAAAACTATATCATTGGTAATTAACAATAATCCGTTACAGCTGGCGATAGGCAAGGTGTATGTAAACCCTGCGCCGCCGCCGCCGGTGAAGAAGCCTTCGGGTGGCGGTGGTGCACCGGTAATTGTAATACAGGATAAACCTACGTCTGCCCCGCTGGAAGACCAGATGCCGGAAGCGCCTGTAGAGGTGAAACGTGCGCCGGAGATTTCCCGCCAGGATTTTGAGAACATGCTGAAGGGCGTAGCCTCCGGGTTTAAAAACGCACAGAGCTTTGGACCTTACCTGTGCGATAACCTGAATATACAGGTGAGCCTGAATGGTAATGAAATAACCTTTACGGAGCTGTGTAACAAATTGTCTTCCCTGAAGAATGAAAAAAAGATCAGGCGGCTGAACGTGCAGATGGTAAAAAATGAAAAGACCAACTGCGTGGTAGCGCTTGTAGTAAATATGAAACTGAAAGAAAGCCTTTTTGAAAAAATATTCTGATCGTTATGACTATCACCACTACCGATATCTCCTTATCGCCTGCATTGCAGCGGGCGGTGGAAATTGCCCGCGCTATTGCCCGTGAAAACATGCACAACAGTTTTGCAGCGCCGCATTTGCTGAAGGCTTTGTTACATAAGGATGTAGCACTGGAGCCACTGCTGGTAAAAATGGATGCAGATGTATATTACCTGGAAGAGTGGGCAGAGGTGCGTATAGAAGCTTTTCCGAAAAGTACCGTGTTTAACAGTACGGTGTTGGCAGCAGATGAGGTGGGCGCTTTGCTGGATGAGGCAGAGAATGTACGTCTGTTGCTGAATAAGGATGAACTGGAACCTTTTCATGTACTGGTGGCCTTGAGTACGCCGGGTGTAAGTTTTACTTATGAACAGCTGAAATCGTTTCCGTTACAGCGTGATGCTTTGTTGCAGTCGGTAGTGGCGGTAGCAGACAAGCAGCAACTATTATCCGGCACACAGAACGGAAACGGTAAAAAGCCGGAAGCGACGGTTGGTACACAGGCGCTGGTGAAATACTGTGCCGATAAAACGCTGGCTGCTGCAGAAGGCAAACTGGACCCGATTATAGGCAGGGAACAGGAGATACGTATGATGTCTGAAATACTCAGCCGCCGTTCTAAACCCAACGTTTTATTAACCGGGGAGCCGGGTGTAGGTAAATCTGCCCTGGCGGATGGTTTTGCGCTGGCGGTGCATGCGAAGGAGGTGCCGCTGTTTTTGCAACAGGCCAAAGTGTTTGAACTGGATAACGGGGCGCTGGTGGCTGGTGCCAGTTACAAAGGGGAAATAGAAGAGCGGTTAAAAGCGGTGCTGAAAGAGATAAAGCAGTACGATAAGGCTATTTTGTTTATTGATGAAATACATGCCCTGATGGATAAGCAGGGCTCCTTTGCCGGCGCTGCCAACCTGCTGAAGCCCGAGCTGGCGCGTGGCGCGGTAACGATTATAGGTGCTACCACACTGGAAGAGTACCGTAAGCATATTGAAAAAGACGAGGCTTTTGCCCGCCGTTTTGAATTGCTGCAGGTAGAAGAGCCGGATGCAGCTACTGCCTTCCGGATGATGAAAACGGTAATGCCTTTGTATCAGCAACACCATCGTATAGAGGTATCTGACGAAACCTTGCATGAGGCGGTAAGGCTGGCTAAAAGATATATAAAAGACCGGAGACTGCCGGATGCTGCGATTGACCTTACAGACCGTTCTATGGCCGCGCTGCGCCTGATTGCCGATACCGGTACAGAAATGCTGCAGGTATTTCAGCAGGCATGGCAGGTATTGAAAGAACAGGAAGGCACAGAGGCGGATGATTATCAGTGGCATTACCGGCAGTTAAAAAGCAGTGTGAGCCCGGTAATATGGAGCAGCCTGGAAGAAGACCAGGGAGGGCTGCCGCAGGACGCTGCCGGGTGGAAGCAGTTGCTGGATAATATATATACCAGATTAACGGTGCTGATGCAGGAGGGGCGTACCACACTGGAGAAACATGATATAGCTTCTATAGTGGCAGATAAAACCGGTATTCCGTTGGGAAAAGTACAGGCGCAGGAGAAAGAGCGGTTGCTGAATATGCAGGAGCTGCTGAAGGAGCGTGTGATAGGGCAGGACCATGCCGTTAAGGTAATCAGTGAGGCAGTACTGGAATCGCGCTCGGGCCTGGGTAAACCGGGGCAGCCCATGGGTTCTTTCTTTTTTCTGGGGCCTACCGGCACCGGTAAAACAGAACTGGCCAAAGCGCTGGCAGGTTTTCTGTTTCAGGATGAAAGCAATATTATACGGTTTGACATGTCGGAGTTTAAGGAGGAACATTCTGCCGCTTTATTATATGGTGCGCCTCCGGGCTATGTTGGGTACGAGGAAGGCGGCCTGCTGGTGAACAAAATACGGCAGCAGCCATACTCGGTAGTGCTGTTTGATGAGATAGAAAAAGCACACGCCTCTGTATTCGACCTGTTTCTGCAACTGATGGATGAAGGCAAATTGCATGATAAGCTGGGAAAGGAAGGCGATTTTTCTAACGCATTGATTCTGTTTACTTCTAACATTGGAAGTAAGTATGTGGTGGATAGCTTTCAGAACGGAAAGGTGCCGGAGAGTATAGAGCTGCTGGAAATTATGAGCCGGCATTTCAGGCCGGAGTTTCTGGGAAGGCTTACCGAAATAGTGCCTTTTGCGCCTATGACGGAAACTATGGTAGCCCGTATACTGGATATTCAGCTGAAAGAGGTGTATGCCTCGCTGGCAAAACAGCAGATACAGCTGGAAATAACACCGGCTGCCCATAAGAAGCTGGCTGTCATGGGTTTTACCCCTGAATACGGTGCCAGACCGCTGGGCGGGGTTATACGTAGCCAGATACGCCGCCCGCTTTCTAAGAAGATCATTAGCAACGAATTGCAGGCCGGAAGCCGGGCGGTACTGGACTGTAATGCAGATGGGGAGTTGATTTGGCTGTAAATAAAAAACAATTAACGTATAAAAAAATTAATGTTGTTTGAACGGCTATGGCATAATTATGGCTTTTATTCGATTACCTGCATTTGCTAACCTTTTAAACAACCTTCCTCAACCACAGACCTGATAGTTAACCTAACAGTTAAAAAATATATAGTATGCCCATTGAACCGTATGGAATTGGTGGCACTGAAGTAAAAACAGATGCCTTTGAAGCTTTTGCAGATATTCCGCAGAACAGGGTGTTGCTGGCCGAGAAGCTGACAGATGATCCACCCGTAAAGCCTGAAATAGTAGAAGGCATAACCGATATTACCGGTGTGTTCCGCCGTTTTTCCCCGCATGTACAAATGGAGTTTGAAACAGAAGAAGGTACCACCAAACGGGAATCCTTACGTTTCAACGGTTTGGAAGATTTTGGCGTGAAAGGGATTACTGCGCAAAGTGATTACCTGAAAGAGCTGGACATGAAGCAACAGCAGTATCAGAAGATAGTAAAGCAACTGAAAACGAATAAGTTGTTGAAGCAGGCACTTTCGGATAAAGACACCAAAGCCAATTTGCTGGCTGCCCTGAACATTCTGATACAGGAACTGGATGCAGCCCGTTAATACACCGTTTTACAAAACACCGCTTACCCACAAATAGTACATGTTATGTCTACAGAACAAGTAAAGGCAGCCGAAGCAGTTCAGCAGGATGCTTCCACCTATAAAACCGTTGTAGAAGGAGGAGAGTCGTTAGAAGCCAAACTACAGGTGCTGGCGCGCCTGGGAGGGTTTGATTTACTGGAATCGGCCATAGATGGCGTACAAAATATAAATCCGGAGCGTAAAGCCCGTAAGAAGATATTTCTGGAAGAAGCTGCCAAGAAGGATGAGCGGGTCGCGTTGAAGAAAACGCTGCAATGGTGGGCAGACGTGTTAAGCAGTTCTGATGATTTATCTGAAATTGTAAACACCTGCAATACGCGCGCAGAACAGGCAGATAGAGTGCTGAAATCCAACCTGAAAGATGCGCTGAAGCGCACAGAGGAACTGGAGCGCAGTTATCGTTCTGTGGCGTTGTTCTTTAAGAATACCGAAAGCCTGAAGGTGAAAAACGTGTCTATCATGAACGCGGAGCCCGACCAGTTAAAAGACCTGGACAATACCCGTTTTATAGATGCGATACATGAAGAACTGAACAGCAACTACGACAGGCTGGACCTGCGTAATAACTATAGCATTCTTATTCTGCCCGGCTATCTGGGAAGTAATAAAGTGGTAGAGAAATGGGCCAAGATAGCGCACGACAATAAAGTGATGCTGGTTACCGATTTTGAAAATCTGGATTCTCCGGATGATGTAATGGAGCTGTTTGAAGCAGCTAACCTTACCGGTGGAGATCCGTACCGCTCCAACGTGGTTATGACCTGTAACTGGCTGGTTGGCCGTGGTAAAGCGGATGCGGTGGGTGAAGAAGATCATTTATATGTGCCCCCTGCGGCAGCATTGGGGGGTAAGATTTATTATACATTAATGTCGCAGGTTACTGCCGGTAAAAAATTCGGTGGCATTAATGAAGTGGATGGAGTGAAGTTTGACCTGAAGAAGAGTGAGATTGCCAATCTGGAAAAACTGGGATTGATTCCCATGGTGAAAGAGTACGGCAAGGTGATGGCATTTTCTGCAAAAACGCTGTTTAATGGTGATAACCTGGGCTTACAAACCTATTCCGTGGTGCGCGTATTTGATTACGTAACCAAAGTAATGATGGACTTTTTAAACAGACGTGCTTTTGAAAACTTTACTGCCAACACGCGTAAAGAACTGAACGGACAGATTGTGAAGTTTCTGGATGGTATTACCGGACCCAGTAAACTGATTGAAAACTTTAGCATCAGAAGGTTTGAGCAGGACCCGCTGCAAAAAGACAGGATATATCTGGATATACACTTAAAGCCATACTTCCCTGCCAAAACTTTCCTTATTAAACTGGAAGGCCAGAAGGGAGAAGAGCTCGACAAAACCGAATGGATGTCGGCATACGAACAGGATGGTAAATAGTTTAACAGCAACCTTACACCACTAACCTTTTTAAAGCCTGTAGCTTACCCTTTCTGCATTATAGCCTCTACAGTGAATGCATTCGCCTTACGGTGGGTGTACAGGACATCGTTTTTATTTTTAATTGGTCTGATACCATTTTTTATTAACTAAAAATCTACAACTATGTCATTTTCAGTGAAACTGAAGGTAGGCGGTCAGGAAGTAAATGTACTGAACTGCAATTATCAGCTGAAGCAGGAAACTGATGCAACAGGACGTCCTTCTTCCATTACACGCGGAGGAAAGATTACGCTTACGGTTGAATCAACCGGCGACACTACCTTCTTCGAGTGGATGTGTAACAACTTTGAAAGAAAAGACGGTTCTATTGTGTTTGTAAAGCGTGACAACAACGCTACGCTGAAAGAACTGAACTTCAAAGAAGCTTACCTGGTGGAATATAAAGAGAACTTTAATTCCAACGACGAAAATCCGGTAACGGAAACTTTTACTCTTAGTTCGCGTGAGATAGCCCTGGGAACAGGTTCTCATATTAACGAGTGGGTAAAGAACTAGTGTGTACATACTATACACGTATTATAAACAGGCAGCTATGCAGCTGCCTGTTATTTCTCCTAATGGTCTTTTATCTCACAAAGTATAAATAACATCTTATGTCTTTCATTGCCAAAATGGAGCTGGAAGGTGAAAACTCCAATATACTTTATTGCAGTTTTCGCTTTACGCAGGTAACAGACGCAACGGGAAGGCCATCTTCAGTACCCAAAGGAGGGGCGGTGATGCTTACAGTAGAAAGCACCGGCCAATCCGATCTGTTTGACTGGATGATAAGTCCGGAACAGACACGAAGCGGGCTGATTACCTTTTACCGGCGTGATACCATGAGTAAGCTTAAAACGCTGGAGTTTACAGATGCCCATTGCATTGACTACCAGGAAGTGTATCAGCATGACGGAGAATTTCCCATGCAGATTAAACTGGTGCTGAGTGCGAAAGAGCTGAAACTGAACGACTCCACCTATACCAATAATTGGCCGCAATAGTGCTGAACCCATTAATGCTGCTGTTAACCATAAGTGATAAATATTTTTTATGGCTCAGTTAGTTACAACCCGAATAAGTATAGAAGGAAACACTGTAGCACAGGTTTCTTCTTTTCAACTGAATCAGGGCATATATGGCCACCATACCTTCAGATTGGTATGTCCGGCCGAATCCATAGACGGTGTGTCTGGTGGTGTATTTCAAAGCTCTAAAAACCTGATGGGCGCTACTATAGCGGTACAGGTGCAGGGCAACGCCGGGCAGCTGCAGTTTATTGGTATTATAACACAGGTAGAAACCGCACGCTTCAGTGGCTACCTGGGAGATGTGGTGATAACGGGATATAGTCCCACCATTATCATGGATAATGGCCCGCATTGTAAAAGCTGGGAAAAGAAAGCAGTAAAGAATATAGCGCAGGATGTGCTTAAGTATTTTCCGCAGAACTTACTACAGCCCAAAGTGTCTCCGTTGTACCCGGAAACACTTTCTTACATTGTACAATACAAAGAAACCGCGTGGCAATTTCTGTCGCGCCTGTGTGCCACTTACGGCGAATGGTTCTATTACGATGGCCAGCGCCTGGTAATTGGCCCACCCGCAGCGGGAGGCGGTGCGCAGTTGGTGTTTGGCAGTGATCTCAGTCGTTTTAATATGTCGTTGCAGGTACGTCCTGCAACCATGCAGATGATGGCGTATGACTATATGAACCATCAGGTATATACCAGTACGCCTGAAGGCATTGAAGAGAAGGCCGGATTGAATGATCTGGGTAAGCATACTTTTAAAGTGAGTAAGGCGGTATATGCCACGCAACCTAAAGTATGGAACAACCACTTTTTAACCAACAAGAAGCAGCTGGATGATGTGGTGAGTATACGCAGCGCAATGCAGAGCAGTAATCACGTTCGCTTTAATGGCAACAGTGATAACCCGGGCGTAGCGGTAGGTAGCACCATTTCTGTAAAGGGGCAAAACGTATTTGATCAGTCTGCTGAAAGCTATGGCGATTACATAGTAGTAGGCGTAAATCATTTTTTTGATGGTCAGGGTAACTACTCCAACGATTTTATAGCCGTACCTGCTTCTATCAAACTACCACCAGCCAATGCCTTACCCGATCCGGTGAGTGAAACACAGAGCGCTATTGTTACTGATAACTACGACCCCAAAGGTCTGGGACGTGTACGTGTAAAATTCCATTGGATGAACGGCAGCGAAAAAACACCGTGGATAAGGGTGACAAGTCCGCATGGTGGTGGCGGTAAAGGCATGTTCTTTATCCCTGAAGTGGGTGAAGAGGTAATTGTAGGCTTTGAAGGCGATAGTGCGGTTAAGCCATACATAATTGGTACAGTATACCACGGCCAGGCAAACAATACATTCAGCAATAGCGGTAACGATGTAAAAGCCTTACAAACCCGGAGTGGTAATAAGCTGGTGATGAATGATGCAGCAGGTAGTGTGCTGGCAGAAGATAAAGATGGCAACAGCATGCTGATGGATGGCGCGGGTAATATTACCGTAAAATCGAACAAGATGATGACCATGGTGTGCGGTAAATCTAAAATAGAGATGAAGGAAGATGGCACCATTACCATTAACGGTAAAACCATTACCTCCACTGCTACGGAGCAGGGTAAAATAGTGAGTGGTGGTAGTTCGCTCACCCTTACTGCGCAGGGCGATGTGGCCAACATTACTGCCAAAGATGCTACGGTGAAAGGCAATACATCTGTAACGGTAGACGGTAGTTCTACTGTAGATGTAACCAGTAACAAGGTATCGGTAAATGGTAATGCTGATGTGGGTATTACCGGTGGTCTGGTAAAAATCAATTCCTGATAGATATAAATTCTCATTACATGGCAGCATCCACTTCAGTGGCCCAGGAGTTTTACAAGGTAAGAAACGAATGGGCTGGAATTGATGACATACAGAGCTGGAAACTGGCTATATGGGTGGCACAGTTTCATGATGTAGATATTATAGACAAGTTTATGGAAACAGAACGCCTGCCCATAGGCGTTTTTAACGATATATTCTTTCGTTTTGATACAGAGTACAAAGGCGATCATACGGCTTTTGAGCAGCAGCTGTGGAAAGAGTTTGAGGAGTGGTTTATCAAGCCGCAGGATGCTAAGTATGATATGTATCTGGCATTGAAAAACGAAGGACTGCTGTTACACGACTTTGTGCCTGATACAAAGCTGGTGCCCACTTTCGGTAACCTGTTAAAGGAACTGGTACGGTTCAGGCGCTGTATTGACGGGCTGGATAAGCATACACATTTTTGTTTGTACTTCCCGCCGGGGCGACCCGATACGGCACCTCTTTCCGGCTGGTTTACCAAAAAGCTGGAGGAGGGTATACCCAGTGAAATACGGCTGGCAACCATTGATTTTGCGGAGAAGCGTAAGGTGGTGGTAACCAACAGAAAGGTGCTGCCGCTGGTAGCGGAACTGCGCCCGGTGCTGGATATGCCTGCTGCTATAGATAATGAAATGAGCAAAGGTGGTGGCAGCTACGATACAGTAAGTACAGATGCGCGCTACCGCAACCAGATACGGATAGTGATGAATACCACTATCAAAAAAGATGAGCCCTTGCTTACCAGAGAGGTAAACACGCTGTTGCTGCTGAGCAGGCAGTTAAACACCCCTTCCACTGCTACCGCAACTTTGCTGATTGCTGCCCAGGCCTATTTTTCCATAGGCAGCAGTGATAACTGCAAAATGTATACGGAGGAGGCCCTGAGTAAGGCTGCAAAGCTGATGGAAGCGGGTGATGCCAGTGGATACCCCACCTGGAAAGCGTGTATGATGCTGAAAGGCGCTTTGTTAATGGGTGCCCGTAAGCGGAAGGAGTCTATGGCAGTATATGAGCAACTGGCACTTACAGCCACTGAGCATGGGGATGCCTTTTTTATGATGGAGGGCTATCGCCTGTGCGGGCATTTGCATTATGAAATGCGGGCTTATGAGCAGGCTTTTGAAACGCTGCTGCTGTCCATTACCGCCGGTAGTTACCTGGAGCGGGAAGTACGCCGGCAGTCTACGTTTTTGCAGGCTGCCTATCTGGCCTTACTGGTAGGAAAGAAGATAAGAACACCGCAGGAACTGGAGCCTGTTAAAGAGCAGCTGGCCAGCTGGCTGGGTAACGATTGGGAGAGTCTGTTGCAGGAAGAAGGTGTGGTAAAAGCCAAAGCGCGGCAGAAAAGGAAGCGCTTTGCATTGTAGCAATCTATCCGCTAACTAATTAATTACGACCTATGCCTATCGAGAATAAAGGGTTTACGGCCCTGTTTGGCGAGAAGAAAAATCAGCTGGATCACCTGCAGGCTAAAATGGCCAGCATCCTTCCTGCCTTTCCGGGGCAGAACGTTGCCAAATATTTTGACCTGGCTATTGGGGTAGACTTTCACAGTACTATATTCCCGCCTTCGCCACTATTACCCGTTCCGCATATAGGGATGGTATTTGATATTATGAGTGCTATTATGGCGGGCATCGCTTCTGTGCTGCCGGAACCGCCTGCACCTCCGCCACCTGCGGAAGGAGAAGAAGCGGTGGAGGCACCGGTAACTGTGTTAAGCGTTGCCTCAGCTGTGGTGAATGCCATGAAGCCATCGGTAAAAGTACACAATCAATGGGTGGCCAATGCCGGAACGGGTATACAACACCTGCCGGCATTGATTGCGCATATATTGCCCGTGGTATCCCCCATGGCTTCTTCTGAAATGTGGATGGGTAGTTCTACAGTGCTTGCCGATGGCGGGCCTTGTTCTACACAGTTTCATCCGGCTTTATCGTGTAACATAGTAGGCATTCCTTCTATAGGGCGGAGAAATAAGCCACCCAAACCCAAGATGGCATTAATGGCACCTACTTCTATGCTGCTGATTATTACATCCGGCGGCAAGCCTGTATTGGCAGGGGGGCCACCTACTATAGACCTGTTTCAGCTGATGTTTAAGATGGCTTTGAAGGGATTAGGGAAGTTGTGGAAGAAGGCGAAAGGGAAAGTAAAAGGCCCTGATACTAAAAATCCCCATCTGGGCAAAGCACAGCCGGAAGCAAATGTAAAATGTAAAGGGGAGCCGGTGGATGTGGCCAGTGGAAAGGTTTTTTCCAAAAACGTAGACTTCCATTTACCCGGCCCTATTCCGTTGGTTTGGGAACGTATTTATTACAGCAATGCTGCTGTAGAAGGGCCTTTGGGCTATAACTGGCATCACAGTTATAATATGGGAGTGTATGATATGGGAAACGGCTGGTTTACGGTTCGTTTAAAAGATGGGCGCGAAGCGTCGTTGCCGGTGTTAGTGCCGGGAGATGCTTACTATGACAGACGTGAGCAAATGTTATGGCAGCGGGATGGCAATAGGTATGCACTGGTGGATGATGATAAGTATATCTATCGTTTTGAGGGGCCACAAAACAGACAAGGGTTTCAGATGCTGTCTTCCATTGAAACAATGGGTGGTTTTTCTATCCTGTTCCAATACGACGCGGCTGGTCAACTGACTGAGATCAGGGATAGCGGTAACAGACGCCTGTTAGTGGAAGAGGATGGTAAAGGGCATATTGCCCGTATTTATACGTTGGTAAAAGGAGAGGAAATTACTTTCATTCGCTATGCTTACGATGATGATGACAACCTTGTAGAAACATCGGATGCATTGCATGCCCGGAAATCGTTTTTCTATGAAGACCATCTGCTTGTAAGGCTTACCAACCAGGAGGGCATGAACTTTTACTGGGAATATGAGGGGAAGGGAGATGAGGCCAAATGTATTCATACCTGGGGCGACAATGGTGTTCTGGAATACTGGTTTGAATATGAGGAAGGTAAAACGACTGACCGGAATAGTCTGGGGCATATTTCAGAGCACTACTATGACGAGCAATTACTTATTTATAAAATAGTAGATGGTAATGGTGGTGCAACCTATCAATCGTACAATGATTTTGGTGAACTGGAGTTAGTAGTTAATCCGGAAGGGCTTAGTATTAAGTACGAGCATAACCAATGGGGAAAGGTAGTTAAGCATGTAAATGAAAATGGAGATGCTACGCTGTTTAAATATGATGAACAGTTAAGTCTTACGCAGGTTACTTTTCCGGGTGGCGCTGCTTACAAACGTACTTATGATAGCAAAGGGAGGTTGTTATCCCGGCTTCATGCAGATGGTAAAGCATTGCACTATATCTACGAAGGGCCAATGCTTAAGGCAGTTACCGACCATTATGGACGTAAGTTTCATTTTTATTATGATGAGCAAAACAACCTCACCAGGCTTGATTTTGGAGAGAAGGGGTACCTTTCCTGGGCTTATGATTACCTGGGTAGGGTATTGATGGCCACAGATATTGAAGGCAACAACACCTTGTATGAGTACGATGCAGCCGGGAATGCTGTTTTTATTCAGCAA
This sequence comes from Filimonas zeae, assembly GCF_014641615.1. Taxonomy (GTDB): domain Bacteria; phylum Bacteroidota; class Bacteroidia; order Chitinophagales; family Chitinophagaceae; genus Filimonas; species Filimonas zeae. The sequence goes on along the minus strand of NZ_BMIB01000005.1, from coordinate 534,768 downwards.
CCGGATGGTACCAGACACTATATGGAATATGATGCAGCTGGTAATCTTATGCATGCCCATGATAATAATGGCCATGATGTAGCTTTTAGTTATGGCGCCCTGGGTGTATTAACTGGCCGGCGACAAAATGGTAGCGAGATTCACTTTCACTATGATACTGAATTGAGAATAAGAAGCATTGCCAATGAAGCCGGTGAGTTATACCGTTTTGGACATGATGCAGTGGGTAATGTGGTAAGTGAGTGGGGGTTTGATGGATTGCAAAGACGCTATGTACGCGATGGTGCAGGCCGGATTGTTAAGATATTAAGGCCTGATGCCAGGTGGACTTCTTATGTATATGATGGCACAGGTAATACCATTAGTGAAGAACACTATGATGGAACGGCAACAGCCTACCGGTATAGCCGTGACGGACTTATGGCCGAAGCTTTTAATGAGGAATCGCACATTCACTTTTTCAGAGATATAGCAGGGAGGGTAATTAAAGAGCAGCAGGGAGCATGCTTTATAGAAAGGAAGTATAATACGGATGGAAATTGTGAGCATGTCAGTAGTTCGCTAGGTGCGTCTATAGACCTGGGTTACAGCACAGACGGCTTTCTGAACAGGATAGTATTACAGGATGGTGATGAGCAGGCTGGCTGGTCTTCATTATGGCAGCGAAACAACAGCGGACTGGAGGTTTTTCGCCAGCTGACAGGTGGTGTTGAAGTAAAAACAGAGCGTGATAAGCTGGGAAGAATAGCGCTTCAGCGCATTACAAATCTTTCAGTAGAGGAAGGGCGAAACAGGTATGAATGGGGACGTGATAATAAACTGAACCGGATAGTGAATGAGTTAACCCGTTCCAGTATAAATTTTGAATACGACCTGCTGGATAATCTGGCGCGGGCCAACTATACAACAGGAGCTTCTATAGATACCATCTATAAAGTGCCTGATAAAGCGGGCAATCTTTTCAGAACACCCAAACGGGCTGATCGTACCTATGGTAAAGGGGGGAGGTTGTTGCAGGATGATAAATATTATTATCACTATGACGCGGAAGGCAACCTGTTGTTTAAAGAGTTTGCAACCAATACAAACCGGAATGCTGATGATAAAACGGAGCTGCTGGGCGTGAAAATGATTGCTGCCAAAGGTTCTGCTACAGGGTGGTTATATGAATGGACAGGGAATGGTATGTTGAAAAGGGTTGTTGGTCCGGCGGGCCGGGTAGTTGATTTTAGTTATGATCCGCTGGGAAGAAGAATGGCTAAAAAGAGCAATGGCAAGGTAACCCGCTGGATATGGAATAGCAATGTACCTTTACATGAATGGACATATGCAGGTGATTTCCCCCCTGCTGCAAGCGTAGATGCATCTGGTAAAATTTATCAGGAAGAGGAGCCGGTGAATGATTTAATTACCTGGCTTTTTGAAGAAGGCACATTTGTGCCTTGCGCCAGAATTGAAAAAGAGCATAGCTACAGTATAGTTGCTGATCACCTGGGTACACCCACCCATGCGTTTGATGATACCGGCAGGAAGGTATGGGAAAGGCAGCTGGACTGTTACGGTAATTTGTATGTGGAAACCGGTGAAAGGAATTTTATACCGTATCTTTATCAGGGGCAGTATATAGATGAGGAAACGGGTTTGGCCTATAACCGTTTCCGGTATTACGATCCGGAAGCAGGGCTTTATGTAAGCCAGGACCCTATTGGTTTGCATGGCGGAATGCTATTGTACGGTTACGTTAAAAACGTAAATGGCTGGGTAGATGTGCTTGGTTTGTCGCGTGGGCCCGTTGATGGTGATTATTCTGAGATGATGTCTGTTGACGGATATCAGAAACACCATATCATAGCTGACTCATTAAGAGATCATCCTTTGCTGGAGGAGCTGGGGTATGATATCAATAACAACAGAAACCTTGTTTATTTACCGGAAAGCCGCAGTGTAGATCCTACGCGTACTGTACACAATGGTTCACATAGAAAATGGCATAAGGAACATGCCAAGGCTGAGTTGGACAGGATTCGTGCAATGGATGCATCCCCTGAGGTAAAACGGATGCATGTGGATGCCTATACTGATAACATGCGCAAGAAATATCTGGCTAAAGAACCAGATGTTCAGTTAAATAAACATCACTAACTATGAATTATTTTTTGGAGATAACCAGTTTGCCTGACTACCCTGTTAAGTTTGGTAAGAACAATCCCAATGTTGATAACAGTATTGACCTGGGGAATTTTGTTGACCCTGCTTTATTGAACGGCGCACTGCATTATGTGGATGCAAAAAATGGAAATGTGCCGTTTGAAAAGCTGGTTGCATATGATGCTATGTCATCGGTGTCTGGCGGAATTGTAATCAGCAGCCGGTTAAAAGAATTGATAGATACTCATTTTCCCCATCAGGTGCAATTAATTGAATGCGATATAGAATATAAGGGTCAGGTTGCAAATGGCTTTTATGCATTGAATGTTTATACTAAGGTTCCCTGTTACGATCTTGAAAAATCTGTATATGAAGTTAGTCCTGTAGACAAATCGTACGATTTTGAAAAGATTGTTCTTGCAGAGGGGCCTTTAGAAGAGTATGGTATCGAATATCATATTGTACGGTCAATTCATGACAATAAAATTGTTGTTTCTGAAGCTTTTAAAAAGCTGGCAGAAGAGCATAGTATTAATTCGCTGGGCTTTCTGAAAGAATTTGTGATGGAATGGTAGTGTTTTACCGTAGAACTGTATAAAATGGATGAATTATTTATCTGGTTTAACAGAACACAATTGCCTGCGGGCTATCCGGTAAAAGATGATGCTGTATTCAAACCGTCTTTTGAGGCCAAGAACCCGAAGGCGGTGCCTGAACAGAAGTGGACGATGTTTAATCATCATAAGATGAGTTTTCCTCCAACGGATGCGTATCAGTTTCCAAAAGAAATGTACCTGGTGATTACGAAGAAGACTGCTCCTATACAATTTGATTATTTCGATTGCAGGCAGTACGTTAAGTTGGTGTCGGGCCGGTTTCTGAAATTTATTCAGGAGAAGGGATTAACGGAAGAGTATTACGAAAAGGCTGTGCTGCATATTGCAGATGCTAAAGGAAGCTCTCTGGCTGGTGATGAATATTATGCGATCAGGTTTGGTAAGTTTGATGATAAGTTGTTTGAATTTCCGGCAGAAGGCCGGAAGCGGGGTTGAAAGACTTTTTCCTTTACCCCAACCTGACGTTAAAAACACCTGTGGAGGGTAAAGGTATTTTTGCTCTTTTTTCATTTTGCTATAATGAAACACTGGTATTTACCAAAGAGGTAAAGGATGAAATTCTTGCCCGTTTTTATGCTCCCGGGATATATAAAGCGGAGGATTACCCTTCTGTGTTTAATAACCAGTATAAGTGGGATGTTGTGCCTTTTGAGAATGAATACAAACAGCACTAAAGCAGTGGTTATATATAAAGGCAAATAAATTCCTGAAAGAGTTTGCGATGGAGTGATAGCTATAAAGCGGAAGATTATTAAATTTGTATTTAATACCCACGTAATTCTAAATTTTCCGTTTGAGAATTTACTACATAGTATTAGTGCTGTTTAATGACAGCTTTATTTCAGCTGTTTACAGCTGCTGTTGGTGTCGTAAGAGGAATAGTGATTTTTATTAATGATGTTCTTTTGGGGGTTAATGAAAAATATTTTCTCAGATGTGCCGGGAAAAAATCACTAGCGACCTTTTGTTTCGTAGTTGTGCGGGAAAATAATTCGTTAGCAACAACTTTTTTTGCCGTTGTGCAGAGAAAAATTCGGTTGTGAGTTTTTATTTTTCAGCTATGCTAAAAAATGATTGAGTAACGACAAATATTATTTTAGCTGTGCGGGGAAAAGTCACAGGCGTGAATTTTTATTTTTCGTTGACGAACTTTCTTGTGGTAGCAACGAATAGTTTTTTTTCAGTTATGCGGCAAAGAATTCAGTAACGAACTTTTATTTTTTAGTTGTGCCGGAAAATAATTGAGTAACGACAAATGTTATTTCAGGTGTGAATTTTTATTTTTTGTTGACAAACTGCTTTGGGGCAGTAACGAATATTTTTTCTGCAGTTGCGCGGAAGATCTTTGAGTAACGAGCTATTATTTTTCAGTGGTGCTGAAAAATAATAGAGTAACGACAAATATTATTACAGTTGTGCCGGGACAAATTAGAGTAACAAACTTTTTTCCCTCAGTAAATACTTTTATGTTTTGTCTTCAGTTTTTTTAAAACAAACCTTGCTGTGGTCCGCGCGCTCCGGCAGGCTTCTTGTCCAAATGATTATAGGCCTTTAAAGTAACTTCACGCCCCCGTGGTGTGCGTTGAATAAACCCTTCCTGTATCAGAAACGGCTCGTATACTTCTTCGAGTGTACCCGGTTCTTCTCCCACGGCAGTGGCTATTGTGGTAATACCTACAGGCCCGCCCTTAAACTTTTCTATAATAACGTTCAGTATGCGGTTGTCCATCTCATCCAGTCCGTGTTCGTCTACATTCAGCGCTTTAAGGGCATGTTGGGTGATACCCATATCAATGTTACCATCATTCAGTACCTGTGCAAAATCTCTTACCCTGCGCAGCAAACCATTGGCTATACGCGGAGTGCCGCGGCTACGCCGGGCAATTTCAAAAGCCGCCTCCTTTGTTATTGCAGTATTCAGTATTGCAGCACTTCTCTCCAGTATCTTTTTCAAGGTTTCTGCGTGGTAGTATTCCAGCCGGCTTTTAATACCAAAGCGGGACAATAACGGTGCTGTCAATAAACCGCTGCGGGTAGTAGCTCCTACCAGCGTAAATGGATTCAGATTAATCTGTATGCTCCGCGCGTTAGGGCCGCTGTCAATCATAATGTCAATGCGGAAATCTTCCATGGCCGCGTACAGGTATTCTTCCACAACCGTACTTAACCGGTGAATTTCATCAATAAAAAGCACGTCGTTGGGTTCAAGGCCCGTGAGAAGACCCGCCAGGTCGCCGGGTTTTTCTATTACCGGGCCGGAGGTTTCTTTAATATTAACCCCCATTTCATTGGCTACAATACGGCTGAGTGTGGTTTTGCCCAACCCCGGAGGGCCGTGAAACAGCACATGGTCTAATGCTTCGCCACGCAATTTGGCAGCTTTAATAAAGATGACCAGATTTTCAATAATCTGAGGCTGCCCGGAAAAGTCTTCAATTTCTTTCGGGCGTATATTATTCTCAAACTCTTTTTCAGCTGCACTTAGCGAGCCCCTTTCATTTTGTAAGCTGGGATTGGCCATGGAGTAAAGGTAGGCCGGATTACCTTATGTAAAGCAAAAAGAGGCTTGTTCGTCGCCAGGAACAAGCCTCTTTGATAATCGTTAGACCGGGGGGACGGCAGACTTATTTTTTCAGGTTACCGTAAGGCAACATAGAATAAGATAAGTGTCAGTGCCCCAAACACAAAGTCTTGTTTTGTGATTGGCAGGGTAAACATGAGCAGTGATTTTGTTAAAACGAATATATAATTCTATGTTAATTCCCGTGTTTAAAAAAGGCTTAAACTTTAGCAGGATGTGGTGCGGTAAAACCTGACTTTCTATACTGAAAGCCCTATTTTTACGAAAATCATGAATATGGAGCACATTATCAGCACCATTGGGGAGGTGTTTGCTTCTTTTAGTAATAAGGCAGCCACAAGAATTGAAAAGCTGCCACAGTCGGGGAGTGACAGGGTCTATTTTCGCATTTATACAAACGAGGGTACGTATATAGCCACTTATAATCAGAATGTAAAAGAGAATCAGACGTTTATCCGCTTCAGTAAGCATTTTAAGGAGAAGGAATTGCCGGTACCTGCTATTTATGCCAGCAGTGAAGATGAGTCTGTTTATATTCAACAGGATCTGGGGGCAGATTCTCTACTTAATAAACTGGAGCAAAAGGGGCATGTGGAAGAGGTATATCAGCTTTTTTGCAAAAGCCTGGCACAGCTGGCTCGTATTCAGGTACAGGGCCATGGCGGGTTAGATTACCAGTATTGCCTTACCGCAAAAGAGTTTGGCAAGCAGGCCATTTTAAGTGATTTGTTGTACTGCAAGTACTATTTTCTGGATACACTGAAACTGCCTTATGATAAGCAGGGGCTACTGGATGATTTTGAGGCGCTTAGCACCTATCTTACCAAAACGGAGTATAAATATTTCATGTTCCGTGATTTTCAGAGCAGGAATATTATTGTAAATAACGATGAGGTGTTCTTTATTGACTATCAGGGAGGTATGCAGGGAGCCTTGCAGTATGACGTGGCTTCTCTACTCTGGCAGGCAAAAGCTGATTTAAGCGATGACTGGAAAAACAAGCTGCTGGACTTTTACATGGATCAGATTGATGGTTTACTGGAGCGTCCTATTGACCGCGAATTATTTGTTAGCCAGTACAATGGTTATATTTTAATACGGTTGCTTCAGGTGTTAGGTGCTTACGGTTTCAGAGGGTTGTTTGAGCGTAAAGCTCATTTTCTGGCCAGTATACCCCTTGCCCTGCGTAATTTAAAATGGTTTGTAGAAAACAAGCGTATCGGAATTGCACTACCTGAGTTTGACAGGTTTTTGAAAGTGATAGTTCAGGAAGATATCATCAGGCGTTTTGAGCCCGTAACTGCAGATGAATCCACGCCGTTAGTGGTAAGGATAAGCAGTTTTTCTTATAAGCGTGGTATTCCGGCTGATTCAAGCGGAAACGGGGGCGGCTTTGTGTTTGATTGCCGGGGAATTTTGAATCCTGGTCGCTTTACAGAATATAAAACTTTATCCGGGCAGGATAAGTCTGTGCAGGATTTTCTGGAGCAGCGTACAAGGATGAACGAATTTCTAAACAGCATATACGATATCATTGATATTAATGTAGAAGATTATATAGAACGTGGCTTTGAGAACCTGATGATAAATTTTGGATGTACCGGCGGACAGCACAGGAGCGTATATGCTGCTGAACAGGTGGCCCGGCATTTAAGAAATAAGTATAAAGTTAAAACTGTGTTGACCCACACAAACTGTGAAAACTGGGTGAAGACCATATGAAAGCAATGATTTTTGCGGCGGGGCTGGGTACCAGGCTAAAGCCGTGGACAGATTTTCATCCGAAGGCATTGGCGATAGTAAATGGCAAATCGCTGTTACAAAGAAATATTGAATATCTCCAGTTGCATGGTATTTATGATGTGATTGTAAATGTGCATCATTTTGCAGAGCAGATCATTACTGCTATTGAAAGTAGCAGTGGTTGGGGTAGTAAGATTGAAATATCAGATGAAAGCGATGAGGTACTGGAAACAGGAGGCGGATTGCTGAAAGCAGGCTGGTATTTTTCAGGAGAAGAAAGCTTTGTTGTGATGAATGCGGATGTGCTTACTGATATGAATTTATCTGACATGATCAGATTTCATAAAGAGCAGGGAGGTATTGCTACATTGGCTACCAGCGATCGTACTACCAGCCGTTACTTTTTATTTAATAATTTGCAGGTTTTGTGCGGATGGGAGAATGTTCAAACCGGAGCGAGGAAAATGGCACGCATGGAAACAACTACTATAAGGAAAGCTTTTAGTGGAATCCACCTGATTAGTACCGGTTTATTTGATCTTGTAAAACAAACCGGGAAATTTTCTATGGTAGATGTGTATCTGGCATTGGCAGCCGGGCAGGATATTTATTCTTACGACCACTCAGGCAGTAGATTTCTTGATGTGGGCAAACCTGAGAGCATAAATGAAGCCGGGATACTTTTTCCTGAATAAAGGAAATGTGCCCGGCTTTACTTATAATGAGTTGTTTACTACTAATCTTCTTCTGCTAAAGCAGGCTCTCCCTCTGATACGTATAGAGGCACTAATTTGATGCTTGCTGCATGACTTTCTTTGGGAGAGGAAACGTTCTCTTTTGGAAATGTTTTTACAACCTGCATTCTGATTCTCTTAGGCTTAATCACTTTCAATAATAGCACCCCCAGGAAGAAAAAGCTAATCAGAGACAATATCAGAAGGGTGTTGCCATATCTCTGGAAAGTGAAGCAAATAATTATAGGAATAATGCTGGCTAAAGCTATAGAGATTGCTATTGATTTATGACCCATACCACGTTCCAACAGGATGTGGTGAAGATGGTTGCGGTCTGGGCTAAACGGTGAACGGCGGTTTAGTATTCTGATTCCAAATACTCTTAAGGTATCCATCAGAGGAAGAAGTAATATGCTAAAGCCAATTGCAGGCGATGAATATATAGGATAAGTTTTTGCTGTGGGGGCGGTTTCTATAAAGTGAACAGTAAGTATAACATTAACCAGGCCTAGCAGCATGCTGCCTGTATCTCCCATGAATATTTTAGCGGGATTGTAATTATATATAAGGAAGGCTATGATACTGCCTACCATTGCGAAGCTCAGCAAAGCATGCAATAAATCTCCCGCAAGGAAAAAGTAGGTGCCAAATACAACGCAGGTAATCAAGCCTAAGCTTCCTGCCAAACCATCTACACCGTCGATCAGGTTGAATGCATTAATGACAACGATGACTGTGAAGAAAGTAAGCAGATAACTGGCTGTAGGATCAAGTTGACCGATACCCAGAAAACCGTGCATGCTGGTGAGTAAAATGCCGCCTTTGAAGCAAAGAATAGCAGCAACCAATAATTGGCCTACAAACTTTTTTATAGGAGTAAGGATAACTATATCGTCCTTTATACCAAGGAAAAAGATTATTACAAATGTGGCAATGTAATATTGAAAGGTGGAGCTGTGATTTAATACGGCAGTCAAAAGTAAACTAATCATTAATCCAGCAAACATCGCCAATCCCCCGAGAGAAGGAATAGGAACCTTATGCACTTTCCTTTCATCCGGAACATCAAACAGCTTCTTTTGCTCCGCCACTTGTATTACTACAGGAATGGCATAAAATGTTACCAAAAATGCAATTACCCCTCCAATGATTAGCTGCTCCATGCAGTGGCGTTTTAATTTTTGTCAAGAAAATGATCCAATGGGGGGGACAATTCGGGTGCAATCTACAGTATTTAGATTAAAAACCAAAATTGACCCTAAAAGTCAAAGTCTCTACGTTGAAGATTGATACGTAAGCCAATAGAGTAAAAGAAGACATTGGATTTAGGTTGATTTCTAATATTATAATTTCGGTATGTTGAATTGAAGTCCAGAAACATGTTTTCGAACAGCTCGTAAGATGCGTTAAAGCCGAGCATTAAACATTTAGCGGGTACGCCTGAACCAACAAATAATCCGTACTCTGACGGACGATTGTATTCATATCCTTTTTGCAAATCTCCTCCAAAATTCAGGCCGGCAGAATCCAGGCCCTGTAAATAATAAATCAGTTTTCCCTGCAGGTATAATCTGGGTAAAGGCTGAGCTTTTACAATTGCCAGAAATTCTTTCAGGTTTGCGCCCATCGGATGGGCCAGCGGCTGGTTGTAATGCATAAAGTTAGTGATGCTGTCCCTATCCATATAAGTGTATGGACGAATCCAGTTTCCTTCCAGTTGAATGTCCAGATTGTTAATTTTAAAGGCATCGATATACTTGAATCCAAGTTGGGCAGCTTGTTTGTTTTTCCAGCTTCCGCGGCTATAACGTAAAATTTCCTCGGTAACAAACTCATTTATAAGAAGTTGCCCGTAAAATTGTATGTTTTTGGCGGGGTTGGCCTTGAAGTCAAGGCCTATACTTGATTTGCCTGTAGAGCCTAATTGCTTATCAATAGTGCTGTACAGTATCACGGGATTAATGTAGCTGAACTTAAGCCCTGATTCTCCTGTCTCTATAACATTTTCATATAACCCTACGTTTAACCATTTAGAAACCTGCATGCTGAGATGGTGAAGAAGCATAAAGTTCGTTGGTCTTTCTACAAAGGCAGTGGTTCTGAACCGGCCCACTGTTTGCGCTATTACGGTTTCATAATTGAATTTTGATAAACGCAGATTTAATCTCGCAAATGCATAGTTGGCAGAAGTATTGCTTAAAAACAAGCTTCGATATCCGTTCCCAATAAATAGTTTGTCGTAAGCTAGCTGAAAGTCGAAATATTTAGACAGGTTAAATGATATTCCCCCTGCTGTACCAAAATAGTCAACGCCGCCATCTTTAAAATCCTTGAAAAAACCTTCGCCTGGAACTGCGTAGTATTTATTTGTATAGTTCCTTACATACAGCGGACTCTTTTCCTGGTTATCACTTACCACAGTATAAAATCCCACCTTTTTACCAATTGATCCTCTAACTCTGAGCCCCCTTGTATTAACATAAATATTTCCTGTACCATCATTAGCGCTACCATACTGAAGGTTTAACAATGGATCCACCCGTAAAATGAAATCCGGGGTATTGATTGCATACATACTCCCGGGTGTTTTGTAAAATACTTTAAAAACAGGACGTTTTAGTGCAAAGGAGTCCAGATTTGAAGAGGTCCATTCTGAGTTGTCCAGAAGAAGACGCTTCATATTGTAATAATCCACCCGGGACAAAGGGGTAGTAAGGGCACCCGCTTGTTTTAAAGAATCCAGAAGTTCTATCCGGGCAGTTATCTTTTGACGGTTGTAGGGTTTGATGGTAGTAAAACTTATAACAGGGTCGTTTTTCAACTTTATATCAAGCCTGTCAAGCAACTGATATTGCTTTGTGCCAAAAGAAATATTGTCTGATTGTGCTTTTGAATAAAAAAATGCTGAAATAAATACTAAAGATAAGATTGCGCCCCTTGTTTTTTGCATAAAAAATATCAGTTTTCCGACAGCGACGAAGATAAATTAAACCTTGATGTAAATTTTCTTTTTGTCCAGCACATAAGCTATCAGCCAATAAAAAACAACCATAATTACTGCATAGAGCAACGAAGCACTACGGAGGTTTTCAAAAATTGCTGTGCATACCTTTGTATAAAACCATGAGAAGGGAGTAGAGTATGTGGAGCCTGAAGATGCAATGCTATTGTTGGGAATCCTGATCAGGCCCAGAAGTCTTGGCAAAAGCCCGCTTAGTATAAATACAAACAAAGCATTTTTTCCAAAAACGCTAAAAAAGTAAGCCCCCTTGCCTTTTTTCTCAAACAGAAAGATCAGAAGCGAGAGAAAAAGCAGGGCGAATCCTGTTGAATACAGAACGTAGCTGCTGCTCCAGATTTTCTTATTAATAGGGAAAATGCTATGCCAGAGTAATCCGGCGGAGATAAACACGAATGCGGTCAGCAGCAGATAAGGCAGGAACCTGGGGTGTTTACCTTTTTGACGGATATAGTAGCCCGCAAGGTAGCCAAAGAGAATCTGTACAATTGCAGGTAGTGTGCTGACGAGGCCTTCCGGGTCAAATGGCTGACCTTCTCCTTTGTACATGTGATTTACTCCCAATATCATTTTGTCCCAGTGTGTACCGAAGTATCCCTGAATGCTGAAGGGGTCATTGGGAGAGGCCCATATACACAGCAACCAGTAGCTTGCCAAAGTCACAATGCAGAGGATAAAGATTTGCCTTATGTTAAGGTAAAAGGCTGATAATGATGCAAATAAGTAGCATATTGCAATCCGCTGAAGTACTCCCATAATTCTGACAGTCTCCCATTTTTTCGCTATCAGACTATTGTCTTCCCACCTTATAAAAGGACTCCAGTTAAGCAAGAGACCTATTATGAAGATTAGTGCAGCTCTTTTGATGACTTTTTTCAGAAAAACCTTGCTTTCTGACTTTTCATAGCGTTGCATTACAAATGCAATTGAGTTCCCTACTGCAAAAAGGAAAAAGGGAAAAACCAGATCTGTGGGGGTACAGCCATGCCAGGAAGCATGTTCGAGAGGAGGATATATGTTTGTCCATGAGCCCGGATTGTTGACTAAAACCATTAATGCAACGGTTGCCCCTCTGAATACGTCAAGTGAATAATAGCGGTTACTCATAATATACTTTCTGCTGACAAGATACCAAAATCCCTATATTTGCCGCGTTTTCAAAACTCTATCCATATCCCCCCACTGAAAAGTACCGCTTCATTGGATACTATAGTTTGAGAATTCAGTCAGCCTTTTCTAAAGTTGTGACTGAGGAAGCGGAGCTATGCCTGGAACTTTATATGCTAAAGTTTTAGTTATCCAAATAATTTCAATTTTACACTTTCATGAAAAAATGGTTGCGTTTTGCGTTGCTGTTTGCTGTTGCTATTACCGGCGGCTTCTGTAACGCGCAGGATTTGTTTAAAGGAACCGATTTATCCCAGTTGAAGGTTGATCAGCTGTCGGATGCAGACATTGTAAAATTTAATAATCAGCTTCAGTCCTCAGGATTGACATTGGGACAGGCAGAGCAGCTTGCATTGAGTAAAGGAATGCAGGCTTCCGAAATTGCAAAACTGAAGCAGCGTGTACAAATTCTGGGCGCAACTAAGCTTGGAAATAACACGATAGCCGGAGAAAGCGTTGAGACAAGAGTTGATAACAATATGCCAGTTAGTGAACCTGACAGAAAAAGAAGTCCGGTGATTAATCCGGATATTTTTGGAGCTGAATTATTTAATAATGAGTCTCTCGATTTTAAGGCAAACTATCAGATTGCAACTCCCGTTAACTATGAATTGGGGCCTGGAGATGAGCTGCAACTTGCCATATATGGAGTACAGGAAATGAGCACTTCAGTAGCAGTAAGTGCAGAGGGAGTTATTAATATACCCAATGTAGGGCTCTTAAAGATTGCGGGTTCAACTATTGAGGCTGCAACGTCGCGTATACGGGCAGCAATGTCAGCAGCAGCCTATCCTACTCTCAAAACAGGAGGTTCTAAATTGTCGGTTACCCTTGGTAATAAAATACGTAGCATACATATTACCGTAATTGGCGCTAATAAACCGGGTAATTATATATTGTCTTCTCTTTCTACAACTTTTAATGCTCTGTATATGGCAGGTGGGCCTTCTGCTATTGGCAGTTTCAGGGAAATTGAATTGATTCGTGAGGGTAAAGTTGAAAGAGTGATTGATCTGTACAGTTTTTTGGCAAAAGGCAGCCAAAAGGACAACGTCAGGCTAAGAGATAATGATGTAATACGAATTCCTGCCTATAGAAAGCGTGTGGAAATACGTGGACAAGTAAAACGATCCGGAATATTTGAGTTACTGGACAATGAGAATTTTTCAGCTTTATTAAATTTTGCTTCCGGATTTACAGATACTGCATATAAAAGTTCAGTAAAGTTGATTCAGTTAACAGAAAATGACAAACGAATAATAGACTTATCGGCGCAGCAGTATTCATCCTATTTACCGCGGTCTGGCGATGTTATAACTGTTGCAGCCATATTAGACAAGTTTCAAAACAGGGTTAATATATCAGGGGCGGTATTCAGGCCTGGATATTACGAATTAACTCATGGAATGACCATTGCTGAACTTATAAGTAAGGCTGATGGTTTAAAACAGGATGCCTTTACTGCCCGGGCTCAACTTATCAGACTAAGAAATGATCTTACCAAGGAGATTATCACATTCAATGTACAAAGCGTGCTGGATAAGGGAAGCGACAATATTGTTCTTCAAAGAGATGATGAATTAGTAATCACTTCAATTTTTGATTTGCGCAACGAGCATAAAGTTTCCATTCAGGGGGAAATTCGGGTGCCTGGTGACTATTTGTACATAGACAGCCTTTCTTTGAAAGATCTGGTTATGTTGGCCGGAGGATTTACGGATGCGGCTAAGCCTCAAAAAATTGAGATATCAAGGATGCTGATAAGAGATACTTTGACAGCTTTTGACGAACGTTCAAGTGAAGTGATAGAAGTTACTAATTCGCAAGAGTTGTCGAATATGGAAAACAACATCCGGCTTATGCCCTTTGATGTTGTTACAATACGACGTAAACCGGGATATCAGCCTCTCGCTTCTGTAAATCTTTCAGGGCAGGTTCAATATCCTGGTCCCTATGTTGTATCCCGCAGATCAGAAAGGGTCAGCGATTTGATAAAGCGTGCGGGCGGTTTTACTCCTGAGGCATATATTGAAGGGGCTTACTTACGTCGTTTTTTGGATGAAAAAGAAGCAAGACTTAAGAAGGAGAGAGTTAGCAGGCTACAGGAGAATATTGCTGATTCATCGTCTATAGTGCTTGAAGATATTGAAAGACAGTATGATCAGATTCCGTTAGACATTCAGACTATTTTAAGGGAACCGGGGTCTGTTAGCGACCTTGTAGTAAGAGCCAGCGACGAAATCTATATTCCTAAATTTGACGCTCAGGTTAGAATAAGTGGCGGAGTGTTGATGCCTACTCAGATACCATTTACAGGAAGGTTCAAAGTAAAAGATTACCTGCTGGCAGCGGGGGGAGTATCTCAGGATGCTCTTAAAAGGAAAATTTATGTCTTGTATGCAAACGGGAGAGCTTCCAGCACACGGAATTTTCTTTTCTTTAAAAATTATCCCGAAGTTAAACCTGGCGCAGAGGTGGTGGTACCTAAGAAAATACCCAAACTGCATAGATCTAGTGGTGAAATAATCGGTTTTGCCAGCGTGTTGGCCTCACTCGCCGGAGTTATTATTGCTATAATTAACGTAACTAAATAGCAGGAATTTATGTCGTCGAATAACAGTGATGAAATTTCTTTGAAAGATTTGGTTCATAGAATAGCAACGCTTTTCAAATACCTGAAGACTCAAAAGTTGATTTTTTTCTTTGCCTGTCTGGCAGGTGGAGCTTTGGGCATTGTGGGGGCTTTTCTGGGGAAGGATAAATATAAAGGCGAATTAAGTTTTGTATTGTCTGGTTCTGGAAATACAAATAGCCTCGTTGGGTTGGCTGGTCAGTTTGGGTTGGATCTTGGGAATTCATCTGGCGATAATGCTTTTGAGGGGGACAATATTGTAGAGCTATTAAAGTCCAGACGAAATGTAAAACGTGCATTATTCCAATTGTTGCCTGATAGGTCCGATATATTAATAAATGTCATTACGCGTGAATCCGGATTTGAACAAAAGTGGAAGAAGAGTGACAGGATAAAGGCTTACCTGCCTTTCCCGTTGTCGGAGTCAGAACTTAAACCTGTGCAGGATAGCCTGTTCAGAGAGTTGCATGCATATATCTTAAAGAAATATCTTGACATTGACAAGCTTGATAAGAAGTTAAGTTTCTATAGTGTAACAACTACTACGTCGAGTGAAATTTTCTCTGTATTGTTTACCCGTAACCTGGTAAATGAGGCCACAAGGTTTTATGTTGAAACAAAAACCAAAACGGCGAAGGACAATTTAGCGATGCTTCAGAAAGAAGCTGACAGTTTGAGAAATATATTGGGAACTGCTGTTACTTCTGCAGCAATGATTACTGATCAGACATTCAACTTAAATACGGCTCTCCAGGTTAACCGAACGCCTCTTCAAAAAAGTCAGATTCAGATTCAGGTCTTAGGTGTAGCTTATGGAGAGGTTGTTAAAAATCTTGAAATTGCTAAAATTTCTTTGCAAAAGGAAACGCCTTTGGTTCAGGTGATTGACGAACCTGCCATTCCTCTGAAAGTGGTTAAAAGAAGCAAGCTTATGTGGATGATATTAGGCGGGTTTATTGCTGTTTTTTTTACTGCGGGCTTTATTTGTATTCGTTTCTTCTATTCTAGTTTAATGCATCCGGATAAAGGATAGCTGTTATTCTGTTTCTTAAAAACATTTCATTATATATAATAATTTCACAATGCTTGATTTAAACAACAAGAGCCTTTTAATAACTGGTGGCACGGGGTCTTTTGGTAAAGCTTTCACTAAAATCGTACTGGAAAAATGGCCTTCTATTAAGCGATTGGTAATCTTTTCAAGAGATGAACAGAAGCAGTTTCAAATGGCGCAGGACTATCCAATTGATAAATATCCAATGATTCGCTTTTTTATTGGAGATGTGAGAGATTATGAGAGAGTACAGCGTGCATTAAAAGGAATTGATTATGTTATTCATGCTGCTGCGATGAAACATGTGCCTATTGCCGAATACAATCCGATGGAGTGTATTAAAACGAACATCATAGGGGCAGAGAATATAATTAATGCCTGCCTTGAGTCTCAGGTGGAAAAAGTAGTGGCTTTGTCTACCGATAAAGCAGCAGCACCTATTAACTTATATGGTGCAACCAAACTTGCTTCTGATAAGTTGTTTATTGCTGCAAATAATATCAAGGGATACAATCCTATTACTTTTTCTGTTGTTCGTTATGGAAATGTATTAGGCTCAAACGGCTCTGTAGTTCCTTTTTTTATTAAAAAAAGAGAAGAAGGAGTATTGCCTATCACTGATGCGAATATGACTCGTTTTAACATATCTCTTACCGAAGGCGTAGCAATGGTATTGCATGCTTTGGAAACTGCATGGGGAGGAGAATTATTTGTTCCAAAAATTCCATCATACAGGATTACAGAGATGGCTGAAGCAATAGCACCTAACTGTGAAAAAAAGGTTGTAGGGATCAGACCTGGTGAGAAGATTCATGAAGAAATGATCACTTCTTCAGACTCATATACTACTTACGACTTAGGTACTTATTACGCTATTCTACCACAAGTGGCCCGTTGGGACCTGAATAAATTCATAGAACACTTCAAAGCCACAAAAGTTACTGAAGGGTTTCAATATAACTCAGGACAGAATACTGAATGGTTAACTGCAGATCAGATCAGAAGTCTGATTAAAGAACACGTTGATGCTGATTTTACATTTTAGTAATAAGAAGAATGTATAAGAAGAAAATTCTTTTAACAGGTTCCGGAGGTATGCTTGGAAGTAGGGTGTTTCAGGAGCTTTTACTTAATCCGGCATATACTGTGTTCACAGTAGGCCGGGTTTCCAGAGGGGAGAACTCCTTTGCATGTGATCTGTCCGATCCTATAGCGTTTGCCGATGTTCTGGAGTCTGTTGCTCCCGATATTGTTATCCATTGCGCGGCAAATGTTAACCTTGGTAGTTGTGAACGTGAGAAAGCCTATACTTACGGCCTGCACGTTTTAAGTAGCCGGCTGATTGCATCCCGGAAAAGTATACAACGAAGCATTTTTATTTCTACTGATTCAGTTTTTGACGGTTTAGAGGGAAACTACACGGAAAAAAGTGCTGTAACCCCTTTAAATTACTATGCTCTTACTAAAGCGTTGGGCGAGGAGTGCTTTTTCAACGCTTCGCATGCTGCATTGGTTATAAGAACGAATATTATTGGTTTCAACAGCCCGCTTAACAGCTCACTTTTTGAATGGGCCTGGGAGAATCTTGCGGCTGGGAAAAAAATTACGGGATACAAAAATGTATTTTTCAATCCGTTGTATGTAGGAACTCTGGCAAAAATAATTATTCAGTTACTCAATAGCTCTTTAACCGGCGTTGTACACACAGGTTGCAGGGAAGGACTATCGAAATATGAGTTTATCAGAAAAATTGCGGAGGTTTTTGAACTGCCTTTGGATAATATTTCAGGAAGTGAATTAGATGTTAGCGAGGGCGAAATTAGACGGCCATTAAATACAATTTTAGCAACCCGAAATGTAGAAAACCTTTTGGGTATTGAAATGCCTGACATTACCGCTGAATTAATGGCAATTAAGAGAGATAGTCGAAAATAATTTACTATGGAAAAAGGTTTTTATATAGGCCAACGCCAGGTTGGGATTGACCAGCCTCCCTACTTCATTGCAGATATCGGAGCAAACCACGATGGAAGTATAGAGCGTGCCTTAAGATTGATAGAGCTTGCTAAAGAAGCAGGAGCTGATGCAGCTAAATTTCAAAACTTTACCGCATCGAAAATAGTTAGCAGGTTTGGATTTGAGAATTTAGAGGGAAAGCTTTCTCATCAGAGTGGGTGGAAGAAATCAGTCTATGAAGTGTATGAAGATGCCAGCATAAGTGAGGACTGGACTCCGATACTAAAGAAAAAGTGTGATGAAGTTGGGATCGAGTACTTTACCAGCCCTTATGATTTTGCGGCAGTGGACCACATTGATCCTTATGTTAATCTTTATAAAATAGGTTCCGGTGACATTACCTGGTCGGAAATTATAAAGCATATAGCGGGAAAAGGTAAGCCTGTGCTCATTGCAACCGGAGCAGCTGATATGGCTGATGTGGAAAGAGCAATGGATCTTTTAATAGAAGCTAAAGCCAGTATCTGCCTTATGCAGTGTAATACCAACTACACCCTTGATGCAGATAAGTATAAGTATGTAAATCTGAATGTGTTTACCACGTTTAAAAATAAGTACCCGGATATTTTATTAGGGTTATCTGATCATACTGTAGGCGCTGCTACAACTGTTGGTGCCGTGGCTCTGGGGGCAAGAATTATTGAGAAGCATTTTACTGATGACAATGAAAGGGAAGGGCCCGATCACAAGTTTGCCATGAATCCCCGGAGTTGGAGAACAATGGTTGATTTATCAAATGAGGTGTTTCATTCACTTGGTGATGGTATAAAAAGAGTTGAACCCAATGAAACTCAATCCAGAGTGGTTCAACAGAGGGCGCTTAGGGCAAAAAGTTCTCTGGAAGAAGGTACTGTGTTGCTGGCTGAACACTTTGAAGCTCTCAGGCCCTGTCCGGCTGATGCTTTACGGCCCTATGAACTGGAAACGCTGATTGGTAAAAAGCTTTTAAAGGAATTAAGTAAAGGAGAACATATTACTTTAAACCATTTTTGAGTATGATAAAAGGTAAATTGGTTGGTTTGCGGGCAGTTGAAAGAGAGGATTTACGGTTATTACGTGATTGGAGGAATATTCCCGAGTTCAGGAGAAATTTTCGTGAGCATAAAGAGTTATGCATGTTGAACCAGGAAAACTGGTATGTCAGAACTATTAACAGTGCTAATGACTACATGTTTATTATAGAGGATCTTTCTGATTCAAAACCTCTGGGAGCTTGCGGCCTGTTGTATACAAACTGGATAAACCGGTCTGCTGATTTTTCTTTTTATATCGGGCATCAAAATTTATATATTGATAACGGAGGCCTGGCAGAAGATGCTGCGCGAACCCTTATTCAGTATGGGTTTAATAATCTGAATCTGAATAAGATATGGATGGAGCTATATGAGTTTGATACCCGAAAAATAGACTTTTTTTTAGATAAATTTGGATTTCACAAAGACGGAATGTTAAGAGAGAACTGCTTTGAGGATGGGAGATATTACAATTCATACATTATTTCATTGCTAAGAAAGGAATATATTTAAATGTCGAAAGTCGCTATTATTCCGGCCCGTGGGGGAAGTAAACGTATTCCGCGGAAGAATATAAAAGAGTTTTTAGGAAGCCCTATTATTAGTTATTCCATTAAAGCAGCATTGAATAGCGGAATGTTTGATGAGGTGATGGTTTCCACTGAAGACCAGGAAATAGCCTCTGTTGCTGAGCAGCATGGGGCTAAAGTGCCTTTTTTCCGGAGTAAGGAAGCTGCTGACGATCACGCAACAACATCTGAAGTTTTGCTGGAGGTGATTAACAAGTATTGGGAAATAGGGCAGTCTTTTTCATATGCATGTTGTATTTATCCCTGCGCACCTTTGGTAAGCAGTAAAATATTGGAAGATGCATACAATAAATTAATTGATGGCGGGCATTCCTGTGTTTTTCCTATCCTGCCTTTTAGCTACCCTATCTGGCGTTCCCTTAAAATAAATGACAGACAGGAACTGGAAATGAATTGGCCCCAGCATATAAATGCCAGATCACAAGATCTTCCTGTTGCTTATCACGACGCAGGGCAGTTTTATTTTCTTAATGTACCTGAATTTGTAAGAACAAAAAATATACTGACGGGTAGTGTTGGGGGCTTGTTATTAGATGAAATGTATGCGCAGGATATTGATTCAGAAAGCGATTGGAAAATGGCAGAGCTGAAATATAAGATGATGTATACTAAATAGAAAAGCAACTTAGCGTGTTGGGCAAATTGTAAACTAATGAAGTTATTTTCTGTTGTAGGCGTTTTAAAGAACCGATACATTCAATTTATCTTTTCCAGGTATTTCATATATGTTATTCAGTTTGCTAACTCCATACTGATTGCTAAGTATCTGGGGCCTTATTACCTTGGTATTTGGGGCTTTTTGTCATTGGTAATACAATATTTAACTCAGTTTAATTTTGGCATACCGCATGCTTTGAATGTTAAGCTGGCAACCTCTGCTGCAAGCGATGAAGCCTTACAGGACAAAGTGCTATCTAACTCTATCTTTCTGATTTTATTGCATAGCGTTTTTATCCTTTTTATACTCTCTCTGTTAAGCTGGATTGATATTCCTATTCTAAAAAAATATCACTTTAACCAGTACGGTTATATGGTATTAGGAGTGGCTATCCTGCAAAACCTGAACCAGCTTTTTATTTGTGTTTATCGGGTTAAAAATTTACTACGACCTATTATTTTTTACCAGGCTCTAATGCCTGTGTTGTCTTTGCTTGTTTGTTTTTTAGGCACTACTAAAATGCTGCTTTATGCTTTACTGATAAGCCAGTTGGTAAGCTATGTGTTGTCGTTGATAGTGTTTATGTATAAAGCTCCTGTCAACATAAAATGGACAGTGAATCTGCCTTTATCATGGGATATTCTTAAGAAGGGGATGGCATTACTGCTATATAACGGAAGCTTTTATTTTATAATGATTGTAACGAGAACAGCAGTAAGTATATATTTTGGTGTAAAAGAGCTGGGATACTTCTCTTTTGCATTAAACCTGGCGCAAGCAACTTTTTTGGCTTTAGATACTATTTCATTTCTTATTTTCCCCAAATTAATCAATAAATTCAAAGACAAGGAGGGGAATGAACTTATAGCAAACGTTGAATTTGTAAGAAAGCATTATAGCTTTGTTGCGTATCTCCTGATATTTCTTTCTCTATTATGCTTCCCGGTCATTTTAGTTTTAACTCCTGAGTACGCCAATTCTTATAAATCGTTCGTGCTATTATCAATAAGTATGGCTTTGTTGTCTGGCAGCTTTGGAATTTCAACGCTGTTTGTTGCTTTTGGGAGGGAGCTTTTATTGGGTAAAATAGCTTTGGCTGCTCTTCTATTAAACACTTTGATTGTTTGGGGTATTTGCTCTTTTTCAGCAAATTTTTACATGATCGCTCTGGCACCAATTGCAACTTATTTTGTTTACTGTATTCTTCTGAGCTTTTATTACAGCAAGCTTTATTTAAATACCAGCGGAAGCAGAAGCATTCTTTCTGCTTTGGATTGGAAATTATTATTCCCTGTTGCAGTACTCCTTGCCGGAGTATTCTCAGAATTTCTACTAATACAGTTGGCTG
This sequence comes from Filimonas zeae, assembly GCF_014641615.1. Taxonomy (GTDB): domain Bacteria; phylum Bacteroidota; class Bacteroidia; order Chitinophagales; family Chitinophagaceae; genus Filimonas; species Filimonas zeae. The sequence continues at coordinate 513,448 of NZ_BMIB01000005.1, read as the reverse complement.
CCTATATATTAATCATCTTGCTTAATCTTTCTAAGTTCGGAAGTATAAGCAGGATTATGAAAAATGTAATGAATAATCCTGGTTCATTAAAAATATAAATGTATCAATGAATAAGGCAAATATTTACGTATGCTCTAAGCCGCTTCAGTATTTTAACGTAACGAATTTGCCAAGAGAAGCAGACACGAAAAATGTTCTGGTAATAGAAAACAGATTTAAAGAGGCAGAAAAGTTTTATGAGAAAATAAAGAAAATTGACAGAAGCTGGGATGAGGTAATATTTCTATCTAATAGAATACAGTTGCTGGCATTGTGTTTATTTCGCTTTCGTGTAGTCAATTTTTATTATTATCTGGATTGGCTGCTGGTGCCAGCTTTAATGTTGTATTTGCTGCCGGCAAAACAGATATACATATACGAAGAGGGAGTTGGCTCTTACCGTCTTGATATCTTTAATAAAACATCTGCGACCAGAAGAAAGGTGCGAAAGTGGCTGAGGATTTCTGAGTATCCGGGGCTTCACCCCAGGGTAGAAGGAATGTATGTTTACGGGGCAGAATTTTATAAACAAAGATTTGAGGGGAGAGGTAAAGTTTTAAATGTACTTTCTTTTGTGAAGCCTTTTAACGTAATGCTGGCTATTATGAATAGCAGAGCAATTGAGCTATTTGAAATAAACCAGAAGGAGACATTTCAAATGATATCAGGTTGCAATGTTTTGGTATACATTTCTACATGGCCATTCGATATATCAGAACTGAGTGCTTTAAATACTGAGGCTTATGATTATTGCATCGTAAAATTGCATCCACATATTCAGCAATTTAAAGAAGATAAGGGTGATAATGGGAGGTTTATTTTTGTGGGAACAACTATACTTGCTGAAGTATTAATAAGTGTTTTGTTAGAGAATAATAATCAACTTTATATATATCACCATAACTCAACTTCAACTATTTATTTATCTGAAAAGCAGCATAACATCAAAAGCATAAGAAATATTGCGCTGCACCAGGACGAATACAATATAATTTATAAAGGGCTTAAGCCGGCAAGCTAATTTTGAACATTGGGACAAAATACTAATATATCAAAGAACTATTGGGGAGAAACAATAGCTGTGTGCCTTTTGTCTGCAAATACCCTGTTTTTTTTTCCTTTAGATAAAGTTTTACTTATTTTTTTTGTCTTTGCTTTGGTTATTGCCAGAGGTGAGAAAATGATTGTGCCAATAAATAATTGGATAATCTATATATTGGTTTTAATTTCATGTGTTGTTAGTTCTGCTATTAATCTAACTGCTAGTGTAATAACACTTTTCCCAATTCCTGCACTTGCATTTGTATATTTTGCTGTACACTATAAAGATTTTTTTCGTCTTTTATATGGAGGGATGACTTTGCATGTTGTATTGGGGTTTTTGATATTGATTGTTTCCTATATAATTCCTGATATTGGCTGGTATGGCTCTTTGTGGACAAAAGGGATGCCTTTTATTCATACCCCTATGGGCTTTGTTTCTACTGTTCAGGTTTATGGTACTTTGTGTATCATCTGGCTTATATTATATTATTGTAAGCGACGGATGAATGATGTTACACGAGTTGATAAACTTCTCTACTTTATAGTTACTGTAGCTATTATTGCAACCTGCAACAGGTCAACCTACTTGTTTTATTTTTTACTGCTGATTTTTAATGACAGACGTATTTTGTTATTATATTTTATAGTTGTTTCTATTGCAATCATTTTGCTTTTTAACGAAGGCCTCGGTAATGTGCTATTCAATATTGACACCTTGGAATCACGTTCGGAGCTATTGGAAGGCTTTAATTTGTCATTCTGGAAAACGGGTAATATCTATACTTACTTGTTTGGACGTGGAACGAACATTCTGGGTGAAGAGGTGCTGAATAAGGTAAAATGGGACTATCGTTCCGATATCGAAAACGGATATGCTATGCTTCTTCATACCTATGGATTCTGGGGGCTGGGTGTATTTGTTTTTTCAGCATTGGCTTTTGTGGTGAAACTTTTTCTTCAAAGGCATTGGCAATTGGGGATTATAGTATTTTATTATTTTTTCATATCAAGTTATTTTACTCAGGAGTTTGTTTCAACGAGCTTCTATTTGTTGATTATAGCCGTATGCCTGGTGAGTAATATGAACAAAAAAGCCACTTATGAATTTACTGGTAATTAATCCATCTGTTGATTTATATGGGTCAAATAGAATTTTGGCCAACACCCTTATATTTCTCCAAAAGGAACATAAAATAACGCTGATATTGCCTTCGGATGGCCCTTTCAAGGAATTTCTTGAACAGAAAGGGGTAAAGGTTGAGGTAATTATATATAGTCAGTTACCTATCATTTCCAGGGGAATGTTTTCATTCAGCGGCATGGTGGAGCTGATACAAAATTACCGACAGAGTAAAATATTACTCAAAACGCTTCAGGAGAAACATGCAATAGACCTGGTGTATGTTAATACTCAATCAGCTCTCTTCTTTTTGAGAATTTGTAAGAATCGTGTACCGAATGTGCTTCATGTTCATGAGATAGTTGAAAATCCGGCACTTGTGGCAAAGTTTATTAATCGGAAATCATTGAAATGGGCTGATAAAATAATTGCTGTATCAGAGCCTGTAAAGGGGAATTTGCTAAAATACGCCCCGGTACGTTTTTCGTATAAGGTTGAGGTGGTATTAAACGGAATTGAAGATGTTTTTGGGGGCGAGGGGCGAGGTTTAAACAATGAAGGTCGCTCGAAAATTGTAATAACCCTGATAGGAAGGATTAAGCCTGAGAAGGGAATCTGGTTTTTTTTAGATGCAATTGCAGCTTTGTCTGATGAGGTTGCCCGGAGATGCATTTTTAATATAGTGGGAAGCGCTGCCCCTAATGGAGAGAGCTGGGTGGAAAAGCTGAGGAGTGATATTGAACATCATAAATTTAAAGAGAATATAAAGTATACATCCTTCATTACTGATGTTTCTGATATTCAAAAAGAAGCAGACATATTAGTTGTGCCTTCTTTAATGAGAGATCCTTTTCCTACAACGGTTCTTGAAGCAATGGCTGCAGGAAAGCCTGTTATTGCAACCAATAATGGTGGGGCTGTGCAGGCTATATCGCATGGGGAGACTGGTTATTTGATTGCCCCCGGAGATATTAAACAATTTGCAGCTTATATGGAGCAGCTAATTGAGAATAAGGATTTACGTAACAGTCTTGGACTTAACGGCAGGAAGACATATGCCAGCAGATTTACAATGAAGGAGTTTGAAGCTAGTTTTTTAAAGACTTTCTTAACCAGATAACCATGAATATGAAAAACATCCTTGCTATTTGTCTGATTGTTTTTTTCTCAACAGCCAGTTGGTCACAAAGCGCTGTGGGTAAATTTGAAAAATTTGGTAATCCAACTGCCTTTTCAAAGGTTGATCCTAAGCAATGGCAGCTGTTAAGCAAAATTATTAATCTGTCTGTTGTTGGTTTTAACAAGAGGGTTCCTTATAACAGATGTCCTATTTCAGATTCAGGAGATGATGGAACAGTTAAAGCATGGAAAGGAGAATATGTTAATTTCCAGCTTGTAGTAAGCAGCAAGAAAAAAATTAAGCAGATCAAGGTAAGTGTTGACAATTTTTCTTCCGGAGAAAATCAGATAGCAAGTTCAGAAAATGCCAGAGTAGGGTTTGTATACTATGTTGTATGTGATAATACAAGAGGAGTATGTAAAAAAAAGGATTACCCCTATGAGAATGTGCTGATGCCGGATATTATCGATTTTAAGGGTACTGCATCGTTTGTTAACGCTAATGCCAACAGGCCTGTTTGGATTAAGGTTTTTATTCCCTTACAATCTGCAGCAGGAACGTATAAAGGACAGGTTACTGTTAACGCAGATGGGGTGAGACTTACTAAGACGCTATCTCTCGTTGTATCTGAGAATGCTTTGCCGACAGTTGATAAGAGGAACTTTTTTCTTGATTTATGGCAGTATCCTATGGTAGAAGCTGACTATTATAACGTAACACCCTGGTCGGACAAGCATTTTAAATTAATGGAACCAGCTATGGTTAGGTTACAAAATGCGGGGCAGAAGTCTATTACAACCAGCTTTTTTTGGGATGTTTTTAACCCCCGTGTGAGGGATATTAAAGAGATGATGATACAAGTTGTCAAGACCCGATCCGGTGGATGGGAGTATAACTTTGAGAACTTTGATAAGTGGGTTAAGTTTATGATGACGTTGGGTATTAAAGATCAGATTACCTGTTTTGGAATAGCCCCGTTAAACTACAGGTATTACTTTTACGATCAGGCACAAAGTAAAATGACTTATTTTTCCCAGGGGGTAGATGGAGCAGATTACAAGAAATTCTGGCTTTCTTATTTAGATGCTTTTGAGAAACATTTAAAAGGAAAAGGTTGGTTTGAAATAACAGCTCTTGGAATTGACGAAAAGGAGGCAGATGTTTTAACCGCATTAATTTCTTTTATTAAAGGGCACAATAAAGATTGGAAAATCGCCTTCACCGGAAAGTATTTCCCGGAATATCAATCTTCCATATATAATTACTCCGTGATATCTAATCAACTTGTTCCGGAAAATATTATTAAAGAAAGAAGTGCAAAAGGTTTCAAAACTACTTTTTATACAAGTTGCTGGGAAATTTTCCCCAATACCTTTGTTATGTCCGATCCAATAGATGCAACCTGGCTTGGCTGGAATGCTGCAAACAGGAGTATGGACGGCTACTTGAGATATGCTTACGATTATTGGGGGAAATCAGTGCTTTTTGATTCACGAAGTGATGTTGCAGCTGGTGACAGGTTTTTAGTTTATCCCGATAACAATAGCTCGATTCGTTTTGAGATGTTATGTGATGGTGTTGAAGATTATGAAAAAGTACGTCAGAAAAAAGGCATAGGTATGCCTGCAGTTGGGTTGAGAGCAGCAAAAGATGATGTTGGAATAAAAGTTAAAGATGGGTTATCTATTTTCGATTTTAAAAAGGTCAATGCTCAAAAGTCCCGTGAGCAACAGATAAAAATTGCAAGAGACTTATTGGTTCAATAAAATGTTTTAAGGCGAATGAACAAGAAGCATGTGGCTATCATTGGCACAGTTGGCGTGCCTGGTAAATATGGAGGGTTTGAAACTTTAGCTCATAATCTGATAATACAACTAAAGGAGCGTCTTGACTTTTCTGTTTATTGCAGCTTTGCTGCATATGAGGAACATCCACAGGAATGGGAAACGGCTTCATTAAAGTATATTAAATTGAAGGCCAATGGGATACAGAGCATCCCTTATGATATTATTTCATTGTTGTCGGCAGTGAAGCATGCGGATGTAATTCTCGTATTAGGCGTTTCCGGAGCCGTAATCCTTCCGTTTTTACCCAAAAAGTTGAAGAAGCGGCTTATTGTTAATATTGATGGTATTGAGTGGAAGAGAGATAAATGGAGTCCGGGAATAAAGGCATATCTGAAATTTTGTGAAAAACTTGCAGTGAAACATGCCGGGGTTGTGGTAGCTGATAATCTCGAAATTCAAAAATATGTTGAAGATGCATACGCCAGAAGAAGTGAGTTGATTGAGTATGGTGCAGATCATATTGCGGAAAATTCGGTTAATAAAACGCAGAATGTACCTTACGCGTTTACGGTATGCCGTATAGAGCCCGAGAATAATATACACCTGATCCTTGAGGTTTTTGCTGAAACTGATTACCAGCTAAAAATGGTGGGCGGCTGGAATCAATCTGATTACGGCCGAGATTTATATTCTAAATACAATCAATGTGAAAATATTGAACTGATAAATCCTATTTATAATCAGAAGGAGCTGGATTTAATACGAGGCAATGCCCGCATCTATATACACGGCCATTCGGCAGGTGGCACTAACCCGTCGTTGGTTGAGGCAATGTATCTGGGATTACCTGTGGTTGCTTTCGATGTGCGTTATAATAGAGAAACGACGGGTAATAAAGCTTATTTTTTTAGCAATGCTTCCAGTCTGAAGGAAGTATTAAAGAATCTCAGTGATGCCGACCTGGCTAATTGTGCCAGAGACTTAAAGGAAATGGCAATGACAAGGTACACATGGAAAGTTATTGCCGAAAAGTATGAAAAGGTAATTAACGGAGTGAAATAAATACGATTTCAGGCAAAAAAATTAAAAGCAGATTAAGAGAAGCATATTATGAATGAAATGGGTATTAAAAAAGCGTAAGAATGTTTTAGAGGTTACAAAAGTCACATATTTTAGATGTGGGAAGTAACCCTTTAATAATTTTTACAACTTTAATTCATTTTAGTTATGAGAGCGCTTCTAGTGTTCGTGCTTGCTGCATCAACAGTATTATATAGCTGCAGAAAAAGCCAAACCCCAAAATCTAACGAGCTTGATGAACCTGTTGACACAACTACTTACTTTTATACTCCTGTTTCAATAGGAAAAGGAGTGGTAGCAGGAAGTGTTTACAAAACCAACGAATTTGCAGCTTTTACCGATCTCACGTTTTTTGATAAAGCATGGTTTATTGTTTACAGAGTGGGTTCTAACCACGTAGGTGGAACAGATGGCGTAATAAAGATTCTGAAAAGTACAGATACGAAAACATGGCAGGTAGATAAAACAATTGCATTAAATGGATTGGATTTGCGGGATCCAAAACTTGAAATTGATACCTATTCGAATAAGCTGTATCTGACGTTCTTTTCCAGCGAGAAGACTGGAAAAAAACTTAATTACATCTGTGAATATAAAAGGGCTCATCAATGGACTGTACCTGAACAAATGAGTTCAGAAACCGACAAAGGTCTTAACTTTTTACTTTGGCGCCTAACCTATTATAAAAATAAAATGTTTTCAGTTGGATATAGATTTCCTATTTCTAACGATAGTACTTACAAAGGAGGAATTGAGCTTTTTGAAAGTACGAAAGACTTTAAGCAGTATAAGTCGCTGGGTAATTTAGAGATGGCTGGTGTGCCAACTGAAGCTACAGTAAGATTTGATGAAAACTCAATTATGTACTGTATATCCAGAACAGAAAAGAAAAACAGCCCTATGGGGATAGCCTACCCTCCTTATCAGAAAATGCGCTGGATTGAAGAGGCATTTCTGACACGGATTTCTTCGCCTAATTTTCTTCTTTATAAGAAACATTTTTTGATAACAGGACGGGATGGCAGAACGGGCATTTTGAAATTTATAAGTTATGATCCGAAAGCTTCTAAAGTTGAGAAGGTGTTTTCGTTCCCATTTGCAGGAAAAGAGACGGGATATGCGGGTATGTGCTTTAATCCATCTAATCCGAATGAGCTGTTAATAAGTTACTACTCAATTGAGGCTAATGGAAGCTCTATTTTCCTTGCAAGAATTGACTTAAGTCAGTTTTTATAGGCTTTAAAAATGAATTTTATCAATTGTAAACTCCGGCTAAAAATACCGGAGTTTTTAGTTTCTGGGAACAAGCAATCCCTATCTTAGCTGAATTAATAATATTGCATGAAAGGAATTATTCTGGCAGGTGGGTCTGGTACCCGCTTATACCCTATAACCAAAGGAATAAGTAAGCAACTGATGCCAATTTACGATAAGCCGATGATTTATTATCCTTTGTCGGTTCTTATGTTAGCTGGTATACGTGAAGTTTTAATTATCACAACCCCTGAAGACAGTGTTCAATTCAAGCGCCTGCTCGGAGATGGCAAAAAACTGGGATGTACATTCGAATATGCAGTTCAGGAAAAGCCAAATGGCCTTGCACAGGCTTTTGTGATTGGTGAGGATTTTGTTGGGCAGGATAAGGTTGCTCTGATTTTGGGCGATAATATTTTTTGGGGAGCAGGTTTTAGTCAACTGGTTCAGTCTTTCAATGATGTAAATGGTGCTGCCATTTTTGCTTATGAGGTACATGACCCTGAAAGATATGGAGTGGTAGAGTTTGATGAGAACTTCAAAGCATTGTCTATAGAAGAGAAGCCTCAGGCGCCAAAATCTAATTATGCTGTACCAGGACTGTATTTTTATGACAATGACGTAGTTGAGATAGCTAAAAACATTGCTCCCTCTGCCCGTGGAGAATATGAAATTACAGATGTAAACCGCATTTACCTGGAAAAAGGAGCGTTACAGGTAGGGGTTATGAATCGCGGGGTAGCCTGGCTGGATACAGGAACTTTTGAGTCGTTAAGTGACGCCTGTGAATTTGTGCGGGTAATTGAAAAGAGGCAGGCTACAAAAGTAGGCTGTATAGAAGAAGTGGCTTACAGAATGGGATTTATAGATGCAAATCAGTTACAGGCGTTAGCAGAAGAGTATGCTAAAAGTGGGTATGGCCAATATTTAAAAGGGCTGATAAAGTAACGTATGTTGTTTAGAAGTAAAGCGCCCTTGCGTTTGGGGCTTGCCGGGGGAGGTACAGATGTTAGTCCATACAGTGATTTATATGGTGGCGCTATTTTAAATGCCACGATCTCTTTGTATGCGAATGCCTCTATTGAAATAATTCAGGAGCCAAGGATCATTATAGAAGCATTGGACAGGCAGGAGAGGGAAATATTTGATCTGAATATGCCGCTGCCTGTTGACGGAAAGCTTTCTTTGGCTAAAGGCATTATCAACAGAATTGCAAAGGATTATGGCCTGCCTGAAGGTGTTGGTTTTCGACTTTCTACTTATGTTGATGCACCGGCGGGGTCGGGACTTGGCACATCATCTACTCTGGTGGTTTCTATTATAGGAGCTTTTGCTGAGTTGCTAAAATTGCCTTTAGGTGAGTACGATATTGCTCACTATGCTTATGAAATAGAGAGGAACGATCTGCAGCTTGCAGGTGGAAAGCAAGATCAGTATGCTGCCACTTTTGGTGGGGTTAATTTTATGGAGTTTTATGGAGAAGATAAAGTAATTGTTAATCCTCTCCGTATTCGTCAGGAGTACCTGCACGAACTGGAAAACAATATTCTACTTTATTTTACTGCAACCAGCAGAGAGTCTGCCAATATTATTAAAGAGCAACAAGCCAATGTAAATAATAACCGGCAGGAGTCATTAGAAGCAATGCATAACCTGAAAGAGCAGGCACGGCTAATGAAAGAAGCACTGTTGCGTGGACAGCTGCATGAAATTGGAGCGATATTGGACTACGGCTTTCAACAGAAAGCTAAAATGGCACATAATATTTCCAATTCATTAATTGAGGAAGTTTATGCAAATGCAAAACTGGCAGGTGCCACCGGAGGTAAAATATCTGGTGCCGGTGGTGGAGGCTTTATGTTTTTCTATTGCCCGGGGAATACACGCTACGCTGTGGCGAAAGAGCTACAAAAAATGGGAGGGGAGGTTAAGAAGTTTTCTTTTACTCAGCATGGACAGACTAGCTGGACTGTAAAATAGGAGCGAAAGCAAGAATTTGCCCCTTATTCATGGTGATACAAAGTTTGTGAGATTTTGTTAAAGAAAGGATGGGGAATATTTGCATTTGGCCGCCTTTTTGAGTAGATTTAGGTATAACACCTTACAAGCACCATTGCCTTATGTCTACTCTAGAATTCAACCAAATGCTGATGAGCAATGTGGACTTTCTTAAGCCCTTTGCTGTAACGCTTACGCGGGATACAGAATCTGCGAAGGATTTGTATCAGGAAACTCTGTTTCGTGCTCTGGCGAACAGGGAAAAGTATAATGTAGGAACTAATATAAAGGCCTGGCTTTATACCATTATGCGCAATGTATTTATCAATAATTACAGGCGTAAAAGTAAGCAGAGTATATTATTTGATAATACTCCAAATGATTTTTTGCTGAATAACAATCAGTGTGTTACGTCAAATGGTGCTATTGGCGCCATTAACATGCGGGAGATTCATAAAGCTTTACGTGATCTGCCTGAGATATTCAGAAATCCATTTTTATTATACTATGATGGATTTAAGTACTTTGAAATTTCAGAAATTTTAGGGGAACCGTTGGGAACCATAAAAAGTAGAATTCATTTTGCCCGGAAAATGCTAAAGACGCACTTGCAGCGATATTAAACTGAGAACAGTGTAAGGGTTTCATTACTCAGTCTTTATATATTATAATCGTTATATGCCTTGGGGCCGGGAATATTTTCCGGCTTTAAATTAATCAGGAAATTCACTTATTATGGAACAGGTTATTCTGGTAGATAACGAAGACCAGCAAATCGGAGCTATGGAGAAAATGGAAGCGCACAGAGCAGGCCTTTTACATAGGGCGTTCAGTGTGTTCATTTTTAATAAAAAAGGGGACATGCTTTTACAGCAGCGGGCTACCCAAAAGTATCATAGCGGCGGATTGTGGACTAATGCCTGTTGCAGTCACCCAAGACCAGGTGAAGAAACTTTTTCAGCCGCGCAAAGGCGTTTACAGGAAGAGATGGGATTTTCTACCAGCCTTGAAAAAGCATTTGATTTTACTTATAAGGTTAAACTGGATAATAATCTTTCTGAGCATGAATTAGATCATGTTTTTGTTGGTGAATACGAGGGAGTAATTACACCTGATGTAGCAGAAGTGAGGGATTATTGTTTCAAAAGTGTTGAGAGTATTCTGGAGTCTATGGAGCTACAGCCACATAAATATACTGCGTGGTTTCAAATCGCATTTCCAAGAGTAGTGGAATGGGTTAATATCAATGCCGGGCAGAAGGTTGCTGTTTAAACGCACTGTATTAGTTATGACCGGAAGCTCCATGGTGGGATCCAGGAGCTTGTTTAATAAAGCGGTAAAGGGCACCCGTCAGGTGCCCTTTACCGCTTTATTAATTTAATGCGCCCCCTTGCCTATGGAACTGTAGGTATATCACTAAACATTATTAGCGCTGCCAGAAGTTGCCATCCTTATAGCTGCTTCGTCTTCTCCCGCAACGGGTTTGTTTATTTTACCAGTTACTTTTTTGCCTAAACGAATAAAATATAATTCGAAATAAGTGTAGCAGAAGTAGCTACTGAGAAGAGTAATTGCAACTGCGGCGGATAGGTGAATAATGGGTGACAATTGAATTTTTAAAACTGTAGCTATAAACTTAAGTATAATAAACACAATAGGATGTAGCAGGTAAATAGAGAAACTTGCTTCTCCCAGAAATCTAAGGGAGTTGTCAACGGTGGGTATTAAGCGAAATGTGTTTTTATAGAATGCCAGGCATAATAGAAAGCTCGCAGCAAATAGTATGACTCTATTAATCCCTGCTGCTAAATTTAGTCCAACGGGAACATAAAATATAAAAGCAATCAAAGCTATCATAAAGATAGAAATGTTTACCCATGAAGAAAATTTCATATGAGTAAGGTATTGACCCATTAGATAGCCACTTAGGAATAGGAAAACCTGATTTAAAGGGTTTACATAAATAGCCCATTGATCTTTGTTAAAGAGCGAAGCATCTATGTGTAGGTTAAAAAAAGCGAAATAAATAAAGGCTGATAAAAGAAGCATTGAAAATGCAATAAAAGCGACTTTATTCTTTTTTGATAAGTAGACAAAAATCGGGAAGAAAGTATAAAACACAAGCTCATTACCTATTGACCATACGCCTGTACCGATATAGCCGTCCCATTTAAAAAATCCAAATAAGCCTGTGAGGTTTAAGAAAAGTAATTTGAGATCTGGTAAATGACGATTTGAAGCTACAGTGAGTAAAATAACAAGTATCAATAAAGGGTAAATCCTGAAAATGCGTTTAAGAAAGAAATCTTTCAAGTCACTGGCGGATGGCTTCATTCTATAAAAATATACATGATACAAAGTCAGGCCGCTCAGAATATAGAAACTCGAAACACCATAAACTCCCCATTTTCGTAAGAATGAGTCATCCGCAGGTACCCCATAAAGCCAGCTATAACAATGATAAATCATTATACCAAATGCTGCCATCCCTCTTAGATAGTCTAACGTAAAAAGTCTTTGATTACCCATAATGAGAAATTCCCCGATTGAAATTAGAATTCACTTAAATCAACATTAACAACATTGGTGATTTAATATGACGGTGTAAATTACAGACAAACGATTCTAAAATGTCTATCTCGCGGCGTGATTTTTTTTCGATTGCTTTTGTTGGGGCCATTTTTAATGCATGTAAGAAGGAGGCTCAGACTGTAAATGAGGAAACTCCAGAGTACCCAAGTGATGATATTTTGTCTGCCCGGTTTAATAAAAAACTTACTATTGGAGAACATGAACGGTTAGTGTTTGTGGGAGATTCCATAACATGGGGCCATCGTGACGCTGCTATCCTTGAACCAAACAAAGGACTCGGAGACGGATACGTACAGGAAATAGCAAGGTTGCTGGCAAGTAAAAGTATGTTGAAGGAGTGTGCTGTATATAATAGAGGGGTAAGTGGAAATACCACCAAGGATTTGCTGACGCGATTGGATAAGGATGTTATTTCTTTAAAACCAACGATAGCAGTTGTTTTAATTGGGGTTAATGATCTCAGGCATAATTTTAAACCCGAAGAGTTCTATTATAATTATAATAACATCTTAAAAAATCTTCAGGAAAAAGTGCCGGGTGTTAAACTCGTTGTTTGTGAGCCTTTTATTTTAAGTAACATGGAGGGATACAGTGGCTATTTGCCTGTATTTACAGAGTATAGAAGGCAGATCAGAAAGTTAGCAAAAGAGGTCGGTGCTATTTTTGTTCCTTATTATGACGCTTTTTTCCATGCACTACAGACTGCAGAGGCAAAGACGCTTTTATATGATGGATTTCATCCCACACCAGCCGGCATTAAAATAATTAGCAATAAATGGATAGAATATTGCAGCTTTCACAAATGAGGATGGAGCTTAAGTTCTGATAATAAATAAATCAGGAATTTTCCAGAGTAGGCAGGGCTTCGCAATAATAAATGCAGGTTTTTGAGAACTATTTTATTTTGCTTTAATGAAGAAACCCTACTTTTGTGCCCCGCATCTCAATATTGGCCTTGTAGTACAATGGATAGTATAAGAGTTTCCGAAGCTCCAGATCCAGGTTCGATTCCTGGCGAGGCCACACTTCACGCTAGCTCAAATCTTTCACCAGCAGACTAACTATAGAGTTCATTTTCATCTGCACTACTGTTACCTCGTAGTTATCAATTACAATGGTGTCGTTTAGTTTGGGAATCCGGCGAAGATGAAATATCACAACTCCTCCCAGAGTTACAATCTGACCTTCTTTTTCAATAGGTCGTGGTAATAATTCATTGATATCATCTAAAGAAGCGGAGGCCAGTACCTTGTATATTTTCTCTCCGGTTTGTATTACTACCGGCGCTTCATTGTCATACTCATCCTGAATTTCCCCTACCAGTTCTTCCAGCAGGTCTTCCATGGTTACAATTCCTGTTACATCTCCATATTCATTTACCACAATAGCCATCTGGTGATGTTTTACCTGAAACTCCTTCAGCAGTTTGCCGATGTGCATGTTCTCAGGTATAAATAACGCCGGCCTGGTAATAGCGTTTAAGTCTAATGCTTCTTTTCTGCGCAGCTTCAGCAGAATATCCTTCATATAAATGATGCCTTTTACATCATTAAAGGATTTGTCATACACCGGCATGCGGGAATAACCTTCTTCAATCAGTTTTTCCAGCACCTCTTCCTCATTAAAGGCATTAATATCTACGGCAACTACCTGGATGCGGGGAATTTGCACCTGCTTTACCATCCGGCCCGAAAAATCAAAGGCGTTTATAATAATGTCAAAATCTGCTTCCTGAATAGTACCGCTTTCACGCCCCTGCTCCACTATATAGCGGAGTTCCTCACTGCTATGAACATCTGAGCCATGTACGCTGGAAATGCCTGCTGCTTTCAGTAACACATTGGCAATGCTGTTTAACAGCCAGATAAACGGGCGAAAAATGGTATAAAAAAACTGGAGGGGGTAAGCTATCAGTAGTGTAGTTTTCTCTGATCGTTGAATGGCCAGTGATTTAGGAGCCAGTTCACCAAATACGATATGCAGAACGGTGATAATAGCAAATGCGAGTGGAAGTGCTATGTTATGGGCTAGTTCAGGTTTAATGTCCACGCCAAACAACTCCATGACGCTGATAATGATACGGGAAACAACCGGTTCACCTATCCAGCCCAGGCCTAAGCTGGCCAGGGTAATGCCTAATTGAGTGGCAGCAAGATAGCCATCAAGATGCAAAACTATGTGTTTGGCCAAACCAGCTGTTTTATGGCCCATTTTCACTTTTACTTCCAGTTGGGAAGCACGCACCTTTACAATTGCAAATTCTGCAGCCACAAAAAAGCCGTTCAGCGCAACCAGTAAAAAGGTGATAACCAGGTTAAAAAACATAGTAATTCTTGATTGATATGCAAAAAAAGGGTTTTATAATCAATTGCATATCGTTTTTCGGAGGAGAAAGTTGTGCCAGGCGGAAAACAGGCAGTACACATTAGGCCCGTTTCTCCGCTGGTCTTCATAAATAAGCAGTGCAAACATACGAACGGTAGTAATTACCTTGTTTACGCAATGAGTAAATAAATTATTAAATCGGGAAAAATAAAGCCCCGCCGGTAAGAAACGGCGGGGCTGCTTATTAATGAAGCCAGTGAGTTTTGGCCGTGGGAATACTCCCGGGTTATAAATTTAGCAGACAACGGTATTTGCAGAAGCGCTGCATAGAATTCGAAAGTATTTAACAGAGACTTCTGCGGGGAATAGGTTAACTTCAAAGAACCTAAACCCACCCCCGTTGTGAAAATAGCAGTAATCGGCGCTGGCCCGGCAGGAATGACCGCAGCGTACCAGTTATCCAAAGAGATAGCTGATGTAGATGTATATGAAGCCTCTTCCTGTGTAGGAGGAATGGCAAAAACTATTGAACTCTGGAACCAGAAAGTGGATATTGGTCCACACAGGTTTTTCAGCAATGACAACCGGGTAAACGAAATATGGTTAGAACTGGCGGGGAAAGATTATGACATGGTGAACCGGCTTACGCGCATCTATTATAAAAAGCGCTTTTTTCACTATCCGCTCAAACCATTTAATGCGCTGGCCAATCTGGGCGTATTGGAAGCCGGGCGAAGTTTAACAAGCTATGGCGTGCAAAAATTGTTTCCTGTAAAGGACGCTTCATCGTTTGAAGGGTGGGTAACGCACCGGTTTGGCCGCAGATTATTTGAAATATTCTTCAAAACATATACTGAAAAACTTTGGGGCATTTCAACCCGCGAGCTAAATGCTGATTTTGCAGCGCAGCGCATTAAAAAGCTTTCTCTATGGGAAGCTATAAGGAACGGATTTACCAATGGAAAAGGCAATACACATAAAACCCTGGTAGACCAGTTTGCTTATCCACATGAAGGCACGGGTATTATTTACGAACGGATGGCTTCGCATGTTAAAAAGCAGGGAGGGAATATTTTTCTGTCAACGCCGGTACAGCGGGTACTTACCAGAAATAAGGAAGTTTACGCTATTCAGCTGAAGGATGGAGCGATCAGAGAATACGATCATATTATATCCTCCATGCCACTGAGCCAGCTGGCAGAACGTTTACCGGATGTACCTGAATACATTCAACATCATGCGGCTTCTCTTACTTATCGCAACACGGTTATTGTTTACCTGAATGTGCAATCTGCCCATTTGTTTCCGGACAACTGGATTTATGTGCACAGCAATGATTTGCATATGGGGCGTTTGACCAATTTCAGAAACTGGGTGCCTCAGTTATATGGCAATGAGAAAAGTACCATCTGCGCATTGGAGTACTGGTGTTATGAAAAGGACGAATTCTGGAAATGGGATGATGAGAAGCTGATTGCGTTGGGAAAAGATGAACTGGCACGTACGGGCCTTATTGGAAATGCGGCTATTACAGATGGAATGGTATACCGCATATCCCGCAGCTATCCCGTGTACAGTGCAGATTATAAAACACATCTGCAGCCGCTGGAAGCGCACTTATCTGCCATCCGGAACCTGCATGTAATAGGGCGTTACGGTGCTTTTAAGTACAATAACCAGGATCACAGCATTCTGATGGGCCGGCTGGCAGCTGAAAATATATTGAATAGGGCAGATCATAACCTATGGCAGATTAATACCGATTACGAAAGCTATCAGGAGTCGAGTGTTATTACCAAAACAGGGCTGCAAAAAGTAGCAGAAGCGTAGCCAAAACGCTAGTGTGCTTTAAACAGAGCAGCGTATGAAACGGGTGTATCAGACTATGATACATCCGCCTTTTTATTGGCCAGCAGATAGCCCAGATAAGTGCCAAAAACGAGTAAAAGGGTTATTACAAAAAGGTGATATCTGAATACGTTAGGGGCTACCGCAGAAACGAAACACAGGTTTCCCAGATAAAATGCTGTTACGGTGAGAAGTACCTGATTAAACAGCCGGGATTGCCTGCGATATCTTCCGGTAATCAGATATAGAAGACTCAGGAGAATAAATGCCGTGTTGACAACAGGAAAAAGGTATTTCCACGGTGCAAGCGCTGCTATATGCAGAGAGGCGTGCCTGTTATCTATATTTGTTGATTGATAGTTGTAAAAGCGGGCGGCCAGCTTATCTACACTATCACGTCCTTCATTGAACTGTTCATAGGCTTCCATTACCGGAAAGAAGTATCTTTTGGTATTAGGCCACACAAAATAGCGGATGTATGCCAGCGGTTGCTGCTGAATAACGGCAGCGCCAAAAGTATTATAAACAGGGCCCAGTGCTGTCCAGGTTTCAAAATATGTATCGGTGTAATTGTCCAGGGATGCATAATAATTTAAATACTGCTTCAGAGGGCTTTGCCGGTCCCATATATAACTGGCAGTTACTTCTTCTTCTTTTACCTTAAGTGAGTCTTTATCTATGAGGTAGTTAATTACAAAGTGATTAATGGTTCGCTGCTCACTGTCAAAATTGGTAGTATCAGCAGGCTGATTACGGAGTACATGAATGGCGTTGCTGGCCATTTGCCAGCCACTGAATGCAGAAAAGGTGCGGGTGCCGGTAAGCTTTTGTGTAGTATCACTGATTTTATCCATCAGTATGAAAAGAATACCAAAGCTGGCTATAGCTACTCCGGTTTTAATCCACACATTCTGTTTGCTGAAAATAAGTGCAAGTGTGGTAAAACATGGGAATATAAGGGCATTGTAACGGAGTTTAAACAGCAGCAGCAGTAATATCAGCTGGCCCAATATGTTAGCAATACCCGGCTTGTAAATAATCCATATGAGGCAGGCTATCCAGGCGGTGGTTAGGCTGCAGAAAAAGGAATCACTCAATACAAAATTGGCTGTCAGCAGGTATAACGGATTAAAAACCAGCAGGGCAAACACTATTTTTTTTAAAAAGCCGGGAAGCTTAAAAAGATAAGTACAGGTAAAAAAGAGAAACAGGTTGGCTAAAACGGCCGAAAAGTACTGCCCGGCAATTAAAGGAAGATCGGATGTGCTGAAATTATGAAAAAAACTAATAAATTCACTGTACTGAATCGGGCGGAAGCTGATAGGTTGTTGTTCAGCTGCTGCGTCGAGGTAAGTGTAAGAGTCTGCATAAAAACTAGGAAACGGAAAAAGAACCCTGAGAAGGAGTAAATACCCAACTCCTGTCAGTAAGCCAATGGTCAGTAATTGCTTGTTTACCTTTTCACGGAATAGGAAATGGTAAAAGTATTGTTGCTGTTTCATGCGAGGTGTAGAGGGTTTCAGTAAACAATGTACTCCTTTTGTAGCACATACTCCTGCGCTATTCAGTCGTTTTTAAGAAAATCAACCAATATTAAAGGGCAGTTTAAGTAAAAACTAACCTAAAATGTCCATTTTTGCAATGTGTCTTTATAATCAGTATCTTATCAAAATGAAATTCAGTATGCTAAACCGGCTGGCATGTGTTTCTGTGCTTCTATTTAGCCTGGCCTTACCCTCAACTATACGTGCCCAGGAGTCAATGATGCCCGACGTGGACTATAAGTTGCTGGATAAGCTTATCCAGATTGCTAAAACCAATTATCCCCGTGTTCAGATGTATGGCCACAAACTTACTGCGGCTGAAATTAACGTAAAACGGATGCGGTTGGCTTGGTTTGAAGTGCTCAGTTTCAACTATTTATATAGTCCTAACAACAGTACAACCATTGTGAATCCCAATCTTTTGAATGGTTATCAGATAGGTGTAAACCTGAACCTGGGCAATCTTTTGCAAAAAGGACCTACCGTTAAAATGGCGAGAGAGGAAATGTACGTAGCACAGAATGATTATTCTGAATACTTATTAACGCTGCAGGCACTGGTAAAGCAGCGTTATTTCCTGTATGTGCAAACCCTTACTATGGTTAGGGTGCGAACAAAATCAACCACCGACGCTGAAACTTCGCTGAAAGATGCGAAATACAAATACGAAAAGGGAGAAGTCACATTGCAGGAATATAATACAGTGGTAACGTTCATGGCCAACCAGGTATCCGCAAAAATTGATGCAGAAGGTGCTTTTTTAGGTGCCAAAGCTGGTTTGGAAGAATTATTAGGTAAAACTCTGGAAGAAATAAACTAATGGAAATCTTAAAATTTTTATCCGCACTCTATCGCAGAAGATTTCTGCTGGTAATTATTCCACTGGCAACTGTTATTATTACCTATATGCTGGTACGGTATTTACCTGACAGCTATATTTCCAAGTCGGACATTGCTACTGGTATTACCGATCATACACAGCAATTACCGGGTACGCCTGATGCACAGGAAAGCCAGATTAACCAGGAATTTAATAACCTGATTCAGCTGGTACTGCTTAAGAAAACGATTGATCAGGTATCTTATCAGCTGATAATACATGATCTGGCAACCGATACGCCTTTCCGCAAACCAAGTAAGGTGCTGGAAGAATATACTCCGGAAGAAAAGAAAGAAGCGCTGGCATCGTTCCGGAAATTGTACGAAGAACGGTCTGAGATGACTCCTACAGATAAGCACCGTAAAAAGTTATATACCCTGCTGAAGTCTATGAAATATGATGACGAATCATTAAGGGGCAAGATTACGGTGTATCGTGTTAATACGAGTGACTATATACGCATAGAGGCACAGGCGGAAGATGTAAATCTGGCCCCCTACATAGCCAATACACTTACCAATGAATTTATTACCAGTTATACTTTTATGTTAAAGGGCAACCGTTTAAAAACCAGCGATTGGTTATACAGGTTGCTGACCGAGAAGATGGCTGCTATGCAGGCCAAGATGGTAGAACTGAAGAACTACAAGATCAAGAACAGGGTATTGAATCTGGATGAACAAGCCAAGGTAGTTTATGGCCAGATAGGAGATTTTGAAACACGGCGTGAACTGAATACCCGCGATATGCAGGGTTACACAGCGGTTATTAACGCTATTAATAACAAGTTTTCAGCTACTGACAGAAAGTATCTGGAGGCTACACAATCGCAAATCAACAATGATATTCTGGGAAGCAAGGCCGAACTGACCAGGCTTAATGAAGCCTATATCCGCAGCAATTTTGATGGCCGCTTCCGTAAAAGCATCGATTCTGTACGGGCTATTATTGAAGAGCAGATTAAAACCTCTTCTGATAAGTATATCTATAATCCTATGGCGGCGAAAGCCAACCTGGTGAATGAAAAAATAAGGGCAGAGGTGGAGTTGGAGCTTTCGCGTACCAATCAGTCTTTAATTACAGAAGAATTGCGTCGCCTGGAAAGTAAATTGAATGGGTTGGTGCCACACGAAGCGTTTGTAAAAGATTATGAAACTGCTATAGATGTAGCATCAAGAGAGTATCTTGAAATTCTGGAAAAGTGGAATGAGTTTAACCTGAATGGAGACGCTTCTGTAAAGCTGAAGCAGGTACAGGCAGCTATTCCCGGAGATGCACAACCGTCAAAAAAAATGCTGCTGATTCTGCTTTCTGCAATCATCAGTTTTGTGTTCTGTGTGGCTATCATCTTTGTACTATACATTACTGATAACTCTGTGCAGGATGCAAAGCAACTGGCTGATCGCACCGGTGCACCTGTATTGGCGCCCATTGAGTCGCTGAAAAACGGAACGTTGGATCTGAAGCAAATATGGCTGAGCTCCGGCACGGACATGCAGGTGTTTAAAAACCAGCTCCGGATGCTGCGTCATGAACTGGAAGAAGCGATGGGAGAAGGGAAATTGCTTGCTATTACCAGCGTAAAGGCGGAGGAAGGTAAAAGCTTTCTGGCCATTAACATGGCCTATGCCTGGTCTATGGCTAATAAAAAGGTACTACTGATTGATGGTAATTTTGGCAGTCCCAATACCACTAATCTGATTAAGCCTGCTGTTATGCTGGAAGATATTCTGGCGGGTAAAGCTGCTTTACCTGTGCCACAGGAGAATGGCGTAGTGGTAATAGGAAATAAAGGCAGCGATGCTTCACTTCCTGAGATGGCTGCTAAAGAAGTGATTCAGGAAAAGGTAACTGCATTAAAAGCATTGTTTGATGTTATAATTGTAGATACGGCAGCTATGGAAGCCATGGAAAAGCCGAAAGAGTGGATGCCCGTAACTGATAGCCTGGTGGCTGTTTTTGAAGCAGGTAACCCTATTAACAGTTTTGTAAAACCCCATATTCAATATTTAACCCAGCAGGAACAATTTGTTGGCTGGATTTTAAATAAAGCATAAATATGCCTTTAACTCTTATAAGCATTTTATGGATAATACTGCAGGTGCTGATTGGCTATCACCTGGTGATGCCGGTACTTATGTACATAGCTCATCTGCTTTTTATCAGACATAAAACCCTCCCGCAAGCCCTTAAAGAATCTGATTACGGTATTATTGTAACCGCGTATGAGCAGACGAATACGTTGCCTGCTGTAGTACGTTCATTGCTGCAGTTGAACTACAGCAATTACATGATATATATAGTGGCAGACAAGTGTGATGTATCTGATTTACATTTTAATGATGAGCGTGTAGTTGTGCTGCGGCCACCGGAAACACTGGCCAGTAATACACGTTCTCATTTCTATGCTATCCATAGATTCGTGAGGGCGCACGACAGGCTTACCATTATTGATAGTGATAACCTAGCGCATCCTGACTATCTGAAAGAGCTGGATGTGTTTTTTAACAATGGCTTTCGTGCTGTTCAGGGAGTACGTATGGCTAAGAACCTGAATACTACTTATGCCTGCCTGGATGCAGCCAGAGACATTTATTACCATTATTACGATGGAAAGATATTGTTTGAACTGGGTTCTTCTGCCACATTGGCCGGCTCCGGTATGGCGTTTGAAACAGCTTTATACCGGGAGTGCCTGGAGCATAACGATGTAACAGGGGCGGGTTTTGACAAAGTATTACAGGCAGCTATTGTTAAAAAGAATATTCAGATTGCATTTGCGGAAAAGGCGTTGGTGTACGACGAAAAAACATCCGAATCTGCACAGCTGGTAAACCAGCGGGCACGCTGGATTAATACCTGGTTTAAATATTTTGGTTACGGTTTTTCTATTCTGGGCTATGGACTTAAGAACATGAGCCGTAATCAGCTGTTATTTGGCCTGGTATTGCTGAGGCCGCCGTTGTTTATCTTCCTGATACTTTCGGGGTTGTTTCTTTTTATAAATATATGGCTATCGGTAAGCGCTGTAATCATCTGGGCAGTGGCCTTACTGTTGTTTGTAGCGGGGTTTGGCATTGCGCTTGCCCTTTCGCACACAGATAAACGTATTTACAGGTCGCTGGTGAATATTCCAAAGTTTATGTTCTTCCAGGTGTTGTCGCTTCTGAGAGCGCGAACAGCCAACAAACGTTCTGTGGCTACTACACATTATCATTCATCGGAAATTGAAGATATCAGTTAAATGTGAGCATGTATGAGAGTGAATCCGGGTAAAACGAA
Organism: Filimonas zeae; assembly: GCF_014641615.1. GTDB lineage: Bacteria > Bacteroidota > Bacteroidia > Chitinophagales > Chitinophagaceae > Filimonas > Filimonas zeae. The sequence goes on along the minus strand of NZ_BMIB01000005.1, from coordinate 491,535 downwards.
TATATGGGCAACGAAGGATGTTGAAGAAAAGGAAATTCCTGTTCAGGGTAAGGCTGCCATTGCATTGGCTTGTATTATGCTGTTTGGCTTTTTCATCAAAATCCTTTTCATTTAGATGAAGACCTTGCCTACTATACCTGTAAAGAATACAGATGAAGCCATCAGGCAGGCGCGCGTTCCTTTGCTGGAAAGAACCTGGCTGCTTGTTGCTGCAATGTGTTTTAGCGCAGTTGTTGCCGCTTTTTTAGTGGCAAAGGGAGGTGTTGCAGGAGCGGTAATGGGCGTGATTGCATTGGCTGCCGGCCCCATAGTGTGGGGTGTTGTAGTTTATCCCATGTTTGGGATAGTGATGTTGCTGGTGGCTGCCTATGCTATCATGTGGGTGATGCGTATGGGCATTACCACTTTTCCGCTGGGTACATTGATGGATGGAATGGAGTTACTGTTGTTTATTGGTATGTTGTTGAAACAGCGTAAACGGAAGGACTGGACCTTTTTGAGAAGCCCTATCAGCATCATGATATTTGTTTGGGTGTTTTTTAACCTGCTGGAATTTTTAAATCCGGCAGCAGCTTCACGAATGGCATGGATGTATACCATCCGGAGTGTTGCCATGGTAATGCTGATGTACTTTGTATTTATGTACAACATTACCACTGTGAAAATGGTAAAATTCCTGATTAAGCTGTGGTTGGGATTATCTCTGTTTGGGGCTTTATATGCTTTCAGACAGGAGTATGTTGGATTTTTCGATTTTGAGATGCGGTCGCTCGATGATCCTCAGCTGGTTTCGCTGTATTTTATTAACGGGATGTGGCGTAAGTTTTCCATTTTCAATGATCCGGTAGTATACGCCTATAATATGGTAATCAGTTCACTGGTGTGTATTGCGCTGATCTGGAGTAAGGCTACCTCTACGAAGAATAAAATTATACTGGGTGTAATGACGCTGATATTTCTGAAGGCCATGCTTTTTTCCGGAACCCGCGGAGCTTATGTACTGATTCCTTTTGCGCTTGCAGTATTTATTGTAATGAACTTTACAAAGAAAATGGTGCCTTTTGCCGTTTTTGCCGCACTGGCGTTTGTAACCTTGCTCAAAATGCCAACCGGCAACCCTTCCATTCAACGGTTTCAATCGGCGTTTGCGCCTTCTGATGATGCTTCTTATAATGTAAGAAAATATAACCAGAAGCGTATACAGCCGTATATTTTAAGCCATCCTATGGGTGGTGGGTTGGGAGCAACGGGAGCGTGGGGTGCCAGGTTTGCACCAGACTCTTTCCTTGCCAGCTTTCCACCGGATAGTGGTTTTATAAGGGTAGCGGTAGAGATGGGATGGCTTGGATTGCTTATTTTCTGTACACTGTTGTTTATTATTTTAAAAACAGGAATTACCAATTTCTATTTAATTCAGGATCCGGAACTGAAGGGCTATTGCCTGGCTATGTTACTGGTACTGTTTGCGCTGGTGCTGGGAAATTATCCGCAGGAAGCGCTGGTACAGTTTCCTACCAATATCATGTTCTATATGGTTGTAGCGTTAATTAATATTACTTATCGCCTCGACCGTGAAAAGCGTATGCCGGCACCCCTGCCTGCAGGCAATAAAAAACAATCCACCCATGCCTTTAAAAAATAAAACAATTGTTATTGTGAGTCTGATGCGTTTTGATGCACTGGCCTCTACTAACTACACCATTGCCCGTTACCTGGCCAGAAACAATCAGGTATTTTATGTAGATAACCCATTTACGCTTACAGACTGGCTGCGGCTGAGAAAAACGCCGGAATATGCCCGTCGTAAGCATGCTTTTTCGCCGTTTGCAACCGGGCTTAGCAACACAGAGGATAAAAACCTGAAGGTGGTTATTCCTATGCCTGTTTTGCCACTTAATTTTTTGCCGGAAGGTAAGTTATACCGCAGTTTGTTAAAGCTGAATGAATGGATGGTGGCAAGGCGTATAAAGAAGGTATTGCGTAAGCAGAAAGCTGAAGCCACTGTTTATATTAATTCTTTCAATTTTCATTTACCCGGGGTAGGACAGCGGCTGAAGCCGAAGTTGAAGGTATATCATTGTGTAGACCCCATTATCGTACCTTTTGATCAGAAACATGGACTGGTTTCGGAAAAACAGATAGTAGAGCAAAGTGATGTGGTTATTTGTACCAGTAAACAGTTATATGCCGACAAAATTAAACTGAATCCGCAGTCATTCTTTGTACCCAATGCAGCAGATAGTACGCATAGCAGCAAAGCGTTAGATGTAGCGTTACCTGTACATGAAAGCTTACGGAATATACCTGCACCGGTAATAGGTTACCTGGGGGCAATTGAACGCAGGATGGATTATCCATTACTGCAAAAAGTAGTTGAAATCAACCCTGATAAGAGTTTTGTTTTTGCAGGACCTGTGGATGCAGGATTTGTTCCGGACTGGATGAAAGAAACAAAAAACGTATATCTGACGGGCAAGGTGAGCTATAACGAGATGCCAGGCGTTATTAAAGGGTTTGATGTTGCATTAATACCTTTTAAAAAGGATGAAGTAAGCAATACCATTTTCCCTTTGAAATTGTTTGAATATCTGGGGGCAGGCAAGCCAGTAGTGGCCACCAACTTTAATGATGACCTGAAAGAGTTTACCGGAGATATTGTAGCTTACTGTAAAGATGCGGATGCTTTTTCGGCTGCGATAGAAAAGGCTTTACAGCAGGGGCCGGAATATCTGCAGCAGCGTATTTCAGTAGCTGCTGCAAATACCTGGGATAAACGGGGGGAAGACTTTTCCAACATTCTGGAAAAGGTCTTATAGCTTTTCTATTTCTTTAGGGGCTTTCCGGTGCAGGTTAAAGAAAAAGCCTTTTGCCTCTTTGGCAATACGGTTGGTAATTACCTTCACCAGAGAGCCTTCTTTTTGCAGGGTTCTTGGTCCTGTCCATGCTCTTGCTTTGTTGGCTTTTACCTGTTTTACTTTGCCATATTGCATCATACCGTAAGTAAGACGTCCGTCCTCACCTCTTACATTTTTCATTACATACCCTACTTTCAAACCGGCTTCTTTCAGATAGCCCATACTGATACCATAGGTATTGAGATAAGGCCTGTTGATGTGTCGGTAACCGGCAATAACATCCTTCATTCTTTCCATCAGGGCCAGTTGCCAACGCGGAAAACCCGGTTCGCTGATAAAAGAATAGCGGCCATATACACATACAACCTCTGGCTGGGTTAATACCATCATCATCTCTTCTACCCAGCAATCCGGATAAAAGCAATCCGCATCTGCCAGCAGTATGTATTTACCGTGCGCATTCTCCTGACCCATCTGCCTGGCGGGGCCGGGCCCCTGGATAGGTTGAAATACAGAACGTACATGCAGCTTATTTAAAGTATCTTGTGTACGGTCTGCTGAATTATTATTTACTACCAGTATTTCATAAGGGATACTGGTTTTCATGTTGGCTAATGTGGCAATACAGCGTAAAACGTTTACCTCCTCATTCCAGGCAGCAATCATAATTGTTACTACCGGACTATCTGATAGTTTCTGATCGAGCAACTGGTTAATACCGGAAAAAACAGATTCCGGTACTTCTTCTAACTTTTCGTAAGGAAGCTGGTATTGTTTAAGCCATGCAGGGTTTTGTAACATGTTGAATCTTTTAACGGTTATAAACTGATTACCCATGTGGTGTTTTAAATAACCGGGGCTTCACATATTTGTTATAGAACTCAGGATAAAAAGCCACCGCATGCCTGAAAGTATTGAGCGTATTTACGTTCAGCAGTTTTTTCAATATAGTCTGGGCTATAATAAAGGCTATAAGATTAGAAGTAAGCGTTGCATATGCTGCACCTATAGCGCCGTACTTGTGAATCAGCAAATAGTTCAGGCTCAGGTTCAGGATGGCTGTAAATAATACCAGTAAAAAGGTAAGTTTGGGCTTTCCTATGGAGTCCAGTATAGTTCCGAATTGCCTGCCGAAGGGTACAAGAATGCAGTAGAAGATAATGATCTTTACAATAGGAATTGTATCGTTATAGCCATCCCCGGCAATGATATGCACAATTTGTGTTGGGAAAACATATAGAATAAGCAGGCAGGGGAGTAGAATTGCCAGCAATACCCCTACTGATTTTTCGTACAGGTATTTAATAGCCTCGGTGCCATCTGTAGCCATGCGTCTTGCACTTTGCGGAAAAACTATCATGGCAATAGCATTGGTAGGAATATCTACCAGGTTCATAATTCTCACAGCTACGTTAAAGGAGGCGGAGGCGGCTGTTGATAGTAAGGCTCCCAGCATCATCTGATCTATTGTGCTGGAAAGAATAGAACTTATGGAGGTGCCAAAAGCAAATTTACCATATGCGAAAAGCCGTTTCATTTCTTCCCATTTGGGCTTGAAAGGAAATGTCAGAATCTTTCTTATCAGCAGATATTCCACCCCGGTAGCTACTGCGGCACTTACTGCCTGCATAAATACCATATGCAGCAAATTCATGGGCCAGCGAAGAAAATAGGATACAGCTATGTACACAAAGAATAAGCCCTGGCGTATAAAGTTGGTGATGAAGATACCCTTGAACCGGAAGTTGGCCTGTTCTATCCAGTGAAACTGAGACAGCAGACCTGAAAACAGATATACCAGATTGGAGGCAAGGAACATGGAAAACAGTTCCGGTGAATGCCATAATCTGGATAAATAGCCTGCAAGGCTCATGTTTACTACCATGCAAAGTAAAGTGAGTAACCCATTCATCAGAAATGAAGAAGAAAGGATAGCGGGATGCTCCTCTTTTTCGCTGAAGGAAAGAAACTTAATCAGTGCATTCTGAATAAGTCCGCTCCGTATCATTTCAAAAATGGTGGTGGTGGAAGTAAACAATATCCATGCGCCAAAGCTGTGCTTGTCAAGCACACGCACCATAAAATAAAATCCGCCAAAACCGAAGAGTACGCTTGATAGATTCTGTATCAGAATCAGTACGCCCGATTTTAGCCAGTATGAATCGTTTTTTTCTTTCATAAGGGGGGATGGCTGTAATGCGTTACGGAATGAAATTGCCAACTACGAACTGCTTTACGTCTTCATCTGATTTTGCGTGAAGGATAGTGGCATCCGAGAACCGTGGATATAGTTTTTGAAAGCATTTGAAATGGTGTTCCGGCCCCTTTTTGGAAAGTATCAGGTTGATGCCTCCAAAATAGCTGGCCAGTGTAGCCGTGCCACCGTGTACTGAAATAAAACGGTCGCAATTGGCATACACCATCAGTTGAAAATGGTTAAAATTATTAGCCTTGCCTTTGTTCTCCGCATACAAATCCTCCATCAATAAAACATGGGGATACTGCTCTCTCAGCCAGTCATACTCTGCCATATCATAGATGTCGCTGTTATCCATGGTAATATTCTGAGGCCTTGGTCTGTTATATACAATGGTGTAGTAAGGGCTCAGCTTTTCTATAATAAAGGCCAGCATTTCAACGCTGTAAAAGCTGATGGGTGGACCATCCCACTCACTGTTATAGCGATTGGCTATCATCAGCAATGGTTTGTCATACACATATATCCGGTTGGCATATACTTCCTTCAGAGGTACCTGAAGCCATTTATGTATATCGTAGTCCTGGCTGTACAGGATGCGTGGAATTTCGTAGTTATAATTTCCGCTGGTTACACGGGTATTAGTAATCTCTTCGTGGTTTTCTGAAAAGAAATACAGCTCTTTGGTATAAGAGGAAGATTTAGTCTGGTTCAGGGTGCCGTTTTTATAATGCCAGTAAGCGAAAGGCAATACAAACTGCAGCTCTGGTGCAAACTCTCCTGTAAAGGTGACCGTTTTGTAAGGCTTTTTTATAAAAACATAATCTTTGAACAGGTACTTCAACTGAACGAGGCGGCAGTAATACGTATCCCTGTAATAGTACATATGTTCAGGGGCTATATGTCGGCCATGTCTTATCCTAACCAACAGGCTTAATACCTTATTGGTTAGTCTTAACAAAACCGATTGTTTCTTACGTGCTGCACTCATGGAACTGGATTTCTAAAAAAAGTAGTCGACGTTGAACCGGAAATACCTGTAGCCATGCCGGGACAGGGTTATAAATACGTTTTCGCTTTCCCGCCAGAAGTTTCTTTTTACAGTACTGGGTTCTGCAGACGAATTACGCTGATCAAACAGACCGGTGAAATTATCATAGTACAAAGCTTTTCCTTTGTGTTTCAGAAAAGACATCATCATTTTGTACTCTGTAGCTTCTACTTTCAACCCTTCGGGGTAACGTCCGAATTTGCTGAAGAAAGAGGTTCTGCGTAAGTGCGGATGGTCGCTATAGTAATAGAACTTTTTATAACCGGGATACCAGGGCTTGAATACCATTTCAGAGAAACCTTCTTTGACAGGCTTGAGATAAGGATACTTGAAATAGGCGTAAAAACGCACCATGTCAGCGTCTTTATCCTGCTCCAGCAAAGAAACAGCGGTAGGAAAAGAGGTTACAAACTGAGGCAACGGCACAAAATCTTCCTGCACATATAATGTATAGGGAGTTGTTACCGCATCCTGGCCTTTATTAATATTATTCCCCAGCCCTTTATTAACCGGGGTGGTAATTAAACGGAAATTGTAAACCGGCTGGATGGTTTGTATATAGTCCAGATGCTCTTTTTTACTGCCATCGTCAGAAACAACAATGTCTTCAAAACTGCATCCCAGTTCCCGGAAGGTTTTTAACAAACGCTCCAGAGAACTGCTTCTGTTGTAGTGAGTAATAAGTAAGGTAATTCCTGTAAAATGTTGCATGATTGATGGTTACTTGATTTATCTGGAAAGGAATCCCTTTACTAATTTTTTCGCTTTGTTAAATGCCTTGCGTGATAATCTGCGGAAGTCGCTTACCGGCTTATGGTTTTTCCATGGCGTAAGACGGAGGTATTTATAGAACTCGTCCTGGTAGTCTTTATTACAGTTGTACGATTTGAAGATGGGTTTGATATCCAGGAAGTGAATGATATAAGGATCTTTTCTGTCCAGTACCGCAAAGGAGTTCCAGCCTCTGTCTAATACATGCCATTTGTTGGCCAGTGTAATGTTCAGACCATACTGGTCAGGGAAATTAGCGGAAGACAGGTTGTCATGTATGGATTTAATTACCTTGTTAGTAATATCCTCTTCACGCCATTTGAAAGCATCAATCACCATCATGCCGGCGTTGAAGTATTTGGTATCAGGGGCAAAACCCAGCTCTTTATAGTTTTGTACACCACCCCATTCGCTGGCAAAAATCTCTGCCAGATCGGGTACTGCTCCAAACAGATTACCGTTTAAATCTGTATGCCAAAGTTTGGAAATATCTGTGAGTACCAGCATATCCACGTCCAGATAAATTACTTTTTTAACATCGCGGGGAATGATATAAGGTGCAAACAGACGTAAGTAGGTGGTAAGCGGAAAAGCTGATTTATCTACCGGCATCTTAACGTCCGGAGGAATTACATCATTGGTTTTAAACCAATAAAGGCTTGTCATGGCAGGATTTACCTGTGACTGCAGCTTTTTCTTGCTTGAAGGCGATATACCATCATCGATTACATACACATCAATCTTCTCAGAGGTTTTATGATTTACCTCGATGGATTTCAATAATGCGGACAGCAGAATCGCATAGTGATTATCTGTCGCAACAACGATGGAAATTTTGTCTTCCTGGGGCATACTAATAAGGGGATTAATGGTTGTAAAATTAAAGCAATAACTGCTTTGTTACACTTGATATATTTTTCTAATTTTTATTTAAGGTCCTTAAATCTAAGCTCTATATTCCTATAGGTCCATCCTGCTGCAATATAGATGATATAGAAATTGAGTATGAAGAGATAACTATATGCTGAAGGTTGAAAGTGCAGCAGGCGGATAAAAAGAATATTAAAAAGGCTGATAAAAAGGGCATGGATCATATACACCGAATAGGAATACATACCCAGGCTTTTCAGAAAATTGACTTTTTTAAGTCCGGCTGAAACAAAGCCTTTTTCAAATGCGAATACAAAAACGGCTATGAAAAAGAGGATATCATACAAATAACCGGCTTCTTTCAGCTTATTGGCCATACAAACACTTGCAATAATGGCAATAAGGCAGGCAGGTTCGGCAACATGAAAAATGATATTACTGCTGTCTTTTACTGCATCATACCGGGCCTGGAAGAAATTAAAGCAGAGTACTCCGGTAAAAAAGCCTGCTATGCCACGCAAAAAACCGAAGTCGTAACTCCACGTAAGCAATCCACTGCCGGTTGCGATAGCGGTAATAGCTACTGCTGTTACAATAAGAAAGCTGTATACCAGATTCCGTTTTTTAAAGGCGCCTGAAGCACTTACAGCAAACACCGCTATTGCAAACAGCAGATAACTGATCATTTCTGCACTGATTGACCAGCTGGGGATATTCCAGCTTACATCTGTAACACCGGGTAGTTTAACAGAATTTAGCAGAAACAGAGAGGATAAAAATGTAATGAGGTTGTTATTGGGATTATTGAGGTTATTAACGTGAATGTAGTTTACCAGATAATGTTTGCCTGCCTCTACAATAAGAAAAGCTATCAGCATTATCAGGTGCAGGGGATATACTCTGAAAAATCTCTTTTTGATGAATTGACTGATATCGGTTTTAGAGTTAATTCTGTGTTGGTAAGTATAGGCAATTACAAAGCCGCTGAGTACGAAAAAGAAATCTACAAAGAGGTCTGAATTCCGGATAAACTCATTGTTCAGTATCGCCGTTTCGGCAAAAGGGCTGAGGTGAAAAAAGACAACCATGGCAGAAAAGATACCGCGAAAGATATCTAATACGTCAAAACGAGTTTTCATGCAGGAATTGATATTCGATAAAGATATTCAATAATGCGTTCAGAACTCAATTGACGCGGTAAAAATATTGGCTTTTGTGGCTGGCTGGTATTCGTAAGTGAAGGCTTGTGTGGAAAGGGCAATCATCAAAAGGCCGAAATGTTCGTTCAGTGAAGGTATGTTAATGAGTGCATCCGGGTTTTGCCAGGCATAAAAGCTGGCTGTTCCGGTGTCGTTGATGCTCAGCGATAGCGCGTTCAGGTCATCTTCGTACACGGTATATCTGTGGTTACAATGCTCTGCTGGTATAGGCCATACCAGCGAAGGTCTTTTATCATTGGCTGGGAAATGCATGGGGGCGCAGTCATCCTGCCTTATCAGTTGCATACCATCGGACGTAATAGTAACGCGCAAAAGTGTGGTGGCTGATTCCTGAGTATGTTTGATAGTGTTGGTGAGCAGTTCAGACACTATAACCCTTAATTTGAAAAGCACCACATCTGCTTCAGCAGGTGCCAGGGGCAGATGTGCACTTACTGTATTGCTGAGGTCGCTGATAAAAACGGGCAGGTCTACCTGACTATCTACGGTAAAAGTGGCTGTATACAAAGGTGTTTCCGGCACTACCTCTAATTTTGAATCGCTTCTTCAAAGCTGTTATAAATAGAGAATACCTTGTCTATCCGGATAAGATGCATCAGGTTGTGAATGTCTTTTTGCAGAGAAATAAGGGATATGTCTGCCTGTTTGGCTATAGCATACTTGAGGCAGGATACCAGTGCGCCCAGGAAAGAGCTATCTATGTAAGCTACTTTCTCAAAGCTGATAACAATGCGCTTTTCGCCTTTGTCAAGCAGTTGCGTAATGGCTGATTTAAACTCTTCTGCGTTGTTAAGGCTGGCTTCTGCCGGCTGTATAGTAACCAGTAAATGGCCCTTTTTTTCTTCCGTTGAGATAATCATATTGGATTATTTTTTCTGTATAAAAATAAGACTGCAATCGTCTACCTGCGCTTCTGGCGTAAAGCGTTTGGTGAAAGCGGTTTTCATAAATATAAAGCTGTTTTCTCTGATAACACAGGGAGCTATCAGATCAACAAAACCGTTATAGTTACTGTGTTTGCCGGTTTCGTCCCTGAAGTCGGTCATTCCATCACTAAAGATTAATAAAATATCATCTTTTTGCATATGGATCTGTTGCTCTTCATAACGGCCATCTTTCATAAGGCCGGGAAGCAACCCGCTGGATTCTACTTTTTCTGTTTTGCCTGTAGCGCATTTGTGGTGCAGCAAAGGCAAATCGCCTGCTCCGGCGTATTTGATTGTCTGCGTTTCATTATCAATCATTACCAGCGAAATGCTAGACAGCACATCGTGTAACACTTCATCGTAGCAGATGACATTGTTTATTTTTTCCAGAATGCGAGCGGGGGAGTATACCTGGTCAATAATACATATACGTATAGCTGAGCGTACGTAGCTGAGGAAGCCGAAGCTGAAAAACCAGGCCTGCCATTTCTTACCCATTACATCTCCCAGAACCAGAAAAGTATATCTTTCGTGGGTGCCTATGAAGTCTATGAAATCGCCACCGGGATAGTCCTGAAATGGCTTATGCCAGAAATTGATATTAAAGCCTTTCAGTTGCGGAGGGCCGTCTGGCACTGATTTTATGTTGAGGGCGTTGGCAGCCTTTTTCAATTCTTCAGTATTCAGTTCCTGCGTCTGATGCACGGTATGAATAATGTTGTCGATTTTAGAAGTTAACACCGGAAAAGGTGTTTGCTTGTCAATAAAATCAACAGCCTGCATGCCCAGGCCTTCCATAATCATTCCATCGCTGGAGTGTGCGGTAAGGAATACAAAAGGGATGTGTGCGAACTTTTTGTTGGTAAGCAGCTTTTGTCTGAAGTCGAACCCGTTCATACCGGGCATTTCATAATCAGACAGGATAATCTCAGGAATCTGTTGTTCCAGCAGGGTAAGTGCAGATGAAGGGGAACTGGCTAAGATGCAATCGTAGCCGGCCCTGCTGAAATGCTTATCCAGCAGCTTTAAAAAAAGCTCGTTGTCTTCTACAATGAGGATTTTTTTAACGGGCGCGCTTGTCATTTTTCTGGCTCTTAAAAACGTTTATTAAAAGGTACACGCCGCACAGCACAATTAACAGGGATATTACATCCATAATGGTTATCCCGTCATCTGTAGTAAAATAGAACAGGGTAAACATTTCAAAATAGGGCGGAGCAGGCATTACAATCATTCCCATTCCCAATACAATAAGGGTAAAGCCAATTAATCCCAGTACAATGCGGCTCAGCAGCGATCTTTTGATATAAGCGCTGGAAACCTTACTGTCAATGGGATTGGTAGTTAATAAAAGGCTCAGGTTATCAAGCATTTCCTCCCTGGAAAGATTGGGGTCGTCTAACTGGCGGAAAGCTTCAATAGACTCTTTATTGCTGGTATTGGTGTCTACGGCATTATTAAACTTTTGCTGTAAGGACTGAATAGTATCACTGTCGAGCTCAGTTTCAGAAAGCAGTTGAACCAACTCATCCAGCTTCTGATTAATTTCAGAAGAGCGTGAGTTGACCTGCTGCAGGTCAAAAATTTGTTGTTCTATGCGTTTCTTTGTGCTCAAGTTTAAATACTTTCACTCATCAAAGTAAATGAATTATTACAAGTAAGTTTTGATCTATGCCCTCTGTTTCTGTTATTACAGTAAATTTTAATCAAAGTGAGGTGACAGAAGCACTTTTAACATCCATCCGGCTTAAAAACTCCTTTAAATCATTGGATATTATAGTCGTAGACAATGGCAGTGTTAACAACCCTGTACCCGCCTGGAAGACCCGTTATCCCGACATTCAATTCATCCGTTCAGACAAAAACCTTGGCTTTGCAGGTGGCAACAATCTGGCCATTCCTTATGCCAAAGGCGACTATCTCTTTTACGTAAACAATGATACAGAGTTTACAGAAGGCCTGGTAGAGGCGCTGGTACAAACCCTGGAAGCGCACGAAGAGGTAGCCATGGTTTCACCTAAAATTCATTATCACCAGCAGCCTGGCTTATTGCAGTATGCGGGCTTTACCGAGATGAATTACTACACTGCACGAAATGCCTGTATAGGACAGTTTGAGCAGGACAAAGGACAGTACGACCACACATCTGGTGAAACCGGTTTTGCCCATGGTGCTGCTATGATGGTAAAGCGCGCTGCTATACAAAAAGCAGGCCTGATGAAAGAGAGCTTTTTTCTGTACTATGAAGAGATGGACTGGTGTGCCCGTATAAAGAAAGCAGGGTTTACCATATGGGTAAATACACAGGCACTTATTTATCATAAAGAGTCTGTTTCTGTAGGTGCTAACAGCCCGCTGAAAGAGTTTTTTATGAACAGGAACCGACTGCTGTTCATTCGCCGCAATGGCAGCTTTTTACAGCGGCTGGTGTTCTGGAATTACTTTCTGCTGGTTGTATCACCACGTAATATCATTGGCTATGTAAAAGGAGGAAAGCCAGGCTTTATACGTGTGTTACTGAAAGCCATCTGGTGGAATGTGACCAACAATGTTGATAGTAACAAACTGGGTTATCCCGTTCAATAATTATATCCTATGTACCCTTTATTCTGGATTAGTCTGTTCATTGTTTTTTATGCCTTTTTAGGCTATGGTATTGTATTATATATACTCATGCGCATTCGCATTGCTGTTAAGGGCAGGCGTAAAAAAGAAGATGAGTTACAGATTACAGACTGGCCCACTGTTACGCTTATTGTAGCTGCTTATAATGAAGCAGCTTATATGGAAGAGAAGATAGCCAATACACTGCAGCTGGATTATCCCACCGATAAAATACGCTTTGTATTTGTAACGGATGGTTCTACTGATGACACTCCTGCTATTATAGAAAGGTATCCTGCTATTCAATTAATGCACCAGCCTGCACGTAACGGTAAAATTGCGGCTGTGCACCGGGCTATGGAGCAGGTAAGTACAGAGATTGTAGTATTTACCGATGCCAATACTGCATTGAATAAACTGGCTATTAAACGTATTTGCAAGCATTACCGCGACAGCAAAGTTGGCGCCGTTTCCGGAGAAAAGCGTGTGCAGGTAGATGAAGTTTCTGATGCTACTGCAGGTGAAGGTGTATACTGGAAGTATGAATCGAAACTGAAGGCATGGGACTCTGAACTATATTCTGTGGTAGGTGCTGCCGGTGAATTGTTTAGTGTACGAAGGGATCTGTATCAGCCGGTACCTGCTGACACCATTCTGGACGATTTTATGATTTCCCTGCTGATTGCAGAGAAAGGTTACCGTATAGTGTATGAGCCGGATGCCTATGCTTCCGAAACCAGCTCGGCCAGCATAGGAGAGGAGTTGAAGCGTAAGGTGCGCATTTCTGCCGGTGGTATCCAATCTATCACCCGCTTAACCAGCCTGATGAACCCTTTCCGTTTTCCGGTATTGTCTTTTCAGTATATCAGCCATCGGGTGTTGCGCTGGACGGTAGTGCCCTTTTTAATGATACTGGCGCTGATACTAAACATTGCTATTGTGGCTACTGGCGGTACGGGTATTTACCTGTTGCTGTTGGCCGGTCAGGTATTGTTTTATGGAGCTTCACTGCTGGGCTGGATAATGGAAAAAAAGCAGCTTCGGATGAAACTGCTTTTTGTACCTTATTATTTCTGTATGATGAACTACGCTGTTATAGCTGGTATCCGCCGCTTCTATTCCGGTAAGCAAAGTGCTGCCTGGGAAAAAGCAAAACGGAAGCAGTAATTATACGTTCTCTTTCTGGAAGAGCGCCGGTATGGTTTTCAACACCAGGCGTACGTCATTGATCATGCTGTGATTCTGCGCATATACATTGTCAAGCATCAGGCGCTCTTCTTCAGACATTTCTCCTTTACCTCTTTTTTCTACCTGCCATAAGCCGGTAATACCAGCAGGGGCCAGAAAGCGGAGTGCATATTTATCTGTAGTAAGCTTTTCTGCTTCATATAAAGGCAACGGGCGGTTACCCACAATACTCATATCACCAATTACCACATTCCACAGCTGCGGCAGTTCGTCTATACTGGTGTTACGCAGTATTTTACCCACTTTGGTAATACGGGGATCGTTTTTAAGCTTAAAGAAGGCAGAGCCACCACCAGATTTTTTAGAATTTCTGTATTGCTTTTCGCACCAGGTATTCTGATCGGAATACAATGGGAACTGACATTTGGTGCCTGCCTTAATACAGTCTTCACAAAGCGTTTGCACAACCGTACCCGCAGCACTTTCTTCCGCATCAATGTCGTACTGGTTCAGGTGTTTCAGATCTTTCAGCCTTTTATCGGCATTTACGTACATAGACCTGAACTTGTAAAACTTGAATATATTGTAACCGGTACCTACCCGGTAAGAGTAATAAAATGCGGGTCCTTTAGATTCCAGTTTCAGTGCCAGATATACCGCCAGAAAAACGGGGGACAGCATCAGTAACGCACCGCCTGCAAAAGCGATGTCGAATATTCTTTTACCCAGCGGGGTTTTGTATTCGCTGAAGGTTGCGAGTTGTTGCTGACGGGGTTTGTTCATCAGCAGATGGCCGTGTTTAGCTATAAAGCTAATGCGTGTTTGTATTGCATCAATCTGAAAAGGCAGGGTAAACACATCGGCCACGCCCGCTTTAAGGGCTACCTGAAGCAGATTGGCATTCACGTGTTCGCACAGTATAATTACGGGAACTATGGGTAGCTTTTTCTTTTGCAGGGTTCCCAGCAGAGATACGCCTGCCGGGGAAATGATCTCGCTTTGAGAAATAATACAGGAGATGTTGAGGCCCTGTTTTTCCCAGCGGGATATCAGTTCGTTTTCGCTAGGGAAGTGTAACCACTGAAAATCGGGTAATGCAGCTACCAATTGTGCGGATACTGTTTCAGAACCATTGATAACGGCAATAACAGAACCGGCGGTTGGTACGGTTGCGTCGGTCATATGTTTTTTTTAATTGCCGGCAACTACTTTGCCGTGCCTTTTGAGTATCAGTTTTAATCTCACTTCCAGCTCTTTGGGGCTGAAGGGTTTTACGATATAGTCCTCTGCGCCGGCTTCAAAACATTTAATACGTGTTTCGCTGTTGTCTTCGCCAGACAGGATTACTACAGGAACGTCTTTGAAAAAGCCGCTCGATTTTACCTGCGTTAATAACTCCAGCCCGTTGATTTCCGGGATGTTGAGGTCGGAAATGATGATATCCGGAATACTGCCCTGGTGTAAAAAGGATAAAGCATCTACCGCACTACCAAACACGTTCAGCTCAAACGTTTTAGATAAAAACTTGCTAAGCACCATCTGTATAGAAGGATCGTCTTCTATAATGAACAACCTGGGTGAAACGGAATTATCAGCATTCATAGTTATGGGAGTTACCTATTTTAAATAGTGTGCTACAAAAATAGATCAGTTGTGTAAGCCTATGAAAAATAAGGGTTAAATAAATATATAGATATAATTAAAATGGGATAAAAATACGTTGCTTCGTTGCTATTTGCCAAAAGCAGCTATGTTACTGGCGAATATTTTTACACCAATGGCCAACAGCACCACGCCGAAAAACTTTCTTACGGCAGTGAGTCCGTTCTCTCCTAACACACGCTTCAGCGTATTCAACGATTTTAGTACAGTATAAATAATCACCAGGTTGATCAATATGCCTGCTACAATGTAAATTTCCTTGTAGTTGGCTTTCAGTGACATGATAGTGGTTAAGGTACCGCTACCAGCTATGATCGGAAACGCCAGTGGTACAAACATACCTGACTTTGCGTTAGCATCTGCCTTAAAAATTTCGTGTCCTAATACCATTTCCAGTCCCAGCAGAAAGATAACGATAGAGCCACCTACCGCAAACGAACGAATATCGAGGCCCAAGATCTTTAAAAACTGTTGTCCCACAAATAAAAAGCTCACCATTAATATCCCTGAAACAAGGGTTACAGTAGTGGGACGTATGCCACCCATCTTCTCTTTCATGGTGATTAACAACGGAATAGAGCCCACAATATCTATTACAGCAAAGAGCGTGAAGGTGATGGTAATGATCTGATCTATATTGTAGGACATAGGGGGGCTTTATACAAACATACTACAAACGGGGCTAAAGTACGCATGTAGCGGGCTTTTTGGGGCTTAACTATTTCGTAACATTGGGGTTCTTTCTTTGTAGTATGTATTATGTATCGAAATGCTGTTGCTGGTTGGTGATGCTGCTGTGTTGCGGTATTACGGTGTGTGGGCAGGACTATTTCTCCAAACAGGAAGAGCCGGGGAGGAGGCAGGGAGGTGCACCCGATTCCGTTTTTCTGCATCTGAAAGCGGCTTATGATAAGGCTATGGAGGATAAACAGTTTACTGCCGCCGCTCAAAGTCTGCAGCAACTGGGCCAGTTGTGTTATCACCTGGGCCATTATGCACAGGCGCTGGACTTTCATTTACAGGCCAACGATCTGTTTGCCAGAGAAAACAAGCCCAACCTGCTGGCGCATAACCTGAATGATATTGGTACGCTCTATTATTATAACAAGCAGTCTGACGCCGCCCTGGCTCAGTTTGAAAAGGCTTTACAACTGTATACAGAGGCGGGCAACGCCAATGGATTAGCCGTAACATATGGCAACATAGGACACTGGTACGAGAAAAAACTGCTACACGACAGTGCTTTTTACTTTCAGCAACGCGCCCTGCAGCAGTATGAAAAGACCCGCAATGTGCCGGGCATGGCGGAAATCTATGAGCATATCGGGAGTATTTATGAAGATCTGGAGAAGTATGATTCTGCCTCACTTTACTTTCATAAGGCACTGAATTTATACACGCAGGCAAAGGATGAACTGGCTGTTATTGGTATTTACAACAACCTGGGCGATGTATTGCGCAAAACAGGGCAATATCAGCAAAGCCTCCGGTATAGTTATACGGCTGCTGCCTTATCTACGGCTGCCAAGGAGAACTATCAGCTGCAATCTGCCTACCGGGATATTGCCAAAGCCTGGCATTTGCTGAACCGGGATGATAGTTCTTTTTATTATCAGGAGCTGAGCCGCAAATACCTGTTGGACATTTATTCTGCCGAGAACAGCAAACAGATTGCTTTTTTGCAGGTAATGAACGATACGGAGAAGAAAGACCGGGAGATTTTACAACTGAAAAGTGACCACCGTAACACCGTGGTGCTTACGGTGGCCAGTATTATAGTGATTGTACTGCTGGTTATTCTGGGTTTTCTGGTGATAAGCCGGCAGCGACTGAAGATTAAAAACGAGCAGACGTTACACCAGCAGCAGAAGAGTGTGTTTGAAACACAGCGGGAGCTAATGGAGTCTGAATTGAAAAACAAGCAGTTACAGGAAGAAAACCTGAAGCAGGATCTGGACCAGAAGGCGAGGGAACTGAGTATACACACCCTGCACGTAATTCAGAAGAATCAGGTATTGGAGGATTTGTCTGCCCAGCTGGAGGCGATGGTAAAAGACGACCGCCGCGATCAGAAGAAGCAACTACAGCAAATTATTCTGCAGATTAACCGGAATTTTGACCACGACCAGTACTGGGGAGAGTTTAAATCGGTATTTGAGCAGGTGCACCAATCGTTCTTCGATAACCTGAAAAACTATGCCGATAGCCTCACTGCCAACGACCTTAAACTGGTGTCTCTGATAAAACTGAATTTGTCGCCCACCGAAATATCCACCCTTTTAGGTATTTCGCAAGACAGTTTAAAGGTGGCGCGTTACCGGTTACGGAAGAAAATAAACATGCCCAGAGAGGAAAACCTGAACGTGTTTATACAATCGCTGTAACACCCGTTGTTTACCTGCCCGGCGGAGGTAACAATTTGGTAATGGAGGTTTTGCTACCGGAGGTATAATTGATTATCAGTTGTTTAAGATGCCTTTGTTTCATGCTGTTCCCCTGTTGTTTACCCTGGTAACTGCCTTGTTTACTTTTTGCTAACCCCCAAAATGCCGTTTTAGTGCTGCGGAAATACACCTTTGCAGCATCCTAAAACAAAATAGGTTATGCAAAAATTAACTACTGTTTTCCTTTTTCTTTTACTGGCGGTGGCCGGCTACGCGCAGCGTGGTGTGCTTACCGGTTCGGTAATAGACCGGGCGCAAAAGCTTTCTTTACCCGGTGCCAACATCAGCCTTACCCCTGGAAACCGCTATACGGTTTCTGACGAGCACGGTCGTTTTGAATTCTTAAACGTGCCTGCCGGAGATTACACCCTTACTATTGATTACATCGGTTTTAAAAAGGTAAGCCAGGCCGTTACGGTTAACGACGGCAAAGCTGCCGCTTTACGTATATTACTGGAAGAAGGTGCTACTGCCGGTAAAGAGGTGATAGTATTGAGCGACCGCCTGCGTGGCCAGGCGAAGGCGCTGAACAAGCAGAAGAGCAACCCCAATATTACCAATGTGGTATCTGCCGACCAGGTAGGCCGTTTTCCGGATGCGAACATCGGCGACGCTATCAAGCGTATTCCCGGTATTACCATGCAGAACGACCAGGGCGAAGCCCGCGACATCATCATCAGAGGTATGGCGCCTGAACTGAACTCAGTTACCCTTAACGGCAACCGTATTCCTTCTGCCGAGGGTGATAACAGACGTGTACAGATGGACCTGATTCCTTCTGACATGATTCAGACCATTGAGGTGAACAAAACCCTGACGCCCGATATGGATGCGGATGCTATCGGTGGCTCTGTAAACCTGGTTACCCGTGCGGTACCTAACGGCCCCCGTGTTTCTGCTACTTTATCCGGTGGTTACAGCCCTATCCGTAACAAGCCTATTTATAATGGTTCACTGGTACTGGGGAACCGCTACTTCAACAACAAACTGGGTGCGGTAGTAAGTGCTTCTTACAACAGCAACGATTTTGGTTCTGATAACGTAGAAGGTGAGTGGGACAGAACTGATAACGGTACTGCCTACATGACTGAACTGCAGGTACGTAAGTACGATGTAAAGCGTGTAAGGAGAAGTATGTCTGCCGCGCTGGATTATAAATTCAACAACAAACACTCCATCAGCTTTAACGGTATGTACAACTGGCGCGATGACTGGGAAAACCGTTATCGCCTGGCTATTACCAACATTGAGCCTATTGTAGATGGTAATGGCAATATAACCGGTTACGAAGGTGAGCAACGTCGCGAAACCAAAGGTGGTTACAATGGCGGCCGTAACAAAAACGCCCGTTTAGAAACACAACGTGTATACAGCTTTGGCCTGAATGGCGAGCACCTATTAGGCAATGCACTGGCAATGGACTGGTCGGCCAACTATTCTGCGGCCAGCGAAAAGCGCCCGCACGAAAGATATATTCTGTTTGAAACAGGTACCATAGGTGTAAACGAAGAGCTGTCTGACCCTTCTTTTCCTTTTGTAACAGCAGCCGGCAATGTGCCATTGAGTGATTACGAGCTGAAAGACCTGAGTGAACAGCAGGGCTTTACCCGTGAAGGTGAGTTTGGTGCTAAGTTAAACTTCCGTGTTCCGTTGAGTGTAATTGATGGCCAGAAAGGCCGCCTGCGTTTTGGTGGTCGTCTGCGTATCAAAGACAAGAAACGTGAGAACAGCTTCTTTAATTACGAGCCCGCTAATGAAATGAGCCTGGCTTCATTACCAGCTGTTAACTGGGATGGCAACAACTTCCAGCCCGGCAGCAAGTATGTACCCGGTACCTTTATCTCTAAACAATACCTCGGTGGTCTGGATCTGGCCAACACACAGCTGTTTGAAGCGGAAGATGCGCCGGATGAATACCTTACCCAGAACTACAATGCCAAAGAAACTATTAAGGCGGGTTATGTGCGTTGGGATCAGGATTTGAGCAGCCGCCTGGCAGTAATTGCCGGTGTACGTGTAGAGCATACTTCTACCAATTACACAGGTAATGTGGTGGAAGATGAAGAAACCCTGACCGGACAGCGTAACATTAAGAACAGCTACACTAACGTATTACCCGGTGTTACCTTCCGCTACAAAGCAAACGAAGACTTTATTGTAAGGGCAGCGGCTACTACTTCTATTGCGCGTCCTAACTACTATGCACTGGCTCCTTATGTAAGTACTATCATTGGCGACAATGAAATTGATGCGGGTAACCCAACTCTGAAGGCTGCTTATGCATGGAACTTCGATCTGATGGGTGAGTACTACTTTAAATCAGTAGGTCTTATCTCCGGTGGTGTGTTCTACAAAAACATCAGCAACTTTATTTATGTATACAGAGATAACACGTATAACACAGACAAGTTTGCTGCTGATTATCCTGCTGCTACCAATCCTATTCCTGCCGGCCAGAACAACTGGACGTATACACAAAGCCGCAATGGCGAAAGCGTAAATGTATATGGCTTTGAGGTAGCCGTTCAACGTCAGTTAAACTTTTTGCCAGGTGTACTGAAAGGCTTAGGGGTGTATGTAAACTATACCTATACCAAATCAAAAGCAGATGGTGTGTTTAACAGCGATGGCGAAAAGCGTACAGATGTGGCATTACCAGGTACTGCACCGCATATGTTTAACGCTTCCTTATCGTGGGAGAACAAGCGCTTTGTAGCACGCTTATCCGGTAACTACACTGCTTCTTATATAGATGAGCTGGGTTCTGAAGACTTTACCGACCGTTACTATAGCAAGCAGTTTTTTCTGGATGCCAACGCATCTTACCGCTTTGCACAACGCTTCAGGGTATTTGCTGAAGCCAACAACCTTACCAACCAGCCGCTGCGCTACTATCAGGGTGTTAGCAACCGTACTATGCAAATGGAGTACTACCGCAGCAAGTTTAACGTAGGTGTTAAGTTTGATCTCTAATATTATTATTTCTCAGGCATGAAGAAGATTTGTTTAGTGTTAATGCCCGGCATGACAGCATTACTGCTGTCATGCAACTCTGGGGCGGGCACCGGAAATAAGGCGGCTGATAATGATACTGCTGTGGTGCAGCCGGTATATATAACTGATACGGTACAGTATGACAGTGATGATCCGGCTGTATGGATAAACCCTGCTGATCCGGCACAGAGTCTGATACTGGGTACAGATAAAGACATACATGGTGGCTTATATGTGTTTAACCTGGAAGGGAAGATTCAGCACGATAAAGTAGTAAAAGGCCTGCAACGCCCTAACAACGTAGATGTGGCGTACGGTTTAACTCTGAATGGTAAGCCTACCGATATTGCGGTGGTTACAGAGCGTAAAAGCTACAAACTGCGCGTGTTTTCTCTGCCCGATATGAAGCCGGTAGATAACGGTGGCCTCGATATGTTTGTGGGAGAAACCGGCGAGGGCTTTCGCGATCTGATGGGTATTGCTATGTATAAGAATAAAAAAGGCGATATCTATGCCGTAGTAGGCCGTAAAACCGGCCCGGTAGATAGCGGCTATCTGTGGCAGTACCTGCTTACCGGTGATGACAGCGGCCATGTTAAAGCTACACTGGTGCGCAAGTTTGGTAAATACAGTGGTAAGAAAGAAATAGAATCTATTGCGGTAGATAATGAGCTGGGATATATATACTACTCAGATGAGCAGTTTGGTGTAAGGCAATACTTTGCTGACCCTGAGAAAGGCAATGAAGAACTGTCTGTATTTGGTACCACCGGCTTTTCAGACGATCATGAAGGTATTTCTATCTACAAGCTTACCGATTCTACAGGCTATATACTGGTAAGCGATCAGGGCTCCAACCGTTTTCAGGTGTTTACCCGTGAAGGCACAAAGGCCAACCCTTATGAGCATACCTGGTTAAAAACTGTTCCGGTAACTGCTATGGAAAGCGACGGCTCAGAAACTGTTACAGTGCCTTTAGGCGCTAAGTTTCCACACGGCATGTTTGTGGCTATGAGCACAGATAAAACTTTTCACATTTACCGTTGGGAAGACATTGCCGGTAAAACATTACAGGTAAAGTAATCCTGTGTGTTAGCAGGCATGAATCTGGTGTAATAAACTGCCCCACTCAACAGCATCGGTTCCGTTATCCGGAGGGGCGCTTGTTGAATGGGGCAGCTTTATTTTTAATATCTTCTGTTGCTTTACATGCCTGGCAGTTTAACGCCATTACCTTTTAAAGCATCAATCATTTTCTGTTGTAATTGCAACCTTACATCATGAAAGCCGTGTGCATTTACCCAGGCGTTTACAATCATCTTATATCCATCCGGCTCAATTACCGAAACGCCTATACGTGTAGCCGGATCTTTCATAATCCTGTCATCTGATTCTACCACCTCTCTTAATATAGATTCTGCCTGCTTAAAGTCAACCGGATAAGGAAGCTTCATCTCTATATCCATTCTGCGTTTGCCTTCACTACTCAGGTTTATAATCAGTTCGTTGGAAAGCTTACTGTTAGGTATAATTACTGTGCGGTTATCATAAGTGGTTAACACGGTATAGAACACGCGTATATCTGTTACTGTGCCTTCCTGGCCCTGTGCAATTACATTATCACCTACTGTATAAGGCTTCATAATCAGTATGAGTATACCACTGGTAAAATTTTGAAGGGTACCACTTAACGCTAAGCCTGCCGCTACACCCAATGCACCTACCAATGCTGCAAAAATGGTTAGCTGAATCCCCAATATCTGCATCAGCAGCAACACCAGCAGTATCTGTAAAATGCCGGAGATAAGGCTACGCATAAACGGCTGTAACGACGGATTAAGCGATCTGCGGTTCATGGAACTGGTCATACGCTTTCTGATAAAGCGTATCAGCCATTGCCCCAGCAGCAGCACTACCAATGCAATAATTATTCGTGGCCCAAACGTAATTACCCAGTCGTAAGCTTTATCGTACAGTTTATCAATGTTAGCAGGCATGGATTTTTTCTTATCAGGAGAAAAAAACTATGCCAGATTATCACAACAAAGGGCCACACTCTTGTTGGGAGTAGTGGCCCTTGTGTTGTATAACCAATATAAAATCAGTTGAGAATGTGCCGGATAAATGATACCGTTATACTATTTCCACCCCAGCTTTAACACGGGCAGCGGCAGCAGCTTGCACCATATGCTCCAGTGCCTGTCTGGTTTCCGGCCATTTACGGGTTTTTAAACCACAATCGGGGTTTACCCATAAGTGCTCTACAGGTATTACAGCAGCAGCTTTTTCAAGCAGGTGTGCTATTTCGTCAACAGTAGGTACGCGTGGGGAATGAATATCATACACGCCGGGCCCTATCTCGTTCGGGTATTTAAAGTCTGCAAATGCATCCAGCAGTTCCATCTGCGAGCGGGAAGTTTCAATGGTAATAACATCTGCATCCAGTGCGGCAATGCTGTCGATAATATCATTAAACTCGCTGTAGCACATATGCGTGTGAATCTGGGTACTGTCTTCCACGCTACAGGAAGCTACTTTAAAAGCCTTCACTGCCCATTGCAGATAAGCAGACCAGTTTTCTTTACGTAAGGGCAGACCTTCGCGTATAGCAGGCTCATCAATCTGTATTACTTTAATACCGGCCTCTTCCAGGTCACACACTTCATCGCGTATGGCCAGTGCTATCTGCATGGCCGTGGTTTCACGCGGCTGATCATCCCGCACAAACGACCATTGAAGAATGGTAACCGGTCCGGTTAACATGCCCTTCATGGGTTTGCTGGTGAGTGATTGTGCATAGCGTGTCCACTCTACCGTCATAGGTGCTTTACGCTCCACATCTCCAAATACCACCGGTGGTTTTACGCAGCGGCTGCCATAGCTTTGTACCCATCCGTTTTTGGTGAATACATAGCCTTCCAGCTGCTCACCAAAATACTCCACCATGTCATTGCGCTCAAACTCGCCATGCACCAGTACATCAATGCCCAGCTCTTCCTGCATGCGTACACAATCCTGTGTAGAAGCTTTAATAGCGTTATCGTACTGCTGCTGCGTAATGCTGCCTTTTTTTAGTTGCGCACGCAACTGGCGTATGTCAGCCGTTTGGGGGAAGGAGCCGATGGTAGTAGTAGGAAATAAAGGCAGGTTAAGTAAAGCCTGCTGTTGTATGCGGCGGGTAGCGAATACAGATTTGCGTGTGGCGTCTGCATCGGTAACCGCAGCGGTTCGTTGTTTTACGTGCTGCTTGTGAATAAGGGCTGAACTGCGGCGGGAAGCAATGGCCTGCTGGTTATCTGCCAGTAATGCACCGGCACTTTCGCTGCCCGTAGCCAGTTGTTTCAGGGCTACTACTTCTTCCACTTTCTGCCGGGCAAAGGCCAGCCAGTTTTTAATTTCCGGCTGTAGTGTGGTTTCAAAAGCCAGGTCGCACGGTACATGCAGTAAAGAGCAGGAAGGGGCTATCAATACCCTTGCGGCGCCAATAGCTGCCACGGCTTTGTTAATAAGGGCGAGCGATTTTTCGTAATCGTTCTTCCAGATGTTGCGGCCGTCTACCACACCCAGCGACAGCTTTTTATCACCCTTTACAAAATCGGTAGCCAGTATATCATCCAGCTGTGCCGGGCATCTTACCAGGTCCAGATGAATGGTTTGTACGGGCAGCGCCAGCACAGTGCTCAGGTTATCGCCATAACATTCAAAATAGCCAGCCAATAGAAAGTGAATGCGTGGTGTATGGCGGCTCAGTTCTCCATAGGCATAGGCAACGGCTTTGCGTTCGGTATCGGTAAGGTTGGTAACCAGATACGGCTCATCAAACTGTATGTGGCGTACATTCAGTTCTTCCAGTGCCGACAGTAGTTTTTTATACACCGGCAGCAGGTTCTTCAGCAGATCAATACGGTTAAAACCGGCTTCTTTTTCTTTACCTGATAACAGAAAAGACACCGGCCCCAGTATTACGGGCTTAGGCTGAATGCCCAGCTGAATGGCTTCTCTGCATTCATCCACAATTTTGGTAGAGAGCAGGTTAAATTGTTGGTTGGCGGTAAACTCCGGTACCATGTAGTGGTAATTGGTATCAAACCACTTGGTCATTTCCAGCGCAGTAATGTCGTACCCGTTTTTCTGGTAGCCGCGTGCCATGGCAAACAGCAGGTCTGTCTCGGGCAGTTGCGCCTGCTCAACCAGTGGGTGAAAGCGTTCCGGAATAGCGCTAACGGTAAGGCACATATCCAGTACCTGATCGTACAGCGAAAAGTCGTTACAGGGAATAAGGTCAATACCTGCCTGCTGCTGCAGCTGCCAGTTGTGGCGGCGTATTTCCTGCGCAGTGGTAAGCAGGTTGCGGAGCGAAGTATCGCCCGCCCAATAACTTTCGCAGGCTTTCTTCAGCTCGCGTTGGCCACCGATGCGTGGGTAGCCCAGAATGTTTGTGAACATGTTTTGTGTTTTTACGTGAAACATTTAAAACATGCCCTTTGCCGGCAAATGCGGAACAGGATAGAAGTGGAGAAAGTAAGGACAGCACATAGCACACCCCTGCCATTACGGGGCGTATATATACGTATCAATTACTGACTGCGCTTTATATCGTGAAAGCATTCATCATACACAATAAGAGGCAAGTATCCTGGCTTGTTTTCTCTGTTCAGCGCCTTCCCACTGCGCCATTGCGCATTGTAGTGGCGTGTTTGCTGTACAGGCCGGAAACAGGGTTAGCTGTTGCCGGAATAAACTTACAGTAGCACGTCTGCCCATGATTTACACATGGTTCCTTATTAATCCCGCTTTTGGCGGAAACCTTTTACTGAATTGATCTTATAACAAAGAACATAGTACAAAAGTAAACTGTAGAGCAACAACCCGCAAATATGGTTTTAGGAAGTAGGCTGCTGAAGAAGAGGTTGCCCGCCTGCGGTATCCTTTAAGGTACCCTGTTCCTTCGGTATAGGTATAGGGTAGGTTCGGTGCTAAAGCGTTCAGATTTTAAGGTTTTACCGGTGTAAAAAGTGGTAAATTTAGAAGAGCATAAAGCGTAATTATGGCAAAATACGTGTGTGAAAATCCGCCGCCTCCGGGCAATTATGGCATATTACAGGTGTATATCAGCAAAGGTATCACCTGCGTACGTGTGCCTGATACGCTGGATGGAAAGCGCGTGAAAACCGCACCCGAATTTGCCAATACCCGTAAACATGCCAGCCTGTTTGCACAGGCGGCCCCTCTGGCGGCGGTAGTACACCGTACACTGCCAATGAACAAGCAACGTGCTCATTATCAATCGCTTGCCGGAAAGGCCTATCAGTGGCTGAAAGCGGGTAATACCCCGGAAGAAGTGCATCTGTTGCTGCTGGAAGCGGCAGAGTTGATTCGTAAGGCATTAAACCGGGAAAGGGTTAAAGCCTTCATTGCTGAGCGAAAGAAAGGCAACAAACAGGTTTTTGTTATTCCTGAAGCCGGCAGCATGGTAGAGAATGTATTGCCACACATATTGCTTTCTCCTGAAGGCAGCCGTATGCATATACGCAGCCGTATAAGGAAGAAGTATTATGCCAGGTGCTGCCATCTGGTGTAAGTGATGGAATGAACAATGATGTTGTTGCGGGCTGCACTTATAAAAAGAAAAACCGCTAACCGGATAACCCGGATAGCGGTTGTATAAGCCTATGGCTGATTGTTGGTTTAAGAACTACATGCTTCGCAGCTACCATCTATAGGGCAGGCGGCGCCCGTTATCTCTTCATCGGTAGGTGCGGGTGGTGTGTTGCTGTTGTTGTTCAGCGGCTGCATTTGTACACTGCCCTGCTTTTCTACGGTGAATTGTACGGCCTGTGCAGCTGCCTGTGTACGCAGGTAATACATGCCGGTTTTCAGGCCCTTTTTCCAGGCGTAAAAGTGCATGCTGGTAAGCTTGGCTTTGTTGGGCTGCTGTACAAACAGATTGAGCGATTGTGACTGACAGATATAGGCACCACGGTCGGCAGCCATATCAATCAGCGTGCGCTGTTTAATTTCCCAAACGGTTTTGTAAATCTCTCTTACTTCCTGCGGTATTTCTTCAATAGCCTGGATAGAGCCGTTGGCAGCGATGATGCGGTTCTTCATTTCATCGTTCCACAGGCCCAGTGCTACCAGATCTTTCAGCAGGAATTTGTTTACAATAATAAACTCACCGCTCAGTACACGGCGTACGTAAATGTTAGAGGTGTACGGCTCAAAACACTCGTTATTACCAAGTATCTGTGAGGTAGAGGCAGTAGGCATAGGAGCAATCAGCAGACTGTTTCTTACACCATACTTTTTAATCTCCTGTTGCAGGGCGCTCCAGTTCCAGCGGTTACCAGGTACTACACCCCAGAAATCGAACTGGAAGGCGCCTTTGCTCAGCGGACTACCTTCATACGTGCTGTACGCACCTTCTGTAATGGCAAGATCTTTAGAGGCCGTCATTGCTGCGAAATACATGGTTTCAGCAATGTCAATGTTCAGTTGTTTAGCTTCTGCGCTTTCAAAAGGATAACGCATAAGAATGAAGGTATCTGCCAGGCCCTGTATGCCCAGTCCTATCGGGCGGTGGCGCATATTGCTGTTGCGCGCTTCTTCAACAGGGTAGTAGTTTCTGTCGATGATGCGGTTCAGGTTTATAGCTGCCTGGTAGGTTACTTCATACAACTTCTGATGGTCAAATACACCCTCGTTTACAAAACGGGGCAGGGCAATCGAAGCCAGGTTACATACTGCTACTTCATCCGGAGCGCAGTATTCAACTATCTCGGTACACAGGTTACTGTTGCGGATGGTGCCCAGGTGTTGCTGATTGCTCTTGCTGTTGCAGGCATCTTTGTACAGCATGTACGGGGTGCCGGTTTCAATCTGTGCATCCAGAATAGCAAACCACAAATCCTGTGCTTTCACCGTTTTACGGGCTTTACCTTCCTGCTCGTATTGTGTGTATAATTTATTAAATGCTTCACCAAAGCAATCGGCCAGTCCTGGTGCTTCATGCGGACAGAACAGGCTCCACTCTCCATTGGCTTCTACGCGTTCCATAAACAGATCGCTTATCCAAAGGGCATAGAACAGATCGCGTGCGCGCAGTTCTTCCTTACCGTGGTTCTTACGCAGATCCAGAAACTCAAATATATCTGCATGCCATGGCTCTATGTATACTGCAAAGGCACCTTTACGTTTACCACCGCCCTGGTCTACATAACGGGCTGTATCGTTAAACACACGCAGCATAGGTATAATGCCATTGCTGGTACCGTTGGTACCGCTGATATACGTACCGGTAGCGCGGATGTTGTGAATGCTTAAACCAATGCCACCGGCAGATTGTGAGATGCGGGCAGTTTGTTTGAGCGTATCGTAAATGCCTTCAATGCTGTCATCCTTCATGGTTAACAGAAAACAGCTGGACATCTGCGGCTTGGGTGTACCTGCGTTAAACAGCGTAGGCGTTGCATGGGTAAACCATCTTTCGCTCATCAGGTTGTAGGTTTTAATTACTTCCTCAATGTTATCCAGATGTATGCCTACCGCCACACGCATATACATATGCTGCGGCCGTTCTACCACGCTGCCGTTCAGCTTCAGTAGGTAACTGCGTTCCAGTGTTTTAAAACCAAAGTAGTCAAACGCAAAGTCGCGGTCGTAAATAATAGTGCTGTCGAGTATGGCAGCATTCTTTTTAATTACTGCATACACCTCATCCTCCAGCAGGGGCGCTTTCAGGCCGGTTTTGGGTTCTACATAATTGTACAGCATACCCATAGTGGCGGAGAACGATTTGGTGGTGTTCTTATGCAGGTTACTTACTGCAATGCGCGAAGCAAGCAGACTGTAATCGGGGTGGATGGTACTCATAGAAGCGGCGGTTTCCGCTGCCAGGTTATCCAGCTCGGTAGTGGTTACACCATCGTACAGGCCTTCAATCACTTTCATTGCCACTTTGGTAGGGTCAATGAATTTGCTGTTAAGGCTGTAGCAAAGCTTTTCAATACGTGCCGTTATTTTATCAAACTTTACAGATTCTTTTCTGCCGTCTCTTTTGATAACGAACATAGGTTACAGATTTATGTGGTTTAAGAATAAAGTCATGTCATGAGTGCTTGAGTGGATCATTGTGCTGCAAGGTGTAAAAGCTAGAAGTCTTCATCCGTAGAAAAAACCTCCTGCTCTTTGCTGGAAGTAACGCCCGCCTTCTGGTAGTCGCCCACTCTTTTTTCAAAGAAGTTGGTCTTGCCCTGGAGGGATATCATTTCCATAAAATCAAACGGATTGGTAGCATTAAAAATCTTAGGATAACCCAGTGCGCTTATCCATCTGTCGGCTACAAACTCAATGTATTGTTTCATTAAGTCGGCGTTCATACCAATCAGGCGAACGGGCAGCGCTTCTGTAATAAACTCTTTCTCTATACGTACCGCGTCGGCAATAATTTCCGTTACGCTTTCCTGCGATAGTTTGTTGTTAAGCATGCTGTACAGCAGGCAGGCAAATTCGCAATGCAGCCCTTCATCGCGGCTGATCAGTTCATTGCTGAAGCTTAAGCCTGGCATAAGGCCTCTTTTCTTTAACCAGAAAATAGAACAAAAGCTGCCACTGAAAAAGATACCTTCCACGGCGGCAAAGGCTACCAGCCGCTCAGCAAACGTGCCCTTCTCAATCCAGCGCAGCGCCCACTCTGCCTTTTTAGTAACCGCGGGCACGGTTTCAATAGCATTGAACAGTTTGTTTTTTTCGGCAGCATCTTTTATGTAGGTATCAATCAGCAGCGCATAAGTTTCGGAGTGAATGTTCTCCATCATTATCTGAAAACCATAAAAGCATCTGGCTTCAGGTAACTGCACCTCACTCATAAAGTTAACGGCCAGGTTTTCATTTACAATGCCATCGCTGGCAGCAAAAAAGGCCAGTATGTGCTTTATAAAATGCTGTTCTCCTTCGTTCATCGTTTCCCAGTCTTTCATGTCCTGCGAAAGATCAATTTCTTCGGCAGTCCAGAAACTGGCTTCATGCTTCTTATACATTTCCCATAAAGCGGGGTACTTAATAGGGAGCAATACAAAGCGCTCTTTATTCTCCTGTAATAAAATTTCTGTTTCCATTAACCGGGCCTTTTATGTAAATCAATGAATATCAGTGTTTCGGGCGAGACAGAGTGTAAGAACCACATACGGTAAGGGGGGCATACCGGTTATAGTTGGCTCATGCTCTGACTAGCTTAAGATGCGTAAGGGTTGTCAGCTTATTATTCAGGTTGAGTATCTGGCTTATTCTGCCTGAGCAGAAAATTACAGTTGCGCCTCAGCCCGGGACTTACACCCGGTTCCTCATAAAAATTACCGATTACTGGTACCTGAATACCCGTGCAATCTCGGAGAGAAATTCTGCCGCAGAAAAATAACTTATGAACACAATGTGCATAGCTGAAGCAATCCTTTTTAAAATGCAGAAACTGTGTGCATTATAACACAGTAAGTGTATAAACTACAATACTTTAGTGTTTATCAGAGTGGGTCGGGGAAGAATTTCTCTTTAAACATGGTGTATTTGTTTTTAAGATCGCGCAGGCAATGAATGCACAGGCAATCGCTATACCTGGCAGCTATGTGCGCACGCTCTTCTTCGTTGAGGTACAGACCGTTACACTGGCAGTTACTCACATCACCCACCTTACATTCAAAAGGTTGCTGACAACGGGGGCATATTTCGTTTTCGTGTACGGGCATAGAATAATGTGGATAAAAATAAGCCGCTTTCAGGTATGGAAAAGCAGCGTTTTTTACCTCATGGCAGAAAGCCAATTATCTATATTAACCGAAAGTTACCACTATATGAACGCAACCTTTAAGAAACGATTGAAGAAAGCCTGCCTGTTGTTGAGCCTTCCCTTTATTGTACTGTTTACTTTTAGAATGTTATACGGTTATAACGCCACGCGGTATGATGTGCTGGAAGGCAGCGGCGATGACTTCTTTAGCAGCATTACCGATTTGCGTAAAAACTATGCTTCTGAAAAGATGTATAAGGGGAATTACCAGGCACACAGCGGTTCTGAGTCTGCACAGGGAACCGGGGGTAATCAGAAGTACGAAAAAACAGCGTCTGTAAGAGCAAAGTCTTCTCAGTTTGAGAAAGATGTGGCTGTTGTGAATGCTACCACCCGACGTTTTAGTGCGGTGATACAATACGAACAGAACCTGGGTAACAACGGTAACAGAGAATCGCATTTGCTGATAGGCGTAAACCCCGCAGCATTCGATAGTTTCTATCAGGCAGTGCAGCACATAGGCCGTATTACGGCCCGTAAGGTTACCAAAGTGGATAAAACGAATGAGTACCGCCAGCTGAATGCCAAAAGAACCACGCTGGAAAATACACTGGCCTCGCTGAATGAACTGAAATCGAAAGGAGGCGCTATTGGTGACTATATTACCCTGCACGATAAAATACTGGAAATACAAAGCCAGCTGCAGGGGCTAGGCGTAGAACTGGGCAACTTCAACACCGAAAATGAGTTTTGTACCGTACGCTTTTCCTTGTACGAAGGGGCGGAACGGGCTACGGTAAGCATCTGGGCCAGACTGCGCACCTCGCTGGAATGGACCATACAGTATTATTGTCTGCTGATGGTGGCACTGGCTTCTATGGCGGGGCTGGCGTTTGTGGTATTGGTAATTGCTGAGAAACTGAAGCTGGTGGAAAAGATACGGGAATAGTCCGCCAAACCCGTAGGGGCTCCGTTCATCAAATTTTGGAAATTATGCGCCTGATTCGGTTATTTTTGTTACATGGGAAAACGACTTCTGGTTTTACTGGCAGCTGCAATGCCCTGTGCACTGCTGGCTCAGGAAAAATGGACTTTACGCCGTAGCGTGGAGTATGCCGTTAAAAATAATATATCCGTAAAGCAGGCCGATGTTCAGCTGCGTATCAGCGAATTGCAACTGAAACAGGCACGGTTAAATCAGGTGCCCAGTGTTGGGTTTAATACCGGTTTGGGTACGCAGTTCGGTCGTTCCATCGACCCCACCACCAACCAGTTTACCACTACGCAGTTACTGTATCAGAACCTGGGTTTACAGGGTAACATTCCTATTTATGGTTTTGGTCAGTTGAAGCATGCTATCAGTGCTGCCAGGTTTAGTGCCGAAGCCTCGCTGAAAGATGTGGAAAGAGCAGCCAATGATGTGTCTATGAACGTAGCCACTTATTACCTGCAGGTGCTGGCTGCCAAAGAGCAGATTAATATATCCGAAGTACAGATTAAACAGGATCTGGCGCAATACAAAGACACCAAAAGCCGGGTGGATGCCGGTGCGTTACCAGAACTGAATCTGGCAGAGATAGAATCGCAGCTGGCTACAGACAGCATCAGTCTTATTACCGCCAAAGCCACCTTCGATCAGAATGTATTATCGTTAAAAGCCCTGCTGAATATTGATGCAGGAGATGCTTTTGAGGTGGATACGCCGCCGATGGACCAGATACCACTGGAAAGTATTGCAGACATGCAACCTGACTATGTGTATCAGCTGGCGATGGCCAATCAGCCCCTGCAAAAGGTAAACGAGTTGAAGATAAAGAGTGCCGAGAAAACCATACAGGCCAATAAAGCCGCCATGTATCCGGTATTATCTGCGGGGTATAATCTCAACTCCCGTTTCTCTAATTCCCTTCGTACGGTTGACCCATCTACGTTAAGTGTTTCCGGTTACAGGCTGGTAGACGGAACGGTAGCACGGTATAACAATATGGATCTGCCTGTTTACAATGCAACTGTTACCTACGATTATCAAAGCCTGCCTTTTGGCAAGTGGTGGGGCGGCTACGGCAGACAGATTAAAGACAACTTTAGCCAGGCCGTAGGGCTTACCTTGTCGGTACCCATTTTTAACAGTGGCAATACTACCCGCATTAATTACCAGCAGTCTGTACTGAACCTGAAGAACCTGCAACTGCAGAAAGACCAGGCCAATCAGGACCTGCAACAGAACATATACAAGGCACACGTTAACGCCGTATCTGCCATGCAGAAGTATTATGCGGGCGAACGCAGTGTGGTTACCGCCCAGAAAGCCTATGATTTTGCAACCAAACGTTATGAAGTAGGGTTGTTAAGTTCTATAGACCTCCTCACCAACCAGAACAACCTGTTAAAGGCCAAGCTGCAGCAGCTGAGCAATCAGTACGAATATGTATTTCGTATGAAGCTGCTGGAGTTTTACAAAGGCCAGGGGCTTAAACTATAAAATTCAATGATCCTGAAACCGTTTCACATATGAGCAAAAGTTTAAAATGGATAATCGGCTCGCTGGTGTTAGTGATAGTGCTGTTGGTGGTACTGAAGAAGGCCGGTGTATTTGGTAAAGATGAAGGCACTAAAGTAACCGCTGAAAAAGCCACCGTACGGTCTATTACCGAAACGGTAACTGCCAGTGGTAAAGTATATCCCGAAGTAGAGGTAAAAATCAGTTCTGATATATCCGGTGAAATTGTGGAGCTGACCATTGCAGAGGGTGACACAGTACGTAAGGGACAGATGCTGGCCCGCATTTATGCAGATATCTATGCCTCTCAGCGCGATCAGGCAGCGGCCATGGTTTCTCAGAGCGAGGCGCAGGTGTCTAACGCCAGAGCGCAGTTAGGTGCCCTGAAAGCTTCTCTGGACCAGACCGAAGCTGCTTATAAAAGGCAAAAGACCTTACTGGACCAGAAGGTGATTTCCCAGTCGGAGTTTGAAACAGCCTCTCAGGCTTATTTTGCCGCAGTAGCTAACTACAAGGCTGCTGAGGATAATATCAATGCCAACCAGGCGGGTGTAAGAAGCGCCGTAGCCAGTTTAAACAGGGCCAGTAAAGATGTAAGCAGAACTACTATTTCCGCCCCTATGGACGGCGTGGTTAGCCTGATGCTGGTAAAGAAAGGCGAACGTGTGGTGGGTACCGCGCAAATGACCGGTACGGAAATGATGCGTATTGCTGACCTGAACAGTATTGAGGTGCAGGTAGAGGTAGGTGAAAATGATATTCCTAAAGTTAAGATAGGCGATAGCGCCCTGGTAGAGGTGGATGCGTATAACAACCGCAAGTTTAAAGGTGTGGTGTACAAAATAGCCAACCCTTCTACGGCTGCTACTACCAGCGCTACTTCTTCTTCCACTACTATTACCAATTATCAGGTGCATATCCGTTTACTGGCAGACAGTTACCGCGACATGATTGTAAAAGGTCGTCCGTTTCCGTTCCGTCCTAACATGACCGCCAGTGCTGATATTCAAACCAATACACATGCTACAGCGTTGTCTGTTCCGTTGAATGCGGTTACTACCCGCGATAAAAAGAACGACGAGGCCACCAGCAAGGAAAAAGGTAAAGCGGACAATAAAACAGAGAACAACACTACGAATAACGACAACAAAGAGGCCGATAAGGACGATTTACAGGAAGTAGTGTTTGTGCTGCAGAAAGATGGCACGGTAAGTAAAGTGGTAGTGAAAACCGGTATTCAGGACATTAATAATATAGAAATCACCTCCGGCCTGAAAGCAGGCGATGAGGTGATAACCGGACCGTACGATGTGGTAAGCAAGCAGCTGAAGCAGGGTACAAAGGTGAAGGTTGTACCGAAAGACCAACTGGTGCAGACTTTTAAGAAGAATTAAAACAATTCTCTTATGTTTGCCGCCTGATTACTGGTTTTAAACAGGCGTGATTATGCAGTTTGGTGTAATAGGAAGTGGCAGCTGGGCTACCGCACTGGCAAAGATTCTTACCGATGGTAAGCATCATATTGCGTGGTGGGTACGTAACGGAGATACGATACAATACATCCGTCAGCGGAAGCATAACCCTCATTATTTAAGTTCGGCTTATTTTGACAACAGCCTGCTGGACATGTATGATACTGTGCAGCAGGTTGTGGCCAAATCAGACGTTATAATAGTAGCAGTACCTTCGGCGTATGTAACCGCCGCATTGGAAACACTGCCTGCGGATGCCCTGGAAGGCAAGAAAATAGTATCGGCCGTAAAAGGTATACTACCCGATACCAATCAACTGCTGCACGAATACCTGAGCCAGCGCTTTCAGGTAGATGTTCACGATTATTTTACCGTACTGGGTCCCTGCCATGCAGAGGAAGTTGCTTCTGAAAAGCTATCCTATCTCACCTTTTCCGGTTTGGACGAAGCTGCTGCCGGAGAAATAGCCGCTTACTTTCACAACGACTATATTAATACTGTGGTTAACCATGATGTAGTGGGTGCACAGTATGCTGCGGTACTTAAAAACATCTACGCCCTGGGCGCTGGTATTGCCCACGGTCTGGAATACGGTGATAACTTCTTAAGCGTATACATAGCCAATGCGGCAGATGAAATGAACCGCTTTCTGCAACGCTCTATTTTGCACTACCCACCGGGTGTGGAAAGGGAGCCTATTAATTATACAGCCTCTGTATACCTGGGCGATTTGCTGGTAACCTGTTACTCGCTCTACAGCCGCAACCGTATGTTTGGTAACATGATTGGGAAAGGCTACTCTGTTAAAGCAGCCACCCTGGAACTGAACATGGTGGCAGAAGGCTATAACGCCAGCAAATGTGTGTACCAGACCAATAAGGAGTTTATGGTAGACATGCCTATTGCGGCCACTATTTATAAAATTTTATGGGAGCACCTGCCTGCGGGCGAGGGCTTTGGCAGAATTGAAAGTACACTGATGTAAGTGCGGGTACGTTTACACAAACAGATCTGCGGCTATACCATCCGCCAGAAACCTGCCCTGCGGGGTAATAATCAAAGTGTCTTTCTCCAGCGTCATCAGTTGCTGGCTGATGTATTTCTCTGCTGCTTTCTTCAGTTGTTGTACTGTTTTAACGCCTGCTTCTCCGGGCTGTATCTGCGTAATTTTGGGTAGCCACAGCCCCTCCATAGTACGCAGGCTGGTCATAATATACTCATTCAACTGTTGTTCCTGCGTTAGTTGTTCTACCTCAAATGGTACGGTATTGTTCTGGATGCTTTGAATATAAAGCGCATTGTTGGCAATATTCCACTGCCGGCTGGTGCCATTGAAGGAGTGTGCTGCCGGCCCCAGGCCCAGATAGTGGGCGCCAGACCAATAGTTGCTGTTGTGCCGGCTGCGGAAGCCCGGTTGTGCAAAGTTAGATATCTCGTAATGCTCATAACCGGCTGCGGCAGTCCATTCCATCAGCTGCTCAAAATGGCGGCCCTGTTTATCGGTATCCACATCTTCTTTGGTGTGTTTGGTTATCATCTTCTCCAGCGCTGTACCTTGCTCTACTGTTAGCGCATAGCAACTCAGATGCGGCACCTGTAAGTCGATGGCGGTTTGCACGTTTTGCTTCCAGTGCTCATCTGTAAGGGTAGGGCCGCCGTAAATAAGATCAATGGTAATATTATTAAACCCCGCTGCTTTGGCCAGCAGTATCGCTTCTTTGGCCTGACCAGCGTTGTGAGCCCGGTTCATCCATTGCAGGTCTTCCTCAAAAAAAGATTGAATACCTATGCTGAGGCGGTTAATGCCCGCTTGTTTCCACAGTTGCAGGCTGGTGGGGTTAATGTCGTCCGGGTTGGTTTCCAGCGTAATTTCTGCATCTGCTGCCACGGCAAACCGGCTGCGAAGGCAGGTAAGCAAATGCTGTAATATATCCGGAGCCAGCAGGGAAGGGGTTCCCCCGCCAAAATAAACCGTCTGTACTGCCTCGTTCAGGTAAGATTGTTGCAGTTCCATTTCTTTTTCCATGGCAGCCACCAGTGCGTCCATGGTTTTTAAAGAGGTAGAGAAATGGAAGTTGCAATAATGGCAGGCTTTTTTACAATAAGGAATATGAAGATAGATACCTGCCATGAATGGAACTGTTTATCCGGCAAAAGTACTTGATTGCACAGAGTTTGCCATAGTGGAAGTTGATAGGTTGAATACGTGTTTATATATTTGTTCACTCATGCTAAAGCATCTCATTGTTATATTTCTGGCCCTTATTCCTGTTCAGTTATGGGCGCAGACAGATAGTACCCCGCCGCCGGTAACCCAGCCCAAACCGGTTATCAGAAAGGCCGATTCTGTAAAAAGGGTGGCTCCGGTGGCAAAGCCAGCTGCCGATACTATCCGCCGTTTGGCCGATTCGGCCATGGTAAAGCCTGATTCTGTAAAAAGGGGGGCAGACACAGTGGTGCCTGTACGCCAACTCACCTGGCAGGAGGATACTTTGTACCAGCGTTTATTCAGAAATGCTTACCTGCCTATTGGTAAGCCTGGGGTGTTTATGATTTCACAGCAATGGGTGCGGGAATCGAAGGATAAGTTGTTTTATGTTCTGGTGGGGCTGCTACTTATATTAGGCTTTATACGGGCCAGCTTCCCCAAATACTTCACTTACCTGTTTATGCTGGTGCGGCAAACTTCTTTCCGGCAGAAACAAACACGCGAGCAGCTGTTACAGGGGCGTTTACCTTCGCTGATGATGAACATTCTGTTTCTGTTGGTGGCGGGCATTTTTGTAAGTGTGGTGTTTACGCAGAAGAAAATTACTAACATTCCGTTCTGGTATCTCGTACTGTATAGTATCCTTATTCTGGCGGGTGTTTACCTGCTGAAATTTCTGTTTCTGCGTTTTACCGGATGGGTGTTTCGCGTGTCAGAAGCCGCTGAAACCTACATTTTTATTGTGTTTCTGGTAAATAAACTCATGGCCGTGGTACTGTTGCCACTGGTATGGTTGCTGGCATTTTCCGAGGGAGATTTTAATGTAATCGTGTTTACGATTTCCACATTTATCATCGTTTTACTGCTCCTTTACAGGTACATATTGGCGCTTGCGGCCGTGCGTAACATGGTGCGGGTTAGTCCTTTTCACTTTTTTATATACCTTTGTGCCGTTGAAATATTACCTGTTTTGCTGATATATAAGGTTGTGTTCAGCAAAATGGGGCTTTCTATTTAATATTTAGTAATTGTAACCAGGGGAACAACAGCATGGTAAAAAATGGGGCAAAAAGCTTAAGCGCTAAGAAAAGCAGTGCGAAAAAAGTACTAATTACCCAGCCAAGGCCTGAGAGCGATAAATCTCCATATTTTGAGCTTGCCAGGAAGTATAATGTAGAGTTGTTTTTTCATCCGTTTATTAAACTGGAAGGAATTCCTGCGCGCGATTTCCGCAAGCAGAAGGTGGATATTGCCAGCTTTACCGCTGTTATTTTTACCAGCCGTAACGCCATCGATCATTTTTTCCGTACCTGTGAAGAAATGAAGGTGAGTATTAAGCAGGACACCAAGTACTTCTGTATTACGGAGGCGGTAGCTTTATATCTTCAGAAATTTATCCTGTACCGGAAACGTAAAGTTTTTTATGGTGCAGATGGTACTAATAAAAGTCTCTTCGACGTTATCAATAAACACAAGGAAAACGAACGTTTCCTGTATGTGTGCAGCGAGAACCAGCAAGACAATGAAATCGTAACCTGGTTAAAGACCAATAAGTGCGAGTTTCAGATGGGGTTCATGTACCGTACTGTGAGCAATGATGTGAAGGAGGTGATGGATAATCAGGTATTTGATGTGATTTGCTTTTTTACCCCCAGCGGCGTAAAGAGTCTGTTCGACAATTACCCTGAATTCAATATAAGCGAAACCCGCATCGGAGCTTTTGGTGGCAACACCGCCAAAGCCGTGGAAGACGCAGGTTTACCGCTGGAAATTAAAGCCCCTGCACCACAGGCGCCCAGCATGGTATCGGCACTGGATCAGTACCTGAACCTGAACGCGCAGAAACTGGCAAAATAATCTGTACAACATAATGGCTAACCGGCTTTTACAAGAAACCAGCCCGTATCTGCTGCAGCATGCGCATAATCCGGTAAACTGGTATGCGTGGGGAGAAGAGGCTTTGCTGAAAGCTAAAGCGGAAGATAAGCCTATACTGGTAAGTATAGGTTACGCTGCCTGCCACTGGTGTCATGTAATGGAACGGGAAAGCTTTGAAAATGAAGAAACTGCGGCGATGATGAACCGCATTTTCGTGAATATTAAAATAGACCGCGAAGAACGCCCTGATCTGGACCATATATATATGGACGCTGTACAGGCAATGACAGGTAGCGGCGGCTGGCCTCTGAATGTTTTTCTTACACCTGATCTCAAGCCTTTTTACGGGGGCACTTATTTTCCACCGGTTCGTGCCTTTAACCGCAGCAGCTGGCGGGAAACCCTGGCTGGTATTGAAGAGGCATGGAACCAACGCAGGGATGAGATAGAAGCACAATCTGAAAACCTGACTGCTCATCTGGCAAATGCCAATTCCTTCGGTATCAACCGGGCTACTGATGAAGAGAAAGCCGGGTTGTTTACAACTGGCAATCTGCAACAAATGGTGGAGAATATTCAGACTACCTACGATGCTGAGTGGGGTGGTTTTGGTAAGGCTCCTAAATTTCCCCAAACGTATACGATTCGTTTTTTACTCAGACAATATCATTTTACCGGTAATGAATCTGCGGCACAACAAGCGTTAAACACACTGGACAAGATGATTCAGGGTGGCATTTATGATCAGCTTGGTGGAGGTTTTGCGCGGTATAGTACTGACAAAGAATGGTTTGCGCCTCACTTTGAGAAAATGTTGTACGACAACGCTTTACTGGTAGGGGCGTTGGCTGAAGCTTATCAACTTACCCAGGAGCCACTATACAAAGCGGTGATTGAAGAAACCCTTGCTTTTACGGAGCGTGAGCTGATGTCG
This sequence comes from Filimonas zeae, assembly GCF_014641615.1. GTDB lineage: Bacteria > Bacteroidota > Bacteroidia > Chitinophagales > Chitinophagaceae > Filimonas > Filimonas zeae. The sequence continues at coordinate 451,979 of NZ_BMIB01000005.1, read as the reverse complement.
CCCGATTTTGGTTTTTACAGCGCACTGGATGCAGATAGTGAGGGGGTGGAAGGTTTGTTTTACACCTGGCAGAAAGCAGAGATTGATGCTTTACTGGGAGAAGATGCTCCTTTATTCTGCGCGTTATATAATGTAACTGAAGAAGGCAACTGGCACGAAGGGCATACTAATATATTATGGTTACCAGAGTCGCTGGCTGAATTTGCCAGGAACAGTGGATTGACGGAGCGTGAGTTGGCTGATAAAATACAGCAATGGAAGCAGTTGTTAATGCCGGTACGTTCACAACGTATTCGCCCTTTGCTGGATGATAAAATTCTGTTGGGCTGGAACCTGTTGATGAATACCGCTTATTGCGAAGCTTTCAGTGCATTGGGCAACCCCCATTATCTGGAAGTAGCCGAAAAGAATATCCGCTTTCTCGAAACCCATCTGAAAACAGTAACCACAGAATGGAAACATACGTGGAAAGACGGGCAAGTGAAGTTTCCTGCATTTCTGGATGATTATTCTTATCTGGTACAGGCTTATCTGAAATTGCAGGAGGTAACCGGTGATGCTGATTACCTCCTGAAGGCAAAAGAAGTGGTGGAATATCTGGAGGAGCATTTTGGAGATGAGGAGGGGGGCTATTTTATGTTTACCCATCGTGATCAGCAGGATATTGTACTGAGGAAGAAGGAAGTATATGACGGTGCCACACCTTCGGGCAATGCCATCATGGCCAATAATCTTTACTACCTGTCTATTATATTTGACAACCGTAACTGGCAGGTACGGGCGGAGAAAATGATCAGTGGGCTGGGGCAGGCTATTGTACGGTATCCCACTTCGTTCGGGTGCTGGGCATTACTGTTGCAGGCAGTTGTAGAGGGGGTGCATGAGGTTGCAGTAGTTGGTGAAAATGCCGCCGCAATAATTAATGAATTAATAACCCATTATATTCCCGTAAAAATTATTCAACGTTCTGGGGGATCGGATCAGTTTTTTCCACTATTAGAAAACAGGAAGTCCGGAACCGGCCAAACGCAGATTTTCCTTTGTAAAAATTACAGCTGTCAGAGGCCTGTTACTTCGGTGAAGGACTTTTTAGGCTTGTTACGGGGTGAATTGTAGGGAAAAATAAGGGGGGTATATAATAAGAAACGGTAAGAAAACGTTAAGAAAAGCAAATAGTAAGGATATTTGACGACTGAAATGAAAGAAGATAGATAAAAACCGGAAGTTTAACAATCCCGTATAATAAACATTAATTAATACCTGAAGATATGGGTTCGTTTGGCTTTTCCTCCTATATTTACATCATTCTGAAAAATGGATTTGTGTCATATAATAAAAACAAATATTTTTCAGTTTTGGTTCAGTTAATTGCTGAAAAACGCAAATTGCCGGACTTTAGAGTAGATAAAGTAATATTAGCCAATACCCTTCAATAACCTTTATTGACAAGATGAGAAGCCAATTATTTGCAGTAAGCGCACTAACTGCCCTGACCGCTCTACTGGTGTTAAGCGGATGTAAGTCTGGTGGTCCGAAAGGTGGAGTACCTAATGACGGCCAGCTTCATGGAGTTGCTCCCAGTTCACGTGGAAGCATGGGCAGACCGATCGGAATGGTGTATGTGCCGCCAGGGACTTTCCACATGGGCCCAAGTGATGAAGACATTAACTACAGTTACACAGCACGCAACAAAGCTGTGTCTATCAATGGCTTCTGGATGGATGCTACCGAAATTACCAACAACGAGTACCGTCAGTTTGTAAACTGGGTAAGAGATTCTCTTGCTGCAGTGGAAATGGGATATTTTAAAACCGGTAATGCCGGCGACACCATTGTAGACTGGGCTAAAGCCAGGACTATTAAGTATGGTGACAAAGGAACACTCGAAAAGCTGAACAAACTGGTATTGGCACCTGACAACAGGCTTTATAACAAAATCGAGATCGATCCTGAAAAAATCGTTTATAACGTACAAGGCTTTAACCTGAAAGACGCTGCAAAGCGTGAAAACTCAGGTCAGAGAAGCAAATTCATCTATCGTTACAATCAGAAAGTGTATCCTGATACACTGGTTTGGATGCGCGATTTCTCTTACTCTTATAACGAGCCTATGGCTAAGCGTTACTATGCTCACCCTTCTTTCGGTAACTATCCGGTAGTGGGTGTTAGCTGGAAACAGGCTGTAGCTTTCTGTCAGTGGCGTTCTATGTACCTGAATGGCTTCCTGGAGCGTACCAAGAAAGCGCAGGAAAGCGATTTCCGCCTGCCTACAGAAGCAGAATGGGAATATGCTGCGAGAGGTGGCCGCACCCAATCTATCTATCCATGGGGTAACTACTATACCAGAAATAAAAAAGGCTGTCTGCTGGCTAACTTCAAACCAGGCAGAGGTAACTATCCTGAAGATGGCGGTTTTTATACTGTGAGAGCTGATGCATACTGGCCTAATGATTTTGGCTTGTATAACATGGCTGGTAACGTAGCAGAATGGACTTCTTCTTACTACTATGAAGGTGCTTATAACATGCAGCACGACATGAACCCGGATATTCGCTGGGACGCCAAAGAAACAGATCCTCCACGTATGAAAAGGAAAGTAGTGCGTGGTGGTAGCTGGAAAGATGTTCAGTATTATCTGCAAACCAGTGCCCGTAACTACGAGTACCAGGATACTGCAAAATCTTATATTGGTTTCCGTTGTGTAATTGATTTACCTGCTCAGCTGAGAAGACGTTAATACGTCAGCAGTGAGTTGTAGAAAATTTTAATCCGGAATTTTTCAATAAAATTAACGAACCAGGCGTTCTTTGGGGAGAAGCGTGAGTAGTGTGTATCCCTCTGAATAGTTTTCAATCAAAACCGAAATTTTAAAAAACATTTAAGTTATGGCATCAGGAGTTTCCCCAAGGGTTAACAGGCTTGTAAACATTTTCGTGTGCGTGGGTGCTGCAGTAGTAATCTTCGGCGCAATGGCTAAAATTCTTCACCTGTCCTGGGCTGACTGGGCGCTGAAGATAGGTTTAACAACAGAAGCATTGATATTCCTGGTGTACGCTTACCTGCCTCCGCCAGAAACTGGTCATGCACCAGCTGCTGCTCCTGCTCCTAAAGTAGAGAAAGGTAACCCTGCTTTAAAAAGCATGGAGAAAATGTTACAGGAAGCAGATATTACTCCAACCAATCTTTCTAAATTAAGTGATGGCTTTAAGAAGCTGGGTACCACTGTAGATAAAATGGGCGAAATCTCTGACGTAGTTGCTGCAACTGGTGATTATACTCAGAAGACAAGAGAGGCTACCCATGCATTAACTTCTGTAAAAGATGCTTATATCCAGACTGCAGGTGCACTGTCTTCTTTCAACCAGGCTTCTGACACTACCAGAACTTTCCACGAGCAGGTTCAGGTACTGACCAAGAATTTATCTTCTTTAAATACTATTTACGAATTAGAATTACAGGAAAGCAACAACCATCTGAAAGCGCTGAACCAGTTCTACGGTAAGCTGAACGAGGCTTCTACAGCTATGCAGGGTTCTGCTGATGACGCTATCAGAGCACAACACCAGATCGCTTCTCTGGCTAATAACTTAACCAGACTGAACCAGGTTTACGGTAACATGCTTACTGCAATGCAGGGTCGTTAATTAAAGCGTTTGCTTTTAAATCCTAAACATTTTTGTAAATAGTAATTAAATTATAGACGCGATATGGGACTTCCTGCGGAACCGCGGCAAAAGATGATTAACATGATGTACCTGGTGCTTACCGCACTGCTGGCACTGAACGTATCATCTGAAATTTTGAACGCATTTAAAACTGTTAACAACAGTTTGATTCATGCAAATGAGATTGTTGACGATAAGAATAAGATGGTGATGGAATCTTTTAAAGAAAAAGTAAAAGATCCCCAGACACGTGAACAGGCTGCTAAATGGGAACCTTTGGCAGAAAAAGCACAGAGCCTTTCTAACGAAACCTATAAGTATCTTGAAGACTTAAAGCAAGAGTTGAAAGTTGATGCAGGGTTGACTGTTGAGAATGGTGAAGAGCATTTTAAGGAAGACAATATGGATGTTCCAACCAAATTGTTTTTAGAAGCTCCTAAAAAGAAAGGTCCTGAATTGCTGAAGAAGCTGGAAGACTTTAAGAAGCAATTATTAGACCTTGATCCGGAAGTTAGAAAAGAGCTTGAAAAGAGCTTGCCGCTGGATCTGGCTGTACCCCATACACATGGTTCAGAGAATAACAAAGAATGGGATTACGCTTACTTTCATATGACCCCTGTTATTGCTTCTATTACAATTCTGAGCAAGTTTCAGAATGACGTAAGAAACAGCGAAGCTATGGTGCTGGACAACCTGCATAAGAGAGTAGGTGAGGTTAAGGTTATCTTCAACAAATTCCAGGCTATTGCCAGTCAGAGTTCAGCTTATTTAATGCCTGGTCAGGAGTTAGTACTGACTGGTGGTGTGGGAGCTTTTAGTGATGCAGCTAAGCCTTCTGTTACTATTGATGGTCAGTCTGTACCTTTAAACTCTGATGGTGTTGCTGAATTTAAAACAACTGTAGGCGGGCCGGGTTCTTATACAAAGAAAATGGTAATTACCTATACCAAGCCTGACGGAACATCCGGTCAGTTAAGCAAGGACATCCTGTATACTGTAGGTTCTCCTACCGGTGCAAGTGTTAGTGCTGACAGGGTTAAAGTTCTGTACATCGGACTTGATAACGATCTTTCTGTAAGTGGTGGTAACGTTGGTGATGAGAAAGTGTCTGTGAAACTGGACAATGGTTCGCTGAGTAAGACTGCCGCTGGCAAATATGTTGCGCGTCCTTCTACTCCCGGAAAGGCTACCGTTACAGTAGTGGCAGATGGTAAACCTACAACATTTGAGTTCCGCGTTAAAACTGTACCCGATCCAATTGCAATGATTGGTAAAGAAAAAGGTGGACGTGTACCGGTAAACTCACTGAAAGCGCAGGCTGGTGTACGTGCAGAACTTGAAAACTTCGTTTTTGAGGGTGTTAAGTTTGATATTCTCAGTTATGTAGTATACGGTACAGGAGCAGGCTTTAGTAACCCAGGCGTTGCTCAGAACAGAGGTGCGGCATTTAACGCAGATTCCAAGCGTGTGATCAACCAACTAAAGGGTGGTTCTACGCTGGTTATCGATGAAATTAAGGCGGTTGGCCCTGGCGGCACTACCAGAAGCCTTCCGACACTGGCCTTTAACTGTTATTAGTATTTTTAATATCGGGATAATATGAAACGTATTATTAAAATATCGGTTTTTGCAGCTTTAACCTTCGCTTTTGCAGCTTCTGTTACAGATGTGTCTGCACAGAGAACAAGAAGGCGTAGAACTACCAAGCCGGCTACTTCAGGATATGATACTCCTGCAACGGATACGGCTGCTAAACCAGCAGAAACTTCCGGATATGGTACCGCTCCTGCACAAACGGCAGCTCAACCGACCACTAATGTGCCTATTGAAGTAATTGGCAACACTGGTGGAGGTGGATTAGGAGATACTATCAAACCTTCCCTGCGGAATGACAACGCAATTGAAAGAAACCTGGTAAAAGAGCGTATTCCTTTGCCTTACGATCATATCCGTGAAGATGATGCTATTTACCGTCAGCGTATATGGCGCGTTATTGATGCAAGAGAGAAAGTAAACCTGTCTTTCCGTTACTCTGCTAATGAAGATAATGGTAACCAACGTTTCATTTCGATTCTGTATGATGCGATTATGGGACCTGATAGTGTCACAGCATTTTCAGGAGAAGACGACCGATTTACTATTCCACTTACTAAGGAGCAGGTTCAACAAACCTTTACAGGTGGAGCTGCTGCTTATGATACGGTTGATGTATACGACATGAATGGTAACGTTACTTCCAAACAAGTTCGTTCTAAAGAAATCAAAGTAGACTCGATCTATCAGTTTAAGATTAAAGAAGAGTGGATTTTTGATAAGGAATCATCCAGAATGATTGTACGTATTATAGGTATTGCACCCATGATGCACATGTATACAAGTTCTGGTCAGGACTTAAATGCCGACAGGATTCTTTTCTGGGTATACTATCCGGATCTGAGAGCTTCCCTGGCAAAACATGAGGTATTTAATGGAAAGAACTATGGTGGGCGTATGAGTTGGGAGGAGTTGTTTGAAAACAGAATGTTCTCCAGCCGCATTGTAAAGTCAACCATTGATAATCCTTTCGATAAAGACTTTAAAGATTACATTACTGATCCGCTGTTCCAATTACTGGAAGGTGAGAATGTAAAAGAGAAAATATTCAATTACGAGCAGGGCCTCTGGGCTTATTAAGACTTGTTAGTTGTAACAGCAAAATGGAGCATGATTATCATGCTCCATTTTTTGTTTTATATCAATCGCTGTTACCCGGATTTTTAATCTAAAAATCTATCCCTAAAACTTGGTGGGTTGCAAACAATGTCTATATTTGTTATGGTTTTTCATAGGATATTGGATTTTAAAACGGGGTTGGATGTCTATCCAGACCCCACTCTCTTAAAAGGGTTATTGCTTGCCGGTTTCTTCACCGTGAAAATAATTCCAGACTATTTTTCCTTTTGACGCTCCGATTTCAGCGACTATATCTTCCATAGGTAATTCTTTGATTTTTGCTACAGAACGAAAGGTTTTTAATAATTGTGTGGCTGTGCTTTCACCAATACCTTTTATGTTTTCCAGTTCATTCTTAAATGTACCTCTGCTACGTTGGTTACGGTGGAAGGTGATGCCAAAGCGGTGAACTTCATCACGTATCCTTCTGATGAGTTTTAAACTTTCACTATCCCATGGCAGTTTAAGAGATTCGCTGTCTCCCGGAAAAAACAATTCTTCCTCATTTTTTGCCAGACCAACCAACGTCATCTGGCCAATCAGATTCAGCTCGGTAATACTTTCCATTGCGGCCCCCAGCTGCCCTTTACCACCGTCAATGATAACCAGCTGTGGTAAGGGAGCATTTTCTGTAGTAAGCCTTTTATAGCGCCTGTAAACGGCTTCTTTCATGGTGGCAAAGTCATTAATACCCTGAACGGTTTTAACATTAAAGTGTCTGTAATCCTGCTTGCTGGGAATGCCTTCTTTAAAGCATACCATAGCTGATACAGGATAACTGCCCTGGAAGTTAGAGTTATCGAAACATTCGATATGTACTGGCAGTACCGGCAACTGAAGATCCTGCTGAACATTGTACAGCACCTTTTTACGTTCCATATCGGAATGACCTTCCAACTGTAGAATTTTACGCTTTTTTAGCTCTTCTCTGAAATAGTTTACATTTTTAATGGAAAGATCCAACAGCTTCTTTTTATCACCTGCTTTGGGAATGGTTAGCAGGATGCCGGGATCGGTTAATTCTATGACAAAGGGGGCTACTATTTCACCTGCAGTACTATTAAATGTCTCCCGCAGGCTGGCCGCTGCGAAGGAAAGTACTTCTTCGTCGGACTCTTCCAGTCTGGTTTCCAGTTCAACGGTATGGGTTTGAACAATAGTACCGTTTTGTACCATCAGATAGTTAACGTAGGCGGTATCGTGCTCTTTTAATATGGTAAATACATCCAGTGTGCCCAGATGTCTGCTTACGATTATTGACCGTGCCTGATAGCTTTCCAGATGATCGAGCTTTTTCCGTACCATTTCTGCTTTTTCAAATTGCAGATTCATTGCAAAAGACTTCATTTCCTGCTGAAAATGCTGGATTACGGGGCTCAGGTTGCCCTTGAGCATTTGCCTTATCTGCTGCAGGCCCTGTTCGTAGTCGTCTTCCTGCTGAAAGCTTTCGCAGGGACCTTTACAGTTACCCAGATGATATTCCAGACATACTTTGAATTTCCCTTTCTGAATGTTGTTTCGCGTGAGATTGAGCTTACAGGTTCTCAATGGAATGTACTGACGGATAAAGTCAATCAGTTCCCGCACTTTTCCCGCAGAGGTGAATGGGCCCAGATACTCTGAGCCATCGTTGATTTTGCGTCTTGTGAGAAAAACGCGGGGAAAAGGTTCTTTTTTGATAACTATGTAAGGATAGGTTTTATCGTCTTTCAGGTTAATATTAAACCTGGGTTGAAACTGTTTGATCAGGGCGTTTTCAAGAAGAAATGCATCCTGTTCTGAATCGACAATGGTGAATTCTATACGATGAATCCGCTGAACCAGTTCGTGTGTTTTATAGCTTACGAAGGTTTTGCTGAAGTAGGAGCTAACCCTTTTCCGCAAACTTTTTGCTTTGCCTACATATAGCAATGTACCTCCACTGTCGAAGTATTTATAAATACCTGGTTGAAGTGGAATAGTGCCTGCTATATTAGAAAACTGCTCTGCTGTCATATCAATATGCCTGCTTTATTCATTCCATACAATGCTGGTATGAGAGGAAAGTTCACGCCCTTTACCCGGTAAAATACTTTTGGCTATGGAACAACTTTTATTGGCCTTCCAGCCCAGCTTGTATAGGAACGTAGTATCGTTCCTGTTCTGTATAATTTGCAGAAAAATGCGTTTTACTCTTTGGGTTTCAGGTTCCAGTAATACATCTGCCTGCTGCACCGGCAAGCGCTTATTCTGTGTACTGTAGCTAAGTGTCACACTGTTTGTACTTGCATCATTGAAAGCATCTTCCCGGTAGTATTTTTTGAAAGCCGGACTATCTATATTCCATGCAACGAACAGCGTGGTAAGCGCTGCAAAGTCTGCGGAACTAATTACAACTGAATCACGCTTGCCTTCCTGCTGTGTGATGGTATAAATAAAATAAGGTGTTTTGACCACGTCGGCAATCTGAGACTGCAGAAAGCCATGAAAAGGATAAAAGGTGAGAGAATCGTTATCGTAAGTAGTAATATCGTTGGTTGTGCCCGATTTGCTTTTGCAGGAAATTGCTATGGTGGCCAGAATCAATGCTGTTGCGCCCAGAATTATACGCACTATCTTCATCGGACAAAGTTACAATAAGTAGGGGCAGCTTTTACGGGCTATTTGATAGGGGTGGTGAATCCTATTTTTATACCATAGTCCAGCAGGAATTCGCGGATAGGATATTCCTTTTTGAAGGTAGAGAACTGCTGATACCGGAATTGCGGCCCGATTTGCCATTCCATCTCTCCTGTACGGTAGCTGATATAGGTTTCAAAACTGGTATTTATATTCCATGTTCTCATGAGAGAAGAACCGTCCACATAATTTTTAAAATCAGTACTAACAAGAAATACTTTTTTAGAGAGCGCCAGTGTTGGCTGAAAAGAAGCGCTTACGTGCCAGGAAAACCTGTTGTGGTGCCAGCCTTTCCAGCTTATACTAAGAGGTATGCTTATTTCCTGATAGTTGTTATGGAGCGTAACGGGGTAATAACCTTTCAGGTTGCGGTAAGGGGAAAATAACCTGAGGGTGTCATGGCCATTCAGGGCTACATTTACACGCTCATAGGAATGAGCGGAGGATGCCGCGATGCTATACTGCCGTTTGTTGTATTGCAGTCCTGCTTTAACAGTAAATTGTTTATTCAACTGATAACCTATACTGAAGCCCAATTCCCAACCGCGGGAAGGCGAATGTTGTACTACATGATTAACATCATCTGTATAACCGGGCGCTAAAGGTGCATTTCCGGGTGTAAGCGGAGGAGACTGCGAGCTTTTGCCTGATACCAACCTTCTGTAGGTGGCTGAAGGAGCAAAATACATCTGGAAGCTCCACCGGTTTGCCTTTTCAGGTACGTAAATGAAAGGAATACTATAATCTTCCTGCTGCGTTGGCGTGCCTGTTTGTACCATTGCCTGCTCTGGTTGCGCTACCGGAACTTCTATCTTAACCAGACTATCTACATAGCTGTTTCCTGTAATAATTACTCTTTCCAGTTGGGGGGATGGTATGGCTTCCGGAGGGGTTACCAGTGCCAGCATATTGTGAGGACGATTGGCGGATAATGTTACAACAGGCTGAGAGATATTGGAAGAGCTATCTTTTACCTGTATAACGCTGTCATCCAGCTTATATAATCTAAGCCGCTCGGTAGCATAAGCAATGGTTTTTTCGGTAATAGCTCCTGTTGCCATACTTTCTTCCAGAGAGGGGATATCTGCTTTTTTTTCCTGTTCCGGCAGAGGGAGAGCGGTTGATAAAAGGCGACTACGGTAAACAAAGTGTTCTTCTGGTTTTACAAGCAGGGTGCCTACCACCAAAGCTGCAATTATGAATAATAGTATAAAAGGGAGGGCCGGCCAGCGAACAGGTTCATGTAACTGCTCCTGGATATTCCGCCATATATGATCGGAGGGGTAAATCCGGTGCTGATTTACCTGGTTTTCCAGGTACTGCTCCATTTCATCTTTGTTCAATGGGTCACGCATGTGCCAGACGCATAGTATTCATTAAGAAGTGCCTAAATTAGGCTGTAACGCTGCTTCCCCGGCAGGCTTTTCGATAATTTTTTTCCTTACAAGCAAATCTTCCAGCATTACTCTTGCACGGGTATACTGACTACGGCTGGTACTTTCACCAATTTCCAGCATATCTGCAATTTCTTTATGCGTGTAGCCTTCTATAGCGTAGAGATTCAGTACTGTTTTGTATCCCACAGGCAGCATTCTGATGCATTCCACTACCTGTTTTACCTGCAGCATGGCTGAGATAGATTCTTCCCGCACATGTACCTGGTGCTCTGCATGAGTCAGTTCTACATGATCCGTAAATTTTTTCTCTTTTTTGAGCTGGTTGATACAGGTGTGAACAATGATGCGTCGTATCCATCCTTCAAAGGAACCACGGTTTTCAAAACCGCCTATCTGGGTAAACACTTTTATAAACCCTTCCTGAAGCATGTCTTCCGCGTCCTGCCGGCCGTGAGCAAACCGGTAGCAGACAGAAAGCATTCTTGGGCTATAACGGTTATACAACTCCCTTTGGGAAAGGGGATTGTTTTGTAAACAACCTGATATAAGGGCCTCCTCATTCATGATCGTAAAGGTTCTGCTTTAAAATTAAGATATTTTTAATATCAACTACTTCAATTAGGGGGATTTCCCTGGAGAATTATTTTTTTGTAACTGCGTTGTAAAAATGAAAACTGTTTTACATTTGCAACACTGTAACAAAATAGACATGAAAAGAATCATTTATCTTCTGGGGCTTTGGATAACGTGTTGCACCGGATTGCTGGCACAGCCGGGCGGTAAGCTGAAAGCAGGAACCGGCACATTAACAGGAAAGATTACCGATGGTGCCAGCGGAATGCCATTGCCGGGCGCTACCATTTTTTTTCACGAACTAAAAATGGGAGTTATTTCCGCGAATGATGGAACTTATACAAGTGCCAGGGTAAAAGCCGGGAAATATCTGGTGGAAGTTTCTTATCAGGGGTACGGTTCTGTTACCGAAACTATTTTGATAGACGAAGCTGTTACACATAATTTTTCTTTAAAGGAAGCTATTGTAGAGCAGGAGGGGGTGATAGTAACAGGTGTAACCTCGGCTACCCGTGTAAAGCTGTCTCCACAACCTGTTGTTATTATAAAAAGGGATGATCTTGTAAAAACAACTTCTACCAACCTGATAGATGCATTAAGTAAAACAGTGCCTGGCGTGGCGGCTATTGGAACGGGACCTGCTATCAGTAAACCTGTTATAAGAGGCCTGGGTTATAACCGGGTAGTAGTGGTAAATGATGGAATGCGGCAGGAAGGTCAGCAGTGGGGAGACGAGCATGGTATTGAAGTAGACGACTACAGCGTGCAACGTGTGGAAGTACTAAAAGGGCCTGCTTCTTTAATGTACGGCAGTGATGCGATGGGAGGTGTTGTGAACATTCAGTCTTACACACCGGCTCCTGAGGGTACTATGGGAGTGAATATACTGAGCGAGTACCAGACTAATAACAGGCTACGTGGTGTATATGCTAATGTGAACGGTACTAAGAATGGTATTGACTGGAACGCTTATGGCAGTTATAAGGGAGCGCAGGACTACCAGAATAAATACGATGGCCGTGTATTTAACTCTAAGTTTTACAACAGAAACTTTGGTGGGTTGCTGGGCTACACCGGCAGATGGGGGTACAGCAGATTAAGTGCCTCTAATGTAGACCAGCATATAGGTATGGTAGAAGGGGAACGTGATGATGCCACAGGTGCCTTTTTAAAAGATGAGGATGGTGCGCAAACAATAGCTACGGAAGATGATTTTAAAAAGATTAAGCCGTTGGTTCCCTTTCAGCGTATTCAGCATTTTAAAACCGTATGGGATAACAGTATCCGGCTGGGCGCAGAGCGCCTGGATGCAACCGTGGCCTATCAGCATAACCAGCGCAGGGAATTTGGAGATGATGTGGATATTCCGGAAGCCTGGTTTGACCTGAAAACAGTGAATTATGCCGTGCGACTGCAACTGGCAGAGCGTAACCGCTGGAAGACCAGTGCAGGTATAACCGGTATGTATCAAACGAATAAAAACAAAGCAGAGGAAAGGCTGATTCCTGATTATAATTTGTTTGATATCGGAGGTTTTGTGTTTACACAGTATACCCATGATAAAATGACTGTAAGTGGCGGACTGCGTTTTGATAACCGTCACATTAATAGCCTTACCACCTACGATGAAACTGATATAAAGTTTGGGCCGTTTACCAGGAACTTTTCCAACCTGTCGGGGAGTGTGGGATTAAGTTATGCAGCTTCGCAGCAAACCACTTTTAAATTTAACCTTTCCCGTGGTTTCAGAGCGCCTAATATGGCGGAACTCGCCAGCAATGGCGCACATGAAGGCACGAACCGTTATGAGGTGGGCAACAATAACCTGAAATCAGAAACCAGTTTGCAGGTAGATGGCGGTGTTGAATTGAATACCGAGCACGTAACTGTTAACGCTTCGCTGTTTTACAATAACATAAAAAATTTTATATTCTATGAGAAAATGCAGAACGCGGAGGGGACGGATTCTGTAATTGCTGATCCGGGAGGAGAGTTAATGGTGTTTGAGTTTAATCAGCATACCGCAAACCTGTATGGTGGGGAAATGAATATAGATATACACCCGCATCCGTTGGACTGGCTGCATTTTGAAAACACACTTTCATACACCCGTGCCCAATTTACCAGAGAAATAGGAGGTACGAAAAATGTACCTTTTATACCCGCAGGACGCCTTGTTTCAGAGCTGAAGGGCAATTTTCTGCCCAAGGGAAAGTGCTTGAGAAATCTGTATCTGAGTGTGGAAAGCGACTACAACTTCGCGCAGAACAACGCTTTTACTGCGTTTAATACAGAAACTGCTACGGGTAGTTACTGGTTACTGAATGCAGGCATTGGCGCTGAAATTGCCAGCCATGGCAAGCGATTGTTCTCCATTAGTGTAAACGGATTTAATCTGACTGATATTGCTTATCAGAATCACCTTAACCGGTTGAAATACACAGCTGTTAACCTGGCAACAGGCAGGCAGGGCGTGTTCAATATGGGACGTAATTTCGGCGTTAAAATAAATGTACCGCTGAGTTTTAAGATATAAACCATGGATTGTTAATAAAGAAAGAGGCTGCCGGTTGGCAGCCTCTTTGCGTTTCGTCAAACAAGGCATAGGAGCCGCGTTGTTAACGGTTTTGTAAAGCTGTGATGGCCGGAGGAGGCTGGTTAATATAGGGTGAAAACAATGTAAAATCTGAGAAGGTAAATGTGTATGTTACAGGTAATTTTAACCTGTTATGAGAAGTCTACTGAAAGTATACATGCTGTTTATTGCGATTGCCTTTGCCTTGCCAGTGTGGGCGGCAGATTACCGGATAAGCTCGCCCGATCAGTTGATTACGGTTACAGTCAGCAATACTACAACGCTTACTTGGAGTGTAACTTATAAGAATGAGTTGCTGCTCTCGCCCTCTTCTATTTCCCTCACATTTGCTGATGGCAAAAAGTGCGGCATTAACGCCAGGGTAAGAAAGGAAGAAAGACATTCTGTATCCCGTACGCTGGAGGCAGAAGTGCCGGTGAAGGCCCGGTTAATTTCTGATAACTATAATGAACTGAAGCTACAGTTTGATGCCAAGTATGCGGTGGTGTTTCGCGTATATAACAACGGTGTTGCTTATCGTTTTGAAACTGCTTTTGGCGGGGGACTAGTTCAGATAACGGGCGAGCAGTCCGATTTTAATTTCGCTGCCAATAACCGTGTACTCTGGTCGGATGAAAAAGACAAAGAATATCAGTCGCATTTCGAATCACTATATACAGATACCTTGCTGGCCGATTGTCCTGTATCCGCTCATGCGGCGTTGCCGTTATACGTGCAGTCTGCCGGGGGGACTACGATGCTTATCAGTGAATCGGATTTGTATGATTATCCTAACCTGTTTTTATATGGCAGCGGAAGCAACAAACTTACTGCCGGCTTTCCCCAGGTAATTGCTGAACAGGTGAGGGCTTCGGACAGAAGATACCGTATTACCCGGCTGGCACCCTATATTGCTGAAACGAAAGCCACCCGCAGCTATCCCTGGCGATACCTGGCTATTGCACCAGATGATAAAGCTTTACTGGAAAACAACCTTACGTGGCAGTTGGCTTCGCCGAATGTAATCAAAGATCCTTCGTGGATTAAACCGGGGAAGGTTGCCTGGGATTGGTGGAATGCCAACAATATTTACGATGTACCTTTTTCGTCCGGCATTAATACAGCCACTTATAAATATTATGTGGACTTCGCATCTGCTTATGGGCTGGAGTATATTATACTGGATGAAGGCTGGTCGCGTACCACAACAGATGTTTTACATCCCAATCCGGAGTTGGATTTAAAAGAACTGGTGCAGTATGCATATGCTAAAAAGGTGGGGGTAATATTATGGACCTTATGGAATCCGCTGGATTCTGCACTGAACAGCACACTGGATAGCTTTGCAGCATGGGGGGTGAAAGGGATTAAGGTGGACTTTATGGCAAGGGCTGACCAGTATATGGTAAACTATTACGAGCGCGTGGCTGCTGCGGCTGCAGAAAGAAAACTGCTGGTTGATCTGCATGGTGCATATAAGCCGGTGGGACTTAACCGGAAATATCCTAACGTACTTTCTTATGAAGGGGTACGTGGACTGGAGAACCACAAATGGAGTGCAGATATTAGTCCCGCGCATAATGTTACGCTTCCTTTTACACGCATGGTGGCAGGCCCCATGGATTATACGCCGGGGGCGATGCTGAACACTACTAAAAAGAATTTTCATATTTCTTTTACGGAGCCCGTGAGTCAGGGAACCCGTGCGCATCAGGCAGCTATGTATGTGCTGTATGAAAGCCCTTTACAGATGCTGGCAGACAATCCTTCCAATTATCTGAGAGATAGTAACTGTACCAGGTTTATTGCCAGAATGCCGGTGGTGTGGGATACTACCATTGCACTGGAAGGGAAGGCAGGTGAGTATGTGGCTGTAGCGCGCAGGCATGGCAAAGATTGGTATATAGGGGCTATGACTAACTGGAGTGGCCGTACTTTAACACTGCCTTTACTGTTTCTGGGAAATGGCAGGTATAACATGCAGGCGTTAGAAGACGGAGTGAATGCAGAGAAGCATGCTGCTGACTATCGTATCATAAACAAGTCTGTATCCAGAGAAGATACAATTACTATTCAATTAAGCAGTGGCGGCGGATGGGCTGCTATTATTACTCAATAAACATCACTAAATAAGATGATAGCTATGATGTTTTCTTCAATATATAGCCGTGGAGCTGTAATGGCTGGCATGTTTTTGCTGGCTGGCCGCCTTCCGGCACAGACAAAGGCTGATTATCCTATTCAGCCGGTAGCGTTTACTCAGGTAAAGCTTAATGATATATTCTGGGAGCCTAAGATACGGGTGAACGCAGAAGTGTCTATTCCGTATACGCTGGCACAGTGTAAGAAAACGGGGCGTATAGATAACTTTTTAAAGGCTGCCGGAAAGCTGCCGGGCGATAATTATACAGAATTTACTTTTGATGATACTGATCTCTACAAAGTAATAGAAGGTGCTTCTTACAGTTTGCAGGTGAAGCCCGATCCTAAGTTGGCCCTGTATCTGGATTCTCTGATTGCTATTATTGGTGCTGCCCAGGAAAAAGATGGGTATTTGTATACATTCCGCACCATGAAGCCTGCCAAACCGCACGACTGGATAGGTAGCAAACGGTGGGAGAAGGAAGAAGATCTAAGTCATGAGTTGTATAATTCAGGGCACTTGTTTGAGTCTGCTGTGGCGCACTATCAGGCTACCGGTAAAAAAACGTTGCTGAATATTGCCATTAAAAATGCTGATCTGCTGGTAAAGACCTTTGGGTACGGCAGAGAGGAAAAGTTTCCAGGGCATCAGATTGTGGAAACCGGGCTTACCAAGATGTATCGCGTAACAGGTAAAAAAGAATATCTGGATCTGGCGAAGTTTTTTCTGGATGTGCGTGGTCCGGGCAGGGCTAATAGTCAGCAATACAATCAGGCCGATAAAAAAGTGGTAGACCAGCATGAAGCGGTAGGCCATGCGGTTAGAGCAGCTTATATGTATACTGCTATGGCAGATGTTGCGGCGTTGACAGGCAATGAAGAATATCTGCATGCTATTGATGATATATGGCATGATGTGGTATACAGAAAATTATATATCACTGGTGGAATCGGAGCCACGGGAGCAGGTGAAGCATTTGGTGATGCGTACGACCTGCCCAATATGTCTGCTTATGCAGAAACCTGCGCTGCCATTGCGAATGTATACTGGAACAACCGGATGTTTTTGCTGCATGGCGATTCTAAATATATAGACGTACTGGAGCGTACCTTATACAATGGCTTGCTTTCAGGAGTATCCCTGAGTGGCGACCGTTTCTTTTATCCCAATCCACTGGCTTCGTTGGGCCAGCATCAGCGTAGTGCCTGGTTTGGCTGTGCGTGTTGTATTTCTAACATGACACGCTTTCTGCCTTCTATGCCGGGTTATATCTATGCACAAAAAGAAAATCACTTATACGTGAATCTTTTTGTGGGAGATACTGCAGAAGTGCAATTGCCGGCAGGGAAGGTAAAGCTGGTGCAACAAACCAATTATCCCTGGGAGGGCAGCGATGTTATTACCATGCTGTCTCAGACCAAAGCACCTTTTGCGCTTCATGTGCGGGTACCGGGCTGGACGAATAATGAACCGGTGCCGGGCGATCTGTACGCTTTTGATGGAGGCGTTGCTAAACCTGTAAAGATTTCATTGAATGGGCAGTCCGTTAACTATAAGATGGAGAAAGGGTATGCAGTAATTGAGCGTGCGTGGAAAAAAGGTGATAAACTGGAAGTTTTATTTCCTATGGAGGTTCAACGTATAGTAGCACAGGAAAAAGTGAAAGCAGATCTGAATCGTTTTGCTTTATCCCGTGGTCCGGTTATTTATTGTCTGGAGGGGCCTGATAACAAAGACTCCGCTGTGCAGAATATTGTGGTGGATAAAAGTACAGCGGTGCAGGTTGCTTATAAACCTGAGTTACTGAAAGGTGTTACGGTGCTGGAAATGCAGGGTTCATCTACCAAACGGCAGTTGAACAGCGATGAATTGCTGAAGGTTTCGCAGTCTGTTGTAGCTATACCTTACTATGCCTGGGCTAATCGCGGGCCGGGTGAGATGGAGGTGTGGATTCCTTATAATGAAGCAGCTGCACGGCCAAAGCCGGCACCTACTGTTGCTTCGCGCAGTAAGGTAACTGCTTCGGTAAATAATCCTCGTATGTTCCGTGCATTAAATGATCAGTATACACCACAGGATTCAAGAGATGCGAGTGCTTCTTATCTGCATTGGTGGCCTAAAAAGGCTACTACGGAATGGGTACAATATGATTTTGACAGCAGCCATACCATTTCTTCCTCACAGGTATATTGGTTTGATGATGGCCCGTGGGGCGGTTGCCGTGTACCGGTATCTTACACGATATATTATAAATCGGGAGATGCCTGGCTGCCGGTAGAAAATACCAGTCCTTATACTATCAGTAAAGATGGATATAACTCAGTACAGTTTAAACCGGTAGCAACTACTGCACTTAAGCTGGAACTGAAACTGCCTGATGATAATGCAGCAGGCATTCATGAATGGATTGTTAAATAACTGCTGATATGAAACGAACTGCTTTATTCTTACTGGGTAACCTCTGCGGTTGTGTGGCTGCATTGTCACAGCTGTCGGCATCGGTGGCCATTCACACTAACAAAGAGGCAAACAAAATATCGCCCGCCCTTCATGGTATTTTCTTTGAAGAAATAAGCCATGCAGGAGAGGGCGGACTTTACGGGGAATTGATTCAGAACCGTGGATTTGAAGAGAATAGAATTCCTGCCGGAACAGTATTGAAAGATGGGTTTCTGGTTCCTTATCCGGAAAAGCCCCATTTTATGCTGGAGCCCGGGAAGACAGACTGGAAACTGGAGTGGCCTTTAAAAACTGACTGGCCGGCATGGTCTGCTGCAGGTACAGGAGGAAACAATATAACGCTATCGCTTACCCGGCAACAGCCACTGAACCTGGCCACACCTAATTCTATGTGTGTAACTATTGATGGGTACAATGCTGCCGGAAAAGCGCAGTTAATAAACGAAGGGTTCTGGGGGATAGGTGTTAAGAAAGGAGAGGTGTATCATCTTTCTTTTTATGCACACACGGATGCTGTTTTTCAGGGTCAGTTACAGGTTTCGCTTCAGTCTGCTGCAGGAAGTGAGCTGGCCGGCTACAGGTTTACAGGTGTAAAAGGCAGTAAATGGAAGAAGTATACCTGCGATTTGCTGTCAACTGCTGATGATCCGAAAGCACGTTTTGTAATCAATTTTGAGAGTGCCGGTAAGGTGTGGCTCGACTTTGTGTCTCTTTTCCCGGAACATACTTTTAAAAGCAGACCCAACGGTTTGCGCAAAGACATAGCAGAGATGATTGTGGGCATGAAGCCTTCTTTTGTAAGATGGCCGGGTGGGTGTTATGTGGAGGGCATAACCATTGAAAGTGCACCGGACTGGAAAAAAACAATAGGCCCGGTAGAGCAACGTCCGGGAACATTCAGTCCCTGGGGGTACTGGAGCAGTGATGGTCTGGGCTATCATGAGTATCTGCAGTTTTGTGAAGATATTCATGCAGATGCGTTGTATGTGTTTAACGTGGGGGTTTCCTGTGAATACAGAAGTGGAACCTATGTGCCGGAAAGTGAGATGCAACCTTATATACAGAATGCGCTGGACGCTATTGAATATGCCATTGGTCCGGTGTCGTCTTCGTGGGGCAAGGTGCGGGCCCGCAATGGTCATCCGGAACCCTTTCCACTGAAGTATGTAGAAGTGGGGAATGAGCAACATGGACCTAAGTATGCCCGCCGGTATAATCAATTTTATGATGCTATCCGAAAGAAGTATCCTGATATTGTCATTATCGCCAGTATGGGTATTGGTGATGTAAACAGGCATACACTGGATAGTATGCAACATGTGCAGGTGGCAGATGAACATGCGTATAAAGATGTAAACTGGATTTTCCGCAATACAGATCACTTTGACCGCTACAAGCGTGGCAACTGGGATATGTATGTTGGAGAGTATGCTACCAATGCCGGAGTAGGTGCAGGTAATATGCGGGCTGCTTTAAGTGATGCGATGTATATAATGACTATGGAACGGAATGCAGATCTGGTAAAGATGAGCAGTTATGCACCTCTGCTGGTAAATGAGAACGATGTGGACTGGCCGGTAAACCTGATTCATTACAATGCCGGGCAGTCGTTTGCGCGCATCTCTTATTATATTATTAACCTGCTGGCAGAGAACAGGGCGGATGTGAATGTACCTGTTACGCTGTCGTTAAACAGAGAAGCGGATAAGCGTATGCAATTCAGTGGAGGCATTGGGTTAGGAACCTGGGATACCGATACAGAATATAAAGACATTGAGGTTACCCAGAGTGGGAAGGTGATATATGCCAGCAATTTTACAGGCAACCGCAGCGAATGGAAACCTGTAAGAGGAACCTGGGTGTACACTGATAGCGGGGCTATTCGCCAGACGGCGGAAGGAGCCCAGCAACTGGCTGTTTTGCCCAACAAACAGCTGGATAATTATACGCTTACTTTAAAGGCGCGCCGGATGGGCGGAGTAAACGCCTTTATTATTCCTTTTGCTGTAAAAGATTCGAATACTTATCTACGTGCGCATATTGGCTCATGGATGAACAGCCATAGTGTATTTGAAAGCGTATCTAATGGCTATGATGTGGCTGGTTTAACCAATCAGTTTCGTCTGGATAAACCACTGGAAAACGGCAGATGGTATGATGTAAAACTGGAGGTGGGGCAGGCAGAAGTGAAGTGTTACCTGGATGGAAAACTAATTATGAGCTATCGTGAACCGGATAAGTTATTTGCTATTGCGGGAAAAGATACTGCGCGCGGGGAACTGGTGGTGAAAATAGTAAATGCTTACGAGCAACCGGCAAGCGTGCAGTTTGTATGGGATGCCGGCTTTAATGCCGGTACGGAAGTGTGGATGAGTGAGATAGCGGGTAATCATCCCGGTGAAGAGAATTCCTTTGAGCAACCTAAGGCTGTTGTACCCGTAACAGGCCAGATTACCTGGCAGCAGCTGCAACAACCTTGGCAGTGCAAGCCCTTGTCTGTAACTGTATTAAGACTTAAAAAGAAGTAAGCATGTAACCGAGCATTGCTGTGTTAATCAAACTTTCATGAAGATATTTTATCCGTTTTTAACTGCTACATGCCTGCTGGTTACCCATGCAAATGCCCAGCAGGCATTGCCGCTTTATACGCCTGGTCATGAAGAAATGATGCTGCGTTATAAAAAGGCTGCTATACTGGACAGCGTATCCCGCAATACTGTATTTAAAAGTTCAGTCAATCCCAACTGGCAGCATAAGGAAGCCTTCTGGTATTGTAATGTGTTAAAAGATAGTGTGCGGGAGTATGTATACGTGGATGCGGGTAAGGCAGTTAAGCGACCCGCTTTTGATGCAGATAAGATGGCAGCCGGTTTGCAGGCGGCAACCGGAAAAACTTTTGATGCCAGCCGTCTGAAGATCAGCCGTATGGATTATAGTACAGATGGTAAACAGCTTTCCTTTGAGCTGGATAAGCAGTATTTTGTTTGTACGCTCCCTGCCTACATCTGCCGGAAAGCAGATACATTATCATTCCGTAGTGCCGGAAGAACCGGTTTTCAGCGTAAATCCAGCCGATGGGAGAGTTTTGAAACTGCGTCTCAATCGCCCGATGGTAGCTGGGAGGCAGTTATTAAGGAAGGGAATGTGCTTATCCGTAATAAAGCTACCGGAGCAGAACAGCAGTATACTACGGATGGTACTCAGGAAAAGCCTTATGGCAGTATAGCCTGGGCTTCTGATAGCCGCTATCTGGTATGTTATCATATTGCACCGGCTGTGGATACGGCTGTTTATTATGTACTTACTTCGGTGGCTGGCACCAAAAGAGGGCAGCTACGTTCGCAGCCTTATAAACAACCAGGCGATCCGTTTACTACCTACGAAATGTTTGTGTGCAGTGTAGGTGAAAAGGCTGCCAGAAAAATCAATACTCCTGTGATTGACTTTTTTGAAGCACCGGCATTACATTGGCGTAAGAACGATTCACGTTATTTCCTGTTTGAACGTATAGCGAGAGGGCATCAGCAGTTTACTGTGACAGAAGTGGATATACAAACAGGAAATACCCGAAATGTACTGGAAGAGAAAACAAACACGTTTATTTACGAAAGTCGTTTGTTTACCAGCTATCTGGCCCAGTCTGATGAAATGATTATGACCTCAGAACGTGATGGCTGGCAGCATCTGTACCTTATTAATACGCTTACCGGCAGCAATAAGCAAATCACCAAAGGCGAATGGGTAGTACGTTCTGT
This sequence comes from Filimonas zeae, assembly GCF_014641615.1. Classification (GTDB taxonomy): domain Bacteria; phylum Bacteroidota; class Bacteroidia; order Chitinophagales; family Chitinophagaceae; genus Filimonas; species Filimonas zeae. Next base: position 430,041 of record NZ_BMIB01000005.1, on the reverse strand, counting down.
AGACAGTGTAGATGCTGTAAAAAGGGAAATCTGGTTTAGTGCCAGCGGCAGAAACAAAGGCGAAGATCCTTATAATGTACACTATTACCGGATTGCTTTTGACGGTACCAAACTGATGGATCTTACACCTGCTCCGGGTAATCATACCGTATTATTCTCTCCGGGCAAGGCTTACTTTCTGGATACGTATTCACAAATTAATGTACCGGCAGTTACGGAGTTGCATGCTACAGGATCGGGCAAAACCGTGCTGGCGCTGGAACAGGCTGATATATCTTTGTTTTTGTCTAAGGGCGTACGATTACCCGAACCTTTTCATGCCAAAGGGCGTGATGGTGTTACAGATATTTATGGTATTCTTTGCCGCCCGGCAGACTTTGACTCATCCAAAGCTTATCCTTTAATTGAATATATCTATGCGGGTCCTCAGGATGCGTTTGTACCCAAGTCTTTCCTGTCGTCTTTAAGTGAGATGCAGAGTCTGGCAGCGCTCGGTTTTATGGTAGTGCAGATAGATGGAATGGGTACGGCCAACCGCTCTAAAGCTTTTCACGATGTGTGCTGGAAAAATCTGGCAGATGGAGGCTTTCCTGATCGTATTTTATGGATGAAGGCATTGGCCGGAAAATATTCTTATATTGATACTACGAGGGTAGGAGTATATGGAACTTCGGCAGGTGGGCAAAATGCACTGGGTGCTTTATTGTTTCATCCCGAGTTTTATAAAGCAGCAGTAGCTGCCTGTGGGTGCCATGATAACCGGGTAGATAAGCAATGGTGGAATGAACAGTGGATGGGGTATCCTGTGGGTAAGCATTATGAAGAGCAATCAAATGTAACCAATGCTTACCGTTTACAGGGAGAATTGATGCTGGTGGTAGGAGAAGCGGATACCAATGTGCCGCCGGAATCAACCTACCGGGTAGCTGATGCACTGATTAAAGCAGGTAAAACATTTGAGTTTCTGCCAGTGCCGGGACTCGGTCACAGCGATGGCGGACCTTATGGCAAAATAAGGAAGCGGGACTTTTTTGTGCAGCATTTGCTGAATACCCTGCCACCTAAACGTAATCAGAACGAACTGAAGCAAACCCATTAAACGGTTTGTTCACCATAACCAATGCTTATGAACCTGAAAAAACTCTCTTTACTATTTATATCTTTTTGTATGTCTACTAGTGCTGTAGTACACGCACAGGCAACCGATACCGATCTGTATCTGCAGACAAGCGAGGTAAATAACCTGATGGTGCAGTATCAGGCTGACAGAGGCAGTCTGGAACGTTTTTATCATATACGTTATTCTCCGGAACGTCGTAACCGTTTTCAGGAACTGGTGCAGGTATATCTGCATCGTTTACAACAGTTGCCTTTTGATAAATTGAATACCGGCACCCGGGTGGATTATCTTTTATTTCAACGAGATATACAAGAGCAGTTGTTCAAGCTGGAAGAAGAGGCTTCTTTATACGCTGCTGTCCGGCAATGGTTTCCCTACGCGGATAAAATATATGCTACAGAAAAGCTAAGAAGACGTGGTGCTATTCCTGATGCAGCAAAGCTGGCAGGAGAGTGGGATGGAATAGCCAAAGAAATCATTCAGCAGCAGACTTTACTGAGGGAGAAAGGGCCTGCCACACCTCAGCAATGTATGGCAGCTATTGGCGTGCTTACCGGTTTTAAGGAAGCGGTAAAAAGTATTTTTGAGTTTTACAATGGCTATGATCCACTGTTTACCTGGTGGATGCCTAAGCCCTATGAAAGATTACAGGAACTTTTCAGTGATGAAATTCAGCTGCTGCAGACCCGTAAGAGTGAGGTATCTGCTCAGCAGCGCGATTCCAGCGGCATTGTTGGGAACCCTATAGGACGTGAAGCCTTGTTACATAAGCTGAAGGTGGAAATGATACCTTACACGCCTGAAGAATTAATTGAAATTGCCAATAAAGAGTTTGCCTGGTGTGATAAGGAGATGCTGAAGGCTGCTGCTGAAATGGGTTTTGGTAAGGACTGGCACACAGCTATGGAAAAGGTGAAGAATAGTTATGTATCACCCGCCAGTCAGCCAGTAGCTATGCTGAAGCTGTACAATGAATCTGTGGAGTTTATCAAATCTCACAATCTTATTACACTTCCGCCGCTGGCAGAGGAAACCTGGCGTATGAGTATGATGTCGCCTGAGCGGCAGCTGGTAAATCCCTTCTTTCTGGGTGGAGAGGAGTTTATAATCTCTTATCCTACCAATACGATGAGCCATGCCGATAAGCTGATGAGTATGCGTGGTAATAACCCGCATTTTTCCAGAGCTACTGTACATCATGAACTGCTGGCTGGGCACGCCTTACAGGAGTTTATGACAAACAGGTATAAATCGTACCGTCATTTTGAAACGCCATTCTGGATAGAAGGATGGGCTTTATACTGGGAGCGGTTGTTGTGGGATCTGAAGTTTCCTCAGTCTCCGGAGGACCGCATAGGTATGCTGTTCTGGCGTATGCACCGTTGCGCCAGAATTATCTTTTCTATTAACTATCATACCGGTCGTTGGACGCCACAGCAGTGTATTGATTTTCTGGTAGAACGTGTGGGCCATGAGCGTGCGAATGCGGAAGGGGAAGTGCGTCGTTCTTTTGTAGGTGGCTACGATCCGCTGTATCAGATTGCCTATATGATAGGTGGTTTACAGTTTGAGGCACTGAAGAAAGAACTGGTGGATGGTGGTAAAATGACATACAAACAGTATCACGATGCTGTGATAAAAGAGAATATGATGCCCGTAGAAATGGTGAGGGCTATTCTTACGCATCAGCAATTACCTAAAGATTTTAACACCAGCTGGCGGTTTTACCAATAGCATACTGGTTGGTTGGCGCTTCTGTAAAGCAAGCCGTTGTGAGAGTGGCTTAAACCGGTAGCCTTTTTCGTCAGGAGCTAATGAAAAGAGTCAGTATCACAGGCCTGATACTGACTCTTTTATATTTTTTGATATGCTGGAATACACTATTATTTAAGGGGGGAGAAAACTGCTTTCTTCCGAGTCAGCTAATGGTTACCAGTTTCCCATTTGTTCGGGCACAATACGTTCGGGCTTTATCGCTTCTTTCTGGTCCCAATCCGGGTCGTATTTTACAAACCAGCTGAGCCATAAAGTACGGCTCAAACGCATTAGTAAAGGCTGTAGCACCACCAGTAACACACTGTTTACACCCAGGTACCAGAACAAACTGTTATCGTAAATGGATATACCCAGTAATACCCACCAGGCTACAAATACCGCTACAGAAACGGCCACTCCCAGGGCATAGCTTACATAGCTGGTGCCGTAATAAAAACCTACTTCTAATTCGGTAGGCTGGCCGCATTCGGGGCAGTCTGTGTGCATTTTGATATACTTACTTCCTTTGAGGGTATAGGCATTGTCTGAAATAAACAATTTGCCCTTACGGCAGCGCGGACATCTGTTGTTGAATACGCTCCAGAAATAGAAAGGCTTACGATGTGTGTGCGGGCGCTGCATAGATCCGATAGTTAAAAACTGAACAATGCTGCAAAGGTACCATTAATTCTATAATTGCTCCGCAAGTACCCGCTCCATTCCCGTGCTGCGTGAACCTTTCACCAGTATATGTGTATGTTCAAAATGCTGCTGTTGCAACCATTCGCGGGCCTGTAAGGCATCTTCCAGATACAGATAAGGTGAGGTTACATTTTTAAAGTCTCCACCTACCAACACTACCTGCTTCCAGGAATATTGTTGCAGCAGGTTTGCCAGTGCCTGATGCTCCTGCTGGCTTTCAGGGCCCAGTTCCATCATAGCACCAAGCAGTAACACTTTTGACGGCGCTTGTAAGGCTGCAAAGTTCTGAATGGCTGCCCGCATGCTGGAAGGGTTGGCGTTATAGGCATCGAGTATAATTGAGTTGGTGCCCTTTTCTACCAGCTGGGAGCGGCTGTTGCCAGGTTTATAGTTTTCTATCGCCTGTTTAATGGCATCGTCGGGTACACCAAAATATTTGCCGATGGTAATGGCGCAAAGTACGTTTGGTAAGTTATAATCTCCTACCAGTTGGGTTTGAAGAGAGGCAAAAGAAGCTCCCTGGTGAATCGCTACCTGTAAAAAAGGTTCACTGGCCAGCACGGAACCGGTGATATTCCCTTTTTCTGTGCCATACCATACAATCTCCTGGATGCCCTGGCTCATTTTATGCAGGTAATCGTAGTCGTCAAATGCAAAAGCGGTACCATCGTTTGCACGGAGAAAATCAAATAACTCTCCTTTGCCCTTTTTAACGCCCTCTACGCCCCCGAAGCCTTCTAAATGGGCTTTCCCCGCATTGGTTATTATACCGTGTGTAGGGCGTGTATAAGCACAGTATCCTTCAATTTCTTTCTGGTGGTTCGCTCCCATTTCCACTACAGCCATTTGTGCATTTGCGGGTACGCGTAACAGTGTAAGTGGAATGCCTATATGATTGTTGAGGTTGCCCTGCGTGGTAGAGGTGGTAAAATGCGCGTTCAGTACTGCATGCACCAGTTCCTTGGTGGTGGTTTTGCCGTTGCTACCGGTAATAGCTATAAAAGGGATGTTGAACTGACTGCGGTGGTAGCCTGCCAGTTGTTGTAACGTGGATAATACATCATTTATCAGTATCAGCCTGTTGTTAGGCATAGCCGGTGCTTCATCAATAATGGCGTAAGCGGCGCCTGCTTCCAGCGCCTGCAGGGCAAACTGGTTGCCGTTAAAGCTGGGGCCTTTGAGGGCAAAGAACAAATCTCCTGCCTGTAATTTCCGGGTATCTGTTTGTACTGACGGATGTTTTTTGAAAAGAGAATATAATGCTGCTATGTCCACGCTGAGTAAATTTTAAAGCAAGTTAACTAACAGATGCACAGAAACAAAAAAGCCACCCTGCAACGAATGCGGATGGCTCTTTTTTGTATTTACCTTTTCCTTATCTTTTCTGTCTTCTGGTAGGGAAGAAGTTACCATTCTTGAACTTGCTCTGCGGACCTTCAGGAGAACCATAGTGCGTCATTGCACAACGGAAACCTACAGTGCTGCTGCTCTGATCTTCTTCCAGGAAGCGGCGTGCTCCAGGGCTTAACCAATAAGGCATATCGTTCCAGCTACCACCTTTAATTACTCTTGATTTATCGCTGATCAGTGTAGTTACACCGTAGCCATAAGAAGAGGCGCTTAAAGAGTCACCATCCAGGTAGTTTACTGCGTAGTATTTCTGATAGTTACGACGCATGCGGAGTGCTGAGTCACTTTCAGGGATGTATTTAATTCTACCCATGCTGTCGCGCAGGTTACCCTCGCCGCCGGATACATCTACCTTTTTAAATTCGTTACCACGGAATGGGCTCACATCATCTTCATCCACACCGGTAGTTGGTCTGTAAACGTCAGCTACCCATTCGTTTACGTTACCAGACATGTTATATAAGCCAAAGCCGTTGGGGAAGAAAGCTGTTACTGCAGAAGGATAGGCAGAACGGTCATTCAAACCACCGGGAGTACCCATGTAGTCACCATTACCACGCTTAAAGTTAGCCAGGAAGGCACCCTGCCAGTTGCCCTTACGGGTAGCACGCAGGTTATCATAACCATCGTTTTTCCAGCTATACATCTGTTTGTTGCTGATCAATTCCTCACCACGTTGCTTTTCGCTTTTACGTTGTTGCGGGTTTTCAGTAATCAAACCTAGTGCTGCATATTCCCATTCTGCTTCTGTAGGCAGGCGGTAATCAGGTAATAAAATACCGTCTTCAAATTTTACAGTGTTACGTGGACGACCTTGTGCATCTTTCAGCGGATTCTTTTTAGGTCTGCCGGGTACACCCTGGTACTCACCCATCAGGTAAGACTTGGTGTTGAAGTTTTCCTGACCACCACCATTTAATTCCTGCTTCAGTACGTTCTGGCTCTGATAACCTTTGTCAATCAGTTCCTTTTCGTTTACACGGTCAGTACGCCAGATACAAAAGTCATACGCCTGTTTCCAGGTAACGCCTACTACAGGATAGTAGTTGTAAGAAGGGTGACGGAAATAATATTCAACCAGCGGTTCGTTATAGCTCAGCTCACTACGCCATACCAGGGTATCAGGTTTTGCACCTTTAACCACCACTTCGTACTGAGGGTCCTGAAACACGTTTTCCAGCCAGTAGAGGTATTCACGGTAGTGAACGTTTGCCACTTCCGTTTTATCCATGAAAAATGAGTTAATGGTAATACGACGGGGTACGTTGTTCCAATCTCCCATTACATCTTCCTGAGTCGCTCCCATGGTGAAAGTACCACCCTGAACAAATACAAGGCCCGGACCGGTTTTGATGTCTTTGGGTTTGGCTACGTAAAAACCTGAGGATTTCTTGCCATCGTTGTATGCCCAGCCGGTAACGTCCGACTTGGCTTGTTTGGGTTTACAGGCAGCAAAACTGCCAAGGGTTGCGATCAGCAACGTACAATTCCTGAGTCTTTGTTGCATTTATACACCAGTTTTAGCTGATTATTTAACGTTTGGTTTTTCAAAAATATTGCAAGTAATCGAAGAGAATTGCGAATATAAACGTTTTCGCTTCAAATATAGGGGAGAAGGGGCTAATTAAAAAATAGATGGAAAACTTCCCAGGTTACCTTAATTTTAACATATTTGCAGGGCAACGCAAAAAGCCATAAAGGCCCTAACCAGTAAATCCGACATTATTTGAGTCAACTTCTACGCTAAAAAACAACAGGCTAACAAAAATCACCCGTATCAGAAACTGATATAGGCGTGCCTGATTTAACCATCACCAAAAAACTCTAAATGAAACTGATTGCTTTCAGGGCGACTGCATTATTTGCTGCAATAATGCTGTCAGGAAACACCAAAAAGGCCTATGCACAAAACGGAAACATAAATGTTGTAACCAGTGCTGTTCCTTTTTTACGAATTTCACCCGATGCCAGAGCTGGCGGTATGGGCGATGTAGGCATTGCCACTACACCCGATGCTAATTCCTCTTTCTGGAACCAGGCTAAGGTACCTTTTGCCACCCAAAAAACAGCACTGGGGCTTACCTACACCCCGTGGCTGAGCGATATAACCAATGATGTGTACCTGGCCACACTGGCTGGTTATCATCAACTGGATAATGAATCAGCGCTTACCGGATCGTTGCGTTATTTTAATATGGGTAATATTCAGTTTACTAATATGGACAACCAGCCACTGGGGGCCTCTACCCCCCGCGAGTTGGCCTTTGATCTGGGGTATGCCCGTAAACTAAGCAGTAAATTATCGCTGGGTGTTCAGCTGAGATATATTAATTCCAAACTGGTTACAGGGCCGGTTGGTAATGTAAACTACAAGCCAGGAAATGCTTTTGCTGCTGATCTGTCTGTTTATGGCAACCATCTGGATGATGCAGGCCAGGGCTTTACCTGGGGGGTAGTACTTTCTAACCTGGGTACCCGTATCAGTTATACCAATAATGCATCGCAGAGAGATTATATACCCGCTAATATGGGAATAGGTGGTGCTTATACTTTTGTATTGGATGAGGATTCCAAATTAACCTTTGGGGCAGACATTAATAAATTGCTGGTACCGGCTTTGCCTGCTGAGCCTACTGCTGATGACAGAGATGACTATTATAACAGAAACGTGTTTGAAAGCTGGTTTAAATCGTTTGGTGGCAATAATGGCGGTTTTAAAACCCTTCAGCTGTCCGGCGGTGCTGAGTTTTCTTATGTGAACCAGTTTTTTGCCAGAGCAGGTTATTTCTACGAAGACAAATCTCAGGGAGGTCGTAAGTATATTACCATGGGCGCAGGTGTGCGTTATTCTTTTATCGGTGCCAACTTCTCTTACCTTATCCCTTCCGGTTCCGGAGTAACACGTAATCCATTGTCGAACACGGTTCGCTTTGGCATTACTTTCGACCTTTCCGGAGGTGGTAAAGGCTAAGCCATTTATATAATATTTATAGCAGCCAAAAGTAAAGGGTGGGTTTTGCCCTTTACTTTTGGCTTTTTAATTTTCTGAATATGACCATAAGAATAGGATCAGGTGTAGATTTTCACCAACTGGCAGAAGGACGTGAATTGTGGCTGGGTGGTATATTGGTACCTCACAGTAAAGGAGCGGTAGGACATAGTGATGCCGATGTATTGTTACATGCTATTTGCGATGCTATGCTGGGGGCGGCCTGCCTGGGCGATATTGGTGTACATTTTCCGGATACCTCTATGGAGTTTAAAGGTATTGATAGTAAAATTCTGCTGCAACGTACCAGTAAGCTGATTAAGGACGAAGGGTATGAGGTGGTGAATATAGACAGTACCCTTTGTCTGCAGGCACCTAAAATAAAACCGTTTGTACCGCAGATGCAGGAAGCTATTGCTGGTATATTGGGTATTACGGTTAAAGATGTATCTATTAAAGCTACTACTACAGAGCAACTGGGTTTTGTGGGCCGGGAAGAAGGCGTAGTAGCTTATGCCAGCGTATTACTACGTGGTGTTTAATGCGGTATTTAATATTACCACAAGTTGCTTAGTTTTGCCACCGTGGAAAAAATAAGTGTCAAAATCATCAACCAATCGGGGTTCTCTCTCCCCGCTTATGCAACAACAGGTTCGGCCGGAATGGACATTCGTGCCTGTATCTCCGAACCTGTTACCCTGCAGCCGCTGGAGCGGTATCTGGTACCAACCGGCCTGTTTATAGCGTTGCCAGACGGGTTTGAAGCTCAGATAAGACCCCGCAGTGGTCTGGCTATCAAACAGGGCCTTACCTGCCTCAATTCCCCTGGCACGATTGATGCGGATTACAGGGGCGAGATTAAGGTGATTCTGATTAATCTTTCCAATGAGGCCCAGACTATTCAGTCTGGCGACCGCATAGCCCAGATGGTAATTCAACAGGTATCTCAGATTAACTGGGAAGTGGTTACCGATCTGGAAACTACGGAAAGAGGAAGCGGCGGCTTTGGCCATACCGGCAAAATTTAAAAAACAATTCATGAAGTCTGTTTTATATACACTCGGCGCCTGTTTACTACTGGCGGCCGCCTGTAAGCCTGCAAAAAAAGTGCAGCGCATAGAGAATGCTATTTCTAAAAAAGACACCGTTACTAAAGTGGTGGTGAAGAAAGAAGATGTGGTAGATTCGCTGTCGCTGGTAAGAACGGAAGTAAAAAAGCTGCAAACTAATAAAATACCCTTCAACACCTTCACTGCCAAAATAAAGGTAGAGTATGAAGATAAGAATGGAGGGGATGGAGCCACTGCCAATATTCAGATGCAGAAAGACAGTGCTATCTGGGTATCGTTAACCGGCCCGCTGAACATTGAAGGTTTCCGTTTACTGGTAACCAAAGACAGTGTGCGGTTGATGAACAAGATTAAGAAAACAGTGCAGATGAGAAGTATCGAATATCTGCAGGAGCTTACCCAGATCCCCTTTGATTTTTATACACTTCAGGATGTTATTATAGGTAACCCTGTGTTTATCGATGGCAAAATGGTTTCTTACAAAAATGCCAGCAATGGGTTGCAGGTACTGTTAATAGGCAAACTGTTCAAACACCTGATTACAATTAACGTTGATGAAAGCAAGGTGCTGCATAGCAAGCTGGATGATGTGGATTCGGTAAGAAACCGTACCTGTGATATCTCCTTTGACAAGTATGAGAATAACACAGGCGTTAACTTCTCCACCTACCGCAGAATATCGGTAGCGGAGCATTCCAAGCTGGATGTAACACTGGACTTTAAAAAGTATGCTTTCGATCAGCCGGTGAGTTTCCCGTTTAATATTCCTAAAAACTTTAAGAAGAAGTAATTTTATTAACCAGTCAACGTTTACTTTGTAGCAGGTAGACTAGAACCCATTATAAAACCGGATTTGCATGATGACAAAGAAGCTGTTTTTTTCCCTTATTGCGCTACTGGTAGCCTTTTCAGGTATTGCCCAGCAGACACGAGAAGAGATCCAGAAAAAACAGCAGGATCTGCAACAGGAACTGGCGGAGCTGAATAAAACCTACGATGAAATCAAGAAGAACAAGAAGCAGTCTATTGGTCAGCTCGCATTGGTTCAGCGTAAAATCCGCGCCCGGGAAGAACTGGTTTCTACACTCAACAAAGATCTGAGGCGTATTGATGACGATATTTATCTCACCACGCTGGAGATGAACCGCATGCGCCGTGAGCTGGATACGCTGAAGCAGAACTATGCACAAAGCCTGGTGTTTGCTTACAAAAACCGCAGTAACTACGACTATCTCAACTTTATCTTTTCCGCCACCAGTTTTAACGATGCTATGAAGCGGGTTGCTTACCTGAGAAGCTACCGCCAGTATCGTACCACCCAGGTAGATAACATTGTAAAAACCCAGCAGGTACTGGGGGAGAAAGCCAACTTTCTTACCAACAGCAAAACGGATAAGAATAAAGCGCTGAAAGAGCATGGCCAGCAACTGGTGGTGCTGGAAGATGACAAGAAAGAGAAGGATAAAGTGGTAGAGGTGCTGAAAGGTCAGGAATCAGATATTGCTTCTCAGATCAAAGCACATCAGCAGGCTCGTGAAAAACTGAACAAGGCATTACAGATAGCTATCCGCCGCGAGCGGGAAGAGCGCATAAGACAGGAAAAAGAGCGTTTAGCCAGAGAGAAAGAAGCGCGTGACAGAGCCGCAGCAGAAGAAGAACGCAAACGTAAAATAGCCGCAGCAGCTGAGAAAGCAGCGGCAGACAAAGCAGCCGCAGAAAGGGCTGCGCAGAATAAACCAGCCACGCCAACTACTCCGGCTACGGCTGCTCCGGATAAAACAACAACGGTACAGCAACCTCCTAAAACTACTCCCAGGCCTACAGAAACGGTTACAGGTATGGTGGGCACCAGCGGTGGCGTTTCCAACAGAGATTACAACGTATTTGAATCTACGCCTGAAGGCTTAACCATGTCGCTGAACTTCGAAAGCAATAGGGGAAGATTACCATGGCCGGTAGATAAGGGTTTCGTTTCTATCCATTTCGGGCCTTATACTATTCCGGGTACCAACCTGCGCGGTGTAAGCGATGGTATTACTATCTCCACACCCAAAGGCATTAGCGTTAAGTCGGTGGCCGATGGAGAAGTATCTACGGTAGCTGATATGGGCGGAACACAGGCGGTAATTATTATTCACGGTAAGTATTTCACTACCTATAGCAACCTTTCGTCTGCCAATGTAAGCAGAGGTGATAAAGTAAAGGCAGGCACTTTACTGGGTAAAGCCGCAGAAGGAGATGATGGAGAGGGCCAGATTACTTTTATGGTATCGAACGATAAAACTAATCTGAACCCTGAAGTGTGGCTGAAAAAACGCTAGTTTAAAAGCACGGCTCCATCCGGCAGAAACGGCTGTACAGCTTTTCATACCGCGGAATAATATTGTGAATATCGAAACGGCAGGCCTGCTCGTAGGCCTGTTCTTTAAAACGGTTCAGTTTCTCGTCATCCGTAAGCAGTTCTACTACTTTCTCACTCATGGCCGCTACATCACCTACTTTGGTAAGATAACCGGTTACCCCATCAATATTTACCTCTGGTAAGCCACCTGCGTTAGAGCTTATTACCGGCATGCGGGCTGCCATAGCTTCCAGCGCAGCCAAACCAAAGCTTTCATAATCTGAGGGCAGCACAAATATATCAGATACGGCCATAATCTCTTCCATCTGCTCCTGTTTGCCTAAAAAGCGTACGTGCTCGTCTACCCCCAGTTCTCTTACCAGTTCTTCTGCCATAGGGCGTTCCGGGCCATCCCCTACCATCAGCAGTTTAGCGGGTACTTTAGCCAGCGCCTGTGCAAATACCCTTACTACATCCTGTACGCGCTTTACTTTTCTGAAGTTAGAGGCGTGTACCAGTATCTTTTCATCGTTAGGGGCTATCACCTTGCGGAACGCTTCAATAGGCTTTTTATTGAACCTTTTTACGTCCACAAAGTTGTGAATCACATCTATCTCTTTGGTAATAGGGAAGGAGCGGTAAGTCTCTTCCCTCAGGTTCTGCGATACTGCAGTAATAGCGTCACTTTCATTAATAGAGAAGGTAACTACCGGCTCGTAGGTTTTATCTTTTCCTACCAGGGTAATATCGGTACCGTGTAAAGTGGTTATGAAAGGGATATCTCTGCCTTGTTTGGCCAGTATCTGCTTGGCCATATAAGCCGCAGAGGCGTGGGGTATAGCGTAATGCACATGCAGCAGATCCAGATCGTGGTTACGGATTACATCTACCATGGTACTGGCGAGTGCCAGCTCATACGGTGGGTAATCGAACAGCGGGTAAGTGGGTACCCGTACTTCATGGTAATAAATGTTGGTATTAAAAACGTTTAACCGAACGGGCTGCTGGTAAGTAATAAAATGTACTGAATGTCCTTTATCTGCCAATGCCTTTCCTAACTCTGTAGCCAAAACACCACTACCCCCAAAGGTGGGGTAGCATACAATTCCTATACGCATGCACAATGGTTTAAGTAAGCAAAGTAACAATCATTTCTTCAATTGGTTGTTGCGGTTTAGGGAATAGTTGGCCAGTTAGGCGAATACGCCTTTAAGTAGTTAAAGTTTTGATAATGTGTGTGTTGTATTCGTTGAGAATCAGGCGTGTAATAAAAAGATAACAGGCTTTTTATGTACGTCGGGTACCTGCTGTTTCCATTCTTTAATAGTGCGTGTGCGTATGTTTTCGGTAGATGCAGTAATATCGGCGGCAATGCACAGGCGTGTTTCGGGGCGGCAGGTTTGCAGTATGTCACCAACCAGCTGGTTATTCCGGTAGGGCGTTTCTATAAATAATTGGGTGCAGTTTTGCTTTTGTGAGTCTGCTTCCAGCTCTCTGATGGCCTTTTTGCGGTCAACACCGTCTATAGGCAGATAGCCGTGAAAGCGAAAGCCCTGCCCGTTCATACCGCTGGCCATAAGGGCCAGTAAAATAGAACTGGGGCCTACCAGCGGTTTTACTACTGCACCTGCTTTCTGGGCGGCGGCTACCAGTATCTGGCCGGGATCTGCCACGCCGGGGCAGCCGGCTTCGCTGATAATACCGATGTTTTTACCTTGTTGCAGTTGTTGTACAAAAGCGTTGGTAACCGCTTCTTCGGCTTTGTGAATGGCAAACCAGCTGTAGTTATCAATCACCATTTCCCGCCACAGTTTCTTAAAGAAGCGACGTGCTGTTTTTTCGTTCTCTGCAAAAAAGGAATCACACTGTTTTATAGCGTCCAGTATGTAAGAGGGCAGTACCTGTAAGGCCTGCTCTTCTTCATGTAAAACGGTTGGTATCAGATATACAACGCCCAGGCTCATATTGCACAAATTTATTTAGGTATTCCGTTCTTTTCCCGCACACGGCGCATGCTGAAGGTGGCAGCTATAATAGCATAGGCCGGCGCCAGCACCCAGCCCACAAAAGGAACCAGGTGCATGAGAAAGAATACAATACCATTGCCCACTGCCAGGCCTCTGTTATGATTAATAAAGTAATTACTGCTGGCGGTGCCTTTGCGCTTACGGGCAAAGCTGTAATCCATCATAGAAAAGCCGTAATAAAAGCACTCGTTGGTAACACCCAGCACAGGTGTAATCCAGCCGGCAATAGGTATAAGCGATAAAATTACCAGCAGCACACTGTAAAAGGTTTGCAGGGCGGCGTTGCGTAATGCCACTTTAATACCCCTGGTAATATCTGCCTTTACTTCAGAAAACTGAAAACGCAGTTCCTGCCCTTCCAGTATGGCTTCTGTTTTTTCGCTCAGGTAGGCAAATACGGGTGAGCCTATAATGAGAATAACGTATTTAAACAAAGAGAAGTACAGCATCATCTGCATCAACCAGAAGAACAAACCCGATAGTGCAAACAGAAAACCGAGTAAACCACTCTGGCGGCGCTCCACCCATCTTACCAGCCCGGTTTTCGTGTTCAGCCAGTCAATAAAGCTGCTGGCCGTTCCCCCAAAAAAGTACATGCTTACCATAAACAGTATGGCGTAAACAATACCGGGTATCAAAATCCATTTCCATAGCTTGTGTTTCTGAATAAAAAAATGGGCCTGGCTATAGGATTGGATGGCTATTATTATCTCTTTTAACACCTGGGGGATTTATTTTGCGGTTAAATTTAGGTGAATTGACACGTAAATGGAACCATATTAGTGATTCTGAACAAGTTTTTGCTAACTGGCAAAAACTGCACCAGTCCTTCTATCTGCGGGCAGATGTTGTAACCGTTGCGCGTGAACTGCTCGGAAAGATACTGGTTACTTCGTTTGATGGCGTTATTACTGCCGGAAGAATTGTAGAAACCGAAGCTTACGAGGGCGTGGGCGACAGAGCCTCCCATGCCTTTAGCGGGCGGCGTACCCAACGTACAGAAATTATGTATGCCACGGGGGGTACTGCTTACGTGTATCTCTGTTACGGGTTGCACCAGATGTTTAACGTAGTTACCAACCAGAAAGATATTCCGCATGCTATTCTCATACGCGCACTGGAGCCACTGGTGGGGATAGATGAAATGCTACGCAGAACCGGTAAAGCCCAACAGGATTATACCCTTACCCGGGGCCCGGGCAACGTGGCAAAGGCACTGGGTATTTCCGTAGTACACACAGGAGCCTTGCTGGCGCAACAGGAAAGCAACCTGTATATTGCCGATGATGGGTTTACTTACAAAGAAGAAGAAGTGCTTGCTACACCCCGTATTGGGGTGGATTACGCAGGCGAACATGCGCTATGGCCTTACCGTTTTATAGTAAAGGGCAATAAGTATGTAAGCGCTAAAAAGAAATAAACTAAAACTTAGGACAAGGAAGGTTTCTGGTATCGGGCGATTTATTAATGTAAATGAGAGATACTTCAATACCGCCTTTGCTGCCGGAAGCGGTTTTCAACTGCGAGGTATTTACGTCATACGTAACTCCCAAACGCATTGAATTAAACTCCAGGCCCAGGTAAGGAATCAGGGCATCGCCAAAGCGGGTCCATACACCGGTATACAAGCTGATGGGGTTGTAATCAATATCGCCGGTCATAAACTGCACCGCACCACCCGCAACGGTTTCGCGTGCTTTTGCCTGCGAACTGCTGAGCAGGCTCAGATGTAAAACGGCTCTATCGCTAAGCGGGGTGTAACCACCTGCGTGGAAGGTAACACGCGGGTTCAGCAGGTATATCAGTTCATTAGGGCCGGGATTGAAACTTTGTTTGGGGCGGTTAATATGATACACACTAAAGCCCGCGTAAAAGTTATTTCTGTCAGTAGTGCTGCCGGTGTATAACAGGCCCGCATTTACATCCCAGTAATTATTCTTCAATGTACTGCCACCAAAGGCTTCTGAGGTAGCGCCGGTAAAGCCGGAGCTGGTCAGCTGATCTTCAAACTTCAGCGCGCCGGTGTTAATCATCATATTGCTGTAAGTGGCCTGAAAGCCCAGCCCTATCTGATGAAATCCTTCTTCGTCCAGTCCTTTATGGTAAGCGGTGCTAAGGGTAAAATAGTTGAATTTAACAGCACCTGCGGCACTCTTATCTGTAAACGCCATGGCGCCTACGCCCCAGGTATCATTTTCAGGAATGCGCCCACGCAGAATAGGAAAGTCTACAGAGCCCGTAGCGGTCTGGTAGGCCTGATTAATAGAAGGCCATTGATTGCGGTAATTACCGGCCACACGCACGTTGCCATCAAACTTGCCGGTGAAAGCAGGGTTGAGCGTTAAGGGCGATGCAAAGAATTGGGAAAAGTGCGGATCCTGTGCAGAAACACCGCTATTCATTCCCCAAATTGTTGCTAATAGTAGAACATACTTTCTCATCAGTTGGGATTGCGCGTTAAATGTAAGATAATCCCCCCGTGATTACTGTTGCTTCACCGATAAAATATATAAAAGGTAATGTGTGCGATCAGGATTGCGTTTTACTGCCAAAAGCAAGATCGCCAGCGTCCCCTAAACCAGGTACAATGTAACCTTTTGCAGTTATTTCATCGTCAATATCGCCACACCAGATTTTGATGTCGTCGCCTGACTGACGCTTTACCAGCTCAATACCCGAAGTACAGGCAATGGCACAAACCACATGTATTTCAGACGGAGTACCCTCGGCTTTTAAACCGGCAATAGATTTTACCAGGGAAGAGCCGGTGGCCAGCATAGGATCGCTGATGATAACAATACGGCCGTCCAGTGAGGGGCAGCTCATATAATCCAGACTTATTTCAAAACTGCCATCGCGGTGGTGTTTGCGGTAGGCGGAGATAAAGCCGTTGTCTGCCTTATCCAGGTAGTTGAGCATACCCTGATGCAGCGGCAGGCCTGCACGCAGAATGGTAATCAGCACCGGCTGCTCTGCCAGTAACTTGCTGTTGTGGGTGCCCAGCGGGGTTTGCACCTCTGTTTCTACCCAGGGCAACTCCTTGCTTATCTCGTAAGCGGCCACCTCGCCAATACGCTCCAGATTGCGGCGAAAACGCATACGGTCGTTTTGTACGTCTACATTTCTGAGTTCGCTTACCCAGTTGCTTACCAGGCTGTGTTGATCGCTTAAGTTGATTACCATGGCGCAAAAGTAAAAATTTTTACTTTTGCGCCATTATGATATACAGGGTAATCGGTTTAATGAGCGGATCGTCGCTGGACGGACTGGATGTAGTGTTTGCAGAGCTTGACGAAAGCAGGGGCAAATGGACCTATACAATTAAGGCAGCACACTGCTACGCCTACAGTGAGGAATGGGCAAACCGCCTGCGCACGGCCGATCAGCTGAATGCCCGTGATTACCTGTTGTTACACAGCGGGTTCGGTCGTTTTTCCGGCGAAAAGGTGAATGAGTTTATTGAAACCTACAGCCTGCACCATCAGGTACAACTGATTGCCAGTCACGGCCATACCGTATTTCATGCCCCGGAGCAGAAAATGACTGCCCAACTGGGCGATGGCGCCACCATTGCAGCCGTTACCGGTATTAATGTAGTGAGCGATTTACGCGCGCTGGACGTGGCCCTGGGCGGACAGGGAGCACCTATTGTGCCTTTGGGCGAAAAACTGCTGCTGGGTGATAACAGCTGGTTTTTAAACATTGGTGGTATTGCCAATATCTCTTTAAACAGCCCTTCAGGTTATATTGCCTACGATGTTTGCCCGGCCAACCGTGTGCTGAACATGCTGGCTGCACAGGAGGGCAAAGCCTACGACGATAACGGCGCATTGGCCGCAGGTGGCGCGGTAGATACCGGTTTACTTACGCAACTCAATGCCCTGCCTTATTATCAGCAGAGCTACCCCAAATCGCTCGCCAACAGCTTTGGCACCGATACGGTTTACCCGCTGGTACAGGCAGCGCAGGCAACTACTCAAAATGCTTTACGTACCTATACCGAACATATTGCGCAGCAGGTGGCCTATGCAGTAAATGCACTACAGCCCAAAGCAGCAGGCGCGGGCCACCAGATGCTGGTAACCGGCGGAGGCGCACTCAATGGTTTTCTGGTAAAAAGAATACAGGAGGCAGTACAACCTTTCGGCATTACCGTTACGGTGGCTGATGAACAACTGATTAACTATAAAGAAGCGCTGATTATGGCGCTGCTGGGCATACTGCGCTGGCGCGAAGAAAATACCGTGCTCAACAGCGTTACAGGCGCTGTTCGCAGCAGTATTGGCGGTGCAGTATGGATTGGTCAGGAGTTTTAAGCCGTAAACGAAAAACTATCTCCATCAAACAGGCCCAGGTCGCTCAGTTTCAGGTGCGGAATTACCAGTAATGCCATAAAGCTCAGCGTCATAAACGGTGAACCTAATGTGGCTCCGGCGGCTTTGGCCTGTTTATCAATACGGGTGTAATCATCCGCTACCTTATATCCATCTTCTGCACTCATAAGGCCCGCAACCGGCAGGGCTATTATCTGCGCTGCTTCACCCGGTACCACACAGCTTACGCCACCTTCGGCTTCAATCACCAGATTAATAGCCTGTGCAAGGCTGGCATCATCTGCCCCTACCGCAATAATGTTATGGCTGTCGTGCGCTACGCTGGATGCGATAGCACCCTTTTGTAATCCAAAGTTCTTTACCCAGGCAATGGCTACAGGTGCGGGGTTGTAGCGGTTCACCACTACTATTTTTAAAATGTCACGGGCAGTATTGCTTACTATCAGGTTATTCTGTACCAGTGGCTCATAAACACCTTTGTTGGTAATCAGCTGACCATCCAGCGCTTCCATTACCTGTATAGTGGGCTGGCCGGTAAAAGGCACTGCCAGTACCGCAGCATCAATAGCTGTGCAGTTAAACTGATTAATGGGTTGTACCGTTTGGCTGTTGAGCAGGCTTTTGCCTTTGTCGGCTACCAGCACGCCATCTATATAAGTTTGTTTTACCTCAAAATGTGTAAGGTCTTTTACTATAATCAAATCTGCTGCATCTCCCTCGCGCAATAATCCCATGCCCAGTTTGTAATGCAATACGGGGTTTACACAGGCGGCCTGCAGTACGTTGAAAAGCGGAATGCCCTTAGCCACCGCACGGGCGCAGAGCTGGTTAATGTGACCAGCTACCAGACTATCCGGATGTTTATCATCGCTACAGAACATGATGTTATCTGCATGATCGTTTAACAGGCTTACCAGTGCTTCAAAGTTTTTAGCAGCGCTGCCTTCTCTTATCAGAATTTTCATACCGTATTGCAGCTTATCCAGCGCTTCTGCTGCGGTAAAACATTCATGATCGGTAGATATGCCGGCGGCAATGTATTCCCGCGCCTGATCGCCGCGGAGGCCCGGTGCGTGGCCATCTACGGGTTTACCGGCTGCGTGTGCAGCGGCTATTTTATGTATTACTTCCGGGTCTTTGTTCAGCACACCCGGAAAGTTCATCATTTCGCTCAGGTATTTAATCTCCTCCATGGCCAGCAGCCCGGTTACGGCCTGCGTATCCAGCGTAGCGCCTGCGGTTTCAAAGGTGGTGGCAGGTACGCAGCTGGGCGCACCAAAGTTGAATTTGAAGGGCGTTTGTTTGCCATTGTTTATCATAAAATGCACGCCTTCTATACCACACACATTGGCTATTTCGTGCGGGTCGCTTACCGTGGCAATGGTACCATGCACCACCGCTAAACGCGCAAACTCTGAGGGCACCAGCATGCTGCTTTCAATATGTACGTGACTATCTACAAAGCCGGGCAACAGGTAAGGCAGTGAGAGGGTAGAGGTAGTTGCCGGCAGTGGTGTAATGGCCGTTATTCTTCCTTCCGAAACGGTGATTTCTGCCGGGTAAACACTCTTTTTCCAAACGTCTGCCAGTTGGCCTGCTATAGTAAAAGTGGACATATGTATTAAGTTTAAGCTGAGAAGGGAATAAAAGTACAGTTTTCCGGCTGCATAAAGGTTACGCCGTGGTAGCTAATGACTTGCTGCGTATCAGTAAATGGCTGGCAACAAAGTAAACGGGCAGCGGGTAAGTAGTATATGGCAGCAGGCTGGCTTTAGGCAGCACCTGTTTTTAATAGGGTAAGGAGCCAAGTAGTGCGTACACTGCGCGCGCCGGCGACCAGAATTAATCAACGCCAGGTACGGGGGACGTTGTAGTAAGGCAAGTGCCTGGGTTCGCTTCCCCTCCGGTGTGCGTTCGGTATTAAAGCGTTCAGATTTTAAGGTGGTTTGTGCCGTATTTGAGGTAACTTGTAATAGTAATTCGTACGCTATGGCCATATTTACAGGCGAACCTCCTTTTGTGGGAACCCGTGGGGGCATTACCATTTACCGGTGCGGCGGGCAATGGCGCGTGCGCCGCTGTAACCGTTTATGCACAAAGCGTGTAAAAACCTCGGCTGAATTTGCGGGGTTACGCCGGTACGCACACTGGCTGGCAATTGCTGCTCCGCTTGCCGCGGAGGTATACCGTACCTTACCTGACTGCCGTAAACGCAGCCATTACCAACGCCTGGCCGGTAAGGCAATTCAATATGTAAAGGATGGGAAAAGCAGTGAAGACGTAATGCTATTACTGCTGGATGAGGCGGCCGTTATTGGCCGTGAGCTACAGCCGGAAAAGGCTGTGTGCTCCTATAAGCCAACGCCTGGTGAAGTTCTGGTAAACCTGTATAGGGCTGTTCAACGCCCATCTGCAACACGTCGCCGCATGCGGAAAGCTCACAGGTTGAGGCAGGTACGTAGCCAAATAAATAAAAGCCCCACGATGAATAAGGGCTTTCCTTACATCAGGGTACCCTGATGATAATAGTATTTAAAGGGATGGGTAGTACAAAACGGTTTTCAGAAATTGGATTTTGTGCAGATCATTACCAGTTAGCAAACGGACGGAAAACTGAGGCCTTGCGAAGATGATTGCGATGGTACAAAAATCCTGTCAGATCGGGGTCCAAACAGGATTTTTGTACGTCAAAGCAAATTTCTTCTCTTCGACAGCTTCTGAAGTCTCTTACCTTTCAGAAGCCAAAACATACTCGAAAAGGTTTCTCTGATATTGGATTGGAAAACGGGGATAGATTCTTGCGAACCTGTACCAAAAGTAATATTGTCAATTGTAAGTGTAACAGTTATTCAGGCTTAGAAATAACCGTATCGGACATAAAATGCCCGGTTGGGGCATAAATGTTTAAACCGCAAACAGGTATTTTATGTGGTAAAACCCTTTATAAGTCGCTGTCGGTCAGTAAGTCAGGGCGCCTTTCTTTGGTGCGTATAATAGACTGCTCGTATCGCCAATCGTCTATTTTCTTAGGATCGCCCGATAACAGAATCTCCGGTATTTTCATACCCATAAATTCAGCCGGTCTGGTATATACCGGTGGGGCTAATAAGTTATCCTGAAAGGAGTCAAAAAGGGCAGAGGTTTCATCGTTTAATACACCTGGTAATATGCGGCCTATGGCGTCTATCACTACGGCAGCAGCCAGCTCGCCGCCGCTGAGTACAAAGTCGCCAATGCTTATTTCCAGTGTAACATATTTGTCGCGAATGCGCTGATCAATGCCTTTGTAATGGCCGCAGATAATCAGCAGGCGGTCTTTTAGTGAAAGCCCGTTGGCTGTTCTCTGGTTAAAGGTGCCGCCGTCGGGTGTCATATAAATAATTTCATCATAGGCGCCATCCTTCTGTAGTTCTTCAATGGCATTAGCCAGCGGTTCACACATCATTACCATGCCTGCGCCGCCGCCATACTGGTAGTCATCTATCTGACCATGCTGGTTGATGGCCCATTTTCTCAGTGGGTGTACCTGCACTTCCAGCAGGCCTTTTTCCTGTGCACGTTTCATTATACTGTGAGAAAGGGGACTATCCAGCAACTCGGGCAAAACACTAATAATGTCAATCTTCATGCGGCAAAGATAATTAAACGGCCTGTTGAGGCAGCAAGCCGTTTGGTAGGTAGTTATTCAGCTGCTTCCGTATCGTCATCCATAAACCCATCCAGATCGCGGCGCTCCTTTTTGGTAGGGCGGCCAATCTTGCTGAGGCGTTTACCGGTATGAAAGGAGGTGCTTTCGCGTTTTACCTCAATCTCTTCCGGTGGCGTAAGGTCGGTATAGTTGAGAATGGCCTCTGTATAAGGCACGCGGTGGTCCAGCAGGCCCGTTACTTTAATAATCCATTTACGGGCTTCGGTGCGCATTTCATATTCATCACCTATATGCACCGTGCGCGAAGGTTTTACGGCGCTGCCCTGTAGTTTTACCCGGCCTTTTTCGCATGCTTCGGCAGCCAGACTGCGGGTTTTATAAATGCGGATGGACCACAGGTATTTATCTATGCGTAGTTTTTCTTTGGATGCTGCGGTACTCATAAAACAACGTTTAAAGCATCGTAGCAGGCTGCTGCCCGCTACGATGTATGTATCTTTTACTTCTTCATTTCCGCATAATACTGATGGAAATAAGGAATGGTTTCTATGCCTTTATAGAAGTTGGCAATATCAAATTTCTCGTTAGGGCTGTGCAGGTTATCACTGTCCAGTCCAAAGCCGAGGAACACGGTTTTGCAGTTGAGAATACTCTCAAACAGCGCCGTAATAGGAATACTGCCGCCGCCACGAACCGGAATAGGTGCTTTACCAAAAGTAGTTTCAATGGCTTTGGATGCTGCCCGGTACTCATCAGACTGCACCGGTGTCATATACGGATCGCCACCGTGATGCGGCGTTGCTTTTACTTCCACGTAAGCAGGCGCACTCTTCAGTATATGATCAATTACCACCTGCGTCATTTTCTCGCTACCCTGGTTAGGTACCAGGCGGCAGCTGATTTTGGCAAATGCTTTAGAAGGCAGTACGGTTTTAGCACCTTCGCCGGTGTAACCACCCCAGATACCGTTTACCTCCAGGGTAGGACGGATGCCGGTGCGCTCATTGGTGGTAAAGCCTTTTTCGCCCCACAGCTCCTGTACGCCCAGGTCTTTCTTGTACTCCGCTTCATCATACGGCGCTTTGCCCAGTTCTGCACGCTCAGCGGCAGACACTTCCAGTACATCGTCGTAAAAACCGGGTATGGTTATGTGATTATTCTCATCGTGCAGGCTGGCTATCATCTTTGCCAGAATGGTGATAGGGTTGGCTACAGCACCGCCGTATACACCACTGTGTAAATCGCGGTTAGGGCCGGTTACCTCCACCTCAATATAGGTTAAGCCACGCACGCCTACATCAATGCTGGGGTTTTCCAGACTTAACATGGCGGTATCGCTTATCAGTATTACATCTGCTTTCAGCAGTTCTTTGTGCGCTTCTACAAAGTCCTGCAGATTACGGCTGCCTATTTCTTCTTCACCCTCAATCAGAAACTTAATGTTTACAGGCAGGCTGTTGGTCTGCGTCATGGTTTCAAACGCTTTCACGTGCATGTAAAACTGGCCTTTATCGTCACAGGCGCCGCGTGCATACACTTTACCATCTTTAATTACCGGCTCAAACGGGCCGCTGTGCCACAGTTCCAGCGGATCTGGCGGCTGCACATCGTAGTGGCCGTATACCAGTACGGTAGGTTTGGAAGGATCTAACAGCTTTTCGCCATACACTACCGGGTGACCGGGAGTAGAATAAATTTCCACTGTATCAGCTCCTGCTTCCAGTAAACGTTGTTTAACGGCTTCGGCACAGCTGATCATATCATTCTTATGCTCACTTCTGGCACTTACGCTGGGAATGCGCAACAATTCGAGCAGTTCGTTTAAAAACCTGTCTTTATGCTGTTGCTGGTAATCTTTCCACGCTTGCATATATGTAAATGTTTAATGAATTTGAAAGGCGAAGATAAGCGGAATGACTAATAGGCGGTAGCATTGCTTGCTTCGTTGTTGTGTTTTGCATTGGAAATCAGGTTGTCGAGCGTCCATTCAATCCGGTGCTGAAAAGGATGCTGCCGTTTCAGACAATCGGCTTTAATACAAATGGGGCAGCCAAAAGGCAGGCATCCATCGGTATGTACAAACATTTCAAAGGCATCTCCAAACTCATCCTGTATCAGCTTGCGCAGGGCATCCACTTCGGTATGCGCCTCATGCACATTCAGGTACCAGGGAACGGTAAGGTGACAATCTACATGCAGTAGACTGCCATACTTAATTACCCGCAGGTTGTGTATATCTACCCAGTTGGGGCGGCGGTGCTGGTTAAGCAACACTACCATGCGTTGTAACAGCTCCATATCCGCCTCATCCATAATACCGGCCAGCGAGCGGCGGAGTATTTTATAGCCGTTGTAAATAATAAACAGCCCCATACCCAGCGCAATGGCTTTATCCAGCCAATAGAGCTTTGTAAACAGTATAATCAGCAAACCGGCAATAATGCCCAGCGTGGAATACGTATCTACCTGTAAATGGTTGCCTGCGGCCTGCAATGCCAGTGACTGATTGCGTTTGCCGGTACGGATGCACCAGGCGCCTGCCACGTAGTTAACCACGGCTGTTATGGCTATTAGTATTAAACCATTATCCAGTTTCTGTATAGGTCTGTGTTCAATAAAGTTGAGGATGGTTTCGTAAATAATAAGGGCCCCTGCGGTGATGATTAGAGTACCCTCTGCTGCGGCGGAAACAAACTCGGCCTTGCCATGGCCATAGGGATGATCGGTATCACGCGGTTTGGCTGCTACGTACAGGCTGTACAGGCCAATAAAACCGGCCATAATATTCACAATGCTTTCCAGTGCATCTGTTAATATAGCAAGGGAGTGTGTAAGAAACCAGGCTGTTATTTTAGCTATAAACAGCACTATAGAGAGTGCTGTTATCCATTGCTGTACTTTCAGATTTTGCCTGGCTGTTGTCAAATCAGGTAACGGTTTCTGCAAAGGTAGTAAAACGGCCTGCTACTATAAAGCGGCCGTTTTTTCTTTCGTATCTTCTTCTTTGGAACGTTTTATCAGTTTGCGTACTTTTTTAAAAAAGCGGAAGTAAGCTTCTTTGTTAAAAAGCTGCGAATCGCTCATGGCCTTGGTGGTAAGGAACAGGCCAATGGGCACCAGTACCATGGTAGATAACCACATACCCACACCAATAGAAGTAACGCCTTCTTTGGCAAATTTTTCACCCATGGTGTTGAGAATGTAGAATACCACAAAGAAAATGATGGCAAATACCAGCGGCATACCCAAACCACCTTTACGGATGATGGAACCCAGCGGTGCCCCAATCATAAACAGTACAATACAACCGGCAGACAGCGTGAATTTGCGGTTCCACTCAATCCAGTGCTTGCGCAGTATCTGGCGTTTGGCTACGTAATCGTTACTGATTTGTGTAATGTTGGTGCTTACCATGCTTATCTGCGAAATAGCCCTTTCATCTACCTGCTCGCGGATAGAATCTGCTATCAGGGCATCAAAGTTTTTGGCTTTTACAGGTGGTGGCACTTTTACTTTAGCCCAGTTACTATCGCCAAATCTGGCAAAGGTGAGGTAAGCTGCTGTTTCGCGGCGGGCCCTTTCATAAAAGGTTTTAAAGCCCTTTTCCAATGAATCTATGGATATTGTCAGCTGGCGTACGCTCAGCATTTTGGCGTCGTATTTAAACAGCGAATCTTCCGTTTTGCTTTGCTTAAAACTGCTCAGGTCCATCACCTTCTTATACTCCTTAAAACCCAGGCGTATAAAATCGGTACCTAATGAGTTGCGGGGGCCGTTCTCTTCATAACGCCAGCCATTGCGCAGGTTAAACTCCAGAAACCTTTTATCAGGCGTTGTGCGCATAATACCGCTTTCCGCAACCAGCATGCGGTCCTGCAGGTTGTACGCCTTTTCATAAATCACCACATTGCGTATGGTGCTGTCGTCCTTTTCCTTCTTACCAATTTTGATAACAAAGCCGTCTATCTTATCGTAGAAAGTACCTTCTTTAATATCAAACGCGGGTTTGGTAACAATGATGTCGTACTTCAGCGCATTCAGTTTCAGGTTTACTACCGGAATAACGTTGTTAGAAAAGAGAAAAGCAATACCACTGATGCCAATGGTTACCAGTAACAGGGGGCGCATAAAGCGTACCAGCGGAATACCGGCCGATTTAATGGCTACCAGTTCAAAGCTCTCGCCCAGGTTGCCGAAGGTCATGATAGAGGAGAGCAGCAGCGCCAGCGGCAATGCCATGGGCACGTTAAAAGCCGCCACATAGCCAATAAGCTTAAAGATGGTGAATATATCTAATCCCTTACCTACCAGATCATCAATATACAGCCAGAAGAACTGCATTACCAATACAAACAGGGCTATCAGGAATGTAGCAAAAAAAGGCCCTACGAAGGCCCTTATAATGAGTGTATCAAGTTTTTTAATCACTTAGTTATCTCCTTACATTTAAGCTTCGGGGTTTCCTGCGAAACCGTTGCCGTGGCAGTGTGGTTAGTTGCCCAGGCGGTGAAACAGATCTTTCACCTGATATTCCCACAACTGGCTCTGATCTTTAATCTCGTTCTTTTCAGCAAAGTCTTTGATTACTAAGATGGTCTGGTTGGTGATTTCAGTTTTTTCGATTTTGAATTCGAAAAACTCTTCTTTAGGCAGGTGTAACCAACGGTAACGGACAAATTTATCCAGTTCTTTTTCTACCAGTTCTGCTTTATCAGGAGTACCGCCATTCCAGGAGAAGCTGAAAATATTATCCCTTTCATCCACCTTGTCTGCAAACCACTCCTGCAAGCCCGCCGGTGTAGAGAGAAACTCGTACAAAATGGAGGGGGAACATCTCACAGGGTATTCCAGCGTATATATCTGTTTTTTACTCATTACACATCGTTTAATCTTCAAACAATCAAGGGCTGCAATAATATTAAATAATTGATAGCCCGTAAATAATTTTTCTATCAAATCAGGGGCATTTTGCAAATGCCTGTTTTTCAGGGATTGCATAGGGAAATAAAATTGCTTTCGTTACAAAAAAATGTTAAATTGCTGTTACATGTTACTCTAGTAACCCTTCCGACTACTTAAACACCTGCATATGAGCATGCGCCAATTAAAAATCACCAAGTCAATCACTAACCGTGAGTCGCAAAGTCTTGAAAAGTATCTTCAGGAAATAGGAAAGGTGGATATGGTAACTGCTGAAGACGAAGTAAGACTTGCCTCTGAAATTAAAAAAGGCAATCAAACTGCTTTAGAGCGTTTGATTAAAGCCAATCTGCGTTTTGTGGTATCTGTGGCCAAGCAGTACCAGAACCAGGGCCTCTCCTTGTCCGATCTTATCAACGAGGGCAACCTGGGCCTTATACGTGCTGCCATCCGTTTTGATGAAACCAAGGGTTTCAAATTCATCTCCTACGCTGTATGGTGGATACGCCAGAGCATTCTGCAGTCACTTGCCGAGCAAAGCCGTATTGTACGCCTGCCCCTGAACAAAGTGGGCCTCAGCAACCGCATCAGCAGGGCGTTTCAGCAGCTGGAGCAGGAGTATGAGCGCGAGCCTACGCCCGAAGAGGTGGCAGAACTGCTGGAGGTAGGGCTGGAGGATGTATCGGCCAGTATGAGCATCAATTCCCGCCATGTAAGTATGGATTCTCCATTGTCTGATTCAGATGATGCCATTACGCTGGTAGATGTACTGGAGAACTCCAATGCCGAAAGTACCGACCGCAAGCTGGACTACTACGAGTCGCTCAGCCGCGATGTACAGCGGTCTATGTTATCCTTAACCAGCCGGCAGAAAGATGTGCTGTGTTATTTCTATGGTATTGGGGTAGACCATCCGCTGAGTCTGGAAGACATTGGTGAGCGTTTTAACCTCACGCGGGAAAGGGTAAGGCAGATTAAAGACAAGGCCCTTAGCAAGCTTAAAACCAAAACCTGTAGTCATTTACGGGTATACCTGGGCTAATACCTATATTTGCGGTTCTAAATACCTAGAATTGCTATGTTCCAGAACCTGTCAGAGAGGTTAGAAAGTGCATTTAAGAACCTGAAAGGCGAAGCTCGCATTTCGGAACTGAATATTGCCAATACGGTAAAGGATATCCGCCGCGCGCTGATTGACGCGGACGTTAACTATAAGATTGCCAAGGAGTTTACCGATAAGGTTAAGGACAAGGCACTGGGTGAGAAGGTGCTGAATGCCATTAGCCCCGGCCAGTTAATGGTGAAGATTGTTCAGGACGAACTGGCTGAGTTAATGGGCGGCAAGGAAGCTGAATTTTCCATTACAGGCAATCCCGCCGTTATTCTGATTGCAGGTTTACAGGGTAGTGGTAAAACCACTTTTACCGGTAAACTGGCTAATTATCTCAAAACCAAAAAAGGCAAATCACCACTGGTGGTTGCTGCGGATATTTACCGTCCGGCGGCGATTGACCAGTTGACCGTACTGGCTGAGCAGATTGGCGTGGATATTTATGCCGAGCGTGATAACAACGACGCGGTAGCCATTGCGCAGAATGCGATTAAGGAAGCCAAAGCAAAAAACAAGAACGTAGTTATCATTGATACTGCCGGCCGTTTGGCGGTGGATGAGGTGATGATGACCGAGGTGGCTAACATAAAGGCTGCAGTAGGCCCTACTGAGATTCTGTTTGTGGTGGACTCCATGACGGGTCAGGATGCGGTAAATACTGCCAAAGCCTTCAATGAGCGTCTGGACTTCAGCGGTGTGGTACTTACCAAGTTAGATGGCGATACCCGAGGTGGTGCGGCCCTTTCTATTCAATACACGGTAAACAAACCTATTAAGTTTGTGAGCAGTGGGGAGAAGATGGAAACCCTGGACGTGTTTTATCCGGAAAGGATGGCGCAGCGTATTCTGGGTATGGGTGATATTGCCTCGCTGGTGGAAAAAGCCCAGGAGCAGTATGATGAGGAGCAGGCACGCAAGCTGGAGAAGAAGATACGTAAGAACCAGTTTGATTTTCAGGACTTTCTGGATCAGTTACAGCAGATTAAGAAAATGGGTAACCTGAAAGACCTGATGGGTATGATTCCCGGTGTGGGCAAAGCCATTAAAGACGTGGATATCAGCGATGATGCTTTCAAAGGCATTGAGGCGATGATTAATTCTATGACTCCTTTTGAGCGTTCTAACCCCGATGAAATTAACCCAAGCCGTCGTCAGCGCATAGCCAAAGGTGCTGGTAAACAACTGAGTGAGGTAAATGCCTTTATGAAACAGTTTGACCAGATGCGCCAGATGATGAAGATGATGAATAAAATGCCCATGGGCCGTATGCCCGGTATGATGGGTAAAAGATAGTTGCAACACCGGTTTCGGCGAAAATGTTAAGTCTTGCCGAAACCGGGAATTTACGCGATTGAATTTTGGATTTTATTTTTTGATAGTTTACTTTTGCCCTCCATTAAAAAGTTAACCTAATTGTTTAGCCTTTAAATGTCTATTTAACATGGCCGTAAAAATGAGACTACAGCGCCACGGGAGCAAAAAAAGACCATTCTACTTTATTGTAGTTGCAGATGCCCGGGCCCCAAGGGATGGTAAATTCATCCAAAAAATTGGTACGTACAATCCTCTTACTGTACCCGCTTCTATCAGTTTAGACCGTCAGAAAGCGCTGGAATGGCTGCACAAAGGTGCTCAGCCTACCGATACAGTACGTAGAATCCTTTCATTCAAAGGAGTATTGTACCTGAAGCACCTGTTGAGAGGTGTGAAACTGGGATTGTTTGATGAAGCTACAGCAATGACTAAATTTGCTAAGTGGCACGAAGAACATGAAGCAAAACTGAAGCAGCGTAGCGAAGAGAACAAAAGGGCTCAACGCGCTAAGCGTCCGGGTGGTGCTCCTGTAAGAAGAGTACCGCAAAGGAACGATCAGCCTGCTGAAGGTCCTGCGGAAGCATAATCGGATCAATGAAATTCCTGTAAAAGTCCCGGGTATAAAGCGCCTGGGACTTTTATTTTTTATACCCATCGTTACTGAAAAGATCTCCCTGTTTTATGGATTACATTCATATAGGAAAAATAGTAGCCACGTTTGGCGTTAAGGGTGAATTGATATTACTGCATGCTCTTAACCGTAAAACTGCTTTAAAAGATGTGGAAGCGGTTTTTGTGGAGGAAAAAAACGGCACCCGTCTTCCTTATTTTCTCGAAACTTCCAAAGCCAAAACCGGTACAGAAATTTATCTGAAACTGGAGGGTGTAGATACCAAAGAGGCGGCTGTGGCACTGGTGCAAAAAAAAATATGGCTGCAGGATGCTGACTTCCGCAAGCTGGCAGGTACTAAATCGCCCATCAGCCTGCTGGGCTATCAGTTAATACACAGCGGTGAAAACCTGGGCGCTATAGAAGAGGTAATTGAGCAGCCACACCAGGTATTATTACGCATTACATACAAGGGCAATGAGGCGTTGATTCCGTTGCACGATGAAACACTGGAGAAGGTGGACAGGGTGAAAGGAGAAGTGCATGTAGTGCTGCCCGAAGGCTTGCTGGAGATTTATGAATAGGCGGGGGGACTGAAAAAAGAAAGGCCGAGGTAAAGACCTCAGCCCGTTTTTAATCCGTACCCTATGAAAACTTGTTCAAATGTAATGCTTGCTTTAAATACTCCAAAAAAAAATTATTAACATTTTTTCTAAAGGGTTAAAACACTTAGTTAAAAATAAAAGATATGATGCTGATAGATACCCATACGCATTTATATAGTGATGATTTTGAGAGCGATAGAAAGGAAATGATTGAAAGAGCTGTGCAGGCAGGCATTGGGCGTATGTATATGCCGGGTATAGACAGCAGTTGCATAAATGATATGTTGTTGTTGGAACAACAATATCCGGAGGTGTGTATTCCTATGATGGGATTGCACCCTTGTTATGTAAAAGAAAACTATAAACAAGAATTGCAGATAGTTAAAGACTGGCTGGATAAACGTCCATTTGTAGCAGTGGGAGAGATAGGGCTTGACTTTTACTGGGATAGCACCTTCGCCGATCAGCAACTGGAAGCGTTTAATCTGCAGATGGAATGGGCGCTGGAAAAAAATATTCCTATCGTTATTCATACCCGCAATGCCATGCAGCCGACCATAGAAGCGGTAAAACCTTTTGCCGCCAGAGGGCTGCGGGGCATTTTTCATTGCTTTAGCGGTAGCTATGAAAGCGCGGTGCAGATTACCAACATGGGCTTTCATCTGGGTATAGGTGGTGTACTTACCTATAAGAACGCCGGACTGCCCGCTGCGCTGGAAAAAATAGACTTGTCTTTTATGGTACTGGAAACCGATGCCCCCTACCTTACGCCGGTGCCCTTCCGTGGCAAGCGTAATGAAACCGCTTATGTTACTTATGTAGCTGAAAAGCTGGCCGAAGTGAAGCAGGTAAGCGTAGAAACCATAGCCGAAATAACTACCCAAAACGCTTTAAAAATATTTCATGGTTAATTGAACGGAAACCGTATTTTTGCCACCCTTTACGGAAATGGAGACGTGTCCGAGTGGTTGAAGGAGCACGCCTGGAAAGTGTGTATACGGGAAACTGTATCGCGAGTTCGAATCTCGCCGTCTCCGCCAGATAACTTTCAAAAGTTACAGAGCCTGCAAATAATGTTTGCAGGCTTTTTTGTTTCCGTGCTCTCTGTTACATATATAAAAGGCTGTGTATTGCCTTTGCTTTTCAACCTGACCCGCTTTTCATCTGTTTAACAAAACGAATAGCTTCTTTTGGGGTTAACGCCTGTCGTGAGTTTGGAAAACACCTTACGACTGTCCCCATTCAAATTCACAATTATCAAAATTCAGCTGCTCCAGATCTTGCCTGGGTATCAGTACGCTAAACACGCCTTCGTCATTAAAGCCGTTTGTGCCTATCTGCAACAGTAATACTTTATCGGAGTAAGTAATGGCTTCTATTTCTTCCTGCCCCATCTGGCAATGTGTATATATACCAAAGATTTTAGAGCGGTTGCTGCCTGCAAAATCATCCCATACTTTGCCTTCTGCATTTACGTTGTCCCATTCATATTCAGGCTCGCGCAGGCGCTCAGACCAGTTTTCTGTATCGGGAAATACTTCGTTTATCAGCACACCGGAAAAGAAATGATCTTCATGTTCTACTATCTGCCGTACCAATGCATCATTGGGTACATCTGCGTAAAATGCCTTGCCGGCATTGGTTATCAAGTCGCAGAAGAAAAGCAGTTGCCCTTGTTTGGGTAGCAGGCCGGTTGTATCAAATGGGGCAATCGCTTTCAGGTCAAGCTGCGCTGCAAAACGCAGGTTTTCAGGATGGCTGATGCCAGGTGGAAAGTCTATAACAGGGCCTCCATAGCGCGATTGGCCCATGGGTATATCCAGTTCAGTATGTTTTATATAGTTTTCCGGCATCCAGCTCTCGTGTTTCATAGAGGCCGGGTAGTACTGTTTGGGGTGTGCGGTAAAGCTGATGATGTTAAAGGAGCGGGAAGTGTTTTGCATGTGTTTTTTGCACTTTTGGGCAAGTTATGTGCCAGCCTTACTCTGGGAAGAACGGGTTATGCCTTAGTAAAATACATGAGGTGGCAATGAGTAAGCCCGCCCGGAAGCGGGAGGGCTTTTAAGTATCAGATCCCCATCCGACGGGTGGTTTTACAGGTTAGTCAACAGCGTTGCCGGACGATTGGGAGTTGTTATTGCCAGCTCCCTTCATATCACGTGTGTTCTTTTGCACAGCAATAGCTGCAAAAAGGCTTAGGGTAAAAGACATGGCATAGAATCCTTTTTCACTTCTTACAAGGTTGGCATTCCACAGGCCTACTGTAAGAAGTACGATTGAAAGAATAGTGGTAACCCAGGCAATACCGTAGTACAGGTTGGTTACCGGTATATTTTCCATCTGGTCGCGCACGGCCTTTTGTACAGAAATGGCAGAGAACAAACCAAATAATAATACGGTGAAGTAATATCCTTTCTCGTTAAGCTGCATATCGGCATTCCACAATCCGATATTATAAGCTACTACGCCCACTAAAAGTGCGGCCCAGGAGGCGGCTATAAAGGCGGCTGACGGCTGTAAACTATTCTTGTTACTCATATACTGTTCGTTTATGGTAGCAAAGCTATCAGGTGGCCGTGAGCCCGTTTTTGACAATAGTCAAAAACGCAGAAAATGGTTTGTTAAAGCCGGGCGCGTATGCGGCTGAGTGTTTCCTGCGATATGCCCAGGTAAGAAGCGATATAACCCAGGGGTACCCTTTCAATAATATGCGGACTTTGTTGTAACAGTTCTTCGTAACGTTCGGTGGCAGTTTTAAACTGGGCGTTTACATAACGTTCTTCCAGGCGTATGTAATACTTTTCGTACACGATGCGTACCAGCCGTTCAATTTCGTGATGGCGGTCGTACAGGCCCGTAAGTGCTTCTTTTGAAATAGCCCATAGTGTGCCTGCTTCCATCAGCTGAATGCTTTCTACTGCGGGCTGATGGGTAATGAAGCTGTGAAAGGAGGTGATGAAGTCGTTTTCAAAGCCAAACCAATGGGTGATTTCTTTTCCATCGAGGTTGTAGTAACCCCGCAGACAACCCTGTTCCAGAAAGAACATATGCCGGCAGGTTTTACCTTCTCTTATCAGAAATTCATTACGTGGAAGCGTTATTTGCTGAAAACATTCCTGAAGTGCTATCTGCGCTTCGCGGCTCAAGTGATAAAAGTTTTTAAGATGGGCGAACAGTTGATCCATAAGTAACACAGGTCTGCTTCAAATATAGGCAAACCCGCTGGTTGCCGTGTGGTTGAAGATGGCTATTCACCGGAATACCATCATGCTGAATGGGCGGAGCCAAAGGCAAATGTGCGAGGCGCCGGGTTTAATCGGTTATGAAGATTATCTATTTCCAGCAAATCGCCCACGGCGGTTTCAATACACTCACGGGAGAGGGCATGTACAAAAATATCGGGCAGGCGTGGGTGCTGTTGTTGCGGGGGGGCATCCAGGTATTCTACAGAAGCCACTGTAAGGTAGCAGTAGCGTCCATCGGGCAGGTTTACCTGTACATAACATACCTGATGCCGGGGCTGCCAGGTGTGCGTGCTGGTTGCTTCAAACTCTATGCAAAGGGTAAATGGTTTCATGTGCTTACTTGTACTGGTAAAAAATGCCGGTGTCGAAAATAGTCCATACACAGGCTTTTTGTCCGCAGCTTTTCAAGCCGTTGTTTGCCCAGGTATTACAGGTATGAAACAGATGATAGCTGCCGCGTGCTTCGTAAAAAGCATCATGTTTGCCATAGTTGGCGGTGGTGGGTATATATACCGGCATGCCGCCGGCAGTGGTATCCAGGGTGTTGCGTATATAAGCCACCAGACGGGCATATTGTGCTTTGCTGATTTCAATTTTACGGCATTCCTTGTTTTCCGACATCATGCGGTAGTAGGTGGCATGTACGGCAGAAGTACTGAGTCTGAATGCGGCTTTAAAGGCGGTACCGAATTTAAGATCGGCCCAGGTAGGAGTTTCCAGGTAAAATCCTTTATCGCCCCAGCCAAAAGCCAGCCATTGTGCGGTAGTGTCTTTGCTGCTTGTGTTGGAGAAAGGAATGTATTGGCTCCAGTCAATGTATTCACTCTTAACAGGCACTACCAGATCGGTATGTACGCCATTGGTGAGAATGTAAATAGCCATTTCCGGGCGTGTATCTTTTTCTCTGGCAGTGCTGATGCGGGAAAGGGTAAATGCAGATAGCAGATAAAGGAGCAGCAGCGCCACAAGGGTGAGGGCTGAGTAGGCGATCATACGCAATATTTTCTTCACAATAGTCATTCAAACAAGGGGTTAAGGGTGCGTTAAATGTATTAAATGCTGGTTACATTGTAAATTTAATTAGGGCTTTGGGGCTTTTTTTATTTATGAACCATTCCATAATAGCGCAAACGCCGCGGTTGCAGTTGCGGCAGATGACAGAAGCAGATGCCGGAAACCTGTTCCGGCTTAATCAGGATGAGGATGTATTGCGATATACCGGCGATGCGCCTTTTGCCGATGTGGAAGCGGCTGCAGCCTTTTTGCGTGCGTACGATCAATACCGGCTGTATGGCGTGGGGCGCTGGGCGGTTACGCGCGTGGCAGACGGTTGTTTTCTGGGCTGGTGTGGTTTAAAATATACACCCGCCAGGGAAGAGTATGATGTGGGCTTTCGTTTTCTGCGTCAGTACTGGGGGCAGGGGTACGCTACAGAGGCTGCACAGGCATCCATTGAGCTGGGTTTCAATCAATTTCATATACAGGTTATTGTTGGCAGGGCCATGGCTGCCAACAGCGCTTCGTTGCGGGTGCTGGAAAAGGCCGGGTTAAAGCTGGCCGGGCGGCTGGATTTTGACGGGCAGCCGGGCTGGTTATACACAATTCGCAATCCCTTTTTGTAAGCTATTTCCCTATTCCGTAAATCGATTTTCCCAAAAGCGTAGACCTTCAGGGAACAAACAGGTCAATTTTGTAACATGGCATGGTGCCATGCTGTTAAACCGGACTGTTTAAACAATTTACTACTGAGTGATGGGGATAGTTAAGACAAAGCAACCGCAGAAGAAAAAAGGGAAATCTCTGTTCCGCCGCGTAAATGACTGGCTGCATTTGTGGCTGGGGCTGGCAAGCGGCATTGTGGTAGTAATAGTGAGTATTACCGGATGTATTTATGTTTTTGAGCGTGAAATACGGATGGTAACCGAGCCTTTTCAGTTTGTGAAGGCGGAGAACAGGCCTATGCTGCCTCCCTCTGTGCTAAAGCAGAAAGCAGAGCAATATGCTTTTGCCGGCAAAACAGATACACTGGAAAGAAGAATTACCGGTGTTACCTATAATCCTCCCGGCCATGCGGCCATGAGTGCCTATAACACTAAAGCCACCGGCTACACCGCCATTTATCAGAACCCTTACACCGGCGAGGTTCTGCATGAAAAGCGGTTTGAGAAAGACTTTTTCCGTATTGTGCTGATGGGACATTACTACCTGTGGCTGCCCCACGAAGTGGGACATGTGGTGGTAGGCTGGGCTATATTTATTTTTGTATTGCTGTTGATAACGGGCCTGGTAATATGGTGGCCGAAGAACCTGAAAAAGGCGAATGTTGATAAGAGCTTTAAAATAAAGTGGGGTGCCAGCTTTAAGCGGGTAAACTACGATCTGCATAATGTACTGGGCTTTTACGTGCTGCTGGTGGCGTTTGCCATTGCAGTAACAGGGTTGGTCTGGAGCTTTGAGTGGTGGGGTAAATCTTACTACTGGTTGCTTTCCGGCGGTAAAAAGCTGGAAACCGGCCGTGGTAAAAATCAGCCGCCTGCTAAAAATGATCCCGGTACCACTGCTATGTATGCGCACCCGGAAGATGTATTGTGGCAGCGTTCGATGGCGCAGTATCCAGATAATCAGGGCTATTTACAAATAGGTTTCGGGGCTAAGAAAACTGACCCGCTTACGGTATACTATAACCCTACATTGAAAACCTATTACAAGCGCGAGTTTAAAACGTATAATTCCAATACACTGGCAGAAATTCCGCGTAAGGGTATTTACAGTACGCCGTATGCCAAAGCAACGGTGGCAGATAAAATTTACCGGGCCAACTACGATATTCATGTAGGGGCTATTGGTGGTATTACGGGTAAAATCATTGCCTTTTTTGCCAGCCTTATCTGCGCCAGCTTACCTGTAACCGGCTTTATTGTATGGTGGGGTAAGAAGAAGAAAAAGAAAAAGCCTGCGGCAGTTTCTGTACCACGCAAAGCAGTTGTAAAAGAAGAAGCCATGGCAGAGATGGTTTAATACTTAGTGCCGGCCGTAGGCATGTGGGGAGTAATCCGGCATCTTACGGCTTTTGTTTGCAGGTAAAGTAGTAAGAATAAGGGGTGTTTGCCGGTATAAGCCTTACTGTAAATATATTCGCTGAATATATTAGTAAACCTCATTTATGACATACCCCTTTTTACGCTACCTGCTATTGCTGGCAGTTGGCCTGTTTGCGTGTAGTATAGCACAGGCCCAGCAAGACACCAGTCGCTTCAGACGCAATGGCTTTGCAGCCGAATCTATTTTTGCCGATTCCGGCAAGCTTACATCCGGAGATTACATGATGCATATTGAAGATGCCTACCAGGCTTTTAACCATGTAATGGGCATGGGTAAGCTGCGGCATGAAATATATGAACTGAAGGACCAGCTGAACGACAGCGACAGCGCCCTGCGGGTGGTGGGCCGTGTGGTAAACACAGTGGGTAATACCCTGGATGTGCGTAACCTGCAAATGTTCAGTATTCTGTTAAAAAACGTGCAGGCCGATATTCTGGAAAGCGAACAGGAGATAACTGCTGCAGGTAAAGAGATGGAGGTGTTAAAGGAGGAACTGCGTAAGCTGATGCGCGATACCACACTGCGCAAGCTGGTGCGCGATTCTGTAGCCCGTCTGCCTTTTCTGGAACAGTTAAGAGGATTGCGCAGCAAGCGGCGTGGTGCCGACAGTGTGCTGAAAGCCAGCCTTACTTATATTAACCAGCTGAAAATGCAGACCTCTGCATTGCAGATTACCTGCTCGGAACTGAGTAATAAGGTAGAAGAGCGTTTGCGGATGACGGGCATAAAATCGTTCAGCAAAGAAGTGCCGTTTTTATGGGAGTCAGGTAAAGCTGCCAAAGCCGCAGCTGCTATAAAAGCCAGAACATCTGCTACCCAGACCGGTGATGAAAAGAAAGCACTGAGCTATTACCTGAAAGAGGTGGGTGGCAAACGGTTGCTGCTATTGTTATTTGGCGCGTTTTTTTTCTGGTGGATTACCTATAACCTGCGGGTGATACGTAAAAATGGAATGGCACATACACTGAAGCATTATCATATTTACTACCTGGCTATGCAGCCTATAGCAGCTGCTTTTGTGCTGATGTTTAGCATAGCGCCTTTGTTTGATATGAATGCACCGGCTGCTTATGTGGAGTCGATGCAGTTTTTTTTGTTAATAGCCCTTACATTTATTTTTTACAGGCAATGGCCGCGCCCGCTGTTTAAAACATGGCTGAGTGTGGTGGTGCTGTTTGTGTTGTTTGCCTGGGTAGGGCATACTACCACGCCTACCTTATTACGACGGTATACCTTTATTGTACTGTGTGGTGCTTCTATAGCCGCCTGGCTGGTTTTTCTGAAAAGGTTGCCGGAGCAAACAGCACTAAAGCGATTTATAAAAACAGCATTGGTTATTAACCTGCTGCTGAATGCGCTGGCCATTCTATTTAATGCTTATGGCAGGGTTACCCTGTCGCACGTGTTTGCTACTACTGCCATTTTTTCCTTTACCCAGGCGCTGGGCCTTTCGGCATGTTTTACAGTGCTTACAGAAGGTATTCTGTTACAGGTGCATGGCAGCCGGGTGAGGCAGGGTATACAGAAAGGTTTTGATGGGGCAGTGGTAACAGCCGGGTTTCAAAAGCCGCTGATGGCTATGACGGTGCTGGTATGGATGATTGGTTTTACCACCAACATGAATATGTATGCGCCTTTATCGCAGGGCATTGGCCGCTTTCTGGCAACCACCCGGAGCATAGGCAGCGTAACTTTCTCCTTTGGCAGTGTGGTGTTGTTCTTCCTGATTATTATGCTGGCGCACATGTTACAGCGCTATATCGGCTACTTTATGGGTGCGGTAGATGATGAAGAGGAGGAGGGTGCAAAAGGGCAACGGTCGCGCCTGTTGATTACCAAGCTGGTGCTGATTACGGCAGGTTACCTGCTGGCCGTAGCGGCTTCGGGGCTACCGGTAGATAAAATTACCATTGTACTGGGTGCCCTGGGCGTGGGTATTGGTATGGGCTTACAGAATATTGTAAACAACTTTGTATCGGGCATTATTCTCATATTCGACCGGCCGCTGCAGATTGGCGATTCTGTAGATATAGGTACCAAATCGGGCAAGGTTAAAGAGATAGGATTGCGTAGCAGTACGCTGTTTACAGCAGATGGGGCAGAGGTGATTATTCCTAATGGCGATATATTGTCGCAACAGATTACCAACTGGACATTCAGCAACAATTATAAACGGCTGGATTTATCGCTAACCATTGCAGGTACGGATGACAAAGAAAGATTGGAGAAGCTGATTGCCGATGCAGTAACAACTTCGCCGTTTACCTTACAGCAAAAAACGCCTGTGGTGTTGTTTGAAAAAATGAAGAGTGGGGAGATGAGCCTGAAAGTATACTTCTGGTGTGCAGAAGTTCAGAAGGCGGAACTGGCAAAAAGTTCTGCGCATTTTCTGTTGTATCAGGCGGTTTCGGCACAGGGGCTGGAGTTGAAATAGTTATTTTTCTGTACGCTGATGGCGAAAAAAACAAGTGTATCATCATAAAAATCCCCCTGAAAGTGAGATACTATCAGGGGGATTTTTATGAATAAAAGAAACTGATACAGCCCTTTTTTTTGTATGTTTTTAAGCGTTGCAGTCAACGCTCGATGAATGTTGCAAATGAACTGGGATTAATCTCCCTTTCCTTTCTCGCCTTCAAAGTTGTCTGTTTTGTGTTTAAACAGTACGTTGAAGGTGGTGAGGGAGCCGTAGATACGGGTGATGTATTGTTGCAGGCTAAACTTGTCTTCATCTGTAAGCACGGTGTGTGCGTTAATGCGTTGTTCCATTACACGCAGGCGATCGCGCAACATTACTATTTTATGAAAGAACACGTCAACGGGTATTTCTTTGTCTTTCAGGCTGTCATCACCGGGGCGCAGAATCATTAATCCGTTCTTCCATTTTTCACCCAGGGGGACTATTTCTGTTACATCACTCCAGGTGCGGAGAATTTTAATCAGCGCTTCTTCCGCTTCGTTAAAACTAACGTTGTACTCAGGATCGATCCTTTCAATTACTTCCAGGTTCTCTTCCTTTTTAACCTGTTTAATACCCTGCTCAATAAAACAGATATCGTATACTCTTTTATGAACATGAATTACCACACCTGCCCCAAAGGAGGGGTGTTGTACACGGGAGCCTACGCCCAGTAGATTATCCATACAGCTTACAATTTATGCTTTGAGAATATATTATTTTCTTTCGCCTATCTGCTGACGCCACATTGCGTAATAAAGTCCTTTTTCCTGCAACAGACTTTCGTGCGTACCTGTTTCTGCTACCTGCCCTTTCTCCAGCACATAAATGCGATCGGCATGCATAATGGTGCTTAACCGGTGTGCAATGAGTACGGTGATCTGTTCTTTTTTGGCGGAGATCTCTTTGATGGTAGAGGTAATCTCTTCTTCTGTTATAGAGTCTAATGCGGAAGTAGCTTCATCAAAAATCAGCAGGCGCGGGTTGCGTAGTAAACTGCGGGCAATGCTCAGCCTTTGTTTTTCACCACCACTCAGTTTCAGGCCACCTTCGCCCAGCATGGTTTCCAACCCTTTTTCTGCACGTTGTAACAGGGGGCCGCAACTGGCTTTGTTCAGTACATCGGTTAAATGCTCATCACTGGCAGAAGGCTTAACAAACAACAGGTTTTCGCGGATTGTACCGGCGAATAACTGGGTATCCTGTGTTACAAAACCAATCTGTTCGCGCAGGGCATCAAAGTATATATCGTGCGAGTCGGTATTATTGTAAAGCAGTTTACCAGTTTGCGGAACATATAAACCTACCAGCAGTTTTACCAGTGTGCTTTTACCAGAGCCGGAAGGACCTACAAAGGCAATGGTTTCACCTTTGCTGGCGTGGAAACTAATGTTGTCGATGGCTTTGTAATTGGCTGTCTGGTGTTTGAAAGATACGCTTTCAAATGCCAGGGTTTCAATACTGCCTACAGGAGTGGGAACCGTAGGCTTAGGTTCTACCGGCCTTTGCATAAGCGTATGGAAATTATTCAGAGAGGCTTCTGCTTCTCTGTACGACATAATGATGTTGCCTATTTCCTGTAGCGGGCCAAAGATGAAGAAGGAATACAGCTGCATGGTAAACAGCTGGCCTACAGATACCTTATCGCGAAATACCAGGTATAACAGCAGAAACAGAATTACCTGCCGCAGGGTATTTACAAACGTGCCCTGAATAAAGCTGATGGTACGGATGCTTTTTACCTTTTTCAGTTCCAGCCCCAGTATTTTAAAGGTGTTGTTATTGAGGCGGCTGATTTCCTGCTCGCTCAGCCCCAGGCTTTTTACCAGTTCAATGTTCCGCAGACTTTCGGTGGTACTTCCGGCCAGTGCAGTGGTTTCGTTTACAATGGTCTTTTGAATTACCTTGATTTTGCGGCTTAACAGGCTGGTAAGCCAGGACAGCAGCAGAATGCCGGCAAAGTACGTGGGGATAATAGACCAGTGAATACTGAATGCATAAACGGTTACGAACACTACGCCCACCACAATACCAAAAAACACGTTGATAAAGCTGGTGATGAATTTTTCGGTGTCGGTTCTTACCTTGGTAAGAATACTGAGCGTTTCGCCGCTGCGCTGATCTTCAAAATCCTGAAAGGGAAGTTTTAACGAATGTTTTAATCCGTCGGTGAAGATTTTTGCGCCAAATTTCTGAATTACCACGTTTACCACATAATCCTGGAAGGCTTTGGCAATTCGTGATACCATGGCTACACCCATACTGGCCAGCAGTAGTATAATAACGCCGTGGATGTAGGACGATTGATCACGGATCAGTCCACCCTTTTCTTCTGTAGTGTGCGGGTGGCGGGCAAAGCGGTCAATGATTTTTCCAAAAATAAGCGGGTCGAGCAAAGAGAAGGTCTGGTTGATGGTGGCGAGTAAAAGCGCCCAGAATACCAGCCATTTATAAGGTCTGAGGTACAATAATAAAGTTCGCATAGCGCAAGTTACATACTAGTTAGATACTTTTAGTTACCCCATGCTTCCCGGTCCAGGCTGCGGTACTGGATGGCCTCGGCAATATGGGCAGAAAGTACCTGTGTACTGCCTTCCAGATCGGCGATGGTACGGCTTACTTTTAGTATGCGGTCGTAGGCCCGTGCGCTGAGGTTAAGGCGGCTCATGGCGGTTTTTAGCAGTGCGGCTCCAGTAGCATCGGGCGTACAGTATTCGCGCAGCAGTTTACTGCTGATCTGGGCGTTGGCATGGGTGCCGGGATATTGCCGGTAGCGTTCTGCCTGAATATTACGGGCGCGGATAACTCTTTCGCGGATAGTGGCGGAAGAGTCTGCGCGCGGAAGATCGGTGCTGTTGAGCTGTGTAAAGGCTACAGGGGTTACTTCCACATGCAGATCAATACGATCCAGCAGTGGGCCGGAAATTTTATTCAGGTACTGCTGCACTTTGCCGGGTGCGCAGGCGCATTCCTTCTCCGGATGGTTATAAAAGCCACAGGGGCAGGGGTTCATACTGGCAATCAGCATAAAACCAGCCGGGAAATCCAGTGCAGTGCGTGCCCTGGAAATAGTCACTTTCCGTTCTTCCATAGGCTGTCGCATTACCTCCAGTACCGACCTTTTAAACTCCGGAAGTTCATCTAAAAATAATACGCCGTTGTGGGCCAGTGATATTTCGCCGGGCTGTGGAGAGGCACCGCCGCCTACCAGCGCCACATCACTGATAGTGTGGTGCGGGGAGCGGAAAGGGCGTTGCTGAATAAGGGCGGTATGGGCAGGCAGTTTACCTGCCACACTGTGTATTTTGGTGGTTTCCAGGGCTTCCTGTAGGCTAAAGGGGGGCAGAATGCCGGGCAGGCGTTTAGCCAGCATGGTTTTGCCTGCACCGGGTGGGCCTATCAGCAGCGCGTTATGGCCACCGGCGGCGGCTATTTCCAGGGCACGTTTAATATTTTCCTGCCCTTTTACTTCACTGAAATCAATATCTCCTATGCCTGGTGCTATGTTGAACTCTTCTGCTGCATTGGCGAAAACAGGCGTAAGCCGGGTTTCCCCTTTCAGCATTTGCACTACCTGCGACAAATGGTCAACACCGTATACCTCTAATCCTTCTACCATCGCTGCTTCCCGTGCGTTGGCTGAGGGGAAGATGAGGCCTTTAAAGCCTTCCCGTTTGGCCTGCATGGCAATAGAAAGTGCGCCTTTCAGGGGCTGGATATGTCCATCCAGGCTTAATTCGCCCATGATAATGTATTGCTGTAGCTTTTCAGGATGCGTTAACTGGTCAGTTGCGCCAAGTATGCCTAATGCAATGGGGAGGTCAAAGGCGCTGCCGCTCTTTTTAATATCGGCCGGAGCCATGTTTACTACCAGCTTGGTGCGTGGCATGTACAGGCCATTGTTTTTAATGGCGCTTTCAATACGCTGCAAGCTTTCTTTTACGGCGTTGTCGGGCAAGCCTACAATAAAATATTTTAAACCTGCGCTCACATTCACCTCTATGGTAATAGTGATTGCGTCCACGCCATACACGGCGCTTCCATAGGTTTTTACCAGCATAAGGAGACGGATTAAGAGATGAATATAGGGAATTAGCGGTGCAGTGTGGCTTAAAATTGGTGCCGTGGTACCTTAAAACGCTATTTCATACATATCTCATGTACTCCCTATGCAATATCTATGCTTTATGTATGCTCCATCCATGCAGTATCCATGCACCATCTATGCAGCAATGCCGCAGGCATGGTACATGGATGGCGTTTGGTTACTTATGCGCCTTTTGAAAGGTGAAGGGAATACTTTTCAGTTGATATCCCTTTTTCTCTAATAAGGCTATCAGTCCGTCGCTGTTGCCCAGGTGTCCGCCTCCTACTGCAATAAGCGGGTGTTCGGTACGGAGTATGGAGTCTATTTTATTGGTCATAGTTTCATTCCTTTTCAGGCGTATGGCTTCGTCAAAGCTGGCATCTACAGGCATATTATCATTTACCTGAGTCATAAGGTCGTTAATATGCTGTTTTGCATATACGGCTGTGAGTTCGCTTACCTGCTGGTTGAGTGATTTACTATGGTTAAAATATTTTTTCATCATTTCTGCCTGTCTGGTAATAGGTACCTGATCTATCGCTGCCATCTGGTCTTTGGTAGTTTCCAGGCCGCCTACAGGTTTTTGTTGTGCCATCGCTACTTTAAATATTTCCAGATCTACCATGGTGGCCTGGGTGGCGCTGGAGGTAAGCATAGATATTAATAACAATGGTTTGATAGCATATATTTTATCGCCCATCATTTTTATCATGGGTGAGGATGTTCCTAATGCTTTCAGTCTGTTTAAAGAAGGGGTATCCAGCAGTTTGTTCAGATATTGTGTGGTATCTGTTATCATCATAGCAGCCATCATTTCAGCAGGGTTCAGCTTTGAA
This sequence comes from Filimonas zeae, assembly GCF_014641615.1. GTDB lineage: Bacteria > Bacteroidota > Bacteroidia > Chitinophagales > Chitinophagaceae > Filimonas > Filimonas zeae. The sequence goes on along the minus strand of NZ_BMIB01000005.1, from coordinate 386,356 downwards.
AAATCCATTTCAAAGTATACCTTATCTACCTTAGGCAGTAGCTCAAAAGGTGCTTGTGGTAACTGATACATAGTGGTATCGAACATATGAACGGTACCGAATAACCAGGCGGGCTGTTTTAAATCGTTGCCGGTAATTTCCCATAGCAGCCCTGTTTGTTGTTGTGCACGCGTGGCTTTAATGCCGGTAACTAACAGGGCCAGACAGAGTATTGTGGCTTTCAGATAGCTATAGTTTCTCATGATAGGTATTTTATCCATTAGTATAGCTGCGTTGCAGAAGATTACACTAATGGATAAAATATTTTTATCCCGGAATGCGGATGCAGGAATTGTGAGCTGCTATAATTGATGCAGCATATCTACTACGCCTTCTTTTTTTAGGATCAGATAGCCGAGGCGGTCGTTGCTTATGCCTTCCCGCAGTTGGTAGCTGAACACCAGCTGTTCGTTCTGAATACTGGTTTCAAAATAGCGGAACAGGATATTGGGGTACTGTTGCAGGCTTTCTCCTATTTCGTATAGGTGGGTGGAGAGGATAAACAGCGTGTTCTTCATCTTGCGCAGCCCTTCCACTACGGCGGTACTGCATTTCATGGCATCCTGTACATTGGTACCTTTAAACAGTTCGTCAATAAGTATCAGCCATTTTTTGCCATCGTTTATTTTTTCGATGGTTTTACGGATGCGTTGTACTTCGTTATAGAAATAGCTTTCGCCTTTAATAATGTTATCAGCCATCTGAATATTGCTGAGCAGGCCGTGAAACAGGGTAAGCTGCATGTTTTCGGCAGGTACGCCCATGCCTACGTGTGCCAGATAGGTGGCAACACCTACAGCTTTAATAAAGGTACTTTTGCCGCCCATGTTGGCGCCGGTTAAAAACAGGAAGTTTTTATCGGGTGTAAGGGCTACGGAATACGCTACCGGTGTTTTCAATAAAGGGTGGTACAGGTTAGTAGCCTCCAGTAACGGCTGCTCCTGCTCCATAAACTCCGGAAACTGCAAACCGTGGTTTACGCAGGCCATGGCCATGCCATACCAGGCATCCAGCGTATGGTAAATATCCAGCAGTTCTAAAAGCGGTTGTTTAAAGTGCAGGCGCAGAAAACGGCCATATTCCAGTACTTTGGCAGGAGGCTGTGGTTGTTTGGTATCTTCCTTCAGCATTTTTTGCACCACAGGCATATCCAGCAGCTTGTTAATACGCTGAAAATGCTTGTCGAGCATGGGAGGAATAGCAGCATTGGTAAACAGGGCCTGTATTAAACGCAGGCCCTGCAGAAAGTCTATGCAATGTGTAACCGAGTATTTGATAATGGAATAATCCGGCCCGTTCACCAGCTTATACATGAAGGCATTTATACCATTGGCGCCTGCAGGAATATCTGTAACCGCGGTTTCGTAAAACCGTTCTATTACCATTACCGTTCCGTTAGATATTTTTTCGGGCCACAGCGCATGCACTTTAATCAATTGTTTCAGTACCTGCTGGGTAGCTGTTATTTCCTCACGGCTGGAAAGCGGATGCGCGAGCATATGGTGCAAGGTATCTCTGCCACCAATGGTGCGCGTAAAATCAATAAAATGAAATACAGATTGCTCTTCCTCCGCGTGAAAAATAGACAGGTCGGTAAGGGTAGTTTTGTCTGCCTGCATGCAATAGTTGGTTTTTCAGTCTGATTAATCTCTGTTAAAGCTAAGCCTCATTCCTCTGTTAGATTCATCAAACGTACCATTTCCATAAACCAGACGACCGTTTACAAAAGTATGTGTAACAGAAGCGGGGTAGGTAAAGCCTTCAAAGGGGCTCCAGCCGCATTTATACAGTATGTTACCGGTGTTTACGGTATAGGGTTGGTTCAGGTTTACCAGTACCAGATCGGCATAGTAGCCTTCGCGTATAAAGCCTCTTTCTTTAATGCTAAAGCAAGTGGCTACGGCATGGCTCATTTTCTCCACTACTTTTTCAATGGTAATTCTGCCTTGCTGTACATAATATAACATAGTAAGCAGGGAGTGCTGTACCAGCGGCAGGCCGGCGTGGGCATGCTCGTAGGCTTCATTTTTTTCTTCTATGGTATGTGGGGCATGGTCGGTGGCAATTACATCCAGCCGGTCATCCAGCAGGCCTTTCCACAGCGCTTCGCGGTTAAAAGGGGCTTTAATGGCCGGGTTACACTTTATTTTATTGCCCAATGCTGCGTAATCATCACTGGTAAAGTGCAGGTGATGCACACATACTTCGGCAGTAATGCGTTTATCGGCCAGAGGCACCATGTTGGTAAACAGCTGTAGTTCTTTTTCGGTGGTGATATGAAGAATGTGCAGTCGGCTGTTGTGCTTTTTGGCAAACTGAATGGCGCGGAAAGAAGATTCGAAGCAGGCCTCTTCATCCCGGATAATGGGGTGGTCACTGGCATCCAGTACCGGTTTCTGCTGTTTGCGGGCTTCCAGATTGCGTTTGATAATGGCTTCATCTTCGCAGTGGGTAGCTATGAGCAGTTCGGTGCCACCGAATACTTTTTCCAGCATCAGCGGATTATCTACCAGCAGGTTGCCGGTGCTGCTGCCCATGAATATTTTTACACCACATACACGGTCTTTCTTTTCGTTGGTACGTAATACCTCTTCTATATTATCGTTGGCAGTTCCCATAAAAAAGGAGTAGTTGGCCAGTGAGGTTTGTGCGCCTATATCGTACTTCTGCTCCAGCAGTTCCTGGCTAAACACGGGTGGTTTGGTATTGGGCATTTCCATAAAACTGGTTACGCCACCTGCTACAGCCGCTTTGGCTTCTGTATAGATATTGGCTTTATGGGTAAGGCCGGGCTCGCGAAAGTGTACCTGATCGTCAATAGCGCCGGGAAGCAGGTGCAGGCCTGTGCCGTCTATTTCGGTTACGGCTTCCTGCACTTCAATAGTGCCGCCTACTTTTTCAATTCTTCCGTTTTTAATGAATACGTCGCCCTGGATAGTGTTTCCTTCGTTGACGATGCTTGTATTCCTGATCAGGTAGTTCATATTGTACAAATTCAAATAGCAAAATTCAAAAGTAAAAATTCAAAAGTAAAAACCGGGCTTTTATGATTTTTGAATTTTGGTTTTTGAATTTGAACACGGCGGTTAATCTTCCAGATTCAGGGTAATAAAGATCATGCGGGATTGCAGTTTATCGAACACGCTGGAGTATTTAAGACCGGGATCGCGTGAGTGAACATTAGTGAGGCCGTAACTGAATTTTATTTCGGGCGATACGGTTACAAAACGGAGATAGAAGTTAAAACCAATGCCCGCTTCCAAACCAAAATCGTATTTCTTCAGTTTTACCAGGTTTTCTGCGTTACGGGCAGCACTGTTGCTGGCCAGGTCAATATCGTATTTAATACCGCCCAGCATATAGGTTCTGAAATTATTAATACGGTCTGAGTTAAACTTAAAATGAATGGGCAGGCTTACAATGGTAGAAGGCATAGACCGGGTTTCGGTAATCTGCTCGCCAAAAGCCGGATTTTTAAGCGTATAGGTAAAGTATTTGGAGCCGCCGATAACCAGTTGCGGGTTGGCGCGCAGGTGCCAGCGGTGCGTCATTTGCAGGGTGGCCAGCAAACCGAGGGCTATACCTCCCTTGGCACCAGGGTTGGCTACCTGTATACTGTCGTTTTCGAGAAAACGGGGGTTTTTAGAAGTATGGAGATAAGAACTGTTATAGGCCAGGCTGATACCAAAATAATAGAGGTAACTGTCGTGATCGGGTCTGTTTAAACCCTCGCGTATCCAGAATTGGGCTTTGGCTGTGGTGGTGGAAAGTATCATCAGAACAGCGCCGGCCAGCAGACAGGTGAGGTGCTTCCGCAGTGCGGATGGCTTTACTACAGAAAGCTGATAAGCCTTATCAGTTCTTATAGCCGGGTTAGAGTGATAGTCTGAGAATAACAATTTCCTTTTTTTCAGAGTTCTGGCCATTCGCAAATATATGACTGATAACAAACGTGTTTTTTAAAGAAAATATTGTCAAAGGGCTTTACAAAGTAGCGCTTTAAAACGGAATTAGCCTGTAAAATCTCTATGAAAAGCAGATTGTTGTGGATGGGACTGGCTTATATGTCCGGAGGAGGGAAATAACAGGCCCTGCTTTGCAGCAAGACCTGTTGCTATAGAATCCGTGAATTATTGTTTGCTGCCTGCTTTCATAGTTTGCATTTGCTGTTCCAGGCTCTCTATTCTTTTGTTTTGCTGGATAATGTAGAGGGTAAGTTCTTCTATTTTTTTGAGTAGAACTACCTGGTTATCGCCCAGGTCTATCCCTTCTTTGGCTACGGTTGCAGCTGAGGGTACCTCTGGCAGGTGTTTATTGGCGGTGATGAATTTTTCTACCTGATGCAGCGGTTTCAATTGGTAGGAGGAATCGAATACGTAATCGGGCCAGTTAGTTTGGGTGACTGTGACTTTACGGGTTTTGATTTTTCCGTTTACATTCAGATCTTTTTGATTATTGGTTGTGCCTATATACATATTACCATACAGACTAAGTGTGGCGTCTGATCCAAGTACCATTTTGCTTGTAGTATTGGCGGTATTGGCCCATACAAATCCTCCATTATGGAGGCTTGCCATATTGTTTACATCTGAATATAAGGTGCCGCCAGGCATGTAAATAGGCCCGCTGATACCCATATTGCCATTTACATATAACTTATTAGCAGGAGTAGAGGTGCCTATACCTACATTGCCGTCGGCACGTACGTATAGGAGAGAAGTTCCCTGTCCATTTACTTCGGGTTGAAGGAGATTGTTAACAACGTTTAGCGCATAGTAGCTACTGGTGCTGCTTTTTACACCTATTATCGGTCCGAAGTACTCTCCGGCAATAAGTGCAGAAGCGATAGTTGTATTGGCAGCTGCGTACGAATGTATTTTGTAAACTGGTGTAGTTGTACCCAGACCAAGATTGCCCTGTTCATTCAGCCGCATTCTATGTATCATACCTCCTGCTGATGCATTGGCCGTGGTATTGGTATAAAAGTCGATGCCTGTGTTATAGGAACTGCCTCTGTAAAAGCCGATTGCTGCTCCGCCACCAAATCCGCTGGTAAAGGTGATGCCATTCTGTGCCAGGTTTGCTATGTTGCCGGAAATCTTGTAACCACTGAGCGCAGATATGTTGGTGACGGGTGTCATGCCTGCAGTAGAGTTGCCGGTGCTGGTTATAAGGCCGTTTACATCCAGTTTAGAAGTAGGAGATAATGTACCCACCCCTACACTTCCATCACTAAAATAAAATTTTGAAGCATAAAATCCCATGGGATAATAATTGCCGTTAGTGCGGTCATTGGAGGTAATAACAGAGGTGGAATTGGTATAATACAATTCAAGGCCCAGCCCATTGGGTATGTTTACTGCTCCTGTTATTTTGAGTGCATTGGTGGTGGTGGCGCCATTGTTTGTAACAGTTTGTAAGTCCTGAGCTAACAGCCATTGATTGCAAAAAAGACCTATTACCAACAGGCCGTGCTTCTTTTTCATTTTTTAAAGGTTTGAAGTTGAAATATATACAAAGGTATAAATGACAACAGCCCCAAATGGGGCTGTTGAAAGTTATTTACAGAATATATTATTTAGTACCGCTATAAATACAGCAGATGCCCATGGTAAGCGGGTTAAAGCTGGTATCTGTATAACCCACGCCCTGCATAATCTGTGTAAACTGATCTCTTTCCGGAAAGGTTTGCATAGAATCGTTCAGATACTGATAAGCTTCCCGGTTTTTAGCCAGCATTTTACCAATGCCTGGGGCCAGTATGTTCATATATATATTGTACACGGTTTTAAACACCGGCTTGTTGGGGCGGGAAAATTCCAGTACCACCAGTTTGCCACCGGGTTTTAGTACTCGCAGCATTTCGCTGAGGCCTTTTTCCAGGTTCTGAAAATTACGTACGCCAAAAGCTACTGTAATGGCATCGAATGAATTATCCGGGAAGTGAATGGTTTCGCTGTCGCCCTTCTGCAGGTCTATCAACTGACTTAAACCCAGTTTTTTAATTTTTTCCTTTCCTACGGCCAGCATGCCTTCAGAAATGTCTATACCGGTAATTTTTTCGGGATGCAGCAGTTTGTGGGCCATAATGGCAAAATCACCTGTTCCTGTGGCCACGTCCAGTACCTGTTGCGGTCGCAAGGGTTTTAGCAGGTTAATGGCCTTTTTGCGCCATTTAACGTCAATGCCTGCGCTGAGAAAGCGGTTCATGAAATCGTACCGGCCGGCAATGTTGTTGAACATTTCGGCTACCTGCTGTTTTTTTTCCAACTCACTGTTCTGGTAGGGAACTACCCCGTCGTGCGCAAACTTTGCCATAGGGTGCGAAGATACATAATTGCCGAATGATGAAATAGTTATCATTTTTATGAATTGTTTTCCCCTTGTTTTAGGGGTATATGGCGGTTGTCAATTATATTTTTCGTAATTACGCGGTTTGAAACCCTACCTATTCTCCGAAACGGAAGAAAAACAGTGGTTTCCTGCCTTGTAAAACACACTGGTTTACATCGTACATTCACAGCACAAAAAAAAGGAATGCATACAGGAGAAGATATTCGCAGGTTGAACGAGCAAATACAATATGCTGCCGGCTTTATTGACGTACTGAAGGCGGAGATGAGTAAAGTGGTTGTGGGTCAGTCTTATATGGTTGACCGCCTGTTGATTGGAGTATTAAGTAATGGCCACGTACTGCTGGAAGGCGTACCGGGCCTTGCTAAAACCCTTACCATTAAATCACTGTCTCAGGCTGTACATGCGCATTTCAGCCGTATTCAGTTTACACCGGATTTGTTACCTGCCGACGTGGTAGGTACCATGATTTATAACCAGCAAAGAGGCGAGTTTGTGGTTCGTAAGGGCCCCGTGTTTGCCAACTTTGTACTGGCGGATGAAATTAACCGTGCCCCTGCCAAGGTGCAGAGTGCGTTGCTGGAAGCGATGCAGGAGCGCCAGGTAACCATTGGTGAGCACACTTACCCGCTGGACGATCCGTTTTTGGTACTGGCTACCCAGAACCCGCAGGAGCAGGAAGGTACCTATGCGTTACCGGAAGCCCAGGTGGACCGCTTTATGCTGAAAATTCAGGTAGGTTATCCTGACAAGAAGGAAGAGCAAATGATTGTGCGTTCACAGGTGCTGGGACTGAAAGGCCCCAAGATTAACCCTGTGGTGCGGATGGAAGAGCTGGTGAAAGGCCGTGACCTGGCCCGCCAGGTATACATGGACGAGAAGATTGAGCAATATATTGTGGATCTTGTGTTTGCTACCCGCTTCCCCGATCAGTACGGACTGAACAAACTGAAGCGCTTTATCAGCTTTGGTGGTTCTCCACGTGCCAGTATTTCGCTGGCGCTGGCTGCCAAGTCGCAGGCGTTTATGAATAAAAGAGGTTTTGTAATACCGGATGATGTAAAAGCTATCTCCAGAGATGTATTACGCCACAGGATAGGTGTTACCTATGAGGCTGAGGCGGAAAACATTAAATCGGAGCAACTGGTGGATGAAATTATTAGAGTAGTACAAGTACCATAGTGCCATGACATCTGCAGAAGTAATTAAGAAAGTACGTACGCTGGAAATAAAGAGTAAGCGTTTAACCGACCATATGTTTGCCGGTGAGTACCATACGGCATTCAAGGGCAGGGGTATGAAGTTTAAGGAGGTGCGTGAGTACCAGGCCGGTGACGACCCGCGCTTTATTGACTGGAACGTATCGGCCCGTATGGGAGGTGTATTTACCAAGCTGTTTGAGGAAGAGCGTGAGCTGACGGTTTACCTGCTGGTAGACGTGAGTGCGAGCAGTTTGTTTGGTACTTTCCGGGAAACCAAGCGTGATTTGATTACACAAATCTGTGCGGTACTTGCTTTTTCTGCCATTGCCAATAACGACAAAGCCAGCCTTATTTCTTTCAGCGATAAGGTAGACAAATACATGCAACCCCGTAAAGGGCGCGACCATGTGTTGCATATGGTAAAGGAGCTGCTGACGTTTAAACCCAGATCGGCCAGTACGCGTTTGTTAAAGGCGCTTGATTTTGTAAACCACGTATCTAAGCATAAAAGCATTGTTTTTATTCTGAGTGATTTTGCTGATACAGGCTACCGCGATGTATTGCGGGTAGCTGCGCGGAGGCACGATATTATCGGGATACAGGTATATGACCGTCGCGACAAACAATTGCCCCGTATGGGTATATTGCAGGTGCGCGATGCGGAAACCGGCCAGACAGTTTGGCTGGATACCAACGACATGGTTACCCGTACCCGTTACAACGAACAGTTCCTGCGCATAAAGCAGGACGCTAAACTCTCATTCCGTGATGCGGGTTGCGACCTGTTACAAATTGCAACAGGAGAAGACTACGTAAAAGCGTTACAGGAATTCTTTATCAGAAGAGCATGACAAAAAAGTTTTTTGGTCACATTTTATGGGTTTGCTTATTATGCTGCTTTTCGGCGGTACAGGCGCAACATGTATCGGCGGAACTGGATAAAGACAAAGTGCTGTTAGGCGATCAGGTTACACTTACTCTGAAAATGGAGGATTTTAACCCACGTCTGTTCAGTCTGCAATCGTGGTTTAACATTCCTGACACGGGCAACCATATAGAGGTGGTGCGCCGTGGCAAGATAGATACCATATTGCAGGGTGGATATATTGCGTATGTTCAGAAAATTGTTCTTACCTCATTCGACTCAGGCTCGTGGAAGCTGCCGCTATTAAGTGTAACGGTGCTGCGCCAGGGCGAGGCCAAAGCGGCCGAACTGAAAGCATCCCTGCTTACGCTGGACGTGCTAACAGTAGATGTGTCGAACATGAAAGAATACCACCCGATAAAAGATATTGTTGGAATTGATTTACGCAATAACCCGTGGCTTATAGGGGTGCTGGCGGTAATGTCGCTGGTATCGGGCTATGTTTTATGGTGGTTTATTCATGTACGGAAGCGTGCCCGTAAAATGGCACACCTTACCCGTATGCGTAAACGTGGCCGTTCGCCGCTGTACCGTGCCACACAGCAGTTTACTGCACTGAAGAAAACAATACCGGTTCAATACGATCAGATTAAAGAGTTTTATACCCAGGTAGATGATATCTGCCGTATTTACCTGTCTGAAATGTTTCTGGAGCAGACCATGCAAAGTACCTCTGAGGAAATTATGGTGCTGGTAAGGAAGTATGTTTCGGATGCAGAAACGGTAGAGGAATTCCGGTATATGCTGATTATGTGCGATTCGGTAAAATTTGCCAAATACCTGCCATCAGCAGCGGCTGAAGATCAGCTGGAGTTTGTGGAAGGCGCTGCCCAGTTACTACAGCGTATTAACAAGCAGTCCAGAACGAGAACAAAAACCAAATCAAGGAAGAAAAAGAAAGATGCTGACAAAGTGGATTAGCGATATCGAGTTTGCCTACCCATTGGCATTGGTGGCCTTACTGATCATCCCTATTATTATATGGGACTATGTGCGCACGAATAACCGGGTTCAGGCATCTATGATGATAACCACCACCCAGTTTTTGAATAAAAGCAACATGAAGAGCCTGCGTACCAGCCTGCGGCACCTGCCGTTTGGTTTGCGTTGCCTGGCGTTGTTGCTGATTATGATTGCACTGGCGCGGCCTCAGAAAAAATATTCGGCCCAGAAGCTGGAAGGCGAGGGTATTGATATTGTACTGTGTTTTGATATCAGTGGTAGTATGACGGCGCGTGACCTGTTGCCCAACCGTTTGGAGGCAGCAAAAGAGGTGGCGGTGAACTTTGTTAACAACCGTCCGGGCGATCGTATTGGTATTACCATCTTCAGTAACCAGAGTTTTACGCTTTGTCCGCTTACGCTTGACCACAATACCGTTTTAAACCAGATTCAGAACATTCAGAGCGGTTACCTGCAGGATGAAGGTACGGCCATTGGTTCGGGGCTTGCCACCAGTGTGGACAGGTTGCGTGCGGCGGCTTCCAAATCTAAAGTGGTGGTACTGTTGACGGATGGGGTGGATTTTGGTGGTGTGATACCACCGGATATTGCCAAAGAAATGGCCAAGCTGTATAAGATTAAGGTGTATACCATTGGGGTAGGTAGTGAGAATACCGTAGAGGAAGTGGTGAATGGGGTAACCGAGAAAAACAAACTGGAATACAACGAAGGCCTGTTAAAAGAGCTGGCTGATTTTACCGGTGGCCAGTATTTTCATGCAAACGATAAAGCTGCACTTAAGAAAGTATACGAAGGCATTAACCTGATGGAAAAATCCAGGGTAGAGGTAGTAACCTTCAACAAATTTACCGACAACTACCGCGGTATACTGATTGCCGGCCTTATTGTGCTGGTGATTGAACTGGTGGTGCGTTATGCTATTCTGCGCAAGTTTCCGTAGTAACTGATAACTTCGCTACTTATAACTTACAGGATGCGGGCGTTAATTTACAAATCTACAGGCAGCTGGTATACAGCAAAGGGAGAAGATGGACAAGTGTATAACGCCCGGGTAAGAGGTGCTTTTAAAGTGGAAGGCCTTACCAGTACCAACCCTATAGCGGTGGGTGATGAGGTGGAACTTACACCCGAAGATGAGGCTGACCACGTAGCTACTATTACTGAAATTCACGACCGCCGCAATTATATAGCCCGCACTTCGCCCCACAACAAAAACAAACATCATATTGTAGCTTCAAATGTTGACCAGACTTTACTGTTTGCAACATTGAAAGAGCCGAGGACTTCTCAGGGGTTTCTGGACCGTTTTCTGGTTTCTGCAGAAGCGTATCATGTACCAGCGGTGGTAATATTTAATAAATGCGACCTGTTTAAGAAAAAAGAAGAGGAGTTATATGCTGAACTGGAAGCGATGTACAAAGCTATTGGTTATGGCGTATTGCGTATTAGTTTAAAAACGGGAGAGGGGGTGGAGAAATTGCGCACACAGCTTTCCAACAAAACCAGCCTGGTAAGCGGGCATAGCGGGGTGGGAAAGTCCACTTTTATAAACACCCTTTTTCCAGACATGGAACTGCGCACGCAGGAAGTTAGCGGCTGGAGTGGAAAGGGACTCCATACCACCACTTTTGCGGAAATGTTTGATCTGCCATTTAACGGAAAGATAATAGACACCCCAGGCATAAGAGAGTTTGGTCTGGTAGACATATCCCGGCAGGAGTTGTCGCATTATTTCCCCGAAATGCGCGCCTTACTCAATAATTGCCAGTTTAACAATTGCCTTCATATCAACGAACCGGGGTGTGCGGTAAAAACCGCTGTGGAGAGCGGAGAAATTGCCGAAAGCCGTTTTCTGAGTTACTATAGCATATTGGAATCTATCGACGACAAAAATTATTAGGCGCGGTTCATGAGTACCGAAACCAGTTGCTGAGCGGCAGAATGATCTTTCTGCGAATGTGCGAACAAAGAGATGCCATTATAGATATCATACTGTAAAGTAAGTGGCCTTCCTCTGTAGGTAAAGTTCCAGTCGATGCTTTCTGCGTCATCTGTTTTACCTGTAAAGCGCACTTTTTTGTCGTTACCCAGCTGGCGGGTAAAGGAATAGAATTCGTTGAGTGTAGCGGCATCTTCCACAATGCTGAAAGATCCTGAACTGGTAGTAGTGGTGTAGTTGTTTGTTTTCATAGTAACCCCCTTTTCAAATCATAGTTGTTTGTTCATTCTATATTTAGCCTTTCGGGCTTTTTTCAATAGTTTTTTGTCTTTGGGGTCTTCTGCCAACAGCTTTTCTGCTCCTACATTTCTGCCATCGCTTGGGCACCCTTTGCCTGTGCGGCAAGACTGGAACGTAAGGGCAAATAATATGCTAGAAAAAAGGATAGTCCGCTTTAAGAGTTGTACCATAACGGTATTAGGGATTTTTTAGCAGTTAGTTTCGATTGTACGCGAACTATCCTGCTATGTTAGACAATCAATTTTCTATTTCGCTGCATTGAAATCAGAAAACCACGAAGAATATTTTACATAATTATTTGCAATACGGTCAATTTCGCCATGAATCATCTCTTTTGAGATGTCTTTGACCTTTTTTGCAGGAACACCTGCGTAAATGGTGCCTTGTTCCACTATGGTTCCCTCCAGCAACACGGCACCTGCGGCTATGATGGAGTTGCTGTGTACCACGCAACGGTCCATAACAATGGCTCCCATGCCAATAAGCACATCATCGTGCAGGGTGCAGCCATGTACCAGCGCATTGTGGCCGATAGATACATTGTTACCGATGATGGTGGGATTTTTTTCGTAGGTGCAGTGGATAACGGCACCGTCCTGCACGTTTACCTTGTTGCCCATTTTAATGTAATGCACATCTCCCCGTACCACTGCATTAAACCAGAAGCTACAGTCGTCGCCTGCTTCCACTTCGCCTACAATAGTAGCATTGGGGGCAATAAAACAGTTGTTGCCAAATTGAGGGTGTTTACCGCGCACGGGCAAAATTGTAGCCATAGACCGGATGTTAGTTGTAAGTATTTGAAATGTTATTGTAAAGGGGGTTACGCTAACGCTGTAAAAGTACGTGTAAAGGGGCATACTTTGCCGTGTATAGCCACGGAAGGCCGATCTTTGCCAGATTATGAACAACAGGCAATTATTTCAGCAGCATGTGGCGCAGACATCGCCCGCCCCTATAGGGCTGGAGATGGTACGGGCAGAGGGGATATATCAATATGATGTGAACGGAAAAGCATATGCCGATCTTATTTCCGGTTTCAGCGTATGTAATATAGGGCATAGTAACCCAAAAGTAGTAGCCGCCGTACAGGAGCAGGCTGCTGCTTATATGCACCTGATTGTATATGGCGAGTTTATTCAAACCCCGCAGGTTACCTACGCCAAACTGCTGAGCGATCTGTTGCCTGCCAGCCTTAACTCCGTATACTTTACCAACAGCGGCGCAGAAGCTACAGAAGGGGCTATGAAGCTGGCGAAACGGGTAAACGGCCGCAGCCGTATTTTGGCTTTTAACAACGCTTATCATGGTAGTACGCAGGGGGCATTAAGTGTAATGGGCAGCGAGTACTGGCGTAATGCCTACCGGCCTTTACTGCCGGAAGTGTATCATATGCCTTATAACAGCCAGGAAGCGTTGGACCAGATAGATGGTTCGTTTGCATGTGTTATTGCCGAAACGGTACAGGCAGAAAGCGGCATTAACCGCCCTTCTGCCGCCTGGATACAGGCACTACGGAGTAAATGTACCCAAACCGGCACGCTACTGATTCTGGATGAGATACAGGCAGGCTTTGGCCGCACGGGCAGTCTGTGGGCTTTTGAGCAATATGATATAGTGCCGGATATACTGCTGCTGGGTAAAGCCCTGGGTGGTGGTATGCCATTGGGTGCTTTTATAGCGGATAAGGCTTTGATGGATCAGTTTACGCTTAACCCGGTACTGGGGCATATTACCACTTTTGGTGGCCACCCGGTAAGCTGTGCTGCGGGTAAGGCGGCACTGGAGGTATTAACAGCTGGCGGGTATATAGCAGCTGTGGCAGAGAAAGAGGAACTATTAAAAAAGATAAGCCATCCTGCTATTCGGCAATTACGCACGGCAGGTTTGTGGGCTGCAATACGGTTTGACAGTTTTGAAATCAACCATAAAGTAATACAGCGCTGTATTGCCAACGGACTGATTACCGACTGGTTTTTATTTGCCGCAGATTGCCTGCGTGTGGCGCCGCCGTTGATTACTACTACAGAGCAGCTGAAAGAGATTGTCAGGATACTGGTACAGTCGATACAGGAAGCATTGGATTAACTGAATGAAGCAACGGGTAGAGGAAAAAGCAAGCAGGTGCCGGCATTGGCGTATTGATACATCTCTATCATTACGCCAATGCCGTACAAACCAATTACCCTTATCAGTTCAATTATAGTTGCGGAAAAAGGGGCTTGCATTTGTAAAATGCAGCTATATTATTCAGCAGCGTCGGCTGTGGTTTTCGCAGCAGCTTTAGCAGGTGTAGCTTTTGCTTTTTTCTTTTTGGAAGGAGCGGGCTTCACCTTCCTGGCTTTCTTCACCTTCTTCTCCACAATTTCTTCTGCTGTAGTAGCTTTCAGGCCATCGGTAAGTATTTTGGCGGCTTTTTTAGCACGGCTTGCAAACTTTTTATCGCCGAGGGTAACTTTCAGGTCTGAAAAGGCGGCTTCTATGCGCTGGATGATCAGTGTTCTTGCTTCTTTTTTGCTTGTTTTTGTGTTCGACATTCTTCTGGTTTTAATAAAAAGGTAACATAAAGTTAATATAGGGTGGTCTTTGTTCAATGTTAAGTTTTGTGATGATCCGGATTCTTAACATTACGAATGTTTGACACTGAATTACTTATCTGATTGGTGTTGCTACTGCGGTTTGTAACACAGGATGGGAGGGATATATTTATGAATTATGTTTGTAGCGCTGTTACCGGTTACGGATAATAAGCGTATTTATTAACAGATCACTATTTATGACTTATCAACCTTCACCTGCCCGTTACCAGGATATGCAGTACCGCCGTTGCGGTAACAGCGGATTAAAGCTGAGCGCCGTATCACTGGGCTTATGGCATAACTTCGGTTATACCGATGTATATGAAAACAGCCGCAATATTGTAAAAACTGCTTTTGACAATGGTATTACCCATTTTGATCTGGCAAATAACTATGGCCCGCCTCCGGGCTCGGCAGAGGAGCATTTTGGCAGAATGCTGAAACTGGATCTGGCTGCTTACAGAGACGAACTGATTATTTCTACCAAAGCGGGTTATACCATGTGGGATGGCCCTTATGGAGACTGGGGCTCAAAAAAATACCTCGTATCGAGCCTGGATAAGAGCCTGAAACGTTTGCAGCTGGAGTATGTAGATATTTTCTACCACCACCGTCCTGATCCGGATACACCACTGGAAGAAACCATGCGGGCACTGGATTTGATTGTGCGCCAGGGTAAAGCATTGTATGTAGGGCTTTCTAACTATCGTCCGGAGCGTGCTGCGGAAGCTTTCCGTATTTTAAAAGAACTGGGTACCCCCTGTTTGATTCATCAGCCTAAATATTCGATGTTTGAAAGGTGGGTAGAAGATGGTTTGATGGATTTACTGGGTAAGGAAGGCGTAGGATGTATTCCTTTTTCACCACTGGCGCAGGGGCTTTTAACGGATAAGTATCTGAAAGGTATTCCTGCTGATTCCCGCGTTATCAAAAGTGGCATTTTTCTGAAAGAAAGCCATGTAACACCAGAGAAGCTGGAAAAAGTAAGCCGGTTAAACGAACTGGCGCAACAACGTGGTCAAAAGCTGGCGCATATGGCCTTATCCTGGATACTGAAAGATGACCGTGTTACTTCAGTATTGATTGGAGCCAGCAAGCCGGAGCAGATTACCGATAGCATACAGAGTTTGAAGA
Organism: Filimonas zeae; assembly: GCF_014641615.1. Classification (GTDB taxonomy): domain Bacteria; phylum Bacteroidota; class Bacteroidia; order Chitinophagales; family Chitinophagaceae; genus Filimonas; species Filimonas zeae. Next base: position 370,921 of record NZ_BMIB01000005.1, on the reverse strand, counting down.
ATACCCATTTTACGCAGGAAGAACTAAACCTGATTAATTCTATTCTGGCTTAGTGTAGTGTGTATAAAAATAAAAGTGCTGCCCGCAGTTATGGACTGCGGGCAGCACTTTTTATGGTGTAGGCGGTTTGCGGCCTGTATTAGTAGTTCCTGCCTTTCTTTTACCTAAAAATGGCTGGAAATAAGAAGGCATCAGTTGCCTCACCTTTGGTTTGCGCAGTGCTACCGGTTTTTGAAATTCTATATAATAGATTTTGAGCAGCAACACAAAATAGGAGATGATGAGCGGACCGAAAATTAAACCCGTAATACCAAACAGTTTCAGGCCCATGATCACCCCCAGTACGGTAATTACCGGATGCACATCTGCCATGCGTTTGGCGAGTATAAAACGTACTACGTTATCTGACAAGCCTATGAGTAATACGCCCCAGCCAATGGTAAAGAAGCCTTGCCAGGTATGCCCCGAGGCGAAGAAGTAAATGCTTATCGGCGCCCATATAATACTGGCACCTACAATAGGAAATACGGAAGCAAAACCTGTGGTAACCGCCCAGAACCCTGGTTCAGGCAGGCCACCTATCCAATAACACGCATAGGCCAGGAGCGCCTGAACAATACAGATAAAAGGGATACCTACGGAATTACTGAATGTCTGGGCTACCAGTTCATCTCCAAACATTTTTATTTTATCGTTAGGAAAAGGCAGAAAGTACAGAAGAGAGGCTTCCAGCCTGTTTACGCGGTCGAACATAAAGTAAAGGAAAAAGTACATCATGAGTACTTCGGAGAAGATGTTCATGCCTTGGTTAAGGATGGTGGTAACAATACCGGTGGCTGCAGCCTGTATTTTTTCCAGGGTATTGTCTGATATGAGCCGGATATGGACTTTTTGCTCAATACGCTGATCCAGGTTTTTAACAGCATCAATTAACGGTTGGGGATTTTCTGCCACGGAAGCGATCTTATTATAAAGCAGGGTAGAAAGCAGCCCTATGGGCAGTAAAATAATAAAAAATGATACGGCTGATACCAAGGCAATAGCGGCATTCTTGTTCCATTTATGTTTTTTAATCAGCTTACACATAAAGGGTTTGCCCAACACGTAGATAATGATAGCGCCCAGAAAAGCAGTAAAAAACTGTTTAAGGTTCCAGAACAGGAAAATGGCCAGTACGAGAATAAAGGCGAGCAGAAAGTATCGGTTAACTTTATGTTCCCGGGGTGTTTCCATTTGGTGTTTTTAACAGTATTGGTACAATGCTTGTACCACATTGAAATACAATAACAATTTACCACATACAAAAAACACAACACTATGACAAGCAATCAAAAATTTTTAGCGGGTATTGTATTAGGTGCAGCAGCAGGCGCTTTAATCACCATGTTCCTGAACAGTGATAAGGGCAAGGAAATTCTGGAAGATGTGCGTGATATTGCTGATGAAGCCAAAGAAAACCTGACTGATATTGGTACTGAAGTAAGTGAACTGGTAACCAGAGGCAAGCAATTTATGCAGGATTTAGGCAACCAGGCTAAAGAAGCAGCTGCCGTATAACTAATCAGCCCGTACATTTTCCGTAACCTATTTATAACCAGGCCCGATAATTTTTGCCATGGAAACACAGGAACAATTCTTCAAAGAATCTGGTCAAAAGATTGAACAATACGTACAGGACCGGTTATTGTTGTTAAAGCTTAAAACAGTTGAAAAGATATCTAAACTGGTAGCAGTAATGTTTGCTGTGCTGGTAGTGGCTGTACTGATATTTTTCATATTTCTGTTTCTGAGCATTATGGCCGGCTACTATTTTGCAGAGTTAACCGGCAGTATGTTCCTTGGCTTTGGCATAGTATCTGCCATTTACATTATTATTCTGGTAACCCTGATTGCTTTACGGAAGAGTGTGCTGGAGCGTATGATTACCAATACGGTTATCAATATATTGTTTGAAGACAAAGATGAGGAGGAAGAAAATGTCAGTACTAACCCTACAAGCGCCAGCCATGAATAAGAAACGTCAACTGGGGCATATTAATAATCTGGCTGATTTGCAGAAGGAGATACAACAGGTAAACACCAGGATAAAGCTACACGAAAAGGATTTGAAGGCCAGATGGGACCGTTTACCACAGGAAACGATAAAGGCAACGCTGGGTAGTGTGATTCCTTTCTTTCTCCGGAATCAGGTAGCTGGTAAAACGTGGACGATATTGAAGTCTGCTATATCACTTTTTGCTGGTGCAAAGGACAAGAAAGTGAACCCTACAGACTGGAAAGGCTTTTTACTGGCTAACGCCAAACATCTGGGCCTGATTGCTGCTTTGCGCGGCTTAACAGGACTGGTGAAAAAGAAAAAGTCTGACTAGATTGTATTTTTTTAATCCATCATAAATTTTAACCTGTATGAGAAGCATTCTTTATCTGATAGCCGTGATTTTAATCATTGGCTGGTTACTCGGCGTATTTGTGTATTCAGCAACCGGATTAATTCACGTGTTACTGGTACTGGCCATTATTTCATTATTGTTACAAGTAATAGGCGGGAGTAGGTGAAAAAAATCTTACGTACATCATTTAAAATACTATTGTGGCTGCTAGGAACTGTTGTGTTTCTGGTAGTACTGGTATTGATTTTAATCCAGGTGCCTGCGGTGCAGCAGTTTGCCAAAAACAAGGTAGTTGCTTTTTTAGAAAAGAAACTGAAAACAAAGGTTGCTATCGGGCGCCTGGATATTAATTTTCCTAAGAGGATTGTACTGGAGAAGATTTACTTTGAAGACCAGCGGAAAGATACGCTGCTGGCTGGCGATACCATACGCGTAGACATATCTATGCTGCGGTTGTTACGCAGTGAAGTGGAGCTGAGTTATCTGGAACTGAATGGTATTACCGCCAATATATATCGTTTGAAGCCGGATACGGTTTTTAACTTTGACTATATTATCAAAGCCTTTGCAGGCGAGCAGAAGAAAGAACCTGCTGATACCAGCGCCAGCACTATGAAGTTTAAGCTGGGCGATATTGTACTGAAAAGAATACGTGGTACTTTTCATGATGATGTAACGGGCAATGATGCCCGTTTTGCGCTGGGTAATTTTCATACAGAGATCACCACCTTCGATCCTGATAAATTTATTTTTTCCATTCCTGAAATATCACTGGACCATGTAGATGCACAGGTGCGTCAATACAAACCATTGGTGATAATAAATCCGTTACCGGAAAGCGTTGCTGATACAGCAGCTTCACAACCTATTACGTTAAAGCTGGATAAGATTGCCCTGCAACAGATAAAGGCGGGGTATACCAATGAGGTGAATGCACTGGCAGCCTCGCTTGACCTGGGCCGTATGAATGTAGTTACAGAAAGTCTGGATCTGGAAAAGCTGTGGATGCGTTTGCGTCAGTTTGAATTAAATGATTCCAGGATTGTGGTACATATGGGCAAAACTACCCCTGTTGTAAAAGGTGAACAAACTTTGCAGCAGCCTGGTGAAGATGATACTACAATGGCAGTACCCTGGCGGCTGGAGCTGAAAGATCTGGGGCTGGTGAATAATAGTATTCAATACGATGATGATAACAGCCCTGCCTTAAAGAAGGGAATGGACTATGGACATATTCTGATTAACCAGCTAACGGTAGATGCCGGCGATATTCTGGCTTCTTCTGAAGGGTATAAGGCAGATGTGCGGCAGGTGGCTATGCAAGAGAAGAGCGGGTTTGTATTAAAGCAACTAAAGGCCAATATAGATTATAATGCGAAGCAGGCGGTTATTAAAGGACTGGTGATGAAAACCAATGCTTCTGAAATTCATAATGAGCTTACGGCTACCTATCCTTCTACAGAAGCGTTTACAAAAAATCCGGGTGCGGTTACACTTGATCTGGATTTGAACAATACGCATATTGCGGTAGCAGACGTAGTAACGCTGGTGCCTGCACTGGAGCCTCAGTTAAAAAACTTCCGCAATAATGTGCTGCATGTAACAGCGAATGCCAAAGGGGCCGTGAACAATATTACTATCGGCAATTTTGAGGCGAGCGGCCTGGGTAAAACTGCTGTGCAGGTATCGGGCAGGGTACAGGGGATGCCTGATGTGGAAAAAGGATATTACGATCTGAAGCTGGCACGCTTTACTACTACAGCAGCAGATATTAACGGTATTGTACCACGCAAGGCTATGCCGGATAATATACGCATACCGGAGAGCATGGCATTACGTGGTAATTTTAAGGGTACTACCAAAGACTTTAACGCAGCACTGGAAGGTAAAACCACGCGTGGTGGGATTAACGTAGTGGCTGTGATGAAGGGAAATGGTAAGTGGTACGATGTAAAAGCAGCGCTGGATAAAATAGATGTTGGCTACCTGGCTAAGCAGGAAAAAAATGTAGGTAAGGTTACCCTTACGGCGAGCGCGAAAGGCAGTGGCTTTGATTATAAAAAAATGAACACCATTGCACGTTTGAAAGTGGTAGAGGCAAATGTAAAAGGCTATACCTACCGTAATCTGTTGTTAAACGCAGATGTGGCAAACGGAGTGGTAAAAGCCAATTCTGAAATGCGTGACCCTAATATTGAGTTTAGTTTGCAGGCAACTGCTAACGTAATACCTCAATATCCGGAAGTGCAGCTGATGCTGCGTTTAGATACGCTGGACCTGAATGCTTTGCATATAGTAAAGGATACATTACAGATGCACGGTGTGGTAAGTGCAGATTTTACCAATACCAATCCGGACTCTCTGGCGGGTAAACTGGCTATTTTTGATTTGAATGTATTGCAGAATACACAGCGTTACAGACCTGATACTGTTGCCGTAAATGCAAGGCAGGAAGGCGGTGACCAGATTATTGAACTGCGCTCTGAAATGGCAGATGTTACCTTGCAGGGGCAGTATAAGCTGACAGAAGTTGCTACAGCGGTACAACACACTATTAATCGTTATTATCGTTTACCAGGCTTTAAAGACACTGCTTTTACTGCGCAGAACTGGACATTGGATATGCACCTGCGCCCCTCCACTCCGCTTGTACTGCAAATGATGCCTGCTTTAAGAGGAACGGATTCTATTGCGGGTAATGTGGCTTTTAACAGTACGGAGAATAAATTAAATATAGACCTGCAGGCACCAAAGCTGCAGTATGGTACCTGGGTAGTAAATGGCATAAATGTAAACAGTGCCACAGAAGAAACATTGCGTTATAATATCAGTGCTCAGGGCGCACGTAATGGTAATCTTCAGTTGTTTCAGCCAACGGTTCGTGGCTTTGTGGATAGCAGTCAGCTGAATGCTACTGTTTCTCTGAAAGACGGAGCAGGTAAAGACTATTATAAGCTGGGTGCTAATGTAGCACAGATTGCCGATGGTATTGAGGCTTCATTGATTCCCGACAGTCTGATTCTTAACCGGGATAAATGGCAGGTGGCGGCTGATAACTTTATTCAGTATGATTCTGGGGGCGTGCTGGTGAACAATTTTACCATCAGTAATAACAATCAATCCTTATCTGTAAACAGTACAGAGAAAACCGTAAATGCACCTGTACAGGTGAAGTTTGAAAACTTCCGCATAAAAACGCTGACGGATTTTGTGGCAAGTGATTCGCTGGATGTGGATGGTATTATAGAAGGGAATGCTGTTGCAAAGAATATAACTACCAATCCTGTTTTTACCTCTGATATTACCGTAAAAAATCTGACCTGGAATAAGGATACAGTTGGAAACATACTGGTAAAGGTAGATAATGAAACTGCCAATGCTTTTAATGCAGATGTGCGTATTGAAGGGCATGGTAATGATGTTCAGCTGAAAGGAATGTATTATACAGGCGAGAGCCGTATGGATCTGAAGCTGGACATAAATAATCTGGCATTATCGTCTATAAAGCCTTTTAGTATGGGGCAGTTGCAGGATGCCAGCGGCAGCCTGAAAGGCAATGTTTCTATGTCGGGCACTTTGCAGCAGCCGCAGATAAATGGTAACCTCCGTTTTGAAGAGGCAAAGATTACACCTATGATGACGGGAGAGCCTTTGCTGTTGAAAAATGAAACGATAGCCATTTCTAACAAGGGAGTAAGCTTTAGTAGATTTACGCTTGCGGATTCGGCAGGTAATAAGGCAACAGTAACAGGTGGTATTTATACCAATAACCTGAAAGATTTCCGTTTTGAAACCAATTTGCGTGCCCGCAATTTTCGTGTGGTAAATGCGCCGCAGGGTACTGACCGGTTGTTTTACGGCAAGCTGAATATTGATACAGATATACAGCTGCGTGGCACACCGGAAGCCCCTTCTGTGAATGGTAACCTGAAGGTGAATAAGGAAACGAATTTTGTATTTGTGCTGCCTACTACTGATCCGGAGCTGGAAGATCGTAAAGGAGTGGTGCAGTTTGTAGATAAAGACCATCCTGTAGATACATTGGTAACCGCTTCTGTGCTGGACTCGCTAAGCGACCAGACGCCACTGAAAGGAATGGATGTGAATATGGATATTGCCACCGACAGTGCTGCTGTTTTTACCATGGTTATTGACGAGCGCAATGGAGATGCGCTGACTATTAAGGGCCGTGCAGACCTGGCAGGCGGCATTGACGAGAGCGGAAAACTGAATCTTACGGGTAGTTACGAACTGGGGGAAGGCTCTTATCAGCTATCGTTGAGTGTGTTGAAACGTAAGTTTGATATACAGCGGGGAAGTACGATTATATGGACCGGAGATCCTACTTCGGCACAGGTAGATATTACCGCAGCGTATTATACCAATACCCCGCCTATAGATCTGGTGGCATCACAATTATCTAACCGGGAGCAGACAGAGATGAACCGTTTTAAAGAAAAGCTGCCTTTTCAGGTATTACTGAAGATGAAAGGGGAGTTGCTGAAGCCGGAGATTTCTTTTGATATAGTGTTGCCGGATGCAGAGTTGTCGCAATGGCCGGAGGTAGATGCCAAACTGCAACAAATGCGGAACGACCCGTCTGAACTGAACAAGCAGGTATTTGCTGTGCTGTTATTGAACCGGTTTGTGCAGGAAGATCCTTTACAGAGTGATGCAGGAAGTACTACGGCAGCTCAGATGGCGAAGCAAAGTGCCAGTAAAATACTGACTGATCAGCTGAACCGTTTAACGGGCAGCCTGATTAAGGGGGTGGATCTGACCTTTGATCTGAATTCTGATCAGGATTACACTACAGGTACCGAGCAGGACCGTACCGAGTTGAATGTAGGCGTATCTAAAAAGCTGCTGAACGACCGGCTTCGTGTAAATGTAGGCAGCAACTTTGAACTGGAGGGGCCGGCTAATGCGAACAGAGAAACCTCTAACATAGCTGGTGATTTGTCTGTAGATTATCAACTGAGTAAGGATGGCAGGTACATGCTGCGGGCTTACCGCAAAAACCAGTACGAGGCTGTAGTAGAAGGGCAAGTGGTGGAAACCGGATTAAGCTTTATTCTTACCTACGACTATAACCAGTTTAAAGAGTTGTTTACAGGCCGTAAAGAGCGCCGTGAGCAGCGAAAAAGAATACGCCGTATTAACAACAATATGGATGACCGCAACAGGAACAACAATAATAATAAGAAGAACAACAACACCAGCAATTCCGGAGGTGGCAACAACTCCGGTCCGCAACAATAGTTAAATGACAGAGAGGATGAGAAATGCTGTTACCCTTATATGTATACTGATTACGCTGGTGCTTGCCTGCGCCTGTAATAATACCAAATATCTGAAGGGTAACCAGCAGTTATATACCGGTGCGGATGTGAAAATAGAATCAACGGAAAAAGTACCGGAGAAGAAAGCGCTGCGTGGTGAGTTGTCTGATTTGTTGCGCCCCAAACCTAATTCCAGTATACTGGGGCTGAAAGTAAAACTGTGGGCATATAATATTGCTGGTAACCCTACGGGAAAGGGGCTTCGTTACTGGCTGAAATATAAGTTTGGTGAGCCGCCGGTACTGGCATCATTATCATCCATGGAAAAGAACCGGTCTATATTACAGAACCGTTTAGAAAACCGTGGCTTTTTTGGGGATACAGTGGTGTTTGATACTTCTGTGAAAAATAAGCGTGTTTCTGTAATCTATACAGCTACTGTTGGCAGGCAGTATACCTACGGGAAAGTGCAGTTTCCTGCAGATTCCAGCGATCTGGGAAAAGCGGTTGCGTTGGTTACACGGCGCTCGCGTTTACGTGCGGGCAGAGCTTATGATCTGGATATGATAAAGGAAGAGCGCACCCGTATTGACGACCGTCTGAAGCAAAGAGGATTTTACTATTTCAGTGATGATTATTTGCTGGCGAAAGCAGATTCTACAGTAGGAGACAATAAGGTGGATATAGATATGCAGGTAAAGAAGGAAACGCCGCCGCAGGCGCGGAAGCCTTATCGCATTAATAAAGTAGTGGTATATGCAGATTATGAGGCGCGCGATACTTTAATGCGCTCACAGGGAATAACAAAACTTGATGGATATACTATTGTTGATCCCAAACATCAGTTTAATCCTAAGATATTCAGCCGTACGCTGGTGTTTGATTCCGGTGATTTATACAACCGGGAAGCGCATAATCTTTCTCTTAACCGGTTGACAACACTGGGCGTATTTAAGTTTGTAAAAGCGCGGTTTCGTGAGGTGCCTAACAGTTCGCAGCCGCTGCTGAATGTTAATTATTACCTTACACCAACGGAGAAAAAATCAATCCGTTTTGAAGCGTCGGCCCTTACCAAATCCAATAACGCCAATGGTGGAGAGGTTTCAGTAAACTGGCGGCACCGGAACCTGTTTAAAGGCGCGGAGTTGTTTGTTGCCACGGCTTATGCCGGTTTAGAACAACAGATTTCCGGCCAGGGGAATATAGCTACCAGGCGTGTAGGTGCCACTGTAAGCTTGTCTGTTCCGCGTATAATTGCACCATTCCGCTTTAATACCAACAGTGGCTTTGTACCAAAAACTAAAATGGAGCTTGGTTATGAAATTTATAACCGTAGTAACCAGTATACACTTACTTCTTCCAAAGCCACTTTCGGGTATATCTGGAAAGAGAGTGCGCAGAAGGAGCATACATTAAACCTTGTTTCGATTAATTATGTACAGCCTACCAATATTACAGACACCTTCCAAAAGCAACTGGATGAAAATATTACGCTGGCCAGAAGTATAGAACGGCAGTTTATTATTGGCACCAACTATAATTTTAACCTGAATACACAGATAAACCCCAACCGTAAACGCAACAATTTTTACTTTAACGGAAATATTGATTTGTCGGGCAACCTGCTGGGACTGGCTACTGGTGCCCGCGTAACGGAAGGGAAAGAGAAGCTGATATTTAATACCCCTTTTTCGCAATACACCAAGCTGGAAGCTGATTTTCGTCACTACCTGTCGCTGGGACGGTTTACTCAGTTTGTGTCGCGTATATATGGCGGTGTTGGGTTTGCTTACGGTAACAGTACTACGTTGCCGTTTATCAAGCAATTTTTTGCAGGTGGCGTAAATGATATCCGTGCTTTCCGCTCCCGGTCGATAGGACCAGGTACCTATTATGGAGGAGACAGACAAACTAACAATTTTTTGCCTGATCAGCCCGGGGATGTAAAACTGGAAATGAATGCTGAATTGCGGGCGAAGCTGTTTTCGATAGTACGGGGGGCCATTTTTATAGATGCTGGTAACGTTTGGACCCGCAAAACTGATGTTGCGCGGCCGGGTTCTGTTTTTACCAAAGATTTTCTGCAGCAGATAGCGGTTGGTTCCGGTGTAGGCCTGCGGTTTGATATCAGCATTCTGATACTTCGTTTTGATGTGGCTTTCCCGTTACGTAAACCCTGGTTGCCTGACGGTGAGCGTTGGGTGGTTAAAGACCTGAAGCTATTTGCCAGCGACTGGGTATATAACCTGGCCATTGGTTATCCTTTCTGATGTTTTTCCTTTTGTATGATCAGTTGCTGGCTTATGGCACTGGCTTCATCAATAATGGCTGAAGGGTAACCGGTCATTTCCAGAATTTTAATAGCATTACGGGTAGTAAGCGGTCCTTTTTTTATGAGGTGATCAAAGTGTAGTTGATCGTTCTGAATGGTTTCTGTAAAGTGATACAGATCGTATTCTGTTTCCAGCATGTCGGTAAGTTCAACATCGTGCGTAGCTACCAGTACCACATTATTATACCTGTTGAGCCAGGATAGAATGGCTTTACCTGCGGCAATACGTTCAATGGTATTAGTTCCTTTGAATACTTCGTCGAGTATAAAAATATTCTGCCTGTTGGGGCGAACTTCATGGATAAGGCCTGACATAATATTTACTTCTTCAAAATAATAGCTTTTACCCTCCTGCAAATCATCATCAATACGGATAGAGGAATAGAGGTGTGCAGCAACAGGTAGTTGCATTTCTTCTGCAAAGCAGGTGTTGATAGACTGTGCGAATATAATATTGAGCCCGAGTGCACGAAGGAAGGTTGTTTTCCCGGACATATTGGAGCCGGTAAGCAGAATGCTTTTGTTTTGAATAAGCAGTGAGTTGGGAACACAATTACTGATAAGTGGATGGTGCATGTTTTTTGCCTGTAAAGCTTTTGCTGATTGTGTAAACTGCGGCCTGCACCAGGTAACCTCACCGGAACGCAGGGAGGCTATAGAAAGGGCTGTATCTACGCTACCTATTAACTGATAGAGTGCCAGTATATCTTCCCGTTTATTTTCCAGTTCCCGTATCAGACTGAAGAAGGTGTGGATTTCTACCAGAAAGAAAGCTCTGAGCAGTTCGAACAGGTAAGCCGTGAGTTGAGACATTTCATCTATCATTGGGTTACCGCTGAGCTGCCCGGCATTGAGTATGGCAAACTTTTTCCGGAAAGATTTCAGTGCGGAAATGGCGGATTGTGTCTGAACTGTGGGAAAGGGGATAGGGTGGGTGCTCAGCTTGTCTGCAATACGGATCATCTGATTCAGCTGCGGAAAGGAACGTGTAAACCGGTGGAGATTAGATTTGTTTTTGAGATGGACGAAAAGATTCAGTGGCAGCGGAATGAACAACCAAAGCAGCAACGGATGATACCATGGGGCCAACAGCAGAATAAGTATTACAGCTGTTACACTTACAGGCAACCATTTGAGATACGAGGGACGTTCTGCCAGTTTTTGCTCCAGCAGGCTGGTTACAAAATAAGCATCATTGTCACTCAAGGGGTGTAGCAGTAGCTGAATCTCTTCCCGGAGCGCTGTGTTTGTGATGAAGAAGCAGGCTTGTTGGTCGCGCTCTTCCAGCACAGCCGGATCGTGAGATGGCTGGCGTATGAGGTGATAGAGGTATTGTTGCCCGGGCCGGGTAATGGTTCTGTCTACATATTCAAAGGCAGCATTCAGATCCAGATCTGCAAACTGATGCGGAGTAATTATTTGTTCTGCCGGGGAGGTAATAGCAAGGCTATAGGTTTCTACCAGGTGAAACGGGGGATCGCTGTATTGCACCTCCCCCCAGCGGAGCTGCATTTTTGTTTTGAGGCGGGTGATTTGTTTTTTACGGTACCAGGAACGCCAGAACAGGAGAATTACGATGCCTGAAAGGGCTATAATGGCATATTTCAACATATATAATGGTGTGTATAGTTTACATAAACAGCCTGTTTTGTAAAAAAAAGGACGAAATGCCTGCTCTTTTACACTTAAAATATTCGTTTTCCCTACCTTTGCCGCCAAAATCGGAAACCCGGTTTCCGGGGGCACTTAAAATTATAACCTACATAATACATTATGTCTAATAAAGGTAAGATCAAACAGGTAATTGGGGCCGTGGTGGACGTGCATTTTGACAATGACGCCAGCCTGCCCGAAATTTATAACGCACTGGAAATTACCAGACCTTCCGGAGAGAAGCTGGTACTGGAAGTGCAGCAACACCTGGGTGAGGATAGCGTTCGTACCATTGCCATGGACGGTACCGAAGGTTTGGTACGCGGAATGGAAGTAGTGGATACCGGAAAAGCAATTGCTATGCCTGTAGGCCCTGGTATTAACGGACGTTTATTCAACGTAACCGGTGATCCTATCGATGGTTTACCTGCTTTAAGCAAGGAAAACGCACGTCCTATTCACAACTTACCTCCTAAGTTTGAAGATCTTAGCACTGCTACAGAAGTATTATTTACCGGTATCAAAGTAATTGACCTGATTGAGCCTTATGCAAAAGGTGGTAAAATTGGTTTGTTTGGTGGTGCGGGTGTAGGTAAAACCGTACTGATCCAGGAACTGATTAACAACATTGCGAAAGGCCATGGTGGTTTGTCTGTATTTGCCGGTGTGGGTGAAAGAACCCGTGAAGGTAATGACCTGCTGCGTGAGATGATTGAAGCTGGTATTATGAAATACGGCGACAAATTCATCCACAGTATGGAAGAAGGCGGCTGGGATTTAAGCTCAGTTGACCTGGAAGGCTTAAAAGATTCTAAAGCAACGTTTGTATTCGGACAGATGAACGAACCTCCGGGAGCCCGTGCACGTGTGGCACTGAGCGGCTTGACCATTGCGGAGTATTTCCGTGATGGTGATGGTACCGGAAAAGGTAAAGACATCCTGTTCTTCGTAGATAATATCTTCCGTTTTACCCAGGCAGGTTCTGAAGTATCAGCGCTGTTAGGTCGTATGCCTTCAGCGGTAGGTTACCAGCCTACACTGGCTACCGAAATGGGTCTGATGCAGGAACGTATCACATCCACCAAAAGCGGTTCTATTACCTCTGTACAGGCGGTATACGTACCAGCGGATGACTTGACTGACCCCGCTCCGGCTACTACCTTTGCCCACCTGGATGCTACTACCGTATTAAGCCGTAAAATTGCGGATTTAGGTATTTATCCTGCGGTGGACCCGCTGGATTCTACCAGCCGTATCCTTACGCCTGCAGTAGTTGGTGAAAAACACTATAACACTGCTGACCGTGTGAAGCTGATTTTACAGCGTTACAAGGAGTTACAGGACATTATTGCGATTCTGGGTATGGACGAACTGAGTGAAGAAGACAAACAAACTGTATCCCGTGCACGTAAGGTGCAGCGTTTCCTGAGCCAGCCGTTCCACGTAGCTGAGCAGTTTACCGGCTTAAAAGGTGTATTCGTTAGCATTGACGATACTATCCGTGGCTTTAACGCTATTATGGATGGTGAAGTAGACGAGTATCCTGAAGCAGCTTTCAACCTGGTAGGTACCCTGGAAGAAGCTATTGAAAAAGGTAAAAAATTACTGGCTCAGGCTCAGGGCTAATCAAAGACACTTTCTATTATGACATTAGAAATATTAACACCCGAAAAGAAGCTATACAACGGCGAAGTGTACGGTGTACAGCTGCCGGGTATAGAAGGCCTGTTTGAAATACTGGACAAGCACGCACCACTGGTGAGTGCTTTGGGCAAAGGCAATCTTAAAGTGCTGAAAGACAAAGGTGGTAAAACCGAGCAATACAGCATTCAGGGTGGTTTTGTAGAAGTGTTGAATAATAAGGCTACCGTACTGGTGGAAGGTGCTGTAGCACTGGATTAACCAAACCGGAAAAGTGAAATAAATGAGCAGGAAATGGCAATAGCTGTTTCCTGCTTTTTTTATGCTATTTGTTAAATATTTGGGTGAAAGTGGATAGAATGCTTCATTTTCAGGTTATTTCTAGTGGTTTTCACCTATATGAGCGATTAAATTAATACAAGGCAAAATTATTTATCCTTTTTTTCGCGTAGGTTTGTTTGTAACCAAACTAAAAACGCTTTGTGCCTGCTTTTCTGATGAAATTGCATACCCGATCCCTTCTTCACGTTGGGTGGCTGATACTATGCCTGTTGCAGCTTTCTGTTGCCAGCGCACAGGTAACGGCCGGGTTTACAGCAGACAAAACAGGCGGCTGTTCTCCTTTAACTGTTTCTTTTGCCAATACATCTTCCGGGGCCGGCATTTCCGCCACTTATACCTGGGATCTGGGAAACGGCAGCTTTTCTTATAATAAAAACGCCTCTGCCACTTATACAGAAGAAAAAACCTATACTGTAACGCTTACGGTTGCTGATAACGGGCGGGAATATACCCGTTCGATGCAGGTAGTAGTGGCGCGTAAGCCTGTAGCCAACTTTACTGTTTCGGCGTCTTCTGGTTGTATACCGTTTGGAGTAACTTTTACCAGTACTTCACAACCTGGTGATGGCACCCTTAGTAGCTTTGTATGGGAATATGGGGATGGGTATGCAGAGAGAACCAGTTCCGGAACTACTTCTCATACTTATACCCGCGAAAGTGTGCCTTCTGTAACCCTGACGGCTATTAACAGTTACGGTTGTGCATCGGCAGTTTATAAAAAGGCGGTAACGGAAGTGTTACCGCCGCTGGCGGCGGTTTTTACCAGCGACAAAGCGGTACTGTGCACATTAAATGATGCGGTGGCTTTTACCAATACCAGTTACGGGCCGGGTACTTTACAGTACAAGTGGGATTTTGGTGATGGTAAAACAAGTGCAGAGAAAGATCCAAAGCATGTGTACGCCAGTAAAGGGGAATATCAGGTAAGTTTAACCACCAGTAATAACAAAGGGTGTACGCAAACTACTCAGTTACCTGCTAAACTGAATGTGGCTTCTTACACGGCAGATATTACAGTGCCTGCCCCTATTTGTACCGGCGCTTCTGTTTCCTTTGGCAGCACTGTATATCCTTATACCTACAATCAGCAATGGACCTTTGCGGATGGAGATATTTATTCTCCTTATGCCTATAAATATTTTACTACCGGGGGAACGCAAACGGTGAAGTTGAAAGCGGTGTTTGACAAATGTCCGCTGGAGGTAACTAAAACCTTTACTGTTCACACCACACCAGACTTGAAAGGGTTTGAGATAAACAGCAATGCGCCATGCGGCGCGCCATCAACAGTTGCTTATAAGGATACCAGCAGCTGGGCGGTAAGCTGGGCGTGGTCTTTTTATAACGGAAATACCGTGAACTCCAGTATCAGAAATCCATCTGTTAATTATACCTACGATGGTGTTTTCAGTGCTTATCTTACCGCTAAGGATGCTAATGGTTGTACAGCCACTGGTAGTGGAAGTGTATTAATTGGCCGCCCTTCTGTAGCTACTTCCTATACCAGTTCTACAGCCACAGGTGGGGGGGTAACTAACTGCGGTGCCTTTAGCGTATCCTTTAAAGCATCGGTAAATATCGGCAGCATTCAATCGTATAAATGGAGCAATGGCGTTAGTACCTCAACTGTAGCAGAACCAACTTTTGATTTTACTACTCCGGGATATTATAATGTTACGCTGACATATGTAACAGATAAAGGATGCACAGGCACTACCACGGGTATTCCGGTTACCGTATTTAAACGTCCACAGGCAGCTTTTTCAGGTAGTACTTCTGTATGTGGCAATTCTACGGCAAATTACAATGCTTCGGATGGCGCAATAGACCATACATGGTCTGCCTACAACACTAAAAACAATGTGTTTTTTTACAGTGGGGGTTCGTATCCCAGTGTTGTTTTTCCTGACACGGGCGTATATACTGTTAAGCTGATCAGTTATAATGGTTATGACAAAGGGTGTAGTGATACTGTTATTAAAACAGATTATGTAAAAGTGTTACCTCCTTTTGCAGGCACTATCAATTACACCAATACCTGTGATGGCACAAGGGGAGCGGTTACGTTTACCGAAAACTCGCAACAGGTAGAAAAATGGGATTGGGATTTTGGCGATGGCGGCACGATGACTTATGCAAAAGCTGACAAGCCGGCGCAGGTAGTGCATACTTATAAGGCGACTGGCACTTATATAGTACGATTAAAAGTAACCAACGGCGATTGCGTACTTAGCACAGAAAGAACCGCGCAGGTGTTGCTGAAGCAGAAGCCTGTACTTACGGCATCTAATACTACCATCTGTAATAATGAAACCATAGATATACAATTGAATGGGTTTGAAGTAAACCCGTCAGTTACCTGGTCGGAAAGTAATTTCTATTATTTTACCCAGCTACAGTATAATGATGGCACCCCTTTCACAGGAACGAATAACAATACCACACCGGGTACAGGTACTTATTATCATTACTGGCGAACCAATTACACAGGTATACTGGGAAATATAGAAGGAGGCAAAAATGCGATACGGGTAATTACCACCTCCGCCGGCTTTAACTGCCAGGATACCTCTAACTATGTAGCTATACAGGTGAACAGGCCAACGCCCGCTTTCAAAGTGGTGAAAGACAGTGTTTGTAATAAGCAGGCCAATGTGTTGGAAGATTTATCCAAAGCCTCAAACAGCAACAAGATAATAAAATGGCAATGGAGCTTTGGAGATGGTGAATACACGGAGTATACACAATTTACCAGGCAGGTGAGCCACGTGTATAAAAATGTTGGCAATTATGGAGTAAATCTGACGGTTACTGATAACCAGGGATGTACCTCCTCTACTTATGGTAATGTTGTTATGGCGGGGCCTATTGCTGATTTCTCTTTTTATCCGACAGCGGGAACGCCTAAAAACACGGTATATGTTTCTAACTATACCCGAAGTGTATATGACTACCTATATCCTAACGATTATAAGTGGCGTTTTTCTATCAGTAAAACCACATCAGACCAGTATACGCCGCCAGGGCTTACATATACCAAAGCTCCGGATAATGATACCATAACACTTATTGCCTCTAACACCAGATCTCATTGTGCGGATACGGCTGTAAAGGTGCTGCCGGTAATAAACATGAACACGGCATTTACCATGAACACCAGCTTTTTACATTCTACCGGTTGTTTGCCTGTGTTTGTACAGTTTACCAATACCTCTTATAATGTAACAGGAGTTATATGGGATTTTGGGGATGGCACAGGGTTGGAGGACCTCAGTAACTATAACCGTAATCCAGGCCATATTTACCGGGAGCCGGGTGTTTATAAAGTTACCTTATACGGGTTTAATACCTATTACAATTCAAAAGATACTACGGTTGATTCGGTTATCATAAGGCCGGCAGCCACTGCACAGGTAACCAGTAATATTACAGAAAGCTGTACAGCACAGGATGTGCAGCTGAAACTGCTGAGCAGTACTAATGTCACTGAATTTACCTGGGATTTTGGAGATGGAATTCTGGAGGCGGTACGGGGCAATTCTGCTTTACACCGCTATGAAACAGCAGGTATTTACCAGCCGGTGATTATAGCTAAAAACGGGAATGGGTGCCCTTATAGTTTTGCTACTCCGGCACCTATACTGGTAGACAGTCTTCATATAACCATTCAGTCTAAGCCGCCTTTTATCTGTGATTCTGCAACGGTAGGCTTTCAGCCGGTAGTAAAGAACCTGGGGGCAGATAAGTTAGGTAAAGCATTATATTATCACTGGAGTTTTGGTACGCAACGCCCGGCAGATACGGCTAATGAAGCCACCCCTTCGTTTTACTATAACAGGGCCGGGGTATATAACACCACGTTACGTGTACGGTCAGAAGCGGGTTGCGTAAAAGAAACCAGTGCTACGGTAACCGTGGTAACCACTCCGGTGACTTCTATTACGGCACTGAAGGAGATATGTGCTAACGAATCTCTGGTGTTTACGGGCAAGGCGAGCCCGGCGCCTGAAAACTGGCAGTGGCAGTTTGGTAATGGAGAGAGCGCGGGTGTGCAGGATGCGGGAGCAATTAGTTACCGGCAGGCAGGTACTTATCAGATACGGCTTGTAGCAGATAATAAAGGATGTACAGATACTGCATTGCATACGTTGGAAGTGCGGCCTTTACCATTGGTGGCACCTATGAATGATACTGCCGTGGTAATAGGGGCCACTGTGCCTTTACGCGCTGCAGGCCGCAATGATATTGTGCGTTGGAACTGGTTACCCATGGGGGATGCTGTATGCCCCACCTGTGCCGTTACTACTGCTGTTCCTTCCAGGCATACTACTTACGAAGTAACGGGCTGGACAAAATATGGCTGTAGCGCGTCGCAATCTTTTCATGTAAGACTGCTTTGTGCTGCCACTCCCATATTTATACCCAACACTTTTACACCTAACAAAGACGGCAGGAATGATCTGTTTTACCCACGGGGTAAAGGTGTGAAGCTGGTGAAGTTTTTCAGGATTTATAACCGTATGGGAGAAATGATTTTTGAGCGCAGAAATTTTCAGCTGAATGATGCTTCGCAGGGATGGGATGGTACTTACCTGGGTAAGACACTGGGCAATGAGGTATTGGCATATGCAAGTGAGATGGTTTGTAATGCCGGTGAAACATTTTCTATTAAAGGTTCAGTAATGCTTATCCGATAAATGATGTGATGCGATTATGATAGGTGCAGGAACATATAAAAAAATACTGGTTGTTTTATTAACTGCTTTGTGCTTTACGGTTGTAAACGCGCAGGATATACATGTGTCGCAGTTTTATGAAACGCCCTTATTGCGTAATCCTGCGCTGGCGGGCATTTTTACGGGCGACGTGCGTTTGCAGTTGCTGCATCGTAATCAGTGGAGCTGGACGGGCTTTCCTTATAAAACCACTGCTTTCAGCGGAGAGTATAAGTTTGCGGTAGGAGGTGCAGGTGACTATCTGACGGCGGGCTTACAGGGATATTATGATCTGGCGGGAAGCAGCCGGTTGCGAACTACCCAGCTGATGCCTGCTTTGAACTTTCATAAATCGCTTAGTGCAGAACGTAGCGAGTATTTATCGGTGGGGTTTATGGCCGGCTTTGTGCAACGGCAGTTTGATGCGCATAACCTTACGTTTGATTATCAGTATGTGAGTGGTGAATATAATCCCGGCAACCCCACCGGAGAATCTTTTGCAGCGTACAACCGGGGCTTTTTTGACATAGCTGCGGGAATCAGCTATAATAACGAGCTGAGAGAGAATGGAAGCTATTATCTGGGTGCTTCTTTATTTCATATTACCAAACCTTCGGAACAGTTTAAGCAGGAGCGTATAGTACTACCGTCTAAGTTGCAGCTGAATGCAGGTTTTCACGTGCCTGTAAGTGACAGAGTACGTATGCAGACAGAGCTGAACTATTCTAATCAGCGTGGATTTAATGAGCTGATGGCAGGTGCTTTGTTTACCTATGAACTGAATGGCAGTGAATTGTATAACAGTGATACTTATTCTACTGCCTCTGTGAGTGGAGGTATTTTTGCACGTTTTAATGATGCGGTTGTACCTGTGATAAAACTGCAATATCAGCAGTTTGAAGTCGGGTTTAGTTACGATATCAACACCTCTGATTTGAAAACAGCCAGTATGAGTAGGGGCGGCTATGAGCTGTCGCTATCTTACAAAGGCTTCACGAGAGCTGCCATAGGTGCGGAGCATATAAAGTGTCCGCGATTTTAAGGCCAATTATTGAACTGGAATGTATATAAAACTGCTATGGGTTAAAAGCCTGTTATTATTGTTATTGGGTGGGTTTTCTGTTTCCGCTGCTGCTCAGGCACCGGTAGCGGATTTTAGTGCTGATAAGGTTACAGGCTGTGCGCCGCTTACAGTGAATTTTACCAATACTACCACGGGCGCATCCGGAACAGCTACCTACAGATGGGAGTTTGGGAACAGCCGTTCTGCCACAACCAGAGATGCCGGTACTATATTTACCGAAGAGCGGGAATATGAGGTAAAGCTTACGGTAACGGATGGGGGAGTTACTTCTATAAAAGTATTGAAGATTGCGGTTAAGGAAAAACCTGTTATTGGATTTACTTTTAATCCGTTCCGTGCCTGTGCGCCTTTAACGGTTGCCTTTAACAGTAATGCGCGTGTAAGTACCGGAGCCACGGTTGCGCAGTATTTATGGGATTTTGGAGATGGGACTACTGATAGGGGAAACAAGGCCAACCCGATACATACTTATACTGCACAGCAGACAGCGAGCGTTTCGCTTACTGTTACAGACAGCTACGGGTGCAGCGCTACTGAGATAAAGTCGAACATAATAGAAGTTGGTCCGCCGGTGAAAGCGCTTTTTACACCAGATAAATCCATGGTATGTACCACAGGGGACAAGGTAACCTTCACCAACAATTCCACAGGACCGGGTACGCTTAATTACGCGTGGGCATTTGGAGATGGGGCCACTTCTACAGAAAAAAGTCCTTCTCATACTTATACAGGCTCTGGTAATTTTAAGCCCAGGCTTACCGTTACCAGTTCGGAAGGCTGTAGCAATACCTACGAGTTGAGTACCGGCGTTTCTGTAGGAACGGTAAAGGCAGATTTTACGGTTCCCGCCAGAGTTTGTACCGGAAACAATACTACGTTTAACAGTACAACTACCCCGGTACCTGACTATACCAGCTGGACTTTTAATGATGGCGCTACCGGCAATGTAAGAAAGTTTGCTAAAGCGGGTGAGTATGAATTAACAATGACGGCCTTTTATAGTGGCTGCAACGTATCTGTAACAAAGAAAATACAGGTAATTGCCGCACCCGCCCTGAATGGATTTGTTATTGAGAGTAATGGAGCCTGCGGTGCGCCCGCTACGGTTACTTTTAAGGATACCACCAAAGCTGCGCTTACCTGGCAATGGGCCATTGACAAGAATAATGTGGCTACTACACGTGATGTTACTTATTCTTTTACCAGCAACGGTAACCACGCCGTTGCTTTAACCATTACAGATAGTACTGGCTGCAGTTCGCTGCTGGAATTTCCTTATTATCTGGATAAGCCTATTGTTAATATAGTTCCTTCTTATTCATCCAGCCCTAATATTCTGAGTGGTTGTGAAGGGTTTGTTGTTGAATTCAGTACGTTGGTATCGCAGAAGCTGGTGAGCTATCAATGGGATTTTGGCGATGGCGGAACCTCTATAGAAGTAAAGCCCAGACATACTTTTAATAAAGCTGGTGTATATAATGTGGCACTGAATTATACTACAGAGAGTGGGTGTAAGGGTACAGCTTACTTATATAATGTTGCCGTATATGCCAATCCGGATGTTGACTTTACGGTAAAAGAAGCGAATCCTATCTGCGGTAATAATATCGTGCATTTTGACGGGGTTGCTCAGAATACTGCTACTACCTGGTTCTGGCATTATGAGGGGGATTATAAAAGGGCCTCTTCCGGTTCTGCAAAGGGAGCCTATCAGTATACAAAGGAAGGCACTTACTCCGTTATTCTGGTGGCGGTAAACGGTACCTGCAGGGATACTGTAGTTAAGCCTGCATTGCTGACTGTTAAACCGCCCTTTGTATACATGGATAAGCCTGAGAACACTTGCACGGGAGATAGAAAAAAAGTGACTATACGTGATACCTCCAGACAGGTGACCAGCTGGCACTGGGATTTTGGCGATGGAACTACTATGGATTATGGAAGTAAAGTGCCTTCTGTATCTCATGTATATCCTAAAACGGGTATATACAAAGTGGTGATGACGGGTTACAATGGAGCCTGCAGTGTAAGTGATTCTGATTTTGTATATGTAATGGATAAGCAACGTCCAAAGCTTACCATTGGATCAGCGGGGGCATGCAGTAGTGATTCGTTGTATGTAGAAGTTTCTAATGAAGAGGCGAATCCGAAAGGCATTTTATATGAAGGTGATTTTACGTTGCATTGGGAAACTGCGCGTGGTGTTAGCCCCACTAACCCGAGGCTGATAAAATCAGAGTATAACGACTGGGCCTATACTTACAAAGGAACTTTGCAATGGCTGCCTCCGGGAACAGATTCGATACGAGCTATCACTACCACATCAGAGTTTGGTTGTTTTGATACTACTGATTTTGTTAAAGTACATATTACGGGACCTGTAGTTGACTTTACAACTCCTGCCAACAGTGTTTGTTATAACACGCCCAATGTGTTTATTGATAAAACCAAACCGGAAGACGGAGCGCCTTTGATTTCATGGACGTGGAGCTTTGGTGATACTACGGCTTTACAGACCGTGTATGCACCGCAGGATATGAAATATGTATACGGGAACCCCGGGACACATAAGATTATTTTGAAAGCAACTGACAAAAACGGATGTTATGGGTTGGATTCTATGATGGCAATTACTACGGGGCCCAAGGCAGACTTTACATGGCAGCCGGATCAGGTGAAGCCAAACACAACCGTTAATTATATTAATAAGAGTAATCCGTATGGTGGACTGGTGGTATATACCTGGCTTTTCAGTTTTGACGGAAGCACTTCTATCCTGGCTAACCCGTCTAAAACCTACCTCCGCGTGGGAGTGGATACGGTAAAGCTGATAGCGGGTAATCCAACGAGTTTGTGTATTGATACCATGATTAAGCTGGTATACATAAAGAATATACAGGCAGGCTTTACTTCCACTGTAAGCTATGTAAACGGTAACAGCTGCCCGCCTGCACTGGCTTCCTTTGTAAACACTTCACAAAATTATACGCGGGTGAGCTGGGATTTTGGGGATGGTTCCACTGCCGGAAACAGCAATACGCCCACTCACATTTACAACAAGCCGGGAGCTTATATTGTAAAGCTGTATGCATATGATAATACCGGGGATGTAGATTCCATTACTCATGAAGTATTGGTAAAGGGACCTGTGGGGACTTTTACAGCAGATAAAGCTTTCTGGTGTGGTGCGCCGGCAAAGGTTACCTATACGGCCACCACAAGTGGTGTGACTGATATTACCTGGGACCTGGCAGACGGCCCATTGATTCATTCAAAAGAAACTACTATTACACATGAGTATAAAACAGCAGGGGGATACAAGCCTGCTATTATTTTAAAAGATGATAAAGGATGTGAGGCTACGTTTGAGGTGGCTGTGCCATTAGTAATAGATACACTGCATGCAGTTATGGAAAATAGCAATGCTGTTGTGTGTGATTCGGGTGATGTGCAGTTTTCTACTAAAGTGGTGAATATAGGAGCTGATCAGTTTCAGTTGCCTTTGCAATGGCATTGGAATTTTGGAACAGGAAATACAGAAGATACTGCCAACACTGCTGCTCCTGCATTTTTCTTTACTACTACCGGTAAACATATCATTAATCTGACTGTCAGCTCAACGGCAGGATGCGTGGTAAGCCTTAAAGATTCAGTTGTTGTAAAGCCTAAAACAAAGGGAAGTATTACAGGGCCGGCAGAGATTTGTGTAATGAACACAGGCTCTTTTACCGGAGCAGCTGATGGAGATGCGGAAACCTGGCGCTGGTATACGGGTGAAGGGGATGTAATTACAGACAAAGCCTCCATATCTCATTCCTATTCAAAAGCAGGGACATACAATGTACTGTTGCTGATAACAAATGCAGGCTGTACAGATACCGCCAGCCATACTTTAATGGTTCATGCTTTGCCGGATATTCAACTGCATCCCGGCAATAAGGCTATATTGTGTGAAGGAGATACGCTTATCTTAACTGCACATAACGGAGTAAGTTACTCCTGGCAACCTGCGGTGTTTATTACAGATGTATTCAGTGCCTCGCCGGGTGTATATCCCTCCTCTGATGCTACTTATACCGTTCGGGTAACTGACGGTTATGGTTGTATAAATAAAGATTCCATTCGTGTTACCGTTGCTTATCCCTTCTCGGTTTCACTTACTGACGCTGACGTTTGCCAGGGGCAATCTGTAACACTGAATGCTTCGGGGGCAGATACCTATCGCTGGATAGCCGGGACGGGATTGAGTAGCCAGGATATTGGCAACCCTATAGCCACCCCTGCCACTACAGGTATCTATAAGGTAGTTGGATATGATTCCGCAGGTTGTTTTACAGATACGGCAACAGCTGTACTATCTGTAAGAGATTTACCTGTTGTTGGTACAATAGCTGATACGGTATTGTTGGCCGGGACAAGCATGCCCTTACCAACTACGGGTAGTAGTAATGTGGTGTCATACACATGGGCGCCTGCCAGTTACCTGGATTGCGCAGGATGTCAATCGCCTGTAAGTACTCCCCGTTCTTCTGTAAATTATACTGTTACAGCACGTACATCTTATGGTTGCGAAGCCAGTGATACCGTAAAAGTGGTGCTTCGGTGTGAAGAAAGCAGTGTTTTTATTCCCAATACATTCACGCCCAACAAAGACCGCAGAAATGATGTTTTTTATCCACGGGGCAAGGGGATCAGACTTATAAAATATTTCCGTGTTTACAACCGGTTAGGCGAGCTGGTGTTTGAGCGCCAGAACTTTCAGATTAATGATGCCAGCCAGGGGTGGGATGGTGCCTTTAATGGTAATGCTATCAGTAACAATGTATTCAATTATGTGGCGGAAATGATTTGTGATGGTGGTGGCAGCTTTATGTATAAGGGTACGGTGTTGCTGTTGCATTAACATCTCCTTAACGAAAATACTAATGACGTCTTAAAGTGTGTGTAAACTTTATATCTGGCCCTTTTTTGGTAACTGTTCCTGTGTAAATAGTTAGCATATGAGGAGGCGTATGATGTGGCCGTTGCTGACGGCAGTGGTAATTGCACTTGGGGCAGTAAGCTGTGTAAAAGATCCGTTGAATGATCTTACTGCGGAAGACTCGCGTATCTATATTACCAATTTTGACTCTACAGCAGATTTCACCCGGTTTAAAACTTTTCGTGTATCGGATTCTGTAGCAGTTGTTTCAGGCAATAAGGCCTCCAGAGCGTTGGAGGCGGCAGACCTGGCATATATTAATGCTGTTAAGAAGTACATGCTACAAAGGGGATATCGTGAAGTTGCCAGCGATTCTACTCCCGATCTTGGAGTAAATGTGAACCGGATTTATAACACTTCAACAGGGGTAATCAGTTATCCTGATTATTGGGGTTACTACGGTGGCTACTGGGATCCATTCTACTGGGGTTATGGCGGCTATGGCTATTACATTCCTTATAGCTATGCCATTTATCAGATTACAGAAGGTGCATTTTCTGTGGACATGCTTGACTTAAAAGATGCTCCCGGAAAAAATACGATTAACGTAATATGGACCGGTCTGGTGCGTGGTTCAGGTATTCTGAATGCATCCGTAGCCGATGCGCAGATAAAAGCATTGTTTGATCAGTCAGCATACATACATGCCGGCAATAATTAAATGAATATGAGGCGTAGTGTAAAAATAATAATACCCCTGCTGGTTGTAATGGCAGGATATGGGTATAAGGCAAAGGCACAAATGCCGGTGGGGGAAATGCGTTTAAACCTGCTTTACAATTACAGCAAGCCACAGGGTAGTTTTAGTAACGACATGATAAGCAAAGGTTCGCCAAGAGGTGGAAAGGGGGAGTTGATGTATGGAATAAGCCGTACATTGGCTGCGGGGTTACAGGTAGGGTTTCAGGATTATTATCAGAAGTATCCGAGAGCTGTTTACCCGACTAATAAGAGCGAAGATATTTCAGCAGTGCTTACCAATTCGGTACAAACAACGCCTATTATAGCTAAGGTATTGTTTTCTCCGTTGGGTAACCAGCGCCTGATTGTACAGCCTTATGTATCGGCCGGTGCAGGTTTGAATCTTATTAATTATCGCCAGTATCTTGGGCAGTTTGAAAGCAATGATGCATCAGCTGGCTTTGTGGCACAGGCAGGGGCAGGTATACAAATTCCTCTTGGAGGCCTGAGTAGTTCGGGTATTATGTTAGGCGTAAACTATAATTATGCCCCTTACAGCAAGTTTGGCTTTAAAAACTTAAATACACTGGATTTTCAGGCAGGTGTTTTTCTGCCATTGCGCTAACGGGTTAGTTCAGCTGGGGATCTATAGGATAGTGAACCAGCTGTTCATATTTTCCGCCCATTTGTATAAGGGCATCCTGCCATATTCTATTATAGTCCTGGTGAAAAACCAATCTACGGTTGCCTTCAGTAGTAAGCCAGCTTTTTTCATCCAGCTCATTTCTGAGTTGTCCTACGCTCCAGCCGCTATATCCCAGGTAGAAACGGAGTTCTTCTTCCTGAATGTTGTTGTTCCGTATAGCGTCTGATAAAATTTCGAAATCTCCACCCCAGAAAATTCCATCTACAACTTCTACACCGCCTACCAAGTCTGGCCGTTGATGCAGAAAATGAATGGTATCCATTTGAACCGGTCCACCAAAATACACCGGGAAATTGCATCCTTCCAGTCCCCTTACCAGGTTTCCTATTGCCTGATTGTAAGGGCGGTTTATAACAAAGCCGAAAGAACCGGCCGCATCTTCGTGTTCACACAAAAACACAACAGTGCGCATGAAATTAGGATCTTTCAAAAAAGGATCTGCCACTAAAATTCTGCCTGATGCTACGTCCAACATATTCTTAAATTAAGATATCCGGTTGAGTAAAACAAATTTAGAGCCAGCCGGCTATGTTTTTACATCATTTGTTAATGTATGTGCCGGTGTTTGCCAATTACGGTGATTTGTATAGGTTTGTAGCAATGAAGAAGGTATTTCCGGCAATAATAGTATTGGTTACCCTGTCGCTTGCGGGTATTATACTGTTTCAGATTTCGTGGCTGCAGAACTTGTGGAAAGTTCAGGAGCAGAAAATTCTGTTTAAAATAGATAAGGCCTGCATTGCTGTTGCGGAAGAGTTTGCCAAACAAACATCCAGCCGGAACATTCATTTGCGTGGGGGCCGTTTGGGAATGCGGTTAACGCCGGATAGACTTACGCGTAATATACCCACTGTGCCTATTTCACAACGGTATACAGATGTAGAGGTGGAGGAACGTATCCGGAAAGCGTTTGATAAAGAAGATATCAGCCACCTGCGGTTTGAGTTTGCTATTACTGCTGATGCGGAGGAGCTGTTTGTAGAGCTTCAGTCAAAAAACTTTATGCCGCTGTTTTCTGATTCAGTTCATAACAAAGTGCGTTTTTACCCTGTGCTTCCCGAAACCGGAACAGTGGCAGAAGGATTATCAGATGGCGAGTATATTTTTATTGTAATACCCGATTATAAAAAGCAGATCTGGCAGTCACTTACCTGGCTGGTTACCCTGTCTGCCATATTTGTAGTTATACTGATTACGGCCTTTTATCTGACCGTGAAAACCATGTTTAATCAGAAAAAGCTGAGTGAAATTAAGAGTGATTTCATTAACAACATGACGCATGAGTTTAAAACGCCGCTGGCAACCATTTCTCTGGCGGTAGATGCCCTGCGTAACCAGAAGGTTCAATCGGATACACAGAAGATGCAGTATTTCAGCGGTATTATAAAGGAGGAGAACATGCGCATGAACAAGCATGTGGAAACCATTCTGCAGGCGGCGCTGATGGAAAAACAGGAACTGAAGCTAAATCTGCAGCCTTTGCATCTGCATAATGTTATTCAGCATGTGATGGATAATTTTCAACTGGTACTGAACGAGAAAAATGCCCAGATCCAGTTGATGCTGAATGCGCAAAATGATTTGGCTAATGTAGATGAGGTACACTTTACCAATCTAATCTCTAACCTGGTAGATAACGCTATCAAGTATTCAAAAGAAAATCTCTCTATAAAAATAACCACTCATAATACCAACCGGTTTTTGCTGATACGTATTGAAGACAATGGCATTGGTATGAACAAAGAGACGGTGAAGCGCATTTTTGAAAAGTTTTACCGTGCGCATACCGGTAACCTGCATAATGTAAAGGGCTTTGGCCTGGGCATGAGTTATGTAAAAACGGTTATTGATATACACAAAGGGCGCATTAAGGTAGACAGTACCCTGGGTAAAGGCAGTAGCTTTACTATTGAACTGCCTTTGCATAAAGAGCGGGATTAATCCTGTAGATTACATCATTCTTTTTTCCATAGCAGGCTGCCGTCGCCGTAGCTGAGAAACCGGAATTCGTGTTCCAGGGCATACTGGTATACTGTGCGCCAATCGTTTCCGATAATGGCCGCTACCAGTAATAGTAATGTAGATTGTGGTTGGTGGAAGTTAGTGACAAGGCCCTGTGCTATGCGCAGTGAGTAGCCGGGAGCTATAATAATCTGCGTTTTGGCAAATAGAATTTCTGTTTTTTGTTCCTGCATCCAATGAAGAAGGGTGGTTAACGCTTCTGTTGCGGGGATGTTTTGTGGCAACTCATAAGCATCCCATTGGCTGAGGTTTACGGTAACAGCAGTTTGTTGTTGTTGCTGCTGCCCAATGTTTACGCCTATCCAATATAAGCTCTCAATAGTGCGTAGTGATGTAGTGCCTACAGCAATAACAGGCTGACCTGATTGCAATTGTTGTATCAGCTGGCTGATGAATGCTGCCTGAATTTCAATAAACTCTGCATGCATTTCGTGTTCCTGCATAACAGCGGCTTTTACAGGCTTGAAGGTGCCTGCACCTACATGTAAGGTAACAAAGTGCTGCTGAATGTTTTTCTGCTGCAGTTGCTGCAGGAGTTGCTGCGTAAAGTGGAGACCGGCTGTAGGTGCTGCCACAGAGCCATCGTGCCGCGCGTAAATAGTTTGATAACGGGTTTTATCTTCTTCTTCCACCTGCCTGTTCAGATAAGGAGGTAATGGAAGTGATCCGGCTGCGTGTAAAATGTCAGCAAAATGCAAGTGTTCTGCTGACCAGTTGAATTCTATCAGATAATAGTCTTCCTTTCTTTCCACCATAGTGGCTGACAGCGTAACCGGTTGGTTATTGATAAGTATGGTTTTCTCCAGCGAACCCTGTTTCCACTTTTTGGCACCGCCTACCAGGCATTTCCAAAGTACATGCCCTGTTTGCTGCATGGCAGAGGTGATATCTGCAAATCCACCTGGTTCCAGGCAGAAGATTTCTATTCTACTACCAGTGTGTTTTTGAAAATGCAGCCGCGCTTCTACCACTTTGGTATTATTAAACACGAGCATCGAATCTACTGGCAGGTGTTCATGAAGCATCCGGTAGCGATCTTCTGATATTTGCCCGTTTCGGTAGATCAGGAGCTTGCTATCGTCCCTTTTTTCAAGTGGATGTACAGCAATACGGTCATCAGGTAACGAATAGGTATAATCAATGATGGATAAATTTCCCGGATGTGTCATAAGCGGCAAAAGTAGGAAAAAGGTCAATTAACAGTCAATGCACATCTTTTCCACAGGATATGCACATATCTTGCAGGCGTAAATCGTTCAAACCCTTTGTGTTCCTCCTTTTCCCCTCAAAAAAGAATGTGGAAAAAATAGCTCCGCCAATATTTGGCATAAAAGTGGGAAAAAGTGTTATTTTGTGGTAATAAATGGAGGATAAGCGCTAAAATCCCAAAAATGATAGGTTTTCTAGGTGAATATGAAGCTACCCTTGACACGAAGGGGCGTTTCCTGTTACCGGCAGGCTTTAAGAAGCAGGTGCCGGAAGGGGAAAATAGCTTTGTTATTACCAGAGGATTTGAGAAGTGCCTGAGCCTGTATCCCATGAAAAGTTGGGAACCCATTTATAACCAGATTAGTCAGCTGAATGATTTTGACCACAAGGTAAGGTTATTTCGCCGCCAGTTTTTGGGAGGTGCCACAGAAGTGGAGCTGGATGCTGCAGGTCGTATGTTGTTACCACCCACCCTTAAAGAATACGCCGGATTATCGAAAGACATTATTCTGGTTGCTGCATCTGATAAGATTGAGATATGGGATGCAGAGAAGTATAAACAGCTCTTTGAAGAATTTTCACCGGAGGCTTTCAGTAACCTGGCTCAGGAAGTGATGGCTCCCAAACCGATTGCCGGTTAAGGTGAAAAGTCAGCTGTACTATTTGCAAATAAGTGACGAAGGAAATGAACGATAACAACGATACATATCATGTACCTGATTCTGAATATCACGTACCGGTGTTGTTCAGAGAAACGCTGGAAGGTTTACAGGTACGCCCGGATGGGGTATATGTAGATTGTACGTTTGGCGGTGGTGGGCATAGCAGAGGTATTCTGCAGCAACTGGGGCCGGATGGCAGGCTGGTGGTGTTTGATCAGGACGCAGATGCGGCAGCGAATGTGCCGGAGGATGAGCGGATTTTATTTGTACCGCACAATTTCAGGCACCTGCAACGGTTTTTGCGGTTGCATAAATATACCCAGGTTACCGGTGTACTGGCCGATCTGGGGGTAAGCAGCCACCAGTTTGATGAAGCGGAGCGTGGGTTTTCTATCAGGTTTGACGGGCCACTGGATATGAGGATGGACAGAAGGCAGCCTTTAACAGCGGCTGATATTATAAAAACGTATTCGCAGCAGCAGCTGCATAAGCTCTTTGAACAATATGGTGAAGTAACCAACGCTAAAACACTGGCTGCACATCTGGTGCAGTTCAGACAGCAGGCGTCGCTTACTACAATCGATTCATTCAGGGCGTTACTGCAGCCGGTGATAAAGGGTAATCCTAATAAATATCTGGCTCAGGTGTTTCAGGCATTAAGGATGGAGGTGAATGATGAAATGGGGGCTTTGAAAGATATGTTACAGCAGGCTGCTGAGGTTTTACAACCTGGTGGCAGACTGGCGGTAATTACTTTCCACTCGATTGAAGACCGGATGGTAAAGAATTTTTTTAAGCAGGGAACTTTTGAGGAGGTGCCTGATAATCCTTTTTCTACGCAACAGCGCGAAGAGGTATGGAAGGTAGTTACCAAAAAACCTGTTACCGCTGGTGAAGAAGAGCTGAAGCGTAACCCGAGATCGAGAAGTGCTAAACTGCGTGTAGCTGAAAAGTTATGAGTGAACAACCCGTAAATAATAGTGCCGGTAGCAACCGCAAGCCGTTTAAGCGCATAATAAGCTATGAATGGGTTGTAAAGAATATTGGTTTCTTCTTATTCCTGGCGTTACTGGCGGTTTTGTATATCGCCAACGGACACATGGCGGATAAGAGTTTGCGGGATGCCGACAAAACAGAACGAGAACTGAAGGAACTACAGTATGAATATAAGACGCTGAAAAGCGAAATCATGTTCAGAAGCAGGGAATCTGAGATTATAAAAGTGGCGGATCCGCTGGGATTGAAAATGGTTACCGATCCACCACCACGGATTATGCAGGAGAAAAGAGAAACGGAGTAAGCGGAATTATGGAAGTAAAACGTGACATACTATGGCGGGTATATCTTGGCTACATAGCTGTAGTGGTGTTATGTGCGGTAATTCTTGGTAAAGCGTTTTACATACAGCAGGTAGAAGGAGCTCAATGGCGTAACCTGAGTGATAGCCTCCACCAGCATATAGAAGAGATTGACGCGGAGCGGGGTACTATTTACAGTGAAGATGGACAAATGCTGAGTACGAGCATTCCGCAGTTTGATATTTATATTGATTTTGGCGCGGAAGGATTGAGAGATAAGAGTGGCAGAAGGTTCAGGGATAATAAAGACTCGCTGAGTATTTGTCTGGCTGATTTGTTTAAAGACCGCACAAGGGATGAGTACCGGAAATTACTGGAAACAGGATACAGACGTAAAGACAGGTATTTTTTACTCAAGCGTAAAATAAGTTTCAGAGAATATCAGCAGTTGAAGCAGTTTCCGCTGGTGAGAATGGGAAGAAACAAAAGTGGTTTTATTGCGGAAGTAAGAAGCATACGGTTAAACCCTTATCAGATGCTGGCTTTTCGTACGATAGGATTGGACCGGGATACTTTTAAGGTAGGGCTGGAACTGACTTATGACAGTGTGTTGAGTGGTATTAAAGGTAAACGGCTGGTGCGGTATATAGGAGGTGGAGTAAGTGTTCCGGTAGATGAAGAATATCAGATGGAATCTGAGAATGGAAAGGATCTGATTACTACACTGGACGTGCACATACAGGATATTGCCGAGAACGCTTTGCAGCAGATGCTGATAAGTAACCAGGCAGAACAGGGATGTGCGGTAGTAATGGAAGTGAGCACGGGTAAAATAAAAGCGATTGCCAACCTGGGGAAAAAGGATACTACGTACTGGGAAAATCTGAATTACGCGTTGCGTACAACAGAACCCGGATCGACAATTAAACTGGCTACCTTATTATCGGTTTTGAGTGAGGGTGGAACGGGGTTAAATGATAAAGTAGAAGTAGGATCAACAGGGAGTGCTTATGTAGGTGTAAGGACGGTTACAGACCATGAACCTGCTCCTAAGCCGATAATGACAGTAAAAGAGTGTTTTGCAAGTAGTTCTAATATAGGGATGAGTAAAATAGCCTACAAGGCATTCTCGAGAAGGCCCAATAAGTTCTTACAATACCTGCATCAGTTGCGGCTTGATTCAATAACCGGGATAGACCTGGTAGGTGAAGAAAGGCCCAGACTGCCAAAGATGCGAAAGAGTAACGAAGGCTTGCATGAAATGGTGACGATGAGCTTTGGTTATGCAATACAGGTAAGTCCACTACAAACGCTGACGCTGTACAATGCTATTGCGAATGGTGGAAAGATGGTAAAGCCTTATCTGGTGAGTAGCATTCAGAACGATGGTAAGGATGTGAAGACGTTTGAGCCGGTAGTGTTATCGGAGAGCATTTGTAAACCATCTGTAGTAAAAGCGGCACAAGAGTGTATGCGTGCAGTAGTTACAGAAGGTACAGCTGCGAGGATTTTCGAAAAGTCGCCTTATGCTATTGCGGGTAAAACCGGTACGGCGCATGTGGCAGATGGTAAGTATAAATATGATGATGGTGTATACCAGGCTTCGTTTGTAGGTTACTTTCCGGCAGATAAACCTCAGTATACATGTATAGTGGTAATAAGAACCCGGCCACATGCACCCAACCATTATGGTGGAGGCCTGGCGGCTCCGGTGTTCAGAGATATTGCAGATCGCATTTATACATTGTATGTGAAGCAAAAGGCAAATACCCCTGCTACACCGGCCACTGTGGTAAAAACAGACAGCAGTTGGTTTAGCTATACAGGCGCGAAAGACGATATGATGCGTATGCTGGGAACCCTGAATGTAAACTATTCAGATATTACCACGGGTAATGGAGAGTGGGCGAAGATGTATAACCAGGCAAGTAAGCCGGTTGTGGCAGCCTTACCCATGAACAGCAAACAGATGCCGGCTTTAGCGGGAATGGGATTGAGGGATGCTTTATATGTGTGTGAGAATATGGGAATGAAAGTGCGGATAACAGGAAAGGGAAAGGTAGTCTCGCAATCAGTAACTGCGGGATCTGCTATTTCAAAAGGACAGGTGGTTTCTATACAATTGAATTAAAAACAGCCGATTGGCAACACTACAAGATATATTATACAAGGTACATCTGCAGTCTGTAAATGGAAATACAGGATTGCAGGTAACTGATATACAGATTGACTCCCGTCAGGTAACGGCAGGAAGCGTGTTTGTTGCCATTCGCGGAGTGCAGTCAGACGGTCATCAGTTCATTGACAAGGCGATAGCGCAGGGAGCTGTAGCAGTGGTTTGCGAAGCTTTTCCTGCAGCGCTGAAAGAAGGGGTTACCTATTTACAGGTTTCCAATACGCATGAAGCTGTAGCTTATATGGCACATCAGTTTTACGGAGAGCCTTCCCGCAAGGTAAAGCTGGTAGGTGTAACCGGAACCAACGGTAAAACCACGATTGCAACAGTACTATATAATCTGTTTACAGAGCTTGGTAATAAGTGTGGTTTGGTAAGTACTGTACAGAATCTTATTGCAGGAGAAGTTATTGCTGCTACCCATACCACGCCTGATGCGGTAAGCTTAAACAAGCTGCTGGCGCAGATGGTGGAAAGCGGTTGTTCTCATGTGTTTATGGAGTGTAGCAGCCATGCTATTCACCAGCACCGGATAACAGGCCTGCAGTTTGCAGGCGCGCTGTTCAGTAATATCACACATGATCACCTGGATTATCATAAAACTTTTGACGAGTACATACGCGTTAAGAAAAGCTTCTTTGATCATCTGACTGCTGATGCTTTTGCTCTCTCTAATCTGGATGATAAGCGCGGTACGGTAATGCTGCAGAATACACCTGCTAAAAAGTATTACTACAGCCTGAAGAGTCTGGCCGAGTTTAAGGGCAAAATTCTGGATAATGCACTTACAGGGCTTGTGATGCGTGTAAACGACCGGGAAGTACATTTCAGGCTGATTGGCGAGTTTAATGCTTACAACCTGCTGGCTATATATGGTGCTGCTATTTGTTTGGGTGAATCCAGTGAAGAAGTGCTGCGGGTTTTGAGTATGCTGAACGGTGCAGAAGGGCGATTTGACTATGTAATCAGCAGTACAAAAGTGATAGGGATTGTGGATTATGCCCACACTCCGGATGCATTGGAAAATGTACTGGCTACTATAAAGAAGTTGCGCAAGGGCCATGAGCAGGTAATTACTGTGGTAGGTTGCGGTGGTGACAGAGACAAAACCAAGCGCCCGATTATGGCTCAGGTTGCTGCTGATATGAGTGATAAGGTGATACTGACCAGTGACAACCCGCGCAGTGAAGAGCCGATGGATATTATCAAAGACATGGAGGGAGGGCTGAACAGTGCTGCCAAACGCAAAACAATGATTATTGCAGACAGGCTGGAAGCCATTAAAACAGCTGTAAGCCTGGCAGGTAAAGATGATATTATTCTGATAGCGGGTAAAGGACACGAGAAGTATCAGGAGATTAAGGGAGTAAGGCATCATTTTGACGATAAGGAAATATTAAGAGAACTATTCGGTTTATAAGAAAGACGACTAACAACTACTATGTTATACTATTTATTCACGTGGCTGAAACAGCAATTTAACCTGAGTGGTGCCGGTGTGTTCCAGTTTACCACCTTCAGGGTTGCGATGGCTATATTGTTATCGCTGTTTATTGCTACTGTTTTTGGAAAGCGTATTATCAATATGCTGAAAAGAAAGCAGATTGGTGAAACGGTGCGTGATCTTGGCCTGGCAGGTGAGCAGCAGAAAAAAGGAACTCCTACTATGGGAGGGCTGATTATACTGCTGGCAATATTAATTCCTACTCTGTTATTTGCTGATTTAAATAAGGTATATGTACGGCTTATGGTGCTATGCACTGTATGGCTGGGTGTGATTGGTTTTCTGGATGACTATTTTAAAATTAAAGCCAGACGTACTGCACAAGCGCGTGGCGAACAATATAAGAAGAGCGATAAGGACGGCCTGGCCGGGATGACAAAGATTATAGGGCAGGTAGGCCTGGGTATTATTATAGGTGCTACGCTTTATTTTAACGATAATGTAGTGGTAGAGCGTGAAATTATTACTAACGGTGGAACTACGGTTGGTATACATCCCGGTGACCGGAAAGTAAATGAAATTACCCGCGTCATTAATGGCGAGAAACGAAGGTTTGCACGTGTGAAAGCGCCTATTACTACTATCCCATTTGTAAAAAACCATGAGTTTAATTATACCAAGCTGGTTAGCTGGATGGGTAAATGGGCAGAAGATTATGCATGGGTAGTATATATTCTGATTGTAACTTTTATTATCACTGCCGTATCTAACGGCGCGAATATAACGGATGGGTTGGATGGGTTAGCAGCCGGGGTGAGCGCGGTGATTGGTGCGGGTGTAGGTGTGTTTGCTTATGTAAGCGGCAACTACATGTTTGCAGATTATCTGAACGTAATGTATATACCCAACCTGTCAGAATTATCCATATTCATGGGGGCTTTTGTAGGGGCATGTATCGGGTTTCTCTGGTACAATGCATACCCGGCTCAGGTGTTTATGGGTGATACGGGTAGCCTTGCATTAGGCGGCATTATCGCTTCGCTGGCCATTATTATACGTAAAGAATTACTGATACCTATTTTCTGCGGTGTGTTTTTGATTGAGCTGTTGAGTGTGATGATACAGGTAAGTTATTTCAAGTATACCAAGAAGAAGTTTGGGGAAGGCCGGCGGGTATTTCTGATGAGCCCTTTACATCACCATTATCAGAAAAAGGGTTTTCATGAGAGTAAGATAGCTGTGCGTTTCTGGATTATTACTGTATTGTGTGTGGTGTTTTCTATAGTTACCCTTAAAATCAGATAACCCATGAGCCATAGGTTAGTGATATTGGGCGCAGGAGAAAGTGGCATTGGTGCAGCTATCCTGGGCAAGCAACAAGGGTACGAGGTGTTTGTGAGTGATGGAGGAGCCATTAAAGAGCAGTACCGGAAAGATTTGCTGGACAATGCGATTGATTTTGAAGAAAAGCAACATACGGCAGAGAAGATACTGAGTGCAGATGAAGTAATGAAGAGCCCGGGGATACCAGAGAAGAATGAGATGGTGAAGCAGATACGGACGAAGGGCATACCGGTGATAAGCGAAATAGAGCTGGCTTACCGATTTAAGAGTGACAGCAAAATAGTAGCTATTACGGGGAGTAACGGTAAAAGCACTACCACTTCACTAATATGGCATATCTGCCGTACAGAAGGATGGGATTGTGCGTTGGTAGGAAACATTGGTTATTCATTTGCCAGACAGGTAGCGGAGAATCCAAAACCTTTGTATGTGGCAGAAATAAGTTCTTTTCAACTGGATGATATTAAAACATTCAGACCGGACATAGCAGTATTACTGAATATTACCGAGGATCATCTGGACAGGTACGATTACAGGTTTGAGAATTACATCCACAGTAAGTTCAGGATTATTGAAAACCAGGGCGCGGGCGATTATTTCATCTATTGTGCAGACGATGATGTTATAATCAGGCATTTAGAAAACTTAACCCTTAACACTAACTCATTGCCATTTTCTATGAAACAGGAAATTAAAAAAGGTGGAAGCATTAAAGGCGATCAAATGATGATACGCGTGCAGGAAGAGCGGGTAAGCATGAGCATTTATGACTTTGCCCTGAAAGGCAAACATAACCAGTACAACACTATGGCAGCAGGTATCGCAGCCGCTACTTTAGGCATCAGGAAGGAGAAGATAAGGGAAGCTGTTAAAACTTTTGAAAGCCTGGAGCACCGCATGGAACATGTTGCTACGGTAAGAGGCGTTGAGTTTATTAACGACAGCAAGGCTACCAATGTTAACAGTACCTGGTATGCCCTGGAAAGCATGAGCAAGCCTACCATACTGATACTGGGTGGTGTTGATAAGGGTAATGACTATACGCTGATTGAAGATCTGGTAAAAGAAAAGGTAAAGGCAATAGTGTGCATGGGTACCGATAACCAGAAGATTCACGAAGCTTTTGCGTCTATTGTACCTTCTATTACAGATACCGCTACTGCGGAAGAAGCAGTGCAGACTGCCTTTCAACTGGCAGCAAAAGGAGATATTGTTTTATTAAGCCCGGCGTGTGCGAGTTTCGACCTGTTTAAGAATTACGAAGACAGGGGCGATCAGTTCAAGCAGGCTGTGCGTGACCTGTAAATATTAATATGGAATGACCGGAACCTCAGATAAACTTTTTGCTGAAATAGGCTCTGCTGAAGAGGCTAAGGGCAATCTTTTGAGTAAAACGAAAGGTGATAAGTTTATCTGGGGTATCGTGATTTTGCTGGCAATGATATCGTTACTGGTGGTATATAGTGCTACCGGCTCTTTGGCATATAAGATGTATAAAGGCAATACCGAGGTATACCTTTTCAAGCAATTGTCTTTTATTATACTGGGTTTGCTGGTTATTTATTTTTTGCACCGCGTAAACTATACTGTGTATAGCAGGGTGGCTATGTTGTTATTTGCCATATCCATACCGCTACTGGCTTATACTTTGTTTTTTGGTACAAAAATTAACGATGGTAGCCGCTGGATAAGGCTACCGGTGATAAACATGACCATACAAACAAGTGATCTGGCTAAGCTTGCACTGTTTATGTATTTGTCGAGGCAGTTGAGCAGAAAGCAGGAAGTGATAAAAGATTTTAAAAAAGGCTTTCTTCCGCTGCTGGCACCTATTGCTTTAACATGCATGCTTATTATGCCGGCAAACCTTTCCAACGCATTACTTACAGGGGCTATTTCCCTGTTATTGCTGTTTATAGGCAGGGTGAGTGTAAAGCATATATTGCTGGTAGTGGGGTTAGGGCTTATACCCATTGCTATTATTATATCAATGGCTTCGTATAAACACAATCATCCCTCCAAAGAACCTAAAAGGTCGGGTAGCGGGGTGTTTGTGCGGTTAGAAACCTGGATTAGCCGTGTAGAGTCTTTCATGTATGCGAAAGATACCGAAGTGCCTTATCAGGTGCAGCAGGCGAAGATGGCGATAGCGAATGGAGGAGTGGTTTTTGGCCTGGGGCCGGGAAACAGCAGACAGCGTAACTATCTGCCGCAGGCTTATAACGACTTTATCTATTCTATTATCATAGAAGAGTATGGTTTATTGGGAGGGGCGTTTATCATATTTATTTACCTGTTATTCCTTTTCAGGTGTATCAGGTTGTTCAGGCGATGTCCGTATGCATTCGGGGCTTTTCTGGCGCTGGCGCTCAGTTTTACCCTGGTAATACAGGCGGTAGCCAATATGGCCGTGAATGTGAATATTGTGCCTGTAACGGGTGTAACGCTGCCACTGGTAAGTATGGGAGGTAGTTCTTTCCTGTTTACCTGCGCAGCCATAGGTATTATATTAAGTGTGGCCAGAAATCTGGAGAATACAGGTTCTGAAAAAGAATTGCAGGAAGTACCTGTGGTACCGGCAGCGGTGCCTGTAGCCAGTTAAATATAAATGACAGCGTAAGCAAACAAATGAGCGAAACAGTACATAACGCAACAGGTAACACCGGCAGGGCGGCTTCAGCAGAAGTACGCCGTATTATTATTGCGGGCGGTGGTACCGGCGGACATATATTTCCGGCAATAGCTATTGCCAATGCTATTAAGCAGGCACAGCCGGATACTGAGTTCTTGTTTGTGGGTGCAAAAGGTAAAATGGAAATGGAGCGTGTGCCACAGGCAGGTTACCAGATTGAAGGAATTGATATTGCCGGTTTTAACCGCAGTTCACTTCTTAAAAACCTGGGCTTACCCATGAAGCTGGTAAAAAGCTTTTTGCAGGTACGTGCTATACTGGACAGGTTTCAGCCGCATGCAGTGATAGGCGTGGGAGGTTATTCCAGCTTTCCTGTATTAAAGTCGGCGCAACGCAGAGGTATACCTACGTTTATTCATGAGAGTAACTCGTTTGCAGGCAAAAGCAATATTCTCCTTGGTAAAAAGGCCACCCGCATATTTGTAGCCAGCGAGGGTATGGATAAGTTTTTTCCTGCCGCAAAGCTGCTGATTACGGGCAATCCGGTGCGCAAAGCCATTGTGCAATCGCAGATCAGTCGTTCGGAAGCGTTATCTTTTTTCGGGCTGGATGACAGTAAGAAAACAGTGCTGGTGGTAGGCGGAAGTCTGGGGGCCAGAAGTATTAATGAAGTAATTGCAAATCACCTGCTTGATTTTAAAGCGCTGGATATGCAGCTGATCTGGCAAACCGGAAAGGTGAATGCTGATGCCTACAAGCAGCGTGGCAAAGCTTCGAAGAATGTATGGGTAAATGATTTTATTGTAGATATGGATAAAGCATATGCAGCGGCAGATGTGGTTGTATCCCGCGCAGGTGCTATGGCGGTAACGGAATTGTGTGTGGTGAAAAAGCCGGTTGTGTTTGTACCGTTTCCATTTGCAGCGGAAGATCACCAAACAGTAAATGCCCGTTATCTGGTAGATAAGCAGGCGGCTGTTCTGGTTGCAGACAGTGAAGTAAATACCAAACTGATGTCTGCGCTTACCACATTAGCAATGGATGAAGCGCAACAGAATCGTTTAAAAGAAAATATCAGTAAGCTGGCGGTTACCAATGCAGATGCGGTAATAGCCGGTGAAGTATTAAAGGTAATAAACGCCTGAGGCGTATAAGATACATGGTAAAACTGGAGAGCATACAGAAGGTTTATTTTATTGGTGTTGGTGGCATTGGTATGAGTGCGCTGGCCAGGTACTTTGTGTCGCGCGGTGTAAGGGTAAGTGGCTACGACCGTACTGAAACACCTTTAACCAAAGCGCTTGTGCAGGAAGGTATTGCTGTGCATTATCGGGAAGATATTAATGTAATTCCGTTAGACGTAGATGTAGTGGTGTACACACCTGCTGTACCTGCTGCACATGCTGAACTGGTATATTACCGGGAGCATGGGTTTGAAGTGGTAAAAAGAAGCGATGTACTGCGTTGGATTACAGAAAGCTCTTTTAATGTTTGTGTGGGTGGAACGCATGGTAAAACGACCACCAGTACCATGGTGGCGCATATTTTAAAAGATAGCGGCTATGGTTGTAATGCGTTTCTGGGTGGCATATCTGCCAATTACAATACTAACTTCTGGCCTAGTGAGCGTCACGTAGCTGTAGTAGAGGCAGATGAATATGACAGAAGCTTTTTAAAACTGGTACCGGATATAGCTATTGTAACGGCTATGGACCCGGATCATCTGGATATTTATGGTACAGCAGAAGAAGTAGAGAATGCATTTATTCAATTTGCGGGTAAAGTAAAACCTGGTGGCTGCCTGATAAGCAGATACGGATTGAAAAGAGGCGATGAGTTGAGTGCCGATACACATTATACGTATGGTTTTAATGAAACAGAGGCGGATGTATACGCAGCAAACGTACGTGTGGAAAAAGGAGCTTACCGCTACGATGTTATTCATAAGAACTGGCAACTAAAAGATGTGCTGTTGCATATGGGTGGATTACACAATATAGAAAATAGTGTAGCTGCTATTACGGTTGCCAAACAGGCGGGTATAGAAGATGACAAGATAAAAGCGGCTATCGCGAATTTCAAAGGGGTGAAGCGGCGCTTTGAATACCTGCTTCAGGCTGATGAAAATGGAGCGGGGCCGGTGATGATTGATGATTATGCGCACCACCCGGAAGAACTGAAGGCTTTGATTTCGGGAGTGCGGAGCTTATTTGGCGATGCTAAATGTACGGTGGTGTTTCAGCCACATTTATTCAGCCGCACAAATGATCTGGCAGAAGGGTTTGGTGAGAGTCTTGATATGGCAGATGAGGTGATTCTATTGCCCATTTATCCGGCGCGTGAATTGCCGATGGAGGGTGTAACCAGTGCGCTTATTGCAAAGCATATGCGTAAAGCAAAGGTGCAGTTGTTGAGTAAGGAAGAAATGCAGGCATATGTAAAGGCAGAACAGCCACAACTGCTGGTGATGAGTGGTGCCGGAGATATTGATGCGTTGCTGGAACCTGTAAAAGAATTGTTATCCGGCGGTAAATAGCCGGAAAGAGATATTTGATATATGTGGAAGAAGCGAATTCAATTTGTTGCATGGAGTATGCTGGCGGCGCTGGTTGTGGTGCTGCTGGTGGCAGCTGTGCAGAAAAAAAACAGCCTCCGTTGCAGGGAAGTGCATGTTGAAATTGAAGGCGCGGAAGAGCATGTGTTTGTAGATGAAAAGCATTTGTTGAAGCAGTTGGAGAAAATGGGAGCCGACAGTGGTGCAGCCATCAACAGTATAAAACTACGCTGGCTGGAAACGAAGATTGAACGCGATGCCTGGATAAAAAATGCAGAATTGTATTTTGATAACAACCGGGTGCTGCAGGTGAAGATTGAAGAGCGGCAGCCGTTGGCCAGGGTTTTTACTGTATCAGGAAGTTCTTTTTATATAGATAGCGCGGGAACGAGATTGCCATTAAGCGAAAGACAATCGGCAAGGGTGCCGGTATTTACCTCTTTTCCCAGTGATCGTACACGGTTAGCGGGTGCAGACAGTGTTTTGCTGCTGGAGGTAAAGATGATTGCACAGACCATTGCCCGGGACTCGTTCTGGACAGATCTGGTATCGCAGGTAGATATAACTCCTCAACGTACCTATCAGATGATTCCTCAATTGGGTAATCAGACGATTGTATTGGGTACAGCTGATAATCTGGATGATAAGTTAACCAGATTGTACAGTTTTTACAGGCAGGTATGGGCAAAGGCAGGATTTGAGAAGTATGAGAGGATTGATGTACAATATGCAGGACAGGTGGTGGCCACCAGAAAAGGGGCAGCGGCGGCAGTGGCAGATTCAGCAAAGGCTTTGCAGCAGTTGAATACGAGCATTGCACAGGCGAATAGCCTGGGAGCGGGGGCAATACCAGCGCTGCCATCGGTACCGGGGCAGGCTGCTACAGCAAAGCGTGATACTGCAAATGCAACAGGCGCAGCAAGGAGGGCAGCAGTAAGGCAAACTGCAAACCCGCCAAAGCCTTCCGGTAATAACAGGCCGGCAGGCAGAAGACCCAGAGCAGTAATGCCAGGGCGGCATTAAACAGGTAATAAGGGAGATTGAATATAATAACAACAACAACGAACAACTAAAACACGTATCTATGAACCCAAACGAAGCACCCATTATCGTGGGCCTCGACATCGGCACAACTAAGATTGCTGCCATTGCCGGGCGTAAAAACGAGTATGGGAAACTGGAAATACTAGGCTTTGGCCGCGCCAACAGCAGTGGGGTGCAACACGGCCAGGTGCTTAATATTGACCAGACTATAAAGGCAATACAGCAGGCTTTATTAAACTGCTACGAGAGTAATCCTGACCTGGAAGTGAACGAGGTGTATGTGGGTATTGCGGGCCATCACATCAAGAGCCTGCAAACGCGGGGTGATATTGTAAGACAGGATTCTGAAACTGAAATTGAGCGTTGGGAAATTGAGCAGCTGATAGACAATCAGAAAAAAACATTTATACCGGCGGGAGATCAGATTATTGAAGTGATTCCACAGGATTTTCATGTGGATAATTTTCAGAACATCAAAGATCCTGTAGGATATAACGGTGTGAAGGTGGGTGCTAATTTTCATATTATCACCGGCGATCGCAACGCTATACGTAATATTAACCGTTCTGTTGAAAGAAGTGGTTTGAAAACGAAAGACCTGGTGCTGCAACCGCTTGCTTCTGCTTCTGCTGTAATGAGCGAAGTGGATATGGAAGCGGGTGTAGCTATTCTGGATATTGGCGGTGGTACTTCTGATCTGGCTGTGTTTTATGAAGGAATTCTTAAGCACACTGCGGTTATTCCTTTTGGTGGTGAAAATATTACCAATGATATCCGCATGGGGCTGGGGGTGCTGAAAAGCCAGGCAGAAGCCATGAAAGTGCAGTTTGGTAGTGCCCTTGCAGATGCTGCAAAAGGCAACGCTTTTATTACCATTCCGGGCTTAAAGGGTATGCCCGCAAAAGAGATCAGT
This sequence comes from Filimonas zeae, assembly GCF_014641615.1. Taxonomy (GTDB): domain Bacteria; phylum Bacteroidota; class Bacteroidia; order Chitinophagales; family Chitinophagaceae; genus Filimonas; species Filimonas zeae. Next base: position 327,816 of record NZ_BMIB01000005.1, on the reverse strand, counting down.
GTTAAAAACCTTGCGAATATTATTCAGGCAAGGATGAGTGAGATACTGGATTTTGTTACATATCATTTAAAACAGGTGGGTCTGGACAACAGAACCCTCAATGGAGGCGTTATCCTAACCGGTGGTGGTTCGCAACTGAAACATCTTATTCAGTTAACTGAATATGTAACTGGTTTGAATGCACGCATTGGTTTACCTAATGAACATCTTGCCGTAAATCATATTGATGAACTGAAGAAGCCCATGTATGCTACCTGTATTGGTTTAATACTGAAAGGGTATAGCGATTATGAGCATCAGCGCAAAGAGTTTGATAACCGTTTCAGAAAGGTAGCGGTACCTGAAAGCCTGAAGAAGGATGAGGTGGCAGAAACTGTGGCTACAGCTGTTGCAACTACTGAGGTGGTGGATATGAAGAAGAGAAAAGGATTGAATAGCTTCTGGGATAAGTTTAAGGATGGTATTATAGACTTGTTTAAGGAAGAGGGAGATCAGGAGATCAGATAATGAATACTAAACAAATTACTTACTTACTAACCAAACATAAATTTCCGGACCATGATACACTTTGATTTGCCAAAGCAGAAGTCGTCCATCATCAAAGTCCTTGGTGTAGGCGGCGGTGGGAGTAACGCGGTAAACTACATGTTTGCCCAGAATATTGAAGGTGTTGACTTTATCATTTGTAATACCGATGCCAAGGCATTGGAGCAAAGCAATATACCTAATAAGATACAGTTAGGACCTCACTTAACCCAGGGGCTTGGGGCAGGTGCTAACCCGGAAGTGGGTAAGCAGGCTACTGAAGAGTCGCTGGAAGAAATTAAAAGAATACTGGAAGTAAATACCAAAATGGCATTTATCTGTGCGGGTATGGGTGGCGGTACCGGTACCGGTGGCGCTCCTATCATTGCACAGATATGTCGTGAGCTGGGTATTTTAACCGTAGGTATTGTTACCCTGCCTTTCGGGTTTGAAGGCCCACGCCGTCATTTACAGGCGGAGTTGGGTATTAAACAACTGGAACCATATGTAGATACGTTGCTGGTAATAAGCAACGATAAGCTGCGTATGCAATACGGTAACCTGAAAATGAAAGAGGCGTTTGGTAAAGCAGACAACGTGTTGGCTACTGCTGCCAAATGTATTACTGATATTATTAACAGCCGCGGTCATATCATAGTAGACTTTGCAGATGTGTGCACCGTTATGAAAAATGGTGGTGTGGCTATCTTAGGCAGTGCCTTTGTAGAAGGTGAAGACAGAGCACAGCTGGCTATTGAGCAGGCGCTGAATTCTCCGCTGCTGAACGATAATGATATACGTGGTGCCAAGTGGATTCTTATCAACATCAACAGTTCTGAAGGGGAGCACGAGTGCACCATGGATGAACTGGAGATTATCAATAACCATCTGCGTATGCAGGCCGGTGAAAGTACCGACGTAATTGTTGGTATGGGGTACGACAACTCTCTGGATCGCAAAATAGGTATTACCCTTATTGCCACCGGCTTTGAACACAAAGACCCTTTTGCGGCTCCTCGCGAAGCAGCACAACCTGTTGCCGAAAAAAAGGTAGAGAAGATTGTGATGACGCTGGGGGGCGAAGAGGAGAAAAAACAGGCTCAGCAGCCGCTGCCTTTTGAAGAAGCTATGGCGCCTAAGTTGTCTGATGCATCTTCGGGCCGTGCAGTAATTGCTGAGCCCCGCCCGCTGGAAGATCCCTATGCAGTAGCATCGGGCAGGCAGCCGGATGCAGATGGCATGTTCCGTTTTGAACTGAGCACAGATGTTACCGGCGAAAATAAGCCGGCACAACCTGCACAGCCAACAGAGCCCACCCTGCAATATGTGGAGCGTCCGGTACAACAGCAACAACAACAACAGGCGCAGCCTGGTTTGCAGCAGCCTTATGCCGGTCAGCAACCTGTAGCGCAGCCTTTTGTACAGCAGCCCCGTCCTGCTTTTATTCCTCAGCAGCCACCGGTACAGCCAGAGCCTAAAGAGGAAGATGAAGCTGGTTTTGAGCTGGTAATTAAGGATAACGCGCCACCAGTATATGCAGGGCCTGCTATTTCTACGTTTGATATACAGGATGATGAAGAAGAGCAGAAGCGCAGAGCTGCTGAACGTATTCAGAAGCTGCGTAAGCTGAGCTTTAATATGAACTCATCTGATCCGAATAATGAGTTTGAAACAGTGCCTGCTTACATAAGGAGGAACATGGATTTATTTGGAAATACGATGACTTCTGTAGAAAACTTCTACAGCAAGTACACCGTAAAACCCGACGAAAACAATGAAGGGCGCATCTCTTCCCTTAACACGTTTCTCGACGGTAAAAAGCCGGATTAATCCGGCGCTGATGCAAGGCATCTCTGACATTTTATAGTGTTTTTAGTTGTTGTGTCCCTCCCGTTTTGCCGGGAGGGATTTTTGTTGTGTTTAGTTTGTAATATTGTTTATCTAAAAAATGTTTATGGCAACAGTGCTTATAACAGGCGGAACGGGATTGGTAGGTAGCAGACTTACGCAAATGCTGGTTCAGAAAGGGTATAGTGTAGTAATACTTACCCGTAATCCGGCTGCACACAAAGCGCAGCCTTCTGTTGTATATAAACATTGGGATGTGGAAAGGGGAGTAATTGATGGTTCTGCTGTGGCAGATGCTGATTATATAATACACCTTGCCGGTGCTGGTGTGGCAGATAAGCGCTGGAGCAAAAAGCGTAAACAGGAAATTGTTGATAGCCGCACCCAAAGCAGCGCGCTGCTGGTAAAATCTGCAGAACAATATACTATACGTTTAAAAGCAGTAATCAGTGCTTCCGGTATAGGGTGGTATGGGCCGGATGGTAAACAGCGCTCCAAAAACTGGGCTGGCTTTGAAGAGTCTGCGCCTGCCAATAATGATTACCTGGGCGAAACCTGCCGTTTGTGGGAAGAAAGTATACAGCCTTTTAAAAAGCTGGGTAAGCGATTGGTGATTCTGCGTACCGGGCTTGCTTTAACTAATAAAGGTGGCTTTCTGGCTGAAATAAAGAAGCCATTACAAATGGCCAATATAGCTACCATAATGGGCGGTGGTGATCAGGTTGTAAGCTGGATTCATATGGACGATCTATGCCGTATGTATTTGTATGCACTGGAAAATGAACTACTGGAAGGTGTGTATAACGCCGTGGCTCCCGCGCCGGTAAGCAATAAAGCTATTACACTATCTCTGGCGGGGCATCGCCGTCACAAGCCTTTTATGGCTATTCATGTTCCGGCCTTTGTATTAAAACTGGCGTTGGGCGAAATGAGTGTAGAGGTGTTAAAGAGCACTACGGTAAGTGCGGAGCATATACGTAAGGCGGGCTTCCGTTTCTTATACCCCTCCGTAGAGGCGGCTATGGAACAGTTAGCTGCCGCGGCAGAGGCTCCTGAAGACCCTGCGCCTGCGGCAGCAGATGTATTTAAAGAAGATGAAGCGGATGATAATTAAAGATCAGCTGTTTCAAATTTCCTTTTACTCAAAAACAGGAATAATCCCAGATAAACAAAAGTAGCTACCAGCAGGTTAATGGTTGGGGGCAAAAAGTTTTTGCCCTGCATCATCTTTTGCAGGCTTTTTACAGGAATCAGTTTGTCTGAGGCATCCAGTAAAAAGTAATAGCCAGGGCCTTCCAGTACGTTGCCGCTTACGGCTCTGTTAATAAGTGCTACCAGTATATTCTCCACTATACATATATACACGAAGAACAGGGCAATTGCCAGGCCTGAGCGTTTTAACAGCAGGCTTAATAACAAGGCAAAGCTCATGTACGTAAAACATTGCAGAAAGAAATAGAAAAGATACTCCGCGTTTGCCAGGCTGAAATAGCTGAACTCGCTGGATAAGCCAAACACCAGTGCGGTAAGAAATACAATCAGCAGGCTAACGATAGACAGCGCAGCAATTACCAAAACCTTGGAAATAATAAACTCGGTTCTACTTAATCCGTCAATTACATTCTGCCGGTGTGTTTTAAAATTATATTCGTTAGTAGTTAAAATAACCACTATCAGCGAGGGTATAAACAGCATATAGCTGGCCACCTGTGTAACAGTATGCCATACATCGGGAAACTGGAAGGGAGTACCTAATACCATATTAACTACGCCCGATGCCTGGTTTTTACTGCTCACCAGTTCAAAATAAACATAGTTAATACCCACAACGCAGGCTACCAGCAGCGCCAGAATAATCCAGAACGTTTTATAATTCTTAAGCTTCAGCCATTCAATTTTTAAGAGACGTATTATCATAGTAGGTTCTGAGTTAGTTGGTAAGTTCAATGAATTTTGTTTCCAGGCTTTTCTTCTTCAACTGTAGCTGGCTTAACGTAATGCCGTTATTAAAGCAATGCCGGTTAATGTTTTCCATATTGGCAGTTCCAATAGGGTAAAACAGTTGCAGGTTTCCGTTTTGTCTTTTCACCTGCTTCAGTTCCGGTAAGGTATTTACAATAGTTTCCAGTTGTGCCAGATCGGCGGCGCTAACTTCCACAATGTCTTCATTAGCCAGTACTTCATCTACATGGCCTGCGGTAAGCAGCTTGCCCTTTTTCATAATGGCAACGTGCGTACATACCTTTTCCACCTCATCTAATAAGTGGCTGGCCATAATAATGGTTTTGCCTTCGGAGGCCAGCAACGTAATAAGGTTGCGTATTTCTGCAATGCCCACAGGGTCCAGGCCGTTGGTGGGCTCATCCAGTATTAACACATTGGGGTTACCCAGCAGGGCAGCGGCAATGGCCAGCCTTTGCTTCATACCCAACGAAAATGTGCTGAATTTGCTGCTCTTTCTTTCGTACAGGTTTACCTTTTTTAAAACCGTATCAATATCATTTTCTCCGCGGCCTTTAATGGCAGCAGTAATCTGCAGGTTGCGTTCGGCAGAAAGATAGTGGTAGAAATTGGGCGTTTCCAGCAATACCCCCACCTGCTTGCGCATATCTGCACTAAAAGGCAGGTCAAGAAAAGTAAAACTGCCGGCATTGGCTTTTACCACATCGGTAATAATTCCCAGCAGGGTGGTTTTGCCACTTCCGTTAGGCCCCAGAATACCAAAAACGCTACCCTGGGGTACTTCAAACGATACATTGTCAAGCGCATGTATGGTTCCATAGAACTTGGTTAAGCCTGAAATGGTTACAATAGAGGGCATAGGCTCTGTATATATTTTTCAGGTAAGTTACACGAAAGCACAATAACCTGTTAAATAATGCCTGGCTTAAGTATGAGATTCCTTTAATATGCGTTAAGTGGTTGAATTACCGTTTAAAGGGGGGCAAAAAAAGCAGCCCGCAGGCTGCTGATTACTTTAAGTATGTAATAAGGTAAGCGTATCAGAGTGCAATTTGCTTCTCAGTCATCATGCGCCGCAGGTTAATAAGTCCATACCGCATGCGCCCCAGGGCAGTATTAATGCTACAGTTCGTAGCTTCTGCAATTTCTTTAAAACTAAGGTCTCCAAAATGCCGCAATACAATTACTTCCCTTTGTTCCTCAGGCAGTTGTTGCAACATATTGTGTACGGTAGCATGGCTTTGCTGGCGCATCATTTTCTGTTCCGGACTGTCTTCCGCAATCTGCAGCCACTCAAAAATGTCGTTGTTATCGCTATCCACTATGGCAGGAAGCCTTTTCAGCTTGCGAAAGTGGTCTACACAAAGGTTATGGGCAATACGGATGGCCCAGGGCAAAAATTTGCCTTCTTCGTTGTAGCGTTTCTGTCTTAGCGTATCTATGATGCGAATAAACGATTCCTGAAAAAGATCTTCTGCCAGGTATTTGTCCTTTACCAGGAACAAAATAGAACTGAACAGTTTATCTTTATAACGCATTATCAGCGTTTCCAGTGCACGCACATTTCCATCATGGAAAGCGTGAATCAGTTGAATGTCGGTATAATGCTTAAACCTTCTCATAACGGGCGTTTTCGGGGTTTTTACGACCGGGCTAACTTAATAGATGTTATAAAAATTGTGCCTGAGTAGAGGTTTATTCGATACAGCGAGAAATTTTAAGGTTTGTGAATGTAATGTGAATTTACAATATGCGCGCTAGTCCGCTGCATGGCAATTGTAAAAGAAATGTGAAAATAAGGGTTGAAAGTGGAAAAATTGTGGTAGCGTACAGTAATTGATAAAAATGGGAATGAAAAAGAATACTACGGCAGCAGAAAAAGTAAAAAAGCGGAATGCAGAAACGCCGCAGGATGAGCAGAAGGATGTGATACTGGTAAAAGGGGCCAGAACCCATAATCTGAAAAACGTAACAGTCGCCTTTCCCCGTAATAAATTTATTGTGGTAACCGGAGTATCGGGTAGCGGTAAATCGTCGCTTACCATAGATACGCTTTTTGCAGAGGGGCAGCGCCGCTATGCCGAAAGTTTAAGTGCCTACGCGCGCCAGTTTATGGCACGTATGGTAAAGCCGGATGTGGATTATATTAAGGGGCTGTGTCCGGCCATTGCCATAGAACAAAAGGTAATTACCCGTACGCCCCGTAGTACTGTAGGTAGTATGACGGAGATATACGACTATTTTCGTTTAATGTACGCCCGCGTGGGCAGAACCATATCGCCCATCAGCGGCAGGCAGGTTAAAAAGGATGATGTAACTGATGTGGTAGAGGCTGTTAAAGAGTTGCCGGAAGGTATGCGTATTGTTATTCTGGTGCCGTTTAAGCAACATGCCAACAGAGATGCCAGAGAAGAGCTGAATATTCTGCTGCAGAAGGGCTTTAGCCGTATGTATGTGCGGGCTACTGCCGGCTCAGAACAAACGGCTGGCGAGCTGCTGCGTATTGAAGACCTGCTGGAAATGGATGAAAAGACCCTGAAGAAAAAGCTGCCTGTAAAAGCGAAAGCCGCTGCCAAAACCAAAACAAAGGTAAAGGTGGCAGAGAGCACAGAGGAGGAGATAAAGGATAGTGGCGTTTACCTGCTGGTAGATCGGATTGTTACCAAAGCTTTTGACGAAGATGATATCCACCGTTTATCAGACTCTGTAAATACTGCTTTTTACGAAGGCGAGGGAGAAGTGTTTCTGGAAGTAAACGGTCACGAACTGCTGCATTACAGCAACCGGTTTGAACTGGATGGATTAACGTTTGAAGAGCCGGTACCCAACCTGTTTTCTTTTAACAACCCTTACGGAGCCTGTCCTACCTGTGAGGGCTTTGGTCAGGTGCTGGGTATTGATGAAGACCTGGTAATACCAGATAAGCGGTTGAGTGTATATGAAAGTGGTGTAGCGCCGTGGAAAGGAGAAAAGCTGGGGGCATGGCGCGATCAGTTTATCAAAGGCGCACGGTCTATAGATTTTCCTATTCACAAACCCATTGCAGACCTTACTGCGGAGCAATATAAAATGCTGTGGAATGGTGGCGGTACTGTGTTTGGTATCCGCGATTTTTTTAAGGAGGTAGAACAGAATCTGTATAAAGTACAGTACCGTGTATTGTTAAGCCGCTATCGCGGGCGTACCACCTGTCCGGAGTGCAATGGTTACCGTTTAAGGAAGGAAGCTTTATATGTAAAGGTAGATGGCAGAAATATTGGTGAGCTATGCGAATGGCAGGTGAAAGACCTGCAGCAATGGTACAGCCGCTTGCCACTGAACGAGCATGAGCAGCAGATAGCCAAACGTATTTTGCTGGAGATTAACCAGCGCCTGCAAACGTTGGTAGATGTGGGGCTGGGCTACCTTACCCTGAATCGTCTGGCCAACTCACTCAGTGGTGGCGAAAGCCAGCGTATACAGCTTACGCGCAGCCTGGGTAGTAACCTCACCAATTCATTGTACATATTAGATGAGCCTTCTATAGGGCTGCATTCAAGAGATACTGAAAAACTGATTACGGTATTAAAGCAGCTGAAAGAGCTGGGTAATACGGTTGTGGTGGTAGAACACGATGAAATGATGATGCGCGAGGCGGATCATATTATTGACATGGGGCCACTGGCTTCTCATTTGGGGGGTGAAGTGGTAGCAGCGGGAACGTATGATGAGCTGATTGCTGACCCCGATAGCCTTACCGGTAAATACCTTAAAGGTGAGCTTACTATTGATGCACCCCGTCAGCCACGCAAATGGCGCAACAGTATTGTGGTAGAAGGTGCCCGGCAGAATAACCTGAAAGATGTAACTGCCACCTTTCCGTTAAACGTATTGTGTGTGGTAAGTGGAGTAAGCGGTAGCGGTAAAACCACGCTGGTGAAACAGGTGTTGTACCCTGCCCTCAAAAAACTGAAAGGTGAACCTGCTGATAAGGTAGGTTTTCACAAGGCGTTAAAAGGTGATCTGGAAATGATTAACCAGATTGAACTGGTTGATCAGAACCCGATAGGCAAATCATCGCGCAGTAACCCGGTTACGTATATCAAAGCATATGATGATATCCGCGATTTGTTTGCCAAACAGCCGCTGTCTAAAATGCGTGGCTTTCAGCCTAAACACTTTTCTTTTAACGTAGATGGTGGCCGTTGTGATACCTGTAAGGGTGAAGGCGAACAGATTGTAGAAATGCAGTTTCTGGCAGATGTACACCTTACCTGTGAGGTTTGTGGTGGCAAACGTTTTAAAGAGGAGGTGCTGGAAGTACAATATAAAGGAAAGAGTGTGTATGATGTACTGGAAATGAGTGTAGATGAAGCGGTGGAGTTTTTCAGCGAGGAGAAGTCGCTGGCTAAAGCCATTCAGCCACTGCATGACGTGGGCTTGGGTTATATTAAGCTGGGCCAGAGTAGTGATACGCTGAGTGGTGGCGAGGCGCAACGTGTAAAGCTGGCCAGTTTTCTGGGCAAAGGCAAAGCGCAGGGGCATATCCTGTTCATTTTTGATGAGCCTACCACGGGTTTACATTTCCACGATATTAAAAAGCTGCTGACTTCTTTCCAGGCGTTGGTGGAGCAGGGGCACTCTCTGCTGGTGATAGAACACAATACTGATGTAATTAAAAGTGCCGACTGGGTAATTGATCTGGGCCCTGAGGCGGGCGATGCAGGTGGTAATCTGGTGTTTGCCGGTATACCTGCTGAACTGAAGAAGGTGAAGGAAAGTTACACAGGTAAATTTTTATAAAGTAAAGGTGGTTTGCGGCAGGCAATACTGAAAACAGTACAAGCACGCAGCAAACCACCTTTTTAAAACAACAGCGCTGCTAATCAACTCATGCTTCAGTGAGCGTGAACTTCTTTATCGCTTTTTCTTCTCCGTTTACAATCACAGACAGTTGGTGCTGGCCTGGGTAAAACACTCTGGTGGTAATTAATTTAAAAGATTGCTTCCGCTGTACTTTCAGGGTTTCTCCGGGTTGTAATATCCGTTCACTTATTTTAAAAACTTTCCGGGCGTTGTGGCCTTTTGCTTTTTTATAGTAAACGCCATACTCCAGCCGTACTGTTTGTGCAGTATCACTCTCATTTTTTACGGAGAAGCCGAATTCCACATACGCTCCAACAGGCACTTCCGGGGTAAGTACTTTTAATGCAGAAACAGTGAGGCAGCTGCTGATAAGGCCATAGTGTTTCAATACCTCAGGATGGCCCTGTTTTAAAAGCGTACGGCAGCCATGTTTTACAATAGCATCTGTTTCGCTGCTTTTACCACTCCAGCGTGCGGCAATATCCAGTACAATGGCAGGATGGTCTTTGGCTATGTCGTTCAGGTTGTTGGCAACACTTTTACGTACCCATTCTGATGGATCGTTTTTCAGATTTTCCAGTATGGGTATTATGGGGGCGGGATCTTTTTTCAGCGAAGAAATGGCCATTGCCCAGGGCAGGCGTGGGCGGCTGCCTTCACTGGCAAAGCGCCTTACTTTATCGCTCGGATGTTTGGTCCACAGCTTCATTTGCTTTAGCATTGCCTTTTCATATTTCAGCAGAAAAGGCCTTACTGCAAACTCACAACTGATAAACTGTGTAACGGTTTCCATAGCTGCAACAGCACTGTCAAAATCATCTAACCCGTAAGCGGAAATATAGTCGGCAAGGAATATATAAGCCAGTGTGTCCCCGGTAGGGTTAGCCTGCAGGCGCTGAATAATAGCGGCTATTATCTGCGTGGCTTCTGCAAAGTTTTCAGGCAAAAAGTTGTGTAGTACACGGGTGGTATGCTGCATCCGCTCTTTCCATTCCATATGGGCGAAAGCATCGCTGAAAATCTGCTTTGTAAAATCCTTCTTGTCAAAACCAGTTACTTCTTTCGCTACTGTGTTGGAAAAGGAGGCATAGAAGGCCGGAGAGTAAATGTCTTTTATAAGGCTCATATTGTACGCAGCAGCTGTTATGCTGCCGCTTACAAAACTAGAGGAATGGCGGGAAATAAAAAGGCCGCATTCCTGTGTGGTATGCGGCCTTTTTATTTCATTAAGAAGCTGCCTGATCGCGCAGGGCCTTAATACGGTCGTGTGATATTTTCAGTTGTTGCTGTTGTCTGGTAAGCTTGCTTTTGGTAGCTACCGAAATATCTTCTGACTCTAATGCTGATTTATAAGCTTTCTGTGCAGCGTCTTCACCGCCTTCACAACTTGCCAGTACCGCATGGCGGGTGTGGCCGGTAAAGGTGGCTTTAATATCCATCCATGCACGGTAAATTTTGCCGCTGGCTGTGGTGCCGGTATCAGCGGTACCGCCCAGTACACCTACTTCTGCGGTTAACTCCTGTTTCAAACCTTCGCTTTCAATAATCAGGTCTGCAAACAAAGGTTTCAGATCTACATCTTCTACTTTCAGTTCATCTATAGCCTTTCTGTATCCGGTAATACGGTCGTTGTTAATCTGTATCAGATCGTTTAATACGTCAATGGCGGCTTCATTGGTTGTTGCTGTTAATGTGCTCATAGTGTTTTCATTTAAATGATTAAATCTGGTTTCTCAAACGGGTTAAAATAATCATGCCATCACCTTGTTAACTTGTGCAGGGTTTATCGGGTTCAAGCAGAAAAACTTTTACTTTTAACACTATGAAGCAGTTTTCAGGCAAGTATATGTGCAGGCTGTTGTTGTTACTTTTAACAATTGTGGGCGGGCAGGCAAAAGCACAATTCATAACCGGTAAGTGGTATGGGTACAGCGCTATTACCCAGGCAGCAGGGTATCATGTTTCCTCTACGGAACCGGCGGGTGATATACTGGATATTTCGGGTGTGGACTCTGCAAAAATAGGTGGACTATCCTATCAGTACTATTGGTTCAGAGGCAAGTTTTACTACTGTATTAAATCGCTCGAATGCGCCTTTGATGCGGGTGCGAAAGAATGGATAATACGTGAAACGGCTGTGAAAGACAATCATCTGTTTTATGCGCATTATGCCTGCTTACATACCTATCGCCTGCATTTTACCCATTATGATAACAAAGACTCTTTAAACGGTACGTGGACGGCTGCTTCGCTGGACGATTGTGGCAGCGGCATCGGCAAGTTTGCACGTACGCGGCCTGTATATACCCATGTTAAAAATGCGTGGGATTCTATAGAGGCAATTACCCATATTGTGTCTTTACCCAAACAGGAAAATGCTATCCGTAACGATTTGCCACAGCAGATAAGCCAGGATAAAGTAAAGAAGGAAATGGCCTTTCAGCAAATGATGGCACGCTCGCGTACGCTGATAAAAGCCATACCGTTACAAGCACCTGCTATTAAAGTGGAGATATGGGATAACGGCGTAATTGATGGCGATAATATTTCGGTATACTTTAATAAAGAGCTGGTTGTTAACCGCAAACGCCTTACCGCACAGCCCATTGTGCTGGAGTTAATGGCGGTAGCTGGTCAGGAAAATGAACTGATTATGTACGCCAATAACCTGGGCGATATTCCGCCTAATACGGCTATGATGCGGGTATATGCCAATAATAAACAGTACGAGGTGGAGATGTCCTCAGATGAACGTAGTAACGGAATCATCCGTTTTACGCTGGAGTAGCCATACAGTGGCGCTTACAGCGGGGGCTTTGGCATAAATTTTTAGGCTTTAACAAGGTCTAATACCGTTACCTATGAGTCTTGCCCGTTACAAACAGAAAAGACGTTTTGAAGAAACCCCCGAGCCGGAAGGTGGAAAGGCGAATGGTGGAGAATTACGCTTTGTTATTCAGAAGCATGACGCCTCGCGTTTGCATTACGATTTCCGGCTGGAAATGGAGGGTGTACTTAAAAGCTGGGCCGTGCCCAAAGGCCCTTCTACCGATCCGGCTGTAAAGCGGCTGGCCATGATGGTAGAAGATCATCCGTACGATTACCGCAATTTTGAAGGCATTATACCCGAAGGCAACTATGGGGCAGGTACGGTAATAGTTTGGGATGAGGGTACCTATGAGCCTATTGAAGCCGTAACAAGCAAAGCAGCACAGCAAAAGCTGTTGCTGAAGCAGCTGAAAAGCGGCTCGCTCAAGTTTACACTGCACGGTAAAAAGCTGAAAGGTGAGTTTGCATTGGTGCATACCAAAGGCAGGGGAGATAATGCCTGGCTGCTGATTAAACACAGAGATAAGTATGCGAAAGAAACAGATGTTACGCTGAAAGACAAATCGGTAGTATCTGGTAAAACGCTGGAAAAAGTAGCAACTACCAGTCATCGTATTTATGGCGAAACCACGGAGCAGCCAGATACTTCTATTAAGAAGAAAGTGCCTGTAAAGAAAACACCGGCTAAAAAGGCTGCAACAAAGGCCAAAGCCAATGCAGTTGTTAAAAAAGCATTCCCCAAAACGGTAAGCCCTATGCTGGCCACCCTGGTTGAAAAACCTTTTGATGAGGAAGGCTGGTTATACGAAATAAAATGGGATGGTTACCGTGCGGTAGCTATGATGCATAAGGGGCAGGCTGAGTTGTTATCCCGCAACAATAAATCGTTTAATGATAAATTTTATCCGGTATATCAGGCCATACAACAATGGGGCATTGACGCAATAGTGGATGGTGAAATTGTAGTGGCGAATAAAGAAGGCGTATCTAATTTCAGCTCGTTGCAAAACTGGCGCAGCGAGGCAGATGGCGATTTGTATTATTATGTGTTTGATATACTATGGCTGAATGGTAAAGATGTTACTGGGTTGCCGTTGCAGCAGCGCAGGCAGTTGTTGAAGAGCGTATTGCCCAAAGAGGAAAGTTTAATACGCATGAGCGAAAACTTTGATGCTACTGCAACAGAGTTTTTGGAAGCTGCTGCTAAAATGGGGCTGGAAGGTGTGATAGCCAAAAAAGCAGATAGCCTCTATTTACCGGGAGAACGGTCCCGCGAATGGCTGAAAATTAAAACCGGCAAGCGGCATGAAGTGGTGATAGGAGGTTTTACGCAAAACAAAGGTTCTTCTAAGTTATTCAGTTCGCTACTGGTAGGGGTATTTGAAAATGGCAAGCTGCAGTACACCGGTAAAATAGGTACCGGTTTTACAACGGCTATGCAGAAAGAGATGATGAAGCTGTTTCAACCACTGGTAACAGCCAAAGCGCCTTTTACTGAAATTCCAGATGTAAATAAACCCTCCCGTTTCCGGCCCGATCCGCCACATGCTACGGCTACCTGGCTAAAGCCGCAACTGGTTTGCGAAGTAAGCTATACTGAAATTACCACGGATGGTGTTATGCGCCACCCTTCATTTGAAGGTATGCGGGAAGATAAAAAAGCAAGGGATGTAAAACGCGAAGTGGCTGTGGCGGTTGAGGAAGTAAAAGATGAAAAGAGCAGTAAGCTGCATGCGCAGAAAGTGCTGGTGAAAGGTCAGAAAAGCGAACGTAAAACTTTGCTGAACCCATCAGAAGAAACACAGGTGCGTAAGGTGAATGGCCACGAGCTTACTTTCACCAATCTGGATAAGCTTTACTGGCCTAAGGAAAAAATAGCCAAGCGCGAGTTGATTAATTACTATTATCAGGTAGCACCGTATATGCTGCCTTATCTCAAAAACCGGCCTCAGTCGCTCAATCGTTTTCCCAATGGGGTTACCGGCCATGCTTTTTATCAGAAAGATGTTACGGGCAAAGTGCCTGACTGGGTGGAGTTGTTTCCTTACCATAGCAAAGATGATAAGGAGGATAAGAATTTTATGGTTTGTACCGATGATGCGGGGTTGTTATATATGGCCAATCTGGGGTGTATTGAAATTAACCCCTGGAGCAGTACTATTGATAAGCCGGATTATCCTGACTGGTGTATTATTGATCTTGATCCCGGTAAAAAAACAACCTTTAATCAGGTAATTGAAGCAGCCAGGGTAACGCACGATCTGCTGGAGGCAGCTGAAATACCTAATTACTGCAAAACCTCCGGTTCTACCGGTATGCATATTTATATTCCTTTGGCTGCTAAGTATACCTATGAGCAAAGCAAAGAATTTGCTCGCCTTATAGTAACGCTGGTACAGGGGCAGATGCCTTCGCTTACCAGTATAGAACGGCAGGTAAGTGCGCGCAAAGGCAAGCTGTATCTTGATTTTTTGCAAAACCGCCCGCAGGCCACACTGGCTGCTCCTTATTCTGTAAGGCCCAAGCCGCAGGCATCGGTGTCCATGCCTTTGCATTGGGAAGAGGTGCAGAAGGGCTTAAAAGTAACCGACTTCACCATAGCCAATGCCATGGAGCGTTTGAAGCAGCAGGGCGACCTGTTTAAGCCTGTACTGGGCAAAGGTATTGCCATGCAAAAAGCGCTGAGCAGGCTGCAGGCACTTTAATCAAAGTCAGTTAATACCTTATTGGCCCATTCCATGTTGGCTTCTGCATTGTCGTATGCTTTGGTGTTGGTTTTATCGGCCAGTTCCAGCGCTTTACGAAAGTCTGATATGCCATCCAGCACCAGATCGCGGTTATCCTGTGCTATACCCAGCTGCACACGGCTGATGCCGCGGTTGTTCCAGGCTGCATAGTTGCCAGGGTTGTTTACAACCTCAAGGTTGTACAGTTCAATGGCTTCCTCGTGGTTGTTATCCGTATTGGCCGCTTCAAAAGCATGCTGAAAACGTAGTGCTTCTTTCTTCATAGTACGGGTGTTTTCAAAAGCTAAACAAATAACGTTCCTGAATGGGGGCGCAGCATACTTATTGGTTGGCCAGGCCGGTGGGTTTTGTGGTCCGATGTACCTACCGGATTGTGGAGTGGGTAGATGCTGCGGTTCATGCGTCTTCCTCAGTTTCCGGGGAAGACTAACGGGGCGTTCGTTTGTCTTCCCCGATTGTTGAGGGAGATTAACGCGTCGCTCAATTTACTTCCCGGATTATCGGGGAAGTGGTATGGCTGCCGGAAACTTCTTCCCCGAAAACCGGGGAAGAAAAATGGGAGAAGAAAGCGTACCATACAGGCGCTGGAAAGTCTTCCCCGATTATCGGGGAAGACTGCGCTATGGGTCATCCTAACGCTGTAATTACAACAGCGGGCATTTGTAGTGTGGTGCTTTACGGGTAAAGTGCCCGTTTGTACGCTGGTAAACCTGCGCTGTACGGTTGTTTACCTGCTGCGGAATGCACAGGTTTGCAACCGTGCTGCCGGCAAAGAACTGCGGGCAGCACGGTTGCGTTTGTAGGTTTAACAGAGCCTTCGCCAACGTTATTAATATAAAAGGGCGGCGCAGAATAACCTGCGCCGCCCACTTTAATTCTATTGTAAGGATGCATTATCGCAATCTGTCAACACTTTTTACCAGCTTTTCATCTTTGTAAATACCGCGTACGGCCATCAGCAGAAAAACCGGTATCAGAAAAGTTAACGCTGCGGTAAGCGCGTAGGCGCCGTTCACAAATTTTCCTGTTTCAGCAATGTATATCACAATGTTTACCACCGATAACAGCAGTGTTACCAGTGTAAACGTTATCTGGCGCTTTCTTTCTTTGTACAAAAAAACCAGTATCAAAGATGCAAGCCCTACCGCCACTGTAAGTATGGTAATCAGCAGGTTGGCCTGTCCGTTCAGTTCCACCCATTGGTTAGGGGCGTTCTCCATCGTTTTTGTTCCGGTGTAGAACGAAAACTTCAGGGTAAGAAAGGCGCATGCTGAGGCTACCAGCAACCAGATTGTTTGTATTCTTTGTATCATAAAACCAACGCTTTTAACAGGTTATAGCATTAAAATTATCCCATTTCAGGGTACAGCACAAACTGAGACATGAATTCGTTCACCTGCTTTTTAACAGTGCTGATAACGGCAGCGTCATCTGCATTCATCAGTACATTGTCAATGGCATTCACCACAAACTGCATGTGTTCAGCTTTCATTCCACGGGTGGTAATAGCTGCTACCCCAAAACGGATGCCGCTTGTAACAAAAGCGCTCTTATCGTCGTACGGTACCATGTTTTTGTTGGCAGTAATATCAGCCTGTACCAGTATCTGCTCTGCTTTTTTGCCGCTGATGTTTTTATTACGCAGGTCAATCAGCATCAGGTGGTTATCGGTACCGCCGCTGATAATCTGGTAATCTTTTTCCATAAACGCTTTGGCCATAGCCTGTGCGTTGGTAACTATCTGGTTGGCATATTGGGTATACTCATCGCTCAGTATTTCGCCAAACGCTACTGCTTTAGCTGCAATTACGTGCTCCAGCGGGCCGCCCTGTATACCTGGAAACACTGCCAGATCAAGCAGATTGCTCATCAGGCGAATGTTGCCTTTGTTATCGGTAAGGCCGAATGGGTTTTCAAAATCTTTGCGCATCATAATAATACCACCACGGGGGCCACGCAGGGTTTTGTGGGTGGTACTGGTTACAATATGGCAATGATCAAACGGATCGTTCAGCAGGCCCTTGGCAATTAAACCGGCAGGGTGTGCAATATCGGCCATTACCAGCGCGCCCACTTCATCGGCCACTTTGCGTATGCGGGCATAATCCCAATCGCGGCTGTAAGCACTGGCACCGCAAATAATCATTTTAGGCTTTATTTCACGGGCTTTCGCTTCCAGCATGTCATAATCTACCAGGCCATCTTCTCTTTTTACACCGTAAAAATGGGCGTTGTATAATTTACCGCTGTAGTTTACCTGCGAGCCGTGGGTAAGGTGACCGCCCATGCTCAGGTCCAGCCCCAGAATGTTATCGCCAGGCTGTAACACCGCCAGGGCTACTGCCGCATTGGCCTGTGCGCCGCTATGTGGCTGTACGTTAGCGTATTCTATATTAAAAATCTGTTTCAGGCGATCAATAGCCAGCTGTTCGGTCTGGTCAACAATTTCGCATCCACCATAATAACGGCGGCCGGGATACCCTTCAGCATATTTATTTGTCATCACATTACCCATAGCCTGCATTACCTGCAAGCTGGTAAAGTTTTCAGAAGCAATCAGTTCAATACCATGGCGCTGACGCTCTAACTCTTTGCGTATCAAATCGAAGACGAGTGTATCCCTTTGCATTGTGTATTGGAATTTTGCCGCAAAAATAGCCTGAATTTCCACAAAACTTGGCCGGAATATAGATTTTACTATTTTCACGGCCTGTTAGCGAGTTTAGAAGAGACCAATAATTCCATGAAAGCGATAATTCCTGTGGCCGGTGCAGGAGCAAAACTGCGGCCACATACATATACACAACCGAAGGCATTAATACCGATTGCAGGCAAAACCATCCTCAGCTTTATAGTGGATCAGTTACATGCGGCCGGTATTCAGGAGTTCATATTTATTGTAGGTTACCTGGGCGAAAAAATTCAGGAGTACGTAAAGCAAACCTATCCGGATTTGCCTTGTCATTTTGTGTATCAGAATGAGCGGCAGGGTACCGGCCATGCCGTAGAGCTTACGCGTAACCTTGTAGGTACCGATGAGGTATTTGTGGCCCTGGGCGATACCATTTGCGATTACGACGTAAAAGAAGTAATTGAAAGCCCTTACAGCATGCTGGGGGTTAAAAAGGTAGATGATCCGCGCTCGTTTGGCGTGGCAGAAATAGATCCGGAAGGGTTTATTGAGCACGTGGTAGAAAAGCCAGCTATTCCTAAAAGCAATATGGCCCTGGTGGGGTTGTATAAGATAAAGGAAACCCAGTTTTTGTACGATTGTCTGCATCATTTGTTTGATCAGGATATCCGCAGCTATGGCGAATACAACCTTACTGATGCACTGGATTGCATGATTAAGCGGGGCGCCCGGTTTAAAGCCTTTAAGGTAAAAAACTGGTTCGACTGTGGTAAAAAAGAAACCCTGCTGGAAAGCAATGCCACCCTGTTGAAGAAGTTTGGCGGGTATGTGCATGAAACGGTGCATTCTGAAAACTCTATTATCATACCTCCGGTAAGCATAGGTGCCGGTACGGTACTTAAAAATACCATTGTGGGGCCGCATGTATCTATAGGCGCCAATTCCAATATCCAGTTCTCTATTGTGCGCGACAGCATCATTGGTTCTTACACCAACCTGTACGAGGTGGTGGTAGATAATTCGCTGATAGGTAGCGATGCCAGTGTAAAAGGCTTAAGCCGCAGCCTGAACATAGGCGATAATACGGAAATTGATTTTGGATAAACGCGGCATTCCCTTGTTACGGAATGCCCGTTGCGCGGGCTTGCGGTAAACCGAAGGTTATACTTACCTTCCGGTATGAATCAGCGCGTAACATCTCTTTTTAATATAGAACTGCCCATTGTACAGGCGGGTATGGTATGGGCCAGCGGCTGGCGTTTGGCCAGTGCGGTAAGCAATGCCGGTGGCCTGGGGCTTATTGGGGCAGGCAGTATGTACCCGGCGGTGCTGGAAGCGCATATTCAGCAATGCAAGGCAGCTACTGCTAAACCCTTTGGCGTAAATCTTCCGCTTCTGTATCCCGATATAGACAAGCATATTGATATCATTCTCCGCGAAAAAGTGCAGGTGGTGTTTACTTCTGCCGGAAATCCTAAAACATATACTGCTCAGTTAAAACAACACGGCGTTACCGTGGTGCATGTGGTAAGCAGCAGCCGTTTTGCGTTAAAGGCGCAGGAGGCCGGTTGCGATGCCGTAGTAGCCGAAGGCTTTGAAGCAGGCGGCCATAATGGCCGCGAAGAAACTACCACGCTGGTATTGATACCGGCCGTTAAAAAAGCAGTACAGATACCGGTGATAGCTGCGGGCGGTATTGCCACCGGCAGGCAAATGCTGGCGGCTATGGCGCTGGGGGCCGATGGGGTGCAGATAGGCAGCCGTTTTGTATGCAGCGAAGAAGCATCATCACACCCGGCTTTTAAACAGGCCGTGCTGAATGCGGCGGAAGGCGATACCATGCTGAGCATGAAAAAAACAGTTCCGGTACGGCTGCTGAAAAATGCTTTTTATGAGCAGGTACGGCAGGCTGAAGCTACCGGTGCCACCGAAGCAGAGCTGAACCTGCTGCTGGGGCGGGGACGCGCCAAAAAAGGCATGTTTGAAGGAGAACTGGAAGAAGGGGAGCTGGAAATAGGGCAGGTGAGTGCGCTGATTACCGATATTAAGCCCGCTGCTGCCATAATGCAGGAAATATGGGAAGAATGTAAGCAGGCTGCACGCGAGGTGAGCCTGCTGTTTTAAATATCCGTGTTGTTTTTTCCGGAGGTAAAATACCGGTTGCTTGCTGTTAAGGTATCGCAGGGGTGGAATTGTTATTTACAATGGGCCATACACCGGGCTGCGGTACGCTTACACCTTTGGTGTTGCCCCGCGTCATAGCATCGCTGCCAAAATAATACAATGGCCATCCTTTAAAGCTCAGCTGTACTTTGCCAAATACCTGTACCGTATCAAACAAATTGGCCTGCAGCGTAGAGGGAATGCCCTTTAAAGCACTGGTTTCAAACAACGGCCAGGTGGCGTTATTGCTGAAGTCAGGTTTGGTATAGGTATTCTTTTTAAACTTATCGGGTTTAAATGCATACAGCGTGCGGCCGTAATCATCTGTAAGGTATTGGGTTACTTCCTGGCCTGGTGTATACTGGCTGGTATACTGTGTGCCGTTATTACCCACCAGCTGTGCATTGGCCAGCATTACTGTGTAATCTGGTTTGGCCACAAACCAGGTGCCGCCTACGGCATCACCATTTATTTCTCCGGCTTTGGTATCGTTCTGATAATAGTAGAGCGGCCATCCTTTATAGGTGGTTTGTTTGGCGCCATCTGCACGGGTAATTACGCCAAAGTCGGTTGCTTTCAAGCCTTCTGCCAGTGTAGGATTGGCTTTGTAAAAAACGGGCCATGCAGTTACGCATCCGCCGGTACAACCAGAGCTGCCGTTGGCGTCAATAGCAAAGAAATACAAGGTGCGGCCGGTACTATCGGTAAGTACACTGCCAAACTTACTGCTGGTGGCCAGCTTAACCGAAGGGCCGGATGGTGTTACAGGATCAGGCGTGCTGTTATCGTTGTTTTTGCTACAGGCTGCTGCGGTAAGCAAAAAGCTATAGAGCGTCGCTTTTGCAAGCGATGTTATACGTGTCATAATAGTAAAGTTTGAAATGATTAGGAAAAGTGCACTTTACCCAATTCATACGGGTAGCTTTGTGTAACAGTTGCTTCAAAACAAAAAAAGAAAAATCAGGCACCGCAGGCAACCCTTTTTTCAATCGCCCGTATGTACCTGTTTATAAAGGCTGCTATAACATTATTTGGAACCACTAACTACCATAGTACAGGGCTGTATGCGTAACCTGCCCGGTTACCAGAAGCAGCTGTATGAGAAGTATTATGGGTATGCCTTAAAAACGGTATTCCGTTATATATACCGGTACGATAAAGCGGTGGATGTGGTGAATGATGGGTTTGTAAAACTGTTCAGCCATTTTAGCCGGTTTAACTGTCAGGAGCCGGAGCATCTGGAAAAAATACTGATGGGGTGGATTAAAAAGATTATGATCAACACTGCCATTGATGAGCTGCGCAGGCAGAACATGCTGCCTGAAATTGGCGGTATACCGGAGTATGTGTGGGAAGAAGCAGATTCGCAGCAAACGGCGGAGCAGCGGTTATATTATAAGGAACTGATTCTGGAAGTGAAACAGTTACCGCCTTCTTATCGCATTGTGTTTAATATGTATGTGATAGATGGTTTTTCGCACCAGGAAATAGCCGGGCAACTGGGTATTTCGGTGGGTACTTCCAAATCTAACCTTGCAAAAGCACGCGCACATTTGCAAAAGAAATTAAACTCAGATATTGGGGAGGCAGACATATGCAGTTCCTGAATAACGATATGGATGATCTGTTCCGTGATGCAGCCGACAACTATCCCTTAAAAACAGATGGCGGAGACTGGAATGCGGTAATGGCTAAGCTACAGGCTGCTGAAGCTTCGGCAGCTGCCGGCGTGCAAAAGCCTGGAGGCAAATATTATCGCCTGTTGTGGCTGTTGCTTTTAACGCCGCTGTTTTTTATTGCACACCTGCCCAATAGCGGAGAGCAGTTAGATATTGCAGAGGCTGTACCTGCGGCAACGCAGGATAGGCAGCGCCTGGCAGAAGCATCTGGTAGGCAAAGTGTGGCAAATGTGCAGGCTTTAGTGCCCGGTAAGCCAGCCACTGTAAAAGCACCCGCAGGGGTATCTGCACCTGTTGCTGTTACATCGGTACCCAGGCCTGAAAAAAAATCCAACGCTGAGGCAACCATCGGGGTAACACCTACGTATTCTACTGTTCACAGGCAGCCGGTTGATATAGTAAACAGCACTTTAGCTGAAAAAAATAATAATACAGAGCGGAATTATATACAGGGGAAAGGAGTCTATAGCACGGGATTGTCTGATTCAGCGGTTTTAGGGTTAAAGTCAGACAATACAGTGAATGCCATTGCCGGGCCGGAGGCTTTGTCTGATAAAGCGACGATTACCAGATTTGCAGTAACAGATACAGGCACAGCTGCCGGAGCCGGCATGGATACACTGCCGTTTAATCAGAGTGATAGTAGCATTGCCGCAGCACCGGTAATAAAAAAACGGGTTAAGGCACCACGCCAGGTAAAAGGATTGTATGCAGGTGTTATTGCCAGCCCCGATATAAGTACTGTTAAAGCGCAGCGTATAGCCCGTACAGGGTATGGGGCGGGCGTAATTATCGGATACCGGATATCCAAACGGCTGGCTGTAGAAACGGGCTTGCTATGGGATCGTAAGTATTATTATTCTTCAGGTGAATATTTTAATACTAAAAAACTACCCTATCAGCCACCATGGGATATTAAGAGTGTAAATGGCTGGTGTAACATGTTTGAGTTGCCTTTACATGTGCGGTACTTTTTTGCAGAAGGTAAAAAGAACAGCTGGTATGCCAACGCCGGGTTGTCTTCTTATATCATGAATAAAGAAAGCTATGATTATAGCTACGAATGGAACTATGCGCCCCAAACCATGAATCGTTCTTACGATAATGCTACCCGTAACTGGTTTAACATTATGCACATTGGTGTAGGGGTGGAAAGGCCTGCCGGTGTATTGGGAACCGTAAGGGTAGAGCCTTATATAAAGACTTCTTTTGGCGGGGTAGGTATAGGCAGCCTGCCTTTAACAAGTTTTGGTATTAATGTAGGAATAACACGCACAATCAGGTTTTAATTATTGGATTCAATATGAAGCGGAAAAAGCAACTGATTATTGCAGGGGCAGTGCTATGTCTGTTAGCAGCGGCATGGGGCTTTTACCTGTACAACAAACCACGCAGCGGGGTAAACGCATTACAGGCTGATACCAGTATTACAGCAGATTCGCTGTACAGCCATTTTGCCGGTAACGAGCAGCAGGCCAATCAGCTTTTTGGTAATAAAGTGGTGGAAGTGTCTGGTGTGGTGGCTTTGGTACAGCCAGGCCAGCAAGGGGCTTCTGTTATTCTGGCTGCTAAAAACGATATGGGTGGTGGTATTAATTGTAGCCTTGCTTCCGGGCAGCAGGCAGATAACCTGCTGGTAGGTCAGCCGGTTAAAATAAAAGGCCGGTGTACCGGTTATCTGATGGATGTAAACCTGGTAGATGCTGTGTTTGTAAATCGCAAATAGTTTCCTGACAAAAAATTGATGATAGTTATGAAAAAGTTAATCGTATGGCTGCCTGCAGCTATGCTGGGCTGTGCTATGCTTATGCTGTCCTGTTCAAAAAGTAATGAAGCAACCGTTGGTCAAGGGGGAAATACTGACACTACCGGAACCGGCGGAAATCCTGGTTCCGGTAACGGTTGCGACACAGCCAATATGCAGTATGCTGCTAACGTAAGGCCTATACTGCAGGCAAACTGTTATAGTTGCCATGGCAATGGTGCCGGCTCGGGCGGTGTAACGCTGGATAGCTATAACGGTGTAAAAGCGCAGGTAAACAATGGTAACCTTATTGGTACTATTACCCATGCCAGTGGTTACTCGCCTATGCCCCGCGGAGGTGCAAAGCTGTCTGACTGCGATATTAATAAAATCAGAGGCTGGATAGCCCGTGGTGCATTGAATAATTAAGCTAAACTATAATTACCCGATACTATGAAAAAGTATATCCTTTTGCTGGCAATGGTTGCAGGTATGCTGGCTACCGCATCTGCACAAACCTATGTTACCAGAAACGGCCAGATCAGTTTCTATTCCAAAACTTCACTGGAAGATATTAAGGCCACCAACAAGCAGGTTTTTGCCGCTATTGATCTTTCTAAAAAAACAGTGGCTTTCTCCCTGCTTATGCGTGGGTTTTTATTTGATAAGCAACTGATGCAGGATCATTTTAACGAGAACTATGTAGAAAGCGACAAGTTTCCCAAAGCTACTTTCAACGGCAGCTTTACCGGTGCGGTAGAAAACAAGCCCGGCAAGTATCCGGTACAAATAGAAGGTAAGCTTACCCTGCATGGTGTTACCCAGCCGGTAACCATACCAGCCGTGCTGGAAGTGCAGAGCGGAAGTTTATCTGGCACCGCTTCTTTTTCTGTAAAACCTGCTGATTACAAAATTGAAATTCCTTCTGTTGTAAAAGATAAAATAGCACAGCAGATTACGGTACAGGTATCCATTGCCGGTACGCCCTTAAAATAGAATGTGTATGAAAAGAATTTTTGTATATGTAGTGTTGCTGCTTGTATCAGCTACCCATGCAGGTGCACAGGACAGCAGTTTACTGAAGCTGCTGAATGATTCTATGGATGTTCAGCATAACCACTATGCTGTTACCGGTACCTTTAAAGCCACACAGCTGGTAAATCTGCCTACTACAGAGTCTCCCGCCAGAAAGAATCTGCAGTTTATGATTATGCACCGCTTTGGTAAACTGAACGATGGGGCTTACGCCTTGTTTGGCCTGGATAACGCGGAAATAAGATTCGGGTTGGATTACGGCATTACCAACCGGTTATCTGTAGGTGTGGGAAGAAGCTCTTACGACAAAACTTTTGATGGCTCGTTAAAATATAAGGTTTTACAGCAGTCCACTACTGGTATGCCTGTGTCGTTAAGTGCTTACGGACTTGTTACCCATTTTACGCAGCGCTATAGCGATAAACCTTACCTCAATGCCCGTTTCCGTACCAGTTATACTGCTCAGCTGCTGTTAGCACGCAAATTCAATAGTAACCTGTCGTTACTGCTGGCACCCGCTTTTACCCATATTAACCTGGTGCCTACGCCGCAGGATAAAAACGATGTATTTACACTCAGTGCCGGCGGCCGGTATAAAATTACCCGCAGAATGGCTATAACAGCTGAGTATAATTACCTGTTTAATAATCAGGTTGTATCTACAGATGTAAGCCGTTCGCTATCCTTTGGCTGGGATATAGAAACAGGCGGACACGTATTTCAACTGGTTTTTTCTAACTCAAGAGGAATGACAGGGCCTTATTACCTTACTAAAACCACAGGCACATGGGGCAACGGAGATATTTATTTCGGGTTCAATATTACCCGCAACTTTAACTGGAGTAAGCGGTAGTTTTCAGACCGTAATATATGGCGAATAGTTTTATGTAGTTTTTATACCTGCCATGCAGCAGCGGATTTGCCCGGAGCATGTTATATTCATTCTGCAAAAACCAATGATATGACATTACTAACGAGCTTGTCTGTTGCTGCTATTCTTTTTTTTGTAGCGCATGTAGCATTACTTATTGCCTCCTTCAGCAAAGGGGCTTTTCACAAGACAATATATTTATGGTCGCACATTACCCTTTGGATAACGGGCGGCATTGTTTTTTTTATAGCGGCATTGTATGCCGGTAAAGGTGAATATGCGGTGCTGGATTTGTTTGATACCGCAGGCAAGCGCTTGCTTATTTTAGTTACGGCATTTGCCCTTTCCGGCCTTGCACATTTAATTGTGCGCTATCTGGTATTGGGTAGAACGCAGGTGCGGTAATGGAATGATAAAAGATTTTGATGGTAAATTGATAAAAGGCACCATAGCCGAAGTTTTGAAATACATCAACCAACCCGAACAATTAAGGAGAAATCTATCTCTCTATCTGAAATTTATGGCTAAGATTGGAGCGGGTAAAAATTATGCAGGTGCAGAGGCTGTAGCAGATTGGTATTTGAGGAATCTTGCTATTTATTCAAACATTATCAATCAGGTTGAGCCATCGGACAAATATGTTATTCTGATCTTTGGGCAAGGACACATTCCTATACTAAAACATCTTTTAGAAAGCAATGATAACTTCGATGTGGTGGAACTTAAAAGCGTATTGAAGTAAGCTTCCATTGCGAAAAGAGATTCCATACAATAAAAAGAGGCTGCTCGCTTTGAGACAGCCTCTTTTTATAATAATACCTGGTTGCTGGTATAGTTAATACTTCGCAAAGGCCCATTTAATCATTTCTTTCCAGGTAGTTTTTTTACCGTACATCAATATGCCTGTGCGGTAAATTTTTCCAGCCACCCAGGTGGTGAACAGAAAACCAATTACCAGTGATGCCATGCTGAGTATCAGCTGCCAATAAGGTACTGTGCCTGGTACACCATAGGCTACCCTTGCCATCATTACTATGGGTGAGCTGAAAGGTATAATGCTTGCCCATACTGCTACGGAACT
The DNA here is from genome assembly GCF_014641615.1 of Filimonas zeae. GTDB lineage: Bacteria > Bacteroidota > Bacteroidia > Chitinophagales > Chitinophagaceae > Filimonas > Filimonas zeae. The sequence continues at coordinate 301,855 of NZ_BMIB01000005.1, read as the reverse complement.
ATCGGGGTTATTGATAGCCGTTGTCATAATAATGAACGAGAATATGATAGGCATCGTAATAGGCATGGTTAAGCTCTGCGAGTTTTGTACATCTTCCACAGCGCTACCGGCAGCTGCAAACAGTGATGCGTAAAACAGGTAACCACCTATGAAATAGAATATAAAACAGCCGATAATGGTAAACCAGTTGGCGGTATTCATCAGGTGCTTAAACTGATATATTTTCTGCGCTGCTTCGCTGGCCTGTGCACTGTTGGCTGACATACCTCCACCTTGCTGCATGGCCTGCACCTGCTGCATGGTTTCGGGCGAAATAAACATCTGTGCGCCATTATACAATACTATAATCAGCACTACCCACAATAAAAACTGAGTAAGGCCTACAGCACCTATTCCTATAATTTTGCCCAGCATCAGTTGAAAAGGCTTTACGCTGCTGATAACCACTTCTGCTATACGGTTAGTTTTTTCTTCCATTACCCCGCGCATCAGCATAATGCCGTAAATAAACATGGTTATATAAATCAAAAAGCCGCTGGCATAACCAATACCGTAAGCTAAGCCCTGGTTGCTTTCTGTGGCACTGTCTCCTTTTTCCTGCAGAGAAATCAGTTGTCCCTGCTGTGCTTCATTATGTATAGAGTCCAGCGCGTCTCTTTTTACTCCAGCCATCTGTAGCATATGGTCCTCAATGGCGCTGTTAACACGGTCTTCAATACTGCTTTTAGCAGCAATGCCTATGCCTTTTTTAGAACGGATAATGTAGTTGGTTTTTGAATTGCTATCCACTTTGGGTATTAATAGTATAGCGGAGTAGCCTTTTGCAAGGTAGTTGGTGGTATCAACGCCATCCGGAAAATCAAACTTTACACTTTTGCCACTTTTCAGATTGTTTTTAAAAAATCCGTTGCTGTCAGCTACTGCTACAGAAAGGGTTTCTTTGCCTTTAATGGAAAGATAAGTAGTTCCGGCAATCAGCACTACAAACAGCAAGGGGGTAAGAATGGTGGTAAGCAAAAATGTTTTGTTGCTTACACGGGTGAGATATTCTCTTTTTATAATAATAAGCGTTTTGCTCATACCTGTTTTTGTTAAGGTGTTTTGAATTAGGAGTTAACGGGCTGAAAGGCTCTTGTTACGGCATCTTTGGTGCCTTCTACTTCACGTATAAAAATTTCGTTCAGCGTGGGCAGTATTTCATGAAAAGATTCAATGGTAATACCCTGCTGAATAAAATGCTGTAACAAATCGTTACTCCGGTAACCTTCGTTTATCTGAAGGGTTAGTTTATTTTCTTTGGCGCTAACTACATTAAAAGCAGCGCTGTTTAATGCTGCCGGCAGTTGTTGTACCTGAAGGTGAAACAGGTTTTCTTTAAAGTCCTGCTTTATCTTTTGTACCGTGCCATCCAGTATTTTACGGCCCTTGTTTACCAGTACAATATGGTCGCATATTTCTTCAACCTGCTCCATACGGTGGGTACTGAATATAATAGTAGCGCCTCTTTGTGCCAGACCGAATATTTCATCTTTAATCAGATTGGCGTTTACCGGGTCCAGACCGCTGAAAGGTTCATCCAGAATAATCAGTTTGGGTTCATGTAATACCGTGGTTACAAACTGTAACTTCTGGCTCATACCCTTGCTCAGGTCTTCTACCTTTTTATTCCACCAGCTTTCCATTTCCAGCTTTACAAACCAGTGCTTTATTTTTTCGGTGGCTTCGCTGCGGCTTAAGCCTTTCAGTTGCGCCAGGTAAAGTGCCTGTTCGCCAATTTTCATTTTTTTATACAAGCCGCGTTCTTCGGGCATGTAGCCTATGTGGCGTATATCGTTCAGGGCATCAAATTTTCTCCCGTCAAACGTAATAGTGCCTTCATCCGGGAAAAAAATACCGGTTATCATACGCAGCAGCGTGGTTTTACCGGCGCCGTTAGGACCGAGCAGACCGAAAATGCTGCCCGCTTCAATGTTGAAGCTGATATCATCTACCGCTTTTTGCGTGGCGTAGTACTTTTTCAGATGTTGGAGTTCAAGTAATGGCATATAGTCTCACGTGTTTATGTTAAGATTGTACTATAAGTAGCTGAATTGGCCGAAATATTACAGTGCAGGCCGCAGTTTATGATATTTTCGTGGTTTCGAAAAACCGTTCATCCACATGAGATCAATTTTCAGGCGTTCAGCCGTAGTGCTGGGGCTGGCCGTTATTACCATTACAGCAGGCAGCTGGGGATTTTTAATTCACAAAACCGCTCACCAGCTGGCAGTATACGAACTGCCGGGTACTATGCAGGAATTCTTTTATAACAACAACGATTATCTGCAATACAACGCTCCCAGAGCAGATGTGCGCCGGAATGAAGACAGCACCGAAGGGCCTAAGCATTTTATTGATCTGGAGGCGTATGGCCCCAATGCAGCTTATAACATGCCTATGACCTGGGAGGAAGCAGTTGCTAAATATTCCAAAGACACGCTGCTGGAGTATGGTTATGTGCCCTATCATGTATTATATATGAAAGACTGTTTAACAGCTGCTTTTAAGGCGGGAAATAAAGACAGTATTTTATTCTATGCTGCCGATCTGGGGCACTATGTGGAAGATGCGCATGTGCCGCTGCACACCAGTATTAACTACGATGGTCAGTTAACTGATCAGAAAGGACTGCATAGCCTTTGGGAAAGCGTGGTTCCGGAAATTGAAATCAGTAATTACAACCTCAGCACTAAACACAAAGCCACTTATCTGAACAACCCTGCCAAAGCCATCTGGAAAGCAATCAGAAAGGCCAATGCTTTATTGCCCGATGTATTTGGAAAAGAAAAAGAGATAACAGCACGCTTTACGCCGGAAACAAAATACCGTACACAAACACGTAAGGGCAAAGAATACAAAAGTTATACAACTGAGTTTGCCAAAGCCTATGCAGCGGAGTTAAAAAATACTATTAACGGGCAGGCTATTGCATCTGCCAACCTGGTGGCAGACTTCTGGTATACTGCCTGGGTGGATGCGGGTAAGCCCGACTTGTCTGCTTTGTATGGCGGTAAGCTGTCAGAGGCTAAACAACAATCATTACAGCGTGCACTTACTTCATTCCGTAACAACACACTGGTTAAAGACAGTCTGATAAAACCGCGCTGATAACAGCAGCCACTTTTTCTCCATCCATAGCAGCACTCACAATGCCGCCTGCATAACCTGCGCCTTCGCCGCAGGGATACAAACGGGCAATTTGCGGGTGCTGTAGTGTTTCTGCATCACGCGGAATACGCACGGGTGATGAGGTGCGGCTTTCAGTAGCCACTACAATAGCCTCATTGGTATAATATCCCCGCATTTTTTTTCCAAAGTTTTTAAAGCCCTGCTGCAAACTGCGCATTACAAAGGAGGGGAGTACCTGGTGTAAATCGGTGCTTACCACACCGGGTACATAACTGCATTCGGGCAGCGTGGTGGCTATTTTATTGTTGCAAAAGTCTACCATGCGTTGGGCAGGCGCTACAAAGCCGCCGCCACCAACCTGATAAGCCTTCCGTTCTATGTGTTCCTGAAAACGCATCATCAGCAGTGGATCATTTTCGTTCAGGTGTTTGCCTTTGTCTGGCTGGTTTTTGAAATACTTTACGGCATCTGCAATTTCCACCTGCACCACCATGCCGCTGTTGGCTGTGGGGTTATTACGTTTGCTGGGGCTCCAGCCGTTTACCACCAACTCTTCCGGATTGGTGGCAGCGGGTGCAATAATACCGCCGGGGCACATACAAAAACTAAATACGCCACGCCCATCTACCTGCTCTACCAAACTGTAAGAGGCAGGTGGTAAAAGCTCCGGACGTACAACTGTGCTTTTTGTAACCGTTACAGGTATTGGGCAGTGATATTGTGCTGCATCAATAATTATCTGAGGGTGCTCTGCACGAACCCCTAATGCAAAGGGTTTGGCTTCAATGAGTATCTGGTTTTGGTGCAGTAATTCAAAAATATCCCGTGCAGAATGGCCCATGGCCAGTATTACAGCATCACCTGTAAAGGTGCCGCCCTGCAACGTTGTAACACCCGTAATCGTGTTATTATGTATCTGCAGGCCGGTTACTTTCTGTTCAAAATAAAACTCGCCGCCACTGGCTAACACCTGCTCACGCATGGCAGTTATAATCTGTGGAAGTTTGTTTGTTCCAATGTGTGGATGCGCATCGTACAAAATGCTTTCTTCTGCGCCAAAGCGGGTAAATACAGAAAGGGCTTTATCAATACTGCCGCGTTTATTGCTACGGGTATATAACTTTCCATCGCTATAAGTTCCGGCACCACCTTCGCCAAAGCAATAATTACTTTCGGGGTTTACAATGCCTTCTTTATTCAGCTGAGCCAGATCGCGCCTGCGGGCACGTACATCTTTGCCTCTTTCCAGTACAATGGGTTTAATGCCGCTTTCTAATAAGCGAAGGGCGGCGTACAGTCCGGCAGGTCCTGCGCCTACTACTATTACTTTATGTGTAGCGTGGGTAACATCTTTGTATTCGGGATAAATAGCTTCCCGCTCAGTAAAAGGCTCGCTAATAAAAGCCTGAACCGTAAGGTTTATCCATGCCTGTTTGCCACGGGCATCAATAGATTGTTTCAGGCGGTGAAAGCCGGTAATGCTTTTTTCCGGTTGCGCAGCGGCATTGGCTATAGCGCGGCGTATTAATGTATCCTCTGCTGCTTCCTGTGGCAGCAGGCGTAAAGCTATCTTTTGTTGCATACAGTCAGGTTTCTATCCTAAAATGTGTAATAGCCTGCAAAAATAGCATTAAAAAAGGAGGTAAAACAAAGCCGCTGTTTCCTGGCAGGAAACAGCGGCTGAGATATCCTTATGCAGGCTTATTATTTTTTGCCTTTGCCCAGGTGAATCTGAAAACCTACCTGTAAGCCAAATGAGTTGGTTCTGTCTGCATCGTTCTTGTCTTTGTAAGACATATAGAACACGTTTGCTTCCAGTGCAACGCTAGGACTTAAGAAGAATGCAGGACCGGCTGCAAAGCGGTAAAAGCTAAAGCTTTCAGAATCATTATCGTTGCTTTTGGTGCTTCCGAAGCCGTAAGCGCCATGTGCAAATACGTTTACTTTCTGCGCAGCAGGCAGGAAGTAGTATCTTACAAACGGGGCAAAGCCTAATCTTCTTGACTTGTCTTCACCTTCAATAACTACCGGACCAGACGCTGATTTCCAGGTATACTTTTCATGCATGTAATTGGCTTCAATACCAACAGCCAGTTTGTCAACAACAAAATAGCCAACAGCAGGGGAAATATTCCAACTGGTTGTTTTGTTGTCTCTTACTTTTTCAGATGAGAAACCTGCGTTACCACCAGCCATAAACTGGCCTTGTTTAATTTGTGCGTTAGCTACGGCAGTAGTCAGCAAAATCGAAGCGAGTACTAAAACTCTTTTCATGGGTTTAAATTTAGTGGGCGCAAAGAAAGAGGAAAAAGCACGATGTTGTGCAGTGGTTTTTCACGTATAAATCAGGGGGGTAATTCACAGGCATCAGCGTGGTAATAGTAATGCTGTATTTTATAGTGAGGATGTTTAATGGCAGCGCATAAAAAAGCAGCAGTTACATATAGTTCTTTTTCATGAGGTAGAGTAGTTATACTCAGTTAAACTGAAAAAGATAAATACGTAAATGCTGTCTTTATAAAATTCTTCTGAAAGTTATCTGTGGAACATCCCGGACTAGAAAGGAAGGTCATCCACTACATCCTGGGGAGGCATGTCTGAATATTGTGTGTTTTCTGCCCCTTGCTGTGCCATCTTAACGCTCTCCATTCTCCAGGCGTCCAGGTTGGTAATAAAATTTTCTCTGCCATCTTTCACCCATTTAGTGCCTTTGATGTTGAACATTACTTTCACTTCTTCGCCCATAGCAAAACGGTCTGGAAGTGAGGTTTTATCCTGTACGCATTGAAATTTAAGATAGTTGGTTACCGCCCGTCCGTTAATGTCCTCTGTTTTCTCAATTACAAATTCCCGTGTTTTGAAAGTCTCCGTCCGTTGCACAATATCAAATTTGGCAACTAATTTGCCGGTAGCTTCGTATGACATATAGGTGTGTATTTTTTCAGCCCAAAATAAGCGCAATTTTATTTTACTCCGCACATAAAAAAAACTCCGCGTCCATTTCAAAAAAGTGTACCTTCAAAATCACTCCGTAATCTTTATGAAAAAGACACGTTATGTACCTTGCGTTGTGATGCTTGTGTGTTTGCTTGCTGCCTGTACTGCTAAAAAGCATGCTGTTAAGCTGGAATATAAAGATTACGAAATTAATAAAACCTATGTGCCGGATACGGGCGTACAGCAACTGCTGTTGCCTTACAGAGATAGTGTGAACCGCGCTATGGGAAAAACAATCGGCTTTACTACAAAAAGCCTGGCGAAGAAGATGCCTGAAAGTGAGTTGGGAAATTTTATGGCTGACTGCATGCGTGTGATGGCTTCCCGGAGATTTAATAAAACAGTAGATGCGGGGTTTGTGAATTATTACGGTATACGGGCAGATTTACCGGAAGGAAATTTAGTCCTTGGCAATATATATATGCTAATGCCGTTTGATAATCTGATTGTATTACAACAGGTAAAAGGAAATGTGCTGCGTGAATTTCTGAATCTGGTTGCCTCTAAAGGAGGTTGGCCTGTTTCGGGTATACAAATGCAGATTACGAATAAGCAGGCGGCAGGCATTTTGGTAGGTAATAAGCCGCTGGATGATAACGCTACTTATACTATAGCAAATTCTGATTATGTAGCTAACGGAGGCGATGAGGCACAAATGCTGAAACCAATTCCGCAGGAAACAAAAGGGTATTTATACAGAGACGCACTCATCGAATACATACAGGAGCTTACCCGTGCAGGCAAACCGGTAAGCGCTGTGCTAGAAAACAGGGTTACTTATGTTAACTGACCGTAGGGAATTTTTGAGAAAATCTATGCTTGCCGGTGGCGCCGTTATGGCTTCCTCTATGCTACCCGGTTTTGTGCATGCGGCTACCACGCATGCCGTTACTATTTTACATACTAATGATGTACATAGCCGTCTGGATCCTTTTCCTATGGACGGCAGTAAAGTGCAGGGGCAGGGTGGCGTGGCCGCACGTGCTTCTCTTATACATGATATACGAACAAAAACCAGCGAAGTTCTGTTGCTGGATGCCGGAGATATATTCCAGGGAACCCCTTACTTTAATGTATATAAAGGGGAGCCGGAAATAAAAGCCATGAGCCGCATGCAATATGATGCCGTTACCATGGGTAACCACGATTTTGATGCCGGGCTGGAAAATTTTGCCAATCAGTTACGTCACGCTTCTTTTCCTGTTCTTTTATGCAACTACGATTTTACCCAAACACCTATGGAAGGAAAATCGCAGCCTTACAAAGTATTTAAAAAGGGCGGCGTTAAAATAGGGGTGTTAGGTATAGGGATAGAATTAAAAGGACTGGTGCCGGATAACTTATTCGGCAATACAAAATATAATGATCCGGTGGTAGCAGCTAATGCTACTGCAGACCTGTTAAAGAAGAAGGAGGGATGTGATATGGTGATATGTTTATCTCACCTTGGGGATAAGTATGAGGATAACAGATTGAGCGATGAAATTCTTGCGAAGGAATCTTATGATATAGACCTGATTATCGGCGGTCATACCCATCGTTTTTTTGATGTTCCACGCACTTACAAAAATAAACGTAGCAGCGATGTAATCGTTAACCAGGTTGGCTGGGCGGGCTTACAGCTAGGGCGTTTGGACTATGTTTTTTCTGCTGAGAAAAATAAAAATTTGGTAAATGCCAATACTGTTGCTATTGGGAAAAAACCTAGTGACTAAAAAATTTTTTTTTCAACATAAAAGGTTGACATTCGCCGTCTGCTCCAAACATTTTTATCAACATTTGTGAGTAAAAATCCGGGCTCGTTTCATCAGGAATCACATTCTTAAATCATCATAAATAGTTTAAAGATAATATGGCCAAGACCGCTGACATAGTTTGGACCAATTGCTTAAAAATAATTAAGGATATAGTAGAATGGCAGCATTTTAAAACCTGGTTCGAGCCTATTAAGCCTGTTGAGCTGAAAGAAAGTGTGTTAATGATACAGGTACCCAGCCAATTCTTTTTTGAATATCTGGAAGAGCATTATGTAAACCTGCTTGCTAAAACCCTGAAGCGTGAATTAGGCAAAGATGCGAGACTTGAATACCGCATCATGGTAGATAGTGGTAACAAAGGGCGTAGCGGTTCTATGGATGTACCTGCCAGCACGGCAAGAGTATATACAAATAATGAAATGGACTTTCCGCTGGTTATTAATAATCCGGTTAAAAATCCTTTTGTAATACCGGGGTTAAAGAAGATGCAGATTGATCCGCAGCTGAACCCCATTTATACGTTTGATACTTTTATTGAGGGTGATTGTAATCGTGTGGCCAGAAGAGCCGGTAAAACGGTAGCAGAAAAGCCAGGCGCAAACTCTTTTAACCCGCTGGTTATATATGGTGGTGTTGGTTTAGGTAAAACACACCTTGCACAGGGCATAGGTAACGAAGTAAAACGCCTGCACCCCAACAAGGTGGTATTATATGTTAGCAGTGAAAAATTCATTAACCAGTTTCAGGATCACAGCCGTAATAACGCCATTAACGACTTTATTCATTTTTATCAGCTGATAGACGTACTGATTATTGATGACGTGCAGTTTTTTGCACGTGCAGAAAAATCGCAGGATGCCTTCTTTGCCATCTTTAACCATTTACACCAGAGTGGTAAGCAACTGGTATTAACATCTGATAAAGCACCAAAGGATCTGGATGGTATGCAGGAGCGTTTATTAAGCCGCTTCCGCTGGGGGTTAAGTGCCGACTTACAAATGGCCGACTACGAAACCCGTATTGAAATTCTGGAAATGAAAATGCGCAACGATGGTTTGGATATGCCACGCGAAGTAGTAAAATACGTAGCATATAATATTACCACCAACGTACGTGAGCTGGAAGGTGCTTTAATCTCTTTACTGGCTCAGTCATCGCTGAATAAGCGGGAGATTGATCTGGAGCTGGCCAAGAAGGTGCTGCGCAACTTTGTTAAAACCAGCAACAAGGAAATTACCATTGAAGCTATTCAGAAAATGGTATGTGAATACTTTGATGTGGCTTACGATAAACTGTTACAGAAGACCCGTAAGCGCGAAATAGTACAGGCAAGACAGATTACTATGTACCTGGCAAAATCGTTCACTAAAAACTCTCTTAAAACGATAGGGGAGCACTTTGGCGGGCGCGATCATACCACGGTTATACATAGCTGTCAAACTGTAAAAGACCTGATGGATACCGATACTTTATTCCGTGAAAACGTAATGGAGTTAACGCAGAAAGTGCAGTTGGCTTCTATGTAAAGAAGTGATTATAAAAAAGTTGCAATAAGATTTTGAAAAATGAAAATTACTCTTATCTTTGCAACCCTTAACGAAACGAAATAAGGGAAACGGTGAGGTGGATGAGTGGCTGAAATCAGTAGTTTGCTAAACTGCCGTACGGGTTAAACTGTACCAAGGGTTCGAATCCCTTCCTCACCGCAAGCTTTAAAAAGAGTCGCTGAATTTCAGCGGCTTTTTTGTTTTAAACTATTTGAGGTGCTATAATAATTATTGTGACCAATTAATAATAGTAAGCGCATGCATCCGGAACCGTTTCTTTGTCAACTGAACCTGGTAGCGATTGTTGTTTTGGTTACCATTGTTTGCAGTTTGCTTTTCAGAAAAAATAATGTGAAGGCAAATGTGTTTCTGGCGTTGCTGGTATTTTACGTTCCCCTCAGCATTGCGCTCAATATTGTTTTTCTCCTTTTTCATCAACATCGCCTTCTGTTTCTGGCTCCGTTGAACATTGGTATCAACCTCACCTTCGGCCCTGTATTGTTGTGTTATATCTACCTTATTCAGGGAAAAAGTATTACAACTGTAACGCGCAATGTGTGGCATTTTGTGCCCTCTGTAATAGTGTTATTTAGTTCAACTTACTATCTGCTTATTCCTGAACAGGAGCAGATGCGTTTGCTAAACCAGGTAATTGCCGGTAAAGAAGATTTTATTAATGGCATAAACCTGTTTTTGCTGCTGCATATTGGTTTTTACCTCACCATTGCCTGGAAAAAGGTGGCTTACTATAAACATACTGCAACCGATTTGGGTGTAACCGAAACAGCAGTATCTGTAACGTGGCAGCGGGCTTTTTTAAGCTGCATTATTGTTGCCAACATTTTGCTGCTGCTGGCTTATGTAGTGCCTATGCTGGTAACCGGAGAAGCCCATGTGTATTCCGATTTAATTGCAGCGCCTGTGGTTGCCATAGGCATGTATGTGTTTATGATTTACAAGGGGCTATCGTACCATGTTATATATAACAAAGCCGAATACAAGGTTTTTGCAGAAGCCGTGGCCCCGCTGAACCATTTTATGGAGGAGGTGGAGCTGCTGGAAAAGCCCCAAAAGCAACCAAAGTATGGAGATGACATGCACGAAAAACTGGAGCAGCTTTTCATGTCTCAAAAAATACATACCCAACCGGGGTTAAAGTTGCATGATGTGGCCGTGCTTTTACGTGTAAGCCCGGCTGTGCTATCCGCTTTTATTAACACTCATTTAAAAATGACGTTTTTTGAAATGGTGAATAAGTACCGGGTACAAGAAGCCAGGCGGCTGCTTATAAGTCCCGACTGTACCTCTTACAAAGTAGAATATATAGGAGAGCTTTCCGGTTTCAATTCCAGAGCTTCTTTCTTTTCTGTATTCAAAAAGCATGTGGGTAAAACGCCGCAGGTGTTTAAGGAAGAGCATGCTCAGTAATCTTTCAAAGCCTGATAACTACTCCTGTGCCGTTTAGCCTGGAAGAGGCGGTTGTTGGTTGAGTAGTTGTAATGAATTGATTATCATTACTTTTTTTAGCAGTTAGTACAGGGTTGGTAAGGTTAGATTGCCTTAATTATGCCGTTAATGGCTTTCCCGGCAATTTAGGCGCAAAATTGTAGTCACCTTATGAAATCAAAAGTGCTGTTTATTCTTGCTGCTATTTGCGCTTTTAATGCCAGCGCCCAACCCAAAACCGGAACCCTTATGGTAACTAATACCAGTCCGGATTATCTGCTGTCTCCCGATGGAAAAACCCTTTGTGTGCATGAAACGAATGACAACCGGGATAAATGGGGCATTTTTCTAAACCTGGACAACTATACCTGGCAAAGCCAGGGTACCCTTAGTATAAGGTACTCCAATGTAGTTCTGGCACCCGATCAAAAGAGCATCTACGGTAACGCTGTAGATGATGATGGGTATAAAGGAGATGCTGACTGGGTAAAATACCGGAAATATATGTCGTGGTATTACCCCGACTGCCGGAATGCCAGTAACAAGATACAGTGGCCTGATAAATACTTTATACTCGGTCAGCGGCCGGATGGTAATTTGCTGGTGGCTGCAAAGCTGACGGTTAAAAAGGTGAAGGGATTGATGTACCCTAAAATGAACGCCGCGGAGCTTTGTATTATAAACCCGGCTAACGGCGAGGTGGTGCAAACCCTGCGCACCTTTGGTAAAGGACAGGAGTTTAATATCCGGGATTCCTGGATTAACCCTACCGGCTTTTTTCTGAACGAAGGTAACCTGCTGGTTTGGCCCAGCGCTTTTAATGATTTTACCACCCTGCGGCCTGCTGATGGCGAGGTGCTGTATTTTAAGCCTCCTGTATCTCTCACTGCTTTTTCCGGAAAATATGGTATGGGGCAGGACAAGGAATACGTGGATAATAAATACATCATTCACAAGGTGGTTGTTAACATGGAAAATGGCCAGGTGGTATACGATCAGAAACGGCCTGTTGGCAATGCGCCAGGTTGCTGGTCTGCCGCATGGGGCAAATACTTTTATACACTGGATGGCGCTACCTCTATGCTGCGCAAAGAAGAGTGGACGGGCAGCGAACTGAAACTGCTGGATAGTGTAAAGCTGGATATTAATGGTGCATTAGCAAACGACACCTGGGGCAACCTGACGCGATATAATTACAAACTGGTGGTAGCTGAACCTGCGGGCAAAGTAATGATGCTACCTGTAAACTGGAGCCAGGATGTACGCCCCTCTGAAGCCTTATTTTTCTGGACGCTCAATAACGGTCAGCTGGCTTTTGTAAACCCTGCCTTTATTCAGCCTTCCTCTGCGTATCTGGCTAAAATTAACCGGCCCCGTCTTAATTCCATCCCGTTTAACGTGCTGGTAAAAACCTACAATGGCCTGTATGTGGTACTGGATCAGAACCAGACCACCAAAAAATGGTCGGTCATCAAATTTGTAAAGGACAGGCATGGCAATTACGAGCGTATTAACAAAGAAGAGGATGCCTTTGCATTCATTCCTGCGGCTACAGACGTGGTGTCTGCCAACGCTTGTGCCAGATGTAATAACAGTGGTATGATGGCTACTGTAAGCCGCGTAACTACCGAGAAAACGGGCAAGATGATCTATAACCAGATTACCACTACCACCACAAAAGATGTAATTGGGAAAAGCATTTGCAGCGATTGTAAGGGGCTTGGATTTTCAGTGAGATAATAAATAATTTTTATGAAACAATACTGCCTGTTATTTCTATGCCTGCTCGCTTTGGCATCGTGCAAAAAAGATTCGGGTGCTGATAGTAATCCTGCAAAGTCAGGAACCACAAATTTTACCCGTATAGGTACTGCGGGCTCATCGGCCGCCATCATTACCTGGTTTGCCACCAACCGTAAAGGCAATGCTTTTATTGTAACGGTTATTGATGAAAATGCCACCAGACAAACCTATGCCGGTAATGGTACCACATGGGAAAAGCTGGGAGCTTTTCAGCCGGCGGATGCTGCCGTATCTGAATCTGGTGTGATTGTTTATTTTGATAACCAAAACCTGCTGAGGCGTTACAGTGGCTCAGGAAGCCCTGAAGCCATTGCGCCCGGCAACCTTAACTATCCTAAAGTAACCATTGGAAGGGATGGCAATTTTTACGCCGGTTCCTTTAACGGGAGTGTGTACAAAAGTGCCGACGATGGCAAAACCTGGATGGTCACCGCCATTCCACAAAATCGCTTCAACTACTCTGGTAACCTGGCTGTTGGGTTTCTGGTTCATCCCGATGGAAAGATGTATTCTTACCTGGGTGGTGGAAGGTTCTATCAATCTATAGATGCAGGCAAAACATGGACGGATGTAAATATCAATATAGATAAAACCAGCATTGGCTATAATGATATTTATAGCCCTGTAAGCCACGACCATAATGGATATGTGTATATGCAGGGGGCCAGTGGTGTTGCCATTGTCAATACTACTACTATGACCAGCCGTTCGGTATCTTTTCAAACTGCCGGACTGCCCGCCTTTGAAAAGTTTGCTACGGATGAACAAGGTGTGTTATACGCTGGTTCCACTAATCTGGGGTTCGATTACGAAAACCGCAAGCAGGGGGCTGCCCTTCATAAGTACAGTGGAAGCGCCTGGCAACGGTTGCCTTTACCGGGCCCTTACGCCGGGTTTAGCGCCATGAGTGTGCAGGCAACAAAAGCGGGCATTGTTTCGGCCGCCAACGGCCTTATGAGCAAGGGGCTGTATGCTATAGATGCCAATGGAAAATATACCGCCATTGGCGCGCCGCAGCAGTATGAAAACGTAATTCTGAACATGGCACCCCACAACAATGGAAAAGTGTTTTGTGCGGTTCGCCACGCTACACCCATAGGTACCGTTATGGGGGCGGCGCTTAACCCTGCTTACCCTTCCCTGCTGTTGCTGGAGAACGGACAATGGAAACATACAGGGCTATCTTCTGATGGTGCTTTTGTGGCATCCAATGGCGATATCTACTCCATAGAAAATGTATTTGTGAATGTATCAAAAGATGGCGGTACTACCTGGCAAACAAGTACTATTGCGGTAGACGATCCGCTGAATCTGAGAAATTTTATGTCTGCTGAGCCCTTGCATTTTACAGAATTGAAAGGTCGGGTGCATGTGTACTTTCAGTTGGGTTTTGGCGGGGTGGGAGGCGCTTACGCAAATTACAGCTGGACTAAGGCGTCTTTAGGTAGCCCGGTTTTTGATAAGCTGGCCAATCGTGCTGCTAACTACGACCCTGCTTCCACCCGCATTCCGCTGGCTACTGCGGCAAAAGGCACTACCGGATTTTACTATAATCCTTTTAACGGATTCGCCTATTATCCGGCGCGTGAAAATGCAGCCTACCTTACTACAGATGGTGGCAGTACCTATTCCGCAGCTGGCTCTATCCTGCCATTTTCGGGCAGCAATTCCGGGTATTATGTTGCTTATGGTGTAGGTAAGTTTGTGGTTTCAGGACCGGGCAATCCACTGGATTTTTCAGCCATCAACCTGAAACTGCCCGAAGGAGAGATTGATATGAACCGGTATAATGGCGTGAATTATTTCAAAACCTGGGCGAGGTTTGGGGTGGACAATAAGCTATACCTGAATCTGGATAATAAAATTTATATGAGCGATAAGGCTTTTTAACTGGCATTGCTGATTTTTATGAACGGAAAGGGGGTGTATTCAATTATGATGCAGCCTCTTTTTGTTTTATATCGTTTGGCAATTCCTTCAGCGGATTGCATTTGTCTGCGCCTGTTTGTATACCGTAATCAGGTGATCGGTTAATTGGGCAGATAGGGGGCTGGCGGCTTGTTTCGTAGTTTTACGATATATCGTACGGTAGTTTTGGGGGTTGTTTTGCAACTGTTTGATATTTAATTAATTGGCGGTTGGCAGGTTCATTGCCTTATATAAGAGCATGAGCAATACCATACATACTACAGAAGCGCCTGTTGAAGCAACAATGGGTAGGGAGCAGTCTAACGCCATGCGCATTTTTGACCTGTCGTCCTTCATTGCACAGAGCTGTGCAAGCCGTACATCCATGGTAAAAGAGAATAGCTTTCTTATTTTCTGGGTAGAAGAAGGGGGTGGTAGTTTTTTGGTAGATATGAAAGAGCAGGTGGTTACCTGTAGTACGGTGTATTGTATTTACCCGGGGCAGTCGCTTCAGTTTGAGAGCCTGATGTCGGCTAAGGGATTGGTGCTGAGCTTTACTGCTGATTTCTGTTCCTTGAATGATGATCTTACCCGTTTGCTATATTCGGGTGTATTTAAGGCGTATGGTATGATTGCCATGGAAGTGCATGATGAGGTGAAAGCAGAACTGATGCAACTGCTGCAGAGCATGGTGAAAGAATACTTTAGCGTATCTGAATTCAGGAATGAAATGATGCACACTCTGCTGAAAGTGTTTCTGATACAACTGAGTCGCCTGGCAGATCATTCGCTGTTACAGGATAATGACATGCAAAATGATGTGAGTCTGGTAACGAAGTTTCTGGAAATGATTGATGTGCATTTTCTTACCCTGAAAAAGGTATCAGATTATGCTGAAAGGCTTAGTATTGCACCCAACTATCTGAATATTAAAGTGAAAAAAGTATCTGGTTACACTGCTGGCTATCATATCAGGCAACGGATTGTGCTGGAGGCGAAGCGACAGGCACACTGGGATAGCATGAGCCTGAAAGAGATTTCCTATAAGCTGGGATATAATGATGTGGCGCATTTTAGTAAGTTTTTTAAGAAAGAAGCAGGCGTGAGTTTTTCCAGCTTTAAAAGAATACAGCATGCGTTCTGATAGTTGTATTGTCTGTGTCATAAAAGGGGCTTGAAAGCATATGTTTTTTTGCTTCTTTTATGGCAGGTGTATGAAAAGTACAATCCGCTTGCAGAAAAGTGCAACAATGTTCATACATCTATATAATATATAATGGTTTTCCACTGGTTTTTGTATTGAAATAAAACGGAGATTGCTGCTGTGGAAATGGATTTGCTTTAAAGAAATGTGTTTGGAATAATACCGCTGACCGTTGAAACGTACCACCAAAACTGTTCTGTTTATTTTCTGCCCTTGCCTGGTGCAACTACCTGTAAGCCATACAAAATAATGATTGCTATATCTTAATTGATATGGCCTTGTAAAAGTATGTGCAACTATAGACAGTAATCGTATTGAGAAAAACCGAACTAACCAATGAATACGTTATTTGAGTGTGGCGAATTAATGCCGTGCGGAGCGCCGTGTACCGGCGTAGCCATGTTGCAGGAGGGTGAGAGAGACTACACAGAACTAATACTGCTGGAGCAAGGAGGTGCAGCCAGGAATACGGCCTTTTATGGCGGGCAGGTGAGCCTGCCTGCTGTTATTTATATACCGCCGGGTGTAAACGATAGGTTTGTGCCTGATGAAAGGGTGCATGGTTATAGGGTAAGGTTTAAAACAGGATTTTTGCCACATCATAGTGCGGGCCTCTTTGCGGCGTTTTTTGATGCCTGTAATCTTCCGCTAACCTCATTTGCCTTACAGGAGGCAGTTTCACAATTGTTTAAAATGATATGCTATGAGTGCGTAAGCAACAATGCAAACGAGCGCACTATTCAGTATCTGCTGCTGGCGTTGCTGGCTAAAATTGATTTTGTAAGAAAGGCTACGGGAAACAGAGGGGATTGTAAAGAGAAAGATTATCTGACTTGTAAAGCATTTATGATGTTGCTGGAAGATAATTTTTCTCATAACCATAAGGTAGATTTTTATTCAAAGCAGCTGAATGTTTCACTTCGTTCGTTAAACTATATTACCACCCGTGTAATGGGTAAAAGTGTATTGCAGTTGATTGATATGCGCAAACAGGCAGAGGCACAGGAGCTTTTGGCAAACTCCAGTAAAAGCATTACTGAAATTGCTTATGAGCTGGGTTTTGATAAATCTTATTTCAGCCGCTTCTTTTATAAAAAGGCCGGTGTTACTCCTATGCAGTTCCGGCAGAACAGGCAGAATGCTGTTTCTTAAATGTACTATTACTATTCTTAAATGTGATATGCTTTGTTTTTTTAAGTAGTAAAATTTGTTGTAATCGCATGCCGGCAACAGTGCATGTGATAAAACCATTAAACTAATTAAAATGACTGCTTTGAGAAAGGTGTTCATTTCTGCTATTGGCAGAAATGTGATACTGTTGTTTTGTTTTGTATGCATGTCAATAGTGCGTGTTCACGCACAAAAGGATATTGTTATAGGTACAGGTACCAATAGCAATGAAGACTGGACGCTGCCTTGTCCATTGCAGGATGCTAACCAGGCCGGGCGTGCGCAGTACTTATACCTCGCTTCTGAATTAAAAGCAGCAGGCATGGATTCCGGGTTTATTAATGCACTGTCTTTTCAGATAATTAAAACAGTTTCCGGAAAAGATGCCCTGCTTGAGCAGCTGGCTATTAAAATAGGCACTACTACTGTTGCTTCCTTAGATCTTTCTTCCTGGATAGAGGGTGCTACTCAGGTATATGGGGCTGTTGATTATACCCCGGTACCGGGTAAAAATATCTTTACCTTTTCAAAGCCTTTTTTATGGAATGGCCGCGACAATATTGTAGTGGAGATATGTAATGGCGAACCCAATAACAACAGCGTTAGTACACGTAACCCTTTTGTTACCTGGACCACCGATCTGGATTTTGTAGCCAGTCATTCCTATGGTAATAGTGGCTCTGGTAACTTGTGTAATACCACGGTAACCGATGCGTATGGCAATAGTAATTACCGCCCCAATATCGTTTTTGAATTTACGCCTGCTGTGCTTTGTGCGGGTACGCCTGTAGCGGGTAGTGCATTAACATCTGCCGGTTCTGTTTGTGCGGGCGGGGTGTTTCGTTTGTCTTTACAGGGGAATACGGTGGCCTCCGGTCTTACGTATCAATGGCAGTCCTCAGCCGATCATGTTAACTGGGTAAATATAGCAGGTGCTGCTTCTTATAGTGTAGTTACATCGCAAACGGCAAGTTTAAGTTACCGGGCAGTGGTTACCTGTACGGCCAGTGGTGCGGTGGCGCAGTCGGTGCCGGTGAGCGTGTATTCTCCGGCGGCTGTATCAGGCACGTTTACTATTAATAAAGATGCGCCTGCCGGGGGCGGTAATTTCCGCTCGTTTAACGATGCGTATAATTTTATCCGGTGTGGCATTGGGGGCAATGTGGTATTCAACGTTACCTCTACCAGCGGTTCTTATAACGAGCAGTTGATTCTGGAAAAAATTCCAGGTACCTCGGCTACTAAAACGGTTACGTTTAACGGTAATGGTCAGGCTATTGAATTTACCTCTTCCAACAGTGATGAGCGGGCGGTTGTTAAACTGAATGGCGCCAGTCATATCAGGCTGAATAATCTGGTGATACATGCTACGGCTGCGAATGAATGGGAGTATGGCTATGGCGTGCATCTGCTGAATAATGCAGATTCTAATACCATCAGTAATTGTTCAATTACAACAGATACCCTCACCAGTTCAGATCATTTTGCGGGTGTTGTTATTAACGGGTCTGCGTCTGACCTGCTTTCGAATAACGATTCTGATTGCGATAGCAATACGGTGCGGAACAATATTATTACCGGAGGGTATGGGGGTATTGTATTAAAGGGGTATAATACTGCTACCAATAAAAGAAACCTGTTTACAGATAATACTATCAGAGAGTTTTATCGCATGGGGGTGTATGTATCTATTACTTTTTCTACGGTTGTAGAGGGTAATACTTTTACCAGAGAATACAGAAAGGAAAACTCCTGGGAGGTGTTTGGTATGTTGGTGGAGCAGCTGAGTACTTTTATGCGTATCAATGGTAATACGTTTACCCGGCTCAATGGCGCTTCGGCAGATGTGGCCGGGAATATATACGGAATTTATTTTGCCTATGTAGAAACACTGGCCGGATACGATAACATCATTAGCAACAACCTGATGTACCAGCTGGGTGAGGGTACGAATGTATATGGATTGTATAATTCACAGTCGGGTAATGTGGGTTATTATCACAATACTATTTCGCTGGATGGAAGTGCCAATGCGGCAATGAGCTATTCTGTAATAAGGGGCGCTTATTTTGAAGGCGGCATGGCCAGTGTGGTTTTTAATAACAATATGGTTACTATCAGCGGCTCCGGACCGGGTAATAAGTTGTGTATTGATGTCAGGCAGCAGGGAGCGGGGGTAGCTGCCAGAAGAAACAACTATTATTATCCGCCGGGCACAGCTGGTATTACTAATATCGGTTTTTACAACGGCGTGTATTATGCTTCTTTGCTGGATTGGCAGAGTAAAGGAGGAGTTGAAACGGAGTCGTTTTTTGTAAATCCATTTTATACTAACCTGGCCGGTGGTAATTTAACGCCACTGAATGCGGCTATTGATAACAAGGGGTTGTATACTTCGCTGGCACCGGCTGATATAGCGGCGGTAACGCGCAATATTAGTACCCCGGATATTGGCGTGTACGAGTCTACGCCACCGCTTTGTACCTCGCCGCCTACGGCTGGTAAAGCTGCATTAAGCAAGGATACGGCGTGTTCCGGTGAGCTGGTGTTGCTTGGCCTGGAAGGTTATTCCATTGGCAGCAGTCAAACGTATCAATGGCAATATGCCTCATCAGCTGCCGGGCCATATACTAATTTCGGGCAGGCTATGACTGGTCCGGATACAGCTATCAGGGCAACCGGTAATACGTATTACCGTATGGCGGTAACCTGTAGTGGTTTAACGGCTTATTCTGATACCGTGCATCTGGTAACACGGAATGTTTTGCCGGGTGGTACCTATACCCTTAATCAGCTGGCACCGGTTGGTACGGTTGATTTCAACAGTTTTACGCAGGTGCAGGCTGCATTAGCCTGTGGAATACAGGATGATGTGGTTATTATGGTAATTGCGGGTAGTGGCGTGTATAACGAACAGCTGGTGCTGGGGCCTGTGCCGGGTGCTTCTGCCGATGCTACGGTTACCTTTAAAGGAAATGGTAACACCATTCAATATGGTTCTTATAACCCGGATAACAGGGCTGTTATTCAATTGAATGGTGCTGACTTTATCATCTTTGATAGTCTTACTGTTCAGGTAAGCAGCAATAGTGATTACGGGTATGGGGTACAATTGATGAATGATGCGGATAATAACATTTTCCGAAGGTGTAGTATTCAGGTTCCGCTGGATAAAGCAGACGGGTACTGTGGTATAGTGGTAAACTCTTCCACTAACGATGCGCTGGCCGAAGGAGAGTCTTTGTGCGATGGTAACGTGTTTGAACATAATACCATTACCGGCGGTAAAACGGGTATTGCTTTGGTGGGTAGCAGCGATCATCCGCTGCTGAATAATAAGGTAAGTGGTAATCTGGTAACTGAATTTTTTGAAGAGGGTATACGGGTGCAACATGCCACTAACGGCGTTGTGGAGTTGAATGAAATAACAAGGCCTACACGTTCAGATCTTAGTTTTTCTACCCATTATGCTATTGTCAGTGGCGGCAACCTGAGTAAGTTGCTGATTAATGGCAACCGTATACATAATTTATTTGGCGGTAACGAACTGAATAATGCCGGTGCTTTCGGTATTCAGACAGAGTATGCCAGAACGGCTGCCGGTGAAGAGAATGTGATTTCCAATAACCTGTTGTATCATCTGAACGGCAGTGGTTCCTGGGCTGCCATCAGTAACTATATTTCTAACCACTCGCTTTACTATCACAATACGGTTGCGCTGGATAATGTGGATAACCAAACAGGTTCCAATGCTTATGGTTTTGTGTTACTGGGCGATCCGGAAGAGGTGTATATTAAAAATAACATTGTTGCTATTACGCATGGCGGCAACGGGCAAAAGAAAGCCATCTTCTCCTATGGAGACTCTAAAGCGGTAACCTTTGATTATAACGACTACTATATAAATGCTCCGGGCGGCATTAGTGGTATTATATCCCGTTCGGGTACCGACTATACTACACTGGAGCAGTGGAAAACGGTTTCCTTACAGGATGCGCATTCCATTGTTATTGATCCTGTATTTACCAATCCGGCAACCGGTAATTACCAGCCTGCTATTTCGCCGCTGGATAATACGGGTACAGTAGTGCCGGTTAGTAAAGATATTCTGGGTGTTGATAGAAGTACTGCTTCGGCTGATATGGGAGCCTACGAAATAAATATTCCTGTATGTACCACGCCGCCTGCGGCGGGTGTTGCTGCTGCCCTTCCTTCCTCGGGAATATGCATGGGTACAGTGGTTCAGTTTAATCTTACCGGTAATTCAACGGGCGGCACTCAAACTTATGTATGGCAGGATAGTGCTGTTAACGCAAAACAATGGACCAACGCAAGTGAAGTGCAGTTTACGCCTGCCTTTAAAAAAGAGGTAATGCGCAGCGGCTACTGGCGTTGCCGGGTGGTTTGTGGAAAAGATACCAGCTATTCGCAGGCTGCAAAAGTTCAGTTCAATGCTGCTTTCCCGGCTGGTGTATATACCATTGACAGAAGTGGTGCCGGTGACTTCAAAACATTTGGCGAAGCGGTGGCGGCTATGGAATGTGGTATAGAAGGTGCGGTAACCTTTAAGGTAAAACCAGGTGTGTATAATGAGCAGGTGAGAATGCACCGGATTTTTGGGGCTTCTGACAGTAGCCGAGTTACTTTTCAGTCGGATAATGGGATCGCTGCTTCTGTGCTGCTTACCTATAATACTACGGAAACCGAAAAGAACTATGTGTTGCAGCTGGACAGCGCTTCTTTTATTACCTACCGTAACCTGCAGATACAATCGGTAAATATTGATTATGGGCGTGCGATAGATCTGCGAAATACGGCAGCCTCTGATAGTATTGTTAACTGTGTGCTTGGCGCGGTAGAAACCACTGCCTCCAACTGGGATATGGCGGTGCTGTATAGTGATAATCTGTTGGGTGATAACAACGTAATCAAGGGCAATACAATTAATAATGGTGCTATAGGTATTTACCTGAATGGTAATTACATGACTAAAGTGCGGCCTGTTGTAATAGATAGCAATTTTGTTAAAGGTGCTTATATGAGTGGCATATATGCTTCTTATGCCCGGTATCCGGTTATTACGCGCAATAGTGTGCTGGTGAAGGATAGTAAGTCGTGGGGTGGGTATGGTATTCAGTTAATGAACTGCGATTCTGCTTATCGTATCACTGACAATACTATCCGGATAGAGCATACCATGGAGGATAAATATGGCATGTATCTGGTTTCCTGTGCCTCTACCAAAACACATGCGGGCAGGATTGAACGTAACAAGGTACTGGCATTGCATAACAATACCGGTAATCTTTATGGAATCTATTTTATGGCTTCGCCCACGGCCTATGTACGTAATAATGTTATCAATATAAATACTACTGGCGATAACTCTTATGCTATTTACGATTCAGAGTCGGGCAACAAGTATTTTAATAATACGGTTCAGAATAGTTCTGCCTCAACGGCTGATAACTACGTAGGTTATTTTATCAATAGTCGCGATTACTATGATATTCCTGAACTGTTTAATAATATCTTTTCGCATACAGGTGGTGGTAAAGTATTTTCCATTACGGAAAGGGAGGCTATTAACAGCGATTATAACATGCTGTATACCACCGGTGGGGTGTTGGGTAGCTTTGACTATAATGATTTTACTACGCTGGATGAGTGGCGGAAAGCGGTGCTGCAGGAAAAGAATTCTATTGTATATAAACCTGCTATAACGGGTGAAGAAACCCTGCTGCCTGATATTGCTGATGCGCATGTATGGGCTATGCATGGCCGTGGCGTACAGCTGAGTGCCAATGCCGATGATTTTAACCGGCAGGCGCGCCCTGTTAAACTGGAAGAAGGCGTGCCTGACCTGGGGGCTTATGAGTTTATGCCATCTTCAGTACCGCCTGTTTGTGATGCCATACCAGCAGTGCCTGCGCCGGGTAGCAGGCAGGTGTTTATGCTGGGTACAGATACGGTATGTGCTATTACATGGGGTGCCGGAGCGCCTGAGCAGATAAAAATGAGAAGGTACTCTGGTGTGGTGCCGGGGGGTATTACGGCAGGCAGAAAGTATATGTATTTTTATACCAATGCTGAGGTTACGGGTGGTGGTGCAGATGATTTTGAGATGCAGCAGTTTTACCTTGACCCCTGGAAAGGGCTTATTGCTAAGGAGGCTGATATAAGATTGGGAAGAACCGATGCTTCGGGTGGCTGGCTGGCAGATAGTGCCGGTAAAGTACAAACGGCTGAAAATATCATTTCCCAGACAAAGCTGAATTATCTGGCAAGGTTTACAGGGCTTACCGATACCGTTGTAAGAAGTGTGCCGGAAGTGTACCTGCCGGCAGATACTTCTAATATGGGCACCCGTTTCTGGGTAGGGTATGGTCATAATTCTTTCTTTGATACGCCTAACGAGCATGAAATGGTATTGTATTTCAGTGCGCGTGATTCGGCTAATGTTACCGTGCGTATTAACGGCACTACCTGGGAGCGTCAGTATCATATAACACCTGGTTCCAATGCGGTGAGTGATCTTATTCCCAAACAGGGTATGCTGGATGCGCGTTTAGTAACGGAAGGCTGGTCTGACAGGGGAATCAGTATTGAAAGTGATGTTCCTGTGGCTGCCTTTGCACATATCTATGGCCTGGCTTCCTCCGGTGCTAGTATCTTATTGCCGGTAGGTACATATGGTTATGAGTATTATGCTTTAGGGGCACCGCAGAAATATAGCACCGCTAATTGTTATTCCTGGTTTTATGTAGTGGCTGATCATGATAGTACCCTGGTAGAAATTACACCTTCGTGTACTACTGTAGGTGGGCATGCGGCTAATGTGCCTTTTAATGTATTGCTGAATAAAGGTGAGGTATATCAGGTGCTGGGGGCGTTGCAGCCGGGTAGCCTGGAACTGGGCTACGAGGTAACGGGCAGCAAAATTAAATCTATAGCCGGCCCTACGGGCAAGTGTTATCCTGTAGGCGTGTTTTCTGGTACGGGGCGTACTTCGCTCTCCTGCGATGGGCAGGGTACCAGTGGCGATAATATGCTTCAGCAAAACTTCCCGTATCAGGCATGGGGTTATAAATATCTTACCGCACCTGCGCCTTCTCCGTACGATCCGGAAACGCCTACGGACAATCTGTATCGCGTATTGGTGAAAGATCCGGCTACTAAGGTGATGAAGAACGGTGTGTTGCTAACGGGGATGGATAGTAAGGGGTATTATGAATACTATTCTCATGAAGCTGATTATATAGAAGCCGATCAGCCTGTTATGATGGCGCAGTATATGTTGTCTGACGGTGCCTGTGGTGTTACGTATGATTATGGTGATCCGGAGATGGTATATCTGAGCCCGGTGGAACAGGGTATTAAGCAGGCTACTTTCTACCGTACCAGAAACTTCCGCGTGCGGATTAATTATCTGGTGGTTACTATTCCCGATGAGGGTTTGCAAACACTTCTGATTGATGGAAGTAATGCATTTGATTATAGTTATGCCCATCCGGGTTTGCCGGGTTACACGGTGGTAATAAAAAGATGGAGTGCCAGGGCAACCGCTGCTACTGTTTCCAGCGATGTAGCTTTTGCTGCTATTACGTATGGTTTGGGCGAACAGGAGAGTTATGCGTATAGCGCGGGTACTATGTTGCGGAATCTGAATCCCGTTCCGGGTTTTGTAAACGTATACGATTCCAGTGGCCGTAACAGTGCTTATACCTGTGCGGGTACGCCGTTCCGGTTTAATCTGCTGCTGCCTGTGAAGCCTGCTGAAATTGTGTGGGGCTTTGGTGCCGTTCCTCAGTTATCGCCCGGGGCAGATAGTGTACAGTTAAATCCTGTGCCACTGGATTCGGTAATGATAGGTGGCCGTAAGCTGTATCGCTATACTGTACAGCAATCTTACGCGGTAACAGCAGCAGGTACTTATACGGTGCCGGTGGTATATAAACACCCGGATATTCAAAGCTGTAATCAAACGGCCGGTACCTCTCTGGTTATTACGGTGCTGGATGAGCCGGTGTGCGATTTTTCGGTGGCCTACTCTGGTTGTATGAATGATGTTGCCAGCTTTACAGGTAGTACCACCGGTGTAAATGGTGGTGCTATTCATGCATGGCAGTGGAATTTTGATGACAATACAGGAGCAGGCGTTAAAGATACCGTGAAGCAGTTTGTTGAGCCGGGTATATATGAGGTAAAGATGAAGGCTATAGGTGCAGATGGTTGTGTGGCGGATACTATGAAGAGGGTGCAGGCCTTGCCTTATGCCGCCCTGAATTTTGTACGGGATACTGTGCGTGTATGTGCCGGAGAGCCGGCTTTGCTGGAGGTGAAAAATCCCGAAGCGGGCATTATGTACAACTGGTATGATGCGGCTTCAGGCGGTTCGCTGGTAACCACTGGTAATAGTTATACCGTAACCAACGTAACAGGTGTTGTAAAGTTATATGTAGCTGCGGTTAAGAACGGTTGCGCTTCACCGCGGGAGCAGGCCACTGCTATTGTGTTGGAAAAACTGGTGGTGCCGGTTGTAACGGTTGATTCTGCCGGTGTGAATGTGTTGCGGTTTGTGTGGGGTAGTGTGCCGGGAGCTATTGCCTATGAAGTATCTGTTGATGGTGGTGTTTCCTGGATAACGCCTTCTTCCGGTAGTTCAGGGTTGGTGCATACTATGTCTGTGCTGAGACCGGGGCAGGAGGTGAGCTTTCTGGTAAAGGCAAAAGGGGCTAGTGTTTGTCAAGACAGGCAATCGGAAAAAACAACGGCTGCAACATTGCCGGATCAGGTGTTTATTCCCAATTCTTTCTCGCCTAACGGAGATGGAGTAAATGATATCATCAGGGTATATGGTTTTGTGGTGAAGGAGGTAACGTTTATGGTGTTTAATCAGTGGGGGCAGAAAGTATTTGAAACCAGAAATCAAACGCAGGGTTGGGATGGTAACTGGAAGGGCAAGCCGCAGCCATCAGGCGTATACATTTATGTGTGTAAGCTGGTGTTAACCGATGGTAGTACGCAAACGAAAAAAGGTTCAATAAATCTGGTGCGATAATGAATAGGTGGATACGGTGTATACTGGTATGTCTGTTGTGTGCAGCTTTCTACGGAAAGGCGGCTGCACAGGGTTTGTCTAACCGTGGAAAGGAGTTTTGGGTAGGGTATGGGCTGCACCAGTTTATGGAGTGGCCCGGCGATACCAATGCGCAGGATATGGTGCTGTATTTTAGTGCGGAAGATTCGGCAGAGGTTACGGTTACGGTAAGGGGGAGAACGGCTAACCTTGTAAAAGTGTACAAGGTGCCGGCGAATACGGTTATCATGTCTGACCGGATGCCTAAAGACAAGGGGGCTTATGATTGCCGGTTGTACGATCTGCCGCCTTCCTTTGGCGGAACGGGCGGTGACGGGCTTTTCAAAGTATCTATCCACATCAGCAGTAATGTGCCTATAGTAGCTTATGCGCATATTTATGGCGAAACTTCATCGGGTGCTACTATGTTAATGCCCGTGGAAACCTGGGGTTATAGCTATACTTCACTGAATAGCAAGCAGATTTATGCCGACAACTGTTTTTCCTTTGCTTACGTTGTTGCGCAGCATGATAATACGCAGGTGGCTATTACGCCATCGGTGCTTACGCGTGATGGGCATTTGCCCGGTGTTACGTTCAATACCACATTGAATGCGGGTGATATTTATCAGATTGTGGGTGCCAACACGGGTGGTGGAAAGGGAAATGAATTAACGGGTACTACGGTAAAGTCGGTTGCTAATGACCAGGGCGATTGTTATCCCATTGCTTTTTTTTCGGGCAGCAGCCGTACGGAGAACCCCTGCGAAAAAGGTGCCGGTGGCGGCGATAACGACATGCAGCAGGTGTTTCCTTACGAAGCCTGGGGCAAGCGTTATTACACGGCTCCCACCTCCTCCTCTAATATGGCTTCTTCATTTATGACGAATATGTATAAGGTAGTGGTAAAGGATGCAGCTACTGTGGTAAAAAGAAATGGAAAGGTGCTGAGTGATTATGATGCAAGCAGCAGGAGTTATTATTTTGAAAGCAATAAAGCGGAGATAATAGAAGCGGATAAACCGGTATTACTGGCGCAGTTTATGTCGGGTGGTTGTTTGGGAGCAGGCAGTCTGGGCGATCCGGAAATGATGTTTTTAAGTCCGGTTGAGCAGGGTATTAAGCGCACTGGTTTTTATCGCAATACTGAACAGATTATTCAGGTAAATTATCTCACACTTATTATACCCAAAAAAGGATTGGCTTCTCTTACCATTGATGGTAAGCAGGATTTTAGTTATTCCTATACGCACCCGCAAGACACCAACTATATGGTGGTGGTTAAGCGGTGGACATCCGCTAAACAGCAATGTCTGGTAAGTAGTGATTCTGCCTTTACTGCCGTTACTTATGGCTTAGGTGGTCATGAAAGTTATGGCTACAATGCAGGTACCTTAATCAATAACCTGAACGCTGTGCTTTCTGTGCGTAATATTTCCGATACAGCACAATCTCATTTATTTACCTGTGTAAATACGCCCATGAAGTTGTCTGTGTTAATGGCGTATATGCCTACGCGGCTGGAGTGGCTGTTGAGTGAGGTGTCTGGCTTATCGCCCAATACGAATGTTGTGCAGGCGAATCCTGTGCCTTCGGCGGAGGTGTTGTATCGTGGGGTTACTTATTATAAATATGAGTTGCCGGGTACTTATCAGCTTTCACAGGCAGGTATTATTGATGTGCCTGTACGCAGCACGCACCCTATTGTTGAAAACTGTTATCATACAGAAAAAATACTTACTTCTGTAATAGTTAAAGAACCGCCTTTTACGCCGTTGACTGTATCGCATACAGGGTGTATAGGAGATTCGGTTTATTTTTCAGGCAGTAAGAATACAGCAAACGGATTTGCTATTACTAAATGGAAATGGGGTTTTGATGATGGTGCTGTAGCAGATACCGGTGTTGCTGCTAAACTGTATACCACGGCCGGAGCGCATACAGAAACATTGCGTGTTGTTACGGCAGAAGGTTGTGTGGCTGATACAGCCTTTTCTATAACCGTTAATAGAGCTCCGGAACTTACCATTGTTATTGCTGATACTGCTATTTGTATGGGAGATACGGTAAGGGTGAGTGCTGTAAGTAAACCCGGCAGTTCCATTGTTATGAAAGAGTGGTACTGGAATATGGGCAATAGTATCGTTTCTGCTGCAAGCGCCCCGCCTCCTTTTGTGTATGATGGTTTTGGTTCGTACCGTATTAAATTGCATGGAAAAGCCAGTGCCACCTGTGTGAGTGATACGGTGGTGCAGGTGGTTACTGTAGCAGCCAGGCCTGTACTCTCTTTTACTTATCCGGAAGGGTGCCTGCCGGAAACGGGCATAGTTAAGTTTGTCAATACTTCAGCAGTACCGGATGGTCAGGCTATAGTTGCGCATAACTGGAGTTTTGGAGACGCTTACGCAACGCCTGATAATCTGAATACGGCAACGGAGCCAGATCCTTCTCATAAGTATACGCGTTACGGAATCTATTCTGTTTCCTACAAGGCAACCACCGCTGGTGGTTGTGTGGCAGATACTACTGTTGTTACTTCCTTTAATGTGAGGCCTGCATTTAACTATCCCCAACCTGCTGCTGTTTGTGAAAGTGTGCAAGGTGTGGTGCCGGTAACGGGTGCTGTTGTTACCAATAACGTAAAGGGCACAGGTGTATATAAGGGAGCAGGTGTAGATGTGGCCGGTAACTTGAGTTCGTCTGTTGCCGGGGCGGGTGAGCATACCATATGGTATGTGTTTACTGCTGAATCGGGATGTAAGGATTCGGTGTCTGCCACAGTAACAGTGTATCCCAGGCCTGTTGCAAGGTTTACTATGCCTTTGAATGTATGTGTGGGAACTGCTGCTGAGCTTAAAGATGTTTCTTTCATTGCCGATGGTGCCCTTGTGCAGCGTAACTGGAATCTGGGAGATGGTGGTACTGCTTCTTACGCAACTGCTACTGATTTTACTAAAAAATACCGTGACTATGGTGATTATAAGGTGATGCTTGTTGTTAAGAGTGATAAAGGGTGTACGGGAGTTGATTCGTTTACTACCCATGTGCGGCAGCTGCCGCAGGTGAGCTTTGTTGTTCCTGAGGCTATATGTATGCCGCAGGGTAAGGCTGTTTTTGTGAACAATACTACTATCGGGGAAGAGGGGAGTTTGTCATATGCCTGGCTTTTTGCAGATGACGGCTCTGTGTCTGATGTTCGTTCTCCGGAGCATACTTATGTAGCTGCCGGTAGTTATGCTGTTCGTTTAACGGTCACTTCTGCTTACGGGTGTATTGATAGTCTTACCAAACAGGTAGCGGGTTTTTATAATAAACCACTGGCTGCTTTTGCAGTGGCACCAGAGCAGGTATGTGCGGGTAAATCTGTAAGCTTTACCGATGCCAGCATGGGCGCAGGAAGTGCTGTTGTGCAATGGAAATGGATTTTTGGCGACGGTACTACTGCGGTTCAGCGCAATGTGGATAAGCGGTATGATGTAGCTCAAACCTATCGCCCAGGGTTGGTGGTGACCAATGCTGCGGGTTGTGTATCCGATACTGCAATGCGTGAGGTGGTAGTGCATGTGCAGCCCACGGTAGATGCCGGTGCTTCTGTAATAGCAACTGAAAATGAAGTGGTTATTTTAAACCCGGTAGTGAGTGATGTGGCTAATGTGACTTATGTATGGTCGCCCGCAGCTTTGTTGAATAATGCCAGGTTGCTGCGGCCTTCTTACAAGGCGGTGGATGATGCGGAGTTCTGGCTTACCGTAACCGGAAAAGTGGGCGGTTGTGAGGCTGCAGATAATGTAACGGTTAAAGTATTGAAGCCGGTGGTTATTCCTAACGTGTTTACGCCTAACGGGGATGGTATCAATGATAGCTGGAATATCACTAACCTGTTTATGTATGCCGCCTGTACTGTTACGGTGTTTAACCGGTATGGGCAGCAGGTGTATCGCTCGGTAGGGTATACAACGCCCTGGAATGGATATAATGCAGGCGGATTGGTACCGGTAGGCACTTATTACTATATCATTGATCTGAGGAATGGAGACGCTGCGAGATCGGGTACTGTTACTATTCTGAAATAAGACAACGTACCTTTGCTGCCCCTTTAACAACCCCGGGGTAGTATGGAAATAGCAGAAGGCGTATTATTCGCCATATTGTGGGCGTCGGCTACCGCCGCCACTAAGTTTGGAATCCGTTCTGTAGAACCCTTATTGCTGGCCTGTATCCGGTTTTTGCTGGTGGGTGGCCTGCTCACTGGTTTTGTATATGTTATCCGGGCAGGAAAGTTCCGGTTGCCCACTAAAAAAGAGTTTAAGCACCTGTTTATTCTGGGGTTGCTGAATATCACGCTGTATATAGCGGCTTTTGTAATTGCCGTTAAAATGGTGAGTGCGGGGCTGGTAAGTCTGTTTAATGCCATGCCGCCACTGGTGATTATTCTTTTGTCTGCCATTTGGCTAAAACGCCCCGTTTTGCGGAAAGAGTGGTTGGGTATTGGCCTGGCTATGGCCGGCCTGGCTGTAGCAGCCATTCCTAATTTGCAGAACAGTCACGCTACCATTGGTGGTATAGTCATATTGTTGCTGGGGCAGGTGGCCCTGGCTACCGGCAGCACCTATTACGCCGGTATTAAGCTGGAATTGCCGCGTTTGGTAATTAATGCCTGGCAAACCGCTATCGGGGGCTTGTTGCTGATTCCGCTGGCTTTTTTGAACCGGCATAATATTTACCTGGTGGCTGACAGCAATTTTTACTGGTCGCTCGGCTGGCTGGTGATACCTGTTTCTGTTATTGCCTATGGCTTATGGCTGCATTTGCTGCATAAAGATGCGGTAAAGGCCGGGATGTGGCTTTTTGTAACGCCGGTGCTGGGGTATGTGCTGGCGGTTTGGCTGTTGCGGGAGAAGGTGACGGTGTATGCAATTGTGGGTGCTTTGATGGTAATTGCCGGAGTTTCAATAGCAAAGCGAAAAAAAACTTGAAAAAGATTTGGAGGTATCAAACTAATTCTTACTTTTGCACCCCACTTACGAATGAACGCAACGAAAGGAGCTGACAAAGTAAGAAAGTTCGGGAGGTAGTTCAGCCCGGTAGAATACCTGGTTTGGGACCAGGGGGTCGCAGGTTCGAATCCTGTCCTCCCGACTTGAAAGAAAAAAAGGATAGCAGAAATGTTATCCTTTTTTCGTTTATAACCTGCCTGGTTCTATTCACATTTTCTTAATGCCTATTTGCGGGCAGAACATCAGCAGCCTTTATAATTTTGGCAGCGTAATGACTACCCTCGATAACAATGAACTGATACAGGCGCTCCGCAATGGAGATGAAACTGTGTTTCAGCAATTGTATGATCAGTATAGTGCCGCTGTTTTCAGAAATATTTTCAGGCTGCTTCCCCGGCAGCAGGATGCGGAAGACTTACTACAGTCCGTTTTTTTGAAATTATGGGAGAGTCGTCACCGGCTGGCTGAGGAGCAAACCGTGGATGGATGGTTGTTTTCTACCAGTTTTTATCTGACTATGAATAGGCTTCGCGCTATTGCACGCGACAGGCTAAAAGATATGGGCGAATTGCCCGCCGATATTCCGGATATTACAGAAACGGAAACGGTATCGGAAACCTATATGCAAAAGATGACGCTGCTGCACAAAGCCGTTAATCTGCTTCCTGCCCGTAAAAAGCAGGCTTTTGAACTGTGTAAGATGGAAGGAAAGTCTTACCAGGAAGCGGCTGTATTGCTGGGTGTTTCGGAGGATACTGTAAAGGATTATGTAAAATCTGCCATGGGGCTTCTCAGAAGGCAGGCCTTACAAACAGATTTGCTGGTATATGCGTTGCTTACCCTCTACTCTGCGAATGCCACTTCTTAATGTTTTGGTAACATACCAGGCGCCCCTCTTTTTTTATTCCCCGACATTTTAGAACAGACATGCAGGATATATCGATACTTATACAAAAGTCTCTGGCCGGATCAGCTTCTGTGGAAGAACTGAAAGAGTTGTTGAAGCAGCTGGATCAGCAGGAACCTCATTTACGGGATCAATGGCTGCAGGCTACTGTGGCAGGCGAAGAAGAAAATGCTGCTCCTGTATTTGACCAGGAGCGCATTAAAAGACTGATTGATGCCAGCATGAAAGCGTTGCCAGCTAAAGCTGCCAGCAACAGCGTGGGGGTAGTGCGATGGTTGAGAACAATAGCGGCAGCGGCAGTATTTGCCGGGCTGGTGCTGGCGGTGAACTATCTGTATAACAGCAACCGGCATTCAGCTGCCGGACAGCAACAGACTGCGGTAGCAGAGCAGGTAATTGAAGCAGGCGATGTAAACAAAAACTTTACCCTGCCTGATGGTAGTGGAGTGTTGTTATATGCAGGAAGTACGCTGCGTTTTAAAGCAGGGTATAACGTTACTGAACGGCATTTGCATCTTTTGGGAAAAGGTTGTTTTACCGTAAAGCAAAACAGGCAACTGCCTTTTGTAGTGTATAGTACGCATGTGGCAACTACTGCGCTGGGAACTGTGTTTGAGGTATGGGAAAAAGGCGATAGCACTACGGTAAGATTGCTGAACGGTAAGGTAAGTGTACATAATTATACAGATGCGCAGGCGCAGCTGGTATATCTCTCACCTGGTGAACAGGCGGTACATTATAAGAATGTTGCATTGACTGTTCGGCCATACAGAGAGCAGACTGAACGGGTAGCGCTTAAGCCATCGAAAGAAACAGAAAAGGCTGCTGCCATTGCAGGATTGTCTTTCAGGCAGATGCCATTGGAGCAGGTGTTTAAAGTGTTGCAGACAAAGTATAAAGTGGTTATCAGATTTAACAAGGCAGACGTGGCAGGAATGATGTTTACCGGTGCGTTTGGTGAGCAGGAGCGTCTGGATGCAGTGTTGCGTGTAATAGCCGGTATTAATAATCTGGATGTACAAACCAGCGAACAAGGCTTTATCATCAGAAAGTAAATCATAAGAACATATTGGTTGATTGTACACACCCGGGCGTGTGCAGGATACCTATTGCCCAAACAATAATATCATGAAATATTTACAGTATATGAAAGTGGCATTTGTGCTGCTACTGCTTACAGGGCTTCTGCTGCCCGGGCATGTCTTTGCCCAGGAGGGTAGTATAAGAGGCGTTATTATGGATGAATCCGGAACGCCTGTGGAGGGCGTGGCCGTTGAAATAAAGCCTGTAAACAAGTTGGATAAAGCGCATAATGCCAGTAGTAATGAGGCCGGTGCTTTTAATGTAAGTGGTTTGAAAAGTGGCGTTAAATACGATCTCTATTTCAGGCATGTGAATTACCAGCCTGATGTGGTGGCAGGTATAGAAATAAAGAAGGGCGAGAACAACTCGCTGCTGGTGAAGCTAAAGCCGCTGGATAAAAATCTGGATGAAGTGGTGATTACTTCGCTGGGTATTGCTAAAGAAAAAAAGCGACTGGGTTATGCGGTGCAGGAAGTGAGAGAAGATATGAATACTGCCAAAGGCGGTAACATGCTGAGTGGACTACAGGGCAGGGTAGCTGGTTTGAATATGACGCAGGTTTCCGGCGGGCTTGCAGGCTCTAACCGTATTGTGCTCAGGGGCGAATCTTCACTGAACATCAATAAGAATATTGCCATGGTGGTAGTGGATGGTGTTCCCATCAACAACAACCTGGGTACGGGAACAACCAGTGATCTGTCTATCGACTACGGCAGTGGCGGTGCAGAAATTAACCCGGATGATATTGCTTCTATCAGTATTATGAAAGGCCCCAATGCGGCAGCCTTATATGGCTCCCGTGCTGCCAACGGCGTTATCATTATCAAAACCAAAAAGGCATCAGCCAGCAATCGTTTAGGTGTTTCTGTAAACAGTAACGTTGCTTTTGAAAGTGTGTTAAAGACGCCTGATTTTCAGAATGAATATGGCGGTGGTACAGGTGTTGGGTTAAAATACTATTCTTATGGTGATGGGCCTGATGGGCCTAACACGTCTAACTCCGGACACAACTGGGGCGCCCGTTTCAATGGCCAGCGTTTTATACAGTTTGGATCGCCTTTAGATGCCAATGGTAATCGTGTGGCTATTCCCTGGCAGGCTTATCCTGATAATGTGAAGGACTTTTATGGTACCGGTCGCACACTGATGAATGGTTTTTCATTACAGAAATCGGCAGACTGGGGCAGTTTCAGGGCTTCTTATAATAACTATAACCAAACGGGTATTATGCCCAATACTGAATTGCACAGGCATCAGTTTAACCTGAACAGTGTAATTAACCTGTCGTCACAACTCAGCTTTAATGCCAACGTTAACTATATCAACAGTACCAGCGATAACCTGCCGGTAATAGGCTATGGCGGCGCATCGCCCACCTATAATTTTATCTGGACAGAGCGGAATGCTACCATGGACTGGTTTAGAGATTACTGGATAAAGGGGCAGGAAGGTATTAAACAGAACTACTACTTTACCTGGGGCGATAACCCTTATATGACCATGTACGAGCAGTTGAACGGCATGAAAAGAAACCGCTTGTTCGGGAATGTTTTCTTCAGCTACAGCATACTGCCTCAGTTGATTCTGATGGTGAGAACGGGTATTGATTACTCCGGAGAAAACAGGGCATCACAGCGTCCGATCGGTTCTGTGGTGGCAATAAATGGTTTGTACAGACGTCAGGATCTGAACTATTTTGAACGTAACTCCGATTTCCTGTTTACGTATACACCGTTGAAAGGATTGGGTAAATTCACCTTAACAGCCAATGCGGGTGGTAATAATCTTCAAATCAATACCAGCAGCAATACCGTTACTGCCAATGGGCTGGTAATACCCAATGTATACAATCTGGGTAACGCCTCTGGCCGGCCTATTGTAGATGAGTTGAATACCGCAAAGGGAGTGAACAGTTTGTATGGTATGGCAGATATTGGTTATGATAATATGCTGTTTCTGCAACTGACCGCCCGTAACGACTGGTCGTCTACCTTACCCAAAGGCAATAACTCTTACTTCTACCCATCTGCTTCTTTAAGTGCGTTGATGACAGAAGTGCTGAAATGGAAACCGCATGGGTTGAATTACTGGAAATTGCGTGCTTCTTATGCACAGGTGGGTAACGATACAGACCCTTACCAAACCAGCGCTTATTACGAATACAGCGCATTGCCCGGAGGTGCCGGACTGCCATCTGTAATACCTAATAAAGACCTGAAACCTGAAATTACCACTTCTCTGGAACTGGGTACTGAACTGAAGCTGTTGAATAACCGTGTAGCGCTGGATCTTACCTGGTATTCCGCTTCCAGCAAAAACCAGATATTAAGAAGCCCTTTATCCTCAGCTACTACCTATGGTGCCAAGGTGATGAATGCCGGCAAAATTGAGAACAAGGGATGGGAAGCCAGCTTAACCGTTACACCTGTAAAAAGTAAACTGGTATGGGATGTTACCCTGAATGCTTCTGCAAACAGAAGTAAAGTGGTAGAACTGGCTGATGGTGTAGAAAGCTATGTAATGGCCAGCGCGCAGGGGGCTACTATTGAAGCCCGTGTAGGTGGCAGAATGGGAGATATTTATGGTGTAGGCTTACTGAGAAATGAAGAAGGAAAAGTAGTATATAAAGGCGGAGTGCCGGTGTTTACCACCAATACACTTAACCTGGGTAACTACAACCCGGATTGGATAGGTGGCATACGCAACAGCTTTCAGTATAAGAACTGGGTATTCAACTTCCTGTTCGATGGTAAGTTTGGTGGAAAGATCTATTCGTTTACTTATGTAACAGGCACGGAAGCCGGAAGTCTGGCTAATACACTGCCGGGTAGAGAAGAAGGTATTGTAGGTGATGGCGTGGTGCTAAATGCCGACGGAAAAACCTATTCTGCCAATACAGAACGTGTAGCTGCTTATACTTACTACAGAGGCTATTATAAGCGCCCCAATGTGGAATCCAGCACTTTTAATGCTACCTACGTAAAACTACGTGAGGTGGTGCTGGCCTACCGTATTCCTGCAAAGTGGCTTAACACTAAATGGATACAATCTGCACAATTAAGCCTCACAGGCCGCAATCTGTTATTGTTCACTAAGGCACCCGGCATAGATCCTGAAACTTCCTTTGTTTCTGGCGGAACAGTGGTGCCGGGTATTGAGAATGCCCAGATTCCTTCTTCCATAAGTATGGGTGTTGATTTAAAAATTACTTTCTAAATGGCAAGTACTATGCGATTGATAAAAATAATGCTGGCTATAGCAATGGTTGCTCCGGCCTGTACAAAAGTGGATAATACCAACCCTAATGTACCTGTTACAGTAAACCCGGGTGTGGTATTGCCTCAGATAATTTATAATACTTCCAATACGCTGGTGAACAATGCCTTTGAGCTGAATAATGAGTTGATCCAGTACACCTGTATGAATAATACGTTTACAGAAGTACAGCGCTTTAAACTACAGCCTGCCAACTCTAACGGTATATGGGCTTTGTATAACCGCATGCGCGATCTGGATGATATTATTGCTATGAGTGATAAAGGGCAGGGACTTACCAATTACAAAGCCATTGCACGGGTAGTGAAAGTGTATATCTATTCCGTGCTAACCGATACCTATGGCGATATACCTTATAGCGAATCGGGCAAGGCCATTAGTCAGCAGGAGTATACGCCTGAGTATGATACGCAGGAGGAAGTGTATAAAGGCATGCTGGCTGAACTGGCATCGGTATCCAAATCCTTCAATACAGCAGAAACATTGCTGTACAGTGGCGATCCGGTATACAAAGGCACCATCAGCCGTTGGGTTAAGTTTACAAACAGTCTGCGCCTGCGCTTGCTGATGCGCGTAAGTCGTAAAATGCCTTCAGCGGTGGGTGATATCACTACTATGCTGTCTAACCCGGCCGATTATCCTATGATGGATAATAACGATGATAACTTCGTGTACCGCTATTCCGGTGGGCTGCCTGATGTATATCCGTTGGCGCCGGCTTATGTGCGCGACTTTGATTTTAAGTATAAATCAGTCAGTGCCTTTATTGTCGATTCTTTAAAGAAGTTTAACGATAGCCGTTTGTTTCAGTTCGCCCGGCCTAC
The DNA here is from genome assembly GCF_014641615.1 of Filimonas zeae. Lineage (GTDB taxonomy): Bacteria > Bacteroidota > Bacteroidia > Chitinophagales > Chitinophagaceae > Filimonas > Filimonas zeae. The sequence goes on along the minus strand of NZ_BMIB01000005.1, from coordinate 264,689 downwards.
CAATGCCAGTGCAGGCACCAGCAATCCGCAGTATGTGGGTCTGCCCAATTCATTGCCCGTTACGGAATCGGCCAACTACAATGGCGGATACAATTTTCAGTCTTACCTGGGCACGCGGTTTCAGTCACCCACAGAGCCTGCTATATGGCTTACCTGGTCTGAGGTGCTTTTTCTGAAGGCGGAAGCAGCACAGATGGGCTATTTTTCCGGTGATGCAACTGCTTTATACAATGATGCTATCAAGGCTTCTTTTGCTTACTGGGGCGCTCCCTTTGCAGAGAGTTATCTGCAACGGACGGGTGTAAAGTATGACGGTACTTTGCCTAAGATTTATCTGCAGAAGTTCTTTGCCCTGTACTTTACAGGTATGGAAGGCTGGAATGAATACAGACGTACAGGTTACCCTTTACTGGCAGCCGGGCCTGCCAATGTTAATGATGGTAAAGTGCCTTCCCGTATACCGTATCCGTTGAGCGAGCAATCGCTTAACCGCATTAATTACACGGATGCCGCTAAACGCATGGGTAACGATAATATGAACCATAAAATGTGGTGGCAACCTCAATAGTACTCCGTTTGTTTTGTGTAAGGGCTGGCCTTTCGTCAGGGTCAGCCCTTTTTCTATCACTTTTAAGTTATATCATGAAAAGGATATCTGTTTTACTATTGCTGCAGGCGCTATGCGTGTTGTCGTTTGCACAGCAGCGCGCTGCCCTGCCCGGCAACAGAGATAGTATTGTAAGCGTGTTTAAAAGCTGGACGGTGCAGGAGGTGGCCCCGGGCGGGCGCATAGATGCTATACGCCAGCTGGATAAAGAGGCGGTATTGTGCGCAGGCAGGGGCGTAAACAGGGGTAAGCTTTTCATCAGTGAGGATAAAGGCATTTCCTGGCGTTTTCTGGCACAGCCGGTTACTATAGATATTACCTGTATTGCCGAAACCGGTAACAGAAACGAGTTTTATATTCTTACCGCGCTATCTGATGTATGGGGCACCCGTGATGGTGGTGTAACCTGGAAGCATTTAAAAACACTGTTACCAGCCAACAGAAACCGGCAGCGCTATGCAGCGTCTTATGCTATTATGTATACCAGACAGGGAAGCTTACTGGTTACGGATACCGATTCAGATGGGGGGCATGTATACCGCAGTACCGATAAGGGGCAACATTGGCAGGATATGGGAGCCATATCGCACAATGCCTTGTACCGGCTGGAGCAAACAGGTAATGGCATTGTAGTAAATGGCTGGCACGGTGCTGTATACAAAACTATTGACGATGGTGTTACCTGGAACAAAATGCAGCAACTAACGGATACGGCTTTGTTTGCTACAGAGTACCTGGGCATGAGTGTACTGTTGCAGGCCAGCCAGGCAGGTACGGTATACCGCAGTCCTAACCTTGGCTACGAGTGGGATTCCGTAGCGCATTTGCAGGGAGCTGCTGATGATTTTATAAGCATTGGTTATGGTGCAGCTTACTACGGTACCTATACCGATGGCAGACAGGTATACCTGACTACAGATTACGGTAAAAACTGGGTGTTGCTGGATACGCTGCCTACTGTTGCGGGCGACTGGCTGGATCATGGCATCCGTATGGAAACTGTTGATTCTGTTATTACGCTGGCGGGTACCAACAAAGGGTTTATTATCCGCAAAGCTTTTCATAAACAAAATCTTGCTTCAGCATTAGAGCGCTACAACGGCGCTGCTTCTGTAATCACCGATAAACGGGCAGTTGCTTTATCCGATAAAGAAATCATAGGTTCACTGGTTGATATACGCGCGCTGATAGAGCCTGAAGACATTGTTACCAGCCAGGGCTATGCCTATATTCCCTGCCGCGATGGCAACAACGTAGCTGTTATTGACTATAGAAATCCACGGAAGCCGGAAACGGTGTGTATACTGCGTGATAAGGATATTCTGGATGCTTTCAGCGTTGCGGTGGAAGGCAAATATCTGTATGTGTTGTCCATGACCAATGCTGTGGTAAGTGTGTATTCCATTGCCAATCCACGGCAGCCGGTAAAATTATCTGCGCTGAAAGTAGGTGGCGAGGGTAGCTATCTGCCGCATTACCGTTCAAACTATACAAGGTTGAGAAAGCTGGTAGTAAAAGAGGGTTATGCCTATGTAACGCACAGTTCTGAAAGTAAGCTGTACATACTGGATGTGCGTAAACCGGCAGCACCTGTTGTTGCCAGCAGCTTTCATACCGGTGATGGTGCCTTTGCTGCATTGGTGCATAATGAAGTGTTGTATCTGGCAGGGTATGGGCCCGGCTCTTCTGTAATAGCCGTGGATATAAAAGATAAACAGCACCCTGTTATTACCTCCCGGGTGTTTGATGCTGTAGCACTGAAAGGTACCTGTGCGTTGGCCATCCGTGGGCAGTATTTGTATGTAACTGCTTACAATGCAGAAACGGTGTGGAGCTTTGATATCAGTAAGCCTTTACTGCTTAAACCGGTAACCCGTATAAAAGATGCGGCCATGCGGGGCCCTGGCAGAATTGCTTTTTATGGCAATAAGGCTTTTGTGCTCAACTCTGTTAACCACTCCGTAGCTGTTATTGATACCGATGATAAAGGCGCTATGACCATCACCTCTTTTCTGCAACATCCTTTGTTAAAGCGGGTGTATGGCATTGCGGTAGATAAAGACCTGTTGCTGCTGGCCGGAAGGGAAGTGAGCAGTTTTGTTGTGGTGTCTATACCTGAATTGTTACAAAAGCTTGCATCGGCAGAATAATATCATAGGCAGGGGCACTTTGTATGAAAGCCCCCTGCTTATGAAGTGTATTACATAATCAGGCTTATTTGTAGTAATAATACCAGCTGCCAAAAAAAAATCTCTAACCTGGGTAATTTGTTGTTTTCTATAACGTTGTAAATAATGTTAACAGGCCGAACGGCATACGTTTGTTGTATCCGGTTGGCCACTGACTGAAAGTGTTTGTGCATGCGGGCATTGCCCTAAACAATATTTTTGATTGCTTTATAGCTGTAGTCAGAAGGTGTTGTCTGTCTGCCATATCTGCAACAAGTTACCTGCAAAGCGGTAGAATTGGTATTTTTGCCGCTTCAAACAATCAGGCAGCGTTTTGGCACACCATCAGCATAACAGAATCTCTTATTTCCCCCAACAGCTTATACAGGGCATTGCGCTGCCTCAGCGGTTTACGTTTCCTTTCTATTACGAGCCACATCCGCTTACCCGTATAGCTGCTGCTGAACTACAGCGTTACCTGGAAACACAGACAGAGCTGGATCATAATTTCGGGCTGGATGCTGATAAGGAAGGCATGGTGATAGGGAAGATGTTTGGTGTACTGGTAGTGCAGGATGCAGCGGGTAAGCTGGGATATCTGTCTGCCTTTTCGGGTAAACTGGCGGGTACCAATGAGCATGTGAAATTTGTGCCACCGGTATTTGATATGCTGGTAGAAAACAGTTTCTTTCTCAAAGAGCAGGAGGTGATTAATACCATCAATGCCCGTATTGACGCCATAGAGGCAGACGAGGGGTATCAACGTTTGCAGCAGGATATTACGCAACAAACAGCAGCTTCTTTACAGGAAATTGCCGGGTTAAAAAAGCAGCTGAAAAGTAACAAAGATAACCGCAGTAAACTGCGGGAAGAGAAAAGACAACTGCTTACCCGGCAGCAGTATGCCTTAGCAGAAGCAGAACTGATACAGCAAAGCCTGTACGATAAACGTTTACTGAGAGATCTGGAAGCCAAATGGAAACAACTGCTGTACGAATTGAATACGCAACTAAAACAGTTTGAGGCCGCTATTGAAGCCCTGAAAAACGAACGTAAAGAGCGGTCTGCCACTTTACAACAGCAGCTGTTTGAGCAATATGTATTTTTAAACAAAGCGGGCGAAAACAAAAGTTTACAGGATATATTCAGCCATACTGTTTTTGGCAAACCACCCGCTGGCGCAGGAGAATGCGCTACGCCCAAGCTGCTGCAGTTTGCGTTTGCCAACGGTTACCAGCCACTGGCTATGGCAGAATTCTGGTGGGGAGCTTCCCCCAAATCGGAGATACGGATGCACGGGCAGTTTTACCCGGCCTGTACAGGTAAATGTAAGCCTATTCTGGCTCATATGCTGGAAGGTATGGAGGTAGAGGATAACCCGTTTTTACAGGTAGCAGAAGAAGATGGGAAGCTGGATGTTATATATGAGGATGACAGTTTTGTGGTAGTGAATAAACCTTCCGGACTGCGTTCTGTGCCGGGGGTAGATATTCACGACTCGGTATATGCCCGCCTGCAACATATATGGGGTAATTGCGAACCACTGATTGTGCATCGGCTGGATATGGATACGTCAGGGTTGCTGGTAGTAGCCAAAACGCCGGAAGCCCATAAACATATTCAAAGGCAGTTTCTGCAACGAACGGTAAAAAAACGTTACCGGGCATTGCTTTCTAAAGTGCTGGATGCCTCCGAAGGGGAAATTGACCTGCCCCTGACCGCTGATTTGTTTAACCGTCCCCGTCAGCTGGTTTGTTTTGCTACCGGTAAAAAGAGTATAACCCGGTGGAGGGTGGTGGAGCGATACCAGGCCACTACCCGGGTAGATTTCTGGCCATTGACCGGAAGAACCCATCAGTTACGCATGCACTCGGCGCACGAACTGGGGCTGAATGCGCCTATAGTGGGGGATGATTTATATGGCACTGCTGCGGAAAGAATGTGCCTGCATGCAGCTTCCATTGAGTTTGTGCATCCGGTTACTAAAGCGAGCGTGTGTTTTGAAATAGAAGAGCGTTTTTAACGGACTTTTTTAAAAGCGGGTAGTTGTGCATATTTGCATCCTAAAACAACCCTTATGCCTCAAGCTTATGTAAGGAAAGCGGTATTTGCGCTTATTATTTCTTTTTCTTCACTTTTTTCCTTTTCCCAGCAATTAAAGGTGACTGTTTCCAATAAAATGGATGATAGTGCTTCTGTCAGAAATATTGTTCGGGTAGGAGATAAGATTATTTATTACAATGAAATTGGTAGCAGAGATCATTTGCATTATGGGTTTGGCTGGAATAAGGTGCGGTTGGGCATTGAGATAGTACAACGTGATACCACCGGAAAGGTGCAAAAGAAAGTATCTCTTTCCGGCGGAGACAGGGTATATGGCCCCATTTTTACCGCAATACAAAAGATTAACGGACAAGTATACTTTATTTACCATGAAACACAGGAGAAAAATACTGTGGGCAATGTTATGGCAATCCGTATTAACCCGGAAACGCTGGAGTTAGATTCGCCTAAAATTATAGCCAATATTGCTGCAACGGATTATAAACTGGAATATTCTGAATCTTTACAAAGCGGATTGCGTTTTCAGCTTATTCCTTCGCCGGACAAAAACAAATATCTGTTGGTATTGCATACAGGCGATAAATACTTTTTTACTTCTGTACTGGATGAAAACTTCAATATAAAATGGAACAAGAAGCAGGAATTTACCGAAGAAGGGCGTTATAATATTAATGACGTAACTTTTGATAATGCTGGAAATATTTACGTTGCTTATCGTGTAAGCAATGCTCAATCAGAGTCTTCCTACACAAAAGACAGAATTTCTGTTCGCCGCGCTACAGGAAAACCGCTTGATCTGATTCTGAATATACAGGACGAGGTGGCTGTTACGCATATAATGGTGAAACCATCTGAAGATAAAAATATCATTCATGTAGGCGGTTTTTATAAGAATCGGGGAATCCGCTGGAACATGTCGGGTGATTTTTATGCTGCTTTGAACACAAGCACTATGAAGCTGGGCAAGGTGCAGAAAACTCCTTTTCCCGATACGCTGGTAAAGCAGTTTGCCAATGATGGTTGGGGCAGTAAAAGGAAGAAAAGATGGGGCATCAGTGCTACACTGGTGCCTGTTTTGGTAGAAAAAGCAGATGGCAAAGTAGCCATAGTTGCTGAAATGCATAAGTCTGAAATGGGTACTAAAGGATGGTTTCATTTTTCCGGTAGTATTCTGTACGCCGGATTTGATAAAAACCAGGTGTATTTTGCACGTATTCCTAAATACAGGGTAAGTACTGTTAATCAGATTGGAGATTCTTATCATTTGTTTTCCTATAAGGACAAAATGATCCTCTTTTATAATGACCACCACATTAACATGCGCAAACCCATGCACGTTTCTCCTGCAGGCTCCAATGAATACAATGTGTCTGTTCTTGCAGCAGCTATCATAGATGAGAAGGGACAGGTGAGCAGGCAGATAGTACTTGATATGTCCAAAGAGCACTACCTGGCTCTGGTAGAAGAAATGAGCAATCTTTCGGGCAGTCGTCTCCAGGTTCCAATGCAGCAGATTGGTGGGCTAGGGGGTGTGCGTGATGGCAGAGTGTATGCTAATGTTGAAATAGCTGAGTAGCAGATGTTTGAAAATTGCATAAAAAAAGTGGCCCGGACTTATCGGGCCACTTTTTTTATGTTTACTCTTTAAAGTAAGCGCTGGCTGTACGGGTTTTGTTTACCCAGCATCCGGTGTTGGCGCGTAATACATACTCACTCAATCCTACCTCGCGGCCATTGGGTACCCAGTCGTAGGTATAACCCAGCCTTGTCCACGGATAGTGGAAATCGGTATTGCTGGTGAGGGTATGGTAATAGGCATAAATAATATAATTATTAAACCAGTTACTGTAAGCGGGCGTTACGGTGCTGAGCAGTGCGGCATTGGCAGTGGTGGTAGTAATATCCGGGTTGCCCGCAGGGCGTTGCAGGCTATCTGCCGGAATCCACATTTCTGCAATATGCGTATTGGTACGGCTGTTTACCGGTGGCAGCCCCAGCAGCTGACAAATACGCATCAGTGTGTCTGAGCTTGCGTTGAAGCTGCCCCCTATACGCATTTTCATTTGCTGCGGAATAAACAGCCAGGCTTCACCCCAGGTAGTGGTAATAGAATCACCTTCGGGGTAGCTGGAGGGAAAGCGCATAAAAGTTCCCATCAGTACATACTTTTTGCCTTTTACTTCTTTCCATTGCAGCCGGGTATTGGCGGTGGTAATGGGCCATAATGTATCTACCCGTTCTGAGCTGTCAGCAATCATAGCATCCACAATGGAGTTTTTATACAACTGGTTCAGGTCTGGCTCCGGAGGAGTAATATCGTCATTGTCTTTTTTACAGCCCACCAGCAGTATTCCGGTTAACAAAGCAGTCATCACCACCAGGCGGTGGCAGGTTAGTTTTTTCATTTTCTTTTTTAGTTAGTGTTATTAATTAATGCAGCCTATAACGTATAAGTGTTTCGCAGGTTTGTATTCATTATAAATGGTTTTGGGTGTTGTTCATTTTATTCATTGTGTAAGTTACGTTGTTCAGAGTACGCTGGCTAATGCTTTTATACCCGTTTCCAGTTGTTCCGGGGTTAGTGCGCCGTAGCTTAAACGGATGCCGTTAACGCTATTGTTCAGGCTGTAATTATCGGGTGTAATAATGTGTATGCCGTTTGCAGTAAGCACGCTGGCGGCTTTTTTCCAGTTTGTTTTCCGCAGAGGCTGTAGCCAGAAGGCCAGCCCCCCTTCGGGCAGGGTATAGTTTACTTTGTCTGATAAATGTTGTTGTAAAATATCAGCCGTAAGGTCGCGTTTGGTTTTATAATGCAGGGTGGCTTTTTTCAGATGCCTTTTAATAGTGCCATCGTTAATCAGTTCCAGCACGGCCTGCTCCATAAAGGTGTCACTCTGTACATCTATAATTTTTCTCAGCGTGCCTATCTGTTCAATGGTGGCGGCGCTGTTAGTGGCCAGGTAGCCAATACGTAAGGCAGGCGCCACCACTTTGCTCATGGTGCCTATGTATACATAATGCTTCAGTTGCGGAAAGCTGGCCAGTGGCAACACGGGGCGGTAACCGAAATGAAATTCATTGTCGTAGTCGTCTTCAATAATGGTAAACCCGTATTGGTTAGATAGCTGAATCAGCTGCATCCGGCGCGGCAGGCTTAGTGTAACCGTAGTAGGGTATTGCCGGTGCGGTGTGGTATATAGGGCAGAAATTTTTTTGCCCGATAGTAAATGTGCCAGCACGTCTTCTATTACCAGCCCTTCGTTATCTACCCGTACCGGCAGTAGTTTCAGCCCTGCATGTTCCAGTGCTTTCCAGGCAGGCTTGTAGCCGGGGTGTTCAATTATTACGCTGCTGTTGGCTGGTAAGCATTGTGCGGTAAGGTACATAGCCATCTGGCTGCCGCGTGTAATGCACAAATGCTGCTCCTGCAGCTGCATGCCGCGCTGGTGGTTCAGCATTTGTGCTATAGCACGGCGAAAAGCGGCATCACCCAGCTCATGCCCGTAACCCATCATCTGCCACCGGGCTTTGCGGTTAAAGATATGCCGGTAGGCCCGCGCCAGTTCTGTAGCAGGTGCTATTCTGCTGTCGGGGTGGCCATCATCAAACCGTATCTGCGGCAGTGGGGGCAAAGCAGGTTGTTCTGTTGGTGTGGGTTGGCTGCCGCGCCTGCCTGCCAGTGCAGGAAGCTGGTCTGCCACAAACGTGCCCTTTCGTTCCCGGGCTACCAGCCAGCCTTCGTTCAGTAATACGTTCAGCGCTTCTACAAGTGTATTGCGGTTTACCTGAAACAGCCTGGCCATTACCCGGCCTCCGGGCAGTGGGTTGCCGCTCTTTAGTCTGCCGGATTTGATGTCTGCAATAATCTTATCCGCAATCTGAAGGTACACGGGCTTGCCGGGTTCGTACTCCGGCGCTATTTCCAGTTGCCATGGTCTCAACATCTGGACTACCTGTTTTTGTAAAAACTGTATGAGTTGACTGGTCCAAATGTAAAATAGTTTTGTGGTGTAATAAATTATTTCACTACTAAATAACGATGATATGGAAAAGGCTAAATTCTACCATCGGGTTGCCCTGTATGTGTAAGCGCGGAACAGGATATTCTGAACCTGATACCTGCCGGTGAGGTAGAGGTAGTACATCTGGGAAGTGATAGAACGCAGATACCTGCTGCGGAAAAAGCGGGCGTAGTGTCTGTACCTGCGCTGGTACTTACCAATGGCAACGTGCTGCATATCAATTTTGGCGCAGCGCTCAAAGATGTGTAGCGGGAATAAAGCGGGCCCGCGGAGTAACATCCCTGGCTTTGCTTTTAACATTTAAGGCGGTAGTATTGCCGAAAAAAAGGGAGCGACAGATGAATTTGTACGATCTGATTATACCGGAAAAGGAAGCGGTGCAGTTGCCGGATGTGTTTTTGAAAGATGCAGACAGGCAACGCATATTGCAGCTGATAAAGGAGCATTCCTATATTGCCCGGTTACAGGAATATGGTTTGCCGGTGAACAATAAGGTGCTGCTGCATGGCCAGAGTGGCTGCGGTAAAACCACCACCGCCAAAGCCATTGCTGCTGCTCTGGGTAAAAATATTATTACCGTAAACCTGAGTAACGTCATCTGTTCGCGTATTGGTGAAACGGCACAGAACATCAAAATGTTGTTTGATAAGGCTGCCCGTGAGCGGGCTGTACTTTTTCTGGATGAGTTTGATCATCTGGCCAAAGAAAGAAGCGGGGATGATAAAGATGTGGGTGAAATGCGCAGGCTGGTAAATACGTTGATTCAGCTGGTTGACCATTATCCCGAGCATGCCTTGCTGTTATGCGCTACCAACCACCTATCGCTGATTGATACTGCTTTACTACGCCGCTTTCAGGTAAGAATTAATTATGAAACGCCCACACCGGAGCTGCTGAATGCTTATTACGATAAGCTGCTGGCACGTTTTCCGCAACCTATGCAGCAACTGAATCGCATGTACAACGTATCATTTGCAGAGGCCCGCGATTATGCGTTTACCCATGTAAAGTCGCTGCTGCTGGCAGAGTGGGAGGAGAAAGCAAAACTTCAGTAGTTATGGATACAGCTATAGCAGATAACATCAATGTTATACAGAACAGGATACATGCAGCCTGCCTGAAAGCCGGCCGCAACCCGGAAGCCGTTAAGTTGCTGCTGGCTACCAAAACGGTAGAGGCAGAAAGAATAAAACTGGCACTGCAGCAGGGTTATACGCTGATAGCAGAAAATAAGATACAGGAAGTAAAAGAAAAATACGATGCGTTGCAGGAGGTGCCGCATGAAAGTCATTTTATAGGCCACCTGCAAACCAATAAAATTAAAGAGCTGCTGCGGTATAATATTACCTGTATACAATCGCTGGACCGCTGGGAGCTGGCAGAGAAGCTGCACCAGCGCCTGTTTTTTGAGCACAAAACCATAGATGCTTTTATACAGGTAAATACCTCGCAGGAAGATAGTAAGTTTGGTATAGCGCCGGAGCAGGCTATTGAGCTGGTAAAGCGTGTGGCAGCGCTGGATACTATACGCATTAAAGGTTTAATGACGATTGGTTTATTCAGTGCAGAGGCGGAAAAGGTGCGCGCCTGTTTTCGTATATTAAAGCAGCTACAGCAGCAAATTGCGGCGTTGCATATTCCGGGTGTGCAGATGAATGAGTTGTCTATGGGCATGAGCGGAGACCTGGAAGTGGCTATAGAAGAAGGTGCCACCATTGTGCGGGTAGGTACGGCTGTGTTTGGAAAGCGGCCTTACCCGGATAGTTATTACTGGAACGAAAAACAACATTGATATGCGGGTACACTATTTACAGCATGTGTCTTTTGAAGGGTTGGGTTATATAGAAACCTGGCTTACTGCGCATGGGCATACCTTATCTGCCACGCGTTTTTATGAGGAAGGGTATGTATTGCCAGCTTTGGATCAGATAGATGCTCTGGTAATTATGGGTGGCCCCATGGGCGTGTATGACGAAGAGGTGTACCCCTGGTTGCTTGCGGAAAAGCTTTTTATACAGGCCTGTATTCGCGCTGATATTAAGCTGCTGGGTATTTGTTTAGGCGCGCAGCTGATTGCTGCGGCAATGGGTGCCCGTGTGGTACAGGCACAGCATAAAGAAATAGGATGGTTTCCACTGCAACCTACGGATGCCTGTAAAGATATACCGTGGTTGTACAGTCTGTTTATAGAACAGCCGGTAGTGTTTCACTGGCACGGCGACCGTTTTGAAATACCGGCAGGTGCAAAACTGCTGCTTAATTCCGTGGCCAATACCAATCAGGCTTTTATATATAATAAGCAGGTAATAGGTCTGCAATGTCATTTAGAGGCTACAACAGAAACGGTAGCGTTAATGCTGGAGCATGGTGCAGCAGAGCTGCAACCGTTGCCGTATGTACAAAGTGCAGAGGATATAAAAAAAGGCATACCGTATATAAGCAACGCCCAGGTAATTATGGCGCAGATTTTAACGCACTGGCTCAACTGATCAAAGCTCATCAACTGTTTACGGCGTATTTCGTCTGCTTTAAAAGATAGAATAAACAGGCCCGGCCCTACGCCCGGGGTAGAGGCCTAAACAACCCGGCTGCTTTTGCTGCTGGGCTAATAGTAGCTGCTAACGTGTTCATATCCTCATCATTCACCCTGCAAAGTTCTGTGGGCAACGGCTAATTGGCTAAACCGTTTTTTTCAATAGTTGTGATAGATAATACCGATAAAAGAGTGGCGTGACATATGCTTTTGTTAACCGTCTTTTAAAGGGCAGATTTTTTTGCCAATCCGAAAAAGCTTCTATATTTGTAGTATAGAATAGTATAGAACTATTTTAGTGGTATAGCAAAGAAATAGCATTCAGAATATAACGGTTGTTGCCATCTTCTCCCCGGAGGGGTGCTGACAGTCTATTACCCAATTATCCATAACCATAACCAGGATTGCTTCAATTATGAAAAGTAAATCTAGCTGCTATCGCCGGTCCGGCCCATTTGCGGGCGGTCTTCCGCTGATTCTGTTTTGTGCTTTCGGGTTACTGATGTTGTTTACATCGGTACGGTCGTTTGCGCAACAGGGGCGTGTAATTACTATTACAGGTATTGTTACCGATTCGGCAGGCAAAACACTGGAAGGTGCCAGTGTGGTAGCCAACTCCAAACAATCTTCTGCTACCAGTACAGACCGCAATGGTCGTTTTGTGCTTGAGGTGCCTGTAGGTGCTGAGGTAGCTGTGGCTTTTGTAGGCTTTTTAGAACATCGTTTTATTGTAAATGCCAGCGACCGTGAGTTTAAAATTTTACTGAAGCCCGTTATAGTGGGGGGCGATGAGGTGGTGGTAACGGCTTTTGGCCGCAGGCAGCGCAAAGAAGCGGTAGTTGGTTCTGTATCTACTATTAACCCCGGTGCATTAAAAATTCCTGCCAGTAACCTTACCAATGCTATGGCGGGTCAGGTGGCAGGTATGATTGCTTTTCAGCGTGCCGGCCAGCCGGGGGCTGATAACTCACAGTTTTTTATCCGCGGTGTAACCACATTGGGTTATAGTGCCAGTCCACTGATTCTGATTGATAATATTGAATTAACTGCCAGCGATCTGGCCAGGCTTCAGGTAGATGACATTGCCAGCTTTTCTATTTTAAAAGATGCCAGTGCTGCCGCGTTGTATGGTGCCAGAGGTGCCAACGGTGTAATTCTGGTAACTACCAAAGAAGGTAAAGCGGGTAAGGCTAAAATAAGTGTTCGTCTGGAGCAGGCTATTTCCAAACCCACCCAGAATATTCAACTGGCCGATCCTATTACTTATATGAAGGCGTATAACGAAGCCATTACCACGCGCGACCCGCTGGCTACGCCGTTTTTTACCCCCAACCAGATATTGAATACACAGGCTACCTGGAACAATGCACCAGGTAGCAATCCGTATGTATTTCCGGCGGTAGACTGGATGGATATGCTGTTTAAAAAGCAAACGTCTACCCGCCGCGCCAACTTCAACGTATCGGGTGGTAATGATATTACCAAATACTATATGGCCGGTTCTTATAACCGCGATAATGGTATACTGCAGGTAAACCCGGTAAACAACTTTAACTCAGGAATGAAGTTTGAAAACTACCAGCTTCGTTCTAACGTAAACGTAAAAATTACCAAAACCACTGAGGCGGTAGTACGTCTGTGGGGTAATTTTAACGAATACACCGGACCTATTACCGGTGATGCTTCCGGCCTGGCTACCGATTTATATTCAAAGGCGCTGCATACCAGCCCGGTGGCTTTTCCGGCTTACTACCTGCCCGATAGCGCCAACCGTACCACCAGACATATTTTGTTTGGCAACGCGGTAAACACTACTTCGGGTGGTTTGCTCAGTAACCCTTATGCCGATCTGATGTATGGTTACAAATCTTTCTCAGAGTCCAGAATGAGTGCGCAGTTTGAACTGAATCAGGGCCTGAACTTTGTTACCCGTGGCCTTTCTTTCCGTGGTATTTTCAGCACCAACCGTTATTCTTTTTTTGATGTAAGCCGTAACTATAAGCCTTTCTATTATAGTGTTCAGAATTATGATCCTGCAACCAATTACTACACCCTGCGTTGGCTGAACAATCAGCCGGGTGCAGCACAGGAATACCTGGGCTATACAGAGGGTAAGAAAGATGTATACACTTATATATACATGCAGGGTACGCTGGATTATAACCGCGCTTTTGGCGATCATAATGTTAGCGGTGCTTTGATTACTACCCGCCAGCAAACTCAATATGGCAACGCCGGCTCATTGCTGGGGTCTTTGCCTTACCGTAACCTTAATATTGCTGGTCGCGCCAGCTACTCGTACAATAGCAGGTACTTTCTGGAATTCAACTTTGGCTACAATGGTTCTGAGCGTTTTGCTGCCAATAACCGTTTCGGCTTTTTCCCTACCGTGGGTGCAGGTTGGGTAATTTCTAATGAAAACTTCTGGAAGGGTGGCATCTCCGATGTTATTACGCGTTTAAAACTGCGTGGTAGCTATGGTCTTGTAGGTAATGATAATATTGGCAGCCAGCGTTTCTTTTACCTGTCTAACGTAACGCCAAATGGTGGGGCGGGGGCATGGTTTGGTACCAATAACAGTACTTATCTGCAGGGCACTACTATACAGGCTTATCCTAATCCGGGAGTAACCTGGGAGTCTTCCCGCAAAAGCAACCTTGCTGCTGAAATTACCCTGTTCAAAAACATGAACATTACGGCAGAGGTATACCGCGAGTATCGTTATAACATTCTTATCAAGCGTGGGTACATTCCGGTATCAGCAGGTATTCAAAGTGGGGCGCAGGATAATCTGCAGGCTAACCTGGGTACTGCTTACTCTAAAGGGTTTGATTTACATATCGACTACAAGCAGGTGTTTTCTAAAAACCTGCAGGCTTCTGTAATGGCCAACCTTACTGTTACCAGCAATAAAACCGGTTATATTGAAGAGCCGGAGTACAAGTATAATTACCGTTTTCAGCGGGGCCAGCCTATTGGCCAGCAGTACGGCTTAATAGCAGAGCGTTTGTTTGTGGATGATAAAGAAGCCGCTAACTCGCCTACCCAGTTGTTTGGTGGTACTACACTGCCTATGGGTGGCGATATCAAGTATCGCGATGTAAACCGCGATGGCATCATTAATTCTGACGATCAGGTGCCACTGGGGCTGCCGCCTACACCGCAGGTTATTTATGGTTTCGGTTTTTCAGTAGTGTATAAGCAGTTTGATGTGAACGCATTTTTCCAGGGCCTTGCCAGAGAGTCTTTCTTTATCGATCCTTCTGCTACCGCCCCTTTTGTAAACAATGCACAACTGCTGGCTGCGTATGCAAATAACCATTGGAGTGAAGAAAATCAGAATCTGTATGCACTGTGGCCACGCTACTCTGCGCAGGCGGTAAGCAACAATACACAAAAGAGCAGCTGGTGGTTACGTGATGGAAGCTTTATGCGCTTAAAATCGGTAGAAGGTGGTTATACGCTGCCTAAAAAATGGGCTAAAAGCCTTTTTGTAGAAAGTGCGCGTATTTACTTCAGCGGTCTTAACCTGCTTACTTTCAGCAAATTCAAGTTATGGGACCCTGAGCAGTCCGGTAACGGCTTTGCTTATCCTATTCAAAAGGTGTTTAACCTGGGCGTAAACCTCAATTTCTAGCTTGTTGTAAAAAGAAGGAACATGAAATCTCTTTTCAAAATATTACCGGTAGCGCTTGCATTGCAGCTTGCTACCTCCTGTAAAAAGTATCTGGATGTAACACCCGATAATGTGGCAACGTTAGAGAGTGCTTTTTCCAATGCCAACGAGGCACAGGCTTATCTGTTTGGCTGTTACAGCTCTATGCAGTCGCTGGCCGATGTAAGGCGCAACCCCGGTTTTACTACTTCTGCAGAAGTGGTATTTCCCATTAATCTGCAGGATAATACTGTACTGGGTGGCGATGGCGGTACCGGCGGCTTTAATGTAATACGCGGTTTACAGAATGCAGAGAATCCGCTGCTGAACTACTGGGATGGTTATAACATGGGTTTAAACCTGTGGCAGGCTATACGCCAGTGTAATACGTTTCTGGAAAACATACACCTGCCTCAGGATTTGTCGGCTTTTCAGCGTACCCGCTGGGTGTCGGAAGCTAAGTTTTTAAAGGCCTATTATCATTACTGGCTTATCCGTATGTATGGCGCTATTCCTATTGCAGATGTGGCTATTCCGGTAAATGCACCCAGTGAAGAAGTGCGGGTAAAACAGCAAACACTGGACAGCTGTTTCAGCTACGTAGTACATCAGCTGGATGAAGCTATGCCAGGCCTGCCCGTAGCTATACAAAACCAGGCAGCGGAAGCAGGCAGAATAACTTCTGCTATTGCCAAAGCGGTAAAGGCAGAGGTGCTGGCTACACAGGCCAGCCCGTTGTTTAATGGTAACCCCGATTATGCTCAGGTAAAAGATAAAGATGGCCGGAACCTGTATCCTACAGCGGCTGATCCTGCCAAATGGCAGCGTGCAGCGTTGGCCTGCAAAGAGGCTATTGATGCGGCTACTTCTACAGGTGCTGCTTTATATACTTTCCGCACCAACGGCAACATTGTTCATATGAGCGACAGTACCCGCCAGCTGCTTACTTTACAAGGTGCTTTTGTTGATAGCTGGAACCCTGAGCAGGTATGGACGCTGAACCCCACTTTTGGATGGAGTTATATGGCTACCCCACGTGTAAGTGCAGATGCTGCATCAGATGCCTTTGCGGTATATTCTAACTTTTCTGTACCACTGGCAGAAACAGAGATTTTTTACACTAATAACGGTGTACCTATTAATGAAGATAAAACATGGGATTACACCAACCGTTATAAGTTGCAAAACGGAGATGCACAGCACCGTTACTTTATCAGGCAAAACTATACCAGTGCCAAAGGCAACTTTCTGCGCGAGAACAGGTATTACTCCAGTGTAGCTTTCGATGGTAGTTTGTGGTTTGGTTCGGGTAATACCAATGATAACAATGCGTATTATGTAAATGCAGTAAATGGCTATGCCTCTTATGTGCCGCAGCGTTACAACGTAACCGGCTACTGGGCTAAAAAGCTGGTGCACTATCTTTCTGCTGCCGGCCAGAATACCGTTTGGCAATCTTACGCATGGCCTTTTATGCGTTTGCCGGCTTTATGGTTGCTGTATGCTGAGTGCTTAAACGAAGTAAACGGACCGGGTACAGAAGTGTACCAATGGATAGATCAGGTGAGAAGCCGCGCTGGCCTGCCGGGTGTGGTTGAATCGTGGACGAAGTACAGCCGCAATGCCGGAAAACATGCTTCTAAAGATGGGTTGCGCCAGATTATTCACCAGGAGCGCCGTATTGAGCTGGCTTTTGAAGGGCAGGCCGGATGGGACTTACGCCGCTGGAAAGAACTGCAGAATGTGCTTGCCGGTCCTGTTCAGGGCTGGAACTACCGCCAGAAAACCATAGCAGGGTTTTACCAGGTGCTGAACGTGTATCAGCCGGTGTTTAATGTGCGTGATTATTTATTCCCTATTCAGAATTACGATTTACTCACCAACCCCAATCTGGTACAAACGCCTTACTGGCAATAGTGCCCGCAGGCAACTTACCCATTCTTAAATAATACGATATGAGCTTTCTATATAAAAGATGCAGAACATGGGCAATAGCCGGTATATGGCTGGCAGCCCAGGCCGCCTGTAAAAAGTCGGATGGTTACAACGATGTTGTATCAGGCGATATGACCAAACCGGGCGTAGTTACCAATGTAAAGGTGAATAACTTCAATGGTGGCGCTTATATTACCTATACCTTGCCTGCCAGCAAAAATCTGTTGTATGTACAGGCTGAGTATAAGATTAACGATCAAACCAGCAGGCAGGTAAAATCTTCTTACTATTCCGATAGCCTTACCGTAAGCGGCTTTGCCAAAAGTCAGGATTACAAAGTGGTTCTATACGCGGTATCCCGTGCACAGGTAAAGTCTGATCCGGTAGAAGTAACGGTACATCCCGAAACGCCGCCTTATCTGCTGGCGCGCCCCACCGTGGTACTTACCAGAGATTTTGGTGGTGTAAACATACAGGTTACCAATACTGCCAAAGCCAACCTGGGTATTATTACGGTTACGCCCGATGCGGTAACAAAGAAGCTGGAGATTGTGAACCAGAACTATACCAACCAGGAAAATGTAAGCTACAGTGTCAGAGGGTACGATACCCTGATGAGGCGTTTTGGTGTATATATTACCGATCAATGGGGTAATATATCTGATACCGTGTTTGCAGATCTGATTCCTATTTATGAAACACAGATGGATAAATCGCGTTTTCAGGAAATGCGTTTTCCTACCGATGTAGGTACCGATTTTGATTGGTTTATCCGTTACCTGTGGGATAACAAAACCACTGCTCCGGGCTTTCACTCCACTTTTCCTACCAGCGAGCCTTTGCCAAAGTGGATCACGTTTGATATGGGGCAGAGCGCCAAACTAAGCCGTTATACAGCCAATTTCAGAGGCATTGATGGTAGCAATAACTTTTTATGGTCGTCTGGCGCGCCGCAAACATGGGTGTTATGGGGGCGCAATACGGCTGCTGCGGATGAAGCGTTACCTACCGATTCTATGGCTTTACCGGCGGTAGGGCAGGCTACACCGGGCGGGTGGATAAATATGGGTAAGTTTCATTTACCTGCACAGCCATCCGGGCTTATAGCACCGCAGTATACCAATGCCGATCTGGCGTATTGGAATGCAGGCTTCCCGTTCAATTTTAATCTGGATTTGCCTAAGGTGCGTTACATGCGGTTTCAGTGTTTTACCAATGCCGGAGGCAGTAATGATTTTTTCAACATAATGGAGCTCAGCTTCTGGGGCGATCCCCGTTAAGCAAACAGGCTTTCACCTACTAAACGCAAACGATGAAACGTATAATATCCCGCTTCGCCATTACTGCGGTGGCAGCTGTTACGCTGGCAGGTACTGCCTGTAATAAAAAGGCTACAGATTACCGCGATTTTCTGAATAATGAAGAGCTTACCTATCCTGGTGCTGTTACCGGGGTTACAGTATATCCCGGAGATGGCAGGTTGATGCTTGCCTGGAGCCCGGGGCCAGACCAAACGGTTACCCGTTATGTGGTATACTGGAATAGTTTTATGGATTCGGTGGTGTTAAGCGCCGCTTCGCACAATCCGGTAGATACGGTTAAAACCATTATCAGCAATCTGTCTGAATATACCTATTCCTTTTACATCAATTCTTATAATGCGGCAGGTGATAAATCTATTACCACTACCGTAAACAATGCCCGTGTGTACGGCGCGCAATATAAAACTGCACTGTATAACAGGTTGCCGGATGCTTCTAATCCTTATGTGTTAAACAGCGACAATTCAGTTACGCTTAATTTTCTGGCACCAGATACTATTAACATTAATACGGTTATCCGTTATACCAATGCTGCCGGCGTGGCGTCAACCCTTAACCTCGCGCCTGGCAGTACAACTACTAAGTTACCCAGCTATCAGTTTGGTACACCAGTATTGTATCAGTCTTCTTATGTTCCCGATCGCAAGGCTATTGATACCTTCCTTACTGCGGCGGCAGATACCTTTCCTACTATTTACCGTCTGGTGCAGTGTGATAAAGGGCTTTTCCGCGAGTCGAAGCTGAGTGGGGATGCAGGTGTTTACGAGTCGCAGACTTCGGTAAGCAGACTGTGGGATGGTAGTAACGGACCACAGGGCTACCCGAATATTTACCACAGTGATGGTGGGCAGAAGCTGCCTATTGCCCTCAGCTTTGATATGGGGAAGGTATATGACCGTTTGGCTGTTGTGGAGGAGGTTGGACGGGATTGCTGTCACAATCCGGATGATTTTGAAATATGGGGTATTGCAGATACCACAGGGGCTATTACACCCTTATCTACCCAGGATAATGGATGGAAAAATGACATGCAGGCTAAAGGATGGACGCTGTTAACAGAAGCTTTCCGTAGTGATGACGGGAAAGCGGCTGCACGTTTTGAGTTTATTGCCGATCCTCCGCCTGTAAGGTTTATAAGAATCCGCATCAAACATGTGTACAGTGGTTCTGATAACTCTGCTAACATGAGTGAACTTACCTTCTGGAGTAAAGAATTATAGTGATGATTAAAATGAAATATTGGTTACTGGTTCTTTTTGTATTGTGTGGGGGCCTCGCGGGGGCGCAGGCCCCGCACAGTACTTTGCCTAAGGCAGATTTTGTAACACTGCGTAAGGGGCTTCCGCATTTTGCTTACAGTGTATATAATCAGCATAAGGCTACTGTGGCATTTGTAGGTGGTTCTATTACGTTTAACCCTGGCTGGCGCGATGAGTTGTGTGCCTGGTTAAAGCAGCAGTATGCAGATGTGCAGTTTACTTTTGTTACTGCGGCTATTCCATCGCTGGGTAGTGTGGCGCATGTGTTTCGCCTGCAGCAGGATTTGCTGGAGAAAGCCAATCCCGATCTGGTATTTGTAGAAACTGCTGTAAACGACAGGGGCAATGGTACAGACAGCATTACACAGGTGCGGGCGCTGGACGGTATTGTAAGGCAGATAAAACTAAAGAACCGCAGAACAGATGTGGTACTGATGGCGTTTGCCGATCCAGATAAAACGGGCGATTACAACAAAGGTGTGGTGCCCGTAGAGATAGCCAACCACGAAGTGGTAGCTGCGCATTATCAGTCGCCTTCTATTAACCTGGGTAAGGAGGTGCGCGACCGTATTGCCAATAATGAACTGAACTGGGATAGAGATTTTAAAGATATCCATCCTGCAGAATACGGGCAGCATCTGTATTTTACTACCATTCAATATCTGCTGCAGCAATGTTTTGCCACAGCGCCGTCCACTAAAGAAAGGGCAGCAGCAAAACTCCCTGCTGCCATGAATAAGGCTACCTTTCAGAAAGGGCATTATTATGCACTTTCTAATGCACGTACCGATTCTGGCTGGGTGTACCATAAAGACTGGGCGCCGCAGGATGGCCTGTCTACCCGCGAGGGCTATGTGCATGTGCCCGTACTGGCTTCAGAAAAACCGGGTGCCCAAATGCATCTGCCTTTTACAGGAACTGCTGTAGGTATTGCTGTAATAGCCGGTGGTGATGCGGGTACTATTTCTTATGCTATTGATAACGCAGCGTTCCGCGATTTGGACTTGTATACTGTACACAGCAGCTGGCTGCACCTGCCTTGTTACTGGTTACTGGCGGGCGATTTAAAAAAGGGTAAACATACGCTACATATCCGTATCTCTCAACAATCCAATAAAAACAGTAAGGGGCATGCCTGCCGTATTGCCAGATTTCTGGTTAATGGCTAGCATCCCGATCATTGTTATGAAACCTATTGTAAAAATAATATCGTTGGGTACACTACTTTCAGCAGTGGTTCCCGGTTACAGCCAGCGGCCCGTTACAGGGCCTGCTGCTTTTGTAAACCCTTTTATTGGTACCGGTGCTGTAAACGGCGGGCTTTCCGGAAATAATTATCCGGGTGCTACAGTGCCTTTTGGTATGGTACAGCTAAGCCCCGATACACGCGAAGCGCCCGACTGGGGCACCGCCTCGGGGTATGATTATAATGATAAAACTATTGCAGGCTTCAGCCATACCCACCTTAGTGGTACCGGTGTGGCGGAGTTGTTTGATTTGCTGGTGATGCCCACTACGGGTGCTGTTACTACCGTAGCAGGCGAGCCCGATAAGCCAGGCAGTGGCTATCGTTCTGCATTTTCTCATCAGCAGGAAACTGCACGGCCAGGCTACTATCAGGTAAAGCTGCTGGATTATGATATTAATGCAGAGCTTACGGCTACTACACATGCCGGGTTTCACCGCTATACCTACCCGCGTAACAGCAAAGGGCATGTGGTAATAGATTTAAACCACTCGCTTAACAAAGGCAGCTGGAGTACACGTATTATTCAATCGCAGATACGCGTAGTAAATAACCATACTATTGAAGGCTTCCGCATTATTACAGGCTGGGCCAAAATGCGTAAGGTATATTTTCATATACAGTTTAATAAGCCGGTGGTGCGGTACCAACTGGTTAACGATAATACGGTATACACCGGTAACAAGGTGGTGAATGGAAGTAATGTACGCGCGGTGTTTGACTTTGATACGCAGCAGGGATTCACTTTGCTGGTAAAGGCAGGCATTTCTCCGGTAAGTGTTGAAAACGCCCGGCAGAACCTGGCACAGGAAATTACCGCGTGGAACTTTGATAAAACAGCAGATGACGCTGCCGCCCTCTGGAATAAAGAACTACAGAAGATAAACATAGATGGTTCTGAACAACAGAAGCAGATTTTTTATACTGCTTTATACCACACTTTTCTGCAGCCAAATACCTTGAGCGATGTAAATGGCGCTTATATGGCGTCTGATTATACGCAGGGTAAAACAAAGGGTACGCATTATTCCACTTTTTCGCTGTGGGATACTTACCGGGCAGCGCACCCGCTGTATACATTGTTGCAGCAGACACGTACAGCGGATTTTGTAAACAGTATGCTTAATCAGTATCGTAGTTATGGCTATCTGCCTGTATGGCAACTGTGGGGGCAGGAGAATTACTGTATGATTGGTAACCACTCTATTCCTGTACTGGTAGATGCGGTTATGAAAGGCATACCGGGTGTAGAAGTAGAGAAGGTGTATGAAGCCATTAAAAATTCATCATTGATTTCACATCCCAATTCTCCCTTTCAGGTGTGGGAACAGTATGGATATATGCCGGAGAACATTCAATCGCAGTCTGTTTCTATTACACTGGAAATGGCGTACGACGATTGGTGTGTGGCACAACTGGCAAAGAAGCTGGGTAAAACAGAAGATTATAATCGCTTTCAGCGCCGCTCGCAGTATTACGAACACCTTTTTAACAGCGCTACCCGCTTTTTTCAGCCCAAAGATGAAAAGGGTAATTGGATAACGCCGTTTGATCCCTACAAATACGGTTCTAACGGTGGTAACCCTTTTACTGAGGGTAATGCCTGGCAATATTACTGGTATGTGCCGCACAACATGCCGCATCTGGTACAGCTTACCGGTGGCGACAACGCTTTTGTAACTAAGCTGGATAGCTTTTTTACACACAGCCATACCACCGGCGAAAAAAATGATAATGCCAGCGGGTTTATTGGCCAGTATGCACATGGTAACGAACCCAGCCACCATGTAACCTATTTGTACAACTATGCAGGCCAGCCGTGGAAAACTCAGTACTATGCTGCAAAGGTGATGAATGAGTTGTATAACACTTCCTCTTCCGGTTACGCAGGTAATGAAGACTGTGGCGAAATGAGTGCCTGGTATGTATTCAGCGCGCTGGGTTTTTATCCGGTAAACCCTGCCTCGGGCATTTATGTAATAGGCAGCCCGCAATTAAAGCGTGCGGCAATACAATTGGGTGCCGGTAAAACCTTTGAGGTACGTACCCGTAAACAATCCGATAAAGATATCTATATACAATCTGCCACGCTTAATGGTAAGCCTTACACGCGCACCTGGATTAAACACAGCGATGTGCTGGCGGGCGGCGTGCTGGAGTTTGTAATGGGGGAGCAGCCCAATACAAACTGGGGTACCGGTGTGGCTGACAGACCCATCAATAGCAGTTTCTGAACATTCTAATAGTAGTATACAAATGAACCTTACCAAAAAGTATGTATGCCTGTTGCTCCCGTTGCTGTATGGCGCGTCGGTAACAGAAACATTAGCCCAGACACAGTCCGTTGTTAACAGCCGCCTGCGTTTGTGGTACGATAAGCCAGCCACACAGTGGGAAGAAACCCTGCCGTTAGGTAACGGCCGTTTGGGTATAACACCCGATGGCGGTATCAGCAAAGAAACCGTAGTGTTAAATGATATTACCCTTTGGTCAGGTGCACCACAGGATGCCAATAATTACGAAGCCTATAAAAAGCTTCCGGAAATCAGAAAGCTGATTCTGGAAGGTAAAAATGATGAGGCGCAGAAGATTGTTGATAAAGACTTCATTTGTACCGGCAAGGGCTCTGGTGGCGATAATTATGGTTGTTTTCAAATGCTGGGCAACCTGCAGCTGCAATACAGCTACAAGGGGATAGCCGGTGCTGTACAGCCTGTGCAATACCGCCGCTCTTTATCACTGGCCAACGCAGTAGCCAACTGTACGTATACCGTAAACGGAGTACGTTATACCCGTGAATACTTTACCAGCTTTGGTGACGATGTAGCTTTTATCCGCTTAACGGCAGATAAGCCAGGACAGCTGAACCTTACGGTATCTATGGATCGCCCTGAAAAAGGTATTACTGATGTAGATGGCAAAACCCTGTTGCTGTATGGTCAGCTGGAAAACGGCATCAACGGCCGGGGCATGCATTACCTGGCCAATGTAAACGCACAGCTTACCGGTGGCACACTTACCACTACCGGCAGCACACTGGTTATTAAAGATGCGAATGAAGTAATATTATATGTAGGTGCTAAAACCAATTATAAAGATGCGGCTTACCGCCAGCATTTGCGTGAGATAATGGCGGCTGCTACTAAAAAAACATATGCGGCACAACTGCAAACGCATATAGCCAGTTATCAGAAATTGTTTAACCGCGTAAGCGTATCGCTGGAAGGCAGTAATGCAGACAGCCTTACTACCGATCAGCGTTTGCTGGGCTTTCGTAAGCAGCCAGCTACCGATAAGGCATTACCTGTATTATTCTTCCAGTTTGGCCGCTACCTCAGCATCAGCAGTACCAGGGTAGGTTTGTTACCACCCAACTTACAAGGATTGTGGGCCAACCAGGTACATACCCCCTGGAATGGCGATTACCACCTGGATGTAAACGTACAAATGAACCACTGGGCGCTGGAAACCGCGAACCTTTCTGAACTGAATCTGCCCCTGGCAGATCTGGTAGCGGATATGGTACCGCATGGCGAAAAAACTGCCAAAGCGTATTACAATACCAACGGATGGGTGGCGCACGTAATTACCAATATCTGGCAGTTTACCGAGCCTGGCGAAAGTGCTTCCTGGGGTATTTCCAAAGCAGGCTCCGGCTGGTTGTGTAACAACCTGTGGCAGCATTACCTGTACACGCGCGATCAGCAGTATCTGCAAAAAATTTATCCTGTGTTAAAAGGCTCTGCTGAGTTTTATGCAGGTATGCTTACAGAAGAGCCTAAAACGGGCTGGCTGGTTACTTCCCCGGCTTCTTCTCCCGAGAATGCTTTTTACCTGCCCGATGGCAGCGGCAAACACGCCAGCATTTGCATGGGTCCTACCATTGATAATCAGATTGTGCGAGAATTGTTTAATAACGTAATCACTGCCTCTCAGGTGCTGGGTAAGGATGAAGCGTTCCGCGCCGATCTGCAAACCCGGCTGAAGCGCGTGCCGCCGGCTGGTCAGATTGGCAAAGACGGCAGGCTGATGGAGTGGCTGGAAGATTATAAAGAAACCGAGCCGGAACATCGTCATATCTCTCACCTGTATGGTTTGTATCCTGCACCGTTAATTACACCGGAAAGCACACCAGAACTGGCCGAAGCCTGTAAGAAAACACTGAATGCCCGTGGCGATGATGGCCCCAGCTGGTCTATTGCTTACAAGCTGCTGTTCTGGGCGCGCCTGCACGATGGTAACCGCGCTTACCAGCTGTTCCGTGAACTGATGAAGCCTACTTTAAAAACAGATATTAACTATGGCGCCGGTGGTGGTGTGTATCCTAACCTGCTTTCCGCCGGTCCTCCGTTTCAGATAGATGGTAATTTTGGCGCCTGCGCAGGCATTGGCGAAATGTTGGTACAAAGCCATGCCGGTTTTATAGATCTGTTACCTGCCGTACCCGATGCCTGGAAAGGCGGTGGTGAAGTAAAAGGATTAAAAGCCGAAGGGAATTTCACCGTTAGTTTTTCCTGGAAAGATGGTAAGATTACAGAATATACCATTACTGCCCCCACACCGCGTAAGGTAAAGGTGCGGGTAAATGGCACTATTCAGGAAATCACAGCCCGTAAAGGCTGAACCATGTAACAGTATGAATATAACGGTAATCATCAGTTTTCTGGCCTTTACGCTGCTGGTAGCAGCCGTGGCAGTGTACAAAACCCGTAACCAGAAGCTGGGTACTTCGGTAGCTTATTTTCTGGGCAACCGCAGTTTCGGCTTCTGGATGATAGGCAGCTCGTTGTTCTTAACCAACATGAGCGCCAATCAGTTTATTGGCGAGAACGAGTTTGTATACACCACCAATATGTCGGTTATGTGCTGGGGTATGAGTTCTATCCTGGCCATGCTGCTGGTGGCAGAGTTTCTGATGCCGGTGTACCTGAAAATAGGCGCTGTTACTACGCCCGACTTTCTGGAAAAGCGGTTTGATACGCAAACCAAACGCATGGTGTCCGTTATATTCCTGCTGAGTTATTTTATCAATCTTATTCCTTCTGTATTGTATGGCTGTGCTGTAGCACTCAATGGTATTTTTCATATTGATGCACAGGTGGGCCTCAGCTATTTTGCTACCATTGGCCTACTGGTTCTGTTAATAGGGGTAATAGGTGGCATGTATACCCTGCTGGGTGGCCTTAAAGCCATTACCATATCGGATGTGGTGCAGGGCATAGGTATGCTGGCGGGTAGTTTGTTAATTACCTGGTATGGCTTCCGTTACCTGGGTAACGGCCACTTTATGGCGGGTGTGCATAGGGTACTGGGTGAGCATAAAGCGCATCTGAATGCGATAGGTGGTGCAACAGATGTGTTACCCTTTGGTACCCTGTTTACGGGTATGCTGCTGATTAACATTTATTACTGGGGCATGGAGCAGTATATAGTACAGGAAACCCTGGCCTCACGTAGCCTCAATGCCGGACAAAAAGGAATGGCACTGGCCTGTGTGGGCAAACTACTGGCTCCGTTGTTACTGAATGTACCGGGGTTAATGGCGGTGCACCTGTATCCGCATCTGGATAATACGGCTACTGCTTTTCCCCGCCTGGTGAGCGATGTGTTGCCACCGGCTATTGCCGGGCTCATGGCAGCCATTGTATTTGGTGGGGCGCTCAGTACGTTTAACGCGGGCCTTAACAGTCTGGGTACCTTGTTTGTACTCAACCTGTATCAGCCGTGGAAAGTACATCGTGGTAAGGCTTATAACGAAAAGAATATAGTAAAGGCCGGCCGGCGTTTTCAACTGCTGGTAATAGTATGGGCCATTTGCTTTTCACCCTTTATTATGTACTTCAGTGGTGGTTTTTATAACTACCTGCAAAAGTTATCCAGCTTTTTTAGTGTACCGGTATTTACCATTATGGCGGTAGGGCTGCTTACACGCCGCACGCCACCGGTGGCTGCCAAAGCAGGATTGGTATTTTTTGTGGTGGCCTACATTATTACACAATTTGTAATACCGGTTAAACTGCATTACCTGCATGTGTTGGCTATACTGTTTGTAGTAACCGTGGCGGGTATGCTGCTTATTGGCAGGCTGTATCCTACACCGCTGCCCTTTCAGTTACAAACCACCACCACCCTTAACCTGCAACCCTGGAAAAACAGGCACTGGTATTTTGGCGTGCTGCTGGTGCTGATGATATTGATGTTTATGTTGTTCTCGCCCATGGGCCTGGCTGCGTAAGCCGGCCGGAAAATGAATGTATATGCGTAAAAGAATGATTTATTTACTGAGTAAAAGAATACCGATGAAACGAAACCATTTGTACTGCGGTTTGATACTGGCAATGCTGGGCGTGCAGATTTCTGCATCTGCACAAAAGCAGATTGATATTCAAACCAGTCATTCCGGTTTGGTATTCACCGTAGCCCCCAACAATAAATTGTATCAGAGCTACCTGGGTAAAAACATTCAGCCTGCTACTGTACGCACTGCCAACGCCACCGCGCGCGAGGCTTATGCACAGGGTGGCGGTAGTTTTTTGTTCCAGCCTGCTATACGCATGGTACATACCGATGGCAGTGCCTCGCTCGATCTGCGTGTGGCGGAGTATCATACTACCCGTGTAAACGATAATAATTCCGTTACCCGTATTGTATTAAAAGATTCGGTATACCCTGTTACCGTGCAGTTGTTCCTGTCTTCTTTTTATAAAGAAGATGTAATTAAATCGTGGGCCGTTATTTCTCATAAAGAAAAGAAACCGGTACGCATTACCAACTTTGCTTCTTCTATGCTGAACCTGCATGCTGATAGTTACTGGCTAACCCAGTTTCATGGCGATTGGGCAGAAGAAATGCATGAGGAAGACAGTAAGCTTACCAGTGGTATGAAGGTTATAGATAGTAAGCTGGGCAGCCGCGCCAACATGTATCAGACGCCTGCTTTTCTGTTATCGCTGAACGGCCCGTCTACCGAAACAGAAGGTGAGCTGGTGGCAGGTACGCTGGCATGGAGCGGCAACTTTCAGTTTGTATTTGAAGTGGATGAGAAAAATCAGCTGAATGTTCTTTCCGGTATCAACCCTTATGCTTCGGATTATCAACTGGAACCCAATACCGACTTTACCACTCCGGAGTTTATTTTTACCTACTCTGCCAAAGGCCGTGGACAAGCCAGCCGCAACCTGCATAACTGGGCGCGTAACCACGGTGTACTGAATGGTAAGGGATCACGTTATACTTTGCTCAACAACTGGGAAGCAACTCAGTTTGATTTTGATGAGCAAAAGCTGAGTGGCTTGTTTGATGAAGCACGTTTACTGGGCACCGATCTGTTTTTGCTGGATGATGGCTGGTTTGCCAACAAGTATCCCCGTAATGATGACCATGCAGGTTTGGGCGACTGGCAGGAGAACAAGAAAAAGCTGCCGAGCGGCCTGGGCCATCTGGTAAAAGAAGCTACTGCCAAAGGTGTTAAGTTTGGTATATGGCTGGAGCCTGAAATGCTGAACCCTAAAAGCGAGCTGTACGAAAAGCATCCCAACTGGGTGCTGAAGCTGCAGAACCGGCCGGAGGATTATTTCCGTAACCAGCTGGTGCTGGATATTATTAACCCGGAAGTAAGTGAGTTTGTATATAAGATGGTAGATGATATGCTTACCAAAAATCCGGGTATTGCCTACATTAAGTGGGATTGCAACCGTATGATGACAAACGCCGGTTCTCCTTACCTGGGCGAAAAGCAATCTAACTTATATATAGATTATGTACGTAGCCTGTATGCTATACTGGACAGACTGCGCAAAAAATATCCTGAACTGCCTATGATGTTGTGCAGTGGCGGTGGTGGCAGAACCGATTACGGCGGGCTTAAATATTTTACTGAGTTCTGGCCCAGCGATAATACAGATCCCTACGATCGTATTTTTATTCAGTGGGGCTACAGCTATTTCTTCCCGGCCAATACCATTGCCTGCCATGTTACATCATGGGGCAAGCAGTCGCTCAAGTTCCGTACCGATGTGGCTATGATGGGGCGCCTGGGTTATGATATTGATGTAGCACGTATGCCGGAGAATGATCTGAAGTTTAGCCAGCAGGCGGTTGCCAGCTACAAAAACCTGAGTGCGGTAATTGGCCAGGGCGATCAGTACAGACTGGTAAATCCTAACCAGCAGCAACGCGCTGCGGTAATGTATGTAGATAGCAATAAAAGTAAAGCTGTGTTGTTTGCTTATACCCTTCAACCACGTTACAGCACCAACTGGACGCCTGTAAAACTGCAGGGGCTGGAAGCAGCTAAGCTGTACATGGTTAAAGAAATAAACCTGTATCCGGGTACGCAGGCTTCCTTACCGGAGCATAATAAGCAATATACCGGCGAGTATCTTATGAATGTTGGTTTGCAGGTATCCTCTGCCAATCCTTTAACCAGTACTGTGGTTGAAATTACCGCAGCCCCTTAAACCTGATAACAACGTACAAGTATGAAGCGTATTTTCTTCTGCCTGCTTTGCGGCACGGGCCTGTTACAACAGGCATCCGGCCAGGCAAAGCAGGCTAAAAGCAACGGAATTATTACAATTTCTTTTGGTAAACAAAACCGTATAAAGTACTATTTGCAGCAGGGCACTTATTCAGTTGAGCTGGAAGGGCGCGCTGCTATTACCCATGCTTCCGCTGCTGCCGGTAGTGATGGCCGGCAGTGGAGCAGCCGTTCTGCCCAAACACATACTTATACCCAAACGGCTGTAACCAATGCAGCAGGTAAGGCAACGCTGTATACATTTACCCACGGCACCGGTACGGAACAGATGCAGCAGTTGTTTTATGTATACCCGGGTAAAAATTATTTTATTACCGAACTGCGTGTAAAGGGCATGGCATGTAATTATTTATCTCCGCTTGCGGCTGCGCAGATGAGTGTGGGCGTTAAGGGCGACAACCGTGCGCTGAAAGTGCCTTTTGATAATGATATGTGGCTGCGGTATGATGCGCAGCCGCTGGCAAAAGCGGCGTTTACCGGTAGTGAAGTAAGTGCGCTGTATAATAACGATACGTATGCAGGTGTAGTACTGGGCTCGCTGGAGCAGCATGTATGGAAAACCGGGGTACGTGTGGCCGGCAGTAATGATCCGGCTGTTACCCGGCTGGAGGTATATGCAGGCTATACCGATTCGCTGTATACACACGATCTGCGTAATAAGCATGGTAAGGTTTTACCGCAGGATGGTTATTGCCGTTCTCCTAAAATAATGGTAGGAAGCTTTGCTGACTGGCGCGATGGTATGGAAACCTATGCCCGTTTAAGTATGCAGTTTCAACCCCGTCATATCTTCAGCTGGACAAAAGCCACCCCCATGGGCTGGAACAGCTGGGGAGCACTGCAGGATAAGATTACGGTAGATAAAGCTATTGCGGTAACGCACTTTTTTGCAGACAGTCTGCAACAGTTCCGCAACGCAGATAATACTTTGTTTATGGATCTGGATTCTTACTGGGATAACCTGGTAGAAGGCGGGCTGGATGGCAATGTTAGCAGATTAAAGCAGTTTGCAGATGATTGCAAAGCAAAGGGCTTTACCCCCGGTATTTACTGGGCACCGTTTGTAGACTGGGGTAAGCACAACCGTACCATGGAAGGTTCTACACACAACTATAAAGAAGCCTGGACGCTGCAACAGGGTAAGGTGGTAGAAACCGATGGCGCCTGGGCGCTGGACCCTACCCACCCCGGTACGCGCGACAGAATACGCCATGTGCTGGGTAAGATGAAAAGCCTGGGCTATGAAATGATAAAAATTGATTTTCTTACCCACGGTGCTATAGAAAGTGATCATTTTTACGATCCTGCTGTAACTACCGGTATGCAGGCTTATGCCAAAGGCATGGAGTTGATTGATAGTGTGCTGGATGGTACCATGCTGGTGTACGCTGCTATATCACCCAACCTGGCAACGGCCCGTTACGTACATATGCGCCGTATTGCCTGTGATGCTTTCAGCGCTATTGACAATTCAGAATACACACTCAACAGTACCGGCTACGGCTGGTGGCAGGGGCATATGTATAACTATATGGATGCCGACCATGTGGTGTTTGCCACCGCGCCGGATAACATGAACCGCGCGCGCCTGGCTTCCTCACTGGTAACGGGTACTGTAACTACCGGTGACGATTATGGTACGCATGGTAAATGGAGTGGTATAGCACGCCAGCTGTTGCAGAACCCTGCTTTGCTTGCCATTGCACGTGAGGGTAAAACCTTTCGCCCCGTAGATGCCAATACCGGTAATAAGGGGGTGAATGTGTTTACGCAGGTTATAGGTGGTAAACGTTATGTAGCTGTATTTAACTATACCGGTAACAATGAAAATTATGTAGTTCCCTTTAACCGGGCAGGTATTAAAGCTGCTGATCAAAAGGCTACGGAACTGTTTAGCGGAAACACCGTTACGCTGCAGGGTAATGCGTTACGTGTAACTGTAGCTGCCAGTGATGCTGTTATTTACCGCATAGATAAATTATAAAGAATTTCTCCGGATTAATATGGTAGGTATAATCTCCTGTGTTTTTTCGCGATGCAACACAAATTCAGCCGCCCGTTCTGCCATCAGTTTAAAATCGGTGGAATAGGTAGTGATGCCATCGCAGATGATTTCCTTCACCAGGTCATCATTATGGGAGAGAATACCTACCTCTTTCCCAATCTTCAGCCCTTTGGCCATACAGTCTTTCAGCATGGCCCACAGTTCAGAGTTGTTAATGGTAAAGTATACATAACCCTTTTCTATAGAGCCCGGAATATATTCCGGCTTTATAGTGCTGTTAATTTCGCAATCCTTTACAAACTTCTTATAGGCTTTCAATATCTCCGCCGGGGTATCAGAAGCCGGGCGGTGGTAATACACCATGCCTTTGTATTGTTTAATGGTGCTGCTCAACTCTTTAAATGCCCGGTACGATGATTTTTCAAACTCCTGCGTAACATAAGAAAAGTCTTCTCCTATAGGTTCGTACCGGTCAATCATCAAAAACTTGCTCATAGGCAGTGTTTTCAGTATTTCCGCTGTTCTTTTGTGTGGAATAGGGGCTACCACATACATACCGTATTTGCCGCGTACGCTGGAAATAATGCTTTCAAAAACATCAATATTGTTGTGGTGAAAGAATACATCAATATGCATTCCCTTGCCCAGTTTGTCGCGCAGGGTTTTATAAAACACCTCCTGAAAGCTGTCAAAAGCAAAAATTATCAGCGCCAGGCGTAGTTGCTGCTCTGTGTCCTGGTTAGCCACGTAAAAGCCCACCCGGTTTTTCGATTCCACAATGCCCCTGCTGGTAAGCTCCTTATAACTTTTGGCAATGGTTTCACGCGCAAATCCCAGTTCTTTAATCAGGCTGTTTACAGAAGGCAGCATGTCCCCACGGGAAAGTATTTTATCGTTAATAGCATTAATAATGCCCTGTACCAGTTGTTCGTGTTTAGATAGGCCGTTGATACTTTCCAGCTGACGTATCTCCTGAAACACATCGCGCATAAATTATTGAATATTAACCGGGTTTGTGATGTAAATGAAGCAGGTGGTTGCCAGCCTGGGGGAGGAAGGTGGCAGTCTGTCCTATTCTATACTAGCAAATGTATTGATTTTTTAACATTGCAGAGGCAAACAATACACATTGCCTTATATTAGCTGTTCTATTGACATTTATAACCTTTACCCAATAGCTTGTTATATGTTACGTACTGTATTGGCGCTTTTTCTTCTTTGTTTCTTTTCCGGTTTGTCCGCTGTACGTGCTCAATCTGGCAATACTCCCACTCAACGGAAGCTTTTATGGGATAACGACTGGCGGTTTTCTTTATCAGACCCTGCCGCTGCACAACAGCCGGAGTATAATGATAAAGCATGGCGTCAGCTGGATTTGCCACACGACTGGAGCATAGAAGGTGCTACGGCGCTTGAAAACCCCACCAAAGGTGCCGGGGGCTATTTTCCTGCCGGCACGGGCTGGTACCGCAAATCGTTTACAGTGCCTGCCACCTGGAAGGGAAAAAAAGTAGCGGTGTATTTTGAAGGTGTGTATATGAATGCCGAAGTGTTTATTAATGGCAAACGATTGGGTAAACAACCTTATGGCTATACTTCTTTTTTCTACGATCTTACGCCTTACCTCAAAAGCGGCGGCGGCAATGTGCTGGCCGTTCGCGTAAACAATGCAGCGCAAATGAATTGCCGCTGGTATAGTGGTTCCGGTATTTACCGCCATGTATGGCTTACGGTAAATGATCCGGTACATATTGCACAATGGGGTGTAGGGGTTACTACGCCGGAAGTAAATGCAGGTAAGGCAAAAGTAAAAATTCAAACGCTGGTAAAAAATGAAACAGACCGGGTTGAAAAGTTGCTGTTAACCACACAGGTACTAAGCCCGCTGCGCCGCAGTGCAGGCAAAGTGCAAACGGCCATAGTGCTGCAGCCCCGTTCTGAAAAAAGTATAGAGCAGGAAGTACTGGTGGCAAATCCGCAGTTGTGGAGCCCGGAAACACCGGTGTTATACCAGGCACAGGTGCAGGTGAAAAAAGCTGCCAAAACGCTTGACCAGCTTCCGGTTGCTTTTGGTATACGTACGTTGCAGTTTAGTACAGACAAAGGTTTTCAGCTGAATGGTAAAACCATAAAACTGAATGGTGGCTGTGTGCATCACGATAATGGCTGCCTGGGGGCCGCTGCTTACGACCGTGCAGAAGAGCGGAAGGTGGAGTTATTAAAGGCAGCTGGTTTCAATGCCCTGCGCACCTCACATAACCCGCCTTCCGAAGCGTTTTTGCAGGCGTGCGATAAACTGGGAATGATGGTAATGGATGAAGCTTTTGATGGCTGGCGCGAAAGCAAGAACAAGTATGATTACTCTCTGTACTTTGATGAGTGGAGCGAACGGGATGTGCAGGCGATGGTACTGCGCGATCGTAACCACCCTTCTATCATCTGCTGGAGCATAGGCAATGAAATTATTGAACGTAAAAAGCCCGAAGCGGTAGCTACTGCCCGCAGGTTAAGCCAGGCGGTAAAAGCAATAGATGCTACAAGGCCGGTAACCTCTGCCATGACTACCTGGGATAAGGACTGGGAGATTTTTGATTCGTTGTTTGCAGCGCATGATATAGGTGGGTACAACTACCAGCTGCATCATGCCGCGGCAGATCATGCGCGTGTGCCTTCGCGTATTATGGTACAAACAGAATCTTATCCCAAAGATGCCTTCTTTTGCTGGAACATGGTACAGCAGAACAGTTATATCATTGGCGATTTTGTATGGACGGCTATGGATTACCTGGGCGAGTCGGGCATTGGCCGCTCTTACTACCCCGGTGAGCCCTCCGGCGAGCATTGGGAAAAGGAGTTCTTCCCCTGGCATGGCGCCTATTGTGGCGATGTGGATTTAACAGGCTGGCGCAAACCTATTTCGCATTACCGCAATCTGTTATACAACAATAACGAAAAGCTGTATATGGCAGTACGGGAGCCTAACCCGGATAGCGGTGTTATTAAAACCACCTCCTGGGCAGTATGGCCCACCTGGGAAAGCTGGACATGGCCGGGCCATGAGGATAAGCCTGTACAGGTAGAGGTGTATTCCAGATATCCTAAAGTGCGTTTATACCTGAATAACCAACTGATAGCAGAAAAAGCAACAGGTATAACCGAAGAATACAAAGCAGTAATTGCGGTGCCTTACCAGCCTGGTGTGTTAAAAGCAGTGGGGATAATAGAGGGCCGGGAGTACGATGCGGTAACGCTCCGTTCAGCAGAAGAGGCAGCAGCAGTTACGGCAACTGCCGACCGCCGCATTATTCAGGCAAACGGGCAGGATCTGAGTTTTGTTACTGTAGAAGTAAAAGACGCCCATGGCCGTTTACAGCCCAATGCAGCGCATCAGCTTCGTTTTTCCATCACCGGCCCGGGTGAGATTGCAGGCGTGGACAGTGGAAATTTACAGGATACAGATTTGTATGTGGCAGATAAACGGAAAGCGTGGCATGGCCGTGCGCTGGTAGTTATAAAAAGCACGCATGCTGCCGGAGAAATTAAACTGAAGGTGGAAGGTGAGGGGCTTACTGCCACGGAACTGAATATTACGGCGGTATCCGACGGGGCTGTTAAATAACAGCCCTGCCGTTTCCCTTGTTGTAGTTGCGCCTGTTAGCCTATTCTTAGTTACCTTTATGCCTTCAAAGCGCGTGATGGACTTACCTGAGAATGAAAGAGAACTGCTGCTGCGCATCGCAGAAGGCGACGAAAAGGCGTTTCGGGTATTTTTCGATGCGTACAAGAATCGTTTTTATGCGGTGGTATTGAAAATGACGGGTTCTGATGCTACGGCGGAAGAACTGGTGCAGGAGGTGTTTCTCAGAATCTGGCAAAGCAGGCAACTGCTGGTGGGGGTGGATAATACAGATGCGTATTTTTTTACTGCCGTATACCGCCTGGTATTCCGGCATTATAAAAAGGTGGCGCAGGAACGAAAACTGCTGGCCACGCTGGCCGATGCAGACGAGAGTGATCATAATACTGATGAAAGTATACTGGCGGCAGAAATCAAGCGGCTGATTGATGAAGCCGTATCGCGCCTGCCGGTGCAACAGCAGAAAGTTTTCAAACTTACCCGTCAGGAAGGGCTGAGTCGCGAACAGGTGGCCGAACACCTTCATATTTCTCCCAATACCGTCAGGAATCATCTGGCTGATGCTACCCGTTTTATCCGGGAATATCTCAATCGCGCAGCACTTATTTACCTGCTTTTGTGCATCAGCCCCAACCATGGAAAAAATATTTTTCCGGCGGGTAGTACATCCCTTAATTACTCGCATCTGTCTGTTATAGAGGATTAGCAGACTATAGCTATTTCATCATCCGGTAAAGCAAAACAATGTCCCTGCCAAAGGAAAGGATTACTTATTTATTAGATGTGTATACATCCGGCAAAGCAACTGTTCAGGAAGAGCAGGAGTTTATGGCGTGGATAGCAGATGCCGGTGAGGATAGCGAGCTGAAAAGCTATGTACAGCACCTGTGGCG
This sequence comes from Filimonas zeae, assembly GCF_014641615.1. Classification (GTDB taxonomy): domain Bacteria; phylum Bacteroidota; class Bacteroidia; order Chitinophagales; family Chitinophagaceae; genus Filimonas; species Filimonas zeae. Next base: position 228,804 of record NZ_BMIB01000005.1, on the reverse strand, counting down.
CAACCCTGAAAATCAGTCATTTCACTACGTGAACTGGGATCAGATGTTCAACCGCATTGTGCGCCCGGAGGAAAAGCCGGCGTTCAGTGCTCCTGAACCGCGTGTAAAGCGCCTGCCCTGGTGGCGTATCGGCGCCGCCGCTGCCGTGTTATTACTGGTGGCAGGTAGCTATTGGCTGTTCTCTGATAAAGAGCAAGGCAATACCAGCCCGGTAACAGCCGAAGCAATACCATCTATTAAAGAGGTTCATATACCCGCACCGGCAACCAGTAAAGCAGTTATTACCCTTGCTGATGGCCGGAAAATAGCTTTGGAAAGTGCCGGAGAAGGATTGTTGACAACGCAGTCGCAAACACGGTTGATAAGAATGCGCGACGGGCATATTTTTTACCAGGCCACGTTTGGAGACCTGGAGGCGCGAACGCTTACCAATACCATCACCAACCCCGTAGGTTCTCGCATCATCGAAGTACAACTTTCGGAAGGCACGCATATATGGCTCAACGCCGGTTCCTCTATCACTTTTCCGGTAAAGTTTGCCGCAATGGAGAGAACGGTGGCTATTTCGGGAGAAGCTTATTTTGATGTAAAGTCAGGAGCGCGTTCACCATTTATTGTAAAGGCCGGCGATATGATGGTTAAAGTATTAGGCACCCGGTTTAATGTAAATACATTTTCGAAAGATAAAGGAAAGCGGGTTACCCTGCTGGATGGCGCGGTGCGTGTAAGCAAGGGTAAAGATGACGTAGCGTTAAAACCTGGTATGCAGGCGCTGGTAAAAGATGATTCTATTACTGTAAACAGCTTTTCAGATGCAGATGCTTCTATAGCGTGGAAAAACGGATATTTTTCGTTTAAAGGTGCTACGCTGGGCGATGTACTGGAAGAGCTGGCAAGGTGGTACGATATAAAAGTAAGTTACGAAGGCGGCGCGGCGATAGCCAACAGAACCTTCGGCGGAAAAATTCAACGGTTTGCTGATTTTTCCAGTGTATTAAGAGTATTAACAGAAAACAACGTGAGATATCGGATAAACAACAGAGAATTGACAATATTACCTTAACCCATAAAAAGATTGTTTACAGAAACGGGTTTCAGGAAAAAGCCGGGCGGTGCTGGTACCACCACCCGGTGTAATAACCTGGGATTTGTAAGATTATGCGTCTCGTAAACTGCTTATTCTTTTCACCCAAATCATAACAAAGTTATGCGATTAACTGCGCTTTGGAGCAAACTTCATTGGAAGTGTCTATTTCCGTCACCTCAACAACTGAGAACTGTGAAACTGGTTATTGTGGCTTTATTGTGTACGGCTTTGGCAGCAAGCGCCAGAACGTACTCCCAAAAGGTTACTGTTTCAGAAAAGAACGTACCCATTGAAAAAGTGTTTAAGATTATTGAACAACAAACCGGGTATGTATTTTTTTATGATGAAGCCCTGCTGGCAAAGGCAAAAAGGGTGAACATTCAGGTTGCCAATATGCCGCTGACAGAAGTGCTGAGGCTGTGTTTTCAGGATCAGCCTTTAACCTATGCTATAGTAGATGAAACTATTATAGTAAAGGCAAAAGCGCAAAGCGCAGTGTTAGCAACAGCACCTCCCCCGCAGGATATTACCGGTATTGTTACCGATGCGGAAGGTCAGCCATTGGCCGGAGCAGCAGTAAAAGTAAAAGGTACCACCCAGGGTGCGGGTACCGATAAAAACGGGCATTTCAGAATTGCAGGTGTAGATGATAAAGCAACGCTGGAAGTATCTTATGTAGGGTACGACACTAAACTGGTACCTGTAAATGGTGGCAGATCTATTGCCATTCAACTTACCGCTACTATCAGCGAGTTGGGTAAAACTATTGTAATAGGGTATGGTACTACTACCAAGCTCAAAAGCACGGGTTCTACCAGTACGCTCCGCGCAGAAGAAATTTCCAAACAGCCTATTGCCAACCCGCTGAATGCTTTACAGGGGCGTGTGGCTGGTGCACTGGTTACACAAAGCAACGGCTTACCAGGCTCCAGGGTTACTATACAAATAAGAGGTAATAACTCTATCGATCCTTCAAGTCTGGGTAGCCAGCCATTGTATATAGTGGATGGCGTGCCTTTTAATATGAGTGATAATTCTGCGCCGTTTTTTAATGATGTAAACGGAAGAGGTATTTCAGCAGCTGCGGGTGGCTTAAGCCCCTTCAGCATGATTAACCCTTCAGAAATTGAAAGCATTGACATATTAAAAGATGCGGATGCAACCGCTATTTACGGGGCGCGTGGTTCTAATGGTGTTGTGCTTATTACCACTAAAAAAGGAAAAGCAGGTAAAACCAAATTGAATGTTACAGCCTATCAGGGTATGGGTAAAGTAGGGCATTATATTCCTATGATGAATACGCAGCAGTACCGCCAGATGCGTAAAGAGGCGTTTGCCAATGAAGCAGGCACTCCTTCTGTATCTACTGCGCCTGATCTGTTGGTTTGGGATTCCACAACTACTACTGACTGGCAGGACAAATATCTGGGTAATACTGCTAAGCTTTCTGATGTGCAGGCTACTGTTTCCGGAGGCGATAACAGAACACGTTTTCTGTTAAGCTCCGGGTATCATTACGAAACACCTGTATTTCCCGGCGATTACAGCAACCGTCGTATCTCTTCGCGTTTTAACGCAGACCATACCGGACTGGATAGAAAATTCAATGCCAATGTATCGGTAAACTATTCGTATGAAAATACCAATCTGCCTTTAAACGATCTGAGTGCGTTATATATTCTGCCACCTAACATGCCGCTGTATAATTCCGATGGCTCTTTATATTGGAATGCCAATTTTAATAACCCGGAAGCAATACGGTTGAAGAAGTATGGCAGCAAATCGCACAACCTGATGGCGAATGCAGTATTGCGCTATACTATACTGCCAGGGTTAGATATTAAATCCAGTTTTGGATACAACAATATGCAGATGGATCAGAGTCTGGCAGAGCCGGCCGTATCTAAAAACCCAACAGGTTCAAGCACGCCTACCAATTCTGCCCGTTTTGTATTTATTAATCAACGTTCTTACATATGGGAGCCACAGGCAACCTACACCCGTAATATAGGAGAAGGCAGATTAACCGGCTTATTGGGTGGCGCTTTTCAGAGTACTGTTAATACCTCCCTGTCTCAAACCGCAGATAATTACAGCACTGCAGTGTTAACAGGTAGTCTTGCCGGAGCGGGTAGTTACGGTATACCCAGCTATAATTACACTGCTTACAGGTATACTTCAGCTTTTGCAAGGGTTACATACGATTGGAAATCTAAATATCTGTTTAATGGTGTGGTAAGAACCGATGGTTCTTCCCGTTTTGGTCCTGATTTCCGTTTTGGAAAATTCTGGTCGCTGGGTGCAGGTTGGGTGTTTTCTAAAGAAGACTTTGCACGTTCCTGGTCTTTCCTTACGTTTGGTAAGCTGCGTGCCAGTTATGGCCGCACCGGTAACGATCAGATTCAGGAGTACCTGTACCGCGCGTTTTACTCGCCTTCCGGTACTTATCAAAACGCTACTGCGCTGGCGCCTACCCGTATTTCCAACCCCACGCTGCACTGGCAAAATACCTTTAAACTGGAAATGGGTTTAGATATGGCTTTCCTGGATAACCGGGTAGAGGTAACTGCCAATTACTATCGTAACCGCACACCGGATCAGCTGGGCTTCCTCTCGCTTTCCGATCAGGCAGGGTTTAACTCCTATGCCTCTAACTTCGACGCGGTAATACGCAACACCGGGGTAGAGCTGGAGTTGAAAACCGATAACATACGCAGTAAAAACTTTGGCTGGAAAACTGCTTTCAACCTTACCATTCCGCGTACAAACCTTATCAGCGCCAGCCCCAGCTATTTCTTCTACAATCAGAATTTGTTAGGAAAGCCGTTGAGCATGGTAATGCGTTTTAATTATATGGGTGTAGATGCTGCTACAGGAAAACCGCTTTACCGCGATGCCACTAAAGACAGTCTTACTTTTACTCCCAACTTTAGCACCGACCGTTCTATGGCGGGTTATACGGCGCCTAAAATGTACGGTGGCCTTAATAACATTCTTACTTATAAAGGGCTGGAGTTAAGTTTCTTTTTCCAGTATACGGTACAGGATGGCACCATTTATCCGCTGAATGCACCAGGGGTATTGTCTAATGGCAACCAGCCAACGTTCTGGTTAAACCGCTGGACCAAACCTGGTGATAACAATGTACTGCCTAAAGCAACCACCGTTTCTTCTGTTTACGGTTCATGGAGTTCGTCTAACGCCACATGGGGTAATGCTTCCTTCCTGCGCTTACGTACGGTAAATATGAACTATGCGTTTCCGGCAGCACTGATTAAAAAAATGCGTGTAGAAAATTGCCGGGTATTTCTGCAGGGGCAAAACCTGTGGTGGACCTCAAAGAACAAATATGTGTACGATCCTGAAACCGGAACCTCTATGCCACCGCTGCGGGTAATCACGGTTGGATTAAATGTAACATTCTAAAATCTGGTGAAAATGAAGCTTCAAATATCTTCTTTAAAATATCGCTTTTTAATAGCTGCTTTGGTATTGGGCATAGCAGGTTCTTCCTGTAAAAAATTTATTGAAACTGGTATTCCTCCCACCAATATCGACGCCAGCACGGCTTTTTCAGATTCCGCTACAGCTACCTCTTCCGTGCTGGGTATATACAGTGCTATAGCAGGCAGCAGCAGCTCGGCCATGTACTATGCAATTACCTTTGGCGCTATGAGTGCAGATGAAGGTTACTTTTTGCTTAACACCAGCTACGATAATTTCAAAAACAACACGCTGGCGGCCGGTAACGATGGTAATACCATGTGGTCGGCTATATATGCACGTATAGGAAGGGCCAACTATGCTATAGAAGGCCTTACCGCTGCTAACGGTTTAACCACTTCTGTAAAAAATCAGCTGCTGGGCGAGGCTAAGTTCTGGCGTGCCTGGCTGTACTTTTACCTGAGCCAGTATTTTGGTGATGTGCCGTTAACGCTAACCACTAAGGCATTAGAAGAAGGTCTTACGCCTAAAACGGCTATTGCTGCTGTGCGTACACAAATAGTAAAAGATCTGGTAGAAGCCAAAGCGTTGTTAACCGATAAATATCCTTCTACAGAACGTGCCCGTATTAATAAGAAAGTGGTTTCTGCTTTTCTGTCAAAGGTATACCTCTATACGGGCAACTGGGCGGGTGCGGAGACGGAAGCAACGGAAGTAATCAACAGTGGAACTTACAGCATTGTTACCAACCTGGATAATGTGTTTCTGAATACCAGTAACGAAACCATCTGGCAGTTATCACTGGTAAACACATCGGGTGTTGCTGCTACTTCTTTCGGTGCGCAGTATTTGCCTGCCAGTACTTCACCTGCTTTTGTGTTATACGATACCCTTGCCAATACTTTTGAAGCAAATGATCTGCGTAAAGCAAGCTGGGCAAAATCTATCGTATACGACAATAAAACTTTCTATTATCCTTACAAGTATAAAGTTCGCGTTACTACCACAGGAAACGAATATCCGGTAATGCTTCGTTTAGCTGAAGTATACCTGAACAGAGCAGAGGCAAGAGCTAATCTGGATAATGTATCCGGTGCGCAGGCCGATCTTAATGTGGTGCGTGGCCGAGCGGGCCTCGGCGAAACAAGTGCGGAAACTAAAGTAACCCTGCTTGCAGCATTATTACATGAAAGATGGGTGGAGCTGTTTACAGAAACAGCAGACAGGTGGTTTAACTTAAAGCGTACAGATAAGGCCACGGAAGTGTTAAGTCTTATAAAGCCTCAGTGGAAAGCTTTTCAGCAACTGTATCCTATTCCTATGCAGTCTATGAATTCCAATCCAAACCTGAAAGACAACGACGGGTACATCAAATAACAACGAGTACAAAAAATAAATAGTTATGAAGCGCAACTTCTATGTTTCATTCCTCCTCATGGCCGGCTTTTGCCAGCAGGCCATGGGGCAGACCGCTGCTAACCAGCGCGATTCGCTCAATCTGTATTTTGGCAACCTGGTAAAGTCGGAAAATCCGGCAGATAAGGCGCTGCTGCAGAATAAGCTTTACGATCTGCTGAAAAGTAAGAGCGAAGAAGACTGGCTTACTGCACGCCGTTTCTTTTACCAGATTGAAAGGATCAACACATCCGATTCTATTACCAAAGCTGCTAAAGTCGCTTTCCCGTTGGGTGCTGTGGTGCGGGATGAAGAAGTTAGTGCGGTATACAACGAAAAAGATCCGGTAGCCAAGGAGAAGAAATTTAAGGCATGGATTGCCAAATTTCCTCCAGCAAAATTCGGAAGCGACAGAATTGTATACGACTATGCGCGTAACTCTGTTTCCTCTGCTTATGCCAATGCCGATAATGTAAAAAAGGCTATCGCTTATGCGGATATGATTGAAACCGGCCCCTGGAAAGGCGAGGGTTGGGCATCACCTGCACAGGTGTTTGTTAAAAAAGGCAACTTTGCAGATGCAGCCAGACTGTATAAAAAAGCGGCTGATAACTCTTACAAATACATGACTACACTGCGTAACCAGCCAGGCGCGGGCTTTGCGGCCAGCGGATTTGTAAGCTACTCAGCCGCACTGGCCGATCTGTACTATCAGCAGAAAAAGTACGATCAGGCATTGTATTACGTTCGCCTGGCGCATGACAGTTCTAAAACAGTACGTGCGGGTGTAAACGTTACTTATGCCAAAGTGCTGATGAACCTGGGCAAGGATAAAGAAGCGTTTGATATGATTGATGCTTCTGTAAAAGAAGGGCAGGCTACCCGCGAAATGAAGGATATGCTGCGTACGCTGTATGCAAAAGTAAAAGGCAGCTCAGATGGATATGATGACTATATGGTAGCGGTAAACAAAGCACTGGCAGAGAAAACCAGAGCGGCGTTTGCAAAGCAGATGATTAAACAACCAGCGCCGGGCTTTACGCTACAGGATGTAAACGGACAAACTGTTTCGCTGGAATCGCTGAAAGGCAAAATTGTAGTAGTTGATTTCTGGGCTACCTGGTGTGGCCCCTGTAAAAGATCTTTCCCTTCTATGAAGCTGGCCATGAATAAATACAAAGACAGCTCCGACGTGACTTTCCTGTTTATTCACACCTGGGAAAAAGAAGAGAACGCTACAGAGAATGCTAAAAAGTATATTACCGACAACAATTATCCTTTTCAGGTGCTGATGGATCTGAAAGGGGCTGATGGTGTTAACAAAGTAGTAAGCAGCTATAAAGTAAGCGGTATTCCCACCAAGTTTGTAATAGACAAAGCCGGTAACGTCCGCTTTAAATTCACCGGCTTTACCGAAGGGGAAGATGCAGGCGCGGAAGAAGTGAGCGCTATGGTTGAACTGGCAAAGAAAGCAGGATAAATCATCTGATAAATAATAGTATATGCGGATGAGAATTTTTTCTTTGATAGGAGTACTGGCCATACTGAACGTTTCTCTGATATATGGTCAGCAAAAAGCTGCCACCTTATCTGTGGGCGACAAAGCGCCTGCTGTAAAAGTGCGCAAGTGGTTTAAAGGCGAACCCGTAAATAGCCTTGAGAACGGAAAGGTGTACGTAGTTGAGTTTTGGGCTACCTGGTGTAAACCCTGTATTGCCGGCATGCCGCATTTGTCTGAACTGGCAGCAGCGTATAAGGACAAAGTAACCGTGGCCGGTATCAGTATTATGGAAAGGCGCGGTATTACCTTAGAAGCATTGGATAGTTTTGTAACAAAGCGCGGTGCTGAAATGGCTTATACCGTAGGAGCTGAGGATAGGAACTTTATGGCTGCTAACTGGCTCAGGGCCTCCGGAGAAAGAGGTATACCCTGTGCTTATGTAATAGATCAGCAGGGGCGTATTGCATGGATTGGTCAGCCTAAACAGCTGGATGCCGTGTTGCCTGAGGTAATTGCAGGAAAATGGGATATTGTTAAGGCATCGGCTGACAGAAAGGAATATATGCGTTTACAGGCGCTGGATGGTGAAGTGATACCGCAGCTTAATCCCTTTATGGGTAATCCTGGCAAACCGGTAGAGGCGCTGGCAGCAATAGATAAAATACTGGCTGTTAATCCGGGCTTGAAGTATTATCCTATGACTGGCCATTTTACCTTTTACTCACTGCTGAAAACAAATCCGGATAAGGCTTTGGTATTCGCCAAAGAATGGTTTGCTCACAATGATGAACCCCGGTTTTCTACGGTAACAGATGCCGTGTATGGGAAAAACAATCTTCCCCCGGAAGTATATTCGTTTGCAGCGTATTGCTATCAGGAACAATTAGCCAGATATCCCTGGAGTATGGATTTTCCTGATACTTACAGCACTATGGCTGCTTTATATGCTAAAGCGGGAGATAATTCCAAAGCAGCAGAAGCGGCAGGTGAGGCTGTTAAAGCTGCCAGAGAATTGAAATCTTTTCCGGTAGAAAAGCTGAAAAAACTGGAAGCGGAGTTTTCAAAATATCAGAGCAGATGATAACTGCCTGCAAGTAATAACTATAACAAGTGTACATGCCCGGAAGTAATTCCGGGCATGTTTGTATATGGCTACTTTTATGACTTCAAATGTTTCTTCATCATAATATCCGTTTGCTCATCATCGCCCAGCTTAAAAATGTGTTTGTCAAATGCTACAAAGCCATTTTTGCTGTAAAAGCGAATGGCGCGCTGGTTTTCTTCCCAAACGCCCAGCCACAGGTAGGTAACATCTTTTTCCCGGGCAAGCTGTAACGCCTTCCCGTAAAGTACTTGCCCCACTTTCTTACCATGATATTGTTGCAGCACATAAATAAGTTCTATTTCCAGTGCCTGCTCTCCTTTCAATTCCGTTTGAGAGGTGCCTGCGTTTACTTTCAGATATCCCACTACATCCTTATTGCACATGGCAAAGTAAAATTCAGAATCAGGGTTATTCAGTTCATCTCTTAGTTTGTCTGCTGAAAAGCCTTCTTCCAGATATTGAGCCATGTTAGCTGCTGTATTGAAAGCTGCAAAGGTTTCATTAAAAGTTTGTCTGCCTATTTGTTGCAAAGCTTCTATATCATTTGTGGTAACCGGTTGTATTGCTATTGCTTCCATGTAGTATGCATTTGTTCTGTTGAGCGGAATGCAACGAAATTAGTACTGTGTAGGTTGGTATTGACAGACCGGTTTGTATATACAGGGTAGGCCAATTTGTAGTTACCCCTTGCGGTGAAAAAGCTGATAAGGGGTAAATATACCCGGCAGCGAAAGTGTAATACTAAGGTCGTAGGCCTTACCCTTAAAATTGTTAAAAGCGGGAAGCAGAAAAGACTGAACCTTTTTTAATACCGGCAGCGGAGCGCCTAACTCTACCATTGCCAGCAAATCCTGCGCACAGTGTATTAGATGGTTAATGTCCAGTATAGGACTGGCGCTGGCATAAATAGTATCGCTGATATGAAGTGCCGTGCGTAATTCAAAAACACCCTTTTCAGGCGCTTCGGGGTCTATGGGGTATTCCTGTATCAGTACACTCACATCGGGTGCAGTGCCCAGTTTTTCATTGAGCATCAGGTCTTTCGTGTGTTGTATCAGTGTAAGAATATCCAGCATAAGCCTGTAAAGTCGCAATAAACATTCCAATATACCTTTTTAAACCTTAAGATTTTAAAACCAGGCTTCGCAAATTAGCAGCACCACACGCTTTTTACGTGTATACCGGCAGGTAAAGCCCTAAGGAGCACCGGGGGAACATTAAATTTTGCCAGGTAACAATCTGCTTCTACTTTTGGCGCTACTGCGTTATGAAGCAATCTATCAACATGAAAAGTAATCTCAACAGCAAGCTTACAGAAGGTGCATCCGGACTGGTGTTTTACAGTTTAACCCCGCCCAAAATTACTACCGATCCGGAGCGGGTAATTGTCATTGCCAATAACCAGATGGAGCGGCTGCAGCATATGCCTGTTGATGGGCTTATTTTATATGATATTCAGGATGAAAGCACCCGTACCGAAAAGGAGCGTACTTTTTCCTTTATACATACCATAGCGCCCGAAGTATACGCGCAGCAATACCTGGGCGCACTGAAAGTGCCTAAGATTATTTACAAGAGTATTGCCAATCAAACGCAGGAGCAGTTTACCAGCTGGCTGAAGGAAAACGAGGCTATAGACTATGCCGTGTTTGTAGGCGCTTCTTCACAGCAACAGATAGAAGCTACCCGCTTCTCGCTAAACGATGCTTATGCGGCCAGACAGCAAAACTGCGAAAGGCTGATGCTGGGTGGCGTAACCATACCGGAGCGACACAGTAAAAAAGGGGATGAACACTTGCGCATTTTTCATAAAATGGATAAAGGTTGTCGCTTCTTTGTATCGCAATGTGTATACAATCTGAACGATACAAAAAATGTACTGTCAGATTATTATTACCACGCAACAGAACATGGCAAAGCCATGGCCCCTATCATATTCACCCTGGCCCCCTGCGGTAGTTTAAAAACATTGCAGTTTATGGAATGGCTGGGTATTGAAGTTCCAAAATGGCTGTATAACGATCTGAAGCACTCCAAAGACATTCTGGAATCGTCTGTAACTACCGCCACCAAAATTGCAGCAGAGATTATCAGCTATGCCGCAGATAAAAATATTCCTATAGGCTTTAACATAGAAAGCATCTCTATTAAAAAAGAAGAGATTGACGCAGCGCATGTATTGTTACAGAATGTGATACAACTTGTAAAACCGGTAGCAGCACCGGTTGTTGTGGAGCAGGTACTGGCTCAAGAGCCCGAAGAAGTGGCTGCTGTGTAACCTACCTGCTGTAAAGTAAATTCTTTGTTATGAGTGATAACAGCATTTCTATAGTATCCAGGCTGTCAGAACATCCTGACCCTATAAAGCGGGCCCGCGATGTATTGGAGTGGCTTGTGGCGCGGGATATTGTAAAGCCTGAACTTTCTGACTGTATACTGGGCGCGGAAGGGGGATATGGAGTGTCTGCCGGTGCAGCCGCTGTTACAGAAAATCCGGAGTTTGTGCCAGACTACCTTACTGTAAATGGGCTTGAAATTATTACACAACGACAGGTGTTTCATACAGGAGAACTTGGAATGGAGGAAGTGATATGCCCCCATTGTGGTGTAAACGTTGCAGAAGATAACTGGGATTTTCTGGATGAATGGGGTGGTAATATCAGTAACAATATCACCTGTCCCACATGTAACAATATATCAGAAATTCACACTTATCAGTTTAGCCGGGTTTGGGGCTTCAGTAACCTGGGCTTTACTTTCTGGAACTGGCCTTCGTTTACGGAAGCTTTTATAAATGAGTTTCAACAGAAGCTGGGAGTGGGGGTGGATGTGGTATACTGCAGAATATAAAAGAACACCTCCCGGTGTCTAATATCTCCCTACTTCCGCGGGTGCTTCTGCAAATATGTTTTGTAAGCGTTTTTGCCATTGAACCAGCTCCTGTTCGCGTTCTTCCGGCGATTTTCGGGCAGGGCCGTATACTATCTGTGGTTGTAATACGGTAAAGCCGGTAAACTGCAGCATGCCCCGGTGTATGGGTTTAAGTATATTGTTGATGTTGCCCTGCAACCCTTCCGGCTGGTAGTTGTCATCACTGCCACCAGTAGTAAGCGATAGTAAAGCCTTTTTGCCTGCAAAGCCACCCTGTTCGTAAATTTTTCCCATGCCGTATACCCGGCCCATCACAAATACACGGTCTACCCAGCCTTTCAATATACCTGGCACACTAAACCACCACAGTGGAAACTGCCATATCATTAAATCGCACCATTCCACTTTCTGTAGTTCCTGTTCAACATCGGCCGCAAAGCCATTGGTTGCAGTGGCATGCAACTCTTCCTGCTGTTGCTTAAAAAAAGATTCATTTTTTATACCTGTAAAATTGCGCCGGTCAGAGGCGGGGTTAAACTGCATAGCATACAGGTCAGATGTTTTTACTTCATGCCCTGCGGCTTGCAGGGTATCTATGGCCGTGTTGTACATGGCACCGTTCATGCTTTGTGGTTCGGCGTGTGCCAGAATAATCAATACTTTCATAATACTATCTTCATTTACTGTTTCCGCTGGCAAAGCTATCCACGTCAAATGGTAACTTTGTTATGCACAACCCGTTGTGCGGTACACACAAAAATGTAAGTAATGGCACAGCGAAAATTAACTTCTACCAATACCGCTAACCGCGAAAAGCTCATCAGTTTTTGTGGTATGACCTATGCTATTGACATATTGGGTGGCCGCTGGAAGCTGCTGATTTTATACAAACTGGAAGGAAGGGTGCTACGTTTTAGTGAGCTGAAAAAACATCTGCCCAATATTACCGACCGCATGCTTACACTGCATTTGCAGGAGCTGGAGAAAAATGGGCTGGTAATAAGAAAAGTGTTCGCAGAAGTTCCTCCCCGCGTAGAGTATCAATTGAGTGACAGTGCCATGCAGTTAGCACCGATATGGAAGCAACTGGAGCAATGGGGCCTGGAGCACAAGGCACGGCTGGAAGAAGAAACATAAAGGAACTCCGTAAGATTGTGGGAGCTAAAACAAACCAATGTGATTTTTATCTGCAAAGTTTAACAGAGCAGCTTATTTGCAGGGCGGGTGTACTTGTTTATTCTGTGGCGCATACAACTAATTGAGTAGAAGTACTATTCCGTTCAATAGAGCGGGAGATTTACTAAGTGGAGCAACGTTTTCAATGACTGGAAGAACTCTTCGGGTGACCGGAAGAACACTTCGGATGACCGGAAGAACACTTCGGGCGACCGGAAGAACACTTCGGACGACTGGAAGAACGCTTCTGATGATCGGAAGAACGCTTCAGATGACTGGAAGAACCCTTCTGATGATCGGAAGAACACTTCGGATGACTGGAAGAACACTTCCGATGACCGGAAGAGCACTTCGGATGACCGGAAGAGCACTTCCGATGACTGGAAGAACTCTTCCGATGACCGGAAGAGCACTTCGGATGACTGGAAGAACTCTTCCGATGACCGGAAGAACGCTTCGGATGACTGGAAGAGCACTTCGGACGACCGGAAGAACGCTTCCGATGATCGAAAGAACACTTCCGATGACCGGATTGAACTGTTTGAATGACAGAAGAACACTTCCGGAGTACCTGTTAATATTTTTTGAGTATTAGCTAAAATTGACTCAAATAAACGGGGCGAATCTTCCTAGTTTCACCCTTATGAAAATGTACAAACTGTTTTTGCATGCCATTGTATTGGGCGCTGTTTGGGTACAGGGTATGAATACTGCTCAGGCACAAAACGGCGATCAGATATTGGATGGAATTGGTGAAACGGGAATGATTGCACGCTATGTTTTTAACGGAGATGGTAAAGACTGGTCGCGCAATAACCTGCACGCCAGACTGCAGGGCGCTGGTGCCACATTTGTAAATGATAACCGGCTTGGAAAGGTGTTGTCGTTATCCGGCGATAGCAGTTCATTTGTTACCCTTCCGGGTGCAGCGCTTACCGATCTGGAATCACTTAGCATATCCGGCTGGATATATCTGCGTAGTAAGCAGCCCGGCCAGCTGTTTTTTGATTTTGGAACCAGTGCTGCCAGTCATTTTTTTGCTGCTCCCGCAGGTACAAAGCCGGGACAGGGATTTCAGGCAGTGATAACAGATAAGAACGGTAACAACGGAACCGATGCACCTGCGGTGGAAGTGGATAAATGGGTACATCTGGCTATTGTAATAGATATTCCTTCCAAAACCATGACTGCATATGTAAATGGTAAAAAGGTGGCGGAAACTAAAGAAGTACCACGGGAGTTAACAGCAGTGTTTGGCAATCAGGCGGCAGGCAGACAGCTTAATATTGGAAAGGCATTATCGCCAGCCGGGCCTTTGCTGAATGCGCTGTTGTACGATTTTCGTATTTACCGGGTTCCGCTCAGTAACAGGCAGGTAGCTGTTATTTACCGCAATGCCGGAAAAAGTGTAAACGAAGGTTCAGTAAATACCAGAGGAAAAAAAGAAGATGATCTGCCGCATTTTGCAGCAACCGAACCGCAGTTGTACAATGCCTTGTTAACAAAAGTGGGTGATGTGGCGGTGGAAACAGAAACCGGTAATTTGCCCAGGCTGCCCAGCCACCTGCCAGGTACTTATAAAAATAATGTAAAAGGGCCGGCGGTGCGTGTATTATGGCCGGAGCCGGTTGATAATACAGCGGTTATGAAACCCGGACAATATACGGTTACCGGGCGCGTAGCGGGAACCGATTTTCAACCAAAGGCATTGGTAACCATTAAAGAGGCAGCAAAAGCCAATACGCCCGATGCAAAGCTGGAAGCGTTTCCGTTACAGCAGGTGGCGTTGAAAATGGATGAACATGGCCATGCTACCAAATTTGTGGAAAACCGCGATAAGTTTATTCTTACCCTGGCCAAAACCGATCCCAATTCTTTTCTGTATATGTTCCGCCAGGCATTTGGCCAGCCGCAGCCGCAAGGGGCAAAGCCTTTGGGCGTGTGGGATAGTGAGGATACCAAGTTAAGAGGCCATGCAACCGGCCATTATCTTACGGCTATTGCACAGGCCTATGCAGGTACCGGATACGACAAAGCGCTTCAGGCCAATTTCTCCGGCAAAATGGAGTATATGGTTAATACGCTGTACACATTATCGCAACTGTCTGGAAAGCCGAAGGAGGCGGGTGGGGAGCATGTGGCTGACCCAACCGCAGTGCCTTTCGGGCCTGGCAAATCTGCCTACGATTCTGACTTGAGTGAAGGGGGCATCCGCAACGATTACTGGAACTGGGGTACGGGGTTTATAAGCGCTTACCCGCCCGATCAGTTTATTATGCTGGAGAAAGGTGCTAAGTATGGCGGACAGAAAACACAGGTATGGGCTCCTTATTATACCCTGCATAAAATACTGGCCGGTTTAATGGATGTGTATGAAGTAAGCGGCAACCAGAAAGCGCTGGCAGTGGCTTCGGACATGGGGCTTTGGGTGCATGCCCGTTTAAGCAAGCTGCCCACCGACACACTTATTAAGATGTGGAACACCTACATAGCCGGTGAGTTTGGAGGCATGAATGAAGCAATGGCCCGCCTGTACCGCATTACTCAAAAACCGCAGTACCTGAAAACAGCGCAGCTGTTTGATAACATACGGGTGTTTTATGGTGATACCCAACATGTACATGGACTGGCTAAAAATGTAGACATTTTCCGCGGATTACATGCCAATCAGCATATACCGCAAATAGTAGGTAGCATTGAAATGTACCGGGTTTCTCACAATCCGGAATACTATAAAATTGCCGATAATTTCTGGTACAAGGCCGTGAACGATTATATGTACAGTATAGGAGGCGTGGCAGGTGCGCGTAACCCGGCCAATGCAGAATGCTTTATAAGCCAGCCAGGTACTTTGTACGAAAATGGCTTTTCGGATGGTGGACAAAACGAAACCTGCGCTACTTACAATATGCTGAAGCTGACCAGTGATTTGTTTATGTTTAACCAGCAGGCGGCATATATGGATTATTATGAACGTGCACTGTACAATCATATTCTGGCTTCAGTAGCAGAAAACAGCCCCGCCAATACTTACCACGTACCGCTAAGGCCAGGTAGTGTAAAGCAGTTTAGTAATGATGATATGAGTGGCTTTACCTGTTGTAACGGTACCGCTATTGAAAGCAGTACCAAGCTGCAGAATTCTATCTATTTTAAAAGCACAGATAACCAGGCGTTATATGTAAACCTGTACATACCTTCTACACTGGAATGGACAGAACGTAAAGTGGCCATAGAACAAGCTACCAACTTTCCGCAGGAAGACAATACCCGCCTTACCATTAAGGGCAGTGGCAAGTTTGATGTGCATGTACGCGTACCCGGTTGGGCAACCAAAGGCTTTTTTGTGAAAATTAACGGCAAAGCACAAAAACTGCAGGCTACTCCCGGCAGCTACCTGAAAATAAGTCGCACATGGAAGGATGGCGATATAGTAGAACTGCAAATGCCATTTGGCTTTCATCTGGACCCTGTGATGGATCAGCAGAATATTGCCAGCCTGTTTTATGGTCCGGTGTTGCTGGCTGCACAGGAACCCGAAGCAAGAAAGGATTGGCGTAAAATAACGCTGGATGCCGCAGAAATTGGCAAAACCATAAAGGGTGATCCTAAGCAGTTGCAGTTTACCATTGATGATGTGGTGTTTAAGCCCTTTTACGAAAGCTACGGGCGGCATTCGGTATATCTGGATGTGAAGTTGAAATAGGCTTTGTTGGATATTATTATCCGGGGGCATTGCTTATACAAGCAGTGCCCCCGGTTTTTTTGCCTTTATTACAGAAAGCCTATTCTTTCTTTCCTTGCATTTTATGTACCTGTTCTATGGTAAGTGGTGTATAGGTAATGCCCAGCCGCTTCGCATTCGCTTCAATAGTATCCTTAAAGCCAGCGGCTTTTCGTCTTTCGTTTACGGTAGCAGCTTCCTGCACCGGCCATATAATCAGCTGAAAGCTTTTTTTGCCGGTAACGGAATCCAGTGCCTGAAATCCTTTTCCCTGTGTACCATATACCTGCGGTTTGCCGTTGTACATTAACGAACGGTCGAGCATCATGGCATACAGATGAAAAGGCAGTTCTTTTTGCTCCGCTGCTGTTTTAATCAGTGCCAGGAACTGATCAATAACATTGGAGTGTTGTATTACCATACATGCAGATTCGTTGGCAGGGCTATCTACCAGCGTTTTTCCCGGATAGCCATACTGCTGTATAATTTCCCTGATTCTTAACAGGTTGCTGGAATCGGCTTTTGTTTGCAACTGCCACAGATAGCTGCTTACATTTTCTTTAGAAACATGATAGGCGGCTGCCAGGGAATCTGCGGTTTTATCTGAATAAATAGAAAGTGCTTCCCGGTAACGCTGATCCAGTTTTAAAATACTATCCAGTTCATGTTGTAAAGGCATGTTCAGGGTTTGCTGTGATTGCACGGGCAGCGGCGCAAAGAGTAAAAAAATACAGGAAGCAATAATTATCCGCATGTTATATTTATTTATTTGAATATACGAAAGGTGGCGGAAAGGAGTTGTTTTCTCTTTTTTTACATTTTTTGCAACATTATTCATGTTGCCCGGTCTTATAAAACGAATGCATTTTAATCACAGACATATATCTGAGGATCAATATCTTGTTAATCAGGTGCTGAAAGGCAATCAGCAGGCTTTTGCCAGTATTGTTCGCCAGACGGAAGGGCTGGTGGTGCAGATTGTTTTTAAAATGATACCTGCTGCGGGCGACAGGCAGGATATTGTGCAGGATGTTTATCTGAAAGCATTCAGCAGTCTTGCTGCCTTTAAATTCCAGTCAAAATTATCTACCTGGGTGGGAAAGATAGCTTACAATAGCTGCCTGCATTATCTGGAAAAAAAGAAACTGATGTTTTTGCCAGGTGCTGATGAACAGGAAAACGGGCTGGATCAACTGAATAAACACCAGGAACTGTTTCAACACAGTGCCGAAAAAGCGCTTTCGCAAAAAGAGCTTGCTGCTATTTTAACTACTGCTGTGCGAATGCTTTCTCCCCCTGTTTACCAAACACTGATTATACTATACCACCAGGAAGAATTGAGTTATGCCGAAATAGGGGAGATTACATCCCTGCCGGAGGGGACGGTGAAGAACTATCTGTTCCGCGCAAGAAAAGCATTAAGACAGCAAATTTTATCAGGATATAAAAAGGAGGATTTATGAAACAGGAACATCTTTCTGATGATGAATTGCAGCAGCTGGCCCTGGAGCAGGAAGTGCCTGGCCAGCAATGGGAAGCACATATACAGCAATGCGCAAAATGTGCAACTGCGATAGCTGATTACCGGGCTATGTTTGCTGCACTCAGCGCTATGGAAAAGCCTGTTTTTAATCTGGATATGGAAATTCAGATACTGTCAAAGCTGCCTGTTGTAACTACAGCAAAACGCCCGGCCTCACACTTGCCCATGTGGTTAGGTATTGCTGCAATAACTATGGCAGGAATTACTGTATGGGTTATGGGCAATTATTTTAAAGAACTTTTGAAGGGCGTAGATAGCATGATGCTTTGTCTGCTGGTGGCTACCGCAATTACTATTACAGTACTTCAATGCAGAGAAATGCTGGCTACCTACCGGAAAAAAATGGAACTGCTGAAATTTTATCAGAAAACTGCAACATAAAATAAAGTAACCGGTCTAAGATTATATAGCAACAAAACGAATGATAATGAAACGTTCTATCTCCATATTGTTATTCCTCTTTTTTTCAATAATAGCAAATGCGCAGCCCACCTATATATTGTCTAACAACGGAGGCATAACTACTGAATTTATGCGAAGCATATTTGCTACCATAGTGCTGTGTATTATTTGCGGGTTTATACTCTCGCTGGTAAGGATTATTCTTAACGACCAGCTTAAACGGAAAATGCTGGAAAAAGGCGTGCCTGGCGAAGTGATTGCCAGCATGCTGCCCCGGAAAAATGAATTGACTATAGCTGTAAAGTGGTTTACTATTTTAATGGCTATTTCTATAGGGTTGTTGATTATCAGCTTTACCTCCCCGCTGGGCATTCATTCCATAATTATCATGACTGTTTGTGTAGCGTTAGGGTTCTGGGGTTTTTATCTGTGGGCAAAACGGTTGAAAGATTAACTGCTCTAAAATAAATAAGTATATGAAAAAGGTTTATTTACTAATGGTGGCAGCTATACTTGTATTAGTAGTTTCTGCCAGTGCTTTCCTGCACGAAAATGCTCCTGGTAGTGCTACCAGTTTCTCTTATTCACTTTCCTCAAAAGCTGCTACGGTAAAGGTTAAATACGATCGGGAACAGGCATCGCAGGTAGAAAAATATATAGACAGTTGTTTGCAACCGGAAATTGTTTTTGGCGGAGAACATACCGTGAAAAAAGACGTGCAGATAAGCAGTGGTGTGAACTATCATATTAAAGCATCGCCTGGCGCCTTGAAGATAACGGCTGATAAATCTGATAATGATACACATGCGCTGAATAAACTCAGGAGTATATGTGAAGGGCTGAGGAGTGTTGTTAAGCCATAAATGAAAGCAGAAACGCCCTGGTTCAGGGCGTTCTAAATATAGCTATTGAGTGGTGTTATTAGTGGTTGCCCCGATGATACATTCAATTACCTTCTCAGCATTACAGTTATTAAGGCCGGCGCCCCAGCAGGCATTAAATTCCAGAATAAACCAGCCGGTGTTTTTGCTAAACGCAATGTCTACTACCACCACTTCGGGTAAATGATTTTTATAATCAGCCATAAAGGCAGATACAAATTTTTCTCCCTCCTGCAAATCAGCAGCGCCTTCGTATAAAGCTATGTCCAGTACTGCTCCATTCTTTATATAGCATCTGGCCTCCGCTTGTATAGTGGTAACTATTGTTGAAACCAGAAGCGCTTCTGTATCCGGCAGCCCACTGGTTACTTTTTGGAAATCTTCTATGCTTTGGAAAATGCCCGCAACAAAAATTTTAGGAATAACCGGCTTAATGAATATTGGGCAATCCTGAGCAGATATCTGGCTGATTGTTTTTTGCGCAATAATCCTTTGTGTCCATTTATGCTCCAGTTGGGTTATTAAAGTATCGTCAGGAGATAACAGTTCAACATGATAAATCTGAGCTACCACAAAAGCAAATGCCTGATTACCGTAAATGGCAATTTTTTTATGCATTATTTCTTCATCCTTCATCCAGAATTTATCCAGCCTTTTTACCTGCCCACCATTTCCTATCCATGCGGCTACTACCTGCTCTTGTTCAATGTTGGTTTTTTGCGGAATTAACAGGGTTGTTGTTGCGTTCATAATTATTACCCAATAATAAACAAAGTATCCGTTTTTAAATACAAAGCTGCATCCGCTGTTACAGTTCGCTGTTTTGCAGTACTATACATACCTTTACTGTCAACAAAAAAGCTGATTGAGTAATTCGTTGTCGGATATGGAGCTGGTGCACAGGATGGCGGCAGGAGATACGGGAGCCTTCCAGCGTCTTTTTCACCAATACTGGGAAAAGATTTTTTCCATAGCCTATACATTTACCAAATCTGAACCGTTGTCGGAAGAGCTGGTGCAGGATACCTTTCTTAAAATATGGATGCACCGGGAAAAATGGCTGCCGCAGGCAGCACCGGAGGGCAGCAGTAATTTTGAAGGTTACCTGTTTATTACCGCCCGCAACCACATTTACAACACACTAAGGGTAAAATCCAGAGAAGTGGAATACCAGCAGGAGCTGCACGCACATTTTGCAGATTCTACCCATACGGACGACCGGTTGATTCTGAGACAATCGCAGCAAATGCTGCAGCAGGCTATTGCACAATTGCCTGAGCAACAACGTAAGGTGTTCCTCCTCAGTAGATATAATGGCCTTTCGCACGAAGAAATTGCCGGGCAGCTGGGCGTTTCCGCGCTTACGGTAAGAGCCCATATTCGTAAGGCGCTGGCTACACTGCGTGTTTTTCTGCAAAACAATTCGGGCGATTTGTCGCTTGTTCCGGTGCTGTATATCCTTCTTTCAAAATAAATTTTTCAAACCACTACTCCCTGCCTTTTCTTTTTGTGTTTTTATATAGGGGCGAATGCCCTGCGAAACCAAAACAATACCCAAAAACTGCTTTTGAGGGATGTTAACAGAAGAAAGAGCGCAATACTTACTGAAAGGGTACCTGGCAGATGGCCTTAATGCAGAGGAACTGAACGAGTTTCTGGCATGGGTAAACGGCGAAACCAGCGAACAGCTGCTGAAGGCAACTATTGATGGTGCTTTTGCAGGCAACGAATGGCCTAACCTGGCAAATACCTCCCGTGAAAACATATTATACCATAATGTATTGAATAAAGTCGCTGGTTCAGATGAACGGCCCCGCATGCGCATAACACCTTTTTACAGCGCTATGCGTATTGCGGCAGTATTGCTGCTGCTGTTATCGGTAACGGTAGTTGTGTGGTACGCCGCCAGCCATAAAAACGGTAAAAAAGAAGTGGTAAAAGCCGGTAAGGAAAAGCAGCCCGACATACTGCCGGGCGGCAATAAGGCCACGCTTACCCTGGACAACGGCAGCGTAATTGTGCTGGATACTGCAGCCAACGGCACACTGGCAAAGCAGGGAGGGGTGAAGGTGAGCAAGCTGGCCAACGGGCAACTGTTGTATCAGGTAGAAGGCAAACCTGCCGGAGATGTGCCTGCCCTGTGGCAAACCCTGGCTACGCCTAAAGGTGGGCAATACAGGGTGGTATTACCAGATGGCAGCACGGCGTTACTGAATGCATTGAGTACCATTCGCTTTCCTTCTTTCTTCAACGGCAGGGAGCGGAATGTAACTGTAACGGGAGAAGTTTATTTTGAAGTAACATCCAAACAGGGCAACCAGCCGTTTATAGTAGCGGTGGAAGACAGAGCCGGCCAGCATAAGGCAGATGTGCAGGTGCTGGGTACCGAGTTTAATATTATGGCGTATGAAAATGAAGGGCATGTAGCCGCCACCCTGCTTTCGGGTGCGGTGAAGGTAAAAACAGCAGCGCAGAAAGAAATACAGCTAAAACCGGGGCAGCAACTGCTGTTATCGGATAAGTATAAAACGGAGCAGGTTTTGGAAGGCAGAGATGAGCAGGCGGTGGCCTGGGTGAAAGGGTACTTTCATTTTGAAAAATCGGACATTAAACTGGTGATGCGCCAGCTGGAAAGATGGTATGATATAACGGTGGAATACGAATCTGTGCCGGTTAAAAAGTTTTCCGGTACCATACCGCGTGGTGTAAATGCTGGGCAGGTATTAAAAATGCTGGAATTAACCGGCAACGTACATTTTACAGTTAACGGTACCCACGTAAAGGTTACCATATGATAGATATAATATTATTCACCCTGTAAATAAAACTATTGCGTTAATACAAGAGAAAATTTATCCGTAACGCCTGAAAATGAAGAACCGGAATGCTACCAACATCCCGGTTCACAAGGGGCAAAAACAAACCTGCTAAAGTCAATTTATTACCCAAAACAAATGTATGTGTTTAACTGCTTTGATCAAAAACAAGGGAGGCGTATCCCCCTTGCTTACCAAAACATGTTTGGTTATGAGGTTATCGTTAATGTTATTACTGGCTGCCACCCTGCATGTGCATGCAGCTGGTTTGGGGCAAACCGTATCGCTGGAAGCGAAGAATGCCCCGCTGGAGAAAATTTTTACGGAAATACGCAAGCAAACCGGAAGAAACTTCCTCTATTCAGATGAAGACCTGGCGCTTGCGGGAAAGGTAGATGTGTCTATGGTAAAAAAGCCACTGGCAGAGGCACTGAGTGCCATTTTGCAGAACACGCCACTGGCCTACCAGATAGTGGACCAGGTGGTGGTGATTAAAAAGAAACAGGCTTCGCTGACCTTTCTGGCCGCGCCCCCGCCGGTAGTAGTTATTACCGGTAAAGTGATGAACGAAAAGGGCGAACCCATTGCGGGCGCCTCGGTGGTGGTGGAGGGTACCAAAAACGGTGCGGTAACCAGCCAGTCGGGTTCGTTTACGGTGCGGGTTGACCGTGTGCCGGTAACACTTGTTTTTATTAGTCTGGGACATAAAAGAAAGGCGCTGGAAAACGTGAATGGTACACAGCCTTTAACTGTTACCATGGTATCGGAAACTGACAGCCTTTCAGATGTAGTAGTATCTAACGGTATGTTTTCCCGTAAATTATCCAGCTACACCGGTGCTGTGGCCACTTTTACGCAAAAGGAACTGCGCACAGTTTCTAACCAGAATGTACTAAAGGCAGTGGCCATACTGGACCCCTCTTTTCAGATAGTAGACAACCTGAATGCAGGCTCTAACCCTAATATGTTACCCGATATTCAGCTGAGAGGGCAAACCGGCCTGGCCGATTTGCAGGGGGCTTATACCTCTAACCCTAACCTGCCGCTGTTTATACTGGATGGTTTTGAAACCACGCTGGAAAAGGTGAATGATATGAACATGAACCTGATTGCCAGTATCACCATATTAAAAGATGCCTCTGCCAAAGCCATTTATGGCTCACGCGCGGGTAATGGCGTGGTGGTAATTGAAACAAAAGCGCCAGCCGCAGGCCAGCTGCGGCTTTCTTATTCCGGCAACATGGATGTAACTGCCCCTGATTTGAGCAGCTACAGACTTACCAACAGTATGCAGAAGGTACAGGCCGAGGTTTTATCGGGCAGGTACAGTTCTACCTTTCCATTAACCGAAGCTGCATTAATACCTGAGTATACGCAAAACCTGCAGGCTGCATTAAGCGGGGTGAATACCTATTGGCTTTCGCAACCGCTGCGCAATGCCTTTGGTCAGCGCCATGGCCTGGTAATGGAAGGGGGAGAGGGTAGCCTGCGTTACTCTGCCAATATGAACTATACCAATGTGGCGGGTGTAATGAAAGGGTCTGACCGCAGAACCATATCGGGCGGTATTAACCTTATTTACCGCAAAAACAAAGTACAGTTCAGAAACAGTCTTACCATAGATAAGAACAATTCTAAAAATTCTCCCTACGGCAGCTTTACCAACTTTGCAAGGCTGAACCCATACTGGAGAATGACAGATGATAACGGCAACTTTATTAAGGCGTACAATGCAGGAGCTAACACGCTGGTGGGTAACCCTATGTATGACGGCTCGTTAAACGCAAAGGATTACACCGTTTACACCAATATTATCGAAAATTTTTATGCAGATTGGGATGCTGCCCGTAACCTGAGAATAACAGCCCGTGTAGGGTATAATGGTCAGATTAACGAATCGCATCAGTTTATTCCAGCCAGCAATTCGAGGTATATTAATGTTTCGCCGGTACTGGATGCTTATCTGGACAGAGGTCAGTATACGCTGAGGAATGGTAAGCAGAATATGCTGAATGCCGACCTGATAGCAGGTTATTCATTAAGCACAGGTAAGCACCATTTTTTCCTGAACGGCATTTACTCGGTAAATACATCTAACACTACCACCAACGGAATGGTGATGGTGGGTTTTCCGAACGATAAAATGAACGATATTTCTTTTGGCCGCAGGTATGCAGATGGTACAAAAGCAGAAGGTACTGAAAACACCAATCGTTCGCTGGCCATTACCAGCTCTGTAAACTATAGCTACGACGATCGCTTTCTGATAGATGCAACCTACAGGCGCAATGCCAGCTCGCAGTTTGGTGCTGATAAAAAGTGGGGTGCTTTCTGGTCGGCGGGCCTGGGCTGGAACGTGCACCGCGAAGCATTTATGAAGCAGCTTACCTGGATAAACCTGTTAAAATTCCGCGCTTCTACCGGTACTTCCGGTACACAGAATTTTAACTCGTACCAGTCGCTGGCCACTTACCAGTATATTACCAACCGTACCTATAATGGTGATATTGGAATAGATCTGATGGCGCTGCCTAACCCCGGTTTACAGTGGCAGCAGGTAAAAGACAACAACATTGGTGTAGACCTTAGTTTGTTTAATAAACTGAGTATCCGTTTCGATTATTATCAGAAGGATACAAAGGATTTGCTGAGCGATATGATTGTGGCGCCTTCCAATGGATTCAGTACCTATAAATCTAACATCGGCGAAGCGAGAAATGAAGGTTTTCAGTTGGGGGTAAATATGCGGGTATGGTCTGAAAGCAGCACCAGAAGCAACATAAGCCTGTTTGCCAATGTGGCGCATAATACCAATAAAATAACCAAAGTATCTAACTCGCTGGTGCAGCTGAACCGTATGAGAGATCAGGCAAAAGACAGTGTTAGTACCGGTAATGCCAGCCGCCGCAACCCCTCTACCCGGTACGAGCCCGGACAGTCTATGAACGCTATATGGGTAGTGCGCAGCAAGGGTATAGACCCGGCCAATGGTAAAGAGATTTTTGTGAAGCAGGATGGATCGCTTACATATGAGTGGAATACGGACGACTATGTGGTGGGGGGAGATGCCAACCCGCTGTACAATGGTACGTTTGGCTTTAACCTGATGCACAAAGGCTTTACTGCCAACTTTGCTTTTACTTACCGCTGGGGTGGGCAGCAATACAATACAACGCTGGTGAGCCGCGTAGAGAATGCAGATTTTGCTTACAACGTAGATGAACGGGCGCTTACCGAAAGATGGAAAAACCCCGGCGATCAATCGCTGTATAAAAACATTGCTGACCAAACCGATACCCGGCCTACTTCCCGCTTTGTGCAGAATTTGAATGAGCTGCTGTTTTCTTCGGTAAGTGTGGGTTATGATTTTGGCAATGCCCGGTGGCTGAAGCGGGTGGGAGCAAGCAGAATGAACCTGATGCTGAATATGAACGATCTGGGACGCATCAGTTCTGTAAAAACAGAACGTGGTCTGGACTATCCCTATGCAAGAACCATTGCCGCCTCATTACAAGTAACTTTTTAATTGTAAACACATGAAACTGTATCGTTTTTTAATATACCTGATGCCGATAGGCCTGTTTACAGTATCCTGCAACAAATTTCTGGATGTAAAGCCCAAAACACAGATTGATGCAGAAGATGTGTTTAAGGATGAACAGGGATATATGGATGCCCTTACCGGCGTGTACCTGAATATGGATGTGAATGCGCTGTACGGCAGAGAGCTTACGTATGGTTTTACAGATGTGATTGGTAAACAACATACCGTGTTTTCCGGCACCTCGCAGGAATATTACTATACTGCCCAGTACGCCTACCTGCGCGGAGAGGTGAGAGGAAAGATAGATGGCATATATGGTGGCATGTACAATGCCATTGCAGAAGATAACAATATTATAGGCCATTTACAGGCAGATGGCGCCGCTAAATTCAGCGGGGTAAACTTTCGTATCATCCATGGTGAAGCACATGCATTGCGGGCTTTGCTGCATTTTGATCTGCTGCGTTTGTTTGGCCCTTCGCCCGTAGCGGCTGATGCCGGCACCATAAAAGCCATTCCTTATTTAGACCAGCTAACGGTAGCGGCTCCGCCACGCCTTACAGTAAAAGAGGTGGTAGATAAGGTGATAGCTGACCTGGCAGTTGCGGAAACAGACCTGCTGGCAGCAGACCCCATAGTGCCGGGAAGTACTACGCCCACTACCACTACCGGTTTTCTCAGAAACAGACGGCAGAAAATGAATTACTACGCGGTAAAAGCTTTACAGGCGCGTGTATACCTGTATGCTGGTGATAAGCCTAAAGCCCTTGCCGCAGCGCAAACGGTTATAAACAGCGGTGTTTACCCGTTAACGCCTGCTAACCAGGTGGCGGGTAATCGTTTGTTTTCGCAGGAGTTGATTTTTGCATTGTATAAGTCTGATATGGCGGCCAACGTAACCAGCTATTTTACCCCGCCGGCCAGTGGTGCAGGTGCCGGTAATCTGCTTACTAAAACCGTTGCTGAATACAATACTGTATACGAATCTACCACCGATGTACGCTACTCGCAGTTAACAGCGTATGACAACGTAACTCAATTGCGCTATAGTATTAAGCTGGGGCAGGTAACCTCTTCAGGTACCCAGTATACTACTGCTATACCTGTATTCCGTGTATCAGAACTGTATTACATAGCGGCAGAGTGCCTGAAAGAATCTAACCCGGCAGATGCGGCTGCCTATGTATCGCAGGTACGGGTGGCCAGAGATGCTACACCGTTGAGCGGCTCGCTTACACCGGCGCAACTGCAGGATGAAATATTTAAGGAGTACCGGAGAGAGTTTTATTGTGAAGGCCAGTTGTTTCACTATTACAAAAGGCTGAACGCACCACAGATAAACGGGCTGGCTGTTACCGCTACCCAGTATGTATTGCCGTTGCCGGATGATGAGACCACTTACGGAAATGGTGGAAATTAACTGAACGTTAAAACGAACAATTATGAAACTGCATTCAACAAAACTATTATACCTGCTTATTGCGTTACCGCTGTTTTTTTCGTGTTCCAAAGATCTGGGGAGTTATGATGATGAGCCGCGCGTGTATTTTTTTGAACGTGCTACCGATGTGGTGCAAAGCCGTATTACTTCACGTTCCTTCAGCTTTCTTACCTCACCGGCAGCAGTGGTAACAGATACCATGAAGATAAAAGTGAAAATTATGGGAAACACCGCCTCCCGCAACCGGGTAGTGCGTGGCCGTACCATAGCCACCGGAACCACTGCGCAGGAAGGGGTGCATTATGAATTTTTAAACGGTGTGGTGCCTGCAGATTCTATTTACGGGTATATACCTGTATTGTTGCGCCGTACTGCTGATATACAGCAGAAAAGCGTTACGCTTAACCTGGGTATAGCTGTTACAGATGATTTTAAGCGTGGCGTAGTGGAAGACAGCACTTTTACTATTACGTGGAGTGATAACGTAGTAAAGCCTTCTAACTGGGATGGTATTATTTCTATAGGTTACTACTTTGGTACGTACAGTGAGGTGAAGTGGCGGTTTATTATACAGGTTACCGGCAAATCAAGCTTTCCGCTGCAGCAAAGTGCAAGGGTACCACCCGCACCAGGTGAGTACACCGGTGCCGCTATGCTGGATTTGAATAAGGTGCTGAAAGCGGCTTTGCTGCAATACAACAACACACACGATCCGGATTTGACAGACGAGTCTGGCAACCTGGTTACATTCCCGCTGTAGGGTATTCATCATCATCAATTACTATCATGAAAAAATATTATCAATATATATTATCAGGCCTGGCGGGTATGCTGCTGCTGGCTGCCTGTAAAAAAGACCTGGGCAACTATGCTTATACTAATGTGCCTTTGCCTGTTATAGATACCACAGGTATAGGTAATGCCCGGTTTGTGGAGCGCTACAGCACGCTGGATATTAATCCGGTAATTAATTACAGCAATGCTTCAAACCTGAAATACCAATGGATTATGCACCAGTTTACCAGCGGAAGCACGCCACCAACAAAGGCATCGCGGGTATTATCGTACAGCAAACAACTGAGTGCGCAGATTACGGAAACGGTTGGTGATTATCGCCTGGAGCTTTTGGTAACAGATAGTACCAATCAGCTGAAGGTAAACACCATTTTTACCATTACTGTATCTGCCGGTCTGGAATATGGTGTAATGGTGTTGCACGGCACGGCCGACTCTTCTGATGTGGACTTTCTGGTTACAGCCAATGCCGTGCCGGTAGCCGGTTTTAACCCCCGCAGGCTGCGTGGCTTGTATAGCGCTGCTGCGGGTAAAAAGTTTCCGGGTGTGCCGCGTTTTGTGGCACAGGAGAGGGCTTCTTTCAGCACAAAAAACTGGATTACACTGGGTAGCGACAAACATATTGCGCGCATGAGTGGAAGCGATTTTTCGCTGCTGCGTTTAGATGGGCAATTTTTCAGAAGGCCGGATGCTGTAATAGCGCCGCAGGCCTATTCGCTACTTACCAGCAATTATACAGCGGTAATTAATGCCGGTAAGCTGCATATATACAATACCGCGTATGAAACGGATGCTTTAATAAGCGGCGCGTTGGATGGCGATTATGAACTGGCGCCCTACCTGGCTTATCAAACGGCTTCTTCGTTAATAGCAGTAGCATACGACCAGAAGAACGGTCGTTTTGTACGTGCTTCGGGTATGGGTGGGCAAATGATAGACCTGGCAGCACCTTCGGTAAACAATGCGCCGTTTAACCACCGCACGGTGGGCAAGGATATGTTGTTTATGGATCGTGGCTTTAACGGCAATACGCATTCGTTTTTTAAAGACCGCACAGGTACGGGTTACTGGCTGTATGTAAGCAACTTTAATAAAGCAGATGATGGTGCGCTGGCCATAGGGGCTTACAATATGACCAACCTGCCTGAAATAGCAGCTGCTAAGTTTTTTCAGACCAGCGAACTGGGTATTATTGATTTTTATGCCACCGAACGCCGGGTATATGCCTACAACTACGAAGGCACCAATGCTGCAACATTAATGCTGGATGGCTTTGCGGCGGGAGAAACTATTACGTGTATGAAGGTGTTTAAACCACGCCCCAACTTTAACCTTACCGCTGCAGATGGTGCTTTAATATACATTGCTACCTGGGATGGTACGCAGGGCAGGGTATATGAGTATAAAGTAAACGGTAATAACGGGCAAATTACCAGCCCTGCTGCACAGGTGTTTGATGGGTTTGGTAAAGTAACAGACATTACTGCCAAAGGAAGGGGTAGCGGCACTTATTAATTTTATTAACAGATATATAGAATGAGTACAAAGAAATGGATGGTGCCGGTATTGGCTGCTGTGTTAACAGCAGCCGGTGCCCGGGCGCAGAGTGCGGTAAAATATACACCGCTGAGGCCAACAGAAGGACAGCCGGTTTCTATTTATTACAATCCGGAGCATACGCCGCTGAAAGGGCTGGCACCGGTAACAGGTGTTATATACCTGTATTGTAATAACCACTGGGAAGCACACGAC
This sequence comes from Filimonas zeae, assembly GCF_014641615.1. GTDB lineage: Bacteria > Bacteroidota > Bacteroidia > Chitinophagales > Chitinophagaceae > Filimonas > Filimonas zeae. Next base: position 199,327 of record NZ_BMIB01000005.1, on the reverse strand, counting down.
CTGGATATGAAAATGACCGATTCCGGATGGATAGCCAACTATCTGCTGCCGGAAGGAACCGCTTTTATGATACCTAACTTCAGCGCCAATGGTATTACTGATAAGGGGGGCATAGCTACTTACGCTACCATGGGTTTTAATAAGGAAGGCAGGCAGGCTGCATTGTCTTACGCTGCATGGTCTTACCTGCGTACACCCCTGCTGAAAAGCCAGGTGCCGCCGGCTACAGTAGACTCCGCCGTAATAAAGCCGGAAGTAAGCAGATTCTGGATGAACAATGAACTGAGAGATCATCCGGAAAGCAGGCGGAAAATATTTTACAATACTATGGTAGTATTGAAGGAATTGGATGTGGCAAAGTTTGATACCATATTACCGCGGGAAGCAAAATTTTTTGCATCGCTACCCGATGTTACAGAGGATGAATTGATGGATGTTAGCAAAGCTTACCGGCAATTGAAAGGCAACAAAGCCGTTGCGGATTCGCTTGATCAGGTAATTATTGCCAGATTTCCCAATGGTATTACTGCCCGGGATAAGGAGATATTTAAAATGTTTCTGGCAAAGGCTGACGTAAAAGTAGATATGTGGAAGGCCTTTGCGCAACGATTTCCCCTGGATTCTTTCCGTAACGTAGATACAGAAACCGATAAATGGTATTACGATAAAACTTTTCGTGCGGTAGTGTATATAGAAATGGCTAAAAAGAATTACGATTTTTTGAAAGCCATGAGCCCGATAGGAACTTTTACCAGCCAGAGCGAATTTCACCGCCTGTTGGTGATGGGGCCTTATGAGCACGGTGAAGTTAATGCTGAGTTTATTTTTCCGTATTCTGCAATGCTGGTTGAACTGATGGAATACAGGAGCTTGCATAAAGATGGTGCGGAAAGCAGATTTTACAGCCCGCTGCAATGGAAGCAACTGATACTGGGGCGTGCTACACCTGCATTCTTTGGGCATGCTTCGCTGCTGCACAAACTGGGAAGGGACAAAGAAGCACTGGTATGGATGGAAAAAGTAAACATGCAGCGCGCTGCACAGAATGCCGCCTTCCAGGGGCTGTACGCCCTATTGCTGGAAAAGAACGGACGGCATAAAGAAGCCATGCAGGTAGTGGAAAACAGTGCAGCGCTCAACAGCATTATACCGGAAGCAATAGAAATGCTGAAGAAGGAATACGTGAGAAAGAACGGATCTGACAAAGGCTTTGATGAATACTTTAACAACCTGAAAAGTGCCGACCAACTGGATGCGCAGCGTAAGCATATCCGCGAACAGATGATAAGCAAAGATGCCCCGCTGTTTAAGCTGGAGCAACTGAAAGGGGGTACTGCAGATTTATCGCGCCTGAAAGGGCATATAGTAGTGCTGGACTTTTGGGCTACCTGGTGCGGCCCCTGTAAAGCAGCCTTGCCTGGTATGCAGATGGCGGTGAATAAATATGCAAAGGATGATAAAGTTGATTTCTTTTTTATTGCCACGCAGGAGACAAAGCCTGATTACAAAGAGCAGATTAAAGCTTTTTTAAAAGAGCATAACTATAGCCTGAATGTATTGTATGATGGCAAAAGCGCCAGCGGACACCTGGATGAAGCTTACAGCAAGTATGCAAAAACGGTGCATTCCAGTGGCATACCGGCCAAGTTTATTATTGATGGTAAAGGGCAGATACGGTGGTACGCTGCCGGCTACATGGGAAGCCCCAGTGCCCTGGCCGATGAAATCAGTTATATTATTGAACTGTTAAAGAAAGAAGGATGATAAAAATACTTCCCCCGTTTCTTTGTTGTTTATTATTATGGATGGTGCCTGACTGTCAAAGTCAGGCATTTGTTCCTCAGCAGGATTCTGTTACGTTTACAAAAGACAGCATGCACTACGGCGCTACCATCAGCTGGCCTGCGAATCGTACAGCCTGCCCGGGTATAGTACTGGTATCTGGTACCGGAAAGCAAAACCGCGATGGCATGATGGCCGGACACCCTGTATTTAAACAACTGGCCACCTGGCTTAACAGTATTGGCTTTGCAGTACTGCGTATGGATGACCGCGGAGCAGGTGAAACAAACGGCGTATACGAAACAGCTACCACGGCTGACTTTGCAGAAGATGCATTGGTGGCTGCTGCTTTTTTGCAGCAGCAGAAAGGCATTGTCAAAGTGGGCCTGATGGGCCATAGTGAAGGCGGTGCCGCCATTTGTATAGCTGCTGCCAGAAGCAGCAACATAGCTTTTCTGGTAAGCCTTGCCGGCCTTGCTGCACCCGGCCTGGAGGCACTGATTGCGCAGAACAGAGCCATAGTAGATAACAGCCCGGGAGTATCTGAAACGAAAAAGCAGCGCTTGAATACGCTGAACGATAGCGTGTTTTATACCATTGCTGCGCACGTGCGTGATGCTGACAGTATTTTGATACAACAGGTAAAAGCTACTTATGACCGCTGGAAAGTAAAAGATGATGCGATAATGAAAAAGGATTCCAATGCTTTCCGCGAGCGGATTTATTATCCGGTAGATGGATTCGCCCGGCAGGTCGCCGGCCCCTGGTTCCGTTTTCATATCAGCTACAACCCGGCAGATTATATGAAGGATATACGGGTGCCTGTATTGGCTGTTAATGGCGATAAAGACATTATGGTGCCTGCAGCAATACACCTTCCCTATTTTAAAAAGTATATTGGTGCACGTAAGGGAGCCAGTATTACCACGGTGGTTGTGCCGCAGATGAACCATTTGTTACAGGAATGTACCACCTGCCTGGCCAGTGAATACAGCAAGGCGGAGCAGCACATGCATCCGCAGTTGTATAAAGTATTGAGCGACTGGTTGAAGAAGTTTTTATAAGGCCAGATACTTTTGTAATGTTTTTGCTGTTTACACATTTAGCAGATGAGCAACAATCTGGGCTGCCCGGGTTGTTCCTCTGGTGCACGGTGAAGGCATGGAGGAACCGGGCTTTCAGGATGATCAGTTGTTAACCTCCATAGATTGCCGGTACCTAAGTTTATGATGTTTGCATCAGGGTGGGCCTGATAGTGCAGGTCAAAGAAATGATCGCTCAGGAAGGACTCAAAACCTTCTTCCGGACCGTGATACAGCTTTTTAAGTTCATTGCGTATTTCCGGAATAAGTATTTTCTGCGTGCCCAGAGCATTGGGTAGTATTTCGCTGGGTTCGCCATAGTAGGTACACAAAAAGGTATCTACCGGTATAGGAGAACGATCTACATGAAAAGAATACACATCGGTTGGAAAAAACGGAAGCGCGTCATCCCTGTCGTAATTCCTGATGACATTAAGGGTTGGCAATGCACCATGATCTTTTAATGCCTGCAGGTCGTTTAAAAGAATTTCGCGGGCAAGTTGCCCCTGCTCACTTAACTGAAGTGCAAATAGTTCTTCCGGCTCAATGGTGGTTATGTTTTCGCTTAGCGCTACCTTTTCAACAATTTCAGAAAAATCACCTGTTAATGTGCGGCTCCAGCAAATAGCATTGATTACGCCCGTAAAGGGCGTGGAAACAAGGTCGCGAAAACTAGCCACACGTTGAATTTGGTGCTCAGCCTCCTGCATAGTTAACTAAACATTTTTGTTACCTGAGTATTAATGAAATGCCAGTCTGTGCGTAGGAAAGGTTCTCTTTTTAATAGTGACAGCTTTTGCTGAAAAGCGGCTTTTCTATCCTGCTGCTCCTGTATTAAGCGTTGTTTATTGATTTGTGTTGTACCCCAGTTTTTTTCTACTGCTATCTGCACCTGCGTATCCATCGCCTGAAAGAAGCGGCTGCCAAAATCTTCTATTTCATGAACAAACAGCTGGTATTCTATTTCTATTTCTCCGTTTTGAGCCGTCCATACAGGAATATTGTTCTCCGTAAGGTGATCGGCGTTCCACACCAGAGCAATGTTATTACTGTTTCTGAAAAAACTGATACCCGGCTCGTATGTTAAATGTGCAGCAGTGAGTGTTCTGCTGTATATCCATTCAATCGCTTTGTCGTAACTATCGTAACAGGCATCTACATCGGCAGAAGGTGCCTGCGATGCATGCTCGAACCAGCTTTGGGCAGCTTCATAAAACCGGTATAAGTAATTGTGACTCTGTGCAATTGCGTAAAAGGCATCCGGAACAGGCTCTGCAATAGCTTCAAAAATGCGGGTCAAGTCTTCTAACAAACGCGCTATCTGAAAATCTACGTAATGGGAGCTGTTTGCATGGGTGCCTGCCAATACTTCAGTTGTATATTCGTAAAGCGTAGCCTTCTTTACATCCAGCCAGTATTCGCCATCCGTTAGTGCAAACCAATCCATGCTTGTTTCAGCAGCCTCGCCCCAGGGGGTGATATAGTCAGGATGTTTGAGTGTAAAATTAATAAGTGCCATATGTTATTGCATCAAAGTGCTGGCAAGGTAGTGTAATATGTTGCTACCAGGAAGCAAAGTATCTGAGAGTTATTTCAGCTTCTTGTTAATAACCTTTTAAATTAGCAGGATGAAACCCACACGAGTAGTCTTTCTGCTGTTTGACGGGGTACATCTGCTGGACCTGGCCGGGCCTGTAACAGTATTTTATGAATCTGGTTGTTGTGGCAGGCCTTATGAACTTCATTATGTTTCGCCTTATCCCCATCCGGCCGCTTCTGCCGGTATTGGCTTTACCGCTATTGCTCCGCTTAATTCTGTAACTATTACCAGTGAAGATATTGTAGTGGTAGCCGGCATGGATCTTTCCCGCTTCAGACGTGCTGATGATGTATTATGGGTGCCCTGGCTACGGACTGCTGCTGCTGCCGGCGCTGTTATCTGCTCTGTTTGTACGGCTGCCTTTGCCCTGGCGGTCGCAGGCTTATTACAGGGGCATAATTGCACAACACATTGGGCATACACCCGAACCTTACAACAGCAGTTTCCGGAACTTACCGTGCTGGAGAATAAATTATTTGTAAAAAGCGGCAGAATATATACCAGCGCGGGCATTGCCACCGGTATTGACTTAGCGCTTTTTCTGGTAGAAGAGCAGCATGGGGCTGAATTTGCTTACAGGGTAGCCAAAGATATGGTAGTATACATTCGCAGAAACGGTACAGAATCGCAGCATAGCGTATTTCTGCAGAACAGGCAGCATGTAAGTTATGTAATACATCAGGTGCAGGATTATATAGCCTGCCACCTGCATCAGAAAATAACCATAGATGTATTGGCTGTATTGGTATATGTAAGCCCACGGAGTGTAACCCGCCTGTTTAAAAAAGCCACCGGCAGTTCTATAGGTCAGTATATACAGCAATTACGCGTGGAAAAAGCACAGCAATTATTGAAAGCAAATCATAAAATGGAATCGGTTGCCAGAGAGTGCGGTTTTAAAGGGCCTGGTCAGCTGCTGCAACTGCTTAAAAAAGAGCAAAAAGCAGCTTCCGGTAAACAATAGATTGTCCGTATTTATGGGGTAGTTGTCCTTTTAGCGCGGGTTGCAGTGGGTAGCTTTGTAAAAATGCAATACACCATGAAACAACTGATTCTGTTTTTGCTGTTCCTTCCTTTGTTAGCACTTGCACGGCCTCAGCCACCCGTTTATGTTTGCCCTCCCTGTGGTGCCTGTGATAGTATGGTATTTCATTTGCCAGGCAACTGCCCGGCTTGTGGTATGAAACTTATTAATCGAGACTCTATAAAGAACCGGCAAATCAGTATTTGCTTTTTTTTGTATGATGGGGTGGAGGTACTTGATTTTGCAGGACCTATGGAAGTATTTTCTTATGCCGGTTTTCGCATATTTACGGTTGCCAAAAAGAAAGAACCTCTACTTTCTCAGCGTGTATTGAAAATAATACCTGATTACAGTATAGCAGATGCGCCCCCGGCAGATATATTCGCTGTTTTTGGAGGTAATGATGATGTGGCAGCAAATGATTCCGACGTAATTAAATGGATACAGTTGCGTGATACAGCCACTCAAACCTATTTTTCTGTTTGTACAGGTGCCTTTATTCTGGGTAAAGCTGGTTTATTGGACAGTCTTACCGTAACTACTTTCCACCGTAGTATAGAAAGCTTGCAACGGCAGGTGCCTGGTGCCAGAGTACTGCCCAATGTGAGGTATGTAGATAATGGAAGGGTGATCACTACTGCGGGCATTTCTGCCGGTATAGACGGCGCGCTGCACCTGGTAGCCAGACTAAAAGGACAGGAAGCAGCAACTAAAGTAGCAATACATATGGAATACGATAAGTATGTGCCTGAACAGGGGCTGGTAGTTAGCCATTGAGTAGGGCATGTGCGGGCAGCGGCTAAAAGTACCCGAAAGCATAACTCAATAAATCTAAAATTATGGCTAAAAAAAAGCCTGTAAGTTAGTCACTTACAGGCTTTACGTGGTGTGAGCCGGGATCGAACCGGCGACACAAGGATTTTCAGTCCTTTGCTCTACCGACTGAGCTACCGCACCATGCTTTTATCGGGCTGCGAATATAGGATTCTATTTCATTGCTGGCGCATCGGCTGGAAAATTATTCTGCTTTTTTTCTTCAAGATACGCTTTGCCTCATTTTTCCAGCGCTCATGCCTTCTATATAGGCAACGGGAGTGTTTTCTGCGCCTTCCACATAATCGTACCGGAGCGTAATGTGAACAAAAGCAATGTATACTTCCTCATTTTTAACCAGATAGCACGCTTCATTCCTGTTTGTCAATATGGCCTGACAGTCTGTATGCGTTTCCTCAAAGGAATTGTGGGGCCATAACCCTAACATAAGGTGTATCCCTGCATGCAGATTGTGTGGTGAAAGTGATTCTATGATCATGTGTAGGTGAATATATTATTATTTAGCAGGATATGAAAGTCAAAAACGTATTTTCGCCACTCAAAAAACTGTTAACCGAACTTAAACCCTAATTATGAAGCGAATTTTAGTAATGCTGCTACTGGTAGCTAACCTGGGAGCCATTGCACAAACTACCGGCAAAAAATCAACCAAAGCAAAGCCAAAAGCAAAAGCCGAAAAGCAGGAAGTTACTGAGGGAACGATAATGATGGAAGGGGTTGTAGAGGCAGCGCCTGTGGTGGAAGAAGTAAGGGCTGTTGCTATAGAAGATTACAGCCGCAGTGGCCCTGTATCAACAGAAGAAGACGGGCTTTTTTATTTGCAGGAAACCATTTCAGACAAAGATGTGAGTGTGGCTTATAAAGGACAGGGTTATGGTAATAAGCGTTATGCACTGATAGTTACCTCTACCAAACGCAAGCTAACACCATTTGTGTTTGAAAGCCTCAGTACCTCTTATAATAACCGCACTGCTATAACTGTAATATTGAATGGTAAGTATGGTGTTATTAATTACAAGGGAGAATCTGTTATTCCCTGTATTTACGACGAACTGAATTCTTTTACCCTGGACGATCAGACATATTATATAGCCTCTACAGGCGGCAAGGCAGGTATTATTACAGAGACCGGCGATGTGATGCTGCCTTTTGAGTATAACAAACTGGAAAAAAGTTATTATAACCCATCCAACTTATTTGTTGCCAGAAAGGGAGAAATGTATGGTGTTATTAATATTTTAAGCAAAGAGGTGGTGGTGCCTTTTATATACAATGGCATTTCTACAGAGCGTGATTATTTGCGGGTAAGCAGGGATAACCAATATAACCTGCTGGCATGGGATGGCAGATTATTGTTTAAAAACTGGTATTCGCATATTAATGTGTATGATGAATTGATTATTGCGGAACTGAATGGTCGCCGGGGTATTATAGATATGACGGAAAAGCAACTGGTACCTTTTGAATATGACAGACTGGAACGTATATCCACCGGAGAAGACAGGCTGTATAATTTTATCGCCGTAAAAAATGGCCTGCATGGTATGTTGAGCAAAACAGGAGCTGTATTGGTGCCGTTTGAATATAGTGATCTGAACCGGGTTGGATATAGCTCTTACCTGGTGTGTACTAAAAACGGACTAAAGGGTATGTTGGATATGACTGGTGCTGTGGTGCTACCGGTGGAAAACAGCATATTAAGCCTGCATGATAAAGTAATACTATTAAAGAAAGGGGATAAGTATGGTTTAATAAAAACAGATAACTCTGTTTTGTTGCCTGTGAAATATGATTTGATTAAGCCTGTATCTATGGATGGGGCGTACAGAACCACCAACTTTTTGTTAAAGCTTAACGGTAAGTATGGTATTTTCAGCAATACCGGTGAAATGCTGATGGAGATGGAGTATGATAATATTCTGCCTGCTGTTTACAGCCGCTATAGCAGTGATAATGATTTATACAGAACGCCTGTGATTGCTGTAAAGAATGGCAAATATGGCATGGTTGACCTGAAGAATATGTATAACAGAAACTCCCGGATACTGATACCTTTTGAGTATGAAGAGTTGGCTTACCTGAATACTTTTCTGGTAATTGCAAAGAAAAAGGGTAAATATGGTGTGCGTGAAATTTATGCGGAGGAAACAATGTTACCTTATGAATACAAGTTTTTAAACCATAAGGAAAACATGCTGGTAGGATATAAAAATGCATTTGAGCATTTTAAAATAACCGGCAAAATGATTAACCCTGTTACAGGTAAAACAAATAACCAGTAGTAACAGCTAAAAGCTTCCGTAGGCAACGCGCCTGCCTGCGGAAGCTTTTTATTTAACAGATCCGCTTGCTTAATACTGCGCCATTATCTCGTCTTTATTACACCACAACCACCGCTCGCCAGGTTCGGCAGAAGCAATTACCGGGTGGCCCGTAGCGTGAAAATGTTTAGTCATGTGTTGCGAAGGGGAATCATCGCAGCAAAGTGTTGCCCCGCAGGTTTGGCATACACGCAGGTGTACCCATTCACCGTTGGTTTTTACGCATTCTTCACATACATGTGTTTTGGAAGTAACTACATTGTCTACATCCAGTAAATGCTCGCATAGTGATTGGCTCATGGTGTTATTATTTTACTTCTGCAAGATATTTATGTACAAAGCTGATGGCCATAGAGCCCTCACCTACCGCAGCAGCTACGCGGTTCATAGCGCCCGCCCGCACATCTCCGGCGGCAAAAATGCCGGGGCAGCTGGTTTCGAGCAGGTAAGGATCACGCTCCTGTTTCCATACTTTCAAAAACTGCTCGTTGGTTTTTAAGTCCCGCCCGGTTTCAATAAATCCTTTATCGTCTTTAATAATATTCAGTGCAATCCAATCGGTAAACGGTTTGGCACCGATGAATATATACAGTGCTGCTGCCTGTTCGGTAGTGGTTTCGCCGGTTACCAGATTTTTAATCACCAGCTGCTCCAGCTGGTCGGTGCCGGAAGCTTCTGCTACCTCGCTACAGGGGCGTATGGTAATGTTGGGTGTACCTTTTATCTGATCAATCAGATAGGCCGACATAGTGCTGGTAAGATCTTCGCGGCGGATGAGGATGTTTACGCTGCGGGCAAACCGGGAAAGATACATGGCTGCCTGCCCGGCGGAGTTGCCGCCACCTACTACAAACACCTGTTTATCGGTACAGGAGCTGGCTTCTGTCATAGCAGCACCATAGTAAATGCCTGCGCCGGTAAAATCGGCCACGCCTTTGGTGTCCAGCATACGGTAATCCACACCGGTAGTGATAATAACACTGCGGGTGGTAACCGTGCTGCCATCTTCCATTTCCAGTATATTGTACCCATCCTGCTGGCGTATGTTGCGAACAGACTGAGGGGTTACAAACTCGGTACCCAGCCGGGTGGCCTGTGCAATAGCACGGCGGGTAAGTTCTGCACCGCTGAGGCCGGAGGGGAAGCCCAGATAGTTTTCGATACGGGAGCTGGTGCCTGCCTGCCCACCAGGTGCTTTGCGCTCAATCAGCAGTGTTTTTAAACCTTCTGAAGAGCCGTATACACCTGCTGCCAGCCCGGCAGGGCCGGCACCTATAATTACCACATCGTATACCTCATGTTTAATCTGGGGGGTGAGGCCTATTTTATCGGCAATCTGTTTAATGGAGGGGCTGAGCAAATAGCTGCCATCTTCCATAAAAACGGCAGGCAGGTCTTTGGTGTCAATATTATTTATCTGCATCAGGTGGCAGGGCTCGTCATTTCGTACCTCGTGCCATTGGTAAGGAATAAGGTTGCCTGCCAGAAACTCTTTGATGGCATGGGAGCTGCGGGAGAACTGATAGCCTATTACTTTAATACCACGGAACTCGGCGCGGTACGATTGGTGCCAGTCGTCCAACAATTCATTCATTACCGGATACAGATTTTCCTCCGGCGGGTCCCACGGTTTTACCAGATAGTAATCCAGCTGCACTTTGTTAATGGCTTTAATGGCAGCATCTGTATCGGAATAAGCGGTTAGCAGTACCCTTTTAGCATCGGGGTAAATCTGCATGGCTTTTTCCAGAAACGCCACGCCATCCAGATCGGGCATGCGCTGGTCTGATAAAAACAGGGCTACATTCTCGCCTTTGTTCTTCAGCTCCAGCAGGCTGTCCAATGCTTCTTTTACCTGTGTGGTGCTGATAATTTTATATTGCTCGCGGTACTGGTTTTTAAGGTCGCGTACAATGGCGCGCAGTACCTGCGGATCGTCGTCTATACAAAGTATAATGGGTAAACTCATGCTGTTACGGTTTGTGGTTCGTTGCTAAGGGGCAGGGTTACAGTAAAGGTAGTGTTGCCAGGTTGTGATTGTACCTGTAACCGGCCTTTGTGCTGGTGTACAATGTTATGTGCAATATCCAGCCCCAGCCCCGTGCCTTTGCCCACGGCTTTGGTGGTAAAAAAGGGTTCAAAAATTTTAGCGGCTATATCATCCGGAATGCCCGGCCCGTTATCTGTAATAGCTACCTGTACCTGATTGCCGGTGTGGCTGGTGGTAATGCGTAGTATACCGCTGCCATTGGTGCCCATGGCATCAATGGCGTTATCAATAAGGTTGGTCCATACCTGGTTTATAGCGCCTGCCTGTACGGGTACCAGCGGCAGTTGGGCATCCAGCTCCTGAACAACCTGTATATTGCTGTGCCGCAGTTTATAGCCAAGAATAACAAGGGTATCTTCAATGCCGCTGTGCAGGTTGGTGAGCTGCTTTGCAGTACCCTGATCCATATGAGTAAAGGTTTTAACCGAGGTTACTAACTGCCCTATGCGGCGCGAGGCTTCTTCAATATCTGCCACCAGCTTGTCGGTTACCAGGTTTTTATGTAACCAGTTAAAAATGGGGGAGAGATAATTGTCGGGTATATGCGCTTTCAGGTCTTCCAGTTTGGCGGTGGTAAAATCGTACTCCGTAAAATTTTCTGCCAGTGCGGCGCTGTTTTTTATACCGTGCTGCTGCAGCCATTGGTAAAGCTCGTCTTCCCGGTCAGACTGCTGAAGTAGTGATAGTCTGGGGCGATCTTCCTGTTGCAGTACCTCCATCAGTTTCTTTTTTACCACATCTACTTCGGCGGGGGCCAGGCATAATGAGGCAATTTCTTCAAACCCTGCGGGCATCAGTTGCATCTGCTGTTTAAGGGCAGATGCGCCACGCAACACGGCTGCTGCGGGGTTATTGAGTTCGTGCGCCAAGCCGGCAGACAGTTTGCCCAGAGCCACCATTTTTTCGTTCTGGCGTATCATGGAGGTATAATCGCGTACGCGGTTAGTCATTACATGCACCAGCGCCTGCGTAAGCTCAAAATGCTGGCTGATCAGTTCCTGTATTCTGCCCACCGGAAAGCATAGATAGGTAAGAGGGCTTTGTACTACACCATACAGTGCCGCCACTTTGCCGCGGGAAAAGGGCAGGTAGCCGCTGATGCTGCGGGGGCCAAAAACGGCCAGCTCGTTCATTTCGTTATGCTGCAGGTTGTATAGCTGTACACTGCCTTCCAGAATAATATAAGTGCCGGTATGTGGTACGCCGGGCCGGAACAGGTAGCTGCCTGTATCCAGGGTAATAACATCGCTTTGGTCTATGAGCCATTGCAGTTGTGCGGCTGGCACTTCCTGTAAGGCATCCAGTGATTGTAGCCAATCTGCAGTAACGGCATACATAGGATAGAATTGTGTTGGTGAAACGGTATAAAGCTAACAGTTTACCCGTTGTGTTAGTTGCTGATTTGATGTATTTTATTGTACGGTTTATGTAAAATACACACCCATAAAACCGGGAAATGGCCCAAAACAAACGGATATTTGGAAACAGGCGCGCAAAACACGTATTCATCAACTATCTGTACCGGATATGAAACCAAATGAAATTCTTGCCGATGAAAAGACCTTCAGGGCCATAGCCGCCGGTGATTTACAGGCTTACAAACGTTACTGCGATTTAAGTTTTGAGGTACTGAGGATGGTGGCCAACCGGTTTGCCCGGAATGAAGCATTGGGAGCGTTAGTGATGGAGAGTTTTTATGAGCAACTATGGGAGGAGCGTAATGAACTTGCGGATATTGCGGACCCTGCGGATTATGCGATGAGCAAGGTATGCCAGCTGGCCATGAAGGCGCTAAGAGAGGCGCGGCGGCTGAATATGATGATAGAAGATGCGGATAGCCCGGAGGCTAAAGCCCGGCAGGAGGTGGTGGAGCGTATTGAACGAAAAGTAAAGGCAGCAGGAGCCAGGCTTTCGGCTAATCACAGAGAAATACTGGATATGGGGTGGAGGCAGGAGTATAGCTACCAGCAAATAGCAGTTATAAAAGGCATGAAGCTGGAAACGGTGAAGCGTTATTACAGGCAGGCGGTTAGAATAATAGAAAGCGAGCCTGATACACCGGAATAATAACTGGTGTATCAGACCCGCTTTATTTATTTAAGCTTTACTTCCAGCACCTGGCCGTCTTTTTCCACTTCTATAAACTTCTCCAGCAAATCTGCATGGTCTGTAGTGTAATGTTCTCTGGTGTAGTAGTTGGTGGTGCCATAGCCATTATTGGCACTGCCTGAATAGCGGTTATAGTAGCCGCTGGTATACCAGTTAAGAACACCCTGAATATAGTATTTACCTGGCTTCATTTTAGGAAAAGTAAACTCCCCATCGCTGTTGGTGATAGCCTCCAGCCGGAAACGCCAGGCTGCCGGATTGATGTAGGCAAATTTTAGCTTTTTGGGATTTTCTTTTTTCTTCAGATCCAGATATTCCAGCAGATAAGGTGTTACCGGAAACAGGATAATCTTGATTTTGTTAGCCAGTAGCTTTTTGCCCGTTCTGCCATAGATAGTTTTATTGGGGCGGGTAAAAGCAACTCCTTTAATAGTGCCATTACCCTCGGCCAGTGCCTGGCGGGCTGCCACGGTATCGAAAGGTGTTTTTGCATACAGGCGTACGGTATCGTCACGCTCGGCTTGTACATACTGTGCTTTGCCAATGCCGCCGGTAAGCAGCATCAGCAACAACAGTGTAACAGGTAAAAAGTGTTGGGTCGTTTTCATATAATTGGATGCTATTTGCAAAACACCTGGTCTATTTTATAGCTTTTATAGCTATTGCCCGGACCATAATCTACCATTACCGGTGCGGAAGCCAGTGCACCAGCGTTTAACGAGGTTACAGTTAACATTTGCTCCTCGGTGTACACTTTATCGTTAGTGGTGGTAACCGACATTTTTACATAAATCGGCTTGTGCCCGTCAGAAATAGTGAAGTTCTCTGAAGAGGTATTCTTCACATCAAAGGTTACAATTACCGAATGCTGGCTTGGCAGATTTTCCACTACCGGATTGGTAAGACTCATTTTGTCTGCAAAGCATGTGCCGTTTAAGCCTGGGGTATCATCGTTGTCTTTAGAGCACGCGCTGAAAGTGGTTACTGCTGCAAATGCCAGAATGGTCATGGTTTTGATTTTCTTCATAGTTCTCTATTTATTGGTTTATTATAAGCTGATTGCCGGAGATTGGCAGGGAGGGTTGATAACTGCAAAACTACCAGGCGCGGCAAATGCGTACAATACCAGTAAAAAGCTGTTTTTTTCTACCATATTCATGGTAGTTTTGGCGCTGACTAATCTATATACCTATGAGACGGGCAATGTGTTGGATACTACTATTGACAGGCATAGTATACGTAAGCAGGGCGCAGCAAACCTTACCTCTGAATGAAACTGCATATACCGACAGTTTAAACAAGGTATTGCAAACCGCCACTACAGACAGTACACGTGCGCGGGTACATTATCAGCTATCAGAATACTGGCGGGCAAAAGACACAGTGCAAAGCAAGGCGCTTTTGCAAAAGGCCAAACAGCTGGCCGGTACAAATGGTTATGTACAGGCTTTGTACCCGTTTTATCTGGGGCAGTATTATTTCAATACCCACACAGCGCAGGCGGCAGTTGCTTTTCAGCAGGCGCAGCAGCAGCTGGCCCCATTTACCACGCAGGAAGCTTACTTGTTTGCTGCTATGGCCTGGTTTAATTACGGCATTATGCTGCGGGCAGAAAAAGGTGATGACTTTGTAACAGACATATGGCTGAACAAAGCCATACCGCTGGCAGAAAAATCGGGTAATGAAGAAAAGGCTGCTCATTTTTACACCCAGCTGGCTACGTTGCTGATGTACAATGCGCGGTTTGACAAGGCAGCGCTGTATAATAACAAGGCCATAGCGTTGCTGGAAAAAAAATACCCCACATCATCCAGCCTGATGTTTGCCTATTTGAGTGCTGCCAGTAATTATCTCTACAGCAATAAATCTGCCCAGGCCAAACCCATGCTGGATAAAGCCTGGGAATTACTGAAGCCCTTTCCGCAATCGGTAAACCTGCCCAACTACTATTACACCGAAGCCTTGTATTATACCACCAAAGCACAGTTTGGCCGGGCCATGGAAAGCCTGAACAAAGGCATTCCGCTGGCGCAACAGTTAAACCAGCAGCAATTGCTGCAGATGATGGTTTTTAGAAAGTACAATATTTTGTATGAAACGGGCGAGTATACCCGGGCCCGGCAGCTGCTGACAGATCTGTTGCAGGAAGGTACCCTGGGTAAAGACGTAAACAACCGCAAAACCATATATCAGCAAATGGCTACTGTAAATGAGGCTATGGGGCAGGCGCAGGAAGCCAACCGCTGGCTGCATGCCTACAGCAAGCTGAACGATAGTTTGCATGAGAGCAAGCTGCAAAAGAATATTCAGGAGCTGGAGATAAAGTTTAACAAGGCTGAGAATGAAAAGAAGATTGCTGCTTTACATGCTGCCAACGAGAAAGCAACATTATCTGCCCGCAATACCAGGTTAATGAACTGGCTGCTGGCGGCCGCCCTGGCTTTGTTGCTGGCTATTGCTGCTATTGTTACGTTATTATACCGTAACCAGAGAAGGCAGGCGAAAAGAAAGGAGCTGGATTACCAGCGCCAGCTGATAAACGCAGAACAGCAAAAGCAGATACAGGTACGGCAGGCCCTGATACAGGGAGAAGAAAATGAGCGGGAACGGCTGGCGCGTGATTTGCACGATGGCCTGGGTGGTATGCTGGCAGGGATAAAACTGAACCTGGCCACTATGCCCCAGCCGGCGCAGGGTAGTGGAAAGCAGGAGTTGAGCCGTATTATAAATCAGCTGGATAATTCCTCTACCGAGCTGCGGAGAATTGCGCATAATATGATGCCGCAGGCACTATTGTCGTACGGGCTGGAAGCGGCTTTGCGCGATTTGTGTGATACCCTGGCTACAGAACAGCTGAAGATTTCATTTCATGCTTTTGATATAGATGCACAGCTGCCACGTAGTACGCAAAAGACCATTTACCGCATTGTGCAGGAGATGTTGTCTAACGTACTGCGCCATGCAAATGCTACAGAAGTGTTGGTGCAATGCTCACAGGCCGGTTCTGCTTTTTTTATTACGGTGGAAGACAATGGTAAGGGCTTTGATAAAGGGCTGCTGAACCGTACGCAGGGTATAGGGCTTACCAATATTCAGAAACGGGTAGATTACCTGAATGGTAAAATGGAGATAGAAGCTACCGTGAATGCAGGTACTACCATAAATATTGAATTGAATGTTGCAGGATAAAGAGGTAATTACACTGGCGGTGGTAGATGACCACCCCATGATACTGGAGGGGGTGCAGCGTGTGTTTCAGCCGGAGCAGGGAGTTACGGTTGCAGGCACGTTTACCAACGGAAACGATTTTCTTGGTTTTCTGCAGCAGCAGCAGGTACAGGTGGCTTTGCTGGATATTACCCTGCCTGACATGAGTGGGGTGGAGCTGTGCCGTAAGGTAAAACAGCTATGCCCCGATACCTGTGTGCTGGCTTTTACCAACCACCAGGAAAGAGCAGTGGTAATGCAGATGTTGCAGAACGGGGCAGGGGGATACCTTTTAAAAAACATGGGCCCCGAAGAGTTTTT
Organism: Filimonas zeae; assembly: GCF_014641615.1. Lineage (GTDB taxonomy): Bacteria > Bacteroidota > Bacteroidia > Chitinophagales > Chitinophagaceae > Filimonas > Filimonas zeae. Next base: position 182,997 of record NZ_BMIB01000005.1, on the reverse strand, counting down.
GCAATGTGTGCGGGAAGCTATACAGGGGCAGATAACGTTTAGTGCAGAAGTGAAACAGATTATGGCCCGTCCCACTCCACAGGATTTAAAAAGTATTCCGCCATTAACCCGGCGGGAGAAGCAGGTTTTGCAGCTGGTAGCAGAGGGTAAAACCAATCCGCAGATGGCGGAAGAGTTATCGGTAAGTATTCTTACGGTTGAAACCCACCGGAAAAACCTGATGCAGAAGCTGGAGGTGAAAAATGCTGCCGCGCTTGTAAAAGCAGCGTTGGAATGCAGACTGTTGTAAAAAATGGGAAGAGTCAAGGTCATTCAGTCAATGTTCGGGGACACTGACTGAATGTTTTGGGGATAATTGGAATTTTAAAACGGGAATAAAAAACGCCGTTGTTGTATTAAAGATACCCCTGGTTATTATGCAATAGTGCGTAGCTAAAGTGTTTTAACAATAGTTTCTGTAATGGTTGTTAGTCTTGCTTCCATTTACGGGTATTTACACCCGCTGAGGTGGTGATTTTTATAAAAAATACGGATTTGCGCAGACGGCGAATGGCGATTATTGTATAAATTGTAGGGAACTACTATGACCCCGAACTACGTTTCCGTTTATTCTGATGGCAATTGTATTTACATCACTATTGAAGTGAGGAATACGCTGCTGTACAGGTTACTGCTGCTGCTGTGTAACCTGTTGCTGTTGCTGGTGCTGGCAACCGCAGTGTATTACCGTGCCGTTTTGCCTATACTGATTATTGCGGTGGCGGGTATGATGCTGGGCAAATACACGCTGTGGAGTTTGTTTGGCCGGGAAATTATTAAATTCAATACTAAAGCCTTTGCTTTCCACTACGAGTACGGCTTTTTTAAAACCAGGATGGTAACGTTTGTAGTGGGCAGGGTGCTTAGTTGCAAAGGAATGCCGGTACGTAGCGGCAAAAAGTTAAGGCAACAGTATCTTGAATTTGAATCGCTGGATGGAAACGACTTTCCTTATGTGGTTTACCAGGCGTCTCTTCCCGTTACGGAAAAAGACACCCGGAAAATTCAGCAACTGATTGATAAGATATACGTGAGCAAGCTGGCAGAAGAAAAGGTGTTTTCTGTAGTACACCTCAACTAACCCCAGTGGCTACACCTCCTTTTTGCTAAAGACTTTGCTACGGAATTGCTGCCATAGCTGGTTAAAGGAGCCACTGCCAGACTGTTCAATTACCTCTTTGCCCATCCGTTCTTTTTGCTGCCGGGAAGTGGCAAAAAACTGATCTACCGAGGCTTTATCGGCTTCCAGTGAGCTGGTGGCATAATGCTCCTGCAACGCCCGTTCTTTTTCCGCTGCCAGTGTGGCTTTGTGCATGCCCAGTTGTGTAAGCTGGCCTATGCGTTCTTCGTACTCGCCTTTGGGCAACAACAGTTTGCTTAGCACAGGCATTACTTCAATCAGCGTAATAATCAGTATTACCAGCCGGTACCGGGTGCGCAACGGTGTATGCTCTTCCAGCAGATCGTTCAGGGCTTCTACCTGTGTTAAAAAGCCATCGGTAAGGGTGGCGGCATACAATGTTTCTTTACGTTTGTTTTCAGAGGCTATGGATTGCAAAGAGTCCTGTGCGGTTTGTAGTTTGGGTTTTAACTCCAGTTGCAGCTGGCCCAGTGTTTCCTCGCTTTTCTGGTAAGCGCTTCTTTTAACACGCGCAACAGATGCTTCGCCAATTTTACCAGAGCCGCCGGTGCCGTCGGTTTCTTTAATATAGCTGTCTTTATAATATTTAACCTGGTCGTCTGCCTCCTTTAACTGCTTTTGTAAAGTGGTCACTTCTGTCTGGTAACGGGCTACCAGCGGAGCGTTAAGGTCGATGAGTTTTTGACGGTAGGTCTGTAGTTTTTTCTCCTTGTTCAGTTCAATCTGCGTGTTGATATCTTTTTTAAACAGCATCAGAATAATGGGTTGCGATAAAAAAAGGCCGATGGTAACCGCCAGCGCCAGCCGGAACACTACCGGCAAAAAGCCATTGCCGTTGCGCTGGGTAGATTTACCCATAGCGGCAATAAGGTTACGGTCAATGGCCAGAATAGCAAAGCCAAAGAACAGTGCCAGCGGGTAAATAACCATATCATCGTTGGTGATAGTGGAAAAGAAGTAGCCCCAGGCCAGGGTGGCAAACAGCCAGGTTACCAGTACGGAAACGCCAATAATACGGTAACGTTCTTTTTCGGGGCCACACTCTTTCAGTACCGTGGGGTCTACGGTGGCCAGCCACCATAAAAAGCGGGTAACGGAATCGGGTTCATCCTGTTGAACAGGCTTCTCTGCAGGTTTCTTGCTATCCATGTAAAGGGGGAATTGAAAGGTGAATGATGCTTTTTAAAATTAGGATTCTATGCTGGTACAAACGTTACCACTCATCCCCGCATTGTGCCGGGTATTTAAAAAAGCATTGGCTTTTTATATGTGGCAGGCTGCCTAATTTTGCAGTATGGCAGAAGATTTAAAAGTTGGGGCAGGAAGCAAGGCGGAACAGTACGAAGAACTGATTCCGCAGATTAAAGGACTGCTGGAAGGCGAAACCGATGTGGTAGCCAACCTGGCCAATGTGGCAGCAGCCCTGAAAGAACAGTTTAAATGGTGGTGGGTTGGTTTTTATATGGTAAAAGAAAGCCAGCTGGTGCTGGGGCCTTTTCAGGGACCGATAGCCTGTACCCGCATTGCATTGGGCAGAGGGGTGTGCGGCAGTGCCTGGAAAGAGGCAAAAACGCTGGTGGTGCCGGATGTAGAGCAGTTTCCGGGGCATATTGCATGCAGCAGCCTGAGCAGATCGGAAATAGTAGTGCCGGTAATTCGTAATGGCAAGGTGCTGGGGGTGCTGGATGTAGACAGCGAGCATCTGAATTATTTTGATGAAACCGACCGGCAGTATCTGGAAGCTATTGTAGCTGCCATTCCACTGTAACAACTACACGCCCCAGGCGGTGACTATCAGATTTCTGGCGCCGCCATAGTTGCGGTGTTCGCATAAATAAATGCCCTGCCAGGTGCCGAGCGCCAGCCGGCCCCGGTGAATGGGTATAAGTACGGAGCTACCCAGCATGGCAGCTTTCAGGTGTGCGGGCATATCATCCGGGCCTTCATCGGTATGTACATAATCCGGATCGTTCTCTGGAACTGCTTTATTAAAATACGTTTCAAAATCGGTACGCACCGTAGGGTCAGCATTCTCATTAATAGTAAGCGATGCAGAGGTATGTTGTATAAATACCTGGCACATGCCGGTGCTGATTTCCGACAGTTGCGGCAGCGATTGCACTACTTCATATGTAATGAGGTGAAAGCCTCTTTTCCGCTCGCGCAACCGGATGGCCTGCTGGAATATTTTCATTGGTATGGTTTGGTGTAAAGATAATAAGAGGGGCTGGCTTATGGCCGGCCCCTCTGGCGTTTATACAGATGCCTGTAGTTTACTGCTTATGCTTTCAGGCACAGGTTGGTAATGGCTGAAAGTAACGGAAGCACCCGCCCTGCCCGAGGTGAGCGTGCGCAGGGAGGTAACATACCCAAACAGATCTGACAACGGAACAGAAGCCTGTATTACCTGCTGGTGGTTAAGGTTATCCATACGTTGTATCAGTCCACGCCTCCGGTTCAGATCGCCTGTTACAGCGCCTGTGTATTCGTCGGGCGTAATAACTTCTACCTGCATGGCCGGCTCCAGTAAGCGCGGCATTGCTTTGATAGCGCAGTAACGGAAGCCCAGTATGGCGGCCTGTTCAAAATCCAGCGCGTGTGAATCGTTGGTATGAATGCTGCCATCTGTAAGGCGTACCTGCATAGACTGTACCGGATAACCTGCCAGCGCACCTGTTTGCATGGCTGTTTCAAAACCTTTTTTTACAAAAGGAATAAACTCGCGCGGAACTGCGCCGCCTTTAATATCGTTGATAAAGAGCAGGCCTGCTTCTTTATCCGCACGCGGAGACAGTTCAAACGTAATATCAGCAAAACTACCTGCGCCGCCGTTCTGTTTTTTATACACTTCACGGTGAATAACCGTTTGTGTAAACACTTCCTTGTAGGCAATCTGTGGTTCGCCTTTCTGCACAGTTACCTGATACCGGCTGGATAGCTTTTCCAGTGTTACTTCCAGATGCAGTTCGCCCATGCCCTTGAGTATGGTTTGCCCTGTGGCGGCATCTGTATGTACGGTAATGGTAGGGTCTTCGTCTGTTAACCTGCTCAGTGCTTCACCCAGCCGGCCCGCTTCTCTGGCAGTAGCTGCTTCAATAGCGTAGCCTATCATAGGTTCGGGGAAGTGGATGTTTTCCAGCAACACCGGATGCCCAGGATTACACAAAGTATCGCCCGTACGTATTTCTTTCAGGCCCACTACAGCCCCTATATCACCTGCTTCTATAGCGTCTGCGTTTTCATATCTGTCAGACATAATACGCAGCAACCGGCTGGCACGCAGTGTTTTACCTGTGCGTGCGTTGTACAAGGTGTCGCCACTACGCAACGCGCCTGCATACACCCGTACCAGCGTAAGTTTACCTGCATGCGCATCTGTAATAATTTTAAACGCCAGACCTGCAAAAGGCGATGCTGAATTACTGTTGATGGTGCATGCTTCGCCCGTAACCACATCATTGCCTGTTACGGTGGTTATATCCGCAGGGGCAGGCAGGTATTGCACTACCGCATCCAGTAAAGGCTGCACCCCTTTGTTTTTAAAGGCGGCTGCGGCCAGCACCGGTACCACCTGTTGTTGCAGGGTGGCGTTGCGTAGTACCTGTTGCAGTTGTGCAGCAGATACTTCACCGTTTGCGGTGTATACGTTCAGCAGCGCCTCATCCAGCAGACAAAGTTCTTCTACCAACTGAGTGCGTGCTTCCTGTGCAGCGGCCGCCAGTGCTTCGGGAATGTTGCAAACGGAAAATTGTTTACCATCATCCTGCTGCCATACACAGGCCTGCATATGTATCAGGTCTATTACACCCATAAAGTTGTCTTCTGCTCCTATAGGTATTTGTACCGGCAGTGCATTGGCATGCAGCTGTGTACGCAGTTGCTGTACTACGCGGCGGAAATCTGCGCCCTGGCGATCCATTTTATTAACCAGTGCAATGCGCGGTACACCATAGCGGTTGGCCTGACGCCACACCGTTTCTGATTGAGGTTGTACACCGGCACGTGCGCAGAATACTGCTACTGCACCGTCGAGCACGCGTAAGGAACGCTCTACCTCTGCAATAAAATCTACGTGGCCGGGCGTGTCAATAATATTGATCTGATATGGTTGCAGGTTGTGTGTCCACCAGGTAGTGATAGCCGCAGAAGAAATGGTGATACCCCTTTTTTCTTCCTGCGGATCGCTATCCATTACCGTATTCCCTTCATCAACACTACCCAGTTTATGGGTAATGCCTGTGTAGTATAACATGCGTTCGGTAACAGTGGTTTTGCCCGCATCTACGTGGGCCATGATTCCTATATTACGGGTATGGGTATTCTGTTTCATACAATAAGTATTATGATAATGATAAGGCATAAAAAAAGCCCTTCGCAGGTAACGAAAGGCTTGTGGCAACAGGCACAGCAGCACTTTACATTACCCGGACATGCCGTGTAAATGCCAGTAAAATTGTTTTGAGTACGCGTGCCATGCTGCGTGTGTTGCTTGTTAAATAATGAGTGTAAAAACGGGAGCGTTGCGGGGGAGACAAATAAAAAAGCCTCGTTCAGAAGAAGAGGCTTTAATTGTAAATATATACAAGGATTAGTAAGCTCTTCTTATGAGGCATTGATCTGCCTCCCCGTTTTGAATAAAGACGATGCAGGTGCTGGCGATTACTGCCCTGATGGTAGTAGCCGCGCGGTACATGGTTTGATATGTGAAGTTGTGACGCACCTGAAATAAATGATTTGCATTGCAAATGTATACATAGTTTTCTGTATAAATAATATAAGTGCGGCTGTTTTCTTTTAACAAAGATGTGTACGAACTTTAAACACGCAAGTTAAACGCATAACAACCCGTAACAAGAAAGAAGTAATTCTGCAATACCCGGGCGCCGCCGAAGTTTGTAAATGCCCTGAAAGGGAACGACTTTTGTAATCTTTACTACGATAAACATAACCGGTCATTTATGTATAGCAAAAGCAGGCATTGGGCAAAAGCGGGCTGGTGGATAGTACCAGCCTTTTGTTTGTATATCAGTTGTGCAAGCCATCCGTTCCGCGCAACCAACAGCAGTTACCGTGCGCAAACCAAAACCCTGGCAGCAACCGTTCGCAGCCAGCCGGCGGCAGATTCAGTGCAGCCACCTGCTTACTGGGTGGGTACTACCAACTTTAACCTTCGTAAACCCAACTTTGTAATTATACACCACACGGCCCAGCAAAGCTGCGAACAAACGTTGAAAACATTTACACTGGAAAGAACACAGGTAAGTGCACACTATGTAATTTGTAAAGACGGTACAGTGCATCATATGCTGAACGATTATCTGCGTGCATGGCATGCGGGTGCCGCGCGCTGGGGCAATACCACAGATATTAACAGCAGCAGTATTGGAATTGAAATAGACAATAACGGAACGGAAGCTTTTACAGAGGCACAGATAACCAGTCTGTTACGTTTGCTGGGGCGACTGAAACGTGACTATGCTATACCTGCTGCCAACTTTATTGGTCATTCAGATATTGCACCCGGCAGGAAGGTAGACCCGAGCGCCTTTTTTCCGTGGCAGCAACTGGCACAAAACGGCTATGGTTTGTGGTACGATACCACCGGTGTGCAGGTGCCCGCAGATTTTAATACCATGCAGGCATTGCGTATTATAGGGTATCAGGTAAAGGATAGTGCTGCTGCTATACATGCTTTTAAACTGCATTTTATGCCCTCCGATACAACTGCCTCACTCACCGATGATAATCGGAGGGTTTTGTTTGATCTGGCACGTAAATATGAATAATGGCGTACTTTCGGGGCTTAATAGAATTGGACATGTACGATATTTGTTGTGTAGGGCATATTACGTTAGATAAGGTAGTGACGACTAAGACTGTGGCACATATGGCGGGAGGAACCTCTTTTTATTTCTCCAATGCCATCCGCAATATGGATGTAAAATATGTGCTGGTGACCGCCCTGGCCCAGGCACAGATGAGTACGGTAGAGGAGCTGAGAGCGAAGGGGATTGAGATTAAAGCTTACCCAAGTACACACACGGTTTATTTCGAAAACATTTATTCAGAAAATCAGGACCACCGCACCCAGAATGTATTGCAGAAGGCTGATCCTTTTACAACAGAACAACTGGCACCGGTAAATGCCTCCATTTATCACCTGGGGCCTTTGCTGGGCGATGATTTTTCGGTAGCGGTAATTGCTGCTCTAGCAGAAAAAGGCAAAGTATCGCTGGATGCACAAGGGTATTTACGGAAGGTAGAAGACCAGAAGGTGTTGCCGGTAGACTGGACTGAAAAGCAGGAGGGGCTGAAGCATGTATCTATACTAAAAGCCAACGACCATGAAATGGCGGTGCTTACAGGTGGTGTTACAGATGTGAAAGAGGGCGCTCAGATTTTGCACAACTGGGGTGTGAAAGAAGTAGTGATTACCCTGGGTAGCCAGGGATCGGTTATTTACGATGGCACTCAATATTATACTATACCTGCTTATACACCCACATCGGTAACAGATGCTACCGGCTGTGGCGATACCTATATGGCCGGTTATTTGTATCAGCGCTCCAAAGGTGCTTCTATACAGGAGGCGGGTGAGTTTGCGGCTGCTATGGCCAGCCTGAATATTGCGGTATCTGGTCCGTTCACCGGCACACACGATGAAGTAGTGGCATTTAAACAATACTGCAAGGAAAGAGGTCATGTTTCAATTCCATAAGAAGTATTTTTTGTGGGCGCTGGCCCTGTTTGCAGTAGAGGTATTTATAGGCGTATATGTACGCGACCGTTTTGTACGCCCTTTTATTGGCGACTTTTTAGTGGTGATACTATTATACTGCCTGGTAAAAAGTTTTGTAAACACCTCCGTACGGCGTGCCGCTGTGGGGGTGTTGCTGTTTTCGTACCTGGTAGAAACATTACAATACCTGAAGATTGTAAAATGGTTGGGCCTGGAGTATAACCGCCTGGCCAGTATAATAATAGGAACCAGTTTTTCCTGGGAAGATATGCTTGCCTATACACTGGGTATTGGCCTGGTACTGATACTGGAAAAACGCACCAAAACACAATCTTCTCAAAACTCCCTTTCCTAAGGTGGTATAAAATGCAGTTTTCTGCAGAACACGGCAGGAGATTTGCTTTTATAGGGGTGCAGACTACAATTAATATATAGCTCTTATGCAGTTACATATTAAACCCTGCGTGTAAGCGTTAGTCTTTATAGCACCGGACACCTAAAAAAGCAGTATGAACCAGCAACTGACCACGCACCAGATGAGGCGTATTACCAGCTATTTAAACAGGCGGGGGATAGTGGATGAGGGATTGATACTGGAAATGACAGAACACGTAAAAGGACTGGTACTACTTTACCGGAACAGCGGGACGGACTTTGACGCTGCATTTACACGGGCAATAGCTGCAATGAAAGCCCGTGAATCGTTAACCGGATTTCCCCGGCGTGCCTATACCTGTACCCGGGCAGACTACAGAGATACATTGTTACCGCCAGCGCTGGGGTTAATGGCGTTACTGATATTACTTGCAGGGCTTTATTTGCAATATTATGCATTACCGTTTGGCCATTTATTATTAATAACGGGTGCTCTGGTACTGGCTGTTGCCTTTTTACTGGCGCTTAGCAATTTAGTAATACCGGTAATAACAGGCCGTTTTAATGAGGCATTTCTGAGATAAGAAGCCTATGATTTTGAAGCATTAATATATCAATAATCCATAAGTATGGCCCGACAGCTTCTGCTGCCGGGCCTTTTTTGTTCACGGAGATGGGGTGAATGAATAAAATGAACAGCATGGAGTGAAAGAAAGTTTATTCTTTTACGGAAAATATTAATAGATATTTTTTTGTAATACTTGCGGCTGCTTGCTAAACCAAAGCTTATTTCATTCTTTAACCAAACACCCCATGAACACTGTTAAAGTCGTTGGCATTACACCATTGGAGAAGCCTGACGTACGTCTGGCGCTGGCCCTTGAACAAGCAAAAGCATTTCCCGTTTTACATGCAGGGAGAAACAAACAGCAGGCTGAAGAAGCGCTGCAGGCCATGGCGCAGCAATGCACCGGTGCTTTTGGTGTATGCTTTGCCGGGCAGGAGTTATGTGATTTATCCTTGCCGGAGAAGGTATCGCTGGTAATACTGCCTTATGAAGGCAGTACAGCTGTACATAAAACGGGCCTGCAGATATATTATCAGGTAGGTAGTTTACAGGAGGCGTTGGAAGCAGTGCAACAGGGCGCCGATGGGCTGGTGGTAAAAGGCAATGAAGCGGCCGGGCGCGTGGGTGAAACGGCTTCTTTTATACTGTTTCAACAGATTATTCAACATATACCCGATAAGGAAATATGGGTGCAGGGCGGCGTGGGCATACACACAGGTGCTGCACTGGCAGCACTGGGCGCAAAGGGCCTGGTGCTGGATAGTCAGCTGCTGTTGTTTGGTGCATGCAGCGCTGCTAAAGAAATAAAACAAGCCTGCGGAAAACTGGCTGGTAACGAAACCAGAGTAGTAGACGGTTTCAGGATACTGGTGCGGCCTGATTCACCCCCGTTGTCAGACAAGGCAACCAGGCAACAATTGCTGCCATATCTCGATTCCACGGCGTTTGATTCGGGTTTCCTTCCCCTTGGACAGGATGTTGCTTTTGCAGCAGACTTTGTTAATCAGTTCCGGCAGTTAGACAGGCTTGTTTTTGCTATGCATGAGGCAATACACGGGCACATAAAGCAGGCGAAGTTGCTGGAGACCCTGAGTGCAGGAAATACCCTGTGCCATGAGTTGGAGATAACCTATCCTATTGCACAGGGGCCTATGACCCGCGTGAGTGATGTACCTGCTTTTGCTGCTGCTGTAGCAGATGCGGGAGCGTTGCCTTTTGTTGCTTTATCGCTGATGAAAGGTGAAAAAGCCCGGCAGTTACTGGAAGAAACAAAAGCCATGGCCGGCACCCATACCTGGGGTGTAGGCATACTGGGCTTTGCGCCGCCGGAGCTGCGGGATGAACAACTGGAATACATTAAAGAAAGCCGGCCACCGGTAGTGCTGATTGCAGGCGGCCGCCCCTCGCAGGCGAAGCCGCTGGAAAAACTGGGCATCAAAACTTTTTTGCATGTGCCGTCAGCGGCGCTGCTGGATATGTATCTGAAAGAAGGGAGTAAACGGTTTGTGTTTGAAGGAAGAGAGTGCGGTGGCCATGTAGGGCCATTGAGTAGTCTGGTGCTTTGGGAAAAGCAGGTGTGCCGGCTGTTGCAGGAAGAGAATGCGCATGAACTGAACGTGTTTTTTGCAGGGGGTATACATGATGCTTTTTCCGCGGCCTTTATAGCAGTAATGACCGCCCCGCTGGTGGCACGTGGTGCCAGGGTGGGTGTATTAATGGGCACCGCTTATTTGTATACCAGAGAAGCGGTAGCTACCGGCGCCATATTGCCGCAGTTTCAGCAGCAATCGCTGCTGCAACAAAATACGCTTTTACTGGAAACAGCACCGGGGCATGAAACCCGTTGCCTGGCATCGCCCTTTACAGATTTCTTTGCACATGAAAAAGAGCGTTTGCTACAGCAGGGGCTGGATAAAAAACAGATATGGGAGCAGCTGGAGCAACTGAATGCAGGCAGGCTGCGCATTGCCGCCAAAGGAATTGAACGCCGGGGTAATGAACTGGTGAATATAGCAGAACCCGCACAGCTGGAAAACGGTATGTATATGATAGGGCAGGTGGCTGCCTTACGTAATAACATAACATCACTTACTGATTTGCATAGAGAAGTGGCAGGCGATTATACAACTCATTTGAAACGGGCGGCTGTATACGATATTCCGGTAAGGCAGGGGAAAACATTGGATGCCGCCATTATAGGCATGGCCTGTATTTACCCGGGTGCCAGAAACATAGATGAATTCTGGCGTAACATTCTTACCGGTAAAGACAGTGTTACTGAAGTGCCGGATGAACGATGGAATAAAGAATTGTATTATAACCCCGATGTGGTGGATGGCAGTAAAGCACATAGTAAATGGGGCGGGTTTATACCTGATATTGATTTTGACCCGGTAGCTTTTGGTATACCACCGCAATCGCTGGCTGCCATTGACCCCACACAGCTGTTGAGCCTGCTGGTAGCGAAACAGGCACTGGATGATGCAGGGTATGGAGATAGTACAGAAGGGCGCGAAAATATATCTGTTATTATAGGGGCAGAGGGTGGAAATGACCTGGCCAATAACTATGGCTTCCGCTCTTTGTTTACACAAATATTCGGGGAGATGCCGGCAGAGCTGGATGAAGCTTTGCCGCGTTTGACAGAAGATTCTTTTCCGGGTATACTGGCCAATGTAATATCGGGCCGTATTACTAACCGGTTAAACCTGGGGGGCAGAAACTATACGGTAGATGCCGCCTGTGCCTCTTCGCTTGCAGCCATTGATCTTGCGTGCCAGGAGCTGCTGCTTGAAAAGTCGGATATGGTAATAGCCGGAGGTGCCGATTTGCACAACGGTATTAACGATTATCTGATGTTTTCCAGTACGCATGCACTTTCGCGCAAGGGGCGTTGCAGCACCTTTGATGCAGGTGCAGATGGCATTGCCCTGGGCGAGGGTATTGCGTTGGTTGTGCTGAAGCGCTATGATGCGGCCCTGCGCGATAATGATAAAATTTATGCAGTAATAAAAGGGGTGGGTGGCGCCAGTGATGGTAAAAGCCTGGGCTTAACTGCCCCCCGCAAGTCGGGTCAGCTGCAGGCGTTGCAACGGGCTTATGAGCAGGCTGGTATTTCGCCGGCAGAAGTGGGCCTGATAGAAGCGCACGGTACCGGTACGGTAGTAGGTGATAAAACTGAACTGAGTGCTTTAACAGACCTGTTTATACAGGCGGGTGCGCTGCCTGCGCAAACCCATCTGGGTTCTGTAAAAACACAGATAGGGCATACCAAATGTGCTGCGGGCATGGCAGGTTTGATAAAGGCCGCATTGGCGGTATATTATGGTGTTAAACCGCCCACCATTCACCTGCAAACACCCAACGGCTTTTATAACCGTGCTACCAGCCCGTTTGCTTTTCATACCCAATCTGCTATATGGACGGATGCCAGGCGCATAGCAGGCATTAGCGCGTTTGGCTTTGGAGGTACCAACTTTCATGCGGTAATTACCAACGCACCCGGTGCAGCGGTACCTGCGGAGCCGGTAGCTGCTACCTGGCCCTGCGAGCTGGTAGTGTTCAGAGGCGATACCTATGAGGCTGCCAGAGAGCGGCTGGGTGTGGTAACAACCATGCTGGAGAATAATGAAACACTGCATTTAAAAGATATAGCCTATAGCAGCTGGCGGCTGTACAATCAGCTGCCGGTGCAGATTGCTATTGTGGCAGAAAGCACAGAAGATCTGCTGCTGAAAATGAACCTGGCAGCATCGGGCATTGAAACGCAGGGCATATACCTTACCCGTAAGCTGGAAGGCCAGGTGGCTTTTCTGTTTGCGGGGCAGGGTAGCCAGCGTATAAATATGGCGCGCGACCTGTTTGTATTATTTCCGGTTATGCGGCAGTTGCTTGCCGTTTATCCGGAGTATCAGAAGATACTGTTTCCGGATGCGGTGTTTGACGGCACCCTGCTGAAAGCACAACAGGAACTGATAAAAGATACCCGCATGGCACAGCCGCTGCTGGGTATTACCGACCTTGCCATTGCTACTTTACTGCAGCAGTTAGGTATACAGCCGGATATGGTAGCGGGCCATAGTTATGGTGAGTTACCGGCACTTTGTTTTGCGGGTGTGTTTGCACCGGAGCAGCTGGTGCCCTTAAGTGTGCAGCGGGCCGATGCTATTATTAATTCCACCGGAGAAGATAAGGGCACTATGGTGGCTGTGAGTTGCCCGGTAACAGAACTGAGTGAGTTGCTGGCCGGAATGCCGGAAGTGTATCCTGTAAACCATAACTCACCCAAACAGTGGGTGCTGGCTGGTAAAACACCGGTAATGCAGCAATTGCAGGAGCAGTTGCATGGCGCTAAAATATCCTGCCGTCCATTGGAAGTTGCCTGCGCCTTTCATAGTCCGTTGCTGGCACAGGCGCCGCAACTATACAGTGCTGCTATTGCAGAGGTGGCTTTTGCTTCACCTGTTGTGCCGGTATGGTCTAATACTACCGCAGCCTTGTATCCAGCTGACCCCGTAGCTATTAAAGCGCGGCTGGCGGAGCATCTGGTAAAACCGGTACGTTTTTCAGAAGAGATACAACAGATGTACCAGGCAGGTGCCAGGGTGTTTATAGAAGTGGGGCCGGGTAAGGTGCTTACCGGCTTAACAAGAGCCATTAATGGTGATGCAGAACAGCTGCTGCTGCATACAGAAGACAAGGAAGTTTATGGTGGTACACAACTGTTAACTATGCTGGCTAAGTACATTACCAGCGGAAGGGAGATTGCCTGGGAAAAATTGTTTGAGGGCAGAAACCCACAGTTATTAAATATAGAAGACCACAACCAGTATAAAAGAAAAGATACTGTATGGCTGGTGAACGGGCAAATGGCAAGACCTTATAAAGGCAATTTGCCGCCACACGGTGCTATGCCGGTAATTACTCCGTTAACATTATATAAAGCGCCGGATACATCTGCTGCCTCAGCCCCTGCCCCTCATACAAACGCAGAAGCATTGATTCAGCATTACCTGCAAAATGTACGTGATCTGGTGCTGGCACAACGCGATGTTTTACTGGGCTATCTGGGGCAGCCTGCTGCCGCACTTGTACAGCCCGCGCAGCAGCCATTGACACAGCAACCTGTAAACAAGGCTCCGGTACCTGCTGCACAAACCACACCGGTTACAGCAACTATTGTGGCAGCGGTGCAGAAAGATATAAGAGCGCTGCTGATGCAGGTGGTGAGTGATAAAACCGGATACCCAAAAGAGATGCTGGGAATGGAGATGGATCTGGAAGCGGATTTAAGTATTGACTCTATAAAACGTATGGAGATTATAGGGGAGTTGCGTATGCAGCTGGGTGGCTTTAATGCAGGAAAGGAAAGTGAGGATGCGGTGCAGGAGCAGCTGGCGGGGTTAAAGACCATCAGTACCCTGGTAAGCTGGATAGAAGAACATTCCGGAAAGAATAGTGATAATACTGTACAGCAACCAGCCACTGTTGTGGGGACAGCAGTGGCCGCTGTACGTAATATACAGGAGTTGACGGTTTTGTTATTGCAGACTGTAAGTGACAAAACCGGTTATCCGAAAGAGATGTTGGGTATGGAGATGGATCTGGAAGCGGATTTAAGTATAGACTCCATTAAGCGTATGGAGATAATTGGTGAGTTAAAAAACAAGTTGGGTGGTTTTAGTCAGGGTACAGCAGATGAAGATGTGGTAATGGAGCAGCTTGCTGCCATAAAAACACTGAAGGCTTTGCTGGCCTGGATTACAGAACATACGGGCGGACAAATGGAGCTGGCTGGTATGCCGCAACCTGTAGCTACCGGATTACCTGAAACAGAAGTTGCTGCGCGGGGCAATGCCCTGGCAGAAGTGAATGTTCAGAAGGTGCATAAACCACGGCCGGCAGTAAAGCTGGCGCGCTACCGGTTTGAGTTGCTGCCGGCAATGTTTGCCCCTGCCAACCCTGCTACATTACAAGGCAAGAAACTGGCTATTACAGATGATGGTGGGCAGATAGCCCTTTGTTTACAACAGCAGCTAAAAGCACACGGTGCCACAGCGGATATTATAACCAAAAGCCATGCATCGCTGGAAGGATATCATGGTTTGATTATACTGGACACCTTATCGGCCCTACAGAAGCCCGGTATACTGGATGCTTTTGCTATGCTGAAAAAAGTAGATCCACAGGTAATGCAATGGGTATATGCCGTGTCTGATACGGGTGCGCCTGTAAATGCATTGGCCGATATTACGGTGCTGCGTAATATTCAGGGTTATACCGGCTTTTTAAAAAGCCTGGATAAAGAATGGGAGCATACCAAATGCCGGCATATCACTTTTACCTCGCCCCTGGAAGATGAGCAGGTAGCAGCACTAACACTGGATGAATTGATGAATACAGATGCACCTGCTGAAGTAATTTATGAGGGTACTGTGCGTAAAACCTATGAGCCGGTTTTTGCCAGTGATATAGAAGAAGAAGAAGATTCTGCCATTGCGCTCTGCAAAGAATCGGTAGTGCTGGTGCTGGGCGGAGCACAGGGTATTACTGCAGAATTGATGATACGGTTTTCAAAAGAGTATCCCTGCCATTTTATACTTGTAGGCCGCTCGGCTTATACGGGAGATAGTGCTGATGCGTTGTTGCCGGCGTTTGCTGACAAAGATGCTATTAAGGCCTGGTTGCTGAAAACAGGTTATAGCCAATCACCCGCTGCTATTGAAAAGCGGGTGCAGGAAATTTATAAATATCAGCAGGTACATAATACCAAAACAGCCCTGGAGCAAAACGGTGCAACAGTAGAATACCAGGCGCTGGATATACGCAGTGAGCCGGAGTTAAGCAGTTTTATACAGCAGATATATACCCGCTATGGCCGCCTGGATGGTGTGGTGCACGGTGCCGGACTACTGGAGGATAAGCTGTTTAACCATAAAACCACCGAATCGTTTGAGCGGGTGTTTGCTACCAAGGTTACCCCGGTAAGGGTGCTGGCAGAACAGCTGCGGCCGGATATACAGTTTGTGGTATTGTTTTCCAGCGTGGCATCGGTATACGGTAACAAAGGCCAGACAGACTATGCAGCCGCCAACAGTGTAATGGATAAGTATGCACGGGCCTTACAGCGGAAGTTGAAAGGGAAGGTTACTGTTATTAACTGGGGCCCCTGGAAAGGTACCGGTATGGTAACGCCTGCACTGGAAAAAGAATATGAACGCCGCGGTATATCTATGATACCACTTGCGGAGGGCATGGAAATATTTATGAATGAAATTAAATACGGTGCAGAAAACCAGGTACTGATTATGGCGTAATCCGTACGCCCTTTTATTTCAAATCCCTACTCTATGAATCAGCATACCGATATTGCTATTATCGGAATGTCCTGTATGTTTCCCGGTGCGGTAAACATACAGGCGTTCTGGAAAAACATAACTGAAAAAACAGACGCTATTCAACAGGCGCCGCTGCATCGTTTACCGGATGTATACTTTGACGATGCAGAGCAGGCGGTGGACAGGTTTTATTGCCGCCGCGGTGGTTTTATTGATGACTACGCAGAATTTAACCCACTAAGCTTTGGCATATTACCAGTGGCCGTAGAAGGTGCTGAGCCGGAGCATTTGCTAACGCTGGCACTGGCCAAACAGGCGTTAACAGATGCTGGTGTATGGGAGCGGAATATGCCGCTGGACCAGACGGGGGTAATTATAGGCAAGGGCAACTATGCAGGCCCTGGCGCTACACGCGCTATAGAAATTGTCCGCACCGGAGAACAGCTGGTGCAGATGCTGAAAAGCGCCCTGCCACATTTGCAGCCGGAAGAAATGAATCGTGTTAAAAAAGAATTTCAGTTAAAAAGAGGACGCTTTGGGGCAGATACTGCCATGGGGTTAATACCCAATCTGGTGGCTTCGCTGGTAGCCAACCGGCTGAACCTTGGAGGCGCTGCCTACACGGTAGATGCTGCCTGTGCCAGCAGCCTCATTGCCATAGACCATGCCGTGCATGAGTTAAACAGTGGTCGTTTGAATATGGTAATAGCAGGAGGCGTACATGTAAGCCAGAATGCACCTTTCTGGAGCATTTTTACTCAGCTGGGTGCGCTTTCGCGCAAGCAGCAGATACGGCCGTTTGACCAACGTGCAGACGGGTTGCTGATTGGCGAAGGTTGCGGTTTTGTTGTACTGAAGCGGCTGGAAGATGCGCTGGAAGCAGATGATAGAGTTTATGCAGTTATTAAAGGCGTAGGAGTGGCCAGTGACGGGGCATCGGCCAGCGTGATGAGTCCCTCTGTAACAGGGCAGTCACGCGCAATACGCCAGGCCTGGGGCAAAGCCGGTGTGGCTACAGATGACATCAGTTATCTGGAAGCGCATGGCACCGGCACACCCCTGGGTGATAAAACAGAACTGGAAACCTTACTACAGGTGTTTGGTAAACCTGTTGATCTGCCAGTGGCAGGCATTGGTTCTGTAAAATCAATGATAGGCCACGCGATGCCGGCAGCCGGTATTGCCGGAATTATTAAAACAGCGCTGGCATTGTATCATGGTCAGCTGCCCCCCACACTACATTGTGAAGAGCCTGTGGCGCTGATGCAGCAAACACGCTTCAGACCGGTACGGGAAGTGGCGGAATGGGCTACTGCGCCAGGAAAGCCACGTTACGCCGGTGTAAATGCTTTTGGTTTTGGTGGCATTAATGCACACGTGGTATTGCAGGAGGCGCCGCGTACAGCAGTTGCGCAAAAGCAACAACAGGCAAAGCCAGAGAAAGATGCTGTTTTACTGCTGGCCAGACCCACACAGCAGGAACTGATATATGCGCTACAAAACAAAGAAACTGCAACAGGCGGCGGCAGTTACCGGCTGGCACTTTTTCAGCCAACAGATGAACGTATTGAGCAGGCCATAAAAATAGTAAGCCGCAACAAGCCCTGGCGTAATAAGCAGGATATCTGGTATTCGGATGCGGGGTTGCTTACACAAGGTGGTAAAATAGCGTTTCTGTTTCCCGGGCTGGACGGACTGGCGGGTGGAGAATATGCATCGGTAAGCCGTTATTTTCAGTTGCCTTCTGTAAGTGCAGAGGGTACTGCCGGTAAGGGGGTGTTATCTGCATCGTTACAGCTGCTGAATAAAAGCCGGGTTATAGATGGTGCTTTAAAGCAACTGGGGGTAAAGCCACATATGGTGGCCGGGCATAGCCTGGGGGAATGGCTGGCTGCAAAGAGTGCAGGGTTGGTAGAAGAACATTCACTGGCAGCCCTGCTTGCTGAATTAGACCCGGAGCTGTTTGAATTGCCGGATACCCGCTTTCTGGTAGCAGGCTGTGACTACAGCCGGGTAGCTGCCTTTACAAAAGATATAAAAGACATTTATTTATCTATAGAAAACTGTCCGCAACAGGTAATTCTTTGCGGAACGCAGCAGGCAACAGAAATACTTGCAGAGGTTTTGAAGAAAGAACAGGTGTTTCATCAGGTGTTGCCTTTTCAATCCGGCTTTCACTCGCCTTTTATTAAAGACCGGCTGGAGGGGTTTAGGGCTGGTATGGAACGCATGCAGTTCCGCCAGCCCGCGGTGCCGGTATGGTCGGCCACGTCTTTGTGTGAGTATCCGGCAGATCCGGAAGCCATCCGGCAATTGGGGATACGGCAGTTGACAGAGCCGGTGTACTTCCGGCAGCTGACAGAAAAATTGTATGAGGAAGGGGTTCGTGTATTTATACAGGCAGGCTCGGGCGGGCTTACCGGTTTTGTAGAAGACACCCTGCGTATGCGAAGGCTTACTTACAGCATGGTGGCTGCCAATGTGCCTGTACGTTCGGGGCTGCAGCAGCTGCAGCGCGTGCTGGCAGCTTTGTTTACCGAAGGGGCGGAGATTGACCTGGATTTTATGGGCGTTGCTACCTCTGAAACATTACCTGATGCGGGCGTAATGAAGCTGCAACTGGGATCGCCGTTTGTGGAAGATTTTGCGGTACTGGACAGCAGCGTAGTAAAGCGTACGGACATGTATACGGTGGCAGGTTTTGAGCCAACCGGAAAAGAACATCCCCTGTTAACAACATTGCATAATAATCTGCAGCTGATGGCAGACGTGCAGCAGAATATGTATGATATATGGCAAAAGCCGGTAGCAACTGCGCGGAAGCCGCGTACCGGTTTTGCAGCAACACTGGATGTTTCGCTAAACACACATCCATACCTGATTGATCATGCTTTGCTGCGGCAGAAACCGGGCTGGCATTGTGTGGCGGATATGGACCCGGTAATACCCATGACCATGGCAGTGGAGCTGTTTGCAGATATGGCTTTGCAGCAAAGCGGAGCAGGGGTGGTAAAGGCGGTACAGAATATACGGGTGCTGCAATGGATGAATGTAGCCAATGGGTTTACCGCCAGCCTGAAGGGGCATTGGCGGAGGGAAAGCCTTTTGCAGATGGAGATAGAAAAATATGCAATGGCCGATGTGGTGCTGGCAGGCGAATATGAGCATGGTATAGGTAAGATGGATTTTCCTGCCGGCACAGACTTGCCGGACCGGATACCTGCCATTAAAGACGTGTATGAGAAGCATATGTTTCACGGCCCTGCCTACCAGGGCATACGTAAGATTGTGCGTTTGGGCGATAAGGGTATTACGGGAATTATTGCAGGCGGCAGTGGCAAGGGATCGCTGCTGGATAATGCAGGGCAGCTGTTTGGGCTGTGGCTGCAGCTGATACTGGAGAAAGACAGGGTGGCTTTTCCGGTAAAAATTCAGGAAATACAGTTTTTAAAAGAGATAGAGCTGGCAGATACGCCTTACGAGTGTACCTGCTTTCTTACAGACCTGAATGATGAGTTTGCTACCTGCGATATGGTATTATCCCGCAACGGTGAAACCTGTATACTTATTAAAGGCTGGCAAAACCGCAGGCTGGAAATAGATAACCGTTTATGGAATGTATCTATAGCGCCATTACATCACCTGCTGGCTACAGAACTGGCGCCGGGTGTATTCTGGTTTCATCAGGCTTACAACCGTGTGGTATCGTGGGACTTTATTCTGAAACGCTATTTTAATCAGGACGAGAAAGCGCAATACCAGCAGATGAGTGTAACGCGTAAAAAGGAATGGCTGATAAGCCGCGTGGCCGCTAAAGATGCTGTACGTGCTTTTATACGCCACCGGCAGCAGGAACATCTGTATCCGATAGAGCTGGCGCTGACTGCCGATGCACAGGGGAGGCCGGGTATTACAGGGCCTTTTACAGATAACCTTTATGTTTCGCTGGCGCATAAGAAAACCGAGGCAGTAGCTATTGCACGTGATAGCCCTGTAGGTATAGACATTGAAGAGATAGCAGACCGTGGCCCCGGTTTTTACGAAATGGTGTTTACAGAGGCGGAGCTTGCCTTGCTGGCAGGCAAAGAGCTGATGGAATGGGCCACCCGCTGCTGGGTAGCCAAAGAAGCTTATGGTAAAATGCTGGGCAAAGGATTAATGGGCAACCCCAAAGCTTATGTAATACAGGAGATAACAGAACACAGGCTGCGTATTGCAGATATCTGGATACAAACCATACAACATCAAAATTACATTATAGGATGGACAGCTTAGTACCCACACACGCACCGGTAAACAGCGAAGACACATTTGCTGTGTTGAAAACCTTTATTGAAGAAATAATAGGTGAAGATTTTAAAGATGAGATTGATATAAGACGCGATAGCTCTTTTACGGCTGATCTGGAACTGGATAGTATTGAAATAGTGGCTTTTTCGGAGAAGGTAAAGCTACACTTTGGATCGAAGCTGGATTTTACGGGCTGGCTCTCAAACATGGATCTGGACGAGCTGATTGCACTGAAACTGAGTGATGTGATTGAATACATTGAAGCATGCCGGTAATAACTATCAATGGCAGGGCGGTACACTACCAGCAACTGAATGAACAGGCAACGGATACCGTGCTGCTGGTGCATGGCATGTTCAGCAACCTGGCGGTATACTATTTTCATATTGCGCCTATACTGGCGCAGCACTTTCGCGTGGTGATGTATGATATGAAGGGACATGGTATGAGTGACCGGGCCGAAAGCGGTTACCACCTGGAGGCTATGGCTGCCGATATGCAGGCGCTGATGCAGGTGTTGAGATTACCGGCGGTACATCTGGCCGGTTATAGCTTTGGCGCTTTGGTGGCGCTGAAGGCAGCGCTGGAATATCCGCAACGTATACGACGGCTGGGGCTGATTGAAGGGCCTGACCCGGCAGATAAAAGAATGCTCGAGGGTATTGCGCAGTACAACAGAGATATGCTGCTGGATTATGTAGAGAAGAATGATAGCCAGGTATTGACAACAGG
The DNA here is from genome assembly GCF_014641615.1 of Filimonas zeae. Lineage (GTDB taxonomy): Bacteria > Bacteroidota > Bacteroidia > Chitinophagales > Chitinophagaceae > Filimonas > Filimonas zeae. The sequence continues at coordinate 161,776 of NZ_BMIB01000005.1, read as the reverse complement.
TGGCAGAAGGCGGCTGGAGAAAATGCACCGCCGGTTTGAATACCTGTTTCATGAAACTACCATAAGGAATGATATGGAAAAAGAACATGCATTTTTTGAAGATGCAGCAATCAGAGCATTGCCACATGATACGCTATTAATGTATGGTCGTTCTTCTGATTGTGTGGGTGCAGGTGAGCTATTGCATAACAGAATAAGCCGCTCTAACCTGGTGTTGATAGAGGGCGACCACACCGTTCCGGTGCAGCAACCTGCGGTGATAGGGGAAAGGCTTACCACATTTTTTAATAACTAATTACATATGGCCCGCTTTGCTTTTGTAGTTCCGCCACTGGCGGGACATATTAATCCTACGCTGAGCCTGGGTGCCGGTTTACTGGCTATGGGGCATGAAGTAGGTTGGATATCGCCGGATGAAGGGCTGCGTGTGCAACTACCACCCGGAGGCGAACTATTGCTGATAAGCTATGACACAACAGATGCTGAAAAACAGCAGGGCAGCGACTATCTGGATGCCATTGCCCGTAAGAATGTGTATGGCATAGAGAGTATTAAGTTTTTATATGAAGAAGTGCTGGTGCCTTTGAACCGTTATATGTACGATGGTATTGTACACTGGCTGCAAACATACCGGCCGGATGTGGTGATTAACGATCATCAGGTATTTGCCGCAGCAGTAGCCGCTATTCATTGCGGTGTACCGTATGCTACTTCTGTAACTGCACCGGCAGCTATTAAAATGCGTGAAGACCTGCCCATGGTACACCAGTGGGAAACACAGCAGATGGTGGCCTTGCAGCAACAACTGGGCTTGCCGGGAGAGTTGTCTGTAGCGTGTTCCGATGTGTTGACGCTTGTGTTTACTTCCCGCGCCTTTTTTGGAGAAATGGAACTGCCTGGCAGCTATTGTTTTGTAGGCCCGGTAATACAGCACCGGCCTGCTGCTGTTGCTTTTAACTGGCAGCGGTTTTATGCAAGAGCCCATAAGACGTGCATACTGGTTTCTATCGGTACCACCTTTAATCATGAATTTAAAAAAGATTTCTTTAGTAAAGTAGCAACGGCATTGAAGGATGAACCGGTAACGGCAATAGTGGTAAGTGATCCTGATTTGTTAGAGGAATGGCCGGAAAATTTTATAGTAGAACGTTGTGTGCCGCAATTACAACTGCTGCCTTTGCTGAATGGTGTGGTATGCCATGCGGGGCACAATACCGTTTGCGAAACATTACTGCATGGGTTGCCGCTGGTGGTAATACCTATTGCGTACGATCAGTCTTATGTAGCTGCACGGGTGGCGCAGGTGCAGGCGGGGGTACGGTTAAATTTTAAACGCTTTCATGCCGCGCATATTAAAAACGCCGTGCATGAAATATTACATAACAATAGCTACCGCATGGCAGCGGCAGCTATTCAATCTTCTTTTGAACAGGCAGGCGGAACCGCCTATGCAGCAAGGCTGCTGGAAGGGCTGGCTACAGGCGTTGTTCACTGTTAAACTTATGATACCATGGCTAAGTTTTTGTTTGTTGTACCGCCCTTTTTCGGGCATATTAGTCCAACCTTAAGTGTAGGTGCCAGTCTGCTGGCAAAAGGGCATGAAGTGCTGTGGGTGGGTATTACCGATCTTGCAGATGAGTATATACCCGAAGGCGGGCGCTTTCTGGTGCCACACCGCGAACTGGAACCGCATCGTGCAGAGATTAACCGCATATTACGGCGGCAGGATGACGGAGCGGCGCTAAGCGGCCCGCAGGTGCTGAAGCTGGCACTGGAAGAAACCTATATTCCTTTTGCACAAATGATGCGGGAGGGATTGATGCGGTTGATTGATGAACATAAACCAGATGTGATAATTAACGATTGTATTACGTTTGCCGGTGGCCTTTGTGCTTATAGCAAAGGCATACCTTATGTAACCACTACGCCTGTACCGCCGGATGTGATGGGAGATGCTTTGCAGGCGCCTAAAATTTTTGAATGGCAGCAAAGGCTGATGCGTGCATTGCAACAGGAGTATGGCATTTATACAGATGATTTTGTAATGCACTCTGCGCAGATGAATCTGGTATTTACATCAGAAAGCTTTGCCCGTATGCCGCTGGCAATGCCGCACATGAAGTTTGTGGGGCCGGTAAAGGGGCGGCCTAATCATACCTTTTTCGATTTTAATGCATTGGATAAAGTAACTACTCCCAAAGTATTTATATCGTTGGGTACGCTGCTGGTTGATATACGGAAAGCCTTTTTTGAAAAGGTGATTGAAGCCTTCCGTGATGAACCGTTAACTATAATAGCAGCTACTGACCCGGCTATTATAGAGGACTGGCCAGCCAACTTTATGGTGCAGAACTATGTACCCCAAACCCGGCTGATGCCTTTTATGGATGCGGTGGTATGCCACGGTGGTTTTAATACGGTAAACGATGCCTTGCTGAATGGGCTGCCTTTACTGGTTACACCTATTACCTACGATCATTTTCATACTGCCGGCCTGGTAGTACATAGCGGTGCCGGTTTAAAACTGCGGTATAAAAGGATGCGTGCAGAAGACCTGCGTGCAGGGGTGCAAACGTTGCTACAGGATAGCGCTTACAAAACAGCTTCGGCCCGTGTGCGCGATGGTTTTATTGCTGCCGGCGGTAACGACCAGGCAGTTGCTTATCTGGAAGCCTTTGCAGCTTCTGTTACCTGTAATTCAACCGCTATTGTATGAGTATGCTTACACGTAAACTGATTACCGGTGAACGCATTATGTATGTAGATGCTGCTACTCCTGTTAACTGTGTGTTTGCAGTATCCATTAATGGAACCATTGAATGGGGCAACCTGCAGCAGGCGCTGGCAAAAATACAGGCCCGGCACCCGCTGTTACGTGTAACGCTGGAAGAAGATGCAGGCGGAGTACCTTATTTTATATATCATGATACATTGCTGCCTATACCTGTGCGGGTGATAGAGCGGCGCGGGGATGATGACTGGCAGCGTGTATACCGTGAGGAGTGGGCAAAGCCCTTTGGAGAGGAGGGGAGGCAAGAGAATAATCTGGCTGGTGAAGGGAGCAGCAACCGGTTGAGTAGCAGAAAGAGCAATCCGGAACGGCCTGGCAGTAATGAGCACGAAAAGGATACTGTGAATGACGAGACGGCCGGTTGGGGCAGTGATGAGGAATATTATCAAAAGAAAGCCCCGCTAATAAGGCTGGTGTGGATACGGGGAACTGAAAACGCTGAACTGGTAATAGTATGCCCGCATTGTATATGCGATGGTGTATCGTTTGTAGCGTTGATGCGCGAGTTATTATTGTTACTGGATCAGCCGGAACAAACGCTAACACCATACCGTTCTTTTAAAGAGATACGGGAATACATCCCCTGTCGTTTATTAAAAAGTAAATGGCTGCGATGGAAAGGTGTGTGGATGAGCCGGTTAGCTGGCTTGTTACTGCCGGATAAGCCGCCTGCTCCGTTACAGGGAGAAAACTATCTGCTGCACTGGCGTATGGATACGGCTATGACTGCCACGATTACCGGTGCGTGCAAAAGGGCAAAGACTTCGGTACATGGTGCATTGTGTGTGGCTTTTTTACAAGCCTGGAGAGAGCGTAAAGGCAGGCAGGCCCGCAATCGTGCTATATGCCCCGTGGATATAAGACGGCTGGTGCCGGAGATTGAGGATGGGCACATGTTTGCTTTTGCGCCTATTGTTGAAGTGCGGGTGGATAAAAAAGCAAAAGGCTTTTGGGCGCAGGCCTGTTTGCTGAAGAAGCAGCTGACAGAAAAGGTGCAGCGGCTGAACGGACAGAAAGCATTGATGATGGCAGAGTATTTTCATGGAGTAGTGCACAGGCTGGTGCGTATGCTGCGTAATAAGCCAGGCAGCCACGACTTTACCTTTTCTAACATGGGGCAGCTGGCCATACCTGATACCTACAGCAATTTTGAAGTGAATGCGCTATACAGCCCTACGGTAGCTTTTCCATGGAAGAACCCCAATACCATTGTAGTAAGTTCTTTTAAAAAGCAGATGGACTGTGTAATTATATCCCGCGACAGTTATCTGAACCGGGAAGACGCTTTATGGATAAAGGGGCGTGTAATGCGTATTCTGGAAGATGCAATTCAACGGATGCGGGAAGAAGATGAAGGGGAAAAGCAGCAGCGTGCGCAGAAGTGGATGCAGCTGTTTACGGTGAAAAACCTGCTATGGTATTTTATTACAAATCTGTTGTTTAACTGGGCCGTATCGTACTATGGTTTTGAGAACCTGAAAGCCGTATCGTTGTTCCGGGGTAACTATCCGTATGCCCGCTTTTTTCTGCCTATGATGGTGTTTCTTCCCTTCTTTATCACATGGGATATGGCGCAGCGGACAATAGTGTTTCTGGAACGGCGGAACCGTTTTTTAGTAACCACTGCCGCCTGGGAACGCAGACAGTGGTTACTGAAATTATCGGTGCGCAATGCATTGTTTTGCTTTTTGCCGTCAGCGGCTGCCTTTTGTTTGCTGCATATGCTGCTGCCGGAAGGGTATACTTTTAACGGCAGATGGCTGGCCTTGCTACAGGGGCTGCTGGCTGCCCTGCTGGCTACGTGCTGCGCGTTGTATAGCATCAGATACATTGAACGTCGTGCAGCTTATTAATGTAAATACAGCCGGGTATGGCACTTACATCTGTTGCCTTGCAGCTGCTTTTTGCTTTACCAGTACACTTACACGATATACCATGAATATACACAACAGTGTAACACCGCACACCACCCAACCCAGTGTATTGTAATGTTCCAGCGGATGTGCTTTGCTTTGCTGGGTTACAATCATGCCACCCACTACTGCGGCCACGCCTCCTGCTATCTGCTGCAGGGAGGAGTTAATGCTCATAAAAGCACCACGGTCCTGTATTTCGGGTAGTGAGGTGGCCAGGGCGGTAGAAGGAATCATGCGGCTCATAATACCCATCATCATCAGTACATTCAGTATCATTACCTGCCACAGAGGGGTAATAGAAAGATTAGTGTAAATAACCACCATTATCATCATCCATACAGAGGCAATGGTAAAGATGGTGAACTTGTCCATCTTATCACTAAGACGGCCTATAAAAGGCATAATTACCAGTGAGGCAATGCCTGCTACCATAAACAACTGCTCCAGTTGTGTAGTGTTGATGCCGAGATTGTTAATAGCAAAGGCACTACTGAAAGGCATCATCATAAAACCACCGATAGACAACAGGGCGGTAGCGGTAAAGCCTATGCGGTACTGCTTTTGCGAAACCGTATGCAGCAGATGGCGGAAAGCACTACGATCGCGCTGTATGGCCAGATGACCGGTAATAGACTGCATAAAAAACAGAATACATGCTGCTATAATAGCCCCTAATGCTGCCACCATTAAAAAAGGTGCCTGCCAGCCCCAGAGGTTGGCAATATGCAGACTAATGGGAATGCCCAGTACCTGACTGGCACCAAAGCCCATTTGCACAAAGCCCAGCACACGGCCACGCTGCTCAGGTGCAAACAGATCGGTAATAATAGCCATGGAAATAGAACCAATAACACCACCAAACAGGCCGGTGATAATACGGGCTGTTACAAGCAATGGATAGGTGTGCGCCATGCCACAGAAAAATGTGGCAATTACAAAACCGGTATAGAAAAAGAGCAACAGCTTTTTAAGATCAAACTTGTCAGCAAAGCCTGCGGTTAACAGGCCGGAAACACCAGCGCTGAAAGCATAGGCCGAAACGGCAATGCCAAATTGCCTGGGTTGCAGGTCCATAGACTTCATCAGCATATCGCCTAGTGGAGACATAACCATGAAATCGAGTATTACAGAAAACTGGGTAATGGCCAGTATAAAAATGATAAACTTCTGGTAAGAAGTGAGTGGAAGGGTAGTTGTTGTAGCTTGTGGTTTCATGTCTATAGTAGTCCGTAGTTTATTCAAGCACGCTACATTGGTAGCCTTGCCTGTTTATAATGGCAATTACCTCGTGGGTGGTAATGCCTGGGGTTTCAATTCTTAATACGCAGTCCACGTCGTGCATATCTACATTCCAGTTGCTGATGCCCTCTTCGTTGTCTAACGCAGCTTTTACAGAGAGGCGGTCGGCACAGGTGCGGATGTTGGTTTTGAACACCAGAATAAGTTGGTTGTCCGGGTACATAGTAGTGGTTTTGATCAGTTATAATTTCAATGCTTTCAACACCAGATCAAACGTTTGCCATACCATTTTATCTTTTACCTCAAAGGGCTTGCCGCCAATACTTCTGCCTTCGTGATGAAAGCGTAACAGGTTATACAGCGGTGCATACGCAATGCTCCAGAACACCTCCAATGGCATCTTAGCCATTTCGCCACGTTCAATGGCATTGCGGAGGAACCTGCCCATGCTTTCTTTAAAAGGCCCCAGAATAGCAGCAAATATCTTTTCCTGATAGGTGGAGCTGCGCAGTTGCTCAAACAGAAGCGCCATTAACGGGTTTTCTATCTGATACCGGTATCGGTTACGCCACTGAATGCGCAGGCCTTCTTCCAGGCTGAGGTCGGGATGAAAATCAAGCAGCATTTCACGGCTCATTTTCCCGGCTTCCTGAATGGCAATCTGAATAATCAGGTCGTCTTTGTCTTTGTAATAGATGTACAAGGTGGCTACAGATATTTTGCAGGCCTTAGCAAGTTTGTTTACACTAAAGCCCTCAAAGCCATCGGTTACCAGCATTTCAATGGCCTTTTGTTGAACCAGCTCTTGTTTACAGGTATTTCTCGGACGCATGCAGCAGAATTAATACCATGCGAAAGTAAGTGAATGACCGCTCACTTAAGAATATTTACTTGTTATATTACATGAGTGGCTGGCCGCATCGGTAAGTAACAATCGGGGCACGGTTAATAACCGGCAGGTACCGGTGAATGGCATATTGCTGCCGGTTAATGTGTGAAGTAGTATAAGAGTTTGTTTTATTGCAGTACCGGTACGCAGATAAACAAACGGCCGTAAGTGCGGAAAAAAACTGCTATGAATAACAGGGAAATCAGCCGTAACAGTAAAATAACGTCTGTAATGGGTAAAAACGGGAGAAAATGTGGTTTTATGGTGCAGGAAAGGTGCTTTTTCACTGCGGATAAGAGCGGTTTTGCAGTTGGTGGTATGGCAGAACCCCACTAATTTGCATTCAAATACAGCGCAAGCCCGTTTTTAGTACCTTAATTCCAGTACATTTTGAAAAGTTATACCACGCCCTGGTCAATACTGGCCGGGGCTTTTTGTGTGTATAAACCAACAGCTTTGTAAGGTTGCGTTGCCTATAGTACAGTTGCTGTTTGCTTTCTGCTATTAATCTTCTGTTGAATGAATAAGGAAATTAATACAGATGCCACGGCTACTATCATACCTGCACCGGCATCTACCGGAAAGTGCTGCGCCAGATAAATGCGGGAGTAGCCTACCCATATAGCGTACAACAAGCCTGCTACCAGCCACCAGTTGCCGGTAAGCAGCAGACTGAATACCAGATATATAGTAAAGGCCGTAGCGGTATGGCCGGAAGGAAAGCTGGATACGGTATGCAGCTCTATGCCGGGTACCGTGTGCACTACCGACATATCGGCAATGGCGTTGGAGGGGCGGGGAGCATGCGGTACAATAATGTATTTACATACCTGTGTAAACAGGGTGGTAAATACGAATGAGGATATGAGTAAAGGAAGTGTATCCTTTCTTTTCATCCACAGCGCCAGCAATAGTACTACTACCCACATAGCCCCATCACCCAGCCAGGTGCCGAGCACAAAAAAGTAATCGCTGATAGTACCCAGATCGGTGTTGAGCAACAGGAAAAAAGGAATTTTTCCCAGCTCGTAAGAGCAGGTGAGGGTAATAATTCCCAGTAGGCCGCTGATAACAGCGGCTTTTGTAAACAGGCCGGTATTAAGTTGCATGCTTGCGTTGAAATGTGGGCAAAGAAAGGGAATATTAACCAATTACCATTTCACGTGCATTTTCCAATGCAGCGGCGGTAGGCTTTTCGCCTCCCAGCATTTGTGCAATGGCGTTAATACGCTCTTCCTGACTAAGAATACGGATATTGGTTTTAACTGTTTCGCCCACGGGCTCTTTGTAAACATAAAAATGACGGTCGGCCTTGCCTGCTATCTGCGGCTGGTGGGTAATAGCAATTACCTGCCTTTGAGAGGCCAGGTTTTTCATAATAATACCTACCTGCTTGCTGGCTTCGCCGGAGATACCGGTATCTATTTCATCAAATATCATAGTAGGCAAATCGATAGAACGCGCTACCAGCGATTTGATACAAAGCATAAGACGGCTTAATTCACCACCGCTGGCTACTTTACGTACGGGCTCAAAGCGGTTGCTTTTGTTGGCATCGAATAAAAATTCTATAGCATCAATACCATCGGCCTGTAAGGGGCTTTCGGTAATGGCGGCTTTTAACCGTGCGTTAGGCATGCCTATCTGTGCCAGCAGCTGGTTTACCTGCTGCTCCAGTTCGGGAGCCTGTTGATGGCGGGCCGTAGATAACTGCTGTGCAATTTCCAACGCCTGCTGATATAACTGTGCTGTAGCGGATTCTTTTTCGGCAATGGCTTCGTCTATATTCAGTACGGCCTGCATTTTCTGCTGTAAGTTGTTCTGTATAGCCAGCAGTTCGGCAGTAGTTAGTACGTTGTGCTTTTTAAACAGCTTATAGCCAATAGCCAGGCGGTCGTTAATCCAGTTAAGACGCTGCGGATCGGAGGTAATGGCATCGCTTACGCCGGATAGTTCGTTGGCAATATCCAGCAGTTCTATCTGCGCACTCTGCAGGCGGGCGCTGAGGCCGGGCAGCTGTGCGTGAAAGCTTTGGTATTGCTGTAATTGGTTGGCCATTTGTTTGAGAGAGGAAACAATGGGGGTTTCACTTTCTTTCAGATCGAAATGCAGGCGGGAGAGCACATTTTTGATGTCTTCTGCGTTGGATAACAACTGAAGTTCTTTATCCAGCTCTTCCATTTCATTTTCAGCAAGGGCTGCCTCTTCCAGCTCGTCGTACAAAAAGCGGTTATAATCCAGCTCTTTGTTAAAGCCGGCTTTCTGGTTGCGCAGTTCTTCCAGTTCTTCCGCTGCTTTTTGCCACTGGTTAAACTGCAGGCGGTATAGCTGTAACAAGGGTAACTGGTTGGCCATAGCATCCAGCACCATGCGCTGAAAGCCTGCATTGCCCAGTTCCAGGGTATCGAACTGCTGATGCAGATCTACCAGCATGGAAGCCAGCTCTTTTAACTGTTGTATGGTAACAGGTGTATCGTTAATAAACGCGCGGGATTTACCACTGGCGGCAATTTCACGACGTACCACCAGTTCTTTATCAAATTCCAGCTCGTTGGCGCGTAAAAAGGCGATTACCTCAGGTTTTTCATCTATAGAAAAAATGCCTTCGGCATAACATTTCTGATCTGTGTTCCTGAGTACAGACGAATCTGCCCGGCCACCCAGTATTAAGCTGAGTGCCCCCATGAGTATACTTTTACCGGCACCGGTTTCGCCGGTGATGATGTTGAGCTGAGGGGAAAAGCCGAGGGTTAGCTGTTCTATAATAGCATAGTTCTGTATGTACAGGAGTTGCAACATAATTCACAATTCAATGCGACAAATGTAGATAATTTCTGAAGTCAGATGAACGGATGACTGATTTAGATAAACAGTTTTGAAAAGGTTTATCTACAGTTTATTTACTGGCCTTTGCAACGTGCAATGCCTGACTTGGCACGCTGATCAAGCGAGTCTTTGTATTCATGGTCTTCCATATCCAGACATTGCTGGTAGAAGGTGATAGCCATCGCTTTTTTGCCCTGGCGTTCATAAATATACCCTATCTGCAATGCAGCCCGGGCGGCGTAATATTCCTTACGGCCGGTACCCAGCTTAATGGCAGAGAGGTAAGCCTGTATGGCTTCGTTATCATGGCCGGAATCGTCGTAAATACGCGCTACGCGGTACGCAAACTCCAGCTTTTCTTCCGGTAGGGTAAAGCTTTCTGTGTTTTTGCCGTTGAGCAGGGCCAGGGCTTCTTTGTTATAGCCCCCATCGTTTAGCAGGCGCACTTTTAACAGCAAGGGGTTGGGCCACTTGCCTTCTTTGGCGTCTTTGTTGGCTTTTTTATCAGCGTCTGTATCGGTATTGCCTTTCTTAATCACGTTCTGGCGGGCAGCTTCTGCCGCAGCTTTGTTGCCCTGCAGGTAGTATATCCAGCTCAGTTTTTCATACACATCTTTCAGGTAAAACTTGCCTTTGAAGTTGCGGGTGAAGTTTTCAAAATGGGTAGCAGCATCTGCCAGGTCCAGGTGGCGCATAGCGGCGTAGCCCAGTTCAAAATCCCATGTAGCGGTGGTAAGGTATTCCGGCGAGGTGTTGCGGTTAAGCACTACGCTTTTACCAAAGTCCGTTTTTTTGTTGTTGATGCTGAGGTTGGCCGTCATGTACGTAAACAGGTGATTGTTTACCACATCCAGTTTATGATCGGTTACATAGCGGGAGGCCTCATCGGGCTTGTTTTCTATGTAGTACATGAGGTAGCAGTAATAAAAGGCAGCTTCGTTATAAAAGATATTGCGCCATTTGTCGTTACCGTTTACAAAGCTGCGTACTTTTTGCATGCCGTCTTTAATAGACCCCTTCATGCCAAACAGGCTGGCTAACCATTTATACCCGCTGGGTATAGTGCCTGCTGCTACTTCCATAGGGCCGTAAATAAGGTTATTGGGGGTAAAGTCAGGAAAAGCTTTACGGTTGTCTTTTATTAATCCGAAAGCACGCTTAAAATCCCACCCGGCGCTCCAGCGTTCACCAAACTTAATAGCTACGGCTGCTTTCTGCAGGGTTACCACGGCCTGGCTGTATTTGTAAAAAGGAGAGGAGCCGGGGCCTTCTTCCAGTTTGGTAAGGCGCTCGCTGAAATGGGGTTTCAGTACTTCGTACTCCTGCGGGTCTTCATTAAAAAAAAGCGTGAAGAAATCGATATAGTTATCCAGAAAGTCTGCTATCAGGTTATCGGGGTTTTCTTTTCTGATTTCGTTTACCCATTGCCTGCCACTGTTGAGGCGCAAACTGGTAATGTCTGCATAAGCCTTTTCGCAGGTAGCATTAAAGTCGAACACTTTTTCTGCCCTGCTGCTGAAACTGATGCCTGCCGTTAAGAATAGAACCGTACAAAAAACTGCTAGCTTTTGAATCATATACCGAAAATAAATAAGGGTACTTATTGAAAGTACCCTTACTTGCAAAATTTATGCTGTAATTGAGCTTATTTAACTTCTACTGCATTATTCAGATCGTCATCTACCAGAATACGTCCGCAGTTTTCGCAAACCATCACTTTTTTACGCTGACGGATTTCGCTTTGTTTTTGCGGAGGGATAGCGTTAAAGCAACCACCACAGGCATCCCTTTCAACAGGTACTACTGCCAAACCGTTGCGGTAGCTGTTACGGATACGGTCGTAAGAATACAGTAAACGATCGTCCATGCCTTTACGTGCTACTTCTGCCTCATCCCGGAAATGTGTTTCTTCTTTCTCGGTATCGGAGATAATCTTTTGCAGTTCGCCTTTCTTGTGGTTTAAAGTACCCTCTTTATTGGCAATCTGTTTTTTAGCGTACTCCAGGTTCTTGGCTTTCTCGCCCAGTTCCTCGTTGGCATCGCGGATATGTTTTTCTGCCAGCTTGCCTTCCAGCTGCTGCATTTCTATTTCCTTGTTGATGGCTTCAAATTCACGGTTGTTTTTAACGCTGGTGCTTTGCTTTTCGTACTTGGCTACCAGTGCTTCCGCTTCTTTGATGGCATTCTTCTTAGACTCAATAAATTCTGTGATGCCATTGATCTCTTCCTCAATACGGGTTTTGCGGCTGTTCAAACCGGTGATCTCATCTTCCAGGTCGCTCACTTCCATAGGAAGTTCACCCTTCAGAATCTGGATTTCATCCAGTTTGCTGTCAATCTTCTGCAGCTTTACCAGTGCAGAGAGCTTTTCTTCAACAGAATAATCTTTAACTGTTGCCATATTCAGATGTACGATTTTAGTTTCAGATACTTAAATCTACAGAAAGTATTGAACCGGGTTGGTTTTCACTTTTGACTTAAGGACGGCAAAGGTAGGAAATTTTGTCAGTAAAATATCATATAAGAGGTCTATGGTAAATTGTTCGCTTTCCCAATGGCCAATATCGGCAATTACCACCCGGTTTTCCGCATCAAAAAACTCGTGGTATTTAACATCGGAGGTAATATACATATCGGCTCCGGCGGCAATAGCCTTTTTGGTAAGAAAGCTGCCTGCACCACCACAAAGGGCTACCGTTTTAACCGGTTTGTTCAGTAATGGGGTGTGCTTTATTACCTGTAAACCAAAGGCTTGCTTTATTTTTTGCAGCAATTCCGTTTCAGAAAGCGGAGCGGGTAGTTCTGCTACCAAACCGCTGCCCACCTGCTGAAAATCCTGTTGGAGTGCAACAATGTCATACGCTACTTCTTCGTAGGGATGTGCTTTCAGCAGGGCGCTGATAACGGCCCTTTTAAGATATGCGGGGAAAATAACCTCTATTTTCTGCTCCGGCTCTGTATGGCGGGTACCGGGCTGGCCCACAAAGGGATTGGTTTGGTTGCTGCCTTTAAAAGTACCCTGCCCTTCTACACTAAAGCTGCATTCGCTGTACTGGCCAATATGGCCGGCCCCGGCGGCAAACAGGGCTTCTTTTACCGGTTCTGCCTGTGCATGGGGAACGAAGGTATAAAGCTTCATCAGCAGGCCGGGCCTGGGATCGAGAATGCGGCGGTTGATGAGCTGCAACTGATCTGCAATGCGGTTGTTAACGCCGTGGATTACATTATCCAGGTTGGTATGTATGGCGTAAATGGCTATCTGATGGCGGATGGCGGCAATAACAGTACGTTCCACATAGTTGTTGCCATTGAGGCGTTTGAGTCCTCCGAAAATAACGGGATGGTGCGCTACAATAAGGTTGCAGCCCTTTTCCAGCGCTTCTTCCACCACGGCTTCGGTAACATCCAGGGTGCACACAATGCCGGTACATTCGGTAGAAGCGTGGCCGGTAAGCAGGCCGCAGTTGTCGTAACCTTCCTGGAGAGAAGGTGGGGCGATGGCTTCCAGCGCCTGTATAATTGCTGCAATTTTCATGATTGCAAACTTATGGAGTTTGCGGGGGAGTTATGGCGGGGATTGATGGTAGGGAGTTGAGCGGTTTGAAGTTGGGAGTTGGGGGAGGAGTTAAGCGAGGGATGGGAGGTTGGGGAATAGTGGAAGATGGGGCATGGGAGGATGTGTTGAGGAAGGGGATTAAGGTTTTTTAGGGGAGGAGAAAGGGGATTTGCTATTGGGGATTTGAGAAAGTTTGTTTGAAGGGGGATGGGAAGGAGTTGAACGGGAGGTAAAGGGGGAAGCGAAGGAAATACGGAGCGGAGATGGAGTTGACATGGACTTGACATGGACCTGATGGTGCCGGAACGGGGGCATGGTAGGGGGTAAGTATAGAGTGTTTTGCTTAAAGGAATATGGCGTTGGTAACACCGGTGGGGCGTACATTTGGCACATGCAAAATGCTGCCGGTTTGTTGTATAACGGTGCGCTGCTGGAGGCAGACGCTGCTTTTATTTCTCCTGATATGCGCGGGTTTAAATTTGGCGATGGGTGCTTTGAAACCATGAAGGTGGTGAAAGGGCAGGTGTTGCTGGCGCAGTTTCATTTTGAACGGTTGCTGGGTGCACTGGAGAAACTGGGGTTTGTGCTGCCGGAACATTATACGCCGGCCTGGCTGCACAGACAGGTGCAACAGCTGATAGCGGCTAACACACATACAGAAGCGGCGCGGGTACGCATAACCGTGTTCCGGGGCAGTGGCGGAGTGTATGGCACTACTGATCATTTTCCACATACGGTGGTGCAAAGCTGGGCGCTGGCACCGGGTGGCGGCTGGCAGGAAAAAGGGCTGCGGATAGATATTTGCCGGGAGGTGGTAAAGGCGGCCGACCGGTTTTCGCACATCAAAAGCAGTAATTACCTCAGTTATACGCTGGCGGCACGCTGGGCGGAAGAGCGGCAGCTGGATGATGCGTTGGTGCTGAACCAGTGGGGCCGGGTGGCGGATGCTACTATTGCCAATGTGTTTGTGGTGCATGATGGGATAGTGAAAACGCCTGCGCCGGAAGAGGGGTGCATAGGCGGGGTAATGCGCCGCCACCTGCTTGCAACTATGCGGGCCGCCGGGTGGGAGGTGCAGGAAGGGCAGCTGACGGAAGAAATGCTGGCAGAGGCTACGGAAATATTTTTAACCAATGCCATTTCGGGTATACGGTGGGTAGAAAGTGTGGGGCAATATACGTACCGCTGCCAGCTGGCAGCGCAGTTGTATAAAAAGGTGCCACAGGAATAGAATAAGTGGTAGTGAATTAAATCGCCCAATGGGGATTATTTTAGGGTGAACGGGGCGATTTTGTGTGCGGAAACCTGTTTAGTGACTATATTGGGTACTGAATGCCCAAGTGTGGCAAAGAAGGTTTATTTTTATAGCTCATCCCTATTCTGAGGTTCTATGAGGAAATTTTTAATTTATTGTTTGCTCATTATGATGGCATCGCGTGTGCAGGCACAGTCACCTAAGGTGGTTGCGGACTGTACTGTTACGTTTGATGTACGTATTGGAAAACCCGATGGAACTACTGAAAGCGCCATAAAAACGCTATACATAAAAGGCTCTGAAATAAGAAGTGACCTGGTTAACTCCACCTTTACACAAATCACTTTTTACGATGCTAAAAAAGACGAAGCAGTGGTATTGCGTGAATTAGGGGGGGACAAGTATATAAACCGCCTGAATGCTGCCCAATGGCGCGAGCAAAACAAGCGCTACGAGGGAATGGTGGTTACGCTGGGCACAGAAACCAAAACCATTCTGGGTTATGAGTGCAAAAAAGCACAGGTAAAACTGAAAGATGGCAACGTGCTGAATATGTATTATGCCACTGCTATTGCCCCTTCTGTTAGCGAAAACATCTATCAGTTTAAAGGTATTCCTGGTTTTGTGCTGGAATATGAGGCACAAAGCGAAAAGGGAAGCAAAATACAACAATACACCGCCACTGTGATTAACCTGAGCCCGGTGCCGGCTTCTAAATTCCAGATTCCGCAGACCGGATACCGCATGTTGTAGTCTGCAAACTGTCACTTTAGTTTTTCATCGCCCAACTGGGCGATGGTATTTTCAAGCCTGGAAAAGTGCTCCAGCAACAGCTGAGCTACTTTTATAAACTTCTTTTTTCATCCGGAAGGTTGCCGGATTTGCCCGGAAAGTTTTCAGATTACGTCAGGAGGTTTGTAATTCCCTTCCCGGAGTTGATAATTGTTATCCGCAAGCTGAAAAATGTGGCCGAAAAGTTGGTAAACCTCATCCGGCAGTTCTTTGCTGCCGTCCCAAAGCTTTAAATTTCAGTCCTAAAGCTGGGCGGTAACATTTATAAGTTGGGGATTACAGGCAGGAAGCTTCTGTTTGCCATGGGGAAGCTGCTTCTTGCCATCAGCAAGTTTGTTCCTGTCATCAGGAAGCTTCTGATTTCTGTCAGGCAGCTTTTGCTTTTAGTTTAAAAGCCTGTGCTTTTCAGCTGAAAGCTGCTGATTGCAACCGAAAAGTCCGCCGTGCTGTTGCTAAAGATGGCAATTGACATTCAGCAGCAGGGTTATTCAGTAAATGTGTTGTTGAGTTTATTCAGATACGATTGAGTACCGGATTTATACAAAAAAGCACACAACATTGCGCGTTGAGCATTCAGAATCAGTCAGATAATTGAATTGCTACTAACGGAAAGAAGGAGAAGTAGGCGTTTTGAATTTAGGTACTCTTACTTTGTACTTGTAAGGGTATACAAAAGTAGTGTTGCCTTTCTCCATACGAACAATGGAGTTGGTTTGCAGAGCGTTATCCATACGCTGGATAGTCATTATCTCCTGAGAACCAGTAAAATTCAAGCCGGAAGGACGTAAACCGGAGAGGGAATACGATTTGGAGTATTTGCTGAGATTTTTGAGGCTGAACTTGTTCAGACGGTCATCAGCGGAGCCACTGGTAGAAGCCAGCGCCACGCTACCTGCACCCAGTATGAACAGGGCGATGAAAACAGCGATATGTGCAAACTTCTTAGTCATGGTTGTACAAAATTAGAATAATCTAAATTATTTAACAACTTTTTATTGGATTTGTTAAAAAAGACTAAACAATAAAATATCACGGCATAATTGGAAAAATGCCTTAATTCGAGTACTTTTCAGAAACGGTAGGCGTATGAGAGAGAACCCATTTAGTGAAGACAGAGAAGAACTGGATGAATTGTTGAAGCAGTACGAAAACCTGAAAAATGGCCGCAGTCATTCTTTTCTGGAAGAGGATGCTTTTGAGCGGATTATAGACCATTTTGACGATAAAGACGACCTTCCCGGTGCTCTGGAGGCGGCGGAAACCGGCCTGGAATACTTTCCTTACTCCTCTCAGTTACTGATTAAAAAGGCTGACATTTTACTGGCTACCCGCAAATACCGGGAGGCGCTGGACGTTTTAGAGCAGGCAGAGTTGTTTGACCATAACGACATTAACCTGTACATTCTGAAAACCGATGCCTACCTGGCGCTGGACCAGCAGGAGAAAGCTGTGCAGCTACTGGAGGAGGCGCTGACTATGTTTACCGGTGAAGAGCGGCTGGATTTGCTGTTTGAACTTTCAGATGTGTATGACGACTATGAGGAGTTTGATAAGGTGTTTGATTGCCTGAAAATGATTCTGGAAGAAGACCCGGCCAACGAAGAGGCTTTGTACAAAATCTGTTTCTGGACAGACTTTACCGGCCGCAACGAAGAAAGCATAAAACTGCATCTGAAAATTATAGATGAACAGCCTTATAATGAGTTGGCATGGTTTAATCTGGCCGCTTCGTACCAGGGACTGAAACTATATGAGAAGGCTATTGATGCCTACCAGTATGCAGTTGTTATAGATGAAAAGTTTGATTATGCTTACCGGAATATGGGCGATGCCTATATCCGTTTGCGTAAATACAAAGAGGCTATAGAATCGCTGGAGAAGGTGCTGGAACTGACAAGGCCCGAGGAAGTGATTTACGAAGCCATAGGCCATTGTTACCACCGGCTGGGCAATTTTGCACAGGCGCGGCTGCATTACCGCAAGGCTTCGCATATGAACCCGGACGATAGCAAACTGTACTACAAAATAGCGGCTACCTATATTGCCGAGCAGCAATGGGAGCATGCCATTAAGTACCTGGAAAACGCTATGCGGATTCAGAAAAACGTGCCTGAGTTTAACCTGGCTATGGGCCAGTGTAAAATGGCGCAGGAGAAATACAAAGAGGCTATTCAGTACTTTGGTATAGTAATACGCAACAAAACGCGCAATGTAGCAGGCTGGGAGGCGTTGATACGCTGCCTGTTTAAAGCCGGCTATTACGAAGAGGCTTCTGAACAGTGTGTAGCTGCTTTAAAGGCAACAGATGAAAAGCCGTTGTTTTATTTTTATTACACTGCTACGCTGTTTGCAGAAGGCAGGCCAAAAGAGGCCATGCTGCAATTAGAGCATGGTATGAGCCTTGCGCCTAAGCTGGTGAAGAAGTTACTGGATATTTCGCCGGTAGTATTGCAGAATAATCAGGTGGTTGATTTAATAGCGCGTTATAAAAAGGGGCATAAAATTTAACATTCACAGGAAATTAAGATATAGCAATTTTCTATTGTACCTCATATGAGGCGCGTTTCCTATTTTTGCAGCCTTCAAAGAATGTTATGATGAATTTTTCTTTATCGCAGATGCCGGAAAGAAACGTAAAGCCTCGGATAGATGGAATTACAATGGTAATGGACAAAGGGCTTAGCATTAATGAAGTTCATAATTTCCTCAGTGTGGCTCTTCCGCACGTGGATGTCATTAAGCTTGGATTCGGCACTTCGTATGTTACCCCTAATCTTAGGGAGAAAATTGAAGTTTATCAGTCTTACGGTTTACCTATTTACTTTGGCGGTACTTTATTCGAAGCTTTTCTGATCAGAAATCAGCTGGAAGATTATATCCGTATCTGTAAAGACTATAACATTCAGCATGTAGAGGTAAGTGATGGTTCTATTACTATTCCGCATACCGAAAAATGCGGTTATATAGAAAAACTGACCAAACACTTTACGGTATTAAGTGAAGTGGGTAGTAAAGATGCTGCACATATTATTCCTCCTTATAAATGGATTGAGCAGATGAGTGCCGAACTGGAAGCCGGTGCTTCTTATGTAATTGCCGAAGCACGCGAAGCGGGTAACGTAGGTATTTACAGAGGCAGTGGCGAAGTAAGGGAAGGTCTGGTTCAGGAAATTCTTACACAGATACCGGGTGAAAAAATTCTGTGGGAAGCACCGCAGAAGTCGCAGCAGCTGTACTTTCTGGAACTGCTGGGCTGTAATGTAAACTTGGGTAATATTGCCCCGCACGAAGTAATTGCACTGGAAGCTATGCGTGTTGGCCTGCGTGGCGATACTTTCAACTTATATCTTGATCAGTTAACTGCACAACAGCGATAATGAGAACTTTCGGCATTTTAGGATACCCTTTAACGCATTCCTTTTCACAGGGATATTTTCAGGAGAAATTCAGAAAAGAAGGTATTACAGATGCCGGATTCAAGTTGTTTTCCGTGCCGGATATAGCAGATTTTGCTGAGGTGCTGCGCACGGAAACCACGCTGGAAGGTTTCTGTATTACTATTCCGCATAAGAAAACTATACTTTCTTTTTTACAGGATAGCTCCGAAGGGGTGCAGGCCATGGGTGCCTGCAACTGCGTACGGGTGAAAGATGGGAAGTTGACAGGTTATAACACCGATGTAATAGGCTTTGAAGAATCCTTTGCGCCTATACTGCAGCCGCATCATACAAAGGCTTTAATACTGGGTACCGGCGGTGCTGCTGCTGCGGTGGAATATATATTGGGTAAACGTGGCATAGACTACCGCTTTGTATCGCGCACAGCAGGAGAAGGCCGGTTTACCTACGAGCAGCTGACGCCGGAGGTAATGGCTGCTCATCCGGTTATTATTAACTGTACGCCGTTAGGTACTTATCCTAAAGTAGAAGAGTATCCACCTATTCCTTATGAGCTGGTTACTTCCGCTCATTACTTATACGATCTGGTGTATAACCCGCCATTAACACAGTTTCTGGAGCGTGGGCAGGCACAGGGGGCCACTATTAAGAATGGTCACGATATGCTGCTGATACAGGCCGAAGAAAACTGGAAAATATGGAACAGGTAATCTGCTAAGCAATTACCTGTTGCCCGCCGGTGAGTTTGCTGATGGCGGCTGCGGGTACAGACATCTTCTTCTTTTCCGCATAATTATAACACATCATGCCTGTTTTGGCTTTGGCAGCTACTTTGGTTCCATCGGGCGTAAGCAGTTCCATCAGATAAAACAGATCAAACCCCAGCTTATCAAAGCCGGCTGCAGCAACGGAAATGCGCACCGTATTGCCAAAGCTTAATTCCTGTTTGTATTCAATGGCTACATCTGCCATAATCATTCCTGCCCCTTCCATATTCAGCTCGGTATAGCCGTGGTGGTGCAGGTACTGCATGCGGGCTTCGTGCAGCAGGGATAGAAACACATCGTTGCCTACATGGCCGCCATAGTTAAGATCGGTAATGCGGATGCTGAGTTCGGTGGTAAACGAAAACTGTTCGGGTAATTGTAATTTAATCCTGTCCATAAAGGTTGTATAGAAGCGCCTGCCCCTGCGGAACAGGCGTTGATGGTTTATTGCTGTTGTAAAAAAGCGATGAGCAGATCCGTTGCTTTTCTGCGGTGGCTGAACGTGTTCTTTTCTTCCATCGTCATTTCTGCAAAGGTTTTATCACCGCCTTCGGGAACAAATACGGGGTCGTAACCAAAGCCGGAAAGCCCTTTCTGTTCTTCTATAATACGACCTTCACACACACCTTCAAACAGATGCTCCGTGTTGTTCCATATCAGGGAAATAACGGTTCTGAACCGCGCTGTACGTGTGTGGTTGCTGCCCAGGTTGGCAATAAGTTTATCAATATTATCCTGCGAACTGCGGCCATCACCGGCGTAGCGTGCGCTTTTAACGCCAGGTTCACCATTAAGGGCGTCTACCTCCAGGCCGGTATCTTCGCTAAAGCAGTTCTGCTGTGTTAAGCGGTGAATAACAGTTGATTTTTCTGTGGCGTTGGCGGCAATGGTATCGTGTGGTTCAGGTATATCTATGTCAATACCTGCCTCTTTAAGGGTAATGATGTGAAAACGATCTCCCGTTACTTTTCTGATCTCTTCTACCTTGTGCTGGTTGTTGGTGGCAAACACCAGTGTTACCTGACTCATATATTGAACATTTTTTTGAGACTTAACCAGAGTTTACTTTTCTTCAGTTTGGCCTCTTCTGTACTACCCAGCATGGTACGCAGCGAGGGTGCGTAGGTAAACGTACAGTTGTTAAACGCCTGTACCTGGTTGTATGGGATGCTGAACGGCAGTTGAACCTGCTGCAGCGATACCTCAAACAGAATACAGTTGTTTACCTGCATCAGCTGCTGTAACCGGTTGAAAGGATACGGGTAACGTGCGTAGTTTACCACGGCTATATCCTGCATATTCAGTTTACAGGCGTTTAAAATGCCTGTAAGTAGTTGTAATTCATCGTCAGACAGATATACGTTCTCCATATCATTCACTATTACCACAATGCCTTTGGCGTTACCACCCAGAAACCATTTTTCCGGCGGCGTATCTGGCAGGGCAACGGCGGGTCGCGGCGCCTGGATGGGGGCAACGGGGGGCTGTGGTGCGGTATTGGCTGCAGGTGCATAGCTGCCTGCCGGTTCGGCCACAGTATTAGCTGCCTGCGGGGGAGCAACTGGCCCCTGGACAGGTGTATTTGCGGCCTGGGCGGGGGCAGCAGCGTTTTTTTCCAACGGTGCGGCTGGTTCGTTACTGCCTATAAGTGTATCTTTGTACATACCTGCCAACAAAGAAGGTGGTATCTGAAACTGCAAACCTGACATATTCTATTTGTTAACGGGTGTTAGTTTTCCGGAAATTCGTTTATTTGCAACAAAAATAGTGTTATGATAGATGCTTTGGAAATACAGGTTACAAGGACTGCAAAAAGTAAGCTGCAGGACCTGAACCTGGAAGGTATACCGTTTGGGAAATATTTTACAGACCACATGCTGGTAGCAGAATATGCAGATGGCGAGTGGAAAACAGTGGAAATTAAACCTTACCAGCCGCTGGAGCTGGACCCTTCTACTTCTGTATTGCATTACGGACAGGCTATTTTTGAAGGCATTAAGGCTTATAAAGGTGATGATGGTGCACCGTTTATCTTTCGCCCGTACGATAACTTCAAACGTTTTAATAAATCAGCGGCCCGCATGAATATGCCTGAGGTGCCTGAAGAAATTTTTATTGAAGGTATGCGACAGCTGATTGAGCTGGAGGCTGACTGGATTCCTGCTATTAAGGAGCACTCTATGTATATCCGTCCGTTTATGATTTCTACGGACCCTATGCTGGGTGTAAGACCTGCAGAAACCTATAAGTTCATTATTATATTAAGTCCTGGTGGTCCTTACTACGCGCAGCCTATGAAGATTGCGGTAGAAGAGAAGTTTACCCGTGCTGCTCCGGGCGGTGTAGGTTTTTCTAAAAACGCCGGTAACTACGGCGGCAGTATGATTGCTGCTACCGAAGCCAAAAAACAAGGTTACGACCAAGTGCTGTGGACCGATGCTTTTGAGCACAAGTGGTTACAGGAAGTAGGTATGATGAACGTGTTTTTTGTAATTGACGGTGTGGCTGTTACGCCATCACTGGAAGAAGGCACTATTCTGGAAGGTGTTACCCGTGCTACGGTAGTAACCCTGCTGAAAGAAGCCGGCCACAAAGTGGAAGAAAGAAGAATCAGCATTGACGAACTGATTGAGGCACACAAAGCAGGTAAAGTATCTGAAATATTCGGTACCGGTACTGCGGCGGTAATTGCCCCTATAAGAGAGCTGAAATACAAAGACTATGTAATGAGCTTTGACGTGGATGCTATGAAAGTAGCACCTGAAGTAAAAGCTACGTTAACTGCTATCCGCGAAGGCAAACAGGAAGACAAACACAACTGGCTGTTTAAGATTTAACAGCGGTGGAGGATATAGAAAAAGCCGGATCATTCTGTTTGATCCGGCTTTTTTGTTGCCCCGCATGGCGCTAAACTGTACAGGCTTTCTGCTATTAAGAAATAGCAGGCCTGTAACAATACGAACTTTGGACAATAAACCCCGGTGTGTTTTCCGCACACCGGGGTTTTATGGCATTATAACCTGAAGTTGCCTACCGACTCATTACTGAAGAACTGCTCCTGTACTTCAGTAACCAGCAGCCGTTGCATATTTACCTCTGCTACTTCGGCACGTTCTTTCTGGTTAGATAGTATATAGGCATGCTTTAATATTTTATAAGAAAGCAGACTGAACAGCTGCAACTGATGGTCTGTTGCCATGCCGGACGCTTTGGACGCGTAAGATACGCAGGCATTCATTTCCTTTTTGGTTTCGTAGTAGCGCGCGCCTACCAGATACATTAGTATTTTGTTCAGTATTTCAGACTCCGGCAGGTCGGCAGCGTTGAATATCATGTATTCTATCTGCTTATTGGGTACTTCCATTTCAGGCTTGTACATTACTGCTGCATAGGTATGTGCGCATTGCAGCAGATTGCGCAGGTAGCTGGTATTTTCATCATCGTGCGATAGCTTCGCCTGTACCTGTAAAGTGAAATGATAGAGTTCTTTATAAGCATCCATATACAGCATACTATATATAGCCAGTATCATATTCAGATAGGTATGGCAGCTGTTTTCTTCCAGTTGCTCTCCCGCACTTTCTGCCAGCGCGTTTAATACACCGGGCAACTGATCATTTTTAATTTCATAGCGTGCATAGTCGAGCATAATCTCCATCATCTGTTGCGAAAACTTTACCTGTGGCGAATCCAGCTTACGTGAAATTTGCCGGTATTCGCGCAGGTAGGCTTCTGCACGGTAAGCCTTCAGATGCAGTATGGAGTTGAGGAACAGTTGTGTAAGAGCACAGTGCTTCCAGGTAATTTGTTTAGACATGTTGAATAACACCAGCAACAGTTTGGTATTGGGCGAGCCTATGTGCTCGTATAACAGTCCTTTTTTAAAGAAGGTATCTACAAAATCATTGTTAATGAGCAGTGTTTCAATAAGTTTATTCTGATCGTGTGTACCATCAGACAACTCTACCAGAAACTCGAAAAACTGAAGGCGATCTTTATCGTTGATGTGTTTGGATTTAAAGATATCTTCCAATGCCTGTATGTTATTCATAAAAAAGCCATGGAGCAGGTACCATTTAATGATACTTTGTTTAATATCCTGTAGGTGTGGGTTTGTGTAAACTTTATCAATAAGCTCTGTGCTAATGGTGAGGTTGTTTTTTTTCATCAGGCTCCAGCTGATAAAATAGTGTTCAACGTATTTATTGTGGAAGCTGATGTTACGCGGCTGGGGCAATGCGTTTGAGTATTGACTTTCTTCGGCTATAAAAAAATCGTCTATCAGTTGGCTGTAAGCGGAGGAAGAAAGTGCGTCTTTAATCAGCATCCAGTCGTTTGCAGTCTGTTCCTTATTGCCATCCACAGTAGCGGATACTATCTTATCAATGATTTTAGACTTAACGGCGGCATGAGAATCAAACTGGAAATTATGACGGGTATTGGTATCTATAATTCTGTAAATGAGTGCTTCCTCTGTTTTGGGACGCATAGATTTATCGGGCATCATGGTTAACATGATATCCAGATACCGGGGGTAGGAGAGCAACTCCAGCAGATTGCCGGAAAAACTGTCCGTTACTTGCCGGGCCGCCTGATGCGATTCCAATATTTTCCGGATTTCGCCCGGTGAAAGCGGAAGGGTATGGTGTATTACATTCTCGTACGGATAGGAATTATCTATAAAAACGCGCGAATGGAAAAAGCTGGGGCTGAAATAAGCATGAACCAGTTTACTCCAGGTGGAGGGACGCATGGCCAGGATAACCTTAATCCAGCTGCTGGCGCTGTTATAATTAATGAATTCGATGATATTGGCATAGATAGATTTCAGCTTATCGGCAGAAAAAGTACGCTCATCAAAGCCTTCTATAATAATAATAAGCTTATCTTCTTTCCTTTTTATCTCTTCCAGTGCTGATATTTCTTCATGCAGCAGATTAAGATCTTTACTGAACCATTCAGAAATGGGATGTTTTTGCAAAGCAACTGTCTGCGCCTGCTGTATATTAATAAAACAGCATATGTCGTTGGGAAACGCAGGGTTATTGCCTAACCATAGCTTTAAGGCAGTTTGGGCAAGACCAATAGATTTACCAAAACCGGCGGGCGCTACTATAGGGGCGATAGACTGGCTGGTAAGCAGAAACTTTTTAATAAAGGAAGTCAGTTCCTCGCGGGGGAGCGTTTCTGCAAACGGAATGCCTGAAGCATTTTTAATAGCCTGAAGCGTGTACTTCGAGTACTTGGAACTGGTATTCTTCAGATGCTCCCAGCGATTGGAGTCGTCTTCCGGTGCCACAGCGGCCACTGAAGGAATATTGGTTTTGTAAAAAACTTCCCAGTTAGGGAAACCAAGGTACTCCGCGAGGGTGTCGAGAGTATAGATAGAAAAGTCAAAGCTTCTTCTGGCAAAGCCCAGAAGGCGCTTCAGGGTGGTTTCACTAACTGTTTTGCCAGTTTGAGCAAGAATATCGTTAGAAAGTGTTTTGCATTCAGCAGGGCTGATGCTCTTCTTGCCAAACCGTGCTAAAACCTTATTTACTAATGAGTTAATAACTTCATCTTCTATGAATGTCCTCATGCAATTAAGGTCTTCCCTAGGCTTGAATTGGATCTTTGGTTATTCTCTGGTTATTTGTTCACGCAAAGAAAATCGTTTAGTGAATATAAATATAGTTCTGAACAAAATGAACAGAATTAGAAATTAATAAAAGCCTGAACAAAAATGTCTCTAGGAATATAATGAATATTTTTAATCTATCTATGATTTTACATTTGTTACAGATTTCATACGATTGCAACTGTTTTTGAGGAATTGACCCTGGACTATGAAATCTGACTGTATCCTGAAATCCAATCTCTGCTTATTCTGCGGGCGCTATGCAGGACATAGACGCTGCGGATAAATGAAAATCCATCCGGTTAGTAATCCAATATGCCTGTAAAGGACTTGTTCAGTACAAAACTGTCTGAATAAAGCCTCTTGTTTGTTGATCCAATATTATCTGAATGCCACAGGCTGTTCATAAGCTATAACGTGAATGAACAGACTATTCGTACTTAAGGAAATATTAATTCACGGAATATGATGAACCTTTACACCGGGCGATTGGAGGCTTACTTAAAAACTATCGCTGCGACCCTTCTGTTGGTCTGTTCACTTTTTGTGAACAGGGTGAGTGCCCAACGGGTATATGCCAATCAGGTAACGATTGGCAATAACGCAGCTGTAGACCATGTTACCAACCCTGCCAATGCTATCAGTAGTTCGGAAACTACTTTTGCCCAACTCAACTCTTACGGCGGCGTCGCCGTTGGTCTGGGAAGTTATTCAGGCCAGCTGGAACTAAAGTTCCCAACCACACTTGCAGCGGGTGTAACCACCTATGTACGCATTAATTCGGATCCTGATTTGCTGAAAGCGTTACTGGGCGGTAGCCTGGGTAACCTGCTGGCAAATGTGCTGGGCACGGTAGTGCTTGGCAATCACTATTTTACGGTGGAAGCGCGTAATGGAACTACTGCTGTACTCAGCGGAACCAGTACCACTCCGTTTTCTACCAACAACCTGCGGCTTGTTCAGGATGTGAACGGTTATTTTTACCTGGCGCTTACGCCTGGAGCTGCTTACGACCGGGTCTATATTAAAGACCAGACCAATTCGGTGTTGCTGGGTACCTCCAACAATACCAAAGTGTATTATGCTTTTTACAATTCTTCTACCAGTTCTGATCCCTGTGTACAGGGCTTTGCTACTTCCTATGATGGCACCGGTTTAAACCTGGATGCTTTAAATCTGGGTGGAGCGGGTGTTACTAATCCGCAGAATGCCATTGACTCTGATACCACAAATTATTCCCAGCTGGGTCTGGGGGCACTGGCTGTAGCAGGTTCTATCAGCCAGGACATTTATTTTGAAAACCTTTCGAGAGCGAATGACGAGTTTCATGTGAAATTACAGTCCTCACCTGCATTACTAAATGTAGGGTTGGCTAATAACATTACTGTAACTACTTTCAATGGTGCTACACAGGTTTCTTCACAGCCATTGAGTTCGCTGTTAAGTCTTGACCTTTTAGGCTTACTGAATTCCGGCCAGGCTACCACTTTTGTGATACGTCCTGGCCAGGAGGTGAACCGTATCCGGATTACCTTCAGTTCTCTTCTAAATGCAAATCTTACACAAAGCATTCGTTTGTTTGGTGCCATTCGTACTGCGGGGCGTCCTACATTTACCGGAGCACAATCTCAGAATTACACTATCTGTGCCGGTGGAAACGTATCGCTGAACGCAACTACTTCTTCGGGTAATGAACTGCGTTGGTATGCAGATTCCACTACAAACACACCGTTATTTACTACTTCATCAGGTGCGGCTTTTACACCCTCGGGGTTAACAACCACTACTAAATATTATGTTGCTGCCGCCAAAATTGGCTGTACTTATGAGAGTGAGCGTGTACCGGTAACGGTTACGGTTGTTGCTATACCGGCTGATCCTGTGGTGCCTGCTGTACAGGCAATCTGTACGGGTAAAACTGCCACGTTTGCGGTAACCAATCCACAGGCGGGTGTTACATATCGCTGGTATACTACTGCTACGGGCGGCAATGCCCTGGATTCCGGTGTAAGTTTTATTACTCCGGTATTAACAGACAGTACTACTTTTTATGTGTCAGCTGCCAACGGTGCCTGTGGCAACACGGGAGGAAGAACTGCTGTACTGGTTCCTGTAAGTAAAATTCCACTGGCTGCCACGCCTACACCACTGGTGCGGGAAATCTGTTCAGGCAACACTACCTCGTTTACCATACAAAATCCGGAAGCGGGTGTGGTATATAACTGGTATGATACTTCTGTGGGTGGCAACCTGGTATTTACGGGAGTTACGTTTACTACTCCGCAGCTGGCGGCCAACACCAATTATTTTGTAGAGGGTGTAAACGGAACCGGTTGTACCAGCCCCACCCGTACACAGGTGTCTGTAGTTGTAAACCAGACCCCGGTAACACCACAGCTGGATACAGCGGTGCGTAATATTAATCCCGGAGGAACTGCTACTTTCTATATAAATGATCCGATAGATGGATATACTTATAACTGGTATACAAGTGCTACCGGAGGAACGGCTGTAGCTACCGGTAATACTTTTACCACAGGAACATTGAATGCGAGCACCAACTACTATGTAGAAGCAGTGAGCGATAAAGGTTGTGCAAGCCCTGTGCGTGCAGTAGCTACCGTAAATGTTATCAATGATGTTGTGTGTGGCTTTGCTACAACGCAGCAAACAGTAAGTCAGTCTGTCTGCGTACTGTGTGGCGTAACCAATGGTAACAATGCTGTTGATAATGATCTGAATAATTATTCTGTAATAACAACTACTATAGGCGTGGGTGGCTTTGGCCAGCTGCTGAAATTTGGCAATACCGGTTATGCCGGTGACAGCATTAGCGTAGTGCTGGAAGTACCAGGGCAGCTGGTAGGCGCTACCTTACTGGGTGGTATTGCTTTACAAACCTATAGTGGGAACAACCCGAATGGTGATCTGATATTTCTGGATAGTGCTGTAGCCAGCTTGCAATTACTGGGCACCGGCGGCTCTAACCGGTTTAAGATTACCGTACCGGCCAAAAACTCTTTTGATGGTATAGGTATAACCCTTGCGGGTGTAAACGCGTTGAGTCAATTAAGAGTCTACTCTGCTCAAACTTTTGCCGCTACCCCACGGCTTGCTCCACAATCTTTACTGGTACATGCCAGTGCGCAAGCCAGCCCTGTTAACTCAGGTTTGATTTGTGTAGGTTGTAGCGTAACCAATCCGTTACTGGCAGTAGATGCAGATTCCACTACCCATTCTTCCATTACTGCTGCGCTGGGTGTGGCGGCTACCGTTGGTCAGCTATTGCGTTTTCCTGCTAATTTCAGTGCAGGTGATAGCATTCAGGTAGACCTGGAGGTGCCCTCTCAGGTATTGGGAGCTCAGGTGTTAAGTGGTATTGAGTTTGAAACTTATACCAATAATACCGGCAATGGCAGCCCTGTTATTGCCAACTCCGGTTTGGTAAAGGCTCAACTACTGGGCCTGGGCGGCAGTAAGTTCCGGTTGAAGTTTGCGGCTAACAACAACTTCAACGGTGTACTGGTGAGAGTGAATGGTGCTGCGAATGTGTTGAGCAACTTATATGTATATGATGCAGCTGTTTTCTCATCCAGTCAGAATATTGTAAATGTATGTAGTGGTGCTTCTGCAGTGCTTACTGTGGCAGTGCCGGTAAATGCTACGCTAAACTGGTATACTACTGCGGCTGGTGGTACTCCTGTATTTACGGGTTCAACCTATACAACGCCACCGGTAACCACAGCTACTACTTATTATATTGAAGCATCGCGCTATGGTTGTGTAAATACCAACCGTACGGCTGTGAATATTATACCCAATGATATTCCGGATAACCCAACGCTGAACACCAATGCGGTTAGCATTTGTGCAGGTGATTCTACTAAACTGTACGCTACGGCGCCTGCCGGCAGACTGTTTAAATGGTATACTGCCAGCAGTGGTGGTACTGCTATTTACACCGGTGATACCCTGGTAACCCCGGCATTAACCGCTACTACGACTTATTATGCAGAGGCTGTAAACAATGGCTGTGCCAGCGTAGGCCGTACCGCTGCGGTAGTAACGGTAAATACACCGCCGGCTGATGTTGCTGTAACACCACCTTCTGCTACTATAGGCAGCGGACAGACTGCTACTTTTGTAGCATCTTCTTCTACTGCTAATACAGCCTTTAACTGGTATCCCACAGCTAATGGTGGCACACCGTTGTTTACGGGCCCCACTTTTGTAACGCCAGCCTTAACCGCCTCCACTACCTATTATCTGGGAGCAGGCGGTGCTACGCAGTGTAGCCTGGCTACCCGCTTAGTAGTACCTGTTACGGTAGTTACAGGATCAGGTATACCTGTTCCCTGTGACGTGGCTACCTCACAAACTACAGCCGTAAATGGTATCTGTATAGGATGTTCTGTTGATTCTGCCGCACTGGCGGTAGATGCGGATGCGGTTACTGCTTCACGACTGCATGTAATTGCAGGGCTGGCAGGTGCTTCTGTACAGCAAACCCTGATATTCCCATTCACGGCAGATGCGGGTGATACAGCTGCTATCCATGTTGTATTCCCGGTTGGCGTGGCTGATGTAGGACTATTGTCTGGCATACAGGCTGCTTCTTATAACGGAACTACTTTCAATAATGACAGAGCTGCTGTTGGAAACAACGGGCTGCTCCGTCTGCAGTTACTGTCTGGCGATACTGCAGGTATCCTCAAATTTGTACCTGCACAGCCTTATGACCGTGTGGAGCTTCGTGTAAATTCTGGTCTGGCTACGCTGATCAGTGCTTTACATGTACAATATGCCCAACGTGTGAAACCGCGTCCGGTAACCAATGCTGATACGATTGCTATTTGTGCAGGTCAGCAGGCAACGCTAACTGCTTCTGCACCGGCAAATACTACTTTCAAATGGTATGATGCTGCTACCGGCGGTACGCCATTATTCATAGGTGCTACCTACCAGACACCGGTATTAAGTGATACAGCAATCTACTATGCAGAAAGTGTAAGCAATACAGGATGTGCTGCAGGAACAAGAAAACCTGTGGTAGTAAATGTACTGCCTGCACCGGGCGCTCCTGTTGTAACAGATACATTAGTAACTATCTGTTCAGGTACCACTGCTACATTGGCTGTGCAAACACCGCAGGCTGGTGTTACCTATAACTGGTATGCTGTTGCTACCGGTGGAACAGCTATTGCTGCCGGTAACAGCTTTGTAACTCCGGCGTTAACACGTGATTCTGTTTTCTATGTTGGTGCTACCACTGCGGGCGGCTGTGTAAGTGCGGCACGTACTGCGGTAAGGGTAGCAGTAAATACTGCATTACAACCACCGGTTGTGGCAGCTGATACTGTGGCTACATGCTCCGGTACATCAGCAGTGCTTCAGGTGCAGAACCCACAGAGTGGATTTACCTATAACTGGTACAGAACTGCTACCGGCGGAACGGCGGTAGCTACGGGTGTAAGCTATACCAGCCCTGCTATTACTGCAGACTCCACTTATTATGTAGAAGCTGCCAGTGGCAGTTGCGTAAGTACACGTACAGCGGTGCGGGTAACAGTAAGTCAGGCACCGGCTGCACCATCTGTTACGGTTAATCCGGTTAGTGCAACGGTTACGGCGGGGGGAAATGCTGTAATAACAGCTTCTTCCACTACGGCAGGTGCTACCTTTAACTGGTATCTGCAGGCTACCGGTGGTGCTTCTCTGTTTACCGGTAATGTATATACTACCCCTGCTTTATCTGCTACTACCACGTATTATGTAGCTGCTTCTCTGGGTAGCCTGGGCTGTACCAGTGCAAGAACACCGGTAACTATTACGGTGAATCCGGGTGTAAATCTGGCATGTGATGCGGTTACTGCTGAAACAAATGCAGCCAACGGAATATGTGTGGGTTGCGGTGTAGCAACCGGTGGTGGTGCGGTAGATACCGATACCACTACTTTCTCTACCTTTAATATGCCTGTTTCTCTGCTGGGCGGCTATGTAGAGCAAACGTTGCGCTTTCCAAGTGTGAGCACACCAGGTGATACTATTACTATTGCCATGGAAGGTCCTGCTTCATTGCTGACAGCAGATATACTGAGTGCTATACAGGTTACTTCTTATAATGGTGCTACTTCTAATAACGACACCAAATCGCTGAATAATGGCTTAATTAAGGTTCAGTTACTGGGCTTAGGTGCACCAGGTAAGTTTCTGGTACGTTTTGCTCCAGAGGCCGCTTTTGATGGCATTCAGGTAAGATTGAACGGTGGGTTGGTATCTGCGCTGAATACGCTGAATGTGTACTATGCAACGCGGGTGGTAGCACCACCGGTAGTGAATACTGCTTCTGTATCTATCTGCAGCGGCAACACTGCTTCGCTTACGGCTACTGCTTCTTCTAATGCAGTGATTGAATGGTTTACTACGGCTTCGGGCGGTACGGCTGTAGGCAGAGGTGGTTTGTTTACCACGCCTGCTTTAACAGCTACCACTATTTACTTTGTACAGGCTAAGCGTAACAGCGCTGATTCCTGTGCCAATATTAACCGTACCCAGGTAACTGTGCTGGTGAATGCAAGACCTGCTACGCCGGTAGTTGCCGATACGGTACGTATTTGTGCAGGCAGAACGGCTACGCTGTCTGTAAATAATATACAAACAGGTATTACCTATAACTGGTATAGCAGCACCGGTGCTTTAGCCGGTACAGGCAGCAGTTTTGTAACACCTGCGCTTAGTGCTTCTACTTTCTATGCTGTAGAAGCGGTAGATACAACTGCC
Source organism: Filimonas zeae (assembly GCF_014641615.1). Lineage (GTDB taxonomy): Bacteria > Bacteroidota > Bacteroidia > Chitinophagales > Chitinophagaceae > Filimonas > Filimonas zeae. Next base: position 129,947 of record NZ_BMIB01000005.1, on the reverse strand, counting down.
AGCTGTATTGCCAGTGGCAGAGATACTTCTGTTATTTTTGTAAGTGCGGTGCCAATGCCAAGAGGTATTGTGGCTACCAATGATACTGTATCTATCTGCTCGGGATCTGTAACCTTACAGATACTGAATCCCGAAGCAGGTGTTACTTATAACTGGTACAATGTAGCCAGTGGCGGAAGTATTGTGTTCAGCGGAACCAGCTTCCCCACACCGGTGTTAACCACTACCACAACTTACTATATTGAAGCGGTGAGTGCGGGAGGTTGTTCTTCCGGTACGCGTACAGCTGCTACCGTAGTAGTGAATCCTGTTGTGCCACCACCAGCGGTTGCCAGCAATAACCCCACTATCTGTGCAGGTGCTTCTGCTACCCTGCAGATTCAAAATCCGCAGGCTGGATTTACCTACCGTTGGTATGATACTGCAAATGGAGGTACTGCCCTGTTTGAAGGCATTACTTTTGTAACAGGTACGCTTGCAGCAAGCGATGTGTTTTATGCAGAAGCTATTAGCGGAGCCGGTTGTGCAGGAAGCAACCGTACGGCTGTTACGGTTACAGTAAATGCCCGCCCTGTTATACCGGTACTGGCAAGCAGTAATGTATCTGTTTGTTCCGGTAATGCTGCTACACTACAGATTCAGAATGCAGCAAGCGGTGTTACGTACCGCTGGTATGACTCATTAACTGCCGGTAATGTATTGGCGACAGGAGTTACCTTTGTAACACCGGCGCTTACATCGGCTAAGACTTATTATGCAGAGGCGGTTAACAGCGCCGGATGTACCAGCACTACCCGTGCTGCTGCTACGGTAACTGTTAATCCGATACCATCTGTACCTGTGATTGCAACCGCAGGAACTACTATTTGTTCCGGCGCTTCTGCCTCTCTGTCGGTACAGACACCGCAGCCTGGTGTTACGTATAATTGGTACAATAGTGCAGGCTCACTGGTTGATACAGGTATTACTTATGTAACGGGTCCGTTAACCGCTACTGCCAGCTTCTCGCTGGAGGCGGTATCTGGAACAGGTTGTACGTCTACTGCACGTGCTTCAGTAGTAATTACAGTAACCACCAGGCCAACAGCACCAGCAGTGGCCAGTGCCAACGGTGCTGTGTGTGCGGGTAACAGCGCAACACTGGCTATTCAAAATCCGCAGGCAGGTATTACGTATACCTGGTATGATGCCGCTACAGCAGGTAATCTGTTGTTCAGTGGTACCAGTGTTACTACTCCTGCTTTAACCAATAATGTTACCTATTATGTAGAGGCTGCTAATGGCTCCTGTGGTAGTACCACGCGTACCCAAACCACGGTTGTGGTGAATGCAAGACCTGCTACACCCGTTGTAAGTGGAAACGGGGCTCCTATCTGTTCCGGAACTTCTGCTGTTTTAACAGTAACCAATGCAGCAGCCGGTTTAACCTATAACTGGTATACGGCACAAAGCGGCGGAACGTTGCTGACCACCGGCTCCAGCTATACTACACCGCAGCTTACTGCCAGCGCTACTTACTATGTAGAAGTAACCAATGGTACCTGTACTGGTACGGCGCGTGCTGCGGTTGATGTAACTGTAACTCAGGCTCCATCTGCACCTGTAATAACGGGAGTAAGCGTTTGTTCCGGCAGTCAGGCTACCCTGACAGTGCAAACTCCACAGCCAGGATATGTTTACAGATGGTACAATGTTGCCAACGGAGGCACTGCACTGTCTGAAGGGAATACTTATGTGACAGCACAACTTACTGCTAATGCCACTTATTATGTGGAAGCAGTAAGTACAGCCGGTTGTTCAGGTGCTACCCGTACTGCCGTTCCGGTAACTGTGAATACGAAACCTGCAACTCCGGTATTGGTTAATAACAACGGAACTACCTGTACAGGTGGTACTGTAACTTTTGCTGTGCAGGCTCCACAAACAGGAATTTCATACCTGTGGTATGATGCTGCTACGGGTGGAAACCTGGTATTTAACGGCAGTACATTTACTACGCAACCCCTTACTGCCAGTACGAGCTATTATGTAGAAGCTTCTGCCAACGGTGGCGGATGCGTAAGTGATACAAGAACAGCCGCTACTGCAACGGTGAGTACGGTATTACAACCACCATTGGTAGATGCGGCGGGTACTACTGCCTGTCTGAACCAGAGCACTACACTTTCTGTACAGAATGCGCAGACTGGTCTTTCTTACAGATGGTATACTGCGGGCAGTGGCGGAATGCTGCTGGCGACTGGCTCTTCGTTTACCACGCCTGTGCTTGCTGCTAATGCTACTTATTATGTGGAGGCAGGTAACAGTACCTGTACCAGTGCTACACGCACACAGGTGAACGTAACCGTGGTGGCAAGACCGTCGGCTCCTGTGGTAGCTGCCAGCGGCAGAACCATCTGTGCAGATGGACAGGCGACATTAACTATTCAGAATCCGGATGCGGCTTATACATACAGATGGTTTGATGTGCCATCTGGTGGAAACCTGTTGTTTACCGGAACTTCTTATGTTACCAATCCGCTTACTACCAATACATCTTTCTATGTGGAAGCTGCGGTGAATAGTGGTTGTGTAAGCACATCACGTACAACGGCAGCGGTAACCGTTAATCCTTCACCTGCGGCACCAACTTTGGCAGCCAGTAGTGTAACGGTATGTTCTGGTGGTGCAGGTACGCTGAGCGTTCAGAACCCTGTTTCAGGCTATACCTATAACTGGTATAGTGTTGCAACAGGTGGAACGATACTGTTTAGCGGAGCCAACTATGCGCTTACTAATATCACCGCCAATGCTGTATACTATGTAGCAGCGGTGAATGAATCAGGTTGTTCCAGTGCTTCCCGCGCATCGGCTGATGTGGTAGTAACCGCAGCTCCTGCGGCTCCGGTAATCACTAACAACTCACCATCGGTATGTCCGGGTAGTATGGTAACGCTTACTGCGTCTTCTTCTGTGCCTGGTGCAGTATACAACTGGTATGCAGGTGCAGGTAGTACAACAATTCTGTTTACAGGTAATCCGTTTGCTACAGGGGCGCTTACAGCCGATACCACGTTCTATGTATCTGTTGCCAATGCAGGCGGATGTAGCAGCAGTAGCAGAGGTGAAGCTTCTATTACGGTGTTAAGACCACTGGATGCTCCGGTTGTAACAGTAGACTCTGTAACCATTTCTACAGTAACCTTCAAATGGAATGCAGTAACAGGCGCTACCGGCTATCAGGTGTCGCTTGACGGAACCACATTTATTGCACCTAACGGATCTAACGGTTTGTCACATACCATTTCCGGTTTACAGCCTAACCAGACAGTGGGTATACAGGTAAGGGCAGCAGGCTCGCAAAGCTGCCAGACCAGTCCGCTCTCTGCAAGGGCAACCGGAACAGCTACCAACCCGCTGGGTAACAGCGTGTTTATTCCGAATGTGTTTACTCCTAATGCAGATGGCAAGAACGAGAGATTCATGGCGCTGGGTAATAATATCGCATCTCAGGAGATATGGATATTCAGTCAGTGGGGTGAGATGATTTATCATGCTGCCGATTCGCAGGGATGGGATGGAAGAATGGGTGGAACCCTGCAGCCTGTGGGTGTATATGTATACATCTTCAAAATCAGACTGCTGGACGGCACCATTGTGAACAGAAAGGGTACTGTAAACCTGATTCGTTAAACGTAAACTTAATCTGAAATGAAAAATCTTAATAAAATACTGCTGCTTTGCAGTACGTTGATTGGGACCACCTGTTTAAAAGCACAGGTGGACCCCCACTTCTCTCAGTATTATTCTTATCCGATGTGGCTGAACCCTGCTATGACCGGAGCCATTGACGGGGATTACCGGGTGGGAGCGAACTATCGTACACAGTGGAATAATATTGCTGATCCGTTTGCCACTATTGGCGCTGCTGCGGAGTTTGTAACTAATAAAAATCTGAATCTGGGAATAAATCTGATGAACCAGACGGCAGGCAATGCAGGCTATAACTTTTTCACAGGATATGTTTCGGCGGCTTATACGGGTATCAAATTCGGTGCCCAGGGGCACCAGCGTCTGGCAGTGGGCCTGCAGGCGGGCATCATGAACCGGAGGTTTGACCCTTCTAAATTTCAGTATGCAGACCAATGGAATCCTACTACCGGTTATGATCCTAATGCGCCTACTACGGAATTGATGACCCGTAATTCCAAGGCTGAGTTTGATGCGGGTGCGGGCGTTTTATACTACGACGCAGATCCGTCCAAGTCGCTCAACACCTTTATAGGAGTCTCTGCTTTTCACCTGACTAGGCCGGAAGATCCCTTTGTATATGGCCAGAAAGAGACGTTGCCTGTACGTTATGTGGTGCATGGCGGTGTGCGCTTTGTGCTATCTGACATGATAACTATTACGCCCAATGCCCTGTATATGAAACAGGGTACCTCAAATGAAAAAATGGTAGGTGCTTATGCCCAGATAAAGGCCAGCACATTTGCTGATTTTCTGATTGGGGGTAATTATCGTTTTGAAGATGCTATTACGCCTTTTGTGGGTTTTCATTACGAGCACATGGTACTGGGACTTAGTTATGATACCAACGTATCTCATCTGAAAAACCTGTCGCGCAGTAGTAATGCGTTCGAGATTTCTCTGTCTTTCACAGGCAGGAGAAGCCGTGCATTACCTGGTGAGGCCTTTATTTGCCCGCGCCTCTAGGTTTTATAGATGGTTGACTGATTAATTCTTTATTACCGGAAACCCTTGGTTAAACTACAAGTATGAAATATTTATATATTCTGTTATTTAGGGGAAGCTGTTATATAGTTGCCCTGCTGCTGTGCAGCCATATGGCCTCAGCCCAGTATAATCTGTACGACCTGAAGAGAACGGCCGATATGTATTTTGAGAAGGGGGATTATTATTCTGCTGCTCAATATTACGACCGTTTTCTGACCACCAAAAGATCTGTTGCAAAGGGTAATGTCAATGCGGATGACTATCTGCCATATATGGTTACAATTGCCACCAGGCATATGAAAAAGCAGGTGAGTAATTATGAACAGGTGGTTTATCGTTTGGCTGAATCGTACCGGATGTATTTTGATTTTAATAATGCGGAAAAGTGGTATGCGATGAGTACAAACTTTGATTCCATTGCTTACCCGCTCGCCCGCTACTGGTATGGTGTAACACTGCGCGCCAATACGAAATACACGGATGCTGAAAATCAGTTTTCCCGTTTTTTACTGGAGCACACTTCAGAAGATGAGTATTCAAAAAGTGCCCGTAAAGAACTTGCGAATTGCCGGTTTATTCAAGGACAGCTGGCGGAAGACAAACGAAGCGTGTTGGTAAGCCGCCTGGATGGTTTTATTAATCAGGGAGGCGCAACTTACGCTCCGGCCTGGCTGGATAACAAAACCATGGTATTCACTTCTTCCAGGGGCGATAGTGCAGCTATTATACGAACGAAAGGTACCAATCCATACTTCAACAATGTATATCAGACTACATTGCAGGATTCCGGCTATTCCAAACCGATAAAGGTGAATGTGGAGGTAAACGGTGAAATGCAACAGGGCGCTGCCGCTTTTACTTCGGATGGCCGCCGGATGTATCTTACCCGCTGGCAATTGGTGGAAGGAAAAAACCGTGGTAGTTTGTTTATGAGCGAGAAATCCGGTTCTAACTGGTCTGCTCCTGTGAAGCTTGGATTGAACGTAAACACTGACGGGTATAGTTCAATACAGCCTTATGTAACTACAGACGGTAAATACCTGATTTTTTCCTCTGACCGGCCTGGAGGGGTTGGTAAATACGACCTCTGGTATTCTTTGCTGGACCCTGCTTCGGGCCAGCCCGGTTCAGCAGCAAATATGGGAACCATGATTAATACCGAAGGGGATGAGCAGGCACCTTTCTATCATAACGTTTCTACCACCCTGGTTTTTGCCAGCAATGGCAGGGTGGGTATGGGAGGATTTGATCTGTACAGCTCTAAAGGAAACTTTGCCGTTTGGGATTCTGTAAAGAATATGGGGCACCCACTGAATTCTACCAAGGATGATATTTATTTCTCCAGCCGCGGTAAGAAATTTCTGCTGGCAGATGCGAATTTCAGTTCTGACCGGAGTTCGGTATGTTGTCTGGAGATGTTTGGGGTAAAGCGTAAAAATATGGTTATCACCGGAAAGGTGGTGGATTGTGCTACCCGGGAACCTATGGCTGGCGCAACCATCAGTGTGGTGGATACACTGCGTAACAAGGTAATTTATACACAAGATATAGATGCTACCGGAGCATATAGCTTTGAGATGGAGGAATATCAACCGTTGAAGTTGGTAGGAGAGAAAAAGTATTATCTGCCCCGATCGCTTCACTTCTTCAAACCTGGCTCGGAAGGTGCACCGGATACGCTGGTGAATCCTGACCTGTGTATGAATCATGAGGATACAGCCAAGCCGTTTCCTGTGGGGCAGGCAGTGGTGTTGAAGGACATTTATTATGATTTTGATAAAGCGACGTTGCGGCCGGAGTCGTATCCGGTTTTAGATACCCTTGCTTCTGTAATGCGTCGTTTCCCGAACATGGAACTGGAAATGAGTTCACACACTGATGGGAAAGGTGCTGTTAAATATAATCTGAAGCTGAGTGATGCCCGCGCAAAATCATGCGTGGAGTATCTGCAGCGGGTGGGTATAGAGATGAGCAGGTTACGTTATAAAGGATATGGTAAATGCTGCCCGATAGCGCCGAATACACTGCCTAATGGTAAGGATAATCCGGATGGACGTGCATTAAACCGCCGCACGGAAGTGAAAGTTATTCATTATTAATTGATTAGATAGAAGCAAGTACAAATATCAGTGCCATTTCCGCTGGTATTTGTACTTTTGACTTGTTCAACAACGTGGATAAAAAGTGTAGCAGTGTAAAATTTCGAAAAGAAATCCACATACTTTTCTGATATTTTTTTGGAATTTGTTGTGAGTGCTGTTACCTTTGCCGTCCCAAAAATAAATGGTTTAGAATGCCTACAATACAGCAGTTAGTAAGAAAAGGCCGTGAAATTATCAGGGCGAAGAGCAAATCCAGAGCTTTGGACGCATGTCCTCAGCGTCGTGGTGTTTGTACAAGGGTTTACACTACTACCCCTAAAAAGCCAAACTCGGCTTTACGTAAAGTAGCAAAAGTACGTTTGACTAATAAGGTAGAAGTTATTGCCTACATCCCTGGTGAAGGTCACAACCTGCAGGAACACTCTATCGTACTGATCCGTGGTGGTCGTGTTAAAGACTTACCAGGTGTTCGTTACCATATTGTTCGTGGTAGCCTTGATACTGCCGGCGTAAAAGACCGTAAACAAAGCCGTTCTAAGTACGGTACCAAGAAAGAGAAGCCTAAAAAATAGTCTTCCATTTCTTAAAACGGGTATGGTTATATAGACCTGCCTTGATAAACAGAATTTGAAAAACTTTAATGCAAGAGTAAAATGCGTAAAGCACAAGCCAAAAAATTACCGTTAGCCCCCGATGGTCGTTTTAACGACAAGTTGGTTACACGTTTCGTGAACAACCTGATGTGGGACGGTAAAAAAAGTGCCGCTATCAATATTTTCTATACTGCCGTTGACAAGGTGAGCAAGATTACCGGTGAAGATGGCTATGAAGTATGGAAAAAAGCCTTAAATAATGTAACTCCTGGAGTAGAAGTGCGCAGCCGCCGTATTGGTGGTGCTACTTTCCAGATTCCAACGGAAGTTCGTCCTGACCGTAAAATTTCCCTGAGCATGAAATGGTTAATCCGCTACAGCCGTGAAAGAAATGGTCGTACCATGGCCGACAAACTGGCAAACGAAATCGTTGCAGCCAGCAAAGGTGAAGGTGCAGCTTTCAAAAAGAAAGAAGATACACATCGTATGGCAGAAGCCAACAAGGCATTCTCTCACTTCCGTATCTAACAATATTTCACCAATATATTTTTGGAGAGGCGCCCTGATTATTCAGGGCGTTTTTGTTTTATATTAGTCCACCATTGTAGTTAGCAAACAGATAATACACTGATGTTGAAAGTTTTATTGGTAGAAGATGAAGTAAATGTGGCTTCGTTTATACAGCGTGGCTTATCGGAGGCCGGTTACGAGGTAACTGTGGCTATGGATGGTGATACCGGTTATTCGCTGGCCAGTGCACATGAGTTTGCTATTATACTGCTGGATGTGATGTTGCCAGGTATAAATGGCCTGGAGGTTTGCCGCCGGTTGCGGCAGGCCAATAACAATACGCCGGTACTAATGCTTACTGCACTGGGAAGTACGGAGAATGTGGTTACCGGGCTGGACTCCGGGGCAGATGATTATCTCGTAAAGCCTTTTAAGTTTGCTGAACTACAAGCCAGAATACGATCGCTTACCCGCCGTAACTTTTCTGCCATGGAAAAGCCGGATATGTTGTCCATGGCTGATCTGGTTGTGAATACTACTGCCAAAACTGTTCAGCGTGGCGGAAAGCCCATTGCCCTTACTGCTACAGAATATCGATTGTTGGAATACATGTTGAAGAACCAGCGAAAGGTTCTATCGCGTATGGAGATTCTGGAGCACGTATGGGGGATTGATTTTAATATGGGGACGAATGTTGTAGACGTATACGTGAATTACCTGCGGAAGAAACTGGATAAAGGGGGGAGTTTACCCCTTATTCATACAGTAATAGGGATGGGCTATATCATGAAAGAGATGCATGAAAATTCAAACTAAGATTACATGGTTGTTTACGGCGATTACTGCCTCTATTCTGCTTTTTTTGAGCGGATTTGTATACTTTTTTGCCAGCCGTAATGCATTTGAAGATTTTTATAAACGACTGGAAATACGTGCTATCATTGCTGCCAAGGCCAAGTTGGGGCAGGACCGGACGCACGTAAATGCCTATAATGAAATACGCCGGGAGCACCTGGAAAAGCTGCCGTCTGAAAAGGAGTACTTTTTTACTGTAAATGAAAAAGCAGGAAAGCCGGATAGTGCACACATTTCGGGAGTGCCTGCTTCGTTTTTTAACCGGGTTATGGTGGAAAAAGAAGCTATGCACCGGACAAAGAACCTGTTTTATCTGGGAGTATTATACGAGCAGCCGGGTAGTAACCATATTGTTGTGGTATCAGCAGTGAATGAATTCAGCCGGGAGTATCTGGGGAGTCTGAAAAATGTAATGTTGGTTGGGTTTCTGGTGTCAGTATTGGTAATGCTGACTGTGGGGATTTTGTTTTCGCGCCAGATATTGAAGCCGGTTAGGAGTATTACCCATCGGGTAAAGGATATCAGCAGCAATAATCTGCATCTGCGTCTGCCGGAAACTGGTGGGAAGGATGAAATTGGTGAGCTGTCCTACACCTTTAATAATATGCTTGACCGGTTGGAAACTTCTTTTGAATCGCAGAACAACTTTGTAAGTAATGCCTCGCATGAGTTAAGCACCCCGCTTACAGCCATAATAGGAGAGGCAGAATTGGCCCTCAGTAAAAAGCGGGATGAACAGGCGTATACCCAATCGCTACGTGTGGTATTGAACGAAGCTGAGCGACTACGGCATATCACCACTTCTCTGTTGAGTCTGGCCCAGACGGGTTTTGACGGTAAAAAGCAGCAATGGGAAGTTTTAAGGGCTGATGAATTGGTGTGGGCAGTAAAGCAATCGGTAGATAATATCAACCCCGGTAATCATGTGTATTTTGATACCAGTCACCTGCCGGAAGAAGAACGAAAGCTGACTACACGAGGGAATATGCAGATGCTGATACTTGCATTTAGTAATGTTGTGCTGAATGCCTGTAAGTATTCTGATAATAAACCCGTTACAATAGGTGTGGCCTCTACAGATGACAGAGTGCTGATTATTGTACGTGATATGGGTATTGGTATTCCGGAAAATGAACTTCCTTATATTTTTGATCCATTTTTCCGGGCTTCGAATGTGGGCCATTATAAAGGCTATGGTATTGGTTTGCCGCTGTCGCGTAATATCATCCGTATGCACGATGGGGATATTGTGGTAAAGTCAAAAGCAGGAGAGGGGTGTATTATCCATATCAGTCTGCCTATTCACGTGTCATAATATTCTAATCTCTTTCTAATTCCCCTCTTAAGTGTCCCTAATACTACAGCGTTAATGTTGTGGTATTATGAAAAATATTCTAATTCCTACAGATTTTACGGTTCATTCGCTGGACACAATTGTGGCTACGGTGGAGAAGTACAAAGCTGGGCAATTGCATATTTTACTCATGCATGGCCTGTCGATGCCTGATTCGATTACCGAGCTGATGATGTTTTCGAGGAATAATGACCGGTATAAACTGATTACCAAAGAATTTGAAGATGCCTGCAAGATTATAAAAAACAGGTATGCTTCTGTAATACAATCCATTACCCTGCGCTTTATGCATGGTAGCACGCGGCATGTGTTCCGGAACTTTTTACTCGCTAATCATATTGACCTGATTGTTTTTCCTGCCGATTACACGCTTCAGAAAGCGTGTGACAACAGTGTAGACATTTCTGGTTTACTGAAGTATGCGCGCTGTAATATTGACAGAGTAAGTGTACGCCAGGATCAGGGAGATGTACAGCGGATAAATATGGCAGACCTGCTGCTGGCAGTTGGATAAAGGTGAAGCGATTACCTGACATGTAAAAGAAGGGGGTGTTATGTTGCTGAAAGATAAAATACCGATGGGCTATGTTTTAGGTAAGGTGAAGTATGAATTACTGGTGGTGGTTTTATACGCCAGTGTGGTGGCTTTGCTGTTCAGAACGTTCAATGTTACGGATATAACCATACCTATAGCGGTGCCTACTATTATGGGAACCATTATATCTCTTTTGCTGGCTTTCCGATCTAATCAGGCGTATGACCGCTGGTGGGAGGCAAGACAGATATGGGGAGCTATTGTTAATGATTCACGTACGCTGGCCAGGCAGTTGTTATCATTTACTTCCGGGGTGGAGTATCAGGATGAGGAGGTTATTCATTTCAGAAACTCATTTGTAAAACGCCAGATAGGCTGGAATTTCTGTCTGGGTCAGAGTTTACGAAAGGAGAATGCAATGCAGGGAATGGAGCGTTATCTGTCGAAAAGAGAGTATCTGCAGTTAATGCATTACGATAATAAGCCCTCGGCATTACTGGATATGCATGGGAGAGATATTACTTATGCGCTTCAGAAAGGCTGGGTGAATGAGTATCAGCAGGTAGAGCTGGACCGGACATTGACGAGGCTATGTGATCATATGGGCAAGTGCGAGCGTATTAAGAATACGGTATTTCCGGTGACTTACAGCTTGTATCTGCATTTTTCGATCATCTTTTTTATAGGGTTGCTGCCATTTGCAGTAATTGATTTTTTTGGTTGGGCAGAGGTTCCGCTGGTTGCGGCAATAGCAGCCTCTTTTCTACTGGTTGAAAAAATGGCGATTCAGTTACAGGATCCGTTTGAGAACAAGCCTACGGATACGCCTATGACCACGATAGCCAGAACGATAGAGAAAAACCTGCGTCAGATGCTGAACGACCATACTCAGCTACCAGAGCAGGAAATTGCGCCTGTTACACAATTCTATGTGTTATAGGCTATTAATCAAGGGTTTTGATCATGTCTATAGTAGTAAGCCCGGCAGTTTCTTCTGCCGGGCATTTTTGTAACCACAATTTAATCGCGATTTCTTTTCCTGTATATTAAATTCATTACCTTTGCGCCCTGAAAATCAGGTGGCAGAAGTGTGCCCGGTTTTTACTAAAAAAATTAAACTATTATTCTTTTATGGCGGACTTGAAATTTCAACGCAACTTCGGTATTGCCGCACACATTGATGCCGGTAAGACCACTACTACCGAGCGTATTCTGCGCTACACCGGTATGATTCACAAAATTGGTGAAGTGCACGATGGTGCAGCTACTACTGACTGGATGGAGCAAGAAAAAGAGCGGGGTATTACCATTACCTCAGCTGCGGTGAGCTGCCAGTGGAACTTCCCTACCGTAAAAGGTAAGGCTGATGCCAACACAAAAAAATATTCTTTTAACATTATCGATACTCCCGGTCACGTGGACTTTACTGTAGAAGTAGAACGTTCTATGCGTGTGCTGGATGGCTTGATTGCCCTGTTTTCTGCGGTGGATGGCGTGGAGCCTCAGTCTGAGACTGTATGGCGCCAGGCTAACCGTTACCGTGTTCCACGTATCGGTTTCGTAAACAAAATGGACCGTTCCGGTGCTGACTTTCTGATGGTGGTTAACCAGGTGAAGGAAATGCTGGGTGCAAAAGCGGTTCCGTTACAGTTACCTATTGGTGCTGAAGATAACTTTACCGGTGTGGTGGATCTGATTAAGATGAAAGGTATCATCTGGCATATGGAAACAGAAGGTATGACTTTCGACGAGATTGATGTTCCTGCTGACATGGTGGAAGAAGCTAATGAGTGGAGACAAAACCTGGTTGAAGCTGTAGCAGAATACGACGATACCCTGATGGAGAAGTTCTTTGATGATCCTAACAGCATCACTGAAGAAGAAATGCACGAGGCTATCCGTAAGGCTACCATCGACCTGAGCATTGTTCCTATGATGTGTGGTTCTTCTTTCAAGAACAAAGGCGTACAAACAGCATTAGACGCGGTTTGTCGTTATCTGCCTTCTCCTGTTGATATTGAAGATACGGTAGGTACAGATCCTGACAGCGGTGAAACTATCACCCGTAAGGCTGATCCTAAAGCGCCTTTCTCTGCACTGGCGTTCAAAATTATGACTGATCCTTTCGTAGGTCGTCTGGCGTTCTTCCGGTGCTATAGTGGTCACCTGGATGCGGGTTCTTATGTACTGAACGTAAGAAGTGGTAAGAAAGAGCGTATCAGCCGTATCATGAAGATGTTTGCAAACAAGCAAAATCCAATTGACTTTATTGAAGCAGGTGATATTGGTGCAGCGGTGGGTTTCAAAGAAATCAAAACCGGTGATACCCTGTGTGATGAGAACCATCCTATCACGCTGGAAAACATGTTTATTCCTGAGCCGGTAATCGCTATTGCAGTTGAGCCTAAAACCCAGGCTGACGTGGATAAAATGGGTATGGCCATTGCGAAACTGGTAGAAGAAGATCCTACCCTGCGTGTAAACACCGACGAAGATACCGGTCAGACTATCCTGCGCGGTATGGGTGAATTACACCTGGAGATCATCATCGACCGTATGCGTCGTGAATTTAAAGTAGAAGTTAACCAGGGTGCTCCTCAGGTTGCTTATAAAGAATCTTTTGGTACTACTGTTGAACACCGTGAGGTGCTGAAAAAGCAGTCTGGCGGTCGTGGTAAATTCGCTGATATCCAATTCTCTATCGGCCCTGCTGACGAAGAGTGGATGAAAGAAAACGAAGGAAAGAGCTTCCAGTTTGTAAACGATATCTTTGGTGGTTCTATTCCTAAAGAATTTGTTCCTGCCATTCAGAAAGGTTTTGAAACTGCAATGAGCACAGGTGTACTGGCTGGTTTCCCTGTTAACAACATGAAAATCAGAGTATTTGATGGTAGCTACCATGATGTGGATTCTGACTCAATGAGCTTCGAACTGTGTGCGAAGTCTGGTTTCCGTGAAGCTGGCCGCAAAGCGAAGCCAACGCTGTTAGAGCCTATTATGAAAGTGGAAGTTCTGACTCCTGACCAGTACATGGGTGACGTTACAGGTGACTTAAACCGTCGTCGTGGTATGCTGGAAGGTATGGACAGCCGTGCGAACCTGCAGGTAATTAAGGCTAAAGTGCCGTTGAGCGAAATGTTTGGTTATGTAACCCAACTGCGTTCTTTGTCATCAGGCCGTGCAACTTCTACCATGGAGTTCAGCCACTATAACGCGGCTCCGAACAACGTAGCAGAAGAAGTAATCGCCAAGTCTAAAGGCAAGGTAAAGGTGGAAGACTAAACATAGTCATAAAGCAGCTTAAACCCCATTATCCGGCCTGAAAACTACCGGAAAAGGGATAGGTTGCAAGGATTGAAATAAACGAAAATGGCCTGGCTTACTCACAGCCGGGCCTTTTTGTGGATAAATATCCGTTTTTAGGCGTTTTTTAAGAAAATAATCCTCAAAATGCTTGTGTAATTGAATTCCTAAACTTACCTTTGCGCTCCCAATTAGAAATTTTGGGTTTAGGCTATGTCGCAAAGAATCAGAATTAAATTACAGTCGTACGACCACAATCTGGTAGATAAATCTGCCGAGAAAATCGTTAAAACCGTTCGCAGCACGGGTGCAGTAGTAACAGGTCCTATTCCTTTGCCTACTCATAAGAGAATATTCACTGTTTTACGTTCACCGCACGTGAACAAGAAAAGCCGTGAGCAATTCCAGCTGTGTACGCACAAACGTTTATTAGACATTTACACTTCTTCTTCCAGAACTGTAGACGCGTTAAGTAAGTTAGATCTGCCTTCCGGTGTGGAAGTAGAAATCAAAGCCTGATAAATTACCTGTATAGCCTAATTCCGGGAATCACAGGTAAGTATCAACCACGTTCTTAGAAATACAGTTTATCTCTCAATCCTGTACACCAGGAGAAAAGAGCTCTGACTTAAATTATAGATGCCCGGGATACTAATTAAGGTAAAACGGGCATTAAACAGAAACAAATATAAACAAGCCCTTCGAGGTTTGTTTACCGTCGGTACTTCTACCGTTACTGTTGCAAAACAGAACGAACAACAGAAAAGGTCGACGGCAAACAAAGGATTGAATCCTTTCATAATCCGCTCCGGGATGAGAGCGGCAAATGCGAAAGGATGTCCTTCCGACCTTGCGGGGCGTAAACCGCAACACAATGAAAGGTATTATCGGAAAAAAAATTGGGATGACCAGCATCTTCAGTCCCGATGGTAAGCAAACAGCTTGCACCATCATCGAAGCTGGTCCCAATGTAGTAACCCAGGTGAAATCTAAAGACACAGATGGTTACAGTGCATTACAGTTAGCATTCGGCGACAAGAAAGAAAAGCATGCTACTAAGGGCGACATTAATCACTTCGCAAAAGCCCAGACTGCTCCAAAGCGTTTCGTAAAAGAATTCCGCGATTATTCTCTTGATAAAAATTTAGGTGAAACGGTTACCGTTGACATCTTTACTGAAGGTGAAGATGTGGAAGTAGTTGGTACTTCAAAAGGTAAAGGTTTTCAAGGTGTAGTTAAACGTCATGGTTTCTCTGGTGTGGGTGAGCAATCACACGGCCAGCACGACCGTCAGCGCGCTCCCGGTTCTGTAGGTGGTTCTTCTTATCCTTCACGCGTATTTAAGGGTATGAGAATGGCTGGCCGTATGGGTGGCGACAGAGTGAAAGTTAAAGGCCTGAAAGTGGTTAAAATTTTCCCTGAGAAGAATTACATCCTTGTTACTGGTTCTGTACCGGGCCACAATGGTTCCATCGTTTTAATCCAGAAATAAATCTTAACCTGAAGTACGATGCAAGTAGAAGTATTAAATAGTAAAGGACAAAAGACTGGCAGATCTATTGAGTTGCCAGACGATATATTCGGTGCTGAGCCAAACGACCACGTAATTTACCTGGCCGTTAAACAATACCTGGCTGCTCAGCGTCAGGGTACTCACAAAGTAAAGACCCGTGCTGAAGTACATGGTGCGAGCCGCAAGCTGCACCGCCAGAAAGGTACCGGTGGTTCCCGTAAAGGTAACATCCGTAACCCTTTATACAAAGGTGGTGGTACCATCTTCGGACCTAAACCACATGGTTATGGCTTTAAGCTGAACAAGAAAGTGAAAGATCTGGCTAAGATTTCTGCACTGTCTTACAAGGCTAAAGAAAACGCAATCGTTGTATTAGAAGAGCTGAATTTCGAAACTCCTAAAACCAGGCAGTTTGCTGAAGTTTTAAAGAGCCTGAATGTAGCTGGTAAAAAGAGCCTGCTGGTTCTTGACGAATACAATGACAACCTGTATCTGAGCTTACGCAACATTTCTTCTGTAGGCAGCACTCTGTTAACTGATATCAATACTTATGATATCGTTAATTCAGATGTTCTGATTTTAACAGAGAACGCTGCGAAAGTATTTTCTGAAGCAGAAGTTGAAGCATAGAAATTTTCACATTCTCAAATTGAGATACAATGAATCTGAACGAAGTTTTAGTAAAACCAATCCTGACAGAAAAAGCAAACAACCAGCAGGAAAAGCTGAGAAGATATGCTTTCAGAGTAAGCCGCAAAGCCAACAAGCTGGAAATTAAAACCGCTGTTGAGGCTTTCTATGGTGTATCTGTTGTGGACGTTAATACCGTAGTTGTACCTGGTAAAAATAAAACCCGCTATACAAAAGCTGGTTTTATTAAAGGGGTAAAACCTGCCTATAAAAAGGCTTATGTAACTGTAGCTGAAGGTGAAACTATTGACCTGTACGCTAATATTTAAAAGTATGGCTGTCAAACGCCGCTAAGTATTGACTTATAAAGTATTAAAAAATGGCACTGAAGAAGTACAAACCAATGACCGCAGGTACCCGGTGGAGAATCGGTAATGCCTATGCTGAAATTACAACCAACCAACCTGAGAAGAGCCTGTTAGAGCCTATCAGCGGAACTGGTGGTCGTAACGCGCAAGGTCGTCGTTCTATGCGCTACATTGGTGGTGGTAACAAAAAGCACTACCGTATTATAGATTTCAAGCGTAACAAGAGAGATGTTTCTGCTAAAGTAGTATCTATTGAATACGATCCGAACCGTACTGCATTTATTGCTTTACTGCAATATGCTGATGGTGAAAAAAGATACATTATTGCTCCACAAGGTATACAGGTTGGTGCAACCGTAGTAGCCGGTGACGCAGTAGCTCCTGAGATCGGTAACGCGCTGATGATGAAGAATATGCCTTTAGGTACTATGATTCACAACATTGAGTTGCAGCCTGGTCAGGGTGGTAAAATGGCAAGAAGCGCAGGTTCTTCCGCACAGCTGGCCAACAAAGAAGAAAAATATGCAGTATTAAAAATGCCTTCCGGCGAACTGCGTAAAGTTCTGATTAACTGTTACGCTACTGTAGGTGTAGTAAGTAATGGTGACCATAACCTGGAAACAGCTGGTAAAGCAGGTGTTAACCGTTGGAAAGGTATCCGTCCACGTACCCGCGGTGTTGCAATGAACCCGGTTGATCACCCAATGGGTGGTGGTGAAGGCCGTGCATCTGGTGGACATCCAAGAAGCAGAACCGGTAAATACGCTAAAGGTGAAATTACCCGTACTCGTGGTAAAGGTTCTGATAAGATGATTATCCAGAGAAGAAACGGTAAAAAATTAAGTAAATAATTATTCTTGTTAAAATGGTTCCTGTAAGAGGGAACAAATAAACAACAAAGCAATACTATGGCTCGTTCGATTAAAAAAGGTCCTTACGTTGATGCAAAGCTGGAAGGTAAAGTTCTGGCAATAAACGAAGGCAAAGGCAAAAGAGGCGTTCTGAAAACATGGAGCCGCCGCTCTACAATCACCCCTGATTTTGTAGGCCACACTTTCGCCGTGCATAACGGAAACAAGTTTATCCCTGTTTATGTAACAGAATTTATGGTAGGTCACAAATTAGGTGAATTTGCTCCTACCCGGAACTTTAAAGGACATGCCGGTTCTAAGAAATAGTAGCCGGTTTTAAGAACACATTTAATTAAAAGAAATGGAAGCAGTAGCTAAACTCAATAATTACCCAACAGGACCCCGTAAGATGCGTTTGCTGGCAGACGTTATCCGCGGTATGCAGGTGGAAAAAGCACTTGCTATCCTGGAGCACCACCCTCAGCACAACGCCGTTCCTCTGGCAAAACTGCTGAAGAGTGCAATCAGCAACTGGGAGCAAAAGAACAATGGTCAAAGCGCGGCTGATGCCAGCCTGATCGTTAAAACCGTTTTTGTTGACGGTGGACGTGTGTTAAAGCGCATGCGCCCTGCACCACAAGGCCGTGGTTACAGAGTACGTAAACGCAGCAATCACGTAACTATCATTGTTGATTCAAATAATTAGTAAAACCTATTAATCCATTATATGGGTCAGAAAGCAAATCCAATTGGTAACAGGTTAGGCATCATCCGCGGATGGGAGAGTAACTGGTATGGCAGCAAAAAAGACTTCGCTACCAAGTTGATCGAGGATAACAAAATCAGAACCTACCTGACTGCACGTATCAGCAAAGGTGGCATTGCCAAAATTGTAATTGAGCGTACACTGGGTAAACTGATTGTAACTATACACACTTCCAAGCCTGGTATCATTATCGGCAAAGGCGGTAACGAAGTTGACCGTATCAAGGAAGAACTGAAAAAATTAACCGGTAAAGACGATGTTCAGATTAATATTCTGGAGATCCGTCGTCCTGAGTTAGACGCTAACATTGTTGGTGACACTATCGCAAGACAAATTGAAAACCGTATCAACTTTAAACGCGCTACTAAAATGGCGATTGCTTCTACCCTGCGTATGGGTGCTGAAGGTATCAAAGTTAAGCTGAGCGGCCGTTTAGGTGGTGCTGAGATTGCACGTAGCGAGGAATTCAAACAAGGTCGTGTTCCATTACACACTTTCCGTATGGACATTGATTATGCAAACGTGTTTGCTCAGACTGTATACGGTAAAATCGGTATCAAAGTATGGATCTGTAAAGGTGAAGTATTAGGTAAGCGCGAACTGAATCCAAACTTCGTTAGTGGCAAGAACGACCTGAGCGACAGAAGAGAAAGAGGTGATGACAGAAGAGGTGGTGATGACAGAAGAGGTGACAGAAGAGGTCCAGGTGGCGACAGAAGAGGTGGTGGAGAAAGAAGGGAGCGTAGAAATTAACCCCCTTGCTCCCCACGAGGGGAGCCCAAGGAAAAACTATACATAAAAATTTTAGAAAATTTGCCTCCCTTATGGGAGGATAGGAGGGTACCATGTTACAGCCAAAAAGATCAAAACATAGAAAAATGCAAAAAGGTCGCATACGTGAAGTTGCCAAAAGAGGCACTTACATTGCGTTTGGATCTTTTGCTTTAAAAGCTTTGGAACCTATCTGGTTAACTAACCGTCAGATCGAAGCCGCCCGTCAGTCAATGACACGTGCTATGAAGCGTGAAGGTAACGTTTGGATCAGAGTATTTCCTGATAAAATCATCACCCGCAAGCCTTTAGAAGTAAGGATGGGTAAAGGTAAGGGTAACCCTGAATTCTGGGCTGCAGTAGTAGAACCAGGACGCATTCTGTTTGAGTGTGATGGGGTGACAGAACAAGTAGCACAGGAAGCTATGTTATTAGCCGCCCAGAAGCTACCCATCAAAACAAAATTTATTGTAAGAAGAGACTTACAAGGTTAATTTCTAAAAGGTTATAGCGATGGCTACTAATAAAAAAATTGAATTTAACAGGAGCATTAAAGATCTGAACGTAACAGACCTGAAGGCTCGTATCCAGGAAGATCAGCTGCGTTTAAAGAAGCTGGAATTTGCTCATGCTATCTCTCCTCTGGAAAATCCTATGAGTATTCGCAATCTCAGAAAGGATATTGCCCGTTTGAAAACTGCATTACAGGTTAAAGAACTGGCGAAATAAACTAAATAGCTCAAGCTAAAAATAAGAACGATGTCTGAAAGAAATTTGCGTAAAACGAGGATAGGTGTTGTTAGCAGCAACAAAATGACTAAAACCATTACTGTTGCTGTAGAAAGAAAAGTAAAACACCCTATCTATGGTAAGTTCGTAAAGAAAACTACCAAGTTTCATGCTCATGACGAAAAAAATGAGTGCGGTATTGGTGATACCGTTAAAATAATGGAAACCCGTCCTCTGAGCAAAACAAAGCGCTGGAGACTGGTGGAAATTGTAGAAAAGGCGAAATAGTATTACGCGCCTTCAAGCTGTGTCTCTGGCGATACGGAGCTCAGCCTCTGGGAAAATAAACAACATTAACCCCGGTTAACTCCGGGGATAACAGCTAAAAGCTAAATAAAATGATTCAGCAAGAAAGCCGCCTCAACGTAGCTGATAACAGCGGCGCTAAAGAAGTACTCTGTATCAGGGTACTGGGCAACTCTGGCCAGGATTACGCTAAGATCGGTGACAAAATCGTTGTTACTGTAAAAGACGCCATCCCTGCCGGTGGTATTAAGAAAGGAACTGTTTCTAAAGCGGTAATAGTTCGTACTACCAACAAATTGCGCCGTAAAGACGGTTCTTACATCCGTTTTGACGATAACGCGGTTGTATTGTTGAACAACTCTGACGAGCCAAGAGGTACCCGTATTTTCGGCCCGGTAGCGAGAGAACTGCGTGACAAGGGTTATATGAAGATCATTTCTCTGGCGCCTGAAGTGTTATAAACAAAAACGGGAAATTTTAATTACCTTTGCGCCCCCTTTCGCTTCCTAAGGTTAGTGAAAGGGCATCAGGCAGTCAGAAGGGTTGACTCCATAAACAAAATAAAATGAGCAACAGATTTAAACCTAAATACAATATCAGAAAAGGCGACACTGTAGTAGTGATTGCCGGTGATGATAAAGATCTGAAGAAACCCCGTACGGTTTTGGAAGTTATCATTGATAAAGGCCGTGTAGTGGTTGAGGGTGTGAACATTGTAACCAAACACACCAAGCCTTCTGCCCAGAATACCAAGGGCGGTATTGTAAAGAAGGAAGCTCCAATCCACATCAGCAACGTAATGTTGTGGGATGCAAAAGCTGGTGCACCAGCGAAAGTAAAACGCACCAGAGAAAATGGTAAATTAGTTCGTATATCAAAAAAATCCGGGGAAGCCGTTAAATAATGAGTACCGTTAAATACACTCCGAGATTGGCAGATAAATACAAAAGTGAAGTTTTACCTGCCTTAATGAAGAAATTTGCTTACAAAAGTGTAATGCAAGCTCCCAAACTGGAGAAAATCTGTATCAACCGTGGTGTTAATGGCGCTGTGGCTGATAAGAAAATGGTAGACGTAGCTGTAGAAGAGCTGACAATGATCACTGGTCAGAAAGCTGTTCCTACCATGTCTAAAAAAGATATCTCCAACTTCAAACTGCGTAAGGGCATGCCAATTGGCGCACGTGTTACTTTACGTGGCGAGAGAATGTATGAATTCCTGGATCGCTTGATTGCTGTATCACTGCCTCGTGTACGTGACTTCAAAGGCATTAGCGACAAAGCATTCGACGGCCGTGGTAACTATACACTGGGTGTAACCGAGCAAATCATTTTTCCTGAAATCGATATCGATAAAGTGAACAAAATCACTGGTCTTGATATCACTTTCGTTACCTCTGCCAATACCAACGAAGAGGCTTACGAACTGCTGAAGGAAATGGGTATGCCATTCAAGAACATCAAGAAAGATAACAACTAATATAAAATTCACGATTAGCCGTAAGGCTGATCTGAAATTGTAAATAGAAAATCATGGCAAAAGAATCAGTAAAAGCCAGACAAAGAAAGCGCGAAGCAATGGTTGCTAAGTTCGCTGAAAAGCGTGCTGAATTAAAAGCTGCCGGTGATTACGCAGCATTAGACCAATTGCCACGCAATGCGTCTCCTGTTCGTTTAAAGAACCGTTGTCAGCTGACCGGTCGTCCTAAAGGGTACATGCGTTATTTCGGTATCTCCAGGGTAACTTTCCGCGATATGGCTCTGAATGGCAAAATTCCAGGTGTTAAAAAGGCGAGCTGGTAGTATATCAGTTGCGTTAACAACAATTCATAACAGTAGTAACTAGACATAATTATGGTAACTGATCCTATAGCAGATTTCCTGACCAGGGTTCGTAATGCGCAGCTGGCTGGACACAGACTGGTTGAAATACCAGCGTCAAACCTGAAAAAGCGTATCACTGAAATCCTGTACGATCAGGGATTCATTTTAAAGTACAAATTTGAGGATGACAGCAAACAAGGCATCATCAAAATAGCTTTAAAGTACGATGCTGCAACTAAACAACCAGCTATCCGTTCTCTGGAAAGAGTAAGCCGTCCTGGTCTTCGCCAATATGCAAAGCCAGCCGATTTCAAGAGAGTAATCAGCGGTTTAGGTATTGCGATCGTAAGTACTTCCAAAGGGGTTATGACCGACAAGCAAGCGAAAGCTGAGAACGTGGGTGGTGAGGTATTGTGCTACATTTATTAATACTAAGCGCCAACAAAACCAGGTAAATGCCTGGCTTTGTTCGTTTTATATATTTTGTTTTCAGATACATTAAGCTGCACATACACGGCTGACCGGTTTGAAGACGTATTATCATCAGAATTAAAACAATTTTTGTATGTCTCGTGTAGGTAAAAAGCCAATTGTTGTTCCGGCCGGAGTAACTATTACTGTTGGTAAAGACAACATTGTGACTGTTAAAGGTGCTAAAGGTGAACTGAAGCAGGCTGTTGACAGAGATATCGTTGTAGAAGTTAAAGACGGTATCGTAAATATCGGTCGCCCGACTGATCAAATCCGCCACCGCGCACTGCATGGCCTGTACCGTGCTTTGATTGCTAACCTGGTGAAAGGTGTAACCGAAGGTTACAAGAAAGACCTTGAGTTAGTGGGTGTAGGTTATAAAGCAGCAAACCAGGGCAACACACTGGATCTGTCTTTAGGTTATTCTCACAACATCATTATCGAAATTCCTTCTGAATTAAAGGTTACCACTTTAACAGAAAAGGGTCAGAACCCTAAAATTTTCCTGGAAGGAATTGACAAACAATTACTTGGACAGGTAGCAGCCAAAATACGCGGCTTACGTAAGCCTGAGCCATACAAAGGTAAAGGTGTTAAGTATAGCGGTGAATTTATCCGTCGTAAGGCTGGTAAATCTGCTGGTAAGTAATTATAAATTAAAATAATCAGCCCCCCGGCAGTATCGGGGGGCCATAAATAAACAACAATGGACGCGAAAGTTGTAAGGAGACAAAAGATCCGCTATGCTATTCGTAAAAAAGTAGCCGGTACTTCTGCCAAGCCGAGAATTTCTGTATTTCGCAGTAACAGCGATTTGTATATTCAGGTAATTGACGATCTGAGTGGTAAAACACTTGCCGCAGCATCTACTAAAGACAAAGAAATTGCTGCACAGAAAGTTACTAAATCTGAAAAGGCGAAACTGGCTGGTGCAGCTGTAGCCCGTAAGGCTGTTGCATTAGGCATTACGGCTGCTATTTTTGATCGCGGTGGTTACTTATACCATGGCCGTGTGAAAGCTGCTGCAGAAGGCGCTCGCGAAGGTGGTCTTCAATTTTAATAAAACAACTAACATCGTAAATTCGATATAAATGTCTAAAGTAACTGTAAATAAAGTTAAAGCCGCCGGTGACGTGGAACTGAAGGAGAAAGTTGTGGCTATTAACCGTGTGGTAAAAACCACAAAAGGTGGCCGTACCTTCAGCTTTTCAGCTCTGGTAGTGGTTGGTAATGAAAATGGCATTGTTGGAACTGGTTTAGGTAAAGCTAAAGAAGTTCAGGAAGCCATCACCAAAGGCATTGAAGATGCCAAGAAAAGCCTGGTGAAAGTTCCTGTTATGCATGGTACTATTCCTCACGACCAGCTGGCAAAAGACGGTGCTGCTAAAGTGCTGATTAAACCTGCTGCACACGGTACCGGTGTAATTGCCGGAGGCAGCATGCGTGCTGTACTGGAAAGCGCTGGTATTACAGACGTACTGGCAAAGAGCCTGGGTTCTGCCAACCCTCACAACGTGGTTAAAGCTACCATTAAAGCTTTAACGCTGTTACGTGAGCCGGTACAAGTTGCGAAAGATCGTAACCTGCAATTAAAGAAAGTATTTAACGGATAAGAAAAGTCAGTAAGTCAGGTAGTCCCTGAGACTATCTGATTTGCCTAAAAAGATTTTTATTATGAAAAAGATTAAAATAACTCAGGTTAAGAGTGCTATCGACAGACCTGAGCGTCAAAAACTGACTTTGAAGGCTTTAGGTTTAAACAAACTGAATTCTTCTAAAGAAGTAGAAGCTACTCCACAGATACTGGGAATGGTAACTAAGGTTAACCACCTAGTGAAAGTTGAAGAGTTAGCCTAGTCATTAAGACCATTTATTAAGCAAGGGGGTGATTCCCCGTCGAGTTAAAAAATCATTATATATCATGAAACTGCATAATCTTAAGCCAGCAGAAGGTGCTGTACATAAAGACAAACGTTTAGGTCGCGGTGAAGCGAGTGGTAAAGGTGGTACTTCTACCAAAGGTAACAAAGGTGGTCAGAGCCGTGCCGGCTACCAGCGTAAAAACGCCTTCGAAGGTGGTCAGATGCCTATTCAGAGAAGAGTTCCTAAACGCGGATTCAAGAACAACAGACGTATTGAGTATAAAGTGTTCAACCTGGGGCAGATTTCCCAGATTGCAGAGAAGTACGGTATTACCGAATTTACTCTGGAGAACCTGTACATCAATGGTTTGATTAACCGTACGGATGCTGTGAAAGTATTAGGCAACGGCGAGTTAACCGCTAAAGTTACTTTCAAAGTAAACGCAGTAAGTGAAAAAGCAAAGGCTGCTATCGAAGCTGCCGGCGGAACAGTTGAAGTTTTGAAATAAATTTTAACGATATTTGCCAGACGCATCTTCGGATGCGTCTTTTTGGCTTTCATGCAATCACATAATTAACCGCAGATTCAGTGAAAAAATTTATTCAGACGGTAAAAAATATCTGGAGCATTGATGAGTTACGCAGCAAAATTCTGGTGACTCTGGGCTTAATACTGGTGTACAGGGTTGGTACTCAGATTGTACTTCCTGGCATCAATCCACATTTATTGGAAGCGGCCAAGGCCAACGCCGGTAAAGGTGGTATGCTTGGTCTGTTTGATATGTTCGCAGGTGGTGCCTTTACACAGGCTTCAGTACTGGCTTTAGGTATTATGCCTTATATCTCTGCTTCTATCTTTATGCAGCTGATGACCATTCTGGTTCCGCAACTGCAGAAGATTCAAAAAGAGGGAGAGAGCGGCCGTAAGAAGATTAACCAGTGGACAAGATATCTTACAGTAATAGTTACAGCTTTCCAGGCTGGCGCTTATGTTGCCTACCTGAACAGCCCCGGATATGCAGAAGCGATCATCCCTGCCTATAAAGCATTTTTCTTCCCTTCTACCTTAATTGTACTGACTGCAGGTACTTTATTTGTAATGTGGATTGGTGAAAAAATTCAGGACAAGGGGTTGGGCAACGGTACTTCTATCATTATCATGGTAGGTATCCTGGCCAGGCTTCCTCAGGCAATTATTCAGGAATTTGGTGCCAAGCAGGCTAAAGCCGGCGGTGGTTTGCTTATTTTCCTGATTGAAACTGCCTTACTGATTGCTATTATCATGGGCTTAATCATCCTGATTCAGGGTGTTCGTAAAGTTCCTGTTAACTATGCCAAACAAATTATTGGTAACAGACAGTTTGGTGGTGCAAGACAATTTCTGCCTTTAAAGGTGAACAGTGCCGGTGTAATGCCCATCATTTTTGCCCAGGCGATCATGTTCCTGCCTACATTGTTCTCTTTTACTAATCTTGACTCTGCCAAAGGTATTGTTCGCATATTCAACGACCACAGTAACGTATGGTACATGGTTATTTATGCGGTAATGGTTATTGGTTTTACCTTCCTATATACTGCTCTGATTTTCAACCCCAAGCAAATGGGGGAAGATCTGAAGCGTAACAATGGATTTATTCCGGGAGTAAAACCAGGTCAGCCTACAGCTGATTATATCGGTGCAATCATGGACAGAATTACCTTGCCTGGCGCTATTTTTCTGGCATTGGTTGGTATTCTTCCTGGTTTTGCGCAGCGTTTGGGTGTTACCCAGGCGTTCAGCACCTTCTTTGGAGGTACTTCGTTGCTGATTATGGTGGGTGTTGTGCTGGATACACTTCAGCAAATTGAAACACATCTGTTAATGCGTCAGTACGATGGCCTTATGAAAGGCGGTCGTTTACAGGGCAGACAGGCTACCACAACAGCAGCCAGTTATTAATTCAGATAATTGACAATAGTAAATAACCTGTTGGGCTCTGTCTGACAGGTTATTTTATTTATAGAACACAAGTATTAGTATACTAATGAGCAGGAGGTTTAATATGATTATGTATAAGACTGAGGCGGAAATTGCTATTATGAAAACAAATTCCAGTCTGGTGAGTACCATGCTGGGAGAGGTTGCCAAAGTGCTGAAGCCTGGTATGACAACGCTGGATATTGATGCTTTTTGTAAAAGTTTCATTCTGGATAATAAGGGCATTCCCACCTTCTTTAATTTTCATGGTTATCCCCATAATATCTGTGCATCGGTAAATGATGTAGTTGTGCACGGTTTTCCAAACAAGAAGGAGTTGAAGGAGGGGGATATCGTATCAGTAGACGTTGGTATTACCAGGGATGGATATGTGGGTGAGCATGCCTATACTTTTATATTGGGGGAGGTAAGTGCGGAGGTGTTGCAGCTTGTAAAGGTTACCAAGGAGTCTTTATATAAAGGAATTGAAAAGGCTATAGCGGGCAACCGGGTAGGAGACATAGCTCATGCTATTCAGGAACATACTGAGAAAAAGTATGGCTATGGTGTTGTTCGGGAACTGGTAGGGCATGGTTTAGGCAAGACCATGCATGAAGATCCACAGATTCCGAATTATGGTAAAAGAGGTACAGGCCCTGTGCTGAAGGAGAACGTGGTATTAGCCATAGAGCCTATGGTCAATATGGGTAAAAAGGAAATTTTCACAGAATCTGATGGCTGGACAGTGAAAACGAAAGATGGTAGTCCGTCTGTTCATTTTGAACATAATGTGTGTGTGAAGAAAGGGAAAGCCCTTATTCTTTCCGATTACAGCATTATAGAAGCGGCAGAACAAACCAATTCCAATCTGAATACCAGTTATTATACCAATACTGCAAAAGCTTCTTCCTGATAACATGCAAAAACATTTAGTTGTTATTGGTGGAGGGGCGGCAGGCTTCTTTTGTGCCGTGAATGCCGCACGATTGCAACCATCGCTAAAAGTTACCATATTGGAGAAAAGCAGTAAAGTGTTTTCGAAGGTAAAGGTAAGCGGCGGTGGTCGGTGCAACGCTACTCACTCATGTTTTATTGTAAATGAATTGGTACAGTTTTACCCACGCGGAAAAAATTTTCTTAAAAAGACTTTTCATCAGTTTAGCCCCTCTGATACGGTGGAGTGGTTTAAGGAGCGGAGGGTGAGCCTGAAAACCGAGGCAGACGGCCGGATGTTTCCTGTAACTGATAACTCTCAAACAATTATTGACTGTCTTTTACAAGAAGCAGATAGGTACGGCGTTGAGTTGTTGATGCATGCAGATGTAAAAGAGATCCAGCAACAGGTCACCGGCTTTTCGCTGATACTGGCTGGCGACAGACGCTTACAGGCAGACTATGTTTGCATAGCCTGCGGAGGGTTTGCCAAATCTTCTCAGTTTGACTGGCTTCGTCAGCTTTCTCATACTATAGAAGAGCCGGTGCCTTCTTTGTTTACTTTTAACATGCCTGGAAATGCTATTACTGCTTTAATGGGAGTAAGCGTTCCCAAAGCACAGGTTAAAATTACCGGAAGCAAACTGGTGCAAACCGGACCTTTACTAATTACGCATTGGGGGATGAGTGGGCCAGTTGTACTTCGTTTATCGGCGTGGGGCGCGCGATATCTGGCCGAACTGAATTATCGTTTTCAGTTGCTGGTGAACTGGATACCTGAATATACAGAACAAACCCTGAGAGAAGCATGGGCGGATATCCGGATGGATTATGCACAGCAGAAAATGGGAAGTAAAAATCCGTTTCAGTTGCCCTCACGCTTATGGGCCTATCTGTTACAGCAGTGTGAGGTAGATGAAAGTGTCCGTTGGAGTGAGCTGCCATCGAAACAACAGAATAAGCTGATTCAGCATCTTTGTCAACAGGCTTTTGATGTAAACGGTAAGACTACGTTTAAAGAGGAGTTTGTTACTTGTGGAGGCGTAAAAACATCTGAGATAGAGCCGGGTACTATGGAGAGCCGGATTGTACCGGGATTGTATTTTGCCGGTGAAATTATGGACATTGACGGTGTTACAGGCGGCTTTAATTTTCAACATGCCTGGACCAGTGGCTGGATTGCTGCCAAAGCAATAACTGAATGTATATAGAATATGCAAAGACTTATTTACAGATAGCATTTGAGGGATGCTTGCCGGAAGCCTGCTTTTTCCTGAAACAAAAAAAGAGGTAGTATTTTAGTTTAATACTACCTCTTTTTTTAGAAATATAGCTACTGGTTTTTAGCTGGGGTAGTTGCTGGCTTATTGGCCTTATAGCGCTTATCAGGAGTGCCATCTTTTTTTACAGGACCTGCAGGCTTTTGCGCTTTAGCAGCGTCTTTGTTGGCTTTAAATCTCATATCGGCTGTACCATCTTTTTTAGTAGGGGAAGCTGTTTTTGCTTCTTTCTTAGTGTTTGTTTGCTGAGTGGTACCTTCTGCCTTTTTTGTCGGTTTTGTTGTTTGGGCAAAGGAGGATACGGTGAGTACGCAGGCGGCCATCAAAGCCATGATCATCTTTTTCATATCTATATGAATTTAAGGCACAAAAGGTACTCTGATTTTGGATCGGTACATTTAATTTGAGGTGAAGAATTGCTTAAAAAGTACGTAGAATCAATGTCAATCCACCTGCCAGCTGCTGTAAATACAGTTTCTGCCAAAAAATAAGTAACTTTGCTGCCCCGAATAAAAAACCTCGGGACAATGTTATGTTTCAGAATTTAATTGTTAAAAACTTAAACGCAGATGCACAGGAGAGTGCTGCTCCGGCAGAACAACCTACTGCGACAACAAATGCACCTGTGGCTGAGCCGGTTGTTGCAACCGCTCATGACGACTTCGACTGGAGTATTGATAAGCGCAACGTTTCTCATTACTCTGCTGAAGAGCAGGTAAAGTATGACAAAGTGTATGAAAACACTTTCGTACAGATTGAAGATGGTGAGATTGTAAACGGTGGTGTGGTTGCTTTAACCAAAACTGACGTTGTAATCAACATCGGCTTCAAAAGTGATGGTCTGGTTTCTTTAAACGAATTCCGTGATCTGCAGAACCTGGCAATAGGTGATACTGTAGAGGTAATGGTAGTTGAGAAAGAAGACAGACAAGGTCACTTACACCTGAGCCGTAAACAAGCCCGTATTCACCGCGCATGGGAAAGAATCGTTGAGGTTCATAAAACAGGCGAAGTGGTTACCGGTACTGTTACCAGCAAAACTAAAGGTGGCTTGATCGTTGACGTATTTGGTATGGAAACCTTCCTGCCAGGTTCTCAGATCGATGTTAAACCTGTTACTGACTACGATCAGTTCGTTAACAAGACCATGGAGTTTAAAGTGGTTAAAGTAAACGAGGCTATCAAAAACGCAGTAGTATCTCACAAAGCACTGATCGAAAGCGATATCGAAGCACAACGTGCAGAGATTATCTCCAAACTGGAGAAAGGTCAGGTTCTGGAAGGTACTGTGAAGAACATCACCGATTTCGGTGCCTTCATGGACCTGGGTGGCCTGGACGGTCTGTTATACATCACCGACATCAGCTGGGGCCGTATTTCACACCCAGGCGAGGTGCTGAAACTGGACCAGAAACTGAATGTGGTTGTTCTGGATTTCGACGACGACAAACGTCGTATCAGCTTAGGTCTGAAACAATTAACTCCTCACCCATGGGATGTGCTGCCTGAGTGGATTCACGAAGGTGCTACCGTTAAAGGTAAAGTAGTTAACATTGAAGACTACGGTGCATTCTTAGAAATTCAGCCTGGTGTTGAAGGTCTGGTACACGTAAGTGAAATTACCTGGGCTAACACTCCAATCAACGCTAAAGAGTTCTTCAAGCTGGGTAACGAGCACGAAGCTAAAGTGGTTACTTTAGACAAAGATGCCCGTAAGATGAGCCTGAGCATCAAGCAACTGACTGAAGATCCATGGAGCACTATCGAAACAAGATTCCCAGAAGGAAGCAAGCACAAAGGTCTGGTGAAAAACATCACTCCTTACGGTGTGTTTGTTGAGCTGGAAGCTGGTATCGGTGGTATGATCCACATCAGCGACCTGAGCTGGCTGAAACGCTTCAACCATCCTTCTGAGTACACTAAGGTTGGCGAGCAAATCGATGTTATCATCCTGAGCATTGATAAAGAAAACCGCAAACTGCAATTAGGACATAAGCAACTGGAAGAAGATCCATGGAACACCCTGGAAGATACGTTTGCTGTAGGTAGCCTGCACGAAGGTACAGTTACCCGCAAAGACGAGAAAGGTGCTATTGTTCAGTTACCTTATGGTTTAGAAGGTTTTGCGCCTAACCGTCACCTTGCAAAAGAAGATGGTAAGAGCGTAGGAGCTGACGAGACTGCTCAATTCATGGTGATCGAATTCGATCGCAATGAAAAGCGTATCGTTGTAAGCCATGCGCGTATTTGGGAGCAAGCTGTTGCTGAAGAAAAAGAAGCAGTGAAGAAAGAGGCAAAAGTTGAAGCTGACAAAACGAAGAAGGCTGTTAAAACCATCCAGAGCAAAGTAGAAAAAGCTACTTTAGGTGATCTGGGTGCTTTAGCTCAAATTAAAGAGAAACTGAAGAAAGAAGAAGACAACGGTTAATCTGTTGTTACTGATTTCTGAAGATACAGAGGCGATACCCGAAAGAGTATCGCCTCTTCTTTTGTATGATTATCAGGTTATTGCTTAAACCTTTATCTTGCCGGCCTGTTACCTGTACAATATGAAACCGGAAGTAAACATTATTTGGTTCAGAAGAGATTTGCGATTAACTGATAATGCGGCCCTTTATCATGCACTTAAGGGGGAGTTACCGGTAGTACCGGTATTTGTATTTGATACCAACATACTTAATGAACTACCTGCTGAAGACAAAAGAGTAACCTTTATTTATCAGGCGCTGGAAGAGATGCAACAGCAATTACTTGAGTTTGGAAGCAGTATGGAAGTATATTACGATACACCGGAAGGGATGTTTACTGCGCTTTTAACGAAGTACAGCGTTGCACATGTATTTACCAATCACGACTATGAGCAGTATGCAATAGATCGTGATGCTGCAATAAAGGAACTGCTGAAAAAACAAAATGCTATACTACACACCTATAAAGATCAAGTTATTTTTGAGAGGAGTGAAGTGGTGAAAGATGATGGAACTCCATATACTGTATTTACACCCTACAGTCGCAAATGGAAGGCTAAGCTTACTGAATTTTACCTTTCTTCTTACCCATCAAAGAAATACTATAAGCAGTTTTACCAACAGAACCCGTATGGCTTACCTTCTTTAGAGAGTATGGGGTTTGAGCAGGTTGAGATAAGTTTTCCGGCCAAACAAGTGAAGAATGCTTTGCTGGAACATTACAAAGATACCCGCGATTTTCCCGGTGTAAAGGGTACCAGCCATCTGGGTATTCATTTACGTTTTGGTACTATAAGCATTAGAGAATTGGCGCGTAAGGCACAGGGAAAGAGCGAAGTTTTTCTGAATGAACTGATCTGGCGCGATTTCTATCATATGATATTGGCTCAGTTTGCACATGTGCGTACGGGAGAGTCGTTTCGGCAGGAGTATGACCGGATTCCCTGGCGAAATAATGAAAAGGAATTTGAACGTTGGTGCAACGGACAAACAGGTTATCCTATAGTGGATGCGGGCATGCGTGAGTTGAATACAACAGGTTTTATGCATAACCGGGTGCGTATGATTACGGCTTCCTTCCTTACCAAACACCTGCTGATAGACTGGCGATGGGGAGAGGCTTATTTTGCAGAAAAGCTGCTTGATTACGATTATGCGGCCAATAATGGCGGCTGGCAATGGGCAGCAGGAAGTGGTTGTGATGCTGCACCCTATTTCAGGGTGTTTAATCCTACTCTACAAACAGAACGCTTTGATAAAGACCGGAGCTATATAAAGAAGTGGGTACCGGAACTGGAGGGTTTTGAGTATCCGGCGCCCATGGTGGTGCATGAGGATGCCCGCAAAAGAGCGCTGGATACGTATGGCAGAGTGTTAAAAAATAACACCGGAATCAACTGAATATAGCAGCTGTATTTACTGCTGTACCGGGGTGCAATTGCTGATATACCTGTAGCAGGGCTGTCACCGCTTTTTCACCTTCGGTACCCAACTGTCTGGAAAAATCGTTTACATACAGGTTAATGTGCTGGCGCATCACTGTTTCGCTCATTTCCTGTGCGTGTGCTTTTACGTAATCGGACAGTTCGTGGTGGTGATGGTCGTAAGAATATTGAAGACTTATCTGAATTAGACTATTTACCCTGGTTATAAGCGCCTGATCCAGATTTTTACGGGCTACAATGCCACCCAGGGGAATAGGTGCTTTTACAGTAGCTTCCCAGTATTCACCCAGGTCCATTATTTTGTGCAAGCCTCTGGTATGATAGGTAAACCTGTTTTCGTGGATAATTACTCCGGCATCTACTTCGCCAGACAGTACTGCGTCTTCTATTTCATGAAACACCTTAAATACCTTTTTACGGGCATTGGGAAAAGCCAGTGAAAAAAGCATATGAGCGGTAGTATTTTCGCCGGGAATGGCAATTAGTGGCTGCGAATCGGCATTTGTAAAACGTTCCTGAAAATTAATCAGGTTATTTTTATCGGCAGTAATCAGGAGGGGGCCAACACCTTTTCCCAACGCGCCACCACTGTTGAGCACGGTATACTGCTGGCGAATCAAGGGTAACACCCCATAGCTTATTTTAGAAAAATCCAGTTTACCCTGTAAAGCCCATTCATTTAGCGTTTGTACATCTGCCAGTACTACTTCAAATTCCAGCCCTTCTGTATCTATTTTATGATTCACAAGGGCGTCAAAAACGAAGGTGTCGTTGGGGCAGGGGCTAAATCCTAACGTTAGTTTCATATCATCCTATCTTATAAAGTTTATCAATATACTTCAGCAGTGTATTGTTCAATGCGGATATGGAATCCTTTATTTGCCATTTACTTTTATCCCGTTCTCCAATGTAATTGCTAATGGCACGTACCTGTAGAAAGGGGATGTTAGCCTGGCGGCATACATAATGCAGGGCAGCGCCTTCCATACTTTCCGTAACAGGCTGATATTTTTTGCGGATCTGCTGAATGCGTTTTTCGCCGGTAGTAATCGTATTTACGGTAACTGCATTTACAGCAGGCAGTTTAAGCAGGTTGTACTCACTAAGCCAGGGGTTAGGCAACCTCCTTTTTTCAAAAGGGGGATAGCTGGGTTTTTCCAGTTTCAGGTCAAAAATGTCCCTCCATTTTCCATGTTCCTGCACTCCGGTATCTGCAAGGCTTTCTTCTTTTATCAACACTACAGAGGAAAGGGGCATGAAGGTATCAAAAGTGCCGGCAATACCTGCCTGTATAATCAAGTCGGGTTTTTCTTCGTATGCGAGGCGGGTAATGGCCCATGTGGCGGCTAAAAGGCCTACCCCACACTGGTGAAAGGTTACATTAAGCCGTTTGCTTTTCTGGTAAAGCGGGTCAAGACCTGCATAAGCGGGCATCCATTCGCCTATAGTGGCTGCTGTAATAACTACGCGCATAATAAGGCAAAGGTCGTGGTAAAATAGGTATAAACGCAGAAACAGTTAACTTTGCAAAAATTTTGGGAGCGAGATGGTTTATCTAACCCGGCTGGAACATTTTAACGCAGCGCACAAGTTGTATAATCCCAACTGGAGCAAAGAGCAGAATGATGCTGTGTTTGGTGTTTGCGCCAACGAGAACTGGCATGGTCATAATTTTGACCTTTATATTACTATCAAGGGAACTGTGGACCCTGATACGGGCTTTTTAATGGATGTGAAAAAGCTGAGCAAGCTGGTGCAGGAGAAGGTGATTAAGAAAGTAGATCACAAAAATCTGAATCTGGATGTGGACTTTTTGCGTGGTAAAATGTGTAGTACCGAAAACCTGGCAATGGGCATCTGGAACGAACTGGCACCGCATCTGCCGCAGCAGGTAAAACTACATTGCGTAAAACTGTACGAAACACAGCGGATTTACGTTGAATATTTTGGTGAATAAGTAACAACAAAATGCCTGATAACAAAGTAGCAGTATTCCGACATGAGCATTTTAATGCCGCCCACCGCCTGCATGTTCCTGAATGGGATGTAGCGCGTAACGAGGCTGTGTTTGGCAAATGCAATAATGCCAATTATCACGGGCATAATTATGAGCTGATTGTAAAAGTAACAGGTGTACCTGATGCTGCTACCGGCTATGTAATTGATCTGAAAATACTCAGCGATATTATAAAGGAACAGGTGCTGGATCGTTTTGATCATAAGAACCTGAACCTGGATACTGCTGAGTTTGCCAGCCTCAACCCTACTGCGGAAAATATAGCTGTGGTAATTTACGGATTACTTCGCCCGCATGTAGATGCTTCGCTGGAGTTGCAGGTAAGATTGTACGAAACGCCGCGGAATTTTGTGGAGTATCCTGCCTGATTTCTATTTCATAAAACATTTACAAGATGGCATACAGAAAAACTGAAGAATACGATGAGCGTGTGACGGAAGGGCTGATGAAGAGTTATAAGGATGCGTTGCAGTTACTGGGTGAAGATTCGGAGCGTGAAGGCTTACTGAAAACGCCGGAGCGTATGGCCAAGGCTATGCAATATCTTACACAAGGGTATGAGCTGAACGCAGTGGACATACTCAACTCTGCCAAGTTTAAGGAAGATGTTAGTGAGATGGTTATTGTGAAGGATATTGAACTGTATTCTATGTGCGAGCATCATATGCTTCCTTTTTTTGGTAAGGCGCATATTGCTTATATACCTAACGGATATATTACCGGGTTAAGCAAGCTGGGCCGGGTGGTAGATGTATTTGCCCGCCGTTTGCAGGTACAGGAACGTTTAACCACACAAATATTGGGTGCTATTAAAGAGGCGTTGAACCCGCTGGGAGTAGCAGTGGTAATAGAAGCAAAGCACCTTTGTATGATGATGCGTGGTGTGCAAAAGCAAAACTCTGTAACCACTACTTCGGCGTTTGACGGAGAGTTTCTGCACAATCATATTACCCGTAACGAGTTTTTGAAGTTGATAGCTTCCGACCTTAGTTAAGGCAGGAAGAGCGCATATCCCTTATTTATATGTTTTCGTGATCGGGGCTATCTAACTCAGTTACATTACGTTTGCAAAAAAGTTATCCATCTGTTATGAGTAAACATGCTTATATTTTCCCGGGACAGGGCAGCCAGTTCAGTGGTATGGGAAAGGCCTTATATGAATCTAACGAAAAGGCCAAAGCGCTGTTTGAGCAAGCGAACGATATATTAGGGTTTAATATCAGTGAAATTATGTTCACCGGCACCGATGCCGAGCTGAAACAAACCAATGTTACCCAGCCAGCCGTTTTTTTACATTCTGTAATAGCCTACAACACGCTGGAGAACGCAATACCTGATATGGTGGCGGGCCATTCTCTGGGCGAATTTTCGGCCCTGGTAGCGAACGGTGTACTTTCTTTTGAAGACGCTTTAAAGCTGGTAAGCATTCGCGCACAGGCTATGCAAAAAGCGTGTGAGTTAACCCCTTCTGTTATGGCGGCAGTACTGGCACTGGATGATGCCAGAGTGGAAGAGATTTGTGCAGAAGTGCAGAATGAAACCAAAGAGGTAGTAGTTGCAGCTAACTATAACTGCCCGGGCCAGCTGGTAATCAGCGGCAGCATCCGGGGCATAGATGTGGCGTGTGAAAGACTGAAAGCAGCAGGTGCAAAGCGTGCGCTTGTACTACCTGTAGGCGGTGCGTTCCATTCTCCTTTAATGGCCCCTGCGCGTGAAGAACTGGCAGCAGCTATAGAAGCAACTACTTTTAATACTCCCGCTTGTCCTGTATACCAGAATGTGGTAGCCCGTGCAGTAAGCGATGCGGCAGCTATTAAACAAAACCTGATAAGCCAGTTAACCGGTGCTGTAAGATGGACACAGAGTGTGCAGGCAATGGTAGCCGACGGTGCTACTCATTTCACTGAGGCAGGACCTGGTAAAGTATTACAGGGGCTTGTAGCTAAAATTGAAAAAACAGCAGTAACCGACGGAGTATCTTAACGGTTACACAACCAAATACAAAGGTTCATAGCTTACCGGCGGCAAAACAGGTAGTTTCCTGATGCAGCGTTAGCTATGAACCTTGTTTTATTATACGTTCACTGCACAGTTGATCCATTCCCCATCAAAACTGGCATTCAGCTTTTTATAGAAATTAATGGCGGGTTCATTCCAGTCCAGCACCTGCCAGCTAACAGCTTTTAACTGCCGCTCCCTTGCTTCCTGAAACAATTGCTGAAATAGTAGAGAGCCTATTCCTTTACCGCGCCATTCCTGGGTAACCAGCAGGTCTTCCAGGTACATACGCTGGCCTTTCCAGGTAGAGTAGCGGATGTAATACAGGGCAAAGCCCACCACATTTTTCTCAGTTTCAGATACTGCTGTTTCTGCTACAATAGCCCACCATACAGGTGAGGGGCCAAAGCCACTTTCTACAAAATGCTCCAATGTAACGGTTACTTCCCCGGGGGCTTTTTCGTAAAGCGCCAGTTCGCGCACTAATTCCATCAGTCTGGGGCAGTCCGCCTGTTCGGCCCTGCGTATAGTAATGCTCATTCTCTTCTGTTAGGTTAAGGCGTTATTTACATTATTGGAAGCGTAAATTACGCAATAACCCGGATGAGCCTATTTGCACAGGTGGGTCATTTCTATTAATGCTTATTCAGCAAGTTCCCAGGTGCTGGAGCGGCTAAGCAGTGAAAAGCCGCAGACAAAGCCTTTTAAACGCAATGTTTTACCTTCTACAGTCAATTTGCCGCAGTAGGTTTTACCCGATTTTGGATCGTAAACAGTACCTTCTTCGTACACATTTGCATCTTTGGTGTTTTGAACAAATGCTTTGAGGATGGGATAGTTGAGTAATGGTGTATTACGCAAATTATCCTTAGGATTCTTAACATCTGTACGGGGCTTACCATTTTCATCATTGGGCTGCGCCAACCAGGTAATTTTGCCGTAAAATTTACCATCTGTAGCCTTATATATCTGAATTTTAGACGTTTTTTCGGCGTTATACCATGTATGTTCTACTGAGGTTTTCTGCGCATCGGCAAATAGCAGGCATCCGAGTGTAAAGGACAAGAGTAAGGTTAGATGTTTCATATTAACAGCTTTCTACTTCAAGTTACTCATTTTCATGCCAGGAATATGTAAAAAAAAGCGGCCGGTACCACAGGTACCGGCCGCTGATAAAGCTTATTACATAATCTAGCTGTTGTATGCCCATTTTACCCAGCATGAACCCCAGGTAAAACCGCCACCAAAAGCTGCGAGAATAATGTTATCACCTTTTTTAAGCTGCTTTTCCCACTCCCATAAACATAGTGGTATGGTGGCAGCCGTTGTGTTACCATACCGCATAATGTTAATCATTACCTTTTCTTTCGGTAAGCCCATACGGGTAGCGGTGGCGTCAATAATACGCAGGTTTGCCTGGTGTGGTACTAACCAGGCAATATCATCAGCGGTAAGGTTATTACGCTCCAGTATCTGTGCGCCCACGTCTGCCATGCCGGTAACGGCAAATTTGAATACTGTTTTACCTTCCTGGTAAGCAAAATGCTCAC
Organism: Filimonas zeae; assembly: GCF_014641615.1. Classification (GTDB taxonomy): domain Bacteria; phylum Bacteroidota; class Bacteroidia; order Chitinophagales; family Chitinophagaceae; genus Filimonas; species Filimonas zeae. The sequence goes on along the minus strand of NZ_BMIB01000005.1, from coordinate 92,241 downwards.
GGGCCGTAACAGTTTCAATAGAAGCCGGTTTCAGAGAACCACCTGCTTTCATATGCAGATAATGCCTTCCGGCACCATCACTTTTCAGAATACTGTCTTTCAAACCATAGCCTTCTTCATCAGGTTCCAGCAGTACGCCGCCGGCACCATCACCAAAGATTACGCAGGTATTTCTGTCGGTATAGTCAATAATGGCGCTCATTTTATCCACGCCAATTACAATTACTTTTTTATAGCGGCCGCTTTCAATAAAAGCAGCACCGGTGGTAAGGGCGTAAATGAAACCGCTACAGGCAGCGCTAACGTCAAAACCAAAGGCGTTAACAGCCCCAACTTTGTCAGAAACAATATTGGCAGTAGCCGGAAACACCATGTCAGGGGTAACCGTAGCACAGATAATACAATCAATTTCTTCGGCGCTGATATTTCTTTTTCTGAGTATTTCTTCTACTACGGGTGCGGCCATATCGCTGCTGGCTTTGCCTTCCCCCTTTAAAATACGTCTTTCCTCAATGCCTGTTCTGGCTATAATCCATTCATTATTGGTGTCTACCATCTTTTCCAGCTCCTGATTGGTAAGCCTGTACTCCGGTACATATCCTCCTACAGCTGTAATGGCTGCATTTATTTTGTTCATGCTATAAATTCAATTAAAGGTGCCAAAGGTATTGACAATTAATTAATCTGGTTTTTCAATTTTAAGGGATGGAAGAAATAAAAAAATTAATGCGCAACTAGTTAAAAATTACACAAATCCGGCAGAAAAACCCCTATTTTTGAAATAACTCGGTATATGATAGCATTTGTAAGAGGCGTTTTTGCGCACAAAACCCCGGCCCAGGTGATCGTAGATGTGAATGGAGTAGGTTATGACTTACATATCAGCCTCCACACCTTCTCCGCCATAAGCAACCTGGAAAAAGGGCAATTGTTCACATATCTGCACATTACAGAAAATGGTCATACACTGTATGGGTTTCATGAGCTTAGAGAGAAAGATCTTTTTCTGCAGTTGATTAGTGTGTCTGGCGTAGGTGCTTCCACTGCAAGAATGATGCTATCCGGTATGAGACCTGAAGAAATAGTAAAGGCTATTGTTCAGGGAAATGCAAAGCAACTGGAAGGAATTAAAGGAATAGGAAAGAAGACTGCCGAACGACTTATTCTGGAACTGAAGGATAAACTGAATAAGCAAGCGCCTGATGTGGCTATGCTTAGCCCGGTAGATGCCCAGCAGTACTCCATGGAAACAGACGCACTGAATGCCCTTGTTAGTCTGGGAATAGCCAGGCCGCTAGCCGAACAAGCTTTGAAGAAAGCATTAAAATCCAATCATCTTACGGACGACCTTACACTGGAAGCGTTAATAAAAATGGCCCTGAAAAATATTTGAGCCTATTGATATAATTGTACTTAACCAGAGCTAGACAGAAAATTGATAACCCGCAAATATAGTTTTCGGTTTCATTGGATACCTATGCTGGTATGCTGGCTGTTTTGTGTGCAGGAAGCACAGGGCCAGAAAACCGATTCACTTCGTTTTCCTATACAAGACCGGAGAGGTGACCCTTACACTGCTCCGCGTGCTAATCCTTTTGATATCAGAGATACCTCTTACCTAAAACGTACGGTGGAATACGATCCTGTTACCCGTCAATATTACATCGTAGAAAAAGTTGGTAAAACGTACTACCGCAAACCCACTTACCTCACGTTTGATGAGTTCTGGCGTTTAAGGAGTCAACAGGCAGAAGCGGATTATTTCAGCCAGCGGTCGCAAACGCTTTTTGATCTGAATAAAAAATCAAGGCGCCCCAAAATGCAGATGTACAATAAACTGTTCGATCGCATTTTTGGGGTAGATAGTGGTGGATTAAAAGTAAACATTAAGCCACAGGGTAACGTAGATTTGTTGCTGGGCTATCAGGGCCAGAAGATAGATAACCCAACCCTGCCGGAACGTGCCCGGAAAACAGGTGGTTTTGATTTTGACATGAATGCCAACCTGAACGTAATTGGTAACATTGGTAATAAGCTTAAACTACCCATTAACTATAACACACTTGCCAACTTCGATTTTGAAAACCAGATAAAGCTGGATTATAAGGGTATGGATGATGAAATTATCCGGAGTATTGAAGCGGGTAATATCTCTTTCCAATCCAAAGGTACACTCATGTCCAGCGTACAAAGTTTGTTTGGTATAAAAACGCAGTTGCAATTTGGTCGTTTAGGTATTACCACGGCACTGGCCAATGATAGGTCGCAAAAGCAATCACTGGCATTACAGGGCGGCGGTTTAAAACAAACGCTGAATAAGAAGCTGGATGATTATGAAGAGAACCGGAACTTCTTAATGGCCCAATACTTCCGTAATACCTATAATAAAACCATGAGTAACCTGCCTGTGGTAAGCAGCCAGGTACAGATACTCCGGGTGGAAGTATGGGTTACCAACCGCACGGGTGCTACTACCGAAACCAGAAACGTTGTGGGATTAATGGATCTGGGCGAAAACGCTCCGTACAATACCAGTATTAACTCTGCTACATCCAGCCCGCTGCCACAGAACGGAGCTAACGATTTGTACGGATTTCTGGCAGGTAACGAGGCTAACCGTAACCCCAATCTGGTAAGTTCACTACTACAGGCAAGAGGTTTACGGCCCGTGAATGATTTTGAAAAAACTTTTGCCCGTAAACTGAATCCTTCTGAATATTATTTTAACCCGCAGGCGGGTTTTGTCTGTTTAAATCAGCAATTGCAGTCAGACCAGGTATTGGGTGTTGCTTATCAATATACTTATAATGGCCGCGTATATCAGGTGGGTGAATTTTCTCAGGATGTAGCGGTTGATTCTTCAAAAGGGGTACAAAAGGTACTGTTTGTAAAACTGCTGAAAGCTACTTCACAGCGTGTAAATCTGCCTCTGTGGAGGTTACTGATGAAGAACGTATACTCGCTGGATGTAACCGGTTTACAGCAGCAGGATTTTAAACTGAATGTATTGTATCAGGACCCCAGTGGTGGCTATAAGCGTTACCTGCCCGAAAGTGCTCCTGGTGTAGAAGGTAAATCATTGCTCCGCATTGTTAACCTGGACAGGTTAAACAACAGGAACGATCCTTTGCCGGATGGAGAATATGACTATGTAGAAGGATTTACCGTGTTATCTCAACAGGGTAAAATTATCTTCCCTGTACTGGAACCTTTCGGGCGCGATCTGGATACTCTGGCATTTGCAGGAATGCCGCAGTCGTTGAAAGACAAGTATGTATTTTATCAGTTGTACGATTCTATTAAAGCCATTGCGCAAACCTATGCCAATGTAAACCGTTTTGTGGCGCAGGGCTCTGTAAAAGGAAGCTCTACTTCAGAGATTTATCTGGGAGCGCTGAACGTGCCACAGGGATCGGTAAAAGTAACAGCAGGCGGGCAAATGCTTACGGAGAACACAGACTTTATTATTGATTATAACCTGGGCACACTGCGTGTAATTAACCAGGCCATACTTTCTTCGGGTGTGCCGGTAAATGTGCAGTTTGAAAACAATGCTACGTTTGGCTTGCAGCAACGCAGCTTTATGGGTATGCGTCTTGATTATGAGGTGAGCAAGCAACTGGCTATCGGCGCTACGTTTGAAAAGCTGGCAGAGCGACCCTTCTTTACTAAAGTGAATTATGGAGAAGACCCTATTAACAACTCCATGTACGGGCTCGATTTCAATTATCGTTCAGAATGGCCCGGCCTTACCCGTGCATTAAATAAGCTGCCTTTTTATAACTCCACTACCATGAGTACTATTAATGCTTATGGTGAGTTTGCTATGTTAAAACCGGGGCATGCCGGACAAATTGGAAGTGGTACAGAAGGAGCGGTTTATATTGATGACTTTGAAGGCTCTACCAACAGTATTGACATACGTTTTCCTACCACTTCCTGGGTAATGGCCTCTACGCCTGCGGGCAATGGGTTGTTTCCGGAAGCTACGCTTACCGATTCTATTGATTATGGTAAAAACCGGGCAAAGCTTGCCTGGTATAATATTGAGCCTATATTACAGGATGTAAGCAATGTAAACAACCCGCTAAGGGGAGAAAGAGAAGCGTTGTCAGATCCGCGGGTGCGTGCTGTTTATACCACTGAATTGTTTCCGCAAAAGACCACGAATATTGTGGATGTTCAGGCAACTACTTTAGATCTGGCCTTTTACCCGAGAGAAAGAGGGCCTTACAACTACTCCAGCAGCCCCTCTGAAATTGATGCCGAAGGTAATCTGCTGAACCCACGTAGTCGCTGGGGGGGTATTATGCGTAACGTTGACCAAACCGACTTTGAAACCGGTAATATCGGTTTTATTGAATTTTGGGTACAGGATCCTTATATTATGCAACCCAACAGTACGGGTGGTAAGCTTTATATCAACCTGGGCGACATTAGTGAGGATGTTCTTAAAGACGGTCGCAGGTTTTATGAAAATGGTTTAAATACACCTACACAATCTGCTTCAATAGATAGTACCACTACCTGGGGCCGTACGCCCATTAACCCTATTCAGATTACACAGGCTTTTAGTAACGAACCTTCAGACCGTGCTTTTCAGGATCTGGGCTTTGATGGTTTGGATGATGCGGGGGAACGCCAGAAAAGAGGTAAGTTTCTGAATGATCTGTCAGTAAACTTTACTCAGTTTTCTACTGTATTCCGGGATGCTTTTAACGATCCTTCTTCGGATAACTATAAATGGTACCGCGATGAAAGTTATGATGCTGCCAAAACCGGTATTCTTGGGAGGTATAAAAACTTTAACAGGCCGCAGGGTAACTCCCCGGTTGTATCCGGAGGTTCACTGTTTTCTCCTGCAGCAACGCTATATCCTGATAATGAAGATTTGAACCGGGATAACACTCTGAATGAAAGTGAAGATTATTATGAGTATGAGATCAATCTTACTCCCAATATGCAGGTGGGCTCTAAATATATTACCGACAAAAGAACTTTTACACCCACTACCCCTAACAATAATGCCAGAGAGGAAAGCTGGTATCTGTACCGTATTCCGGTAAATGACTTTACCAGAAAAGTGGGTAATATTCCCGATTTTAAATCCATTCGTTTTATCCGTTTATTTCTTAGTGGTTTTGAAGATTCAGTGGTAATGCGTTTTGCAAAGTTTGATCTTGTTCGTAACCAATGGAGAAATTTTACTTATGATCTGGATACCACCGGTTCTTACAGGCCGATACAAAATACCGGCGGTACTACATTTGATGTGCAGGCAGTAAACCTGGAAGATAATAGCGATCGGAGGCCTATTCCTTACAGAATACCTCCTGGTATTGAAAGGGTGCAGATGCTGAGCAATAATGGTGTCAACCTGCTACAGAACGAGCAATCGATGAGTTTAAAAGTAAGGGGCCTGGTAAATGGTGATTCGAGGGCGGTGTTTAAAACTATGAATCTGGATATGCGTCAGTATGGCCGTTTATCTATGTTCATGCACGCAGAATCTATGATCGGCCGTACAGCGGTACAGGATGACGAATTGAATGCGGTAATCCGTATTGGACAAGACTTTCTTAATAACTATTATGAGATAAAGGTTCCATTAAAAATCACGCAGCCTTCCATGGCGGCTACAGGAGAACAGATATGGCCTATAGATAATGAACTGAATGTAAGCCTGCAGGAGCTGGTAAAACTAAAACTGAGAAGAAACAGCAACGGCGCTCCTATAAGTAACATATACCGGGAGCAGATTAGTGGCCGCACTATATCTATCATGGGTAACCCTAACCTGGGCGAAGTAAATGCTTTCCTTATTGCGGTAGAAAATGCCACCGACGCTAACACTCTGCCATTGGATGCAGAGGTTTGGTTTAACGAACTGCGGCTTGCAGAAATTGACGAAAAAGGAGGCTGGGCTGCATTGGGCAGGGTAGATATGCAATTGTCAGATCTGGGTACTTTCTCTTTATCTGCCAATACTTACACACAAGGATGGGGTAGTATTGAACAGCGCACTAATGAAAGAGCCCGGGAAGATATGATGCAGTTTGATGCTGCATTGCAGATTGATGCGGGTAAACTGATGCCTAAGAGTCTTGGGGTATCTATGCCTGTATACGCCAGCATTAATAAAACAACGTATACGCCGGAATATGATCCCTATAATCTGGATGTAAAACTGGATGATGTACTGGCAACGGCAGGTAATAAAAGAGATTCTGTAAAAAATGTAGCGTTGGACCAGACTACTATTAAAACGCTGAACTTTACCAACGTAAGGTTTGGTAATACCGGTAAAAAGCCGAAGCTATGGAGCATCAGTAACTTCGACTTTAGTTATTCATACACCAGTACTGTACAAACCAGCCCGCTTATAACCCGCAATAGCGTTATTAAACATCATGGCGGCTTTGGTTACACCTATAACGGAACGGCTAAATACATACAACCCTTCAGAAGGTTATTTAAAGGCAAGAGCCCCTGGTTTGCTTTATTAACCGATTTCAACTTTAACCTTACACCTTCTTTAATAGGTTTCAGAACAGATATTAATCGCCAGTTTGGTACCTATATACCGCGTATTATTAATACCTATGATAATAAAGTGGAACGTGTAGATACCACATTTGACAAGTACTTTACGTTTGACAGGTACTATAATTTCCGCTGGGATCTGGCACGCTCACTGAATCTGGATTTTAATGCCGTAAACAAAGCCTATGTTGACGAGCCGGCTGGCAGACTGGATACCAAGGCTAAGCGCGACTCTGTGAAAAATAACTTCTTTAAGGGGGGGCGTAATACTTTATATCAACAGAAAGTAGTGGCCAGTTATAACCTGCCGCTGAATAAACTACCATTGACTGACTGGATAAATGTGCGCTATAGCTACTCTGCCAACTATAACTGGATTGGTGCCAGCCGCCTGGCCCTGAATCTGGGTAACATTATTGAAAATGGCCAGCAGAATACGTTAAACGGAGAGTTTGACTTTACGCGTTTGTATAGCAAATCGAAGCTGTTAAATGCCATAGACATGCCTGCCGGGCCTGCACAAAAGAAGCAGCCTGCTAAAGCGCCCACAGTTAACCCTGCCGGCAAAGACCCCATGGCCACCATACCTTCCAGAGAGGAAGTGGTGAAAGGGCTTTCCGGTAAAAAAAGAAGAGAAGCCCTGCGCAAATGGCGTCAGCAGAAAAGAGATGCCAGAAAGGCAGCGAAACTGTTAAAGGCCAATGAACCTATTAATCCGGGTGGTATAGTAAAAGCCGGTGGCAGATTGCTTACCATGGTGAAGACCGTTTCTGTTAACTATACCGCTAACTATAGCACCCGCGTTCCGGGCTATATGGATAGCACACGTGTATTGGGGCAAAACTGGAGCAGTATGCAGCCGGGAATGGACTTTGTATTGGGCAAACAGCCGGGTACAGAATGGCTGGATGCCAAAGCAAAGCAGGGGATTATTTCGCGCGATTCTACTTTTAACCTCATGTTCAGGCAAACCTTTGATCAAAGGCTGGCATTAACGGGTAGGCTGGAGCCGATAAGAGAGTTTACTGTCGATCTGAATCTTGATAAATCATTCAGCAAAGAATATTCAGAACTATTTAAGGATACTACGGGCACTGGTAACAATTTTGGTCACCTGAGTCCTTACGCAGCGGGTGGTTTCAGTGTTTCTTATATCAGCTTTAAAACCATGTTTCGCAAGTACAATTCAGGCGAGGTTTCCGGTACTTTTAAAGAGTTCCAGAACAACCGTATGATTATCTCTGAAAGGCTTGCACGTAGTAACCCTTATCAGAACGGAACCAAAACCCCGGATGGTTATTATACGGGTTATGGAAGGTACTCACAGGAAGTAATTATACCCGCATTCATTGCAGCATATAGCGGAAAAGATCCTAATAGCGTTAGTCTTATCAAACAATCTAACCGCAATATTAAATCCAACCCATTCAGTGGTATTAAGCCTATGCCTAACTGGCGGGCTACTTATACCGGATTGTCGCGTATGCTGGGGCTGCAGAATGTATTCTCTAACGTAACACTTACACATGGTTACAACGGAACACTGAGCATGAATAGCTATACCAGCGCGCTTAACTTTAACGATCCGTTCCATCTCGGTTCTCCTGGCTTTTTAGATACGGTGTCTGGTAACTTTGTACCTTATTTCCTGGTGCCAAACCTTACCATACAAGAGCAGTTTAGCCCGTTATTGGGTATAGATGTTACCACTATCAGCCAGCTGAACGTGAAGTTTGAATACATCAAAAGTCGTCAGCTGAGTATGAGCCTGATTGACTATCAACTGAGTGAGGTAAGAAGTACCCAATGGAATTTTGGTTTCAGCTGGCGTAAACGTGGGTTAGTGTTGCCTTTTGCACTGCCGGGCAGTGGGGGAAGTAAAAAGCTGAATAATGATCTTAATATTACACTGGATGTTTCTATGCGTGATGATACACAGAACAACAGTACGCTTGATCAGAATGCCAGTTACAGTACCGGTGGCCAGAAAGTGATTAAAATACAGCCTTCCATAGATTATATCCTGAATAATCGTATTAACGTGAAGCTGTACTTCGATCAGCAGAAGACAATACCTTATATCTCTTCATCTTCACCCATTACTACCACCAGAGGCGGATTACAAATCCGGATTTCTCTGGCGCAGTAATTAAGCTATACCTGAGAGGTATTAACAGGCTTTGCTAATAATGCCTGTTAATACCTCTTTTGTTACCGGCTTTACTATGTAGCTGGATACGCGTTTATACTGGCCAGCCATTTCAATGTCTTCAGTGGCAGGAGAGGAACTGATGATATGAATAACGGGCTTGTAAGAGCCTGCTATTGGAAGGTTTTCCAGTGCTTCCAGAAACTGCCACCCATTCATAAAAGGCATATTAATATCCAGCAGCAGAATTTCGGGAAGGCTTTGAACTGGATTGCTGGTATTGGCTTTTAAAAAGTCAATAGCTTCTTCTCCATTGTAAAACTGCATCAGGGAATGAGCAGGCTGACTTTTCTCAAAAGTCTTTTTCAGAATCAGCTGATAAACCTGGTCATCGTCAATAATGGCAAAACGTAATGATTTCTCCATGGCATATTAGTTTTAGCAAAAGTTAGTGCATGTACATTTATAAAGCAATAGTAAATGTAGTACCCGACGTGCCATCACTGGCAATTTTTATTTTTCCGCCGCAGGCCTCTACCTGATTTTTTACCAGAAACAGGCCCAAACCGCGTCCGTTATGCCCTTTATGAAAAATTCTCTTATACTTAAAAACATCTTCTTTGTACCTGTTTAGGTCAATTCCGGTTCCGTTATCTGCTACGGTAATAATAGTTTTGTCCCCCCTTTTTTCCGAGGTTATCTGTATCTCCAACGGCCTTCCTTCCTGCCGGAAGCGGATGGCGTTGCTTAACAGGTTGTAGAAAACAGATTCCAGGTATACACGTGGAAAATGTATGTCTGCAATATCCAGCCGGGTAGTTATTGTCGCATTGCTTTCGCGGATAGCTTCCTGTAGTGTTTGGGTGCTGGCAGCTATAATATCTCGTAACGGGCAACTACTAAAAGTAACATTCCTGTTCAGCTGCACTTCTATTACCTCTTTCAAATCGTTTAAGGTTTGAATAATCAGTTCCGAAGTACCTTTAATTCTGGTAAGCAGTTCTGCCGCTTCTTCTGCTTCGCAATCTGCCACAATATCTACGGCACTTATCAGGGTTGTGGCGGGGCCGCGCAAATTATGGCTGATGATTCTGTTAAACTCTGTGATATGCTCAATATGGTATTGCAGATTATGGTTTGCTTTTTCCAGCGCCAGGTTTTTGTTTTCCATTTCATTCAGCAGGTGTTTGTTAGCTGAAATATCAACCAGCTGAGAAGTAAAAAAGGCGGGCTGATTGTCTTTCCACACAAGCGAAGCGGAAAGCAGGGTCCAGATAACGCTACCGTCTTTTCTGTAGAATCGCTTTTCCATCCGGTAGTTGTCTATCTGATGGTTCAGTAGCTGTTTCACATAATCCATGTCTGCCGCAATATCATCCGGGTGGGTCATATCCATAAATGTTCGCTGCAGCATTTCCTCTCTGGTATAACCAAACATGTCGCATATTGATTGGTTAACGTTTATCCACCGCCCTTGTATATCTACCAGCGCCATGCCTATAGAAGAATAGTCAAAGGCATTTTTAAATATCCGTCTGCTTTCTTCCAGCAGTTGTTTGTTTCTTTTGAATTCTGTGATGTCCTGCGAGGTACCAATAATCTTGATTGCCTCATTGTTATTGTTACAAACAACAGAACCACGGGTAAGAAAGATTTTTTTATTGCCTTTAGCGGTAACAATGTTCTGGTAATGAGTGCGGAAATGTCGGTTATTGATAAAAGTTTCCAGCAGGTCGTGCTGTTGTACTCTTTCCGCATCCGGAATAAAATTCAGATATGCTGCCAACGTGGTTATTTCCTGTGTTTCGGGTAAATCAAACAGCTGGCGCATGCCTTCAGACAGTTTCAGGGTTCCGCTGGCCAAATCCCATTCAAAGTGTCCAAACTGTCCTATCGTTTCGGCGTTTCTCAACTGCTCGTTTTTCAGCTGTAGTTCCTGTTCTGCTTTCTGGCGCATAGCTGCTTCTGCTTCCAGGGCAGCGGGCGTTTTCAGCGAAAAATAATAAGGCAGCAATCTGATCATATAGAAAATAGTCACCCAGCTTACAATGGCTGTAACCAGCCTTATCAAGGCATTAAGCCGGTAAGCAGGATACCAGAAGCTCACTGCATCTAAAAAGTGGGTAGTGCCGCAGGCCATAATAAAGGCGGCAAAAAGAAAGTACAGTCGTATAAACCGCTGGTGTTTTTTAATGGTAATGTAACGGATAATAATAGCGGGTATGGTAAAATAGGCACTCCAAACCAATAAGTCGCTGATGATGAAAAGCCAGCCATGAAAGGAACTCCATTTTCCGCAATGCCATCTGGGCGGCCAGTCGGCAGTTTCCAATAATTTACTGATGAAATCAGCGATTTCACTCATGGGGGGAACGAATTAATTGCTTGCAATGTAAGCAATTACCGCAAGGTTATCAGGCGTTTTTGTGGGTAAAGAAGGAATTGGCCTGGGCTGTACACGTAACCACCAGGTCGTTAATACATACATGCTCAGGCAGGGTAGCGCAATAAAAAGTGATGTCTGCAATATCTGAAGCATGTAAGGGCTCATACCCCTCATATACGGCTTTGGCTTTACTTCCGTCGCCTTTAAAACGCACATCTGAAAACTCCGTTTCAGCAGCTCCGGGATGTATTACCGTTACTTTAATGCGATGGGGCAACAAATCTATTCGCTGTGCTTTGCTAATGGCATCTACTGCGTGCTTGGAAGCGCAGTAAACGTTGCCGTTAGGATACACTTCTTTACCGGCAGTAGAGCCGATATTGATAATATGGCCTTTACCGTTTTGCACCATGTAGGGTATAATTGCTTTGGACACATACAACAGGCCCTTCAGATTAGTATCAATCATGGTATCCCAGTCGTCTAACGAGGCTGCGTCAAAACTGTCTCTGCCTAAAGCAAGGCCGGCATTGTTTACCAGCACATCAATCTGCTGCCAGTCTGCCGGCAATTGTTGTAATATGGCCGTGGTTTCTGCTCTGTTTTGTACATCAAAGTGCAGAGGCAATATTTTAGTGCCATAGGTTTGCTGCAAATAATTGCACCATTCTTCCAGCTTTTCTTTTCTGCGGCCTGTGATAATACAGTTCCAGCCTGCTGCTGCAAATTTTTCTGCAATTGCTTTTCCAAATCCTGAAGTAGCGCCTGTAACCAGTAGTATTTTATTTGCCATATACCTGTATTTGCCACACGAAGCTAAGTAAATAGACAGGTTAGCCATTGAAAATATTACCGGATAAGTACGATGGTGCCTCTGCTTTGTACTGTTTTACCGGTGTAGTCAATCGCCTGAACGGTGTACACATAGGTGCCGCTGGGCTGGTCGGCGCCGTTCAGTTTGCCATCCCATCCTCTTCCTTCTTCCCGGGTAAAAAACATTTGCTGGCCCCAGCGATTGTATATTCTGAAAAAATCCAGCTGTTTCATTCCGGCAAGAATCGGTTTTACAATATCGTTTCTGCCATCAGCATTAGGTGTAAAGCCAGTAGGAACAAAAATCTCCGGCTGGGTAGAGAATATTTTTACGGTTATATTGTCATCTGCATAGCAGCCTTCCGCACTATATACCCGTACAGTATAATGTATGGTATCCAGCTCTCCTGAAAAAGTAGCTATAGGGTCTGCAATATTGGCATTGGAAAGCGCCATGGCCGGACTCCAGACATAAGAGGTGCCGCCGGTAGCTTGTAGCTGAAGGGGTTGGCCTACCACTACAGAAGTATCATTGCCGGCAAAGGGTTTTACTCTGGGGTATACCGTTACCAATATAGAATCTTTTACCGGTTTTGGGCAGCCCAGTGTATCTGTAACAGTAATGTAATATAAGGTGGTAGCAGATGGCCCTGTAAGCGGCGATAATGTATTGGAATACAACATAGAGTTGAGTGGCGACCATTGGTGAGAAGCTGCTGTGGTTACAGCAGATATCCTTGCTGTTGACCCAAAACAGATAGATGTATCTCCCAAACCATCCACTTCTGGGTAAGGTACTACTAATACGGTAGTGTTACCACTGGCGCCGCATTTGCCCAGCCTTGCTTCTACATGATAGGTGGTGTTTGAAAGCGGCGCGGCTTTAGGGTATTTAACCGTGCTGTTGTTAAGCCCGGTAACTGGTGTCCAGGTGTATTGCAGGCCATGGCTTACCGGGCTTAATACAATACTGTCTGTGCGGCAGATGGTAGTGTCTGCCGGTAGCTGAACAGTAATAAAATCCAATACGTTTACTTTTATAGAGTCTGTATTAATACAGCCCTTGTCGTTCAGCGATACAATATAAGTGGTGGTATCGGCAGGAAAAACCAACGGTGTACTGGTATTGGTATTGAGTATACGATAGCCGGGAGTCCATGAGAAACTACCGGTACCAATAGCCCGCAACTGCAGTGTATCTATTGAACAGATCAATGTATCCCGGAAGGGGAGTGTAATAAGCGGTTTGTCAAAAATGTCCACCTTCTTAACAAGGGTATCTATACACCCCTTGCTGTTGGTTACAATAAACTGAACATCTACTTCGCCTGGTGCGGAATATTTGTAAACCGGATGCTGAAGGTGTGAGGTGTCTGAAAGTACTGTCAGGTCACCAAAATTCCATCTCCAGGAATCTACTACTCCGTATCTGGTCCAGGTAACATCTCTGAAATTGTAGTTGTTTTGAAAGCAACTACCATCCACCGTAAATTCGGGTGTAAAGCCAGGGTATACTCTTACTTTGGTTTGTGCTGAGTCTGTGCAGCCTGCACCAGCTTCTACTGTCAGTTTTACGGTATATACACCTGTATCCGGATAAGTAAATGAAGGGGTAGGTTCTGTAGATACGTCTGTAGTGGTATTGGGTACGCCAAAATCCCACATATAGGCGGTGATGTTGGTACTGGTTGATTCGTTAAAGAAGTTATTGGTAAAGCTGTTACACGAAATATACTCCGGATTAAGTACAGCGCCGGATACACTACAATTAGCTACTGTAACGTGAATCTCTTTCCGCGTTTGTCCTATCAGTACACCTTTCCGGTATTCTGAAGCAACTACTGCCACCACATAATCGCCTGTACGGGAAGGAGCCCGGCCTGAAATAATGCCTGTAATGGGATCAATAACTACATTATCTCCCAAAGGAGCGGTGCCGGTAAAGCCCCCATCGTAGGTAACAGAACTATAGGGCGGGTTACTGGGCGGGTTAGGGCGTGCACCATTATTACCCGTACTACCCCCCACTATACCATCTGTAAAAGAATAGGAGAGAGAGTCGCCGTCTATATCAGAGGCACTGAAGTCGAAAGTGAAAGGTGAATTATAACATACTACCGCAGTATCTTTCTGGGCATACACAGGGCTGTTATTATCGCGGAAAGGCAAACCGTTAATAAGGCCGGGAATGGTATTGGTATAAGTAACACCTACGTTGCTGGAGTTGAATACGTTTACTATGTCTTTAATTCTGCAGCAACGCTGAACAGCAAGTACGTAACCACTGGCGTTGTTGGCCAGGTCCAGTACGGTAGTGTATTTGTCAATACGGTAACAAACGGAAGGTGCTGAACTGATACAGGGACTGAAGAATTTTTTATCAGACCATACCATTTCTGTGTGTGTAACAGTACGCTGGCTTATCAGCTGTCCGGTGCCCCCATCAAAAATACCCAGAAACACTTCTTCATCTATCTGACGGCTTTGCGAGGCGCAGGATAAATACTGGCTGATGGTTACACTATAGCGGCTGCCATTGCCATCGGTAGTGGGTCCAAGGTATTCATACGATATCCATCCGCCTTTTAAGTGGTCTGCAAGTAAGGGGCTTGCGGCGCTTAATAACAGGAGAAAGATGAATAGTTTTTTCATGAACCCACGGCTAATATATATTTATCTGTTCGCAGCCATCACAAAGTCTGAAATGAATCTGTTTACTATATCGGGAGTTTCCCAGATCCCCATGTGCCCTACGTGATCCAGCACATGAATATACGAATAATCAGGCATGGATGTTTGCTTCAAAACATCATTTATTGGTACTGCTACATCCTCAGTTCCCGCAATAAATAATACAGGCTTTTTAATTTCCGTTAAAACACTGCTTCTGTCCGGCCGTGTCATCATTGCATAATAATATTGCTGAAGCGATTGAGTGGAAAATTCATTCCCTTGTTCAATCAGTTTATTTATTTCGTCAGCATTAGTCATTTTATAAGAAACAGAAAAAAGATTGGGAATGGTTGTTTTCAAAAATGCAGCGCCACCATATTGATCCATCATTTGAATACCGCGCTGCCTGTTGGCTTTTTTTTCTTCATTATCTGCAAAAGCGGTACTGTGCACAAGCCCCAGCCCGTTTATTATATCAGGATGTTTTTGCGCCAGTGCCAGTGCAATGTATCCGCCCATGCTGTGGCCCAGCAGCGTGCAACGGGTAATATGTTCCTGTTGCAATAAAGCATACATGGCATCTGCATATTCTTCAATACCTGCTTCTGGCAAATCGTGCAGCCGGTCAGAGCCGCCCGAGCCAGGTATGTCCGGTGCAATCACCTGAAAAGATTGTTCCAGCCAGGCTATCTGATTATTCCACACGCGGCTGTCTTCTCCAAATCCATGTAATAAAACTACAGGTATACCTGCTCCGCTTTTTACGTAACGGATGTTTCGGCTATTATATAAAAAATCGGGCATGTAAATATTAATTGGCTGATAACTGATAATAACGATAGGCTAATAACAGAACAACAGGCACCAGCGAAATGTTGAGTTGCTGTGGCAAAAACAACCAGGCAAACAGAATAGCTATCTGCAGAAACCCGGCGTATAAAAAATATTTTTTTAACCAATTGGGTCTTTTCCATAAAAAGAAACCAGCTACCAGGTTGGTGGGTAACATCCACAACAGGTTATAATTGTTGGCACAGGCCACATGATCAGTACAAAACCACATAAACAGCAGCAGAAAACCGGCCAGCCCGGTCAGATACAATAAAACAGAGTCTGCAATGCGGGTAAGCGTTTTGCCGGTTTTGCTTTTCCATCTGGATAATAAAAGTATCAGAAAAGCAAAAATGCTGAATACCAGCAAAGGCACCCACTTGTTTTGTTTATGAGAAACCGGGGTAGCAGTAAACAGTTGTTTACGGGCTGATACTACAGATGCTCCCTGCCGGGTAGCGCTGTCTACACCCTTCATCAGAAAATCCGGTAAAAACATACTCTCCTGAACGGTTACCGCACGGTCCATGCGGCTACCCAGCAGTATATCAATGCCCAGTTTGCTCCAGGGCTGCCCGCCATTATCCAGGTACGTATGTATCATGTGCCGGAAGGTAGTGCCGGGCGCAGTCAGCCGCGTTTGCATGGTCAATCCTGGAATATGTTTCTGTAGCAGATCGCGCACGCGTGAGGTGCAGTTATCAAATAGAAAATCGTACTTATAGTATTTGTTGGCACCCTGCAGGTTTACATGCAGCGCCTGAATTACGGCTTGCTTTTCTGCACAGGTAAGCTTCAGTTCCTGCTCCGTAATACCCCGCTGTTCTTCCTGGTAAAAGCGTATAAAATCGTGATAGTATTCGGGATTCAGAAAGTAGTCCAGCTTGCCTCTTACAAACTTGGCATAAAAATCAGGATCGCCAAAATCAAAAGTGCCGTAGTTGTATACAATATCTTCTCCTTTGGTACTGTCAGTTATGCGTAAAGCAGTATGCCCAAACAGGGCGTATAACTCCTCGCCCGGGGCGCAGGTAATTACACTAATGCGTATGGGGCAACTGTCGGTTTGTGCACCGGCAGTAAAAAAAAACATAGTGGCCAGCAGGGCGGCCAGGCAAGGTTTTATCAATCGGCTTATCTGTAAGGTCATAGCTGGATAAAAATGAAAGAGCCAAAATCAGTTGGTAGTCAGTTTTGGCTCTTTATGAAAGAATTATAATATTTCTATCTGGTTTCGGAGCAGGTCTTCAAACACATCTCTTTTGCGTATCAGATGCGCTTCTCCTTCTTTTACCATTACTTCTACGGGTTTATAGCGCGAGTTAAAGTTGCTGCTCATTTCAAAGCCATAAGCCCCCGCATTGTAAAATACAAGATAGTCGCCTTCCCGTACTTCATTCAGTTCTCTGTGCCAGGCAAACGTATCCGTTTCGCAAATATTACCTACTACCGAATAGGTTTTTACTGCACCATCGGGGTTGCTTACGTTTTCTATGCGGTGGTAGGCATCGTAAAACATAGGGCGTATCAGGTGGTTAAAGCCACTGTCTACGCTTACAAAAGAAGCGGCCGAGGTTTCTTTAATTACATTTACCTGTGTAATAAAGTAGCCACATTCACTTACCATAAACTTACCGGGTTCAAACCAAACCTGTAAAGGTTTGCCGCCGGGGTTGGGGTGGTTGGCAAAAGCTTCATTTACTTTTTGGGCAAGCAGGTTAATGTCTGTTTCTACATCACCATCTTTGTAAGGTACTTTAAAGCCACCGCCCAGGTCAATAAACTCCAGGTCTTTAAACTGTGGCACTATATCAAATAATACCTCAATGCCTTTTACAAATACATCCACATCTTTTATTTCGCTACCGGTATGAATGTGCAGGTCGCATATGCGCAGGTCGTATTTTTTTACTACTGCCAGTATGGTATCAATCTGATCTACCGGAATACCGAATTTGCTTTTATCGTGGCCGGTAGAAATTTTCAGATTGCCCCCTGCCATAATATTGGGGCGTAAGCGGATACCTACCGGATAGCTGTGGCCGAATTTGGCTCCAAACTTTTCCAGGTTAGACAAGCTGTCTATATTAATATATACACCCAGGTTTTTGGCTTCTTCAATTTCGCTGAAGGCAATACCATTAGAGGTGTACAGAATTCTGTTGGGTGAAAATCCGGCGTGTAACGCCAGCTTAACTTCATTAATAGAACTACAGTCTACATTGGCGCCCAGTTGTTTAATGTGTTTCAGCACATTAATATTGGTAAGGGCTTTACAGGCATAGAAAAATACAGTATTGGTATTCTTAAAAGCTGTAGTTAGTTTCTGGTATTGTTCTGCAATTTTTTCCGCGTGGTATACATATACCGGCGTGCCGTACTGGTTGGCAATCTCTGTTAGTTGTTCTTTACTTAATGCTTGTGCCATGATTATTGTTGTTCGGGGTGGTCGTCTGTTTCCTGCTCTTCAGGGCCACTGTCTTCGTTATTGTCAGGGGTAATGTTATCTGCCGCGTCTTCCTTTGTTTGTTCCTCTTCCTCACCTTCCAGGTTGCCGGTTGGTTCCACATCTTCTTCATCTGAAAAACCATCTACCGATTCAGCTTCCCAGTCATTTTCTTCCGGGCCATCTGCGTCTGGTTCAACTGACGTTGTTTCGTTTGCAGGCAATTCATCTGTATTTATGTCAGGTGCCGCAGAAGCGTCCATATTGTCAGGTACATCCTCCTGCTCAATAGGAATAAGTGCACCGCTGCTGTCTACTGCCAGCGGAATGTCAGACTGTATGGTAGTGGTTTCTTCCTCCTCGCTGCCTGCTGTTTCTTCCTGGGCGCTTCCTTTTACTACAGTGGCTTCCACAATCTGATCGGCCAGTACCTCTTTTATCTTGGGCAGGTCATCAGCACTGTTAATACCAAAATAGTCCATAAAGCTTTTAGAAGTGGCGTATACCAGTGGCTTACCAGGCAGCTCTTCGCTGCGGCCGGTAATTACAATCAGTTCTTTTTCCAGCAGCTTCTGAATGCTGTAGTCGCTGTTTACACCGCGTATACCTTCTATCTCTCCTTTGGTAATGGGCTGTTTATAGGCAATAATGGCCAGGGTTTCCATAGCGGCGTTACTCAGCCGTTTCAAAAACTTATCGCCATTCAGCTGGGCCACTGTTTTATGAAATATCTTTTTGGTCAGAAACTGCCATCCGCCGCCGCTTTCCCTTACTTCAAACGGAAAAAATTCAGATTCGTATTTGTCTCTGATGTTTTCCATGCAATCGTCTACCTGCTCCACGGTAATACGTTGTTCCATAAAGCCAAAGGCATTGTTAATCAGCTCTGCTATTTCCGCACTGGTTAACGGCTTTTCACTGGCAAAAATCAGCACCTCTATATGGGGGATAATCTCAGATAATTCCATAATCTGTGTTCGTTAAAAGTTGAAAACACGGAGGCAAAACACTCCTGCACAACAGCAAATATTACAAATAATCCCGGAAGTACAGTAAAAACAAATAGCCAATAAATGACTGAAAAGCATTTATTGGCTATTTTATATATACCAGCCTGCGGCCGGTTAAAATTATCCCTGTAATGCAGCTGCACCACTTACAATCTCAGTCAGTTCGGTTGTAATAGCGGCCTGACGGGCACGGTTGTAAGAAATTTTCAGCGATTTCAGTAATTCGTTTGCATTCTCGCTGGCTTTATCCATGGCCGTCATACGGGCACCATGTTCGCTGGCGTGTGCATCCAATACTGCCTTATATAACTGAATGTTCAATATTTTAGGCATTAACTCTGCAATCAGCTGGCCTTTTTCAGGCTCGAATATAAAGTCTGTTTTTTTAGCACCCTGTGCAACTTCCTGTTTAGGAATAGGCAAAAACTGTTCTGCGGCAAAACGCTGGGTAGCAGCATTCTTAAACTCGCTGTATACAATTTCAACGGCATCAAACACACCTTCTTCAAACGCTTTCATAGCAGCTTTGGCTACTGTTTGCACGTTTTCAAAAGTAAGTTGTAAAAACAGGTCTTTATAAGTAGCGTCGGTTTTGTAACCTGCTTTGCTAAGGGTTTCCCAGCCTTTTTTACCAATGTTCCATACGGTAACATGGCCTTTGGCAAACTGAGCAGCATATTTATCCTGAATGGTTTGCTTAGCTGCTTTTACCACGTTGGTATTATAAGCACCGGCCAGGCCACGGTCGCTGGTAATTACTATCAGCAGCACGTTTTCTACAGGGCGGTTTTCAGCCAGTTTCAAATTCAGTTCTCCTTCAGTGCTGCTTACTATATTGCTCAGCATTTCCTGCAGCTTTTGTGCATAAGGTCGCATTTGTACAATCGCGTCCTGCGCACGGCGTAATTTGGCAGCACTTACCATTTTCATGGCTTTGGTTATCTGTTGAGAACTCTGTACAGATTTTATGCGGTTTCGAACTTCTTTTAACTGACCGGCCATTGTTAATGAATCGTTTGGATGTTTTTTAACAGTAAAATCCTGAAATTGGCTGCAAAAGTAGCAGAAACGGGCCGTATTTCCATTAGTTACCGTAAAAAAGCCGCTGTCATTTTTAGGTTACGGGGTAGGCGTGGCCTTGTAAATTGATTACCTTTGACACCCACTGCCTTAAAATGCCTGCCAATTTGGCGAGCAGGCAGCGGGTTGCATTGTTTTTGAGTAACATGCATATCATAAATTGTAATAATTAAGCTCCGGAATCAACTGTTACCGGGTTGTAAAACGATCATAATTCTATGTTAGGTTTTTTAAGTAAACTACTGGGTGGGAACAAATCAGAGAAAGATGTTAAGCAAATCGAACCTGTTATTGCCCGCGTAAACCAGTTTTATCAACAATTCCAGAGCTTATCTAACGATGAGTTGCGTGGCAAAACCGTTGAATTTAAACAACGTATTCAAGCGCATATTGCTTCTGTTGACGCCGATATTGCCGGTAAAAAGCAGGCTGCTGAAACCCTGTCCGAGCAGGACATTCAGGGCCGTGATGAAATTTACACGGAAATAGACAAGCTGAAAAAAGACCGCGATAAGAAAATTGAAGAAGCACTGGAGCAGATATTGCCCGAAGCCTTTGCAGTAGTAAAAGAAACCTCCCGCCGTTTTAAAGAAAACGCAGAACTGGTGGCTACCGCTACAGATTTAGATCGTGAGCTGAGTGTTAGAAAAGACAATGTTACTATTAATGGTGACCAGTCTTCCTTTAAAAATACATGGAACGCCGCCGGTATACAGGTTACCTGGAACATGGTGCATTACGATGTGCAGTTAATTGGTGGTACCGTACTGCACCAGGGTAAAATTTCTGAAATGGCTACCGGTGAAGGTAAAACGCTGGTATCTACCCTGCCTGCTTACCTGAACGCATTGGCTGGCGAAGGCGTACACATTGTAACGGTGAACGATTATCTGGCCCGCAGGGATAGTGAGTGGAACGGACCGCTGTTTGAATGGTTAGGCCTGCGTGTGGATTGTATTGATAAACACCAGCCTAACTCCGCCGCACGCCGCAACGCTTATATGGCGGATATTGTATACGGTACCAATAACGAATTCGGCTTTGATTATCTGCGTGATAACATGGTGCATTCTCCGGAAGAAATGGTACAGCGCAAACACCACTTTGCCATGGTAGATGAGGTGGATAGCGTATTAATTGATGATGCGCGTACACCGCTGATAATATCCGGTCCGGTAGGCCATAGTGATAATACCCAACAGTTTTTTGAACTGAAGCCGCGTATTGAAAAATTGGTAGAAGCGCAAAGACGTGCTGTAAACCAGTTTTTGAATGAAGCTAAAAAGAAAATCTCTGAAGGCAACGACGATCCTAAAGACGGTGGCCTGGCCCTGTTCCGTGCTTACCGCGGTTTACCAAAAAACAGCGCTACTATTAAATACCTGAGTGAGCCTGGTGTACGTGTTAAACTGCAAAAAGCAGAAAACCACTACCTGGCCGATCAGCAGCGCGAAATGCATAAAGCAGATGCGGAACTGTTTTTCTATATTGAAGAAAAAAGCAATTCTGTTGAGTTAACCGATAAGGGTATTCACCTGATTACCGGAGCCGGAGAAGATCCTAACTTCTTTGTGGTTCCTGATATTGCTACCGAACTGGCAGCAGTAGATCAGAATGCATCTTTTGCAGCAGACGAAAAACTGCATCGTAAAGAAGCTATTCTGAACGACTATGCCGTAAAAGTAGATCGTATCCATACCGTACAACAGCTGTTAAAAGCCTATACTTTATTTGATAAAGATGTAGAGTATGTGGTACTGGATGGTTCGGTTAAAATTGTAGATGAGCAAACCGGCCGTATTCTGGATGGTCGCCGCTATAGCGATGGTTTACACCAGGCTATTGAAGCTAAAGAAAACGTAACCATCGAAGCTTCTACACAAACTTACGCAACGGTTACCCTGCAAAACTATTTCCGTATGTATCATAAGCTGGCTGGTATGACTGGTACAGCGGAAACAGAAGCGGCAGAGTTCTGGGATATTTATAAGCTGGATGTAGTTAGCATTCCTACCAATATTACTCCTGTAAGAAAGGATGAGCACGATCTGGTGTTTAAAACCAAGCGTGAAAAGTTCGGTGCTATCATTGACAAGGTAGATGAACTGCGCCAGGCTGGTCGTCCGGTACTGGTAGGTACCACGTCGGTTGAAGTGAGTGAATTGCTCAGCCGTATGCTGCGCCAGAAACAAATTCCACACAACGTACTCAACGCTAAACAGCACGCCCGTGAAGCACAGGTAGTTGCTGAAGCTGGTTTGGCAGGTAATGTTACCATTGCTACCAACATGGCTGGTCGTGGTACGGATATCAAACTCGGACCCGGCGTTAAAGAAGCGGGCGGTTTGGCCATTCTGGGTACAGAACGCCATGACAGCCGTCGTGTAGACAGACAGTTACGTGGCCGTGCTGGTCGTCAGGGCGATCCGGGTTCTTCTCAGTTCTTTGTTTCGCTGGAGGATGATCTGATGCGTATGTTTGGTAGCGAAAGAATTGCGAAGGTGATGGACTTTGCCGGTTATAAAGAAGGTGAGGTTATTCAGCACAGCATGATTACCAAGAGCATTGAACGCGCTCAGAAGAAGGTGGAAGAAAATAACTTCGGTATCCGTAAGCGTTTGCTGGAATATGATGATGTTATGAACAAGCAGCGTACGGTAATTTATACCAAACGTAACCACGCCCTGTTTGGCGAGCGCCTGGCGCTTGATCTGGACAATGCGTTTTACGATGTGGCAGAAGGTGTCATCAGCTCGTTCCGCGAAAGCAACGACTACGAAGGCTTTAAGCTGGAAGTAATTGTAAACTTTGGTATTGAAACCGGTATTACACAGGAACAATTTGGCCGTCAGAACGCTACTGACCTGGCTAATACTTTATACAACGAAGCTATTAACAATTTCAAACGCCGCAGAGAAGAACTGGCTGGCAATGCCTTGCCGGTATTCCAGAACATCCGGGAAACGCAGGGTGCGCGTGTTGAAAACGTAGTGGTTCCGTTTACAGATGGCAGAAGGCACATGCAGGTATTGGCCAATCTGGATAAAACCTTAGCTACTAACGGTTCAGAACTGGCACAGGCGCTGGAACGCAATATTACACTTGGCTTTATTGATGATGCGTGGAAAGAGCATCTGCGTGCAATGGACGATCTGAAACAAAGTGTGCAAACCGCCCACCTGGAGCAGAAAGATCCGCTGGTGATTTACAAGCAGGAAGCGTTTATGCTGTTCAGACAAATGGACAGTGCTGTAAATAAAGACATTGTAAACTTCCTGAGCCATGCGGGTATACCGGTTGAGCAGGATGCACCGGCACCTCCCATGCCTGCTATGCAACAGCCGCCCAAAACAGATATGAGCCGTATGCGTGCTAATAAAGAAGATATCGACGCTGCCGGTAGCGATTATGCTGCCAACCAGAACGATTACTTCGATCCTTCAGAAGCGCCTAAGGCTGAGCCGGTGAAAGTGGGACCTAAAATTGGTCGTAACGATCCTTGTCCTTGTGGCAGTGGTAAAAAATACAAACAATGCCACGGCAGAGATTTGTAGTATAACAGTATTATGATACTAAATATAAAGAGCGGACCTGCCTTATGGCGGGTTCGCTTTTTCTTTGCCGCTGAAAAAGCTTATCCAGCGGCTGAGCATACTTTTTCTGGGGTGGAGAACACTCATCCGGCGGCCGGGCGAACTTATTCTGCGGCCGGAAAAACTTTTCCCGTGGCTGAGTTCACTTTCTCTACGGCAGAGAACACTTATCCGGCGCCGGGCGAACTCATTCTGCGACAGGAAGAGTTTTCTCTGCAACCAGCACACTTTCTCTATGGCAAAGAACACTTATCCGGCGGCCGGGCGAACTTATTCTGTGACAGAAAAAGCTTTCTCTGCAACTGAGTCCACTTTCTCTGTGGCAAAGAACACTTATCCGGCGGTCGGGCAAACTTATTCAGTTGCAGAAAAAGCTTTCTCTGCAACTGAGCCCACTTTCTCTGGGGCAGAGAACACTTATCCGGCGGCCGGGTGAACTTATTCTGTGACAGAAAAAGCTTTCTCTGCAACTGAGTACGCTTTCTCTGTCGCAGAGAAATATTTTCCCTGCGGCCGGGCAAACTTATTCTGTAGTGGAAAAGCTTTCTTTGCGGCCGGGAAGTATTTTCTGTGATAGAGAAGACTTTCTCAGTTGCCAGGAAAGGAATTCTTGCAGGCATTCTTTAATGTATATAGATAGATGCAGGAATGGTTCTTGTATCAACTGGATGTAAAATTCTATTGTGTTAAATCTGCATTCCGGACTTCCTTATTCACTTATCAGATATGGTATACCGTTTATATATCCTTCATTGGAAAAAGACCTGCGTGCAGATGTGGTAATAGTAGGTGGAGGTATTTCCGGCGCATTAACTGCATATGCACTTGCGCAGGAGGGAGTGGACGTGGTAGTAGCAGATGCACGTACTATAGGTTTAGGTAGCACAGCAGCAAGCACTTCGCTGGTGCAGTACGAAATAGATGCTCCCCTGGTAAAGCTGGCCGAAAAAATAGGGATGGCAAAAGCTGCTGCTGCTTATCAGCTTTCTCACGAATCGGTAGAGGCGCTTGCTGAGATATGCCGCAAAACCGGTTTCCCGCTTTTTGAATCCAGGCCCAGCATGTATCTGGCGTCTGCTTCTAAAGACGTTGCATGGATGAAGAGCGAATACGAAGCGCGTAAGGCATTGGGTTTTGATGTTCAACTTTGGCATCCGGGAATGATTACCCGTACCATGGGGTTTGATGTACCAGCAGCTATTTACTCTGAAACAGCTGCTCAAACAGATGCCTATATGCTTACCCATCACCTGCACCAATACAATATTAAAAAGGGGGTGAGCGTGTACGACCGTACGCAGATTGTTAGGGTGAGCCGTACCAGGCAGCAGGTAAAACTTATCACAGAAAAAGGATATCAGATTACGGCTAAATATATGGTGGTAGCTACCGGATATGAAGCCATGCAATATATAAAGGAGCCTCTGGTACAATTACATTCTACCTATGCGCTGGTAAGTGAAAATCTGCCTCAACAGCATCAGTGGTATAAAAACTGTTTGCTGTGGGAAACGCGGCAACCTTATTTGTATATGAGAACTACGGCAGATAACCGCATTCTTGTGGGCGGGCGTGATGAGGCCTATTATAGCCCCCAGCGGCGCGACCGGTTAATACGCCGGAAATCGGGAACCCTGGTTAAAGATTTTGCAGCCCGGTTTCCGCATATTCCGCTTGTTCCTGAATTAATGTGGACCGGTACCTTTGCTACTACTGAAGACGGGCTGCCTTTTATTGGGGCCTATCCACGGTTAAAAAGAACCTTTTTTGCATTGGGCTTTGGTGGCAATGGCATTACGTTCAGCCAGCTGGCGGCAGATAGTATTGCCGCACTTATTAAAGGGCGCAAAAGCGAAGCTCAAAAACTGTTTGCTTTCGGGCGTTGATTTTATCCAAACAGATTATTGGTAAAGGCCAGTTTAATGCGGGTCTGGAAATTTTCAATGGTTTTGAAAATCTCAATCAGGGTAGAACGTTCAATTCTGTTGAGGCTGCTGATGCTTACGTAGTTGTTCGGCTCCGTTTTTTCATCCATTATCTGCGATGCCTGATTTTTCAAACGCAGGCCCATTAAAAAATAATAGCTCTGCGATAGTTCTTCGTAGTCCGCCTCTTTAAAAACACCCTTTTCCCGCAGAGCATTTAAACGGTCACCCGTATTCACCTCAAATATCCGGTTTTTAAGGGCATACACACGTACCAGATCTACAATAGGCGACATGGCTTTTTTAATGTCAATCACCTCCTGTTTGTTTTTGGTAATGGTGCGTATATTTTTAAAAAAGGTAAGTGGCGGCTGGTATTGCAGGGCGTTCCGGGCCATGTAAAAAAACAGCTTTTCCAAAGGCTGCTCCAGTTCCTTATCCAGAAACGCATGCAACTCATCTATAATAGTGCTTTCGCCATATACAAACCGGCAGTCGAAAAAGGTAGAAAACTGAATGGCGGTTTCTGGTATCGGATCGGTCATCCATTTATCATAATTGCCTTTCCAGTGCGATAGGCTGTGTGTCCATTGCGGGTTCATAGCCATAAAACCACCGGTGCAGTAGCTGAATCCGATGTAGTTTAACCGGTCCGATACCTTTTTGGCAAAGTCCAGAAAATAAGCCCTTACCTCTTCGCGGTGTTCATTGGCTTTATCTTCATATATAATAGCGTTATCCTGGTCGGTCTTTAGCGTTTGTTCTTTGCGGCCTTCGCTGCCCAGTACCATAAAAGCAAATTTTGCCGGCGGCGGGCCTACTTCTTCAATTACCGTTTCAATTACTTTCAGGGCAATGGTATCGGAAACAGAGGTAATTACCTGGTTTACTATTTCGGCAGGCACATCGCTGTTCAGCAGCTTGGCTACCACCTGCGGCACACCATCCCATTTGCGTTTCAGCTCATCGTCCGAAACGGCTTGCCGTACACTCTGAATAAACAACAGGGGCGATTCGGCCTGCTCTCCCAGCAGCTTGTTACGGCTTATAAAACCGGTATATTTCCCATTTTTGGTAATCAGCAGGTAACGTGTTTTGGTACGGAACATCATTAATATGGCCTCGTACACATAGGTGTTGGAACTGATTGACACAATTGGGTTGTCCATGATATTTTTTACAGGCTGGTTTAAATCAGCCTGTTTAGCCACTACGTTATCGCGCAGGGTAATATCAGTAACATATCCCACCACCTCATCCTGTGCATTTTTTACAAACAAACAACCGGTTTTTTGCAAGGCCATAACGGCTGCTGCTTCATGTACCGGCATGTTCTCATCACAGGCAATGATATCGCGTTGTTCAATGCCATCAATCTTTGTCGTATACAGTTCATTCATAGAAAGTAAGCAATTATGGCAGTCACCAAACAGAGAATAATTACGGCCATGCCCCAGGTTGCCTGCCGGGCGGTAGCGGTGGCTTTTTGTAAAAGGCTGCTCTGGCTTATTATTTTTTCATCGGTAATATCCCCTTTTTTCAGCAATTCAAAAAAAACAGTGGCGGTGGCCTGTGCATCTGTAAGGGCATTGTGTTGGCCTTGCAGTGGGGTATGAAATAATTCTTCATACAGTTGCCCCAGCCGCAGATATTTGAATTGCGGGTTGCGCACCATATAGGTGGTAGCCTGCATGGTACAAAAAGCCGGCAATGCCGGAATGGGATTTTCTAAACCCGTACGGAAAAATTCAGCACCGGTAATATGATAGTCCAGCTCCAGAAAATGCCCTACCACCATAGGTTGGTACTGTAGCAGGTCGGCTGCCAGAAACGCCATTACCTGGTGCCTGGGAAAGCCATGCTGCATACGGTATTCCTGCGTAATGCCATGAATTTTCTGCGCGGAGGGTGAAATTTTAAAGTCATCATCGCTAATGTAGTAGTCTTCCTGTTTAACCAGCTCGCCCGTACGGGTGTATACCAGCCAGGATACCTGAACGGCAAAGGGCCAGTTGTCTCTGGCGCTGTAAGGCTTCTCCCAGTTTTTCGGCAGGCCGGATGTTTCTGTATCTACAAACAGCAAGAAATCTTTCACACAGATGATTGAGCGGTAAATATAAATGAAAAAGCCCGGCGATAAAAATAACCCGGGCTTTCGTTACTCCAGCCCTTTCCCTTCCCGGGCCGGAGTAGCAGATAGATAATCACTGAGAATGGTTAGCGTCCGAATAACCTTGAAAAGAACCCTTTTTTCTCTTCCGGCTGCTTGTCTTCACGCGGCAGGCCGTCCGTAATAATATCTTCAATAAACTCATTATAGCCTTTGCCTTTTTCTTCCAGATAGCCTACCAGGTATTTTTCGCTGGCATCCATACCCGTAACGGCTTCAATCTGTAGCAGCTTTTCGTACAATGGTTCAATATGTTTTTGTACAATTTCCATAGGGGCAGCCCGCCGGCGGCTGTAATAATTGGTAATTACACCCTTGGCATTGGTTTTTACTTCAAAGTCGGTTATCACCCAATAATACCGCCCGCTTTTGCTCAGGTTTTTTACAATAGCGTGTATGTTTTTACCTCGTTTCAGGTAATCCCATAACACCTTGAATACCACGCGGGGCATATCGGGGTGTCTGATAATATTGTGTGGTCTTCCCATCAGTTCATGCTCTTCATAGCCCGAAACTTCAATAAAAGTTTCATTGGCATATTCTATCACACCATATGGATCAGTCTTACTCATGATGATTTTAGACTTATCCCACGCTACTTCTTTGTTAATAGGGGTGGGTCTGGTTATTTCGCCCATTGCGTTAGATAGATTTATCATACCGCTAAAGTAGAACGGCAGCGGTTGCCGGGGCCTGATGCCCGTTACTACAGGTAATGATCCTCGTCAGCTTTCCCGGATGGCAATAATTTTTATTTATTGCGCGGAATGTCGCTGGTACATTTCCTGCTGCCGTTTAAAATGTTTAACAGAAACTTGTGGAATATTCTGCTTTTTTTTATCCCATTGATTGACGCCGTGCAGAGTGCCTTAATAAACCTTAATAACTATTGTAATCTTCTTTAGACCCATCTCTGTAGACAAATGAAAAAACTGGCTGTGCTAATCGTATGCCTTATCGTAACTGCTGTGGGGTATGGCCAACAGGCCTCTGTAAAAGGCTGTGTATCTGACAGCTTTGAACACAAAACACTGGCAAAATCTGTGGTAGCTCTGTTACAGGCCAAAGATTCCATTCTGTATCGTTTTACCCGTACCGATGCGGCGGGAAAGTTTGCTTTTGATAAGGTGCCCCCCGGCGATTATCTGCTGATGATTACCGTGCCGGGGTACGCAGACTACGCCGAAAAGCTGGTACTGGCCGATACCAGTCAGGTAAATTATGGTAATCTTTTTATGACATTGAAAGCGCGCCTGCTGGAAGATGTGGTGGTAAGGCAAACGGTAGCTGCCATTAAAATGAAAGGAGATACTACGGAGTATAAGGCCGACAGTTTTCATGTGATGAAGGATGCGAATGTAGAAGACCTGCTGAAGAAGCTGCCGGGTATACAGGTAAACAGTAAGGGGCAGATTACAGCGCATGGCCAGACGGTGAAAAAAGTACTGGTAGACGGGGAGGAATTTTTTGGCGACGACCCTACACTGGTTACCCAAAACCTGCGGGCAGACATGGTGGATAAGGTGCAGGTATTTGATAAAACGAGCGAGCAGTCTGCGTTTACAGGAGTAGATGACGGACAAAAAGATAAAACCATTAACCTGAAACTGAAAGCCGATAAGAAAAAAGGATATTTTTCAAAACTTACTGCCGGGCAGGGTACAGATAGCTTTCACGACTACCAGGCTATGCTGAACTTTTTTAAGAATAAGGAAAAAATTTCAGGATACGGCATTAAATCTACCACGGGCAAAACAGGGTTAAACTGGGATGAGAGGGGCAATTTTGGCCAGAGTGAAGCGGATAATTTTTCGTACGATGAAAGCACAGGCGATTATAGCTATGAAGGTGGTGGCGGTAATCTGGGTGGATGGGATGGCCAGTACGATGGCCAGGGCCTGCCTGCAGCCGTGGCAGCCGGATTGCACTATAATAACAAGTGGGATGATGATAAAAAATCAGTAAATGCCAATTATCAGATGCTTGGTCTCGATGTAAAAGGCAGCAGAAGCACCCAGGCGCAATATCTTTTACCCGATTCGTTGTACTATCAAAACTCAGGTACTACTTTTAATAATAGTGTTACGCACCATAGGGCAGATGGTAAGTATGAACTGAAGATTGATTCCAGCTCTACGTTTAAAATATTCGGCACTATTGGTAATGACCATAAAGTAACGGCTGATGCTTCTTACACCAACTCTTTAGACAGAGACAGTGTTTTGGTAAACCAGGGTACTACCACTTCTAACTATACCGGCGACAACCGTTTGCTGAACGGAACTGCTATCTGGATGAAAAAACTACCTAAAAAAGGCAGAACCTTAACTGTAAACCTTTCGGGCCGGTACACAGATGGCGATACCAAAGGCTTTTTAAATGCCCGCACGGTGTTTTATAAAGAAGGTGTGTATTCCTATGAGCAGCGAACCGATCAGTTTAAAACCCAGAATAACCGGAACGTGCAGCTGAATGCCAGGGTAACGTATACAGAACCTTTGTCTACCCGTTCCACCCTTTTGTTTAACTACGGCGCGGTACTGAATAACAGCAGTTCTGAACGTCTATCGTATAATGCCGCAACCGATGGTAAGTATACGCAGTTAGATAGCACCTTTAGTAGTAATTATGTATATGATATTTTTACCCATCAGGGGGGAGCTACCTACTCTTACTCCGGTAAAAAAATAAAAGCAAGAGTGGGCGGTAATGTGGGTATCACCAGCTTTAACCAGGAAGACAGGATGTATCATATTAACCGTACACGGCATTTCATCAACTGGTTTCCACAGGCTTCTGTTAACTATGCTTTTTCTCAGCAGCGCCGTTTAGGTATAGAATATTCAGGTAACACCCGGCAGCCTTCTATTGAAGCGTTGCAGCCACTGCGGCAGAACGAAAACCCGCTGTATATTACTATTGGTAATCCGGATCTGAAACCAACTTTCTCTAACCGTTTTACCATACGCTATAACGATTATAAAGTACTGGCGGAAAGAGGCATATGGGCATATGCCAGTTATAATATTTCCAATAATGCTATCAGTAATCTCAGCATTATTGATAGCGCCGGTAAAACCACCAGCCAGCAGGTAAACGTAAATGGCAACCAATCGTTTTACACCAATATCAATTACGATAAAAAGCTGAAGAAACTGAATCTGAACCTGCGGCCTGAACTGGGCTTTAATTATTCGCGTAATGTGAACTATGTGAACGGCCT
This sequence comes from Filimonas zeae, assembly GCF_014641615.1. Classification (GTDB taxonomy): domain Bacteria; phylum Bacteroidota; class Bacteroidia; order Chitinophagales; family Chitinophagaceae; genus Filimonas; species Filimonas zeae. The sequence continues at coordinate 61,399 of NZ_BMIB01000005.1, read as the reverse complement.
TTTAAACGTGAATAAAATTGCCAATTATAATTTAGGTTTGGGGGTGAGCCGCTATAAGGAAAAGAAATATGAAATAGGTATTAACCTGGAAGCCAGCTATTCTACTACTACCTCATCCATTCAAAGAGCAGTACAGCCCAATTACTGGACTTTTTACATAAGACCGGAACTGAGTTTCGATTTTCCGTGGAATATAGAATTGCGTAACAATGGCGATTTTACCATGAGGCAGAAGAACAGTGTGTTTACCACCAATAACAATATTTTTCTGTGGAATGCATCGCTGGGTAAAAAGTTCCTGAAAAACAAATCACTGCTGGTAAAGCTTTCTGTAAATGATATACTGAACCAGAACCTCGGTTTTTACCGTTCCGGCGGCAGCAACTATATTATGCAGAACGAAAACACCACCATACGCCGCTACGGTATGATGTCGGTGGTATGGAACTTTAATAAAATGGGCGGTCAGAAATAATAACACTACAAATAACGATATGAAACTTATTATAGCACTTCTTCTGTGCCTTTTCCTTACCCAGGCATTTTCTCAGCAGGGCACGTATGTAACCGCGGGGCGTATTGAGTTTGAAAAAAAGGTAAACAGCCATGCCTTATTAGCGGGCGAGGAAGATAACGATTGGTACAGCCTGATGAAAAAAACAATGCCTCAGTTCAGAATTACGTATTATAACCTGCTGTTTCGTAACGACAGCACTTTGTATATGCCGGGCCGGGAAAATCTGAATAATGGCAATAGTGGTTTTATGACTACTGCTGACGAAAACATCGTATTCAGCGATCTGAGCAGAAGCCAGTATGTAGCTGCCAAGCTTATTTTTGACGAAAAGTTTCTGATAAAAGACAGCACCCGGCAGATAAAATGGAAAATTACTTCCGAAACGCGCAATATTGCCGGTTTTGACTGCCGGCGGGCTAATGCGCTGATTATGGATTCTATTTATGTGGTAGCATTTTATACAGATATGATTATTCCCCCCGGAGGGCCGGAAGGTTTTAACGGTTTACCCGGTATGATAATGGGGGTTGCCCTGCCGCATGAACATGTAAGCTGGTTTGCCACAAAGGTGTTTGCAGAAGAAGTAAAAACTACCGATTTTAAAATACCCGCCAAAGGCAAAGCTGTAACCAATAAAACACTGTTTGATCAGCTGCAGGGCCGTCTTGGCGACTGGGGTAAGTGGGCCAAAAGGAATATTGTGGCGGCTATGCTGTAAATTCGCTGCTCAAAGCGAACGGATTATGCAGGTAACGCAATACATAGACCACACTATTTTAAAGCCCACCACCCTGGTGGCAGATATTGAACAATTATGCAAAGAAGCTGTAACCTATGGCTTTGCAGCAGTATGCGTGCCGCCACCGTTTGTAAAACTGGCTAAACAGCTTACGGATGGTTCGCCGGTTAAAGTGGCTACCGTTATCGGTTTTCCTTTCGGCTATTCTGCAGTAGAGGCTAAGATAGCCGAAATTGTACTGGACATAGTTGATGGTGCCGACGAGCTGGACGTGGTAATTAACCTGATTGCGCTAAAAAATAACGACTGGCAACTGCTGGGTAATGAAATAAGCCATATTATGCCTGTGATACGCAGCAAAGGCAAGGTGGTAAAAATTATCATCGAATCCGGCATTCTTACCGATGAGGAAATTATCAAATGCTGCGAACTGTATGGTGTGGCAGGTATCGATTACCTGAAAACCTCTACCGGATACGCCGAAAAAGGTGCTTCTGTACACGCCGTGCAGCTGTTTAAAAAACACTTACCTTCCAACGTACAAATAAAAGCTTCCGGCGGTATACGCGATTATGCGTTTGCAAAAGAGCTGGTTGAGGCGGGTGCTACCCGTTTGGGTTGCAGCGCCAGTGTAGCCATTGCTACCGGCCAGGCTGCCGGTGCAGGAAACTATTAACGGTTCAGTTTTTGAAATTTACTCAGGTATAACAATCATCTTATGAAAGCTGCAATAAAAAAAGGAATCCTCATTTTTTTGCTTACTGCATGGGCCGGTGCTTTACAGGCACAGGATACCGTTGTGGTGCGTAAAGATTCCAGGCTGGATATGCTTACTGCCAAACAGGCAGCTTATAATAAGCTTGCGGGAAAAATGACCAACAACGGATTGTATCGTGGCTATCGCCTGCAGGTTATTAACACCCGCAGCCGCGAGCAGGCATTTCAGGTTAAATCTGAATTATTACGTCGTTTTCCTGACGAAAAAACCTACCTGCTGTACCAATCGCCTTATTTTAAAGTACGTATAGGCAACTTTCTGGAGCGTTCTGCAGCAGAAGAGTTTAAAAGAATGGTGGCTAAGCAATATCCGCAAGGGGTGTATGTAATTGATGACGCTATTGAATACAAACCTACCGAACAGGATGAGGCTGATTTGTCCACTGAATAATAATCAATTGAGCATCTGATGAGTGTAGAGCTAAAGATTAAGACCCTTGCCCGGCAATATGCCGAAGAGTTTACCCAGGTGCGCAGGCATTTGCATGCACACCCCGAATTAAGTTACCAGGAACATGCTACCTCTGCTTTTTTACAGCAGAAGCTACAATCATATGGTATTCCGTTTACTATAAAAGCCACTACCGGTATTGTGGGTATTATTGAGGGCCGCAACCCGCAAAGCCGTGTTATTGCCCTGCGTGGCGATATGGATGCATTGCCTATTAAAGAGGAGAACAATGTACCCTACCGCTCGCAAAACGAGGGGGTTATGCATGCCTGCGGGCACGATGTGCATACTACCTGTTTACTGGGGGCCGCCAAAATACTCAACGAGCTTAAAAATGAGTGGGAAGGAACGGTTAAGCTGATATTTCAACCGGGTGAAGAAAAAAATCCGGGAGGCGCTTCCATTATGATTGCGGAGGGCGTGCTGGAAAACCCAAAACCACAGGGCATTTTTGGCCTGCACGTACATCCGGGACTGGATGCCGGGTTACTCAGCTTTCGCAAGGGCCGTGTAATGGCCAGTGCAGATGAAATTTATATTACCATCCGAAGCAAAGGCGGGCATGCGGCTGCTCCCCATCTTACTGCCGACACTATATTAATAGCTTCTCAGCTTATTGTTAGCCTGCAACAGATTATCAGCCGTAACAACAATCCGTTGTCTCCTTCGGTATTGTCTATCTGTTCTTTTCAGGGCGGGCATACCACTAACGTTATACCCAGCGAGGTAAAGCTGATGGGTACTTTCCGTGCTATGGATGAAGAATGGCGCTTTAAAGCTCACGAGCTTATCCGCAAGCAAACCATAGGGCTGGTAGAAGCGATGGGTGCGGAAGTTGATCTGCACATTGATATTGGCTACCCTACGGTAGATAATGATCCGGAATTAACCGAAAAAGGATGGAGCCTGGCAAAGTCTTATATGGGGGAAGGAAATGTGCAGGAAACCGAAATGCGCATGGGCGCGGAAGATTTTGGCTACTACACCCAGGTTATTCCGGGATGTTTTTTCAGACTGGGAGTACGTAACGAAGCAAGAGGCATTGTACATAATGTGCATACCCCACGGTTTGATGTAGATGAAAACGCCATTGAAACCGGCATGGGAATAATGGCGTATCTCGGTGCCGCTGCACAATAAAACAGAAATTAAAGCTTAGTATAATTCAGGGCGTTGCCAGTGGTAACGCCCTGAGTGTTTGAAATATACACCCCCTAACATACAGGGTAAAACATTGATTCTGTTAGCGTTTTGTTAAACGAAACTTCCTTTTGTTCATACTCCCCTCCGTTAGCTATCAGATATTCCCGTATTTTTGCGGCCTTGCCGGCATAGAAAGCAGTCCCCCTTCAATTTCAACCCTGGTCTGTTTGTGTTAATGGATTACCGTGTTTACATGCCGGCTAAAAACAGAAATATGGATAAGCAGATTCAACTGAGAAAGCAGCAGGCGCTGGAGTACCACAGTAAAGGTCGCCCCGGAAAAATTGAAGTAGTACCTACCAAAGAAGCGAAAACACAAAGAGATCTTTCCCTCGCTTACAGTCCTGGAGTAGCAGAACCCTGTAAGGAAATTTTCAACAACAAAGAAGATGTTTACAAATACACCGCCAAGGGCAACCTGGTAGGGGTAATCAGTAATGGAACGGCCGTACTGGGTTTGGGAGATATAGGACCCGAAGCTGGTAAGCCGGTAATGGAGGGTAAAGGCGTATTATTTAAAATATTTGCTGATATAGATGTGTTTGACATCGAAATCAACGAAAAAGACCCCGAGAAGTTTGTTCAGATTGTAAAATCGCTGGAACCTACGTTCGGCGGTATTAACCTGGAAGATATTAAAGCGCCGGAATGTTTTTATATAGAGAAGGCATTGCGCGAGCAGATGAATATTCCGGTAATGCACGACGATCAGCATGGAACTGCTATTATTAGTGGTGCTGCCTTGCTGAACGCACTGGAAATTCAGAAGAAAAAGATTGAGAAGGCAAGATTTGTAATTAACGGAGCAGGTGCTGCGGCTATGGCCTGTGTACAGATTTATGTGGCACTGGGCGCCCGTTATGAGAATTTTACCATGTTTGATATTGATGGCGTACTGCACACCGGCCGTACCGATCTGGACGAAGTGAAAAGGAAATTCGCTGTTCAGAAATCGGATATCAACCTGGAAAAAGCCATGAAAGATGCCGATGTGTTTGTGGGCTTAAGTGTAAGAAATGTGGTTACGCAGGAAATGGTGAAGAGCATGGCTAAAAACCCCGTGGTGTTTGCAATGGCCAACCCGGAACCTGAAATTTCTTACGACCTGGCTACTGCTGCCCGTAAGGATATTATTATGGCTACCGGCCGCAGCGATTATCCTAACATGGTAAACAACGTATTAGGGTTTCCTTTCATTTTCCGCGGTGCGCTGGATGTACGTGCCAGCCAGATTAATGAAGCTATGAAGCTGGCGGCTGTAAAAGCACTGGCCGACCTGGCTAAAACACCGGTGCCGGATATTGTAAACCTGGCGTATAACCAAAAGAACATGTCTTTTGGTCCTGAGTATATTATTCCTAAACCGTTAGACCCGCGTTTGCTGGCTACCGTATCGCCGGCAGTGGCAAAAGCTGCTATTGACAGTGGTGTGGCAAAAGTGAAGATTGATGACTGGGAAGCATATACCATTGAACTGAACAAACGTCTGGGGCTGGATAATCAGATTATGCGCGCACTGGGCGCCAAAGCCCGCCGCGATCCTAAGCGTATTGTATTTGCTGAGGCAGACAACGTAAAAGTGCTGAAAGCAGCCAGTATTGTATACGATGAGGGTATCTGTTATCCTATCCTGTTAGGGAATGAGGAAAAAATACGCCGTATTGCGGAAGAAAATACGCTGGATATCAGCGATTTACCAATCATAGATCCACACCACGAGTCTACTGAAGAAAAGAGAAACCTGTACGCAGAGGTATTCTTCTGGAAGCGGCAGCGTAAAGGCTTCAACTATTACGAGAGTAAGAAAGTGATGAGCGACCGTAACCACTATGGTTGTATGATGGTGGAAATGGGGGATGCAGATGGTATGATTTCCGGTTTAACCCGCGATTATGCAGAAACCATTCGTCCGGCCCTGCAGATTATTGGTACGGAGGAAGGAGTGAAGCGTATTGCCGGTATGTATCTGTTGCTGACTAAAAAAGGACCTTTGTTCCTGGGAGATACTACGGTTAACTTTAACCCCACGGCAGAAGAACTGGCAGATATTGCTGAACTGGTGGCTAAAGAGGTAAAAACCTTTAACCTTACACCACGTATAGCTATGCTTAGCTACAGCAATTTCGGCAGCAACAACTCGCCCGAAGCAAGACTGGTAGCAGAAGCTACCCGCATTTTGAAAGAGCGTGACCGTACACTGATTGTGGATGGTGAAATGCAGGCATCCCTGCCTTTCAACAAAGAAATTATGCGCGATAACTATCCGTTCAGCGAACTGGTGAACGAAGATGTAAACACGCTTATCTTCCCCAACCTGTCTGCCGGTAACGTAGCTTACGGTTTATTAAAAGAAGTTGGTGGCGCTGATGCTATTGGCCCGATTTTGTTAGGATTGAAAAAGCCGGTACACGTACTGCAACTGGGAAGTTCTGTTCGCAGTATTATCAATATGGCTAATATTGCAGTAATAGACGCGCAATTGAAATGCAAGCTGAACACTGATGATGCTGTTCAACGCTCGCAGTGGTGGAAAGGACGTAAAGGCAAAAAGGATAAGTAATAAGTTAATCTAGCATAAATGCATCTTTTAACACAGATAGGCAGGTACCTGCTCATGCTTAAGGGCATGATTTCGAAACCTGAAAACAAGAAAATGTACTGGAAAGAGTTTATGACCCAGTGCTATGAAATTGGTTTTGGTGCTATGCCTATCGTGTTAATTATCTCTTTCTTCTTGGGGGCGGTAACTACTGTACAAACTGCCTATCAGCTGGTAAGTCCGCTGATTCCCAAAACCACTATTTCCATGATTGTGCGCGATACCATTATGCTGGAATTATCACCTACCGTGGTATGTGTGGTATTGGCCGGTGTGGTAGGTAGTAAAATTGCGAGCGAGCTGGGTAATATGCGGGTGAGCGAGCAGATTGATGCTATTGAAATTATGGGTATCAATACCAAAAGCTACCTTATTTTGCCAAGGGTGCTGGGTGCATTAGTCGTAATACCTGCGTTAATTGTGCTTTCTATGTTTCTGGCGCTGATAGGGGGTAGAATAGCGGGCAGTTTAGCCAACATACTTTCTACTGAAAGTTATGATATCGGGCTGCGTCAGAACTTCAAACCTTTCAACGTATTCTTCTCCTTGATTAAGGCATATACTTTTGCCTTCCTTATCAGCTCTATATCTGCCTATTTTGGTTATTATGTAAAAGGCGGCTCATTAGAAATTGGCCGTTCCAGTACCACAGCAGTAATTGTAAGCTGTATTCTGATACTGCTGGCGGATTATGTACTGGCAGCGCTTTTACTGTAAGCTACCTCTTATTTCTTTTCCTGTGTCTGTATTTCAAAATTGCGGGTAATACTTTCCCCATTTTCATCAATTACGGTAAGTACGTGTTTACCCGGTGCGGGATTAACGGACAACTGGTGAAACTGTTGGGTGGTAGCTACAAAAGCATCATCAATATGCCAGAACAGTTTGCTGTTGGTATTGCGGTGGGTAGCCCTGAAAACAGTATTACCACGTTCGCCGGATATTTCCAGCGGCACATAAATACGTGCGCTTTCTTCGGGATAAATAATCTCCAGTACTTTACCATTGTCCTCCGCGCAGCCGGGTAAAAAAGCGGGCAGCGGCTTATAATCAGCATGTTGCAGCCGGTAGTAATATTCAATGGCAGGGGGCAGTATAAACCAGCTGGTGTGCTGCATCCCGGCAGGTGAAACACAATTGGCTGTTACACGATATTGCCCTGTTTTATCCAGATGCACCATTTTATGGTAGGGGCAAACCGGCGCATTTACCGCGCGGTTATCTGCCAGCATGGTATCGGCTACCGGGCAGTCGGTACCTGCCTTAAAACCGGAATGATGGCAAACCGGCAGATAGGTAAAGCCGGTAGATGGTGCCGTAAACCAATTGGTTAACGGCAGGCTACGGAATATCTCAAATAAGATAGGCGCAGCCGTATTAATGCCTGTAAGGCCGGGCCGCCCCTCGCCGGTTGTATTACCCACCCACACCACTACACAGTATTTGGGTGTAAACCCTACCGCCCAGCCATCTCTGAAGCCAAAGCTGGTTCCCGTTTTCCAGGCTACCCGCTGCGCCGAACCAAAAAGCCCCCATAATCCTTCCTCACCCGGCCGCATTACTTCCGTCATAGCATTAAACGTGTGCCACAGGGCGGGGTAGCTGAAGAGTTGGGAGTTGTTAGCTGTTAGTTGGGAGTTTTTACTTTTTACTTTTGAATTTTGAGTTTTTATATACCCCGGCATAAACCAATCCTCCGGATTCCACTTACCCTTATTCTGTTGCTCATGCAAATACATACGGGCCATGCTGCTGTATACGCCTGCCAGTTCGTAAGGCGTAACCTCACAGCCGCCCAGTATCAGGCTCATGCCGTAAAAGTCGGCAGGGCGGGGCAGGGTGCTAAGGCCACATTCTTTTAATACATGGTAAAAGCGTGGGTACTTGTATTGCTGCAGCATTTTAATAGCGGGAATGTTAAGGCTGCGTGCCAGTGCGCGGTTGGCGGGCACAGCACCATCATACCCCAGATCAAAATTCTGTGGGGTATAGCCGTTTATCTGAGTAGGTATATCCGGTATCAGCTGGCGGGGTAGTATACTGCCTTCGGTAAGCAGGCTGGCGTAGAGTATGGGCTTTAAAGTGCTGCCTGGGCTGCGTGGTGCATTTAGTACATCTACATGGCTTTCCAGTGCAGCATCTGCTGTATTGTATATGTTACCGGTGTAGGCCACTACCTGCCCGCTTTCTATTTCCATTACCATGGCAGCCGCGTTGTTTATCTGGTTGCCTTTTAATACCTGCTGATGCCTTTCTACAATACCGTTTACCAGTAGTTGCAGCTGGTAGTTTATAGTAGTTTGTATACCTGTAGTAAGGTCTTTATTGTCAGCATGCAGGGCTGCATATTCCCTTTTAAAGCGGTCCAGCAGGTGCGGGGCCAGCTGTGGCAGTGGGCGGGGGGCGCCGGGTAGGGGCTCCTGCTGTGCCAGCCGGCAGGTAATACTGTCTATTTTATGGGTGGTATATAATTTATACAATAAACTATTGCGCTTGTTCAGCAGCTGGTCGCGGTTTTTGCCGGGGTGTATGGAAGCAGGTGCATTTGGCAGCACAGCCAGCGCTGCGGTTTCGCCCCAGCTTAACTGTTCGGGGCTTCTGCCAAAGTAGCGCCAGGCAGCTGCCTGTAGCCCAACCACGTTACTGCCAAAGGGGGCATTAGAGGCGTACAGGGCCAGTATACTCCGCTTGCGGTAGCCGCATTCCAGCCGCACGGCTAATACAGCCTCCTTCATTTTATTCCATAGGTTGCGGCTGCGGTTACCGCCACTCAGGCGCATAACCTGCATGGTAAGGGTGCTGCCTCCGCTAATGGTTTTATGGTGCTGCAGGTTTTGTTTTATGGCACGGGCAAGGGCTGCTACATCCACACCCGGATGGTAAAAAAAGCGCTTGTCTTCATAGGTGGTAATACAATCCACAAACTTTTGCGGTACAGCGCTATCATAAGGAAAACGCCATTGGCCATCTGCTGCTATAGAGGCATTCAGTAAGTGCCCTTCTTCATCCATCAGAATAAAGCTGGTGGGCGCTTTAAACAGCTGAGCTGGCAGGCACAGCCAAAAACATACAATCATAATCAAAGCTATTCCTGCCAGTATCTTTTTCCGCTTGCCGTTTAGTTTCATAACGGCGATGAATATACAACAATCAGCTATTCAGAACGCAGGCTTTGCACCGGGTTGGCCAGGGCTGCTTTCAGTGTTTGAAAACCGATAGTGCCCAGGGCAATCAACAGCATCACCAGGCCTGCAAACGGGAATATCCACCAGTAAATAGAAATATGATATTGAAAGTTCTGTAGCCACTGGTTCAGAAAATACCAGGCTACCGGTACTGCTATTAAAAAGGCTACCAGCACCAAGCGTAAAAAGTCTTTACACAGCAGGCGGGTAATGCCTTGTACACTGGCGCCAAGTACCTTACGCACCCCTATTTCTTTGCGGCGCTGCTCCATTACCAGCTGCACAATAGCAAAAAGCCCCAGGCAGCTAAGCAAAATAGCTATGGAAGCAGCAGTACCAAACAGGGTGCTCAGGCGTTGCTCTTTCTCATACCAACGTAATGTGTTTTCTGTAATATAGGAAGCTTCTATTTTGTTTGCGGGCTCAATGCGGCGGTAGGCATCCTGTATCATTGTCAGGGTATGGCGTGGGTTACCGGTATTTACTTTCACCAATATATAACCGTATCCGCCACGGCCCATATGCAAGGTTAGCGGCTCTACTTTTTCGTGCATGGAATACAGGTGAAAATCAGGAATAACACCAATTACCGTCCATTTGGGTTTGGCACTATCTGTATAAAAAGATAATCCTATTACCTGCTTTTCATCCAGCTGTTTAGCCATGCTTTCTGTAATCACTATATTATCCTGATCCTGGGCGGTATCTGATGGAAAAGCAGCACTGAATTCACGGCCGGCCAGCAGCGGAATACCAATGGTTTTGAGGTAATCATAGTCTACATTGAGCAAACCTGTATTTACTATCTTGTCTTTATAACTGAAACCGTTGGCCATAGAAGCCTGGCTACCATCCTTACCAATACCCAGATTTATATCACTGGCCGATATCTGTACTACTTCCGGGTGAGCAGCCATCTGCTGCCTGAAGGCCCGCAGGTAGTGTTGAGAGTTGTCTGTGTTTTTAATGGGAATACTGATAAGCGATTCCTGCTCATAACCCAGCGGTGCATTGCGCAGGTGCTGAAACTGGCTGAATATAACAATGGTGCTGCATATAAGCAGACTGGCCATTACAAACTGAAACAGAATTAAGCCGTTACGCACACCCGAGGAGCGGCTTACTTTCAGTTTTCCTTTTAATACTTCTACGGTATTAAAACGGGATACCAGCCAGGCGGGGTAACCACCTGCCAGAAAAGACACGAATAACATGCCGCCCAATATGCTCAATACCACCAGCGGCTGTAGCAGAATGGCGGGTGATACTTTTTCTCCAAAGGTGCGTATACAAAGTATTACCAGCAGTATAGCGGGTAATAAAGCCATCAGACACAGTAAAAAGCTTTCTGACCACAGTTGCGTAAATATCTGCTTTTTACCGGCTCCGATAGTTTTGCGTACGCCTACTTCCCGCGCGCGGGTAAGTGAGCGGGCTACATTCAGATTTACAAAATTGAAACAGGCTATAAACATTACCACCACGGCTATCAAAAGCAGTGTATATAAATAAAGCTTGCTCACGGCATTTCTGCCACCCAGCTCTTCATTAAAGCGCAGGGAGTTTAGTGAGGCCAGTTTAAACGCATAATAATCGCCCGCAGCGTCTTTTCTAAAGCCTCTGGTATTCATTTCTTCTTCATTAGCCAGCCGGTAGTGTTTTACCACCTCGCGCAGTTCTTTTTCTGCGGTTGCCTGGGTAATATTAGGCTTCAGCTGCACATATACATTGTGGTGCTGAAAGTTCCAGTTGTTTTTCAGTTCGGGATAATCGTTGTTGATTTCTATACGTGCCAGCGTTTGAAACTGCAGGGTGGAGTTGTCTGGCGCATCTTCCAGCACGGCAGATACCGTAAGGGTTTTCCAGTGGCTACCCAGTTTTACTTCAACAGATTTTCCTATGGCGTCGCTATCGCCAAACAGGGCTTTAGCGGTGGTTTCGTTCAGGGCAATATCGCTCTCCGAAGCCAGTGGGTTGGCTCTGTTGCCGGCTTTAACAGGAAAGCTAAACATGCTGAAAAAATCTGCACTTACCAGTTGTATGCTTTTGGCTAGTTCTTTATCACCATAACGTATGCCTTGCCCGGCCCACATATACGGAGTGGATTTTTCTACACCAGGTACCTCTGCTTTAAAAGCCGGCGCAGCGGGGTAGGCCATGCTGGCAGACAGCTTGTCGCCCTCCCTGGCATGCGATACACTATATACCTTAAATATCCGGTTCACGTTTTTGTGAAAACGGTCGTACGAAAACTGCCTTTGTACCATCAGAAATAGTACAATGCAGCAGGTGAAGGCCACGGTAAGGCCCAGCACGTTTATGCCGGCCGTTAACTTGTTCTTTTTCAGGTTACGCCAGGCAGTAAGAAAATAGTTTCGGAGCATACTGTATAGTTCTGATATGTGCAAAATGGAACATACGAGGTGCCATAAATGTTAATGGCTGATTGTCAGATATATAAAAGAGACCGGCCTGCTGAAATGTACGCTTTTGATACAGCGTATGTTCATTTTCAGCAGGCCGGTCTCAGGGTATCTGTATACTGTGCCTTTAGTGCGGGTTCAGTGATAAAGCGTTCAAATTATCGGCTTACTCCTTTACCTCTATCCATTTTCCGGTGGCGCCACCGTTGATAGTATGGTCGTACATGGCTTCGCAATATACCCCTGGCCAAAAGTAACGGCCTGGGTAAGCTGCGTTCAGCTGTACATAGTAGGTAAGCGTTTCCCGCGGACGGATATCAAAATAATGGTAAACCCTGTCATCTCTGATATCCATATAGGAAGAAGGAGATGATTTAAAGCTACCCTCGCTGTTGTACAGGCGGGTGTTCAAAATCTCCCATCCACCAGGAAACACCTGCGACAGGGCCATATTCGTGTACCCACCGCGTTTGCCGGGGTTGGTTACCGTTACTTTGGCTACAAAGTCGGTACCCTGGCTTAACTGGGCAGGATCTAACGGCTGGCCGGTGCTGCTGAGGTAACTTACGTTTACCTGCAACACATCCGGGTTGTTGGTAACAGGCACCGGTTCGGTAGCAAAAGGCTGCCCCTGATTAATTACGCGTACATACAGCACATTGCTGCCTTTGTTGGTAAGGCGTACACTGCTTTTGCCCCTTTGCCAGGTTACAGCGGTCTGCGAAACCGGGCTGCTGCTGTTGAGGGTGCTGTTTTCGCTGTTTACCGCCACTGCAGCGTTTATTTTTTGTCCATTGCTGTTAGTGCCGCAATAGTTGGCAATGGCTATAAGGGAGTAAGCGGTGGTTTGTGTGCTGTACCAGCTTTCCTGTGCCAGTTGCGCTGCTACCTGTTTTACCACGCCTTCTGCCTCTGCTTTGCGCTTCATCAGCGTAAGTGTTTCCAGTACCATTGCCTGATCGCGCAGGCTGCTGCCAAAGCTGTAACCCGGCTCGGTACGGGCCGGGAAGCTTACCGGTAAACCGCTTATCAGTTGCAGGGCTACCTGTTGCTGGCCTGCCAGATAATAGGCTGCTGCCAGCCGCCATTTGGCTTCGGGGGTAATAAACTTAAATTCTTTCAGCCGGTTCATAGCACCCAGTTCAGGTGCTTTGGCCAGGGCCAGCAGGTACAGGCGGTATGCCTGGGTAAGGTCGCTGCCATACCATGGTGCTTCGGTCTGGTTCCAGGCGCTGGCTTTATTGCGCTGGTAGGTACGCCATTGCTGTAACAATTGTGCTGGTACATTATAGCCACGGGCAGTTGCTTCCAGCAAAAAGTGTCCGGCATAGTTGGTACCCCACGCGTCAGCAGTGGTATTGCCAGGCCAGTAACTGAAGCCACCATCAGCTGTTTGAAAGTTCTGTAGTTTTTGCAGGGCTGCTTTAATGTTTCTGTCTATATCTGCTTTCTTTTTATCAGACAGTTCTGTTAACTGCTGCAATACCAGTTGTGGAAACACGGCCGAAGTGGTTTGCTCAATACAGCCGTGCGGATAAGAAATGAGATAGTTTAAACGCTTCTGCAGGTTAATAGCCGGTATGCTGGATACTTCCAGGGTGGCTTTGGCGGTAGAGGCATCACCTATCATGGCTACATTACCCGTCCAGCTCTGGCCGGGTTGCAGCGTAGCTTCTGTTACCTGTGTGGTATAGGGTGCGGCATTGCGTATATCTATTTCTGTTTCATACACCGTTTGTTCCTTACCGGAGCTGGCTACAATTTTAAAGCTGCCAATGCCGGTATTGGGTTTCACTTTTGCATTAAAATACACCAGTTGCTCGCCGGTACCGTTGAAGCTGATGCTTTGTGTGCCGCCAGATTCGATAAACGGATTAGACTGTATGCTCAGGTTTACATTGCGGATGTTGCTTTCTGTAGCAAACACCGTAACCGGTATTTTAATTTCTTCCAGCGGGCCCAACACGCGTGGCAGGGTAGCCATTAACATCAACGGCTTTTTCACCTGCACACTTTTTTCTGCCATACCATATGCGGTACCCTTAGAGGCATCGCCAACGGCTACTACCATGGCGCGTACAGCACCCATATAAGGTGGCAGCGTAAACTGATGGGTTTTGCTGTTGCCATTGCTGCTGAAGGGGCCCATAAAGGTTACCACCGGTTTAAAGCGGTTAGCTCTTCTGGTTTTAGAAGCCAGTTCTGCTTCGCCATCACCACCTATGGTAAGTATTCTTTCCAGTTGTCCGCCCCATGCACCAATTACTTCATCATACAAATCCCAGGTTTTTACACCCAGCGCTTCTTTGGCAAAAAAGGCACTATGCGGATCGGGTGTTTTAAAGCGGGTAAGGTCCAGCAGGCCTTCATCTACCAGGGCAATTACATACGTCATGCTGTTGCCGTTGGCTTCTGATACCGTAATGGTACCAGGCTGCTCGGGTCGTATTGCATCCGGCATTTTAATTACCGGTTTCAGTACCGTGTTTTTGTCTTCTACGGTAATGGGTATGGTGCCATACATACGCAGCGGCAAATCGTTTACTGTTTGTGCGTGCGGCTGTATCAGACTTACGTTAACGTATACGTTTGGCGTCATTTCTTTTTCTGCTGTAAACGAAAACTCTGTCTGGCCTTTGGTGGTGTTTACCCAATAAGTTTTCAGCACCTTGCTGCCGTTTTCCAGGCTAATAAGGGCACGGCCACCTTCGCTGCTGGGTATGGTTAGTTTTACTTTTTCACCGGTGTTGTATTTGTTTTTCTCTGCTGTAAACGATAACATAGCGGCGGCTGAAGCATTGTCATCTCCGCCGCTGCGGCTTTGCCAGCCGTAGTCATCTGCATAAAAGGTTTTGCCGGTAACGTGGCCGCTGCGGGTATCCCGTACCAGTAACAGGTAACGGCCATAGTTTTCAGCTCCTATTTTAACGTCGTAAAAGCCGCGTCCATTGTACAATGTTACAGCGTCTTCTTTTATCAGTTTGTTATACGTGTCCTGGGTAAAATTGCTCAGGTCATCTCCGCTGTTATCCCACCACCAGCGCCATTGAATTTTGTACAGTTCCAGCTTCAGTTCTGTAGAACCCGCTACAGGTTCGCCTTTGGTATCTACATCTGCCAGTTCAAAACGATGGTTTTTACCGGTTTCCAGAAAGCCCCATGTTTTATCGCCCTCAGGTACACGTAAGCCTGCATAACTGCTGTAGGGGTTAAACGGCATAGCCACGTTGTCTATACTAAAGTTGCCACCGGGCTCAAATACTTTTATTACCAGGTTGGCCAGTAGTTGACCAGGTGCCTGCTCGCCGCTTTCAAATACGGGGTTAATAGCTGCCTTACCTTCTGCACTTAACGCACCGTCGAAAATGGTTTTAGACTGGGTGGTAAAAGATGCAGTGGGGTTATCAAATACATAATCTTTAAACTTAGGGAAGGAGGTAGATTTTTTGTACAACTGCGCATCTACTCTCGCTTTCAGGTTTTCGGCAGTAGCACCAAACAACCAGCGGGCGCTGAGTGTGGCGCTGGCCGTAGCGTTTTTACCCAGTGCCTCCATGCCTGCAAAATCCAGATCAATCTTCAGGCGGTTGGGCATTACGGTTTCAATCTTCAACCTTTTTTCAAACGTAGCACCACCCAGTTTTACGCGGCATAACCAGTTGCCGGTAGGGGCCCCTGCATCGGTAGCAGTTCTGAATACATTAAAGCCATCGGCTGCATTGGTTTGTACCAGTCTTTTATACAACTGGCCGCGTGGAGATATCAGTTCCAGTTCCAGCGGGTGATCTTTAGGTAACTGCTGGTCGCGGTCCTGTATAATACAGCTCAGGTATAAGCTGTCGCCTGGCCGCCATACGCCACGCTCTCCAAAAATAAAGCCCTTAATACCGTTCTTCACTTCCGCACCATCCACATCAAAACGGCCCAGTGGTAAGCTGCTGCCATCATCCAGTTTCAGGTAACCTTTTTCAGTTCCTTTTTTAGCAATCAGCAGGTAGGGTTTACGTGTTAATGGTATCAGTGCCAGGCCATCTTTATCAGTATTGGCCTTGCCTATTACCTGTTGCTGGTAGTCTACTACCTGTAATTCCACCTCACCCATGGGGTTAGTGGTAATAATGTCGTTTACGGCTACAAACAGTTGGTTGTTGTTGCTGCGCTTGGCGGTAAGGCCAATATTGCTGGCCAGAATGTTGCGGCTGGCAAAGCGCTCTTTGTTAAAGTAGCTGCGGCTGCAGGGGTTATCGCGTTGCTCCCAGTTGTAGCCGTAAGGGTACCAGGTATCGTAGGTGCGCCAGAAAGCGTCATCCTCATCACCACCGTTGCGGTTGGCTTCGTAGTAATCATACTCATCCTCATCGCCTTCCTCATTGCTGCTGCTATCGGTACCCTGGGTACAGGTATACAGGCTGTATTCCGGCTTAAAGCCTATAAACACCCGGTATATAGCACCCGGCTCGGTACGTACATATTTATCAATATCCAGCGAGAAGCGGTTTTTACGGTGCAGGTTTAAAGCGGCATCTTCATCCAGCTTTAACGTGGCCTGTACCAATGGCCGGGCCACACGGCGCAGTTCATTACCGCCACCCAGATTGTTCTCCTGTAAAAACTGACCAATATTGTTTTCAAATATTTTTATGATGGAAATGTCTACCGCTTTCAGATTGGTAGCTTCAAACGGAAGCACCAGTTTACCGGTGCTGTTAGGCAGTATTTCACCACGTCCATGAATTTTTACAGAGGGCATGCGGTTTTCAAAAAACACATTGGCAGTAAAAGCTTTTTCCAGCTTTTCGCCCCATTGGTTTTCTATGCCTTCATGCACGGCAACGGTATAATCACCATCCAGCTTGCCAGAGCTGTATACCTTTACTTCACTGCCCAGTATGGTGTAGCTGAGCTGCTCCTGATTGCTGATGCCTATTAAACCATCCAGCGATTGCCCCACAGTAATAGGGTCGCTGAATTGTACAAGGGCGTATTGTTCCTCATCCTGCTCGGCCCGTATGTTCATTACTTTAAAATCGCCAATGGCAGGAATGTTAATCTCTTTGGTCTCCTGTATTTTAGAACCCAGTGCATCGCCGTTCCAGCTCAGCTTTAGTGTGCCTGCGCTGCCGCTGCGTTTTACCGGATTAATAACAAAGCCGTGGGTTTTATTGGCGTCGTTGTGTTGCCAGGCAATGGTAGCATTGCTGCCGTTTACCGATGCCTGTAACAGTTTTTCCACTTTGGCGCTTTCTTCCACATCGGCAGTAACCAGCTGTCCGCTAAAACTCATATCTGTTTTGTTCAGCGCACGTAAACCGTTTTCTGATACTTCAAAAGCCGGTTTAATAATCTGAACATTAAATACAAAGTCTTTATAATCGGCGGGTACCTTCATTACCTTATCCAGCTCAAAATGTATCTCATACATTTCATCCGGTTTCAGGTCTTTTTCGGGCTTAAACTCAATGGTACGCGCGTCTGTCCAGTACGCTTTGCCCTCTACCGCGGGGGAGAAGCTGAACAGCTTTTCTTTAATGGTTTCGTTTAAGGTGTGCGTTACCTGCGCATCGGCCGCCAGCTGAATGCGGATGGGGGATTTTTTAGAGATCACCCCTGCACTGTATGCGTTAACATACTGACTGAAAGATGGATCAACGGCTACCAGCTTTTTCTTGCTGTTACAGCCTGCGAGGATCATTACAAACAAACCTGCAATGACTATCCATTGTGTTTTCATACGCCTGAGATCTTGTTTTTGAGTAAAGGATGGCGGGAAATTAAGAAATATATACCACTGCTGCCGTGGTTTACACAACAGAAAAAGGTTTTTCATAACAAGGAGCACACTTAATTTTGCCCCGGACTAATGATTGACTGATTAGAATAGGGCGTATGAACAGAAGAGAGAAGATGGAAACAATAGCAGAAAGCATTGCCTGGTACTCCAAAAAGGTTACAATTTCCCAATCAGCGTGGCCACACGGTCAGCATCCGTATTTTGCACTGCTTGCAGCGGAAGGAGTTTTGCCAGTTGGCGGCCCGGTTAAAACAGACCATTATATACTGGCCGTTTGTATGCGGGGGCAGGGCACGATGCTGATGGATGAAACACAGGTGGCAGTACAACCTGGTAGTTTTTTTATGATTCCTCCCAACTACCGTTACGGTTATGTACATGGAACAGAAGACCTGCTGTTATACTGCATACTTTTTAAAAAAGAATTTCTGGATGAAGCGGTGCTGAAACAAGGTGTGCTGGAACAACTGCTGCTGAGCGAAGCAGAAGCGGTTAGTTTGCTGCCAGAGAATGCGCGGGTAGTAGAAGATGTAATGCGCCGTATGTATGAGGAGTGCCATAAAGAAGATGGTTATGCGCTGCCCATTCTTCGCCTGCAATTGCTGGAGTTGCTGTACGAAGTGCAACGTTTGCATACTGCCAACACAGTGCGTAGTGTAAAACCAGTTACCCGCAGTGCACAGCTGGCACAGGAATACCGCAGGCTGGTAGATGAAAAGTTTACTGATTTGCGAACGGTGCAGGAGTATGCTTCGCTGCTGCATGTATCGCCCAAATACCTGAGCGAGCTGGTGCGGAATGAAACGGGTGAATCTGCCCTGCATATTATTCACCGCAGAATTTGCCGGGAAGCGGCTTATCTGTTGCAGTATACACAGGCTACGGTAAAAGAAGTGGCAGATCAGCTGCATTTTGATACACCTTCTCACTTCAGCCGTTTTTTTAAACAGGTGGCTGGCTACAATCCTTCTGAAGTAAAGAAAGAACTGATGCTGCCGGATACGGCTGCATAACAGTTACCGGAAAATCGGTTCATTTAACCGGAAAATTGGCATTGCCCCGGCTAAAGCACCATACTACCTTTGAGTTATCAAACCACATAGCTAACACACGATTGATGATGAACAAATAGCAGAAAGGAATTATTACAGAAATTATTTAAAGAAACACAAGATGAAACGTTTATTGAAAAGTGGAGCAGTTACACTCTCCTTATTACTTGCCGCCGTTGCAGGCACCTATGCACAAACTACTAACACAGCAAACGGAAGCCGTCCATCCGGCGTATTACTCAGCGTAGGCCCCGAAGCAGGCTTGCCGGTTGGTAAACTTAAAAATGCTTACGATTGGTCGCTGGGTGGTTCTGTACAGGCAGAGATGCCCGTTGTAAACAAGTCGCTGTACCTACTGTTAAATGCAGGCTACAATAACTTTTTTGCCAAAGATGATGTGCCGGGTTTAAACAATATGAAGCTGATACCGGTAAAAGCAGGTCTTAAGTTTTATCCTTATAAAAATCTGTATGTACAGGGTGCAGCAGGTGTTAGCTTCTTATCCAATAAAGATGAAGTAGCCGCCAATAAATCAGCTGTATTTGTATACAGTCCACAGGTGGGTTACCTTATTCCAATTGGAAAAAACAACTATCTGGATGCAGGTGTGAAGTTTGAAAGCATGTCTAAACTCAGCAGTGTGGGCAGCAGTAACAACTTCTTTGGGGTAAGGGTTGCTTACGGGTTAGGCATCTAAAAACGCATAACATCAATCGTTCATTTCAGCTATAAAAGAACCGGCAGGGATTATCCCGGCCGGTTTTTGTTTTCAGGCAATCAGGTATACCATTTGATTGTAAGAAATACCTATTTTGCTTTAACAAAAATTTCTTTTATGCCTATAAGAATGGTGGATGATCCGGATGATCGTTCAGACAATAGTAACGACAATTCCGGCGGCGGCGGTGGCCGTTTTCCCGGTGGTGGTGGCGGCGGTGGTATGCTATTGCCGTTGCTGATGCTATTGATTCGTAAACCCATTTTGCTGGTGGTGGTGCTGGCCATAGGTGGCTTTATGTACCTGCGTGGCGGCTGCTCTGGTATGATGAGCGGCGATGGTAACCAGCAGGAAGCAGGGTTTGCTACCGGTGGTGTGCTGGACCCCAGGCAGTTTAACAAAGCGGAGATTTATGAAGGCCTGGATGTGGGTAAAAATGCCCTGCCCGAAGCCGTTTCGCTGGAAAGATTTTGTCCGCAACGGAAAGACCAGGGAAAACAGGGCAGCTGTGTTGCCTGGAGCAGTGCGTATGCCGCGCGTTCTATACTGGAAGCTACCAGTACGGGTGCTAATCCCGATCAGACTGCTTTCAGTCCATCGTTTATGTATAACCAGATTGGGCTGGATGGCTGCCAGGGCAGTTATATTATACGGGCCATGGAAAACATGACCAAAGTGGGGGCGGTACCTTTTAATGATTTTCCGTATGATGAAAATGATTGTACCCGCCAGCCTTCCGGTGCGTTAAAGCAGGAAGCGGCAGACCACCGTATGCTGGGCTTTACACGCCTTACGGATGGTGATAAAATTAATAACATAGACCTGCATGCTATTAAAGAACATCTGGCTAAAGACGTACCTGTAGTAATTGGTATGATGGTGGGCGGCTCTTTTATGCAGGGTATGATGGGGCAGGAGGTATGGCACCCGAATGATGAAGATTACTCGCAGATGGGCTTTGGCGGCCATGCGATGTGCGTAATAGGGTATGACGACCGTAAGGAAGGCGGTGCTTTTCAGATTATGAACAGCTGGGGACAGGCCTGGGGTAAGAATGGTATTGGCTGGGTAAAGTATAACGACTTTAAGCGTTTTGTGCGTGAAGCATATGGCTTAAACAACATGCCTAAATCCGGCACTGCAGCCAGTGAACATCTGGATTGTAATATTGGCCTGGTACATGCCAAAACCAAACAATATATACCATTGCGTAGCAATGGTGGTAATGTATTCAGCACAGTGCAATCGTTACCCAAAGGCACTACCTTTAAAATGGAGGTAAAGAATAATATTGCCTGTTATGTATATGTACTGGGTATGGAAACAGATGGCAGTAGCTATGTGTTGTTTCCCTACCCTGTAAAAGACGATCCTTCCAAAACCAAATTCTCTCCTTATTGCGGTATTACCGGTTACCGCCTGTTTCCACGGGGTATGAGCATGCAGGCCGATTCTATTGGGAATAAAGATTACATAGCGGTAATTGTAAGTAAAGAGCCGCTGGAAATATTTGATGTAAACCAGAAGGTGAACACCAACCGCAGTGCGGGTTTTGCAGCAGCTGTACAAAGGGCCGTACGGGCACAAAGTATCAGCAATGTGCCTTTTAACAGCACACCCGAAGGGGTAATTCATTTTGAAGCTACTGCAGCTGAAAAGAGTGCGGTAGTAAGCATTGTAGAAATTGAAAAACAGTAAATAACGATGAAGCTTGCATTTCATGGGGCCGCCCGTACGGTTACCGGCTCTAAACACCTGCTTACGCTGAATAACGGAACTAAGATTCTGTTTGATTGCGGTTTGTTCCAGGGCATGGGTAAAGACACTGATGCCCTGAATGGCAACTTTGGTTTTGAGCCCGCTGATATTAAATACCTGTTGCTATCTCACGCACATATTGATCATTGCGGGCTGGTACCCAAACTGGTAAGGGATGGCTTTAACGGTAAGATATTCTGTACTGCCGCCTCCAGAGACCTGGCGGAAATACTGTTGTATGATTCTGCTGACATTCAGCGTGATGATGCGAAGTTTATTAATAAAAAACGCGCTAAACAACACCTGCCGCCCATAGAACCTTTGTATACAGAAGCGGATGTAAACCGCACGCTGCCTTTGTTTGTGCCGGTGGATTACGGTAAGTGGGTTGAGATAGAAAAAGGCCTGGAAGTATTGTTTACAGATGCCGGACATATTATTGGCAGCGCCGCCGTGCACCTGCGCATCAACGAGGGTAAAGAAACCACGCAGGTAAGCTTTAGTGGCGATGTGGGCCGGTACCGTGATGTTATTTTACGCTCGCCGGAAGTATTTCCGCAGGCAGACTATATTATTCTGGAAAGCACGTATGGCAACAGCCTGCACGAAGATGTGTTTAATACGCCGGAGCAGTTGCTGGAATGGATTGAGAAAACCTGTGTGCAAAAGAAGGGTAAGTTGATTATTCCCGCGTTTAGCGTAGGCCGTACCCAGGAGATTTTGTATTTTCTGAACCAGTTGAGCCTGGAAAAACGTTTACCTGCCGTGCCGGTATATGTAGATAGCCCGTTAAGCCGCGAGGCTACAGAGGTGGTGAAAAGCCATCCGGAAACCTTTAACACCCGCATTCAGAAGATACTGAAGATAGATGATGATCCGTTTGAGTTTCCGGGCATGCAGTTTATTAAAACAGTAGATGATAGCAAGATGCTGAACTTTAAGCAGGAGCCCTGTATCATCATCGCCGCCAGCGGCATGGCGGATGCAGGACGCGTAAAGCATCATATTATGAATAATATTGGCAATGCTGCCAATACGGTATTACTGGTGGGGTATTGCGAACCACGTTCGCTGGGGGGCCATTTAATGGCCGGCGATAAGGAAGTGCGCATTTTTGGCGACTACTATAAGATGGAGGCTGAGGTGGGCATTATGCGCAGCATGAGTGCCCATGGCGACTACGATGACCTGTGTCAGTTTCTGGCCTGTCAGCATCCGCGTGATGTGAAGAAGCTGTTTATTGTACATGGTGAATATGATGTGCAGGTAGAGTTCCAGAGCCGTCTGTTGAAGAAAGGCTTTAAAGACGTGGAAGTACCTGCACAACACGAAGTATTTGGATTGGACTAGCTATTTCCATCCACGGAGATATTGTTCCGGCGGGGCAATAGGTACCGCCAGCTCAGCAGCGGCAGTGCGCGGCCAGTAAGGATCGCGCAGTAAAGCCCGGGCAATAAATACCAGGTCTGCACGGCCGTTGCTGAGTATTTCTTCTGCCTGTGTGCCAGTAGTAATAAGCCCTACGGCACCGGTGGCTATACCCGCTTCTTTACGTATGGCATCTGCAGCGGGTACCTGGTAACCGGGGTAAGCATTAATGGTAGCCGGTACAACACCGCCCGAACTGCAATCTATCAGATCTACGCCCTGCTCCTTCATACGTTGTGCGTAGTGTATAAAGGTTGCCATGTCTGTGCCGCCTTCTGTATATTCATTGGCGGAAATACGGCAGAACAGCGGGCCATCCCACTCTTTACGTACGGCATCTATCACTTCTCCTAAAAAACGGTACCGGTTGTCTGCATTGCCTCCATATTCATCTGTACGGGTATTGGATAAAGGCGATAGAAATTCATTAATCAGGTAGCCGTGTGCGGCATGTATTTCAATTACATCCATACCTGCTGCTCTGGCGCGGCGGGCCGCCTGCTGAAAAGCCTGTACCAGTTTGGTAATGCTCTCTTTGCTTAATGCTTCCGGCGTTTTCATGCCTTCAAAAGCAATGGCACTGGGTGCTAACGGTGCTTCATCCAGCATAGCTTTACGGCCGGCATGCGCCAGTTGTATACCTATATGGGCGCCCTGTTCATGTACCAGTTGTACCAGATGTTGTAAGCCGGGTATGTGCTCATCACTCCAGATACCCATATCCTGATAGGATATACGGCCTTCCGGCGTAACAGCACTGGCTTCGGTAATAATGAGGCCTGTTTGCCCAACGGCCCGGCTGGTGTAATGTGTATAATGCCAGTTGTTAGGCTTGCCATCTTTGGCAGTAACAGAATACATACACATGGGCGACATTACGATCCTGTTTTTCAGGGTAATATTTCTGATAGTATACGGAGAAAAGAGTATGCTGTTTTTCATGTACTTGTTTTTACAAAAATTGAATTATGTAATGAAAGGGATAGTTAAGGTTTACAGCCTATAATATACAACGCCTGTAGTTGTATATGTTTATCGTGCCCGTGCACCTCAAACGGAGGCTCTGCTTCCTCTATGCTGTGTATATCTGTAAAGCCAGCCTGTTGCAGTAATTGTTCTACCTCAGCGGTTTCGTAAAGGTTAAAACCATATGCCGTAAAGGGTAGCTGTTGCATACTTGCCCGGCTGCGCAAGGCTATTACCACTTTTCCTCCGTGCTGTAGCACACGTAGTATCTCTGCCAACTCTGTTAACGGCTGCTCCCAGAAGTAAATAGTATTTACACTAAATACCTTATTAAAAGTGTTGTTAGAGAAGGGCAGTGCACAGGCTTCGCATTCGTGAAAAGAGGCGCGTTCTGCCTCTATCCAAAGCTGGTTGAATGCAGTAGCTTCGGTAACCATCAATTCGCTGAAATCGCAACCGGCATAGGTAATGTCTCGCTGCCATTGTACCACATCTTTGCAAAAGAATCCATTGCCCATACCTATTTCTAACACCGCATCTCCGGCTGCCAGCTGCAGGTGGGCTACGGTATGCAGGGTAATTAAACTATTAGAGGCGTTCATGTTTTCAGCTACCCGCCTGCCGTTTTCGCCCTCCGGCTTTCTTAGTTGCGATGCCAGTATTGCATAGTCCATATATCAGCAATTTACCCCGGTTTCTTTCAATAATAAAGCCATTATCAGGTATAAAAGCGAACGCCTTACCGGTTATTGGTAAGGCGCTGCTGTTATCTTTTCTTCGGCCGCTTTTTAGGCTTGCCGTATTTCTTCATCATTTTATCGGCATGGCTTACCCTTACGTTCACTTTCTGGTTTTTAGCTTTCTTTTCATGAAAAGACGCGCCTGCATCTTTACGGGGTTGTACAGCAGGTACCACCTTCATGTACACCTTCGGCTCTTCGTCGGGGGTAAGAACAGAAGAAATGACCAGGTTTTCCGGTATGGGAATCATGGGTATCTGATAGTTCATCAGCGTTTCAATCTTTTGCTGCTGTTCCTGCTCCCGCTCTGTAATAAAGGAAATAGCAATACCCTTTTTATCTGCACGGCCGGTACGGCCAATACGGTGAATATAGTTTTCCGGTACTTCCGGTAAATCAAAATTAATTACATGGGTTACTTCGGATATGTCTATACCGCGCGCCACAATATCCGTAGCAATAATAAACCGGTAGGTACCATTCTGAAACTGGCGCACGGTGTTAAAGCGGTAATTCTGCTCTTTGTTGGAGTGAATAATACCTGCCTGCTCAGGAAATTTAGTTTCCAGTTGTTCATACAGCTGATCGGCCAGGCTTTTGGTGGCTACAAACACCAGCACCTTGCTCATTTGCTCATGCTGTTGCAGCAGCAGCTCTAACAGGTTTACTTTGGTGTAAAAGTTAGGCACGGCGTAAGCGGTCTGCTGAATGTTTTCCAGCGGCTGCCCGGCAGGTGCCGCTTCAATACGGGTTATATTGCTGTTGAAATAATCGTGTATTAAGCTGGTAAGTTCTTCCGGCATAGTGGCAGAAAATAACAGGTTTTGCCTGCGTGCCGGTAACATGTCCAATATATTCGTCAATTGTGTACGAAATCCCAGGTTCAGCATTTCGTCCATTTCATCTATCACCAGTTTCTTAATGCCTTTCATTCGCAGCGAGCCGCTGGCTGCCAGATCAAATAAACGTCCGGGAGTGGCTACCAGAACGTCAAGTCCGCGCTCTACCATATCCCGCTGCGGATTCATATTAACACCACCATACACACCGGCTACTTCCAGGCTCATGTGCGCGGTGAGTTTTTGAGCGGCTTCTACTACCTGCACTACCAGTTCCCGTGTAGGCACCAGCACCAGCATTTGCGGATTGCGTTCTTTAGAGTATGTTAACTGGCGCAGACAGGGCAGCAGGTAGGCCAGTGTTTTACCGGTACCGGTTTGGGCTATGCCACATACGTCCTGGCCGGACATAATTACTGAAAACGCCTTCTGCTGAATAGTGGTAGGTGTGGTATAGCCCATTTCGTCCAGAGCTTTCAGTAACGGGGCACTCAGATTTAATTCGGAAAAAGTCATAAAAACACAGGTAAATGAAACGCAAAGGTACTAAAAAGCCCCGCCGTAAATAAACCTTGTTATTTACGGCGGGGCTGATGCGGTGTAACCCGGTTTTATTTTCTGCCAGCCAGGTAAGCTTCTACTTTCTCTTTGTTTTTTCCTACTTCTCTTACTGCGGCCAGTATATCAGCCTGGGTAACACCAAAACGGATAATCATTTCACGCATGTTCCATGAGTCATCGCTGGTGTTAATTGCTGTGTAAACCGGGGCTGTAGTGGTGCTGTTGCTTTTCATGGAAATGTTTTTTTTGTGTACAATGTAAGCTTAAATCATGCCAATAGCAATACTATTTATGAATAAACCGCTATCTTCTTAGTTTCTTAACAACACTTACCTGTTTGTTAAGGAACATTTGGGCTGGTGTGCACAAAGGCTGCATACATGCAACGGCCATACAATGGATACTGTATGGCCGTTGCATGTATGCAAGGGTAATTGTATGGTTGCTTTTATTGTACCGTTTGTGCAGACGCGGGTAGTTGGTGTGCGCGGAAAACGTTATCTGCCGCCTGCAATATTTTATTCTTCAGTTTGGGATTATAGTTTTTATGCTGCTGAAGAAAGCGTTTAATAATAACTACAGCTTCTTCAGACTGATAATAACCCAGTGTTGCCTGCAGCCAGTTTTGCGGAAAGAATATATCGCCTGTTTTTTGTATTTCTTCTACCAGTTCCAGGCTTTGGGGTAAATACTTTACAGAATAAGCAGTGCGTAGCGGGTGATGCAGGTAATTTAACGCAGTACCTACCCAGGCTTCTTTGGTTCTGTTTTCAGGTTTGGAAAGTGCCTGGAAAAAGCTGTCGCGGCGGGCAGGTACATCAGATAAAGCCGGCATCAGAAACTGCCAGCGGAGCTTGCGATCGGCATTATGAATGCGTGCCAGCTGTGCCAGGGCAATGGTATCTGAACCGGGGTATGCCCTGATACATAAAGCGGCTGCCAGGTTATTGTAATCATCTTCTACCAGTTTTATATTTCCGGGTGCCTGCTGTGTTTGCCATATGCGGAACAGGGTATCCTGAGCAGCACGGTTGAGCGCCATATTGCTATAAGCTTTAAACAACAGCTTTTGCTGGTTGGCATTGGTATTTTCAGCAAGCGTACGCCATAATATCTGCTCTGCTTCTTTAGCAATGGTTTGCCTGTATGGCGCAGGAAAGAAGCGCCAGTAAATATTCTGCAGCTGATCCAGCAGCATGTTCAGACACAGTTCGTCTTTTTCCGCGCTGATAGCACTTGTGTAAAAAGGAAGCCATGCTGTGTGCGATGGGCCGTTACCCCGCAGAATATTTTCATACAGATTCAGGTAAGCACTTGCCCTCAGCAGGGGAGAGGGTAGGTTAAAGGTCTGGTTGGCCTTATCGAATACATAAGGAAAAACGCCATACCCTTGCCCGTTGGCATTAAATACCAGTGCAGCCGGTACTTTGCGGCCAACAAGTTCTGGCAGATGCACTTTTCCGCTATTCATGTTTACGGTAACTTCTTCTACATGGTCGGGGTAAACCAATGCTATTTCAAACAACTGTGGCCATATTTTAGAACTGCCATCTTCTGCTTTTTGGGTAACGGTAAAGTCAATAAAACGGCCTTTATCTAACACCGCCCTGTAACTGATTACCGGCCGTCCGCTTTCATTTACCCATACCTTATTCCATGCCTGCAGATCGGCAGCGCAATAACGATCCAGTATATTAATCAGGTCGGGCCATGAGGCGTTACCATTGGCATAGGTGCGCAGGTATTCACGTAGTCCGGTGCGTAAAGAATCTGCACCCATCAAACGCTCCAGCTGGCGCATCATAATAGGAGCCTTGTGATAAATGATATTGCCATACATGCTTCCGGCGTCTTTAAGATTGTTCAGCTGCTGGCGTATGGGGTGCGTGCCTTCGGTTCTGTCTACGCTGTAAGCCGCAGGGTAATGGTCTGTAAGAAATTTCAGATCAAAGTTGTTGTTCTGTACGGTAAGGTTACCAATCTTATCTGCCATAAAATTGGCAAACACCTCTTTCATCCATACATCATTAAACCAGCGCATGGTAACCAGATCGCCAAACCACATATGTGCTGTTTCGTGCGATAAAAGATTGCTGCGTGCGTTCAGCTGGTCGCGTGTGGCGCTTTCTTCCAGAAATAGCGTAGGCGCCTTGTACTGAATGGCACCAGGATGTTCCATTCCGCCAAACTGAAAATCGGGCAGGGCCGCAAAATTAAATTGCTGAAAAGGATAAGGAATTTGTGTGTAGTCTTCCATAAACCGCAAAGCATTGCTTTGGATGCTGAATATGGATGGCAGGCTGGGCCTGAGTTTGGCTGTATCGTTTTCGCGGTAAAGGCCGTGGATGGTGCGTCCATCCAGCTGACGAACGGTTTCTGTAAATTTTCCGGCAACAAACGCAAACAGATAAGTGCTTATGGTATCGGAAGTTTTAAAGCGGTATTGTTTACAGGTGGTTGTAGTGGTAGAATCCTGTAAAGTACCATTAGCAATGGCCTTCCATTGCAATGGCAGTTGCAGCGATAAGTTAAAAACAGCTTTCAGGTCTGGCTGGTCAAAACAGGGAAACACTGTACGCGCACGTTCCGGCACCAGCAGGGTGTACATATAATCTGCATTCCGGTTAAGTGCAGCTGCACCTGCGGTAAAGCGAATGGCTATCTGGTTGCGGCCACGCTGCAACAGCGAAGCGGGTAATATCAGATGCTCGTTCAGCAATTGCGGTGCCGTGCTTTTGCCATTTACTTCCAGTTGCTGCACAGCACCTGCCGGGGCCTTAAAATCCAGCGGCAATGCCTTGCCGGTATTGGAAAGATGAAACGTAATATTTTCTGTAGCAGCTATGGGGGTGCCGGGTGAGCCGGTAATATCCAGCCCCAGGGTGTAGGTAATCTGGCTTACTGCCTGTTTACGGTATTGGGCCAGTTGTTCAGATACGCCTGCTTCGGTAAGCGGGCTTTGTGCCTGTAATAACAGAGGGAAAAGGGCCAGACAAAGTAAGCTGTTAAAATATCTCATACTCGCAAAAACGGTTTGTAGCTGTAAAGATGAGGTATAACTGCCAATACACCCGCAGTGGTTTGCCTGTTCATCGGTACATCCCCCTTCTTTATCGGGCCATTGCCTGTACCCAAATGCGTTATAAACATATAATTATTCCATTCTTCTTTTTGCTTCATCAATACCTGTTTTTCTGCCGGCGGCAGCTTTTACCTGCTGGTTGCCAAAACGCCAGGTGAATGTGAATTGTACAATACGTGATTCCGGCTTGTAGTTAACAACAGAATATTCGCGTGGTAAGGCCTGATGAGGTAATGCTGATGAATGAGCAGCTGATACCGGTAAGAGTGAGCTATAAGGAGCAGGTAATAAAAGTTTTTCCGGCAGTTAGGTTGCTGCCGGGAGAAGGCTATTGTACCTGATAAATTACTTTTTGCTGGTATTCTCCCAGTATCACCCGGCCGTAGATGATGCGTGTCCAGCCATTTTCAAAGCCGTGGTTGTTCGCAATCAGAAAACCTTTGTGTGCATCGGTTTTAATAATCTTATGGGCATCTATATACCGTCCTTTTATCTTGCAGAATACAATATCGCCGGGTTTATATACCGCTGCTTTTTCAAAAGTAAGCTGCGTGCCACTTTTCAGAATGGGTAGCATAGAACTACCGAAGGCTTTCATTTTGCCTTTGCCGCTGTTTTCCAGATCGGCTTTTAATCGCTCGTATTTGTTCATATGTAGAATGTTTCATGTTATTCCATTTGCATTCAAAACACGAACAATACAACGCAATGTATCTGCGCAGGGCAGAATAAGGTATAATTATTCTGCCCGAAGATTATGAACCGGATTGTATAATGCTGCTTTAAACGTTTGAAAACTCATGGTAATTAACGCGATTACCAGGGCAATACCCCCTGCAACAGCAAACATGAGCCAGCCAGGCTGAATTTTATAAGCAAAGGTTTGCAGCCATTTATGCATCACCAGCCAGCCTACCGGGCAGGCAATGAGAAAGGCAATGCCTATCAGTACTATAAAATCTCCTGACAGCAACGTGATAACATGGGTAAGTGTGGCGCCCAGCACTTTCCGGATACCTATTTCTTTACGGCGTTGCTCTGCCATAAAGGTGCTTAAACCCAGCAGTCCCAGGCTGGATATAATAATGGCCAGTATACTGGCATAAGAAACGAGGGTGCCGGTAATGTTTTCGCTTTTATACAACCGGTCGTACACCTCATCTGTAAAGTGATAGGTAAACGGATATTGCGGATTAAACTGATGGTATAATTTACGCACTGTTTCCAAACCTGCGGAAATACTGCCTCCCCGTAGTTTCACCAGCATATACCGGGTATCGGATGGATAGTAGCAGAGAATAAGCGGTTCAATCTGCTGATAGAGTGAGGCGTAATGAAAGTTTTTTACAATGCCCAGTACAGGCCCCTTTATACCCCAGAACTCCAACGTTTTGCCTAATGCTTCCGGCCCCAGTATGGCAGCCATAGTCTCGTTAATAACAAAGCCGGAAGTGTCTGACGTGGAAGCAAAATCCCGCCCGGCCGCTAATGGAATATTCATGGTTTTGAGAAAATCCGGCCCTACCGTGGCGGTGAAAATATTCAGATCGCTTTTTTCATCCATTCCCTGCCAGCTGAGGCCGCTGCTGGATAGGTTAATCTCTGCCGGTACTTCAGATGAAAACGTGGCGGAAGCAATAACAGATGATTGCAGTACCTGCTGACGGAAAGCCTCCCGCTGGTTTAGCAGCCTGCCTTCCAGTGGAATATATACCATATGCTCATTATCCAATCCCAGATTTTTTTCACGGGTATATTTCAGTTGCCGGTGAATACCCAGAATGGCAATGATGAGAAAAATAGAAATGGTAAACTGAAGCACTACCAGTGATTTACGAAACAGTGCAGCACTGATACGGGAGTTGATGGTATTGCGTAACATGCTTACCGGCGCTTTGGCAGACAACAGTAGTGCCGGATAAATGCCGGATAATAAGGTGGTAATAATCAGTAACAGCAGTACGCCTGTAAGCAATACAGGTGACAGGCTTAGCTGTATGTTCTTGCCCAGCAGGCTATTGAAGGCAGGCAGGCACAGTTGTACTATGGTAAATGCCACCAGCAGCGCCAGCAGACAGTTAAGAAAGGCTTCGCCCAGAAACTGCCGGAACAGACGACTGCGCGCAGCGCCCAGTATTTTGCGTACACCGGTTTCTTTGGTGCGGATACTGGCGCGGGCGGTAGTCATATTCATAAAGTTGATGCAGGCTATCAGCAATATAAAAGTGGCAATGCCGGTAAAAATGCGCACATAACTGATGGGGCCGCCAGAGGGTTTTCCGTTCTCAAACTCTGAGTACAAATGTATATGGGCCAATGGTTGTAGTAAGGCTGTTTTGCGGCGGCTATTTTCGCTGTGCCGGTCGTAAATATGTTTTACACCAGCTTCAACACTGGCCAGGGTAACGCCCGGTTGTAGTTTTATAAAAGTACGGAAAGCATTGCTGTGCCAGTTCTGCATCCACTCAGGCTCTGGTTGGGGAAAAGGGCGTACCCAATCGTATTGAAGGGTGGATTGTGCCGGCAGGTTTTCTATCACTCCCGCCACGGTATAAAACTGGTTAGTATCAGCCATCAACGTTTGCCCTGCACACCGCACTGTGCCAAAATATTTTTCTGCCAGGCGGCGTGTAATTACTATATCTGAAGGGTTATGGAGGGCCTGCGCCGCATTACCATCAAGCATAGGTACAGCAAATACTTTAAAAAAGTCTGCGGTTGCTTTTATGCCTGTTTCTCTGGCTGCTTTTTGCTGTACGGTAATCAATACATCCTGCTCCCAGCTGATACGGGTGCTTATCGCTACGCCTGGCACTTCCGCTTTAAGAGCAGCAGCCATGGGGCCGGGTGTTGCCGGGTTGGTGAACATTTTTCCTTCGTGTGTGCCATTGTACTTTACCTGGTATAACTGCTGGTAACCGGGATAAAAGCGGTCGTATGCCAGTTCGTCTTTTACCCAAAGGGCAATTAGCAGACTGCAGGCCATTCCCAGGGCCAGGCCGGTAATATTAATTACAGAATATAGTTTCTGTTTGCGAAAGGCGCGCCAGGTAGTTTTGAAAAAGTGAAATAGCATAAGCCGTATATACCAATAAAAATACCATGTTTATAATAGTTGATTTGCAATTGCTTACTATGGATTGGGGCGATGGTGTGTGCGGTTA
The DNA here is from genome assembly GCF_014641615.1 of Filimonas zeae. Lineage (GTDB taxonomy): Bacteria > Bacteroidota > Bacteroidia > Chitinophagales > Chitinophagaceae > Filimonas > Filimonas zeae. The sequence goes on along the minus strand of NZ_BMIB01000005.1, from coordinate 29,406 downwards.
TGATACAAACAGGTGTACCTTTAAGGAACACGCTGGTTTAAACGGGCCCTATTTATTAGATTGTGCAGTTGTTACAGATGGGGGCGGAACCCCTTCTTTAGGTAACAATTAAAAGTATAACCCATGAAAATATGGAGATACCTCGGTGGCAGCATACTTGCAGCCGCCTTGTTGCACTGCCTTGCGATTGCCCAGTCTGCACCCCGTGCCGTATGGACGCCCGACCAGGCAAGTGAGTGGTACAACCGCCAGCCCTGGCTGGTAGGAAGCAATTATATACCTGCTACAGCCATTAATCAGTTGGAAATGTGGCAGGCCGATAGTTTTGACCCCGAAAGGATTGATAAAGAACTGGAATGGGCACAGTCGCTGGGTATGAACACCATGCGGGTGTTTCTGCATGATATTGTGTTTGCAGAGGATTCTGCCGGGCTTATTAAACGTATGGATAAGTTGCTGACTATTGCGCAGAAACATGGTATCCGTATTCTGTTTGTACTGTTCGATTCGGTGTGGGATCCCTTCCCGGCATCGGGCAAACAACGGGCGCCTAAACCGCATGTACACAATTCCGGCTGGGTACAGAGCCCCGGCAAAAAAGCATTACAGGATAGCACCCAATATCCACGCTTGGAGCGATATGTAAAAGCTATTATAGGCAAGTTTGCTACAGATAAGCGTGTGCTGGGCTGGGATGTATGGAACGAGCCGGATAACCCTAATGATGATGATTATGCAAAAAATGAACTGCCCAATAAAGACGCCGTAATTCTGCCGCTGTTAAAAAAGGTGTTTGTGTGGGCGCGCGAGGCAAAACCTGAGCAGCCGCTTACCTCTGCTATATGGTATGGTAACTGGCAGGCAGATGACAGTTTGCGCCCGATGGAGAAGTTGATGATACAGGAGTCTGATATTATCAGCTTTCACGACTACAGTGGTATTGATAACTTTAAAAAGCAGGTGGAATACCTGCAGCGTTATCAGAAACCGCTGATGTGTACAGAATATATGGCACGCCCGAGAGGAAGCACTTTTGAAGCCATTCTGCCTTATATGAAACAACAACGTATTGCCGCTTATAACTGGGGATTTGTAGATGGGAAAAGCCAGACCAAATTTCCATGGGATAGCTGGAGAAAAGCTTACGGTGATGAACCGCCTGTGTGGTTTCATGACATTTTCCGCACAGACGGTACACCGTATGACAGCCGTGAAACACGGCTGATATATACGCTGGCAATGGAAAAATAAAAAAGCGTAACAGGTGCCTAAGCCAGCTCAGGCACCTGTTGTTTTTCCAGTATCTTTTTACGGTGCAGGTTGCCCCACTTTTTCAGTTCTTCTATTACCGGATACAATGTTTGCGCATGCGGGGTAGCCGTATATTCTACCGATACGGGTAATGTATCATATACGGTGCGCTTTACCAGTTGATGACATTCCAGATCTTTCAATTCCTTGCTCAGCATACGGGCCGTAATTTTAGGTATGCGCCGTTCTATATCCTTAAAGCGTGTGTTGCCTTCCCATAAGGCTATGATAATCTGAATTTTCCATTTTCCGTTAATCACATCCAGCGCGTCCCGCACAGCCATCAGGTGTTTGGTACATTCCGGAGCAGACAGTTTCTCACTTATCATATGTTAATATTTGAAGGTATGTGGGTATACTATAGTATAGCAGTAACAAAAGTATACTAAAGGTGGATTAGTTTTACATACCGAATTATAAAAATAGTTTAAGACTAATAGAAAGAATTATGAGCTTACTGAACGACCTTCAATGGCGCTACGCCACCAAAAAAATGAACGGACAGGCTGTACCGCAGGATAAAGTAGACTATATACTGGAAGCTGCCCGCCTGGCACCCACTTCTTCAGGCTTACAACCTTTTGAGATTATTGTGGTGACTAACAAAGAGTTATTACAGCAGATTCATCCGGTTGCTTTTAGCCAGACGCAGATTACCGATGCTTCTCATCTGTTAATCTTTGCTGCGTGGGATAAATATACGGAAGAGCGTGTTAATGGTGTTTTTAAACACCTGAATGCAGAGCGTGGCTTACCTGAAAATGCAGGAGATGATTACAGAAACCGTTTACTGGGCATGTTTGGTGGTATGACGCAGGAGCAGCAGGCTGCACACGCTGCACGCCAGGCATACATTGCTTTTGGTATTGCTATTGCCGCAGCAGCTGAACAAAAGATAGATGCTACGCCTATGGAAGGCTTTAACAATGCAGAACTGGATAAACTGCTGAACCTGGAAGCCAAAGGTTTAAAGAGCGTAACATTATTACCATTGGGTTACCGCGACGAAGCGGGTGATTGGCTGGTGAACATGAAAAAGGTGCGCAGACCAAAAGAGCTGTTGATTTCTGAGATTAAATAGCGCATGAGATGAATAATAAGAAACGCCCGCTGAATAAGTGGGCGTTTTTGGTATCTGAGCATTTTATTGGGTGCCGGAAACCAGTACGTAAAACCTCCATAAAAACACATCCACTGTACAGATGATTGTACAAACCCATTGAAACCATTGTATTGCCGGTTAAAACGGCTCTCCTCTGGCTTACACAAAAAAGCCCTGGCAACAATGCCGGGGCTTTTTTTATAGTAAAGGAAAATAGCATAGCGCGCTACACTAGGTATTTAGCACAGTGCCTCCGTTAGGATGCAGTACCTGTCCGTTAATAAAAACACTTTCCTTGCTGGCCAGGAATACATAGCACGGCGCTATCTCTGCCGGTTGTGCAGGTCTTTCCATGGGGATGTCTTTGCCAAAAGAGGCTACCTTTTCTTCATCAAAAGAAGAAGGGATTAAAGGCGTCCACACCGGGCCTGGTGCTACTCCATTTACACGTATACCTTTTTTAATAAGCGATTGCGACAGGCTTCTGGTAAAGGATACAATAGCACCTTTGGTGGAAGAATAATCCAGTAATGCCTCGCTGCCGCGGTAGGCGGTTACAGAAGTGGTATTGATTACCGTGCTGCCGGGTTTAAGATAAGGTACGGCGTGCTTGGTAAGGTAGAACTGTGCATAGATATTGGTGGCGAAGGTATTCTCCAGCTGCTCAGACGTAATATCTTCAATACTTTGCTGTGGATACTGCACAGCTGCGTTATTCACTACAATATCAATACTGCCAAACTCAGCCAATGTTTTTGCTACAGCATCTTTGGCATTTATCTCTTTACGCATATCGGTAGAGATAAGCAATACCTGCCTTCCATATTTGTTCTTAATAATTTCACCGGTTTCTCTGGCATCGTCATGCTCGTCCAGATATACAATGCATACGTTAGCTCCCTCTTTTGCAAAGGCAATAGCTACGGCTTTGCCTATGCCACTGTCGCCACCTGTTATAATAGCAGTTTTTCCTTTTAATCGGTTACAGCCTGCTTCCCCGGTATCGTAAATAGGTTTTGGATACATTTCCTGTTCTGTACCTGGTTGCTTTTCCTGGTGTTGTGCCGGAACAGATGCCGGCATAAATGCTGTTTCCATAAGTTTTTATTTTAGGTGTTATTTAATCACTTTCTTTATCTTTTCTACCGGTACCGGTGTTTTGGGTAACGGGTGTTAAAATGTCTTCATTCTCACTACTTACCTCAATTTTATCTCCCAGGGTAGGCTCCTCACTCCATTCGGTTGCGGTTACTTTTTCCTGTTTACCGGTAACGGATGTTGTCTTGTCCTTCTTTGCTTCATCCGGTGTTTGCAGTGTGTCTTTATCGTTTAGCCATATCTGGGTTTCCTGTGCTTCTGGTTTCTTGTTGTTGTCCATAATAAAATGTTTAATGGTGTATTTGCCGGGAACAAAAAAGCCCCGTATACAACGGGGCTTTCCACTCTTCACCTGCACTTATTCAGCCTCCACTTCTTCCGCTGCTTCATAGTTGATGCCATTTTCAGCTATGGTTGTCAGCAGCATATCAGTTTCTTTTTCTTCTTCCAGTGTTTCGCGCAGCAGCTGTGCTACTTCGCTCTGGCCAAGTGTTTCAGCCAGTTGCGCCAAACCACCGTAAGTGGCAATTTCGTAATGTTCTACTTTTTGTGCAGCCATTACCAGGCCTACATCGCGGGTAGAAGTACCTTCTTCCGTTTCTTCAATAATGCTTTCGCCTTCTTTGGTAATACCTTCAATGGCTTCGCACTTTTTACCACGTGCCGGTTTACCCAGAATTTCAAACACCTGCTCCAGACGGGCTACCTGTCCTTTGCTTTGTTCGGTGTGCTGATCGAATGCATCTTTCAGCTCCTGTGAAGTTGCTGCCTTTTTCATTTTAGGCAATGTTTTTACAATGTGCTTTTCAGCCCAGTAAATGTCTTTCAGTGAGTCTTCAAAAAACTCCTGCAACATAGAATCGCCTTCGGCAGCGCCCATGTTTTTAGCTACGCTGGTAGCCTTCCGTTTCGTTGTTGTTTTAGATGAATTAGCCATAGGTTATTGTTTTTATGGTAATATTGTTTTTCTGATAACACTGATTAAAGAACTGTGCCACGCGTACCATAGAAAGGAACAGCTAAGGCATACCAATAATCAGGGGAAATTTATGCACGAATTGTACAACAACTGAGGTATATGATTGGCGTAACTTTCCCCGCGAAAAACATACAGGCTTATGCAGCATTCATTTTTCTTTCAGGCAATGATTTATCTGGCAGCAGCAGTGGTAATGGTGCCGCTGGCTAAAAAGGCAGGGCTGGGTTCGGTGCTGGGGTATTTGCTGGCTGGTATTATTATAGGCCCCGCATGTTTGCATTTTATAGGAGAGGAGGGGGAAGACCTGATGCACTTTGCAGAGTTTGGGGTGGTAATGATGTTGTTTGTGATAGGGCTGGAACTGGAACCGATGCGCCTTTGGAGGTTACGCAAATCTATAGCAGGGTTGGGCGGCCTGCAGGTATGTATTACCATTGGTGTAATTGCCGGGTTGGCTATGTTGCTGAAGGTGGATTGGAAGCAGTCGGTAGCCCTGGGGATGATTATAGCCATGTCTTCCACTGCCATTGTGTTACAGTCGTTGCAGGAGAAGGGGCTGATGAAGTCTTCTGCCGGGCAGTCATCTTTTGCCGTATTGCTGTTTCAGGATATTGCCGTTATTCCCATATTGGCCATTTTTCCGCTGCTGGTAAATGAGGCCAATATCCCCGCAGCCGGTTCGTCTGACCATCATAACCTGGTGGGGGAGTTACCTGCGTGGATGCAAACGGGTGTTGTATTGGGGTCTGTAGCCGTGGTAATACTTACCGGCCGTTATTTGATGCGCCCGGTATTCCGGTTTATTGCCAAAACGGGTATGCGTGAAATGTTTACCGCCATGGTGCTGCTGCTGGTGGTAGGTATTGCTGTGCTGATGACTACGGTAGGGTTGAGTCCGGCACTGGGTGCCTTTCTGGCCGGGGTAGTATTGGCCAACAGCGAGTACCGGCATGAGCTGGAGAGTGACATTGATCCCTTTAAAGGGCTGTTGCTGGGGCTGTTTTTTATAGCAGTGGGTGCCACGATTGACTTTAACCTGATTCTTTCCAAACCACTGGTGGTGCTGGGGCTGGTATTGGGTATTATGATAAGTAAAATGTTGGTGCTGCGTTTACTGGGCCGCATCTTCGGCCTTACCAGAGATCAGAATGCTATTTTCAGTACCGCGCTTTGCCAGGTAGGGGAGTTTGCGTTTGTGCTGTTCAGCTTTTCCAGCCAGGCGGGTATATTAACCAAAGATATTACAGATATTATGGTAGCGGTGGTGGCTATAAGTATGGCGCTGACGCCGCTGGTAATTTGGCTGAACGAGAAACTGGTGCTGCATTTTTCGGATAAGGCTGCACCGGAAGATCTGCCTCCGTCGGATGTGGCGGAAGAAGATAATCCTGTAATTATTGCCGGGTACGGGCATTTTGGTACCACCATAGGCCGTTTTTTGAACGCCAATAAAATAGGCACCACGGTACTGGATATTAATAGTGATAATGTGGACTGGCTGCGCAGAGCTGGTTTTAAAGTATATTATGGAGATGCCAGCCGGCACGACCTGCTGGAAATTGCAGGGGCTACCCGGGCAAAGCTGATTGTGATAGCCATTGGCGATGAAGAGAAGCGTTTGGAGATGATTGAAACCATAAAAAAACACTTCCCCAACCTGCGCATGCTGGTAAGGGCCTCTAACCGTTTTGACGCCTATGACCTGATGAATGAGGGTATCCTGAATATTTACCGCGAAACACTGGATACCAGTCTGCGGGTAGGGGTAGACGTGTTGAAAATGCTGGGGCACAGTGCAGAAGCGGCCACCCGTTCTGCCAAAACCTTCTTCCTGCACGATGAAAAGGCATTGAAGCATTTGTCTGCCGTGCGTAACGATGACAATGAGTATCTGCTGGCGGTAAGGGCTACTTTTGAAGAGCTGAGCCGTATGATGGAGGCCGACCGGGAAGCCACCAACCTGGATACTGCCGAGCCGAAGGATAAGAACTGTATGGCGCTGGGCTAAAATTCACCCCTGCTTTTTACAGCTTCGCCGGCAGGGCGGCTACACTATGCCACTTTATTACGCATCTTTGAAAGGATGATGCGGTTGTCTGACGAAAAAAAGATAATGCTGTACGGCGCACTGGCGGTTGCGCTGATGGTGAATATTCCCCGGCTGTCTGCCCTGCGGGCTGATGGTATGCTGGCGCAGGTTTCTGTTTTTAATCCCCTGGAGTTTGCATTTCAGTTCAGCTATAATTTTCTGTTCTGCTGGCTGGTATTTATATATAATATGCACGGGCAGGCACATTTTCGCCTGCGTCCGCTGCAGAACCTTGCTTTGTTTCTGGTTGCGGTTATTATAGGAGCATCTGTACAGCGGTTATTATTCCGCCCGCTGCATGCCCATCTTCCTCAGGTGCGAAAGTTTTACAGAGGTGGTTATCTGGGGCGTTTCTTCATTAGCATGGTAATAGAAATGCTGGTAATACGCATATTGTTTCTGCTGCGCGAAACCCGCTCGCGCGAACTGGAAGCGGAGCAGGCGAAAACCCGTTTTGTAAAGGCGGAACTGTCGTTATTAAAACAGCAGCTGAACCCGCATTTCTTTTTCAACTCCCTCAGTACACTGGCAGGTATTGTAAGGGAAGATCCTGCCAAAGCACAACGTTTTATAGGGCATCTTTCCAAAATATTCAGAGGGCTGCTGCAGCACAACCAGTCTGTGGTAACGTTGCGGGAGGAACTGAAGGAGCTGGAAGCCTATACAGCGCTGCTGAAAATGCGGTTTGAGAATAGTATTGATATTGCCATTACTGTTCCGGAGGAATATATGGAATGGCGGCTTCCTCATTTGTCGTTACAGCCATTAATTGAGAATGCTGCCAAACACAACAAAGCAACCGCTGCCACACCTTTATATATACAGGTAACGGCTCAAAGCGGGCAGGTGTATGTACAAAATAACCTGCAACCTGTAGGTTTTGTACAGGAACAGAGCGGCACCGGCCTGCTGAACCTGAGCGAGCGGTACCGCTTATTACAGGGGGTGGAAATAACCATTAACCGTACCGATCTTCACTTTATAGTTGTATTACCCTTAATCCGTTGACCATGCCCCTGCGCGTACTGCTTATAGAAGACGAACCTACCAATGCCCGCAATCTGGAATATATGCTGCGGGAAGCTGACAGCACCATAGCGGTGGTGGGGGTATTGCCGGGCGTGGAAGAGGCGGTAAGCTGGTTTCGTGCATACCCGGCAGCATGCGATCTGGTGTTTATGGATATCCGTTTAAGTGATGGGCTTTCTTTCGAAATATTTCAGCAGGTGAACGTGGAGCAGCCGGTGATTTTTGTAACGGCGTATGACAATTATGCTCTGCAGGCTTTTAAAGCCAATGGAATAGATTATGTACTGAAGCCTTTTGACCAGGACGAAATTAAGCAGGCGCTGGATAAATACCGGCGTTTAAGCACTGCCACGGTTGTAAACGCGCGGGAGCAGATGCAACAGTTGCTGAAGGTGTTGCAGCACGGACAGCCTGCTTATAAACAATCTTTTCTGGTACAGTTCAGAGAAAAGCTGATTCCATTGGAGGTAGCTGCCATTGCCTGGTTTTATACCACCAACGAGGTAGTGCACGCCCATACCAGAGATAATAAACAGTATATAATAGATTATACGCTGGAGCAGTTGCAACAGCAGTTAAATCCACAGCAGTTTTTCAGGGCCAACCGGCAATGTATTGTACAGCGGAATGCTATACAGGAAATAGAACTGTATTTTAACGGCCGCCTGTTTTTGCGTTTGCAGCCGGAACCTGCTGAAAAAATCCTGATCAGTAAAGCGCGGGTACCTGAATTTAAGGCCTGGCTGGATAACTGATGCTTTACCCCGGTTTCTGGCAGCTTCACCCATTTTTAGCTGGTCTGCCTTTTCTTTCTTCCGCAATTTGCCTTCATTAAAACAAAACATACCATTATGAAAAAAGTACGTATTCTTAGCCGCAGTGTTGCTGCGTGTGCGTTGTTTACCCTGCTGCTTACTTCCTGCCGTAAAGAGAACAGTAGTGCAGAAGTTACGGAGGAAGACGTGGCCGATGTAATAACCCAGGCAGTGGCGTCCTCTTCGGGCGGTGTTACCGCACAAACAACAGATGCTGCCCGCATAGCTGCAAAATATAGTACTGCCTGCGGTGCGGCTAAAGACACCAGCATTGTATATGTAAATGCTGCCAATGCTGCTGTTACCTATTCGCTTACCGCCAGCTGGCACTGGTCGCTTACCTGTGGAGCCAGCCCGTATTTCGATTTTACGTATAATGGCAATACGGTGTATGATGCACCACGTATGTCCAGCAATGATAAGGTTGCTGCTACTTTAAGAATTAGCGGACTGGGCGCGGCTTCTGCTGCTTATACAGCCAATATGCAAATTACCCGCAATGGGTCGCAAACCTCTAAGGTGCGGAACAAAAATGTGTTTACCAGTTTGCTTACCCTTACAGGTACCGATGTGGCAGTGAGTAAACAAACCTTGCTGGTTGACTCCGGTACGCTGGCGGTTACTTTTACAGGTTCCGGAACCGGTGGCCGCAGCTTTGCTTTTGCAGGTAAACTGGTGTTTAAAGGAAACAGAACGGGTGTGCTTACGCTTAACAGCGGAGCCAGCTATACAATTAACTGGTAACACATAAAAACATACAAAAGATGAAAAAGTATCTGTATTTACTGCTGATAGCTTTGTTGTCCTGTGCTTTGGTGCAGGCGCAGGCTTCCGAAGAATTAAAAAATACCACGCCGGAGCAGCGGGCAAAGGTTCAGACGGATCTTATGAAAACAAAGTTGCAGCTGAATGAGGAGCAGACCGCCAAAGTGGGGGCTATTAACCTTAAGTATGCAAAGCAAATGGAGCCCGTTGTAAAAAGCGGGGGCGGCAAGCTGGCTAAGTACCGGCAGGCTAAAAAGATAAATGAACAAAAAGAAGCGGAGTTGAAGCAGGTGCTGACAACGGAGCAGTTTGAGACTTATGAGGCGGTGAAAGAGACAATGAAGGAGGAGATGAAGAAAAAGATGAAAGAGAAAAAACAGTTATAGTTCCGGGGGGAACATGTACCTGCAGGGTCGCCGCCAGCGACCCTGTTTTTTTACCAGGCCAGTTGCAGCGAAATAGTACCTACTGAGTGCGGGCGTATGCCCTGGGCTTCCCGGGTACGCAGGCTTTGCATAAAAAGCACAGAGGCACGGCCGGAAGAAGCCATTACACCAAAGTCAAACCTGCCTACCCATTTTACCGGTTGCACAGAATGGTGGCCTCCATGAACCTTACCACGGTAGGGGGATTCCTTATTAAACATTCCACCCTGAAACAGGGCATTGTAAAGCATCAGCTGCGCCCCGGGTTTAATAATGGCATGCAGCTGCCAGCGTTTGGCATCACCCGGTGGAGGCGTATATTGTTGTATAAGGCCGGAGTAGTAAGGCGATCTTTTGCCCAACCGCAGTAACCCATATACGTAGCCGCTGTTTTGCATAGTGCCCGCCGCCAGTTGTGCACCTGCCGATACGTCCAGTAAGGAATGTTTATCATACAATCCTTTTTCTACAGTAAAGTTATAATTCAGCAACAGGTCGGTAGGCATCTGGCTATCCCAGCCACGGGGTGTAATAAAGCCGAAGGTTTTGTGTATAAACTTCTGAAACCCTTCTGCCAGGGAGGGAGGGCCCATAACGCCCACTATAATTTCGCTTTGCAGGTTCAGCTTTTTGAGCGGATTGGCAGAGTGAAAAGTATGTGCTGCAAATAAGCCGCCTGCATACGGATAGTCATTTGCCGGTGGAAAAGGGGTTTTCAGCTGGTTGGGGGTGTACATTACCTGCATAATGCCCCAGCCATAGGTGGTAATGCTGCTATCGCCCGCTTTGGGCAGCAGGCGGTAAAGTAAAGAACGTTGTTTTGCGGGTTGGTAAAGCAGGTCAATGCGTGTACCGTTGGTGTAGCCTTCATCGCTACCCATGCCACGTATGTCAATTCCGTCATTATCGTCAAAGCCTCTTAAAAGATGTTTGTATTCCTGTGCCTGTGGGTAAAAAGCAACAGATAAAAACATCACCAACAGCCATACAGGATACCGGATTTGCCTGTTCATCTACACAATAATTTCATTCGTCTGCTAATATAGTTACTTCCACTGTATTAACAGATGTACAGCATTTGCCGGGGCATCAAAATGTATGTATCCGTAATCTTTAGGTGGGTGCAAACAGTTGCAAATAAACCATTCTGATTATGATTGTACAATTATGTGGTATGTCTGGCGCCGGTAAATCTACACTGGCAACACTGGTAAAGGGCAGGTTGCAGCAGCATGGTATTAAGGTGGAAGTGATTGATGGCGATGACTACCGGGAGGTGTTGTGTAAAGACCTTGGTTTTTCCCGTAAAGACAGGTGCGAGAATATCCGCAGACTGGGGTTTGTGGCAGGCCGTTTGGCTGCGCATGGTGTGGTGGTTATTATCAGTGCTATTAATCCATATAAAGAAGTGCGTGAGGAAATAGCGAAAACCTATGAGGATGTAAAGACGGTATTTGTGGATTGTGCGGTTGACGAACTTATTAACCGGGATACAAAAGGGCTATATCGTAAGGCGTTGCTGCCGGAAGGGCATCCGGATCGTATTGGTAATCTTACCGGCATCAACGATCCCTTTGATATTCCCGCTTCGCCAGACCTCTATATTAACACGGCTTTACAGGAGGTGGAGGAGAGTGCAGGCAGGTTGTTTTACTTTATTACTTCTGAACTGGCAGGGTCTCTTTTCTTTTTTAAAAAACAACACGCACAACGGTATAGTTAATGAATAACAATGTATTGGTAATTGCAGGAATGCACCGCTCCGGAACGTCTTTAATTACACAATGGCTATATCGCTGCGGGTTATCTGTGGGGGAGGAGCTGATGGGAGAGGGTATTGGTAATGAGGAAGGACATTTTGAAGATATGGATTTTGTAAGGTTGCACGAAGGGTTGCTTCAACAACATGACATGTCTGAAACCGGCCTGTGGCTGGAAAAGCCACCCGTGCTTACGAAAGAACAGCAGCAGCAGGTGGCGGCACTGGTGTTAGAAAAAAATGACAACCATGCCATATGGGGTTGGAAAGACCCGCGCACCTGTTTGTTTCTGCCTGCTTATCAGCAAGTGTTGCCGCAGGCAAAGTATCTGATTATTGTACGCGATTATAAGGAAGTGGTAAACTCGTTATTATCGCGTGAGTATAAAAACGCAGCACAGCAATATGCGCAGAAGGGGTGGTTTAAACGTTTGTTGTGGAGCGCGATAGAAAGCCGTAGCCGCCGTAAACTGATATACCGCAAGCTGGCTCCGGTTTTTTTGAAAGCCTGTGTGGTTTACAACGAAGCGTTACTGGAGCATCTGAAGCAGATACCTGCTTCGCAAAGGTTGGTGGTAGATTATACGATGTTAAGCAAAAATGATAGTGTTGTTTTTACGCATTTGCAGCAGCAGTGGCAACTGCCTTTGAGTTACCGCCCCTTCAGTGATATTTATAAAGCGGGCCTTATAACACCGGTAAATGTTTTTCACCCTTATATACAGGATAAGGCTTTGCTGCAACGGGCAGAACATGCGGAGCGTAAACTGCGGGAAGTGATGGGGTAACCGGCTGACCTGCTTTGCGTTAATGGTAAACTGTACTATACTGTTTGGTGTTTTTTATAATGCCGTCTGGCTGCTTTATACTGCCTTCCTGCAGGTAAAAAGGATGGGCGGTGTTATAAAGAAGCCGGACGGCGATTCTTTTATTATAGGGCATGGCGGCAAAAAGTGACGCGCATACCGATTTATTAGCGGCAGAACCGGTAAAAGATATTTATCTTACACCCGGTTTTACATAAACAGAACACAAAGCCTTTTAAAGGCGTTTAGTATACAAGCTTCTATGCAGCAGTGCATAGTGTTTTTCTCATGTGTAACGGGGGGTGTATCCACATCCCCTTTTTTATTGCCGTTACCTGAGAGGCAGTTAGTCTGCCGCATCTACCGTTTGGTTAGGCATAAACTCCTGAAAATCATCCATAGCCTGGCTGCCGGTAGCACCGGTGCCTACAAAACCGCGGTTATGTACAGAAAAACCCAGGGCTTTGGTACGGGCGGCTCTTTCCAGTGGTGTTCTGCGGGCCCACTGGTTGTTGGCAAAATCGTACCGCCAGGTGCTGGAGATAAGGATGCCCCTGTTATCGCCCGCTGTGTAATAGCCGTAATCGCCAATTACAAAGGCGCTACCGTATTGGCGGCAGATGTCTGTATAATCATCGTCTCTGCTATCATCCAGCTCATTAATCAGGTTGCCCTTGTACTCCCATTTAAGGGTGGCGCTATCCATAGCCCACATATCGGTTACTTTATCAAAGCTGCTATAGCCACCAAATACATAGGCTTTGTTTTTATGTACGAACACAGAAGCTCCCTGGCGCTTGGTGCCACTGAGTGCAGTTACTGCACGCCAGCTGTTGTCTTCCGGATTGTACTGGTAATTGTCTTTCTGTGTATTGGCGCCGTCATCGCCTGTAGTAATATAACCTCTGCTGCCAAAGCCAAAACCTACGGCATACTGGCGCGGACTGCCAGGGAAGTCGGCTTTCTGCTCCCACTTAGTGCCATCAAAGGCGTAAAAATCTTTCAGCATGGTATACCTGTCAGCACTCATGCCTGTGCCTACATAACCAATATTGCCAATATTAAACCCTACGGCATAAGCCCGGAACCCGTTTGGGCCAGGTAACTCTTCCACCTGTGTCCATGTATAATTTTCCTGTGTATTGCCCTCGCTTACCGGAGGCATGTTCAGCTTCCAGAAGTCGCGCAGAAAACCGTTTTTAATAAGGTCATCCCCGTGCTCATTTTTATACGTCTGTACATTCTGATTAAAGCCGGTTCCTATATAGGCGGTATCGTTAATAACAAACGATACGGCGCCGGAGCGGGCAGGCCCGTCCAATGTGCCTCTTCTTACCCAGTTGCCTGCTTCGGTATCGGGCGTATCGGGGTTTTTAGTACAGGAAAATGTAAGCAAGGCTACGCCCACTGTAATGGCAAAACATACAGTTTTTTTCATAAACTATTAAATGAATGAGTAAATGATGATGACAGTCAGGAGCTCCTGTAACTGTTATACGGCGTAGTATGGAAATGTGTTGGGTGCGGGAAAAATGTTTTTACAATACTTGTTCAGGAGTGTAGCCGGCTGAGTGTTTCGCGCGATACACCTATGTAAGAAGCTATAAGTGCTTTAGGCACCCTTTGTATTAAAGTAGGATATTGTTGTAGTAGTTGCTGATAGCGCGATTGTGCATCGTTCTTTAACAAAGCCATTACCCGGTTTTGCATATTGAGAAAACCGGAGGTAACCTTCATGCGCGAGAAGTGTTCAAACTTGTGCATCTCGCTACACAGCTTATTGCGATCGCTATAGGAAAGTTGCAGCAGGGTAACCTCTTCCAGACATTGAATGGCAAAAGTAGCTGGTGTTTGATGGTGGAGCGCCTGATAATCAGATACCCACCAGTTTTCCATAGCAAACTGCCAGATATGTTCTTTGCCATCCTCATCGGTAAGAAAGGTTTTGAGTAAGCCTTTTACCACAAAGTATTCATTGTGTACACGGTCGCCTGGGTGCAGTATAATGGTGTGTTTTTTATATTTCTTCGGTTGAAAATGCGAACACAGGTATTCAAACTCCCCATCGGTAAGGGTAATCAGCTCCTGCAAATGTGCTCTGAGTATAGAAAATGCTTCGGTCATTATTAAATAGATGTGATCTGTGTCACTTTAAAACTGTGCGCTATGTCCTTTACCGGTCAGGCAGGGGGTACTAGCTTTGTAACAAAATTAAGGATATGAAAAAGATGATGAGATATGTAATGGCATTGTTGCTGCTGGCAGTGCAGCAGGTTTATGCGCAAACTGCACAACCAAAGAAAGTATTAATAGTAGTAACCTCGTTTGGCGAACTGGCCAATGGCGATAAAACCGGTATCTGGCTGGAAGAATTCAGTACTCCTTATTATAAGTTAACAGAAAAAGGAGTGCAGGTAACTATCGCTTCTCCCAAAGGCGGCAAGGCTCCCATAGATCCTAAAAGTACTTCAGAAGCCTTCCTTACCCCTTCTGCCAAAAAGTTTCTGGCAGATGCGGCAGCACAGGAGCGTTTAAATAATACGGTAACGCTTGCTTTAATTAAAGCTTCAGATTACGATGCAGTTTTCTACCCCGGTGGTCACGGCCCTATGTGGGATTTACCGGAGAATAAAACCTCTATCGCGCTTATCAGTGGACTTATTCAGAAAGGCAAGCCTGTTGCACTGGTATGTCATGCACCTGCTGCTCTTAAAAATGTAAAACTGGCCAATGGGGAATATCTGATAAAAGGAAAAAGAGTAGCGGGTTTTACCAATAGTGAGGAAAATGCAGGCGGCTCAGTGGCAATGACTCCTTTTTTGCTGGAAGATATGCTGAAACAACGCGGTGCCAAATATGAAAAAGGTGCGGACTGGCAACCTTTTGCCGTACAGGATGGCTGGTTAATTACGGGCCAGAATCCTGCTTCTGCAGAACCTGTAACGGAAAAATTGCTGGCGGCACTGAATAATTAAGGTGTTTGGGCGCGGAAGGAATAGGAAAAGGGCGTTTCCGGATCAGGCCGGGGCGCCCTTTGTTGTGTTGGAGGGTATAGGCATAAAAAAACCTCTCACTGCGGNTGTTGGAGGGTATAGGCATAAAAAAACCTCTCACTGCGGAGAGGCTTATGTACCACGTACGGGAATCGAACCCGTCTCTCCTCCGTGAAAGGGAGGTGTCCTAGCCGATAGACGAACATGGCGGCTGATAAAAAACGCTTCTCAGCTGAGAAGCGTTTTTTATAAAATTTCCTTCAACTTTACCTGTACCACGTACGGGAATCGAACCCGTCTCTCCTCCGTGAAAGGGAGGTGTCCTAGCCGATAGACGAACATGGCAGTTGTAATAATTCTTGTGTAAGAGCTTTCCCGAAACCGTTATTGTGATTTGGGAGTGCGAAAATAGAAAACTGTTGATTATTACCAAATTTTTTCTTTAAATATTTGAAAAAATAATTTGCTCTTTTTGCTCTCCCCCTAATATACCCGTAAATTCGCCATGCTTTTTAAAACCAATAAACTAGTAAACAATGAGCACAGTAAAAGTTGCGATCAATGGATTCGGACGTATCGGTCGCCTGGTTTTTCGCCAGATTTACAACATGGAAGGAATTGAAGTAGTGGCCATTAACGACTTAACCAGCCCTAAAGTACTGGCGCACCTGCTGAAGTACGACAGTGCTCAGGGTCGCTTCGATGCTAATGTTACTTATTCTGACAACTCTATCACTGTAAACGGTGAGGAAGTAAAAATATACGCACAGAAGAACCCTGCTGAAATTGGCTGGAAACAGCACAATGTAGACGTGGTTCTGGAATGTACAGGTTTCTTTACCGATAAAGAAAAAGCGGAAGCTCACCTGACTGCCGGTGCTAAACGTGTAGTAATTTCTGCACCTGCCACAGGTGACCTGAAAACCATCGTTTTCAACGTTAACCACAACATCCTGGACGGTAGCGAAACCGTTATCAGCTGCGCTTCCTGTACTACCAACTGTCTGGCCCCAATGGCGCAGGTACTGGACGAGAAATTTGGTATCGTTGCCGGTACTATGACTACCATCCACGCTTACACCAACGACCAGAACACACAGGATGCTCCGCACCCTAAAGGTGATCTGCGTCGTGCACGTGCTGCTGCACAAAACATTGTGCCTAACAGCACCGGTGCTGCAAAAGCAATTGGCCTGGTTCTGCCTTCTCTGAAAGGTAAACTGGACGGTAGCGCACAACGCGTTCCTACTTTAACTGGTTCTTTAACTGAACTGGTTACTGTATTAGGTAAGAAAGTTACCGCTGAAGAAATTAACGAAGCTATGAAGGCTGCTGCTAACGAAAGCTTTGGTTATACGGAAGACGAAATCGTAAGTTCTGATATCATTGGTATCAGCTACGGTTCTCTGTACGATGGTACGCAAACCAAAGTAATCAGCGCAGGTGATGTACAACTGGTGAAAACTGTAAGCTGGTACGATAACGAGATGAGCTATGTAAGCCAGCTGGTACGTACTGTAAAATACTTTGCAGGTTTAATTAGCAAATAAGTTTCTAATAAAGAAGGGCCGGAAACATTTCCGGCTTTTTCTTTGTATTTCTTCTGAAAAACCGGACTATGAGCAAATTCTCCGATTATAACTTCGCGGGCAAAAAAGCCCTGGTGAGGGTAGATTTTAACGTGCCTATCAAAGGCGGTAAAATTACCGACGATACACGTATTAAAGCGGCACTGCCTACTATTGAAAAGATTTTGAAAGATGGTGGTAGTGTTATTCTGATGAGCCACTGGGGCCGCCCTATTAAAGACATGGAGAAGAAGCCTGAGTTAACCAAGGCTGATTTCTCTTTAAGCCGTGTAGTGGATCATTTATCACAACTGTTGAACAAGCCGGTACTGTTTGCAGATGACTGCATCAGCGAAGCGGCACAGCAGCAGGCTGCCGGTTTACAGCCAGGCCAGGTATTACTGCTGGAAAACCTGCGTTATTACAAAGAAGAAGAAAAAGGTGATAAAGGCTTTGCTGAAAAACTGAGCAAGCTGGGTGATGTATATGTAAACGATGCATTTGGTACTGCACACCGCGCACATGCTTCTACAGCCGTAATTGCTGAATTTTTTCCTGCCGGCCAGCGCGTGTTTGGTTTACTGATGGAAGCAGAAGTAGATAGCGCAGAGCGCGTACTGCACAAAGCAGACAAGCCTTTTACTGCTATTATTGGCGGTGCCAAGGTTTCTGACAAAATACTGATTATTGAAAACCTGCTGGAACGTGCTACCGACATCATTATTGGTGGTGGTATGGCTTACACGTTTATGAAAGCTATGGGCGGTAAAATTGGTAACTCCCTGTGCGAAGACGATCGTTTGGAAACCGCACGCGAGCTGTTGAAAAAAGCAGAAGCCAAAGGAGTAATGCTGCACCTGCCTGCAGATTCTATTATTGCAGATAAGTTTGATGCCAACGCAGAAACTTCTTCTTCTACCAGCGATAATATTCCTGATGGCTGGATGGGACTGGATATTGGCCCCATGGCTGCTGACCAGTTTACCAACGTAATCAAAAAGTCTAAAACCATTCTGTGGAACGGTCCTATGGGCGTTTTTGAAATGGAGAAGTTTCAGAAGGGTACCAAAACAATTGCAACTGCAGTAGCAGAAGCAACTCAGGGCGGTGCTTTCTCGCTGGTAGGCGGTGGCGACAGCGTTGCTGCGGTTAACCAGTTTGGCTATACTGATAAAGTAAGCTATGTATCTACCGGTGGTGGTGCATTGCTGGAGTATTTTGAAGGTAAAGAATTGCCTGGTATTGCTGCGGTTAAGCAGTAATGCTGCGTAGTAAATAAATTCCTGAAAACGGCCGGATGCAACTGCATCCGGCCGTTTTATTTATATTCGCGGCTGACGACCCAAATCCAATATGATGAAAAATCTCTGGCTGTTTATTGCCTGCATGCTGTTACCGGCATTGTTCTCCTTCAGGCTACCCCCTTTTTATCTGGTGAATAAGGTATATACAGAATTGGAGACCCGCCAGTTAAAAGAAGGTAAATACATGACTGTAAAAGGGGAAATCTGCTACGAAGCGAACGGAAATATGGTAAGCCATTATTTCTATCCCAAAGATTATGTACTGCTTTCTAACAGTAAAGGTGAGGTAAAGCTATACGAGCCATCTACTAACACGGTAGTACTTACACAGAATAATGCTTTCAGCTCGCAGACTTCTGAGTTTTATTACTTCTTTGCCGGCAAGCTGGCTGATATGGGCCTGAATGAGATTGGTTATGTACAGGAAAAGGTGTATCCCGAAAAAGACCTTATGGTATCGCTATGGAAGCTGAAAAAGCCTGATGCCAAAAGGCAGGTGCAGAAAATTAAACTGGTACACCAGCGTCAAAGCCCTGTTTATATGCACTATGAAGATGGTAAGGGAGCTATTGTACGTAAAGTATACTATTACGGATATACGCAGTTGCAGGATGTGGCCTTTCCTGCTACCAGTACAGAGATTATCTTCAGCGGTAAAGATTCAACGGTAACCAAAACCAATTTCCGCAATTTTCGCCTTAACGAGCAGGCTACCAGCCAGTACTTCAACTATAAGATTCCTTACAATGCCAAAATTCAACGGTTATAAACATCTGGTGCTTCCGGCTGTGTTTTGGGTGGTACTGCAATGCACCTGGTATACGGTACATGCACAGTCTGCCGCTGACATTCAAAAGGTAAAACAAGCCGGTTTTTATACGGGCGAACATTATTATACCAGAGCCGGTAACGATAAAAAAGTACTGCAAACACACAGTAATAACGGACTTGCCGCCTGGAACCCGGTTTCGCTTACGCTGAAGGGGCTTATGTTTGTGTATCAGCATGTGATAACACAGCAACTGTCTGCCAGCTGCCCTTACGAAATAACCTGTTCTAATTTCAGTAAAACAGCTATTAAAGAGTTTGGTGCATTAAAAGGCATACTGATGTCTGCCGACAGATTAATGCGTTGTAACCGCATTGCTTTAACGGAAATTTCTCCATTGAGCATTGATGAACATACAGGTGCCATTACAGACGACTTAAATAACTACAGATAATGGCGGGGCGAAGATTATACCGGCTGTTATTGCCATTGTTATTAGTTGGGGCCGTTAACGTGCAGGCGCAGTTGAATGGCGGCTTTAGCAGTGATATATCGTTTGCAAAATACCTGCATGATAAAGAGATGTATGCCCACGCACACTGGGTATTAACGCAGATGCCAGAGACCCGGCTGAGCTTGCCGCAGAAGGATTCTCTTTACTATTGGAGAGGTTGGAATGCTTATGCTTCTAAAACACTGAAGGTGGCTGCGGAAAATCTGATGCGGGTATCGGACAGTGCTGACTGGGCGCAGAAGAGTCATTTTTTTGGAGCCTATTGTATGGCGTATCAGAGGGATACGGCTGCTTACACTGCCGTACAGCATATTCAGCTGAAAGATTCTATAGAGCACGAACTCCGGTATTTTGAGCTGGCAGGTATACGGTTGTTGCAGCGTGATGTAAAAGCATATGATTCGCTCCGGAAACATTTTACATTCTCGTCCTATGTAATGGAAGGAGAAGAAAGAAAAATGGATGCTTACTATAACAAAATCATGCATCAGAAAAGGAAATCGCCATTACTGGCTGGTTTGTACAGCGCAGTTATTCCGGGTGCCGGTAAAATATATGCCGGTAAAAAAGGACAGGGTATCGGCGCCTTTTTTCCGGTGGCCTTACTGGCAGGTTTAACTATTGAAGCCTATAATGTCGGTGGTGCAAAAAGTGCACGTTTTATAACCTATAGCACCTTATTCAGCTTATTCTATGCCGGCAACATATGGGGCAGCGTAGTGGCTGTAAAGGTGAAACAACGCGAACAGAATAATTACTATGACAACCAGATTCTACTTAATATGCATATTCCTTTGCGCAACCTGTATAATTAAGGCGCAGCAGCCAGACTGGATGGCTGTTGCTGATAGCTTATATGCGGGGGAGCAATATTTTGAAGCAGGTATTTTTTGCGAACGGGTATTGTTTGAGCAGCAGCAGCCAGATGTAACAACAAAGGCCATTCTGCTGGAAATTAACTGCTACAAAAATCAGGAACAGTTTGATAAGGCTGCCCGCTTTATAGCCGCCGCTCAAACTCGTGCTGTTTCTGATACCCTGCAAAAGGCCCTGTATACTGAGCTTACCACCTGTTACTACCTGGCCGGAGATTTTGATAATTGCATTGCTGCTGCAGACAGAGCTGCTGTGTTATATGGCAATACAGGCGGCACCCGATGGATGAATCTGCTGAAGCTGCTATCGCTGAATGAGCAGCAGCGCTGGCAGGAAGCCGCTGTTTTATACCGGCAGCAGGTGCCGGGAGATACACTTACTGACTACTACGCGCATATACCCCATTTAAAAAACGAAGACAAAGCCAGCTGGCTGGCAACATTTATTCCTGGTGCCGGGCATTTTTATGCTGGTAACACTCTGGAAGGCATCACTTCTATTTTACTGCAGGGGGCAGGCGTGTATTATGGCGTTACAAGCTGGTTAAATGGATACTATATTTCCGCGTTGCTGGCAGGTGGCGGTGTAGCAGGGGCTTTTCATTTAGGAGGTGTAAAAAGAGCCTCCGAACTGGTTAAAATATACAACCGCAAAAAAACATATGAGTTTAATCAGCAGGTAAAGCAATCTGTAATAAGCCGCTGGTAAAAGGCCAGCAATAAAGCATGCAAAGCACAAAAAAGCCGGTACAATTGCACCGGCTTTTTTTGTAAGATGGTAGTTAACGCTTACCACATAAAAAATCTTGTGTTGTCAACATACTCACTAATGTCGTTTGCGTTGATAATCAGCACAACAAAGTCCACTAAAGGAACAATACCGAAGATACCACCACAGGTTAAGATGTAACCAACCCAGGTAAAGGTTTTAGTACCCAGATAAGCACGGTGAATACCTAATCCACCCAGGAAAAAGTCCAGTACAATGGCTAATACCGCACTCTTGTCGCCCGACTTTACAGATAAAACCGCGTTTTGCTGTTTTTTAGCAGCAGCAGTGTAAGTACCGGAAGCATCCAGTTCTGCCAGCAGGGCAGGAGAAGCTTCGCTGATATCTGCGCTTGCAGCAAACATGTTTTCAACCTGGCTGTCGTTAACAAAATACGCATCAGTGTTGGCTACAGTTGTTTCAGATGCGAAAGAAAAGATGGAAACAGAGCACGCGAGTGCGAGAGAAAGTAAGGCCTTCTTCATCATTGAATTTGGTTTAAGGTTAAATAATTGGGGTCAAATATATAAAAACAATTCAATCCAACTAATTGTAATCCAGCTACCATTCATCAAAATCAACTGACGTATCGTCATAAATTTTAAAGCGGGTATCAGCTTTGATGTGTTATCTTTATAAACGTTCAAATACCAAAAATTCGAAAAGATGAAAACAAAGTATCTTGCTTTGATTGTAATTGCGGCACTGGTTCTTATTCTGGGTGGTTGTGGCTGTAGCGGCTATAACAACATGATTCAGCTGGATGAAAATGTTAAAGGCAAATGGGGTAACGTACAGAGTGAATACCAGCGCAGAGCCGATCTGATACCTAACCTGGTAAGTACCGTAAAAGGCGAAGCCAATTTTGAACAGACAACTTTGCAGAACGTGATTGAAGCACGTGCCAAAGCAACACAGATACGCGTAGATCCTGCTGATCTTACACCTGAAAAAGTACAACAGTTTCAGCAGGCGCAAGGCCAGTTATCACAGGCGCTGGGTCGTTTGTTAATGGTAACAGAAAACTATCCTACCCTGAAGGCTAATGAAGCATTCCGTGGTTTGCAGGTGCAGCTGGAAGGTACAGAAAACCGTATCAAGGTTTCCCGTAATGACTTCAATACAGCTGTACAGGGCTATAACTCTGTAATTCGCCGCTTCCCTAATAACATTTTCTCCGGTATGTTTGGTTTTGCCCCTAAAGGCTACTTCCAGGCAGAAGCTGGTTCTGACAAGGCGCCTGAAGTTAAATTCTAACCAGATATCATGGCCGGACTATTCAGAAGAAAAAAGCCTGTACACTTTTTTTCTGTTGCAGAACAGGATAAGATTGTGCAGGCTATTAAAGCCGCAGAAAAGCTTACCAGTGGCGAGGTGCGTGTATTTATTGAAAGCAGATGCCGCTTTGTTGATCCTATAGACAGGACAAAGGAGTTGTTTGCACAGCTGGATATGGTAAATACTGCAGAACGCAATGGTGTGCTGGTGTATATTGCCCTGAAAGACAGGCAGCTGGCTATTTATGCAGATGAAGCTATTTATACACGCGCGGGAAAGGATTTCTGGCAGGAAGAAGTGTGGAAGATGCTGCGCATGTTTAATAAAGAAGATTATGCAGAAGGTATAGCCACGGTGGTGATAGAAATAGGAGAAGTGCTGTCGCAGCATTTTCCTTATAATGCAGCTACCGACAAGAATGAGCTGCCAGATGATATTGTATTCGGAAATTAAGAGAATGAAGAAGAAGCTACTTTATATACTACTGTTTGCCGGCGTTTGTATAAACGCTCTTGCACAGAATGTATTACCCAAACCCAACCCGCCCAGGCTGGTGGTGGATAACGCAAACGTATTATCACCCGAACAGAGAGATATATTAGAGCAACAGCTGGTTGCGCTGGACGATAGTACTTCTAACCAGATTTGTATTGTTACTATTCCTACACTGGATGATTATCCCATTGAAGATTATGCAGTAAGCCTGTTTCGCAGCTGGGGTATTGGTAATAAGAAAACCAATAACGGTGTACTGATTCTGGTAGCAGCCCGCGATAGAAAAATGCGTATAGAGGTAGGATACGGCCTGGAAGGTGCTATTCCGGATATTACCACAGCGTCTATTATTGATAATGATATGAAGCCCAGCTTTAAGAACGGCAACTTTTACCAGGGGCTGTCTAAAGCTGTTAACTCTTTAAGCAAAGCAGCAGCGGGAGAATACAAAGTAGCCCGGGAGAAAAAGAACAATCGTGATGGTGGTGGAGGCGGTGGTGGCTTTATTGGCCTTATAGTTATTATCATCATTATAGTGCTGTTATCTGGCGGCGGCGGTGGCGGCCGTGGTGGCAGAAGAGGAGGCGGTCTGTGGCCTTTGCTGTTTTTAGGTAGTGGTGGCGGTAACTGGGGCGGCGGACGCGGCGGCTGGGGTGGCGGCGGAAGCAGTGGAGGCGGTGGCTTCGGCGGTTTCGGCGGCGGCAGCAGCGGCGGAGGCGGTGCCAGTGGAAGCTGGTAATTGTTTAGATATACTGATTACATTCTATTACCAATAAAAAAATGCCGGAGCTAAACTCCGGCATTTTTTTTTACTGCCAGCTGATTATTTCAGCTTTTCTTCCAGCAGTTTTATTTCTTCTTCAATAGCTTTTTTATTTGAAGTGGCAGACAGTGAAGCCTGTTTCTTCTTCAGCAGTTGCTGCATGGCTTTAATAACAGCCGTGCGATATCGGGGAGCAAATGCAGCTGCCTGTCTGCTGAAAGCGTTTACAGCATTTAAAGCAGTTTTAAAATGATCGGGTTCCTGTACTTTGCTCAGGTAATTGAGTAAAGTAAAACTTTCTTCAAAACGGTCGTACATAGAAGCCCCGGTAAAGCGCTGATACATGCTGTCGAAGTCTGCCTCTGTTTTTGTATATACCGATACTTTTTCAATAGCAGCAGACAAATCATTTCTGGCATCTTTTTGTAACATTGGCAACAGAGATACAGCTTTGTTCTCGTTGATTGCTGATAAAGCAATTAACGCCGCACCAGCTACAGAATAAGAAGAGTCTGTAGTGTTTTTTAACAGAAAAGCTTCATCGCTGCTACGGCTAAGCAGTCCCAGTAAGCTAATAGCAGCAGCGCGGTTCAGACGGCGTTCGTCAGAACGGGCTAGCTTATCCACTTTAGCCACTATAGCATCAGACATAGTATAACCACCCAGATTTTTCAGTACCAGGTTGCGGATACCATGATAGGGATCGTTCAAGCCCATTAATATCAGCGCCTCTGCCGCTTTGGTATCTTCATCTGCATGTTCAATAACATATTCCAGTGCTTCTCTGCGGTCCACATAATTACCGGCATATTTATACTGATGTATATAGGCTGCCAGATTTTTGCTATCTTCTTTATCAGCCAATAATATTTTATCGCCATCTACATTAATGAGATCGGGCTTTGCAGTAACGGAGAATGCAAAGGTGTCAGATTTATTGCCAATCCATACAGTATGGCGTTTTTTCTGTGCGCCGTTATATACATCAATATCCACCGGCATACGGAATACCTTGTTGCTTACCTGCATCTGGTTGATGTATACATAGGCAGTTTTAGCGGTATCGTTATAATAGTAGTGGATGTTCAGGTGCGGGTGGCCGCTACCATAATACCATTGGTTAAAATACCAGTTCAGGTCCTGACCGGTTACTTCTTCAAAAGCCAGTCGCAGCTGATGTGCTTCAGCAGCTTTGAATTTATGCTGGGTAAGATAGCGGTTTAAGGAAGTGAAGAAAGCAGAATCGCCTATATAATGACGCAGCATATGCAGTATGCGGCCGCCCTTGTTGTAGCTTACCGCATCAAACATATCCTCATGGGTGGCATAATGAAAGCGAACCAGATCTTTATTATCACTGCCGCTGCGCAGATAGCCCAGCATATCGTTATAATTCTGCTCTTCTCCTGCGTCTTTACCATGTTTATAAGTACTCCATAGCGTTTCGCTGTAGTTGGCAAAGCTTTCGTTTACGGTAAGGTTGCTCCAGCTTTCTGCAGTTACCAGATCGCCAAACCATTGGTGAAACAGCTCGTGCGCTACATATTCCTCGTATTGGTTGCCATCAGTCAGTTCACGGGCGTTCTGCTGTAATTTATCGGTATGCAGGGTGGCCGTGGTATTTTCCATAGCACCGCTTACATAGTCGCGGCCTGTCATCTGAGAATATTTAACCCAAGGAAAATCTACGCCAAGGATGCGCGAGTAAAACGCCATCATTTCAGGAGTTAACCCGAATATCTGACGAGCAGTGGATGCATATTCTTTTTCTACATAATAATTAACTTCTTTGTCTTTATACTTGTCTTTGATAATGGCAAAGTCGCCTACCCCCATAAAAAACAGGTAAGGGGCATGCGGGTCGTTCATTTTCCAGGTATCAGTACGCGTACCGTCTGTGTTTTTTTTCTGAGAGGATAACAAGCCGTTGCTAAGCGTTACATATTTATCAGGAACCGTCATGGCAATTTCGTGAGTCGTCTTTTGGTTAGGCCTGTCTATCGTGGGGCACCATACACTGGTTGCTTCCGTTTCGCCCTGCGTCCATATCTGTATTGGTTTGCTTTTGTCTTCTCCCTTAGGATTAATAAAATACAATCCTTTAGCATCTGTAATGGCGGCACTGCCTTTAGCGCTATACTCGTTGGGTTTGGCTACATAGTCAATAAATACGGTGTAACTATCACTGGCAGTATAACTCTTGTCCAGCTTTATACGCAGGCTCAGCGAATCGTAAGTATATAGTAAAGGTTGGTGCTGGCCATTGCGTGCTATGGCAACCGAATGAATGTTCATGCCTTTGGCATCCAGCTGCAGCGAATCGGTAGCATAAAAATGTGGGCGCAGGGTAATCCATGCTTTACCATACATATAAGCCTTGTCGTAATCAAAGCGCACATCCAGTTTTGTATGTACCAGATCATTGGTTTTGGTGGCAGCAGCACGGTACAGCTTTTTCCACGGCTCCTCTGCTTTCGTTTTTTTGGCCTGTTCCTGCGCAGCAACGCCTAATGATGCCAGCACAGCAACCGATAACACAAATTTCTTCATGAGTTGTTATTAAAGCCATAAATGTAGCAAAATATCCCCCCTTATTTAAAGCTGGCTCGATTGTGGCGGGAATTAGCATATTTACGCGACTTACTATAGTTTTGTTTGTATTAAAAACGGGCTTTTCGAATGAATTTCCAATTTCCGGGCGTCAAATCCCTTCTGTTAGTATGTATTGTATTGCTTTGCCGGTTATCGGGGATAGCACAACAAAGTCATTTTATTTACATTCAGTCAGACAATAAGCAGCCCTTTACTGTGGCGCTCAATAAAAAAAATTACGCCTCCAGTGGAACAGGTTATCTGATCATTTCTAAAATACCCCCGGGCAGGCAAACTTTGGTGCTGGGATTTACCGGAAGCAAACAACCGGCTTTTGAGTTTGCTATGGAAGTAAATGCAGATGCAGGGTATGCGCTGAAGAACTATGATGAGAAAGGTTGGGGGCTCTATAATCTGCAATCAATGGCCGTGGTAATGGGCACCGCTTTGCTACAGGCGCTTCCCCAGCAACAGCCAGTTAAGCAGCAGCCGGTGGCAACAACGTCTTCTGCCCCTAAAACCACAGGTAACAATCAGTTTGGTGATATGCTTGCTCAGGCTGTAGATGATCCTGATCTGGCAAAAAGAAACACCCCTGCACCTGCTGATAAGTCTGCTACACCTGTAACGGCGGCCACAAAACCGGCCGTTAAACCTGCACAGAAACCTGCAACAGACACGGTAATAGCAGCAGAGGAAGAAGATGTAGCTGCCAATGCTTCTACTAAAGGAGTTATTAAGGCACAGGAAAATCAGGATGAGAAAGGCACAGGAATGGTGTTTATTGATTTTAACAATAAGGGCAGTGATACCGTTAAAATATTTATACCCGTGATGCCTCCTGTTGATTCTGTAAAAGTAGCAGAAGCAAAGCCAGAAGCGCAGAAGGAAGTGCCTGTGATGCCTACGCAGGCAGATACAGCGGTAGTGCCTAAAGAAACAACGGCTGTAAATAATCCTTTCTACAATAAGCCGGCAGAAGCTACTCCCACAGGCGCACAGGAAAAAAGAGAGCCTGAAATAGTAGATTCTGCGGTGTTTGAATTACCCGAGAAAAAAATTGCCAGCTACAACTCCAACTGTACGGGAGGAATGGCATCTGATAAAGATCTGGATAAGCTGAAGAAGCGCATGGTAGGAGAGGGAGGCGATGATAAAATGATAGCAGCCGCCAGAAAAGCCTTTAAATCGAAATGTTATACTACCGCGCAGATTAAAGAACTGGGGATGTTGTTTTTTACTGATGAAAGCAGGTATTCGTTTTATGATGCCTCTTATCCGTTTGTATACGACGTAGCCAATTTCAGCAGTCTGGAAGCCATGTTGCTGGAGGATTATTACAAAAAACGCTTCAGAGCTATGTTACGTTCGTAACTTTGCAGCATGCCCCGGTATTTTTTAGAAGTAGCATATAAAGGAACCCGTTACAGCGGGTTCCAGATACAGGATAACACTGTGACCATACAATCTGAAGTTCAACGAGCGCTGCAGGTAATGTTCCGGCGTGAGTTTGAGCTTACCGGCTCTTCCAGAACAGATAGCGGCGTACATGCCTTACAGAATTATTTTCATTTCGATAGCGACATCCTGTTCCAACCCCGGCAGATATATAATCTCAATGCCATCATCAACAGCGATATTGTAATAAAGAATATTATCCCTATGCCGGATGAGGCCCATAGCCGTTTTCAGGCCATTGCCCGGGAGTACCATTATTTTATATACGCGCAGAAAAACCCTTTTCTGGACGATCGTGCTTACTTTTTCCCTTATACACTAGATGTAAACCTGCTGAATCAGGCTGCTGCCATAGTGAAGGAATACAACGATTTCACCTCTTTTTCCAAACGGAATACACAGGTAAAAACATTTATATGTACCATCCAGCACTCACAATGGCAGCCTGGACCGGATAATACCATCTATTATCATGTAAAAGCCAACCGTTTTTTGAGGGGGATGGTGCGCGGACTGGTGGCTACCATGTTAAAGGTGGGAAGAGGAACGCT
Source organism: Filimonas zeae (assembly GCF_014641615.1). Lineage (GTDB taxonomy): Bacteria > Bacteroidota > Bacteroidia > Chitinophagales > Chitinophagaceae > Filimonas > Filimonas zeae. Next base: position 1,299 of record NZ_BMIB01000005.1, on the reverse strand, counting down.
TACGCTGGAAGGCTTCCGGCAGGTGCTGGAAGCACGCGACTGTTCCAAAGCTGATTTCTCTGCTCCGGGGCACGGGCTTTTTCTGGCAGTCGTACATTATCCGGAGGATTTTTTTCCGGCATGATATTTATTATAGTGTGCTGTATAGAGACGTGTTTCATTTTCTCCCATAGCATACTGCACAAGTGATATTTGGAGATAACTATTTTTTCAGTAATGCAGAAAACTAAAGTTGCTGTTGGGAACAGTACGGTTGTGCTGAAAAAATGGGCGTTACTGCCGCGGAAAATCACAGTTGTGCCGGGAAAAAAGCTGTTATTGTCAGGAAGAATTGCGTTTGTGCTAAGAAAAATGCAGCACAGTCATTGAAAATTGCAGATATGCTGAGATAAATGTTGTTACTGGCCAAAGGAATTTCAGTTGTGCTGAAAAAGTGGTTAAAGCTATTGGGAATAATTATAGATGTGCTAAGAAAAAAGTCGTTACTGTTATAAAGAATTACATTCTGCTAAGAAAAAGGAGTGAACTGACCAGAGATATTACAGTTGTGTTACGGAAAAAGTGAGAAGTGCCAGAAAAAATTCCGGTTGTGCTGAAGGGCTGGACAGAGCTGTCCGTTTAAATGGCAGATGAGTTAAGATAAACTTTAGTAGCGTCCGGAAAAAAATCTAATGTGCTGAGAATAATATCAAATGTACCAGGATATTTTGCGGTTGCGATGATAAAAATGACTAAGCTGCCATAAACAATTACAATTGCGCTGAAAAAAAATCAACTACCCCGTTGAATCGCTGCTGTTACATTGGAAATATTTGGAGAAGCGCGGATAATGCCGGCTGTATTTCACTGTATTTTTTAACAAGCTGCCACTTAAATAGTAGTTCTTTGGAGAATTATATTTGGTTAGGAACAAAATCCTCTTATCTTTGCCGCCCGTTCAACGAAAACGGAAGCTCTTTAAAAGGTTGACAGTCAGGAATAAAAAGGTTCAGAAATCTGAAAATAAATTTGGAATTGAAACTTTAAAACTGCTACCTTTGCAACCCGCTTCAAAAACGGAACAGCTCTTAAAAGTATTGAAAATCAGAAAGTTACTCAGAAAGAAATTAAAAAATAATTCTAAAATAACTTTGGAAGATTGAAAATAAAACGCTTACCTTTGCAACCCGATTGAAAGTAAAAAGTCAAAAGGGAAAAGCAAAAAGGAAAGAGAAGTTCTTTAACTACAAATGATAACGGCATACGGCCTGAAGGTTCACAACCTTATTATCAACCAAATCACAGATGAAAATCAATGGT
>NZ_BMIB01000004.1 GCF_014641615.1 Filimonas zeae | reverse complement strand
TACTGCAAAGCAATGCGGGAGAGTAGGTAGTTGCCATATTTATTTAAACCGCCTTACTGCAAACAGTGAGGCGGTTTTGTTTTAGGGATATTTGTATGTAACTGAGGCTACGCAAAATAATATTCTGCAACAGTTAAAAAAGTTATGAATTATGCTCTTTTTAAAAACTGGATGCTTAGCTTTGCAGCCGTTACTTTAAAAAACACTCCCGAATAGCTCAGTTGGTTAGAGCATCTGACTGTTAATCAGAGGGTCACAGGTTCAAGTCCTGTTTCGGGAGCTACTGAAAAAGCCACTCATTGGAGTGGCTTTTTCTATTAATATATCTGCCTGCTGCAGATGATTGCAGTATCCCAATATAACAAGTAATACTTCAGCCTTATTTTACAATTGCAAAGCAGTTCCTGATAATTGTATCTGATACGGCCACTGTTCATCGTTTTCGTTCTTCCCATCTGTAAGGTGCTGCCAATGCTCTTTTGGCGCACCACTTACCACCAACCATAAGTGTTGAGTATTTTCCGGAATGGTAAAGCTTGCTTTGCCATTGTTATTGCTATTTATATCTGCATATATACGGCTGCCGTTTTTCAGTACCGCTACAAAGCCATAACGCCAGCCTGCTTTATCTGCCCGGAGAATATTAAACCCTGTATCCTTTGTAATACCCTTAAAACGAAGCTGCACTTTGCTGCCGGCAGGTGGTACGGTAAGTGCAATGCCATTATATCCATAGTTTTGCGGGCATTGCGTGCGCTTTATGCGCAGCCATCCATCCCGGGTAGTATCGAAACGGGTACTGTGTTGATTGGCGTAGCGATTGGCTACTCCTTCTATGCGTTTCATATCCCAGGTTATAAACCGGCGGGCGGCATCAAACATTTCATCGTTAAATGTATGCTGGTTAATGTGTGTAAGGCGCTGGTAAGTCATCACCGGGTCTTCGCCTGCTACTGCTTCCTGCCATAACCTGCCTATAAATGTTTTGCCGTGCTTTTCCGACCAGTATTCCAATACATAGGGGGAGTGATACTGATTTGTTTCGTGCAGAAAGGCGTAATGTGTTTTTTGCAGATAACTTTTGAGATGGTAGTTCTCGAACGTCATCCACTCTGGGTATACCTGCCACAGCATGTATTGTGAGGTCATTTCAAAAATGGTTTGGCCGTGGCTACCTTCAGGTGCAGAAGTATAACCCCATGCGCTATCTGCATGTACCAGATATTGAAAACTGTGCCCCAGTTCATGTGCCAGTGCGCCGTAAGGCGCTTTATGTATTCTGGCCGCGGGCGTCCATAAAATACCTATTTTATCCTCTACTCCCCCGCCATATGCAGTCCCTTCTTTACTATCGGTAACGTAAATAAGAATTTTGTATTTGTCGCTTACCGAATGTCCTTTTTTTAGAAACTGCAGTGTATCCACATAATACTGATAATATCGCTCACACTCTGCCAGTGCAGTTTGTACCTCAAACCGTTTTAATGTATCAGGGTTTTGTTCAGGCCGTGTACCAAATGCTTTTGCCCAAAACAGTGCAATGTTATCAGAGCTTACCATGCGCTGGTAGCAGTAGGTGCTGGAAGTGTCGTTATAATTATTGTTATCCGGAACCTGCCATACTTTGGCGGGAAGATAGAGCTCTTTACCGCCGTTGGTTTTATTACTGATGTTGTCGGTACCAGAGCCGGTTTGTGATAAGCCCGCTTTGTGTACAAGCAGTGTAAGGGCCATGGTTGCGCAAAGTCGATTAATCAAAAGCATAGTAAATGGTATATACCTGTTAATCTAATACAAATTGCGCGGGTATAAACCGCCATTGCTGCTACCGGATAATTTACAGGAAGTATTGGTTAAGATGGGGCCAAAGCCGGGGCTTTTACATATGTCTGTTGCTGTACTCTTTGGGTGTAACGCCATACATCTGCTTGAAAGAATAAGAAAAACTGGAGTGGTTTTCATATCCGATTTTATAACAGATTTCTCCGGGCTTTTCTTTTCCCAGGCGTAGCAGAGCGGCAGCGTGTTCCATCTTCTTTTGTAAAAACCATTTGCTTGGTGGCATGCCATAAAGCTTCAAAAATCTTCTTTTAAAGGTAGAAAAGCTGATGTTACTTAAAAATGCAAGCTCTTCCATAGTAATGTTGCTTTCAATATGGCTTTCCACAAGGTTTTTGAGTGCCTGGTCTGTTTCGCAGGAGTGTTTTGCCAGCGCCCGTAAGCCCGCAAGTTGTGCGGGATGCTTGTGTGCCAGATAAAGTAATAATTCTTCCAGCTTAAGTGCCTGTAACGCAGCAGGTATTTTATAGCCATCAGCTGTCATAAGGCTGAGCGATTGTATAAAGCCTTTTAAAAAATCGTCTTTGGCAAAAGCTTGCACACACCCATTGGCTTGTTGGGTTGAAGTGGTTAGTAACAGGTCGGGATATTTATGAAAGAAAGATGATAGCGCTTCTTGTGTAAAGAATAATAATATGCTTTGATAGTTTCCTTGCGGGGAAATGGTTTTTTCTGTCATCAGATAATGGCCGGATGTCAGCAGCAGAAAATGGTCATCTGCAATCTGAATATGGCTGTGTGGGGTGTGCACAGACTTTTGGCCTTCTACCAGTAAGCTGAATAAATGGTATTGCAGTATAATACGGCTGCGTACAATTTCATTGGCTTTTGAATGATAATTGACAATGCGCACGCCGTTGATCGGCTCTTCGGGCATATTACCGGATAAATCGCCTGGTATGTGTATGGTACTCACGTTGTAACTGAATAGAAGGTAAAGTTAACACAGGCCTGCCAGGTTGCTGAGCATTTGAACGATTATCGACAGTATTTGAACGGCTGCCTCTGAAAGCAGGGCTGGCGTACCTGCTACTTTTACATTCTAAATACAAGCAAATGAAACAGATGATGATGTTGTTGCTGGCAACGGTTTTGCTGACTGCCGGCAGGGCGCAGACTTTTACATTGAAAAGTAAAGAAGTGGGTGGGCAGTTTACCAACAGGCACATGTTTAATGCATTTGGTTATTCCGGGGAAAATGTATCGCCTCAGTTAGCATGGGAAAATGCACCAGCTGGTACGCAAAGTTTTGCGGTGACTATGTATGATAAGGATGCGCCTACAGGTAGCGGGTTCTGGCATTGGGTGGTATTTAACATACCTGCCAGCGTACATGAACTGGTATCAGGAGCAGGTGATGCATCAGGAAAGCTGATGCCTGCCGGTGCGATACAAAGTATTACGGATTATGGCAGTGTGGGTTATGGAGGCCCTGCTCCGCCACCCGGTGCGCCGCATCAGTATCTGATAACTGTTTATGCGTTAAAGAGTAAGGTAGATGCTACGGTGGCAACCAGCGGGGCATTGGTAGGCTTTCATCTGAATGCGCTGGCGCTGGCAAAAGCTTCTATTGTGGTGTACGCACAGCATCCATAAGGTAAAAGTGGTTTCGCTGTCTGCATAGGAGATAGCGAAACCCTCAGGTATCTTTAACGTAAATGCGCACGCAGCATCCAGGCCATTTTTTCATGTGTTTCCATAAGGCCGGTTACATAATCGCTGGTGCCCAGATCTTTGTATTTTTCTGCAAAAATGGTAATCAGTTCACGCAGACGTATAATCAGGCTCTGATGATCGTGCAGCAGTCCGGTTATAAAGCCGGTGGCGTCATTTTTTTCGCGGCTTTGCTCACTCAGGTGTGTCAGCTGAACCAGTGAATGCAGGGTAGCGGGAGCATAGTGGCCCAGTGAGCGGATGCGTTCTGCTACGCTGTCCATAATGTCGTCCAGTTGTTCGTACTGCGATTCAAAGAACAGGTGTTTGCTGTGAAAATCCGGTCCTTCTACATTCCAATGCGCGTTTCGGGTTTTAAAATACAGTACAGCTTCATCGGCCAGTATGCCGTTCATTAAAGCCGTTACTTCGTGCAGGTGTTCCTGCGAAATGCCTATCAGCGTTTCCATACTTCTTTGGTTTTTGATTCCTCAAAGTTCAGCATGCATATCCTACCGGCTGTTGTACAAACAGGGGATTATCAGGTATGTTTTATCCGCAGCCATGTTGTATTTGCATTACCCGGCATTTGTATTGTTTTTAGGAACAATTTTATAACTGCTGTCGCTGATGCCCTGTACTCCCCTTGGCTTTTTCTTAGGCGGGAGCGAATCTTTTTTTACAGGTGCTGCAGCGGGGGGTATTACAACTGGCGGTATAACGGGTGGAGTAATAACGATACTATCCTGCTGCACAGGAGTAGTAATAGTGGGAAGAACGGAAGCCGCAGTGTCGTGCCGTTGCGCGGGTAAACTGCGCACGGGTTCTTTTCTTTTTTCTGGCAACTGTTGGCCAGGAGGCGGAACTGTGGGCGCAATGAATAGGGATGATGTGTCTGCGGGTGTACGGTGCCGCGCGGGAGAATGCTTTTGTTTTTTAGGTGTAATAAGATAAATAAGCACAAGGGATACTATGATAACACTGAGAAGACCCAGCTTTCCGCGGCCTGTGCTGCGGGGAGATGGCGGTGGTGGTGGGGTATGCCCGCCTGTTGGCATGTCTGCATCCAGTTGATCCTTTATACGCAGCCAGATAGCATCGGCCATATCTGGCACGGGCAGCTGCTCCAGTTTGGAGGCTATCTGTTGTTCGTATAAAGGTTGTTCATTCATGTATGAAGTGTAGTTAACTTCTTTTGTAATACTTTGCGTGCCTCACTCAGATGCCATTTGCTGGTGCCTTCGCTTATGCCCAGCCTGCCGGCAATTTCCCGGTGATTGTAACCATCAATGGCATATAGTACAAACACGGCATGGGTAGCGGGTGGTAATTGCTGAATCATGGTCATTACCTGGGCAGCATTTAATTTGTCTATAGCGCTGTTATCTACTTGTGCTTCTTCCACTGCTGCTGCCAGCTCCTCCTGCGAAACAAACCGGTGTCTGCTTTTAATATGGTCCAGCGCTTCATTAATAACAATGCGTTTAACCCAGGCATGTAAAGAACCTTTACTGCTATCGAACGAGTGAATACCTTTAAACACCTTTACAAAAGCCAGGCTCATAATGTCGGCAGCATCTGCCTCGTCACGCGAGTAACGCATGGCAATAGTCATGGCAAAAGCATAGAAATGCCTGTACAGCAATTCCTGTGCTTTCCTGTCGTTAAGTTTGCAGCCTTCTATTAAATCTGGTATGGTAGGTGTTTCCTGCATTAATGAATGGTGTCCTGTATTTTCCGCAGCATCAGTGCAGAAGATACGGCCGCCAGTAATAGTTTGGTGTCGCTATCCAGTTCGTTATACATCCATATGTTGTTGTCAAAGCTGTCTATAATGCCCACTACGCCGTCATCAATCCGCAGTTCGTAGCCCGACATCATCCTTACCGGAAATTTTGCTTCTCTTCCATCTTTCCGTACAAACTGCTGTATGCGCAATGGCTTTATATGTATGGTTTCGGTACCGTTGGTTATATAACCTTCTTCTTCCAGATAAGGAAGATCGAAAAAGTGATGTGCAGTGTCTTTATTCCGGTCATAGTTATTATACAAAACCAGCTGCCAGGGTGCATCCTCTTTTACTTTCAATGGTAAAATGGCTGCAGAAAATGAATATTGGTAGTTTTTTGTCTGATGTGTATCGCCCCACCAGGTGTTGGTTTTAACAACCAACTGTTCTTTGGTAACTTTTTCTATACAAAAAACCTCTGCAGATTGATTGCCATCCTGCACCGTAAACTGGTATTTATTCTTCTGATTCAGGGTTACATTGCTTTTTTCTACATTAAACATCTTTAATAAGCGATCTTCCGTTGTTACGCCGGAGGGGCGGTCAGTACCTGTAGAAGATACATTCCAGCCTCTTTTAACAGCTGAAGTGTAGTAGTTGCCAAAGCTTAGTTTCTGGTTCACCATCCAGCCGTTAAGCCCTTTTACATGCATAGAGGTTGACTGCGAGCTGAATTGTTCCGGAACAGCCAGTTTAACAGTAGTGCAGGAAGTAAGTACAATAACAAACAGTGTGGATATGTATATAATTCTTTTCATTGTATTATTGATAAAGTTGTCGTCTTAGAGTTAATACCATAGCAGCGCTGGCTATTACCTGCGCCAGTTTCGGATCTGTTTTTTCATGCAGCCAGAAACGCTTTTCCGTGTCTTTATAACTCACTGCTGCTATTACCTTATTGTTTAATGTAAAGCTGTATACCATGTTCATGGTAGCCAGCAGGCTGCTTACATCTGTTCTGTCAACGGCTTTTTCCCGTAGCAGCATGGTGGTTTTTTCAAATACAATGCTGGTAGTATCGTGGCGCAGCAGGCCCTTCTGTGGCTCATTCATACTGCCGTTGAGGTTAGAGGCAGCCATTTGCCAAACCTGACTGCTATCGTTATGGAGCATAATTACCGCCTGCAAAAAATCTACGTTATTTATGCTGAAGAAGGAGGAGTCTGAGGGCAGCAGCAGGCGTACTCTTTCGTTCTGATGCAGAATAGCCCGGCAGCGGGTATTGCTTATGGCTTCACCGTTTTCTGTAAGGTCAAAGCTGAATATGTCTTTGTTGCGTTGATTAGTGCCCTGTACATAATCGGGTACTCCTGCCATATCCAGCAGTATGTTTTCAAAGGAAACGCGCCCGAAATTAAATATCGATCCCAGTGAGCGTTTTATATACCGGGTTTTGTAATTACCAAAAGTGATATTTAGTTTAAGCGGGTTATTGTGCCCTTTTATTTCATAAGGCTGTAGCGACAGGTATGCATTGGCCGGTGTTTGGGCGGCCAATGCAGTATAAAAGGCTATAAGGCAGGTAAGTAAATAAATTTGCTTCATATAACAAGGTTATTGCGCAGGGCCAAAGGTAAGTTGCAGATAGGCCGCACCGGTGCCCAGCCGGTACGAAAATTCGTTACTTGTTACTTTTAGGGAATTTACTGTTACAGACATTCCCACAGAAGGTACACTTAGTTTCATTTTTGTGTTATTGTCCAGTAATTCGTAACGTCCGTCTGATCCGGTTTCGCCGTCCTCGTCGGTATATGCTATAGTACCATCTGCTTTATATTGCTGGCGTACAGCGCTATAATCATCTTCATTATTGGTGGCGCCGCGTTTATAAACCACTGTTTTATCTGTGCCGTTCCACTCAGCTACCTCATTTACCTGCCAGTTTTTAGCCATCAGTAGCGTTTTTACATCGGTAAGGGGTGGGGTTGTTTCTTTGTCTTTGGAACTACAGCTAACCATTGTTGCCAGAATAATAACTGTAAATGCAAGAACAGGGAATTTCAAAAATTGCTTCATAGTTGTTTGTTTTTCTACAATACCCCCGGTTGAAGCAAAAGGGTTGGGTAAAATGGAAAAAAAAGTTCAATGCTTTTTAAGATTGGGAAAAAGAAGCTTTTTGTGGCCATGTATTTTTCTCTGCGAAAGTGAATGGCAGCCTGATAGAGAAGCAATTACAAATTAAACAATGTTTGTGCATTGTCTTTTTCCGCTTTGCGTAAAGTGTTTTCCCTAATAAGTAAGGTAAAGGTATGTGCGCGGCTGACATTTGCGCCCGGAATCGATTTTTGCATTTCTTTAAGAAATAGAAGCGGTTCTACTGAAATTCAATAGACTAGCATGATTAAAAAACTCGCACTCGCGGTATTGCCGTTTTTCCTGGCAATTCTCTCGGCCACTTTCCTCTTTGGTCGTGAGGCGGACAAAGACAACGGAACAGTAAATGGTAAAATTGTATCTCACGAAGGCAAACCTGTAGCGGCAGTAACCGTTCGCTTAAAAGGAACGGGCAAAACAGCGCTTACCGGCGAAGACGGCACCTTTGTGCTGAGAAATGTTAAGCCCGGAAATTATGAACTGGAAGCTTCTTTTGTAGGGTATGAAGATGTTATAAAAAGCGTAACTGTAGACGAAAAGAAAACTTCCAATGTTGAAATTCAGCTGAATATATCTCAGGCACAGATTGATGAAGTAACGGTAAGGGCAGTTAAAAACGGCTATAAAGAAAACAACCCGTCTTCAACACTGCGTATCAATGAATCTTTGCTGGAAGCTCCGCAGAACATTCAGGTAATTACCGGTAAGGCACTTGCCGATCAGCAAGTGATCAGCATGAATGACGGTATTACCCGTAATGTCAGTGGCGCTATGCGTATTGAGCATTGGGGAGATCAGTATGCAAATATTGTAATGAGAGGGGCCCGTGCCAGTGCGTTTCGCAATGGTATGAATATTACCGATAACTGGGGACCTTTAACGGAAGATATGAGTTATGTAGATCATATCGAATTTGTGAAAGGACCTGCAGGTTTTATGATGTCCAACGGTGAACCTTCGGGTTTATATAACGTAGTAACCAAAAAGCCCACTGGCGTAACCAAAGGCGAAGCCAGCATTATGATGGGTAGTTACGATCTGTTCCGCAGCACATTGGATCTGGATGGAAAATTGGATAAAGCAGGCCGCTTGTTGTATCGTCTGAACGTAGCAGGACAGACAAAGAACTCGTTCAGAAAATACGAGTTCAATAACAGGTATAGCATAGCTCCTGTACTTTCCTACAAAATAGACGACAACACCACTATCACAGCAGAGTATGTTTATCAAAACGTAAAAAGCTCGAACATCGGTTCTTATTATATGTTTGCCACAGATGGTTATGCTAAAGTGGGCAGGGAAGCAAGTATGCTGGTTCCAGACATGGAGCCGAATAAAATAAAAGATGAAAGCTTTACAGTAAATCTGCAACACAATATTGATGAGCATTGGAAATTAACTGCTCAGGCTTCTTATTTCAACTACAGTGAGGTGGGTGGTTCTATGTGGTTTGCTTCTGATGCAAGCTGGAACCCTATAGTATATAGCAATGGTGATGTGGTTCGCCGTGTAACTATTGCGGATGCAGCGCGTGAAAACAAATATGGCCAGATTTTTCTGAATGGGGATGTAAAAACAGGTGTTGTTCGCCATCGTATATTAACAGGGCTGGATTTGGGTAACAGAGATTATGTAGGAGACTGGAATCAGTTTTATGATCTGGATTTGAATCAGGATGGTAAGCGTTTCAATATTTATAATCCCCTAACTCAGGCTCCAACTGCAGGTGTAGGTACTTTTGACAGAAGCAAAAGTGTTCGTGAGCGTGCCTCTTCAACGGGTCACGTAGCACTATCTTACACAGGTGTATATTTTCAGGATGAACTGGGCTTTTTTGATAATAAGCTAAGGGTTACACTTGCAGGACGTTATACTTCTGCACAGAATATTGAATATTATGTGCCTGAACCGATGAAGGCCAAGCGCTTTACGCCACGTATAGGAGTTAGCTATTCTGTAGATAATGCTACCGCTGTATACGCCTTGTACGATCAAAGCTTTATTCCTCAGAGCGGCATGCGCCGCGATGGAAAGGGATTACTTCCTCTTACCGGAAATAATATGGAGCTGGGTGTAAAAAGAGATTGGTTCAATGGAAAGTGGACTTCCGGTTTGTCTGTGTACCGTATTATCAAGAATAACCAGACCGCTGCTGACCCTGCCAGTACTCCTGGTAATTCTTATGTGCTTCAACTGGGACAAACGAGAACAAAGGGGGTTGAGCTGGATATCCGTGGCGAATTGGTGCGTGGTCTGAACTTTATCGGAAACTACGCCTATACAGATTCCAGAGTTTCTAAAAATGAAAAGGGAGAATCTGTAAAAAATGGCGCTTTGGTACCTGGCTATGCAAAGCATACAGCTAATGGCTGGTTAACTTACAGGGCTCAGCAAGGTGTGTTAAAAGGCTTCGGTGTTTCCGGCGGCTTTACCTATCTGGTTGATCGTACTACCTGGTATTCTGGTGCCGATAATGGTGGTCAGGATCTGCCTGATTACTTTAAGCTGGATGCTGGTTTAAGCTGGGAAAAGAACAAGATTGGCATCAATGTCAATGTGTTTAATCTCCTGGATAAGTATTTGTATAGTGGCACTTACTATGCCTTTTACAAGCTTTACTACTGGCAGGCAGAAGCTGGCCGTAACTTCAGAGCGGGTATTACTTATAAGTTTTAATTGTATTGCAACTATTATAGCAAAGCCCTTCTGTTTTAAGCAGAGGGGCTTTTTTGTATTCTTTTTTTAATCAACTGCCCCAGTGTTTTCAGGCTTTTGTCAATACTATCGTTAAACGTAGTGCCAAAGCCAATGCGGATATGATGGCTGAAGCGTCCGTCTGCACTGAAAAGGTGCCCAGGCGCAATACTAACGCCATGCTCAATAGCTTCATGAAACAGTTCCATCGCGTCCACTGCTTCATTCATTTCAATCCATAATACAAAGCCACCTGCAGGACGCGACACTTTGGTGTCGTTGGGAAAGTACCTTGCTATTGCCTGTGTATACAGCAGGCATTGTGTATGCAGGGCCTTCCGGAGGTTGCGCATATGCAGATCGTACCGGCCTGTTTCCAGAAAGTGGGCAATGGCTGCCTGCGTAGGGGTGGCAGAAGATACAGTACTCATTAGTTTCAGGTGCAGCACCTTATCCAGAAAAGGACCGGGCATGCACCAGCCTACCCGGTAGCCAGGTGCCAGACTTTTAGACATGGAGGAACATAGCAGTATCAGCCCCTTTGTGTCAAAAGCTTTACAGGGCACCGGCCTTGCTTTTCCAAAGTACATCTCGCCATAAATGTCATCTTCAATCAGTGGAATCTCTTTCTCTGCCAGCATTTGTACCAGTTGTTTCTTGCGTTCCGGCGGCATGTCGCATCCGGTTGGGTTGTTAAAGCTGGTAACAAACAGGCAGGCTTTAATATGTACAGTTCTCAGTGCTTTTTGCAGGTATTCCAGGTCCAGTCCGGTGGCCGGGTCTACCGGCACCTCAATGGCTTTCAGCCCCAGGCTTTGTAATACATTGAAAATGCCAAAGTAAGTAGGTGTTTCAATAGCTACGGTATCACCAGGTTGTGTTACTGCTTTCAGGCAAAATACCAACGCCTCCATGCAGCCTTGTGTGGTTACAATGTCATCTGCCGTATACTGCCCGCCCCAGCTGTAGGTGTGCCGTGCCAGTTGCTGGCGCAGCGTGGCATTGCCCTGCGTGTCTTCGTACTCCAGGCAGCTGGTGGGGTGTTTGCGTATGGCTTCTATCATAGACTTGTTCAGCTTTGCTTCGGGCAGAAGATCAATAGAAGGTACGGCCAGTGAAAATTTGGTAACGCCCTGCTGCCGCATCTTCTGGTATACCAGGGTGGCTACAGATTCAACGCTCACTTTTTTAGGCTTCTCATGCTGATGCTTGGCCATCAGCCTCGGAAACTGAGATGGCGTAAACCGCACATAGTAGCCCGATTTTGGCCGCGCTTCTATCAGCCCCTTTATCTCCAGCTCGCTGTAAGCCTGAAAAGCGGTGGTAAGACTTACACCCTGCTCCTTACTCAGTGTTCTTACGGAAGGTAGTTTGTCGCCGGTTTTAAGTACCTGTTTTTCAATTTGTGTTTGCAGCCTTTCTGCTATCCGCAGGTATAAAAAGTGCTCAGATGTATCTGTATGCTCCATAGTTGTGGCTAATCTGTTATGGTTGAAATTAAGAAATCTGCATCTGTTTTCATCTCTGAATTCTCTTTTATTTTGAGTATTGTTTACAGTTAAACCACGCGAATATGAATGGAGAAAACAGAAAAGCCTACTGGGCATTGCTGGCTATCTGTATTATCTGGGGTACCACTTTTCTGGCAGCACGTATAGGCGTAAAAGGCTTTCCGGCACTGCTTTTTATGGGTTGCCGCCATCTGATAGCAGGGCTGTTACTGGGTTCCTTTTGTCTTATCCGAAAGAGTAAGATGCCCAATCTGCGTGCTTTTAAAGCCCAGCTGCTACCGGGCTTATTTATGGTAACACTGGGCAATGGTATTGTGGGCTGGGCGGTAAAGTATATTCCCAGCGGGCTGGCGGCGCTTATCTGTGCCATGATGCCTGTGTATGTGGTGGTAATCAATCTCATTACCGGTAAAAGCGAGCGGATGAATTATAAAATAGCATTTGGTTTACTGCTGGGGCTTTCAGGGTTGTTGCTGATATTTAAAGACAATCTGGCTTACCTGGGCAGTACACAATATCTGGGCGGTATAATAATATGTTTGTTGTCTTGTTTGTTCTGGGCCTTAGGTTCCCTCTACTCTAAGCAAAAGCAATCAGAATACAACGATGTATATATGAATGTAGCCATGCAACTGTTTTCAGGAGGCGCTGTGCTAATACTGGCCAGTTATGTAATAGAAGACTGGGGTGCTATACATGGCGTGCCGCTGGCTTCTGCAGGTGCCATCAGTTACCTTATTCTGTTTGGTTCTATTACAGCGTTTGTATGCTTTCATTACGCATTATCACGTTTACCGGTTGGGGTGGTAACCTTGTATGCTTATATCAATCCGCTGGTAGCCATCATTCTGGGCTTTGTTATATTAAAAGAAGCTATAACGGTATATACATTACTGGCTTTTGTATTAACCCTTGCGGGCGTGTTTCTGGTAAATGCAGGATATCGTAAGCAAAGCAAGCCATTGTCAAACGCTTCTGCCATCCGCATTAAACAACCATCTTATGAATAGAATGGCGTTGTACCAGGCGGTGTAAGCAAATTGGTTAAAAAATACAACATTCCGGTAGTCTTTGTGGGCAGATAAGTATGCCGCACAGGTTACCGGAATGTTGTATGTACGATGCTGCATGCGGCGGAAAGCTGACTGTAAGTTTTGCACGACTATTGTGTTGCTTCTATTATTGCAACCTATTTGTTAACCGTAAAGCACAGTGTATGAGTGTAACACAAACAGCAGTTTCGTCTCATTTTGAAGACATCAAAAGTGCTCTGGTTAAAATTACCAGAGCCATTCTGCCTGAAGAGAATGATCTGCCGGAAATTATTGCCTCCTGGAATGAGAAGTTAAGTTCGGCTGAAACGCTGGATGCACTGAATCTCTGGCTACATACCTATCTGGCTGGTGAAAAAGACAAGGCTGATAAAACAGAAGAAATTCAGCAGTTGGACCAACTGGAGCCAGATCCGCATCCGGTTGATACCAGTGATGTTTCCGCCTGATTCTTTTAATAAAACGCCTGTTATGAAAAAGTTTGCCTGGGGCATAATAGGGCCGGGAGGCATTGCCAGTCAGTTTGTGGCAGATTTTCAGTGGATCAACACCCACCATTGCTTTGTTAAGGCCATATATAGCCATAGGAAAGAAAGTGCGGAAGAGTTCGCCGGAAAGCATGCGGGCGCGGAAGTTTTTACCGATATAGATGCGTTTGTAACTCATTCCGGGGTACAGGCTGTATATATAGCAACGCCACATTCTTATCATTATAAATATGCGGCTATCTGCCTTAAGCATAAAATACCGGTATTGTGCGAAAAGCCTTTAACCATCAGCTATCCGCAAACACAGGAACTGATTCATCTTGCGCAGCAATACCAGACATTGCTGATGGAAGGCATGTGGGTGCGTTATCTGCCCAGTTTTTCAAAACTGATTCATCTGGTAGAAGAGGGGGATATAGGAGATGTTATATCTATAAAAGCCTCTATGAGTTATCGGGCGCCAAAGGATGAAAACAGCCGGTATTATAATCCCGAACTGGGCGGAGGCGCTTTGCTGGATCTGGGTATCTATACCCTTTTTCTCAGTGTTTTGTTTATGGGCCGGCCAGATCAGGTACATGCCAGCGCCAGAAAGTCTGCCAAAGGTATTGATGAACATAGTGTAGTGCTGTTGTCGAAAAAGCAGCAGCAATATGCGTTACTGGAGTCATCCATTCTTGTTAAAACAAAAAATGATGCGGTTATCAGTGGTTGTAAAGGCACTATTACTATTCATGAACCATGGAATGAGAAGCCAAAGGGCATTAGCATAGAGTGGAATGATGGTAGTACTGCAGATATTCCCTGTGAGTGGCCGGGTAGCGGATTTCAGTATGAAACAGAAGCTTTTCTGCAAACATGGGAAAGCGGGCAGGCGGAGTGTGATAGAATGCCTTACCAAACCTCTCTGCTGCTGGCAGAACTGGCAGATATTATCAAAAATCAGATTGGTGTGGCCTATCCCGCAGAAGGGAAGGTGTAAAACACCCTGTAAACGTATTTGTACATCAAATACCCAATATTGGGTATTGTTTACCAGTTAGGTGAAGCCGTATTTTGTAACAACCCTTTATAGGCGAAAATCATTTTTAATCCGTACTCTTTTCTCCTCTTTTTACCCCTTCTGAAAACCAAAGGGTGCTTGTTTTTCATGCGCATAACCTGTTCCGGCAACAAGGTTGCAAACTTCTTTTGCATTGATTTTAAACAGATAATACAGAAAAATGGAGCGGTGAAGGGAAATTAAGATTGGTAGATTGATATTATTGTAATAAATTGGCCCCTGTTGAAACAGGGGCCGCAACCAAAACTAACTGCTTATGAGAAAATCTTCGAATATTTTTATATCCAGAGGATAATTATTTCTTATTTTGTTACACAAAGCTACAACCCTAAACGCTAACCTCCTACACCTTCTCCGCTAATTAACAATATGCTCACAATTGGTTTAGTTTTACTTATATGGTAAATAATTTAATATTTGCCTTTGCCTTATAAAGCCTCTCCTTTTTTGAAATAGGTAACGGGTGAATTCGTTTTTTGTTTTTAAATTGATAAAAAACTCCGGAAGAGCGCCTTTTTCATATATTTTAATAAATTAAATGTGATAACTTTTTTTTGATGAGTTTTCCACATCCCTAACTAATCCCTGGTGTCCCTTATTTCAGTTGTATGTGGTGTAATATACTGGTAATCAGCGTTTATTTCGTTATATCTCATTAAAGTATATGCGTTTGAGGGCCTGTTTTTATTCGTCTTCCGCCTCTTCGCCCGCCATTTCGTTAACAAAACTTTCCGCTATATCGGTAAGACTTGCATCAGCAGCTTTTTCTTCCTGTAAAGTTTCTGCTAACAACATTGCGGCTTTTTGGTGGCCCAACACCCTTGCCAGCGGCACCAATGTGCCGTAAGTGGCAATTTCGTAGTGTTCTGCTTTCTGGGCAGCCATAATAAGGGCAGCATCGCGCGTAATAGTATCAGCATCTGTTTCTTTAATAATTGCTTTTGCTTCTTTAATAATGCCTTCAATAGCGTGACAGGTTTTTTTCTGCGGCTGCTCTCCTATACTATCAAATACCTGTTCTAAACGGTTAATCTGCCCCTTTGTAACTGCGCGGTGCTCTTCAAAGGCTGCTTTCAGGCTTTCTGTAGTTGCTTTTTCCGCCAGTTTTTCCAATGCATCTACCAGATGATCTTCGGCGTAATAAATATCCTGCAGGCTATCAATAAAAAAATTATTCAATTTACTGTTGTCTGGTAATGGCTTTCTTGTAAGTGTTCTTACATCAGATGTTGTTTTCATAAAATAGCTTTTATATGCAGCGTAAAAAAGTGTTCCTGAAGAGTTTGAATCCTGCTGTTACCATACTAAGCCGGCATTTGTGTGGATTATTTTGCCCGATTAGGGGCGTGATGCAGATAGTCATTTCAAAATTTGTTAGTGGATGATAATCAGGTTATTTTAGCATCAATCCTGCATAAAGGGTACTCCGTACCGCCCTCAAAATCATTGTTTATTATGTTGACAGAAGTATTGAAAAGTGAAACCAAAACAGCACATACAGATTTGGAAGGCCGGATGATTCCGTCTATTAAAGCCATTCAGACGCAGGGAGATTATCGCCGGTTGCTGGAAATGATGTATGGATTTTATCAGCCACTGGAAGAGCGGATAGGTGCCTATATAACTGAACAAACAATGCCGGGATATCAGGAAAGACGCAAAGCTTCTTTGCTGGTAGAAGATATTGCAGTTTTAAATAACAATACCCTGTCCACTCCGGAAAAGCTGTGTGCTGATCTGCCCGGAATAAACAATTACGCACAGGCGCTTGGTGCAATGTATGTGTTGGAAGGCTCAACGCTGGGTGGTAAAATAATAGCAGGCATGGTACAGAAGCGTGTAGAAGAGGTAGATAATGCGCTGCTTTTTTTTAATGGATATGGCGAAAAAGCCATGGATATGTGGATGGCTTTTAAAGAGCAAGTGAATAAGACGATGCCTGACAACGAACAGAAAGAAGTGGTGCAGGCCGCAAATGATACTTTTACCAGTTTTAAAAGATGGATAGAATTATATGAGCAACCATAAGAACTACGACTCAGAGTTTTGCGGTAGTCTGCCTATTCATTATATCAATCTGGTACAGCCTTACGGCGTGCTGTTGGTGTTGCAGAAAAATACACTCAACATTGTGCAGGCCAGTGAAAATGCGGCGGATTTATTTGATACGCCGGTAGAGCAGTTGCTGCAGCAAACGCTCTATAACTGGCTGGATGCTTTGTCGGCTGATGTACTTACCAGAAAGCTATCTGGTAAT
The DNA here is from genome assembly GCF_014641615.1 of Filimonas zeae. Classification (GTDB taxonomy): domain Bacteria; phylum Bacteroidota; class Bacteroidia; order Chitinophagales; family Chitinophagaceae; genus Filimonas; species Filimonas zeae. The sequence continues at coordinate 1,227,116 of NZ_BMIB01000004.1, read as the reverse complement.
ATCAAGGAAAAAATACCTGTTTCGCTTTCCGTTGGAAATAAGAAAGCACTGGCGCTGGTGCACGATAAAGAAGCATATCTGGTTATTGAACTGGAGTTGTTAAACAATCCTGACGCGCGGGATATGTCTTTTGTAGATGTATACCAGGAGGTAAAATATGCAATGGCTGCCATTGATCAGGCCGTTAGCTCGCAGGAGGTATGCACCATAGCTGCGCGGGAACTGAAAAAATTGTCTGGCTTTGATAAGGTAATGATTTACCTGTTTGATGATAACTGGAATGGCACCGTGCTGGCAGAAGAAATGGAAGAAGGCATGGAATCGTACTTCGGTTTTACCTTCCCGGCTTCTGATATTCCTAAGCAGGCGCGTGCTTTGTATCTTAAAAATCCTTATCGTTTTATACCCGACAGAGATTATACACCTGTTAAACTATATCCGGTTATCAATCCGGTAACAGACTCTTTTGTAGATTTGTCAGATTGTAACATGCGGGGCGTTGCAGCAGTGCATGTGGAATACCTGAAGAATATGAAGGTAACGGCTTCCATGTCCACCCGGATTATACACAACGAAAAATTATGGGGGCTTATAGCCTGCCATCACCGTACTGCCAAGCCCATGAGCTATCAGGAGTGTTCGGTGTTTGAATTGCTTTCCAACGTTATTTCTGCCAAAATAAATTCCCTCATTAACCGCGAGCAGTTGTTTTTTACTACACAAATCAACAACCGCCGATCTTTATTTGTTGAGCATATTTATAATGGTGGTGGCATAGCCAAAGGTTTTGAAGATAGTGGAGAGGATATTCTCCATCTCTTTAATGCTACCGGCGCTGTACTGGTGGAGGGAAATTCATTGAGTACCAAAGGGCAGGTACCTGCCGGTAGTGAACTGGAGGATATTGTACTATGGCTGAACGCCAAAAAGCTGCATCAGGTTTTTTGTGAAAACCATTTGTCAGATGTGTATGAACATGCTGCCGGCTATGCAGGCATAGCCAGCGGTATACTGGTAATACCGGTAAACATTGCGCAGGATGAATATATGATACTGTTCAGGCCGGAAGTAATACGTACCATTAACTGGGGCGGCAATCCCGATGAGGCCATTCGCTTTGAAACAGATGCCAAAAGTTACCATCCGCGTCACTCCTTTAAGCTGTGGCAGCAAACGGTACGTAATATCTCACTTCCCTGGAAAGAAGAAGAGTTGCAGGCTGCTGAAAGTTTACGCAGCTTCATTTTTGAATATGTAACCCGACACAAAGACTATTAATCTTAATCCGTGGCAAGAAAAACCAGAACAGAAGAGCATTACATTATTGCTATCGGCGCCTCTGCCGGTGGACTGGAGGCTATTCATGAGTTTTTCGATCACATGCCTGAATCGTCCAATCTGTCGTTTGTTATTATACAACACCTGTCTCCCGATCATAAGAGCCTGCTGGTAGAACTTGTGTCACGCCATACGCAGATGAAAGTGTTTGAGGCAGAGAATGAGCAGGTAATTGAAAAAAACTGCGTGTATGTAATACCGAATAAAAAGGTAATGACTATGAGCCGCAACAAATTGTTGCTGGCTGAAAAGAAGGTTGACCTGGTACCCAATACTGCTATAGATATTTTTCTTACTACACTTGCAGAAGAACGAAAAGAGCATGCAATAGCCATTGTTCTATCCGGTACCGGAACAGATGGTACCCGGGGTATTGAGGCTATTAAAGCCAATGGCGGCATTGTAATGGTGCAGGACCCTGCTACGGCCCGTTTTGATGGTATGCCTAACAGCGCCATAGCCTCTGGTAATGCAGATTTTGTATTACCCCCTTCTGATATGCCGGAAGAGCTAATTGGTTTTCTGCATGATAAACCGGTACTGCTACCGGAGAATACCAAAGTAGATGATGCACTGCTGGAAGAAATTTTCAGCTTGATACATGAAGTGGGTGGGTATGATTTTCATTATTACAAAACGCCTACTATTATACGCCGCATTTCGCGGCGCATGGCGCACCATAATATTCCGGAACTGACCGATTATGTACAATACCTGCGCAGCCATCCGGAAGAAGCAGGTTTGCTGGGAAAGGATTTTCTGATAGGGGTTACCCGCTTTTTCAGAGATGAGCCTGCTTTTGAATTATTGCGGGAAAAAGTAATTCCAGGCATTGTACATCAAAAAGAGGCGGGTGATATTATTAAAGTATGGGTGGCCGCCTGTAGTTCCGGCGAGGAGGCTTATTCGGTAGCACTGTTGTTTGATCAGGAGCTGAAAAAGCGGCAACAGCGTAACGAAGTAAAGGTATTTGCCACAGATATAGACGAGTCTAATATAGATATTGCGGCCCGCGGTCATTACCCTTTTTCTATTGAAAGAGATGTACCCCGCGAGCTGCTGGATCAATACTTTACAAAAGATAGCACAGGTTATACCATCATCCCGCGTATCCGCAAACAGATTGTGTTTGCAAGGCATAACATTATTAAAGATCCGCCTTTTATAAAAAACGACTTTGTCAGCTGCCGCAACATGCTCATTTATATGAGTCCCGTATTGCAGCAGAAAGTATTGTCGGTGTTGGTTTTCGGGTTACAGCAGGATGGTATTCTTTTTCTGGGATCCAGCGAAAATCCGGCTTTTGTAAAAGATGCCCTGCATGAAATAAGTAACAAGTGGAAGGTGTTTCAGAAAACCGGTGTGGTAAAACACGCTTCCGGTATGCTGTACAATACTCCTGATGGCTATAGCCGGCAGAGCTATAAAGCTGCAGAAGAAGATCGTGGAGGTGCAAAGGGTAAAACCCGCCTTACAGACGACTTTCAGAAAGCGCTTACGGAAGAGTTAGGTTATGCTGCTTTTTATATAGATCAACAGTTTGAGATTAAAGAGTCTTCCGGCAACTACGAACAGTATTTATCGCTGCCGCGGAAAAGTCTGCGGTTGAACCTGTTGAAAATGCTGCCTCAGGATTTGGGTATTGTGTTGGGCAGCGCTGTTAAGAATACATGGAAAACAGAAAGCAAGGTAGTACTGAAAAATGTGCGTTACCGCAAAGGGGAACAGTGGCATATAGTGCATATTGTTATTAAGCCACCTGCTATTATGGCCGGTAAGCTGTATACCCTGGTTGTATTGGGCGAAGGTGTGCCCGAAGATGCGCCTGCTGTAGCAGAGAAGATGTTGCCGGTGCTTTCTGCCGATACCGGTGCGCATGAATATGTAAGCGAGCTGGAATCAGAACTGCAGGAAACAAAGCATAATCTGCAGATGGCTGTGGAAGGGCTGGAAACCACCAACGAAGAATTGCAGAGCAGTAACGAAGAATTGCTGTCTGCCAATGAAGAGTTACAGAGCAGTAATGAAGAACTGCAGTCGCTTAATGAAGAGTTGCATACTTTAAATACCGAACATCAGCTGAAAATAAAAGAGCTGATTGAACTGAACGATGATCTGGACAACTACTTCCGCAGCTCGGATATAGGGCAGGTATTTCTGGACGAAAACCTGCGGATACGCAAGTTTAATCCGGCTTCGGTTAAAATGATCAACTTTATTGAAACAGATATTGGCCGTCCAATCAGCCATATCTCAACCAACATCCGCTACGAAAACCTGTCAGAAGATATTCAGAATGTATTAAAAGCAGGAGCTACCGTAGAAAAAGAAGTTCAGTTGCTGAACGGCAAAAACCTGCTGATCCGCATTATGCCGTACATAAGGCAGGATAAACGCAGGGCAGGCGTTGTTATTGCTTTTATTGATATCACTGCTATTACCGATCTGAATAACATTATCAGAGGTATATTCAATTCCAGCCATAGCGCTATTGTGGCCTTTAAGGCGGTGCGTGATGGCGATCATAAGATTGCTGATTTTGTATTTCAGACCGCTAACCAAACTACTGCCAGCTTTTTGCAACGGGCGGCTGAAACTTTCCTGGGCAAATCGCTGAAAAAAGAAGGCGGGTACCTGGTGCAGGGCAACCTGTTTGATAAGTATGTGAAGGTGGTGCAGCAGGATGTACTGCTGAATGAAGATATTTATCTGGAAGCAGAAAATAAATGGTTTGAACTGAGTGCAGTAAAAATGAAAGACGGCTTTGTAGCTACTTACAGCGATGTAACTGCCCGCAAAAATGCCGAACAGAAGCTGCGCAAAAACTATAACGAACTCATTACCGTAAAAGAAAATCTGAAGGTACTGAACGTACAGCTGGAGTCTAAAGTAGAAGAGCGTACCCGCGAACTGTCGAAAAGCGAAGAGCGCTTCCGTCTGGTATCACAGGCTACTAATGATGCTATCTGGGATTGGGATTTTGTAAACAACACGGTATGGTGGAACGAGTCGTTCTTCAATATGTTCGGCTATAACCGTAATAATTACGACAGAGCTTTCTGGCTTAGTAAGGTGCATCCTGATGAGCGGGAACATATACAAAAAAGCATCTACGATGTTATCAATAGCCAATCCAGTCAGTGGACGGCCGAATACCGTTTTCAAAAAGCAAACGGTGAATATGCTTTTGTGTTAGACCGTGCTTATGTGCTGCATGATGAGTTTAATACGCCTTTCCGTATGCTGGGGTCTATTGTAGATATTACCCGTTTAAGAGAAGCGGAGAAAGAAGTGGCCAGCAATATCGCCCGGCGCCAATTTCTGGCAGCATCCATACCGCTGGTAATATGGATGGCAGATGTATACAGAAAAATTGATTTTGTAAATAAACAGTTTGAAGAATACACGGGCATTGATGCAGCAGAGGCGGTTCGTGGCAAATGGCAGCAAAGCATACATTCCGAAGATATTGCAGGGTTAAATAATGCCTGGGAAGTAGCTGCCCGTAATATGACTGATTTTCAGCAGGAGGTAAGGATGTTGAAAGCAAACGGCGCTTACCACTGGAATCTGCTTCGCGGCAGAATGCGTAAAGATGAGCAGGGGAAAGTGACGGACTGGCTGATTACCTTTGTGGATATACACGAGCAGAAAGTGGTAAATGAGGTGCTTGAAATGAAGGTGTTGCAGCGTACCATAGAATTGCAGCAGATGAATGAAGAGCTGGAGGCCAGCAATAACGATCTGCAGCAGTTTGCTTCAGTAGCCTCGCACGATCTGCAGGAGCCGCTACGCAAAATTCAGATGTTCAGCAAGCTGATAAAAGACAAGTATGCAGGTAATCTGGATGCTTCCGGGGTAGATTACCTGAGCAGGGTGCTGCATGCATCCGGACGAATGCGCACACTGATTACCGATGTACTTAATTTTTCCAGACTCTCTGCCAGCAATTATTCTTTTGAAGCAACTGACCTCAACGCCGTGGTGGAAGCCATACTGGACGATCTGGAAATTGCCATACTGGAAAAGAAGGCGCTTGTTATAAAAGACAAACTGCCCGTACTGGAAGTAATACCCGGTCAGATACGCCAGGTATTTCAGAACCTCATCAGCAACTCGCTTAAATTTATGCGCGAGGGGGTGCAGCCGCAGATAACCATCCGTGCCTGTGCTGTTAAAGAGCGCTCAGTAGATGCAGCACCTGATGCTAATGGCGGTTATTACCGTATTACCATTACTGATAATGGGATAGGATTTGACGAAAAGTTTAAAAGCGCCATCTTCACACTGTTTCAACGCCTTCACTCCAAAGATAAATTTGAGGGTAGTGGCATAGGACTTGCCATAACCAAGAAGATTGTAGACAAACACCACGGTTTAATTGCTGCCGATAGTAAAGAAGGGGAAGGGGCCACCTTTACGCTTATTTTACCGGTAAAGCAGGCTGAAAAGCAATAATGCTATGACAAAAAATATTTTACTGGCTGATGATGATGGAGATGACCGTTTGATATTTACCCAGGTGTTTGAACTGTTGGGTAGCAATAAGGCTAAACTGTCTATTGTAGAAAACGGCCTGGAGGTAATTGACTTTCTGGATAAGGCGGCAGACAATGAATTGCCCAGCCTGATAATCCTCGATCACAATATGCCTAAAATGAACGGCAAACAGGCATTACATTATATAAAGAGTACGGAGCGCTATAAGCATATTGATGTTATTATTTACTCCACTTACAACGATTCTCCTTTTGTGGAAGAATGCGGCAAATTAGGAGCCGCTTCTATTGAAGTAAAGCCCAGCTCGTACGAAGAATACGTAAGCATGGTGCAGCGTTTTCTGGATTTTACTAACTAACGTTCCTTTTTTGCGGCTTTAAGCCGGTTTTAACCTTAAATAGCACTTTACTAAAACTGTTTAGCGATTAATTTTCCTTATTCGTCGATTAACGGGTGTTTTTTGCTGCGCATAGCAAACGATTTATAATCATTTGCAGGGCATTCCTTTATATATATCGCATATACTTTTAAGCTTATTTATTCAACGTTAAAACTGCCGAAATGTGCCGGATTGGGGCATCCAAATAGCCAAATAAGTCGTAACTATGCACAAGAAATCGTACCTGAACAAAATGAATAGACGTGGTTGATCAGCACAATACGTTGAATTTCATTGTAAATGAAAAAGAATGAAAACTACAACTTTTGCAATTCTGTTCACAGTTATTGCTCACGTGAATGGCTTTAGCCAGAAAAATCTGGGTGTTTTTGATGCTGTAAGATTCAATGACTCTACCACCTTGTCTCTTTGTTTACATGCTGGTTTAAAAGTAAACACCGCAAATTATGGCGGAAACACACTATTGATAGAAGCAGCAAGAACCGGTAGCTTTGCCGCGGCTAAAGTGTTAATAGCACATGGTGCTAAGGTAGATGCACAGAATGAGTTGGGTAATACCGCTCTTATGGAGGCTTCTTTAAGAGGTAACGAGCAAATGGTAGCGCTTTTACTGGCTGCCGGTGCCAATACCACCAAAATTAATAAGGCAGGCGAAACGGCCTTTTCTATAGCTGAGGAGTTTGAAAAAACAGCAGTAGCAACATTGCTGGGTGGAAAAGAAGGAAATAAAAAAGAAGAATACGCCAGTAGCAAAAGATAATAACTATTTTAGTATCAATAGCATTTTATAGACGCGTTCTATAAAAACAAGGACGGTAAATTCTTTTATCGTCAGCGTAAAATCCCCGTTTTTTATATTCCAATTATCCTAATGAGGAAGGAGCCGCTCCCCGTAGCGGCTCTTTCTTTTGTACCTTTACTAAAATCGGGTACATGATAGAGGTAGGTAAATTCAATAAACTGAAGGTGGTTCGCCAGTCTGAGATTGGTGTTTTTTTAGACGACGGAGATAAAGGTATTCTGCTGCCAAGGCGTTTTGTGCCCAGAGGCACGCAGATTGACGACGAACTGGAAGTTTTTCTATACCACGATTCCGATAACCGCTTAATAGCCACTACCCAAAAACCGCATGCGGTAGTAGGGGATATTGCTATGATGAAAGCAGTGGCGCTTTCTCCACACGGGGCGTTTTTAGACTGGGGGCTGATGAAAGACTTGTTCGTAGCCAAATCGCAACAGCTGAATTTCATGCGCGTAGGGGGCGAGTATCTGGTGTCATTATATATAGATGAGCAAACCGGCCGCGTGGCTGCTACCGAAAAAATTGATCGCCTGCTCAGCAATGATAATCTGACTGTAAAAGAAAAAGATCCGGTAAACCTGGTGGTATACCGCCGTAGCGATCTGGGATACGTGGTAATTATCAACAACGTACACACCGGCATACTTTATTACGATGAAGTGTTTGGCGATCTGAAACCGGGCGATAAGCTTACCGGTTTTATAAAAAAAATCCGTCCGGAAAATAAGATAGATGTGGGTGCAGGTGTACGCGGCTATGCGCGCGTAGAAAACGAAACCGATAAAATTTTGCGTATGCTGCAGGAGAACAACGGTTATCTGCCCTATCACGATAAATCAGACCCCGATGAAATTTACCGGGTGTTCAGTATGAGCAAAAAGGCCTTTAAAATGGCTACCGGCGCTCTGTACAAACAACGTAAAATCAGTTTTACCCAAACAGGAATGAAACTGGAAGAGCAATAAATCCAAAACTACATGTTACACCGCAGGCACTTTTTAAAACTGGGTACCCTGGGGGTATCCGCTTTTCCTTTTATCAGTTATGGTAACCGTAACAGCAGCAGTGCTCCACGCCCATTGGTTATCTCTACCTGGAATGAAGGTATCAACGCCAACAAAGCCGCATGGAGCATTCTGGGCAAAGGTGGCAGTGCGCTTGACGCGGTAGAAGCAGGCGTACGTGTAACAGAAGATTCTATTAACTGCTGCGTGGGCCTGGGGGCCAACCCCGACCGCGATGGCCGTGTAACGCTGGATGCCTCTATTATGGATGAACATGGTAACTGCGGTGCGGTAGCTTTTCTGGAACGTATTAAACACCCCATTTCTGTAGCCCGCCGGGTAATGGAAAAAACACCGCATGTAATGCTGGTGGGTGAGGGGGCGCAACGTTTTGCAGTGGCAGAAGGCTTTCCGCTGGAAGCAGAAAAACTCTCATCCGATGCAGAAGCTGCCTATAAAAAGTGGCTGGAGAAATCGCAGTATAAACCCATCGTCAATATAGAAAACATTGGCCATGGTCCATTTGCTCCGGCAACACTCGACAATGGCAATCTCAACCACGATACCATAGGTATGCTGGCCATGGATGCAGCCGGTAACATGAGTGGCAGCTGTACCACCAGCGGCATGGGCTTTAAAATGCGCGGCCGCCTGGGCGATTCTCCTATTATTGGCGCAGGTTTGTTTGTTGATAATGAAGTGGGCTGCGCTACCTCTTCCGGTTTAGGGGAAGAGGTAATTAAAGTGTGCGGCACCCACCTGGTAGTGGAACTGATGCGCCAGGGCCACAGCCCCGAAAAAGCCTGCCGCCTGGCAGTAGAACGTATTGTAAAAAGAAACAAGGGTAACGTAAAAGATATTCAGGTGGGCTTTATTGCTATTAATAAAGCAGGCGAATACGGAGCCTACGCCATACAAAAAGGCTTTAACTATGCCGTTTGTTCCGGCGATAGTGGTAGTGTAATGGTAGATGCAAAATTTCTGGTGTAGCCCTCTGGACATTACTGACATTTAAGAAGCCAGGCACGGATAACGTTACATTCTCTGGAATGAATAAAAAATGCCCCCTGAAAGTGTGTTACTTTTTGGGGGCATTTTAGTGATATACAGTTGTTTTATTGATAGGCCTGATGGTATCAGTAATTACAACGCTTTAAATAGCATCCGATAATGAAGTGAAAGTAAAATCTCTGATTTTCATTGGTGGTATCAGTGCCTGAATATCCGATTCTCCGCTAACGGTGCGCTCTGGCTTGCCCAGTTCTTCCAGATTATTGAGCATAATAATAGGGCTCTCATTAAAACGGAAGTTCTTAACCGGATATTTAATCTGTCCGTTCTCAATATAAAAAGTACCATCCCGTGTAAGGCCCGTGTATAACAATGTTTGCGGGTCCACTTCACGTATGTACCACAGGCGGGTAACCAGTATGCCTTTTTCGGTGCCTTTAATCAGATCTTCCAGACTGGCGCTGCCGCCTTCCATAATAGCACTGTCAGGAAAGGGAATGGCTTTTACGTTTTTCTGTTGAGCCCAGTATCGGCTGTAAAACAGATTCTTCATCACCCCTTTGTCTATCCAGGTTACTTTTTCCTGTGGTCTGCCATCGCCCGTCCAGGGGCTGGTAGGCATATCGGGGTTTTGAGGATCAGAATAAAGGGTTACCCTTTCATCTACCAGCTTTTCTCCCAGTTTGGTTTTACCGCCGGGCTTGCTCAGAAAGCTGCGGCCTTCATCTGCACTGCGTGCATCCATATTCATAAACATGGTTTCCAGTAATACAATGGCAGCGGCAGGCTCCAGTATTACTGTGTATTTACCGGGCTCCAGTGCGCGGGCGTTGGAAGAGGCTGCAGCTTTTTGTGCGGCTACGCGGGTGGCGGCAGCTACATCCAGCTTGCTTACATCGTTATAACCTTTGGAGGCATAGCCTGAGCCTTTACCGTCTTTGGTGCGCAGTGTTACGTTAAAGCTTACGTTGGTAGAGGTATTATAAGCAAACAACCCCTTACTGTTCATCATAGCAGCAAAGCCTGCATTGTTATCCCAGAAGCCGGCGGCTACCAGGTCTTTCTCATTGGCAACTGCTAAGCTTTGCGCTACGGCATCGGCCCGCATTTTAGGGGTAATGCCGGCAGTGGCCGGTACATAGGTTTTGGAGCCTGCATATTGCTGTGGTGCCAGCACCGGCATATGCTCCGGGTTTTCCGGCGCCAGGCGTGCCAGCTCTTCCGAGCGGCGCACCGCCTTCTCCAGCGAAGCATCATCATATTCATTAATAGTGGCAGTACCCACTTTTTTGCCAAAGGAAGATTGTACAATCAGCGTGGTACTGCTGATGCCCCCGCTGGTAGATACGGCATTGCGTGCGTAACGTATATTGCCGCCGTCTGAACCATAAAGGTTTACTTCACATTCATCGGCTTTGGAAAAGGCAAGCACTTTTTTAAGTAATGCCTGCGCTTCTTCTTTACTAAGTATAGGCATAAATTAAATTTTACGGGCTGTGTTAATAACGTTTACTCCATTAAACCGGGCGGTGGAAGCGCCGTGCGATACGGCGCTGGACTGGCTGGGCTGCCCCTTGCCATCAAAGAAAGAACCACCCAGGCGGTAATCTTCTTTACCGGCAACTGCGGCACAGCTGTTCCAGAACTCCTGTGTATTGCTCTGGTACGCTACGTCTTTCAGCATACCTGCTATTTTGCCTTCCTTAATTTCAAAATACAGCTGTCCGCTGAACTGGAAATTATAACGCTGCTGATCTATGGAGTAAGAGCTATCGCCTATAATGTATATGCCTTTTTCTACATTTTTAATAAGGTCGTTGGCGCTTTGGTTACCTGCACCGGGTTGCAGCGATACATTGGGCATACGCTGAAACTGCACACTGCTCCAGTTGTCGGCGTAGCAGCATCCCTGCGAGGAATCCAGCCCCAGTATATGTGCCTGATCACGTATGGTTTGGTAGTTGGTTAAAATGCCATCTTTAATCAACGGCCATTCGCGGGTAGCAACACCTTCATCATCATAGCCCACTGCCCCCAGCGATCCGGGTTGTGTTTTATCAGCCATAATGTTTACCAGCTTACTGCCAAAGTTGAAGTTTTTCGATTGCCATTTATCCAGCGTAAGAAAACTGGTGCCTGCAAAGTTGGCTTCGTAGCCCAGTACGCGGTCCAGCTCTGTGGGGTGACCAACCGATTCATGTATAGTCAACCACAGGTGCGAGGGGTCAAGCACCAGATCGTATTTGCCAGCTTCTACAGATTTCGCTTTCATCTTCTGCTGTACTTCCGCAGCGCCGTTACGGGCATCTTCCAGCATATCATAACGCTGCTTGTACAGGGTGGTAACACTTTTAATTTTATCTGTGGGGCGTGCGTTCAGGTACTCATAACCCATACCCATCGGCGCGCTTAATGCATTGCGTGTTTCAAACTTACCGGTGGCCTCGTCAATTTTAGTAATAGTAAACGTGGGCCATATGCGGTGAATATCCTGATCTATATAAGACCCATCGGTAGAGGCAAAATACTTCTGCTCGTTTACCAGAAACAGAATAGAGTTTACATAATTGGCACCGCCCTTCATAGCGGCATCGTTAACCGATAGCAGCAGGTCTACCTTCTCTTTAATGGGCACTTCAAAAGCATTCTTTTCAATAGGGGCTTTCCATTGCACCTCGCCGTAGCCTTTCTGCGGGGCCAGTATTACCGGCTCTTTCAGCAGGCGGGCATTTTCTTTAGCAATCTCTACTGCCAGTGCGGTGGCTTTGGCAATGCCATCGGCATCTGTTTTGTCAGTAGCAGCAAAGCCCCAGCTGCCATTGGCAATTACCCGGATGCCAATACCGTACGATTCGGTGTTGGTAATGTTTTGTACTTTGTTCTCACGTGTAACCACATACTGGTTTAAGTAACGGCCAATGCGTACGTCGGCGTAAGTAGCCCCTTTTGAGGTTGCCTGATTCAGCGCAATATCCGCCATCTGTTTTTTAATGGCAGGGTCAATGGTGGTCCAGGGGCTGTCCAGCGGAACCTCTTTGCCAAATGCGGGCATCTTTGGCAGAAGAGTTGCGCCCAGTCCCATACCTGTCATGTAAAGAAAATCTCGTCTTTTCACAATAGTTCTGGTGTTTGAGGTGAATAATAGGCAGAAATTAACGATAGGGAATTTACCTGTTTTTTATGGAAGAATAACGGCATTGTGACGAGCGGTAGCAGGTACCAATAAAAAGAGGGTGTATGGAACTTCATACACCCTCTTTCTGAAATAAGAATATCTATATCGCGTCTGACAGAGACGTAAACGTAAAGTCTCTTATTTTCATCGGCGGTATCAGATAGCTTCTGTACGATTCAATACTGATAGTGCGCTCCGGTTTGCCCAGTGCCTCCACGTTATTAAGCATAATAACAGGGCTTTCGTTAAAGCGCATATTCTTGATCGGGAATTTAATCTGGCCATTTTCAATATAAAAAGTTCCGTCACGAGTAAGGCCGGTAAGCAGCAGCGATTGCGGGTCTACCATGCGTATATACCACAGGCGCGAAATTAATATGCCTTTTTCTGTGCTTTTAATCAGTTCTTCTAAACTGGCATCACCACCAGTCATAATCATGTTAGAAGGAAACGGAACAGGCTGTACATTTTTCTGCTGCGCCCAGTAGCGGTTATAAGCCAGATTTTTTACCACCCCTTTGTCTATCCAGCTGGTGCGTTCCAGTGGAAAGCCATCCCGGCTCCAGGTGTTGGAAGGTAATTCAGCATTAAACGGATCAGAGTACAGGTTTACTTTTTCATCCATCAGCTGCTCGCCCAAACGGTTGCCGCCACCAGGTTTACTCATAAAGCTGCGGCCTTCATCGGCACTGCGTGCATCCAGTCCGCGAAACATGTTCTCCAGCATATAAGCGCCTGCAACCGGCTCCAGTATTACGGTGTACTTACCGGGCTCAATAGCTCTGGCGCCGGCAGAACCATTGGCTTTGCTGGCAGATATTTTAGTAGCGCTGTGTGTATCCAGCTTGCTGATGTCGTTATACCCTCTGGCGGCATAGCCCGAACCGGTACCCGCTTCATTGCGGGTGGTAATACTAAACACCACATCGGTATCCTTGTTATAGGCAAACAATCCTTTAGAGTTTGCCATTGCGGTAAAGCTGCTGGTATTTTCAATATACCCGGCGCTTTGCAGGTTGGCTTCCTTTGCCACTTTTATGCTTTTTGCTACTGCTTCGGCCCGTGTATCGGGGGTAATAGCCGCGGTGGCAGGTACCCAGGTAATGCTTTCTTTATATGTTTGTGGCCCCAGTAGTGGTACGTATTCCGGATTTTCCGGAGCCAGCTGTGCCAGTTCTTCTGCACGCCTTACCACTCTTTCCAGTGCAGCATCACTAAACTCGTTAATGGTAGCGGTGCCTGTTTTTTTGCCAAAGGTGGCACTAACCGAAAGCGTAAGGTTGCTGATGTCGCCTGCGGTAGATACTGCGTTACGCGCATAACGTATGTTGCCTCCTTCAGAACCGTTGAGGCCAACCTCGCATTCGTCTGCTTTGGAATAGCTCAGCACTTTTTTCAGTAGTGTCTGCGCCTGTTCTTTCGTAAGTATTGCCATGTTAGTAGTGTCAGATTTTACGTGCGGTGTTAATAACGTTTACTCCATTAAAACGGGTGGTGGAACTGCCGTGCGATACAGCATTCGACTGCGAAGGCTGCCCTTTACCATCGTTAAAGGCGCCGCCCAGGCGGTAGTCGCTGGCATCGGCAATGGCGGTACAGCTGTTCCAGAACTCCTGCGTGTTGGCCTGATAAGCCACGTCGTTTAACATACCCACTATTTTACCGTTTTTGATTTCATAGAAGGTTTGCCCGCCAAACTGAAAATTATACCGTTGCTGATCAATAGAGAAAGAACCATCACCTACAATGTAAATACCCTTTTCTACATTCTTAATCATATCGTCTACACTTAACGGACTGGTACCCGGGCGCAATGATACGTTAGGCATACGCTGAAACTGTACATCTGCCCAGGTTTGGGCATAGCAGCAGCCCTGCGATTCTTTCAGGCCTATAATATGCGCCTGATCGCGGATGGCCTGATAATTTACCAGCACCCCGTTCTTAATAATATCCCACTCTTTACATTTCACCCCTTCATCGTCATAACCTACTGCACCCAGTGAGCCCGGTTGCAGTTTGTCGCCCACAATATTCACCAGGTCGCTGCCAAACTTAAAGTTGCCTGCCTTCCACTTGTCCAGCGTAAGAAAGCTGGTGCCTGCATAGTTGGCTTCGTAACCCAGCACACGGTCCAGTTCCGTAGGGTGCGCTACCGATTCGTGAATCGTCAGCCACAAATGCGATGGGTCAAGCACCAGATCGTACTTACCCGGCTCAACAGATTTCGCTTTCAGCTTTTGCTCTACATCTGCTGTGGCATTCTTAATATCTTCCAGCAGATCGTAGCGTCCTTTATAACGCGTAACAATACCCGCAACACGCGTGTCTGCCAGCGGTGTAAGGTATTCATACCCCATACCCGATGGAGCGCTTAACGATTTGCGCGATTGAAACTTATTAGAAGCCCGGTCTATTTTAGTAACCGTAAAAGTGGGGAAGATGCGGTGTATGTCCTGATCAATATACGAGCCGTCTGTTGATGCAAAATACTTTTGCTCGTTCACCGCCAGAATTGCCGAGTTAACAAAGCTGGCGCCGCCCTGCATGGCAATGCCGTTTGCCTGTAACAACAAATCTACCTTGTCCTTTACCGGAACTGTAAAAGCGTTCTGCTCAACCGGCGTTTTCCAGGTTACCTCGCCATAGCCTTTCTGCGGTGCCAGCTGTACCGGCTCGGTAATTATTTTTGAATTGGCTTTGGCCACTGCCACCGCTTTCTCAGCTGTACGGGCAATGTCTTCTTTGGTAAAGCTGTTGGTAGCAGCAAAGCCCCAGCTGCCGTTGGCAATTACGCGTATGCCTACACCCAGCGATTCTGTGTTGGCAATGCCCTGTACCTTCTTCTCGCGCGTGGTTACAAACTGGTTCAGGTAGCGTCCGATACGAATGTCTGCATACGTAGCACCTTTGCTGGTAGCTGCCTGTAAGGCCACATCGGCCAGTGCTTTTTTGGTGCTAACGTCCAAACCTTCATACAAAGCCTCTTCAGCAGTAATGGGATTACCCAGCAGTGAGAACTTAGGCAGCATCATAGCGCCTATGCTCATGGCAGAGAGGTGGAGAAATTCTTTTCGTTTCAAGGTATTACCTCCTTGTTAGTTTTTGGTGAATAATAAAACACCTTACTCATGTGTTTGCAGATAAAGCAATCTACGAAATTTTACTCCGGCTCTTTTTCATATTACCGCTTTTTTCGGTCTGTATACCGTGTCTTACCCTCCCACCACAAAAAGGTGCAGGCCGCCAGCAACAATATCCAGGCGTATACAGGGGGCAGCTTGTGGTTTACAATAGCGGGTTGCTTTTTAGTGCCGGATGTATTTTTCTGTAAATAAGCGCGTTCCAGTGTAACAGCCCGCTTTTCCATTGCACGTACCATTTTCCAGTGCTCCGGCAAATAGGCATACCACGGGGTATTGCTGTTGGCAGCAGGTATTGTTTGCCAGCCGCTATGTACCGGCCAGTAACTGCCCTGCCATATAAAAGGCAGCAGTTGCTGCTGAGCAGGCGCCACCAGATGCCCGTTTACCAAAGGAGGCGCAATAGTGCTATCTGTAGTATTGCGATATAATACCGCAGGCTGGTGTACTACCGGTAACGCGGGTGCAGTAAACCATTGCTGCGCCGTAAAATCCGGCCGGGCTGCCTGCTGTAATAATGTACTCCATACAGCGGCATAGGTTTGCTGGTTACCCGCAAGCTGCCAGCTATACGTATTGGTAAGGGTACTCATAACCACATGCCCTGCCCCATACAACCCCGCTGCTACACGCAGATGCTGCTGCACATCGCTATACAAAGGAAGCAGTGCCGCTGAGGGAGTAATATATAACGGGAGAGAAGCAGGAAGCGCCGCATTGCCCGTACCCGGTACAGAAAGCGTAAGGTTTTGTGGTACAGCCCCTGCCTGCTGTACAGTCAGTGAAGCCGTGCTTAACCAGGCAGGAAGTTTACTGCTGTCTGCCAGCACAACCATACCCATTGCCCGGGTGGCTATCTGTTCACGTAGGGCTGTTAACTCAGCAGGCGCAGCCGTTTGTAAAGCGGCGGCATCGGTTACTACCACATCAAACTGCGATAAAGTAGCTGGTGTAAGCTGTTCCAATGCTACCTGCCGGTGGTTGGCGTAGCTGAACTGATATTTGTTTTTACTGATGGCTGTACGCGAGGCTATGCTATACCCATTATCTGTTAACCAGTTGGTAAGAAAGCGGTATTCAAAACCCGGTGCTGCTGCCAGTATCAGTACAGATAAAGGCGTGTGGCTGTTTACCACTACAGGCACCGGCTCTTTGCTCAATGTGTCTTTTCCCGAAAGCGTGGTCAACTGATAAAGCGCTTTCTCTTTATGCACAGGCAATGCCTGTAACTGAAACAAAGTATCGGTGCCGGCAGCTATGGTGCAGCTATCCAGTAAGGTGTGCTGCCCGCTTAACTGCAACTGCACAGGTGTAGTGCCGGTGTTATTATAGCGCCCCTGCACCAGCAGTGGTTGCCCCTGTAAAAGCTGCTGCTGCCAGTGTATCTGTACTATGCCGGAAGGTGCAGTAAGGTGCGGTACTATGGATGAAGTGCCGGATATGCGTTCCAGTTCTGTAGCAGACAGTCCGTATCCAAAAACATGTACCTGGTAATGGGCAGCAGACGACAGCTTCCACAGTTCGTTAGCACTGTACCGGCTAACATCTCTTCCTGCAAAACGTTCAAAGGTTGCCAGTGAATCGCGCTGTACGCCATCAGTGGTTACTATTACTACTTCCGGCTCAACAAGCGATAAGCTGGTATAACTCACGGGTATAGCCAGCAATGTAAGCGCTGCTACTGCTGCAAATGCGGCTGTCATACGCAGCAGGCGGAAACGCTTTTGTGTTCTGCGGAACTCCAGCCAGCAAAGTATGGCGGCGATAACCACACTTATAATAAGCACTATCAGTTCACTCTGCCTGTTCATAGCTGCTTACCGGCTTTTAGCTGTTGAAAATATTGTTGCGATAAAGCAGGCATGCCGCCGGAGGCAGGGGCGGAGGGCAGTTTGCCTGGCGCAGGTGTTAAGCGGTGCAATGCTTTCAGGGTAACGGCTATATCTGCCGCTCGTCCGCCTTGCGGCAGCCGGGTAATGCGTTGCAGGGCTTCGTAAGCAGAAAGGTATAGCGATGGCTGTGCAGCTGCGGCTTTACCCAGTTGTGGTATTACCTGCTGTAACAATGCATTGTCTGTGGCAGATAACACAGCGCCGGTTTGTGCCTGCTCCAGTAAACTCATCGCCAGGCGTAGTGTAGTATACGGGTTGGCGGTATCTGTTTGCTGTTTCTGATATACCGGTGTTATAATTTTATCCAGTTCGCCCGTAAGCCGTTTCTCCGGTTTCAGCGGCGGAAGTTTAGCGCTGGTTTTACCTACGTAAGAGCGTGATTTCTGTTGCAGATCTTTCAGCAGGCGCAATGCCTTGTACTCATAAGGCAACGCCTCTCTGGGTGTAAAGGTACGCAGCCTTAACTCCGCATTCCACATCTCGGCAAGCGTGGCTTTTAATTGCTTTTTGGTTTCGGGGTCAAAAAAAGTGGCGTCTTCTGCTATATCGTGCTTGTGCGAAAAAGCATCCAGTATTTTATCCGCGTTGTTAAAGTCTTTGGCTGTGTTTTCCTGGTGGTGCGCATGGCCATCGTGTTCATCGTGGTCATGTTCATCATGGCCGTGCTCATCATCTTCCACCCGCTCTTCACCAATATGCGTTTCAGACTCTTCACCCAAAAACCTGCCATAGCGCAGGCGTAGTAATTTCTGATCCACGCCCAGGTCATTGCTTTTTTCGTTAAAGGCTTGTATGCTCATGGTGGCCTGGTCGCGCAGCAGTTGTTCTGTTTCAATAATAATCTGCCGCTGACTTCTGAAGTATTCCGGCTTCAGGTTTACGCCGGATACAATGCCATCCATGCTCATCAGCTGAGCAGTATCGGGCAGGGTAACAATATAAATATCCGAACGGGTTTGCTGCCCGCGTGTATCTGTTGCTTTTACATAAAAATACAGCTCATCACCCGGCTGCATCTGCAAGGTTTTCAGTTGCAGTAATTGTTGCAGCCTGTAGCTGGTATCGTGCGCCGCAAAGCTGTTGGTAAAAGCAAGCTGCTGCTCTTTAAACTTCACCGCCTCGCCGCTGCCGCTGGCAACAGTTGCTATAATAGTGGCGCCCGCCACGCCGTAGTCGTCGCTTACCTGTAAGCGAATGCCCACCTGCTCCGGCATGCCGTAATCAATAACGGTATGGGGGCCGGGTGCCTGAAAACTAATGGCCGGTGGCTGGTCTTTAATACTTTCTATTTTATAAAACTCAGACAGCTGCTGAGCCAGCTGAATACGGTAAAAGCCGGAGTGTGTTAACGTAGTGCCGGCCTGCCATTGCGTGTGACTGCTGTCTGTAGCGCGAAAGCGCAGGCGGGTAGAATCGTTAAATAGTATCTGCAACGTTTCCACAGGTTGTGTGGTGCGGATACGCCAGTTTACCGCGACCCCTTCTTCTACACGCAGGTTTAACCATTGCTGCTGCCTGGCAGCCTTACCTGTATACGCGGGTGGCTGTATATGCACAGTTGCGCCTGCAATACCTGGTGGTAATTGTTCCGCAACCACCGGCCCGCTGGTTGCTGGTGTATCTGCTTTATCTGAATGCCGTTTGCCTGCGGTTTGTGTAATAAGCAAACACAGTAGCGCCGATCCGGTAAAGAACAACAGTCCTCTTTTCAGCACACGCTGCATAGGTGGTACAGGCTTTAACCGTTGCATTACCGGAGTAATACGCAGTAGTTGCAGTTGCTGTAGCGGACTGGTGCTGTCTGGTGGCAGCAGCAATAACTCACTGCTCTCTTCCAGTTCCGGTATCTGCCGGTTAAGGTATTGAAGAATGTCTTTTTCTGTAATACGCCATTGTGGCCACAAAAACATGGCAACGCCCATAGCTGCTGCTGCAACCGGAACTACCCACCACCACGATGCATGGAGTAGTGTGTGTAACAAAGCACCTGTAACCAATGCACTGCCAGCTGCCAGTAATCCGCAATACAGTAAGGCCTGCCTGCGCCAGTTGCGTCGCCATGCATATAGCTGTTGTGCGGGGGTAAGGTTATGCATACGCCCCTCCTTTGTTTTTGTGCGCCAGCAACCGTTCGCACAACAATACTATGGTTGTCAGCAGCCAGCATAAAGGTTGCAGGGGGGTAGTGTTATCCGGGGCATGCGTAGTGCCCGATGCAATGCTTGTCTGTGGCTGTAACTGTGCACTATCTATGCTGCGTATATCTGCTGCATCTGTGGCATCAGCAGCAGTGCCGCCTTCCAGCAGCAACCGGGTAAGCAGTGCGGGAAAATCAGCACTCCATGTAAGTGTATTCCACAAAGGGCTGAAGCGTGTAGCCAGCCGGTAGTAATGAGGCTGGTTAAGTGTTGTATATAAAACAGGTTGCCCCCAGCCGTTCCGCCATAATACCCGCAGGCTGTCTTCCGGCGTGGTAACAAGGTTGTACTGCCGTAGTGTTACCGGCTGCATGGGCTGCCCGGTTTGTAACACAGAGGCGGCGGTACTTGTTTTGCCATTGTGATATGTAAGTACATTTTCTGCCTGTAAAGCAGCAGGTACAGGTTTGGCAGATAGCCACATCAGCCAGCTATATGGCTGCGCGGGCGGCGTGCTGCTGAAAGTAACAAGCTGAACAGGCAGCTGCAGGCTGGATTGTATAGCCGTTATAGCTGCCTGTATATACCTGGCGTCCTGTGGGTAATCACCGGTATATAATGCAATGCGGCAAACGGTGGTATCTATTTTTACCAATGCTGCTCCGGGCAGTGAAATACGCCATGTCCCATCCTGAAATCTGCGTACCGTAAAGCTGTCGTGGTTGCCTGCTGTAAAGGGTATTGTATGATAGCTATAGATTAACGAGGCTGGCGTGCTGTGTGCCATTGCTATCCGTATAGTGCCGGAGTCGCCGGTTTGCCCGGATGCAGGAGGCATCCGCCAGGCACTGGCAATAGACCGCCTTGTTTCGTTTTCAGGCGTAAAAGTAAACCAGTGTATGTTAGAAGGCAGTACTGGTTTTTCGCCGTTGAAATAACGTAATTGGTTAGCTGAATAAATATAAACCGGCATGCCATGTTGAGCCTTTGCTGTTAATTTGGGCAAAGGCGCCCAGTAATTACCCGTTTGCTCAGGGGGGCTCATCTTATCTGTACCAAAGAACCGGGAAGTATCCACCGGGGTAAAATCCTCTTCAAGAAAACGTAGTTCAAATCCCTGTTGCAGTAAAGCGTCAATGGCCGGCTTAAAATGCTGATAGGTTTGTTTTCCGTAATCAGGTGCCAGCAGCACCCATCCCTTTTTAGTACTACTGCTACGTGCTACCCACACAGGCTTTGCCAGCAACAGCGCCACCAGCAATATCAGCAAACACCGCAGCAGTAGTAGCGGAATATCTGTCAGCCGCCGGTTTAGCGAGGCCTGCCGTGCATGCTGTTGCATCAACTGTATGCTGCCCACCTGCAACACCTTGCCCTGCCGGATGTTCCAGAGGTGCAGCAGCAGGGGTATAATAACAGCAGTACCTGCCCAGAGCCATATAGCATTTGTTAGTTGCAGCAAGGTTATGCAGTGTTTTTATTGCGTTGACGTAAAAAATCGGTTAATGCTTTTTCTACCGGTTCACTGGTGCGCATCAGCCGGTAGCTGATGTTTTTTTCCAGCAGGTATTTGCGCTGTGCTTCTATCCAGGCTTGTACGGTATCCTTGTGTTCCTGGGTTGTGTTACTACTTACCGCCATCGTTTCTCCGGTTTCCAGATCCTGCAAAGTAGTATAGCCTGCAAAGTCCATGTTCAGCTCGTTATCTGCCATCAGGTGTAATACAACTACTTCGTGCCGGTAAGCGGATAGTGATTCCAGCAGCGGCATTATCTCGTTATGGGTTTGATAAAGGTCAGATATGAATATCAGCAACTCCCGCTGACGGCTGTTGGTGAAAATGCTGTTGTACGCTACAGGCGTGGTAAAATGCCCGGCTGGCTGCAACCGCTCCAGCTGATAAAAAATGCGGTTCAGGTGCTGTGGATCTTTGCGGGAAGGCAAGGCAAACAGCTCTCCATGCTGAAATGCATACAGGCCGATAGCATCGCCCTGTAAGTTGGCCAGCCATGCCAGCGAGGCTGCCAGATAGCGGGCATAATCCATTTTGGAAAATGCACCATCCTTATGCCCCATACTGCCGCTGGCATCTACCAGTAATCGTACTGATATGCTGGTTTCTGTTTCCGATTCGCGGATATAATAACGGTCGCTGCGGGCATACATCTTCCAGTCCAGCCAGCGCAGGTCATCACCCGGCTGATAGCTGCGGTACTGGCTAAACTCCAGCCCTGCACCTTTTATATTGCTTTTGTTGAGGCCCTGCATAAAGCCGTCTATGGTGGTTCTGGCTGCTAAAGCAAGGTCTTTAATAGCCATCATAACTGCCGCACTAATAATACCAGACATACACAGCCTGTTAAGAATGATCAGATAAGTCCTTTAACACGGGCAACAGCCTGTAACAACTCGCGCGTTACATCATCGGTACTGATGCGTTCTGCCTCTGCTTTAAAGTTCAGCAGCACCCGGTGCCGCAGCACGGGGTAGGCCATGGCCTTAATATCGTCCATGGTAACCGCATAACGCCCTTTAAACAACGCACGTGCTTTGGCAGTAAGTATCAAAGCCTGCCCCGCACGCGGGCCGGCGCCCCAGCGTACCCATTCTTTTACATAGCTCACGGTACTGGTATCCGGGCGTGTAGCGCGTATCAGTTCCGCTACATATTGTATAAGATCGTCGTTAATGGTTACTTCCCGCACCAGACCCTGTAGTTGTAATATATCTTCTCCGTTTACTACCGGTTCCACCTTCGGTTTTTTGGTGCCGGTGGTGTTGCGCAGTATATCTGCCTCTTCCTGTGCGGTGGGGTAGCCTATGCGTATATACAATAGAAAACGGTCCAGCTGTGCTTCCGGCAGGGGATAGGTGCCTGCCTGCTCAATCGGGTTTTGTGTAGCCAGTATAAAAAACGGACGGTCCAGCGGATAGGTTTGTCCGCCATACGTAATCTCAAATTCCTGCATGGCTTCCAGTAATGCCGACTGTGTTTTGGGCGGCGTACGGTTTATCTCATCTGCCAGTACAATGTTCGAAAACAGCGGGCCTTTGTTAAACTTAAAAAAGCGCTTACCCGTTACATGGTCTTCTTCCAGTATTTCTGTACCTATTATATCCGTAGGCATCAGATCGGGCGTAAACTGTATACGGCGGAAGTTCAGGTGCAGCGCCTGCGACAGCGTACGTACCATCAGTGTTTTGGCCAGCCCCGGTACCCCTTCCAGCAAACAATGTCCGCCTGCCAGCAGTGCCACCAGTATTTCATCCAGTATGTTATCCTGGCCTACTATAACTTTTTGTATTTCTCCTTTCAGCCGCGATAGTTTCTCCTGTAGTTGCGTTACGGCAGATGCTGTTATTTCCAATGCCATTCGTTTTAGTTTCTCTCATGTTTGCGGCAAGCAGCGCTATACGGGCAACCGCTCTATGCGCCTGATATTGTTTCAGCGATATAGTTTTGGGTTCAACCGTATTTTGTCTAAAAAAACGATCCGGAAAGGAAATTATACATATAAAATCATCAATTTTAAAAAAATACACCAGCGGCAGTATTAAATCGGTAATCAGTATACATGAAGAAAGCCAGCAAATTCACCTTTACCCGCCTGCGATACCGCTCCGGCGATTGGGATACAGACCAGCGCATGCCCGCCAATCTGCTCAATTCGCTGATAGAGTATACCACCATACCCGTACAGTTACAGGAACGGGTGATAGACCTTTCTTCCAACGATTTGTTCGAAGCGCCTTTCTGTTACCTCAGCGGTCATAAACTGGTGCAGTTTGATGCGCAGGAGGCCGCTCATTTTAAAAAATACGTGCAGAACGGAGGCTTTGTTTTTGTGGACGATTGTAACCATGATATCGACGGACTGTTCGCCAAATCGTTCGAAGCGCAGATGAAGTCCTTATTTGGCCCCGGATCGTTGCAAAAAATCCCCAATAATCATGAACTCTATCATTCCTTTTTCCGTTTTGAAAAAGGACCACCCACTACTTCTTTTGAATTAAATGGCTGGGGTGATGATCTGGTACACGATTATCTGAAGGCAATTGTTGTTAACGGGCGCATAGGTGTATTGTACAGCAACAAAGACTACGGCTGCGAATGGGACTACGATTTTCGCAATAAACGCTTTCTGGCAGAGGATAATACGAAGTTTGGGGTGAATATAGTTGTCTACGCCATGTCGTAGACAAGCACACCGGAACAGCTGTACATAGCCGTGGAACAAAAGATTGGAACGCTTTTAGGGTTTACCCTCCAGTTTGTTTACATATTCCAGAGATCCGAGGCGAAAACGCAAGGGAATACCAGATAACTTTTCTATTTTTAATTCCTTATCACAAAAGAATGGCAGGTGTTTGGAATAATAGTTGGCCGGAACAGGCGTGCTGTTTTTTTGAGATAAGAGGTTTATACGTGCGGCAGACAATAAATACAGGCTGTCAGTAGCTTTAACCACCGTATCGGCAGGTGTTTGTGCCGGCGCTACCTTGTATACGCCCAGGGCCATCACCAGTAATATGAGAGTTTTAGTCATCCGATTGGCTTATAGTATGTAAATTTACCGCGAAAAAATAACTTTTGTACGGACGATCCTTAGGTAAAAACGAATGTCACTTAGTCAATCTTTACAACAGAAATTACTTCAGAAGCTATCGCCTCAGCAAATTCAGTTAATGAAATTGCTGCAGGTGCCTACTGCCAACCTGGAAGAGCGCATCAAAGAAGAATTAGAAGAGAACCCGGCACTGGAAGTTACCGAAGAGAGTCATGATGACAATTTCGAGGAGCAACAGGAGGAATTTGAAAATCCGGATGAGGAGTATGAAATGGATGGCAGCGAAGACGAATACGAAAACATCGACATCAGCGAGTATGTTTCTGATGGGGATGATGATGTAGCCGACTATAAGCTGCGTGACGATAATTACCCGGACTCTGATGACAAAAAAACATTGCCTTTTAAAATTGAAAGCAGCTTTCATGATGTACTGCTGGATCAGTTAGGCTTGTTATCGCTGGATGAAAAAAACTTTAAGATTGCAGAACAGATTGTAGGTAGCCTGGATGATGATGGTTATCTGCGTCGTGAAATATCTTCTATCTCTGATGATCTGGCTTTCCGCCAGAATGTAGATGCTTCAGATGAGGAAATTGAAGCCATTATTCACCAGATTCAACAGTTTGATCCACCGGGTGTATGCGCCCGCGATCTGCAGGAATGTTTGTTACTGCAACTGCGCCGTCAGCTGATAGCTGGTAAAGAGGTTGGTTTGGCTATTCAGGTATTAGAGAAATACTTTGAAGAGTTTACTAAAAAGCACTACGAGAAAATACAACGTGGCCTTAATCTCAGCGATGACCAGCTGCGCGATGTAATCAACGCTATTATTAAACTCAACCCCAAGCCAGGTGGCAATGTGGGTGAGATTAACAAGGCAGAGAGCTATGTAGTTCCCGACTTTTTTATACTCAACACCGGCGGCAAGCTGGAGTTGACCCTCAATGCTAAAAACGCACCCGACCTGCGCATCAGCGAAGGTTACCGGGATATGCTGAAAGAGTATGACAGAGGTGCCAAGAAAGACAAACGCCAGAAAGAGGCGGTGATGTTCATCAAGCAAAAGATTGATTCTGCCAAGTGGTTCATAGATATGATTAAGCAGCGCCAGCATACCCTGTTGAGCACTATGGATGCCATTATGAACTACCAGCGCGAATTTTTCCTTACAGGCGATGAAACAGCCCTGCGCCCGATGATTCTGAAAGACATTGCGGAAATTACCGGCCTGGATATATCCACCGTAAGCCGCGTGGCCAACAGCAAGTTTGTACAAACAGAATTTGGTACCTACCGCCTCAAGTTTTTCTTCAGCGAATCGTTAAGTACCGAAAGCGGCGAAGAAGTAAGTACCCGTGAGGTAAAGAAAATTCTGAGCGATCTGATTGAAGGCGAAGAAAAACGCAAGCCGCTGAGCGATGAACGCCTCACCGAGTTATTGCAGGAAAAAGGATACAATATTGCCCGCCGTACGGTGGCAAAATACCGCGAGCAACTGAATATTCCAGTAGCCAGGTTACGTAAAGAGCTGTAATATAGATGGATACATTGATGAGTGCTGAAAATGAAGCGGCGGCGGTAGAAGTATACAACGCCCCGCAACCGGTGCGCCTGCTGGCAAAATTGTTCTCTTATCTGCTGCACCCGTTGTTTATTCCAACCTATTTTTTCCTGTGGGTAATGTTCCGCTTCCCTTACGAGTTTGCGGGCATGGATGAGCATACCATGAACGTTCGCCTGCTGGGCACTTTCTGGACCACCGCTTTCTTCCCCGCTTTCGCCGTATTCCTGCTCTGGAGGCTGAAATTCATCTCCAGCATTATGCTGCGTATTCAAAAGGAGCGTATTGTACCTTACGTTATCACCATGTTCTTTTACTGGTGGATGTGGTACCTGAGCAAAAACTTTAAAGACCAGCCTTCCGTTCTCAAATTCTTTTACCTGGGCATATTCCTTACCACCGTAGCAGGCCTTATCTTCAACAACTTTGTTAAAATAAGCATGCATGCCATGGGTATGGCAGGCATACTGGTAGGCGTAATACTTACCTGCTTTGTATACCAAACCCACCAGGGTTTAGATTTATCAGTAGTAATCATCGCCACCGGCGCGGTTTGTACCTCTCGCCTGATATTAAACGATCACTCCACCGGCGAAGTTTGGCTGGGGCTGTTTGCTGGTATTTTCTGTCAGCTGATTGCTTACTTTTTTACTTTTATCTGGTAAAATACACTACATACAAAAGCAAAGGATATTTTGCTTTTAACATATTTTCACAGTCGTATTTAGACCTCATTAGAAACACTTTGTTGTGTGATTGAAACATTGGGGCTGGAGTGTAGACTAGAGCTAAAAACGATGGAATAAGCATCAGGTGTAGCTTTTCTGCCATTTTGCCGTGCATTTTCCCTTCGCCGTTCCTTCGGTGTGGGTTCGCCACGGGTTCGCTTCCCCTTCGCTCTGGCTGCTGAAGCAGAGAATTGTAAAAAATGACAATCTGACGGATTTGCGGAAAACAGGAGCTGAAATCCTTGCTGCTGGCTGTACCTGACGCAGAATATAGGCTACATAAGGGTTTGAGTGGCCTTTGATGTCGTTTGCATACAGCATTCTGTCGTTTGCATACTTGAAACTGTCGTTTGCCTACTTTCCGGCAAAAACCGCCTCCCCCGCATCGTATCATTGCTATGTCTGCCGCCGGTAGCTCCGGGGCCACGCCAAAAGCGGGAAGTGGAAGAGGCGTTCTGCCTCCCGCTTTACCTGGTGTTAACAGCGGCAGACATAGTTCTTTGACATATTGGAAAACAAAGCTTCAGACACCGGCATATAAAAAACGGCCTGAGTAAGGTGTTTTACCACCCCTCAGGCCGTTTATAAAAACTGATTGTTGTAAGGGATATCGTTTTGTTATCAGCTTCTGGTTGCCGGAGCCACTGGTGCGCTTACCGGTGCATTCTCTGCCAGGGCAGGTTGCATGGAAGGCCAGGCAAAATCGGCGTTCAGAATTTTTGAACTGCGATGGTAGTAGCCGTCCGGATGATAAATAAAGAAACAGCTGCCATCTTTAATCTCGTTAATAATTGCTTTGTGCTCTGTGTAGGAAACTGCGGGGCAACCGTAGCTTCTGCCCATAGACTGACCATCATCTCCTCTGTCGGCATTTACATACGTGCTGCCGTGCATTACCACATCTCTCATGCGAACATTGCTGTTAATGCCTGCTTCCTGACCATCAAAGCGCATGCTGTAACCTGCTTTACCGCTATAGGTTTCGGCAGTTACCATAAAGCCCAATGAGCTTTTGTGCGAGCTGTTGAGGTTAGAAAAGCTGGTGGCAAACTCAGCACCTGAGTTGCGGCCATGTGCTACATACGTGTTAAAAAGTACTTCCCCGGTTTTCACATTCAGCACATACAGCCGCTTGTGCGTGCTGCTTTGGCTAAAGTCGCAAATGGTTAACAGTTCCGGTTTTTTCAATTTGTTCTTCTCTAACAGAAACTGGTAGCCTTTGTAAGCTTCAAAAAACGCTTGTTGTGATAAACCCAGTGAATCGAGGTTCAGCTGATAGTAAACAGAATCGGACATGCGCTGTGCTGCTGCCATATCTGTTTTCTCGTTCAGCAGGGATGCAAACTTCTTCTTGTCGTCCGTAAATTTTCCTTTGTTCGTGTAGCTAAAGGCAATTGATGTAAAAGCACTCAAACATACTGCTGCAATAATCATTACTCTCTTCATCAAAGATCACGTTTTTAGATTGGGGGTTATTTAATTGGTGATACCGTGATTATAAATGCTCAGGATGGTAAATTTATTGCACAACTAAGACTTTTTTAAAGTTTAGCCCGTTAATTTATCGTTTTTTAACCTGGAATGCGGTTAACTGTTAACATTTCGTTGTTATTCTGCATGTTATCGCAGGTGCCTGCCCTACCTTTGCGGCGCATCAGGTTGCGCTTTGTGGTACCCGCAAAGTGCATTAAAAGGGAATCCGGTGTAATACCGGAGCTGTCCCGCAGCTGTAAACTGTAAGGTGATGTATTCACCGCCGATGGAATCTCCAATGCCACTGTACCTGTAACAGGTACGGGAAGGCCATCCACGGATCAGTAAGCCAGAAGACCTGCCCGTTGCATCTGCATTCACAGCTTTCGGGGATTGAGGCTTGAATACAATAAGCAAATAAGAAGTTTCTTATTGTTCTATTTCTGTTTGCCACCTTACCGTGGTAAATGGCGGTAGCCTGTGCATTCCGGAAGTGTGATAGGTGTGTTTACAACTATTATACAATACAAACATGAACTGGATGAAAAGAGGGATTTTGAGCCGCCAGGCGGTAGGGGCAGTAGCGGCGTTGGCAATGGTGGTTACTATGGGCTGTAGTAAAAACGATGATGTGGCTGCACCTGCCGCCACGGGCAGGTATTCCAATGGCTTTTTTATTGTGAATGAGGGCTGGTTTGGTCACGAAACAGGCAATCTGTTTTTTTACGATCGTAGTGCAGATTCGCTGGTACCCAATGTGTATACAAAGGAAAATCCGGATAAATCGCTGGGTAAAGTATCTGCCACCTTACAGTATACCGCCATTTACGAAAACAAGCTATACATGGTAGTAAAGGCAGGTGGTCCGCTGGTGGTGTGCGATGCCAATACGCTGAAGGAAACCGGCCGTATGGAGGCAATGCCTGGTAACGATGGGCATTCTTTTCTGGGCATTAACAGCAATACCGGCTTGTTGGGTACCGGCAGCGGGGTATACCTGCTGGGCTTAGCGCCACTGGCAGTTAACGCAAAGCTGCAGAATGTAACTGGTTACGTAGGCAACATGGTAAAAGCCGGAAACAATGTGTATATAGCTTCCAGAGACAGTGGCCTGGTGGTAATTAATGCCGGTGACTACGGTTTTGTAAAAAGAGTAAAAGGGGTAAATATGGGCCCTGTTACCGGTATAGATGGTAACGTATGGGTAACGGCAGATAGTAACCTTATCCGCATCAACTCCGCCACACTGAACACCGATACCGTAAAACTGCCCATTAAAACGTATAGTGGCTGGGGCGCATGGCGCAGCACCTCTATGGCCGTTTCTACCTCAGAAAATGCAGTATTTATTGTACGCAATGGCTCATTTTCCGGCGGGCGTGAAATATACAAGTACGTAAACAGCAATAAAACCTCGGTGGACAAGCCATTTATAACCCTGCCGGAAGGAGAATATTCTTACGGTGCGGCAGTAGGATACGACGGCCGGCATAACGAGTTGATTGTAACTACAGTGAACGGACAGTTTACCGGCGATATTAACCGGGTACATTTTTACAATGCTGCTACTGGTGAGTTAAAGAAAACGCTTACTTACACAGGCTGGTATTTCCCCGCCATGACTGTGTTTCACTAGCAGTCACTGGCAACAGAACTGTTAGAATTTCCGCTTCAATGGCCTGAGTAAATCCTCCAGGCCATTGATTTTTATCTCATATAAGGTAGCCAGCTGCATACCCAGCTTACCCTTGGGAAAACCACCATTGCGGTGCATCCATTCCAGATAAGATACAGGAATATTACAGAGGATAGCGTCTTTATACTTTCCAAACGGCATTTTGGCTACTACCAGATCCTGTAATATCTCCGGAGTAAGTCCCGGCGTTTCTTCCTGCATACTGAAAAATTTAATCTGTGTAAATCGGGCGTCAAATGTAAAATAATCAAAGCAAATGTGTAAAAGCTTACCATATGGTAAGTGTCGCATACACAATGGAATGGGTAGGTTATGGTACTATTTGGGTGTTAAAACGCTGTAAGTAGTAAAAATAAAACGATGTGTAAGGGCGTTATGATAGAATGGGTACTGGCACATCCTTTGCCAAACAGTAAAAAGGAAGCTTGTTCTGAAAAAAGTAATAAGCAAAGATATTCGAAAGTGTGAGGGCCGTTGACTAACCAATCTATAAACACCAGAGGTCCTATAAAAAAAATAGGCCTGAGCCCTAGACAGGGCAGGCCGTTGCTAACCTATGAAAAACACCATCTTAAATGCGATATATAGAGTGATCTATTGTTTTTGTCGATGTTGATGTTGTAAAGTTAATGCGTCTTTATAATTCAAAGCAATTAAAAAAAGCTTTATTTATTAAAAATGCAGGTAAATTAATACGCCGTATATATAAATGTTTGATAATTAGCCCATTTATATAAATGTGCGTACCCCAGAGGAAGTGTAAGCCTGCCTGAATTCTTTGGGTGTACAGTCTTTTTTCTTCTTAAAGATGCGGTTGAAGTTACTCATGTTATTAAATCCGCACTTATAAGCCACCTCATTTACGCTTTGGGTTGTATCTATCAGCATACGTGAGGCATGGCCCAGTCGTACCTCATTCAGCGTATCTACAAAGGTTTTGCCGGTGCGCGCCTTAAAAAAACGGCTGAAAGCCACCTCTGTCATAGCAGATATTTTAGCCGCTTCGCCCAGCGATACGTTTTTGTCAAAGTTGCTGTTGAGGTAGTACATCACTTTTTCAATACGCCGGCTGTTGTACGTGTAACTTTCCAGATTGCGGAAAGTTGCATCAGACAGGGTTCTGATATTGCGGGAGGTAGATAAATCGTGTAGTATAGACAATAGCTCCAGCACCGAGTCGAACCCGTGTTTCTGCGGCAGTTCCTTTAACCGGGGCATAATGGCCATGGTGGTTTCGCGGGAGAACAGCACCCCCCGTACTGAGCGTTCCAGCATATTACGGATAAAACTCATCTGGTTGCGGTGCAGAAACTTCTCATCAAACAAATCGCGGTGAAACTGAATGGTTATTTCCTTAATAGCCCGTGTAGTGCAATTATGGGTAAACCAGCCATGCTGCAGATTAGGCCCCACCAGCACCAGTTCCAGCTCGTCTATTTCTTCCATGTGGTCGCCAATCACACGCTTGGCGTTGGCTGCGTTTGTAATAAAATTCAACTCAAACTCCTCATGGTAATGCAGGGGAAAGTCAAAAGCAGCCTTCTCCCTGGAGAAAACTGTAAAACAATCGTTGGGTGTAAGGGGCGTAATTTCCCTTAACAGTTTCGTTTTCATATACAAGCGTTAAAAGCAGTAGAATGATGTAGGTAAAGTTATATAAATACAGTAATAAAGTATTATTTGTGTGAATAGGGTGTTTTGCTTTTATGGCATTGTTAATCAGTTGATTATGGTTCTGTTATAGTAAAAGATGAGTGCTTTTTTCCAAATAGTATACAAAATAGATAAAAAAGTATGCGTTGGGTGCGGGTAAATGGCCGTCTGTGGCGCAGGTTACATTACTGTCTGTTGCGGCCTGCAAACATAGCTGTTGGCATAGCTGTTGAATGCTATAAGCTATACAGTGTGCTGAATTATGATTAGAAAACTGGCCCAGAAAAACGGCCTCCCCTACGAGTGGATAGATATTGAAGGTGCAGAAAAAGAGGAGATAGCCCGGGTGGCGGAAGAATATGGTTTGCATGAAGCGTCGGTGAAAGATTCACTGGAGTCAGATCATTTGCCTAAATATGAGCGGCTTTCAGATTATACCTTCGTAATACTACGCGTATACGATCCGCAGGATGATAAAGAAGCCGATACGGTAAAAGAACTGTCTAACAAAGTGGCCGTATTCCTGGCCGATGCGCATATCATTACCATTCATAAAGAGCCCTGGAAAGCACTGGAACATATTAGTGAAGGCGTGGTTAAAAAGGGCGAATGTAAAAAGCCTGCCCATGTGCTGAACGAAATAGTAAAAGCCGGCCTCACCTCATTTAATGAGCCCGCAGCTGCACTTACAGATGAAATAGAATACTTTGAAAAGCATGTGTTTCTCAAAAACCGGAAAGCCCCTGTTTTAAAAGGGCTGTACTATTTAAAGCGGAAATCGGATGTTATCCGCAGGCTGATGACCCTTTCGTTTGATATGGTAGATAAAATTGACGCGCCGGAGCACAGCAATGTATACACCCGCGATATCCGCGACCTGCATATTAAACAGCAGGCTATTTTCGATTCCCTGTCAGAAAATACCAACCACCTGCTCAACATCTATTTCAACATATCCTCTCAGAAAACGAACGAAACCATCCGCATTCTCACCATATTCTCGGTTTTCTTCATGCCCCTCACCTTTATTGTGGGTATTTACGGGATGAACTTTGAGTTTATGCCCGAATTAAAATGGAAATGGGGCTACCCGGGCTCGCTGGTGCTGATGGCGGTAATTACCGCGTTGATATACGTTTGGTTCAGGCGCAGAAAATGGTTGTAATATATTACCTTCATTCCCCTTTTTCCGTAGCTTGTAACGCGTATGCCAGGTTCAGAGATCGCTTTTACGATAGAAAATTCCCCATCGGTGCAAATGCTGCGTATGCGCAATGCACACTGGGTACTGCCTTTTTTATACCAGGTATTTAAAGATGCCAACCTCTTTTCTATTCAGGAACCCCAGCTGGTAAGCATGCTTGCCGAAACCCTGAGTACCCATGCCGATGGTACCGAGGATATTGAGGAAGCCCGTATTGAGTTTGGAGAGGATGAAGAAAGCCGCGCCCGTAAATACCTGCTTAACTGGGTGCAGAAGCGCCTGTTACAGGATTTGCCCGGCCCTGAGGGGGAAGTATTATACCAGCTGAGCGCCCATACCGAAAAGCTGTTTCAGTGGTTGCAGAGCTTACAGAAACGTCAGTTTATAGGTACGGAAAGCCGTTTTAAAATGCTGTTCTCCTCCCTGCGTGATATGGTGGAGAAAACAGAGGACGACCGCGTGCGCCGCCTGGAAGAACTGAAAAACCGCCGTGCAGAAATAGACAAAGAGATAAAAGCCCTGGAAATGGGCGCCCCTGTGGAGGTATATAGCAACGCCCAGGTACAGGAGCGGCTGGAATTATTTACCCGCCTCTGTTACGAACTCATCAGCGATTTCCGGGAGGTAGAGGATAACTTCAAACAAATTCACCGCGACATAGTAGAGCAGCACACCCGTGCTGAACTGAATAAAGGCGCCATTATCGGCTATGCCTTCGAGTCGTACGATTCGCTCCGCAACAGCGATCAGGGTAAGAGCTTTTATGCGTTTTACGACTTTCTGATTTCCCGCGCCGGGCAGGAAGACTGGCGTAACCTTACCGATGAGTTGATGCAGCTGCTGAACGAGCGTGTGATTGATGCAGATTATAACTTTTTACAGAATATTAAATCGCTGTTGTTACAACAGGGGCGTGCCGTATACGATGCCAACGATAGAATGGCAGAAAAGCTGAGCCGTATTATTACCGAAAAAGAAATTGCTTTTCACCGCCGCTTACGTCAGCAGATCAGCAACATTAAAGAGCTGGTGTTTGAGCTGATGGATGAAGAAGAGGAAATACCGGTTGGTATACCCATTGACCAATCCGCCGAGATAAAACTATCCATGGACCGGCGGCTTACCACCGAGCAGAAAAAAGCAGCCGGTATAATTAAGCAGCCATTATCGGGCGAGGAAAAGATTGGGGATATGGAGCGCTTTAACCGCATGCTGAATACCAGTTTTGTGGATAAGAAAAAGCTTTGGGGTAAGGTAGAAACGCTGTTGAAGCAACAGGAAACCGCTACCCTGAAAGAGGTGGTGGAGAAAACAGGGCTGGAAAATGGCATTGCCGAAATAGTAGCCTACTATAGCTTTTTGCGTGATAAAGGCAGCCGTGTACAGATTATGAAAAACATAACCGAACACATACCTGTAAATGAGCAGCAGACTAAGTTTATAGAAGTGCCTTATCTGTTGTTTAGTAAATAGAAAAGAACGAATGAACATACCAGACAAAATATTACCCTATACACCGGTGTTTATCAAATTACTGAAAGGGCCGGTGGAGTATGTGGAAAAATCAGCCTGGGAAAGGCTGTTACAATACAAAACGGAACTTACCCGTTTTGTGCAGCAACTGGGGCTTACGCTGGTGCTGGATGAAGAGGATGGCTACGCCTATCTGAAGCATACCATTAGTGAAGAGGATGAAGCAGGCGTAAGCTGGATGCAGCGCCGCCCACTTACCTACGACGAAAGTGTATTGCTGGTACTGCTGCGCGATATGATGGCGGAGTTTGAAGTAGGAGAGGTTACCAACAGAGAACTGATAAAAAAGCGCCGCGAGATAAAAGAATATGCAGAACTGTTTTTTAAAGAAAACGCCAGCCGGGTAAAGTTTGTGAAAGAGCTGGACCGGCTGATTGACCGGGCAGAAGAGAACGGCTTTCTCGACAGAATTGAAAACAATGATATATCTGACGAGCAGAAGTTCCGCATTAAAAAGATTATCAAAGCCAGAGTAGACGGCGAAATATTAGACCAGTTTAAGCAACAATTGAGCGAACATGCAGCTAAACGTATTCAGCACCGACAGTCATAAATCCGGTTTTCGCCTTCAGTATATGGAAGTGTTTAACTGGGGCACCTTCGATGGGGTAATACATAGCATACGGCCGGGGGGCGAAACCTCCCTGCTTACCGGTTCTAACGGTAGCGGTAAAACTACATTTGTAGATGCCCTGCTTACGTTGATAGTGCCGGAAAAAAAGTATCGTTTTTACAACCAGTCATCCGGCAGTGAAAAAAAGGGCGACCGTACCGAGGAAACCTATGTACTGGGTGGCTATGGTACTATTAACAGCGATACCACAGGCACTACCAAAACGCTGTACCTGCGCGAAAGCAAAGACGAGGCCTACAGCATACTGCTGGCACATTTTGCCAACGAAGCACAGCAACTGGTAACCTTGTTTCAGGTGCGCTATTTTACCGGTGGCGATATGAAGCGCATGTTTGGTGTGGCGCACAAAGCTTTAAAAATAGAGGACGACTTTAAGCCGTTTGACCTGGGGGGCGACTGGAAACGCAGAATTGACAAACAGTATAATAAAAGCAGCAGCCGCAAACAGGTAGAATGGTTTTCGGCTGCCAGTGGTTATGCGCAACGGTTAACCGAAGTGCTGGGCATGCAAAGCCTGCAAGCCTTAAGTCTGTTTAACCAAACGGTAGGTATTAAAGTGCTGGGTAACCTGGATGAGTTTATCCGCATGCACATGCTGGAACCGCGCAACATGGAAGAGCAGTTTCTGGATCTGAAAAAACACCTGGGTACTTTGCTGGAAGCTCAAAGGAATATTGAAAAAGTAGAGGAGCAGATTAAGTTGCTGCAACCACTGGGGCAGCTGTTTACCAGCCACCAGCAAAACCAGCAGCAGCTGCAACACCTGAAGCAGCAGGCTGAAACTGCTACTATCTGGAACCGCTATACCCGTCACCACCTTTTGCACGAAACGATACAGCAGTCGCAGGTTACGTTAGCCGATTTGCAGCAGAAGCTGGAAGCGGCAAAAAAAGAAACCGATGAGTTAATAGAAGAGGAGCGTGTAACCCGCAACCAGATAGACCAGAACAAAGCCGGCCAGCGTTTGCAGCAACTGGAAAAAGACCTGGACGATACCCGCGACAAACTAAAACAGGCAGAAACCTCATTAACCTTATTCAGCGACTGGTGCGATACCCTGCATTTATCTGAAACAAGTGTAACAGACGAAGCAGGCTATAAAAGAATAAAGAACGAAGCGCACAAAGCAGGTTTGCGTATTGAACGCGAAACCCGGTTAAATGAGGATGATGAGTTTGACAGCCGCAGTTTATTAACAAAGGGTGGGCAGGAAAAGGATGATATTGAAAGGGAGTTAAATGCGCTGTTGCATAGCCGCAATAACATTCCTGCCAACCTGATTCAGATGCGGAAAGAACTGTGCGACTCTTTAAAAATAGATACCAGTGAATTGCCCTTTGCGGGAGAGCTGATGCAGGTAAAGTCTGAAGAGATGGCCTGGCAACCGGCACTGGAAAAGCTGTTGCATGGGTTTGCCTTGCGCCTGCTGATACCCACCCATCATTATAAGCGGGTAAATAAATACGTTAACAATACCAACCTGCGTGGCAGGCTGGTGTATTATCATGTTATTGATTCTGCGTTACAGCAACATGCCGATAGCGGTACGGTATATTATAAGCTGGATTTTCACCCTGAACATCCCCTTGCTGACTGGGTGGAGCAACAGGTGGTGCAGCAGTTTTCATACAGCTGCCTGGATGATGAAAAAACACTGGAACGTTACGACAGAGCCATTACCCTGCACGGCTTAATTAAAAACCGTGACCGGCATGAGAAGGATGACCGCCCGCATAGAAATGATGCAGGCAGTTATGTAATGGGCTGGAATAACGAAAAGAAAAAAGAAACGCTGATACGTAAACGTAATCAGCTGGCCGATACCATTGCCCTGGCAGAAGAAACCCTGCAACGTTGTAAGCGTAAAAAGGATAAACTGAATAAAGAGTTTATGGCTTTAGGCCGCCTGCAACAACATGGAGGTTTCGCTGAAATTGATGTGGCCGCCTTACAGCGTGCCATCCGCACTATTGAAGAGCAGATGAAATCGCTCAGCCAGAGCAATAACCAGTTAAAAGAGCTGACGAAGCAACTGGAAGAGTTACAGCAGAAGCGCGCTGCACTGGAGAAGTATAGAGAGGAGTTGTTTGCACAGCGTACTACGCGGCAGAACGACGTTAACAGAATGGTAGCTGAACAGGAAAACCTGCGTGATCTGCTACAGTTTATCAGAGAAGAAGATAAAGACAAGCTGTTACAGTTTCAACAGTCGTATACAGAACAGATAGGTACACCTGCACTGGATACCATTGATGGTATTTATGATAGCTTAAAGGTATTAATAGGCAATGGCGTAGAACGCTTACAGGATACCGTACACCGCGAAGAAACCCAGTTGAATAAAGCCATTAACCGCATCAAAAACCCATCACAGGATTTACAGCAACGCTTTCCCGACTGGGTGGGCGATGTGCAACAGTTTCCGGAAGACGCGGCCTATACTATTGAATACGTGGAATGGCTGGGTAAGCTTGAGTCGGAAAACCTGCCCCGCTTTAAAAAGGATTTTGAGCGTTACCTGCACGAAACCATGGTATACAAAATGGGCGAGCTGAGTGAGGAACTGGAAAACTGGGAGCGTAGTATTAACAACAGCATTATTAAACTGAACCAGAGCTTAGGCGGCATCAATTTTAACCGACTGCCTGATACTTATATACAACTGGGCAAACGTTCTGTAACAGATACTTCCGTAAAAGAATTCCGGAATAAGTTGCTGGAAGCACTGCCACAGGCAGCCAACTGGCAGCAGAATAGTTTTGAGGACAAAGCCTGGCATTTCCGCAACAAGGTGCAGCCGCTTATTGCCAGCCTGGACGAAAGCGAAAGCTATCGCGCCCGTGTGCTGGATGTACGCAACTGGTTTGAATTCTGGGCCGATGAAAAATATAGAAATACAGACGAACTGAAGAAAACCTACCGCCAGATGGGCCAGCTGTCGGGTGGTGAAAAAGCGCAATTGACATACACCATTCTTTGTAGCGCCATTGCCTATCAGTTTGGCATTACACGCGAGGGTAGCAACAGTAAAAGCCTCCGCTTTATTGCCGTAGATGAAAGCTTCAGTAATCAGGATGAAGAAAAAGCGACTTACCTGATGGAGCTGTGTAAGCAACTACATCTACAGCTGCTGGTAGTAACGCCCAGTGATAAAATACAGATAGTGCAGGACTTTATTGCACATGTACACCTGGCCCAGCGTATTAACAACCGCCATAGCGAGATGTATAACATGACAATGAAGGAACTAAAGGAGAAAATAGAAGAAGTGGAATAATGTGTATGGCACATCTGGTATGATCTTTTCGGGTACTAAACCCTAATCTATACCATATGAGCACAAATCTGCATATAGTGGCGCTTTGCGGCAGCTTACGAAAGGAATCCTACAATTTGTATTTGCTTCAGGCAGCCCAACAGTTGCTACCCGAAGAAGTAAGTATGGAAATTGTTTCTATAGCAGATTTGCCGCTGTACAATCAGGATCTGGACCTGCCCGCTGCCCAGGAGCGCCCGGAAGCGGTTACCGCTTTCCGCGATAAACTGGCTAAGGCAGAGGGCTTCCTTATCGCTTCGCCCGAATACAACTACTCTATACCGGGCGGTTTGAAGAATGCGATTGACTGGGCTTCGAGGGGTAAAGATTCCCCACTCCTGAAAAAACCGGTGGCTTTAATAGGCGCTACTATCAGCTTATGGGGTACGGTGCGTATGCAGCTGGCTTTTGAGCCCATTTTTTTAACCATGAATATGGCGGTGGTGCAACAGCCGGAAGTATTGGTAGCGGAAGCCTCAAAGAAGATAGCAAAAGACGGAACGGTAACGGACGAAACCACCCGCTCGCTTCTACAGCAGAAGCTGGTGAATCTGAAGCAAATGATATTGCTGCAAAAAAAATAACAATATGAAGTGGGGCAAGCTAATTATATCTCTGGCCATTCCGCTGGCGGTAGGTGCGGTGGCAGGTATAGCCACCAGTAGCAACGTAGATACCTGGTATCCACAATTGAACAAGCCTTCCTTTAATCCGCCCAACTCCGTATTCGGGCCGGTATGGACGGTGTTGTATATACTCATGGGCATCAGCCTGTATCTGATATGGCGCATGCCTGTTTCTTTTGCCCGTAACAATGCGCTGCGTCTGTTCTTTTTTCAGCTGGCGCTGAATTTCCTCTGGTCTTTCCTGTTTTTTGAGTGGCATCTGATCGGCTGGGCTTTAACAGACATAGTATTGTTGCTGGTAAGCATCTTGTTTTGCATTGCCCTGTTCAGGCGCGTGCAGCGGATAGCAGCCTGGTTGTTTGTGCCTTATCTGTTATGGGTAAGCTTTGCTACCGCGCTTAACTTTGCCATTTATCGTTTAAACTAAGCAGCAGCAAACCAGCGCATATGAAACGGTATAAAAACCTCTCGGGCAATTCAGGTGTGCTGTTATATGAGGCAGGTGCTGATTGCATACACATTCGTTTCAGAGGCTCTGATGGTGTATATGTATACAATTACCACAAACCGGGTAAGCGGCATGTGGAAGCCATGAAAAAGCGGGCGCAGGAAGGGAAGGAATTAAGCACCTATATTTCCCGGTATGTAAAAGATAATTATGCCGATGTATTATAACAGTTATTAATAGCTGGCCATTTCACTCCATTGCAAGGGGGCAGGTAGTTGCTGCCTGCTGAATTCAATATGCACCACCCGGCGCTGGTGCTGGTTAACTGTTCTGC
The DNA here is from genome assembly GCF_014641615.1 of Filimonas zeae. Lineage (GTDB taxonomy): Bacteria > Bacteroidota > Bacteroidia > Chitinophagales > Chitinophagaceae > Filimonas > Filimonas zeae. Next base: position 1,187,936 of record NZ_BMIB01000004.1, on the reverse strand, counting down.
CAGATGCATGCAGCAGCAACGGCTTCATTAACATCACACCACCGGCAGGCACTTCGCAGATGGTTTCTTTTTCTTCCTGCCAGTCAATGGTTTCGGGTCGGTAAACACCTTTGGCATGTGAGCCGGGTATCACTTTAAGCGCCCCATTGTCGGCGGTGGTATCATCCAGGTGTATACGGATAGTGAAATTGTCTTCCAGCAGCGGGAGGGGTGGCTGTACCGCAAACTGTTGTTGTTTTACCGTCCAGGGGCCAAAGCCTTCTGTTTCTATCTTTTCCTTTACGGAAATGGTGAGGTCCTGATGCCAGGCAACAAACCAGTTAGATTGGGCGGGCTTATCAAAGTAAATAGACTTCACTACAAAGTAGCCATCTCCGAATATCTGCGCGATTAATTGTTGCAGTGCCGGGGTAAAAATCAGTGGCATTGCCTGCGGCAATTCTTTTAAAAACTGACGGATAGCAAACAGGTCATCAGACTTACGAAAAGTAGAACGGGAAGAGTCTGCCTGCTGTATCATTGTTAACAGCGCGGCCACTGCTTCCCGTTCATAAATCCTGTCAATTACTGTAAATCCGTTTGTAGCAACTTCCTGTCTGTAAGCTTCTGTGGTTTGTATGCTCATAGCATCTATTGATGCCTGAAGATATAAACAATACTGGCAATACTGAGAACGGAGGAAGTAACCATCATAGCGCGGGCTACCTTACGGCTGCTGTTGTTGTAGCAGTAGTACGATTTACCCGTGTAGCGGCTGTTGATGGTATACTGCGAGTAATAGTAGCCTATAAAGGCTCCGATGATACTGAAACTGGTAAGCCAGCCAATAATAAGGCCCATTTTGTTGGCTGATTTTCCATTGTTCAGCAGCACTTCTTCTTCAGCAATCTTTTGTTTCCGGTAAATGTCAAGATCGTCTGGCAGTAATCCTCTTTTAGAAAGTTCGTTGGCAACAGCATTCAGCATTCGTGGGCTCCATTTGTCAATGTCGTAGATCATACGCAATAGGTCTGCGTCTGCCTTTGACCAGGCAATTTGTTCAAGATGTTCCATGCAGTAGGGTCGTTTTAAAAATCCACTCAAATATACCAGGCAACCTTAAACGACCCTCCCCCTATAATCAGGCGGGTTCTTTATCCCACGCAACCACTTGTACCCCCTCCGAGTAGTGTGAAAGTACCGGAGGCGTATCGGTGGTAAGCAAGGTTTCGCCCGCTTTATATTCTAATAATAGCTTGTGTATGGTTACGGGCTGCATGGGCCACTCTGCATGGTGAATATTGTAACGGAAGAGTTGTTTTTGCAGCGGCACATACAGGCAATACCGCTCGGTTAAAAACAGGTCCAGCGGTGTTTTGGTTACCGGTGCAGCAGAAAGCGTGTATTCGGCATGCAGGTGAAACTGCTTTTTATGGTTTACCGAGGCGTAGGTGTGCAGGTTGTTGTGCAACGAACGCAGAATGGTAGACTTTTCATAAGGCAAACCGGAAATACTGCGCGATAAAAATACCGACAGGGCTTTTTGTGCTTCAATGTTAATAAAGAACACGCCTGGCTTATTGTTTTTGGTTACATACGTGCGCACGTTAATTTCATGAAAGTCAGAAACCGGTTTAAAAAACGGCAGATGCTTTGGCCGTATCTTCTGCATGGTAAAAGCCACTACTGAAATCCACGCCTTCCCTTCAAATATATCCAGCTGGGTACCTTCAGGAATAACGGCACGCAACGCTTCAGGGTCTACCGGCCAGTGCAGAAACAGCGATTTATTCCATTCCTGGTAATATTTCCAGTTGGTAGTGGGTAAGGGCCATGGACGGTGAGCGCTGTTTTGTAAAATGGCGGGAATACTCATGTAAACTGCTTTTCTGAGGAAGTGAAATTACTGATTCTGGTCATTTTTACGGGCCTCGCCTGTTGGTTGCAGCGTAAATAGAGACGATAAATGTTTACACAATAAAACAGGAAAGCGTAAAATAAGGTGCTTGCCGGTTAAAATTGAGTAAGCTTTTCTTGCCGCCGGCGGTTATATTTGGGGGTATTGCTATCGGTTGTAATTGTTGTATGAAAGTGTGAACTACTGCTTAAATGTGTAAGATGATACTGACTGCTATTGAAAATAAAACACGTCTGTGTTTTGTGATGTTGTGCATGTGGATATGCCTGGGAATGCATTTTCAGGCAGTGGGGCAGAACGTACAGGTACAATATCTGGGTATAGAACAAGGCTTGTCTAATAACTCTATCACCTGCATTAATCAGGATAGTAAAGGCTTTATGTGGTTTGGAACTTTTGATGGGCTGAACCGCTACGATGGCTACAGCTTTAAAGTATTCCGTAACCGCCTGGGCGATTCTGCCACATTAATTGATAACCGCATTACCGCAGTTTGTGAAGACAGCCGCAACAATATATGGGTGGGCACCAAAAAGGGCCTGAGCATTTACTGTAATATCAAAGACTATTTTTCTACTTTATATTATCAACCCAATGGCTCAACGCAAAAGGTGCCGGTGCACGTATCCGTAAACGAAATCCGCAAAACTGCCGGAGGTGCCATGCTGGTGGCTACCGCAGGTTTGGGTTTGCTGAAGTTTGATGGGGGAAAACTGGCTAAACAGATTCCCTGCCATGCCAAGGGAAAAGTAATATGGAATTACTACGCACAGGGTATTGACTTTGATTCGGCCAATCAGACCTGGGTAATGGTGCACAGTGTGGGTCTTTGCCGCTTTAACAGCCAGATGGCAAGGCTGGAGGTAACAGGCAGCAGCATTCATTCCGCTACCTGTATGGTGGCTGGCAAAAACGGTATGATGTGGCTGGGTACAGACAGAGGGCTGGCAGCATTTAATACCAGCAACAATACGTTGCAAATGTATAACGAGCAGCAGGGACTGCTTTCTGACCGTAAGATTGCCGGCTTGTGCATGGACAAAAAAGGGTTGTTATGGATTGCTACCGATGGTGGCGGAGTGAATATACTCAACACCCTTACCGGAAGCTTTACCTACATGCAGCCGGAAAACGGTAAAACAGGTATTAACAGCAATGCTATCTATGCTATATATGAAGACAAGGAAGAGCGTAAATGGATTGGTACCCTGCGTGGAGGCATTAACCTGATTGACCGGAAGAAAAACCGCTTTTCCACCATCAGTCACGACCCCTTCACGGCTAACAGTGTGGTGAATGATTTTATACTTTCCTTTTGCGAAGATGAGCAGCAGAACATCTGGATAGGTACCGATGGTGGCGGTGTAAGCTGCTGGAACCGCCAGCGCAACCAGTATACCAGTTACAAACATAAAGCAGGGCAGCCGGGAACGCTCAGCAATAATTTTGCTACCAGTATTGTAAATGATTACCACAACAATATATGGATAGCTACCTACGGCGGAGGCATTAACCGTTTTGATGCTGCTACGCACACGTTTAAAAAGTATACCTGCTTTAATGAGAAGAATCAGTACGAAGATTGCTATGTGTGGCAGTTGTATGAAGATCGGTTGCACAACCTGTGGGCGGGCACCTGCTCTTCCGGCAGATTATATAAGTATAACCGTACTGCTGATAAGTTTGAAGTGTTTGATGATAGAATAAGAGATGTAATAAGCCTTGCAGAAGACCGGAGCGGAAACCTTTGGGCAGGCAATTTTAATACGCTTGTCAGAATAGATACCCAGAAAAACAATCATCGTTTTTATACTGTGAACTTCCCTGTCCGCTTTTTCCATCAGGATAAAGCCAACCGCTGCTGGGTAGGAACGGAAGGAGGTGGGTTGCTGTTGTTGCATCCGGAAAAGGGCGATTGGGAAGTAATATCGGAAAGTGAAGGGCTTAGCAATAACTCTGCACTGAACATGTTGGAAGATGTACATGGCCAGTTATGGATAAGCACGTTTAACGGCCTTTGCCGCTTTGACCCTGATACCCGCCACTTTACTAACTTCTATGGTTCTGATGGTTTGCAAACCAATCAGTTTAACTACAACGCTGCGCTAAGACTGCAAAGTGGGGAGTTGCTTTTTGGCGGCATTAAAGGGTTCAATTTGTTTTCGCCGGATAGCGTTCGTGCAGCTGGTGGTATGCCCGATCTGCTGGTAACCGGTATGCGCATTAACAATCAACCTGCGGGGAAAGATAATTTTATTAAAGACGGTAAATCCGTATACGATGTAGAGGTGATACGCCTGCCTTACGATAAGGCGGTACTGTCTGTTGATTTTGCTGCACTGGAATATTCTGCACCCGATAAAATATCCTATGCCTATTATATGGAAGGGTGGGATAAAGACTGGACCTATGGCAAACTACGCACCGCCAACTATTCCCGCCTGCGCGATGGAAATTATGTGTTACATATTAAATGCACTAATGCCGAAGGGGTATGGAGCCGTAATGAGCGGGTAATTATAATACAGGTGCTGCCGCCCTGGTACAGAAGCTGGTGGGCCTGGTGTTTATATATAGGCTTGTCAGTATTGCTGGTTCGTACCTGGTTATTATATCAAAAGCGGCAGGAGCGTTTGAATTATGAAATAAAGCTGGCGCACCTGAAAATGGAAAAAGAGAAAGAGTTGAACGAACGCAAGCTTTCTTTCTTTACCCATGTATCGCACGAGTTCAGAACACCGCTTACGTTAATCATTAACCCGGTAAAGGAACTGCTGTACAGTTCCGGCAAAGAGGCAGACCCGGAAAATCTGAACGTGGTATACAGAAATGCAAAACGGTTGCTAAGCCTGGTAGATCAGTTGCTGCTGTTTAGAAAAGCTGATTCTGAGGAAGACAGTCTGCGTATTGCCAAACTGAATTTTTATGAGTTATGTTATGAGGTATATCTGTGTTTTATACAACAGGCTAAAAACAGACGTATACATTACACCTTCTCCTGCAATAATCATGCACTGGAAGTGTATGCCGATAGGGAGAAGATGGAGATAGCGCTGTTTAATTTGTTATCCAACGCCCTCAAGTTTACACCAGACGGTGGCCATGTCCAGTTTTTGGTAGAAGAAACGCTCAATCAGTTTGTAGTAAAAATTACAGACAGTGGTTGCGGTATTGCCGCACACGCCGGTAATAAAATATTTGATAAGTTTTACCAGGCAAAAGATGCAGGTAAGGCAGTGAAGCCAGGTTTTGGTATAGGACTATTTTTAGTAAAAAACTTTATTGAAGCACATAAAGGCACTATCACCTACCAGAACAATGAGAAGGCAGGCACCACTTTCAGTATAGCGTTAAACAAGGGCAGGGAGCATTTTGCAGGCCGTATTATTTTTGAGGAAGTAACAGAGAACGCCGTTTTTCTGGAAGAGTTGATGGAAGAAGTAATTGCGGAGAAGCCGCTGGTAAAAGAAGCCGCCAAACCGGTACTTGCAGAACCTGCTCCGCTGGTATCGGAAGAACAGACCATGCTGATAGTGGATGATAATGAGGAAGTAAGGCAATATATAGCCCGTTTGTTTAAGGATACCTTCCGGTTGTACGAGGCTGGTTCCGGCGAGGAAGGGCTGCAACTGGCGCAACAATATGGGCCTGATATTATTATCAGCGATGTGATGATGGGGGCTATGAGTGGTATTGAACTGTGCAGCCGCATTAAAGAAGAAGAGGCATTAAGCCATATTCCGGTAATTCTGTTAACCGCAGGTACCTCCACAGAAATTAAACTGAAAGGAGTAGAGTGTGGCGCAGACGATTACATTACCAAACCCTTTGATAAAGAAATACTGATGGCCAGGGTGGAAAGCCTGCTCCGGACCAGAACGCAGTTGCAACGTTATTTCTTTAACGAGATTACCCTGCAAAGTCACAGCCTGAAAGTACCGGAAGATTATAAAGCCTTTCTGGACAGCTGTATAGAGATTGTGGAGAAGCATATGGATGATGAAGAGTTTACCATTAAAACACTGGCTACGGCTATAGGCATGAGCCATTCTAACCTGTATAAAAAAGTGAAAGCTTTTTCCGGACAAACAGTAAGTAATTTTATACGTTTTATCCGGTTGCGTAAGGCAGCAGAATTATTTATTAATACTTCCTGCAATGTAAATGAGGTTACCTGCATGGTAGGGATTAATGATGCAAAGTATTTTCGTGAACAATTTTATAAACTGTTCGGTTGCAATCCCTCAGAATATATCCGTAAATACCGTAAACCTTTTCAGAAAACGATACGGCTGGACGAGCACGTTGTAAAAAGGAGCAAGTCGCGTATTTCATCAGGAAAAAAGCCTTAACCGGCAGAGTTCACCCCCTCAATTGGACGAGTTTGGCCCCGGCGCGAATGCATAAATCATACTTTTTTTACAGTAAGATTTATTTATTCATCTAAAAAATGTTTCATGATCAGCCAATGTAACCTGAAAAGCGCAGGGCCTTTTCCGCCAGCCTATAGCCTGTTCTCTTAAACCAATCAGCGCGTTTTATTGAATTGCAGCCCATGTGGAAAAAGCTGTGTTGCCTGCTAACAGGTGACGTGGCAGTTTATTAACCAAAACAACAGATTGCAATGAGTCATTCATTTTTAACAAATGTGTGGAGAGGCCTCCTTGTGTGTATACTTACCACGGGCCTTGCCATAACACAATTGTATGCACAGGACAACCGGATATTAGTTACCGGTACCGTCCGGTCGGACACCTCAGTACTGGAGAGCGCTATTGTACGCGCCAGATCCAATGCACGTATTACCACCCGTACCGATGAAAAAGGGTTTTATGCGCTACGTGTATTACCAACTGATACACTGGTGTTTTCTTTTATCGGTTATCAGCAGATAGAGGTAGCCGTAGAAAAACGCCCGGTAGTAGATGTGGTAATGAAAGCTGAAGACAATGGCCTGAACGATGTAGCGGTGGTAGGCTACGGTACCCAGCGTAAAGTAAGTATGGTAAGCTCTATTACATCCGTAAACCCCAAAGAGTTAAAAGGCCCCACAGGCAACCTTACTACCATGCTTGCCGGTAGAATATCCGGTTTAATTGCCTACCAGCGCAGCGGCGAACCAGGGGCAGACAATGCTTCGTTCTTTATTCGTGGGCTGGGTACGTTTGGCTCCGGTAAAGTAGACCCGCTGATTCTGATTGACGGCGTGGAATCCAGCGCCACCGATATGGCGCGTTTACAGCCAGATGATATCTCTTCTTTTTCTGTATTAAAAGATGCTACAGCGGCGGCGGTATATGGTGCCAGGGGAGCTAATGGCGTGGTACTGGTGCTTACCAAATCCGGTGCCTCCGGTAAAACCAGATTCAATTTCAGGGCAGAAAACTCTATGTCTACCAACACCCGGAACTTTAAGTTTTCTGACAATATCACCTATATGACATTGGCGAACGAGGCGGTGCTTACCAGAACCCCGGAGCAGATTCTGCCTTATTCCCAGAACAAAATAGACCATACCAGAGCAGGCGATAATCCGCTGCTGTATCCTAACAACAACTGGATTAACCTGTTGATAAAAGACCGCACTATGAACCAGCGTTTTAACTTAAACGTATCTGGTGGTGCACCCAATGCACAGTACTATGTGTCTGGTACTTATAACATTGATAATGGTATGCTGAAGGATAATAAGCTTAACAACTTCAGCAATAACATTAAACTGCGCAACTATGCTATCCGCTCTAACGTAAATCTGAAGTTTACGAAAACCACGGAGGCCATCATTCGCCTGTACGGGCAGTTTGATGATTACAGCGGTCCTGTTGGTGGATATGATGGCAATGGTAACCGTATTAATGGCGGGCAGCTGGTATTTGCCAGGGCTATCTGGTCTAACCCCGTTATGTTCCCGGCTATTTATCCGTCATCCTATCATCCCATTGCCAAACACCCGTTGTTTGGTAACGCACTGGTGCCGGGTACCAACACGCTGTATATGAACCCCTATGCTCTTTCTCTGTCTGGGTTTCAGCAGTATAATACGTCTACCATGCTGGCACAGCTGGAGCTGAAGCAGGACCTGAGTGCTGTTACACCTGGCCTGAACGTGCGTACTATGGCGTATACCAACCGGTATTCCTATTTCGATCTGTCGCGACAGTACAATCCATTCTACTACTCTCCCAGCACCATCGATGGTAAATCGGTAGAGCGTATCATCGCCCTTAACGATGGTTCGGCTTCTTCGGTAGGGCTGGTAGGTACGGAATACCTGAACTACTATGAAGGCCGTAAATTATTAAACACTACATTTTATGTAGAAGCTGCTGCCAACTACAGTCACCTGTTTGATAAGCATGCTGTATCGGGTATGGTAATAGGCATTATGCGCAGCTACCAAACGGCCAACGCAGGTAACCTGCAGGCTTCCCTGCCAGCCAGAAACTCCGGCGTATCAGGCAGGTTTACTTATGGTTACGATAACCGCTACCTGGCAGAGTTTAACTTTGGCTACAACGGTTCTGAGCGTTTTGCATCCTCCAGCCGCTTCGGCTTTTTCCCTTCATGGGGTGTAGGCTGGAACGTAAACAACGAAAGCTTCTTTGAACCCCTTACCGATGTTGTTTCCAAATTTAAACTCCGGGCTACTTATGGCTTGGTAGGTAACGACCAGATAGGCAATACGGGTGACAGGTTCTTTTATATGTCTAACGTAAATATGAACGACGGAGGCTATGGCGCTCAGTTTGGACAGGATTATGCTTACTACCGCCCTGGTGTTTCTATTTATCGTTATGCCAACGATAAAATTACCTGGGAGCTTTCACGACAGATTAATATAGGTACAGATATCAGCCTGTTCCGTTCCATCAACATTATTATAGATGCTTATAAGCAATACCGCTCCAACATCCTTATGTCACGCTCTTATGTGCCCACTACTATGGGGCTGGCGGCAAACGTATCGGCCAACATAGGTAAGGTAGAAAGTCAGGGTATTGATGTGTCGGTAGATTACAATAAAGAGCTGGGTAATAAATGGTGGATTCAATCCAGAGGCAACTTTACCTATGCTACCAACAAGATAAAAGTGTATGACGAACCGATATGGGGTAACGAGCTGTCGTATCTGTACCGTGCGGGGCATAGCACCAGCAAAACGTTTGGGTTTCTGGCAGAACGCCTGTTTAATGATGATGTTGAAGCAGACAATTCCCCCCGGCAAAGCTTCAGCAGTGTGCAAAGGGTAATGGGTGGTGATATCAAGTACCATGATATGGATGGTGACGGACAAATCACCAATAACGACAGGGTACCTATGGGCTATCCTACTAACCCTGAAATTGTATATGGTTTCGGGTTCTCTGTAGGGCATGGCGCTTTAGATTTCAGTGCTTTCTTCCAGGGCGCTGCCAGAACATCCTTTTTTATCAATCCCGAAAACATATCGCCTTTTGTAGTAAACGGTGGTGCACAAAACGGATTGCTGGAGGTAATTGCCAGAGACCACTGGTCGGAAGACAACCGCAACAGCTATGCTTTGTGGCCAAGGCTCAGCAATTTCTTTGTATCTAACAATAACCAAACTTCCAGCTGGTGGCTGCGCAATGGCAAGTTTCTGCGCCTGAAAACCATGGAAATTGGTTACAACGTGCCGCAACACTTGTTACGCAAATGGGGCATAGGTGCTACCCGCATTTACGCCAATGGTTCTAACCTGTATACATTCAGCAACTTTAAGTTGTGGGATGTGGAAATGGGCGGTAATGGTCTGGGTTATCCTTTACAGCGTGTATTTAACATTGGTCTTAACCTGAGCCTGTAAGGGGTATTGTGCAATTAATAACAGCATGTATTTATGAAAAAAAGAACACATTATATAACCATAGGCATACTGGCACTGGCGGGTATGCTGGCCTCCTGTAAAAAATACCTGGATGTGGTGCCCGATAACGTGGCTACCATAGACAATGCTTTTACTCTGCGTATTGAAGCGGAGAAGTTCTTATTCACCTGTTATTCCTATCTGCCTAAAGATGGTTCACCTATCGGCAACATAGGCTTTACCGGTGCAGATGAAATATGGATTCCTAAAACGCAGCTGGGTATTATAGCAGATGCTACCGCCTGGTACATAGCACTGGGTAACCAGAACGTAAACAACCCCTGGAAAAACCTGTGGGATGATTTACCACGGGCTATCAGAAACTGTAACATTTTTCTGGAGAACGTAACAGATATGAGCAAGGTGCCAGACCTGTCGCCGGACGAGCGTACACGCTGGATAGGAGAGGTGCAGTTTTTAAAAGCATTTTATCACTATCAGTTACTGCGCATGTATGGACCTATACCTATTACCGATGTAAACATACCTGTATATGCCTCGCCGGATGAAGTAAAGGTAAACCGTGTGCCTTTTGACTCCTGTGTAAACTACATCTCTAACCTGCTGGACAGTGCCGCAGTAAGGCTGCCGGATGTGATACTGGAAACTACTACACAGCTGGGCAGGGTAACCCGTCCCATAGCGCTTTCCATAAAGGCAAAGATGCTGGTAATGGCTGCCAGCCCGTTGTTTAATGGTAATGCAGACTATGCCAACTTTAAAGACAAAGCAGGCGTAAAGCTGTTTAATACCGATTATAAACCCGAAAAATGGCAGCGTGCAGCTGCGGCCTGTAAGGCGGCCATAGATGCCTCTACACAGGCGGGTTTTGCGCTGTATACCTTTGCTGGTGGTTCTATGGCTTTATCAGATACTACCAAAAGGCAAATGAGTATCCGTAATGCCATTACTGAGCGATGGAACAAAGAAAAGATATGGGGCTTATCTAACAGCCTGGCTACCGATCTGCAAACGGTATCTATGGGGGTGCTGGTAGCGGGTGGCAACGCCAAGCTATCTGCCGGGCAGTTTGCTGCTCCGTTAAAAATTGCGCAGTTGTTTTATTCAAAGAATGGCGTGCCTGTTAATGAAGACAAAACGCTGGACTTCTCTAACCTGAACCAACTGCGTACTGCCACGCGTGACGAGCGGTTTTATATAGGAGAGAATTATACTACTGCACGTATGAACTTTGACCGTGAGCCCCGGTTTTATGCAGACCTTGGTTTTGACGGTGGCGTATGGTATATGTACAACAGCCCCACCGGTAGCGATGAAGGCACGTATGTAATGCAGGCTAAGTTTACCCAGTTTGGTAACAACGGAACAGAAGGCTTTTATAACGAAACCGGTTATTTTATTAAGAAGCTGGTAGACTGGAACTTTTCTGCCACTAACTCTGCTGCAACCATACGCTGGTATGAGTGGCCGGAAATAAGACTGGCCGACATATATCTTTTATATGCAGAGGCATTGAATGAAAGCAATGCAGCACCGGTAGAGGAATGTTTTACTTATCTGGATTTAATCCGCAGCCGTGCTGGTATTCCGGGGGTGCGTGAAGCATGGAGTAATTATTCTAACAACCCCAATAAGTTTACCACCAAAGAAGGTATGCGTGCTATCATTAAGCAGGAGCGTGCGATAGAACTGGCGTTTGAGGGTAGTCGTTTCTGGGATCTGCGCCGCTGGAAAGATGCAGTACAAACCTTGAACCAGCCCATCACCGGGTGGTCTGTTTTCCAGTCCACCGCATTGTCGTACTACCAGCCGCGTGCTATTTACCAGCAGCAGTTTGTAGCTCCCCGTGATTATCTGTGGCCCATCAGGCAGTACAATTTCACTGTTAATCCCAACCTGGTGCAAAACCCCGGATGGTAATTCCCTATCTCAATTACTGAAATATGAAAAGACTACTCATTATATCTTTTGTGTGCCTGTTGTATGGAGGAATGCCGGCAGGCTGCAACCCGGATGTGCAGAAGCCATTAACACCTGCCGCCGGTGCACCTGGTGTTATAACCAATGTAACGGTGGAGAACGGCCACGGACAGGCTAAACTTACTTATACACTGCCGGGCGATAAAGACCTTGCCTATGTAAAAGCAGTATATGAACTGGCCAGCGGCAAAACCCGCGAAGTAAAAGCCTCAGCGTATACCAACACTTTGCTGGTAGATGGTTTTGGTGATACCAGCGAGCATACGGTGCAGTTGTTTACCGTAAGCAAGGGTGAGGTAACTTCTGCTCCGGTGACGGTAAAAGTAAAGCCACTGGAAAACCCTATATGGGCCGTATACCGTAACATGAAAGTGCTGGCAGATTTTGCAGGGGTGCGTGTTATAACCCAGAACCCGGCAAGGGCTGAAGTATCTATCATTGCTATGATAGATACTACGTATGAGTATGTACTGTTGCAGGGCATTTACACACAGGCCGATTCTATCAGCCGTGCTATCAGGGGCCTCAGTATCTCGCCCAAAAAAATAGCTGTGTTTGTGCGCGATCGTTTTCTCAATTCCACAGACACCCTGTTTACCACCCTTACACCCTTATACGAGGCGCCACTGCCTAAATCGGGCTACAGAACCATGACACCTGTGGTATGGCCTGGTGATTCCCGCATGGATAACTCTTCCAGCGGTACTGCTGGTGTTGGCATAAATAAAATATGGGATGGCGATGTAATCAACTGGCCCAGCTGTCTGGCTGGTGTGCCTACCAACCTTACGCCGCAGTCGTTCACCTTCGACCTGGGTGTGGTGGCGCAGTTGAGCCGTATTGTAATATGGGATTATCCGGAATATCTGAACAATGGCCGTGCGTATTACTATCGGGGTTGTATGAAGCGCTTTGAGGTATGGGGCTCTTCCAATCCTGCCCCTGATGGAAGCTGGGATAGCTGGACAAAGCTGGGTACTTACGCAGAAGAAAAGCCATCTAAAAGCGCTTACGGTGTACAAACCACAGAAGACTACGATGTGGCTTATGCCGGCTTTAGCTGGGATTTTAAAATAGATGTGCCAAAAATGCGTTACCTGCGGGTAAGATGTCTGGAAAACTGGATGGGTACCACCTTTCCTATGATATCAGAAGTGCAGGTATATGGCGATGCGCGTTAATCACCGTTTTTCTTCTTACCATCAAAAACAGAATCATGAAACTGAATAATATATCTGTGCTTTCCTGGCTTGCCGGTGCTATGCTGTTGTGTCTGGCAGCCTGCTCCAAAATGGATGAGTACAGAAACTTTGCACCCGATGGAGAAAAGGCCTATGCCGGCAAGATAGATTCTCTTAAAATCTATTCCGGCCGTAACCGGGTACTGGTAAAAGGCCTGTTTATAGCCGACCCTAAAATTGTGGCCTGCCGTATTTACTGGGATAGCCGCAAAGATTCCGTAACCATAGCTATAAAAAGAACGGGCGGTGTAGATACCCTGTCCAGGCTAATTGAAGGGCTGGATGAAGGCGTGCACAGTTTTGAAGTAGTTACCATAGATACTTTTCAAAACCGGTCTGTAGTGGTAAATGCTTCCGGTACCGCTTATGGCGATCGCTACCAGGCCCTGCTGCTGAACCGGCCCATCAACAACAGCGAGCTGAACAACAATGCCGAAACAAAAATCTCCTGGGGTGGTATGGACCTTACCAGTGGGGTATTTGCTTCCGAGCTTACGTTTACCGATACGTTTAACGTACAGCGGAAAATCCGGGTTCCCATAGGTATAACCGATACCACGTTAAAGCCCTACAAATATGGCTCATCGTTCCAGTATCGTACCCTGTTTCTGCCTGATACGCTGAGTATTGATACTTTCTATACTGGCTATCAGACTGCCAATGTGCTTATGAACGTAACTGCCGATTATCTTAAAAACACTGGTGGTCCTTTCAAGGCATCTTCGTGGGATAGTAAACGTTGGGGGGTACTGGATGTGTGGAGTACTTCCTCCTCTGTAAAAAATGCAGGCGGCTATGGCGGGTACGAACTCCGTTCAAATGTGGGCGTATTGTCTTTTGAGGCAGGCTGGGGATTACCCAATGTGTCTGAGGGCAAAATTTCACAAACGGTAACATTACCTCCGGGCACCTATGTGTTTGAAGCAGTGGTAGATGCCTGTAGCACCAGCGGTGCCATGTATGTAATGGCAGCGCGTGGAACTGCCCTGCCCAATATTGCCACTTTAAGTACTAATCCGGCGCTTGCCAGTGTGGCTTTTACCTCTAATGGTACCAAACAGGTGTCGTTTGTACTTACAGAGCCGGAAACCATTACGCTGGGCATGGCTGCAACGCTTACCGGCACGGGTTCTACCGGACAATATTGTAAAATAACCGCAGTGCGGTTAAAGTACCTGAAACCCTAAACCTTTATAAACCAATAGTATGCGCATACAGTTTGTTATGGCCGCAGCAGTAGTGTCGTTTGCCTGCAATAAATCAGAATCCGGTGCCATCCATCCTACGCCGGGGCCGCAAGGCCCCGTAGCGCCGGCGAAGATACCAATGCCTCTCGGAGCGGAAAACTGATTGTAAGTGGCGTATACGAGGGTTTAAAGGAACGGAATGTAAATCCACTGCCGGCCTTATTAAATACTGCAGTTTGGTAGAGGCCATGAAGGCAGACGGACTATAAATACTTCATTTACCCCTCTTAAATGTGAATTTGCCCCCTTAGTAAACGGGGGGATAACAGTTTTTTTGCACAACCACCTCCCTTTCGCAGCCCGGAAGGGGGGTAGGTTGTAAACTGACGCGGCTTTTGTGCTATTTTGCTGAGAGCGCTATGCCATAACCCCCTGCTACGCTGATAAACTGCCCGTTTTGGGGAATGGCTGCGTTGTTAAACAAAGAGAACTATGTGGAAAAAAACGGTTTTGCCATTATTGGGTATGGGTATGATGACGGCCTTGCTGGCACAGCAACCTGGCAAAGGAAGGCTGGTAACGGTGGCGGATGGCTGGTCGGCCAACTCGGTAAACGCGGTTGTTTTTCGCAAAAACTCACTCACCAGCTTCAGAGATACACAATACGTGGCGTTTTACAACGCAGATAAAAAAGTAGTGCTGGGTAAGCGCTGTTTGCGCGATACTGCCTGGCAGCTGCAAACCACCGCTTTTAGCGGTAATGCCAACGATGCACATAACACCATCAGCATTATGGTAGATGGTGCCGGCTATCTGCATCTTTCGTGGGATCATCATAACAATCCCCTGCATTACACCCGCAGCATCAGCCCCGGTTCGCTACAGATGAGCGCCCCCATGGCTATGACCGGTAAAAAAGAGAACAAAGTATCCTATCCGGAGTTTTATAAACTACCGGGCGGCCATCTGCTGTTTATGTACCGCGATGGCGGTTCAGGCAACGGCAATCTGGTGCTGAACCGGTACAACCTGGCCACACAGCAGTGGACGCAGGTACAGGAAAACCTGATAGATGGCGAAGGCAAACGCAATGCGTACTGCCAAACGTTTGTAGATAGTAAAGGCACAATACATATTTCCTGGGTATGGCGCGAAACTCCGGATGTGGCTACCAACCATGATATGTGCTATGCGCGCTCGCAGGATGGTGGTGTTACCTGGCAAAAAACAACCGGAGAAGCGTACACCCTGCCCATTACAGCTGGCACCGCGGAATATGCCTGCCGCATACCGCAGCGCAGCGAACTGATTAACCAGACCTCTATGTACGCCGATGACAAAGGCTACCCTTATATAGCCACCTACTGGAAACCCGCAGGAACACAAGTGCCTCAGTTTCAGCTGGTGTATTACAACGGTACCCAATGGCTAACCAGCCAGGTAACCAACCGGAACAGTGCTTTTAGCCTCAGCGGTACGGGTACTAAAAAAATACCGGTATCACGGCCGCAGATTATGGTAATGCGCAAAGGGAAAAGAACGGCGGCTTATATGGTGTACCGGGATGAAGAGCGGGGCAGTAAGGCTTCGGTAGCGTATTGCAGCGATATACGGAAGAACCAATGGAATACTACAGATGTAACAGATAGTTCACTGGGGCAATGGGAGCCTTCTTATGATACCGATGTATGGCAGCGTAAAAAACAACTGCATTTGTTTGTACAGAAAGTAGCGCAGGGAGATGGAGAACGAACAGAAACCGTTCCGCCACAGCCGGTAGGCGTGCTGGAATGGAAACCATAAAACATGTTGACAATGAAACTACAGCGAACCTTATGCGGCCTGCTTACCGCGTGTATGATGGCAGCTTTTTGTTCTGGCAATGCCCAGCAGTTATTTAAGCCGGGCGAGGTTTGGAATGATGTGGATGGCGTGCCTGTGAATGCGCATGGTGGCGGTGTACTGTTTGATAAGGGTAAATATTACTGGTTTGGAGAAAGCCGGGCCCGGTTTGGAACTGAAGGCGTAGGTGTATACTCTTCCACCGACCTTCACAACTGGCGTCGTGAAGGCCTGGCTTTTATTCCCGACTCCGACACCACCAGCGAGGTGGGCAGGGGCTGCGTAATAGAACGCCCTAAAGTGCTGTACAATAAAAAAACAGGTAAGTATGTAATGTGGTTTCACCTGGAACTGCGTGGCAAAGGCTACAGTGCGGCACGTGCGGCTGTGGCGGTGAGCAATAATGTAACAGGGCCTTATACGTATATCGGCAGCTTTCGCCCCAACGGCAATATGAGCAGGGATATGACGCTGTATCAGGATAACGACAGTACCGCTTATCAGATTTATTCTTCCGATGAAAACTATACCCTGCGTATTGTAAAGCTGGCGCCGGATTATCTGTCTGCCACCGCAGAAGATTATTTCATGTTCCGCAATCACCGCGAAGCCCCGGCGGTGTTTAAGCACGATAAAAAATATTACCTCATTACCAGCGGTTGCACCGGCTGGGCGCCTAACCAGGCTGCCCTGCATGTGGCCGATTCTTTAACCGGCCCCTGGAAGGAGCTGGGCGATCCTATGCGGGGTGCCGATGCCCTGCACACCTATGGCGCGCAGAGCACATTTGTACTGCCTGTACAGGGTAAAAAGGATGCCTTCATTTTTATGGCCGATCAGTGGAACCCTAAAAACCTTGTCAACAGCCGCTACGTATGGCTGCCCATACAATTTAACAAAGGCGTTCCTTTTGTGGAATGGTCTGCCAACTGGAGCCTGGAGGGCTTTGACAGAAGATAACGTAATCAATAGCGACACGATAAAATGGTTCACATGAAAAAATTACTTGCCGCCGCATGCCTGGTGGTTCAGACAGGCTTTGCCCAGCAGAATAACGACTGGGAAAACCCTAAGCTGGTTGATTGGAACAAAGAAAAGCCACACGCTACTTTTTTGCCTTTCACCAATGCAGCAGATGCTAAAAAAGACGACTACAGTGCGTCTGCTTTCTATCAGTCTTTGAATGGTTCCTGGCGCTTCAGCTATGCTGAAAAGTATGCTTTCCGCCCGGTTAACTTTTATGAAACGCGTTACGATGATAGTCAGTGGAAAGATATAGAAGTGCCCTCCAACTGGGAGCTGAAAGGTTTTGGTATTCCTATCTATACCAACATTGCCTATCCGCACCCAAAGAACCCGCCGTTCATTGGCGAGAACAATCCCGTAGGTACTTACCGTAAAACCTTTACCGTTCCTGAAAACTGGAATGGCCGCGAGGTAATGTTACAATTCGGTTCTATCAGTGGTTGTGCTTTCATTTATGTAAACGGTACCAAAGTAGGTATTACCAAAGCCGCCAAATCTCCGGCAGAGTTTAACATTACACCATACCTGCACAAAGGGGAGAACCTGCTGGCAGTTCAGGTATTCCGCTGGCACGATGGCAGCTATCTGGAAGATCAGGATTTCTGGCGCTTAAGTGGTGTTGAAAGAGATGTATACCTGTATGCACTGCCTAAATGGAGTGTATGGGATTTTTTCCTGAAGTCAGACCTGGATGCACAGTATAAAAACGGCCTGTTCAGCGCGGCTATTGATCTGCGCCAGTTTGCCGGTAACAAAGTAAAAGAAGGTGCTTTACAGATAGAGCTACAGGATAATACCGGTAAAACGGTGTTTACGCAGCAGCAGCAGATACAGGCGGGTAGCGATACTATACAAACAGTAAAGTTCAGCGGTACCGTAAAATCGCCTTTACTGTGGAGTGGTGAGTTTCCTAACCTGTACGATTGTATCATTACCCTGAAAGACAAACAGGGCCGTGTAATAACTGTAACCGGCGCTAAAACCGGCTTCCGTAAAGTGGAAATTAAAAATGCACAGCTGCTGGTAAATGGTATGCCTATTCTGGTAAAAGGGGTAAACCGCCACGAGCATGATGATGTGCTGGGCCACGTGCCTACCAGAGAGGTAATGCTGAAAGACATTGCCCTGATGAAGCAATTAAATATTAACGCCGTACGTACCAGCCATTACCCTAACGATCCGTTGTGGATAAAGCTGTGCGATCAGTATGGTTTATACCTGGTAGAAGAAGCCAATATTGAAACACATGGCATGGGCGCTACGTTCCAGGCCTGGTTTGATAAGAGCAAACACCCCGCATACTTACCGGAGTGGGCACCTGCACATATGGACCGTATTCAGCGCCTGGTAGAGCGTGATAAAAACCACGCCAGTATCATTATCTGGTCGCTCGGTAACGAGTGTGGTAACGGTGCTGTATTTCATGATGGGTACAAATGGATTAAAGAACGCGATAATACCCGCATGGTGCAGTTTGAGCAGGCAGGTGAAGACGCGAACACAGATATTGTATGCCCTATGTATCCACGCATCCGCCACATGAAGGAGTATGCTGATGCTGATAAAAAGCGTCCATACATTATGTGTGAATACTCGCATGCCATGGGTAACAGTAATGGTAACTTTCAGACTTACTGGGATATTATCAGAAGCAGCAAACACATGCAGGGTGGGTTTATATGGGATTGGGTAGACCAGGGTATTAAAACCAGAGATGCCAACGGTAAACTGTTCTGGGCATATGGTGGCGACCTGGGTGCTTTTTACTGGCAACATGATGAGAACGGTGTAGCCGATGGTATCATCAGCTCAGACAGAACACCAGACCCCGGTGCGTGGGAAGTGAAGAAGGGCTATCAGAACATTCTGTTTACAGCCAAAGACATCAGCAAAGGCATCATCTCTATTCACAACGATTTCGACTTTACCAACCTGAGCGCTTACAACTTCCGCTGGCAGTTATGTAAGAATGGTGAGCAGGTGCAGGAAGGTACTTTTACGGTAGATCTGGCTCCGCATCAGGATAAAGATATAACTCTGGCAATACCTACCCCTGCTGCCGCAGAAGGGGAGGAGTATTTTGTAAAAGTGGCTGCGTATACCCGTAATGATGCACCTTTATTACCTGCTGATTATGAAATTGCCGCAGAGCAGTTTAAACATTCCGGCGATTACTTTGCGCGTAAAGCTGCCAACGGTGGCGGTGTTACCGTAAACAAAGAAGGCAACAAACTGTCTTTCACTTCCGGTGATGTTAAAGGTGAAATAGACCTGAACCGTGGTGTGATTACGCATTATGCGTTACGCAACCAGTGGGTACTAAACGGTTATCCTGAACCTTATTTCTGGCGCGCCCCTACGGATAATGACTTTGGCAACAACATGCCTGAGAACATGGGGGTATGGCGCAATGCACATGCCGGTAAAAAAGTGAAGAACGTAACGGTGGGTGATAAAACCGCAGAAGGTGTGCCGGTGAAAATACAATTTGAACTGGCGGGTATTAATGTGCCCTATACGGTTGAATACCTGATACTGAATGATGGCGCTATTAAAGTAACTGCCTCTATTGATATGACCGGCCGCGAACTGCCTGAACTGCCACGCTTTGGTATGCGTATGAGTTTACCGGGTGCTTACGGCAACCTGGCTTACTACGGCCGTGGCCCGTGGGAAAACTACAGCGACCGTAAGGATGCTGCTTTTGTAGGCAAGTATGAAGACCGCGTAGAAAACCAATACTGGAAAGGCTATATCCGTCCGCAGGAAAGCGGTTATAAATCAGATGTACGCTGGATATCACTTACCAATCAGGAAGGCCATGGCTTAACTATTGAAGGTGCACAGCCCATCGGTTTCAGCGCTATTGACCATACCACAGAAGATCTGGACCCGGGTATGACCAAAAAGCAACAGCACCCGACAGACCTGCACCCACGCAGAGGCGTTTACCTTACGGTAGACCTGAAGCAGCGTGGCGTAGGTGGCGATGACAGCTGGGGCGCTTTACCGCACGATGCTTACCGTTTGCTGGAGAAACAGTATACTTACAGTTATATTATGCGATTGAAATAAGCAGAAGTTATATGTATAAGTATCTTTTTATTGTAATAACAGCCTGCTGCGCTTTTCAAGCACAGCAGGCTTCTGCACAACAGGGGGCAGACAACAGCCGTCGCGAAGAATGGCTGCGTTATATGGATAAGATAGCCCGCCCGGTAATACAGAACCTGGCGGAAGACAAGCTGAAGCAAAACATGCCTGTGTTGTTTTCTGCTACTATTGATAACAAAGAAAGCCGTGGCCGGGTAGCCTACCTGGAAGCCTTTGGTCGCACCTTGTCGGGCATTGCTCCCTGGCTGAATATAGAAGAAGGCAGCCCTGCGGAACAGGCCCTGCGTAAGCAATACCGGGCATGGAGCTTAAAAGCCATTGCCAATTCGGTAAACCCCAAAGCCAAAGATTATCTGGAATGGAGAGGTGGGCAGCCGCTGGTAGATGCCTCCTTTTTTACACTGGCGCTGGTAAGATGCCCGTGGTTGTGGGAGCACCTGGATACTGCTGTACAAAAGCAGGTGGTAACTGCACTGGTAAGCACCCGTGGTACTGTACCGGTGTATAGTAACTGGTTGTTGTTCTCCGGAATGATAGAAACCTTTTTCTGTAAATACGGCTTGCCGTACGATGCGGTGCGTATCGACTACGGTATCAGAGAATTCTGGCAGCACTGGTACACTGGCGATGGCATGTTCTCCGATGGTATGCAGTTTCATATGGACTATTACAACAGTTATGTAATACAGCCATATCTCTCGGCCATATTACCTGTTGTAAGTAAAGAAAGAAGGGGGTATGAAGGATTTATTTCTTTGCTGGATAAAATTACCAAACGCTACGCCGCTATACAGGAACGAATGATTTCTACAGACGGTACATTTCCTGTAACCGGCCGTTCTATTGTATACCGTGGCGGTGCTTTTCAGCATCTGGCGAATATGGCTTACACACAAAAACTGCCTGCGGAATTAACACCACAGCAGGTGCGTTGTGCGCTGGCAGCCGTATTGCATAAAACCATGGAAGCGCCTTCTACTTTTACGCAGGATGGCTGGCTGAACATAGGGCTGTATGGTCACCAGCCTAAACTGGCTGATTTTTATATTACTACCGGCAGTTTGTACCTGTGTACTACCATGCTGCTGCCTTTGGGCCTGCCGCCTGCCGATCCGTTCTGGTCTGCACCTGCTGCCCCCTGGACGGCTGTAAAAGTGTGGAGTGGAGAGGATATGCCTGCAGATCATGCTATGGATTCACACTAAGCCCTAGGCCGATAGTGCAGGAAGGTTGAGCGGAGCAGGCGTTCTATATTAGGGCTTTATTTGCCTGAACCGGAAAAGTTTAATAACATGAGGGTATTCTTCGGAGCCTTGATTGCTGCCTCCTTCGCTCAGTATGGCGTATTTGCCCAGCAAAAGCCAATAACCAGAAATGTGCCTGACCACCCGCTGGTGGCAGATAATATAGCCGACCCATCGGTGGTGCGCTTCAGAGATACTTTTTATCTCTATGCCACCACCGATGTGGATGCCGGCCTTGCCAAAGGCGGAACACCTGTAGTATGGCGCTCCGCAGATTTTGTAAACTGGAGTTTTGATGGCCCGTTGCAATTGGGCAATATGGATTGGAGTAAGCCTTACACGTTTACCGATGTTAAAGGCGCACAGAAAACCGGTTACTTCCGCTACTGGGCACCCGGTAAGGCGGTTTTAAAAGATAACAAATACTACCTTTTTCCCACCATTGTAACCCCCGATGATAAAATGGGTACTTATACCGTGGTAGCAGACCATCCCCAGGGCCCTTTCCGTTTTACCAATGGTACCGGCGTATACTTTCAGCAGCCGGAAAAAGAAGCAGAGCAAAGCAAGCCTATAGTGCCTGATATAGATGGTGAGCCCTTTATTGATGACGATGGTAAAGCCTACATGTACTGGCGCAGGCGTTTTGCCACCGCACTGGAAAATGATCTGCTTACAGCCCAGGGCGAAACTATAACCATACCCACCAAACTGCCGGGCTATTCAGAAGGCCCCGGCGTATTTAAGCGCAATGGCCGCTACTATTATTTCTACACTCTTTCGGGCAATGCCAGCTATTGCAATGGCTACATGGTTAGCGATAAAAGTCCGTTAGGGCCTTTCACTATTCCTGCAGGTAAAAACATTTTTATTCAGTCTGATACCGCTACCGGCGTATGGGGGCCAGGGCATGGCAACGTGCTGCATGTAGCAGATAAGGATGACTATCTGTTTTTATATCTGGAGTATGGCGAAGGCGGTACTACGCGGCAGGTGTATGCCAATAAAATGTTGTTTAATGCAGATGGTACCATACAACCCGTGAAGGTGCATAAACAGGGCGTTGGCAGTTACCGCAAATGCAAATACCTGCCTGAGGATAACAAAGCACTCAGTGCAACCATAACTGCTTCCAGCTTTAAAAAGGAGCGGGTGGTAACTACCAGAATAGATGCAGATAAGGAAGGAGGCGACAGCAGTTTTCAGGGTATTAAAAGCATCTCACGCACCTTTACTTATGCGCCGGATAATGCGGCAGATAACAGCAACGGCACACGCTGGTGGGCGGCAGCAGAAGATAAAGAACCATGGATACAATTTGATTTGGGAAAAGTGCAAAAGCTGAAACGTTGCGAACTGTATTTTGTATTTCCTGCCTACGGCCACAGCTGGATATTGGAGAAGTCTGCTGATGGTAAAAGCTGGACCACCTGCGGCGAACAGCCAGACCTGAAAATCTGTAGCCCGCATGTTATTTCTACAATTGGAAAAGCCAGATACCTGCGTGTAAAAATAAAGGGTGGTACACCGGGTTTATGGGAATGTAAAATTTACTGATTACCTGCCTGCCGGTTAATGCCTACAATGCGGCGTATGTTTTCATCCATTTGCATGGCTGCTTTTTCCAGTAACAACAGGTATTCTTTACTTGCCTGATAATTGTCTTCTTTAATCAGGTTTAAGATGCCCAGTATGGAAGTAAGCGGCCCACGCACCTGGTGCGATTGTATCTGTGATATTTCCCGTAGCTTATCATTCTGTACCAGCAACTTTTGCTCGTTACGCTTACGGTTAGTAATATCAGTAGCATAAAAAGATACGCCCATTATTTCACCGTTGGAATTGCGCGCGGGCGAATAGGAAACATCCCACCAGGTATCAATGCCTGGGTAATAGTTCAGATTTCTTTCACCATACACGCGTTCTCCGGCAAGTGCGCGGTTGTATGCTGCAATAACGCTGCTAATGGAGGTAGGGGTAGTATAATTCAACACGCTATCGCCCAGTTCATAACCTCTGCCCAGTGCAAACTTTATAAACTCGTCTGCTGCTTTATTAAAAGCCAGTATTTCCATTTGTTTGCCTACCAGAATCTGATAGCTTTCGGAGCTGTCCAGTATAGCGCGCATTTTTAACTCAGATTGCTCCATATCCAGCATGCACTGGTTAGCTACTTTCAGGCTCAGTGATAAATCCATCAGGTGAATCGCCTGTTTAGAGAGTGCCTGTAAACATCTGGCCTGCCGCTCAGATAACTCTTTAGGTTTGGAGTCTATTACGCACAGGCTACCAATGTTAAAACCTTCGTTGGTAGTAAGCGAGGCGCCGGCATAAAAACGGATATGAGGCTCTCCCTTCACCAGTGGATTGGAAGAAAAAAAGGCATCTTTTTCTGCATCAGGTACCACCAGAATATCATTCTGCAAAATGGTCTGGTTACAGAAGGCAATTTCCCGTTCTGTGCCGGTAAGGTCGGTGCCGTGTTTGGTAATGAATACCTGCTGGTCTTTATCTACAATGGACAGTAGTGCTATAGGCACATCGCATATTTCGGAGGCCAGCAGCACTATTTCCTGAAGCTCAGATTGCCAGGTATTTTCCAGTTCACGGTAACGTTTTACCACATCCAGCCGGTATAATTCTTTCGCCTGTTTATCCTCGTCGCCGGATTGGAGGTTGTACATGTGCTAACGGATTAATTCGCAAAATAAAGGCTAAAAACGGACCATTTTCCTTCTTCAGGTTATTTTAAGCCCAATGCAGTTATCAATCAATAGCTTATGTACACTCCGGTAAACCGCTTTTCCCTTAATTCATAGGTATTCTTTTGCGGGCGATGGTATCCATCATAATACTATCGCGGCGTAATGAATCGCCTTGTTTAATAGAATCGGTAATGCGGTCCTGAGGAATGATATCTGCGGAGTCTTTTTGTGCATCGCTACCATTGTTATTACTGCAGCTGGCCAGTACCAGCAGCAGCATACCTGCGAATATTCCGGTAATGTGTTTCATAGTGGTAAGTTTTTATGCTTACAGTAAATTCAATTATCCTGCCATTCCTGTACCGGCGGGTTGTTTCTCTGGCAGGTACTTCCAGTAACGCAGCGGCATGTGCCGTATGTGCAGGGCAGTGTTTTTACGGGAGGCTATGTTTACGCTATTAAAATACTGTTGCCACAGGTGCTGAAATCCCGCTTCTTTTTCGTTCCACGCAGCCGAAGCATCTTTACCCTGAAGCATATCGGGCGAAAAATTCATTTCCACTACCTGCACAGAGGATAAATCGTAGAAAATGCCATACTTCCTGCGGCAATCGTAAATAACCCATCGCTGATCGGCGTAGCGCTTTTCAAAATGTTCTGCAATAAGGGGCAGTACATCAAAGTCGGGTTCTACTACCGCATAAAACAAACCATCCGTTGTTTCGCTAAAGCGCACAAAAGCTTCCATGCGATGTTTTTCGCGGTATACTTTACGCACCGTTTGGTGTACGGTTAATACAGCCGGGTGACTGAAATCCTCATGCACATTGGTTTGTTTAAAAAACGCATATTGAAAGTAAGCCAGCAGTGTCTGCGGCATGGTATCCAGTTCAGACAAATAAGCCTGATACAGCTGGTGACGTGCTTCGCCGGAAATACAGTTACCTATGCCCTGCCACACTCTTTTGGCTTTGGAGGCATCGGTAACTACTTCTCTTTGCTCACCAAACAGCACGGGGTTGCTATCTGCCGTAGCCAGCCGTACATCGTTCAGTTTGTATTCATATACTTCAAATATAGCGGTAAGCAGGCCGGGAAAGCTGCCATCAAATAAAAGCGTAGTCATACTAAAACAGTTTTAATTGCGGTGAAAAATTGGGCTGGTATTTACTGTGCTGCAGGCTGAGTATCTGTTGTTTAATCTGCATAGGGGTAAGGTCTCTACGGTTATCGCCTGGTATTCTGCAATCCAGAAAATAGCGGGCGCGGCTGCCTGCAATACCCATCTGCTTCAAATGATCCCAGGTGAGGCGGCTGAACCTACGGGCGGCAATAATTTTCTGCGCGCTTTGTACGCCTATGCCTGGCACCCGCATAATCAACGCTGCATCGGCACGGTTTACATCCACCGGAAACAGGTGCAGATTACGCAGTGCCCAGCCCAGCTTGGGGTCAATATCCATATCCAGGTGCGGGCTGTCGGGCGCTACCAGCTCGCCCGCGGTAAAGCCATAAAAGCGCATCAGCCAGTCTGCCTGGTATAGCCTGTTCTCCCGTATCATAGGCACAGGCGTTCCAATGGCGGGCAGGCGGTTATCGTTACTAATGGGTACATAACCGGAGTAATACACCCGCTTCATGCGCATTTTCTGGTAGAAATAGCTGGACATCATCAGTATCTGCCAGTCGTTTTCCGGCGTGGCGCCAATCACCATCTGCGTGCTTTGTCCGGCAGGCGCAAACAGTGGCAGGTGGCGGCTGGTTTTCTTTTCAGCCTCGTATTGGGTTATGGCCTGCTTTAAATATTGCATCGGTTTCAGCATATCGTTCCGGTTTTTTTCCGGTGCAAGCAGTTTCAGGCTTTGCTCAGTGGGCATTTCTACATTTACGCTTAACCGGTCGGCGTATCGGCCGGCCTGTTGCAGCAGCTCGTCACTGGCACCGGGTATGGCTTTCAGGTGAATGTAGCCGTGAAAATTATGCTCGGTGCGTAGTTTTTTAGCAATCAGCACCAGCCTTTCCATGGTGTAATCTGCATTCTTAAAAATGCCCGAGCTGAGGAAAAGGCCTTCTATGTAGTTGCGTCGGTAAAAACCAATGGTAAGCTCCACCACCTCATCTACAGTAAAAGCAGCCCTTTTAATATCGTTGCTGCTGCGGCTTACACAGTACGCGCAATTGTAGATACAGTAATTGGTAAGCAGTATTTTAAGCAATGAAACGCATCGACCGTCTTCTGTATATGCATGGCAAATACCCATGCCTCCGGCGGCGTTGCCCAACCCTTTGTTTTCATTTTCCCGTTTGCTTCCGCTGGAAGCGCAACTCACATCATATTTGGCAGCATCTGCCAAAATCTGCAATTTCTCACTGATACGGTCGTTCATACTATAAAAATACTAAAAAATGTAGTATTGTGCGCCGGGTTAAAATAGAGTTATTCGGTATTAATTTTCGGGCAACAGCCAGTAACGCCATTCTGTAACTTTAACCTCATGACTATTAAAGGATTATTGCTGAGTGCGCTGGCGTTTCCCACAGCTTTTACCGCACTGGCACAGCCCGCCTGGCTGAATGAAAAGGTTTCTGAAGAAAACAGGCTACCCGCCCATGCCTCGTATTTTGTATATGAGAACAGCGAAAAAGCCGCTGCCGGCCAATGGCAGCAGTCAGCCAATTACCAGAGCCTGAATGGCAACTGGAAGTTTCAATGGCTGGAAAAGCCCGCAGACGCTCCCGCAGGTTTTGAGCAAACCGGTTTTGACGATAGTCGCTGGGCGCAGATGCCCGTACCCGGTAACTGGGAGTTGCATGGTTTTGGTTTTCCCATCTATACCACCTCCGGTTTTGAGTTTATGTACGTGATGCCGGATAAAAAAGCCGACCCACCCAAAGTACCTATGCAGGTGAATAACACCGGCCTGTACCGAAGGGTTGTGGATATTGGTGATAACTGGAATGGCAGGCAGATAGTATTACACATAGGCGCTGCCAAATCTAACCTTACGGTTTGGGTAAACGGAAAGTATGTGGGGTATGGAGAAGACAGCAAGCTGCCTTCTGAATTTGATATTACCCCTTACCTGTCTAAAGGCCGCAACCTGATTGTACTACGGGTAATGCGCTGGTGCGATGGTAACTATATAGAAGATCAGGATATGTGGCGCTTAAGTGGTATTACCCGCGATTGTTACCTGCTGGCCCGTAACACACAGCATGTATACGATGTGCAGTTTCAGCCTTTGTTAGATAGCACGTATACCCGTGGCACCTTGCAGGCAACGCTTACCCTTAACCGTAAAGCACCTGCTACCGGAACGGCCACTGTTATCCTTTCGCAGAAAGGTAAAGTAGTAGCACAACAAACTACCACTATTACAGACTCTATTTTACACCTGCAGATACCTGTTGCTAATCCCGCACTGTGGACTGCCGAAACCCCCAATCTGTATGAAACAGAAGTGCAGCTGCG
This sequence comes from Filimonas zeae, assembly GCF_014641615.1. GTDB lineage: Bacteria > Bacteroidota > Bacteroidia > Chitinophagales > Chitinophagaceae > Filimonas > Filimonas zeae. The sequence goes on along the minus strand of NZ_BMIB01000004.1, from coordinate 1,160,382 downwards.
CAATGCAGCTGGTGCCTTGCTGGAAGTAATACCGGGGCATATAGGTTTTCGCGAAATAGCTATCCGCAATGGTCAACTGCTGGTGAATGGGCAGCCGGTACTGATTAAAGGCGTAAACCGCCACGAAGCTAATCCACAGACCGGCCACGTAATATCTAAAGAAGCAATGCTGCGCGATGTACAGTTGATGAAGCAGTATAACATCAACGCCGTACGTACCAGTCACTACCCCAACAATGAATACTGGCTGGAACTGTGCGACCGCTATGGATTGTACGTAGTAGATGAAGCCAATATAGAATCGCACGGTATGGGCTACGATATTACCTATACCATGGCCAACCGCCCCACCTGGGCGCATGCACACCTGGCCAGAGTACAACGTATGATGGAGCGTGATAAAAACCACCCCTCCGTTATTATCTGGAGCATGGGTAACGAAGCAGGCAACGGGTATAACTTTTACAACGCTTATCTGTGGATGAAACAACGCGACAGTTCGCGCCCCATACAGTATGAAAGAGCAGTAGCCGACTACCGCCAGTTTAAATGGGAATGGAACTCAGATATCATAGACCCCATGTACCCTACGCCAGATGGTATGCTGCAATACGTAAAAAACAATCCGCATCCGCAGCGTCCGTTCATTATGTGTGAATATGCGCATGCCATGGGCAACTCCTTAGGCAACTTTGTAGATTACTGGAATGTAATACGCGAAAACAAACAACATTTTCAGGGCGGTTTTATATGGGATTTTGTAGACCAGTGCTTCCAGCGCGTTAACAGCAACGGCGACACAGTATACACCTACGGCGGCGATTACGAACCTGCGGAAGCCATTACCGATTGGAACTACGCTGCTAAAGGCATCTTTTACGCCAACAGAACACCGTACCCGCATGCATGGGAAATGAAGCATATATACCAGGACATACATTCGAAAAAAGAAGGCAGCAATCAGGTTCGTATATACAACGAGCGGTTCTTTACTGCACTGTCTAACCTTACCCTTCAATGGCAGGTATTGGTTAACGGTAAAGTGCATCAGTCAGGGGAGGTAACGGTACCTGCTATCGCTCCACAGCAGACGCAACTGGTAACTCTGCCGTTTACAACGCTGCCGGAGGGAGAAGCTTTTGTAAACCTTACCTACCGCCTGCAAAAGGAAGAACCATTAATGCCTGCCGGGCATGTAGTGGCTACGCAACAGTTGAAGCTGGGTGGTACATACATGAAGGGTGTTACCAGAGATGTTCCGGTAGTATTGAAGAATAAAACGCTGGCCAATACTATTGAACTGAGTGAAGGTGATATGTTGCTGGAGTTTAACAGGAAAACCGGCTTTTTACAACGCTATCGTTACAAAGGGGTAGAGCTGCTGGATAGTAATTACGGTGCAAGGCCTTCTTTCTGGCGCGCTCCTAATGAAAATGATTTTGGTGCCCAGTTACAGGTGAAACTGAAAGACTGGAAAACGGTTACTGAACAGCTTAAGCCTGAAATTCGTGTATCGGGCCCTGATGCCAAACTTAATACTGTAGAATTAATGTATTCGCTGGAACAGGTGCATGCTACCTTGTTTATAACATACGAATGTATTGGCAACGGAGCGTTACGTGTAACTCAGACGTTAAAGGCCGATACTTCCTTTCACACAGAAATATTACCCCGCTTTGGTATGCAGTGGATTATGCCCGCAGGCTTTGAGCAGATCAGCTATTACGGCAATGGCCCGCACGAAAACTATGCTGACAGGCAAGCCAGCGCTTTTGCAGGCATTTATAATCAAACAGTAGCCAGTCAGTATTTTCCTTATGTAATTCCACAGGAAACCGGTAACAAAACAGATGTACGCTGGTGGCGCATCAGCAACAGCAAAAACAAAGGACTGCTGATTACCTCAGACTCGTTACTGAGCATGAGCGCCCTGCATTATTTTGATAGCGATCTGGATGATGGCGAGAAGCGGCATCAGCGCCATGCAGCAGACCTAAAGCCAAGGCCACAAACGCAGCTGCATATTGATTGGAAGCAGATGGGCGTGGGCGGTATAGATAGCTGGCGTTCGCGGCCTATGACGCGTTATCAGTTACCTTTTGCCAACTATACTTACAGTTTTGTAGTAAAGCCTTTGTAAGCCATTGCAGCTGTTGCTATCTTTAGGGCATGTTAGAATTACCTGTTACTATACGCGTGCCGTTGCCGCACGAAATGCCGCATAGAGAAGATATGGAAGAGATATTGCAGAAGCGGAAGCAGGCCCGCATACAGGAAGGATTTATGTATACGCCTAATGATACGCAGCAGCTGCCTTTTACTTTTTACGCCGCTATTAACGTTAACAACTCCCGTTTATGGGAGGTGTTTGCTGCCTTAACAGCGCTTTTTCCCGATAAAGAGCTGAGTTGTGTCTATGGGCTGCACGACGAAGAACCGGTTACCACAGGCTATTTCCCCAGGGCGCATGTACTGGCCACACTGGAAAAATACCGCACCGAATTGACGCAGGATGCCTGGCTGGAGTTTGGCCTGCTGTTTCACACCAAAGAAACCCTGATAGAACTGTTTATTACCGAAAGCAAGTATATCAAATTCTGGGGCTCTGACAGGGCTGCCCTGGTAAAACTAATGCTGGATTTTGGCATACCGCAGGTGCAGAACCTGGCTTTTATAGATGAGTACCCTAAAATAAGTACGCCGCTCCGCAATTTTGTACCCACTGCCAAACATCCCGAATCGGTTATCCGCGGTTTGGATAGCGCGTTTGAAATAGACAGAAGCGCCTTATAACAACTTTACAATACTTTTACGCCCTGAAAATCCAAATCCGGCTTAATGACTTTAGACGAAAGATTAGCGAATTCTGAAACAAGGATATTTAAAGCAGTATTCCCAGGCACAACCAACCACTACGATACATTATTCGGCGGCACGGCTATGATGCTGATGGATGAGGTGGCTTTTATTACTGCTACCCGTTTCAGCCGCAAACGCATGGTAACTATTTCATCTGACCGTATCAACTTTACCAAACCCATTCCCGCAGGTACCATTATTGAACTGGTAGGCAAGGTAACGGAGGTGGGTAACACCAGCATGAAGGTTTCTGTAGAAATTTACATTGAAGAAATGTACTCCTTTATACGCGAAAAGGCCATTACCGGCACTTTCACTTTTGTGGCTATAGATGAGCACAAACATCCCATTAAGGTGTTGGAATAACAAAGGCTTACCGGGTGCTTTTTACAGCTGCTCCGTCAGATTTTTCCCTGACGGGAGCCACGTTTCTGTGTTTTCGTCACTTTATTTTCTCACCGCCCAGCTGGGCGACTGCATCCGAAAGCTTTAGGAAATGCTCCGGAAGCTTTTATTTTTCCCCGGACAACTTCCCGAAATGCTCCAGCAACTTTTATTTTTCGCGCCAGCGCTTTTAAATTACTCCGGCAGGTTTATAAAACACATCCGGTAACTTCTTTTTTGCGCCAGAAGGTTTACAAATTGCTCCCGTCAACTTGTAAATGTGCTCATAAGGTTGCCAATTCTCTTCCTAAGACTTATAATTTCAACGGGCAAGCTGGGCCGTAACATTTATAAGTGCTGTTTTAACAGCAGCCAGCGCTTGGCAAACATTCCCCAGCACCCCGCGCACTCCGTTAATATGGGCGGTGAATAACTGCTGCTGGCAGTTACCTTTCTAAAGCACGCGCCTGCTTTCCTAAAGCTTTGGGCGGGTTTCTATAAGCTTTGCCATGCTATCAACGCATTTATAAATGTGGTGCAACAGCAGGAAGGTGCTACCTGCCTGTTGCCTCGGCTGCAAGCTGCTTCATAAAATCCGTTAGTATGGCGGAGCGTTCTTCTGCCAGTTTTTTCCCACTTTCGGTATTCATCTGTGCAGGTAGTTTAAGCAGTTTTACCTGGAAGTGGTCTAACGCGTAAGTCTTATCATCCGGGGGACGATTCTGAGCCAGCGGGTCCTGCGCGTGAAACATTTGTGAGTGTAACAAGCCAGCTACATAAAAAGTACGGGCAATGCCAATTGCGCCCAGGGCTTCCATTCTATCAGCATCCTGCAATACCCTGGCTTCGTAGGTGAGGGGCGTAATACCTGCAGAAAAACTATGCGCATGTATGGCATGTGCCACGCTTTCTATCTTATCCTGCGGATACCCCTCAAACAAGGTGCGTAGTAACGTACTGGTTTTTTCTGCGCTAAGTAAAGAGGCTTTATTTCTGTCAGGGCTGTTTTTAGCAACCGCCACCAGATCGTGAAAATAACTGGCGGTAAGCAGTACCAGCAAATCGCCTTTGTTCCCTTCTGCCATATCAATAATACGGCAGGTGTTCCACACGCGTGTAAAGTGGCTTATGTCATGTGCGGCATCGCTGTTATCTGTATGTTGTTGCAGGTAACTGATAAATGTTGCTTCCCATTGTTGTAGTGATATTGCTGTCATTTAGATGGTGTATATGGTGGTTGCAAATGTGATTAGTTTTTTTATTTCGGCAGGAAGTTTTTACCTTGAACCATCAAGTGTTAGCAACCAACCCTACTCCATATGTCTTTCTTTAAAAAATTGTTCGAAGCCCCTGCGGGCCCGGAGCCGGTTGAACCTATATTCCCCGGCGATGACTTTGTGGAACTTGAATGTGATACTGTTGATGGCCCTGCATTAGCCTTTATCAACAAGTCTTATCACGCTTATCACAACAAGCAGGCATTCCCTTATCAGGTTATGGTAGAACTGGAAAGTATTTATACTGATGAGGAAGGTTATGCCACAGACGCAGATGCTATGCGGTTGAATGAAGTAGAGAAAGATGTGCTTGATTTTTTAAGAAGCAGAAACACCGTGCATCTGGTAGGTCGTGTTAACCGGAAGAATTTCCGCGATCTGCTTATTTACATTGATGAGCCGCAGATGACGCAGGAAGAAGTGAATGAATTATGCGATGAGATTATGACGGAGCGGGGTATTAATTTTTCCATTGAGAAAGATGAGGAATGGAATGCAGTAGGCGGCTTTTTAGCATAAAGTAAAAGGCCGGTATACCTTTAACAGTACACCGGCCCATATTATAAAAGTGCTGTTGCTTATTTGCTCCAGATGTTGTCTTTAGGAGTAGCATCCATATACAAACCACCTTCCAGTTGTACGGTGCGGATGGTTTTATTACCCGGTATAGTTACCTCTGCCTGGCGCTGGTTCGTTTGCCATATGCGGGGTGTCTGGTGCAGCGTGGTAAAAGAGCCGTCGGTAAAACTGACAATTACATCAAACGGAATAGCAAAGCCGCCTTTGTTGTACACCGTTACTACCGTGTTTTCTCCTTTCTTAACCACATCCTTTACACTTACATCAATATAGTTGTTGGTAAAAAACCAGTTGTTCCAGTACCAGTTCAGGTTTTCGCCGGTGGCATCATTAAAACTGTAGAAGAAATCCCAGGGTATGGGGTGTTTGCCGTTCCAGCGGTTCATATATTCCTTCAGTGCTTTTTTTAACAGGGTGTCGCCCAGCATATCTTTCAGGCCCAGATAACTTAACGAAGGTTTGCCATACGCATTGTTGCCATAGCCGGAACCGCTTAGCTGAGACGACAGGGAAATAATAGGCTGATCTTCTTCCGTAGAAGGATCGTTAATATAGCGGGTTACGCGGAACATTTTGTAAAAGCGGTCAGCCTCCTCTTTGCCTTTTTCGGCAATACCTATCAGGTATTCCAGCGTGGTAGCCCATCCTTCATCCATAAATGCATAACGGGTTTCATTAATGCCCATATAGAAGGGGAAATAGGTGTGTGCTATTTCATGATCCTGCACCAGCTGAGAAAAGCCCAGGTCGTCTGTGGTAGCGTCATTTACCATCATGGGGTATTCCATATCCGCATATCCCTGAAAGGCCGTCATTTTAGAGAAAGGATAAGGCACGCCGGGCCAGTTGTTCGAAAACCAGTTGAGCGCGTAATGACTGTTTTTAACGGAAGAATGGAAGTCTTTAGCCGTATCGTTATAGGCTGCCTGAACACTGGCTCTGCGGCCGGTGCTGCTGTCTACCATTACACTGGCGGCATCCCATACAAAATGATCGCTGATGCCGTAAGTAACATCGGCTATATGGGCCGCTTTAAACTTCCAGGTGTTCCAGTCGTTCTGCTGCGTAACTCGCTGGCGCTTCATATCGTTAAAGCTGGCAATGTTTACCACTTCATCAGAAGCAAAGGTTTTTTCCAGCTTTTTGGCTATGGATGGCTGTAATACCTCTTTAGGGTTTTGCAGATCACCCGTTCCCCATACCACAAAGTTTTTGGGAGTTTTTATCTCCACTTCATAATCATTGAAGTCGCTATAGAATTCCACGCGGTCGCTGTGCTCTATGCGGTCCCAGCCGTTATAGTCATCGTATACCGATACGCGTGGGTAAAAATAGGCGAGATAATAGGTGGTACTGTCAATCATGCCTTCCCGGCCGCTTTCTACCGATACGTCGTAATGCCACGTAATATGCAGCTGCGCGGTTTCGCCGGAGGGTATTTCGCGTGGCAGACGCACGTTGGCAACCGTGCCAACGTCGTTATTAAAGCTTATCTGGCGACCATTAACCATAAACGTGTCTATGGTTACCCCGTTGCTGAGAAAATCTTTGCCCACGTAACCGGAGCGGGGCGATTGTGGTTTGTGCAGATTACAGATAAGTCTTATTACCAGCGATTGCAGCGCATCCGGGCTGCCATTGTAGTAAGCAATGTCTTCGCTGCCGTAAATGGTTTTGTCAGGTGGGTTTACAGTTACGCGGATATTGTAATTGCCCTTGTTTTGCCAGTATTTATTGGCGGGTTTACCGTCTAACGAGCGGGTGCCGCGTGCGTAGGCGTTCTCAATATTTCTGGGGTGGTATAAATCCTGCGCCTGAGCAGTTACAGCCAGTAAACCAGTAACCAGGCATCCACTGAAAAATTTTAACATAAAAGGAAAAACGGTTTAATGTGCTTCTAAAAGTACGGCAAGCGGTTGAAACGGATTTGCTTTTTGGCACAACTCTTGAATTTCTACTAAGCATAACCAAAAATATTTTTTATGAAAAACATTTTAATTGCCGCTGGTATTGTAGGCGCAGCCACCGCTGGAGTGATATTGTATATGAGAAACCGCAACAAAACATCTGAAACTTTACACGATGTAGCGGACGCAGCTGGTGATGCCCATGAAGGCGTAAGAAGATTCTTCAGAAAGTCTAAAAACGAAGCAAAACGTGAGTATAATCACGCTATGTCTTAATCGAACTTTTTTAACGTTTACAATTTAGTAAAGGCGGCTTCTTCCGGAGCTGCCTTTTTTTTACTAAATATGCAAAAAAAATAGATGCCGATGCGCGTTTGCATTGCGTTATCTTCGCAGGCCTCGTGTGATGGGGCTTACTTATTAAACTAGATTTTGTGATTTATGGCTATTCTCATTTTTTTCCTCGCTCATTGGTTCTTGTCTCTCTTTTGCCAGACGTTTTTCCTGCACCGGTATGCTTCTCATAAAATGTTCACCATGAATAAGTTCTGGGAGCGTTTTTTCTATGGGTTTACCATTTTTACCCAGGGAGCGTCCTTTCTTAACCCCCGTGCGTATGCCATCATGCACCGCATGCACCACGCTTACAGCGACACGGAAAAAGATCCACATTCTCCCCACTTTTTTAAAGACGTGTGGGAAATGACGATGCAGACCAAAGAAATTTATCTGAACTATGCTAAATATAAGGTAGAACCTGAAAAGGCATTCCGTGGCAATTACCCTGAATGGCCGTTTTTGGACAGAATAACCAATTACTGGAGTGTTCGTATCATGTTTGGCCTGGCATACCTTGCTTTTTACATTTACTTCGCTACTGCCTGGTGGATGTTTCTGTTACTGCCTATACACTTTTTTATGGGGCCAGTACATGGCGCTATTGTAAACTGGTGCGGACATAAATATGGTTACTCCAGCTTTGATAATGAAGATCACAGTCGCAACACTGTACCGGTTGATATTTTCCTGATGGGCGAGCTGATGCAGAATAACCACCACAAAAGCCCTAACAGTATCAACTTTGCAAAAAAGTGGTTTGAGTTTGATCCTACATACCCGGTAATACTGGTACTGAATAAATTGCATATCATCCGTATTAAACGGGAGTTTTAATGACCTCCGGCAAAATGACATTGACAAAGTGGCTTTATATAAGCCACTTTTTTTATGCGTTCCTGTTTTTTAATATTTTTCCCGCTTTACGTAAACAAAACCGGTTTGGTTTTGTTTCGGAAATAAAATTGCTACCCTTCTGCTTTGGCAGCATCTTTGGGGAAAACACCGATGTAATTACAGAAGCATTAATGCGCTAAAATCCAGTTGATCCTTTTTTGAAGAACCAGAGGGGTAAGCCGAAAAGCCTTAAAGAATAGAGTAGGCGCTAATCTTTTTCTTTAACAACTGGTAATTATGAAAATGCAAGAATTGACTTTTGATGAGATGGTAAATACCAATGGCGGCGCTGGTCTGTCTGGTCTTCTGAACATCAAACTGACTACAACTACTAATGGTAATTCACAAAGCACTGAATTGAATCTGGGCTTAGGTACAGTAACCGATCTGTTAGAAGGTCTGAACCTGAACAACCTGTTGGGCGGCCTTAATCTGGGCGGCTTAAACCTGGGTGGTTTACTGGGTGGCCTGTAAGCAGTGGCATTGACAAAAGAGGGATGGTCAGCGGATCATCCCTCTTTGTGTTTACTCATCCCTTTCCTCACCCTATTTATGTGTGTACTATGCAAGCACCCACGCAAATTTTTCCTGCGGGCGTAATTGAGAACAGTGTAGAAAAGCACTTTCACGATTATCATCCGCGCACCAAAGCTATATACCTGGCCCTGCTGGCAGCAGTGTTTATTGCCTTTATTGCCCTGTTTTTTATTAAAGTTGACATTTCGGTAAGAAGTGCCGGTGCCTTTCGTTCTGTAGCCGAGCGCTCAGAAATACGCGCTTCTGTTAGCGGCGTAGTGGAAACGGTGCTTGTTACCGAAAACCATGCGGTAAAAGCAGGGCAACCTTTGCTGAAGGTAAATGCACAGCAGGTAAATGAAAAAAGCACACTGGAAAGCAATCATTACTCTGAGTTACAGGCGCAACTGCACGATCTGGAAATTATTACAGGCAATTCCGAAGCGACGCTGGTAACGCGCATGTACCGGCAGCAGTACAGTTTGTATCAGCAGCGTATAACCGATGCCCGTATGAAGCTGAATGTAGCCTTGCGTGCCTATAACCGGTATGCGGCGCTGTATAAAGGCAAAGTGGTATCTACCGGTGAGTTTGAAAAATACGAATATGAAAAGAATGCCGCAGAGAGTGAGTTGTCGCTGATTAAGCAGCAGCAGATAAGCCAGTGGCATGGGGAGTTAACGGCCATACGGTTACAGTTACAGGAAGTAAAGGCCAGCCGCCTGGTAACGGCGCAGGAAAAAGGCCTGTATACCATAACAGCTCCGGTAAACGGCTATATACAACAACTGAAAGGCATACAGGCCGGCAGCTTTGTATCGGCCGGTGAATTACTCGGGGAGATTACGCCCGATTCTACGCTGATAGCAGAAGCCTATGTGGCTACCAGAGATATTGGCCTGCTGAAAGCCGGTACGCCGGTACGTATGCAGGTAGATGCTTTTGATTATAACAGCTGGGGCGTACTCAGCGGAACGGTACAGGAAGTATCGCAGGATGTATTTACGGCTGAAGGTCGTGCGCCGTTTTTTAAAGTACGCTGCCGTATGCAATCACCCACGCTGCAGCTGCGCAGTGGCTACAAAGCGCAGGTAAAAAAGGGTATGACGTTGCAGGCGCGGTTTCTGGTAACGCAACGTACCTTATATCAGCTGCTGTACGATAGAATTGACGATTGGTTAAACCCTAACAACGCCTGAGATGATGTTATTCTCGCGAAAAAAGATTGCGGTTAAGCAGCGGGATATTACCGACTGCGGCGCTGCCTGCCTGGCTTCTGTGGCAGCGCATTACGGCCTGGCTATGCCGGTGGCGCGTATACGCCAGTATGCCTCTACCGACCAGAAAGGCACCAATATTCTGGGCCTGATGGAGGCGGCCGGTAAACTGGGCTTTTCTGCCAAAGCGGTAAAGGCCGGTATGGAGGCTATGGCCGGTGTGCCTTACCCCGCCGTTGCCCATGTTATTCTGCAGGAAAAACTGAGCCACTACGTAGTGATATATGGCGCGGATGCCAGAAATGTTACGGTGATGGACCCGCTGGATGGCCGCATGCACAAATGGCCCAAAGATGTATTCCGCAAACAGTGGACAGGCGTATTGATGCTGCTGGCACCCGGAGAATCTTTTGAGCGGGGCGACACAACCGTACCAGTGGTTACCCGCTTTGCTTACCTGTTAAGGCCACATAGGTCAGTATTACTACAGGTGCTTACCGGCGCAGTGGTATATACGGTACTGGGGTTATCCACTTCCATTTTTCTGCAAAAAATTATTGACAATGTATTGCCTGATGGCAACAGAAAGCTGCTGAACCTGATGGGCATGGTAATGCTGCTGATTTTGTTGCTGCAGTTTTTTATCAGCCATGTAAAAACCATATTAACCATACAAACCGGCCAGCAGATAGATGCGCGGCTGATACTGGGCTATTACAAGCACCTGCTACGCCTGCCGCAGCAGTTTTTTGATACCATGCGGGTAGGGGAGATTATTTCCCGGTTGAATGATGCGGTAAAAATCCGTGTGTTTATTAACGAAGTGCTGGTTAGCCTGGCTGTAAACGCTTTTATACTGCTTTTTTCTTTCGGGCTTATGTTTACCTCTTACTGGAAGCTGGCGGCTATTATGCTGGGCATTGTGCCGCTGTATGCGCTGGTATATTTTTACGCCAACCGGGTAAATAAACAAACACAGCGTAAGCTGATGGAGCATAGTGCCGACCTGGAAGCGCAGCTGGTAGAATCTGTACACGTAGCCGGAACCATCAAGCGGTTTGGGCTGGAAACCTATTTTAATATTAAAACAGAAGACCGGTTTGTAAAAATGCTGCGTACGGTATACCGTTCTGCCATTAACGGTTTGTGGACGGCCAACAGCAGCCAGCTGATTACGTCTGTATTTACCATACTACTGCTTTGGATAGGGGCTTCTTTTGTGCTGGATAGTAAAATTACACCGGGCGAGCTGCTGTCTTTTTATGCGCTGATAGGCTATTTTACCTCACCGGTAGTATCGCTGATTGGTATGAACAAAACCATGCAGGATGCTTTTATTGCCGCAGACCGTTTGTTTGAAATAATGGATCTGGAAAAGGAGGTGGAAGGGCAGCGCGTAACACTTACCCGTGAAATGACGGGGGATGTGCGGTTTAAAGGCGTGCAGTTTCGTTATGGCTCACGCGTGCCGGTGTTTGAAGGGCTGGACCTTACCATTGCCAAAGGCAAAATAACGGCCATTGTGGGCGAAAGCGGCTCTGGTAAAACTACGCTGCTGTCGTTATTGCAACATTTGTATCCGCTACAGGCCGGGCATATTTACATTGGCGATCATGATATCCGCTATATCAGTGCAGATAGTTTACGTTCGCTGGTGTCGGTAGTGCCGCAGAAGGTAGACCTGTTTGCCGGTAATGTGGTAGAGAATATTGCAGCGGGGGAGTTTGAGCCGGACATTGCCCGGTTACTGGTGGTGTGCAAGGCGGTAGGCATACTGGAGTTTATTGAGCAGTTGCCTAATGGACTGGCTACCTACCTGGGGGAGAATGGGGTAAGCCTTTCCGGCGGGCAACGGCAGCGGCTGGCCATTGCACGGGCATTATACCGCAACCCGGAAATACTGATTATGGATGAGGCTACTTCTGCGCTGGATTCTGCCTCGGAGCAATGTATACAGCAGTGCATACAGCAGCTGCGGCAGGCAGGAAAAACCATTATTCTGATTGCGCACCGGCTAAGTTCGGTTATACAGGCCGATACCATACTGGTAATGCACAACGGCAAAATAACAGAGGAAGGCAGCCATGAAAGTCTGTTACAGCAGGGTACGGCTTATTATAGAATGTGGGAGCAGCAGTTTCCCATGATCAGCCAGCTGAAGCGCAGCCGGGTAAAAACTGTAATAGTTGAAGACATACATTTACCTTCGCAGGAATAGCAATGAATATGAAGGACTACAAAAAATACCATATCCTGCCGGCTGAACCTGAAGAAGTGTATGTTGCCCTTACCAATCCCGCCACCATTCAGTTGTGGACCGGTGAGCCTGCTATCATGTCAACCGAGCCAGGTTCTGAATTTGCCCTGTGGGATGAGAGTATTGTAGGCAAGAACCTGGAATTTGAGGAAGGAAAGAAAATTGTGCAACAATGGTATTTTGAGCAGGAAGAACCTTCTATTGTTACATTGAAAATGCACCCGCACAAACAGGGCACCTCACTGGAAATAAGGCACACCAATATTCCGGACGAGGAATATGACGAAATTGTAGAGGGCTGGGAAGATATGTACCTGCGCTCGCTTACCGAGTTTTACATTTAGCAGGCAGATGCGTCCAATATTAAAAGCACTTTAAATAAAAAGGTTTTAGCTTTTGGGATGAGGAAAAACACCTATCTTGTTCGTGTGTCATTTAGCGAAGGATTCTGTATTAACCACTATGTATCCCCCATAGTTCCGCATTAGTCTTTGTAATCTGATATTATAACCAATTTCTTCATCCCCTCAACTGTGTTTCGCATGTCTTTTTTAGATTATGTGCTGGAGAAGCCATCCTATGGGTGGACGGATACTTCCGGCGCCCTTTCCGTTCCTTCCAGCCGTCAGCTGCTTTCTGAGTTTTTTTCCCGGCTTAATGTTGTAAAGTGTAAAAAAAACTGGCTATCATTCTTCAGCTGGTTTAAGGTAGCAGCGTTGCTGCCGTTTTTTCTGGTGTTTATGTTTCAGTTTTTTTCGTGGCAGTTTTTTGTAGCAGGTTTTCTGTACAGTATGGTGTTAATGGGTACGCATGGTACCATATGGCACCACCGGTATTGTACACACCAGGCCTACACATTTAAAAATAAGTTCTGGCGGTTTATTACCCGCAATCTTTCGCTCAAAATTATTCCCGAGGAAATTTATGTTATCTCGCACCATGTGCACCACGCCAAATCAGACCAGCCTGGCGATCCTTACAACGCTTCCGGCGGTTTTCTGTATTGTTTTCTGGCAGATGTAAACCATCAGCCTATTGCACGTACACTGAATGAAAAGGATTACGACAGGGTTGTACGGCTGATGGCGCATACCGGCGTAAAAAGCAACAATTATCAGCAGTATCAGAAATGGGGTTCTGTAGCCGGCCCCCTGCAAACCATTTTGCACTGGGTGTTAAACTGGGGTTTTTGGTATGGTGCTTTTTATATGATAGGAGGCCATGGGTTGGCCTGTGCATTATTTGGCGGTGCCTTTTTCTGGGCCGTAGGTGTGCGTACCTTCAATTATGAAGGCCATGCCAAAGGAGAAGCAGATAAACAGAGAGATGGCATTGATTATAACAGGCAGGATAATTCCATCAATCAGTTATGGCCGGGTTATGTGGCAGGTGAGTGGCATAACAATCACCATTTGTTCCCTTCCAGCGCCCGTTCCGGTTTTCTGCCTTACCAGTTAGATCTGGCCTGGTGTTATATCCGGTTTCTGAAGGGTATAGGCGGTGTAAGCAGTTATAAAGATTCGCGTAAGCAATTTCTGGAAAGATATCATACGCCCTTTGTTGAAAAGAAGCAAAAGGAAGCAGGCCAGCCTGTAGAAATGTATACGGAACGGACTTAATAATAGCCCGGTTGGTCGGTATTAAAATACAATTTATCGGTAAAGCGCTGACTGATACAGCTGCTTGCCGGTTACATGCTCATCTGTGAAAAACACCTCTGTATATGTGCCGGATAATACAGTACATTTACGGCTTTGTATCCACTTCCCGCTTTGACAGAAGTAAACGTACATATAGCCAACCTGTTGCTTTCCCGTATTATGGAGGGAGATGAAACGGCCTTTCACGTAGCCTTTAATCAATACAGAGATAAAATATACGCTATATTATATACTATTCTGCGCGATCAGGCTGCTGCCGAACGGATATTGCTTTGTGTTTTTGAAGATGTATGGCGCTTCCGGGAAACCCTGCCCGGAGCATACGGTTTTAATGCCTATATAGATATTCTGCTGTGTAAATACCTGCATGCCGTATGTGAAGAAGGCGGAGAAACCATGTGGCTGGAAAAGCAGCTATGGGAAAAAAATGGAGCCAACCTGGCTTCTATGCAGGCTATTAAGATAGATAAAGAAAGGGCAGAGGAATTGTATAGCCATCTGCAAAAAACGCTGGCATGGAAAGTGGCGGGAACCCGGTGGAAATTACTGTTGATGGCTGCACTTATTACCGGCGTTGTAGCGGTAGGTGTTGTATGGTTTAATAATTACTACCGTGCTTTCCATACCTATATTACCCGCAAGGGCGAGCGGAAAACCTTTATTCTGCCCGATGGCACCAAGGTAAGGCTGAATAGCGGGAGCACGTTACGGCTTGCCGGTGGTTATGGCAGCAACCGGCGGGAGATGGAGTTAAAAGGGGAAGGTTATTTTGAAGTAAAGAGAGATACCGCACACAAATTTGTTGTACATACTGCTGCCATGAACATACAGGATGCCTGCGCGGCTTTTAGTGTACGGGCTTACCCGCACGAAAAGGCGGACATGGCAACTGCTATTGGTGGAAAAGTAAACGTTACGCTTAAAGATAAACGGAATGCTACCACCTACCGCGTAGCCCCTATGCAAAAACTTACCGTAGCTAAACCTGCTTATTCAGAAGGGGAAGCAAAACCCAACCAGCCCCGTATAGAAGTACTGGATACCAGCCAGCAAACCAGCGCGCCCCGCGAAATTTCATGGATGATGTCGGAATAGTCTGTGTTTTTATTTTTGATTTTTTTTCTTAATCCAGGTTAAGTGTAACACCCTGCCGGTAATACTAGCTTTGTGTTATCAAACAAATCAAAAAATATAAAAACATACAACTATGGCAACTGCAAAATGGGTTTTAGATAATGCACACTCTGAGTTAGGTTTTAAAGTAAAACACTTAATGATTTCTACTGTAACCGGCAAGTTTGGCAAATTTGATGTACAACTGGAAGCAGGTAAAGAAGATTTTACCGATGGTAAAGTAGTGCTTACTGCTGCTATCGGTTCTATAGATACCGGTAATGAACAAAGAGATGGGCACCTGAAATCAGGCGACTTTTTCGATGCAGAAAAATATCCTGAAATCCGTTTCGTATCTACTTCTATCCGCAAGTCTGACAACAAAGGCGATTATATAGCCGAAGGTGAATTAACGATCAGAGATGTAACCAAAACCATTGCTATTCCGCTGGAATACGGTGGTACGGTGCGCGACCCCTGGGGTAATACAAAAGCTGCGTTTAGCCTGGATACCAAAATTAACCGTAAAGAATTTGGCTTAGGCTGGAATGCGGCACTGGAAGGTGGTGGTGTACTGGTGGGAGAGGATATCCGTATTCTTGCAGAAATTCAGTTAGCAGAACAGCCTGCTGAGTAGTGGATGTTGGAATTTGTGAATGGTAAAGCCCTTTGCTTTTGCACGGGGCTTTCTTTTTATCTTTCAATACATTTAAAAGCAACTTATGTTTACTGTAACACGCATATTTAGTGATGCCAATGGCGACAGCCATTTTGAAACCAAAGAAATTCCTTTACAGGAGGCCGGTGAAATAGGCTTGCTGTCTGATGCCCTGCCGGTAAAGAACCTGATATTCCGCGAGGTGGTACCGGCGTATGACTACGATTTTCATACAGCTCCGCAGCGGCAGTACATTGTATTGCTGGATGGGGAAATTGAAATAGAAACCTCACTGGGTGATAAAAGAACTTTTGGCCCGGGCGAAATACTTCTGGTAGAAGATACCACAGGCAAGGGGCATAAAACCCGTAACCTGAAGCCCATACGCCGCAAATCGTTATTTATTACCCTGCCTTAATGGTAGTGCTTTCTGCGGCTTCCAGCCCAGCCACTTCCTCCTCTGTAAAAAGGCGCGAGCGTATCATAAACCGTACGCCCAGCGGTATTTCCAGCGAAAAGCTGCTGCCTCTGCCGGGTGTTACGTCCAGTATCAGCTGTGTATGCTTCCAGTAACCAAACTGATCGCGGTGCATATAAAACGGGCAGCCGTCGGGCTCACCCAGCAGTACATCACTGGCTCCGGTTTTAAACTCTCCCGCAGCAAAACACATGGGCTGCGAGCCATCGCAGCAACCTCCGCTCTGGTGAAACATCAGCGGGCCATGTTGTTGCCGCAGGCGTTGTATCAGTTGTAATGCAGCTTCGGTAGCTATCACTCTTTCCGGTGTCATAATATAGTATTGTATCGTACATAAAAAAGCACCGGGGGCCCCTTCTGCCCCGCGGTGCGCTCACTATTGCATACTCCTCTTGTGTGTAGTTAAAAGAACCCCAGCTTATCTTTACTGTAAGAGATGAGCATGTTTTTGGTTTGACGGTAATGGTTCAGCATCATTTTGTGTGTTTCTCTGCCGAAGCCCGATTTTTTGTAACCACCAAAGGGTGCATGTGCAGGGTAAGCATGATAACAGTTTACCCATACACGACCGGCCTGAATGGCGCGGGGCACCTGATATAACTCATGTGCATCACGGGTCCATACCCCTGCTCCCAAACCATATAAAGTATCGTTGGCTATCTGTAGTGCTTCCCCGGTAGAAGAGAAAGTGGTTACGCATACCACCGGCCCAAAAATCTCTTCCTGAAAAATGCGCATTTTGTTGTTGCCTTTAAAAATGGTAGGCTGTATGTAATAACCATGCTCCAGCCCGCTGTTCTGATGAAAAGCTTCGCCGCCGCACAGCACCTGCGCGCCTTCCTGTTTGCCAATATCCAGATAGCTGAGAATTTTGTTGTACTGATCTTCACTGGACTGTGCGCCCATCATTACCGTGCCATCCAGCGGGTTACCCAGTTTAATGGCTTTGGTGCGCTGTATTACACGGCTCATAAACTTGTCGTATATTTTTTCGTGTACCAGTATACGGCTGGGGCAGGTACATACTTCGCCCTGGTTTAAGGCAAACATAACTGCTCCTTCCACGGCTTTATCAAAAAAGGCATCGTTTGCATCGCCAACACTTTCAAAGAATATATTAGGGCTTTTGCCGCCCAGTTCCATGGTAAGCGGAATCAGGTTTTCAGAGGCATACTGCATAATCAGTCTGCCGGTAGTGGTTTCACCGGTAAAAGCTACTTTCTGAATACGGGGCGAGCTGGCCAGTGGCTTTCCTGCTTCCACACCAAAGCCGGTAACTATGTTCAGCACCCCTTTGGGTAAAATGCCATCAATCAGTTCCATCAGGCACATAATACTGGTAGGCGTCTGCTCTGCCGGTTTTACTACCACACAGCATCCGGCTGCCAGTGCGGGCGCTATTTTCCAGGCGGCCATCAGCAGTGGAAAGTTCCAGGGAATAATCTGGCCTACTACGCCAATAGGCTCGTGCAGGTTAATACTTACGGTAGTTTCGTCATGCTCGCTGATGGTGCCTTCTTCGCTGCGCAGCACCCCGGCAAAATACCGGAAATGATCTACAGCCAGCGGCAGATCCGCTGCACGCGTTTCGCGCAGGGCTTTGCCATTATCAATGGTTTCTACCACGGCCAGGTATTCCAGATTGTCTTCTATTACCTGTGCAATTTTCAGCAGCAGGTTGCTGCGGTAGGCGGCACCGGTTTTACTCCAGGTGGTAAAAGCTTCGTGGGCGGCGTCAATGGCCTTATCTATATCACGTGCGGTGCCACGTGCGGCGCGGGTAAAAACCTTGCCATCTATGGGGGAAATATTGTCGAAATAATCGCCATCGGCAGGGGCAACCCATTGTCCACCAATATAATGATCGTATTGTTCTTTAAAACGGGGGCGTTGTGCCACATCGCTTTTGGGTGCGGCGGCTGTTGCGTTACTCATACAGGAAGCATTTTTAATCGTTAAACAATACCGCTAAGGTTGCGTAAAGCCGGGGTAAGGCGCTTGACTTTAGTACTTTTTTATAGCACGATTGTACCTTTTGTTTTGCTGCCGGGCGTAAATAAGGGTAACTTGTATTACTAAACGATTGCGGCCATGCAGGTAAAGAACTGTTTGCAAAAGATGGCATTAACACCCGCTTCCGGTTTACAGCAACTGGTAGAAAACCGCCGGGTTTTTAATCTGGAAAAATGCGAGCTCAATGTATTTGAAAGCTACCAGAACGCCTACCATGTTCCCCTTACGTTTAACGATCTGGTGATTACCAGTATGGTACGCGGTAAAAAAGTGATGCATCTGTTTGATCAGCCTGCTTTTGATTATCTGCCGGGCGAAACCGTAATTGTACCCTCCCGGGAAACCATGATTATCGATTTTCCGGAAGCTACCATGAGCAGCCCCACGCAGTGCATAGCCCTTGCGGTAGACGCGGGTTATATTAACGATACCGTGAATTATCTGAATCAGTATTACAATGCCGGTGAAGAAAAGCATAACTGGCACCTGCACTTTAACCAGTATCATTTTGAAAACGACAGTGAGGTTACGGAGCTGATTAATAAGTTGATACGGGTATGCAGCAGTGGCGATACCTCCAAAAACATTTATGCCGACCTTCATTTGAAAGAGCTGTTAATCAGATTAATACAAAGCCAGCATCTGCAGCAGGTAGCCGGTGAAGTTACGGCTGGCAGTAACGGCACCCGCATGCACTATGTGCTGCATTATATTCATGAACACCTGACGGAGAAGATAGCGGTGGATGCCTTAAGCCGTAAAGCCTACCTGAGCCGCAACATCTTTTTCAAATGGTTTAAACAGCAACTGGGCATTACGCCGCTGGACTATATTAACCGCGAAAGAGTAAAGCTGGCCAAACAACTGCTGGGCCAGCCTAAGTACAGTATACAGGCGGTGAGTAGCCTGTGTGGCTTTAGCGATGTAAATTATTTTATACGCGTATTCCGCAAAACGGAGGGAACTACCCCTAAAGCCTGGCAGCGCCATTTACCAGCGCTTTGATTTTTAGCGGTTCTGCCAACTATTTCCCGCCCGCGCGGTTAATGCTGTAATATGCAGAACGATCTTAGCCCCATTGAAAAGAAGCTGACAGCCATTATTGAATATGCGCCTCTGGGTATTGTGGAACTGGACGACCAGGGTACTATTATCCATGTAAACATTGCGGGAGGCGAAATACTGAGGCCCATACGGCAGTATTTTCAGTTGTACGATGATAACTTTTTTCCCCTGCTGGAAAAAATGGCTCCCACTGTGCTGGAACGGCTACAGCTGTACAAAGAGGAGAGTGGCCCGGTGCTGGTATCGGAAGTGTATTGCTTTACCATGCCTGGTTATGGCGTTCGTTATTTCAACTATATCGTTACCCGTATTTATAAAGACTGTACCGTAATAAGCTTTGAAGATGTAACGGAGAAGCAGGAGCGGGAAAAGGTGATGCAGCAGATGCTGACGGATAAGGCTGTAGAGCAGGGCAAGCTGGAGATAGCTTCGGGCGTGTTGCACGATATAGGCAATGCGGTCGTGGGGTTTGGCGCTTACCTTAACCGTATACGCAGCTGGCTGGATAAAGACAATACGGCTACCCTGCAGCAGCTGGTACAATTTTTTGAGGCGCAACAAACAGCAATGGAAGGCGCATTGGGGGAAGAAAAGGCCAGAGCTGTAAACACATTACTGCAGGGCGTAATACTGGCAAGAAAGGAGGAGCACGAAATGGTATCCAGGGCGGTAAAGGAGCAGTATAATATTATTAACCATATACAGGAGGTGCTGAATATTCAGCGCCAGTATGTAGTGGGCCAGGAATTGCGGGAGCGAAGGCCGGTTGCCCTGTTTCAGCTGGTGAATGATAGCCTGGCCATGCTGCATGATGCGCTGGATAAACATGGGGTGCAGGTATATGTGGATGTACCTGGCACATTGCCGGTAATTAACGGCGACCGTACCCGGCTAATGCAGGTGATGTTGAATATGCTGAAAAACAGCCATGAGGCGTTTACTAACGATATATCTGATAAAAGAATTCAGATACGCGGTTATGTTTTACAGGGGTGGCTGGTTCTTGAAGTGGAAGACAATGGAGTGGGATTTGAACCGGAACAGGCAGCCCGTTTTTTTGAACGGGGTTTTACCACCAAATCGTCTGGCACAGGCCTGGGCCTGTATAACTGCCGGGCTATTATTGAAAGCCATTCCGGCAATATCCGCATCAGCAGCGAAGGGCCGGGCCGGGGCGCTGTAACAACTATACAATTTATAAACCACTGAACATGAGTGATGCTATAAACGCTTCCGTGCTGGTAATAGATGATGAAGAGCTGGTGCGTGATAACATAGAAGAAATACTGGTGCCGCATAAAACAACAGCAGCCCATCAGCTGGTGAATGAGGCCGCCGATATTTTGTTCAGTGGTACAAAGCCTATTCTGGAAAACCGCAATACCGATTTGCCACGGTTTACAGTAGATAAGGCCTCTAACGGTATGGAAGGGGTGGCAAAAGTGAAAGCGACACTGGATGCCGGTAAGCCCTATGCCGTAATTTTTCTAGATATGCGCATGCCAGGGTGGGATGGCCTGCAAACAGCTATTGAAATAAGAAAGGTGGATACCAAAGCCGAGATTATTTTCGTAACCGCTTACAGCGATAAAACCATTGAAGATATTGTAGCCCAGGCCGGGCAAAATGTAGGGTACCATTGCAAACCCTATGCCTCGGAAGAAATAATACAGCTGGCCACCAAAGCGGTGAACGATTACAGCAGGTTGCGCAATATGGAAAAGTTGATTGCCGCCATTTCCTCATTCAGTTTACATGCACACGATCTTACGCCTTTATTGAAGAATATTCTGGAACAGCTTTCTGCCTACGTAGGCTCTGAAACTGCGTTGCTGGGCAGGTTGTATGAAGATCTTACCTATGAAAAACTATTTGCCATAGGGCCGGTGGAAAGCAGGATTAATGTAGAAGAGCTGATTAAAACCATACAGGCGGCAGATATTAAACAGGAAGAGGTGCGGCAGGTGAAAGAGGTGATTATGACCCGGCTGGACCACTACACTATCTTCATTATTACCCAGCAGCAATTAAAAACGGAAAAGATATACCTGCTGAAGCTGTTTATGCAGAATGCGGCACGGGCCATACAGAATGCGGAGTTGTACGAAAGGGTAATGCAGCAGGAAAAGCTGTCTGCTGTAGGCAAAGCTATTGGCATGGTAATGCACGATTTGCGTGGGCCGGTAGGGGCCGTTAAGATGATTGTGGAAATGATGGAAATGGAGGGCATACAAAATGAATGGATGGCGCCGCTGAAAAAGTCGGGCAATGAGGCCATGGCTATTTTTGAAGATTATCTGGATTTTCTGAAAGATATAAAGGCAAAGAAGCAGCTGCTGGCATTGCTGCCGCTGGTAAAGGAAATAGTGCAGCAGATACAAGACAGGAGAGCAGTTGCTCAGTTACAGATAGAAGTGCAGGTGCAGGAGCAGCTTATGGTGAATTGTGATGAGAGTAAAATGAAACGCATTTTAGCGAATCTGATTAATAACGCCATTGATGTATTGGTTGATTATAAGGTGAGTAACCCCCGTGTAACCCTGCGTGCTGCTAAAGCAGCGTTGAACGATAACGTACAGATAGAAGTACGCGATAACGGGCCGGGTATTGCCCCTGGCATTATGAGAACCTTGTTTGAGCCCTTTGTAACCAAACATAAAAGCTATGGCACCGGGCTGGGGCTGGCCATAGTAAAGCAGTTTGTAGAAGCCCATGGTGGCACTATAACCGTACATAATGATGGTGGTGCCGTTTTTCTGATTGAGCTGTAATATGGCTTATGCTGCCTGATATATGGTAAGTTTTCCGTTTCAGTAAAGTGTATTTCCCGATTTCATAAAGGTATTTGTCTGCCTGCCGGTAGTTTCGCCGGATAATTGCTCCGTGTGAATAGCCATGCTATACCCCCTGCCTCTGACAACACTGTAAACCAACTTATAGATGAAAATTGCAAACATTTTTATAGCAGTGTTATGTACACTGCTATGCGGCCAGCTACTGGCACAAAGCACCATTAAAGGAACTGTAAAAGACAACGAAGGCAATGCGCTGGAGCAGGTAAACGTATTGTTGATTCCGGGTAACCGCCAGGTATTAACGGATAAAAAAGGAGAATATACATTCTCAGGGCTGGCAATGGGCCGGTATGCGGTTCATTTTTCGGTAGTAGGCTTTAGAGAAACGAGTAAGAGCATACGCCTGGAAGATGGAGAAACGCGTATGGTTTCTGTTGATATGATGCATGCAATAGAAGAGTTACAGCATGTAGAGGTAGTGGGCCGCCGCGAAAGTGGTTATAAAAACAGTACCACGTTTGTGGCTACCAAAACCGCTTCCTCGCTGCGTGATGTTCCGCAATCGGTTAGTTATGTAACCAAAGAGGTGATAGAGGATCAGCTGGCTTTTAAAACCAGTGATGCTATTAAAAACATCAGTGGCGTTAACCAGTACTCCTATAACAACAGCGATTTTGTGCTGCGTGGCTTCCGGGCCAGCAGTGTAATGGTAAACGGCCTTCGTGTTTCTACCCGTGGCTGGAGCCAGAACCTGCTGCCTTATGTAGAAAGGCTGGAAGTAATTAAAGGCCCTGCTTCTGCACTGTTTGCCAATACAGACCCGGGTGGTACCATTAATACTGTTACCAAAAAGCCGCTGGATGAAAACCGCAAAGCCATCAGTTTTGTAACCGGCAGCTTTAATACGTATCGTTTTACTACAGATTTTACCGGGCCTGTAAATGAATCTAAAACCTTACTGTACCGTTTAAACGTAGCGTATCAGAATGCACAGTCATTCCGGGTGTTGCAGGAAGGCGAGGCTATGGTAATTGCTCCATCCATCTCGTTTATTCCCGATGATAAAACCAGAATCAACTTTGATCTGGTATATCAGCTGAACAAAGGCCGGTTAGACAGAGGGCAGCCGATTTTTGGTGCTACTGCAGGAACTGATTTGTATTCTACCCCCATCTCTTTTGCGGTAGGCAGAAGAAATGATTATCAGAACGAACTGAATCTGTTCTCTACTATTTCTGTACAACGTAAAATCACCAGAAACATCTCGTTCAACGCTTCTTATATGAAGTCTATGTACGATGAAGATTTGCTGGAGCATCGTACCTCTAACCGTTATGGGGTAGATGCAGACGGAAAGGAAATTCCTACACTGATGGGTATGCAAACCATCCGCCGCTTACGCAAAAATTATCTGGATAACATCAGCAGCTGGTTTACCGCGGAGTTTAATACAGGCATTGTATCGCACAAGCTGGTGGTAGGGTACGATCATATTAACGAGGTATTTCCTGTAGGCAACTCTACTTATAATGCCGGTGGTTTTCTTACCGCAGATGGCAGGGGTACTATCAGTACTTACCGGCCCGCCGAAAGGGAGAAATACCTGATTGTAAACAATATGCCGGTGCCGAATGTGCCCTACTTTAATCTGGCCAATCCGGATTATTCCATTTCTGAAATTTCGCGCTATATAAATGTATCTGCGGCAGAAACGCCCACAAAGTATTTTGTAAACGGTATATATGTACAGGAACAGCTGCGCGCCGGTAAATGGCAGATGTTACTGGGGCTGCGCCAGGAGTATTATGTAAATGTGCTGGATTATACCAAAGCCAATCAGCGTAACATAAAGCAAAAGGCTCTGATACCACGTATTGGAGTGGTGTACACGCCACTGGAACCCGTTAGCCTGTACGGTACTTATACAGAAGGCTACCAGCCTCAGAGTGCAGTAACCATTGCTAACCCGGATATATACGGCGGACCTTTTGATCCGTTAATCAGTAACATGGTAGAAGCGGGTGTGAAAATGGGATTGCTTCATGGAAGACTGGCGGTAAACGTTGCGGCCTACCGCATACGGCAGAATAATATACTGCGGAATGCGAACGCTGCTGACAGGCCCGATTTAATGGAGCAGATAGGGCAGCAGCAGTCTACTGGGGTAGAGGTGGAGATGTACGGCAAAATACTGCCTAACCTCAGCCTTACTACCAATTATGCCTATAATGTTACCAGGGTTACCAAAAGCGATGACAAAACGGAAATAGGCAATATTCTGCCAAACGCCCCAAAAAGTCAGGGTGGTGTTTGGGCCAAATACCTGTTTGCCGGTAAAATGCTGAAGGGATTGGGCATAGGCGCAGGTGCCAACTTTGCCACTACCCGCGTTACCGACAGTGATATTTTACAGTTGCCCGGCTATGTGGTTGCTAATGCAGCATTGTATTATACGGTTGACAAGTTTAAAGTGAGCATGAACCTTAACAACGCGCTGAACAAAACATATTGGGTGGGTGGTTTTGATTTTAACCGCCTGTTTCCCGGCGCACCCCGTCATTGGATGGCATCACTCGCATATACTTTTTAATTCCCCCTCTTTCTCTGTGCTATAAAAGAAGTTCTGTTATCAACAACGGAACTTCTTTTTGTTAAAAGTACAGGGTGGTGCCTGCCGCAGTAAGCAGAAACTTTTGCTGACTCTGCCAAAGCTTTTTAAATTGCGGGGAATTCATTTATAACTCATTCCAGATATGACTATTGAGCAGTTTAAAACGTTAACCCACGAGCAAAAATTAGTTGAGATTAAATACAACGGCGAGTTACTGGGTAGCTGGGAGCGTCCAAGTGAAGAGGCTGGAAAGAAACAACCAGGCGATATTTTTCAACTGGGCGAGTTTTGGGTGTTCCTGAGTGATGACGAGAAAACAGTAATTCCTACAAGAAGAAACGTGCTGGCTGGTTCTTAATCAGCCTTTTTTTTCTCGTAACTGTTTTAAAGCCGCATTGTAACAGTACCTGCAACAGATGCCTTACGGGCAATTGCTGCAGCTTTTGTATGTCTGGCAAATTGCACAGGCTTTTCAGGGGTTACATTAATAAAAACTATGAAACAATTATTCAAAGCTTCCCGTACGGGCAAAAGCAATGTTGCCAATATTATTTCCTGGGTATTGCCGGCACTGGCACTGTTTATAGCGTTGAATGCCAATGCAAAAGCCTGGGCTATACGCGGGCTGATGCAGGTAGGTTTATTTCAGGTACAGGCAGTGGATAACATTGCTGAAGATGCGCCGGAAAGTGCCTACGAGGGCGATGTTGTTTTTAAAGATGGTGCTGGTAAGGCAGTAGAACTTTCTTCGCTGAAAGGCAAAGTGGTGTTTATTAATTTCTGGGCTACCTGGTGTCCGCCCTGCCGGGCAGAAATGCCTTCTATTAATACACTGTACAGCAAGTTTAAAAACAATGCTGATGTGGTATTTATAATGGTAGATGTGGACGGGAAATACGAAAAGTCGTACAGCTTTATTAAGCAGAACGGATACAACTTCCCATTGTATGTACCTGCAAGCAGTATTCCTTCTTCTATGCTGGGCAATGCCATTCCCACTACTGTTATCCTGAACAAAAAAGGTAAAATTGCCATGCGCCACGAAGGCGGGGCAGATTATGCAAGCCCTAAAGTAGAAAAGCTGATCAATTCTCTTTTAAACTAGAAATGCGGGTGGTAACACCTGGCAAATGCTATAAATAAAACAGGGTGTGCCGGTAAGCACACCCTGTTTTATTTATAAGAAGGTTGTTTATTAATCTTTCTCGTACAGACGGTATCTTTTATCCAGCCTGGCTCCTATATCCACAATGGCTTTGTTCATCATCACATTGTCTTCCAGTATCCAGGAAGCTTCCACCTCTTTAATTTCCGGGTGCTTGATAAAATATTCAATAAACGCCATGTAAAAGAATATTTCAATGCCCAGCTTACGGTAGCCATCTATTACACCCAGCAACGGAATACGCAGGCTTTTAATTTTTTTCATGCCGGTAAGCAGTTTCACCAGCCCAAAAGGAAACAGACGTCCTTTTTTAATGGTAATAAGTATTTCGTTGATATTAGGAATGGCTGCACCAAAACCTACCATTTTTCCCTCATGCTCTGCCACCAGACACAACTCGGGGTTAATAATCATTTTCAGGTCTTTGGCCATATAATCAAACTCTTTATCGCTCATGGGTGCAAACCCCAGGTTTTTATCCCAGGCAGAGTTGTACACTTCACGTATGTTGCGCGCTTCTTCTTTAAAGTTTTTCATTACTACCGGGCGCACCGTAATACCCTTTTTAGCCAGCTTATCTGCCATATATACCTGTAAGCGGCGCAGGCGGGTATCATCAAAGTTTTCGCGGGTATATAAATAGGCCAGAATATCTGTTTGTTTACGGAAGCCGGCAGCAGTAATCAGTTTGTCGTAATAAGGGGCATTGTACGTCATCAACGCCTTCGGGGGGGTATCAAAACCTTCTACCAGCGTGCCACAGGTTTCGTTGGTAGAATGATTTACCGGGCCTTTAATTTTACCGGTAACCCCTTTTTTACGTAACCAGCTTTCTGCTTCGGTAAACATGCTTTTGGCAGTTTCCACATCATCAATACAGTCAAAAAAACCAAAGAAGCCTTCGTTTACGTTGTTAAACTTATTGTGGCTGTGGTTTAAAATGGCAGCCATGCGGCCCACTACCTTATTGCCCCGGTAAGCCAGATACAGTTGAACCTCTGCATGTTCAAAAAAAGGATGTTTTTTAGGGCTGAGCAAATCGCGCTGTGCGATAAACAATTCCGGTACATAATTAGGGTCATCCTTGTACAGCTCGTGCGGAAAGTCGATAAAAGTACCGAGTTGCTTAGCCGATTGAACAGCCTCAATCCTTTTCATGCGTAAGTAGTTTTTTTATAATGGGGTATGAAAATTCCGGTCGCTAAATTATGCAAAGCGAGATAGATTAAAGCATGATTCTTTTTAGCGGGAAATACAGGCGCAGGAAGGGGGGCTTTACGCTGCTATTTAGGCAGCAGCGTAAACCGGTAAGGCGCGCGTACACCGCCGCCTGTCATAATAAGATCTGCTTTTTTGCTGTTTTCAGTAGCAACAAAGCTGAGTTGGGATAATTGATTTTCAGAAAGTTCCGTGCCGGTTTCTATGCTATTTACCACCCCGGCAAAAAAGCCATCGCTTTCAGCAGGCAACCGGAAGGTGTGAGAATAAGCCGGGCTGGATAAAACTTTCCATGCCGTTCGTGTATTGGATAGTACGATTACTACCGTATAGTTGGAATCGTAAGATTGATTCATCAGGGTAATTTCAATGCCCATGCGTAATATTCAGTATTGGCCGGCTGCCGCTAAATGCAGTGCCGGAATGTAAATAATAGCGCCTTCATTACGAGAGTGCACTGTGGAAATCAGAAAATAGCTGAAATGTTAACACGCAAGGGCAGGAGGCGCACGCAGGCTTTGAGTAAGCATGGCAGCAATATGCCAGTGGGCTTCCGGAATGTTAAAAATACCGGTACTTACATATACAGGAAGTGGCGTGCTGAGCGAAAAGGCTACAGCAAGCGTATTTTCAGGATGAAAACGTTTGTTAACCAGCACTTTAATGTGCTCATGATCGGCAGAGTTGCGTGCTTTTATCTGCTTTTGAATGCCGCGTTGCGTTTTTACGGCCCTGAAAGTGCGGTCTTTAAAACACGATTGAATACCGCCAATATTACAATACACCTGCACTACAAAAAATGCCCAGTATCCTGCTATCAGCAGCGTACGGGAGATTGATATGTGTGCTTTTTGCGGCATTGCAGAGAAATTTCACAAATGTAATACAATTGAAATAAGTGGTTTTAGGTATGACTGTTAGCTTTTTTTTAAGGCGCACCTAACGTTTTTACCCGCTATTTCGTTAAAGTATGTGTTCCCGGATGATGAATAGCATCAGGGCTACCGTTGCGAAGGGAAATAATTCGGAATTTTGCCCCTCGCCATCCCGATGGTGTTTATTAAACAAACAACCTTCATTCATACCAGGTCGTTTTTTACAAAAAATGGGCCTGTTGTGTACAAAACAATATGAGAGAGACTGGAAGAGCTTAGTCTGATACTGAAACAGTGCGCGTTGAACGACAGGACTGCGCAGCAGCAGCTGTACATGCATTTCTATGATGATATGTACCGGCTTTGCTATCGCTATGTAACAGAGCCTCATGCCGCAGTTTCGGTAGTGAATGATGGCTTTTTGAAGGTATTTAAAAATATTCATCAGTATAACGAGACGGCGGGCGCCTTCAGGCCCTGGTTGAAGCGTGTGATGGTGAATACGGCTATTGATTATCTGCGGAAAAAGAAAACCGATATAAAGGTGGTGGAAATGAGCGGCGTGTACGAGCCTGCACAGGAAGAAACAGGATTGAATCTGAAATGGAGCCAGCAGGATTTGTTGCGTTGTTTGAACCAGCTACCCGCTATGACACGGATGGTGGTAAACCTGGTAGCGTTTGAAGGGTATAGCCACCGCGAAATTGCACAGCAGCTGGATATTTCGGAAGGAGCCAGCCGGTGGCACCTGTCTGAAGCCCGCAAACGATTAAAACAAGTACTAGCCATACATAGGTAAACCAGAAGCCCATGCACGAAAATTTACACAACGATCCGTTTACTGATGGCAGCTTTGTTCCGCACATTCCTGCGGCGCAAGCCTGGCAGAACATGGAAACGCTGCTGAATACACACCTGCCCGCGCAAACGCGCAAAGCAGCATGGTGGCTTACCGGTTTGCAGGTAGGCCTGGTAGCTATGTTTCTGCTGCTGGTATCAGTGCCGCTGAAGGATAGTTTGTTTTCGGGCATTTTTTTGGCGCAGCCTCAGGAAAAAACAGCTATTGCACCTGTTGCACCAATGCTGGCTGTGGTAGAGAAGGTTAGCAGTGAGCCAGTGCGTAGTTTGCCTTTGCCTGCCGCTACACCCGTGCAGCTTTCCGGCACACACATATTGCCAGGTAGTAACACGCAGTGGGCGGAAAAACTTATAAATGCGGCCCCGGACACCATACAAACAGATACCCCCGTTAGCACAAAGGCTGGTGCTGCCATTGACAGTGTGAAAAAGGCGGCTCCAACGCCGCAGCGGAAAAACAAATGGCAGTTGCTGGCCGGTTTAGGTACTAACTATGTAATAGGAGGCAATACGCAATACATGGCGCCTTACCCTACTGCCGAACTGCGTTACTTTATTAATAAACGTATTTACGTGGCAGCAGGTATAGCCATTGGAGCACCGGTGGCTTCTGATGAAAAAATTATAGAAAAGGATGTTACTTATTACGACCAGGTAACCAACGAAACCAAAACATACAATCAGTTACGGAGTATAAACAGAGCTGTTTATACAGATGTGCCTGTTACAGCCGGTATGCAGCTTAATAAACATTGGTCGGTTGCTACAGGCGTACAGATGTCTTTTTTAAACAAGGTGGTTTCCAGCAGGTATATGGAAGATTACGCGGCAACTTTCAGGCAGGTAATGGTATATTCTCCTGGCCTGGTAGGGCCAACCGCTATTGTGGAAGAAAAGCCGGAACCGGAAGTGCCGGTGGCACAGAAAGATTTTCGGGGGCTGGCTGCCCTTACCTGGCAGGCAGGAAAATGGCAGGTTACAGGGCAGTACCAGCGCTCGTTTAGCCAGGGACACAAAAATATTGTTTCGTTAAAGCTGCAATACCGGCTAAAGTGATCCTTATTTTCAGGGAAGTGTTCCTTTTTAAAAAAAATATTTTTATCGGTAAAATTCTCTATATAAGAGATTGACAATTAAAGCGTAAGTGTAGAGAAATGTCGTCATTCTGACAGTTATTCCCGATTTAAAAAAGATTTTTGTTGAACTTTTTGTCTTTTGTTTTGATTATTGTGTTATTTTAGTGTCATCAAACAACGGAAACGAAGTTTGATACCGCTTCGAAAGAAGCAAACAAATTAGAAGGTGTATCACCAAAAGATGGTGTTTTTCATAGGTTAGCAACGGCCTGCCTTGTCTAAGGCTCAGGCCTATTTTTTTGCCCCTAACTGAGCGTGGGGAATGAAATGCCTTTAATCTTACTGTATACTTCCACCGCATACAAGTCTGTCATACCCGATACATAATCCAGCACACTTTGAATTTTAGAATACACATCTGTATTGTCTGTTAAAAACTGCGTAGGAATCAGGTGTACCAGCTTTTTATAGTAATGTGTATTGTTATGAATAAGGGCCGGAATAAATTCTTCCAGCAGGCCGGCCATTACTTTATAACCCGCTACTTCCTTTTGTATTACTGAAGAGGAATTGTAAATTTTCTGCACCGAAATTTTTTCAATGGCTTTCCACGCGCTACGAACCGGCTCTTCCAGGGCATCGGTAAGACTTTTGTTGAAATCACCTTTTAAAATCAGTTCCTGCTCATTAAAAAAGATATCTACGCATTGGAAAATCAGCTTGTTAATGGCTTTGGCGCGCAAAAGGCTAATCTTTGCGTCTTCATCGCTGAAGGCGTCTGCCTCAAGGCGCCCCTCCAGTTTAGGATCGTCACATACCGCCAGTAGCAATCTGGTTACCTGATCGTACGAAAATATTTTCAAGCGGTGTGCATCTTCCAGGTCAATAATGTTATAGCATATATCGTCTGCAGCCTCTACCAGGTATACCAGCGGGTGGCGTTTATAAATTAATGGGTTGTCCAGCACTTTTTCCAGCTGCAGCTCTACCGCTATATTATTAAACGTATCCTGTTCTGATTGAAAGAAGCCATATTTTTTACGGTAGATAGTGCTTTTTTCATGACCGGCTACTGAGGCGCAAGGGTATTTTACAATAGCTGCCAGTGTAGAATAAGTAAGTGCAAACGCGCCATTGCCTTTGCCCTTAAAGGAATGCGTAAGCATGCGAAGGGCGTTGGCATTACCTTCAAAATGCGTTACATCTTTCCATTGGCCGGCGTTGAGGTCTTTTTCGTAATTGCGCCCATCGCCATCTGTAAAATAGCGTGAGATAGCTGCTTCGCCGGAATGGCCGAAAGCGGGATTTCCCAGATCGTGCGCCAGAGAGGCGGCTGCTACAATGTTACCGGCTTCGCTGAGCAGGGGAACTTCTTTCAGTATATCCGGGTTTTGCTTTTTCATACGGTTGAAAAAGATATTACCCATAGAGCGGGCTACACTGGCTACTTCCAGGCTATGGGTAAGCCGGTTGTGCACAAATACACTGCCCGGCAGCGGAAACACCTGCGTTTTGTTTTGCAGTCTTCTGAAAGGAGAAGAAAAGATAAGACGATCATAATCGCGCTGAAACTGAGACCGGGCCTCATCCTCATCGTGCATGGTGTACGATTCCTGCCCCCATCTTCTGGCTGAAAGTAAATTTTTCCACTCCATTTTTCCTGTTTAGCTGTCTGAAATGGGTTCAAAAATAGTTGTAATTACCAACAATTGCTATACACCCGTCCGGGGGCAGCGCTATGCCCCATTCCCAGGGTAGAAATTAACAAGAACGGAAATCTTAAACAAAATACTGGCTATCCGCAGTAATGATTTGACTTATTTTTAAAGCATATTTTCAACTACATGAAATACGCGATTCTTTTAACGGGCTTGTTATTATCCGGGCAAGTGGTGGCACAGCAGCCACCACTTGCTGCTTTTCCGTTGTCATCGGTACGCTTGCTGGACGGCCCATTTAGACTGGCCCAGAATGCTGATGCCACTTATATGCTACAGTTAAGTGCAGACCGTCTGCTGGCGCCTTATCTGCGTGAGGCTGGGTTAACCGCCAAAGCAGCTTCTTACGGCAACTGGGAAAATACCGGTTTAGATGGTCATATTGGCGGGCATTATGTGTCTGCCTTATCGCTGATGTATGCGGCCACCGGCCGTACGGATATTAAAGAACGGCTGGATTATATGATTGATGAACTGGAGAGATGCCAGAAAGCCAGTGGTGATGGTTATCTGGGAGGAGTGCCTGGTGGTAAAGCCATGTGGAAGGAGATTGCTGCCGGTAAAATTAATGCCGGAAGTTTTTCTCTGAATGATAAGTGGGTGCCGCTGTACAACATACATAAAATATTTGCAGGCCTGTATGATGCCTATACTATTGCAGGCAACCAAAAGGCGAAAGCTATGCTGATACAGTTGTGTGATTGGTGCATACAGCTTACCTCCGGCCTGTCAGATGAACAGGTGCAGCAGATGCTGAAGAGTGAGCATGGTGGCCTGAACGAAGTGTTTGCCAATGTGGCGGCACTCACCGGCGATTCCAAATACCTGATAATGGCGCGTCGTTTTTCAGACCGGCGTATTCTTACTCCTTTACTACAGCAGCAGGATGCGTTAACAGGTATACATGCCAACACACAGATACCTAAGGTAATTGGCTATAAAGCCGTTGCGGAAGCGGGTAAGGATACTGCCTGGGCCAATGCTGCCAATTTTTTCTGGAACACAGTGGTGCATAACAGAACCGTATCTATCGGTGGTAACAGCGTCCGGGAACATTTTCACCCTGTCAAGGATTTCAGTTCTATGATTGAGTCGAGAGAAGGCCCCGAAACCTGTAACTCCTACAATATGCTCAAGCTTACAAAGCAGTTGTTCTTGTCTAACCCTTCCAAAGCTTACATGGATTATTACGAGCGTACACTATACAACCATATCCTCTCTTCCGAAAATCCCAGGGGGGGCTTTGTGTATTTTACGCCCATGCGCCCCAATCATTACCGCGTGTATTCGCAACCGCAGGAAGGTTTCTGGTGCTGTGTAGGCTCTGGCCTGGAAAATCATGGCAAGTATGGCGAACTGATCTATGCGCATACCAATGATGACTTGTATGTAAACCTGTTTATTGCTTCTGCGCTGGAGTGGAAAGAGAAGGGGCTGAAGCTGTATCAGTTAAATAACTTTCCGCAAAATGAAACAACACGTTTGCAGCTGGAACTGAAAAAGCCGGTGGATATGCCAATACATCTGCGTTATCCTTCCTGGGTGCAGAAAGGAACGTTGCGGGTGCTGGTAAATAAAAAAGAGGTGGCCGTAAGTGAAGGTGCAGATGGATATGTAACGGTGAGTCGCCGCTGGCAGCATGGAGATATGATAACCGTACTGCTGCCTATGCATACTACTACAGAGTTTTTGCCCGATAGCTCTAACTGGGTATCGTTTGTGCATGGCCCTATAGTGCTGGCTGCGGCAACAGACACTGCTGGTTTGCAAGGCCTGATGGCCGATGGCAGCCGTATGGGACATGTGGCAGGCGGCGCTTTGCGCCCGCTGGATGATGCGCCCATGGTAGTTGCTGAAAAAGATCAGCTGGCTGCTGCGTTAAAGCCACTGCGCACGCCACTTACTTATGTGGCACCGGATTTATTTGTGCAGCCTGTCTACAGAAACCTTACGCTGAAGCCGTTTTATACTATTCATAACAGCCGCTATGTTATCTACTTCCCTTATACGCAGCCAGACAAACTGGATTCTGTACGGGCTGCTATGCAGGTGAAGGAAAAAGCTAAAATGGAACTGGATGCTATGACGGTAGATATGGTAAACTGCGGCGAGCAGCAACCGGAATCAGATCATGGCTTTAAGGGCGATAAAACAGATGCAGGCCTGTTTAAAGAGCAGCATTACCGTAATGCTAAAGGCTGGTTCTCTTATAACCTGCGGAACAATAATAAAAATGCTAAGCAGCTGCGGGTTACTTATTACGGTAAAGACAGGAATAAAACCTTCAGCATTTATATAAACGAGACACTGCTGGCACAGGTAAAAGCTGATGGCAGTGGGGGAGATAAGTTTGTGGAGGTGGATTATCCTTTACCGGCTGCTGTTGCCAATGCTGCTGTACTTACGGTGAAGTTTGTAGCAGGGGAGGGTAGTGTAACACAGAATGTGTTTGAGGTGAGGTTGTTAAGGTAGTAACGAAAAGAAATAATCGAAAAAGAGAGCACGGTTTAATGTGCTCTCTTTTTTTGCCTGGCGGCATGTGAACTTTATAATTAGATATTTAAGGACAAGATATTTGGTTTTTTGAAAATTGTCGCTATTGATTGTTTTTTAGTGATTTATGAGGTGTTTTTATTTCTTTTTAGGGAGTAATTAGATGTTTTTACCTACATGTTCAAGAATCTTGGACATGCCTTGTCTTTTTTAATTATCTTCGGGGTATACTCATTACGAGGGTTATTACACTAATGAAACATGGACTAGTTGGAATCTTTGTCTGCTGACACCGTTATGCCTTAAAGTATGTATTTCCTCCGCTACTAATAGGATATGGTTTAAAAGAACTCCATGACATAGCCTAAAAGGGTTATGCAATTGCCAGCTTTTTTTATCAGAAAAAAGTGATAGGGAGTGCTGTGCCATGAAGAGACTGGTAATATGCCAGAATGAGTGCCGGTAATTAAGATTAAAGAAAAACAGTATGGCAACTATGATTAAGCTGAAATTAAACGCCAGTGAAATGTTGGCTTTAAGTGAAGCGTTAGACAAAACAACAGAAAATATGCAAATGCTGAAAAACAAAAGCCTTCTTTCTAAAGAGGATATGTTATTGTTATCAGTATTTGAAGAAATGAATATGCATTTTGCCCTGAAGGCTTATAAAAGACAACATCAATATCTGATTTCGATGAAGCCGTATTGGGCTATTGCATTCAATATGCAATTTGATGGCTTTACCGATAGGGCCAGCTACCTGGGGAATCTGCTGCAGGGAATTTGTGATAAAATTTCTGTTGAGGCTGCATAACATCTTATGGTGCAGTAATGCCTGCTCGCATATTTTCAATATGTATTTTATGTGAGCAGGCTTTTATTAATGAGGTTGAAAACGTGTAAATAAAAATATACAATGAGAACACTACAGCGTGGTATTTCTGTTTTGCATTCCTTGTTATCAGAAGAAGAGGAAATGGTTAGTGCTGATAAAGTGGAGCGTAAAGGGCGTAATCCTAAATTGATCGTTGCGCGTGATACCTGCCTCCTGTATCGCTTTTATTTCAAAAGTAAAATTGAAAGGCGGCTTTATCCGGATTCAGTAGCTGCACTGATGAATGAATTTCATCTCAGCCAGGTAATGATCCAGAAAATCATTCAGGCTAAAACTGATGAGCTAATGCTTATTAAAAAAGAGCAGCCATCAGTTAAAAGCCTGAAAGAAAAATATCCACATTTTGTGTGGTAGTTATTCAATGGTCATTCGGGGGCTTGTGGTTGTATAATTTGTTGAAGCTGTTGAGTCTTCAAACATAGTGTTAAATAATAGCTTTCTCACTCTGATTCCATCGGTTCGTTTTTCCGATGCATCGCTGACGCGATTCAAAGGCTGGCTAATTCCATTTGCGGGATTCCAGCCTTTAAATGCTTTATAAATCTTCCCTTCCAGTTCATAATAAGCTAAAGCCGTTTCTGTTATTCCTTGCGCCGCAGCTTCATCATTCATCTTGTATCCTATTCTCATTTGAATAGAAGCATCTCCGGTTTCTGATAATTGTCCGTTTTGATTAAAAGTTGTTCCCGTAAAATCAATCAGTAAACAAGGGTATGCAAGGTTAATTGCGTTTTCATTGTCTAGCTGTCCAAAGTCCTGATCTATGTAAACGATTTCAGGAACCATTTCATTAATCCGTGCTTTCATTTCTGTTAACATTAATGCATAAAAATTACTCATAGACATTTTTTTAGGTGCGCAGTATTTAGTGCTGCTGCATGGCAAATGTCGTAATAGCATTACTTCAGTTAGTTATTGAAAACTATGATGGTGCAGTAGATACAGGTTGGTGTTTCTTTAAGTGTATTGTCGTAAAATGGCCGTTTTGAAAGGTTTTTAAATAGATGCAATTTTACATTGTCGCCGGTTGATAAATGAAAAGTTAGTTAAGTTGAAAAAATATATATAATGAATATTACGGTATGGGTATCGCTTGTTACTGCAGTAGTAACTTCTTTGCTGGCCAGGTTATTATATCGTGCAAAGCTAAAGGCAGAAGCAAAAAAGCTGGAGGTGGATACGGAAAAAATTCAACTGGAGAATATTGAGAAAACAGTGAATTTATGGCGTTCATTTTCTGCTGATCTGGAAAAACAGATAAGTGTTCTTACGGAAAGGTGCGCTACGCTTAGTGCAGAAGTGGAGCGCTTGCGAACGGAGAACAAAGTGCTGGAGAGGCAGGTGATAAAATTGAAAACAGTTATAGAAAACAAAGTAGCATGAGTAAATGGTTATTGCTGATAGTTGTGCTGATTACTGCGTGCAGTACCGGCCGGAATGTGAATAAGTCAGTTGTGTCATTAGATAGTCTTTCTGTTTTAAAAACAGAAGAATTTAGTAAGTCTTCTGCTGTTGAGTTGAATGAGCGCCGTTCGGTTTCTAAAAGTAAAGGTGTTGTAAGTACAAAACCGGATAGCGTGGTTGGTAATTTTTTCTTTAACCCTTTGGATACAGGAGTTGTGGAAACGGCATTAGAAACGGGCACATTGCGGGTAAAGGCGCTATTTAATCCGGTAACGGGAAAAGGGATTTTAACGGCTGAGAAAAAAGCAGAAGAGGTAACGGTAGATGTATACAATGAAGAGAGCATAAGAATGTTTGCCTCAAATACAGATAGCAATAGCAGGAGGGTGCTGGATAGTACTGTTTTGGAAAAGAAGGAGAGAGGTAAGGTGTCGGATGCCCGTGGAGCAGGTGGTATACTGGGTGGTCTTCTGCTAGTGCTATGCTGTATTGTATTGGCGATATGGGTGAGAAAATATTGTAAACAATAAAGTAGTAATTACATGAAAGGAGTAAAGAGATGGTTGTTGATGCATGACTGGATATGGAGTGTTGCGGTTGCTTTTCTAAGCTATTGGTTTTTAAATATGGGACCTTCCTCGGTAGGTGGCGTAGCCATGGAGTATTACGCCATTAACTGGATTCAGGCTTTAATAGCTACCGCCGGTATCATGGCAGGTTTGTTTGCTGTTGCACGCATAGGGCTGTGGTTCAATCTGCGTAAAGTACACAACTATCTATGGGGCAAGCGATACAAGGTGGAAGAGTCGGGTATTGAATACCGCGAATACAAGCTCTACTCTTTTGAAGATTTTATAAAACTAAAAGCATGGCAAAAATTACTGTTTGCATCTTTCTGGCTGGTTTTCTTTTTCTCTGTTGCAGTTATTGTTTTTCTCAGACTGCTGGCGGCAGCAAGCGTAACGCCGTTGTAGCAACATATAAAACACAGATTGGTGTTAGAGAGAGAACAGGTAATAATGATGGTGTTGCGGTAGAAGGCTATTTAAAGTCTGTTGGCCTTAATAAAGGTTACGCCTGGTGTGCTGCATTTGTGAAATGGTGTTTGCTGAAAGGTGGCATAACGAAGGCGGTAGATATAAATGGTATGGCTGCCAGTTGTCAGAGAAAAGAGGCGCTGCTTTTTTATAAGGGCCGCTGGTTGGCCGGGCCGCTTCCGGCAGATGTGTTCTGCCTGTATTATAAAAGCCTGGGGCGCATAGGGCATACCGGTTTTTTTGATGGCTGGGCCAACAAAAGCATGGGAACCTTCTACTCCGTAGAAGGGAATACAAATGATGGAGGAAATAGAGAGGGAGATGGCGTGTACAGAAGAATACGTTCCGTAGCAGCCACACACTCTATTAGCAGATGGGTAATCTAAAATTCAAGCATAAACATAAATAAATAAAGCATGTCTTATCCTAAGGTAGTAGTTGCCTATGCAAATGGCAACTTGCTAAGTGATGTTGCCGCTGTAGATGGAATAGCGGGTTTAGTTGGAACGGTGAATACCGCTGGTTTGCAGGGTAGTCCGGTCGTGGTTTTTAATCTGGCAGATGCCGAAAGCAAAGGTTTTACTGAGGCGGCAGAGCCGGCCATGCACAGGCATTTAAAGGAGTTTTATGGTGAAGTGGGTGGTAATCAGGAGTTGTATGTAATGGGGGTTGCAGCTACGCAAACAATGGCGGACATTCTGGACGAAACCAACGTTGCGGGTGCTAAAAAGCTGATAACAGCTGCCGAAGGTAAAGTGCGGTTGCTGGGTGTTTTTAGAAAGCCACCTACTGGTTACGCTGCCGGTACTGATTTTCTGGATGCTGATGTATCCGCTGCAGTTGTAAAGGCTAAAGTTTTTGCGCAGGCCCGCCTGGCAGCACTTACGCCATTGCGCATATTAATTGAAGGGCGCATTGCGGTGGAGTCAAGTGCAACTATTTATGAGCCTGATACAGCCAGTAACGGTTTTGCGGGCGTAGTACTGGGTGGAACACTGCCGGATAATTCTGCGTCTGTTGGGTTGGCGTTGGGGCGTGCGGTTAAGTATCCTGCACATATTAAGCTGGGTAAAGTGGCTAACGGACCATTAAGCATAACCAATGCTTACGTTGGCTCTAAGCTGATTAAAGATCTGGTAAGCCTGGAGTCTATTCATGGAAAAGGGTATATCAGCTTTATGAAGCATCCGCAAAAGGCAGGCGTTTACTTTGGTATCGACCGCATGTCCAGCAATGATGATTATCGTTTATTAGCCCATGGCCGTGTGCTGGATAAAGCAGCTGTAATAGCCGCAGCCACTTATGTAGAACAGGTAGAGAGTGAAGTAAATGTTACTGCCGATGGCAATATCTCAGATTCAGATATTGCGTACCTGTCTGCGCTGATAGATCAGCAGATTAAAGTAAACATGGGCGATCAGATCAGCGGTCTGGAAGTAACCATTAGTCCTGCGCAGAATATCATCAATACGAATACACTTTCTGTTAAGTTAAGGGTGCGCCCGGTTGGTTATACCAGTTTCATTGAAATTGAACTGGGCCTGACTGCCGCTTAAGCCGAACAACATCTGATAATTAAATAATCAATTTATAATGGGAGCATTTTCAACGAGTGAGTGTGCCTGGTCTCAAACCAGTGTAACAATATTAAAACGAACAGTAGTTGGTATTACCGGGTTTGAATTCAAGGCCGCTATAGAAAAGGAATATTTACGCGCGGCAGGCAGTAAGCCCATAGATATTCAAATGGGCGACGAGTCTTATACCGGAAGCTTAAAGTTGCTGAAATATGAAGTGGATATGTTAAACGAAGCTGCTCAGTTTGCAGGCTACGAAACTATACTGCATGTGCCACATACATTAATTACAGTTACCTGTGTGTATAAGAAATCATTGTCTGACGCTCCTAAAACCATTGCTGTTCAGCAGTTGGCTTTTACTGAAATGCCTTTTGCAATGGAGCGTACTGCAAAAATGACAGAGGTTAGCCTGCCATTCATGGCAATGGATATGAAATTTAAATAAGTATTAGACCGTAAAAGTAAGTGAAATGGTAAGGACAGATATAGGAAAAGGTTCTTCTTTAAAGGAAATCAGAGAGCGGGAGAGAAAGGAGAAAGATAGTTCTCTGCGCGAGAAGTGTGCTTTATTAGCTAATGAACGTTATGGCGAAGACGCTGTAAAGAAATGGAGCAATGCAAATAAAGGCTTGTTTTTTCTGCCTTTACTTGACGAAGAAGAAAATATCGATAAGTTGGCTGTGTTAAAGCCCATCGACAGGCATATTCTTTCTTTTGCCAGCACCAAAATATCAGACGAGGGTCTGTATCTTTTTCTGGAGGCCTGTATGCGTGAATGTTGGATTGAAGGCGATAAGGAAATTCTGGAAGATGACGAATACTTTATTCCTGCAGCTAACAGCCTGAACAAATTAATTGAAGGTAAAAAGGCAGTACTGCTAAAAAGATAAGCGATGCATCGAAAAAAGCCGAACAGGATGTGTTCGGCTTTTTAGAAACATTGGTGGAGTATTATACAGGGCGTGATGCATCGCTGCTTTCTGATGAGGCCCTGGTGCTGAAAGTGGCACATATAAAAACCATAAGGAAAATGGAAGCGGAAAACAGCCTTAATAATTCACTTGAAACATTTTTAAAATGAACGGTAGTGTAATTGAACTGTTTGTTAGCATAAGGTCCATAGCCGGAAGTGGTCTTGCGGAGTTTGCAGAGCACGCAAAAAAGTCTTTTGACAAAGTGCAGAATTATATAGTGAACACCACTAAAAAACTGGATGCACTTATTTCCAGGTTCCAGACCTTAAATAATGAACTGCCTGGCCTGGGAGAAACAATGAAGCAGACTTTTGAAGATAGCGGGATAAGTGATGCAGTGGATGATATGGAAGAATTGCATCAGGCAGCACAAAGGGCTGCCGGTGCAATTGCCAATATCCCTGCTACTCCGGCAGTCGGAGCAATTGCCAATATCCCTGCTGCTCCTGCGGCCGGAGCGGCGGTAGGTGGAAATGCGGCTCACGGAAACGGGCCGGGTAGGTTTGCGGGGCAGGCAAGGGCGTGGGCGTTGCAGGCTGTTAACGGGCTCAGAGATCTGGTAACGGAATCTATGGATATGGCCCGGGAGTACAATGCGGCCAGGAATAATGTGATTGGCTTGGCGCATAACGCAGTAGAGGGTGAGAAGCTGGCGAGCGGCCTTGATGATATGGCAGAACATACGGTGCTGGGCAGAGGAGTTTTTAAAACAGCCGCTGATTTGCAGGTACAGGGGGGGGGGAATGGTAAAGTGTTGCCGTTAATACAGGCATTTGGAGACATAAGCGGAGGGGATGCAGGAAAGATGGCGGACCTCACAGGTGCTTACGGGGCCGTGCAGGCATCTGGAAAGCTCGACGAAAAAAGCCTTGAGCAATTCCGGACCGGACACTTTGATCCAATTAAACAAATTTCAGAATCCATGAATATGGATGAAGGTGCCGTGATGAAGAAATTCAGGGAAGGGGCCATTGGGATTGACATGATTGATGTAGCCTTAAAAGATGCTACAAAAAGTGGTGGGGAGTTTTACGATGGATTAAACCTTGCAGCAGAGTCGCCAGCTGCGAAGATGCAGCTTTTGCAACAATGGGTGGATACGCTTAGGATAAAGCTGGGGCAGGCATTGTTGCCTATTCTGGATAGCATGGGTGCGCTGGCAGGCTTTCTTCTGGATAATAAGGAGTTGATAATTGCTGTAGCGGCTGCCTGGGGCGTGTATACGCTTATTGCAGAACGGGCGGTGCTTTCGCAGGTGGCTATGGCGATTGCAACAGAAGGTGTAGCAATTGCAACAGAATTGTGGAATGCAATTATGATGATTAACCCGATCGCGCTGATTATAGCACTGGTAGTGGGTTTGATTGTATGGATTACTGCACTTACAAGGAAGTATGAAGGATGGGGGATTATGCTTGAGGGGCTTTGGGAGATTATTAAAGGTTTTGTAAAGTCGGTTATTCTTGACTTCCGGGATTTTTACGAAGGTATTGTTTACTATCTGAGCCGGGCTTGGCTGGGAATGCAGGACTTCGGCCAGCGTGCCATTCAGTTTGCAAGAAATGTAGCCCAGGCGATCAGGTTGGCGTTAACAGGACATGGCGATGAGGCCAGGGAGTTGTTGACGGCGCGCATTAAAACAGAGGCGGAAACTCGTATTGAAGAACTGGAAAAGAACAGGAAGAATTATCTGGATGAGAGTGGGAAGGACAGGGCGGCTGCGCTTTTACAGATAGGGAATGGGTTTGCCAAATTAGATAATGGATGGGATAAACGCGGGGTGCTAAAGCCTGAATCCAAAGGTGCCGCATCTGTAAGTGCGGGAGGTATAACGGATAGCAACACTATGACGTTCAAACCCACCGATACCGCAAAAGATGTTGGAAGGGAAGTTGGCAAAGATGTTACCTCAGGTGGTCCGCGTGTAATTAATATCAACGGGGTAAGGTTTGCGGATAAAATAGAAATCCATGTGAATGCTTTGGAGGAAGGGCTAAGCCAGCTGGAAGATCGGATGGGGCAATTGTATCTGCGTATTTTAAACAGTGGGGCAAAAATGCAATAGTATGGGATCGATAATATTTGAACTACAGGATTTGTATAAAGATACGTTTGGTACTAAACCTGCGATTGTAAAGGAGTGGCTGCCGGATAAAACAGATCCTTCGGAATTGTGGCTGGCAACTATGAATGAAAAGCCGCTTACAGATGGTCACAGCTCGGAACTGCGAACATCATTTGCGGGTGTGGAAATATGGTTGCCCACCCGGTTCTGGGGTGTTCCTTCAGAAATTTCAAAAGAAGGAAACCTGTTTTTGCCCTATACGGTAGTTAAAATTTCTTCTAAAAAAACAATTGTCAAAACGCCGCTTGCTGAACGGAGAGGCACGGTGAAAGAGCAATACAATATAGAAGATTATTCCATTTCACTGAATGGGTTTGTAATTGATGAGAAACGTGTATGGCCTTACAGCGAATTGATGGCACTCAAAACGCTTTATGAGTTGAATTATGCAGTAAGAATGAGTAATGCTTTAACGGATATTTTTATTGGTAAAGATGACAGGGTGGTTATTGAAAGCATTGATTTTCCGGAAGTGAAGGGTGGGCGTAATCATGTAAGGCCGTTTAGTATGCAATTGGAGAGCGATACAGTATTTACGTTAGAATCGAAATAGTGTTATATGTTTTTAATGACCAACAATATTACAATAGGCGATTTTAAGCCTTTTAAATGCACCAGCGTTAGTTGGAACAGAAGCATAGATAACTACGCAGACAGTGCTAAAATAACGATGCCGGGTGTTGGGCGTTTGAAAAAAGGAGGAGATCAATACGGCTTACCTGTTTCTTCCGGGATGCTATTCAAAAAGGGAATGCCGGTTGAAATTGCCTGTGGTTATAATGGCAATAACTCTGTTCGGTTTAAGGGGTTTGTAAAAAAGATAAACTATTCCATTCCGCTGGAAATTGAGTGTGAGGGATATAGTTATCAGCTCCAGGCCGATAAGAAAACATTGAAAAAGAACTACGAGCATACTACTGTGCGTAAAATACTTGAAGATGTGGTAGCTGGTACCGGAGTAAAGTTGAGCGCGCAAATTCCTCACATTCCTGTGATAAAGGCGCCTATGGCAGGCCTGTCTGGCGTAAAGGTGTTGGAGTGGCTGAAAGAAAACATGCTTCTCACAGCCTACTTCAATTTTGACGAGTTGTATGTAGGGTTAAGATATGTGGATGTTAAAAGGTCGCAGGAAGTGGTGCATCGGCTGGGTTGGAATGTGATTAAAGATAAGGAGCTGGATTTTGATGAGTCGAAGTCTGACACCAAAGTCAATATTACGTTGGAGGTAAGAAAGTCTACAGGCGTTAAAAAGAAAGTGGAGGCGCCCGCGGAAGGTGGAAAAAAAAGCTTTGTGGTGGTGGGAGTTGATCCTGAGTCAGATTTTTTGAAGAAGCTGCACAAGGATATACAAACCAAAGAATATCATAAAGGTTATTCCGGAAAGCTTACCTGTTTTTTAGACCCTGTGTGTGATCTGAATATGGTTTCGGTGATCAGGGATGCGAGATATATCGAACGGGCTGGAAAGTATGTTATTGAAAGCGTGGAAGGTTCTTTCAGCTCCTCGGGTGGCAGGCAGAAGGTAGGTGTAGGTGTAAAATTATAAATGATGGGATTACACGAAGACATTAGAGAAGCGCTATTCAATCTGGCTGCAAAAGTGGGGCCGAGGCCCAGTCTGCTGGCAACAGTGAAGCGGGTGGATGAAGACAAGATGACCTGTACGTTGGAGGATGATGATGGTGTTGAGTTTTACCAGGTGCGGCTGCGACCCGTTTTGGATGGAAAAGAAGCGCTGACCATATTTCCTAAACCAGGTGCATGGGCGTTGGCGCTTCGTGTTGAAAATGATGATGACTGGGTGATAGTAGCAACGGGAGAGGCCGACAAGTGGCGTTTAAAGATAGCTGAAACTGTTTTAGAGCAGGATAAATCGGGGTTGCTGGTGCAGCAGGGTGAGGACTCGCTTTTGCAGGTGATTGAATTAATAATTGAAGCAGCAATGGGTATTGTTG
Source organism: Filimonas zeae (assembly GCF_014641615.1). Taxonomy (GTDB): domain Bacteria; phylum Bacteroidota; class Bacteroidia; order Chitinophagales; family Chitinophagaceae; genus Filimonas; species Filimonas zeae. The sequence goes on along the minus strand of NZ_BMIB01000004.1, from coordinate 1,116,386 downwards.
TAGTGCAGGGGCGAAACCCCGATTATGTAAAGCTGCAGCAGGCATTAACTAAAGTAAAGAAAATTTTAAGATAATGGCACTAAATGCAGATTTGTTAGGGCAGCAGTTGTACGATAAAGCAAATGAGTTTAATGATGTAGATATTGATAACATTGATGAAGCCCGCAGGAAATTCTGGAAAGGGGTAGCTACTGAAATTATCACTCATTTGCAGACTAACGCAATTTTAAATGTGCCGGGCGTAGGGCTGATTGCAGGCCCTTATGCTGTAGCCGGCAATTCTGTTACTGGTAAAATACAATAGCAATGACTGATTTAATACTTGACGAGTTTAATGACTTGTTAATCAGCGAAACAACCGGAGATTTTGTTTTGGGTGAGAGTGATGTGCAGCACCAGCAGTTGCTATTGTTATGCAGCAAGGGGGCTTTTAAAGAAAGTCCGGATACCTGCGTAGGTGCGTTTAAATATCTCGAAAGCGAAAATCCTGCTGCGTTGTTAAGAGAGGTAAGGCTTCAGTTCAGTGCAGATGGAATGGAGGTTGGGCAGGTTGTCTTTGAAAACAAAAGTTTAAAAGTTAAAGCTTCTTATTTATGAAAGTAGAGGTGCTTGAAGGGCAAACGCTGGCAGATATCTCAATACAGACAAATGGCGATCTGGGACGTATTATAGAGATAGCTATGTTAAATGGCATCAGTATTACGGATGATATTGCTGAGGGGGTGGTGATTGAAGTGCCTGCTGCTGATAACGATAAGCAAAGTGTTGTTGCAGTTTTCAATGACAAAGCAGACAGGCCTGCCAGTAAAATACAGTTTTCAGATATTATAATGCCGGAAGGGATTGCTTACTGGACTATTGGTTTAGATTTTAAAGTTAGCTGAATATGGCAAGAACAATTAATGAAATACAGGCATATATAACCAACGTATATGTTACTGAAATGGCGGCGGCCGGTTACCAGGTTGTACCGGCTGCCTGGAGCAAGGTAAACATACAGCGTTTGCTTATTTACATTGTGGCAGTTTGTACCTGGTCGCTGGAGGTGATTTTTGATGTGCACCGTTCTGATACAGAAAATGATATTAAAGCATTAAAGCCTCCAACCAAAGAGTGGTATGCCAATAAGGCGCTGGCGTTTCAATACGGCTTTCCTATCAGGCCTGAAACAGATGTTTTTGATAACACCGGATATACCGATGAGCAGATTGAGACAAGTAAGGTTGTAAAGTATGCGGCCGTAGTAAGGCAGTTAAATGCCTATGGAAGAATTGTGTTGAAGTTGAAGCTGGCTGGCTACGATGGTGAAGACCTGGCCCGTTTGTCGGAGGAAGAAATTGCCGCAATCAACGCGTACTTCAGCCGCATAGAAGCGGCAGGTGATAACCTCGTAATCTCCAGTGAAGTGCCTGATAAGTTGCGGATGAAGTGGCGTATCAGGTATGATCCGTTGATTCTGGATGGCAATGGCAACCGGCTTGATGGTCAGGGTAGCGATGTGGTGCGAACGGCTATTAAAAGTTTTCTCGTTGATGGAATGAAATTTAGTGGCGTGTATGCGCTTACCTATCACATAGATCATGTGCAAAAAGTGGAAGGAATAATTATTCCGGAAGTATTGGAGTGTGCTGCAAGTTATGGCAACGTTCCTTTCTCAGCTATCAGTCAGTTGTACGAGCCGGATGCCGGTTGGTTACGTTTTGATGCAGAAACAGATTTAATCATCGAATATTTACCGCAAAGTGCCATCCAATAATATTTACAACGTCGAATGGAAGAAGCTGGCCACGTGGCTCTTACCTGTTAACATCAGGGGAAAGAAAATAATGGCTCTGTTATATGCTTTGCTTGCGCCTGTTAATGATTTGCATACGCGCTTTCTGGCATATGTTAAGAATGTTGACTATCGCTTACGTATCAACTACCAGGTATGTTATCTGGAAGCGGCTTTAAATGACAGGTTTGACTACATTGACAGAAGAATCCGCATTGTGCGGGCGCGGCAGTATGATCCGTTTCCAATATATCTCAACCCGGAAAATAAGCCGGTTGTATTGCAAAGGCGTGGTGCAGGAAATGGTGTCGTATTGTATTCAAAGCAACAGACAGGCCAGTTTGCCGTGGATTTTATTATAAGGGTGCCTGCCGGTGTGCCCTTTGATGTAAGTGAGCTTACCGCTTTTGTAAGCTTTCATATTGTGCAGAGCCGGACTTTTCAAGTGCAAACATTTTAATAATGAACAAGACAATCGATTTTTCACAAGCCGGGGGCTTGTATATATATCAGGATACCCTGGATTACATGCAGAAGGCGTATGGTGATGTGCTGGATGCGGTGGGAGGATTTTTGGGCAGCCGGTTTATTTTAAGCGGATGTGTAGAGCAGAATGGAACTGTTAGTGATGGTTGGCTGGTGATGAATGGTGAGGTGTTGCCATTTTCTGCCAGTCTTAAAGCAGATTATGTAACCATTGAAAATTCATCTGCAACGGAGCAGTTTGAAGATGGGGAGCAAAAGTCTGTTTATTTACAAAAGCGTGCTAAGCTATCTACTATTGCAACAGGCAACACTCCTTTTGCAGACTTTGTGCGTTTGCCTTTTGGCGACTCGCTAAAAGACTTTGCATATAATGTGCAAACGGTGTTGAAAGGCTTGCTGGTTGAAAACGAAGTGATTCTTTCTGGTTGCGAAGTAAGCGCAGTGAATACGGCATCCTCTGCATTAACTATAGCGCCCGGCTTTTGTATGTTTAAAGGTAAACTCATGGCTGCACCCGCTTTTTCAGGTCGGTATCCGGTTTTTTTGAAAGAAGATGGCGCTTATGTTAATGATCAGCCGGCTTCCGGATTATTTATCTCTTTCGATCCCTATACCAGTCAGCGATACGCTGATGTGATGAACCGGGCCCTTACAAAGCCGGGAAAGATTGAGATGTACGAAACAAAGTCTGACCGGTTTGAGAATATAACCGGAATAGGCAAGTGGGAAATGAAAGGCTTTCAGCTGATGCAGGCTATGCAAGGCAGGGTGCCGGTGGGGTATTGGTTTGATGGAAATGCTGTTACAAACGTTACAGATCTGTCTTATAGAACAGAGAAGTCTCAGGGTGGGGAAAGGATGCACGGCCTAACGATCAGTGAGATGCCGTCACACAATCACTCCTTACTTGCTTATCAGGCAGGAAGGTCCGATAATGCAAATGACAGGGATGTTATGGTGCCAGGTGGCAATTCATTTACTGGTAGCACAGGGGGCGGTCAGCCACACAATAACATGCAGCCCTATACAGTAGTTGTTTACGTTAAAAGAATGGGATAATGTCAGTAAAAACAGTTAACCAGTTAAAGTCGCTGTTTAAGAATGGCGATAAGCCAAATCAGCAGGCTTTTTATGATTTTATGGATAGTTACCGGCATGTAAACGACAAGATAGCCGGTACTGATTTGAATGATGAACTATATAATATTATATCCAGCATGCCTCCGGCAAATGCCTATAATCAGTTGCTGGCTATGGTGCAAACAAAGGCAACGCCTGCCGATATTGTTGCGGCTATTACGGCTGCTGGCGGAAGCACGCTTGCGCCGCTTTCAGGTGGTAAGGTGCCGGTAGTATATTTGCCGGATAGCCTTGGTGCCGATGCTTATATGGATCAGACGTTTACCACCAATATAGCTGTTGGCGGTATAGCAGCAGGAACCGTTATTAGCAGTGGAACCAGATTAAATACAATTGTACGCAATCTGCTAACCACCGTATATAATCCTGATATCACAGCTCCTGCGTTTACGTTGAGTCATAATGCTACGCCTTATAGAAAAATTGATTCTACAGTCAATGTGCTGCTTACATTCAACTTTGACAGGGGTAATGTGCAAAGTGGCTGGAGTAATACTTCCCAGGGCGCGCGGGCCGGTGATGCAACAGGATATACGTTTATGAATGCAGATAACGTTGCTTATAGCGGGCAGCCGCAGGCTGGCAATCAATATACTGTTAACAATTATACTGTGTTGCAGGGGTTGAATGTTTTTAAATCAAAGGTGGCGTATGTCGCTGGCATTCAGCCCCTTAACAGCAATGGTGATAGTTTTGGATCGCCACTGGCGGCGGGAGAGTCGCCTGTTCAAAGCACCTCTTTTGAGGGTGTTTATCCTTTACTGGGCACAACTGCCGCTATTACTACCGCTACTGAGCAAACGCTGGTGTCGATGCTTACCGCAACTGGTATAGAACTGAATCTCGTTGCTGAGAGTGGCGGCAATAAGCAAACTTTCTGGATACCTGCTGTCTGGTTAGCAGCACGTTCACTTAAAAGCGTGCAGTATTTCAATACTGTGTCTAATACGTACGATGGAGCCAATAAAGCGGGCGATTTTTTAGCCTCTGATGCTACTGTAGGTGGTGTTTCATATAAAAGGTATGTTAACCAGACTTCAGATAGAGGTGCGTTGAAAATAAGGCTTGCCTTTTAGTACAGCGCTTGTTACAATGTTCTCCCCTCAGATTTTTTATACAACTGAATAGCAGCTCCGGTAGGTAACTCTGCAGGGCTGCTATTAGTAAAATTGATTTAATGATTTAATATGGCAAGAGAAACAGGTGCTTTTTCTTTTAGTGGCAATTTCGAAGTCACCAAAAAAGGGGCGTTGGATGCCCGTGCCTATTGTGCCAGCTATGCAGATTTATTATCCTTTACAGCAGCAAATTTTATATATAATGGGCATGTCGTGTCTGTGTGGGATGCAGATGTATCAAAACGCGGCTTATACCGTTGTGTTAACGAAGCGGATTTAAGTAGTGCAGCCAGCTGGCAAAAAGTAGGCGATGATATTAGCCCGGCAGGCCTGGAAAAGGTGGCAAACAAAAATGTAGCCAATGGGTACGCCGGACTTGATGGAAATGGTTTGGTGCCGGCAGTTTTACTGCCATCTTATGTAGATGATGTAATTGAGCGAAGCGCTTTTGCAGCGTTACCGGCAGTTGGTGAAACAGGGAAAATATATGTAACAACCGATACCAATAAAACCTATCGGTGGTCAGGAAGCGTTTATATTGAAATTTCTGCTTCTCCCGGCAGTACAGATGCTATTCCCGAGGGAAGTGTCAACCGGTATTATTCTGATTCACGGGCTATGGCTGCGCCGCTGACTGGTTTAACGGCCACTGCCGGTGCTCCCGTAGCGTCAGATACCATGCTTGGGGCGTGGGGCAAAGTGCTGGGCTTTATAAATAATATTGCTGCTACCATACGCGGCGCGGTACTTACAGGGTTCTCCACATCAACTGTAGCTGTAAATGCAACAGATACTATGTTGTCGGGCATGGGTAAGCTACAGGGGCAAATCAGTAACAAAGCTGTATTAACCGATTTTCAAAATACAGCTACAGATATAACAAAGGTGCCAACGGTTAAAAGTATTACGGATTATCTTGATTACTGGAAGCAACAGGCTAACAACTGGGTAAGTCCAACATTTTCGGGTATAGGAGCTAGAATGGTACATGCTACCAGTTCAGGCGAGTTAGTGGCAAGTATTCCGGTTTTAGAGGAAGATGCTTATGTTACCGATAACGATGTTATAAGCGCCTGCGTGGCTGCCACTTTTATTGCTGCCAATAATTATATGCCGGTAATAGTTCCCGCGAATGGGAAAAAAATGAATGCAGGATGCTTTTGTGTTAATGGTGAGTATAAGTATGAAGCAGTGCTGGACAATACCATTATCAGAATTAAAATTTCAGAATAATGATAGTGAAGCAAAATGGCCGGATTGTAAGGCAGGGGGGAAGGGTTATAGGGGGCATTGTTACACTGGAATATACAGGCCGGTCCGCAACCTTTCCTTTTGCTATCGCAAATAATTCAGGGGTAAATAGTGGAGTAGGTAATCTGGCGTTGCAGTTTAATAAGCAAACGGCAATTACGGTAGATTATGGCAATGGTGTGGTTAAAACTTTTGTCTCAGTGGTTTCGCCGGGCGAGTCTGTTAATAGGTTTGTATTCAACTCAAACGACTATTTCAGTTCCTTTTATGATTTGTATCACCCAAAGTATATCTATCCGGATGGCGAGGTTAAGCAAAGGACTGTTAAGATTAGTTATAACAGAGAAAACCTTACAAGTTATAGCGGAGGCATTAATGGTGTTACAAATATTCCGGTGTTAAACTTTTTGTTTTATGCGCACCGTAATCTTACTTTTTTTTCTACATCTGGTGCGGCTGGAACGTTAACGGATATTCCTTACCTGGATAGAATAACTGCTTCTACCAATCCCGTATTGCAGACGCTTCGTATCGTTAATTTTTCTGCAAACTCTCCATGGGTAAGGGCGGTTCCGATTAACTTTTTGGATATGCCTTTGACTTTGCTTACCACGGGTACTACATCGTTTACTGATACAGGCTCAAATCTTGAACATATTGGTAGTCGCGCTATAAAGAATTCATTGATTTCGCTGGAGCTTATAGATCTTATAAATGTAACCACTTTGCCGGCAAGTTTGGACGGTGTGGTTAAGTTGCGTGATCTTACTTTGAACAGATGTTCTTTTGCAGAGTTTCCTGAGGTGATTACGCGATTAACAACGCTGCAGTCGCTGATTATTAACGACACCACTAACCGGCTTACAGGAATGTCTCAGATACCAGCTTCTATAGCCAACCTGAATAAGTTGGTTAACTTCTCATTCAATATCTGGAACGTAACCAAAATTCCGGACAACGTTAATCTGCTAACTACTATTGTTACACTAACTATTTCAGGAGGTGCAACATTTACAGAGTTTGGAGATATTTCGGCGCTAAAAAATATGGCTACACTGATTTTGGCGCATCCTACTATTCATAATTCTTTTACTGCATTTCCTGCTTATTTTGATGCGTTCACAAAGTTTAGAACGGTAACGTTTAATTCCCCCTTAAATTCCGCTTCAGTAAACGTGACAAAGAAGCTGAGTCTGATATATGATCTGATTACCAGAAATGCGCCTAAAACAGGTGTTAACAATGGAAGTATTCCTTACCGGGGATTTATTTTGAATCTGTTTACCGGGTCTGCTGTGCCTACAGCAGTAGATGGAATAATTGCGGAGCCCGAAGGGTTTGTGCAGGGAGTGGAGAACGGTGTTGTTGATAGTGCGGGAAAGATGATATGGGTGTTAAGAAATCAATATGGATGTACTATAAATATTACCGTTTAAATAGAGTAGAAGTTTTTATAGCGGATAGTTGCCAGATGGAGCCTGTTGTAGACACAGGCTCCATCTGATAAACTATGTATTCAGGCGCTACCGTATCTTTAGAGGTAGATTTACTTTGCGCAACTCTGCTTCCAGTAGCGTTAAACGTGCTTCTGTATCCGCTACCCTTGTATATATTTCATTGGGAGAGCGCATCTGCCGGCTCATAAAAGCTATCCCATACCACATTTCCAACACATCCTGCGGGTCTACTACAAGGGGGGGGTATTCATCTTTAAGCTTGTAATTGTCTGATTTTAATATCAGCTTATTGTCTTTTTCTATTCTGTTCAATACCCTTTTTACAACAATGCCGTCGTTTCTGGTAACAACTACATAAATGCGGTCATCTCTCAATGCGTTAAGGTTTTCCACAAATTGAGTAATCAGAATGTCTTTGTCGTCAAAGGTGGGATACATGGAAAGTCCTTCTATTTCAAACATTCTATAAGTGCCGTTGCTTAAGCCTGGAAGACGGTAGGTAGGAAGTGTTGAAATAAATTCGGGGTCTTCATAGCCATGTAAGTAGCCGGCGCGGGCTTTAGCGGGCACCATCATTACATTTTCATTTCCTGTTTGGTCAATAGTAATTACCTGAGGTATGCGGTGCATTATTTTCTCCTGCGCCTGTGGCAGAATAATATCAGGCTGCCCCGGTTTTTGGGACGGCTGACTCAGATCCTGGTATAGCATCTGGTCTGCCGGAAGTCCAAAGAACTCGGATATTGACCTGAGTAATTGAAAATCAGGACTGGAATATCCCGTTTCATAATTGGCATACGTATTCTTTTTTATATGTAAAAGTTCTGCTAATGCAGCCTGGGTAAGTCCTTTCTGCTCCCTGAGAAGTTTGAGATTCTGTTTCAGGTAAATCATTACAAATTATATTTTTTTGGACAAAATTCTTGGACTGTATCTGTTTTTTGGATTATCTTTGTATCCTATTCAACGCTAAGATAAGGCGCAAAAGCGATAAAATCCAAGAAATAAAGATTTTAAGCCTGGCGTCTTTAACGACAACCTTAAAAAATAAGCGGCCGCTTCCTTTAAAGTATGTCATCGGTTCTGTTGTTTTTAATAATAACATCTAAAAGCAGTTTATGGCAAATATGCTTAAGCGGGAGCGCGGAACATTCCCGGCTAACCCGGATTTTGAAATGTGGCTGGTTGAGAATAAAGGAAATTTTGCATTAAGTAGTGTAGCGGCTGTAGTGTGTGAAGCGCTTCGGGTTGATATTAAACATTTGCGCGCCCGGGACAAGCCACAGTGGATAACAGATGCGCGGCAGATTTATTGTTATATGGCCAGAAATCTTACCAATGCAAGCTATAATGAAATTGCAATGCGTATCTGTAGAATGCATCCCAGTGTTATATCTGCAGAGCGGAATATTAAAGATAAAATTGCCATACAGGATGAAATAATTGTAGAAAAAGTAAATATTGTTTATAGCTACTTCAGGCGTGTTGAGTATGCAAATGCATAAATAAAATACTACCTGTTTTATCAGGTATCTCTATATATATCAGGGCTGGCGTCTCTTTAAGGGGCGCCGGCCTTTTTGTTTTGGCGCAGTTGTATAATAAATATTTAAAGGAGTGGATGGTGTGTTATAATGGAGCATTTGTTTTGTTGTCATGCACGTGCGATTTTGAAATGGAGGCCTTTATTTGAAATTTTACATTCTTGTTTTTCGGCTAGTCAATACGCCCTGTTACAATCATTAATGCTTTTGGGGGGATCATCTAAACAATAATATTTTATGGCGAGAGAATTGGGCTCTTTCTCTTTTAGTGGAAATTTTGAAGTGGCAAAAAAAGGTGCGTTGGATGCGCGTACTTACTGCCCTTCCTATGCAGATTTGCTGGCGTTTACAGCAGCTAATTTTATTTATAATGGCCATGTAGTGTCTGTGTGGGATACAGACCCCGCCAGGCGTGGCTTGTATCGTTGCATTAACGAAAATGCTTTAAGTAATCCGGCCAGCTGGCAAAAGGTGGGTGATGATGTGGATTTGTCGGAGGTGGAAAAATTAACGAACAGGAACATAGCAAATGGTTATGCGGGCCTGGATGCAAGTGGCCTTCTCCCTTCTTCCATATTGCCCAGCTATGTAGATGATGTGATAGAGCGGGCAAGCCTTGCTGCTATGCCTGCCACAGGCGAAACGGGTAAAATATATGTTACACTTGATAGCAATAAAACCTATCGTTGGTCTGGCAGTACTTATATAGAAATCTCTGCTTCGCCAGGTAGCACAGATGCTATTCCGGAGGGTAGTCTTAATCTGTATCATACTGCTGCGCGGGTGGCAGCAACACCTCTTACAGGATTGGCCGCTGGTACCGGAACGCCCGTTGCTTCGGATACCGTGTTGACCGGGTTTGGTAAGGTGCTGGGCTTTATAAATAATATAGCCGCTACTATCAGAGGAACTGCACTTACCGGCTTTTCCGCTACAACAGGTGCTGTAACGGCAAGTGATACTGTATTAAGTGCGCCGGGTAAATTGCAGGGGCAGGTAACTGCACTGCAAGGAAACATTCCAACCACTGCGGAAATGCAGGCGGGTACAGACAATGCCAAATTTGCCACAGCATCCAGAGTTGCTACCTGGTGGGCATGGGTAAAAACCCAGGCGCAGGTTTTTACTGCAAGGGTTTCGGCGCCTGTTGTTAAGCTGGTGCCACAGGGTACAACACCTGCTTCTTCTGACGGCGATATCTGGATGGAAAACACAAACAGCAGACCGCGTATGCAAAAAGGCGGTCAGGTTGTGGATGTGCTTACCAGCGCGGATAACTATTTGTTTGTAGGCGCCAGCCCGCGTTTGGTGCAGACGAATGCGCTGGGCGATTTATCTGCTACCCAGGAAATAGCAGAAGGTTTTGTTACAGATACAGATGTTATTTCTGCCATTACTTCGGCTTCATTCAATGCTGCAAATAATTATACAGCCAATGTAAGCCCACTTAATAGTAAAACGTTGTACCAGGGCCAGTGGTATAAAAATGGGGCTGATATGTATTTTGCCGTAGATGATAATTCGGTTTATAAGTTTGGTTCCGGTAACAGCGCTGGTTCTTCAAAACAACCTGCCACTTTGTTTCAGGCCTTTGATGAGATAACAACTTCTGGTACGGCAATCACTACGGCTTATTCGTACACGCTGCCAGCAAACACCCTGGCTGAAAATGGAAATGTACTCGAGTATGATTTTGTAGTTAGTTGCGGATTTGGGCCTTCTGACAGGATAGTGTATTTGAGCATTGGTGGCTGGGGGCCGATAGGTGTAATGAATGCTACTTCTCCTAGTGCTGTTACTCGTTTTCAGGGAAGTATTATACGTATTTCGGAAAGTAAGGTGCGGGTAATTTCGTGCTATACGGGATCTTATATTTCGGGTGCTGGGTGTTATGAGTATGATGCATTTGATTTTACGGTTGATAATCCTGTTGGGCTTGTGCTCGAGTCAAAGGATGCTTCTTCTTATGTAAAGGCGTTGGGGTTACGGCTGATTTATAAGCCTGAATAGCCTTAGTAGCGTTGGTTTGTTAGTGTAGTCGTTTTTTAAAAGTGGGAACAGATGATATTCAGTTATAGCGGCAGCATGCAGTTTGTAATAAAGGGAACGAGGTTTCCTTTTGTAGGTGCTTCTTCTTCCAATGAGGGGCTGGGGCTGGTTGGCAGCAAGCCGTTTTTTGTCACTATCGATTATGGTGATAGTGCGGGTGCTGTAAAGTATGATGCGGTTCTTTTTGCCGGCATCTATAGGGTTCGTTTGCTGGATTACGATAATGTGAACGTGAACCCGGCCTTAGGAAATTATGCCGGAAAGCTGCTGGATAATAGAAATGACAGGCTTATCAGAATTACCTGTAGTAATTGGTCGGTTATTATTCAGCTTGTTTTTAATAATCTTCCTTTTTCTAAAGAGCAGGTTTTGGGAATGCCATTTAATCTCATGACAGGGCTGGTATCCATTAATAATAATTTTTCTGCCAGCCAGGCTTCCTATGGCTTTATAACGGAAGTAAACAAGTCTCTTTTTTCACTGAATAAGTTGAATACGTTTGTTGTTTCATTGGGCATGTTCTCGCCATCCAGCAGGTATTACGGATATATTCAGCCGGATATGCTTAACAGAAATATTACAACCATTGGTTTTGATAGTTATGGCTTTCCGGGAAAGTCTTTTATACAAACCAATCTGGTAGGAATTAATGCCTCCTCTATGCCCAATCTGAAAATACTGGGCCTTGGTGGCCTGGGGCAATACTATTATGATGATAACTCGGGCGCGGGGCCTTTTCCGGTTCAGTGGACCCGGTTGCCGGCCTTAAATGCACTTCAGTTCGACAGGCCTTTGTTTACCAGAATTCCTGACCGGTATAACGATATGGCATCTCCCACCTTTTCAATCATCAGACTAACAGGTGCGCAAACGGTTGTCGCGTGGCCTGTTAGCCTTACTAATCTTACGGAGCTCACTTTAGTGGAGGTGGCCGGAGCTAACAGATTTACCAGTGATGTGCCGGCTTACTTATCAGCTAACAAAAAGTTGCGGACAGTTGCTTTTACAAATGCTGCCAATGCTGCTACGCAGCCCGTAGGGTGGATAGATACGTTAATAGACAACTGGTACAACTTTATTGTGGCTAATGCTTCGCTCGCATCGGGCTCTTCTCCGTTCAGGGGTATGATCATGAACTATGCTGTTTCTGGTGGAGTTGCGGGTCAGGTGCCTTCCGGTGTGTATAAAGCGCCTGAAGGGTTTGTTGTGGGTGTAAGTAACGGGGTGCCATCTAATGCACAGGAAAAGTTATATGTAATGCAGGTGCAATACGCTCATGTGTGGACTGTTCCTTCCTGATTAAATAGGAGAGTTGTTAAAACATCAAAAAATGATATTTAGTTATAGTAACGACTGGGTTTTTCAGTTTACAGGTTTGCAGTTTCCGGCAGGAAATGTATTTCTCAATTTTAGTGGTCCCGCCAGTATTTACGTTGATTACGGAAACGGAGCCGGTGCTACTTTTACATCGGGTACTGCAAACAGAATTTTCTTTGGTACCGATGATACATCTAATGCTAGTGCAAACTATCCGCGGTATTTGTATGGTACAGGCAGTGCAAGCTCGCTTAGAACGGTAAGGATAAGAATTAATCAGCCTGAGCTGTTAGTAGGGTTGCAGGTTAATGGTGCGCTTAACAGGCCGCAGCCTTTCCCGGTTAAGTTTTCCAGGTTTGTTAATCTGCAATCGGTGGGGCTTTCCGGAATGTCGCTGACAGATATAGATACATCCCTTTTGCAGCTGAAAAACCTTACCCTTCTTTCATTCAGGGGGGCTTTTTCTAAAGATACCAGGTTCTATGGCTTTATTCCTGATTATGTTTTTTCTGGTAAGAAGTATCTTACGTTTGGCTGGCAGGCTGCCCTGGGCGGTAAGTCTTTTTCTGTGTCAAATCTGGATAAGCTGGCGGTTCATTTAGGAGCAACTTTAGATAGGCTGATTTTGGATTCCAACTCCCTGGGCGATACAAATGGAGTCGATGGTGCTTTGCCGGAAAATTTTTCTGGCTTTGGGTTACTTTCTTATCTGGCCTTGAATAACAACCTGTATAGCACTTTTCCTGCTTTGATAAATGGCCTTACTTCATTAACTGCTCTGGAGTTTGGAAGTAACCCATTGGTGTCATGGGGTAATCTTTCCGGGCTTACTAATTTAACTACGCTGAATATTTCTTCATCGCATGCCACATCGTTACCTGCATCTGTGCCTGCTTATTTTACCAATCTCACAGCATTAAAGGTGTTTTCGTTTATGGCGTGCTTTGGAAATGCTGCCGGGCTGGAAGCTTTTATCGGCAGTTTCTACAGTTTTGTTGTATCCAATGCAGCGTTGTCAGGGCCGGCTTCGTTGCCTTTCCGGAATATGCGCATTACATGTGGGGATGTAGCTGTGGGCTCAGGGTTTCTTGTCAGCGGTGTTGAAAAGGCGCCGGATGGATATGTGCAGGGAAGTAGTAACGGAACCCCGGCAAATGCTGCTGAAATGATTTATGTAATGAAAAATCAATACGGTCATACCTGGATTTACAGAGGTGTTTAGTTGTTAACCGGATGTATAAAGCGGTGTTATATGGTAGTAAAGTTTAAAGAGCGGCTTTTGCGCTACGGCGGTGATATGGTGTTTGTGGTTAATGGCACTTCACTGTTGGCGGGGGCGTTACAGTTGGTAAGCGTGGCGGGAATGCCTTTTAGTATTACAGTTGATCCGGGAGATGGTACCGGAAAGTTCGTCTTTCAATCTGTTGCAAGTGTTTTGCGGCTTTATAACGTAGGTAATCTGAATATTAACCCCGGTATGGGGTATTATCAGTGTCCTGTATGGGCCACCGGTAATCTGCAGAACAGAGTAGTGAGAATTAGTTGTTCCAACTGGTCGGCTATCGTTACCTTAAACATCTCTGGTTTGTATCTTTCAAAGCCTCAGAAGTACAGTGCGCCTTTTCATCAGATGAATAGGTTAAGGAATATCTATTTGTCTCAGGCTCCCCCTTATGCTCAGATTACAGAGTTTGATACAGGCGTACTTTCATTGCCTTCTTTTACGGGATTGGCTGTAGTTGGTCAGTTTTTTACGCCCGATAGCAGGTTTTACGGCAATGTTCCGTCTGATGTATTGAATCCTAAACTTACATCACTTGTCTGGAATGGAGTAGGTACCGGTAATAGCGCAACCGGAAAAAACAAGCCTTTTGCAGCTACAGGCTTTTCGGCAATCAACCCTGCATCACTGCCTGCTTTGCAGGAATTGGGTATCGAATACTCCTATGTTGCGGGCTACGACGATAGTGAAGCTGGCGAAGGAGCTTATCCGGATGTATGGAATACATTTCCTGATCTCAGGAGGTTTTCGCTGAATCTGGCGCTGTTTACCAGAATGCCCGCTAAGCTGAATAATCTGCCGGTTACTTTACAGTCGCTCAATCTTGTATATCTGAGATATGTAAAGGAATGGACAGATTTGAGTAATCTGATTAATCTTACTGGTATTGTGCTTACGGGGTGTCCGCAGTTTACCAGCGATATTCCTGCATGGATGTCGTCGTTGAAAAAATTAAAAGTGTTGAGTCTGGGTTCTATAGGAACGCTTGCTAATACTACTGATACAAACTGGCAGAATAATTTTTATACCAATCTGTACAGTTTTGTGGTTGCCAATGCACCTGTTACGGGAAATTCTGCCAGCCCTTTCAGGAATATGACTATCCGTACCCGCCAGGCAGACGACTCTGTTACAAATATGCAGTTGGTTGCCGGGGTAGAGCAGGCGCCTGCAGGGTTTGTACAGGGGGTAAGCAATGGTGTGCCCGCTAATGCTGCGGAATGCATATATGTTTTAAAGCAGCAATACGGTCATACAATAAGCTACCCTGCCTGATCTGTTAATTGCTTAATAAAGAATCTCTGATGTTATGATAACAAGGTTTAAGAATAAGGTGATGCAGTTTGGTGGAAACATCAGCTTTATTGTTAGTGGTAATCATTTTCCCAATGGTGCAATTCAGTTTGTTTCAGCAGCACCCGTTCAGAAAAATTTTACTGTTTCTATTAATTATAATGATGGTACTGAGCCCGTGGTATATAGTTCGTTGGGTAGTACCGGTAAGGTACTGAATCTCTACAATCCCGGGCATGTCAATATTAATCCTGCTACTGCCAACTATAGTGGAAAAGTTTTTTCAGATGGAAATAAGAACGATAGAATAGTTGTAATCAACTGCTCAGACTGGTCTGTTATTACCGGTATATCCATGTCTGGTCAGTTGTTTTCAAAAACTCAGTCATTGGGTATTCCGTTCAGGCTTATGAGAAATCTGGCTGGGTTTGGTGCTACAAACGGCCTTGGTGGGGGAGGGGCTTATGCACGCATCACAGATATTGATGCGGCATTGTTTTCCTTGCCTGCTTTAAGGTCTTTGTCTTTAGGGGGCTCTTCTTTTGAAATTACCAGCAGGTATTATGGATATCTGCAGCCCGCATTTATTAACCCTAATCTTACTTCCTTATTAATTGGTGGTCCGGGTTATACAGGCAAGTCTTTTACAGCAGCCAATTTAACAGCAATAAATGGAGTTGCGCTTCCTCAGCTTACTTCTTTTAGTTTTAATGGTGGAATGATTGGGGGCAATGATAACGGGTTTGGAGAAGGGCCCTTCCCTGTTGAATGGACAACGCTGAACAAGCTGCTTGTGTTTGGATGTAATACAACGGCATGGACGAGCATTCCGGACAGAATCAATAGTATGAGTAATACGTTAACTAACTTAAATTTTACTTATTGCGGGCAGATTGTAAGCTGGGCAAATGATCTCTCCAATCTGGTGAATCTTTCTACGCTTGTATTAACAAGGTGTGTCAATTTTCCAACCACGGTGCCCGGTTATATTGCCAGTTTAACAAAGCTGAAAAACTTAAACATGGGCGGGGTGTTTCCGGTTAACCGTCAGGCCGGAGCTATAGATGCTTTTATCGATAACTGGTATGCTTTTGTTGTGGCCAATGCAGCTATAACAGGCGCCAATGCGCTACCGTTCAGAGGAATGGTTTTTGACATCAGGAGTGAGGATATAGTCAATATTCCTGATGGCGTGCAAATTCCAACGGGAGTTTATCAGGCGCCAGCCGGGTTTGTGTCAGGTGTTTCTAACGGAACACCTGGTAGCTCTCTGGAAAAAATTTACGTCATGGAGGTGCAATACGGGCATATTTGGCGGTATCGTACTGTGTAGTTGTCTGTATCTGCTGTTTTCTAAAAATTTTCTTTTTTCTGCTGCCTGCTATGTTAGTATCGGATCGTACCTTTTAAATTCTTTGCAGTAATTCCCGGGTGGTTAAACCCGGTAGTATAATGTTGTGTCTATAGCCTGCTGCAAAAGTGCTTTGCCGGACGTAATCAACCACAACTAAAATAGCATGAATATGCAAAAAAGGGTATTCACAGGGCTGTTGCTGCTGATGTCTGTTGCAGCAATGGCACAAAGCGAGCCGCTACAGAACATTGCAGGCAGAAAAATACTGAGTCTGAATGGCCGGTGGAATTATATTACAGATCCGTATGAAAACGGCTATTACGATTACAGGCATAAGCCCTACGATGCTTCTGCCAGCGGTGCCGGTGGTTTTTATGATAATAAAAAGGCTAGGGGGAATGATCTGGTAGAATACAACTTTGATAATTCGCCCACGCTGCGCGTACCGGCAGACTGGAACTCTCAATCAGAAAAGCTTACTTTTTATGAAGGTACTATATGGTATCGCCAGCAGTTTACACTGGCCCCCGCCGCGGGAAAAAAATACTTCTTGTATTTTGGTGCAGTAAATTATGAGGCACATGTGTATCTCAACGGCAAAAAGCTGGGCATGCACAAAGGTGGCTTTACGCCTTTTCAGTTTGATGTTACCGATAAGCTGACTAATGGCCTTAATACAGTAGTAGTAAAGGCAGATAATACCCGCCATCAGGATGAAATACCTACTATTAATACCGATTGGTGGAACTATGGGGGCATTACCCGCGATGTATATGTGGCGGAAGTAGAGTGCACTCACATTTTGGATTATAAAATTCAACTGGATAAATCCGATGCCAAAAGTATCATAGGTTTTGTATCCGTAGCTGGCAATGGTAAAGGCCAGGCGGTAAGTGTGCTGATACCGGAGGCGGGTATTAAAACGCAGGTAACTACCAACGATTCTGGTTATGCTGCTATTAAACTAACACCTAAGCAGCTCTCGTTGTGGTCGCCGCAAAACCCAAAGCTGTATCAGGTGCAGCTGGTGTTAAATGGCGATACGCTTACTGATAAAATAGGCTTTCGCACTATAGAAGTAAAAGGGCAGGATATTCTGCTTAATGGCCGTTCTGTGTTTTTGAGTGGCATATGTCTGCATGATGAAAATCCGCTGATTCCCGGTCGCCTGCGCTCGCAGGGTGATATGCGTATGATGCTGCAGTGGGCCAGAGAACTCAATTGTAACTATGTGCGCCTGGCGCATTATCCGCATAACGAGGAAATGCTGCGTCTGGCAGATGAAATGGGGTTAATGGTGTGGGCAGAAGTGCCGGTGTACTGGACCATCAGCTGGCAAAATCCTGAAACCTATGCCAATGCAGAAAAGCAGCTTTCAGATATGATTGCCCGCGATAAAAACAGGGCCAGTGTAGTGGTATGGAGTGTGGGTAATGAAACGCCTGTTAGCGAGCCCCGCAATGTGTTTATGGGTAAGCTGGTGGCACGTGTGCGTCAGTTGGATAATACCCGCCTGGTGTCGGCAGCATTGGAGGTACACCGGGAAGGAGAGAAGGCTTATGTGAATGATCCCCTGGGCGAAAAGCTCGATCTGGCCAGCTTTAATGAATACGCCGGTTGGTACTGGGGTGGCGTACCTTCCAATATTACTAAATATGCGTACGAAGTAAAATACAATAAGCCGGTGCTGATTACAGAGTTTGGTGGTGATGCGCTTGGTGGATACCATGCCGATGAAAATACCCGCTGGAGCGAGGAGTATCAGGCCGCGCTGTATCGCAACCAGTTTGTATTGCTGGGTAAAATGCCGGGACTGCGGGGAATGACGCCCTGGATTCTGTGCGATTTCCGTTCGCCCCGCCGGCAGGAGCCGTATTATCAGGATTTCTTTAACCGTAAAGGACTTATTTCAGAAACCGGTAAGAAGAAACTGGCATTTGACGTGTTAAAGACGTATTACCAAACCATGCAACAGCAATACAATACAGGTAATAAAAAGTAGTTTTGGCCCCATTGTTTATCTCAGAAACCCAACTTGTATATGAAGTGGATTGGTAGTTTGCTTTGTGGTATGGCTGTGGCAACCGCCGGCTATGCGCAGTCTTATGACCCTGTTTTATTAAAAAAGACCAACGCGTTACTGGCTAAAATGACGCTGGAAGAAAAGATAGGTCAGCTGAACCAGTACTCCGGAAAAGATGTAACCGGCCCGGTAAATGCGCAGAACAAAACCCAGAAAGAAGATATCCGCAACGGACTGGTGGGTAGTATGCTCAATGTAAAGGGCGTAAAAGATACCCGCGAAATACAGGAGCTGGCCCTGCAAAGCCGCCTGAAAATACCCCTGCTGTTTAGTCTGGATGTAATACATGGATATAAAACCGTATTTCCCATACCCCTGGCCGAAACTGCCAGCTGGGATACGGAGCTGATGGAGCAAAGCGCCCATATTGCTGCCAAAGAAGCGGCTGCCAGTGGTATTCACTGGACGTTTGCGCCTATGGTAGATATTGCCAAAGACCCACGCTGGGGCCGTGTAATGGAGGGTGCCGGTGAAGATACCTATCTGGGGGTGCTGGCCGCCAAAGCGCGTGTAAAAGGCTTTCAGGGTGCTAAGCTGGGCGGTACCGATGCGGTAATGGCCTGTGCCAAGCATTTTGCTGCTTACGGTGCTGCTATTGCCGGGCGCGATTACAATGCCGTAGATATGAGTCTGCATCAACTGTGGCAGGACTATCTTCCGCCATTTAAAGCCGCTGTAGATGCAGGCGCTGCCACATTCATGAACAGTTTCAATACCCTCAATGGTATCCCTGCCACCGGTAACAAATACCTGCAGCGCGATATCCTGAAAGGGCAATGGAAGTTCTCCGGTTTTGTGGTGAGCGATTGGGGTTCTATCGGTGAAATGGTGAACCATGGCTTTGCAAACAACGATACCATTGCGGCGCTCAAGGCTATTACTGCGGGTAGTGATATGGATATGGAAAGCAAAGCTTATCTCGCCGGTCTGGCTTCATTGGTAAAAAACGGAAAAGTAAATATTGCATTGGTTGATGATGCTGTGCGCCGTATATTATATAAGAAATTTGAACTGGGTTTGTTTGATGATCCCTTCCGCTTCTGTAATGAAGCGCGCGAGCAACAGGTAATGAACGATGCTTCGCATGTGGCAATAGCACTCAAAGCAGCAGAGCGCAGCATTGTATTGCTGAAAAACAATCAGGTGCTGCCTTTGTCATCCGGCACAAAAACAATTGCAGTAATCGGCCCTCTCGCACAGTCCAGACGCGATATGGCTGGCAGCTGGACGGTTAATCCGGTAGATACCAATCTCATCGTAACTCTGTATCAGGGCTTAAAGAATAATGCCGCCGGCGCTACCGTTCTTACGGCTAATGGCTGTGTGGTAAATGGCGGTGATAAAAACGGTTTTGAAGAGGCGTTAAGTGTTGCTGCCAAAGCAGATGTAGTGGTAATGGCTATTGGTGAAACCTGGGACATGAGTGGTGAAGCCAAGTCGCGCAGTGATATTCGTATGCCGGGCCTGCAACAGCAATTGCTGGCTGCGGTAAAAGCAACCGGAAAGCCGTTAGTAGCTGTGGTAATGGCAGGCCGCCCGCTGGTAATGGATACCGTAGTGGCTCAGGCAGATGCGGTAGTATATGCATGGTGGCTGGGTAATGAGGCTGGTAATGCTATTGCCAATGTGCTGCTGGGTAAATACAATCCCTCCGGCAAACTGCCTATGACTTTCCCCCGTAACGTAGGTCAAATACCTGTTACGTATAAACAGCAGAACACAGGTCGCCCCGTAACCAACGAAAACAATGTGGTATACCGCAGTGCTTATATCGATGTTACCAACAGGCCGGCCTTTGCTTTTGGTTACGGCTTAAGTTACACTACTTTCAGCTACTCAGGTTTGCAGGTAAGTAAGCCGGCATTTTCCGGTAACGATTCTGTTGTAGTAAGCTTTACCCTCACCAACACCGGCAAATATGCGGGTGAAGAGGTGGCTCAGTTGTATATCCGCGATAAGGTGTCTGATATAGTAAGGCCGGTAAAAGAGCTGACAGGCTTTAAAAAGCTGATGTTACAGCCGGGTGCACAGCAAACCATCCGCTTTACTATTAATAAAGAAAAGCTGGCTTATTATAACAGCGATCTGAAAAAGATAACAGAAGCGGGGGATTTTGAGGTGATGATTGGCGGCTCTTCCGATAATACGCCGTTAAAAACAACTATTCGTTTCCAATAACCTGTTCTATAGTACCCCCGCATGGCAAAGCCTTTTGCCGGCAGTTTCCTTCTGGTTACTGCCGGTGAAAGGCTTTCTCCGTTAAGTCTTTGTTAATAAAAGCACCCGCACTCAGGCCGCCTGCTACTGCGTTGGCTACTGCCCGCATGGGCGACATGCAATCCCCTGCAGCGTACACGCCTGGTACGGTGGTCTGAAAAAAATTGTCTGTCTGCAGCAGGCCTGTTTCTGTAAAGGCGCAATGCAACTGCTGTGGTATGGTGCAGTGTTGCTCAAAAGGTGGGCGTGTATATAAGGTGGTTAAAGCCGTAGTGCTGCCATCTGCAAAAAACAATGCCGCCAGCTGGCCGTTCTGATGTTTCAGTTCTTTTATCTCTTTTGTAACAACTGGTATATTTCTTTTCTGCAACAGTTGCATGTGTTCTGCCGGTAAGGTGCAGGGGCCGTTAGTGTAAACAGTAAGCTGGCTTGTCAGCTGATTTACCAGTGCAGCATAATGCCAGGCGGTATCTCCGTTGGTAAGTATGCCTGTAGGCTGGTGCCGGTTTTCGTAGCCGTGGCAATAAGGGCAGTGTATTACAGAAATGCCCCAGCATGCTGCAAAGCCAGGTATCGGCGGTATATTGTCCTTTACTCCTGAGGTAAACAGCAACCGTTCTGTGGTAAACGTTTCTCCGCTTTGTAAGGTAACAGCAAATCCCTCATGCAGTGCTGCAGCGCTTACCGCTAATCCGTTCATCCATTCCACCCCCGGATATTGCATTACCTGCTCCCGCGCCTCTGCTGCCAGCTGGGCTGGCTTTTTGCCGTCATGGGTAATAAAGTTGTGCGAGTGGGGTGTTTGCCGGTTGCAGGGCAATCCGCTATCTATAATTAATACCTTGCGTAAACTGCGCCCTAGTGTCATACCCGCCTGCATACCCGCAAAACTGCCACCTATAATGATTACCTCGTATGTGTTATTTGCAACCATGGTTCATATATTTCGGTTTCAAAAGTAAAACAGGTACCTTTACAAAGTGCCGGCCTTCCCGTTAGGGAAGTGCTTCCCCAATGGGAAGCGGGCTGTTTTCACCAATAACATTCCTCTTTTTATAAAGATATACGCATGATATGTAAAGAAGCGCACTTGCGGCAATGCCGCGGTTACCTGCTGGCCATACAGGATACGTTGCAACTACTAAGCGGTAAATGGAAAGTGAGTATTATGGCCTGCCTGGGCTACGGTAAAAAGCGCTTTAGCGATTTGCAGCGCGAGCTGGAAGGCATAGGGCCTAAAATGCTGTCGAAACAGCTGTATGAACTGGAAATAAACGGTCTGGTTGAGCGTACAGAGTGCGATTCGCGGCCACAAACTATGGAGTATCAGATTACCGAATACGGCCAGAGCCTGCAGCCACTGATACATCAGATGGCCGTTTGGGGTGGTCAGCACCGGCGCCGTATTATGCATCAATAATTTTTTTTACGCAATTGCACTTTATTAGCATCTGTTTTATATTTTTGCAATCCCCTACGGGGAAACCAGCAACTGAAAAGAAGTTGGTAAGGGCCTATAGCTCAGTTGGTTAGAGCACCTGACTCATAATCAGGGGGTCCCAGGATCATGCCCTGGTGGGCCCACAAAAGCCGCTACATTGTAGCGGCTTTTCCTTTGCAGGTAACGCGGGCTTTACTGATACTTCCTCTGTGCCTGGTATGCTGCGGGAGAATATACCGGGGCTATTGGTGAATCGTTTTCGTTACCTCATTACGCAGAATAGCCCCTGCTAACACAAAAAGACCCTCCCTGTAGAGAAGGTCTGCCGTTTTTTATTTTAACTGTTATTACTTCACATACTTCTTAAATACACTAACCTCGCCCTGCAGGCTCACCTGTACAATCACTTTCTCATTTTCTTTTTTCAACGATACAAAATAAGAAACACCTTCTGTGTTATGGTCCATTTCAATAACCTCTGTAGCGGTGTAGTCTGTATACTTGTTTTCAATGGCAGTAAGGGAGCGTAAAGGCAGTTTTTTATAGCTGATGATGCGGCTTACAGCTATCTGTTCTCCGTCTGCGCTATAAAAAGCCTGCATGCGTGTGCCGTCCAGCACAAAGCTGATGCTTATCATTTCTCCCAGGGCTTTATAGTGTATGTTTTCTGCGGCAGGGTAGGCGGCTTTAAATACATTCAGTGTTTTGTCGTTTACATCGTTTGCTAAAGCAGAAGTAGCAAGTGTAATAATAGTGATGGCAGCGATGATGAACTTTTTCATAATTGTAGTTTTTTATAATGATGTTGTTTTTGCGTTTACATACCATATAGGGCCAACGCGGTGCCAGTTCAAATTGTTGATGATAATTAGTTGGTAATCAGCTGTGTCTTGATTGTCGGGCAAAGCAGTGCCTGCGCGAAAGCGGACACTTTCTGTACGGATGTGTATCAGCGTAGTGTTTTGCCCCGCCCATTTTAAAAGGCTTCTATAATAACGTGTGCTTACCCTATTGGCTACTGCCCAATTGCTCCAGTACATCGGCATACTTAGCGCCAATAGGTACTACATGCGCACCTACACATACCTGCACTTTGTCAAACCGGCTTATTTTATCGGTTGCTATAATGTAGGTGCGATGGATGCGGATAAACTTCCGGGCGGGCAGCATGGCCTGCATGTCACTGATAGAAACACGGGTACTCAGTAAAGTGTCATTGGTAAGGTGTATGCGGGTGTAGTTGCCTGCCGCTTCTATAAAAAGAATATCAGCCAGCTGCACCTTCACCTGCTCGTAGCCATCTTTCACAAAAATGTAGGCAGATTCTGTTTCTGTTTCCGACCGGTTTCTTAAATGAAACAGTTCATGCGCTTTATTGCACGCTTTTAAAAATCGTGCAAGTGAGAAAGGTTTCAGCAGGTAATCAATGGCATCCAGTTCAAAGCTTTTTACGGCGTGTTCCGAATAGGCGGTGGTAAATATTACCATAGGTGGGTTTGGCAGGCTATGTAAAAAGTCTATTCCGTTAATGTCTGGCATTTTAATATCCAGAAACAACAAGTCTACCTTGTGTTGTTGTATATAATTCAGCGCTTCAAACGCATTGGTAAAAACGGCGCTCAGCTCAATAAAGGGTACTTTGGTTGCCAGGTTTTTAACAATGTCAAGTGCTATCGGCTCGTCGTCAATGGCTATGGCAGTCATCATTTCAATCAGGCGTTTGTGGTTAATTGAAGGGTCAGGTGTACAAAAAACTCCTTGCCGTTTTCTCTTATCATCAATTCGTGCTTACCCGGATACAGTAGCTGCAAACGTTGCTTTACATTCTCCAGCCCAATACCGCTTTGTCCTTTTTCCGGATCGTTATCGGGTTTCAGGTGTATGCTGTTGTGTACATCAAAATACAGCGTTTCTCCTTTCGTTTGCGCGGTTATCTTAATGTGCGAAGGATGCCGCAGACTAATACCATGCTTAAAAGCATTCTCCACAAAAGGAATCAGCAGCATGGGTGTTATCTGTAAATCCTGACTTACTTCTTCTATGCGCGTTTCAATACTAATATCCGGCGAAGTGGCTGTGCGTAGTTCCTGCAGCATAATGTAGTTCTTCAGATATTCCAGGTCGTTGGTAAGCGGAATAATATCCTGAATGTTCTCCTGTAGCATCAGGCGCATCATGTCGCCCAGCTTCTGTATCCCTTCTCCGGTGCGTTCTGCATTCTCCTGTAAAGCAGTGCCATACAGCGTATTCAGTGCGTTGAACAGAAAGTGTGGGTTAATCTGCGATTTCAGAAAATGCAGATGCGCGTCAGATTTGCCCAGCTCTGTTTTCAGTGTGTATATCTCTGCCTGTGTATGCTCGTTCCTTTTTTTATAAACACTCCAGGCGCAGGGTATTACTATCACCAGCTGACTAATAGTATTGCCTACCATGCCTATAGAAATGGTGGCTTCATTTATCTGGTAGGTGTAAGGCAATTGAATGCCAGAATAAAAGTGGTGCTGCTCAAAAAGGTGAAGCATTAGCAGCATCACGGGAATAGATAACGGCACCACTACTACCATTACACCGGCATAGCGCAGCAGTCGGTATTTTTTATTCCATATGCCGGGCAATAGCCCGTGTACTGCGTACAGGTAAACAAGTATCATGGGAAGCGGTACCGCAAATACATAGGTGCGTATAGCATGGTTGGCCGCCAGCATCCAGCAGCACGAAATGGCGAGCATCCATATGGCAAATAGTAATATGGCATCGTACATCAACAGGTTTTCGGGTACCTTTTTGTTGCGGTTAAAGTAAATAAGCAGCAGCTTAACGGAAAGCAATGTTGCCATGTAGGTGGGTACAGCGCCTGTAAGTGTGGCAATAGTAATAAGGGCTAGTATAAGAAAAGCAGGCCCGGCAGAGGTTTTGCCGTTTTTTTCCACAGTAGGGGCCAGGTGAAAGTAAAGCACCAGATACAGCACCAACGTTAGCAGGTGTGAAAATAGTACAGATCTCAGCGGAAAATCATCTATGCAGGTGGCAATAAAAGAAACGACAATGCTGCCGATGGCAATCCAGAATTCGAGGTTTGCAGCCTGTTTACTGTTAATGTGTTTGTCCATTGTTCTATAAGGTGTTGTTTGGTAACACAATGGTACAAAGCAGTAGCATGCCTTAATTTAAAATGGTTTAAAACCGCCGGAAAATGTGACGAAATGGGTTCCTGGGTAAAACACTGCTAATCTGAGAAAGCAGTTTTCAGGGTATCCCATGCGTCTGCCTTTTTCTCTTTATAAGCTTTCAACAGGCTGAAGAGACTCGCGTCTATGGAAGAAAAACTCATTTCAGAATGCCGTGTTAAAGAGGTGCTTGCGGGCGCTTTTTTATCAGCTGCTTTCGATAGGTGTGCGCTTAATGAAATATAAACCCATTCCGATGGTTTAAATTTTTCAGGATAGGTTAACAGGTCTGCGGCGGATAGTTTGATGGTATCGCCTCCGTAATCTGGTTTAACTAATATCACCTGTACGGTGGGAATAGAATACCGGGAGATGTAGCTGAAAAATTTCAATCCTGCCGCGTTAAGGCCATAACCTTTTTCCCGACTGGGAAATTTGTGCTTTATTTCTAATATACCAATATCGCCTGAAGGTGTTTGTATAAAAGCGTCTATATCCAGTGTAACTCCTTTTCCGCTACAGCAATAAGCAAACACCCGGCTAACAGCTGCTTCTTTTAAAAGCCCCCGTTGTTCCAGAAACCTACAAGCTTTACGTCGTCTTTCTGTCAGATCCGCCTCTAGCTGTTGTTTCTCCGATGCCTTCCGTTCGGGTATTATACGTTTTCGCAGCTTTCCGGCGAATGGGGGGCGCATCCCTTTTCTAAAGCTGACCTCATAGAATGACTTTTGTGACTCTTCAAAATAGATTACAGATACAGGTGTGTGCTGGTCGTTTTCACTCAGCCGGTCAAGCACAATAAAATCCAGGGATGTAAGGTCGGATTGTGGGCCGGCAACGAGGCGGTAGATGTGATAGTGGCCAGCGAGCTCTTTTGCCCAGTAACCAGTGGCTATTTTGTCTGGCTCATTCTGGAGAATGTCTTCTTTAAAGGCGGCTTCGGAGCATAGCCCCTCTACCCGTGTATGTTTATCATACTCAAAAATGCTGTATAGCGACTCGCTGTTGTTGAAATCTATCTTGTAGATAGCTTCGCACAGGGTGTTTTCCATACGAAGTGATTTTTATAAATATAACCATTCAAATGGCTTATTGGAAAAATATCCGGCGAAGTCGGGATGAAAGCGGGGCGTTATTTAGCCGTTTTCAGTGTTTTTACCACCTCCGCACCAATAGCACCAATCAGTGGCATCACCACAGAATTGCCAAATTGCTTATACGCCTGATTCATAGATACCTTATCACATATAAAGTTATCGGGGTAGCCCAGTAGCCTGGCCGATTCCCGTATGGTAAGCCTTCTGGGGTTCATTCCTTCCTGTGGAATCAGTATTTCCGATCCGTCTTTATAATAGCGGGCACTCATGGTACGGCTGATGCCGTTCATATCTACCAGGCCAAACCCAAATCCATTGCCCTTCTCCTTATGCTTTTGTGCATATTCTCTCAGGTATTTCCACAGCTGATCGGTAAGAGTGTATTTGGGGTCTATCTCTGTTTCCAGAATGTCCTTTATTTTCCGGTCCGGATCGGGCAGTTCAGGAAATTGAAATTTTTCCTTGTTCTTAAACACTTTCGTGTCAAAGCCCACCATAAAAGTTCTTTCCCGGTGCTGCGGTACAAAGTGTTTGCCGTTGAGTACTTTGGAGTGAAAGGAATAACCCAGGTCCAGCAGTGTTTCTTTAATTACCTTAAAGGTGTTGCCTTTATCGTGCGATACCAGGTTTTTTACATTCTCCAGAAAAAACGCTTTTGGCCGCTTATTTTCAATAATCTCTGCTACATGAAAAAACAGGTTGCCCTGCCGCTCATCTTCAAAACCATGCTTGCGGCCCAGACTGTTTTTCTTGGATACGCCTGCAATGGAAAACGGCTGACAGGGGAAGCCGCCACACAATACATCAAACCCGTCCGGAATCCATTGTTTGGTTTCATCTTTGGTAATATCGCCAAACGGTATCTCACCATAGTTGGCATAATAAGTTTGTTGCGCCATCTTATCCCATTCAGAGGAAAACACACATTCTCCTTTCAGGTTCTGCATGGCCATTCTAAAGCCGCCAATGCCTGCAAACAGGTCTATAAACTGAAAGCGAAACCTGCCAGGCTTCTCAAAAGGTATCTGTGGTTCAAAGCGAACTATTTGCTTTAATACTTCTTCCGTTATGCGTATTTGGTGGTCAGGCTGTCCATAGGCGGCAATCAGTTCCCTGGCATATTCAACAGCAGCCTTTTTAAGTTTTTTATCCTCGTTCCTTAAATAATGGCTTATTACTGCTGCAGGAACATTGTCTGGCCCGAATATGTGCTTGTGTATATTCTTAAACAGCACTGCTGTTTCCGGAGCTGACAACGTGTTTTTCGCTTCACCGATCATTGGGGAACTTGATTTTTCTGACTGATTTTGGTAAAAATACAAAAGGTGATGACTTGTAAAGGCCAATTCTGAGATTTGTGTATATTCAATTACTTCTGCTGATTTTTCCCCGCAGGGGGCAATAACGGCAGAGACGGGCAATCCCCGGCTAAACCTGACCCTATTGCTGATAGAGGGTGCTGTGCCGGTTGCATCAGTTGTGTGCCAGGAGGAATTTTTTTTTCAGGTTAATCATTAAATAGAGGGGGCGCTTGTATGCCGATAGTTAGAAGTTCTCAACAGAGTAATGAAACGCTGGAAGGGTTTTATAAGCAACTTGAAAGTGAAAGTACAACTGCTGCTACTAAAAGTATAGGCGCTGATATGCTTGCTTTTATTGCCATGATAAATAAAACGTTCGTAAGTACAATGATGTATGGAGTTACTTCTCACAACGTGTTGTGTATTCAGGTGGATGACGCAGAAGAGAGTGACTGGCTTATTTTAGTGAACGGTATAGGATATAACAGGTATTTGATTGAGTATAAACTGCCGCCAGGTATAAAGTCCTGCCATAATGTAACTGTTAAAGGAGATGTGCATTCTCTGGAAGAAGCCCGGTCGTTTTTGATTGTTGCCATGAATGAAAGTGAAGGGTGGCTGCTGTGTAAAGAACTGCAAAGGCTTTATAATAAGCTATGGAGCGGCACAAGGGCGAAGCAGGCGTTCTCTCTGTGGCTTGAGTTTGAAGAGGTGGCGCCGGGTAGCTGGAATGTTGAAAACGAGTTCTGTAATATTCAAATAAGGTTGGAAGACGGCCGGCGCTACGGATTAAATGTTTGGACATATAGGTTTCTCGAAACAGCCATTCAGGAGGATGCTTCTTCCGGAAGAAATCTGAATGGGTTATACATTGTTCCACCGGATTTGTTTGTAAAAGAGCTTACGAGAGATTGTGTTGAAAGTGCTGTCCGGGATTTGCTGGATAAAGGGGATTTGGAGAGTGTTTTGAATCCCGGTGTTTACAGCAAATCCAGGGAGCCATTTTAACAAACTGCTAAGGTTACCTGTAAGGTGCAAAGAGGATTAATCATAAATATATTTATGAAAAAAGCTCTAACCACAACTGTGCTGTTTACAGCCCTTTTTCTTTTCGGTTGCGACCCTGCCGCAACCTTTACCAAACCCCAGCCGGAAGGCGGAAGTGAATTGACTTCCTTCCCGGAACGTTTACAGGGTAAGTACATGGCGGCCGACCAGGCATCTGTATTAGCCATTACAGATAAACTGATGATAAGAAACTACGACTACGATTTTAAACAACACAAGGATAGTATTGGTAAAGATTTCCGGCTGGAGGGAGATACGCTTCTTAACCTGGCAGATGGCACAAAAGAGGTAGTGCTGTTAAAAGGTGACTCCATTGTGGAGCATGTTAACTGGGCCGACACTCTGTTTCACATTCAGGAAAATAATGTGTTGAAGAAGTTTAAAGGCCATTATTTTCTGAATAGCCGTTACAGCGATACGGCCTGGACAGTACGGAAAGTATGGCTGCATAAAGGTGAGTTAACCGTGGCGGGTATCACTAATCAGGATGAGGTTCAAAAGCTGAAAGAAATTACAGAAACAACTGCAGATACCATCTCTACCAACTTCAGCCTCACCAGACGGCAGTTTAAGCAGTTTGTAAAACAAGAGGGATTTGGAAGCGGGGAAACGTTCCGTCGCATTGCCGGTGCTGATAAATAGAGGTGCTTTGGCGAATCCATTCCGGGGGTTCGCCTTTTATTTGTGTATCTCATTTTTCCGGATGTTTGAGATAGCGTATTTTCAGGTAATTCAACGCAAACAACCTATCGATAATATGCAAGTTGGGAAACTAAAAACCTGCTTACTGCTTATGTGCCTGCCTTTTTCACTTGTTGCCTTTGGGCAGAAACAGGTGTTTGTTGCAGCCGATATCAACAATTTCTGGAATGCTTACAGTAAAATAAATGCCACTTCAGATAGTGCGCAGCGGCATAACCTGTTAAGGGAGCTATATCTTAATAAGGCTTCTGAGGGATTAAAAAGTTTAATAGAAGTAAGGAATTATACAGCGCAGGAGTTTGTTGCTGCTATCACTGCCTGGCCCGCATTCTGGAAATCTATAAAGCCTGCTACACTTAACGTCAGGGCGCTTTATCCGGCAATTGAGGCAGATATCAATAAGCTCAGGCAGGCTTATCCTGAATTAAAGCCTTCAACAATTTATTTCTCCGTGGGTGCTTTCAGAACAAACGGCACTATTCAGAAGAACAAGGTTTTAATTGGTAGCGAGATGTCTCTGGCTGATAGTACAACAGTGTTAGATGAATTGCCAGAATGGCGTAAGGCCTTTTATAAAGAGTATAACCCCAAAGCCAATCTGGCCTTATTGTGCACGCATGAATATGTGCATACTCAGCAAAAGCCGCTGGTGGAAAATTTACTTTCCAGTTGTTTGTATGAAGGAGTGGCCGAGTTTGTGTCCTGCTTTGCTACAGGAAAAAAGTCTGCAAGCCCCGCCATTGAATATGGAAAGGCAAATCAGCAGCGGGTGGTAAATCTGTATGTGCAGGATTTGTTCACCATGAATAATGATTACAACTGGCTATGGGGCGAGAACAGAAATGAACTAAAAGTGCGCGATCTGGGATACTATATCGGCTATGAAATATGCGAACGCTATTATCAATCTTCTGGCGATGGTAAAAAAGCCATTCGCGAGCTGATAGAACTGGATTACACCAATGAGGCGGAAGTGGAGAGAATAGTAGATGCAGCAGGCTTGTTGCCAAAGAAGCTGGAAGTTTTGTATCGGGATTATGAAAACAGCCGCCCAACGGTTACTGCCATAACGCCCTTTAAAAATGGTGATAAGTCGGTAAAGCCTGGCCTCACTTCAATCACAGTTACTTTTTCGGAGCCACTCAATGGCTATAATACCGGTATTGATTTTGGTCCTCTTGGCGAAAGCTATTGCCCCAAAATCACCAGAAACCGTACATGGTCAGCAGATGGAAAGTCATGGACTTTTGAGGCTGAACTGAAACCCGGTCAGCGGTATCAGTTTGTGTTGTCCAATAATTTCAGAAAGCAGAACGGTGTACGCATGAAGTCATATCTGATTGATTTTACAACGGCTGACAATTAAGTTATCAATAATGAATATCCAGGCTATCCGTACTATTATTGAGTTCTATAGAAACCAGAAGAAGGAAACTGAATTAAAATCGTATATGCCCTTTCCCGATTATTCCCGTTATTACAAATCTGACAATGTTTTTACGAATGAGTTTTATTCGAATCTTATCAGAACAATTAACTGGACGGAAAAAATAATAAAGGGGCTTGATACGGAAGAAAAAATTAATTATTCGCGTGTTCTTCGTTCTGTAAACCCGGATTACGAAGGTGTTCCGTTTTATCGGTATGATGAAGCGCTTAGCAGTTACGCATCAACCCCCGGCCTTTCTTTTGATTATCTTAAAGTGCTGGATAAGGCATTGAAGCCAAGGGAGGATAGCAGTTTTGTTTATCGTGATATAAATCTGCTGGGGCAGATATTGGAGTTTTATATAGATGTGACGACGCATGATGGCGCGCCTGCAGCTGAAACTGATGGCTTTATTGATGAGTCAGATATTCCTCCAATTGACACATGGTTTTATCTGACCAGAACAAAATTGTATTGCTGGATTCCAAAAATGTTTATACGTACAATAGAAAACGCCTGCGAAGTGGAAATACTGGACAGTTATCGATGGGTAAAGGACGAGTATCCTGCTTTGCAGATGCAGGTTGAAGAAGGGTTGAAAGCGATGCACCCAGGCTTCTAAAAAACATCATGTTCGGACTGTTAAAAACTCCCCCTTCCTGCTGTGTATAAAAACGCGCCGGCAGGGAAAGCATAAATTGAGTATATTGAATGATGGCATACGATACCGGCAGGGGGAAGGCCCCTTTATATAGAAAAGAGAATAAAACCGCCTATGGGTTTAAGGGTAACAGAGGCGATGACTATTGCAATTCCCGCCATACCAAACAAACGCGGCAGGATACATTGAATGAGGTGTCCAGGCTTGGTATGAAAGGGAAGGTGGAAAGAGGCAGAGATTATACACCACTTTTCCGCTTCCTGTTATCCAAAGTAGGCAAAGATTGGGATGAGGTACATTCTGAAGCTGTGAGCCGGTTAGATAAGAAGGCGCCTATCTTCTGGATGGTAGCCATACACGAAGCAGAAAAAAGAGAGTTGGTTTGTATGAGCGAATCGGCTTATTGGTCCGGATTATATGTGGATGAAAACAATATTCTGCAAAAGGTGAATCCTGAATTAACAATACACGATATTTATCCGTATTGTGCCTGTTGCACGCACACCTTCAATGGTGAGCTGGTTACCAATAAGTATGATGATGGCAAGGTTAAATTGAGTCGTAGCATTCAGGCTTTGTAATTTTTGAATAACTCACTTTGTCCGATGATCAATCTGTTTTCTTACAACTGATATTCCATGAAAAAAACACTCTTATGGTTATCTGTATTTACAATCTCTTTTGTGCTACATTCCTACGGCCAGCAGAATTACACAAAGGTTACGGTAGATAAACAAATGAAAGATACTTTTTCTTTCGCCAGCCAATGGGATTATGGTGATGAGGTTTTCAAGGATGAAAAAACCGGAAAACTCACACGCTGTTGCGGGGATACACTTAAGCCGGAAGATACCGCACATCTTTTCTATACAGCCCGGTGTTATACCAACGTACAGGGTGGCTATTCTATCAGCTACTGCTATGCAAGCAGAGAGAAAGAGGATTTGGTGCTGAAGCTGGAAGATGGGTTGCCAGCCTATGGAAGCCAGTTCTTTTTTTACGTTCGTGGAGATAGTTTTTATTTTCAACCGAAGATTATTTACCCGTTATATAACCCCGCTCAAAAAGTTTCGTATCAGGTAACCAAACAGGCGCTTACCTTAAATACCAGCAATGCCACACCCGGCGATATTATTATGGGTTATGTAGATGCGGAGTTTGTTGAGAAAATAACAGTACCGGGGCGTACTACCAAAAGGAATACTTACTATTTAAAGGGCTATATCAGAACGGCATTTAAATAAAAAAGAAAAGCCTTCCGCAACCGGAAGGCCTTTACAATATGCATCAAATCACGGCTTACTTAGCTGATTTTTTAAAAGTACTCACTTCTCCACCAGCACTTACTTTAACAATCACTTTCTGGCTATCGTTTACAAAAGAAACATAATAAGCGTTGTCTTCGTTTTTGTACTCCATTTCAATTACCTCAGTAGCAGTATAGCCACAAAATTTGTTTCCCAGTACTTTTATAGCTTTTAAAGGCAGTAGCTTGTATGCTATCACACGGCTAACAGCTACCTGCTCGCCTTCTTCATTATAAAAGGCCTGCATGCTGGTATTGTTCAGTACAAAAGTGATGCTTACCAGTTCACCCACAGTTTTGTAATGTACTTTTTCTGCACCGGGGTAAGCGGCTTTAAACAGGTTCAGTGTTTTATCGTTAACGTCCGCTGCATAGGCAGAAGTAACTAAAGTAATAACGGTAATGGCGGCGATGATGAACTTTTTCATAACAGTAACTTTATAATGTTTTTATTTTTTGCGTTTACGTAATAGATAAGTCCAACGAAGTGCCAAACCAATATTGTACTTGTAACGCATTGATTATTAATGTATACGTGTGCGGCGTGCCATACGTAAAGTGTTCGGAAGTGAACACTTTCTGTACGGTAGCAGTGCAGTAAAGCGTATTTTATTTGTTGAGGCTGTTTTTTCCACTCTTCCACATGCCGCTGCCATTCACCTGTCAAAACAACCACTCATCGTTACTACCATTACCACTTATCCGCCTTTGCGTATCTTTACATCCTCAAATCAAACAGGAGCCAGTCTCCACGTCAAATGAATCTTTTTATTACGCGTTCAGCGTTTTGGGCCAACTGAAGGCCAGCCATCTGCAGTCAACACTGCTTTATTCAGCCGCTTATACAGTTTAAACGCTAGGGTAGCTATCCTGTATACCTATACGTATCGGGTAGTTGCTGTAATCAGTATGCCTGTGCGTATCACTGTTAAGTCTTACCATTTATTCCAACTATAAAACCATGTAACAATGAAAAGATCATTACTTATGATGCTCGCATTTGCTATCGTTAACATTGCGCTGCTGTACGTCCATTTATGGCTGTTCAGAACCAGCATACCCGCTTTATGCCTTATCAGCATTGTAGCGCATCTGGTATTATTGATTATATTTCCTTACCGTAAACTTAAAACTGACAATAAAATGCACACAACAAAAACCCTTTTGGCGGTTGGCCTGCTGGCTACGCTGTACAGCTGTAACCCGGTAAAACCTAACTACGAAGGTGTATTAATGAAAAACTATGGTCGTAACGGTAAAGAAGACTTTACTGCCGTTACCGGTTCGCAAGGTATATTAGGCCCCGGTACAGAGTTGTATCAGGTACCTATGTTTGAACAAAAGGCTGATCCGTCGGAAGTGCTGATTACTGCAAAGGATGCCGGTGTGTTTACTGTAGACCCTTCGCTTACATATCAGGCTGTACGTGGTAAAGGTGTTGATATCATCTTCAACTTTAAACACGTAGGTATTAAAAATGAAGACCAGATAATGGATAACATTGAAGGTGCGGTGTTAAACAACCTGGTAACAAATGCTTACCGCGAAGAAGCCCGCAACTTTGCTACGGATAGCCTTATGAACAACCTGGCCAGCTTTGAAACAGCGGTAGAAAACCGTTTAAAGCTGGAGTTTGAAAAGAAAGGCTTTACCCTGTTATCGTTAACCAGCGGCTTAAAACCACCTGCCTCTATGGCCGAAGCTATTGAGCGTCGTAACAACATGAAGCAGGAGGCAGAACGCGCCAAAAACGAATTGCTGGTTGCGCAGATTGCCCTGGAGAAAGCAAAGCTGGAAGCAGAAGCCAACCGCGTACGTGCAGCCGGTTTGGATAGCAGAATTCTGCAGCAGCAATGGATTGAGGCCATCCGCAACACCACCAATAAAGTGATTATTACAGATGGTAAAACACCAGTGATACTGGGGCAGCAATAAAAGCAATCTCTCAATAGTACTCCCGCAACTAACGGGTAGCCATAAAATACAAAAGCCTTCCACTGCGGAAGGCTTTTGCTATTAAGGTAGTTTGTTTACAACTATTTTGCTGACTTCTTAAATACACTCACTTCTCCATTCATGCTTACCTGCGCAATTACCTTCTGGCTATCATTTACCAGCGATACATAATAAGAAGTGCCTTCTGTGCTATGGTCCATTTCAATTACTTCAGTAGCGGTATAACCGTTGAATTTATTTTCCAGCGTAGTTACTGCACGTAAAGGCAGCTTTTTATAATCTATCACACGGCTAACAGCTACCTGCTCACCTTCTGCATTGTAAAAAGCCTGCATGCTGGTGCCTTCCAGTTGAAAGGTGATACTTACCAGTTCGCCCACAGCTTTGTAATGTACTTTCTCTGCACCGGGATAAGCGGCTTTAAAAAGATTCATGGCTTTGTCGTTGGTATCTGCTGCAATAGCAGAAGTAGCTAAAGTAATAACGGTGATAGCGGCGATGATGAACTTTTTCATAATAGTAATTTTATAATGTTTTTGTTTTTGCGTTTACGTAGTATATAAGTCCAACGGAATGCCAACCCGGTATGCCAGTGGTAACAGGTTGATTATCAGTTTCGCTTAGGTCTGGCTCTTATGTGTCCGCTGTCCGGAAGCGAACACTTTCTGTACGCTATTAATGCAGCGTACACTTTATTAGTAGCAGCACGTTCTGTAATATTACAGCCGTCAAAAAAAAAATATCAGCAGCATATAGTAGCATAAGGCTGTAGGTAAAAGTATTGCTGCGGTAATCAATCTGTAGTTAAATTGGCGGCTCTATTTACGCGTTTGCAATAACCAGTTAACTAAAATGTATGAGCAGAAAATTAGTAGTATACATCGCCACAAGTGTAGATGGCTATATTGCCAAACCTAACGACGACCTTGGCTTTTTATCCATAGTAGAACAGCCTGGTGAAGATTATGGCTATGCGGAGTTCATCAAAACCATCGATACGGTAATAGTGGGCAGAAGAACCTACGACTGGGTTATGGCCCATGTACCTGAATTTTCTCACGCCGATAAAAACACTTACGTTATTACCAGAACTGCCAGGCCCGATGCCGGTAACACTAAATTCTATACAGGTGATATAAAAGAATTGGTTACCCGCCTTAAAAACGAACCCGGCAAAAACATCTTCTGCGATGGCGGAGCGGAAGTGATTCATACGTTGCTACAGGAAAATATGATTGATGAGATGGTCATCTCTCTTATACCCATACTGGTGGGCGATGGCATAAAGCTTTTTAAAGATGGCCGCCCTGAGCAGGTGCTACAGTTTGTTTCGGTAAAGCATTTTGAGAAGGGATTGGTGCAGTTGTATTACAAGCGACCGTAAATAGCGCAGCAGCGCAAAATAAAAAAGCCTTCCACTAACGGAAGGCTTTGGTTTATACGAAGAACTAACTGGTCTTACTTAGCTGACTTTTTAAACACACTCACTTCTCCGCTCACACTTACCTGCGCAATTACTTTCTGGCTGTCGTTCACCAGCGATACGTAATAAGAACTGCCCTCTGTGCTGTGGTCCATTTCAATTACTTCTGTAGCAGCGTATCCTTTAAACTTGTTTTCCAGCGCAACAATAGCGCGTGCAGGCAGGTTTTTATATGCTATAGAGCGGCTAACAGCTATCTGCTCACCCGCTGCGTTATAAAAAGCCTGCATATTGGTGCCATCCAGTACAAAGCTTACGCTAAACAGCTCACCCACTGCTTTGTAGTGTACTTTCTCAGCACCAGGATAAGCTGCTTTAAACAGGTTCATGGTTTTATCGTTGGTATCAGCAGCAAATGCGGTAGTAGCTAAAGTAATAACGGTGATGGCGGCGATGATAAACTTTTTCATAAATAGTAATTTTATAATGTTTTTTGTTTTTGCGTTTACGTAATATATAAGTCCAACAGAATGCCAACCCGCTGTGCCAGTGGTAACAGGTTGATTGTCAGTATTTCAAGGGGTTGGCGGTATTTGCCCGACTGTTCGTAAGCGAACACTTTCTGTACGCTGGTGTATCAGTGAGGCATTTGTTGTAAATTAAAGTGCTTAAACAAACCTGTATGAAATCTGCCAATGCTGCAAAAAATAACCGCCAGACTGCCGATGCGCAAAACGGAGCCAAAACATCCCGGCATCCCGTGCAATTGCTGCAAAGCCGGCATGTGGGTAATCCTTTTCAGTTTTTTACCGGGGTTCTGGTTTCACAACCAGGATACAATCCGCTTCAGCTATTAGCTCATACTGCCCGTAACCGCATTGTGCAGCAGGTTGCAGAAGCGTCCACAACCGCAGTTGCGCCGGTGCAACGTGTGCTGGCTGATGTTGGTGTGTTCCAATCCGATACTGAAATAATAGAAACAGGAAGCGCAGAAGCTTATCTGATAAAATATGCTGCTATCAGAGAAGCCGCAGTTTTTTATAATAGTACCTGTGAGGCCAGGGAGGTGATGGACCGGTTGCATCAGCTGGAAAATCTGCAGACAAAAGTGAACGGGTGTATGCGGGATATTACGGAGGGCGCGTATCCTGAAACGGACCCTGCGCATGAACACCAAAAGCATCTGAACACACTATCTAAAGCCATAAAGCAGGAGAAGACAGATGTTGTGCGGGATAAAACCACAGAGAAAAATATACTTGCCAGAACGGATGGTGTTATAAAGGAAGGCACCAGGTGGGAGGTGTTAAAAGACGAATGGATAGATGCGTCGTCTTTAATAAAAGGTACCAAAACAGTCAGGTACACCATTTTGTCAGAAGATGACACGCATTACTTTATCCGCTTAAAAGGGGTTGACGCAAAGGCGCGGATGCTTAAAGGCGATGTGTTGGATGATCAATATAAAGTCAGCGAAGCGCCACTGTATCCCCGTGGATCACCTGTAAAAGAAGATGTGCTGCAAACCAATCTGGGCGATTGCTATCTGCAGGCTGCATTGGCAGGGCTTGCTGCCAAAGATCCCGTCTTTATCAAAGGGATGTTGTTTGATAATGGGCCAGAGGTAGTTGTGCGTTTGTTCAGGTTGCCCGAAAGGTCGCCACAGTATCTCCGCGTGCCGCGCTCCACGGCTAAAGATAGCGAAGGAAACGACTTGTATAATAACAGTGCGCTGTGGGTAAAAATGATACAGAAGGCGTATGCTGCCGGCAATTTTGCCGGTAATCTGAGTGGTAAACGACAGTTTTTTTCTATTAAAGATATTGAGGGAGATATGATAGGGTATACTATGGGAGTGCTCACCGGCAAAGAGGTGGCGTCGCACAAGGCCAGTGGTGCCAGCCTGCAGGATGTGCCCGATATGGATAATGGTACGCCATGGGCGTTTGATATAGGTGATATGTGGGATGTGATACAGGAGCTTTCCGGTTTTCCTGAAGAGGAGGAGCAGCAGGAGAAATGTGCATCTGCTTTAGGTATACTTACGCCGATATTTGGCGAAACGTTTGCGCTTATTAAAGAATGGGCGGGATTTGTGGAAGAGGGGGATAACAGAGCAAAGCTGGAGGAATGCAAAAAGGTGGAGGATTTTGCCAAGTTTTTTGAAGACAAAGAATTGAATGAAGAGATAAAGCAAAGAATAACCGGCTGGGTAACGGAGTCGGGCTTGTACAGAGGCGCTGTAGGTACCGGTATATACTCTCAGGGACAGATGGCGGTACTTGTTAAGTTAGAAGAGGCGCTGCGTACCGGTAAGCTGGTATCTACCGCTACTGAAAAAGAACTGTCAGACGATTCATCGGAGGGAAGCGGCCATAGCGGAGAGCCCAAATATAAAGGGTTGGTGGGCGGACATGCATATTCTGTTCTGGACCTGAGGATGAATAAGACCCGCGACCCTCAATCGGATGAAGCGGGTAATATACATTGGGTGCAACTGAGAAACCCATGGGGAGAATATGGACGTACTTATAACGAACATTGGGAAGCGCAGGCCATTGAAGAAGGCGGAGGTGTTTTTTGGATAGAGTTGTCTGATATGGCTGATAACTTTCAGGATTTTGAAATTGTGTAAACGCCTCGTGGAGCCGGAATTGATACAGCGCCTTTTTATATAAGGAGCTTCTTCACAACAGAAACGCCTTCCCTTGTGGAAGGCGTTTCTGTTGTGATATACTTCTAAACATTATTTCACTGACTTCTTAAACACACTCACTTCTCCGCTCACACTCACCTGTGCAATTACTTTCTGGCTATCGTTTACCAGCGATACATAATAAGAAGTGCCTTCTGTGCTGTGGTCCATTTCAATTACTTCTGTGGCGGTATAACCTTTGAATTTGTTTTCGATTGTAGTTGTTGCGCGTAAAGGCAGGCGCTTATAATCTGTTACGCGGCTAACAGCTATCTGCTCACCCTCTGCGTTATAGAAGGCCTGCATATTAGTGCCATCCAGCACAAAGCTTACGCTAACCAGTTCGCCTACTGCTTTGTAGCGTACTTTTTCTGCACCAGGATAAGCTGCTTTAAACAGGTTCATGGCTTTGTCGTTGGTGTCAGCTGCAAAAGCAGAAGTAGCTAAAGTGATAACGGTGATGGCGGCGATGATGAACTTTTTCATAATAGTAAGGTTATAATTTTTTTTGTTTTTGCGTTTACGTAGTATATAAGTCCAACGGAATGCCAACCCGGTATGCCAGTGGTAACAGGTTGATTATCAGTTTCGCTTAGGTCTGGCTTTTATGTGCCCGCTGTCCGGAAGCGAACACTTTCTGTACGCTAACAATGCAGCGAACACTTTATTAGTAATTGCTTGTGTTGTATTATTACAGTATCAGAGAAATAAATATTGAAATGCTGTCGAACAGAGCTTACAAATATCTAAGCACCATTAAGAGGGATAAAAATTACATAGTAGACGATCGCAGCAAGGTTGTGAAATACATGGAAGGGCAAGGCATACCTGTTTTTGAGGCGGTGGTGAATTACCAAATGAAGTATTCCGGCCTTAAGCTAGGTGTTTATGGAAAGCCCCGGGAGATGTTTAAGGCATGGCTGTTTTCGGCGAAAGAAATTTTGAAGAACGCACCTATAGATTGTTTTGAAGTAAATGGACGGCATTATTTTGATTTCGGCGATTATGAAGCTGCTCCTGTGAGTTTTGTGCTGGCAGAAGATGGCGAAGTCTGTATATATGATGAATTGCGTGATGCGGTGAATTGTCTGTATTCTTCTTTCGAAAAATTGATAGAGGGTTATGCATTGCATGATTTACTGCGCAGAGATCAGCAATATGAGCATCCTTACTACTATAATCTTATTAATGAGAAGGCGTTTGCAACACAAACGAGCCAGTATTTCCGGTATTCGAGAGCCAGTGATGCATATAATGAATGGGTGTCCATGAATGGTATTTTCATTCAAAAAAGCAAATGGTTGAGCGACTCAGGGTTGAGTTTTTTACATTTTTACGGAGGCAATCAAGTTACCTGCGAAGCCTTGATTCAGAAAATGAAGGACGAGGGTATCGTGGATTGAGCTTTGTTAATAACAACGCTCAATTGTCATAGAGGTCATCAGAACGCTGGACGCAAATAAAAAAGCCTTCCTGAAAGGAAGGCCCGGATTATAAATAATTGATTCCTGTTACTTAGCTGCTTTTTTAAACACGCTCACTTCTCCACTCACACTCACCTGTGCAATTACTTTCTGGCTATCGTTTACCAGCGATACGTAATAAGAAGTGCCTTCTGTGCTGTGGTCCATTTCAATTACTTCTGTGGCGGTATAACCTTTGAATTTGTTTTCGAGTGTAGTTGTTGCGCGTAAAGGCAGGCGCTTATAATCTGTTACGCGGCTAACAGCTATCTGCTCACCCTCTGTGTTATAGAAGGCCTGCATATTAGTGCCGTCCAGCACAAAGCTTACACTAACCAGTTCTCCTACTGCTTTATAATGTACTTTCTCTGCGCCAGGATAAGCTGCTTTAAACAGGTTAATGGTTTTGTCGTTGGTATCAGCTGCAAAAGCAGAAGTAGCTAAAGTGATAACGGTGATGGCGGCGATGATGAACTTTTTCATAATAGTAAGTTTATAATGTTTTTTTGTTTTTGCGTTTACGTAATAGATAAGTCCAATGGAGTGCCAATCCGCTATGCCAGTTGTAATGTTTTGATAATCAATATTTGTTCTGTGGTGGGGCTGTAGCTAAAGTGTGCGGAACCGTACACTTTATGTCCGCTGGTGAAGCAGTGTGCGGCTTCAGACGATAGTTTTATATTTGTTATCGGATTAACCCGATAGTATAACTCTAAAACAGTCCGGCTTTCATGTTAAGTGCCATTTTATACCCCCGCTACAGCGTACTGATAATAGCAGTTGCCCTTTTTGCGGCAACTTCCTGCCAGCAAAACAGCCATATAAATGCTGCTAAAGCTAAAAGTAATACCCCTGCTGTTACAGCACCTGCCAATGCTGAACAAGCGGATACATCTTCGGATGATGCGCCACTTGCACATTTTAAACACGAGGCTTTTAATGAGGATATAGACGACTTGCCACCCGCTATAGCGCAGTTTGTGCCGGGGGGCTATACCGCTATAGATACAGCCACGGGCGATCTGAACCTTGATTCCTGGCCGGATATGATACTGGTATTAAAAAAGAATGGGGAAGACACTACATCCGATGTGTCGGAGCATCCTGAAAAACGTCCGCTGTTAATTCTTACCGGCAAGGCAGACAATACCTGGCAGATAGCTGCCCGCAACGATAATGTGGTTTTATGTATCGACTGCGGTGGCGCCATGGGTGATCCGTTTATGAAGGTGGTAATAAAGAACGGGTATTTTTCTATAGAGCATTACGGTGGCAGCGCCTGGCGCTGGGGGCGGGTAACCACCTTCCGCTATGCTCCGGCTGATGCTTACTGGTATTTATACAAGGAGGGCTCTGAAAGTTTTCATGCAACAACAGACCCCAATAAGGTAACCACTACAATAAAGACCACTAAAGATTTCGGGAAGGTGCGGTTTGATGAGTATGATACCTATAAGGAGGATTAAAAAAGATGTGATTTTTCATTAACTTCAATCTGTTTAAAAATACTCCCTTGAAGAAAACAACCCTGCTCCTTATTGTACTAATGTGGTTTGCGTTGTATCTGGTACAATTCTCGTGGCTGTTTATGCTGCTGGCTCTTTTTATGCTTACAATTGTTGAAATAGTAAAAACAGTAAGAGAACGTAGGCAGCTTTCCAAACAGCGCTTATTGTCTTTATTTTCAATAACTACTCTTTTTTTGCTTACGATGTTCGATTGGAATGTAAGCAGGTGGATTGAACAGGCAGATCGTGCAATATTCAATGCTAAAAGGCAGGAGGTAGTGGAGCAGATAAAAAGCGGGCAATTGAAGCCGGCGTCCAAAGGCTATTTCCGGTTACCCTATTCTTTCCCTTGCCTTTCATCCGGCGGTAATTTAGTTTGGATAACCAGAAGTGAAAATAACCAATATGTTACAGTGCGCTTTGATACTAAGAATATGTTTAGCTCTTACTCAGCAAATATACAATTGGTATATACTAATGATCCGGAGGTTGCAGCAAATCTGGAAGGTCTAACTGAGCTTTATCCCGTTAATAATTGGAAAGTG
This sequence comes from Filimonas zeae, assembly GCF_014641615.1. Lineage (GTDB taxonomy): Bacteria > Bacteroidota > Bacteroidia > Chitinophagales > Chitinophagaceae > Filimonas > Filimonas zeae. Next base: position 1,074,259 of record NZ_BMIB01000004.1, on the reverse strand, counting down.
CGTAGTAATTGGTATAGAACGTATAGTAATTATTAGCGTTGTTACAAGTGGCGGATATTTACGGCTAGTGGGCCTTCTCCAGGTATTTCAACAAAGCATTACCCAGTTGCTTTTCATCAGGTAAGTGCATATAGTTGGTTTTTTCTATTTTAAAGAGGCTTTCACAGCCTGTCTTAATAAAAAGTTCCTGGCTTCAGGGTTTTGAGCAATGTCTGAAGCAACAAAGCTACTCAGCTTGTTAATGGAAAGGTAATCTTTGTCAATTCGTGTTAATTCATATTGTTTGTAAATCTCTTCGCCTTCAGGAGTGTTGTTGTTTGTAAGAAATAAGAAGGTGGTAAGAATAAGCTTGCCGTCAACAATCTCTCCGGTAAAATAGCCTGCACGTTCCTGGTATATAGAAAAGGGGATTAGAAGAGACCCTTTAAAACGGATGGCCTTAACTGACATTTTAAAACTATAATATAAATGAATGTTCAGACTGGCCGCCGGTAGCCCATCTAAACGTTCTGCCAAGCGCTGTAGTGCATGAGATTGTATATATATACGGGAAGCTCTTCTCCCTTTGGTAAAAACAGGTTTTCCGGCGTTATAGAAACAAAGTTAATTGTGTTTCCGCATTTATAATCAGCAAAGCCAATCCGGTAAGCAATGCGGTTGTGGTCGCCGAGAGTAACCCATATGGTTTCCGTTTTAAGGGCGTGCATCAAAATAACATAACCTACGCCACCTTCGCCCTCTTTATGTAATCTTAGTTGCTGGGTTGCGCCGTAAAGGGTGTGCTGCAGGTTGCTGTCAATAACACATATGGTGTGCGTGTTCCTGTATAGTTTATCCAATGCTTCTGTAAAGGAGGGCACTTTAGGATAGTTCTTAAAATGCTCTAATGCACTGCATACCTTGTCTGCGTTGGCAAAGCTATCACACGTCAACTGCCCTGTATAGCTCATAAGAGTAAGGTGAATAAGAAAACATTCCTGTAAATTCAACTCTGTGACATCACCAATGCTAACTGAAACCGGATTGTTTTCCACCAGACTTCTTAGTATAGAACCCCATGATTTTAGCATGGCGGGTGCAATGTTATGCTCCTCCGCTGCTCTTATACGTATGGCTGTGCCCCTGTAGCCGAACATTTTCTGCCACTCCGATTCTGGTATGCAGCTGCAAAGCTCTGCGCCAATTGCATCCTGCAAAAATGTTGTAAGGTTTTGTATAAAAGTATTCCGGTATCTGGCTAGATCTTCTTTTTGCCTCCGGTTATCAATGGCTTTTTTCCTGCTTTAGGCATAGATCGCTAATTTCTATGCAAAAAGTTATACCGCCAAGGCTTGAACAAAATGAACAAAAGTTATTTCTGCTCGATCGCCTTCCGTTATACACGTAAGAATACCTTTTACAAGTTGGTGAAGCGCTTTCTGTTTAATAATATATTGCTGTTTTTACTCTATATTCAGCCTGTTAAAGCTTTTTTAGGTAAGTAATAGCTAAGAAGTTCTATTTTATTTTGTATAGCCTGAGAGCTGTCGTAATCAAAGGTGAATTTTCTTGAATTGGGTGTAGTAAGGTTTGTAAACCTTAAAGGCACTTTTTACTAACTAATTTACTATTAATCTTTTCATGGTTTTTAAGCTTGGAAAACTTTGTCTCCTGGTGTGTAGGAATTTATAAGAGTGCTAAATGTATCTAGCTTGCCACTAATAGCAGCAGTTCTCTTTATATGTTCTAAAAACTCTTGCGAACCATGAGCGATGCTGGTGCAGTGTATGTTATATCCGTTTTCGTGGAAGGTTTTGAGAACTTCAAAATGTGGATGCTTATATTTAGCATTTACGCCTGCTGATGCGATCGCATGCCGTTTATCCGCTTTTAATATTTGCTCCCAGAATGGGGCGTGGTAGTTTTTATAAGAACCATGATGTGGAAGTTGTACAACGGACAATTTTTTATTTGTAAAGTTAAGGACTAGCCCGCGTCTTTTTTATTAAATGCTTTCCTCACTGCGCGCGGTAGTCTTACAATCGGTTTTTATTACAAAATGCCTGTAAAAAGGGGATCTCCTCGACAGGATAAAAACATTCAATTGTATGCATACCATATTAAAACACCTCACCCCATAGCAAAATTTCGATCTGCGATTACTTATCGACAGGCTCGTAGCGTATTTCCCAATCTCCAAAACTGTCTGTTATAACTGGAAAATGGCAAGCATAGCAAGCTATAATAGCGGATGCAGCTGGCAAATTCAGGAGCAGCAAACACTCTCTTTAAGCCTTATTATTGTTCCTGATGAGGGTGCTGACTATCCAGGGGCGGAAATTATCAAAGTAATCCAAAATCTGGCAAAGCCAGATTTCAAAGCCAGGTGCATAATATATAAGCCTGTTTTAGATAATCCGCTAGGCACCAGCGGCGATGCGTTTGTTTTGAAAGCGCTGGAATCTGGTGAAGTAGTCTATCGTAAACACAAGGCACCTGCTGCCAGTGAGGGGGTGAGCAGCCATAATCAGCCCGTTTGCTAACTATGTATCGTTTAAATCCGTTAAATACCGCTTCGTAATCCGCTATGAACATTCAAAACATACCCGATGAATTACTGGAAGAGCTGTGTCTGGAGGTGCGGTTTTTCTTTTTAAACTACCCTTATAAGCAGTGCAGAAAATTGCTGTGGCAGTTCTACACGGCTTCGGTATATCACAGTGCTGATAGTAGTAGCGGACAGGAAAATAGTAACAGGCTTTTTATGTATGAGCGTATAGAAGAGTTTTTGCGACTGCTGAATGCACTGGATAAAAAGATGCAGGGGTTTGAGCCGGTTGAAGGCTCGTGCGAACGTAAAAGAGGCTCTGATAAAACCAGGCGTAAGGCGCAATCAGCAAAAGCATAACACGGCTCAGAAAAAATATTTCTGAATCAACAGTTGATGTGAAGTACGCATTTCCGCCCCCTATAAAAGGTATGCAAAAGCTGTAACAGCACTGGCAGGGCATTTCAGCCTCATCCCTAACGATATTTGCAGTACTGCCTGTTTTAAGACATTAATATTTTCACTTCTGCATATGTGTTGCTTTTTCAGTTAAATGATATTGTTATATAAGAAGCCTGCCAACCCGTTGGTAAATACCTGTGGATATTTTAACGTTTCTTTTCAATAAGAACCGTTGTTTCTCCGTTTTAGGTGGCAAATATTTGACTTCTATCATTGTTATATAATGATATTTGTTTCAGAACAATTGCCCAACCATAAAAACGTACCCAATGACATTTCTGCCTATCGGTAAACCCGAAGAAGATGTTGCTATTGTTAATCAGCTGCCACAACAGTATGCCTATGCAACGCACCAGCTAAAAGGTGCAGCAGTCCGTAGTATTGTATGGAAAGAAGGCGCTGTAATGATCCAGTCTGCATCAATAGGTGCTGTTACCTTTCATCTGTACCAGATTTATGTAAAAGAGCATCAGTTGTTAACAGTGTCGGTGCCGGAAGCTATTACTGCACTGTGGTTGGTGATGAAGGGTAATGCACTGGTATATACAGAAGGGGTAGGGCAGCACAAATTTCACGAGGGGGAGTGTTTGCTGGCGCATAGCCCGGCCACAACGGAACACTACATGCGATTAGCCCCTGGCATGTATCAGTTTGCCTGTATTACTTTAACGCAGCAGCAGGTGCAACACCTGGCTACGGTAAACGCTCAATTGGCTCATTTCAGTGCCTGTGTGTCGTCCGGCGAAAGGCGTTCTGTAATGCAGCTTACAGTTTCGGGCTTGCCGGGGAGAGATGCATTGCTGAGTCGGTTAATTGCTATTGATTACCATAACCCCGGTAGTTGTGTACGGGCACTTTCCCTGGCAGATAGCCTGTTAAATGGATATGTACTACGCTTGCGGCAGTTAATGCGCAGCAGGAAAATGAATAACGGCATGGTGCCACTGGCTACAGAAATACAGACTTATATTCATAAGCACTTTCATAAACACCTTACTACTGGCGTGCTGGCTGAACATTTTGGTGTAAGCGATTTTACTATATATACTGCTTTTTTTAGTATTACTAACCAAACAGTAAAGCAGTATATAATAGAGCAGCAGTTGTTGAAAGCCTGTGACTATCTGAGGCGTAAAGGTGCTTCGGTTAAATGCTGTGCCTGTGAAATAGGGATGAGTGAAACCTGCCTGCTCAGGTATTATAAACGCCGTTTTGGCTGTGCGCCATCTGCATTGAGACGGCGCAAGCTGTTTGCCTGATCCGTCTGCTTAGTTATTCATTATATAAATCTAAAACCTGGAATCATGCCGCGCCTCTACCTACCGCAGTACCCACGCTATGTATGCGTTGAACAAAGTAATATTATGCTAATAGAGGGAGGGAAAATATACTCCACTGTTATAACTACTACCGAAAGTATTCTCATTCGAAAACCGCTTACACAACTGCATCAGACGGTAGGGTATGTTCAGTTTTGCCGCGTGCATACTGCCTATGTAGTTTCTCTTGATCATATTGTATTCTTTACAGCGGAGCTTATAAACCTCGGCAGTCGCGAGGTGCCTATCGGAAGAACATACCGCGAGGCATTTTATAAGCGCATCACCTTCCTGGGTGAGTAAACGTATATTTATTTAATGTATGTCTGCCATTTTGCGGGTCGGTTTTGCCTTCACCATTCCTTCGGTGTGGGTTCGCCACGGGTTCGCTTCCCCTTCGCCTGGGCAGTTGCTATAGAATTTTTTCCGGGGTGACAGCGTGGCGGTATGCGGCAGGTATGCTCTGAAACCCTTGCTGCAGGCCGTAACTGACATAGAACGCAGTCTGCATAAGGGTTTGAGGCCTGTCTCATGTCGTTTGCCTACACGAAACTGTCGTTTGCATACTCCAAACTGTCGTTTGCCTACTTCGCGTTCAAAACACCCTCTCCCCAATAGTATCATTGCTATGTCAACCGCCGGTAACCGGGGCCGACGCTGAAAGCTGAGTTGGGAGAAGCGTCCCCAACAAGGCTTTACCCGGATAGCGGTGGTGGCAAATGGAAACACAAATTGAATAACGTGTAAAAAGAATTACAATGGCAGAGTCAAAAAATAATATAGTCACCTTCGGTTTAAGTGGTCTGGTGGGCGATCTGTTAGTGTTCACCAAAAGGGCGGGTAAAACCATCGTTTCCCGCAAGCCGGATAAATCATCCGTGCCACCTACCCCACTTCAGATATCCGTTCGCGAACGCTTCAGAGAAGCCGTTCAATACGCAAAGTCCATCCTCAGCATACCTGCCGCAAAAGCCATGTATGAGGAAATGACCAAACCCGGCCAGAGTGCGTTTAACCTGGCCATGGCCGATGTGTGGAAGGCGCCACAGATTTTTGATGTGGTGGTAACGCAATACACGGGCCTGGTAGGCAGTACAGTAACGGTAGATACGGTAGATCGCTATAAGGTGGTATCCGTAGAGGTGTCCATTTTTACGGAGCAGGATGTGCTGATTGAAAAAGGCATGGCGGTAATGCAGGAGAATGGGCGCGATTGGGTGTATACGGCAACAGTAGTAAATAACAATCCGGATGGCTGCATAGTAAGGGCGCTGGCTAAAGACCGACCCGGTAACGAAGCCAATCTGGAAAGACTGGTGCAGTTATGATAACACTACAACTACAGCGTATGTATTATCCGCGCGGCACCAATGGTATACTCAGAATGCATGGCGATATTGTTTGCTATACCATTGAACTGCCCTGGCTGGATAACCGCACCAACGCATCGTGCGTGCCCGAAGGTCGCTACCGGCTGCTGCAAAGGCAGAGCCCGAAGTTCAGTAATCACCTGTGGTTACAGGATGTGCCTGGCCGCGAGTTGATTCTGATACACCCTGCCAACAATGCTGCCCGCGAATTAAAAGGCTGTATTGCGCCCGTAAGCGCTTTAACAGGTAAGGGTGAGGGCGAAAGTAGCAGAAGGGCCATGAGTAAGCTGATGCGGTTGCTGCAACCTGCCTTTGAGCTGGAACAGGAAGTGTGGCTGCAGATTGAGTCACTGCCTGTAGGCATCACCCCATTATTTAAAAACTATAATTAACAAACCATGACACAGAAACAAATAGATCAGTTGAGTCTTAAACAAAGAGCAAAACAGGAAACCCCACCCTTCTTTGAAAAGCTGCGCAATATGGGGCTGGCGTTAACCGCTGCCAGTGCTGTAATTATTGCCTCGCCGGTGGTGTTGCCGGCAGGTGTAATAACAGCTGCGGGTTACCTGGCGGTGGCAGGCAGTGTGGCCGCGGCTATTAGTCAGATTACTGTAAAAGGGTAACCAATAATAAAACCGCTGCCCCGTAAGGCGGCGGTTTTCATAAGTTCTTTGACATATTGGAAAAAATTAAGCACCAGTTAATGCAGGCAGCGTGCCCGGGGCGTTTATTATAAACAGAGGGTGCATCATATAATGATGTGCCCTCTTATTTTATAGCCGTTAAAACGAACATTAGGGGGCGCAGCTTTGTTATGCATGTTTTTTTAACAATCCGGGGCAACCGCTAAAGAAATCTTAATAAGTAAGGGATGATTCGTTTTAAGCATCGTATTTGCTAATACCGGGTTGAAAAAGGCCCGCTAACCTCTATTATGCCGGCTGTATTCTTTCATAACAAAAAGGAGGTGTGATGATAAGAATCATGTTAGTGGAGGATGACAAAGACGACCAGTTCTTTTTTAAAACCGCAGTGGATGAAATTCATCCGGAGATTGTGGTGCATGTAGTGGAAAGTGGTCACGCGGCTATTCTGGAAATGCTGGATACTCCGCCGGATATCATTATATCCGATTACAACATGCCCGTTATGAATGCGCATGAGCTGTGGCTGGAAGTATCCAGAACAAAGCCTGATATCCCATTTATTACCATGTCGGCTAATGCCAATCTGAAAGTGGCAGACAACTTTCGCCCTACGTATCTATTTGAAAAGCCCGACTCGTATGATGGCTTAAAGGCTTTACTGGGCAGGCTTATTCTCGGCGATCTGGCTGAGAGTAGTTATCCGCATCTGGTACTCAGATTCCGCTAACGTTTACAACTAACGGCGCACAGTGGTGCCGGGATAATTTGCCGGCATAGCTGTGCAGGTCCGTTAACATTTATTGTGTATTACCTTAAGTTATTTTTTACAATTTTTACAGCTCATCATCTGGTTTTGGCATCCTGTTGGTGTTTAAATTAAATACCTATTGATTTAAACACCGTTAGTGTATGAAAAAAGTGAACGTGATAATATTAGACGATGATGCAGATGACAGGATGTTGTTGCAGGAAGCGCTGGATCCTGGTCATTTTAACATAGTAGCCAGCTGTTCTTCTGGCCTTGATTTACTGTCGTTTCTGGCGGAAAACCCTTGTCCGGATATGATTATTGCCGACTTCTATCTCCCCGGTATGAACTCGCTGGATGTTTTACGTCGCATACGGCTAAGGTGTGCTGAGCCCTCTTTCCTGTATGTGGTGCTGAGTGGCGCAAATGTGGAGCAGGATCCGCTGATTCATGAGAATCTGCACCTGTTTGATGCCGTTATGGAGAAGCCGGACGAGTACAAAAAGCTGATTAGTCTCAATGCTGATCTTATCAGTATTGCACGTAGCAGAGGGAAGATACAGGATGAGGCTTCCGGCGAAATGCAGGGCATGGCAGCTACCGGATAACGAAACTGTTTGAATAAGTGCTTTGCAGCAACCCTCTCTGCATAGTGCCGGTTATTTGTTTTGTAATTGCTTACTGCCTAATATACTCAAAACAAGTCTGGCCAGCGTATCATCCAGTACCGCCTTCTTCAGCTCACATTCCCAGATGGTAATTATTTTCCACCCCATTGCTGCCAGCAGCGTTTCTGCTTTCTGATCGTTGGTAATGTTGGTGTTAATTTTATTCAGCCACCATTCTGTACGTGTTTTGGGTACCACATAGTACTTGCAGTGGGCATGCCCATGCCAGAAGCAGCCATGAATAAAAACAACCGTTTTGTATTTAGGCAGCACCAGATCTGGCTTGCCAGGCAGCGATTTATCGTGCAGCCGGAACCGGAACCCCCGCGCATGCAAAAAACGGCGCACCAGTATTTCGGGTTTGGTATCCTTACCCTTAATCTGGCTCATGTTATAGCTGCGCGTTTCCTTATTGTGTACGTCTGCCATGCTGCCGTTTGGTAGAAAAGTATCTTATTTCATGCCGGAATTGGAATGCACCTCAAATTTATTGGCTTATCAGCATCTGTGTATATTTGATTTGTCAAGGCTATAAATGATCTGCCCCTAAACTCTTTAAGAATGAAGCAGTTAAAAATAAAACCCGTTTTCTGGATAGTGTGTGCTATTGGATTGTTGGCTGCCTGGCTGGAATGGAAGCCGGTGCATGTAGTTGATTTTGGTCTGGAAACCTGGTTGAGATTACTGTCAATGGGATTGCTTTATCTGCTGGCAATAGTGGTACTTTTCCTGAATGTTAGAAGATATGTGAACAAAGAAGGCAAGCGTTCTTTTTTGCCGTTCTGCGCGGCCATTGGATTTATTGGGCTGGTGTGGGGGCATAGGTTGCTGTTGGCAGGGCTGGATGGTTTACCAAACGCCTATGTGGCAGTAAATCTGGAAATTGGTGCGGGTGATGGTGGCCTTTCGCTTGTTTTTAAAGAGGGCAATTGGGTAAAGGTGTTACAGCAAAACACCCCTGCGTTTGCTGAATCATGGGGTACCTATGAACAGCATGGAGATACGTTAATTATACAGGCCGACACGGGATTTCATCTGGGAAGGAGCGCTGTAATGGAAAAAAGCCAACTACGGTTTATTGATTCGGGTGTAGTGTTTTCTCTGGCAGCCGATAAGCCATAAGCTTGAATAGCGCATAAGAGGACCTGTAAACAAAACTGCCGCTTATCCGTTTATATACAATAGTATCCAAAAAACACCTGATGGCTTATACACACTTAGCGTTCCTGCACCCGGAACAAACGATTGCCGCCTTAGACATCAAAAAACGTATTGACGATCGCTTTGCCCGTATGCCCGGTAGTAATAAACCCATAGCGGCACTTACCGGTGACAACCTGATAGTAACTTTCGACGATGGCTATAGCTTTCACATCCACTTTTCGGCTGACTTACATGTAAGCATTGAAGCCAGCGAAATTGCCGATCAGTTTACAACAGATTGGGCTGGGGAAGCACTGGATAAAGAAGCCTTGCGCAAGAGTACTCAGCGTATTGAGTTCTACGGCGATCATGACCCTGAGATGAATTACTTTAACGACAGTCTGTTTCTGTTAGAAGAAATAGATGCAGCAGGGAAGGTAATAATTGTGCAAACGCATTAATCTGTCTGAACACCGTTAAGTAATGTTTCATTTATTGCTTCGCGGAAAGTATTGGAATATACAATACGGTCATCACGCCCAAATACAAGCCGGCAATCGGTGGTAAATGAACCCTGAAGGCGGGAGGATTTGGCTATAATAATTTCTCCCGGCCTCAGATAGATACTGGGTTGTCCTGTTCCGCACCCCTCCATGCGTTGTTGAACAGCAACCCATTCACCCTGTCTGTTCCTGCATTCGAGGCGCATAAAAATTATGTCAAAACTTCTACCTATCCACACTATAGAGTCACAGATGTTCCGGAGGGTTACCAAACGTGCATTGTAGTGCTGGGCGGCAGCATTATTAAAGCTTCCATCTTCGGCAGCGTATTCGGTGGGTAAATCTGTAGTAATGCTGGTGTCTACAAGAATTTGTAGTTTATTAACTGAGTAATTGCGGGTAGCGGGAAGCACTTTTGGCCATTGCGGTATAGGGGTTCTGCCCCGGAGAAATTGCTTTCCAATGGCAATGGTGTCCTTCACTGGTCCAAAATAATAGATAGGGTAACCGGCAGGGGCCGTGCGTGCTTCACGGGGCAGTTCCGTGGTATAGGTGGTGTCTATCAGTACAAAATCACTTTTTTCGTAAATGCATACCTGTTTATTTCTGCCGGAGCAGAAAAGCAGGCAGAAAAGTGGGAAAAGGGATAATAACGTTCGCATACACATTGGATGCAATGCCACCGGGAATTCATAAAGAAACCGGGCTTTCTTTGAGCTCCGGCAGAAATAAGGCCATCATCCGCCCATCTGAACAATAACACCCTCATAATTGGTAAAAAACTCCCTCACCCCTCCATAAACCCCGATCTATTTTTGCCATAGCAGGCGCTTCCAACAGGGGCAGACCAATTCCTCTCCCGTAGCTCCGGCTGATTAAATGCCATTATGAATCAGACTATTCTGCTTTTCCGGCTGCTTGCCTTTTCGGTTAAAACTGTATTGCTGCCGCTGGGTAGCCTGCTGGCAGTTGCCACGGCGCAGCCGATACAATTACCAGCAGACTTTTCGCAGCAACACCCCCGTCTGGAGGTGACCAACACACAACTTCCCCGGCTAAAAGCGTGGACACTGCAAAACGAAACCGCCCGCAAAACGGTAAGCCGCATGCGGGAAAGCATAGATAATTACGTAACTCGCTGCCAGGCAGACAGTAGCTGGATGCTCAGCCGCCTGCAGATGTACTGGAAAACCCGGCATACAGAGGTGTATATAAAAGGGGGTGTTTTTGACCATGCCGAAGGCGAAGCCCCGGTGCCTACTGTACGCTTTCCTGGTGCACGCGACCATATTACCCCGTACGGGGCGCCCAAACCGGAAGATCTGCTGCCGTATGCAGACGACCCGCGGGGTGTTTACCTGGTAAACCGCTCCAAACCCGGTGCGCCCATGGAGTGGGTGGAAGTGGCCAAAACCGGTCGTGCCATTGAATCTGTTAACACCCAGCTGATGGGCTTTGCGCATACCGCTGCCTGGCTGTACCGCCTGACAGACGATGACAAATACGCCCGCTTTGCATTCGGGCTGTTTGATACCTATATGACCGGTATGCACTACCGCGAAACGCCGCATGACCTTACCCACGGCCACCACGAAACTATTGCCGGGCTGGCCACCTTTGAGGTAATACAGGAGGCAGCACTGCTCACCAGCCTCACCGGTATTTACGATCTGCTGTACCAATACCTGCAACAGCGGTCACCCCGGCAAATAGAGGTGTACACCGCTGTGTTTAAAAAGTGGGCAGAGGTGCAGATTAACCACGGTGTAGCCTTTAATAACTGGAACCTGATAGAAGCACGCAACGTGCTGAATATTGCCGCAGTGCTGGAAGATAACCGCGCTTACCCCGATGGTAAGGGCCGCCAGTACTATATCAGCAACATCTTAAATACCGATTCTGAACGCCAGTGGAGCCTGTATAAGCTGCTACAGCAAGGCTACGATTCCACCACCGGTATCTGGAACGAATGCCCCGGCTATTCTCTGAATGTGCTGGCTGATTTTACCGGTGTGGTACAGCGTTTTGATAAACAGTTTCAGCACGATCTGCTGCCGGATATGCCCGTGCTGGAAAAAGCAGTACCTGCCGCAGCGCAGTACCTGTTTCCCAATGGTTTTTTCTCTGCCTTTGGCGATTCGCATTATGGCAGGCTTTCCCTTACCCCGGCCCGGCAGTTGCTAGCCAATGCACAGCTGCACCGCAAGCCGCAACAGATAGCAGCCTTTAGCCGCTACCTCAAAACACTGGAAGCATTTAACCGGCACACAGGCGAAGCAGCAACTCCGGAAAAGAAAGAAGGCATAGCCGCTACACTGTTGGTAGAAGAACCTGTAACTGCCACAACAGATACCACACAACCCGGCAGTATTACAGCCTATGTTACTCCGGTATTCAGCGCGCCCAAAGTAAGCTACCTGGCCTTGCGCAACGGCTTTGATCCGGTAAACGGGTTAATGGCAGCACTATCCGGCTCTAAAGGCAATCACATGCACGCAGGCGGTATTTCTATGGAACTGTTTGGTAAGGGCATGGTGCTGGCACCCGAAGCAGGTATAGGCACCAGTTATTTTCAGCCAGACTATGGCGAGTACTATTCGCAGTTTCCGGCGCATAATACCGTAGCGGTAGATGGTATCTCTGCCTATCCGGTTATGAAAAGCAATCATGGTTTTGAGTTGCTGCACAGTTATCCCGCCTCCGGTGTAAAAGCAGGCTTTTTTCCGCTGGTAAGTTTTGCCAGTGTGGCCTTTCTGGAACCGGAAACACAGGCCCGGCAGAACAGGTTACTCGGCATTGTCAGAACCAGCGATACAACCGGGTATTACATAGATGTGTTCCGCTCTGCCCGGCAGGATGGAAAAGATAAAATGCACGATTATTTCTATCACAGCATGGGCCAGCAGCTAACCGTACTGGATAGTGCAGGTGCACCGCTGAACCTGCAACCCACAGAGCGGCTAACGTTTGCTGGTGGTCACTTATCGGCCTATGATTATTTCTGGGATAAAAAATCGGTAGTTACGGATAAGGATATTCAGGCACAGTTTCAATTGACGATGCCCAATGGCCCGGAATTACAGATGCATATGTGGATGAAGGGAGAACCCAACCGGGAAGTATTTGCCGTAAAAGCGCCGCCCTCTAAAGCCATTGATCGTATGGGGCTTCCGCAGAGCGTAGCTACCCTGCCATTACCCACTATTATAGCCCGGCAAACAGGAGCGGCCTGGAACAAACCTTTTACCGTAGTACTGGAACCTGCTACAGCAGGCATACCTAAAGATATTACCGCCATCCAAAGCTTTACACCGCAAACCAGCAGCGTCGCAGTAACAGGCTTAACTATTAACACCCGCAACGGCAGCACCCAATGGGTGTTCTGCGGGGCAGACAGTACCGCCACCGCCAGTTATCAGCAACGCTGGAGCAATGGCGTATATGGTGTAATAAGCGAGCAGGGTAATCAATTGCAGTACCTGTTTATGGGCAGCGGCAGCAGCATAGGCAGCGGTGCCTACAGCATTACCGCAAAACAAAACAATACCGCCGCCGCCTTATGCAAACAAAGCGATGGCTGGTATTTTGCCGCAGATAAGCCCGTGGTATTAACCCTGCCATTAAACAGCGTAACCGGTAACCGCTTAAAACTAACAGCAGACAATACCACCCGTGAGTACACCGGTAAAACCCTGCGCACCAATGGTGGTATACGCGTGGCTTTTACGCTGCCTGCAGTCACTTATTCTAAAATACAATTCTGATGCGCATAACAACGATTGCTTTGCTGGGTATCCTCTGTTTGCAGGCGTGTACCATGGCAAAAAAGTTTTCTTCTGAACCGGCCTTGAATTATAGTGTGCAGCAGGTTACGGTTGCTGCCGGTCAGCTGCATGGGTACGACAGTATTCCCCGCAGTATTGCTGCCGGTGCCAGCCGCTGGAGCCTGGTGGATTATAAGGATTGGACTTCCGGCTTCTGGTCCGGCCTGCTCTGGTATGTATACGAATACACCAGAGATACCACCTGGCGTAACAAAGCAGATAGTTTCAGCCGTACCCTTACGCCATTGGCTTACAACAAAGCCTTCGATCATGATATTGGTTTTCAGTTGTATTGCAGCATGGGCAATGGCCTGCGCCTTACGGGCGATACCAGCTATAAACGCATACTGCTGGCCGCGGCCGATACATTGGCTACGTTGTACAATCCGCAGGTGGGTACCATTTTATCCTGGCCGCGCAATGTGCAAATGCTGGGCGGGCACAACACTATTATCGATAACATGATTAACCTGGAACTGCTGTTCTGGGCCGCAAAAAATGGAAGCCCTCATTGTTACAATATAGCCGTACAGCACGCCAATACTACTATGCAGCACCATTTCAGGCCAGATTACTCCGCGTATCATGTAGTGGTATACGATACAGTAACCGGTAAGGTGCTGCGCAAACAAACGCATCAGGGTTATGCCGATAGCAGTATGTGGGCGCGCGGCCAATCCTGGGCTATATACGGCTACACACTTTGCTACCGCGAAACCCGCAAGCCGGAATACCTGGCCTTTGCGCAGCAGGTAGCCAATGTGTACTTACAAAGGCTGGGTGATGAACAGATTCCTTACTGGGATTTTGATGACGTTGCTATACCCAATGCTCCGCGCGATGCCTCGGCCGCAGCCGTAACAGCATCTGCCTTGCTGGAGCTGAGTACCCTGGTAACAGATTCGGCCACAGGCCAGCATTACCGGCAGAAAGCCACTGCTATGCTGGCGGAACTATCTACCAAACGCTGGCAGTCTGGTAAACGCAACTGTGCACTTTTATTACACAGTACGGGGAATAAACCGAATGGCAGTGAGATAGATGCTTCGATAGTGTATGCCGACTACTACTACCTGGAAGCGTTGCTGCGTTTACAAAAGTTGCAGCAGGGTAAACCCTTATTCTAACCGGCAAGCGCCTCAGTTAAAAAATTGATATGATAGAAAAGCCTGCTTTTACAGAGAAGAAATTTATTGTCACCTTCCTGTTTGTTACCTCCCTGTTTTTGTTATGGGGTGTGGCGCATTCCATCAGCGATGTGCTGAATAAACACTTTCAGAACGTGCTGCATTTGTCAAAATCGCAATCCGGCCTTATTCAGTTTTCCGTGTTTGGGGCGTACTTTTTTATGAGTATACCAGCCGGGCTGTTTATGAAACGTTTTGGCTATAAAAACGGTGTAATACTGGGCCTGCTGTTGTTTGCGCTGGGTGCGTTTATGTTTGTGCCAGCGGCAGACAGGGTATCCTTTCCGTTTTTCCGCCTGGCTTTGTTTGTGCTGGGCTGCGGCATGGCTACACTGGAAACAGTGGCCCATCCGTTTGTGGCAGCCCTGGGCCACCAGGGTACCAGCGACCGGCGTATCAATTTTTCCCAATCGTTCAACGCCCTGGGTACCATGATTGGTCCCGCACTGGGCAGTAGTCTGTTACTGGCTGGCAGCGGCGCTGCGGGCGATCTGGCTTCCGTTAAAACATTATACACCGGCATTGGCATAGTGCTGCTGGCAGTGGTAGTGGCTTTTGCTTTTGTAAAAGTACCCGCGGTTACCAGCGCACACGGTGCGGAAGAAGCTGGTGATAAAGAGGTGACCGCACAGAAAGCCGCAACCGCTGGCAATGCCGCCGCCGCGCAGGCTGCTGCGCCGGCTAAAAAGCTGTTTCAGTACCGGCATTTTGTATGGGCGGTGATAGCGCAGTTTTTTAACGTAGCCGCACAGGCCGGTACCTGGGGGTTCTTTATCAACTACGGGCATGATGTAATGGGCTTTACCGATGCCAGTGCCGCCAACTATATGATTGTGTTTATGGCTATGATGGCCCTGGGGCGTATAGCAGGTACATCGCTGATGAAGTTTGTGGCGCCCCATAAAATGCTGGCTGCTTTTGCTTTTGGCAGCATGGTTATGTGTTGCATGGTGGCGCAGGGCTGGGGCTGGTTTTCGTTCAGCGCCCTGCTGATGATAAATTTCTTCTTCAGCATTATGTTTCCTACCATCTTCAGCCTGGGTTTAAAAAGCCTGGGTGCACATACGCAACAGGCTTCTTCCTTTATTTCCATGGGCGTGGTAGGTGGCGCCTTTTTCCCGTTTGTAATGGGGCTGGTAGCCAATCACGATGTGGCAAAAGCCTATTACCTGCCGGTGGTATGTTACTTTATTATCTTTTTGTTTGGCGCATGTTTATATAGGGTAAAGGAATTGTAGTAAAACCTGTAATTTACCGCAGCCATACTTCACTATTATTTGCCGGTTACCATGTATCAGCTACTGCCATATCAGCTTTTCCGTTTTCTGCCAAAAGTCGTTGCCGTTATGGCCGCACTGTTATATGCAGTAACAGCCGCTACGGCACCTTTGCCGCCGGTATCGTTTCTGGATAATGAGCAGGGTTTATCTAACAACACGGTGCGCAGTATTTTTCAGGATCATAAGGGGTTTATATGGCTGGGCACGTTTGATGGACTAAACCGGTACGATGGTTATAACTGCCGGGTGTACCGCAATAAGTCGGGCGACACACAATCGCTGGTACATAATATTATTCTTGCTGTTACGGAAGACAGTGCGCATAATATATGGGTTGGCACCCGGCAGGGCGTAAGCCGCCTATCGCCATTATGGAACCGGTTTAACACCGTATACCTGCGCGGTAATAAAACCCAGCCACTGAAAGCCGTGGTAAAAGAAGTGCGGGCCGATAAAAACAACAACATATTCCTGGCCACAGAAGGTATGGGGCTACTGGTATGCGCCCGCTCCGGCCTGGAAGCGCAGCCTGTTACGTTAATGCAGGCAGGTCGGCCGGTTACGGGTTACACAGTAAAATCGGTACGTATAGATGCTGCCGGTAACGTATGGGCACTGATTCACAAATACGGGCTGGCGCGCTATAGCTATGCGGCGCAGCAGCTGGTACTGGTAAACGCCTCGCATACCAATGCCGCCTGTATGGAAATGCAGGGCAGCAACCTGGTAATAGCAGATGGCTATGCCTTGTACGGCTACAACCCCGCTATGCCGGAGCCTTCGGTTATGTTCAGCTTTCAGCAGCAACTGCCCGAGGCCGGAAGCATTGTTTCTTTTTCGATAGATGAAGAAGGGCGTTACTGGATGGGTACGGTGCTGGGCAACCTGCTGGCCTGGAAGCCCGGTGAGCAGCATGCCATGCTGATGAGCAGAAACGAAGGGCCGGGTGCGTTAAGTAAAATGGGCTTACATGCTTTGTTTGTGGACAGACAGGGCCGCAAATGGATAGGCACTGCTACCAGTGGCGCAGCTATTATAGACCCGCAGAAGGGCCGTTTTCAAACGCTTACGCAGGAGCCGGGTAACAGCAACTCCCTGGCCGATAAAGTGGTATCTGCCTTATACGAAGCCGAAGATGGAATCCTGTATATTGGTACCGACGGTGGAGGCGTATCTATATGGAACCGCCAGCACAACACTTTTGTTACGTTAAGCAATCAGCCTGGTAATGCGCATTCCCTTTCTGACAATGCCGTTACCGCTATTAAAGCAGATAACACGCAGCATATATGGATAGCTACCTTCCGGCACGGCCTTAACCGCTACACACCGGCTACGGGTAAAATAGATAAATACCTGTTACAGAACCCCGGATACAATATGAACGACCGGGTAGCGTATTCGGTACTGGAAGATCGTGGTCGCCGCCTATGGGTATCTACCCTGCGCCAGAACAGCGTGTTTGGTGCTTTGTACAGCCTCAATGCCACCACCGATAAGTTTGAAGTGTTTGATGCTTCCCTGTCAGATCTGTTTACGTTGTACGAAGATGGCAACGGCGTGTTATGGGGCGGTAACCTGAACCAGCTGGTAAAGATTGACCGGGTGAATAAAAAGCACACCTTTTATAACATTGGCTATGCTGTGCGGAGTATTTATGAAGATAAAGGCGGTAATCTGTGGCTGGGTACAGAAGGCGGTGGCCTGCAATTGTTTGACAGAATGCGCCAGCGTGTTACCGCACGCTACTCCACCGCCGAAGGACTGAGCAGTGATGTGGTGCTTACCATACTGGAAGATGGCAACGGTTATTTATGGCTCAGTACTTTTAACGGACTTACGCGTTTTGACCGTAACAAACATACCTGCCGCAACTACTACCAGGCAGATGGTTTGCAGAGCAATCAGTTTCATTACAACAGTGGCCTGGCACTCCGCAACGGGCAGCTGGCCTTTGGTGGTATTAAAGGGTTAAACCTGTTTAGCCCCGAAGCCATACGCGCCAACCATGCCATGCCGCCTTTGCAACTGACAGATGTAATTATTAATAACATACCCGTTGCAGAAGATACTTCTTTTGTAAAACAACTGGCCGGTGGCAGCATTGCCGCTATTACGGTGCCTTACAGCAAAGCCGTGCTGGCTTTTAGTTACACCGCATTGGAATACAGTGTACCGGGCAAAATATCCTACGCCTATTATATGGAAGGGTGGGATAGAAGCTGGAACCAGGCAGGCAATATGCGCACTGCTGCTTACACCCACCTGGATGAAGGCAGTTATGTGTTTCGCGTTAAAAGCACCAATGGCGAGGGGGAATGGAATGCGCAGGAAATTGCCATACGCATAACCGTGTTACCGCCCTGGTACCGCAGTTGGTGGGCTTACCTGTTATATGGTGTTTGCCTTATTGCCGCTATTTATTTGTTCATCAGTTATAAAACCCGCCAGGGTCGGCTGCATTATGAAGTAAAAGTGGCGCAGCTGCAAACCCGCGAGGCACAGCTGACTGCACAGAAGGAAAAAGAAGTGCATGAAAAGCGGCTTACCTTTTTCACCAACCTGTCGCACGAGTTTCGTACACCCCTTACGCTGATTATTGATCCCGTAAAAGAAATGATTGAGCAGGAGAAAGAGCCGGCGTTAAAGGAAAGCCTGCATATGGTGTTCCGCAACGCCCGGCGGCTGCTGAGCCTGGTAGATCAGTTGCTGCTTTTCCGCAAAGCAGAAGCCGAGGCCGACACCCTGCATCTGACCATGCTGAATGCGGTAGAGTTATGTAGCGAGGTATACTACAGCTTTATACAGCAGGCACGGATAAAAAAACTGGATTACCGCTTTGAATGTGCAGAGCAGGAAATTGCGTTGTGTGCCGACCGCGAAAAGCTGGAAATCATTGTATTCAACCTGCTATCCAACGCCATTAAGTTTACACCCAACGGCGGCGGGGTAGTGCTGAAGCTGGAAGCTACCGACACGCAGGTAATGATACAGGTAAACGATAGCGGTGCCGGTATACCCGAAGGCACAGGGGACAAACTGTTCAACCGCTTTTACCAGGTAAAAGACAGTGCCACTGCCGGTAAAACCGGTTTTGGTATAGGCCTGTTTCTGGTAAAGCATTTTACCGGCCTGCATCATGGCCAGGTAAGCTACCAAAGCCAGCTGAACGGTGGCACCACGTTTACGCTGGCCCTGTTAAAAGGTACTGCCCATTTTGGGGAACAGGAAATCAGCGCTGCTACGGAAACCACAGCGCCCGCCGCCCTGCCCGAACCGGAAGCGCCCGAAATAGCTGCCGACAAAGGCAGGGAACTCACCACACTGATTACCGAAAAGCCTACGCTGCTGATGGTAGATGATGATGACGACCTGCGCAGCTATGTGAGCAAAGTATTCAGTAATGAGTTTACTGTACTACAGGCCGTGAATGCGCAGGAGGGCCTTGCCCTTGCGCAGCAATACCTGCCCGATTTAATTATCAGCGATATTACCATGGCCGGCACCGATGGCGTGGATTTGTGTAAACAGGTAAAAGAGAATACATCCTTATCGCACATACCGGTAATTCTGCTTACCGCCAGCACCGCTTCTGAAACCCGCCTGCGGGGCATTGAAGCCGGGGCAGATGATTATATTACCAAGCCGTTTGAAAAAGAGTTGCTGAAAGCGCGGGTAGTAAGCCTGCTGAAAAAACGCAACTCGCTGCAACAGTATTTCTATAACGAAATTACCCTGCAACAGAACGATGGAAAGGTATCCGTAGAGTATCGCGAGTTTCTGGATAAGTGTATCCGCATAGTGGAAGATCATCTGGACGATGAAACCTTTTCTATCAAAACCCTCAGTACAGAAATGGGGATGAGCCGGTCCAGCCTGTACCGGAAGGTAAACTCCGTATCGGGGCAGAGCATTATCGGGTTTATCCGGTTTATCCGTTTGCGCAAAGCTGCCGAACTGATGATTACCACCGAAAACAATGTAACCGAAATAGCAGCCGTTACCGGCTTTAACGATATCAAATATTTCCGCACGCATTTTTCTAAACTGTTTGGCATGAACCCGTCGGAATACATTCAGCGTTTCCGGAAGCCCTTTCATAATAATCTGCAACTGAATAAAAATATCCGCAAGCCAGATCAGGGGTGATTGGACATTTATCCCCCCTTTTTTGGTTTAAAAAACCACCCCCTCAGGTAAATCCCCCCTCTACTTTTGAGGTGTTCAACAACTTCGATTGCGATGTCGTTCACTTCTTTTCCATCTTCAACAAATTGCTGTATGAGAACAATCAGATTGTTTTTATTGCCCTTACTGGCAGTGCTGCTGGGCAGCCTGTGTACCTGGGCCCAAACCCGCACCCTGAAGGGAAGGGTTACCGATGCGGGTGCCGATACCGCACTGGCTAATGTGGCCATTAAAGTAGAAGGAGCCGCTACCGGCACTGCTACCGATGCGCAGGGCCGTTTTACTATTCAGCTACCCGCAGGTGGTAAACTGGTGGTAAGCCATATTGGTTACACCACGCTTACGGTAACGCCCGATGCCTCCGGCACCGTAGCCATTCAGTTAGAAAAAGCAAACGCTGCCGACCTGGGCGATGTGGTGGTGGTAGGTTATGGCGCCCGTAAAAAAGCCACCCTTACCGGTTCTATTGTGCAGGTAGGCGAGGAAGTGTTTAAAGACCGCCCGGTAGCCAATGCCGGCCTGGCCTTGCAGGGTTTTATACCCGGCCTGCAGATTACCCGCACCTCTACCCGCCCCGGTAATGAAGGGCTGGGTATTGTAATGCGTGGCGCCTCTTCCATTTCCGGGGTGGACCCGCTGATTATTGTAGACGGTGTGCCGCTGATTGGCACCTGGGAGTTTAACCAGATTAACCCCAACGATATTGAAACCGTTACGGCGTTAAAAGATGCCTCTGCCGCTATTTATGGCGCACGTGCGCAGGGTGGTGTTATACTGGTAACTACCAAAAGAGGTAAGGGAGGTAAAATGGTAGTAAGCTATAACTCCAACTTTAACCTCAATAGCATTGGCATTACCGTACCCTGGGCTTCTATGTCGCAATGGGCGGGCCTGTACCTGCAAACCTCTACTTCTGATAAAAGGGATGTGGCCGGTAACCCGATAGAATGGTTTCCGCAGTGGACCAAAGAAAACCTGATAAAGATGGCGGCAGATTCCTCGTTTGATTATACCGACCCTGCCGGTATTGTACACCACTACGCCAACAACAACTGGCAGGATGCCTTATATGGCTCCGCGTGGAGCAATCAGCAAAACCTGTCTGTCCGTGGCTCCAATGGCAAAACCGCCTATATGTTTTCGCTGGGCTATTCCGATAACAAATCCCTGCTGAAAACAGCCTATGATGGCGAGAAGAAATACACCGCGCGCTTTAACTACGATTATAATATCAGCGATCGCGTGCGGTTAGAAACTGGTGTATCGTTCGACAACCGCACGGTGCAAAGCCCGCGTAATGGAATAGGTAACGGTTTTTTTGATGCACCTATATTTCCCGTATACAACAAGCTGGGCCAGTACTACGATGATTATGGGTACAGAAACCCTGTGGCCTTTACCAAATCTGGCGGTACTGCTAAAAACAGAGAAGGTATTATAAGGCTGAACGCAAAACTGATAGCAGAAGTAGCCAAAGGCTTAAAGCTTACCGGTAACGCAGCAGTGGTAAAGCGCGACGGCTGGAACACGGCGTACAACCAAACCTTTAACCTGTGGAACTGGCTGGGTACCAAAGTGAACTCGGTACAATACGCCCCACCTAATAACCCCAACATTTCAGAAACAGTGGGCAACACGGTATATCAAACCTATAGCGCCCAGGCAGATTATATAAAAACCATTGCACAGCATCACAACATGGCGGTAATGGCCGGCACCTCTGCCGAGTTGTCTGAAACCAGAAGCCTCAACGCTTCGCGTTCTCAGTTACAGTACGAAGGTTTGTATGATATCAACACCGCTATATCGCCCACCACGGCTTCCTTTACCGGATTAAACTCCGGCGGGGCCAGCCACTGGGGCCTGGTATCTTACTTTACCCGTGTTAACTACGATTACAAGAGAAAGTACCTGCTGGAGTTTCTCGGTCGCCGCGATGGCTCCTCCCGTTTTGATGTAAGCAACCGCTGGAGCAATTTCTACGGCGTATCAGGCGGATGGCGCATTACCGAAGAGAAGTTTATGGAGCGTGCCACCTGGCTGAACGAATTAAAACTGAAAGCCGGATATGGTGAAACAGGCGGACAAGCCAGCCTGGGCAACTACGATTATCTGGCGTTGATAGGCACCGGCACTGCGTTGTTTGGTTCTACTCCGGCGTTACAGCCCACCGGTTACCTGAATGGTATTACCACTAACCAGCGTACCTGGGAAAGAATGGTGAAGAAGAACATAGCCCTGGAGTTTGGTACCCTGCATAACCGGTTAAGCGGTGTGTTTGAAATGTTTGAGAACAAAAACGTAGGTATGCTGATACGAGTGGTATACCCTACCACACTGGGTGGCCCGGCACCTACCACCAACAGCGGTACCCTGCGTACCCGTGGGTGGGAACTGACGCTGAACTGGAAAGACAAAGTGGGTGAGGTGCAGTACAACGTAGGCTTTAACCTGTTTAATGCAAAAAATACGGTTTTATCCTACGCCGGTGCCAACACCTGGGCCGAGGGTAAGTATACTACCCCGCGCGAAGGCTACCCATTAAACAGCCTGTATGTATATAAAACCGATGGCTATTTTACCACACAGCAGGAAGCCAACGACTATTTTGCCAGATACGGTTCAACCGGCCGTGTAGCTACTTACAGTGGTGGTGCCGGTGCTACCAACGTGCTGCGCCCCGGCGACCTGAAGGTGGTTGACCTGGATGGAGATAATAAAATTACCGCTACCGGCACCGGTGCCAAAGGCAGTGGCGACCTGTATTTCTATGGTGATGCCGACCCGCATTATCAGTTTGGTGTTAACCTGGGTGCACAATGGCGTGGGTTTGATTTCAGTGCGTTTATACAGGGTGTATACAAGTGGAACATACTGCGTACAGGTAATGGCCGTGCGCCTTTCTTCCGCAACTATCTTAACGTAAACACTACGTATATAGGTAAAACATGGACACCGGATAACACAGGTGCGCCTTTCCCACGCCTTTCTTTTGATGCCAACGTAAACAACTGGAACTGGCAGTTTAACGATGTAAATGTGCAGAACCTGCGCTATGCCCGCCTGAAGATGCTGGTGATAGGTTATACACTGCCCCGTTCCATATCGTCACGCATAAAATCAGAAAGGGCCAGAGTATTCTTTTCCGGGAACGATTTGTTTGAGCTGACCTCTGTGCGCGATGGTTTTGATCCGGAACGTGGAGAAAGCAGCGATAACAGTTATCCCTTTTTCAGAACCTGGTCGTTCGGTGTAAATCTCACTTTTTAGATTCTTTAAAACGATGGTTATGCCTGCAATAAAAGCATTGAATATAGTCACAGCAGCGGCGTTTGCAGTACTGTTTGCGTCCTGCACCAAAACCTTTCTGGATCTGAATCCGCTGGATCAGCCTACAGAAGCCGTGTATTTTAAAACGCCTGAGCAGTTTAAAGCTGCGGCCAATGATTTTTATAACAAAATGATTGGCTTTCGCCCGGTAAGCGGCAGTAATATTTATAACTGGATGGATTGGGGCAGCGACCTGCTGAACCCCGGTTACGGATGGCCCTCGCTGCTGAACGCAGCAGATATGTACTGGAACAACCCTTATGCGTATATACGCGGCAATAATATTCTGATAGCCAAAGTAGCACAGTACCCCGGAGATTATGCAGGTATTAAACAGTATGTGTCTGCCGCTTATTTCTTCCGCGCCTGGCATCACTTTTTTCTGCTGAAGCGTTTTGGCGGTGTGCCTGTTGATACAGTAGTGGCCGATGTAAACAGCACCCTGCTTACTGCACCGCGCAACAGCCGCTATGAGGTTACAAAGCAGATACTGTCTGATCTGGATGTGGCTATAGATGGCCTGCCACTGGAGGCAGCTATTGCTGCCGGCGATAAAGGGCAGGTAAGTAAACAGGCGGCCATGGCGTTTAAAGCAAGAGTGCTGCTGTATGAGGGTACTTACGAAAAATATGTAGGCAAGACTACCGATGGTGATGGCGTTTCGTCCGGTGCAGGCAGCAATGGATATGATGCCGGTAATGTTACAAAATACCTTACAGAGGCAGCAGCACTGAGTCAGCAGGTGATGAGCTATGGCGATTACTCGCTGTTCTCCGGTGTAGACTCCCTCAGTTACCGCTACCTGTTTATACTGGAAGATGCGGCTTCTAACCCGAAGGGACTTACCAAAGCGGCCAACAAAGAATACATTCTTTCCAGCAAGTACGACTATACCCTGTTAACGGGCAATGCCAACCTTACACATACCGGTGGCGGTGGTATATCCCGCAAGCTGATGGATATGTTTTTGTGTAAAGACGGATTACCTTATAGTGTATCGCCACTGGCAAAGGGTTATGCGTTAATGACCGATGAGTTTGAAAACCGCGAGTCGCGCATGACCTGTATAACCGGCGCACCCCGCCAGAAGTACTGGGGTTTCAGCTCGGCCTACGGAGCCAACTATACACTGGCCAATTATTTAACCGTAGCCAACTGGCCTTCTTACATCAACGTATCGTATCCCGATTTAAGCAATGGTGGCAGCGGCTACGGCAGCCGTAAATGGAGCAGTGAGCATCCGGGCCGGAATGATTATCAGGAATCGTACGACTATCCGCAGATACGCCTGGCAGAAGTATATCTCATTTATGCGGAAGCCAAATGCGAGTTGGGCAACGGTACTATTTCAGATGCAGACTTAAACAGTTCTATCAACAAGATAAGAGCGCGTGCGGGGGCTGCACCGCTTACCAACGCACTGATAGCACCTTACCCCTCCCTTACCATGCTGGGCGAAATACGCCGCGAGCGTACGCTGGAACTGTTAAGCGAGAATACCCGCTTTACCGATCTGTTCCGCTGGGGCATTGCCGAGCAGGAGCTGAACCAGACACCCAAAGGCATGATAGTGCAGTACAACGGGCAGCCTACGGAGATAGCTACGTTTACCAACCCCTATACCAAACTGCCATCGTACAAACCCGGTACCTATGCGTTTGGGGTAGATGCGGCAACAGGGGCGGTAATACTCAGCGGCCCTCCGGCGGTGCCTATGACAAAGAAGAATTATCTCACCTCCATTCCGCAGGATCAGATAACCCTGAACCCACGGCTGCTGCAAAACCCGCAGTATTAATGGCAGGTGTTCACGCTAATAACAGATGAGAGTATGAATGGAAGGAAATGGCTTTGTGTAGTAACCTTATTAACCGCATGCTGCTGCGCACGGGCGCAGCAGCTGGTTACCTGGCCCGCCCCGGCGGCCGTAATCTACTCCATGCACAATGATGATTATACCGTGCGGGTACGCAAGCCCGGTGGTAAGTGGCAGGACCTGTTTGAGTACAAGGTAAAAGTAGATCTGGATAAAGTGCAGGAAGCCTCGATGGTGCATTTTGATATGGAAGGCCCGGTAGAAGTAATGGTACGTAAGAACAATGAAAATGTACAGAGCGTAAAAATACGGCCAGAGGTATATGGTATACAACCTAAGCTGCTAGGCAATGTGGCTACGTTTGTATTAACGGAGCCGCATAAAATATCCGTAGAGTTTAACGGCGATAAGTTGCATAACCTGCACCTGTTTGCCGGTGCGCCGGAAAAAGACAAACCGCTGCCGGGGGATACGAATGTGGTGTACTTTGGCCCCGGCCTGCACATACCTGCCGATACGGTAAAAAAGGCTTTTGTAATCCCACCGGGTAAAACCGTATATATAGATGGCAGTGCCATTGTGCGTGGCCAGCTGGTTTGCGACAGTGTAAGTAATGTATGCATCCGTGGCCGTGGTATTATAGATCAGGCGCAGGAAGGTATATCTGTTACCCACTCCGGTTACGTAACTATTGAAGGCATTACCTTCATCAACCCTAAACACTATACCATTAACGGTGGCGCTTCGCACCACCTCACCATCCGGAACATACAATCTTTCAGCTGCCAGGGCTGGAGTGATGGAATTGACCTGATGAGTTGTTCGGATGTGGTAATTGATGACGTGTTTATGCGCAATTCGGATGATTGCATAGCCATATACGGCCACCGCTGGAAATATTATGGCAATGCCCGTAACTACACCGTTACGAATGCTACCCTCTGGGCCGATGTGGCGCACCCTATTAACATAGGCCTGCACGGCAATACCGCGGGCGAGGGCGATACGCTGGAGAACATGCTGTTTAAAAACATTCACATACTGGAGCAGGATGAAGACGACCCGGATTATGAAGGCTGTATAGCCATAACCTGTGGCGACCATAATCTGGTACAGAACATTCGTTTTGAAGAGGTGCGTGTGGATGATTTTCAGGAAGGGCAGCTGCTGAATATACGCGTGGTATATAATGCCAAGTACAACACCGGCCCCGGCCGCGGCGTACGGGATATTACGTTTAAAAACCTGCAATACAACGGGGCCAACAACACCTACCCGTTAATTAAAGGGCTGGATGCCACGCACAAGGTAGAACGTATTACATTCGAGGGGTTGCGCATTAACGGTAAGCCCATACGGAGTGCTGCCGAAGCCAATATAATAACCGGCCCCTTTGTTGAGCATATTGTATTTAAAACTGAAAACGAAAGCGCCGGAAAATGAGCATACAATCAGGTTGTCTAAAACGAATATTATACTGTTTGCCGGTAATACTGATGAGCATTGCCCTGAGGGCCGCGCCGCTTACACAGGTACAGGTAACCTCTCCCGATAACAATACGGTGTTAGAAGTATCCACCGCAGAGGGCGGCCGTTTGATGTACCGCGTAGTATACCGCCAGCAGCCAGCCACCCGCTGGTCGCCCCTGGGGTTACAGGTAAACAATGCATCGTTGCATGCGCATACAGCCATACAGAAAGTGGCATACCGCAATATCTATGAGCGTACTTACTGGCCACTGGGCGAAAGCGACACGCTGGTAAACCATTGCCGGGAAGCTACCCTGCAATGCAGCAGCAGTGGCATAAACTGGAAAGTAATAGCCCGTGCTTACAACGGAAGCATTGCCTTTCGCTACGAGGTAAAGGGTACAGGTTCCATACAGAAGGAATATACCAGCTTTTACTTTGCAGCACCCTATACCTTGTACCAATACAATCAGGAATCGGTATTTACCCCTACGGCACTGGATACTTTTAGCATGACCTGCGACCTGCCCGCCACTTTTGCCGGTAAGCAGGGGTATATACATATTGGCGAGGCAGAAAATACCAGTTATACCAAAGCCGAACTGAAAAGGAGTGAAGTGGCAGATGCCGTATCTGTGTTTTTTGCACGTGACACCGCCGTACGTTTTACAAAGCAGTTGCTTACCCCCTGGCGTACCATCAGTATAGCAGAACAGGCGATTGACCTGCACCGTTGCAGTCAGTTAAACGTAGTGCTGTGTGCAGATACGAAGAATAAAGTACCCGCCTGGGTAAAACCCGGTAAACTGATACGCGCGCAGCTGACCACACAGAGCGGACTGGAATGTATTGATTTTGCAGCCGCCCATCACTTTCAGTATGTTATGTACGATGCGGGATGGTACGGCGCTGAGTTCAGAAGCACCTCTAACCCCACGCAGGTAATACCGGCTATTGATATGCCTAAGGTAATAGCCTACGGCAAGCAAAAAGGCATAGGCGTTATTCTGTATGTAAACTATGTAGGCCTGCGCCGGTGGCTGGATACACTGCTGCCTTTGTACAAGCAATGGGGCGTGGCAGGTATGAAGTTTGGTTTTGTAGACGGGCTAACACAGGAAGGCTTAACCTGGTTATCTGCTGCTATGCAAAAGGTATACAACCACGGCTTGCTGCTGAACATACACGATAACTATAAACCTACCGGCCTAAGCAGGCGTTACCCGCAACTGCTTACGCAGGAAGGCATCAGGGGAGATGAAAACTGCCCGGATGCTTTTCACAACACGCTGCTGCCTTTTACCCGTTACCTGGCTGGCCCGGCAGATTTTACTTACTGCTATCCTAACGCTACCAATAGCTATAGCAAACAGATTAAAGTAAGCAAGGCCCAGCAACTGGCGCTTACGGTAGTATACTTTAGTCCGCTACAGGCCATTTTCTGGTACGGTAAACCGCTGGAGTATACCAACGAAGGGGAGATTGCTTTTTTTACGCATGTGCCTACCGTGTGGAATGAAACCCATTACCTGGCAGGTGAGCCCGGTAAGTATATATCAGTTGCCCGCCGCAACGGTGATACCTGGTTTATAGGCAACGCTGCCGGTTTGGAGGATTGGAACACCACGCTGCCGTTACATTTTCTACAGCCCGGAATCAGTTATACTGCTACCGCCTGGGAAGATGATGGAAAAGGAAGTATACAGCAAAGACAATTTGCCGTGAAAAAAGGCGATATGCTGCCCGTGGCCCTGAAAGCCAAAGGTGGACAAGCCATTATGATACAGAAATGATGATATAAAAAGGGGGAGGCGTTAAAAACCTCCCCTTTATTTGGATGTTTTTACCCCCGCCCCTGACTGCTGCCCGTACTATTTTGCCTTCGTTATTCCGATTGCTTTTATATAACTATTGCCATTTATGAAACAAAAACTGCCCGGGGGCATTATGCCTCCGTACTGCTATCTGCTTTCTCTGTTCCTTACCCTTTTTATAACGCCACTGCTACTGCCTGCTGAAACACAGGCGCAGCGCTTTCAGCACCCAGGTGTACCTTTTACCACCGACGATTTAAATAAGCTGAAACAAAACATTACGCAGGAGCCCTGGCTATCAGCCTATACCGCTTTTAAAAACAACGGTTCTTCCAGTCTGGTATACGCCGCTAAAGGTCCGTTTGCCTCTGTAAGCCGCGCCCCTGATCTGAATAACAACGCCTGGAAAAACGATATGGTGGCCATACACAACCTGGCCATGATGTGGGTGTTTACCGGCGACTCAGCCTATGCACGTAAAGCCACCAACCTGCTGGATAGCTGGGCCGTTACCAATACGGTTTGGGGCGGCAGTGAATCGATGCTGGATATTGGCGACTATGCCCAATACTGGGCCACCGGTGCGGATATATTGAAAAGCACCTTTCCCGGATGGACGGCTTTGAATACAGCACACGTGAATAATTACTTTGCCAACGTGCTGTACCCCACATCTTACGTGCCTCATCCACTGCGCGACCAGAACAAAGGCGCTATTCAATTAAAGATTGCCCTGGGGGCCGCTGCTTTTCTGGACGATGCTACAAAGTTTAACCAGGCCATTGAGGTATACCGTATGGATGCGGGCGGCGGATTACGCAACTCCCTGCCCAATGGGGAAGTAGGCGATGCCGGCCGTGATGACCACTGGCGCGTACAGGCCGCTGCGCTGGCATGGGGCGCAGAGGTAGCTTATAAGCAGGGCATTGATATGTTTGCAGAACTGGATAACCGGTTACTGAGCATTGCTGAATTGTACCACCAGTTTTCTTTTGACGGAGACTCCATGACGTTTGTGCCTTTTGGTGGCTACGCCTCGTACTGGACTAACTGGGGCATACGGCCGGGCATTATTACCGGCGATATGACCAATATTATTAAAGCGGCTTACCATCTGCGAAAAGGTATGGCCACGCCGCATACCGATAGAATGCGTGCGGCCCTTGGCGGTGCGGGTGGTAATTTTCTGTTCCTGAAATCGGCCGATACGGCTACTGCTGTGGTTTTGCCTCCGGTAATATATCCCGGCGATAATGTACAACCCGTAACGCACTTAACCAATATGGATATTGGCAATGCAGGTATGGCCGGAAGTGCTGTATACAGCAACGGTGTATGGACGGTTAGAGGGGCAGGCACCTCGTTAAGTAATGCTTTCAATTATACTTTTCAGAAGATGGCCGGTAATTCCGCAGTGGTAATGAAAGTGGAGGACATGAGTGAGGCTGCCGGTGGCTGTGGTATTATGGTGCGGCAGTCGCTGGCGCCTGGTGCTGCTTACTGGAATATACACCTGAATGGTGCAGGAGGGGTCGGCCGCCACTGGCAGCCGAAAGCACCATGGTGGATGAAGATGGAGCGTGTAGGCAACCGTATTTTCGGTTACCACTCGCACGATGGAGTGAGCTGGACCAACCTGCTTTGTTTTTACGAGCCCGCCAATTACACCGACAGTTTGTTTTATGGCTTTTACACCATCTCTAATAACGTATCTGCACTCAATACTGCTACCTTTTCTAACGTGGCATTCAGTGCAGCCGCACCAACTGGTGCGCCACAGATTACCAGTACCACAGCAGCAGGCGTACAGGTGGGGGCAGCATTTAACTACACCATAGCTGCCAGCAACACGCCGGTTAGCTATAGTGCAACTGGTTTACCTGCCGGGTTAAGTATTAACACTGCAACGGGCGTAATTTCAGGTATACCCACCACGCTGGGTACTACTGCCGTAACGCTGTATGCCACCAACGCTGCCGGTACAGGTACGGCTACACTGGTATTACGGGTAACTGCTGATACAGCGCCTGCGGCACCCGCAGGGTTTACTGCCACAGCCACCAACGCAGGTGCTATTCTGCTTGGCTGGTCAGCCTCCAACAATGCCACCGGCTACCAGATAAAACGGGCATTAACCAGTGGAGGGCCTTACACCACTATTGCATCCGGTATTACCACTACTTCCTTTACAGACAAACATCCTGTACCGGAAGTGCTGAACTACTACGTGGTAACAGCTATGGCAGATACACTGGAAAGTGGAATGTCCAATGAGGCAAGTGCTGCGGTACCTCCCGCTATACCTGGTAAACCCATAGTTACTGCTGTTAACGGCCAACTGCACCTGAGCTGGGCGCCGGGAGAGGGTGCTGTAACCTACAGTGTTAAACGCAGTACAGTTACAGGTGGCCCGTATACCACACTGGCCAGTGTTACCGGCACTACTTATACTGATGCTGCTGTTAACAACGGTATACCTTACTACTATGTAATTGTATCTGTTGGTACATCTTTACAGAGTGGTAACTCGCCTGAAGGATTTGGTGTACCCGGTGCAGGTACTTATACCTGGGTAAATGCAGCTGCCAGCACCAGCTGGAGTGATAGCGCCAATTGGGTAGAAGGCGTAGCGCCTGCCAGCCCGGCCGTTATTACATTTACATCCACAGAAGATTCTGTACTGAATAACAATGTGAACGGTATAGCTACCCTGAGAATAGTATTTGATACCACGGCCAGCAGCTATACCATTACCGGTAATACTATCACTGCTGCCAATGAAATTATCAATCAGTCATCACGCGCGCAGGCGCTGAACACACCACTGGTGCTGAGTGGTGAGCTGGCAGTAAATGCCAGAAGCCAGAACATAACCCTGAACGGAGGCATATCCGGTACCGGCAGCCTGAAAAATATAGGCCGGGGCATTGTGTATATAAAGGGGCTGAATACGTATACAGGCAACACCACCGTATGGGGCGATGGATCGGGTGGCATGTCGTACGGTGTGGGCATAGCGGGTGTGGGTACAGGTACCCCCGGTGTACCTACCGCTGGCCCGCTGGGTACCGGTAAGATTATTTTAGACGGCGGCACCCTGCACTCAGAATATGGCGATGTTACTTTATACAACGATATAGAAGTGCTGCCCGGAAAAAGAAGCTATGTATATGAAGGCACGTATGGCATAGCCCTTTACGGCCGCATAACCGGCAGCGGCACTTTATGGAATGATTGTAATACCTATGCAGGGCTGCATATGTTTGGTGACAACAGTGGTTTTGCCGGTTTGTTTGTAAATGCCCTGCGTAGTGGCAACAACCGGCTTCGATTTAATGTGCCACAATCGGGCAGTGCCAATGCCACCTGGAACCTGGATGCCAACGGCATAGATTGCCAGAGCCTCAACTTTGCTACCGGAACTATTCATTTTGGAGCGCTTACTGGCAGAGGCTATTTCCGTAACAATGCTGGTGGTGCGCCCGTAATGAGTGTGGGCGCTTTAAACACCAGCACCTGGTTTAGCGGAACTATCAACGGTACCATTGGCGTGGAAAAAGTGGGCTCGGGCAACTGGGAGTTGAGTGGCAACCACACGTATTCTTCCGCCACCCTCGTACGCAACGGGCGATTGCTGTTAAATAACAACGCAGCTACCGGGGCCTTTGTCAGTCCGATTACTGTTGTTGGCGGCGCGTTTGGTGGCACCGGCAGAACCACCGGAACGGTAACTATCGGTACCGGCAATGGCACAGGTGCCGCGTTAGAACCCGGCAACCTGGCCATAGGTACGCTTACTACTACCTCCACCTTAACACTATTGCCCGATGCTACCTGGAGAGCAGAGGTGAACCTGGCTACGCAACAGGCAGATAAAATGATTGCGGGCAATATGGTATTGAATAACCCGGCACTGGCTGTTACCCTAACCGCCGCCGGTACCTTGCCCCCAGGTACTTCTTTTGTACTGGCAGAAAATACAGGTGCTGCTGCGGTAAATGGAACGTTTAAGGATTTGCCTGAAATGGATACCCTTACCATAGGCGGCCATGTTTTCCGTATTACCTATAAAGGTGGCAATGGCAATGATATTGTACTGTTGGATGATCGTACCGTGCCGGTAACCATTACCAGTGCACTGGCCGATACCCTGCTGGTTGGCCGCGCTTATGAATACGCGGTTACTGCTATAAAGGCACCTTCGCATTTTACAGCGGTGGGTTTACCTGCCGGCCTGGTGCTGGATACTGTTACCGGCACTATCAGCGGCACACCTGTAACACCCGGTAACTATGCGGTTACCCTCACCGCTGCTAACGACAGCAGTACAGGCACTGCCGTGTTGCGGCTGGTTATAAAAAGCAATATAGTTACTGGTGTAATAGTAGCATCCGGTGATGCACGTAATGTGGTGGAATGGGAGTCTGTACTAAATCTGCAATACCAGGTAAAACGTAGTACCACACAAAGCGGCCCTTATACCCTGCTGGCTCAGGTAAGCAATAATTACTACACCGATACTGCGGTAACCAATGGCACAGTGTATTACTATGTGGTAGCTGCCGTAGAAGGTACTACGGCATATGGTAACAGTGCCGAAGCTGTTGCAACACCAGGGCCGGGCCAATGGAGTAAATATGCCTGGGAAGAACTAGCGGGCACCAGGCTGCGTGATGAGTGGGGAGCCAGGCATGCTACCCTGGCGGCTGCTGCAGTACGTGACAGTGGGTATACCGGGCAGGCCTTAAAGCTGAACGGTGCCGCAACTGCCTATGCCAGTTTGCCTGCGGATGTTATGAATGGGGTAACCAGCTTTACCATCAGCTCCTGGATAAAAATGGATGCACTGGCTACCTGGATGCGTTTATTTGATTTTGGCAGAGGCACCAACAACTACCTGTTTTTTACAGTGCAATCTGCGAGCGGTGTGGTAAGGTATGCTGCTAAAAACGGTGGAACAGAGCAGGGATTTAATTACAACTATGCTTTTCCTGTAAACACCTGGACGCATATAGCCATTACCTATACCGGTAATACCACGCGTTTGTTTATTAACGGTACACAGGTGGTTAGTTCCACCGCTATCAATATAAGCCCGGCTGCTATAGGGGCGATGACGCAGAATTATCTGGGTAAATCTCAATACACGGCAGATCCGATGTTCAGAGGTACCATTGATGAGTTCCGTATTTATAATCGTGCGTTGTCTGCTGCTGAAATAACAGCTGGCATGACGGCTACCCAAACGATAACCCTGACACAGCCCGCTGCCAGAACAGTTGGCGACAGTGACTTTACCATGCAGGCAACTGCTTCCTCTGGCTTGCCGCTTAGTTACAGCAGTGCAGATACCAATGTGGCGGTGATTGATGCACAAGGGCGCGTGCGAGTTACCGGCGCGGGCAATGTTACCTTGACTGTGCAACAGGCTGGGAATGCACGTTACAAACCTGCTACCGTCAGCCGTGTGTTAACGGTTAGGCCGTTGCAGCTGTCGCTGTTGTATAAAAATGGCGATAATGCACAAGCTACTAATAATAGCATACGCCCGTATTGGCGTATCGTGAATAATGATTCCACGTCTTTTGCCCTGAAGGAGTTGACTGTTCGCTACTGGATAACACCTGAGCATTATGCGGGTATACAAACCTTTATAGATTACGCAGCTTTAGGCAATGTGATTACCGCTAAGTATGTGCCTGTAGCCACGCCGCGCAAGCTGGCCTGCGGTTATGTGGAATATGGGTTTGATGCTGCCGCAGGGGTATTGCAGCCGGGTGCAGAAACCGGTGCTGTACAAACCAGAATAACCGGTACCAACTGGGCTGCTTTTAACGAGGTAAATGATTACTCTTACAAAGCCGCTGCGGGTTATAGTGCCAATGCGCATATTACAATGTACAGAAATGGAAGGCTGATAGCGGGCGTAGAGCCTGCAACAGAAGCGCCGGTTGCTGCGGTAAGTGCTTACACGCTTAGCAGTGGCAATGCCAATAACGCGATACAAACCTGGCTGCAATTGAACAACGAAGGCAATGTGCCGCTGGCTTATGGAGATATCACGGTAAGGTACTGGTTTAGCACAGGCGATAGTTTGCCTGTAAACTACTGGATAGATTATGCCAGCCTGGGTGTAAACAACATCAGCGGAAATATACAACGGATATTGCCGGAACGTGAAGGCGCAGATCATTATCTGGAACTGGCGGTGAACCCGGAAAAGGATGCTTTGCATCCTTACAGCAATACAGGTAATATTCAGTTGCGCATAGCCCGTAGCAATTGGGTTAACATACAGCCGGCTAATGATTATTCCTGGTTGCCGCAATCTGCTTTTGCACCCAACCCTCAAGTAACGGTATACTATAAAGGCACATTGATATGGGGTACTGAACCCCCTGCATTTGCAGTGCACACCGTGCAGCGAGTGTCAGGGGCAGGTGCATTGCCGGATACAGATGCCAGAATTAGCCTGTATCCTAATCCCGCAGCAGAGGTTTTGTATATACAGGTGCCGCAATTGCACAGCCGTGCACAGGTGAGGGTGACTACTGCTGATGGGCGTGTAATACTTACCCGGCCCCTAAAGCAGGCAAAAGAAGTATTGCAGGTGGGCCATTGGAACACTGGTATTTACCTGGTAACGGTGCAGAACGGTACACAGGTGATTACACAAAAAATACTGAAACAATAACCTTTCATATGCTATCTCTTCATTAAAAACACTTGTTATGAAAACGATTGCTCTTACTTTTTTAATGGGTGCTGTACTGGTGGTTTCGGCCACTGGCACAGCTGGCGCACAGGCTTTTGTGCACCCCGGATTATTACATACCGAAGCGGATTTTGCCAGAATGCGCACGAAAGTAAATGCCAATGCGCAACCCTGGAAAGGCAGCTGGGACGTGCTGACAGCAAACGGCCGGTCGCAGCTTACGTACGCGCACCTTGCGTTAGATACCGTACGCCGTGGAGGTACGGGGCAGAATTACACAAGGCTTTACAATGATATTGCCGCTGCCTACCAGACTGCCATACGCTGGAAGATAACCGGCGATGTGGACTATGCCAACAAGTCTATCGCCATTATGAATGACTGGTCATCCACACTCCGGTACATTACCGGTAATGCCGATCGCTTTCTGGCTGCCGGTATTTATGGTTATCAGTTTGCCAATGCAGCAGAAATTATGCGAACGTACAGCGGCTGGGCAGCGGCCGACTTTACCCGTTTTCAGAATATGATGCTGACGAAATTTTATCCGCTGAATGATAACTTTCTCCTGAACCACAACGATGCCTGTATTACTAACTACTGGGCTAACTGGGATTTATGCAATATGGCTTCTGTGCTGGCAATAGGTGTGTTGTGCGACCGGCGGGATTTATACAACCGTGCCATCAATTACTTTAAAACCGGTGCGGGCAATGGCTCTATTACCCATGCAGTTTGGTACCTGCACAACAGCACCCTGGGCCAGTGGCAGGAGAGTGGCCGCGACCAGGGCCATGCTACCCTGGGCATAGGCTTAATGGGGGCTTTTTGTGAGATGGCCTGGAACCAAGGCGATGATATGTATGGTTATGATAGTAACCGGTTTTTGAAAGGTGCAGAGTATGTGGCGCAATACAACACCGGCAACACGGTGCCGTATACTACGTATACCTGGGGTAATGGCCAGAACTGCGCCCAGATGCAGCAGACGGTAATTGCTGATGCAGGCCGTGGCAATATCCGCCCCGTATGGGAAATGGTATATCATCATTACGCTAACCGTATGGGGCTTTCGGTACCGGGCATGGCTGCCTATGCCGCCCTGCACAGACCGGAAGGTGGTGGTGGCAACTACGGCCCCAACAGTGGCGGGTTTGATCAGCTGGGCTTTGGCTCGCTCACTTTTGCGCGTGACCCTTTATCTGCT
This sequence comes from Filimonas zeae, assembly GCF_014641615.1. Classification (GTDB taxonomy): domain Bacteria; phylum Bacteroidota; class Bacteroidia; order Chitinophagales; family Chitinophagaceae; genus Filimonas; species Filimonas zeae. The sequence continues at coordinate 1,038,038 of NZ_BMIB01000004.1, read as the reverse complement.
GCCGGCCCGGTAAATGGCGTATATAAAATATTTGCCCGCCACAGCGGACAAGCTATGGAGGTAGCGAACAATGGCAATGCCAATGGCGCTAACGTAAGGCAATGGCCTGCCAACGACTGCGCCTGCCAGCAATGGACACTCACCAACACCGGTAGCGGACAGTATACACTGGTAGGTGTGGGAAGTGGTAAAAACCTGGATGTGGCCAGCAGCAGCACAGCAGATGGTGCCAACGTGGCTATATGGCAGAGCACCGGCGGCAACAACCAGAAATTTACCTTCACGCTCGTAACCGGTGGCTTCTACCGCATTACGCCCGTAAACAGCGGTAAATGTGTAGATGTGGATGGAACCTCACTAACTAACGGCGCCAATATTTTTCAGTGGGCTTACCTGAATGGTAAAAACCAGCACTGGCAGCTGGTGCCTGTGGGTGGTGCTGCCGCAGCTGCTTCTGTATCATTACTTTCCAAAGCTGCTACAGACACTACCTTGTTACAACAGAAAGAGGTGGACTACACGTTTTACCCCAACCCGGCACGGGATCAGATTACTGTATTGCTGAAAACAACACCGGTTAACGAACCGGTAACAGGGTGGTTACAAAGTGTAAATGGGCAGATACTGCACAAGGCGCAGTGGAAAGGAAACAAGCACGTTTTTAATCTGAATAGTATGGCTGCCGGTGTATACTGGATTTGTATACAGAACGGCAAACAGAAAGTAACGAAGGCTTTTGTAAAAGAGTAGCCCATACAGATAAACATCAGGTACCGGAACAAAACGATGGCGTATCGGACTTATGATACGCCATCCTTTTAGCGTGTTAATGTGCTTCTGTTGGTAACGTACCGGCCTGAATTAAAAGTCTTTTCTGCCCTTTCATTTTCTCTACCGCCCCGGTAGCATGCGTATTGGCCCATTGTTCCAACGCTTCCAGTGCCGGCCCCATGGCCCTGCCTTTTTCTGAAATACGGTAACGTACTTCCGGTGGAAACGCGGGTGTTTCTTCCCGTATTATCAGGGCATCATTCTCCAGTTGCTTTAACTGTTCCAGCAGTACCTTCTTGGTTACTTTGGGAATGGAGCGCCACAGCTCGGTAAAACGGATAGCATCGTTACGGAACAGGTGATAGAGGATGATCGGTTTCCACTTGCCGGATAAAACCTCCAGGGCTACATCCAGTCCGCAATATTGAAAAGTATTGGTAGGCATGGTTACAAAAAAGTGAACAGGTTACCTGCCGGTAACCTTCGTACCCCCGGCGTTTGTTTTGTTCAACTTCGTTATCAAAATTAAATGATTTGATATGAAGGTGCAATTACTGCGTAACGCTACCCTAGTAATAACGGTAAACAACAAGGTGCTGCTGGTTGATCCGATGCTGGCCCCCAGATACGCGTACGACCCCATTATGATGACTGCCGGAAATGAACGTAACCCTACTACAGAATTACCTGTTACCGGTGAAGCACTGGATGCGCTGATAAAAAGGGTGGATGCAGTACTGGTAACCCATACACACCCCGACCATTGGGATGTTACCGCAAAAGAATTGCTGCCTAAAGGTATACCCTTGTTTACCCAGCCCGCCAGCCTGGCAGAGATACAGACTGCCGGCTTTACCCAGGCACAGGCAATAGAAACGCATATGCACTGGCAGGGTATAGATATTTACCGTACATGTGGCAGGCATGGCACCGGTGAAATTGAAGAGAAGATGGGCATTGTATCTGGTTTTGTAATAAAGCATGGCCACCATGTGGTATATATAGCGGGAGATACCATCTGGTGCGAAGCAGTGCAGCAGGCGTTGGATACGTATAAACCCACACACATAATAGTAAACGGTGGAGGCGCCCGTTTTGTAGTGGGTGATAGCATTGTAATGAACGTGGGTGATGTAATTACCGTAGTAAAGTATTTGCCACAGGCAAAAGTGTACGTAGTACATATGGAAGCGGTGAACCATTGCCAGGAAAGCAGGGAAGACGTGCGAAAGGCGATACACGAAAACGGTTTCGCAGAACGTTGTTTTGTACCGGAAGATGGGGAAGTGTTTATGTAAGCTTGTGCAGATGCGGGTTGCGGACTGTTCTGGTGTTGTTGATGCGAGTGATTGCAGGAAGTTGCACAGGTAGTGAGCCACATTTTTATGGCGGCGGTTAGTAAATTATAGTTACTTTGGTACCTCTTGAACGAACGCTATACAGGCAGGCGCTGTATCAGTGCTGTTAAATTGATTGCTGCTTCTGCCCTATACATACTCAACCAACTTATAAACACAGGACTGAATGAAACTGAGCGTATTTTGTTCTATGGCAGCGGTGTTATTATCCGTATCCGGCCGGGCGCAGACAGGTGAAGCCCCTGAACGTATTCCGCGCGAAATTGAAAACCCCGAATGTATTGGTATCAACAAGGAGGCCTCGCATGCTACGTTAATGCCCTATGCCAGCTTGCAACAGGCGCTAACGGGGAAAAGAGATCAATCGCCGTATACCCGCAGCCTTAATGGTAAATGGAAGTTTAACTGGGTAAAGCGCCCGGAAGAGCGGCCGCTGGACTTTTACAAACCCAGCTATGATGTAGCTGCGTGGAAAGACATAGACGTGCCTGCTAACTGGCAGATAAAAGGATATGGTACGCCCTTTTACAGAAACATTGGCTATACTTTTAAAAAGGACTTTCCGCATGTAATGAGTGAGCCGCCCACCAATTATACTGCCTACGTTGATCGTAACCCGGTAGGCAGCTACCGCCGGGAGTTTACGGTGCCGGCTGACTGGAATGGTGGCCGCGTTTTTATGAAGTTTGACGGGGTGGATGCCGGTTTTTTTCTGTGGGTGAATGGTAAAAAAGTGGGCTACAGCACCAATAGCCGTAACGTGGCAGAGTTTGATATTACCAGCTTTATACAGCCCGGTAAAAACCTGGTAGCGGTAGAGGTGTATCAGTATGTAAGCGGCAGCTACCTGGAAGATCAGGATATGTGGCGCCTGAGCGGTATTTTTCGTGACGTGAGTATCTGGCGTGCGCCTCTGCTGCATATACGCGACTTTAGCATACAAACCGATCTGGATGCGCAGTATGTAAATGCAACAGAAAAGATAGCAGTGAAGGTGAAAAACTATGGTGCGGCTACCAATGGCAAACAGATACTTACTGCTACTTTATACGATGGTGCCAATGTGGTGGCTACTACCAAACAACTGGTAGGCCCGATAGCAAACGGCGGTGAAGCGGTAATTAACTTTACCCTGCCGGTAAAAGCGCCTGCTAAGTGGACTGCTGAAACACCTAAGCTGTATATCACGGTATTGCAGTTGCAGGAGACGAATCAGCCTGCTGAGTTTGTTTCTGCCAGAACGGGCTTCCGCAAAATAGAGATTAAAGGCCGGGTGTTTACGCTGAACGGTGTACCTGTTAAACTGAAAGGTGTGAACCGCCACGAAAACTCGCCGGACAATGGGCATGCAGTTACAGAGGCGCAGATGATACGGGATATTGAAGTAATAAAACAGGGCAACTGTAACCACGTACGCACCAGCCATTATTCTGATGCGCCCCGCTGGTACGAGCTGTGTGATGAATATGGCTTGTATCTGGTAGCGGAAGCCAATGTGGAGTGTCATGGCCTGCGCGATACTTTTAACGAACGCCATGATATTAAAGCGGCTATTGTGGACAGGAACGTAGCCAATGTGGAATCTTTTAAAAACCACGCAAGCATTATCATCTGGTCGCTCGGTAACGAATGTGGCGATGGTGGTTCTAACTTCCGTTCGGCGCTGAGTACTATTAAAGCTATAGACAGTACCCGCCCCACGCATTATGAAGGCTTTGGAGTAGGCGCGAATAATCCGGCTGATGTGGACAGTAAAATGTACTCGCCCATACTGCCGTATGAAAATGCTACCCCTAAACAAAAGAAGCTGTCAACCGTAGAACTGACAGCTACCGACCCTACGTTAACCAAGCCGTTTTATATGTGCGAGTTTGCGCATGCGATGTTTAACTCCATGGGCTCTTTAAAAGAATATGTAGAGTTGTTTGATAAATATCCCAGCATACTGGGTGGCGCTATATGGGAGTTTCAGGATCAGGGTATCTGGAACCGCAGAGATCCCGCACACCCTATTCTGGCTTTTGGTGGCGGCTTTGGCGAGTTTCCCAACGATCATTACTTTATTCATAAAGGCGTGGTAGCATCTGACCGCAGCCCCAAACCCCATTTCCCTGAAATGAAGAGATTGTTTCAGTGGGTAGGGTTTGACTTTGATGCCACTACGGGTATGTTAACCGTTACCAACAAGTATCAGTTTATTCCGCTGAATGGGTTAGATGCCAGCTACACCATCAGCAAAAATGGTACGGTAGTGAGTACTGGTAAGCTGGATATAAGCGGCATTGCTCCGTTTGGAAAGAAGCAACTGAAGGTGCAGGTGCCTGCATTGGATAAAGGCGGCGTTTATCTGCTGAATGTGTCAGTTAAATTATTAAATGATGCATCCTGGGCGAAGAAAGGATATGAAATTGCTGCTGCGCAGTTTGAGTTAAACCGTCCGGCTGCTATGCTGCCTGTATATACCAAAGACGCTTTTGATCCGCTGATTGAAATGACCAACGGAGGCAATGAGATAACCGTGCAGTGTGGTGAAGTGAGATATATGTTTTCTAAAGCCGCTGGTGGTATGGAGAATATTTATGTAAATGGCAAGCCGTTGATGCAGAAGGGTGGAGGTCCCCGTTTACACCTGTGGCGTGCACCGCACCAGCAGGATGATATGTATGCCTACGCACGCTGGGATACACTGGGTTTGAAAGAACTGAACTGGAACTGCGATAACTTTCTGGTAAGTGGCGTTACTGATACAGGTGTGGTGGTAACTGCTGTGTTAACCGGTACGGGTAAAAACGGATTTACCGTTACGCATAAAGCGGATTATATATTTAACCGCAAGGGCGCTGTAACAGTGCAGAACCAGGTAAGCGCCAGTGACACAACAGTGGTGGTGGCGCGTATGGGCGTACGTATGTTACTGGATACTGCTTTTAATGGATTCAGCTATTTCGGACGTGGCCCCATGGAAAATTACTCTGATCGTAAAACAGGTTCTGATATAGGTTTATACCAAAGTACCGTATGGCAGCAACAGACGCCCTATGAAAAGCCAATGGAATGCGGCAACCATGAGGATGTGTATTGGGCTGAGGTAACAGCAACTGCCCTGGCACGTATACAGGTAAGTGGTGTTACTGCACCTGTGCAGGTAGCTGCCCTGCCTTATAAAGATGAGGAGATGGACAAGGTAGAGTATAAAATAGATTTACCCCAACGTTCGGCTACTGTGTTGAGTGTGGGGTATAAAACACTGGGTGTAGGCACTAACTCCTGCGGGCCTAAGCCGATGCCGGAGTATACTGTAACATTGGCCCCGGCAACTTTTTGTTACCGGTTAGATGTAACGGGTGCTACTGTGGATAAACCTGCTAAGTCAGTTAAGCCAGGCAAAGCCGGAAAATCTGGTAAGAAAAAATAAAGAATACAAGAAGGGGTATCAAGGTTGAACTGCCCCGAAGTTGAACGGTTATAACAGTTGCTTAAGAGGCTTGATTTCGGTATTGTACCGGATTCAAGCCTTTTAGTTTAGCACCTGGTTCCGTTAAACCCTGCCCGCTTTATTACATCTATACATGCCCATGCCTGTTGCGTGGGATATTGTATAAGTAAACCGATGTAAGTTGTATGAAAATCCTTCCTTTAATGGCAGTGTTGCTGTTTTTTGTTGCTACGCATGCCCAGCAACCTAAGCCTGACAGCAATTTTCACGTATATCTTTTAATAGGCCAGTCTAATATGGCGGGACGTGGTCCACTGGATTCGCTTAGTAAACAGGTGCATCCGCAGGTTGTAATGCTGGACTCCTTCAATAAATGGATACCGGCTACAGACCCCGTACATTTTGACAAACCCGCGGCGGTGGGTGTTGGCCCGGCCCGCAGTTTTGCAGAAAGTATGCTGACAGAAACTACGGGCAAGGCAGTTAAGATAGGGCTGGTTCCCTGCGCCTGGGGCGGATCGCCTGTTAAAGTGTGGGAGCCGGGTGCTGTTTATCTGAAGCAGTTTTATCCGTACGATTTTGCGATAGAACGTTTACGTATTGCTATGCAGCATGGCGTTATAAAAGGTATTCTCTGGCATCAGGGCGAATCGGACAACGACTCTGCGCACGCCGCTGTATATCTGAATAAGCTGGCGATACTTATCGGTCGCCTGCGCGCTGAAACACAACAGGCAGATTTACCATTTGTGGCTGGTGAAATTGGTTATTTTAATAAGAAGGAGTTGGTAATTAACAGCGTAATTAATCAACTGCCGCAACAGTTGCGGGGTACAGCAGTAATATCAGCAAAGGGGCTTACTGATAAAGGAGACCGGCTGCACTTTGATGCGGCCAGCGCGCGTGAACTGGGAAAACGTTATGCAGCAGCCATGAAGGCTTTGCAGGCAAAAAGAGGTAGCTGAGCAATATGTCGGGTATAAAATAGGAATATGCAAGACGCCTGCTCCAAAAACGTGACAGAGGTATTCACGGATAATACCGTATAAGTGACCGAAACCAGGTTTTTCGGCAGGATGGGGCAGGATGAAGAAGGAAAACCCTTCCATTAATTTGAACCTGTTTCGTTTACAGAGAGAAACGGATTTGCTTTGCCGGTGCTACACCACAAATTTATTCAACAGGTTTTACACATGAACACATTTAAAGTAGTTACGATTGCTGCCTTCCTGTTTGGAAGCATGCAGGCCTCTGCCCAGTTGGAATGGCCTGCTATTACGCAACAAAACAAACCCTGGACACGCTGGTGGTGGCAGGGGAGTGCGGTGAATAAGAGCGACCTTACCTGGAACATGGAAAGCTACCGTGATGCGGGTTTAGGTGGTTTGGAAATTACGCCTGTTTATGGAGTGAAAGGCGCGGAAAGTCAGTTCATTCCTTTTCTGACCCCGAAGTGGATGGATATGTTGCAGCACACCTTGCAGGAAGGAAAACGCCTGAACCTGGGTATTGATGTTGCCAATGCTACAGGCTGGCCTTTTGGTGGCCCGTGGATAACAGATGCCGATGCCAGTAAAGAAATGTTCTGGAAGAAATACGAACTGAAGGGCGGCGAACAGCTGAAAGAAGCAGTAGTGTTTATACAGGAGCCGATGGTGCGTGCTGAAGGCAAAGCGCCTGCTATAGGTAGTATTAAACAACCATTGAGTAGCAATGCCAATTTGCAACAACTGGCGTTGGATCAGATACGTTTTGAGAAACGTTTACCGCTTACTATACTAATGGCTTATAATAGCCAGGGCCAGGCTTTAAATATTACGGATAAAGTTAAAGCGGATGGCAGGCTGCAATGGACGGCGCCTGCGGGCAGCCAGTGGCGCTTATATGCGCTTTTTCTGGGCGACCATGGTAAGATGGTAGAGCGTGCTGCCCCCGGTGGTGAAGGCCTGGTAATAGATCACTTTTCCAAAACAGCCCTTTCGCATTACCTGGGCAAATTTGATGAGGCTTTTAACGGACGAAGTGTGAATGGTATCCGTGCCTTTTTTAATGATTCTTACGAGGTGGATGATGCACGCGGACAAAGTAATTTTACCCCGCAGTTTTTTACCGCGTTTCAGCAACGCAGGGGGTACGATTTACGCAATTATCTGCCGGCCTTGTTTGGCGAAGGGGATAAAGAAACTGCGAGCCGTGTGCTGACAGATTACCGGGAAACCATAGGCGATTTACTACTGGAGAATTTTACCCGCCCCTGGCATGAATGGGGCAAGGGCAAAGGCGCATTGATCCGCAACCAGAGCCATGGTTCGCCTGCAAATATCTTAGACTTGTATGCGGCGATAGACATACCGGAAACGGAAGGGGATGATATATTGCGTTTTAAGTTTGCCTCCTCTACTGCACACGTAACCGGTAAGCCGCTGACTTCTTCTGAATCTGCCACCTGGTTGAATGATCATTTCCTGTCCTCATTGGGTAATGTAAAGCAGGTGCTGGATAAGTTTTTTCTGGGTGGGGTGAATCATGTGTTTTATCATGGTGTAAACTACTCTCCTAAAGACGCAGCATGGCCGGGATGGATGTTTTATGCGGCGGTTCATTTTCAGCAGACCAACCCGTTCTGGAAACATTTTGCTGCGTTGAATGAATATGTAGCACGCTGCCAGAGCTTTTTACAAAGTGGTAAACCTGCAAATGATGTATTGGTATATTATCCGTTGTTTGACAGTTATGCCGATGCGGGCCGCGCGTTATTAAAGCACTATCATGGCATGAAGCCGGAGTTTACCGGTACCGGTTTTGAGCGTGCCTCGGAAGAGATGTTGAGAAAAGGCTTTACGTTCGACTTTATATCAGACAAACAAATCAGTGCTATACAGGCATCCGGCGCCCGGTTGTTTACCGGCGGCGTTGGTTATAAAACCTTGCTGCTGCCCGATTGCAGACTGGTATCGCTGGCAACTTTTCAGAAGCTGATAAACATGGCCAAAGGTGGTGCTACCATAGCCGTATATAAAAATATGCCTGCTGGTGTGCCGGGCCTGGGGCAGCTGGAAGCGCGTAAAAACGCTTTTGCTGGTTTGATAGGAAGCCTGCATTTTACTACAGGAGCCCGGGGCGTGCAGACTGCACAGGTAGGCAAGGGCAGGTTTGTGCTGGCGGATGACATTGCTGCGTTGTTAGAAACGGCAGGTATCAGCCGTGAGAAAATGACCGATAACGGGTTGCAGTTTATCCGTCGTGCAGAGAAAGATGGATACACTTATTTCGTCAGTAACCTGAGTGATAAAACCGTAAGCGGCCAGATTCCGCTGGCTGTGAAAGCGGCTTCTGTAGTTGTGTATGATGCGATGCGGAAACAAAACGGCTTACTAGCTGTACAGCGCAATCAGGATGGAGCCAGCCAGGTATACCTGCAATTGAACCCTGGTGAAAGCTATATACTAAAAACCTCAGAAAGCGTAGTAAAGGGTGAAGGGTGGAAATGGTATAAGCCTGCCGCTGCACCGGTGGAACTAAAAGGTGAATGGACCATCAGCTTTGCGGAAGGTGGCCCCGCATTGCCTGCTGCTATAAAAACCGACAAACCGGGTTTATGGACAGATCTGGGTGGTGAAGATGCCAAAGCCTTTTCGGGTATAGCTTCTTACACAACCACTTTTGCCAGGCCGGCAGGTTCGTGTGCTATGTGGCAGCTTTGTATAGGTAAAGTGCATGAAAGTGCAGAAGTGTATCTGAATGGCAAATTATCAGGTACGCTGCTGGGGCCTGATTATTCTCTACGTATACCTGCCACTGAATTTAAAGTGGAGAACCGGCTGGAGATTAAAGTGGCCAACCTGATGGCTAACCGGTTAATGGATATGGAGAAGAAAGGAGAGCCTTATAAGATATTTTATAACATCAACTTTCCGGCACATGACAAAGAAAACCGCGGTGCAGACGGATTGTTTACTACGCTGAACTGGAAAACCAAACCATCGGGTATAGCGGGAAAGGTGGAGTTGTTGCCGTTACTGGAATTTTAGAATTCATATACGCTGCCTCAGGGGCAAAAAACAAAAAGGTGCCCTGCTCTTGATACGAAGGCGGGGCACCTTTTTATAGGTTTTGTTATTTCTTTTCAAGAACCGGAATAAGGTGCTCCCAGTTCAGTTGCCGCGCAAAATCCAATGCTGTTTTGCCACCATGGGTTTTAAGGGAGGTGTCAGCCTGATTTTGCAGGAGTATTTCTACGGAGGTTTTATTGCCGGCTATGGTTTCTTTGTGAAGCAGGGTATATCCGTTTTCATCAGCAATCGTAATTTCCTGAGGATATTGTTGCAGAAATTCTGTAAAACTTTTTTGCATGTTAATGCTCATCGGGTGTTCAATCAGATTTTCTGGTTGTGTGTACTGATCACGCACAACTTCTATCTGATTAAAGTCGCCAAAATCAAGGCCCCAGGCTTCGTCATGCTCTTCTCTTTCTTCGTCAGTCATATTGGAGCGGAGTTGATGAATGGTGAATCCCCCATAGGTTTTGTCCATACTGGCGAATAACCAGTCGCTCACCTGATCTAAAGAAACACGTACTGCATCGCCATTGCTGATATTTGTAAGAATGTCAGGATCGTTAATGAGCGTTCCACTTACATAGTCGCCGTCAAAATACACATCATTGATCCACATGTGCTCTACTGCAGGTTCATCAGTTCCGTTCTCCTGTACAAAGGCAATTTTTACGCAGGCCAGGTCCAGTGCTGGTACAATACGGCGGGATTCCCAGTTAAGCTCGCGCCAGAAGTATTTAAATGTGTTTCTGGCTTTTTCAAATGCGGCAATCATTTCGGGTGCATCACCTTTGGCGTAGTAAATTTTTTTGTCTGTCATAGTGCTGAATTAATGTTTCAAATGTAAGGATGTTCCGATTGTTAACAGGCGGGTTCTTGTACTTCTGCTGCTTGTACGGTGTGCTTACTTCGTATCTTTAGGAAGATATAACCTAAATGAATCATTATGGAGTACAGACAATTGGGTAATGGCGGATTACGTGTACCGGTACTGAGCTTTGGTACGGCAACGTTTGGCGGAGGCAATGAGTTTTTTAAAGCATGGGGCAGTACGCAGGTAGAAGAGGCAACGCGGTTGGTGAACCTTTGCCTGGATGCAGGTGTGAATTTGTTTGATACGGCAAATGTGTACTCGGCAGGTATGTCGGAAGAAATACTGGGAAAAGCGATAGCAGGTAACCGTAACAGGTTACTGATTTCAACCAAAGCTACCTTTCCGATGTCGGATGCGATAAACGATTTTGGATCATCGCGCCTGAACCTGATTAAAAGCTGCGAGGAGAGCCTGAAGCGGCTGAATGTAGACCATATTGATATTTATCATATGCACGGCTTTGATGCCAACACGCCGGTGGAAGAAACGCTGAAGGCTTTGGATGGTCTGGTGCAAAGTGGTAAGGTGCGGTATATAGCCTGTTCTAATTTCTCGGGCTGGCATCTGATGAAATCCCTTTCCGTATCTGAGCGGTATGGCTGGAGCCGGTATGTGGCCCATCAGGCTTACTACTCTTTGCTGAACCGTGATTTTGAGTGGGAGCTGATGCCATTGGGTATAGACCAGCAGGTGGGTACTATTGTATGGAGTCCGCTTGCTGCGGGCAAGCTTTCGGGCAAATACAGAAGAAATGCCCCTGCGCCCAAAGATGCGCGCGTGGCACAGGGTGGTAGCCCGGTAATTAATACTGCAGAAGACGAAGCCAGATTGTATAACATTGTAGATGTGTTAGATGTGGTGGCAGCTGAAACCGGCAAGTCTGTGGCGCAGGTATCACTTAACTGGTTGTTGCAACGCCCTACGGTAGCCAATATTATCATTGGTGCGCGTAACGAGCAGCAGTTGAAGGAAAACCTGGAAGCAGTAGGCTGGAACCTGACCGTGGACCAGGTAAAACGTCTGGATGAAGCAAGCGCAGCTGTGCCTGCTTATCCTTACTGGCACCAGCGTCAGTTTCCGATGCTGAATGCGCATCCGGATTTATACCGCGAGCGGATAAGATAAACCTATTTCTGATAAAGTTCCACTTTGCGGCCGTCGGGATCTGCTATAACAGCCATATAGCCGTAGTCGGTTTGTGCAGGCTCGCTGAAGAAGGGCACATGATGCTGTTTTAATGTAGCGATGGTTGTTTCAAAATGATCTAGTCCAAAACCAATACGGAGGTGTTTATCGGCTTGTGTTTGTTCTTTGGCAAGCGGGTAAATTTCCAGAACAGTAGCGCCTGTTGTTGTTGAATAATGAAATGGCGATTGGCCATGCCGGTGGTATTCAAAAGAAAGACCGAGCAGACTGTAAAACGCTGCCAGTTGCTGAGGGTTTGCAGTGCGGATGACCAGTAAGCGTATATCCATTTGCTAATATACTATTCGTTGAGGCAGAAGTGGGAAGGGAACTGTTATTATATAGAACAGCCCCATAGACATGGGGCATCGTATCTATTTCAAAGTACATGAGAAATTTATCTGCCTTCAGTTGTTCAGGCGGTCTTTTTGCTATATTGATTTTCGGCTTGTATGCTTTTGGTATAGCCTGAGGGGGTGAGCCCCGTAATTGATTTGAATTTTTTAGAGAAGTGAGACCGGTCGTAAAATCCGGTAGCACAGGCAATTTCTTCTATACTAAGCTGCCCTTTTAACAATAGCTCTCTTGCGCTGTCGATACGTTGCAGGATTACAAAATTGTGTATACTGGTTCCAAACACAGATTTGAAATCTTTTTTCAACTGGTACTCATTGATGGTAAACAGCAGCGATAGTTGCCGGATAGAAATGCTATCTGTGATATGGTCGAGCAGATATTCTTTAATACGATGCACTTTAAGCCGGTTTGGTACCGGAGTCTGCTGTATTGCCGGTGTATACTGCGTGGTGCTGTGCGAAAGGAGTTGTTGTACCAGAAGTGGCAGCAGCTGAGTGAATGACGTTGGCTGCTGCTTTTGCAAAAGTTGCCGCAACAGTTGTTTTACGACGAGCGGCACGCGTCGGGGAATAGAAGAAATATCTGCAGCAGGTAGTTGGGGCATAGAAACCGTGCAAAACACATGATTGCCTTTGGGAACAAAAATGGGATATGCTGTTCCATGATTCTGTGGCAGCCATTGATAGCTGCCTGTGGCAAGCGTGTGAACTGGTGTTGTGCCGGATTCTGTTTGCAGCATGCCACGCATGATGCACAAGGCGGATGGCAGGCTGATGTGTGGAAATACTAAAAAGCGGCTGCCTGTTTGCAGAAAGAAATGGTGTAATGTAAACTCACAACCGGCTTCTTCTGCGTACTGGGTAAAGATGTGCCCTTCTTTACAGGTTGTTAAAGAAGGCCTGGTACCCGCTACCGCATAGCGCTGATAAGACGGAGGTATCCCGTCTATAGTAATAGGGGTGCCAGGCAAAGGCTCCTGTGGCATAAAATGCATACAAAGGAGATTTCGTTTCTAATGTGCATTATAAATAGTCAAAACATGGCCCGCTGCTTCCGGAGAAGCAGTAAGGTACATTGCGTGTTTGCTCCCCGCCGGGATGAAATTATTTTATTCTACCCTGGGCTCAGACAATTTTATATTGGGTGAACAGATAGCGAACTTTTTTCTCATATGCTTATATTAATGTGCTAAAACAGTTGTATCACAGGCGCGAATCGCAGTTTGCTCAATATCATTAACAATTTAATGTAATCTGTGTAAAATCGGGAGTATATTTTAAGCATGGGCCGCTGCCAGCCTGTGTTCTACCTGAGTGTGTGTAAACAGATCAGTACGTAAAAGACTGTTTTAAAGCGGTTTTACGTCTTATCTTAGCTGCTATGCAACAACCCGTACAGAATATCATATTTGATTTGGGAGGGGTATTCCTGAATATTGACTATGGAGCTACCCGCCAGGCGTTTATTGACCTGGGCGTAACAGATTTTGACGCCCTGTTTACTCAAAGCCATGCCAACCATTTGTTTGAAGATCTGGAAACCGGAAAGGTATCTCCGGAGGAATTTTACCAGCAGTTCAGGCAGCAAACGGGGCTTGCCGTTTCTGATGAACAGATAAGGGGTGCATGGAACGCCATGTTACTGGATTTTCCACCGGAAAGACTGGAGTGGTTGGATAAGGTGAAAGACAAATACCGTATTTACCTGTTTTCCAATACCAATCAGATTCATCATGAGGCGTTTAGTGCAGACTTCAGCAGGCTGAACAATGGCCGGAATTTCGATGATTATTTTATCCGTGCCTATTATTCGCACACGCTGGGGCTGAGAAAGCCTTATCCTGCCTCTTTTCTGGAATTGTGCAGCAGAGAGGGGCTGGCTGTTGCTGAAACATTATTTATTGATGATACCAGCAAAAATATTCAGGGAGCGCAGGAAGCGGGCTTGCAGACGGTTTACCTGCAACACCCGGCAACGGTTTTAGATCTGGGGCTGCTGTAGCAACCTCCTATTTAATTTCTTCAAAATCGAGATAATCGTCTTTGGATGGTTTAGGCGCAGTTGGTTCTGACCGCTGGCGGTCAGCCGTATGGGCCTGTGCCTGCTGTTGTTGCTGAAACTGCTGTTGCTGTGCTTCCTGCATCTGACGCATCTGCGAGCGAACCTGAGAGGTAGCACGTGATACCGGGATGATGAGATCGAACACCAGCTTGTAAAGAATGTAGAGTGCGGCGGCTATAAATACATATCGCATAGTGGTAAAGGTAGTACCTGCGCGTTTTCCATGGGAGCCAAAGCCTGCTTTTTTTGCAATCCGTTAACGCTGCCGGGGGCTAAAAAGCGGATACAGGCAATAAAAGTTTGGAATACACCACCTGATTATCTTACCTTTGCCCCGGAAATATGAAACTATGAAGGGAACGGAGGACGTTCCCTTCTCTTTTTTACAACAGGTATGACAACGGAAGAGCAGATACAGAAAATTGAAGCATTGTTGCTGGAGTTATTGGCTCCGGAACCGGAATATTTTCTGATTCAGGTAAGAATTAAGCCCACCAATAACATAAAAGTGTTTATTGACGGGGACAACGGCGTAACCATTGATAAATGTGTGCGTATTAACAGACAACTGTACAAAAAAATTGAAGAGGCAGGTTTTTACCCTGAGGGTGAATTTTCTCTGGAAGTATCCAGCGCCGGTGTAGGTGAGCCGCTGAAAATGTTAAGGCAGTATACGCGTAATATTGACCGCTTTGTGGAAGTATCTTTTAATGATGGTACTGTAAAAGAGGGCAAACTGATTCAGGTGGCCGACAGTGATATTATTATTGAAGAAACTACCGGTAAGGGTAAAAAAGCAGTTACCCAGCAGGTGGTAATTCCTTTTGAGAATATTAAAACAACAACCGTTCAAATAAAATTCTAAAAAATTATACGGCGCCGCAAGGCCCTGTGTAATAAGTGAAAATTGTAATTATATGGCAAGTATCAACCTCATCGAAGCATTCCAGGACTTCAAAGATGCTGAAAATATAGACCGCCCAACCATGATGAAAGTGGTGGAGGATGTATTTAAAACCTTGCTTCGTAAAAAATACGGTGATGACAATAACTTTGATGTAATTGTTAACGCCGAGAAGGGTGACCTTGAAATTATACGCCGCCGGGTAATTGTGGAAGATGGGGAGGTGATGGACCCACTGGCAGAGATTGGTTATAGCGATGCGGTAAAAATTGAGCCTGACTTTGAGGTAGGCGAAGAATTATATGAAGAAGTGGACATGCTGGATTTTGGCCGTCGTGCCATTCTGGCTGCCAAACAAACCCTGGCCAGCCGTATCAGCGATCTGAAGAAAAACGTGCTGGTGAAAAAGTACAGCGACCGTATTGGTGATATCATCAGTGCGGAAGTTTATCAGGTTTGGAAGAAGGAAGTGCTGTTACTGGATGAAGAAGGAAGTGAGTTGATTTTGCCTAAAAGCGAGCAGATTCCGCAGGATTATTTCAAAAAAGGAGAGAATATCCGTGCTGTTGTAAGACGCGTGGATATGAAAAATAATACGCCTGTAATCATTCTTAGCCGTACTAGTCCGGAATTTCTGGCTAAATTGCTTGAAATTGAGGTTCCGGAGATATTTGACGGCCTGATTACTATCCGCAAAATTGTTCGTGAGCCAGGCGAAAGAGCCAAAGTTGCCGTAGAAAGTTTCGACGACCGCATTGACCCTGTAGGCGCCTGCGTTGGTATGAAAGGTAGCCGTATTCATGGAATTGTACGGGAATTAAAGAATGAGAACATTGATGTTATTAACTATACCAGCAATACTCAGTTACTGATTCAACGTTCGTTAACTCCTGCCAAGATCAGCTACATGGAGTTAGACAATGAAAAGAAACACGCAGAAGTTTATCTGAAAGCCGATCAGGTTTCGCTGGCAATTGGCCGTCGTGGCGTAAACATAAAATTGGCCTGTGAATTGACGGGTTATGAGTTGGATGTTTATCGTGACAATGAAGGTGAAGTGGAAGAGTTTGATATTGATATGGATGAATTCACCGACGAAATTGAACCATGGATTATTGAGGCACTGAAAAAAGTAGGTTGCGATACTGCCCGCAGTGTGTTAAATTTAACAGTGGAAGAGCTGGAGCGCAGAACCGATTTGGAAAAAGAAACGATTACAGATGTGAGAAGGATACTGAAGGAAGAGTTTGAGAAAGAATAAGTAAAGTCAAAAAAATTCTCCGGTACTGCAGCGTTGCAAAGGCCGGGGAAGTGAAATTAATATGTCAGAATTGAAATTACCAAGGTTGTTGGCTGCCGCCAAGGAATTCAACATCGGTCAGGATACACTGGTGGAGTTCCTTGTTGGCAAAGGATTTATGAGGGATGATCTGAAAGCGACTGCTAAGCTGTCAGAGCCCATGTACCATGCTTTGCAGCGCGAGTTTCAGAGTGATAAGGTAGCAAAGAACAAAGCTGACCAGATTGAAATTCCGAAAGGAATGCAGGCGGAGAAGAAGAAGAAAGAAGAAGAGGATGCCGCTGCCGCCGCCGCTTTAGCTGCCGCAAGAAAAGCAGCAGCTCCTAAAGAAGAGCCTAAAGCGGTAACACCACCACCTCCGCCACCGCCCGTGGCAGAGCCGGTAAAAGAAAAAGAACCGGAAAAACCAAAAGAAGAACCTAAGCCACCGGTAGTGGAAGCACCTCCGGTAGCCGAACCTAAAGAAGTAAAACCTGTGGTAGTGGAAACTCCGCCACCGCCAGCTGTAGAAGAGAAACCGCAGGCTCCTGCGCCACCTCCCGCTGCGGAACCGGAAATTACCAAGGTTGCAACAGGTATTGGACCTAAGATTATTGATAAGATTGACTTATCAGCTATTGACTCCTCTACCCGGCCTAAAAAGGTTGTACCTAATACCAATAATACACCGGCAAACAAACCTAAAACGGAAGCACCGGCTGCACAGCCTGCTCCGAAGAAGGAAGATGTTACACAACCTAAACAGGAAGTTGCAGAGCCTGCGAAGGAAGAGCCGAAGGCCCAGCCTCAGCCGCAACAGCCAACTGCGGTTAAAGCGCCGGAGCCTGTAAAAGAAACTGAAAATAAAACAACTCCTGTAGCAGAGCAGCAGACGGCACAAGCAGCCCCTGAAGAAAGGCAGCAGGACGCAGCAGCAACTGACAACGGAGCACCTGTGATAGAAAATATTAAGGCCGATAAAATTGAAGGGCCTAAGATTCTGGGTAAAATTAACTTACCTGTAGATAGCGATACAAGACCCAAAGCTGGTGGTCAGCGGGATGAAAAACGCAAGCGGAAACGTATTCCGCTGGATAAAAACGTTCCGGGTGGCGGTCAGGGCCAGCAAGGTCAGGGCGGCGGACAGGGCCAGCAAGGACAGCGTCCTCCATACCAGGGTGGACAGCAGGGCCAGGGTGGTCAGCGTCCTCCTTATCAGGGCGGTCAGGGCCAGGGTGGCCAGCGCCAGGGTGGTTATCAGGGTCAGGGACAAGGCCAGGGCGGTCAGCGCCAGGGTGGTTACCAGGGCCAGGGTGGTCAGCAAGGCGGCGGCTACAACAGAGGCGGCCAGCAGGGACAAGGCGGTAACCGCGGTCCTCAGCAAGGCGGCCAGGGTGGCCAGAACCGTGGTGGTCAGGGCGGTCCTAACAGAGGTGGCAACCGTAATGACCGTAACAGCAACACTGGTGGTGGCTTCCGCAGAGAAGACAAAGAAATAGATCAGAAAGAAATTCAGGAGAAAATCCGGCAAACGCAGGCCAAACTGGCGGGTGCGGGTGGCCGCGGTAAGAGCCTGAAAGCAAAATATCGTCGTGCCAAGCGCGAAGAAGCTGCAGAATCAATGGGCAGTGGCATAGAGGACAACAAACTGCAGGTAACTGAGTTTGTAACCGTAAGCGAACTGGCCAGTCTGATGGATGTAAACTTTACAGAGGTTATCAGCAAGTGTATGGGACTGGGTATCATGGTATCCATTAACCAGCGCCTGGATGCCGAGGTAATTGAACTGGTTGCCAGCGAATTTGGCTATGAGGTAGAATTTATTGGTATTGATGACGTTGAGGAAGAAGACGAAGACGATATCATTGAAGATGGTGAGAACCAGGTATCACGTGCACCGATTGTGACTATCATGGGTCACGTTGACCACGGTAAAACCTCGTTACTTGACTATATCCGTAGTGCAAACGTAGTGGCAGGTGAAGCAGGTGGTATTACCCAGCACATTGGTGCTTACCAGGTAACTACTGCCGGCGGTAAAAAAATCACCTTCCTGGATACACCTGGTCACGAAGCGTTTACTGCGATGCGTGCCCGTGGTGCCAAAGCGGCTGACGTGGCGGTTATTGTGGTAGCAGCGGACGATGCGGTGATGCCACAGACCAAGGAAGCTATTTCTCACGCACAGGCAGCACAGTTGCCGATGGTATTTGCCATCAACAAAATTGATAAAGACGGAGCGAATCCTAAGAAGATATACGAGCAGTTATCACAACAGAACATTCTGGTAGAAGAATGGGGCGGTAAGTTCCAGAGCCAGGAGTTGAGTGCGAAAAAAGGACTGAACGTAGATCTGTTACTGGAGAAAATATTACTGGAAGCAGAATTACTGGATCTGAAAGCCAATCCTGAAAGGGAAGCCAGCGGTAGTGTAATTGAAGCTTCTCTGGATAAAGGGCGTGGTTATGTAGCAACGATTCTGGTACAAAACGGTACTTTACGTCAGGGTGACCTGGTGGTGTCCGGACAATACTATGGTCGTGTGAAAGCGATGTTCAACGAACGTAACCAGCGCGTGCAGGAAGTGCCACCAAGTTCACCGGTAGTAATACTGGGCCTGAACGGTGCCCCTCAGGCGGGTGAAAAAATCAGAGTATTTACAGACGAAGCAGAAGCGAAAGATGTAGCTACCAAACGTGCGCAGATATTACGTGAACAAGGTTTACGTGCACGTAAGCATATTACGCTGGATGAAATTGGCCGTCGTTTGGCACTGGGTAACTTTAAAGAACTGAATATTATCATCAAAGGTGACGTGGATGGTTCTGTAGAAGCCCTGAGTGACAGCTTGCAGAAACTGAGTACGCAGGAGATTGCGGTACGCGTGGTACATAAAGCGGTAGGTCAGATTTCTGAAAGTGACGTATTGCTGGCAACAGCTTCTGACGCGGTAATCGTAGGCTTTAACGTACGTCCGTCTATGCAGGCGAACAAGCTGGCAGAAAACGAAGGTGTACAGATTAAAACCTACTCTATCATCTACAACGCTATTGAAGAAGTGAAGAGCGCGATGGAAGGGATGCTGGAGCCGAAGATTCAGGAGAAAATTGTGGCCAACGTGGAAGTACGCGAGGTGTACAAATTCGACAAAGCTACGGTGGCAGGTTGTTACGTACTGGATGGCAAAATCAGCCGCAACAACAAAATCCGTATCATCCGCGATGGTATTGTGGAATATCCCAAAGGCGAAGGCGCACACGCCGAGCTGGGCAGCCTGAAACGTTACAAAGACGACGTGAAGGATGTGGCTACCGGTTACGAGTGTGGTTTGACCATCAAAAACTTCAGCGATCTGAAAGTAGGGGATATTGTAGAAGCCTTCGAAGAAGAAGAAGTAAAACGTACGCTGTAAATTCAGTAAAATATATCAGTAAATCCCGGTGTACTGAACATCGGGATTTTTTTGTTAAAACCCTTTCACACTGCGTGATGGATGGGGGGAATAGCTATTTTTGACAGCACTAACAGGTTGTTGAAGCCTGGCACTAAAAGTTTATGAAAAAAGTATTCATTTGCTCACTGCTGGTATTTGGAGCCATGATAATGGCAAAGGCCCAGTCGAAGAAGTTTCTGATTGACAATATTGCCGCTCAGGTGGGTGATAAAATTATTTTGCGATCAGATATTCTTAACGCAATTGCTGACTATAAAAGGCAGGGCGCACCGGTAATTCCGGATCAGTGTGACATACTGGAGTCTGAATTAATCCGGAAAGCACTGGTATTACAGGCACAACGGGACTCACTGGTAGTAACAGATGATGAGATTGAAGCTTTGCTGGACAACCAGGTGCGTGGCTTTATTCAGATGTACGGTACACAGCAGATTCTGGAGGAGATTGCCGGTAAAACGGTATATCAGATTAAAGATGATTTCCGTCCTATTTTCCGTGAAAGAAAGCTGGCAGACCAGATGCGCGGTAAAATTCTGGATGGGGTGCGGGTAACTCCGGTAGAAGTAAAAGCCTTCTACGATAAAATTCCGAAAGACAGTCTTGCTTTCTATGAAAGCGAACTGGAGATAAGCCAGATTATTGTGTATCCCAAGCCCAACCGTGATGTGGAGGAATATGTAACCAACCAGCTGAATGATATGAAAAAGCAGGTGGAGAATGGCACTAAAACCTTTGAATTGCTGGCTAAATTATATTCTCAGGACCCTGGTGTAAAAGAGAATGGCGGGCAGTATAATCTGAACCGTAATGATAAAGGCATGTGGGACCCTACGTTTCTTTCCACTGCTTTCCGTTTAAAGGAAGGGCAGATTTCTAACGTATTCCGCTCCAAATTTGGTTTACACATTTTACAGCTGGTAAGCCGCTCTGGTGATGACGCTGTGGTAAGACATATTCTTCGTATACCTACTGTTACAGAAGATGAGATTAAGGATGCCAAGAACAAGCTGGATAGTATTCGTGGTAAAATTCAAGCTGGCGCTTTTACATTCAATGAAGCCGTAAATAAGCATAGCGATGATGAAAATAGTAAGTTTAATGGTGGTGCCATCAGCAACAAACAGGACGGCAGCAACTATCTGACTATTGACGGTTTAGATAAAGACATGGTAACATTGCTGAAAGGCATGAAGGTGGGTGATATTTCTGCACCACAATCATTTACAGACGAAAGAGGTAGAAATGCAGTGCGTATGATTTTATTAAAGAGCCGCACAGAACCACACCGCGAAAACCTGAAAGATGATTACGACCGTGTGGCCAAGCGCGTAATGGAAGAAAAGAAAGAGCATGTAATGAGAAAATGGTTTGCGGAGCATATTCCCGGCTATTACATAAATATTGATAAAGACTTTGCAGGCTGTAAAAATCTGGAACAATGGAGGCATAGTGTTAACAACGCCACTGCTGCGCAATAACAGCTTTAGGTACTGATAATCAAAGTATAAGCGAATAAGGTGAAGGTAATGTTTAATAGACATTACCTTCTTTTTTGTTAAATAGTGACAGAGTAGTTGTTTAGATAGATGTATGTACATACATTTGTATTGTGAAAATCGAAAAGGCGATACAAACACAAGGTTTTAAAAACCAGCAAATGAAAGCAGCAATCAACATTATGTATACTGCTTATCATGTGAAGTGTTCTGTAAGCGATGCATTGAAAGCATATGGCCTTACGCCGGAGCAATACAATGTGCTGCGAATACTGAAAGGTAAGTATCCCGATCAGATGTGTGTGAGAGATATAGCCGGACGCATGATTGAGCGTAGTTCAAACGTACCAAGAATTATAGACAGGCTTGAGTTAAAGAAACTGGTGAAGAGAAGCACCTCTTCGGAGGACAAGCGGGAAACAGTAATTACGCTTACTCAACCCGGCATTAATATGCTGGCTACGGTAAACGATATTATGGAGGCGACCAACAGTCAGGTGTGCCATTTGAGTGATATTGAGTTAGAACAGCTTAATGATTTATTGGACAAATACAGAGGATAGGCTTTTTTTAACGTTCGATACGTGTATGTACATGTAATGGGCGCGGGACGGGTAATGGATTGGATGAAACAGGAGCACGGAGGGTGTGAGTGAATATGTGCTTAATGTAAAGAGTGAGAACGGGAACGGTGCAGATGGATACCCTTCGTGTTTTTTGTAAATTCTGGAAGAAACCCGGGCCTGATTGAACAATTGGAACGTATTTGGCGTATACGCCCCTGTACTTGAGTCAATTGCATGGGGTTTGCAACAGAATTTAAATAATAACCATAAAAAATTCAACAATGGCAACGTACAAAATTGATGCAGCACACTCAGAAATTACTTTTAAGGTAAAGCACCTGATGATAAGTTCTGTTACTGGCAAGTTTGATAAGTTTGATGCAACAGTAACTGCTGAAAATGAAGACTTTACTGATGCAGCTATTTCTTTTGAAGCAGATGTAAACAGCATTAATACCGGCAATGAGCAACGTGACGGTCACTTGAAAGGAGAAGACTTTTTTGCTGCTGACCAGTTTCCTAAACTCTCTTTTGTTTCCACCAGAATAGATAAAAAAGGGGAAGGAGAGTATGCAGTAACCGGCGATTTTACCGTTCGTGGTGTAACCAGACCTATTACGTTGAATGTTGAACATGCAGGTACGGTGGTAGACCCTTACGGACAGACCAAAGCTGGTTTTGAAGCTACAGGTAAAATTAACCGTAAAGATTTTGGTTTAAACTGGAGTGCCGTTACCGAAGCAGGTGGCATAGTAGTTAGCGATGAAGTAAAACTGATACTGAATGTTCAGTTGATTAAACAAGCGTAGTTCCACAATCAATTTATCATATAACAAACACTCAAAAACAATTACCCATGCTTAAACAAGCACTTTCTCTGGCAGTAATAGGCGCAGTTGTATTTGCGTCATGCCAAAGTTCTCCTAAAACTGATAGCGCTGAAACCGGTGAAAAACAAGAAGCGGCAGCTGCTACCGGTAATACTTTAAACATTGATACTGTAGCTACTACTTTGGAATGGCATACTGCCCACAAAGGTGGTGTTGATCCGCATACCGGTTCACTGGCTATCAGCAGCGGTACCCTGTCTGTAGATAATGGTGCGCTCACCGGTGGTTCTTTTGTAGTAAGCACTGCTTCTATCAAAGACAAAGACATTACCGATACTGCTAAACGCGCTATGCTGGAAGGGCACCTGAAAAGTCCTGACTTCTTTGATGTGGCTAAATATCCTACCGCTAAATTTGAGATTACTAAAGTAGAAGCTTACGACAGCACTAAGCAGGCAAGCTTACTGCCAGGCGCTACACACCTGATCAGCGGTAACCTTACACTGAAAGACAGCACTAAAAACGTAACCTTCCCTGCTAAAGTAACTGTAAGTGCAGAAGCGGTTGAAGCACAGGCCAACTTCAACATTGACCGTACTTTATGGGGTATGAACTATAAAGGACCTAACAATCCTCAGGATTGGATGATCCAGAAAGAAGTGAATCTGAAGTTAGACCTGAAAGCGAAAAAGTAAGGGTTAGTATACTGGTTCTCAGTTGAAATGTGGAGGAACGTACTTACACATTGGTACGTTTCTTCCATTTTCGACAACAGGTATGAGCAATTCTGTATAAGTTGCGGTATGAATATTGAAATTATTGCCGGCAGCCCGCGCCAGGGTAGTGTTACTTACCGGGTAGCGCTGTATCTGCAAAAACTGCTTCAACATACTACCAGCCACAACGTTCAGATTATAGATGTTAGGGAATGGGAGTTCCCGCTGATGCAGCAGGAGGTGTTTTCTTCACCTGAAAAGGCGCCGGAAAGTCTGCAGCCATTGGTAAAAAGGGTTTTTAACGCCAATGCCTTCATTATTATTACCCCCGAGTACAATGGCAGCTACACCCCCGCGGTAAAAGTACTGTTTGACCATTTTCCCAAGCAAAATCATAAAGCATTCGGTATTGTAACTACATCTACAGGCGCTTTGGGCGGTATTCGCGCCAGCCAGCAGTTGCAGTTACTCATCAATGCCTTATTCGGTATAGGGTCGCCCTATATGCTTATTACCCCTTACGTAGACCAGAGGTTTGATGAAACCGGTGCGTTAACCGAGGCCGCTTTTCAAAAGAATGTAGATGTTTTTGTAAAGGAGTTCTTATGGCTGGCGGAAAGCCTGTCGCCTTTATTAGAAATCAGTGAATAATTCACTTTTCTAAAACAAGAACAATCGTACCTTTGCGGCTTCTTTTCAAGATCTACCATGAGCGACGAAATAAAACATGAATGTGGCCTTGCCTACATTCGCCTCAGAAAACCGTTCTCCTACTATTTAGAGAAGTATGGCACAGTGATGTACGGATTAAACAAACTGTACCTGCTCATGGAAAAGCAGCACAACCGCGGCCAGGATGGTGCCGGTATCGCTGCTGTAAAACTGAACGTTGAAAACGGATCACCTTTCCTGCATCGTATGCGGAGTAATGCCCAGCAGCCTATTGCTGATCTGTTCTTTAAAGTAGGACAGGAAGTAGCTGAACTGGAAAGGTATCAGCCCGATATTAAAAAGCATCCTGCGTTAATGAAAGGCCACCTGCCTTTTATGGGTGAGTTGTTACTGGGCCATCTTCGCTATGGCACACAGGGTAAAAACAATGTTGAGTTTTGCCACCCCTTTATCAAGCGTAATGTTACCCCTGCTCAAAACCTGGCGCTGGCGGGTAACTTTAACCTGGTAAATACAGAAGAATTATTTGATCTGGTTAATATAGACCCTGGAGAGTTTCAGAAACAAAGTGATCTGGCGGCTATGATGGAGGTAGTACATCATTTTCTGACTAAAGAAGATGAGAAAGCCCCCAACAATCCGGATGTAGCCGCCGTGCTGAAAAAAGCTACTCCGCTGTTTGACGGTGGTTACACCATCGGTGCTTTGCTGGGTAACGGCCATAGCTTTGTAACCCGTGATGCACACGGCATTCGCCCGGCTTATTATTACTGTAACGACGAGGTGATTGTGGCAGCCAGCGAAAGAGCGGCTATCAGAACCACGTTTAACGTAGGTGAGAATGAGGTGTTGGAATTGATGCCTGGTTCTGCGTTGATTGTAGACAATGAAGGTGGTTACAAAGTAGAACAGGTACAGCCTGCGAAAGAAAGAAGGGCCTGTAGCTTTGAGCGTATTTACTTCAGCCGTGGCAGTGATGAGAAAATTTACCGTGAGCGTATTGCTTTAGGTTATCATTTGAGCCATCGCGTACTGGAAAGTATTGATCACGACCTGAAGCATACTATTTTCTCTTATATACCCAACACCGCAGAAGTTGCTTTCTATGGCCTGGTGAAAGGTATGGAGGATTATCTGAATCAGATTAAGATTCAACGTATCATGAGCTGGGGTAACGACTTTGATGAAGAGAAACTCCAGGAGATGGTAACCCGCAAAATCCGTCAGGAGAAAATAGCCATCAAAGATGTTAAGCTGCGCACTTTTATTACAGAAGATGCCAGCAGAAACGAAATGGTGCAGCACGTTTACGATATTACTTACGGTACAGTGCAGAAAGGATTAGATACACTGGTAGTGATAGATGACTCTATTGTGCGTGGTACTACTTTAAAAGAAAGTATAATCCGTATGCTGGCCCGCTTGCAGCCTAAGAAAGTGATTGTTGTTTCTTCTGCGCCCCAGATACGTTATCCGGATTGCTATGGTATTGATATGAGCAAGCTGGGTGATTTTATTGCTTTCCGTGCAGCTACAGAATTGCTGAAGGAAAGAGGTCAGGAAAACGTGCTTACCGACGTATACAATGAAATTAAAGAGTTACAACGTACCAATCAGTTGCATACGGAAAATGTGGTAAAGAAGATTTACAGTTCTTTTACGCCAGACGAGATTTCTGCAAAGATTGCCCAGTTGATTACGCCTTCTGATCTGGATATTCCTGTAGAAGTAATCTATCAGACCATTGAAGATTTACATGACAGCTGCCCAACCAATACCGGTGACTGGTATTTTACCGGCAACTATCCTACTCCGGGAGGTAACAGGGTGGTGAATAAGGCCTTTATTAACTATGTAGATGGGAAAAATGTACGCGGTTACTAACCCGTAATCTATTAGTATATTTATCC
Source organism: Filimonas zeae (assembly GCF_014641615.1). GTDB lineage: Bacteria > Bacteroidota > Bacteroidia > Chitinophagales > Chitinophagaceae > Filimonas > Filimonas zeae. Next base: position 1,012,114 of record NZ_BMIB01000004.1, on the reverse strand, counting down.
TTATGAGAAAGCTAATATTGGTTCGTCATGCTAAAAGCAGCTGGCAAAATCTGGAGCAGTCGGATTTTGACAGGCCTTTAAATGATCGTGGTAAGAAGAATGCCCCTGTTATGGCTAAGCGATTGCATGACAGGGAGCCTGATATAAATGCTTTTGTATCAAGCCCTGCACGCAGGGCTTTTTCTACAGCTATCTATTTTGCTGATGTATATCAGATAAAACAAGCGGGTATTCACCAGATACCTGAATTGTATCATGCTTCTCCCTCCACTTTTTCTCAGGTGGTTGCAGAGCTGAATAATGACTGGAAAACAGTGGCTTTGTTCTCTCACAACCCCGGTATCACCGATTTTATTAATTCCCTTACTGCTGTGCGGATAGATAACATGCCTACCTGTGGCGTGTTTGCAATTTCTGCCAAAATAGACAGCTGGCAAGAGTTTGCAGATGCGGAGAAACATTTTGACTTTTTTGATTATCCCAAACTGGATTTATAGTGCTTCTATGGCGCCTGTTAGCTGATGAGGCTGAATCTGAGGTAACTGGTAGTTGAATGCTTCTGCCAGCAGCAGATGTGACAACAGATCATCGTGCTGAAAGCAGCTATAACACCAATGCTGGCTGGTGAGGCGTTGTGCCAGATACTCCTGTTCTGTTTGCCCGGGAGTAGGTATGAGTAAAGCTTTCTTTTGCAGGGCCAGCATTTCCATTACCGTGGTATAGCCTGAACGGCTGAGCACAAATTCACATTGTGCTATTAATTGCTGCATTTCGCCGGTGGGTAAATGGTTTATTATTGTACAGTTATCAGGTGCGGCAGGCAGGCTGGTTGCTCCCGGCCTGCCTCTGAGCAATATTACGGCTCCAGAGAGTTGTGATGCTATTGCTAATAGCTTGTTTTCCAGTAATGTACGTTGAGGTTCCGGACCAGATAGCAGAAACAGCCATTTATAGGTAAAGCGTTTTTCCGGAGATAGGAAGGCAGACTGAAAGCGTGAAAGTGGGCCTATATAATGCACCGGAACTTTGGGCAGACGGTGGGGATGGGACAGCGCGCCGGCAATATTAAATTGATTGTCAGCCATATCTGGTATCCAGCACGCTTTATACCGGTTAATATATGCGTAGTTGATGCGTTGTACGCTTTTGGTCAACCACCTGAAAGGTGTTTGAATATTAAGCTGGTGCGTTACAAATACAGAGGTTGTTTTTGTGTTCCAGAGACCAAATCTGTTATCTGAGATAACTAACTGTATATTATGTTGATATACCTGTTTTTTCAGCCACTGATGTTCGCGCACAATGGCTTTTAAAATTTTAGGCAGTTGCTGTATAATTTTAAAGGCCAGCCAACGTTTATGATGCGAGTATTGTATACAGTAACCAGAAAGGTGCAAGCATTCTATTTCCGGAAATTCACGCTTTAGCAAATGCTCCTGAGCGCCTTCACAGGCAACAAGTACTTTGTAACCGCTTTGCTGTAACTGTTGAATAATCGGGATGCAGCGTGTTGTATGCCCGAGCCCCCAATCAAGTGGGGCTACTAATGCAACTGGTATAGTAGAATTTTCGCTCAAAATGTGTTTGCTACCGGAATTGTAGGTAATTTTCCGTAATTTAGAAACAGACAATAATTATGGGGCGTAAGATAAACCAAAGTATTTTTTTGCTGTTAATATTAAGCATGTTAATGGCTTCGTGCGGATTATTTGGGAAGTCATATAAAAGTAAATGTGGCTGTCCACCCCGAAGAGGTATTGTGGGGTAAAGGAGAATGAATTTAATCCAATATTTAGTGTAAACCAGGTTGTGAGATATGTTTAGTCAGAACAGAGATTTGCTGGTACTTACAAGAAAGGACGAGTCCGATCCTGAAGCATTAGAGCAAGAAGTAGAATTGCTTAATGAACTATTATTTCATGTAGAAAATATGGATACATTTTGTGCCGTTAACGAGGTGATTGACGTTAACAGGCACAAAATCATCGTTAAACCCGCTGCTATTCTTAAAGTGCTTCAAGCCAGAAGGGATATAAAGCCCTTTGTGTTTATCAACAACAAAAACTAGCCTTTATTTTTTATTGCAGCGTTGCCAAAGCTGCTTCCAGACCTGCCAGCATTGCGGTAATCTCTTCTTTTTTACAGGTGCCTACGCTGAGGCGATACCAGGGTGATTGTTTGTCTGCTCCAAAAGCATAGAAAGGAACCACTGCCAGCTTGGCTTTATCCAGTATATAGCTGGTAACGGCGCTTTGATCTGCAATTAGCTGATTGCCGGCAGTCTTTTTACCAGCAAGATCCAATTTAATAGTCAGGTAGATAGCTGCCTGTGGTACAATGGCGTCCACCGCATAGCCTTTTTCTTTTAACTGAATAAAGCCATTGTATATGGTATTAAGACGTTCTTCCAGTTCCTTTTTATAGTGTGCCAGGTATTTCTCTATGGCTTCTCTCTGCTTCAGGTAAGAGGCAGCGGCTTTTTGCTCTGCCATCGGGCTCCAGGCACCCAGATGGCTTAACAGCGCTTTCATTTTGCCAATAACATGGGTTGGGCCTAATGCCCAGCCTACTCTTACGCCGGTTGCAGCAAATGCTTTTGACATACCATCCACAAAGATGGTATAAGGCTTCATGGCTGGGTTTACCGAAATAGGGTTGGCATGTTGGGTGTTTACATAAGTAAGTGTCCAGTACATCTGGTCGTACATTACATACAGTTTTTTCTCGTCAGTACCACGCCGTGCATTTTCTTCCAGCACCAACTCACATATCTTTTTCAACTCTGCCTCTGGCAGCGTAGTACCGGTTGGATTTTGAGGTGTACAGAGGCAGATGAGTGCCGCGCCCTTTATATGTGGAGCAATGTCTGAAGCCAGCGGCATAAAGTTATTTTCCGGAGTAGCTTCAATAACACAATGCACGGCATTTGTCAGGTGGGTATAATGGTTGTTGTTCCATGAAGGAACGGCGTAGATTACTTTATCACCTGCGTCTACAATGGTTTTGAAAATTGTATAAATCAGGGGTCTGCCACCGGCAGCAATCAGTACTTCATTAGGTGTATACTCTATACCCTCCCAATCCTTAATGAAATCAGCCACAGCTGAGCGCAGTTCACCTAAACCATCTCCAGGAGGATAATTTGTATACCCCTGCTGATAGCTTTCTATAATCAGCTGTTCCAGCTCTTTAGGAATAGGGAAAATAGCAGGGTCAAAATCTCCTATGGTGTAATTATAGATTTTTTCACCTTGTCTGATGCGGTCATTGATTTCGTTGCCTAAACGAACAATTTCTGAGCCTATCAGTGTTTCGGCAAGCGTGCTAAGTTTACTCATACCGGTAAAGTTAGGGAAGGTGTAATACACATAGGTGAATTTGTGTAAATAAGGGCGTGAAAAATCACGCTCATTGTAGGGAAATGTACCCTTGTTTCTTCCCTGAAGAGACTGATATTTGCCCCGTACTCTGAATAAATAATCCAGATACCCTTGACCCCTTTACCCCTAAAACAAACATTTATTATATATGTCAGAACAAAAGTGGAATGATGCCAAAAATGAGGTAGCTGCTTTCAGAAGTTTTTTGTCTGCTAACCATTTGCCGGCTGACACTCCAAGAGCATTTTTGCTTACGAGGGAAGAGATTGAGCGTATTCTGAATCAGAGAGGTACAGATGGAACTTCATTAGATGGCATCCGTATTTATCTGGGAATGAAAACGGTAAATAATGTACAGGTTCCTAGTGTAGTTATTGTGGGTGCTGAAAAAGACGCACAAGGGGGGTATAACGACTATATCACTCCCACAACATTGAAAGCATTTAGAGCTGGTGCTTCTAATTTGAAGGCTACCTCTGAAATACCCGGAGATGATTCTTCTTCAGGAGATGATGATGGTTCTTCCGGCACTATTGGGGGCGAAGTTGTTATCGGAAATCCTATGCCTTGTCCGGTAAGTTGCGGAAAGAAAAATGAGTTGAATCCATAAGTGAGCTAAACCTATGTATGACTGGCTATTTTATAGCGATACCTATATGCCGTTGCTAGCCCTGGTTACGTACCTGCTATTATGGAATAAGGTCAGTAAAAAAGAACTGATCTTATTCTATTACCTGGCATTGAACGTTGCCTTGTTTTTTATCACCAATGTAATGGCCCGTAGAGGGATACATAATGTATTTTTGTATCATTTTTATAGCCTTACAGAAATGGGGCTTATTTCATTTTACATTCTCAGGGAACTGTTGGGGAAGTCGTTAAAGCCGGTTATTATTTTGGTAACGGGTTATTTTGTTCTATGGTTATTAAATATTCTCTTTCTTGAGCCGCTTACCGAGTTCAACAGTAACAGCCTTACCCTGACTAACTTTTTGCTGTTGCTGCTTGCCATGTATTATATGTTGGAATTATCTAAAAAGGATGAGATTTTGTATTTCCAGCGTTTACCTACTTTCTGGATCGTAAGTGGCTTTTTAGTGGGCTGTGCCATCAGCACATTGTCAATTGTGGTTTACAGATTTTTTTCGCTGGAAGGAAGGAATGTAGAAGCTGAATTGGCATGGGTGATTGTGGCGGTAGCTATTATCATTAAATTTGCGCTCATTACCATTGGTTTGTTATGTTACAAACGCCCGCGCCAATATACCCGACATTCGCATTTATTATTGTAGCAAGTGCTATATTTCTCTTCTTTACCATATTTTTTTACCTGCTGATTGCTCAGTTACACCGTAGACGGATTATGCACCAAACGGACTTACATAACCTGAAAAATCAGTATGAGCATACACTGCTACAATCTCAGCTGGAAATTCAGGAACAAACTTTCCGGAATATCAGCCAGGAAATCCACGATAACATCGGGCAGGTGCTTAGTCTTGCCAAACTAAACCTGAACACCATTAACGAAGCCAACTTCAGAGAAAAGCTGGAGGTGACTGATGAATTGGTAGGAAAAGCCATTGCCGACCTTCGGGATTTAAGCAGAAGCCTGAACGGAGAAAAAATTACGGATTTGGGTTTATATATGGCACTGGAGCATGAACTGGCAATTATAGAGAAAACTGTAGCGGTTAAAACTATTCTGTCCGGTGACGATATAGATGAGTTGCTGAATGAGGAACAGGTAATCATTTTATTCCGGATGATGCAGGAGTTGCTCAATAACATTCTGAAACATGCAAATGCCGGTTGTATTGAAGTGGCCTTACAGGTGGAGGAAAAGTGCGTTAGAATTTCTATAAAAGACGACGGTAAAGGATTTGATCTTTCGCAACTTGACCCTTCTAAAACAGGAATAGGGCTGAAAAATCTGGAGCAACGGGCCCGGCTGATAAATGGTCAGCTGGATATTAAAACTGCTCCCGGGGCAGGTACAGAAGTTACTATTAGTTTACAACCCTTAAAGGATATTTTTGCTGTATGATTAAAATTGCACTGATTGACGATCACGCTTTGCTGCGAAGCGGTCTTGCATCGGTAATTACCGGCTTTGGTGATTATGAAATAGTATTCGAAGCTGATAATGGAAAGCATTTTATACAACAATTAAGTACCTATCCGTGTCCGGATGTGGTATTGCTGGATATTACCATGCCAGAGATGGATGGATTTGAAACGGCCGGCTGGATTAAAGAAAACCGCCCTGATATTAAAATACTGGTCCTTTCCATGCTGGACAATGATGCGGCTATCATCCGCATGTTGCGCAATGGTGCCAGAGGCTATATTTTAAAAGATAGTAAGCCGGAAGTGCTGCGTTCTTCTCTGCACAGTATTGTTCATAAAGGATTTTGCACGAACGAATTGGTATCTGGTAAAATGGTGCACTTCATTAACAAGGGGGGAGATACTAAAGAAGTTCACACATTGAGCGACAAGGAAATTGCTTTTCTCAAACTGTGTTGTTCTGAGAAGTCCTATAAAGAAATGGCGGATGAACTGGGTATTGCACCCCGTACAGTCGAAAGCTTAAGGAGTAGTCTGTTTGATAAGCTGGAAACTACCTCACGGGTAGGGCTGGTATTATACGCCATCAGGAATGGCTTGTTCAAGGTGTAAATCAGGAAACAGCCCTTTGGTGGGTGCGCGGGCTTATCAGAAGTAGCCTTTTTACTCGCAATAAAAGCTCAGGTGCATTAAAGGGTTTAGTAATAAAGTCGTCCGCTCCCAGCCGGAAAGCCTCAATTACGGTTGCTTCTTCATCTATGGCAGAAAGAACAATAATGGGGATATCACTTTTTTCGGAAGAGCGGGTAATGCCTATCAGTTCCAGACCTGAGGTATAAGGCATCATGATATCGGTCAAAATAAGGTCAGGCCGGCTGTTTTCCAACGCATTTAAGGCATCCCTGCCATCCTGAGCAGTAACCACCTCATATCCATTGGATTTTAAACATTCTTCCAGCATCAGTAACGTAACACTTTCGTCTTCTACTATTAATACTTTCATAGTTTAGTTTCAAAAAAGCTTCTGTTTTCTGGATACTGGCGGGCTTCTTTAGCAAAGAATGCTTTGAAATTAACACACTTTTTTTAAAAAGGGAAATTTCAAACTGGAAATGAACGGGTTATTTTTATAAAACTAATATTTGATTTGGCTAATTTTTAACCTATGGTGAACTCAATTCTGTTATTTTTGCCCGGTTAACACATAAACTGCATGATGAAAAGAGTATTTGCAGCTTTCATAGCGTTTGCTGCGTTGGGATCGTTAAAAGCACAGGATTCCACTAAGGCTGGTAAAAAACTGATCGACTTAAGTAATCGTGCAAACGATCATTTAATGATACAGTACGGCGTTGCCGGATGGTCGTCTGTTCCTGATAGTGCCAAACCGGGTGGATTTTCTCGGTTTTTCAATTTTTATTTCATGCTCGACCGGCCGTTTAAAAACAGCCCCAACTTTAGTCTGGGCTTTGGCGCTGGTATTGGCAGTGATAACATCTTTTTTAAAGACAAGTATGTAAACCTGAAAGCAACAGGTCCTACTTTGCCTTTTGCAGATGTTTCTAACTCATCTTCTAACCGTTACAAGAAATTCAAGTTAACAACAATATACCTGGATGTTCCTGTAGAAATCAGGTATGCAGCTAATCCGGAAACCGGAAAAGGGCTGAAAGGGGCGATTGGATTGAAACTGGGACTTTTACTGAAAGCATATACCAAAGGTAAAAATGCTATCAGCAGTTCTGGTGCAATCCTGTACAGCGGTTCTTATATTATGAAAGAGAGCGATAAGCATTTTATCAACAGTACCCGTTTGGCCGTTACCGGTCGTCTGGGGCTGGGGCATGTTTCTCTGGTGGGTTCTTATTCCATCACTTCTTTCCTGAAATCAGGAGCGGGGCCGGAAATTCGCCCTTACAACATAGGTATCGCTATCAGCGGCCTATAGTAGCGTGATTATAGCATCGTATTTAATATAGCTGGCTGACAGGTTAAAATGGAGCTTTTCCTTTTTTGCCTGTCAGCCTGTTTTTATTCCCCGGAACCCATCACGTAAATTTGCAAAAACAGTAGTCATTGATAGAGAAACAACAAATAAAAAGTGAGGAAAAGGCAGTGCTTGTTGGTCTGGTTCAAAAAGAACAAACCAATGAGCAGGTAGAAGAATACCTGGACGAACTGGCATTCCTGGCTGAAACTGCGGGCGCTATTGCCATTAAACAATTTACTCAAAAGCTACCCCATCCTGATAGCCGCACTTTTGTGGGCAAGGGTAAACTGGAGCAGATAAAACTGTTTGTACAGGCTAAAGGAGTAGATCTGGTAATATTCGACGATGAACTGACAGGTTCTCAGATTATTAATATTGAAAAAGAGCTGGGTGTTAAAACCATAGACAGGAGCGACCTTATTCTTGACATATTTGCCCGCCGTGCCCGTACCGCGCAGGCAAAAGTACAGGTAGAGCTGGCACAATACCAGTACCTGCTTCCGCGCCTGAAAGGGATGTGGAAACACCTGGAACGTCAGGGGGGAGGTATTGGAACCAGAGGCCCGGGGGAAACTGAGATTGAAACTGACCGTCGTATCGTTAAGGATAAGATTTCTTTGTTGCGTAAACGACTGAGTGAATTTGACAAGCAGGCTTTTACCCAACGGAAAGAACGTGGGGAATTTATTCGTGTTGCGCTGGTGGGGTATACTAACGTAGGTAAGAGTACGCTGATGAACCTGCTTAGTAAAAGTGAAGTGTTTGCAGAGAACAAATTATTTGCAACGCTGGATACCACCACCCGTAAAGTGGTGTTTGAAAACACGCCTTTTCTGTTAAGCGATACCGTAGGGTTTATACGTAAACTGCCGCACCACCTGGTGGAGAGCTTTAAAAGCACGCTGGATGAAGTACGCGAGGCAGACATTCTGTTGCATGTGGTGGATGTCTCTCACCCGCAGCATGAAGAGCATATTGGCGTAGTGAACAAAACCCTTCAGGAACTGAAAGCTTTTGATAAGCCTATATTAACCATCTTTAATAAGATGGATTTATATGAAGAGAAGAACTTTGATTCCTGGCTGGAGCCCGAAGTAAAGCTGGAAATTTTACGTGAGCTGCGTGAAAAGTGGGAACATGCAACAGACAATAACTGCATATTCGTTTCTGCTAAGGAAAGGCTGAACCTCGATAACCTGCGTGACTTTGTGCTTACCCGCGTAAGGGATATGTATAAAATCAGGTATCCATACAAAACGGCTTTCTTCTATTAATCATGGCAAAAAAAATAAACTGGCATAAGCTGGCCGATGCAGCAACTGAGCTTCCCTGGCAATCTAACAACATGCTGATAACAGAGGTAGCTGGAAAAAAGGTTACGCTGGCGCAGTCTGGTGGCCGGGTTTATGCATTTGCGTATAAGTGTCCGCACGCCAGTGGCATAATGGCCGATGGTTTTATTGATGCAACAGGTAATGTGGTTTGCCCTTTACATCGCTATAAGTTTAATATGCAAAACGGCCGCAATACTACAGGAGAAGGTTATTATTTAAAAACCTATGCAGTAGAAGAGCGCGACGGTGGCATTTTTCTGGGTATGGAAGAATCGGGTTTGTTTGGATGGCTGTAAAAGAGCAAGCTGTTATGTTTGCAGATATAAAAAACGCAATGGTCTATAATAACAAATCTCTGATTAGGCTATCGTTTAGTATTGTGTATATTCATCAACCTTTAAAATAATTGATTCATGAAAAGGGTTTTATTAATGCTTGCCATTGTACTGGTTGCTGCCGGAGCCAATGCGCAACAAAAGGCACAGGCAAAGGAAAAACGTGTTCATTTCGGTTTAAAAGCGGGCATGAATTTCTCGGGACTGGATGGAGAAGGCATTCAATCTTCTATGCAGCAAGGAATTGATGCAGGTGCATTTGCTGAAGTAAGGTTGAGTAAGAAATGGGAATTTGCTCCTGAGCTATATTATTCTATGCATTCTTTAAAGCGTACCAGCGATTTTCAGTCCCGTTATTATGAGTTACAGGCTTTACCAAGCTCTGATGAAAAAATAAAGCTGCATTATATTAGTTTACCATTATTAATGCGCTACCATATCAGCAATGTAATTGCTATTGAAGCAGGCCCGCAATACAACCTCCTGGCTTATGAAGATGATAATTTGCTGAAAGAAAGCAAGCCGGCTTTCAAAAAGTCAGAAATAGCTGTTGCAGCTGGTGCTACTTTAACACTGGAAAAGTTTCGTATTTATGGTCGTTACATGCTGGGTCTTTCTGATATCAATGGCATTGAAAGCACTAAAGGTTATACCTGGAAATCCCGTCAGTTACAAATAGGTATCGGCGTACAGATTTTCTAGTACCATTTTTATATCTGTTGCAGAGGGCGAATGTTTATAAAACATTCGCCCTCTGCTATTTGGGAAGGTGGTGATATATTTTAAACTAACATTCGTTAGTGGTCGTTGGGAAAATCGTATATTTACACAAATGTGATTGCTGATGGCTAACTTAACCAACGAAGAGGTGTTTCAGGACAAGGTTGATCAGGAAATAAGGATTGAGCCGAAAGACTGGATGCCGGAAGCCTACCGACAGACGTTAATAAGGCAGATAAGCCAGCATGCCCATAGTGAAATAATTGGCATGTTACCGGAAGGAAACTGGATAACCCGTGCCCCCTCTCTTAAAAGAAAGGCCATTTTATTAGCCAAAGTACAGGATGAAGCCGGTCATGGTTTATATCTGTATTCCGCTGCAGAAACACTGGGCATTACCCGCGATCAGATGTATGAGCAATTGCATAGCGGTCAGGCTAAATATTCGTCCATATTCAATTATCCTACTCTTACCTGGGCCGATGTAGGGGCTATTGGCTGGTTGGTGGATGGTGCTGCTATTATGAATCAGGTACCCTTATGCCGCAACAGTTATGGTCCTTATGCAAGAGCAATGGTGCGTGTATGTAAGGAAGAGAGTTTTCATCAGCGGCAGGGGTTTGAAATACTACTCACGCTTTCCAGAGGAACTGAAGCGCAGCGAAATATGGCACAGGATGCTATTAACCGCTGGTGGTGGCCGAGTATCATGATGTTTGGCCCCGGCGATGAGGCTTCGCCACATACCGCACAAAGCATGCGATGGAAAATTAAGCGTTTCACCAATGATGAACTGCGGCAAAAGTTTGTGGATATCTGTGCTGAGCAGGTGAAGATTCTTGGTTTTACCCTGCCAGACGAGGAGTTAAAATGGAATGATGCAAGCGGGCATTATGACTTTGGGGCTATTGACTGGACGGAGTTCAACAATGTAATACGCGGGAACGGCCCTTGCAATAAACAAAGGCTGGATGCACGCAGGAAAGCCTGGAACGATGGCGCCTGGGTGCGCGAAGCGGCTATGGCGCATACCGAAAAACGTAAAAACCGGATGGCTGCGGCAGAAGCAGCGGCCTGATATAAGCAGAAACAGGATGAATACACGTGATATAGAACAATCGTGGCCTTTGTGGGAGGTGTTTATCAGAAGCAAACAAGGGCTGGATCATAAGCATGTAGGTAGTTTGCATGCAGCTGATGCGCACATGGCTATTGAAAATGCCCGGGATGTGTATACCCGGCGTATGGAAGGAGTAAGCATTTGGGTGGTCGAAAGCCAACATATTCATGCCAGCAATCCGGATGATGCCGGAAGTCTCTATGATCCTGCTAATGATAAAGTATACCGGCATCCCACGTTTTACAATCTACCGGATGAACTTACACATATGTAAATGATGCAGACCGATAACAATACCCAACATACAAATCCTATACACCGTCCGCTGGTTCAGTACATTTTACATCTTGCAGATACTGCATTGATTCTGGGGCATCGTAACAGCGAGTGGTGCGGGCATGGGCCGGTGCTGGAGCAGGATATTGCTATTTCTAACATTGCTTTAGATATGGTTGGGCAGGCAAGAATGCTATATCAATATGCTGCTGAAATAGTAAATACAACAAACGTTGGTACCGCTGCTACTGAAGATACGCTTGCCTATTTACGTGATGCAACAGCCTTTAAAAACCTGCTGCTGGCTGAACAACAGAACGGAGATTGGGCGGTAACTATTCTGCGCCAGTTCTTTTGCAGCACCTGGCAGTATTATGTGTACACGCAACTTGCAGAATGTAAAGATGCCAGGTTAACTGAAATTGCCGCCAAAGCACTTAAGGAGGTAACTTATCACATAAAGTGGAGTGCCGAGTGGGTAATACGCCTGGGTGATGGAACGGAAGAAAGCCATCAGCGTCTTGTTCAGGCGCTGGAACTACTCTGGCCTTTTACGGGTGAAATGTTTATACCGGTTGCTTATGAAAAAGAAGGTATTGCAGAGGGCTGGGCCGCCCATATACAGTCGTTACAACAGCCATGGCTACAAAAAATAACAGAGATATTTCAGGAGGCATGTATAACTGTTCCGGAACGCCAATGGCAACAGACTGGTGGCAAAACCGGTATTCATACAGAACTCCTGGGCTTTCTGCTGGCAGAAATGCAGTTTTTACAGCGGGCCTACCCCGATAGTGAGTGGTAACAAAATTTTTACAATGACAGTGCTTTCATCACCGGACGTGCAGGCAGTATGGCAATTGCTGGAGAATGTTTATGATCCGGAGGTGCCGGTTTTATCCGTATCTGATTTAGGTATTGTGCGTAAGGTGGAACTGGAAGGAGATATCGTAACTGTTATCATTACGCCTACTTACAGTGGTTGCCCGGCTATGGATGTAATTGCCATGCAAATACGAATGTTGTTATTGCAGAGTGGATATAAGGAGGTGATTGTTGAAAGAGTACTGTCGCCGGCATGGACCACAGACTGGATAACCGAGCGTGGCAAAAGCCGCCTGCGGGCATACGGTATCGCGCCCCCTCAATACAAAGTACAAACTGCACTTTTTGAGGAGGAAGGTGGTGTAAAATGCCCCAATTGCCAGTCTGTTCATACCAGGGGGATCAGTCGCTTTGGTTCCACTGCCTGCAAGGCTTTATACCAATGTTCTGATTGTAACGAACCATTTGACTATTTCAAGTGTCATTAAATAGTATTATTTCATCACCTCTAACTATTGCACTTTGAGCGATCCGGTACTGTTTTCGGTGGATAAAGAAGTGGCGGTTATTACATTAAACCGCCCTGACAAACTCAATGCTTTTAATCGTCAGATGGCAATGGCGTTACAGTCCTGCCTGGACGACTGTGCAGATAAATCTATACGATGCATTTACATTACCGGTGCAGGTAAAGGCTTTTCTGCGGGTCAGGATCTGGCAGAGGTTACAGAACCTGATGGTCCGGGAATGGCCAAAATATTAGCGGAGCATTATAATCCCATTATTACACGTTTGCGCAATTTGCCCAAGCCTGTAGTGGCAGCAGTTAACGGTGTTGCGGCTGGTGCGGGGGCCAATATTGCGCTGGCTTGTGATATTGTTGTGGCTTCCTCCGGTGCCTCATTTATGCAGGCATTTTCTAAAATCGGCCTTATTCCCGATAGTGGAGGCACTTATTTCCTACCCAGGCTGGTAGGTCATCAGAAAGCAATAGCGCTGATGATGCTGGGAGATAAAATCAGTGCTACAGAGGCGGAGCGGTTGGGAATGATTTATAAGGTATTTGACGAGGAGGAGTTTGCTGAAAAATCGCTTCAGCTGGCGCATCAGCTCGGCGCTATGGCTACTTTAGGCCTTGCCTATACCAAACTGGCTTTAAACGCATCTGCTGAAAATACACTTGAGCAACAGCTTCAATTGGAAGATGAGTTACAGCAAAAAGCGGCCGCCTCTAACGATTTTGCGGAAGGCGTTCAGGCTTTTCTTGAAAAACGTGCTGCCATATTTAAAGGAAACTAACATGATTTATTCTTTCAAAGGGTTTATTCCTGTAATTGATAAAACGGCGTTTATTCATCCGCAGGCAGTGGTAACGGGTAATGTTACCATTGGTAAACATGTATATATAGGCCCGGGTGCGGCATTACGTGGCGATTGGGGCGCGGTAGTTATTGAGGATGGATGTAATGTGCAGGAAAACTGTACGTTACATATGTTTCCGGGCGCTACCGTGTTACTGCGGGAGGCGGCGCATATTGGCCATGGAGCCGTGATACACGGAGCAGAAATAGGGAAGAACTGCCTGGTGGGAATGAATAGTGTAGTAATGGATGAGGTTGTGCTGGAAGAGGAATGCATTGTGGGAGCGCTTAGTTTTATTAAAGCGGGAGAGCATCATACCCGTCGCAGCCTCATTGCGGGCAATCCTGCTAAAAAAATAAAAGAAGTAAGTGATGAAATGATTGCCTGGAAAACACGCGGAACAGAACTGTATCAGATGCTTCCGGCAGACATGCTGCAACACTGGAAACCATGCGAACCATTACGCCAGCCCGATGGAAACCGGCCGCCTCAGGAGCGGTTGTATGAAACATGGCAGGAGCTTAGCCGCCAAATCCATTGATTACCCCGATATTTGCGCGATGGAAAGGACGAATTTCATTGATTATATAAGGATTTTTGCCCGTAGTGGTCATGGCGGCGCTGGTAGCAGGCACTTTATGCGCAACAAGCTAACAGCAATGGGAGGCCCCGATGGTGGGGATGGCGGACGCGGCGGACACATTATTCTGCGTGGTAATGCGCAGTTATGGACGCTGCTGCACTTACGCTACTACAAAAACGTACTGGCTGAAAACGGCGAAGGCGGCAGTAAAAACAACTGTACCGGCCGTGATGGTAACGATATTATTATAGAAGTGCCTTTAGGCACTATAGCCCGGGATGAAGAAACCGGCGAGGAAGAAGTAGAGATTCTGGAAGATGGGCAGGAAGTGGTTTGGTTGCGCGGAGGCAGAGGCGGCCTGGGTAACTCCAACTTCGCCACACCTACCAATCAGGCACCCGATCACGCCCAACCCGGTGAAGAAGGTGTGGAAGGCTGGAAAACACTGGAACTGAAAGTGCTGGCAGATGTGGGCCTGGTGGGTTTCCCCAACGCCGGAAAATCCACTTTATTGTCTGTAATTACAGCTGCGCGCCCTAAAATTGCAGATTATGCCTTTACCACCCTTACCCCGCAGTTAGGTATGGTTGAATATCGTGAAGGGCGATCTTTTTGTATTGCCGATTTACCAGGTATTATTGAAGGCGCAGCCGAAGGTAAAGGACTGGGGCATCGCTTTTTACGCCACATTGAACGTAACTCCGCCCTGCTGTTTCTGATACCGGCCGATAGTGCAGATCACCGCAAGGAATTCGAAATATTACTGAGCGAACTGGAACAATACAACGAGGAGTTACTGCAAAAAGACTTTCTGATTGCCATCAGCAAAAGCGATATGCTGGATGATGAACTGAAGCAGGCTATTGCAGCTGAACTACCTCAGGAAATTCCACACCTGTTTATTTCCTCTGTTTCCAACCAGGGGCTGATAACACTTAAAGATGAGTTGTGGAAGATATTGAATAAATAACTATGTCTCTTTTGCCGGCATGTAATACTAAAAACAGATAGTGAACAACCGTTTGTTTATTAAATTAGTGTAACATGCCGGCTATTTGTTTATATTAAGTACTTTTGTGTCGTAAATATTTCGCCGGTCAATTACATAAGCTGGCATTTTCCGGAGTCCTTCCGGCTAACTTATCAAAACATTTGCTTGTTACCATTGCAGTAACGTTCGTTTGCCCCGATTGTCTTTGTTGTTAACAATGGTTGTTTTTGCCGCTATTCTAAAACCAACAATTTTTTCGTTATGAAAAAACAATCTATGAACGGGCTTTTGAAAAAAGCAGTAACAACAGTAACCCTTGCAGCCGCAGTAATGCTGGCCGCACCTTCAGCCATAAAAGCAGCTGAATTCAATACCAAAGATTCTATTGCAGCATCTGCTGCTAAGGCACATGTTCAATACATGGGGGTAGCAGAAGAAGGCTTGTGGTTTACCGTAAAATATGCCAATCCTAAAGGAGAAAAATTTACTCTGCTGGTAAAGAATGGCGGAGGAGATGTGTTATTTCAGGGCAGCTTTACTGATGTTAATTTTTCTAAGAAAATAAAAGTACTCAATGAAGAAGAGGCAGTAAGCCCAATATTCATTATTAAAACAGCCGAAAATAAAAGAATTGTACAGTCGTTTGAGGTAAATACCGCTGCACGTACGGTAGAGGAAGTGATTATTACCCGGTCTTAACCGGTAGTCCGTACTTCTGCAAACAAATCGTCCCGCAATCTGTGTTGCGGGATTTTTTTGCCCGTACCGTATTGCGTTACCTTTGCAGCCTTATGGAGCGGGAGATTCAGATTACGGCAGACGGATCGCATACGGTAGCAATTCCTGGTATGCAGGTTACCTATCACAGTAAGCATGGTGCTATACAGGAAAGTATGCATGTATTTATACAGGCTGGTTTAAGTGTAGTGCCTGCCAGCAGTAAGGTGCATGTGCTTGAAATGGGGTTTGGTACCGGTTTAAATGCCCTGCTGACGCTGGAGTATGCTTTGCAGCATCTACAGCCAGTTAGTTATACTTCTTTTGAATTGTATCCATTGTCTGTACAGGAAGCCGCTTTGCTCAATTATGCGCAACAGCTTCCTGGTAATACATCAGCAATTGCCTGGAACCCGGAGGCGCTGTTTACAAAAATGCACGCAGCAGCATGGGAAGAAACTGTGGATATACATCCGCTTTTTCAGTTACACAAAACCAATCAGTCTTTGCTTAATCTGCCCACGCCGCAATCATTTTCAGGAATACAGGAAGAAGAAGCTACCGCGCAACTGTTGCAATGGAGCAACCGCTTTCATGTAATTTATTACGATGCTTTTGCACCCAATGCGCAGCCGGAATTATGGACAGCTGAACTTTTTGCCAAACTGCTGAACACGCTGCTGCCAGGTGGTATACTTGTTACCTACTGCAGCAAAGGGGATGTAAGGCGTGCAATGCAGGCAGCTGGTTTTACGGTAGCAAAAATTCCCGGCCCGCCAGGCAAGCGTGAAATGCTGCGTGCTACAAAGCCTGTTTAAGCAAGCTTCCTTCTGGTGCGGATCATTTTAAAAAAGCGTTTGTTCAGCAGGAGGGAGGAGAACGTGAGGCCGCTTACAAAGCCAATCCACATACCAGCGGCACCCAGTTTCAGCGTAAAAGCCATCAGGCAGCCAATGGGAATGCCCAGTACCCAGTAGGCCAGCGCTACGTATAAGGTAGGTATCTGTACATCTTTTATACCACGGCACAAACCTACACCAATAGCCTGTGTAGCATCTGAAATCTGAAAAACTGCGGCATATAGCATCAGCGTGCCGGTAAGGGTTACAACCGCTACATCATTATTAAATGCCAGGGGTAAGGTGTTACGCATGGCTACAAAGAAAATAGCGCAGACGATGCCATAGCAAACACCACTGATCAAGGTGCTTCTGCCTATAAGGTCTATTTCTTTCCAGTTATTTCTTCCCCAGGCGTTACTGGTGCGTATAGATCCACCCTGCGCAAGGCCAAGGGATACCATAAAGGTGAAGGCGGCACAGCTTAATGCTACATGATGGGCGGCTTGCTGTACAGCACCTAATGTACCTATAATAATACCTGAAATGGCAAACGCGCCAGATTCCATGCCTGCCTGTAAACTACTGGGCACGCCAATATGCAACAGTTCTTTTACGGTGTACCATTTCAGCAGCCATTGGTTTTTTCTTACTGCTATGTATCTTTTAAACCGTGGGTGAATAAGAATAACCACGGCCAGTGCTATCAGAATAACGATGCGTGTAATTAAAGTGCCTACGCCGGCTCCTACCAGTTCCCACCGCGGAAAGCCCCAGTTGCCATATACCAGTAACCAGTTAATGCCAATGTTTAATGGTAAGGCCAGCAGGGAAAGTACCATGGCAGTGCGGGTTAGTTCCAGGCCATCTGTAAACTGCTTCAGCGCCATAAACATCAGCATGGGTACAGTAGACCATCCCATTACCAGCAAATATGGCACAGCCAATGCGGCCACTGTAGTGTCCTGCCCCAGATGAAAAAGAATATTGCTACCAAAATGAAGGCCGCAGGCTATTAATACAGAAGCTATGGTACATAGCCAGAATCCATTAAATAAGTAGTGCGAAACCTTTTGACCATCACGGCGGCCATGCGCCATAGACACGGTTTGGGATACTGACATGGTAAGGCCAATGCCCAGAACAAAGGGAATATTCATTACGCTGTTTACCAGCGAGGCGGCGGCAAGGTGCTTGTAGCTGATAGCACCCACCATAGCGTTGTCTATAATACCTAAAGCTATCTGGGTAAGCTCACCCAGAATAATAGGGCCCGATAACCTCCAGGTCTTGTAAGCTTCATTTCGTATGGCCATAAGGGCGCAAAAATAAAAAACGCTTCCCTAATATCAGGAAGCGTCTTTTATTAACTTTTTGCGAACACGAATGCTTTACAGCTTAAAGCCATAAGCAAGCCTTAAGGCTACTTGTTTAGTATAGTCGTATTTTGTAAACTCTTCATATTTAACACTGATATCCCAGCCGGTTCCAAAAGCAAGGCCCAGGGCAGGCGACCATACAAAGGAAGTGCCTGTGCCCTCTTTAGTGCCAAAACCAGCACCCGCTTCTACGTTAAAGTAAAAGTTCTTAGCGGGAAATACTTTTAAACCTGCCTTCAATGGTATCATGCCTATAGAAGGAACGCCATCTTTTTTGGAGAAATGGGTGTAACCAGTGGTAAGGATGCCTGATACACTGTTACCAAAGCCCTGCTGTAATCTCAGGTCGCCACCCAGTACAAACGGGTTCGGATCCTGAGTACCCATACCGGCGTTCAGGCCAATACCTAAACGTAAAGCATTGGACTGCGCATTGGCAGCAACAGCAGCAAATAATACAATAACTAATGCGCACAGAGGTTTCAACAATTTTTTCATGGTTCGTTGTTTATGATTCGGCAACACCACAAACATAAAGCATGCCAATACCCGGTCTGGTATTAGTTATCAATTACTTGTGCGACGAAATGTCTTATCTGAGAAAGCCGAAGTCTACCACGCGGCGCAGGTATTTTTTATCCTGTATTACCCAGGTTACCTCATAGCTGCCACCTTCTTCCTGTTTCATCAGGTAAATATAGATGCGCTTTTTATCGGCTGAAAAATAAACACCGCCTGCAATATTGTTTTTTCCTGCGGCATTATAGGTGAAGGATGGGTTGTAGAGGTCGGCAATGGCTGCTGCGGGAATTTGTACCGTGTCAGCACCTATAATGGCTGTTACAGATGCAATAGTTGTTTTGGGTACAGTGCCATAATTGCCGAAGTAACCCTTATTGTCTATCTTAATCAGGTACTTTTCTACAAAATTCATTTTGTGCTTAGAGGCATCAAAAGTACCCGCCTGTATGTTTACGCTGATATTGTCGCCTGCAAAAGACAAATGATCGGCTCCGTAAGAGGTTACCGGTAAAGAAGGTAGTGGGTTTTTGCCAACGCCCAGGTCTACGCCTGCCATCGTAAAAGTAGACAGGTCGGCCTGAATATCCTTTTCCTGCATTTTTTCAAGCATTTCCCTTTTGCTGCGCATATCAGGATAATCCTGCGCTATTGTTTGAGTGGTTATACTTTGCAGGGTAAGCGCCAGCGTAAAAGACAGTACCGTACGTAACATTTTCCAGTGGTTTAGTGACTATAAAATATAAAGATAGCGCCGCGGCTAAAACGCAGGCAATGGCTTTACGGTTTGTTTGGCCGGAAAAAGCTTTTTGTTAAGCCAGTGCGTGGCAAACGCAGTTCCGGTACCTACAATAGCACCGCAAAGCACATCGGAAGGGTAGTGTGCGCCCAGGTACATTCTGGAATACGCTACAGAACCAGCCCATGCAAAAGCAGGAACGGTAATATACCATCTTTTAAATTCGAGGGAAACGCTGGCGGCGGTAGAAAAGGCCAGCGATGTATGGCCGGATGGCCATGATTTAACATCATTACCGGGGCTATACGCTTTAATAAGCTCCGGATGCGTAAAAGCAGGCCGGTTGCGCGAAGCGGCCCTTTTCAGTAATTCTGTAACTACAGAAGATACTATTATGGTTTCAGCCACTTTTAAACCACTGTTGCGCAGGTTAATATCGCCTGTCATTTGTCCGGCCGCTATCAGCCCCAGCGGTATACCCGCGCCCATAAAATAGGCAGAGTTGCTGATGTTGGTCATCACAGGACTGTAATTGCTGCGAACGTTGATGCTCTTTAAAATTTTAACATCCAGGCTCTGAGCACATGTGTGCCCTGCTGTCCATAGTAAAATAGATAGTAAAGTGTATTTCAGCATTTGGGGAAATGTTACAGAACGATAAAACGTTTGATTTGGTATATTCTTTTACAAGTATAATTAGAAAAGCCTTAAAAAACGGTTATTGGTTTGTTAACGCCGGTAAACCGCATGTTTTTACGGCAGAATAACGAAAGCCGGAAGATGTTGTAATAATACCAACCTTTATTGTATAAAACCTGTTTTCCGGCTCACGGGCTTGAAAATCATACCGTTTTTGCAGTAAGTTTGCCTTTGTTGGTAAATGAATGGCAAATAGCCGTATTCCCTCAGTAAACAAGCATATCCAACGCTTATGAAAAGGTTCACTTTCCTTTTAGTTTTTATTTCATCCGTGTATTCTGTATTTGGGCAGGTTGATACTACAGGTATTAAACAGCCGGCTACCTTTTCCATGAAGGCGGAAAAGGCGCCCCGCGAAAAAGTGTATAAAATTAATCCCTGGTGGGAACTGCCTGCTGCCGGTGGGGCAGTGCTTTTATCCAGCGCGGGCTTTCGTAAACTGGAAAAAGTGTCCAGCATGACAACCGATGAGGTGTTGGCTTTAAACCCTAACGATGTAAATGGTTTTGACAGGCCGGTTATTTTTCACGATCCTTCCAAATATGCAAACGCACAGTCTAAGTCAGACCTGTTTTTAAATATCTCCATTTTCACTCCGGCCATATTAGCGCTGGATAAAAAGGTACGGAAAGACTGGATGGAATTACTCTCTCTGTACCTTGCTTCACATGCGGTAGATAATGCCCTGTATTTTGCTGCTGCGTTTTCTACCAGAAGGCCAAGGCCTTTCCTGTACAACAAAGATGTGCCTATTGAAGAAAGAGTAGGTGATAATAAAAGTAACTCCTTCTTTAGCGGACATACAGGTTTTGCAACCACTTCTACCTTTTTTCTCGTAAAAGTATATACTGACTATCACAATATTAAAGGCTGGAAAAGACTGGGTTTATACGGCCTGGCTACAGTGCCCGCGGGGCTGGTGGGTTTTTACAGAATGGAATCCGGCCGCCACTTCAGAACAGATGTATTGTTAGGTTTTGTGGCAGGGGCTGCCTCCGGTATTCTGGTGCCTGAACTGCATAGAATAAAAAAGAAATCAGGAAAGGCTATGGCATTTTCACCCTACTATGCGCCGGGTGGTGCAACCGGACTTACCATGACCATGGGAATTTAACGATCATAAGAAATAGTAAAAGAGCAGCTCCGGTAACGCAGCTGCTCTTTTATTTAGTCTGCCTGCGTAAGGTGTAGAATGCCGTAAGGATTATAGAAGTAGTCTCCGGGTGTATAAAAGGTACATGGCTCTTCCCGTATAGTATACACCGCGCTGTCGGGTGCGGTACTAAAGGTTTGGCCGTCTGTAATGGCCGGATCTTCCAGTATCTGATAAATACAAAATATATCTACCAGTTCAGCAGTATCCATCAGCTCGCCTATTGCGTCTGAAAGGGTATCTCGAAAACCCAGGTTGTGCATACCACAGGAATGGATGCTGTTATCCGCACCTTTTACCAGTAGCACAAAGGCTTCATAAAACCGGTGGTCGTGATCCATATGCACCAGTTCTTCCCATGCCTGTGTGTTAAAAGCCTTGCCGGATGTTTCTACCTTAATACCCAGTCCACCTGCTTTTAGCAATGTCAGGCCCGCCTGCATCATCTTTGCAGCTGCTGCCAGGCTGCCGCCTTTGCCGGAAAGCAACGCAATGGAAGCATGCTTCTCTATCGCACGTAGCTCTTCTGTGGAAAAACGTTGCAGGCCTGCGTGCTTAAAGGCATGTGCCAGCTGGTGGTCGTGCGGGCGCCATTCTATAACAACATCCTGTATTACAGGAAGGTCAGCCTGCAATTGCCAGTTGCCAGGAATGCACAATACAATAGTAATATCCTTGTCTGTCATTACCAGCCTCCGTTTGGGTTAGAGCCTGTTGCTATATTGTGCAAAAGGCCCTGGTGAAACGCTTCTTCAAACTTTTCTTCATACACGGTATAGGCTGCAAAGCCAAATATCTCAGCCTCTGCATCCATAGTAGCTTTAGAGGGCGTGGCGTCAATCATATTGTAATAAGTTTCTCCCATGCCAACAATAAAGCAGCGGCAGTATAAAAAGCCGTCATCAGAACCATCGGTGTATTCATGTATTTCTGCACGGTCTATATGGTGCAGTTTCTGCTCCAGAATTCGTATAAATTGCTCAAGTTCCTCTTTGCCCAGGTTGTTCAGCAGTCCGCAATAATGTTCGGTAACCGTATCTTCCAGCGCCATAGCCAACTCATCAATCTGCTCGCTGTGGTTGTTTATCAGTGTCTCTTTCCTCAGGGCATTGGCTTCAGGAAAAGCGGCCCAGGCCTTCTCTATCAGTTCCCAGAATTTTTGTTCGTTCATAACAGGCATTACTTTAATATCTATTGGTATTTCAACCTTGTAAGTTAGCGGTAATACATGTATGCTATAGCATTTATTTACCGGTAAATTTTGCATAATCAAAAGGTTATGATGTACAAAACCCGCAAGCAGGTAACTTTGCCGCATGAAAGATGTTTTGGGTAATGCCCTGCGCGATCATTATCAGCAACTGCAGACTGGTAAACTGTGGATTCATAATAAGTATGGTGCTAAAGAAGAGATGCCGGTAAATGTGTACTTCAGAAAGGAAGAACAGATGCCCGAGCTGGAGTTAGCTGTGTTAGAGCTGTGCCGCGGGCATGTGCTGGATATTGGTGCCGGTGCGGGCAGTCATGCGCTGTACCTGCAGAAGAAAGGATTAGAGGTAACTGCTATGGATGTATCGCCCGGGGCAGTAGCAGTAATGGAAACGAGAGGCGTAAAACAGGCGTTGCTAAAAGATATTTATGAACTGCAAAGTGGCTCCTACGATACTTTGCTGATGCTGATGAACGGAATAGGGCTGGCTGGTACAGTAGATGGGTTACGTAAATTGCTGCAGCACCTGAAGCTATTGCTGGCGCCGGGCGGGCAGTTGTTATTCGATTCGTCAGATATAGCTTATTTATATGAGGGGAATATTCCTGCTGGAGCTTATTATGGAGAAATTGCTTATCAGTATGAATACCGGAAAGAAAAAACGGATTGGTTTAAGTGGTTGTATATAGACAGGCAGTTGCTGGAAACAGTGGCTACAGAAGAGGGCTGGAAAGTTGAATTGCTTTTTGAAGATGACTACGATCAGTATGTGGCCAGACTTACCCTGTAATAAATTAAAAATATTTTTAACAGATTGCTTTGTGGTGTAAAAAAATAATCACAGCTTTGCATCATCAAAAACGAATAAAAATGTTACGCATTAATCTACATATAACTCAAAAATGGTTCAGTCCTCTGGGAGTGGCTATTTGCGGGGCTTGTAATGCGTTTAGTTAGGTTAGAATTATAACTGATTATACGAGGCCCCGCAATAAAAAGCGGGGCTTTTTGTTTTCCTCCCGCAGTCAGTTACATAATAATTCCATATAACCCAATGGATGTATGGTTTTGGCAGGCCAGTCAAAATTATACAGGTACGCTGTTGTCTGTAATGCAGCAGTAAGGTTGCATTATTATGTAATGAAATACATTATTGTTTGGAGGCTGTTAAGGTGCTACACTCCCTGAATGCGGAGGAGGGGAGTTGTGTGCCGTAACTAAATTGTATACAACCGGTAGTAATGAAATGAATGTAAAAGACCGGGAGTTGCTTTCCTGTATTCCCGATAACTCTGGGGGGAGATAGTAAGGATTGGTCTGCTTAGCTTTCTAAGTGGTAAGGATAGGCAACTCCGGCTTTTATGGTAGCAGAAATGTGTAAGCCGGATGATGAACACTGGTTTTTGTAACCCAAAAATAAACCCTGAAAAACGAGAGATGGGCGAGGCAACTCCCCATCTTTTACTCAAACCTCAAGGTTTACTATTCACAATCAATTGTAAGTAATGAACAACTTATATGAAGGCAAAGTAATAGATGCCAATAAAATATTTGATGACTATTTTCTGGATGTTAATGCATTGTACCTTTTTTGCTTTAACACATTACCCAGTGTAGCCAACTTCAGCGGTATAGATGATGGGAGGGCAATACAGCTATTCAGAGAAAAATTTGCAGCACTTATTAAGCATGAATACAAACAGCGCTGGTATAAGCAGCAGCAGAAAGTTTTTCAGTCCGGAATAACGGTGTTGGTACTTTCTAACAACTGCATTGTGCAGTTTGGTTCCGGGTATTGTGATATACTGCATGCCAGTGACCAGATGGCTTTTCTGGCAGAGATAGAGGCTATGGCTGTAAGGTTTAAAGAACGGCAGAAACGTGAGCCCCTTGAAATAAATCTTATTGTAGGTGGTGGTGGCGATCTGGATTTGAAAGCCATGGAGATAAAGCGCACAAAGCTGAATCTGGATCTTTTTTATGAAGATGATTTTAAAGAAGTGGATGAGCTGATAAGAAGTCGTTTGAATAAAAAGAATGACAAAGGCATAGTACTGCTGCATGGAGTACCAGGCACAGGTAAAACTACTTATCTGCGTTACCTGATAGGCAAGTTGAAAAAGCGGGTGCTGTTTCTGTCACCCAACGTGGTAAGTAATTTAATGGGGCCGGGTTTTATGGATCTGCTGATTGATAACCCCAATACCATTGTTATTATTGAAGACGCAGAGAATGTTATTATGGACAGAAGTTCTAACCAAAGTTCTGCGGTTTCCAATCTGCTGAATATATCCGATGGGCTGATGGCCGATTTTCTGAACGTGCAGCTGATATGCACGTTTAACAGCCCGCTTACTATGGTAGATAGTGCGTTGATGCGAAAGGGAAGATTGATTGCCCGGTATGAGTTTGGAAAGCTCAGTATTGAAAAAGCACAGCGTTTAAGCAATCATCTGGGATTTGACAGAGTAATTAACACACCAATGACGGTTGCTGAAATAAGTAACCAGCATGAACCTGAATTTGAGAAGAAGCAGGTGCAGGTACTCGGCTTCAGAAGCCAGCGTACGCTGCATACTGCATAAGAAAAGTAAAATGGCAAAATTGCAATTAAAAGCAAAAGAAATAAGGGCCCTGGGGTATGATGAAGGGCCGGTGGTAAGCATAGCTATGCAGGTAATGGAAAAGCATTATAAGCATGCTTCCAAAGAGGTGGCGCTGGATATATTAAAATCGGTACTGCAATCTCCTAATGACTTTGCGGCGAATGATGTGTTATGTAAAATAGCCAATGAACTGATAGAAGAGCAACCGGTACCCAGGTTTGAAGAAGTGCTGCGCGAAGCGGGCATTCCCTATAACGTGTTTGGCGTTTCTTTTATAGAAGAACTGGCTATTAAGCAAATGAACGGGGCTATGCAGTTGCCCGTGGCGGTTGCCGGTGCCCTCATGCCCGATGCGCATGCAGGGTACGGGTTACCCATTGGCGGGGTGCTGGCAACGGATAATGCGGTTATTCCTTATGGGGTAGGGGTTGATATTGGTTGCCGTATGTGCCTCAGCATTTTTGATATAGATGTAAAAGAGCTTACACAAAAACAGCAGTTCTTTACCAAAGCCCTTCACGAAAGTACCTTGTTTGGTGCAGGACGTGAGTTTGAGCAGGGCGGTGAGCATGAGGTATTAGATAGCCCGGCGTTTAAAGACATTGCTTTGCTAAGGCAGTTACAGTCTAAAGCAGCCCGGCAGTTAGGCAGTTCCGGCTCGGGTAATCACTTTGTAGAATTTGGTGAGGTGGTAATTGAGGAGGCAGATTCTGTGCTGGCTGTTCCTCCCGGTAAATATCTGGCGTTGTTATCCCACTCCGGCTCACGCGGCATGGGGGCTACTATTGCCACACACTACACACAGCTGGCGCGCGAAAAACGTCTGCTGCCTTCATCAGCACAAAACCTCGCATGGTTTACATTGAATGAAGAGGAAGGCATAGAATATTGGATAGCTATGAACCTGGCGGGCGATTATGCCAAGGCCTGTCACGATGTAATACACGCTAAGCTGGCCAGGCAGCTGGGAAGAAAGCCGTTGCGTACCGTTGAAAACCACCACAATTTTGCCTGGAAGGAAATGCACGAAGGCCGCGAAGTAGTGGTGCACCGCAAGGGGGCCACGCCTGCAGGAAAGGATGTGCTGGGCATTATTCCAGGCTCTGTTACTGCTCCGGGTTTTATTGTAAAAGGGCTGGGGCAGCAGGCTGCCATTTGCTCGGCATCACATGGTGCCGGGCGTAAAATGAGTCGTTCCGTTGCTATGGAATCCATCACGCAGCATGCATTGAATGCAGAGTTACAAAAGCATGGTGTAAAGCTGCTGGGTGGCGGGCTGGACGAAGCGCCGTTTGCCTATAAAAACATCGAAGACGTAATGAATGCGCAAAAGCAACTGGTTACTGCCGTTGGTCGCTTTTATCCGCGCATAGTAAAAATGGATGGGGGCACAGCGCGGCAATGGAAAAAAAGTAACCGGAAAACACCTGGCTTTGAATAGACGCCGTAAGGCAAACACCAATGGGCAGTTAGTATACTCTGCTTTTTTACGTAGGTTTGAAAGTATGAAACTACTAATTGCCCTTTTATTACTGGGTAGCACCACAGCTGCCTTTTCCCAGAAGCAAACGAAAGCCGGAGTGGCTATACGCCAGTTACTGGCACAGCAGTCAGATGCCTGGAATAAAGGCGATCTGGAAGCTTTTATGCAACCATACTGGAACAGCGATAGCCTGTTGTTTATTGGTAAGTCAGGCGTAAAGCACGGCTGGGCAGTTACGCTGGCCAATTACAAAAAAGGCTATCCGGATACGGCTGCCATGGGCAAGCTGCATTTTGATATTCTGGAAACCCGCATCCTCTCTTCCGAATATGTTTTTCTGGTAGGCAAATGGCATCTACAACGTACTATAGGCGATATAGGAGGGCATTTTACCCTGCTCTTCCGCTGCATTAAAGGGCAGTGGAAAATTATAGCAGACCATAGCAGTTAGTTAATCAGCAACCTGCTAAACTCTGTAGAGTCGCCGTTAAACACATTAAAATCTACCCGGGTACGTATACCATTTACCAACCCGGTTTCGTTGTGTTGCCAGAAAAGCCAGTCCCTGTCTATCCGCGGGCGCTGGGGCTGCATATAATGGGCCACCCAAAGTGGGTATTGGTCAAATTCCTTTCCCAGATAGTTGCTGTAAAAGTTTACATAGGTGTAAAGGATGGGGGTAACCCCATAAGCCTGCTCCACCATATCCAGCCATATTTTCACTTCCCGGCGCATGGCTTCGGGGCGTACATTGTATAAATGTTCTATATCCAGTACCGGAGGCAGATCGCCGGCCTGTAGTTTTACGGTGTTAATAAAATGCTGCGCCTGAATTTTGCCGCTTTTGGTGGGCAGAAAAAAATGGTAGGCGCCCCGGGGCATACCTGCCTCCTGCGCGTTTTGCCAGTTGCGTTTAAATTTCCTGTCCACATTACCCAGGCCTTCTGTGGCTTTTATAAAAGCAAATTGTATATGCACATCGCGTACACGCATGCGCTTTACATCCTGCCATTTAATATTGCCCTGGTACTTGCTTACATCAATGCCGTGTACTTCATAACCCCTGGGTATGTCAATACCAAAGTTGGCATAATGTTCGAAGCCCTGCTCTGCGTTCCATAAATCAATAAACCACCAGGCTGCAAAGGATAGGGCTGAGGCAACAAAAAGAACAGTAATTACCCGCCATTTACCTGATTTTGCCTGCTTTTTATTTTTTGCCATACTTTTACAAACATATCATGCCTTACTTTAATTTCAACGATAGCGTTAACCTTCTGTCCAAACTTACTCCAAAGAGAGTTTGGAATGCTGCCCGTGTTTACTCCAGTTATCAGGTTAGTAAGCTGGCGCGTAAGCCTGTTCAGTGGGGGTATCCGGTTTCTGTTTCTTTTGAGCCTACTACTTCCTGTAACCTGCGTTGTCCGGAATGCCCCAGTGGCCTGCGGGAGTTTACCCGCCCTACCGGCATGCTTAAAAAAGACTTTTTCCGCGAAACTATCGATGATATTTATAAGGAGCTGTTATACCTTATTTTCTATTTTCAGGGTGAGCCTTTTCTGAACCCCGATTTTCTGGATATGGTAAAATATGCCCACGATAAGGGTATTTATACCGCTACATCCACCAATGCGCATTATCTTACAGATGAAAAGGCCCGTAAAACCGTGGAAAGCGGGTTAGACAGGCTGATTATTTCCATAGACGGTACTACGCAGGATGTATATCAGCAATACCGGGTAGGTGGCAAGCTGGATAAAGTGCTGGAAGGCGCCCGCAATATTGTAAAATGGAAAAAGGAGCTTAAAAGCAAAAAGCCGTTTGTGTTTTTTCAGTTTCTGGTAGTAAAGCCTAACGAGCACCAGATTGAAGAAATTAAGCAGCTGGCCAAAGAAATAGGGGTAGACCAGGTACGTTTTAAAACGGCGCAGGTGTACGACTATGAAAACGATCCCAATCAACTCATTCCCTCAATAGACAAATTCAGCCGTTACCGTAAAAACAAAGCAGGCAAAATGACCATCAAAAGCGGCCTGAGTAATCATTGCTGGAAGCTGTGGCATGCCAATGTGATTACATGGGATGGGCTGGTGGTTCCCTGTTGTTTTGATAAAGATGCTATGCACCGGTTGGGCAACTTACGCACGCAATCTTTTAAGCAGGTGTGGAATAACGATAACTACAAACAGTTCAGACAGGAGTTAATGGCCAGCAGAAAGAATATAGATATTTGCGCCAATTGCAGCGAAGGGCTTACGGTGTGGGAAGAATAAAAAACTTACATATTTTTATATTGTTCGTTAACCGAAACAAGTACCTTTTATGAACATAGACACTGCTATACAGCAACCCCGCTTTCGTAACGAGTATCAGAAGGTTATGGTAAACATTCTGTACTCTGCCGGATGGATAACTGAAAACCAGAAGCGCTTTCTGGAGCCGGAAGATATTACCCCCCAGCAATACAACATTATGCGTATTCTCAGGGGCAGCACAAAGCCACTGAGTACGCTACAGATACGGGAGCGCATGCTGGATAAAATGAGCGATACCAGCCGTATTGTAGACCGTCTGCTGCTGAAGGGCCTGGTGGATAAAAAAGTTTGTTCTACCGATAAACGCCTGGTAGACATTACCATCAGCGAAAAAGGCCTGGAGCTGCTGGAAAGGCTGGATGCACGTAACGATGAGCTTGACTATATGGTATCTTCCACACTCTCTTCCCGGGAGGCAGAGGAACTTAACACCTTATTAGATAAAATGAGAAGCGCCGTTACGGTTTAGCTAATCAATACGGTTATCTTCGCCGTATGAAGCATAAGAGTATTCTTATATGTGTTTTGCTGGCCATGAATATTGTAACCGGCTTTGCGCAGTATTCCCCTAAGTACGAGTTCAGAGGTGTTTGGATTGCCACTGTAGAAAATATTGACTGGCCCAGCCGCAAAGGCTTGTCCGTAGCGCAGCAGAAAGCAGAATTTATCCGCATACTGGATATGCACCAGCGCAATGGTATGAATGCTATTGTTTTGCAGGTGCGTCCGGCCGCAGATGCTTTTTACCCGTCTGGCTTTGAGCCCTGGAGCGAGTATCTGAGCGGCAGGCAGGGGCAGGCGCCTGCTCCCCTGTACGACCCCCTGGCTTTTATGATTGAAGAAACGCACCAGCGGGGTATGGAGTTTCATGCCTGGCTAAACCCATACCGTGCTGTGTTTCATGTGGGCAAATCTTCTGTAGCGCAGGATCATATCACCCGCCAGCATCCCGATTGGTTTATTACCTACGGTACTATCAAATACTTCGATCCGGGACGTCCGGAAGTAATTGATCACGTAGAGGGTATTGTACGCGATCTGGTTACCCGCTACGAAATAGATGCCGTACATATGGATGATTACTTTTATCCTTATCCTATTGACGGAAAAGAATTTCCTGATAATGCTTCTTTCCGCAAATACAATCCTGCCGGACTTAACAAAGCTGACTGGCGCAGAAGCAACTGTGACAGCATTATTGTACGCCTGCACCAGGCCATCCGGGAAGAAAACCCGGAGGTGAAATTCGGCATCAGCCCGTTTGGCGTATGGCGTAATAAAAGCAAAGACCCGGAAGGCAGTGAAACCAGAGCAGGCCTCAGCAACTACGACGATTTATATGCCGATATACTGTTGTGGCTGAAAAAGGGCTGGATTGATTATGTAACCCCTCAGCTGTACTGGGAAATTGATCACAAACTGTGCGATTATGAAACCTTGCTGGACTGGTGGAGCACACACACCTACGGCAAACATTTGTACATAGGCCATGGTATTTACCGCGCAGGCACCAATGCTGCCTGGCGCAATAAGCACCAGATTCCTGATCAGATTGATCTGCTGCGCCAGTACGATAACGTGCAGGGCAGTATTTACTTCAGCAGCAAAACCTTCGAAAGCAATGCCAATGGCTGGAATGATAGCCTGCGTACCAGATATTATAAATTTCCTGCAATTATTCCTCCCATGAAGTGGATTGACAGCGTGGCACCCGCCAAACCTGCTATTGTAAACGCAGGTGAAAACGAGCCGCAATATGCAGCCAATCCCTTTCTTAAAATAACTGCACAGCTGGCAGATACTACCGCATCCATAAAAAGTATGGTGGTGTATTTTAGTAATACACCCGCGGTATTGGGTAAGCAACCCCGTATGATGGTAAATAACATTAAAGGTGGGGGCATAAGCTTTAACATTTTTGCCAACGATATACCGGCGGACTGGGATAATTGTTATGTAGCCGTTAGCGCACTGGGCTGGAATAATAACGAAAGTGATATCAGCAACGTGGTGCAGTTTATAAAAACACCTAAGGGGTGGGTGATTCCGAAATAATGATAACTTTGCTTTCCCTCAATTAAAATTGTCAATTTATATACTATGCCTGGATACGAATTATTTGGCGCAGAAGAAAGAAAAGAAGTAAATGATGTACTGGAAACCGGTATCATTATGCGTTATGGCTTTGATGGTCCCCGTAAGGGCAACTGGAAAGCCAAAGAGCTGGAAGCAGCCATTTGCGAAACCTTTGGCAGCAAATATGCGCAGCTTACCTCCAGCGGTACCACCGCGTTATCTGCTGCTATGGCAGTGCTGGGTATAGGTTATGGCGATGAAATTATTATGCCTTCTTTTACTTTTGTGGCCAGCTTTGAGGCGGTATTAAGTGTAGGGGCTGTTCCTGTGCTGGTAGATATTGACGAAACACTTACCCTGGATATTGAAGCAGTGCGTAAGGCTATTACCCCCAAAACCAAATGCATTATGCCGGTTCATATGTGTGGCAGCATGGCCAGACTGGATGAGCTGAAGCAGATATGCGATGAACATAAACTGATTTTACTGGAAGATGCCTGCCAGAGCATTGGCGCTACTTACAAGGGCAAATCTGTAGGTACCATTGGCCATGCAGGAACTTTTTCTTTCGACTTTGTAAAAACCATTACCTGCGGCGAGGGCGGTGTGGTAATGACTAATGATGAAGCTTTATATACCAAACTGGATGGCTATACCGATCATGGTCACGACCATTTGGGCGTAGACCGTGGTGCAGATCTTCATCCTTTTATAGGTACCAACTATCGCATCAGCGAATTGCATGCAGCAGTAGGTCTGGCGCAGATAAGAAAAGTACAGGGCTTCCTGGCTACCCAAAAGAAAAACCATACACAGCTGAAAAGCATGCTGGCAGCTATTCCGGAAGTAAGCTTCCGCGTTATTCCTGATGAAAGTGGTGATAGCTGTTCCTTTATCAGCTGGTTTCTGCCAACAGAAGCACTTACCAAAGCAGTAGTTGCTGAAATGAAGGCGCAGGGCATTTTACCCGGCAACTTTTATTGGTTCGATAATAACTGGCACTATGTACGCAAGTGGGATCATTTGAAAGAGGTGAAAAGCTTACAGCCTGTAAGTCCTGAACAAACAGCTGCATTACAAAAGCTGCAAGCGCAGGATTTCTCTGCCAGCGATGCTATTATCAGCCGCTGCATTTCAACCAGCATCAGCCTGCTGTGGACAGAAGAGCAGATTGCAGATAAAGGCGCTAAAATGGTAGCCGCAATTCAAAAAGTATTACAGGCCAGCCCGGTAACGGCCTAAGCCTTCTTTGTAAAATATCCTTTGGTAAAACCACTGCCGGCAACGGCAGTGGTTTTTGTTTTTATAACCTGTTTAAACCGCTGTTTGCTATATATGGATAACCTGCTGCCTGCTTTACGGCAAATTCCTTTCGGCCGTATTCTGCTGGCCTTTATTGCCGGTATACTGCTGCAAAACTATTGTCCTTGCCCTGCCCGCTTGTTGCTGGCAGGCGCAATACTGCTTTCTGTTATATGGGCTGCATGGTTGTTGCTGCCCGTGGGTTTTCAATACCGTTTCCGGTGGGTACAGGGTATTGTGCTTTCGGGCATGCTGGTGGTAACGGGCGCGGCGGGTGTGTGGCTGCAAAGCATCCGCAATCATCCTGCCTGGCTGGGCCATACTTATCAGCAGGGTATGCCGTTGCTGATGCAGGTAACAGAGCCCCCGGTAAGCAGGCCTGCATCGTGGCGTGTAATGGCACAGGTGCAGGCAATGCAGATAAATGGCCAATGGATGCCTGTTACAGCAAAGCTTTTACTGTATTTTCAAAAAGATACTGTGCCACCACCTGTACCCGGTACGCAGTTAATCAGCAGCAAGGCATTGCAGGGCGTAAGTAGTTTTAATAATCCGGGTGGGTTTAACTATGCTGCGTATTGCGCCCGCCAACACATTTTTCATCAGGCATACCTCCGCACCAAAGATTATCAGCTGGTGGGTGTGCAGGCGCTGCCTGCCTATCAGCGTATACTGGCAAACGCGCGGCAGGCGGTGCTGGATAATATACACCGGTACATTGCCGATAAACAGCTTGCCGGTGTGGCAGCTGCCCTGCTGATAGGTTACCGGGATGAGCTTGACCGCGAATTGCTTACTGATTATGCGGCAGCTGGCGTGGTGCATGTAATAGCTATCAGCGGCATGCACCTGGCAATGATTTACGGGTTGTTGTGTGTAGTGTTAAAGCGGTTAAAGCCGCACAGGCAATTGCGATGGGTACACGTTATTATTACCCTGCTGGTGCTATGGTTGTTTACAGGGCTGGCGGGTGCGGTGCCATCTATTACCCGCAGTGCTGTTATGTTTTCTGTAATAGTATTGGGGCAGGCTTTTTACAAACGCCATAATGCTTTTAATAACCTGGCAGCTTCTGCTTTTCTGCTACTGGTGCATCATCCTTTTTGTTTGTGGGATATTGGTTTTCAGCTTTCCTATGCAGCCGTTGCCGGTGTAATGCTTTTTTACCAACCCCTGTACCAGTGCATGATATGGCAAAACCGTATGCTGGACTATATATGGCAGCTTACGGCACTAACGTTGGCAGCACAGGTGCTGGCTTTGCCGGTAGTGCTGTATCATTTTCATCAGTTTCCCGTGTTCTTTGTGCTATCCAATCTTTTTATAGTGCCATTATCGGGTATTGCATTGTATGCCGCTATGGTTATGCTGGCTGTATATTGGTGGCCATGGCTGGCTGCGTTAACGGGTAAGCTGGTTGCCTGGTGCATTGCAGCTATGAATGTGGTGGTAAAGCAGGTGGTGGTTATGCCGGCAGCTACTACAGGTGCAGTGGCATTCAATGACTGGCAGGTGGCCTTAATGATAGCGGGTATACTAAGTATTTGCTACAGTGTGTGGCTACGGAAAAAGGCAGGGTGGATGGCCGGGGCAGGTATGCTGGCCGCAGTGCTTGTTATAGATGGTATTGGTTTGTGGCAAAGCCGCAGCCAGAAAAGGTTTGTAGTATATAATATTCCCTCTGCTACGGCGTTGGATTTTATAACCGGTACGCGCAGCTACCTGGCGGGCGATGCTGTGGTTTGGCAGAACAGAGAACTGTATACGCGGCATATTGTACCGGCACATACCTGCTGGCGTGTGGGCGGTTGCGCCCGTGCAGCGGCGCTTTCGGCAATACCTGTATTTACATTCGCAGGTAAAAAAATTGCACTGGTTACAACAGCGCTGGTACCCACAGCAGCAAATGCACGGGTTGTAACAGCGCCTGTATCCACAGTTGCCAATGCACCGGCGGCAAAGGCCAGGTTGGCAGCGGTAGATGTGCTGGTATTAGGCAACGAAGCCGGGGCGCAGGTGGCTGAACTGACGCAGTTATTTGGCTGTAACCAGGTGGTTTTTGACAGCAGTAACCCTGTGTGGAAAATAGAAAAATGGAAAAAAGCGTGCAACGGCCTACATTTGCGCTTTCATTCTGTGCCTCAGGATGGGGCGTTTGTAATGGAGCTTTAAACACAATAGAATCATGCAAAAGAAAATCCAGTCTGCACTAATCTCTGTTTTCTACAAAGATGGTTTGGAACCCATTGTAAAAGAATTAAACCGTTTAGGTATTACCATCTATACCACCGGTGGCACCCAGAAATTTATTGAAGACCTTGGAATTCCCTGCGTGGCGGTTGAAAGCCTTACCACTTACCCGTCTATACTGGGCGGACGTGTAAAAACCCTGCACCCTGCGGTATTTGGTGGTATTCTGGGCCGCAGATACGAAGCACAGGATCTGGCAGAAATGAAGCAGTACAACATTCCGGAAATTGATCTGGTAATTGTAGATCTGTATCCGTTTGAAGAAACCCTGCGTAACACTTCGGAAGAAAAAGCAATTATTGAAAAAATAGATATCGGCGGTCCTTCTATGATCCGCGCTGCTGCCAAGAACTTTAAAGATCTGGTGGTAATAGCCGCTAAAGATGACTATGCGGTGCTGGAAGAAATGCTGAAAAAACAGGCAGGCGAAACCTCACTGGAGCAGCGCAAAGCCTTTGCTGCAAAAGCATTTGAAGTAGTAATGAACTACGATATTGCTATCAGCAATTACTTTAACCCCGGCGCTACCGTACACTCTAACAGTGCCAACAATGGTAAGCAGGTGTTACGCTACGGCGAAAACCCGCACCAGAAAGCTACTTTCTATGGCGATCTTACCCAGCTGTTTACCCAGCTGAACGGTAAGGAACTGTCTTATAATAACCTGGTGGATGTAGATGCTGCCGTACAGCTGATTGGCGAATTTGCCGGCGGCGATACTGTGTTTGCTATTATCAAGCACACCAACGTATGTGGTGTATCTGCCCGCAAAACTGTTAAAGAAGCATGGGATGCTGCACACGCCGGTGATACTGAAAGCGCCTTCGGTGGTGTACTGGTAACCAACGGCACGGTTGATAAAGCCACTGCTGAAGCCATCAACGAAATTTTCTTTGAAGTATTAATTGCCCCGGCTTTTGATGCAGACGCATTGGAAGTATTAAAAAGCAAGAAGAACAGAATTCTGCTGGAACTGAAAAAAGGTGCCAAAGCACAAACCCAACATAAAACCTTATTAAACGGCGTACTGTCTCAGGATAATGACGAAGGCAACTTTGCTGAGTGGAAAGAAGTAGGTGGCCGCTATGCTACTGATGCGGAAAAAGAAGACCTCACTTTTGCGAATCTGGTATGTAAGCACCTGAAAAGTAATGCTATTGCACTGGTTAAAAACAAGCAACTGGTAGGTAAAGGCTGCGGACAAACCAGCCGTATAGATGCCCTGCGCCACGCCATTGAAAAAGCGAAGCAGTTCAACTTCGATTTAGCGGGTGCTGTACTGGCTTCAGACGCATTTTTCCCTTTCAATGATTGTGTGCAGATAGCGCATGAAGCAGGTGTTGTTGCTTTTATTCAGCCCGGCGGCTCTATCCGCGATAAGGATAGCATTGAGTATACGGTAACCAACAATCTGGCTATGATTATCACCGGTATGAGACATTTCAGACATTAGGATTTTATCGCCGGCCTTGTGCCGGTTAAGTAATAACAAGGGCATTTCACTAACCATGAAATGCCCTTCTTTATTTTATAGCATTTCTGCCCGTGGCGCTAAACGTATTCCTGCTTTTGAGATTTACTGCTATTATTCACCGCTCAGTTAATACATAGCAACGGTCGCTTAATCCCCGGAGGCGATCTGTCGTTTCTTTCAGCAGTGCTCACGAAGCTGTGGTGAGGGCTCATCGAGACGTGGTGAGCCCTCACGGAGTGCTGGTGAGCGCTCATGGAGACGTGGTGAGCCCTCATGGAGTGCTGGTGAGGGCTCATCGAGACATGGTGAGCACTCACGGAATGCTGATGAGCGCTCATCGAGACATGATGAGCCCTCACGGAGTCATGGTGAGGGCTCATCGAGCCGTGGTGAGTCCTCACGGAGTGCTGGTGAGCACTCATCGAGTCGTGGTGAGCCCTCACGGAGTGCTGGTGAGCACTCATCGAGTAATGGTGAGCCCTCACCAGCACCCGATGAGCAATGTAAAATCGCCGGAAAGTGCAGAAAAATCGTTGCGGTAAAAGGCAATGCCTGCCGCTATAATAACTTGAACCTGCTGAAACAGAGATAATTATTTAGCGGCGCTGTGTTTTTCGCGCCACATTTCGTTGAAGGTTTTGGGGCTGAAGTGAAGTTCGCTGCGGTGCTGCGTCCAGCCTTTGAATATTTTGTTTACCACCTTGTTTTTGAGGTTGCCGTTGGCCAGGTTCATCATTTTGCGGTTCAGGCTGGCCTGCTTCCACATTTTCCAGGCTATGCGTTCTGCCAGGGTGCTATTGCCGTTTTCTACGGCTTCGTGCCGGTTTTCCAGTAACAGCTCATGCAGATTAATACGTACGGGACAAACCTCTGTGCAGTTGCCACATAAGCTGCTGGCGTAGCTGAGGTGCTTGTAATCGTTCATTCCACGCAGGTGCGGGGTAATAACCTTGCCTATAGGGCCGCTGTAGGTAGTTTCGTAGCTGTGGCCACCAATGTTTTTGTAAACAGGGCAGGCGTTTAAGCAGGCTCCGCAACGAATGCAGTACAGTGCTTCGCGGGTGGCGGGGTTTTGCAGCAGGTTGGTGCGGCCGTTATCCAGCAGTATTACATACATTTCTTCGGGGCCGTCTGTTTCGCCGGGTTGGCGTGGGCCGGCTACAATGGTATTGTAAGCGGTTACTTTCTGCCCTGTGCCGTAGGTAGAAAGCAGGGGCCAGAATAAGGCCAGATCCTGCAGAGAAGGTATTACCTTTTCTATACCTACAATTACAATATGTGTTTTGGGCCATGCACAGCTAAGGCGGGCATTGCCCTCATTTTCAGTTATGGCTATGGCACCGGTATCGGCAATTATAAAGTTGGCACCGGTTACACCTACTTCTGCTTCAATGTATTTATCCCGCAGTTTCTGGCGGGCAATCAGTGTAAGCTGTTCGGGGCTTAAGCCGGGTGCTACGCCCAGTTTATCGGCAAACAGGCGGGCCACATCTTCCTTGCTTTTGTGCATGGCAGGGGTTACAATGTGGTAAGGCGGTTCGCCATCCAGTTGCTGAATATATTCGCCCAGGTCGGTTTCTATACTTTCAATGCCCTGCTGCTCCAGAAAATGGTTCAGGTGAATTTCTTCTGTAACCATGCTTTTGCTTTTTACTACGGTACGGCACTGTTTGGCGTTGCAAATGCGGCCTATTTCGTATAAAGCTTCGGCAGTGTCTTCGGCCCATATTACTTTGGCGCCGCGGGCGGTAATGTTTTTTTCAAATGCTTCCAGTTGCTGGTCCAGCGTTTCTATAGCGCGCCATTTCAGGTTTTTCGCGTTTTCGCGGGCCTGCATTACGTTAGAAAACTGGGTTTTACCCTGCGGAACTGCAGCATTGTACCGGCCAATATTAAAATTAATTTTGCGCCTGTGTTCCAGATCGGCGGCACGTACGGTACTCTTGGCTATAAAGCTGGCTGCAGTTTCCTTCATATGTTTCGTTTGGTAAAAGCCGGAACTGTGCAAAAGTAGTTCCGGTTTTGGCGGTGGTTACGCTTTTTGTTCTTTCATATACTGGGCAGTCTGGTCCAGCGTTTGGTAAAACTCCTCACCGTAATGGCGTGTAATGGCTTCTTTCAAAAAAACATAAGCCGGAACCTTCAGCTTTTTACCCAGTTTGCAGGCGGCCTTGCAAAGGTCTTCCCGCGGCTCGTAGTTCATGTACTCCATAGAAGGATCCACCTCGCTATGGCTTATTTTAATGGGAAACAGGTGACAGCTGATGGGCTTTTTCCAGGGAATTTTGCCATCCAGGTAAGCCTGCTCAATGCCGCATTTAATAACCCCTTCGGTGTCGCGGAAGGCGTAGGTGCACATTTCACCTTTAATGGTAGGGGTTACCCAGCCAAAATGTTTATCGTAAATGAATTTGCCCTGTTTTTCGTTCTCCGAAATACCTTCCGGCGTCATGTATGGCAAAACCACATCGTAATAATCTTTCAGATAATCCAGCTCGCTCTGTAACAGCGGAGCACCGGCGTCGCCATCTTCGCAGCAGCCTCCTTTACACCTGGTAAGATCGCATACAAACTGCTCCTCTACCACCTCATCACTGATCAGTACATTATCTATCGCTATCATGGGGCAAAGGTAGTTTATTTCCAGCGGAAGGTATTTATCATGTGCCGCATGTCATCTACCAGAAAGTTGTTTACCGGCAGCAGCGAATCCTGGTTAGGCGTGGCATCAAAATACAGCGCACCACGCAAAAAATGACGGGTGGAGTCGGTAAGAAAAAACTGGTTGGCTGTGGCTACATCGCCCCCCACTTTAAAAAACATACCGTGAATATTATTGGGGGTAACCATCAGCGAATCATCAATAGAATTGGCTTTTACGGTGTGTTTGCCCGTCATATTAAAAGCATCGCCTATCAGCTTTTCCAGCTGGTAGCTGCCTATGGTTTTGTAACTCACATACAGCCTGCTGTTAAACTGCGGAAAGTCAATATTTACCCACCACGGATTTTCCGGGGCAGCCCCGAAAAACGAAGTATCTCTGGATATTTGTGCGTAAGCGGGATATTCAAAAGAGTAGGGGTAGCCGGGTTCGTTGAACGTCTTATAGGTTTTGGCCGGAAAATCTATTTTAAAATAGCCTTTGGGCCTGGGCGTATAAGGGGAATTGCAACTCCATAAAGCCATTACAGCTACCAGAACAACTGACAAAAATTTCATGGTGTAAAACTAAGGGAAAGCGCATTACACCACAGGGCGTATGGCCACTTTCACTTTCTGTAGCCTGTTTTTCTCTATCTGCATTACGGTAAAATCAAAATCGCCGCTGTTAATTACCTGTCCCTGTTTAGGTATTTCTCCTGCCAGTTCCAATACCAGACCCGCAAGGGAGTCGCTATCGCCTTTTACCTGGTCAAAAGTGGTAAGGGGCAGCGCCAGGGCTTTACATACATCGTAAATCATGGTTTTGCCGTCGAAAATATAAGTGCGGTCGTCTATTTTAGTAAAGGCGGCTTCTTCCTCCTCATCAAATTCATCCTTAATATCGCCGATTACCTCTTCCAGAATATCTTCCAGCGTTACAATACCACTGGTGCCTCCGAATTCATCTACTACTACGGCTATGTGAATGCGTTTGGCCTGAAATTCTTTCAGCAGGTCTTCAATCATTTTCTGTTCGTGTACAAACAGCGGCTGACGCATCAGAAAAT
This sequence comes from Filimonas zeae, assembly GCF_014641615.1. Classification (GTDB taxonomy): domain Bacteria; phylum Bacteroidota; class Bacteroidia; order Chitinophagales; family Chitinophagaceae; genus Filimonas; species Filimonas zeae. The sequence goes on along the minus strand of NZ_BMIB01000004.1, from coordinate 972,657 downwards.
GCCAGTCAAAATCGGCCGGGCTGTCCAGATAGGGCAGCAGGTCTTTAGTATTGATAATACCGGTAACCTCATCCAGATTTTCTTTGTAAACGGGCAGGCGGCTGTAGTGCAGGTCTTCTACCTGTGCAATCAGTGCCTGAAAGCTGGTGTTGAGTTCAATACCGCTTACATCTATACGGGTTTTCATTACCTGCTTTACGGTAATGTTACCAAACTTGGCAATGCCCTTTAATATGCTTTTTTCTTTTTCAGAAGTGGCTTCGCCTGAGCTTTTGTCAATAGCCTCATCCAGCTCCTGCATGGCGTAATCGTTTCTGTCAGTAAGCTTATGGTCGGTAATGTTCAGGTACTTAATAGCAATATTAGACAGCCAGTTTACTGCATAACCGGTGGTTTCTACCAGAAAGCCCACGTCTTTAGCAAAACGTATGTTGTTTTGGGTGGCCATTACTTTGGGCATAACCTCGCAAAATAACAGCAGTAACAAGGTAACAGATGCTATTTTAATTAAAAAGTGCACCCAAACCAGTTCATGATCCAGTATTACCAGATCATCAATAAGAATATTGGTTATGATAATGATGGCAATATTGGCTATACAGTTAGATATAATAAAACTGGCCAGCAACTGGCGTGGGTTTTCCAGCAGGTCTATAATACGTTTATACGACGGTTGCTGCTTGGTTTTAAGCAGATTAATGTCTTTACCTGTAAGCGAAAAAAAAGCAACTTCAGCGCCTGAAATAGCAAAGGAAAAGCCCAGCAGCAACACCAGCAGTATTACCAATACGGTAGTAGCCTGTGTGTCTATGTGGGCTGCCAGTATCCATCCGGTACGAAAAAACGATGTAACAGTCAGCGGAACAGCCACCATGTGTATGTTTTAGAACGTACAAAGATATTTAAAATGGCAATCCCTCCGACGGATCCGATCCCAGTGAAGAAGGTGGAATGTCCTCATTACTAAAGCCTTCTATCTGATCTGATACTCCGGAAGAAGGGTAAGCGCCATGATCGCTGCGTTTATCCAGCATAATCAGGTTGTCGCCTACTATTTCGGTAGCGAATTTTTTGTTGTTGTCTTTATCTTCCCAGCTGCGGGTGCGCAGGCGTCCTTCCACATAAATAAGGCTGCCTTTGTGCAGGTATTTCTGCGCCAGTTCGGCAAGGCCCCTCCATAATACAACGGTATGCCATTCAGTTTGCGAAATGAGTTTGCCGGCTCTGTCTTTATATGTTTCTGTTGTAGCCAACGGGAATTTGGCTACTGCAATATTTCCTTCCAGGTACTGTACATCCGGATCTTTTCCCAGGTTACCTATCAGCATTACTCTGTTAACTCCTCTCATACAATTGAGTTTATTAATCGCCTGTTATTGTAATACGTTACGTTGTCTCAGATATGTTTCTAAATGAAAAATAAGAAAAAACTATGAAAAAATCCATGCCAGAAACATTTAAAACAAAAGACTATCCCTTTTTTTAGGGTCAAGCCACATATTCACCAGACGGGGAAAGGCCAGCTCCTGCATACGGCTGCGGCTTACCCAGTTAAATTCTTTGAGGGGGGCGGGTATCTGCGGCAGGTTTACCTCAATAAACTGCGCTTTAATGGTTTGATGTGTCAGCTGTTGCGATAGAATGCCGCTGATAGAAAGTATGTCGGGTGCAGACTCTCCCAACTGATCGCGGCACCATTGTTCAACAGCGGCTCTGGTCCACGTGGTTTTTTCGGTACTTTCTACCAGGTAAAACTCATGCAGGTTTTCCCATATATCTCCTGCGCCGCGTTTATGTATCAGCGTTTTATTTTGTGCGTTAAGTATAAACCAGGTAAAATGCCTTGTTTTCTTCTGCAGTATTTTATTTTTTACCGGCAGCATGTTTACCCGGCCATGTTTGCGGGCATTACAGGCGGTTTGGAGTGGACAAACGGAACAGGCGGGGGCCATGGGTTTGCAAATGGTGGCTCCAAAATCCATAATAGCCTGGTTAAAAGCGCCGGGCATTTTTTTATCCAGCACTTCATTGGCCAGTTCTGTAAACAGTGCTTTGCCTTCTGTGCTATCGGTAGGCGTGTCTATATTAAAAAAGCGGGCTAGTACCCTGTATACGTTACCATCTACTACAGCATAAGGCAGGTTAAAGGCAAAAGATGCAATAGCGGCGGCTGTGTACGGGCCAATGCCTTTGAGAGCTACAATATCAGTATAGGTATCGGGAAACACGCCATTGTACTGATTTACAATGGTGCGGGCAGTAAATAATAAATTTTTGCAACGGTTATAATAGCCCAATCCCTCCCACAATTTAAATACCTGCTCATCGGGGGCGGCTGCCAGTTGTGCAACGGTGGGGTATTTACTGGTGAAGTTTTCGTAATACGTACGCCCCTGTTCTACGCGTGTTTGCTGCAAAATAACCTCGCTTAACCAGATTTTGTAGGGATCTTTTTCCCCTTTCCAGGGCATCTGCCGGTTGTTTTGAGTAAGGTGCCACTCCATTAAAGAGGCAGTAAATTTCTTATAAAGCATCATAAATATTCCAAATATTTGCCATTCAACCCCCAACATCTTTTAAAAAATCTGCATTTTTCTTTCGATATCTGCGTTTTTGGTCTTATTTTAGATTCGACTAAACAAGAATAAACGAACCAAAATGAGAAAGTCCGACCTGATCAACAATATCTCAGATAAAACGGGCATCCCTAAGGTAGATGTTTTAGTAACCTTGGAAACCATGCTGAAAGAAATTAAGGAAAACCTTTCCAAAGGAGAAAACATTTATATCCGCGGATTCGGCAGTTTTATCACTAAGAAACGGGCAGCTAAAATAGGCCGTAACATTAAGAAAAACGTTGCAGTTGAAATTCCGGAGCATTTTATTCCGGCCTTTAAGCCTTCTAAAGAATTCGTTAACGAGGTGAAGCAAATGCGCAAGGAAGAGTAACTTCGTGCGGATGAAAAAAGTTTTGTTTATTACAGGCGGTACGCTTGTATTATTTGTTCTTGTGTTTTTTTCGGGATGTTCTTCTGAAGATAATAAGTCCGTAACCAATACTAACAGCGATGCCGGGGCCGCCCCGGCTAGTCGTGTTATCACTACAGACACGCTGCTTGCCCAGGCTAAGAAAACATTGAATACTACCCAATTACAGTACATTACCCAGCTGGAGAGCAGTGTTGCTGCCGGCGGTACACAACCCCAACAAATGGAGGCTTACCGTAAGCTGGCCCACTTCTGGGGCGATAGTGTGCACGTACATGTTCTGGAGCTTTATTACCATGCTCAGGCCGCTAAATTGGAAAATTCTGAAAAAAGCATCACCTTTGCTGCCCATTTGTTGTTAGACGAGCTGATGGCGGAGCAGGAGAGCCCGGCCATTCAGCAATGGTTAGGATTGCAGGCGAAAGAATTGTTTGAGCAGGCATTGAAGCTGAATCCTTCCAACGACTCATTAACAGTGGGGTTAGGAGCGTGCTATATGTTTGGTAATGTATCAGATAACCCTATGGAGGGCATTCTGAAAGTGAGAGAGGTAGCACAAAAAAATCCTGACAACTTATACGCTCAAATGATTCTGGGGTTGGGTGGCATGAAAAGTGGCCAGTTTGATAAGGCCATTGAGCGTTTTACAATCATTGCAAATAAGCAACCGGACAACCTGGAAGCGTTGTTTCACCTGGCTGAAGCATATGAAAGAAAGGGAGATAAGGTAAACGCCGTAATCTGGTATAAGAAAATTCAGAAAGTGGTGCCTTTGCCGGAAGCAAAAAAAGATATAGCAGAGCGCATAAAAACGCTTGAGCGATAAATGTTCATTTGAATTTGTATAACTAAAAACTTATTTGAGTATGCCTTGTGGTAAAAAGAGAAAACGTCATAAGATCGCGACACACAAACGCAAGAAAAGACTGAGAAAAAACCGTCATAAGAAGAAGAAATAGTCTTCTTTCTTACTGTCGTCATACTATTAATGCCGGGGCGCTACCGGCAATCCGGCATTAATAACTAGTACCAGACAGCTATTCCTTGACTTCCGCCTCGCAACTTTACCTTTCCTTATCAGACCAAAAGTGGCTGGATTTTGTGGATTTTTGTTGGCTGATTATTTTGCTGCATACCGGCGAACGGTATTGCTATGGAAACAATTTAAAGTTGCTATGTTGTGAATAAAGAACTTATCATAAATGTAGGCTCTACAGGGGTGGAAATTGCCCTGCTTGAAGATAAAAAGCTGGTAGAGTTGCATAACGAAAAAGCCGACGCAAGCTTTGCTGTTGGCGATCTTTACCTGGGAAAGGTAAAAAAACTGATTCCCGGGTTAAACGCTGCCTTTGTTGATGTAGGATTTGAGAAAGATGCCTTCCTGCATTACACCGATCTCAGCCCCTACGCACGTTCTATTCTGAAGTTTACCCAGGCCGCTATGGTGGCTAAAGAGCCGGAAGGCTTAGACTTCTCAAAATTCCAGATTGAGCCCGAGATTATTAAAACGGGAAAAATCAACGAAGTATTGAGTGGCAAGCCCAATATTCTGGTGCAGATTCTGAAAGAGCCTATTGCCGCCAAAGGGCCACGCTTAAGCTGCGAAATATCCCTGCCGGGCCGTTTTGTAGTAGTAACTCCTTTTAACGATATCGTTGCCGTTTCTAAAAAAATTCATTCTTCAGATGAGCGCAAGCGCCTCCATAAAATTGTGGAAGCCATTAAGCCCAAAAACTTTGGCGTAATTGTGCGTACCGCGGCTGAAGGAAAAAATACTGCGGAGTTACACGAAGACCTGCTGGATCTGGTGCAAACGTGGAAGTCTATTCAGCAAAACCTGAAAGGTGCTGCTGCCCCCGCCAAAATAATGAGCGAGCAGGATAAAACCACCAGCATTTTACGCGATTTGCTGAATGCCGACTTTAACCGCATTGTTGTAAATGATAAAAACATTTACAACGATACCCGCAGTTATCTGCAAAAGGTAGCGGCTGACAAAACGGATATTGTAGTGCACCACAGCAATGGCTCTCCCATTTTTGATACATATGGTATTACCAAGCAGGTAAAATCTTCTTTTGGCAAAACGGTAAACCTGCCCAGCGGCGCTTACCTGATTATAGAGCATACCGAAGCGCTGCACGTAATTGACGTAAACAGCGGTTATAAAAGTGTAAGCAATAACCAGGAAGAAAACGCGCTGGAAACCAATATGGAGGCTGCCGAAGAAATTGCGCGCCAGTTAAGGCTGCGTGATATTGGTGGTATTATAGTGGTGGACTTTATTGATATGAAGCTGCCTGATAACAAGAAGAAGTTACAGGAAGCCATGGAAGGGTTTATGCGTGCAGACAGAGCGAAGCACGCGGTATTGCCTATTTCCAAATTCGGGTTAATGCAGATTACCCGCCAGCGTATGCGCCCCGAAGTTTCTATCAATACTACCGAAACCTGCCCCTGCTGTAATGGCACCGGTAAAGTGGCGCCCACCCTGTTACTGGAAGATGATATTGAAAAGAGATTACATTATCTGGTTACCCACTCTCACAAGAATCTTACACTTACGGTGCACCCTATACTTTATTCGCACCTTACCAAAGGGTTGTTTACTTCTATCCGCAGAAAATGGCGCAAGAAGTACAAAACGCCTATTACCATTAAGCCTAATAATGACTATTACCTTACGGAATATCATTTCTTCGACGCTAATGAGGAAGAAATTAAGTTGTAAAGGTGAAGCACAATATTATAAGCCGGCAGTAACAACTGCCGGTTTTTATTTTGCATCAAAGTCAATTATTACCTTCTCTGTTTTGGGGTGTGCCTGACAGGTTAATATAAAGCCCTGGTTGGTTTCTTCCGGTTCCAGCGCATAGTTCACTTCCATTTCCACTTCACCTGCTACCAGCCGGGCACGGCAGGTACAGCAAACGCCTGCTTTGCAGCTGTAGGGCAGGTCAATACCATGGTGCAAGGCGGCATCCAGAATATTATCGCCATGCTGGTGCAGTGTAAACTCAAACGTTCTGCCATCTACACAAAGTGTTACCTGGCTGCCGGGTGTTTCTTCATCAGCTTCCTGTGCAGGGTTGCGGGGTGTTTTAACGGCGGGGCCGGCAGTAAACAGTTCCAGGTGAATACGCTGGTTATCTACTCCTTTGGCCTGCAGAAACTCACGCACACATAATGTCATTTGCTCAGGCCCGCATATAAAAAACTCGTCTGACCGGGTACTTATTACGCGGGTAAACAGCTCATTGCATTTGTCTGCATCTATACGGCCGGTATTAATGGCGGCATCAGTTATTTCGCGGCTTAGTATATGAATAAGCCGGAAGCGGCTCATATACTTATTCTTCAGCGCTTCCAGTTCTTCTCTGAAAATAATGGAATGCCGGTTGCGGTTGCCATAAACCAGTGTGCATTCGCTACCCGGCTCGGTATGTAATACGGCTTTTATAATGGATATAACCGGTGTTATACCACTGCCGGCTGCTATAAATACATAGCGCTTTTTATTGGTTGGGGTAAGCTGGGGGTGAAAGTTGCCCAGCGGTGGCATTACCTCCAGATTAACACCCGCCTGTAACTGGCTGTTGGCGTAAACTGAAAAAACGCCACCGGGCGTTTTTTTAACGGCAATGCGCCATTCTTTTTCAAAAGGCGCGCTACATAAACTGTAGCTGCGCCTTATTTCTTCATTGTTAATGAAACTGCGAAGGGTAATATACTGCCCGGGCTGATATTGAAACTTAGTTTGTAAAGCTTCAGGTATCTCAAAGGCAATAGACACACAATCAGATGTTTCTTTACGAATATCTTTTATGCAAAGCGTTTCGAAGTGTACAGACATGGCAGGCAAGTTCAAAAAATCAAAATTCAAAAGTTGCAATTCAAAAGTCTGAAAGCATGGAGAATGGTTATTTTCTCAGGCCCTCAATCAGTAGCGTAACCATGTTTTCTTCCAGGGCTTCCGCGCTTATTTTTTCGCGGCTGCGATGCCAGGAGTCAATGCCGCTTACTGCGTGCAGCATAATCAGCACAGCGGTAGGGGCATCAATCTGTTTAAACTCGCCCTGTTCAATTCCACGCTCAATAATAGCGGCAAAACGCTTACGGTAGTTGCGGCGCTGATTTTTGTAGTTGGATAAATAAGGCTCGGCAAGATGGCGCCATTCCCGGTCACTCACATATACCTCTTCATAGTTGTCTACCATCTGGTGAATGTGAAAGCGCAGTAACCGTTCTACTTTTTCGGGCGTGGTGGCGTTGGAGGTTTCTACCTGCCCCATATGTTCCCAATACAGGTTGGCAATGTTAAAACACACATCATGCAGTAGTTCTGTTTTGGATCGGATGTGATTGTAAAGGCTGGCTGCTTCTACCCCTACTTTCACTGCCAGGTCGCGCATACTGGCTGCCTTATAGCCTTTTTCCCTGAACAGGCTGGCCGCGGCTTTGGTAATTACTTCTCTGCGCGTTACATCTTTGTCGGTTTTAATACGTGCCATTTAGAAAAATAACTTAGTGCTAAAACCGGAATATACAACTTTATAGTGGTTTGCCGCTATACCAAACCTTGCTCTATGGCGGCTTTTACCAGCCCGGCAGTGTTTTTTACCCCCAGCTTTTGTAACAGGTGGTTACGGTGATTTTCAACAGTATGCGGGCTTATATGCAACTTTTCTGCAATTTCAGGATTGGTATATTCTTCCGTTATTAATTGTAAAATTTCTTTTTCGCGGCGGGTAATTAGTTTTTCGCTGGGCGGTGCAGAGAAATTGCTTATTAATTGCTTCTTAAGCTCTTCATAAATAAACTGTTCTCCGGAATAAACTGTATATATAGCTTTTGTTAATGTGTCTGGGTCGACGTCTTTTAACAGGTAGCCCATGCAGCCCTGTTTCAGCATTTTTTTTACCTGAACCAGCACGTCTACATTGGTTAAAGCGATAATTTTTATGGACGGAAATTTTTTAGAAACAATGCCTGCCAGTTCTATTCCATTCTTTCCAGGCATCTGAATATCCAGTAATAGTACATCGGGCTGTTCTTTAGGAAGGGCTTCCAGCAGCTGATCGCCGTTTTTATAGGTGCCGGCTAGTACAATATCGGTGGTTTCGGATAGTATTTTCTGAATGCCGTTAATTACAATAAAATGATCGTCGGCAATGGCTACTTTAATCATATTCAGGCCTGGTTTTCCGGCTTCAAAACTACTTCAATATAAATACTTGTCCCGTTTTCGGGCGGGTTTTGTATCTGCATGGTGCCATTAATGGCTTTTATACGGTCGGCAATGCTTTTCAGGCCTATGCCTTTGGCGGTTAACAGTATATTTTCCGGCATTCCAATACCATTGTCTTCTACGGTAACATCAAAAATAGCATCGCTAAAGCCAATCTGCACCATGGCTTCTGTAGCTTTTGCGTGTTTGATAATATTATGCACCAGCTCCTGTATTACCCGGTAAATAGTCAGTTCAAACTGGGGTGCAAAGGAGCGTGGCTTGCCCATTGTCTGAAAATGAATACGGGTAGGGCTGTTATTACCTACCTTGCGGCAAAAGTATTCTACTGCTACCACCAACCCTTCCTGCAACAGAATTTCGGGCATCATGTTATGGGCGGTTTTACGAAGCTCGGAAGAAGCTTCTTCCAGCAAATGCAGGCCATCCTGATAGTCATTGCTGTTTTCCAGGTGATGGTTGCGTTTTACCATTTCAAAATTCATGCGTGCACCGGCCATCAGCCCGCCAATGCCATCGTGCAGTTCCCGTGCAATCCGCGCCCTTTCTCTTTCCTCACCCGCTATAGTGGCGTTCAGCTGGGCAATTTCCATCTGCTGCTGAAAGCTGTTTATTTTTTCCTGCTGCAGGTGCTGTTTGTGGCGGTTGCTGCGTTGCCACAGCAGAAAAAGCGCCAGCACAGACAGGGTAATGAACGATATACCTGCTATCCACACATTGCGCTGGCGCACGCGGTTTTCCGCTTCTGTAGTGGCCAGTTTCTGTTGCGCCAGGGCTTTGTCTTTCTCGCTTATCCGGTACTTTATCTGTAGCCGGTTCATCATATCTATCTTGTCCTGCTTCATCAGGCTGTCTTTCAGCCGCATGTAAATATCCTTGTATTCCAGTGCTTTCGACAGAATGCCCAGTTTGGCATAAGCATCTGCCGCCACCTGGCAGGCATCTATCATTTCCTTGTTCTGAAAATCGTTACGGTCGTAATGCTGCCATACCTCTTCAAAAGTGCTTACGCTGCGGGTGTAATCTTTCTGCAGGTAATACGCTTTGCACAAATACAGATAACCCATTACCAGATAACGAACATTGGTGCCCAGGGCATCTTTTAGGGCCAGTTCGCGGTTAATATATTCTATGGCTTTGCCGGGCTGGTTCTGGTTCAGATAAGTTTCGGCAATATTCAGCAGCGTAGCCGCATCCCAGGTAACGTTGGAGATTTTGTGCTTCTGGCGCAGCTTCATATATTCCAGATAATAATAGCGCGAAGAGTCTTCGTTACCAATGCTGCTGTAATAAGCGCCCTGCAGGGAGTAGCTGACAAACGACAGTTCCGTAATACTGTCTTTCCGCATGGCCTCATCGGCTATTTTAGCTTTGCTGATGAAGTACTGCGTGGGTTCAATATATCCGCCATTGATATCCCAGTTGGTATTAAGCCAGAAGTAAGCCAGCTGGGTGTACAGAGAAAGTGCGAAGTACGATTTAACCGGTATTTTTCCTTCCTCAATAACATCATTCATGAGGTAGAAATAGTGGGCGGAAGAATCTACCATACCCCGTGTTTCATAGGCTTTAGCCAGAATATTATACAGCCGGTATAACACATTACTGAAGTTATCTGAATTGCGGCCGTAGTACTCAGAAAGTGCCAGATTGCTGTATTTAATAGAAAGGTCGGTATTGCTGCCGTAGTACCAGAACCCCAGTTCAGTAAGGGCGCTGATAATGCCTTTGCTCCACTTGATGTTATAGCTTTTAATCAGTGCCTGGTTCAGATAATAATAGCTGCTGTCGTGGTGTGTATCCAGTAAATCGCGCGAGCGTAGCAGGTAGGTTTTAATAAGGTTGGTATCTGTTTTTTCAGAAGGGTTGGTCACAAAATCCGGCTGCGCGTTGGCACAAAAAGCCACCAGCAACAGCACAATTACCAGGAATTGTCTGAGGGGATTGAATGCTGATTGTACAAGGGTGCACGTCATATGCCACATAATTATATATTACTTCCCACAGTGGCATTTTTCAAAATAAAGGTATACACAGCTACTAATATAGGGGTTTACATTCATTTTTTTATTTGAATGTTTAGCATTACCTATTCCACCATACAGATAAATACTTTTACCTGCGGGCAAATACAGCCCTGTTGTTACCCGTGAATTTCAACCTCCAAGCTTATTTGGGTGCGTTTACCAACACTAACTGAAGAATTTATGCAGTATTGTAAGAAAGTTGCCTTTGCGGTTCTGGGATCAATTTTCACCTTCTTATCTGGCAGTCAGGTGCAGGCACAGGTAGATAAAAACATTGGCTCCGGCACTTCCGGCAACGGCGAATGGACTTATCCCACCCCTATGCAGGATGCAAAACCGGGTAGCCGTATGCAGTTTTTGTATCTGGCATCGGAACTGCAGGCGGCGGGTATGACTGCGGGCAATATCAACGCCATTAAATTCAACATATTACAGGTAAGCGACCCTACTGATCCTAATTACGCTATTGAAGAGTTTACCATAAAACTGGGTGGTACTGCTACCGCTTCCCTTGATAACAGCAAATGGGAGCCGGGTACTAACCAGGTTTTCGGCCCTGTAGATCATACGCCGGTTGCGGGCATTAATGCTTTTACACTTGCTACCCCCTGGTTCTGGAATGGTACCGATAATATTGTAGTGGAAATTTGTAATGGCCGTTCGGGGGCAACCTCTTACCTGGCGTCCCGTAACTCCAGCGTGCCCTGGACAACAGGATTATCTTTCAACGGCTCTCACTCCTACGGCGATTATAGTCAGCAGAACCTTTGCGGTTATGATGATGGCGTTAACAGTGAACTGGGCGACCCTCATGCCCGCCCCGATATTATATTGAACTGGACGGTTGCACCGCCCTGTACCTCTGCAGGTTTAACAGCAGGCACCGCTACAGCCAGTATTTCCAGCCTGTGTGCGGGCGAACCATTTGCTGTTACGTTAACCGGTGCTACGGTAGCTACCGGGTTAACTTACCAGTGGCAGTCTTCCGCTAACGGCAGCACCTGGAGCAATATCAGCGGTGCCACCAGCTTTCTGGAAACCATGAGCCAGAGTGCAAGCACCTACTACCGTGCAGTGGTTACCTGCGCCAATGGTGGCAGTGCCAATTCAGTACCGGTACAGGTAATTGCGCCTACGCCTATTGGCAATACTACTTTTACTATTAATAACAATGCACCTGCGGGCGGCGGCAACTTCCGCTCGTTTAATGATGCTTATAATGCCATCCGTTGCGGCATTAACGGGCCTGTGGTATTTAATGTAGATGCTGCAAGCGGCCCGTATAACGAGCAACTGCTAATAAAACCTGTTCCGGGTGCATCTGCTGCTAACACCATTACCTTTAATGGCAACGGAGCAGAAATTGCTTTTACCTCTTCTAATAACAATCAGCGTGCAGTAATAAGACTGGACGATGCTGATCATTTTATTTTTAATAATCTTACTGTTACCGCGGGTGGTACTGATGCAGAAGGCTTTGGATATGGCATTTTTCTTACCAACAATGCAGATTCCAATGTAATTAACCAATGTCGCATTAAGGTAAACCCTACCGCCAGCTCCGGCACTTTTGCGGCTATAGTAGCTTCTGCTGCAGATGCATACATGCCTGTTGATGGCGCTTCTTCTTTATGTGATGGCAACAGGTTTACCGGTAACCATATTACCGGCGGTGCTTATGGAATTGTGCTTACCGGCTCAGATACCCGGCCTTTAGCCGGCAACGTGGTGAAGGGTAATAAAGTGGAAGATTTTTACACTACGGCTATTTATGTGGAAAGTGCCATGAGTGCGCTTGTTGACAGCAACGTTATCAGCCGGCCCAACCGTACTGATGGGTATGAGGTAACGGGCATACTGGTTACCGGTTTTAATGCACGTATGGTGGTAAGCAGAAATACCATTACCAATATTTTTGGTGGTGCCAACACTTCTGCCCGGTTTATTGGAATTTATTTTTCTGCTGCTACCGGCTTTTTTGGCCAGGAGAATGTTATCAGCAATAACCTGATTTATAGTATTAATGGTGGTGGCAATGTGTATGGCTTATATAATGAGGCCTCTGCCAACGTAAATTATTTTTATAACACCGTTGCGTTAGATGGCGATGGTAGCGGGCTTGCCACTGACAACGTAACGGTGGGCTTTTACCAGGTAAATGCTGATGGTGTGTTATTTAATAATAACAACATTGCTGTTACCAGAACCGGCTATTGCGCTAACGCAGCTATGTGGTATGCTTCGCTTGCTACCAGCATCACTTCTGACAGAAATAACTATTATGTTGCCAAAGGCTCAGGTAAAAGAATGATGGGTTGGGTAAATGGGGTTGAAGCGGGTTTCCTGGCAAACTGGCGTTCAATTACCGCACAGGATGCCAACTCAGTTTCCGCTGACCCTATGTTTACCGATGTGGCAGCGGGCAACCTGCAGCCAACCAACCCGGCTATTGATAATGTGGGTAACGCTATAACAGGTATTACCGCCGATATTACCACGGCTGTAAGAAGTTCTACTACGCCGGATGTTGGTGCCATTGAGTTTCAGAGCGTGCCTTGTGCTACACCAGTGGCGGGTACTGCTGCTTTAAGTGAAGATGCAGTTTGTGTAGACAAAGGTGTGTCTATTGAGCTTACCGGCAACTCTATGGGAGCGGGGCAAACTTACCAGTGGATGTCTGCCGATACAGAAACGGGTACCTATACTAATGTGGGAGGCGCTTCTGCCAACCCAACCTTAGAGCTGGTAGCCACCACTTCTAAATACTATAAGGTGCAGATAACCTGTGGTGCTGCCAGTGTTACTTCCAACATTGTGGCATTAACAGTGTATCAGGCACTGGCACCTCAACATTATACTATTAATAAGGGCATGCCGGCAAGCGCTACCAACTTTGTAAGTTTTGGAGCTGCTAAAAGTGCACTTGACTGTGGTATTGCAGGCCCTGTTGTATTTGATGTGGTAAAAGGCAGCGGCCCTTACGACGAGCAGCTGATACTTATGCCTGTTAAAGGTGCTACCAGAATTAACACGGTAACATTTGCCGGGCATGGTGAAACCATTCGCTTCGGTTCAACTGACAACGAGCAGCGTGCTGTAATTAAACTGGACGATGCCAATCATATTATATTAGACAGTCTTTCTATAGATACACGTGGTGGAACCTACGGTTACGGTGTACAACTGATTAATAATGCAGACAGCAATATTATCAGGGGCTGTACCATTACCTCTTCCACAACCTCCAGTTCGCAAAACCATGCGGGTATTGTTATCAATGCTTCGCATAGCGATGCAGTGGAGCGTGGGGCTACTAATTGCGATGATAACCTGATGGAGAAAAATGCCATTGTGGGTGGATATTATGGCATTACTGTAGTAGGCGATCCCAATTACTCCAACGAGGATAATGAATCATTCATTTACCGCAATAAAGTATTGAACAATACGGTGCTTGATTTTTATGCGTACGGCATTTATGCGCTGGGCACAGGATTTACGGCAATAGAGGATAATATTATATCCCGCCCTGCACGTACTTCAGTAGGTGCTTTTACCGGTATTTATCTTTCCCAGACACACCGTAGTGCTTCTGTTACCAGAAACAAAGTTTTTAATCCTTTTGGTGGCAATCTTAATTCTACCGCTGCTTTTACAGGTATTCACCTGAACGAAGCCGGATACGAGCCTGAACTTGGTCGCAGCTTTATAACCAATAACGTTATCTATAATATTAATGGTAACGGTGCACAAACGGGCATCAACTGTACCTCTCCTTTATACCTGAGTATTTACCATAATACCATATCGCTGGATAACACAGCCAGCACCGCTACTGCAGGTACCACAGGAATTCTGGTGTTTTCCGGAGGTAATAGTGAAATCAGAAATAATATTATTTCCATTACCCGTGGTGGCACCGGTAATAAGTATGGTGTTAACCTAACTGGCGACCGTTTTGGTGTGGAACTGAACAAAAACAACTATTATATTAAAGGTACAGGTGGTAATAATTTTACCGGATATCGTGATAGGGCAGCAGTAACTATAGAAGATTGGGTTGCGCTGTCTGCAAAAGACGTTAACTCAGTAAGTATTGATCCGGTATTTGAAGATGCTGCTACCGGAAAGCTGAAGCCAGGTGCGGCACCTTTAGATAATACGGGTGACGGATTGGGAGTAGCTGCTGATATTGCAGGTGTAACCAGAAGTACGGACAAGCCGGATATTGGCGCTTACGAATTTACTATACCGGCGTGTGTAACACCTGTGGCGGGTACAGCCTCTGTAACGCCTGATGCAGGTATCTGTATGGGCAGCAAGGTAAACCTTAATCTGAGCGGCAACACGGTAAATGGTAACCAGACCTACCAATGGCAGAAATCGCTTACCGGTAACGGCGCATGGGAAAACGTGGGCGAGCTGCTGTACAAGCCGGCACAGACTACTGAAGTGTTGGCCAGCTACTATTTCCGTTGCTACACAGCATGTGCAGCCGGTAGTGATACTTCTGCCCCTGTAAAAGTTACCTTAAATGCTGCTCTGCCGGCAGGTGTATATACTATTAACCCCAACGGATCGGGCAACTTTATCAGCTTTACTGCTGCGGTAGATGCTATGAAATGTGGTATTGCCGGTGCAGTTACTTTTGACGTAGCGCCCGGAACATATACAGAGCAGGTGCTGATGCGTAAAATACCTGGTGCCGCTGCTACCAGCCGTGTAACCTTCCGCTCTGCCAATGGTGCGGCCTCGTCTGTTATTTTAACAGCAGCAGGTACTACAGCTGCCAACTATGTATTAAAACTTGATAGTGCGCATTATATTACTTATAAGGACATGACTATTACTGCCTCTTCTGCTACCAACGGAAGGGTAATTGAACTTTCAGGCACCTCCTCTTACGATAGCCTTTTGGGCAATACCATTAATGCACCCGTTGCTACAACTACAGCTACCAGCCGTGCAGCAGTGTTTAGCAGTGCATTGGAAGGTGCGGGTGTGGTGTTAAAGGGTAACACTATTAATAATGGAGCCAGCGGTATTTATATAGCTGGTAATACCAGTAAAAGAAGCAATTACCTTACACTGGAAGAGAATACCGTAAAAGGATTTTACCAGTATGGCATTTACAGCCGGTATAATAACCGTGTAACTGTTCTGCGGAATAAAGTAACTGTTTCGGGTACCGTAAACAATACAACCTATGGTATTTATGCCGGTAATGCTGATACTACTTTCCGTGTAACCAATAATGAAGTGGTGGTAACCAATACTACTGCTACGGTTTACGGGCTGTATACCAATGTGCTTGGTGCACAGCAGGGTGAAGTATCTGCTGTTTCTAATAACAGCATTGTAGCTACAGATGGAAATACCGGCAGCCTGTATGGCCTTTACATTACGGGTACTATAAATGCAAAAGCGTATAATAACGTTGTAAGCCTGCATACTACCGGTTCTGATGCGTATGGTTTGTATAGTTATGCCAATACAAACGGGCAACTGTATAACAATTCTGTACTAAATACTTCCACTGCAACGGGTGCTAACGTGGCTGCTTATGTGAATGATGATTATGAAGAGCTGCGTTCTGTGGATGTTCGCAATAATATTTTCTCGCACGAAGGTGGTGGTATTGCGTGGTTTGTGGGTAATGCAGACCGTGTAAACAGCGATTACAATTTGCTGTATACCACTGGTGGGGTATTGGTAGAGCAGGAATTCTGGGGCCAGTATGCTACATTGGCTGATTGGAATGCTGCTTCCGGTTACGATGTTAACTCTATCGTATATAAACCTGCTTTTCTGAATGCAGTTACACTGCGTCCGGATGTAACCAATCCGGAAGTATGGGCTATTCATGGCAGAGGTGTACAGATACAGGGTAATGCAAAAGATTATAGTGATAATCAGCGTCCTGCTTCTTTAGAGGAGGGGGTGCCTGATTTAGGTGCTTACGAGTTTTTACCCGGCTCACAGCCTGTAGCTGCTACAAGTGCTACTGTGCCTGTTGCAGGGCAAAAACAGGTGTTTGTGCTGGGTACCGATACGGTGTGTGTAATTAACTGGGGCGCTACTGTACCTTCTTCCATTACCGTTCGCCGATATTCTGGTATTGCTCCGGCATCTATAGCAGCGGGAACGCAGTACATGTATTTTTATGTAGATGCAGAAGTGGCTGCTGGTGGTGCTTATGAATATTCTATTGAGCAGAAATATCTGGATTCATGGAGAGGATTTATTGACAGGGAGCAACGTATACGCCTGGGTAAAACGGATGCAGCCAATGCATGGGGTGCAGACCTGGAAAGTGGTGTGGATATTAACACTAATTATATTACACAGGCAAACCTTACTTACCTGGATAAGGTAACAGGGCTTGCTGACGCGAGAGTGGCTTATCCCGCCGAGGATGATATTAAGATGGATTCCTCTCATATGGGTACCCGGTTTTGGCTGGGCTATGGTAAAACCGAACGCTATGGCATGGACGCGTTTAATGTGTATATAGGTGGTGCAGCCAAAGATGCCAATGTAACAGTTAAAATAAACGGCACTACCTGGATAAGGAACTATCACATCCCTGCCGGGCAGTTTATAAAAAGCGAGGATTTTCCGCGGAACGGTGTAAACGGTGCTTATCTGAATGTGGAAGGTTTATCAGACAAAGGCATCAGTATAGAAAGTGATGAGCCTATTGCAGCCTATGCCTACGGCGAGAAATGGGGTAATGCACATGCATCATGTATGTTATTACCAACCGGTGCGTATGGTATGGAGTATTATGCACTCTCTTTCAGACAGTATACTTATGATACAGAACCTTATCATTCCTGGTTTTATGTAATTGCCGATCATGATAATACCATGGTGGAAATTACACCATCGGGCCAGACTACCGGAGGCAGAAAAGCAGGCGTGCCATTTGTAATTACGTTGAATAAAGGCCAGGTATATAATGTACTGGGGGCTGGTAAAAACCAGGATGCTACATGGGATTTATCTGGCAGCCGCATCCGTTCGTTAAGTAATGCGGCCGGAAAATGTTATCCTATAGCGGTATTCTCCGGAAATAGTAGTGCTTTTGTGGACTGTGACAGTGCTTTTACACCTTCAGGTGAATATCTGGTACAGCAAAATATACCAGTAAGAGAATGGGGTACAAAATATCTTACTGCTCCCAGTTCTTATGTGAGCAGGCCTAAAGACCATGCAACCAACTTCTACAGGGTGCAGGTAAAAGACGCGTCTACCATTGTAAAACGTAATGGTATTGTTTTAACCGGCCTGGAGAATAACTATTATACTTACCTGAGTAATACTGCTGATTATATAGAAGCCGATAAACCGGTTGCGGTAGTACAGTTTTTTACTGGTGAAACCGACAAGTGCGGTTTTGACACTACTTCAGCTGAAATGATTGCCGTTATGCCTGTAGATCATGGTGTGCATAAGACTACATTTTTCAGAGCGGGCAATTCCAATGCTAATCCTACCTACAACTATCTTACACTGATTATACCGGATGCGGGGCTTGCATCTTTAAAAATAGATGGCAGCAATGTGTTTGACGATACTTATGCGCACCCAGGCAAGCCGGGATATTCAGTAGTGGTAAAGCGCTGGAAAGCCGAAAATCTGGAAAGCAGTGTAGTAGAGAGTGATTCTGCATTTACAGGTTTGGTTTACAATAATTACTATTATAGTTATGGTTATACACTGGGCACTATGGTAAACAGCCTTTTGGCCAATCCGGGTATTACCAATGTGTACGATTCAACCGGTAACTACAGTGCTTATACCTGTGTGGGTACTCCGTTTAAACTAACAGTAAAAATTCCGGTAATGCCTACAAAGCTTACGTGGAAAACTGGTGGTGTGCCTGCGTTAACACCTGAGCAAAGCGATGTGGTGCAGAATGCTCCTACGGCTATAGATACAGTGTTGATGAATGGCCGTTCTTACTATGTGTTTGCATTGCCTGATGAATATAAGTTTACAGCAACGGGGGAATACAGTATTCCTGTGGCGTATGAAAATCTGGATCTGGAAAGTTGTAACCATACTTCTGAATCCATTCTTAAAGTAAAGGTGATTGGTGCACCCGTGGCAGATTACACACTCAACTACGGTGGTTGCCCGGGTGATATTGCACAGTTTAAAGGAACAGCTACTACTGCTAATGGTGCAGTGGCCGACCGCTGGAAGTGGAGTTTTGGCGATAACACTACCGGATGGGGTGAAGAAGTGGATAAGCGTTACCCGCATTATACAAGAGATACTACGTATAATGTGCAGTTACGTGCTATTATTCAGGACGGATGTATTGCTGATAAGGCCGGTATTGTAAACGTAAAAGCCGATGCCCGCCTGGAGTTACTGAGCGATTCGGTAGTTACCTGTGTAGGTAGTGGTGCAGCATTTAATGTAAAAGAGCCGGTAACCGGCGTAACCTATAACTGGTATCTGGTGCCTGAAAATGGTACTGCTGCCGGAACGGGAACCAGCTGGACGCTGCAGCCGGTAACTGCTAAAACCTACGTATACCTTTCTGCGGTGAATGTGAATGGCTGCGTTACGGTACCAAGAAAAGAAGTAGTGGCTGATGTGAAGCCGGTACTTGCTGCTCCCGTGGTAACAGTGGATTCAACAGGTATATCTACTTTGCGTTTTGCATGGGCCGCTGTAACAAACGC
Organism: Filimonas zeae; assembly: GCF_014641615.1. GTDB lineage: Bacteria > Bacteroidota > Bacteroidia > Chitinophagales > Chitinophagaceae > Filimonas > Filimonas zeae. The sequence continues at coordinate 953,695 of NZ_BMIB01000004.1, read as the reverse complement.
AACGGGTTATGAAGTATCTACCGATGGTGGCGTAACCTGGAGCACGCCTTCCTCAGGCACGCTGGGTCTTACACATACTATTTCCGGCCTACAGCCCGGAAGGGAAGTGAAGATACAGGTAAGGGTAAAAGGTGAACTGGCATGCCAGGAAGCGGTAAGTGCAGTGATTACTGCTACTACCTTGCTTGACAGTGTGTTTGCTGCCAATGCATTTTCTCCTAACGGTGATAATCTGAATGATGAGTTTAAGATACGTGGGGAAGTAATCAGAAGCCTGCACCTGGCCATCTTTAACCAGTGGGGTGAAAAAGTATTTGAATCTTCTGATAAAGAAGTGGGTTGGAAAGGGGATTACAAAGGCAAGCCGCAGCCATCGGGTGTGTATATATATGTATGCAATATTATACTGATGGACGGTAGCAGCACTACCAAAAAAGGATCGGTGAACCTGGTAAGGTGATGCCGGTAAAAATGTGAATATGATAAAGAAGCTGTGTGTATTAGTAATTCTTTTAACAGGGTGCGGACGTAGCGTTGCCCAGAACTTTACCAACCGTGGTAAAGACTTCTGGACAGGCTACGGCCTTCACCTTTTTATGGAACCTCCCCGCCGCGATGTTCCGGCCAGCATAGGATGGGCTAATACCCAGGATATGGTGCTGTATCTGAGCGCGGAGGAAGATGCACAGGTAACAGTTACTGTTAAGGGCAGGTCGGGTGTTGAAAGCAAACCTTACACAGTACGGGCAGGAACGGTAACGGTTACTGATCCTATGCCTAAAGCCGGAGCTTATGATTGCCGGTTGTATGAAGATCCTCCGCCTTTTGGAAACGGGGGAGATGGGTTGTTTAACCGTTCTATTCATATTGAAAGCAGCGTACCTATTGTAGCTTACGCACATATCAGCGGCGCACAATCGTCCGGTGCCACCATGCTTATGCCCTCAGAATCCTGGGGGTATGTGTATAAGGCAGTAAACAGTCAGCAACATGTAAACGGCGAAGCCAAAGGATGTTACTCGTGGATATTTGTTGTGGCAGATCATGATAATACAGTTATCGAAATAACGCCTTCTGTTCCGCTGCGGAACGGAAAGCAGGCGGGGGAAGTAATTACAGCTACGCTGAATAAAGGAGATATTTATCAGATTGTAGGTGCAGAAATTGATGAAAGAAGCGGACAAGATCTTACCGGAACAAAGGTGCGGTCCGTTGCCAACGCTGCGGGCGATTGTTTTCCGGTAGGTGTGTTTTCAGGAAGCAGTATTACTGCCATTACCTGCGATGGCTCCAATAATGGTGCAGGCGACAACCTTATACAGCAGGCGTTTCCCGTGCATGCATGGGGCAAGCGCTATTTAACAGCGCCGTTTTCCAATAGCGAAAATGCGGCTGATCCTAATCCCTCTATTTATCGTGTAGCAGTAGATGATCCGGCTACTGTGGTAAAGAAAAATGGTCAGCAGATGACAGGCCTCACCAAAGGATTCTATTATGAATATCTGAGTTCTGCTGCTGATTATATTGAAGCAGACAAACCCATAATGGTTACGCAATACATGCCGTCCATGGATCAGCGCGGTGCTTACCCTGCCGGTTGCGGTTATAAAGGGCTGGGTGATCCTGAAATGGTATATCTGAGTCCGCTGGAACAAGCTATTGATAACGTAGGTTTTTACCGCAATACGGCTGCCATTGTAGAGGTAAATTATCTGACACTGATTATACCTGCGAAAGGGGTTGAAACGCTTACAATTGATGGCGCGAAAGACTTTAGTCATACCTACCCACACCCCAATCTGCCGGGTTATACCGTGGTAGTAAAACGATGGCCGGCAAGTAAAGCGCAGTGTATTGTTAAAAGCGACTCAGTTTTTACCGCCACCACTTATGGACTGGGAAGGTTTGACAGTTATGCTTACAATGCCGGTACTAAAATCAACAACCTTGGCGGTACGCTGGGTTTGCATAATACCGAAGGGGAGGCTGGCGCAGCACATAGTTTTACCTGCCCCTCTTCGCCGGTAAAGCTGTCGGTGCTGATGGCTTACAAGCCTGAGAAAATGGTATGGTATGTAAGCCAGCTTACACACGCAACACCTAATACAGATGTTACACAGGATAATCCGGTACCTGCAGAAACGGTAGTACTCAACGGCATTACTTACTATCGGTATACTTTACCGGATACCTACACGTTTGATGCTACCGGCAACTTCCGGTTTACGGTAAGCACTACGCACCCGAGCATTGCCAATTGTAACAATACAGAACGTTTACTGCTGGATGTGCCTGTTAAACCCAGACCCAGGGCTGAGTTTACCTATACACATACCGGCTGCGTGGCAGACCCGGTTACATTGAATTGGAAAGACGGTTCTGCCGGTAGTTTTGAAGTAACCAAATGGAACTGGGAGTTTGCTGATAACGGCACTGATGCCGGTAAATCTGTACAGAAACTGTTTACAGCAGAGGGCGCTCATAATGTCAAACTCCGCGTAGTATCTAAAGAAGGTTGCGTAGGCGATACAATTCAGCCTGTGCAGATAAACAAAGGGCCGGTTATTGATCTGGCTATTACACCCGCAGTTATCTGCGAAGGCAATACGGTTACTTTACAAACAACCAGCCCCGCAGGTTCAGAATACACATTAAAGAACTGGTATTGGGATTTTGGCAATGGCAGTACGCGCAATACAACGGTGGGTGAGGTGAATGATCTGGTGTATGCTGCACAGGAAAAACCTTATACTATAAAGGTAATAGCCAAAGTAAGTGAAACCTGTAAAAGCGATACAGTGTTCAAAACTGTTAGCGTCAACAAAGCACCTAAGGCTGTATTTGCTGTAACAGGTGATATATGTGCCGGTGGTGAAGCTACTATTACAGACAGGAGTGAACCGGCAGATGCAGCCATTACCAAATGGAACTGGGAGCTGGGCGATAATACCAACGTGGAATATAATAATGGCAATGCATTTAAACATACTTATGCCACCGCTGGTGTGTTTAAAGTAGTGCATACTGTTACAGATGCAAAAGGTTGTGTAAGTACTGCGGTAACACAGCAGTTAACGGCGCATAGCTTTCCGGTAGCGGATTTTACCTTGCCAACACGTGTTTGTATGCCCGGTGATGCGGTTGTTGTGAATAACAGCACCGGTGAAGGTATGCTTACCTACAAGTGGCTGATGGGCGATAACAGCGGAACACTAACTACCAAAGATGCCAGCCATGCCTACGCTACAGCGGGTAATTATACCATTCAGCTAACTACCAGCAGTGCGTATAACTGCTCCGCTACTGTTACTAAAATACTGCCTGTTACTGCTTTTGGCAGCAAGCCGGTTGCGGCATTTTCCATAGCGCCGGAAGAGGTATGTCAGGGCACAGAGCAGCGCTTTACCGATGCCAGTACCGCCACTTCCGGTACCAGCATTAACAGCTGGAAATGGGATTTTGCAGATGGCGGCACTTCTGCACAACGCAATGCTGTATGGAAGTATGGTAGCGCCGGAACACGCGAGGTTAAGCTGGTGGTTACAGATGCGGCCGGTTGCGCATCGGATACCGCCCGGCATACTGCCAAAGTAAATGTGCAACCGGTAATAACCACTGGTGGGCGTATTGTGGTGCAAAAGAACAAAGAGGTAACATTGCCTGCAACCGCTAATACTACTACAGGGGTAAGCTTTGCATGGACGCCTGCCACTGAGCTTACCGGTGCCAATACATTGCATCCGGTATACATTGCCACGCGCGACCAATTATTTACGCTAAAGGCTACCAGTAACGAGGGCAACTGTACGGCTTCAGCTGTGCTGGAAGTAAAAGTGCTGGTAAAGATTACACCGCCCAATGTGTTTACGCCTAATGGGGATGGTATTAACGATACCTGGGTAATTGAAGGCCTGAGTGATTATGCAGGCTGCACGGTGCAGGTGTTTAACCGTTACGGGCAGAAGGTGTACAGTACACAGGGGTACAGCAAAAACTGGAATGGAACTATGAATGGCAAGGTGGTGCCTTCCGGAACTTACTATTATATTATAACCGACAATACCAGCGACTGGCAGCGTTTAACAGGGTCAGTTACTATCATCCGGTAGGCATGCTTACCGGAGTTATCAAAACATAAAGCTTATAGAAATGAAAACAGGAATCAGGATTGTATCACTCTTTGCGGCGGCCTGCTTTTTGGCTGCAAAAGCTTATTCACAGGTTGATCCGCATTTTACCCAGTATTACGTGCACCCCGCTTGGCTAAACCCGGCGCTTACAGGGATGTTTGATGGGGAGTACAGGGCCAGTGCCATTTACCGCAACCAGTGGAGCAGCGTTTCCAGTCCTTTTTCCACTATTGGTGCTTCGGTAGAAGTGCCTACTGAAAAGAATCTGAATGTAGGGGTAAGCCTGATTAACCAGCGTGCAGGTGATGGTGGCTATACTTATACCACCGCTTATGGCAACGTAGCGTACACCGGGCTGCGTTTTGGCCGTGGCGATTTTCAGCGTATTGCCATAGGGTTGCAGGCGGGTATGATACAGCGCAGATTTAACCCTTCCAAACTGGTATTTGACGATCAGTGGAACCCGGTTACCGGCGGCCTGAAGCCTACGCAGGAAGTAATTAACAACCCTTCTGCTACTGCATTTGATGCGGGTGCAGGTATTTTATATCATGATGCGGCACCGGGCAAAAGAGCCAATGTGTTTGCAGGTTTTTCTGCCAGCCATATTAACCAGCCCGAAAACCGGTTTGGTTCGGTTACCAATGAAAAAATGAGTGTGCGTTATACGCTGCATGGTGGTGTAAGACTGGCTATGTCTGAAACCGTAAGCATTACACCGCATGTATTATATCTGCGTCAGAACAATGCAGAGGAGAAGATGCTGGGTGCCTATGCGCAGTTACGTGCGGCCGCTACTACTGATCTGCTGCTGGGGGCTAACTACCGCCTGAAAGATGCGTTTGCCATTCAGGCAGGTTTTAGTTACAATAGTCTGGTGTTCAGCGCCAGCTATGATATTAACACGTCTGATCTGGGCCGTATGACGCGTGGCGCCAACAGCTTTGAAATAGGCCTCACCTTTACCGGCATTAAGAAAGCCAAAACCCCGGAAGTAGAGTTTGTGTGTCCGAGACTGTAGTAACCGGCTGTATATTCCTGTTCCACATTCTTTATTTATCATTTACTATTACCATGAAACTGATCGCATATAAGAAAAGGTTAATTACCATTGCAGTAGCCGGTGGGCTGATGCTGCTGGTATCTTCTGTTCAGGCGCAGCTGAGTCACGACTACCTGCGTGCTGCCGACAATTACTTCCGCAAGGCAGATTATTCTTCTGCTTCTGTGTATTATGAAAAATTCCTGCAAGGCAATGGCAAGGCGCAGACTGGCCAGGACCCTTATGCCCTGCAAGCCACTAAAAAGGCAGGTGCAGCAGCCGGTAATAAACAGCAGGCTGTTTATCAGCTGGCAGAGAGCTATCGCCTGTTAACCAATTACGAAAAAGCGGCTCCGCTGTATCAGCAGATTACAGAGGGGCAGGCTACGCAATATCCACTGGCAGCTTATCATTATGCTACTGTGTTACGTGCCCTGGGTAAGTATGAAGAGGCAGAAAAAGCGCTGAATCAATTTGTAAGCACCTATAGGGAAAAAGATAATTATAGTGCTACCGCACAGCGTGAGTTACTGAACCTGCGTTTTATACAGCAGCAGTTGCAAAAGAGCGATGCAGCCCAATATACCATTACCCGAATAAGTGAAGGAAAAGAAGGTGCAAGTTATGCGCCTGTGGTAACGCCTGATAATACACTGCTGTTTACGGCTACATGGGCAGAAAGTGGTAAAGGCCATACGAACCATATTTTCAGCGCCAGCTATGCGAATGGGGCCCTGAGTAATGTAGACAAAGCTGCGTTGCCTGCTACAGAACTGCATGAGGGTACGGCCAGTGTAAGTGCAGACGGCACTACTTTATACCTTACCCGCTGGCAGGTGAAGAACGGTAAAAAAGCTGCTGCTATTTATAGCAGTAAAAAAGCAACGGACGGTAAATGGCAGGCTCCGGTTGCGTTAGGCGCGGTGGTAAATACCCCTGGCGCTAATACGCAGCAACCTTTTATTATGCCCGGTGGCAAACAGCTGTTGTTTGTGAGTGATAAGCAAGGCGGCCTGGGTGGGTATGATATATGGGTGGCTGAGTTGAATGCAGCGGGTGAGCCAGTTAGTGCTGCCAACCTGGGTGCTACCGTAAATACGCCTTTTAACGAGCAGGCACCTTATTTTCATGCACCTTCCTCTACACTGGTTTTTGCTTCTGATGGCCGTGTGGGTATGGGCGGTTATGATCTGTTTTACAGCAAGGGTACGCCCGGAAGCTGGGCAGAAGCGGAGAACTTTGGTTATCCGGTAAATTCTGTGAAAGACGATATGTATTTTACCAGCCTGGGCAAAAGTGATAATATACTGGAGCAGGTGGTGTTCAGCTCTGACCGTTCAGCTGTATGTTGCCTGGAACTGATGCAGCTGCAAAAGCCAACGCCGGTAGCCGTAATTCCTCCGGTAGTGGACTCTACCCCTGTGGTAAAAGCTGAGCCGGTGAAGCCTGTTGAAAAAGAGCCTGTTACTGCTGCACCTGTAGAGGAAGTGGTGGTACTGGAGAATGTATTTTATGAAATAAACAAGGCTACTATTACGCCGCCATCTTACCCTTCGCTGGATAAAATAGCAGCCAGGCTGAAAAGTGAGCCGGAAACTACTGCAGAAATAAGTGGTCACACCGATGATACGGGGTCTGAGGAGTGGAACCAGCAACTGTCTGAACAACGTGCTGCCAAAGTGGTTGCCTATCTGGTGAGCAAAGGGGTGCCGAAGGAGCGTTTGACTTCCAAAGGATTTGGTGCCAGCAAACCGGTTGCGGCTAATAAAAATGAGGATGGAACCGATAATCCCGAAGGTCGCCGTAAGAACAGACGTACCGAAATGCGGATTATGGGTGTGAAACCATAAAGTAAAAAAATTGTCCATGTGATAACTCGTCAGTAAATTGTGGGTGCTTATGAGGAAAAAACTTGCTTTAGGGGTGGGTACAGTAATGATGTGTCTTATGGCACAGGCTCAACAGAAGCCACATTACACCCAATATGTGATGAACCAGTACATACTAAATCCGGCTTTAACGGGTATTGAGAATTACACAGACGTAAAACTGAGTCACCGCCGGCAGTGGTCGGGCCTGCGCGATGCGCCGGTAACTACCTATTTTACTATTCACGGAGCGTTGAATAAGAAGGATTACCGTACTACGGCTACTTCATTTCAGGTAGATGGTACCAATCCGCGCGGTAACGACTACTGGCAGGATTACACGGCTGCTGAACCGCATCACGGTATTGGTATGCAGGTAATTAATGACCAGACGGGGCCATTGCGCAATTTCTCTGCTTATGCTACGTATGCCTACCACATGGGTATAGGTGCCAGAACCAGCCTGTCTTTCGGTGCAGGTGCGGGGCTGTTTAATGTTAGCCTGGATGCCAATAAGCTGAACTTCGGCAACACGCAGGTGGATCCGGCTGTGTATAACAATGGCACGGTGAATGTAATCAGGCCCGATTTCATGGCTGGTTTATATCTGTATGGCCCGGACTATTTTCTGGGTGCTTCTGTGCAGCAGCTGATGGGGCAGAGTGTGTATTTTTCCGGAGCGAGAATAGCAGACGGTAATAAACTTACACCGCACATATTTGCTACAGCGGGCTACCGTTTTCTGCTGAGTGATGATCTGAACCTGATACCCTCGGTAATGGCCAAGTTTGTAGATCCGCTGCCTGTTCAGTTTGATATTAATGCCAAGCTGCAGTATCAGGACTTTCTGTGGGGAGGTATAGGTTACCGCAAAGACGACGGCTGGAACGCCATGGCAGGTGTAAACATCAGCAGAACATTTAATATCAGTTATTCTTACGACTATACAACCTCTGCGCTGAATACTGTCAGCAACGGCTCGCACGAGATTGTGCTGGGTGTGTTGCTGGGCAATAAGTATGGCGATTGGTGCCCCAGGAACATTTGGTAATAAGAGTACAAACGAACCTATTCAACCTGGAGCTTTTAGAAACGACTTGTAATGTTTTAGTTTTTTCTCATGTGTATCCTGGCCTGTATCTACAGGCCGGATGTACAGAGAAAAGCCCGCAACCGCAAAAGAATACCCAAATACGCCTGTATTTGCCTGAAATATAATAGGTTTGCCCCCGGTAAAAAACCGAAATCATTATATGTCATTAATAGTAGTGGGCACTATGGCGTTCGACGATATTGAAACGCCTTTTGGAAAATCAGACAGAATTATTGGAGGATCAGCTACTTACGTAGCCTATGCAGCCAGCAACTTTATTCAGCCGATACAGCAGGTTTCTATTGTAGGAAACGATTTTCCTGCTGAAGAAATGGACTCGCTGAAAAAGCGTGGTGTACAGCTGGAAGGTGTGGAAGTGGTGCCTGATAAAAAGTCTTTCTTCTGGAGCGGCCGCTACCATATGGATATGAACACCCGTGATACACTGGTGACTGATTTGAATGTACTGGCAGACTTTAACCCCGTTATTCCGGAAAGTTATCAGCAGGCGGAGTTTCTGATGCTGGGTAACCTGATGCCTAAGCTGCAGAAAGCGGTAATAGAGCAGATGAAGAAGCGTCCGAAGCTGATTGTACTGGATACCATGAACTTTTGGATGGAGACCGCTATGGACGACCTGAAAGAGGTGTTAACTATGGTGGACGTATTACTGATAAACGATAGTGAAGCCCGTCAGCTGAGCAATGAATTTTCTCTGGTAAAAGCAGCTAACAAAATACTGGCTATGGGCCCACGTTACCTGATTATTAAAAAGGGTGAGCATGGTGCGTTACTGTTCCATGAGAACAGCGTGTTCTTTGCGCCTGCCCTGCCTTTAGAAGAGGTGTTTGACCCAACCGGTGCCGGTGATACTTTTGCAGGTGGTTTTATTGGCCATATTGCAAAAACCAAAGACGTTTCTTTTGAGAACATGAAGACTGCTATTATTGTAGGTAGTGCTATGGCCAGCTTTTGTGTAGAGAAGTTTGGTGCACAACGTTTGAAAGAAATAAGCAAGGAAGATATTGAAGCAAGACTGGATGCGTTTGTGCAACTGGTGAACTTTGATATTGACCTGGTAGCATAAAAAATAGTTATATCTATTAGGGAAAACCAGGTGTTTCTACCTATATATGATAACGTTTATCAAATAAAACTTCCTGCAACAGGAAGTTTTTTTATTTTTCCGGATAGTCAAAAAAACAAGTAATGAGAAAGCACGTGTATGTGATGTCCGCTGCCAGTGTTCTGTTGGCTTTGCTAACAGGATGTGGCAACAGCGAACAAAAAGCCACAATGGAAAGAGCTCAGTTTTTAGAGGTTGCCAATGTTGATTCTTCTGTGAAGCCGGGAGACAACTTTTTCTTATATGTAAACGGTAAGTGGATTAAATCTGCCGTGATTCCTGCTACGGAAAGTAGTGTAGGTTCTTTCAAAGATCTGGACATCAGAACCCGTGGGCATTTGAAAGAGATACTGGAAGATGCTGCTAAAAACGGACAGGCTAAAGGTGGTATAGAACAGCTGGTAGGTGATTTTTATGCTGCCGGTATGGACTCTGCTACTGTAGAATCCAGAGGATATGAGCCGGTAAGGCCGTTGCTGAAAAAAATAGAGGGGCTTACAGATGCTGCTTCTGTAATTGCGTTTGAGGCTGGTTCTGAAAAAGATGGTCATGGTTCATTTCTGCCTGCATTTATAGGGCCGGATGAGAAGAACAGTAGTATGAACACCGCTTTGTTTGTGCAGGGGGGATTGGGCTTGCCTGACAGAGACTATTACTTCAGCAAAGATTCTGCTACATTAAAGCTGGTTGCTGCGTATCAGAAAATGCTTACCACCCTGTTTACATTAACAGGCGGAGATTCTGTGGTGGCTGCTAAAAATGCAACTGTAGTATATAACCTGGAAAAACAACTGGCGGGTGCGCACCGTACCAATGTAGAGCTGCGTAACCCTCAGTTAAACTATAACCGGTTTGCGGTAGCCACGCTGGAAGAGAAGCAACCCAATATTGGCTGGAAATCTTATTTAAAAGCGATTGGTATTACAGCAGATTCTGTAAACGTAGGGCAGCCTGGTTACTATACAAAGCTGAACGAAATGCTGAAGACAGTTCCGGTAAGCGAGTGGAAATTATATCTTACCGCACATCTGTTACAGAACACAGCTAATGAGTTAAGCAGTGCTTTTGTGAACGCTGCTTTTGCGTATAGCAGTGAACTTACCGGCGCTAAGAAACTGAAGCCACGCTGGGAGCGTATTTATATGGCTGCTGATGGTAGCCTGGGCGAGGCGCTGGGACAGTTATATGTAAATAAATACTTTACAGAAGATGCGAAGAAGCGCATGCTGGAACTGGTGAATAACCTGGAGAAGAGCTTTGACAACCGCATTACGCATCTGGACTGGATGAGCGACAGCACCAAACAGGTTGCCAAAGAAAAGCTGCATACCTTTTTAAAGAAAATTGGTTTTCCTGACAAGTGGAAAGACTATAGTAGTGTGAAAGTTGCGCGTAATACTTACTTTGAGAACGTGGAAGCGGCTGCACGTAATGAGCATGCGTTTCAGGTAGCACAGGTAGGCAAGCCGGTTGATAAAACCCTTTGGCAGATGACTCCGCCTACTATTAATGCTTACTATAACCCAACTATCAATGAGATAGTATTTCCGGCTGGTATTTTGCAGTTCCCCTTCTTTGACCCCAATGCCGATGACGCTATCAACTATGGCGGTATAGGTATGGTGATTGGTCATGAAATGACGCATGGTTTTGACGACCAGGGATCACAGTATGACAAAGAAGGCAACATGAAGGACTGGTGGAATAAAACTGATAAAGAGAAGTTTCAGACAAAGGTAAATCAGGTAATAAGCCTGTATGATGGCTTTACTGTACTGGATTCTGTACATGTAAAAGGTGCCCTTACGGTAGGTGAGAACATGGCAGACATTGGCGGTATTGCTATTGCTTACGATGCCTTTAAAATGACAAAGCAGGGGCAGGATACTACGCGTATTGATGGCTTTACGCCAGATCAGCGTTTCTTTATGTCTTTTGCACAGGTATGGCGTAGTAAGTATAAAGATGCAAGTGTGCGTAAAAACATTAATACCGACCCGCATTCGCCTGCTATGTGGCGTGTGTTAGGGCCGTTGATGAACTTTACTCCTTTTTATAAAGCCTTTGATGTGAAGGAAGGAGATAAAATGTATAAGCCTGAAAGCGAGCGGATTACTATCTGGTAAGCCCGGTTGGGTTTAATGGCTATGCGGCGTCTGTTGTGAATTTTTTGTTTTCCGGTGTAGGAATTAAAATATTTCATTACATTCGCTTCGCAAATGATGCAAGTAGTGAAACATATTAAACGCAGCAAGAAACAGTTTTCCTCCGGGGAAGGTGCCTGACGTTTTGTATGGATCATCAACATAACTAAACAGCCTTCTCCGCACGGGGAAGGCTGTTTTTTTTGTATCAATACTAATCACCATTATTAAACCACAAAAGGCCTTCGTAAGCGGAGGTTCAGGAGGGTATCATGAAAGTAGCTGTAGTAGGCGCCACAGGACTGGTAGGCACCAAAATGTTGCAGGTTTTAGCAGAACGTAATTTTCCGGTAACTGAAATTGTACCGGTAGCATCAGAAAGATCTGTTGGTAAAGAGGTTGAGTTCAAAGGCGTGAAGTACAAAATAGTAAGCATGGCCGATGGCATTGCCGCTAAACCTGCGGTAGCTATTTTTTCTGCCGGTGGCAGCACGTCTCTGGAGTGGGCGCCTAAGTTTGCTGAGGCAGGCATTACGGTTATTGACAACTCCTCTGCCTGGCGTATGGACCCTACCAAAAAACTGGTAGTACCCGAGATTAATGCCGATGCGTTAACCGCAGAAGATAAGATTATTGCTAACCCCAACTGCAGCACTATTCAAATGGTGGTGGCCCTTAACCCGCTGCACCAGAAATACAATATCAAACGCGTAGTGGTAAGTACTTACCAGAGTGTTACCGGTACCGGTAAAAAAGCGGTAGATCAGCTGTTTAACGAGCGCAAAGGCGCTGAAGGCGAAATGGCTTACAAATATCAGATTGACCTGAACGTAATTCCTCAGATTGATGTATTCCTGGATAATGGTTATACCAAAGAGGAAATGAAAATGGTGAAAGAGACGAATAAGATTATGCGTGACGACTCTATCCGTGTTACTGCTACTACTGTACGTATTCCGGTAGTGGGTGGCCACAGCGAGAGTGTGAACGTAGAGTTTTCTAAAGACTTTGATCTGGAAGAAGTAAAAGAAATTTTACGCAATGCACCAGGTGTGGTGTTACAGGATGATACTGCCAGCCAGACCTATCCTATGCCACTGTGGGCGCACGAAAAAGATGAAGTGTTTGTAGGCCGTCTGCGTCGTGATGAGTCTCAGCCTAATACATTGAACATGTGGATTGTGAGCGATAACCTGCGTAAAGGTGCTGCTACCAACGCGGTTCAGATTGCTGAGTACCTTCAGGGTAAAGGCCTGCTGTAATAACAATAGTATAGGAGTTCATAATAACAGGTTTGTGGTCCATAGCCAGAGAGGGTGCTATGATATGGTGAGGAGTATTAACAGATACAAGAGATAGTCTTCGGTTGCCAGCTATTTACTATCCGTGTTTTTGAAAGTGGTGCATGATACTCTCTGCTATGGACTTCCGGCCGGTTATATGAACTCTTTTATTTACTTTACCGGCCTAAAGACCTTGTATATGGATATTGAACAGTTACGCGACTATTGCCTGAAACTGAAAAATGTAACAGAAGAGTTTCCTTTTGGAGATGAAACGCTGGTGTTTAAGGTAAAGGGTAAGATATTCCTGTTGTGTGGCATGGACAATGACCCGTTACAGTTTAATGTAAAGTGCGACCCTGACCGTGCGGAAGAGCTGCGGGAACAGTACCCTGCTGTTATACCGGGTTATCATATGAATAAGAAACACTGGAATACAGTGATTGTAGATGGCAGCCTCTCCAATGCCATGCTCCGTGAGTTAATAGATCATTCTTATGCGCTTGTATATAAGAGCTTACCAAAGAAGTTAAGGGAAGAGTAACTATAAAAACATTGCCCTCCGGTTGGAAGGCAATAAAACGTAGTTGGTATGTTGTACCAGGCAAACTGGCTCGTACCATTATTACTCAATAGATCTGTTAATAAAGTACACCAGTGGCTGCAGCACCTCAAAAGCTTCCAGTATTCTTTTCTCAAAGCCTTTGCTGGTTATCTCTTCATCTGCAATAGTAGAAGTAGCAATAAAGCTTTTGTATTTCAGGTATTCTATAGCCGGGTTGGTGTCGTCGTAGCCTTTTGGCGGGCGGCTCAACTTCAGATCAGAAGAGTTGTCCAGTCCGTTGTAAATCTTCACAAACTTTTTATTGCTTACAATGCCGGTAAATTCTTCCAGGCAGTAGTCTATTTCCTGCCTTACTTTTTTCAGGTTATCCGCTTCGGGCATCCACAGTCCGCCACCCACAAAGCTTTTGCCTCCGGGCTCAATATGCAGGTAGTAGCCTGCATAAGGGCTTTTTTTGCCTTCGCGCTGCAGGCTGGCGCCGAAGTTGGTTTTATAGGGAGACTTGTCTTTGCTGAAGCGTACGTCTCTGTTAATACGAAACAGACAGCTCTTTGCAGTAAGTTCTGCCAGCGTAAGGTCTTTAGCGCTGTGTTTTAATATCAACTCATGAATCAGCGCGGCAAAGTCTGCTTTGGCTGCATCATACTCTTTCCGGTGTCCATCAAACCATTCTTTCACATTGTTCTTTTTCAGTCCTTTTAAAAACTGAAGGGTGCTTGCCTGTAACATGATGCTATGCTTATGTGTGTTATTAGGATTTTGCGGTGGTGTTATCGGTAAGGCTGCGGAACAGTTCTTCCAGGTTGCCACCTTCGTTTTGCAGCTGAACTATGTTCAGGTTGTGCTGCAGGGCCAGTTCCATCAGCTGCTTGCGGGCAGCGGTGGTATCGGCAGTATGCAACTGCCAGCTATGGGTGTTGATTTTATTTACTGACTGAATAGCGGGCAGCCTTTTAAGCCACTCATCTTCCAGTGCCTCTTCAAACTGTACGCGGATGGAGTTGTTCTGCCCTTTCTGTAACTCGTTCAGCGGGCTGTCTGCCACAAGCTGGCCGCGGTTGATAATTACCACGCGACTACAGATGGTCTGTACTTCCTGCAGAATGTGTGAGGAAAAGAGAATGGTTTTGTTAAGGCCCTGTTCTTTAATTACGTTTCTGATTTCAACAATCTGATTAGGGTCGAGGCCGCTGGTAGGTTCATCCAGAATCAGCACTTCGGGGTCGTGTACCAGGGCGGCGGCCAGTCCTACCCGTTGTTTGTAGCCTTTACTCAGCTGGCCTATCTTCTTTTTGCATTCCAGGGTAAGGCCGGTAAGGCTTATTACCTCTTCTATTCTTTTTTTTGCCTGGTCCACGCGGTGTATACCGGCTACAAAGCTCAGGTATTCCCTCACATACATATCGGTATACAGCGCGTTAGACTCCGGCAGATAGCCTATTTTTCTTTTTATTTCAATAGGGTTGTCCTTTACTGACAGGCCGCTTACCATAACCCTTCCACTATCGGGTTGCAGGTAGCCTGTAATCATTTTCATGGTAGTGCTTTTGCCCGCACCGTTGGGGCCCAGAAAGCCTACTATTTCACCTTTTTGCAGGGTAAAGGAGATATTGTTTACCGCCTTTTGTTCACCATATAATCTGGTCAGTTGCGAAACCTCTATTGACATAAGCCAAAGATAGGCATCAACTATCATATTCGCCTCTGAGGGCGTAGTAGCCAAATATCATTAACCCTATGGCAATGGGCGTAAATATGGTAATAATAATAACCCAGGGCAGGTATACATCCTGTACCGGGTTGGCGGTAATACGTGCCCACGCTTCGTATATCAGCAGCGCAATAGCTGCCGGCCCTGCCAGCAGCCAGAAAATACCCAGAATGCGTTTGATTGTGTTCATATAGCAAGAATTAGTGGTTATGAATGTTTAGGTTGGCGGGTGCTTACATACAACAAACCTATTACAAAGCACAGGGCAGCCACACCAATGGGGTACCAGAGCCCTGCCAGTATATCGCCCTGCGGCGCGGCCGGTGTTTTGGAGTATTCGTATAAGAGCACGCCAATAAAAGGTACCAGCCCGCCAAACACGCCGTTGCCAATATGGTAGGGCAGGCTCATACTGGTGTAGCGGATATGGGTGGGAAACAGCTCAACCAGAAAAGCGGCTATAGGCCCGTATACCATGGTAACAAATAATACCAGTAAAAACATAAGCCCTACCACTTTAGGTGCATAGGACGAGGACAGTGTAACAGACTTTGCTGTTTTGGCTATGCCTGCCTGCTCTGCCCCGTTTTTAACCGTAAAGGTTTGTGTTACGGTTTCTGCATATTTACTGCTGTCGGTATAGGTATGCAGGGTGGTGCTATGCACCGTTCTTTCACCGGCATCGCCCATGGTTTCAGTTTTGGAATAGGAAAGCAGGGCGGTTACTTCTGTTTTTTTAGAAAGGTCGGCATAACTGTAAAACTGTGAGAAGATAGCGCGGTAGCTTACAATGGCTATCAGCATACCCGCCAGCATAATAGTCTTACGGCCAATTTTATCGCTCAGGGCGCCGAACACTACAAAGAAGGGCGTACCCAGCAGCAGGGCAATGCCTATCCAGGTATTTACCTGTGTGGCATCTATTGCGCAGGTGTTGAGTAAAAAGGTTTGTGCATAAAACTGCCCGGTATACCATACCACGCCCTGCCCCATGGTAGCACCAAACAATGCCAGTAACACCATTTTCAGATTGGCCTTGTGGCCAAAGCTTTCTTTGAGGGGATTTTTAGATACTTTGCCTTCTGCCTTCAGCTGTGTAAAAAGGGGCGATTCGTGCATTTTTAACCGGATAACCACTGAAACACCTACCAGTACTATACTCAGCAGAAAGGGGATACGCCAGCCCCAATCGTTAAAAGCGTCTTTACCCAGCATGGTCTGGCAGCAGAGAATTACCGCCAGCGATACAAACAGGCCCAATGTAGCAGTGGTTTGTATCCAGCTGGTAAAGTAGCCGCGCCGGTTTTCGGGGGCATGTTCTGCCACATAGGTTGCGGCACCGCCATACTCGCCACCCAGGGCCAGACCCTGTAACAGACGTAATAGTAATATAACAATAGGGGCTGCCTTAAAGGTTTCGTAACCAGGTATTAAACCTATACAAAAGGTACTGCCGCCCATAATAACCAGGGTAACCAGAAAGGTGTACTTACGGCCCAGCAGATCGCCCAGCCGCCCGAATACCAACGCCCCAAACGGCCTTACTATAAAGCCTGCTGCAAAGGTTGCCAGCGTACTAAGGAAGGCGGCGGTAGGGTTGGCACTGGGAAAAAACTTGTCTGAAATAGTTTTGGAAAGGCTGCCGAAGATGTAGAAGTCGTACCACTCAATTAAGGTACCTAACGACGATGCCCCAATAACACTGTAAAGGGTTTGATTGCTTTTTTTCATATTGATTACTGGCAAGAGTTTGAGCAGGAAGATAAAGAAAATATGACAGTTTTAAGACAGGGAGGGCTGTGTGAATAGTCAGATGCTGTAAATTTAAGCTTTACAAAAGATAGATAGCTATGTCATATCCTTATCAGATCCGGTCAATGGCGGAATACGAAGATGCGTATGCGCAGAGTGTACAGAACCCCGAGAATTTCTGGGCCGATATTGCCAGCCACTTCTACTGGCGCCGCCGGTGGAACAAAGTACTGGAATGGAATTTTAAAGATCCTGATGTAAAATGGTTTACAGGAGCCAAACTGAATATTACCGAAAACTGTATAGACCGTCACCTGGAAAAGCTGGGTAACCGCCCTGCTATTATCTGGGAGCCAAACGACCCGGAAGAGCATCACCGTATTATTACTTATAAAGACCTGCACGAGAAAGTAAACCAGGTGGCCAACGTACTGCGCAACAATGGCGTGAAGAAGGGCGACCGGGTGTGTATTTATATGGGCATGATTCCCGAGCTGGCTATTTCGGTACTGGCCTGTGCCCGCATAGGCGCTATACACTCTGTTATCTTTGGTGGCTTCTCTGCCCGCAGTATTGCCGACCGTTTACAGGATGCACAGGCAGAATATATTATTACCAGCGATGGCGCGTTCCGCGGCCAGAAGGATATTCCGCTGAAGAGCGTGATTGATGATGCACTGGTAGCCTGTCCTTTTGTGAAGAAGGTAATTGTATGTACCCGCACCCGCACTCCCGTATCTATGATTAAAGGCCGTGATGTGTGGTGGGAAGACGAGATTAAGAAAATAGAAACCCTGGGTATGACAGATTGCCCGGCGGAAGAAATGGATGCAGAAGACCCGCTGTTTATATTATATACCTCCGGCAGTACCGGCAAGCCTAAAGGCGTGGTACATTCCTGCGCAGGTTATATGATTTATACCAACTACAGTTTTGTAAACGTGTTTCAGTACAAGCCGGGAGATATTTTCTTTTGTACGGCAGATATTGGGTGGATTACCGGACATAGTTATATTGTATATGGCCCGTTAAGTGCAGGTGGCACCACGCTGATGTTTGAAGGCGTGCCTACCTGGCCCGATGCAGGCAGACTGTGGGATATTGTGGACAAGTATCGTGTAAACACGCTGTATACCGCGCCTACCGCTGTAAGAAGCCTGATGGCATACGGACTGGGGCCTTTGCAGAACAAAAGCCTGGCTTCGCTGAAAGTAATTGGTTCCGTTGGGGAGCCTATTAATGAAGAAGCATGGCACTGGCTGGATGAGCATGTGGGTAAGAGTAAATGCCCGATAGTAGATACCTGGTGGCAAACGGAAACTGGTGGTATTCTCATTTCCAACCTGGCGGGTATCACCCCTTCCAAACCTTCTTACGCCACACTGCCTTTACCTGGTGTGCAGGCCATACTGGTAGATGAGCAGGGTAATCCGGTACCGGGTAGCGACAGTGCTGCTGACGGCGTATATAAAGCCAACCCCGAAGGCGCAGGACTGGAGAGCAATGGTAACCTTTGTATCAAATTCCCATGGCCGTCTATTATACGCACTACCTACGGCGATCATGAACGTTGCCGTACCACCTACTTTGCTACCTACGAAAACCAATATTTTACCGGCGATGGTGCCCTGCGCGATGCCAATGGCAACTACCGCATTACCGGCCGTGTAGATGATGTGCTGAACGTGAGCGGCCACCGCATAGGCACTGCCGAAGTGGAGAATGCCATTAACATGCATACGGATGTGGTAGAGAGTGCTGTGGTAGGCTTTCCACATGAAATTAAAGGACAGGGCATTTACGCTTATATTGTATACAGCGGCCGCAACCCCGATCAGGTATTAACCCGCAAAGATATTATAGCCACGGTAAGCCGTATCATAGGCCCTATTGCCAAGCCGGATAAGATTCAGTTTGTAAGTTCATTGCCTAAAACCCGCAGCGGTAAAATTATGCGCCGTATTCTGCGTAAGATTGCTGAGGGGGAAATGGATAACCTGGGCGATACTACTACACTGCTGGACCCGAATGTGGTGGAAGAAATCAAGCACGGTAAGCTATAGGCTTACCGGTGTAAAAATGGAAAGGCGGCCTTATCAGGTCGCCTTTTTTCTATATGTATATACCCCTGGGGAAACCGGGTGTTATGCTACCGCACGGAAATTGTTTGTTTTAGCACCGGTGATAACAGGAATGTATTCTGTTTTAGTATCCAGGTGGCTGGCCTTTACCATAAACTCTTCCAGAATGGCCTGTACGGCACGTTTGGTTTGTTTAAAACGGGAAGGCGTATTGTTAGACTGCTGATATTGTTGTTGCAGATGGTAAAACGTAGTTTGAATATGATGCCTTAAAACAGGATTGGATACCTGCTTGTAATGACGTGATAATATAGTCATCATCTCTAACAGGTGCAATCTTAAGGTAAGCACGTCGGCAGTGCTGCGGAAAGTGATGGCTTTCATCTGTTCTCTTACTTCAAGTATATTTTCCATGTCGTTTCAGTTTTTAAGTTAAGGCCGGACCGCGTTTTTTTCCTTTTAGTCACGATCCGGCCTCGTTTGTGTTTTTGTTCGGTTACAGTGTTTTCATCAGGTCCGGTGTTCTTCACAGGTTGTGTTTACATTTCATAGGTACGTGTGTCATAGGTTGTGTTCTTCATAGCCATTGGTGTTTTTCACAGGTTCTGGTTTTCATAGGTTACTTAGTCTTCATAGGTCTCAGTTTTCATAGGTTCTTTAGTTTCTATACAGCTCAGGTTACATAGGTTATTTTAGTTTTTCATAGGTTAACCTTATGCCAGAGTATAATTCTAGAACCTTGCCATTTTTTCTGACGGTTTCATGATTATTTGATGAAACCCTTATCTGGTATGCGTTTCAGCTGTTTTAAATTTTTTCTTGGCACTTAAGAAAACGTTAAAGAAGTGTTGCAAAACTTCCACATCATAAATAGCAAAAATCTTGGGCGTCATGAAAAAAATGATTCGAACGTATTGAAATACAATTTGTTGTAATATTCCCCACACCCTTTGCCATGATAATTTTAAGAATAAGTTGACTTTTTATGTGCTATACCCCGGCGTATATTTGTATTGTAATCGGAAGCAAGGTTACTAACACAGTAACTACCGACTACCACCAACAAGATTTTAGTAAGAATTTTCATATGGCAAGCAATCGTTAGAGGTCATCTGTTTCTACAGAAGACCCTTTTTTTTATGGGTATATCCCAACCTGCCAATCGAAAAACCTTGTTTCATACATATTTCATGTATCTCCTATGGAGTATGTATGCATTATCTATGCTTCATCTATTGGGCATCCATGCACCAGGGTAGGAGCAGGCCCGGTACGCTCTTCCATCGGTGTCGATTCATACCTCAAGCGTTCAGATTTTAATAGGTAGTGGGCGGCGAATTGCTTAAATTGTTGAAGCAAAAATTTGCTGCTATGGCAATATATGTGTGTGAAAATCCGCCCGCTCCGGGCAATTATGGTATTCTCCAGGTGTATAAAGACCGGGGGAGAACCATTGCGCGCATATATAATCCGCTTAGGGGAGAGCGTGTAAATACGGCTCCTGAATTTGCCAATACCCGTAAACATGCAGCGTGGCTGGCGATAGCTTCTCCTTTAGCGTCTGCAGCACACCGTACTTTGCCTGCAGGTCGGCAGCGTGCTCATTATCAGCGTCTTGCCGGGAAGACCATTCAATGGTTGAAGGAAGGCAAAAGCCCCGCTGAGGTGCAATTGCTGTTGTTAGAAGCGGTGGAGGACATTCGCAAAGAATTAAAGCAGCAGCGGTTACAAGTTTTTTGGAAGCAACGGAAGAGCGTGAGCAGGAGTACTTTTTCTATGTCCGCATTTGCAGTATTGAAGGCAACTGGTAAAGTTGCTGGCAACATAAATGAAAATCATGCCTGGCAGTATGGCTTTGGGGTTAAACCTCCTTCGGCTGCCCACGCATTTCTGCTTGTATACCCGCCTGATGTGGGTACTTACGTAACTGCACATCCACCAGAAATAACTACTTCCAGACCTTCTCACTTTTCCAACATGGGTGCATCCCCGCACGTTCAGGTTGTATTCCTCCAACATTAAGATTTCCTGTTTTTCAGACCCGATGAAGATTTATTTGTTTGGTGAATAATTATTCACCTAACTTTGTATTGTGAAGCCGAAAGACGAAAGTAAGATAGACGAGATTTTTGCAGCTACGCTGGAATTGGTAAAAGAGCATGGGTTATCGGGTATAACGGTAAACATGATTGCCAAAAAGGCTGGTTTTGCAACAGGTACGGTTTATATCTACTTCGAAAACAAGGAACAACTGATTGTAAAACTGTTTGAAAAGTGTTTTTACGCGTATGCGAAGGACTATTTTCAGGGTTTTGATGCTGCTGCTCCCTTTAAAGTGGCTTTTCATACTATCTGGATGAACATGCTGCGGATATCAGTGGAACACTTTAGTGAGCTGATTTTCATTGAGCAATGTTTTCATTCTCCGTTTATTTCTGACGAAACAAGAGCCTCTTCCAAAGAAATTCTGGTGCCCTGGCGTAATCTGTTAGACAGAGGCAAAAGCGAGCGCTTAATTAAGCAGGTAGATACCATATGGATAATGGCGTATGTAAGAGGCGTTATACGGGAGATGGTGAAGTTTATTAAATACAATCACGTAGAAATGACGCCTGAGTTTGTGAATACGATGTTTGATATGTGCTGGGATGGTATAAAGGACTAACTATTTTTTTGCCTTATCGGTGAATAAATATTCATTTTTATGAGGGAAGATATCAGAGTGTGGAGCAAAAAACAGCTAAAGGTACTTGCGGCAGCGGAGCAGCTATTTATAGCGCACGGGTTAGAGCGGGTATCTGTTAAACAGATAGCGGAAGCAGCTGAAACAGGCATCACGCAAATCTTCTACTACTTTATTAATAAAGAGCAACTGCTGCAGGCGGTGCTGCAATGGAGGCTTACACAGATACAGGAGCGTTTGGAAACAGCCGTGTTACAGCCTGCACTTACGCTACAGCAGCAGCTGGAACTGATTACAGAAGAATATATAGAACAGGGGTTGCGTAACCCATTGGTGCTTACACAGCTTTTTTATACCAACAATCTCGCGCCCGATGCAGCTAATGCAGTAACGCAGGATGTATTGGCAGAGAAAAGTCCGGTACTGGTGAGGGAGGTGATAGTAAGGGCGCAACAGGAAGGAAAAGTAAAGCAGGGTGTCAATGCCATGCAGGTAGCTGCACTGATTACGGGAACGGTTACCTGTATGGTGTTGAATAAGGAGGAGTTCAGAATAGGCTGTGGTTTGCAGCATCTGGATGAACCGGCTTTCCGGCAGCAGCTGCAACAGGTTGTTACCACACAGTTACACAACGTACTACAATCAATAATGATATATGAGTAAAAAAAGGAAATATGGTGTTATAGCGCTGTTTCTGGGACTGGCTTTGTTGTGCCAGCCGGGCGTACAGGCGCAGACATCCGTATTAGGACTGAACCAGGCGATTGAGCAATGCTTGCAGAACAGTAAGCAGCTGAAGGTAAGCAAGGCAAAAATTGAGCAGGCAACCGCACAGTTAAAGCAGGCGCTGGACAATAGGCTGCCCGATGCTAAAGTAAGCGGCTCTTATTTATGGCTGCCAAAGCCGAATATTAAATTGAAAACCGACGACAATAGCAGCGGTGAAACCATGGCCCAGCCTTCGCAGGCGGTATATGGTATGGCTACTGTTAACATGCCGTTGTACGCTGGTTTAAAAATCAGATACGGCATTGAATCGGCTGAGTTAATGAAGAAGGCTGCTGAAACCGATGTGGAATACGACAAAGAAACGGTTGTGTCTAATGCTATTGCGGCGTATAGCAATCTGTATAAGTCGCAGGTAGCGGTGGCGCTGGTAAGGGAAAATCTTGCCCAGTCGCAACAGCGCGATAAAGACTTCTCCAATATGGAGAAGAACGGTTTGCTGGCGCGTAATGATCTGTTAAAGGCCCAGTTGCAGACTTCTAACATAGAACTGACACTGGTGAATGCAGAGAACAACCTGAAGCTGGCTATGGTTAGCTTAAACCTGATGATGGGGCAGCCGGAGCAAAACGTAATAGTGGCAGACAGCACCAGCTTTCAGCAGCAGTATACACTGGCTACTGTTGATGAGTACGAGCAGCAGGCTTTTCAGAACCGTAAGGATATGACTGCATTGGAGCTGCGCCGGAAAGCCGCTGAGGCTTCTGTTAAAGCCACCAAAGGCGAGCTATACCCCAGCATTGGTTTAACCGGTGGTTATGTGGCGGCGTATATTCCTAACCTGCTTACCGCTACCAATGTGGTAAACCTGGGGGTAGGCGTGCAGTACAATATCGGTTCTTTATGGAAAACCAAAGCCAAAGTAGCACAGGCACAGGCCAATGAAAAAGAGCTGGTAGCCCGTCAGGAAATGCTTACAGATGAAGTGCGTATGGATATTAACCGCGCTTACCAGAACTATCTGGCTACACAGAAGAAAATAGAGGTAGAAGAGAAGTCGGTAATCAACGCCACTGAAAACTACCGCATTACCAAAAACAAGCACGACAACAATCTGGTAACCACTACCGAATTGCTGGACGCCAACGTAGCGCTGCTGCAAAGCAAAATAAACCTGCAGGAAGCAAAGGCAGATATAGTAGTAGCATACAACACGCTGCTGGAAAAAGTAGGCGTATTAGCAGGTAATCAACAGAAAAACTAATTATAACCCCACGGAAAAAACAAATTGTTATGTCAACAACAGGCGCAGAAAATAGTGCTGCAGGCACTAAGAAAAAGAATAAAACCTTCCTGATTATACTCATCGTTGCTTTAATAGGTGGCGGCTGGTTCGGTATCAGCAAATACATACACAGTCAACATCACGAAGAAACAGATGATGCACAGGTAGAAGCCAACATAAGCCCGGTTATTCCGCGTATTTCCGGTTATGTAACTGAAATACGGGTGAAAGATAACCAGCTGGTAAAGAAGGGGGATACCCTGTTAATACTGGACGATAGGGATGCGAAGATTAAAGTAGAGCAGGCGGAGGCAGCAATGGCTACGGCAGAAAGCAATCTGGCTGCCGCCCAGGCCAGTGCCGGTGCAGCACATGCTAACATTGCTACTTCTGAGGCTTCGGTAACTACCGCAGATGCCCAGATTGAAACAGCAAAGATTAATCTGTGGCGTGCCACGCAGGATTTTAACCGTTACGAGAATCTGATTAAAGATCATTCTATTACCCAGCAGCAATACGAGCAGGCGTTGGCCGCTAAGCAAACTGCAGAGAAGCAACTGCAGGTGCTACAGCAACAGAAAAGTCAGGCCAGCACACAGGTGAGTGCAGTAGGCAGACAAAGCAATGCCACGGCTTCTCAGATTGGTGTAGCGGCTGCGGCCATCAAACAAAGAAAGGTAGATGTGGACGATGCGAAGCTGAACCTGAGTTACGCTGTGGTAGTGGCGGCTGAAAACGGCCGTGTATCTAAAGTAAACGTACAGGCGGGGCAGTTTGTACAGGCGGGTGCTGCCCTGTTCAGCGTAGTGTTGAGCAACGATGTATGGGTGGTAGCCAACTTTAAAGAAACACAGTATGGCAGAATTAAGGAAGGACAGAAAGTGTTAGTGGAAATAGATGCCTTTCCGGGGCATGAGTTTGAAGCAGTGGTAAGCTCTTCTTCTCCTGCCACTGGTGCACGTTTCGCGTTACTACCTCCCGATAACGCCAGCGGCAACTTTGTAAAAGTAGTGCAGCGTTTACCTGTGAAAATTGAGTTTGTAAACAAACAGGATTCACTGGTGCAGAAGCTGAAGGCGGGTATGAACGCAGATGTGGATGTGCATCTGGATTAGGAGATCTAATTACTAAAATATGTTAGAACAAAATTCGCTGGTAGAGTATGGGGCCAGGCGGGTGATTATTACCATCACCTGCGTGTTTTGTGCACTGCTGGAAGTGGTGGATACCACCATTGTAAACGTTGCCCTGAACGATATGAAGGGGAGCCTTGGCGCTACCCTGAATGAGGTGAGCTGGGTAATTACTGCCTACGCCATAGCCAATGTAATTATAGTACCTATGACCAGCTGGTTATCTCAGCAGTTTGGCCGTACCAATTACTTTGCCGCGTCGGTAATACTATTCACCGTATCCTCATTCCTCTGTGGTAATGCCTCTGGTATAGGAGAACTGATTGTTTTCCGTTTTATACAGGGGCTGGGGGGCGGTGCGTTGCTGGTTACTTCGCAGACTATTATTACGGAAATTTATCCGGTAGAAAAGCGTCCGATGGCCCAGGCTATTTATGTGCTGGGGGTTATTGTGGGGCCTACACTGGGCCCGCCATTGGGTGGTTATATTATAGAACACAGCGCATGGCCCAATATCTTTTACATCAATATTCCGGTAGGTATTATTGCCACCCTGCTTACGCTGATGTATGTAAAAAGTCCTAAATACTCCGAAAAGCGTAAGCCGGGTGAGGTAGACTGGTTGGGTATAGGTTTGCTAACCGTATCGGTAGGTTCGTTACAATATGTGCTGGAGAAAGGGCAGGAGGAAGACTGGTTTAGTAACACTACCATACTGGTGCTGAGTATTGTGGCGGTGCTGGGTACTTTTCTGTTTATCTGGCGCGAGCTGGTGTATAAGTATCCGGTAGTAGAGCTGCGGGTATTGAAAGATAGTAACCTGCGCATAGGGGTAATACTGTCGTTTATTATGGGCTTTGGCCTGTATGGTTCTACGTTTGTGATACCGTTGTATACGCAATCCATACTGCACTGGAACGCTTTTCAGGCAGGTATGCTGATGGTGCCCAGTTCGCTGATGGTGGCCTTTATGATGCCTGTGGTGGGTAAGCTGATACAGGGTGGTGCCTCGCAGAAACTACTGATTACGGGTGGTATGCTTATCTTTTTTCTGTTCTGTCTGGGGTGTTATGGTATTATGACGCCGAACACCAGCGGTGATGACTTTTTCTGGCCGCTGATGTTACGTGGCGTGGGTATGGGCTTTTTGTCGGTACCGGTTTCTGTAATGTCGCTGTCTACCCTGAAAGGGGTACAGATTGGTCAGGGTGCTGCCTTTACCGGTATGTTACGTCAGTTGGGCGGATCGTTTGGGGTGGCTTTGATTTCTACGTTTATCTCCCGCCAGAACATGGCGCACCGCAGTACGCTGGTAAGCAAGCTGGATATTTATAACCCCGATGTGCAGCACCGTGTGGCGCAACTGAAAGGTGGTATGATAGCCAAGGGCATGGCGCCCAACGTAGCAGAAAAAACAGCGTTGACCATGCTGGATGGAACGGTGAGTGTACAGGCTACCATTATGTCGTACATGGATGTGTTTATTATGATAGGCGGGATGTTTCTGGTGTGTGTGCCGCTGGTAATCCTATTTGTAAAACGTTCTAAAACCAAAGTGAGCCTGGCAGATGCTGCGGGCCACTAACCGGAAGATAGTATGTCATCTGTAATAGTTGTAACCAATTTTACTGCTTCCTCCCGCAACGCGCTGGAATATGCCTGTGGGTTTATGCGGGGCAGGCAGGTGAAGATAGTATTGCTGCGTGTGTTTTCCTTTTCTTCCGGCTTTGCCGGTGAAGGGGTAAGCATGGCAGCCTTGACGGAAGTAAGTGCCGCTGACGAGCGTATGTTACGGGAGGAAAAAGAAAGGGTGCAGGCGCTTTATCCGGATGCGCAGCTGGAAACCCGGCTGGTATCGGGCCAGTTTACGGATGCCCTTGCGGAAGAGGTAGCGGCGGAGGAAACCAGACTGGTAGTGATGGGGAAGGAAGGAGACTATAACGATCTGATGTCGTGGGACGATCACATGCTGGAAGCGTTTATTGACTTACCTGTTCCGGCACTGATGGTGCCTGCCAGTGTTTCGTACGCCGGTTTGCGCCGGATGGCTTTTGCCTGTAATTATCAGCGGGAAGATTTGTACGGTCCTGTACAAACCCTGCGCCGCCTGCTGGCCCGTACCGGAAGCATGTTACATTTTGTACACATTTACAAAACCGGCGAGGGTTTACCGGCCGGCGCACTGGAGTGGAAAGCAAAGTGGCAGGAAGAGCTGACGGGGGAGCGGGTAGTGTTTGAAGAACTGGAAGCTACGGATGTGGTGAATACGCTGGACGCTTTTAGTAAAGACAGAGATATTGATTTGCTGGCGATTCGCCCGCACCGCCATGGGGTATGGGCCAATGTGTTTGGTAAAAACAATACCCGTGCTATTGCGCATTTGAACACTATTCCTATTCTGGCGCTGCGTGGTGGCGGTATATAAAAGCTTGTGCTATTTATCCATTGCAGAAAAGTAAACAGGGCTGCCCAAAAGGGAGCCCTGTTTTGTTTATATGGAGTTGATTGCTGTTAATCGTGTCCTTCCTTAATACGGATGGCAAATGCTATTATGCCTACTGCGGCTGCCCCCATCCAAACCGGTAACAGTTCGTCTATATAAGCGAACAGGGTATACCCCATAAAGGCTATAATAAATGCGATAATGATGATGTCGTATAGAACACGCCCTTTCATTGTGTAGTGTTTATGTGTATGCTTAAAAAATTGTACCAAAGTATATAAACAAGAATGCCCGGCAGGTGCCAGGCATTCATTTATACAAAATTATATCATTTTACAGCAAAGGTTCTTCCTTTTTAACCGCAATACGGTAAAGTACTACTGCCATAGCTATAAAGAAGGCTGCGCCGAGGAGCATGTAGCCGGTTTCGCCGAAAAGATGGGTAAGACCTGCTTCTGCACTCAGCCTGGCGAGTACGTTACTCACGTTTTCGTTGGCAGAGGCAAATGCTACCAGCACCCCTGCAATGGCACCGCCCGCAACCAGGCCGGTAGCAAACAGGTTGCCTTTACCCAGGTCTTCTTCTCCCGCTTCGGTAGCAACCGCTTCGCCTTTGCGCTTTTTACGCCAGTCTACAATGCCACGTACTGCCCCGCCTGCAAAAATGGGCAGGGTGGTGCTCAGCGGCAGGTATACGCCTACTGCAAAGCTCAGGGCCTGAATACCACAGAGTTCCATTACCACGGCAATGGCTGCGCCTGCCAGTACAAACTGCCAGTCGAGGTTAAAAGACAAAATGCCTTTAACCAGTGTGGCCATTAAGGTACCCTGTGGAGCAGGATACGCATCGGAGCCGATAGCGTGGTGGATGCCTTTTGCCAGCAATGCCTGTGAAGGAGTATCCAGTATTTTAACGGTAGCACCAATAGCCAGTGAGGAAACGATAGCACCTGCAAACAGGGCTATCTGCTGGTATTTGGGAGTGGCACCTACTATGTAGCCTGTTTTCAAATCCTGCGAAGTAGCACCGGCGTTGGCGGCAGCAATACAGATCATACCGCCTACCACCAGGGCCAGTGGCTCGTATATTTTACCAGTCCAGCCTACGGCTATAAATACCAGGCAGGTGCCCATAATGGTAGCGATGGTCATACCGCTGATAGGGTTATTGCTGCTGCCGATAAGGCCTACGATGCGGGAAGATACTGTAACGAAAAAAGCACCGAATATAACTACCAGTACACCAATTACCAGTTTGCTGATGAGGCTATCGCCCGGTATCTGGGGCAATACGGTCATCAGTGCTATCAGTACCAGACTGCCAATACCTACGATGCGTACATCCAGATCACGTTCTGTACGGCGTATGGTGGCTTTGTCAGTTTTATCTGTTTTGATGGCGCTAAGGCTGCCTTTAAAGGACGATACAATAGTGGGTAGGGTTTTGAACAGGGTAATAAAACCGCCTGCGGCAACAGCGCCTGCACCAATCTGGCGTACGTAGGCACGGTAAATAGCATCAGACCAATCACCGAAGGTGTGCGTGGTTGGGTGCCAGTCACCCGGCCCGCCCGCTGCAGTCAGATCAGTCAGGTAACCCAGCTTTACCAATTGTGCGGCAATAATATCAGCCGGTACTACAGAGGCAAGTAGTGGTATAAATACAAACCAGCTTAATACCCCGCCCGCTACCAGCAGGCCGGAAATACGCAGGCCGATGATATAGCCTACCCCCAGGTACTCGGGCGTTATTTCGCTACTGAGGCGTGCGGATGGAAAGTAGCGGTTGGCTTGTGCGGTGGCAAAAGATGGCAGTTCGGAAATAACGCGAAATATCTTTTGCAGTATGGCATATACGAAGGCAAAGCCTAGTCCATAAAAGGCGGTTTGTGCTACGTTCCCTCCTTTTTCACCTGCTTTTAATACACTGGCGCAGGCGGTACCTTCCGGATAAGGCAGGTTGCCATGCTCCTTCACAATCAGGGAGCGACGCAGTGGAATCATCATCAGCGTACCCAGTATACCTCCAAAAATGGCCAGTGTTAGTATGGTCATGTAATTGAAGAAGGATGCACTGGTAGGTTCGGTAAGGAACAAAAAGCCGGGTAAGGTAAACACTACACCTGAGGCAATACTCTCCCCCGCCGAACCGGCGGTTTGGATGATATTGTTTTCGAGAATGGTGGTTCTGAAAAGTTTGCGCCCCAGCGTAATGGCTATTACGGCAATAGGTATAGAGGCGGAAACGGTAAGACCGGCTTTGAGCGCCAGGTAAACGTTGGCAGCGCCGAAGATGATACCGAAAAGGCAACCCATTACAATAGCCTTAATGGTAAACTCTTTCACGTTGGCTTCTGCCGGTACAAAAGGCTGAAACTCCTTCGATGTATCCTGCATAGTGTGGTATATATGGTTTTAAAAGTAAGGAAATAAAACAGGCGATGCAGCTGCATCGCCTGTTTAGATATGATTACCGGACCCGGCGTTATTTTACACCGTGCATCATTTTACTCAGTCTGCCTGAGATGATGAACAGTAATAAAGAAGCAACACCTGCCAGAATTACGAATACCATAAAGAACTCGTACAGATTATGGATAGTAAAACCTGCGAAGGTGGGATAGGTGGTGGCGATTTTTTCTTTAGCCAGTACTGCCAGTTGTTCTGCAGTAGCGGTTACTTTACCGTCCAGGATAGCCTGAAGGTCTATACCGGATTTGGCTGCTGTTTCAAACTTATCGCCTGTTGGAGGAATGATGGCGCCCAGTGTACCTGCCAGTGCATAACCTGCGGCGTTACCAATAAACCATACACCCATTAACAGGGAAGAGAAACGTTTAGGGGCCAGTTTGGCTACCAGGGATAAACCGATGGGAGACAAACACAGCTCGCCCAGGGTATGGAACAGGTACATTACAATAAGCCAGATAACACCCAGTTTACCGGAGGTGCCCAGACTTTTTACCTGAAAGGCAATGATTACATAACCCACTGCCAGCAGCAGTAAGCCGATGGCCTGTTTGGTGGTAGAACCCGGTTCTCTGTTCTTTTTCTGCAGGTTCAGCCACAGGGCGCTGAAAGGAAGTGCAAAAGCGATTACGAATATAGAGTTGGCATTCTGTACAAAGGAAGGAGGCATGGTCCAGCCCAGCAGATTCAGGTCTGTTTGTTTATCTGCAATAAAGGTGAGGGAGGAACCGGCCTGCTCAAACGCGCTCCAGAAGAAGATTACGAAGAAGGCCACAGTATAGATTACCAGAATACGGTCGCGCTCAATTTTAGTGATGGATTTATCGGTTAAAATCAACACTGCCAGACTGATACCTGCTGCGTAGATGAATGGATATACCCATGATTTGATAGGGTTAGGATCGAGCGACAGGTAGTGGATACCAAAGAAAAGCGCTACCATTAATATTACCACACCAATAATGGCTTTCTGGCTGAAGTGTGCTTTTTCTGCTTCGTCAGAATCAGATACCTGTTGTTGTGCAGCAAAGTTAGGTTTGCCGCCTACAGGGGTGCCGTCTGGTTTAACTACGTATTTGTTTTTGAGGAAGAAGAATACCAGGGTACCCAGCGCCATAGCGGCACCCGCTGCCAGGAAGCCCCATTTAAAAGCTTCTACCACGCGAACACCTGCTTCTGTTTTTACATCACCCAGGATAGGGCAGATGGACATACCCAGAAAAGCACCTACGTTAATACCCATGTAGAAAATAGTGAATGCAGAATCTAAACGGGTATCTCCTTTCGGGTAGAGCTGGCCTACCATAGAAGAGATGTTGGGCTTGAAGAAGCCGTTACCTATTATAATTACCCCTAAGGCTGCCCACATGGTAAAGGTGGCCGTTTCGAGGTTGGAAGCGTATAAGGAGCCGCTGGCAAAAAGCAGCAGCTGGCCAATAGCCATAACTGAACCACCCAGTATAATACAGTTGCGGTTGCCGAGATAACGGTCGCTTATAAAACCGCCGAGCATGGGAGTGAGGTAAGAGAGACCGAGGAAACCGCCATAAATGAGGGCGGCGTCTTTGTCGCTAAACTGAAGTGCATTTACTAAAAAGAGCGTAAGCAAGGCACGCATGCCGTAGAAGTTGAACCGTTCCCACATTTCGGTGGTAAAAAGTACGGCCAAACCTTTAGGGTGCCCTTTGGAGGGCGCAGTTTCGTTCATAAAAGCTTTATTTTTTGTACAAATGGGGGTGATCCTGCCTTTTGGGCGGCCCAAAATAACGGATAAAATTTAAAAAGCGGTCAAAAATGCTTTCACCCGTTAGTAAAAGAGGTGGTTTTAACAGGATTTGTCAATTCGATAATGCGGTAAATACAACTTATTGGTAAAAAGCCTGTAAGGAACTACTTTCGCCGCAGTTTAATTATTCTGTATATGAACATTCTTATTATAGGATCAGGCGGTCGCGAGCATGCTTTTGCATGGAAGGTGCGGCAGAGCCCTTTGTGTGGGGAGTTGTTTATTGCGCCTGGTAACGCCGGTACTTCTTTAGCAGGTACCAATGTGGCGATTGGGGTAAACGATTTTGCTGCACAAAAGCAGTTTTGCCTGGACCATAATATAGAACTGGTGCTGGTAGGCCCGGAAGAGCCACTGGTGAAAGGCATATCCGACTTTTTTAAGAAAGACGCTGATTTACAACATATAAAGGTATTTGGCCCCTCTGCGGAAGGTGCTCAGCTGGAGGGCAGCAAAGCTTTCTCTAAAAAATTTATGCAACGGCATAACGTACCTACTGCGGCTTATGCAGAGTTTACGGCTGAAAACCTGGAAGCAGGCAAGCAGTACCTGCAACAGCATAGCCTGCCGATTGTACTGAAGGCCGACGGACTGGCGGCCGGCAAAGGCGTAGTAATATGCACTAGCCACGAAGAGGCTTTACAGGTATTTGAGGAGATGATTGTGAACAAACAGTTTGGAGAGGCTAGCAGCCGTGTGGTGGTGGAAGCCTTTTTAACAGGTATTGAAGTAAGTGTGTTTGTGGTAACCGATGGAGTGGATTATAAGATAATCGGCCATGCAAAAGACTATAAGCGTATTGGCGAAGGTGATACCGGGCCTAATACCGGTGGTATGGGCTGCGTAAGCCCGGTTCCTTTTATGGATGCTGCGTTTATGGAAAAGGTAGAAAGCCGCATTATTGCGCCTACCGTAAAAGGCTTGCAGCAGGAGAAGATTGACTATACCGGTTTTATCTTCTTTGGACTGATGAATACAGACGGCGAACCGTTTGTAATTGAATACAACAGCCGCATGGGCGACCCGGAAACTGAGGTAGTACTGCCCCGTTTGCAGAATGACCTGGTAGAGTTGTTACTGGCGGCATTTTCGCACACGCTGCCGCAGGTGCAGATTGCAGCAGACAGCCGTAGTTGCAGCACGGTAGTTGCAGTAAGTGGTGGTTACCCCGGTGATTATGCCAAAGGGAAAAAGATAACTATTGATACCGCACAGTTACCGGAAGAGGGTACCATTGTTTTCCATGCCGGAACTCAGGAAACGGAAGATGGTGTGGTTACCAGCGGCGGACGTGTGCTGGCCGTAACTTCTTACGGTGATACGATTGTTAAAGCAGCGGCCCAATCGCGTAAAGCATTGGAAAGCATAGCTTTCGAGGGTATGAATTACCGCAGGGATATTGGCTATGAATTTGAGTAGCCGGCGGAACCCTGACCCATTATATTTGTAACTATGAAGAAAACAGCTATCCTGTTGCTCGGATGTGCGCTTTCTCTGATGGCTTTATCGCAGGATAACGATTTTAAGCGTGACCTGGACAAGGCGAAGGAGGAAATGAAGCGGAACGGTCCGGACGAATCTCCTGACTACAACAGGGCGGGGCGACTATTGGAGTCGGCCCTGCAAAAGAATGCCAACAGCGCAGAGGCCTGGTATTTCTATGGCTATGCTATTGACAAGCTGAATGCGGTGGAAGGGGAGTACATGGTTCGTGTACAGCCGGGGTTAACCCGGAAAGCCAGTGAAGCTTTTGAAAAAGCGGTGGCTTTAAGCAATGATGTATATACAGGAGAACTGATGCTGCTGGACCCGCATACCAAAATACTGACGGTATGGGGCTCGCAGGCCATGAAGTATGCTTACGATAACAAGCCGGACAGCACTTTATGGAGTTTGCAGCAGGCGGCTACCCGTGGTGGCATAGACCGTACCGTGCTGGCCTATTTTCGCCAGGTAATGGATGAGTGTACCAAAGGTGCTTTTTTGTTTACCAACGGCGATTTATACCTGTATTACCTGTTGTATCTGCAACAGGTGGAGAAGTACCGTACGGATGTGGTGTGTGTGGATATAAACCTGCTGAACACCCGCTGGTACCCGCGCTGGATGGTGAAAAAGGGAGTGCTGCCAGTGTCGTATGCACCTGCCGACCTGGAGAAACTGGATATTATGCGCTGGGAAGCCAAAACGGTATCTATGCGTAACAACAATTCCCGCCTGGCCGATACCGGTATTGCATGGAAACTGTGGCCTTCTTTCAGCAAGAAATACCTGCTGCGCAGCGACCGTATTCTGCTGGATGTGCTGCAACAAAATGCTTTTAAACAGGAGGTTTATTTTCCTGCGGACGTGCCTTCTACTATGATGCTTTTTCTGGATAAGTTTCTGGTATGCCACGGACTTACTAACAAGCTGGTGATGGATACCACGCAAAACACGATGCCTTTACTGATGGCACGCTTAAAAAAGCTAAGGTATCTGCCCTCTACTTCCAGGGGGTACCTGAACAACCGGGATAATATTCAGGTTTTAAATAATTACCGATTTACTTATACAACGGCGGTGAATTTGGCGCTGCAACAGCAGAAACCCGCGCTGGCACTGCAATTGATGGAATCGGTGGAGCATAAATATCCTGAAACTACGCTTCCTTTTTTTGCGCCTGGCGCTAAGGATTGGTTTGCGCAGCTAAGAAAAAAGACAGAAGAAAAAGCTAAAATGGAATAATATTTTCTGTAGTCGTTTATTTCTATCAATTTTGCAGGCATTAATCACACACACGGAACTTTTGAGCAATGGGAATGTTTAACTTTTTTACGCAAGAGATTGCTATGGACCTGGGTACGGCAAATACCCTGATCATACATAATGACGAGATTGTTGTAAACGAGCCTTCTATTGTAGCACTTAACCGGAACAATCCGAAGGAAGTGCTGGCAGTAGGTAAGAAGGCTTTGATGATGCATGAAAAGACCCACGAAAGTATCCGCACGGTTCGTCCTTTAAAAGACGGGGTAATTGCAGACTTCAACGCTGCTGAATTAATGATCCGGGAAATGATCAAGATGATCTACCCCAAGAAGCCGTTATTTCCGCCAAGCTGGCGAATGATGATATGTATTCCCTCCAGTATTACCGAGGTAGAGAAGCGTGCGGTGCGCGACAGCGCCGAGCAGGCAGGAGCGAAGGAGGTTTACCTGATACACGAACCTATGGCGGCTGCGCTGGGTATAGGTATTGATGTAGAGGAGCCCGTGGGTAATATGATTATTGATATCGGGGGTGGTACCACCGGTATTACTGTAATTGCGCTTGCGGGTATTGTGTGTGACCAGAGCATTCGTATTGCAGGTGATGAATTTACTTCTGACATTATGGAGGCACTGCGCCGCTACCATAGCTTACTGATAGGTGAAAGAACTGCCGAACAAATCAAGATTCAGATTGGTGCTGCCATGAAGGATCTGGAAAACGCTCCGGACGATTTACCTGTAAACGGTCGCGACCTGGTTACCGGTATTCCTAAACAGATTATGGTAAGCTACCAGGAAGTAGCGGAAGCACTGGACAAGAGCATCTTTAAAATTGAAGAAGCTATTCTGAAGGCGCTGGAAACTACCCCTCCGGAGTTGGCTGCGGATATTTACCGCCGTGGTTTGTACCTGACTGGTGGTGGTGCCCTGCTGAGAGGCCTGGACAAGCGTTTGAGCCAGAAAATTAAGTTACCGGTACATATTGCTGACGATCCATTAAAAAGCGTGGTACGTGGTACCGGAATTGCTTTGAAAAACTATCAGCGTTTTCCGTTTATCATGAGATAACCCCGTTTGCTGCATGCGCAACATTATTCTGTTTATCAGGCGCTTTTTTATTCTGGTAGTGTTTTTTGTGCTACAGGGCATTTGTATAGCTATTCTGGTGAGATACAACAAAACCTACGAGGCTGTATTTGCCAATTCCGCCACGGAAATTACCGGGCGGGTAGATAACCAGTATAATAAGGTGGAGTACTTTTTTCACCTGAAAAAGACCAATAAACAGCTTTCGGAAGAGAATGCCCGTTTGCGGAACATGCTGGCTACGAATTATATTGGTCCGGAAGTAAGTACCCTGCATCATCTGGATACTACTTTCCGGGATACCACCGGCAAGGTGCGTATATTTTCCTGGTTGCCGGCTAAGGTGGTAAACAACTCCTTTTCGGAAGAGAATAACTATTTAACATTATACCGTGGCGAAAAGCAGGGGGTGGAAAAAGATATGGCTGTAACCGGGCCTGATGGTATAGTGGGTAAGGTGGTACTGGTAAGTTCCAATTACTGCCGGGTGATGAGTTTGTTAAACCGCAACAGCAAGGTTAGCGCCATGCTGAAAAAAGAGTTATATACCGGCGCGGTGGAATGGGATGGAGCCGATCCGCGTTTTGTTACTTTAAAGAATATACCCAAAAGTGCAAAGGTGGTAAAAGGGGATACCGTGTTAACCAGTAATCTGAGTGGCAACTATCCTCCAGGGTTAATGATTGGTACAGTTGAGTTGGTGCAGTCAGAACAGGCCAGTAACTTTTATACCATGAAAGTGAAAACAGCTACCAACTTCTTTAACCTGCAATACGCCTATCTGATACAGAACGAAACCTGGAAAGAGCAGAAAGCGCTGGAGGCGCAAGTCACCCCCAAATAAGCAGATGAGCACACTTGTTAAAAATATTATCCGTTTTATCCTGTTTCTGCTTGTTCAGGCGCTTGTGCTGGATAAGGTTCCTCCTTTACACCAGTTTGTAAAGCCTTACCTGTATTTTCTGTATATATTATGGTTGCCTTTTAATACACCCCGTATAGGCCTGATGTTTATTTCGTTTGCCTTTGGCCTGTGTATGGACTATTTATCGGGCACGCCAGGTTTGCATGCAGCGCCTTGTGTACTGATAGCCTATCTGAGGCCTTTTTTACTGAATGTACTGATGCCCCAGGAGAAAACGGAGCTTTCCTATGGTGAACCGGGTATTGCCAGCATTGGCTTTGCGCCCTATAGTGTATATGTGGTGTTGCTTACTTTTATTCACCATGCCTACCTGGTACTGATAGAATGGCTGCAGTTTGGTGATTTCCTCTTTTTTATTGGCAAGGTGGCGGCTACTACGGCTGTAAGTTTGCTGATGATTTTTGTAACGGAGGTATTGTTCTACCGTAAATCCCGTTTCAGAACAAATGCGGCTTAATACATGGCTGTTTCTGCCCGGTATTTGAATATTTTTGTCTGGTAACCTTCATTTTTCATGAGCAACAATAATGGTATTAACATATCCAAAGGTATTGACTGGTGGACCGTGCTGTTATATGCCGTGCTGGTTAGCATAGGCATTCTCTGCATTTTTATGGTGGAGTACAAAACAGACACTAACTGGCTGTCTTCTTTGTTTACCGGTAAAACCAACTACAGCAAGCAGATATGGTTTGCAGGGTTTTGTACTGTTGTAGCTACATTTATATTGCTGAGTGATAGTAAGCTGTATACGGCTTTTGCCAACCTGCTGTACGTGTTTGGGATTTTTCTGATGCTGCTTACGTTTGTGTTGGGTAAAGATATTAACGGCTCCAGAAGCTGGATTCCCATGGGGGGTGGTTTTAACCTGCAGCCTGCGGAAGTGTGTAAGATTTTTGCGGCGCTGGCGCTGGCCAAATTTATATCACGACAGGATACTGACTTTTCAAAACCTACTGCTCAGATTATTGCAGCTGCTATTGCCCTTGCGCCGGCAGTGCTTTCTGTAGCGCAGAACGAAACCGGTCTGGCGCTGGTGTATGCTTCGTTTTTTATTGTAATGTTCCGCGAGGGGCTGCCATCCTGGATATTGATTGTTGGTTTTTCTTTTGGTACGCTGGTGGTGGCCACCCTTATTGTGGAGCCTAACCTGCTGGCCATTATTTTAACCGTTATTGCCGGGGTGAGCGTGTATATTATGCGCAGGCAGATTAAGCGTAATAAAGCATTACTGATTGCAATAATAGGTTTGTGGGTGTTTTGTGTGGGGGTACAACGTTTTGCGGTGCCTTATATTTTTAATAATGTGTTTCATTGCTACCAGTCGCAACGTATTTACAGCATGGTGGGTAAGGATTATGACTGTAGCCAGAACAGAAGTGCTAAAGCAGGCGCTGCTAATGACAAGCCGGTAAAGAAACCAGATGATTATAACGTTCGCCAGAGCAAAATAGCTATTGGTTCCGGCGGTATTCTGGGGCGTGGCTTTTTAAAGGGTACCCAAACCAGAGGTAAGTACGTACCAGAGCAGCATACTGACTTTATTTTTACTTCATTAGGCGAGGCCTTTGGGTTTACAGGGTGCCTTATTTTTCTGGGTATTTATCTGGCGTTGCTGTTCCGGATTGTAAAAATAGCCGAGCGGCAACGAAGTACTTTCAGCCGGGTGTATGCGTATAGTGTTGCCAGTATTTTGTTTTTGCATATTGCTATTAATGTGTGTATGACGATTGGATTGTTTCCGATTATTGGTATTCCATTACCGCTGATCAGTTACGGAGGTTCATCGTTGCTTACGTTTACTATTCTCATCTTTATTATGATACGACTGGATGCTGACAAGCACATGGTGTTGCGTTAGCAGGTATTTGTATTTTTGCAATTCTGAATGTAGATGTTATGAAGATTATTCCGTTATCTGAAGGGGTATTTACGATAGATAAAACGAAAGTGTTTGTGCCGTTTGATGAGCAGCAGGACGATTTGCAGAGCAGGCCTATAGGCAGCTTACTGGTAGAAGTTCAGCCTTTTGCTGTGGTTACGGAAAAAGATGTGCTGTTACTGGACGCCGGGCTGGGTTTTAGCCGCAATGGTGAATTACAGCTGATTACCAACCTGAAGAACAATGGCATACAGCCGGAGCAGGTTACTAAAGTGCTGATGTCGCACCTGCATAAAGACCATGCTGGCGGCGTAAGTTTTCAGGACAAGCTGGGTAACTATCATATTGCTTTTCCCAACGCTACTTATTATATACAGGAGAAAGAACTGGCATTTGCCTTTGAAACCGGTTTTCCCTCCTTTATGCCTGAGGAGTTAGGTGTGTTACAAAATCACCCGCAGGTAGTATTACTAAATGGCGATGGTGTAATTGACGAATATATCCGTTATGAGGTAACCGGCGGCCATAGCCCTCATCACCAGGTATATTGGATTGAAGAAGGTGGGGAAACCATATTCTTTGGTGCGGATGATGCGCCTCAGTTGTCGCAGATGAAAAGTCGTTTTGTGGCTAAGTATGATTATGACGGCAAAAAGTGTATGGAGTTACGCCTGAAGTGGTGGGAAGAGGGGCATGAAAAGCACTGGACTTTCCTGTTTTATCATGATGTAAAATCGCCTGTTTATAAAGCCTAATATACTTTGCAGGTACCGGTTGCTTTTTAGTTACTGGTACCTGTTGGCTTCCTTACGGGCTTTTTTCCGGTTGTCCAGTTCCTTTCTTAACAACTCGCGGAAACTACGTTCTACAGTAAAGGTTTTGTTTACTCTTTCCTGATCTACCAGTATCTTTTTAAACTCAGGGCGGTATTTTTTGCGTACCTGCAGAATGGTTTCTTCAAACAGTATTTCATCGTCAATTTCATCCTGCGACTTTTTTACTTTTCTCAGCTCGTTCATGTAGGCGTTGTATACAGGCCAGAATTGCTGGGCTTCCTGTGGTGTGAGGTTAAGTTGCCGGGTGATGTAGGCAATGCGGATAGCTTCCGTTTTGTTGGCAGCCTTTTTATCAGGCTGTTGTGCCATTGCAAAACAGTAAAGCAGCAGAGAAAATGATATAAAAAGAAACCTCTTTTTCATCTTTCGTCAAATTTAAATCCCCTTCGCCAGTCCTTCGCCAGGATCACTGTTTTCTTTCAGATACTGACGGATTTCCTCTTCACTTATATCATTTACAATATGCTGAATGTCTGGTGACACACTGGTTACAGATGTACTTACGTCTGCGGTGGACGGATGTGTGCTAAGATAGTTAACTATTTCATCTTCAGATAAAACAGAAACTTCCTTCTTTACATCCAGGCTTTTACCGGTTTTAACTGTGCTGTTGCCGGATGTATTGCCAGCCGGCCCACCGTTATCGGTAAATACAAAAGCTGCTGTAACCATAATACCTGCCACCACTGCTGCTGCGGAATACCGGAGCCAACTGTTGACTTTACGTACAACACGAAGTGTGCGGAGCGTACTTGTATCAGCTACGGTTACCGGCATCTGAAGCTGTACCTCAAAATAGTTTTCGGGTATACTGAAAACCGGTTGTTTGGAAATGGTATTTAATAGCGGTGCTAATTGCTGCAGTTCCTGGTAAACCTCTTTATTACCGGCAACAGTTTGCTGGGACGCGCCTGCTTGTAAGTGTACCTGAGACAGGATGCGGGAAGAAAGTGCATCAAAATAACCGGTAGGAACCTGATAGGGAGTCTGTTGCGGAGTCTGCAAAGTGGCAGAGAAGCGGATATGCGACATAATATGGCCGGGAAGTGTATCGAAATACCATTCCGGTACGGTGTAAACATTACTGCGGGGCACCTCCATCCATATATCACTACTATTCTCTGTCATGTCACTTTTTTTGACTCATGCAGTTCCGGCTGGTTTAATGATTGCGTATAAAGTCTTCTATTTTTTTAACGGCGTGGTGGTAGCTGGCCTTTAAAGCTCCTTCGCTGGTTTCCAGCACGCGGCTCATTTCTTCGTACGGCATTTCATCGTAATACCGAAGGTTGAATACAATGCGCTGCTTTTCAGGAAGTTGTTGTATGGCCAGTTGCAACTTCCATTCCAGTTTGTTGCTATCGAAGTGCCTGTCGGCCATTATTTTGTTGCTGAGATTGCTTTCTACATCGCTGAGACTAACGGCGCTGCGTTTTTTCTGTTGTTCCAGAAAGGTGAGCGATTCGTTGGTGGCAATGCGGTAAAGCCAGGTGTATAACTGGCTATCTTCCCGGAAATTATCAAGGGCATTCCACACTTTGATAAACATGTTCTGCAATACATCATGCGTATCGTCATGATCTACTACCATGCGGCGGATATGCCAGTATAGTTTCTCCTGGTATTTTTTAATGATACCCGTAAAGGCTTGCTCCCTGGTTTCAGGCTGCCGGAAAAGATGCAGGAGTTCCTTGTCGTCGGGGTACATGCAGATGGCTTGATTGTTTATAATAACTTACCCAAAAATAAGTCCCGCCTTAGAAAGCGGGACTTAGTGTGAAAACGTTTTAACATTTTTCTGGTAATTATTTGCGGCTCAATGCTTTTTCAGCAGCGGCTACAATATCAGCGGTATCCAGGCCGTATTTAGCCAGCAGCTCGGTGGGTTTACCACTTTCGCCAAAAGTATCTTTAGTACCAATATACTCAATTGGAATTGGCAGGTGCTTAGCAGCAACCTGTGCAATGCTATCGCCCAAACCACCTAAAATGTTGTGCTCTTCGCAGGTAACAGCGCAACGGGTTTTGGTGATAGATTTCAGCACAGCTTCTTCATCCAGCGGCTTGATAGTATGTATGTTGATCAGTTCTACGCTATAGCCTTTTTCTTCCAGAATACGTCCGGCTTCAATAGCCTTCCATACCAGGTGCCCACAGGCAAACAGGGTAATGTCTTTACCTTCGTTTAACACCTGTGCCTTACCAATTACAAAGTCGCTACCGTCTTCTGCGGTAAAATTGGGCCATTTTGGACGGCCAAAACGCAGGTAAACCGGGCCTTCGTAAGCAGCGATGGCTTTGGTAGCTGCTTTGGTCTGGTTAAAGTCGCAAGGCACAATCACTGTCATACCGGGCAGCATTTTCATCATGCCTATATCTTCCAGTATCTGGTGGGTAGCACCATCTTCGCCCAGTGTTAAACCGGCGTGGCTGGCGCATATCTTTACGTTTTTACCGCTATAAGCAACACTCTGGCGAATCTGGTCGTATACGCGGCCGGTGCTGAAGTTGGCAAATGTAGTAGTGTAAGGAATTTTACCGCCGATGGTAAGGCCGGCAGCAATACCAATCATGTTGGCTTCTGCAATACCTACCTGTACATATCTTTCAGGAAACTCTTTTATAAACGGACCTATTTTCATGGAGCCGGCCAGGTCTGCTGTAAGTACTACTACATTAGGATTGGCTTTACCAATTTCATATATGCCTTCGCCAAAACCACCTCTGGTTTCTTTTTCGTTTTGTACCTGAATATCTTTCAGCATTGCTCTTATTATTATTGAATGAACAAATGTAAATGGATGATTTTAATTGAGGGCAGGATTCTGCTTTTTCATTAAAGCTTCATCTTCCTTCACTTTCAGCTCCCACTTCCATGCAGTGCGCATCATTTCGTCCAGATCGTACTTGATTTCCCATTTAAGGGTATCTACGGCATGGGCGTTATTGGCGTAAATAGCTACTACATCACCTGCGCGACGGGGAGAGATTTTATAATTCAGCTTTTGACCAGACACTTTTTCGAAAGAGTTGATGGCTTCCAGAACGGTAACGCCGTTGCCCGTACCCAGGTTAAACACCTCGCATTTGCTGGTATTTCTCTTATCCATCAGAAACTGGATGGCCAGGGTGTGTGCATGTGCGATATCGCAAACATGAATAAAGTCGCGTACACAGCTGCCATCGCGGGTTTCATAATCATCACCAAACACATTCATCTGCGGCAGTTTGCCAATAGCGGTTTGTGTAATTACCGGTACCAGGTTCAGCGGCTTGCCAAGGGGCAGTTCACCAATATAAGCGGTAGGGTGCGCACCTACGGGGTTAAAGTAGCGTAATAAAATGGTATTGAACTGATAAGCACGGGCAAACTCTTCAATTACCTGTTCACCCATTTGCTTGGTAGCTCCGTAAGGAGATTCTGCCTTTTTAGTAGGTGTTTTTTCTGTAACCGGGATAGAATCAGGGTTGCCATATACGGTACAGGAAGAGGAGAAAACGAAATTGTCAATTTTAAACTCCTTCACACATTTGAGCAGGTTGATGAGGGAGAACATATTGTTTTCGAAATAGTCGAGGGGCTTTTCTACAGATTCGCCCACTGCTTTATAGGCTGCAAAATGAATAACGCCGGCGATATCCGGATTTTCCTGGAATACTGCCAGCGTTTCATCAAAATTCTTAAGGTCTACGTTATAGTTCTTCAGCTTTTTGCCGGTAATCTTTTCGATACCGTCTAACAGGTAAGTGGTAGAGCGGGAGTTGTCGTCGATAGAAATTACATCAAAGCCATTTTCAATTAAGTCCACTACGGTGTGCGATCCGATAAAGCCACAGCCGCCGGTTACCAGGATTTTAGACATGTTATTTTGCGTGCTTGTTATGGTACGCAAAATAACACAATAACCTAAATAAACAGCAGCATAATGTAATATGATATGGCTGCGAAGATGGCGCTTACCGGTATAGTAAGTACCCATGCCCATACCAGATTAATGGTTACACCCCAGCGAACTGCGCTTAACCTTTTGGTAGCGCCCACCCCGATAATTGAACCGGTAATGGTATGCGTGGTAGATACCGGTATTTTAAAATGCTCTGTTAAAAACAGGGTTACCGCACCAGCTGTTTCAGCAGCCACGCCTTCCAGCGGGGTTACTTTGGTAATACGTGTACCCATGGTTTTTACAATTTTCCAGCCACCACTCATGGTACCCAGGCCAATGGCCACAAAACACATGATAGGTACCCAATCAGGAATATGATTGAGATCTGGAATATGATGGCTGGCCACCATGGCTGCGCCAATAATACCCATTACCTTTTGCGCATCGTTACTTCCGTGGCCAAGGCTGAACAGGCCGGATGATACCAGCTGCAGGCGTTTGAACCATTTTTCGGTTTTATACGGATTACCCCGTTTACAGAGGTGAACAATGAGAACGGTAATAATAAAGGCTATGATCATACCTATCATGGGAGCCAGCAGGATAAAGCATACGATAGGTATTACTTTGGCAGCTACTACCACCGCCAGGGTACCATATCTGGCTACCGCCGCACCAATTAAACCGCCGATGAGGGCATGGGAAGAACTGGAGGGGATACCAAACCACCAGGTAACCAGGTTCCAGATGATGGCGGAGATAAGGCCGGCCAGGATTACATACAATGCCAGCGGAT
Organism: Filimonas zeae; assembly: GCF_014641615.1. GTDB lineage: Bacteria > Bacteroidota > Bacteroidia > Chitinophagales > Chitinophagaceae > Filimonas > Filimonas zeae. The sequence goes on along the minus strand of NZ_BMIB01000004.1, from coordinate 910,210 downwards.
CGCCCTTTTGGAGGGTAACGCTTTTGGCAATGGTATCTGCAATACCAAAATGCCCTACTACGTATTTGGAAATAAAGAAGGCGCCGAAGTTGAAAAATGCAGCCCACAATACGGCCTGAAAGGGCGTTAATACCTTGGTAGATACAATAGTGGCTATAGAGTTGGCGGCATCATGAAACCCGTTAATGTAGTCGAATATGAATGATAAGACTACAATTACAATTAATAATGTAACCATAAAAGGAGGTCTGTTGCCGTTACTAGGCGTATTTAACTATGATAGATTCTATTACGTTGGCTGCGTCTTCGCACTTGTCGGTAACGGTTTCCATAGCCTGATAGATTTCTCTTTTCTTGATCAGCTCTTTTACATCATTTTCCTGTTCAAAAAGCTTTTCAATGCTCATATCAAATACGTCATCTGCCTGGTTTTCAATGCTGTTTACGCGAACCATCGCTTCAGTCATCTGGCGTAAATTTTTCATATCACGCAAACCGTAGATAGCTTTTTTAATTTCCGCGCAACCCAGTTCAATCAATTCCGCCATTTTCTGAATACCGCTGTCGTTAGGGTTAACGCGGTAGAAATTGATTTTTTTGGCAGAAGAGAAGATATAGTCACAGATATCATCCAGTGAAGTAGCCAGGTAGTGGATATCCTCACGGTCGAAGGGAGTAATGAAATTACGCCCGAGTTCGGTGAAGATTTTATGGGTATGATCGTCATTTTTATGCTCCAGGTCTTCAATCAAACCAATCAGGGAGGCTCGTTTGTCAAGGTCAGGTTCGTATACTACCTGCTTGATTACCTGTCCCATGTGCTCGACATTTGTGCCCACATCTTCAAACAACTCATAGAAAACCCTGTTTTTAGGCATAAAAAGCTTGCCGATGTTGTTGATACCCATTTACATAAATTTTGGGGCAAAAATAGATTTAAGCAACCGAATTGGGTTCGGTTGCTTAAAGTTAACAATAAGATAATACTCTTGTTCTCGTCAGTTGTGCTGAATGATTACTTTTTTGCTTTTTTTAATGCTGCTATTTTGGACTTCAACAACATACATGCCGGTTGGCAGGCGTGATACATTGATTTTTTCCATTATTTGGCGGGTTGATAGCATTTTTGTTATAACTCCATTGCTACTGATAATTCTAATCGTGTTTATCTCTTTATCAGACATATTGGTGACAGTTAACCAGTTTGAAGCAGGATTAGGATAGATTTCGATTTGCGGGCTAGCCTTTGTGGAGTCTGATGTTACTGCCTTAGGTTGTTCCTGATCCGCAATGTTTGAACTCATTCTTGCCGGACTGGAGAAGGAAGGTCGCCGATCTTTATAGAATGAATTAGCGCAAAAGCCATACATGAATTCTCCATCATCGTCAGCTGTCGCCTGATAAAAAACCGGTGAGGTGCTACATGTTATATTGGGCTTTAATAGATAGCCAAATTCAAATGGATCGTACGGAGGGAAATAAGGATCATTTTGAACACTTTCTACTCCATTCATTTTGATAGGGTAGGTCTGGACTAAAAGAACATTTTGTCCTTGTCCATCTATACGTTCAAGATTAATAATAAGCTTTAAATAAAAATTTTGAGCGAAATCTCCGCCTGAAGCATACATGATTTGCTCGGATAGAGGCAGTGCTTTCTCTGTAAACTTCATATTATTGGATCCAATGCATTTAAAGTCAACAATGTATGATCCACGCCTCTCTAATCCGGTAATGGAGTTTTTAGGTAATTTTATTGGAAAATTATTGAACTGAGAAAAAGAACCAACGTCACTCACATGGATATATTCTGCTATAATTTGGGCCTGAATGTCATGTACTTTAAGGCCGGAGGCAGGATTAATTGCATAGTAACTCCTTGGTGTGCTTAAAAATGTAAAGTCTTTATATTCACCATGTGGTGAAGAGCCACGATATTGGCGATAAATCATTTCCGGAGTACTTAACAGTGTAAAAACTCCCATCGCCTCATTATAAATGGGATAGTCTTTTGTAATGCTTACGCCGGCGTTTTTACTGCCAGGATTGTCAAAATGAAAATTATGATAATTACTTTCTGTAGTTACTGTGCCGCTTAGATTAATATCCATATTAATGGTCATGGGCATAAGTTCAACTTTGGCAGGTCCCGCCTTTTTTCCTCCCAACACAAAATAGTCAACTACACTCATCGCTGTTCCCACATAAGGGATATCTTTTAACAGAACATTTTTTAAAAAATCCTTGACTTGACTATTGTTGGCTAAAGTTTGAATAGCACTTTTAATGTCTTCTTTTTTTATCGAATCTGTTGGAATTGTATTGGCGATTGAAGAAGCCAGACTGTAAAATGCATTCATTCCGGGAAGGGAATTGGTTATTGTTTTTTTTACGTCTGTATATATATCTTTAAATCCTAATTTAGAGTCATCATTAACGCTACCCTTTCCGCCGTTAATATCTGCAATTGTTTTCAAAGTACCGCTTGCTGTACCCTTTAATTTAATATCGGCTGTTCTCACCAAATGTGTTAATACGTTGATGTTAGACTGATACATACAAGTACAAGGATCAAATTGCATTGGAAAGTCCGTATAGAACCATTGACTTTGATCATTAATATATTTTACAACTGATTCAAATTTTTGTGTTCCATTGTTCCTTTCTGCATTGGTTGCATTTAGTTGGCTATTCGATAGATCGAATAGATTAGTTTGAATTCTACCCGGGAGGTTTTGAAATTGAATAACAATTTTCATTGCGTCGTAATCCTGTTGCCTGCATGTTTTAAAAAGCAGACGAAGTATGCCAGTGTATTTATTATATAATACCAACCATGAATGCTCTTTCTTTTCGCTGGTTGGCGTAATGTTATCATCCAGATATCCGAGATCTTTATGAATTAATTCCCATCCATCAGATGGTTGCATGTCTTTCAGTAGAGTTAGCAATTGGGTATTGCCGCCTCTGTAAAAAGGGGACTCTGTCATGTCACCAGGCACAGCTTGACATGTTGTGCTAATGTTGTAGCTGGGAAGAGTCCAATCAAACTTGTTCAATTTGGCTGGATTACCGGGATTGACAGCTGCTGCCGGATTGGTGGTTATTCCATTAATTGGATAAGGCTGCTGGGAAAACGAGACTAGCTGAATGATAAGAAATAAAAGGCAAAGGGTGTTTTTTTTCATTTTTTTTCTTCTAAAAAAAGAAAAATGTGTGAATAGATATTCATTAGCTTAATATTTAACCATACGGTCATATTTGTTTTATTAGTAATGGAACAAAGAGGCTCTTATTTCACGGGTTGGTAACATTGCGGTTACAATTTCTTAACATTCGGCTGGTACTTTCGCTCCAAAATATAAGGACGTGAAAAATTTGCTTTTGGGTGTTATTGTTTTGCTGCATATGGCTGCTTATGGGCAAACAGGCACAGGAAAGATTTCAGGGAAAGTACTTTCTTCTAATAATCAACCCATTGTTGGGGCTACTATAAAAGCCATAGAAAGCGCTAAAGGTACCAGAACAGACATTGATGGCCGGTATTTGCTGACATTACCTACTGGTAAATATACTATTACCATTAGCGCGCTTTCTTATGCTGCAAAGAGCATAGAAGGTGTGGAAGTTTCCGGCCAAAAAATTACAGATCTTGATATGGTACTTGACGCCGAGGTTAAAAACCTGGACGGCATTACGGTAAGATCTTCTTCTTCTGCAAAAAAGGAAACTGTTAGTACTGCTATTCTTTTTCAAAAAAATACCAACACTGTTGCTCAGGTGGTATCAGCTGAAGCAATTAAGAGATCTCCGGATAGGAATACCAGTGAGGTTTTAAAGCGTGTTTCGGGAGCATCTATTCAGGATGGTAAATTTATTGTGGTGCGAGGTTTGTCTGATCGCTATAATCAGGCTACTCTTAACGGGGCTTTGCTAAACAGTACAGAACCAGACCGGAAAACTTTTGCATTTGATATCTTTCCAAGTAATATTCTGGACAATATAATTGTCAATAAGGCTGCTGTTCCTGAATTGCCAGGTGAGTTTGCTGGTGGGTTGATTCAGTTAAATACTAAAGATGCTGTTGATAAAAGCTTTTTGACCGCTGTTGTAGGGGGTGGCTTCAATTCTCAGGCGGTATCTAATCCTTTTTACACTTATAAAGGAGGCAAAACCGACTGGCTGGGTGTAGATGACGGCACCAGAAAGCTGCCTGGTGGATTACCTGATTATAATGAATTTAATAATTTTTCCACCGGAAAGAGGTCTGAATATGGTCAGTTGTTTAATAACAACTGGGGCTATCACAAGCGTGGCGGGTTGATTAATAAAAACTTCCAGCTTACAGGCGGTCGTGTTTTGTATACTAATGGAGTAAGAAGAATTTCAGCCATCGCTTCTGTTAGCTACAATGAGCAATTCCGCAACTACAATAAGATAAACAGATTCACCGAGGGAGATGGAAGTGTAAGGTTTAATTATGTTGATAATTTTTCTGCAGACAACCTCTTACTGGGAGGCATTGTCAACGTCTCCTATCAGTCATCCCGCTTCAAACTAAGTCTGAAAAACAGCTATAATATTACCAGTACAGACCATTATATGATACGTACTGGTATTGACAACTCCAACCAGGCACAAGTAAATCTGCTTGGTTATCAATCTGCTTTTAAATCGAACAGATTATGGAACAGCCAGCTAAACGGCGAACATTTATTGGGAGCTGGCAGCAGTGCGGCCCGTATTAAATGGAATGCCAATATTGCTGTTTTAAATCAGAAGTTGCCTGATATGAAAAATCTGGCTTATAACGAGAATGAAATAAATGGCGTTAAAACATTTGTTGCCCAGATTAATGACGTTGCAGTACAGCCGGACAAAGTAGGCCGCTTCTTTTCTGATCTAAGTGACAAGATTTATGGAGTAAACGGTGACTTTTCAAAGCCATTTAACCTTGGTGGAAATCAACATGTGTTAAAGGTGGGCGCAATGGCACAGCGTAAAGACCGGGATTTTAACAGCCGTGTTTTTGCGGTAAGAACAAATGATAATAATACGGAGGTACGCTTTCAGCCTATTGATCAGATTTTTAATTCCACCAATTTTGCATCAGGAAAACTTTATATGTATGATGTAACGAGTGCTTCCAATAATTATGATGCTTTCGTAAATCTTTTTGCGGGCTATATACAGTTTGATAACAAAATTGCAGATAAAATAAAAATATCCTGGGGGGCGCGGGTTGAAAAATTTGAACAGGAAGTAAGCTTTATGACAACTACTGTTGGTGTTTCCAGGACTAATAATAGTTATACCGATTTCCTGCCTTCATTAAACCTGAACTATTCTTTAAATAATAAAACAAATCTGAGATTAAGTGGGTCGAGAACCGTTGCTCGTCCTGAGTTCAGGGAGATCGCAGCATTCTCCTTCTTCGATTTTGAGAGAAATGTAACTATTCAGGGGAATAGCTTTTTAAAGAGAACCAAAATTACTAATCTTGATGCCCGCTATGAATTATATCCGCAAGCCGGTGAACTGTTTACTTTAGGAGTATTTTACAAACATTTTGTTAGCCCTATTGAAAGTTCTTACAATTTTGCGTCTGGTTCTCCACAGTTTACCTATACCAATGCTAAATCGGCTGATAATTATGGTGTAGAATTTGAGTTCCGGAAAAAGCTTGATTTTATCAGTTTGCCGGTAGTAAAAGATATTACAGCTTTTGCCAATTTGGCTTTGATTGACAGTAAGGTGACATTTGATGCCAATGTGGCTGATCAGTTAAGTGGAAGACCCATGCAGGGACAATCACCTATTGTGGTTAATGCCGGTTTGCAGTATGTTAATGATGCATCTAAATCGAATGCCAGCATTTTATTCAATCGCATAGGTAGACGTATTGCTACAGTTGGATTTCCAGGTTTTGGTAATATTTACGAAGCTCCGCGTTCAATTATTGATTTTCAATTTACACAGGCATTAGCAAGATCATGGGAACTTAAGTTAACCGTTTCAGATCTGTTGAATCAAAAAGCTAATTTCTATCAGGATAATAACGGCGACAAAAAATACAGTGCTGACAAGGACAACCTTTTTAACTCTATGAATTATGGGGTCAACTTTGGAGCCAATCTGACTTATACATTTTAGCAAAGAGCTAATATTTAGATAACATTGGCGATACGTTTAATTAACATAGGTGTAAAATATTTGTGCATAATTCAAATTTCTTGTATGAAACAAACCAGAAGACTTTTATCGGCTTCAGCAGTGGGATTGGGTGCTCTTTTGTTAGGAGTAACAAGTTGTTCAAAAGATGATAATAACTCCAATCCTCCAACCAATACAGGCTCTGATACTTTGTCTGCCGCAATCACTACTTCCAGAACGTTGGTAACTGGTAAAACTTATTATCTGAAGGGGGTTGTATTTGTTTCTAACAATGCAACGCTGACTATACAGCCGGGAACTATCATCAAGGCTATCAAAGGTACCAAAGCTACGCTGGTAATCACCAAAGGTGCTAAAATAGATGCTCAGGGTACCCCTACACAACCTATCGTATTTACTTCTAACCAGGCAGTTGGTGCAAGAGATAAAGGCGACTGGGGTGGTATTGTACTTGTTGGTAATGGTATTACTAACTATACATATGGTGGTGTTAAAGGCAGAAGGTTACTGGAAGGTTTTGACCAAGCTGAGATTACTGCCTACGGAAATAATATTGTTGGTGGTGGTGATAACAACGCAGACAATTCCGGCTCTTTAAGATATACACGTATTGAATTTGCGGGTATTCCATTATCTTCTCAGTTGAACTCTGAATTGAATGGCTTAACCTTGTTGTGTGTAGGTAGTGGAACTACGTTGGATCATATTCAGGTGTCTTACTCTGGTGATGACTCCTTTGAGTGGTTCGGTGGCGCAGTAAACGCAAAATACCTGTTTGCTTACAGAGGCGTAGACGATGATTTTGATACTGACAATGGTTATGTTGGTAAAGTACAATTTGGTCTGTCAATCAGAGATAATTCTATTTTCGATGTGGGTACTGCGGCTTCAAACGGTTTTGAATCTGATAACGAAGATCCGGTTCCTACAACACTGAGCACTCCTTTAACTGCTCCTGTTTTCTCTAACATGACTTTCATCGGACCAGGTGCTTTTGTTGGTGCTTCTGCTGTTAATGCTGCATTTGGCAGAGCTGCTCTGTTAAGAAGAGGTACTCAGCTGTCTGTTTACAACTCGGTATTCCTGGGCTGGGCAAACGGCATCAACATTGACGGTGTTAACTCTAACGAGTGGGTTACCAACGGTCAAATGGAATTCAAAAATAACATAGTAGCAGGTTTCCCTGTTGGTAAATATATTTATGCGAGCAACGGTGGTGCTGCCGGTGCAAATCCAGCTGCTACTTTTATGGCTGCTGCAAACGCAAACGATACTACCATCAGCGATATCGCTAATCTGAAGTTTACTACTTTAAACGCTACAACTGTTGATGCTCGTCCTGCTACCGGTTCGCCGTTATTAGGTAAAGCTTCTTTCAGTGCGACTAAGCTGGCTGGTTTAACTAACGTAACATACGTTGGTGCACTGAACACCGGTGATACCTGGATGGACGGATGGGTTGAATTGGATCCTAAAAACAAAGCCTACTAGCATTAAATACAAATTTTAGACAAAGAGGTTGTGCCTGACGCACAACCTCTTTTTTTTCTCTAAATATCAAAAAATGAATCGCCAGACAGGGCTGATTTTTTACTTCAGCGGATGGCTCCCCTTCCACATCGTTATTTGTAGACAATGTAGCCAGTAACGGAAATGGATCGGCAAGAACACTCTCAGGATTTGCTGACTATTGCTCACGAGATAGGGCACATTCTGGGTTTGCGTCGCAGCAATTGGGAGGTTGACCCTAATTACGTTCCGGGAGCTGGCGCAAATTATTTCCCGGTAATAACCACTGAGGAGCCTAGTTCAATTATGAGATATGATATTGGTGTGCTTGGCTGGTCATGGACAGGCTTTTCTGCCAATGATACAGTAGCGGCTAATTATTTATATCCGGTGGAGTCCGTTGCAGCTTATGACAATGCTATTTTAGGACCTACTGTGGTGCCAGCTGTAGGCAATCTTACACATGATTGTGCTGCTCCTTATAGCGGCTTGGTTTACGACTGGCGTTTACTCGATATAAATGATAACTTATTGCATGATTTTTCAGATGTACCTACTGCTACACTGGAGTGGGGAGGTGGAATGACGCCAGGGCAACAATATAAGCTGCAGTGCCGTCTTGTAGGATTAGAATCACCCGGAACCTGGTCTAATTTAATTCTGACAGCTCAATAGAAATTAATACAGAGTTCGTTTTCCGTTCATAATTACTTTACATATGCCCTGCACCTTTGTTGTGCAGTTTGGTTCATAGCACACAAGTAACTAAGCAGATTTTCTCATGCCTGACAGCCCCGGTTTTTACCGGGGCTTTTTTGATTTACCTGTTAACTGATAGTTTACGCCCAAATGAATACCAAACAGCCGGGTGCCAAGAGACCATTGCAGATAGGCTGTTGTTTTACCCTGGGTAAGGTGTAAAGTGCCATTTACATATGCGTAGCGGCCGCCTGGCGTACCTTTTCCAAAATAGATATCACTATATTGTTTGCCCAGCATCAGATTCACTTCCAACTGAGCGCCAATGATGTTATGGGAAGAAGGAAACAGAATTTCTGTATAGCCGGAGAGGCTACCTAGTGTGCTGCTATTGGCAAGTCCGGAAACAGAGTCGGAATGCAAAGAATTTCTGAACGAGAGATAGTTACCAAACTCTTTATGCATGGCCACTTTGGAGCCCAGGCGTAATTCGGGAGCAGTATTAGACGGAGAGAGTGGTATTGCCACATGCATACCACCGTGGATATTACCGGTACCATAAAACAGATTGCCGGCACCGGCATTAATGGGTGCAACAGCTATATCATATGTATTTCGCCTATAGCTTGCAGTATCAAAAGCTTTGACATTGTAAATGCCGGCTACAAAGCCGCCTCCATAGTACGCCTGTAAAGTGCCGAAGTTATGTGTGCGATAAGCATTGATTTGCATGTTGGAACTCATATCTCTCCCCTGGTCGTTAGCTGAGCCGGTTTGCAAACTGGCATTACCATATAATGCAGACGCTATTTGTTCTTTTTTCAGCGGCACGGTATGGTAGGGGGTGTTGCTTCCATATACCGGTGAAACATAATAGGCCCTGCGTACACAGGACAGGCTTAAGGAGGCTAAGGTTGCGAGGGCTATAAGGTATTGGGCTTTCATTTGCTTTATTTGCAAACTGATACGGGAGAAATCTGCAGGGTTGTGTGAAAGAGTTGTTAATCCTTTCTTATGTCGAGTGTGAAGCCCAGAGTGGTACCGATGTCTACTTTACTACGAACATGCATTACGTGGTTATGTGCTTCTACAATGTGCTTGCAAATAGCCAATCCCAGGCCTGTACCTCCCACATCGCGGCTACGGCCACGGTCAGTACGGTAAAAGCGTTCAAATATGCGGGGCAGGTGTTCTTCCGAAATGCCTATTCCATCGTCGCTGATTTCTATAAGCGCATGCTGTTCGTCTGTTTTGTAAATGCTGGCCACAATATGGCCGTCCTGTTTGCCATATTTAATAGCGTTTGCTACCAGGTTAATAATTACCTGCCTTATTTTTTCTTTATCAGCAAAAACGGTAACGGGCTGTTCGCAGCCTTTTTTAAAGGTGCATTTTATATTTCTTCTGGCGCTTTTGATGGAGAGAGATTCGTATACCTCTCTTATCATATCCTGAATTACAAAGTTTTCTTTATAAAGCGGCTGTTCTCCACTTTCCAGACGGGATATTTCGTCCAGATCGCTTACCAGGTTCACCATTCTTATTACATTCTTGGAGGCATTTTCCAGAAAACGTGTAGCTATCTCGGGGTTTTCCAGTGCGCCGCCCAACAGTGTATCTACGTATCCCTGAATAGCAAAAATGGGTGTTTTGAATTCGTGGGCCAGGTTTTGCAGAAATTCTTTCCGGTAAGCCTCGTTGTTACGCAGGGCTTCAATTTCTGCTCTGCTTTGGGCGGCCCATTTTTCCACATCTTCCCTTACCTCGTCAATGCTTTTCTGGGGCAGAATGTACTTGTAATACATTTCTTCTTTTTTGGAAGCCTTTGTTTGGTAAATAAACTTATAAATGAGTTTGATTTTGCGGTATATAAAGCGCTGCAGCACATAGCGTATGAGCAGGTAGCCCCCTACAAATACAGCAATGAAGGCAATAATGCTTACCCATACGCTAAAGGTTACCAAAAAAAAGCCCAACCCTACAGGGAGGGAGAGTACCAGCGCAGTAAGCGCTGACAATTGATTAGGAGACAGGTTTTTTGTACTAAGCATTGGTTTAGTGTTATCATGGCAAAGGCCATAACACGCAATATAACCAAAAGTTACGCGACTGTTTAGATATCAAATTTGTAACCTACCCCTTTTACGGTGGTAATACAATCAATACCCAGCTTCTGGCGAATCTTTCTGATATGTACATCTATGGTTCTGTCGCCCACAATTACGTCGGCACCCCACACCTGACTCAGAATTTCATTGCGGAGGAAAACACGGCCCGGACGGGAGGCCAGCAGGTATAACAACTCAAACTCTTTTTTAGCCAGTATTACTTCTGCACCATCTACGGTTACCAGAAATTTTACAGGGTCGATAGAAATGTTGTTAATCTGCAGGGTTTTGTCGTCAGACTTGTTAATTCTTCTGAACAGGGCGTTTACGCGGCTGGTCAGCACTTTGGGGCTGATGGGCTTGTTTACGTAATCGTCTGCACCTGTTTCAAAACCTTTAATATGAGAGGCTTCATCGCTTAATGCGGTGAGGAAAATAATCAATGTATCCTGGAAAGCCGGTTGGCTGCGGAGTATTTCGCAAACCTGTACGCCGGTCTTTTTAGGCATCATAATATCGAGAATTACCAGATCAGGTGCCAGCTGCTTTGCTTTTACCAGAGCGTCTTCGCCATCTTTTGCAGTATGAATATCATAACCTTCTTTACGCAGGTTATACCCTATAATCTCTAAAATATCCGGCTCATCATCAGCAATCAGAACTTTCTTGCCCTTGGTTTCCATCTTAACAATATGTTTACACAAAAATAATGTTACGCGGTGTAACGCAGTGGTTTAGCGCATTATGTTATTGTTAAGGGTATATGGCCGCCTTTGGTCTTACTTTTGCATTAGTAAGATACGCTTTTGAACAGAGAAATAATAATTTACGGGATGAAGATGACTAAATTATACCTGCTGATAGTATTGCTGGCCTTAATAAAAACAACTGATGCTCAGATTGATAGCACGCGTATGCCTGAGATTCCGCTGATGCGGAAGAAGTTTCATGAAGATGTGGATAAGCTACAGCGCGAAATATTGAAACTGGATGGCAAGGATGACGGGCAGTTTACACCTTCCAATAATGAAGAACTGAATATGCAGGCTACTTATGCGGTGATAACAAAGACAGACCGCCTGCAACTGGCAATAGAATTGGATTCTGCGCTGGATGGCAACGATAAAATTAAGTATCTGCGTGGCCTGAATGACGTTTTATATGCTTTTGTGGCAGAAAATAAAGGCCGCAGAATAAAGCTGATAACTTTTACAGATGTGCTGAATGCTTATGAAGAGGCTATGCGGCTGGAGCGTCTGCAGCAGCCGATTACCCCGGTTATAGAAGCCAATTCGTTGGAAACCGGCAATATTCTGGTGCGTAGTTTTGCCTTTCAGCAAAATGCGGGGCTGGCATCTTCGAAGGATCTGCTGGTTGTGAAGGAGTGTCAGAAGTACCCTAACAAAATACTACCTATTCTTTCCAAATATCCCGATCTGCCTTACGCCGACAGTTTAATTGCGCTTGCTGCCAGAAGAAGTCAGGAAGAACTGTACAACTTTGCAGCTGCTACTACCAAACTGGGCGTGCGTATCCGGAAATCGGAAGATCCTCTGGTAAAAATTATTGCGCATATGGCGCGGCTTAAAACCGGGCGCCAGTATTTTCCTTTTCTGGATGATTTGTATAGAGGCAAACGCAGTTTTGCGGCTATAGATTCTGTAATGAATGACAGTGTGCAGTACTATAAACTGCTGGTGCAAACGCAGATTGCGTATGCAGATCGCTTGTTGAAAAGGGATACTCCGCTGGTGATGAATACTTTAACGGCCCGCCTGCAACAAAAGGCCAAAGATGTTTTTATTAATGAGATCAACGGTTTGCACGAATTGCCGGACGCAGTGCGGTTTAAAAAGATTGAATTGTTAACGCCGCAGGAATTGTATTACCTGGCTGTGTTGGGAGAGGAGGAAATTTATACGTCCAGTTATACCCATGGGGTATACCCGATGATATTTAAGAAAATGAAAGTGGCGCGTGGTGATTCATTGCTGATAAGTGTGCGTTTTGATCACTTTAAAAAGTGGATTAAGATGGCGGCAAATTATAATACGCTGGATCATTTTCTGAAAACCATGGAGAAAGAGAATGCTGAAATACTGATGAAGGCGTTTGTAAGAGGGTTGGATAAAACAAACAATCTGGAAGATGCGGTGGATGTAGCCAACTCTTATGCAAGTATTACCGATAAAGATTTGCAACAACTGATTATGAGTCAGGTGCAGCACAATCTGGCGGAAGTAAAGAAAAACCGCAATTTCCGTGGTGAACGCATTTATAGTATTTTGAATACCCTGTTTTTATCTATGGATTCTGCCAATCATATTGATGTGGCGGGAACACTGGGTATACCTCCGGTTTATTTTATGCCTAACAAATCTCTGCGCGACACTTCGGGCAGAATTGTGGTGCAACAGTTCTTTTATGGCGATAAAGATGGTAAAACGGTGTTTAATTCATTTGTAGGCCGTTTTTCTAATAGTAACTGGAAAATTACCAGTAATAATCAGTGGATAGCGGTTTCTTCTACCCGTGGTGTTCCGGTAACTATTTATGCTAATAAGCCACTGGACGAGGAAAAAGGATTGGATGCAGAAGCACAATCAGCTTTAAATAAGTATCTGGCAGAGAAAGAACTGAATCCATCTGTGGTTATTCACCGTGGGCACAGTTATTACCTGAATTCTACCATTGCCCAGTTGGCACCTTCTGCTAAAGTAATTCTGCTGGGAAGCTGTGGCGGGTATCAGAGTCTGAATACAGTATTAGGTATTTGTCCTTACGCGCAGATTATTTCTTCCAAACAAACAGGTAGTGGCTTAATCAACGCTCCTATGATTACTGCGCTGATGGAAACTGCCCGTGAAGGAAAGGATCTGAACTGGCCGGGGCTTTGGGGTAATTTGTCTAAAATACTTGGAAAGAATGAAATGTTTGCCGACTACGTACCACCCCATAAAAACCTGGGGGCCGTATTTATTATGGCATATAATAAAATGGAAGAGGCTGAATAGCCTCTTTTTTTATGTAAGAAAGGGATTGTGCCGCTTTTCATACCCGATGGTGGTAGGCCCGCCATGGCCCGGGTAAACCACTGTTTCATCCGGAAGGGTAAACAGCGTGTTAAGGATGCTGCTCAGCAATTGTTCGTGGTTGCCCCCGGGTAAATCTGTACGGCCAATACTGTCTCTGAATAACACATCGCCACCAATCAAAAAATGCTGATCTGCTGAATAGAAGCAGATGCTGCCTGGGGAATGGCCGGGCGCAAATAATACTTTCAGGATATCTTGTCCCAATGTTATATTGGTTCCTTCTTCTATAAAAGAAACAGGGCCTTTGTAATTATCGAAGGTAAGCCCATATTTAGCACCAGCTACCGGTGCCATTTCCATTACAATTTCTTCCTGTTTATGAAATTCCGGCAAAAGATTATAATGAGTGGCTGCCCAACCGGTACCAAACACATGATCCAGATGGCAGTGGGTAAAAACCAGCCGTACAGGCTTTAATTGTTTCGCTGCCAGTTGATTTTTTAATTCTTCCCATTCAGCGGAAAAGTAACATCCGGGATCTATAATAATGGCATCTCCTGTTTCGTTGGATAAAACGTAAGTGTTTTCTTGAAAGGGGTTAAAAGTAAATACATCAACCTTGATCATAACGCTATTTTTGAGTCTCTGTTACAGTTAATTATGCTAATTTTAAAATTCTAAAGACCGGATATGCAATTTAAACGCTTAAGGGTTGGCATTCTCTATTTATTTTTAGCAACCGTATTGTTCCCACTTCTTACCATAGGACAGGTAAACACCGTAGAGTTTGGCAAAAACCGTATACAGCATAAAAAATTTACGTGGAAGTTTTATCAGACCACCAATTTCAATACTTATTTCAATCAGGGTGGTTTAGAACTGGGTAAGTTTGCTGCCCAACTGGCTGAAGATGAGTTGGCCTCTATAGAGGATGCTGTTGAATACTCTTTACAGCGCCGCGCCAATCTGGTGATATATAATACTTACGACGATTACAAAAGCAGCAATATTGGTCTGGGGCTGGACTGGCAGAACGCCGGTGGTATGACCAAGCTGGTAAACAATAAAATTGTACTGTATTTTGATGGTAACCATAATACCCTGCGCCGTCAGATACGCGAAGGTATTGCCCGCATTCTGGTAGATAATATTCTGTTTGGTGATGATATTGGTGAAATTGCGAGTAATCAGGCCTTACTGGATATTCCCAAATGGCTTACGGATGGATATGTAGAATATATAGCGCAACCATGGAGTCCTGAGAAGGATGATGAACTGCGAAATGTAATGCTGAGCGGTAACTACCGGAAATTTTATCAGTTTGCCTTTGACAAGCCTACCCTGGCGGGCCATGCTTTCTGGTATTATATAGCTGAAAAGTATAAGAAGGAGAATGTGACTTACTTTTTATACCTGGCACGTTTGTATAAAAACCTGAACACAGCATCTCAGCGGATTTGTAAAAAGAAGTTCAAGGATGTACTGGCCGACTTTATGACTTTTGAAGAAGAAAAGTATGTGAAGGATCTGAAACAGCGTAAGAATGCCCCACGTGGTCGCTTATCGGTGGTAGAAGAAACCAAAAAGGCTGACTTCTTCCGTTTTCAGGCAAACCCCAACCCCCGTAATAACTCTTATGCGGTGGTGCAGTTTAAAAAGGGCGTTTACTCCGTAAAGTACGTTGACAATAATCTTGATGAGAAGGTACTGCTGAGCTATGGTGTAAGAACCATTACCGGCGATATTAATCCTAACTACCCATTACTTTCCTGGGACGGCAAAGGTTCCCGCTTACTGGTAGTGTACTGGAAGGGGGGCAAAATAAACATGTTTGTTTATGATGTGGTAGCCAATATTAAGCGGTTTAAGCAGGAAATAACTGCGTTTGACCAGATTTTGAGTGCCGGCTTTATGCTGGATGCCAATACTATTTTATTCAGCGCTGTAAAAAATGGACATTCGGACATTTTTACTTACCGTATAGACAATGAAAAGGTGCAACAGATTACCAATGATGTGTATGATGATCTGGACCCTACGTTTGTTTCTTTCCCTAACAGATCGGGTATTATCTTTTCTTCCAACCGCCCTTCCGGTGATGCTGTAAATGCTGATACGGTACTGCCCAGCAAAAACCGCTTCAACATTTTCATGGTAGACATCAGTAACAAAAGCGATTTTAAGCAGATTGCCCAGTTATCTAAAATGAAGTTTGCTGATGCACGTTCTCCTATGCAGTACAATGTAAACCACTTCACTTTTGTAAGTGAAGAGAACGGTATTGCCAACAGGTGGGCAGGCTTTTTCTCTACCTCCCGTAATGGGCTTGATACGCTATATTATATAGGTGACGAAATTTTGCGTAACCCGGGAGATAAAGAAATTGACTCCACATTATCTGCATGGCAGAAAAATGAGC
The DNA here is from genome assembly GCF_014641615.1 of Filimonas zeae. Classification (GTDB taxonomy): domain Bacteria; phylum Bacteroidota; class Bacteroidia; order Chitinophagales; family Chitinophagaceae; genus Filimonas; species Filimonas zeae. Next base: position 894,266 of record NZ_BMIB01000004.1, on the reverse strand, counting down.
CGGACAGCATCAGCTATTTTCAGGTATTTAAAGACTCTACCTATACCTTCCCTATAACCAACTACCAGAGCAGCCTGTTGGAAACCCGCATAGCGGGTGATAAAGGCCAGGTGAGCGAAGTAAGACGCGAGGGCGATTATAAATTTTTGTATAAGCTGCAGGTGGATTCTGCTATGTTACGGAGGCGGAGTGTAAATGCCCGTCCTACGGACTACATGAAGCGTCTGATGCAGGAAGCCCGGTTGGCTGGTGGCAGAGCAGTTACAGAGGTGCCTGTGAACAAGCCGGCAGAGAAAAAGCCTGCAAACAATGTATTCCAGAACGAGTTTGATGATGAAAAACCGGCCGCTACCACTTCCGTGCCTGTAATGGTAAACGGAGAGCCGGTTCCTGCAGCAGAAGGACCTGCCAGAGAGCCGGTGCTTGAAAAAGCGGGTTTGTTTAATTATAAGCTGAAGTTTAATGCAGATTATGTGCTGGCAGGTGTTTCTAACAACATTCTGATTAACCGTTTTCAACCATATGCGTATGGTGCATTGCCTGTAAGGTTGAATAATGGTAACGACTTTAACTGGTCGTTCCGGGTAGGGGTGAGTGATGTAATGGAAGATATTAAAATGATTGGTGGTTTCAGATTTGGCACCAATCTGTCTGACAAAGACGTGTTTTTTACCTTCCAAAACCTGCGCAAACGTTTAGACTGGGGTTTTACTTATTATAGAAGCACCACAGAAAACTATCCTACTTATATTATCAGCGGGCCAGGCGCCGGTTTTGACAATAAGCTGGTTACCAATCTGTACCAGGCCAATGTGGCTTATCCTATTGATGAAACAAAAAGCATTAGGGCCAACATTGCCTTACGTTCTGACCGTTCTGTTACCAGACCTTTTATTTATGAAAGCGGCCAGCCGCTGGAGCAGGGGCTGAATATTCCTGATACCGTAGCAAAAACGGGTATTGCCCATCTGGAATATGTGTATGATAATACCATTAACCCTACCCAGAACATCTGGAACGGTTTACGCTGGAAAATTTACTACGACTATTATAAAGCAGTAGGTAAAGGGGCTTCTACACGTGGTATTAATGTACAGAACCTGGGAGTGGACGCCCGGTATTATGTAAAAATTTACCGCAATTTCATCTGGGCGGCGCGTGCTGCCGGTGATTTCTCCTTTGGCGATCAGAAAATTTTATACTACCTGGGTGGGGTAGATGGTTGGATTAGTCCTAAAGCCAACCAGGACAACCTGCCCACTGGTCAGGATTATGTATACCAGTCTTTAACGCTGAACATGCGTGGCTTCAGGCAAAACGTAGCCAACGGTAATAACGCAGCTGTTATTAACAGTGAGTTCAGGTTGCCTGTATTCAGCACATTTTTTAATAAACCCATCAACAGCGCTTTTATACGCAACTTCCAGCTGGTTCAGTTTATTGATTTAGGTACGGCGTGGAGCGGAAGTCTCAAAAATATTGAGCGGCCTATTACTACTTACCGTCAATACCAGTCAGATGGTACGCCAGATCCTAACTATGCAACTATCCGCTTAAAAGCTGGTGGTATAGGGCCTTTTGCCGGTGGTTATGGTTTTGGCGTAAGAAGCACTGTGCTGGGGTACTTCCTCAAGCTGGATACGGCATGGGAAATGAATGGTATTTTCCGCGGCAAGCCGATGTGGTATTTTGCACTGGGACTTGATTTTTAATCGTTTTTTCCAATAAAGCTGCCGCCCCGCATTTTTGCGGGGCGGTTTTAGTTACTTTTCTTTGCAGTTTATTATTTATCATCAGAAGGTATTTATATGTGGTATCGTTTAGGGCAGTTTATTCTTAAGTTCAGATTACAGTTACTTATCCTGTTGTTTATTCTTACTGCCTGCATGGCATATTTTGCTTCGCGTGTGCAGATGAGTTATGAGTTTACACGGGCCATACCTACCGATAACGTTAAATACCAGGACTATCAGGCTTTTCTTAAAAAGTTTGGAAGCGATGGCAGCACAGTTGTACTGGGCATTAACAGTCCGGATTTTTTTAAAGTACCTGTATTTACGGCTGCGCAGGAGCTGCATAGCGGCTTAAAGCAGATTAAAGGGGTACTGGGCATTATGGACGCACCCGAAGCCATTCAGCTGGTAAAAGACACTGCTGATGGAACGGAAAGGCTGGTTCCTGCCAGGATATTTCCGGCAAAGGCTATCAGCCAGGCCGCCCTGGATAGTGGCCGTGCTATTTTTGAGAATATGCGTTTTTATGAGGGTATCTTATACAATCCCAAAGAGCATAGCTACTTATTTGCCCTTACACTGAATAAGGATACAGCCAACAGTAAATCGCGTACGCGGTTAATGAATGATATTATGAAAGAGGTACATGCTTTTGAAGGCAAAACAGGTCTTACCATGCATGTAAGTGGCTTACCCTATATACGTACTACCGTTGCCAATAAAATACAAAAGGAGTTGCAATGGTTTTTATTCGGTTCGCTGTTTTTGAGCGCGGTTACCCTGCTTTTATTCTTTCGTACAGTGAGCGCTATGTTAATGAGTCTTACCGTGGTAATAATGGGCGTAATATGGAGTGTGGGTACTATGGTGCTGATAGGGTATAAGATTACATTACTCACTTCTTTAATTCCACCATTGATTGTAGTAATAGGTGTGCCCAACTGTATCTATTTCCTTAATAAATACCATACCTCTTATAAAGATACCGGCGATAAGCAGAAGGCGTTGGTAACTATGGTAGGCCGCATGGGCATTGTAACCCTCTTCTGTAATATTGCAGCGGCGATAGGGATGGGGGTATTTTCGCTTACCAAGAGCGATATATTGAAAGAGTTTGGAGTTATTGCGGGGCTGAATATCATGCTGCTGTTTGTAATATCACTGATATTCATTCCTACAGTACTCAGTTATCTGCAGCCGCCCCAGCCCAAACACATGCGTTATCTGGAAAACAAGATGCTGGAACGCCTGCTGATACGGATTGAGAAATGGACATTTGAACATAGCAAGTGGGTGTATATAGTAACTGCCATTGTTACCATTGTTTCTGTAGCCGGGATATTCCGTTTAAAAAGTGAAGGATTTATTGTAGATGATCTGCCGCAGCAGGATGTGGTATATCGCGATCTGCGTTGGTTCGAATCTTCTTTCGGGGGCGTGATGCCGTTGGAAATTGTGGTGGATACCAAAAAGAGAAAAGGGCTTACACGTAATCTCCGGCCTATGGAGAAGATTGATTCATTTTCACAATACATCGCTTCCCGGCCCGAGACGGCAAAACCACTGAGCCTGGTGGAGGGTATTAAATTCCTGCGACAATCTGTATACGACGGTGATAGTACATATTTTGCTATACCTACCGACTTTGATGCTATTACTGTTATGAGCTATCTGAAAGGAAACGGCAGTAAAGATTCGGGTACCCGGAATAGTGCCTTTGTGAAGCTGTTAAGCAGTTTTAAAGATTCATTGGACCAGACTGCACGGATTAGCGTGAATATGAAAGATATCGGGAGCAGAAAACTACCCGGGTTGCTTGCTGATTTCCGGAAAGAGGCTGATAAAACTTTTGATACAGCGAACTATAAGGTAACCTTTACAGGCAGCAGCGTAACTTTTCTGGAAGGCTCTGCATTTATTATCAATGGGCTGCGCGAGAGCATCCTTTGGGCCTTTGGGTTAATTGCGCTTTGTATGCTGTATTTATTCCGTTCTTTCCGCATACTGCTTTGCTCTTTAATTCCAAATCTTATCCCACTGGTAGTAACAGCTGGTGTAATGGGTTGGACAGGTATAGCGCTTAAGCCTTCCACTGTGCTGGTGTTTAGTGTAGCGCTGGGTATAGCAATAGATGTAACCATACGTTTTTTAATAAACTATAAGCAGGAGTTGCCGCATTATAACAACAGCGTTAAGCCAACATTGGTGCAAACTATACATCATACCGGCGTTAGTATTATTTATACCTCTCTGGTATTGATAGCAGGATTTATTATATTTTGTATAAGCGAGTTTGGAGGCACCAATGCATTAGGCTGGTTAACATCACTTACATTAATAACCGGCACACTAACAAACCTTATATTGTTGCCTGTACTAATCTGGCTGCTCCGTAAGCGCTAACCTTAAAATTTACTTTAACTTCTCCGAACTTGTTTTTTAACAGTTACTTATGAGTAATTTGCTCTCAGTTGATACAGAAAACTGAGAGCAAATGAAAATGTGTGTACAAAAAGTATGGCAAATAAGGGGACTAAATCCTGCAAGACGTTTCTTTTACAATTATCTGGAATAGCAACCTGGTTGAGGTAACATTAGAGTAGGATTAGAAAATAGGCGGTATTTGCTTTTTTTTGAAGAGAAAATGGGTTTTTATGCTATTATTAACTAATTTTCCATCTGATTATTCAGCGAGAAACTAATTCGCCTACACATGAGAAAGCAAACAAACTCCATTCATGGACCTAATGTGTTCATTCCTCAATGGTTGTCTACGGACAATTATAATAAACTACCGGTACCTTTTCAACATTTCAATTTTACACATATAACGGAACTAAAGTCACTTTTGATGTAGCTATAAGCTAAATCGATAAAGCGTTCTTTCGTGATACTCCGTGAAATTATTGGCTGTACAAGCCGACAGGGCTTCGTATGCACAATTGCAGGTATATACATTTTTAAGTTAAAACCCCGATTTACATGAGAAAACTACTACTGTTTGTGGTAACGTGCTTTCTTTTGCTACAGGCATGGGCACAAAACCGGACTGTTACCGGTAAAGTAACAGATGAGCAGGGCAAACCAGTTGCCAATGCTTCTGTTTCTGTAAAAGGAACTACCAAAGGAACCATTACTAAAGAGGATGGTACCTTTTCACTAGCTATCGCTGAAAACGCCAAATCATTAGTTGTTACTTCAGTGGGCTTTACTCCGCAGGAGTTGCCTATTGGTAACAGATATTCCATCACTTTTGTACTTGCATCAAGTGACCAGTCGTTAGGAGAAATTGTGATTACCGGCTATAGCCGTGAAAAGAAATCGCAGTTTACCGGTGCGGCTGTAGTATTGAGTTCTAAAACAGTAGAAGAAGTGCCTGTGGGCTCTTTTGATCAGGCATTACAAGGTCGTGCACCTGGTATGCTTGTTAACTCCAGCTCAGGACAACCAGGTTCCAGTGCAACGGTTACCATCAGAGGAGTACAGTCTATTCAGGGGGCTGGCGCTCAGCCGTTGTATGTGTTAGATGGAATACCTATTCCTGCCAGCGATTTTCAAACATTAAACCCTAATGATTTTGAGTCGTTAACCATTTTAAAGGACGCCGGTGCAGGAGCTTTGTATGGTGCCCGTGGTGGTACAGGTGTAATAGTAATAACCACCAAAAAAGGAAGAGCAGGTGCTACCAAAGTTATGGCACGCAGCCAGTTGGGTATTACCAAGGCGCCAAGCTTTGACCGGTTGAATCTTATGAATGCTGCTGAGATACTTTCGTACGAAGAAAGACTGGGTAGTTTTGGATTAGATGCGAATCAGCTTTTACCAGGCTGGGCTTATTCAAAAAATAACCCTACCTATGCTGCTGCCAGTGCAACAGAAAAAGCGCGTCGCGACTTTTCTATGGATAGTCTGATTAATAATAATCTTAATATCCCTAAGCTGTTTTATCGTGAAGGCCTGTCTCAGAGCCATGAGATTAATATGAGCGGAGGAAGTGATAAAACCAGATTTTTCCTTTCTGCCGGTATTTTTGATCAGGAAGGTATAGATCTGGGTGCTGCATTACGCAGGTATACCACCCGCTTTAATATTGAACATACTTCTAACAAGCTTACTGTTCAATGGAATACTGCATTAGGTTACTCTAAAACCAATTATTCAGAAGGAGAAGCTTATGGCAACAGCCCAAGAAACGCTTTCCAGATGACCTACCGGGCCAAGCCGTACGAAAACCCATTCAAGGCTGATGGCTCCTATAATTTTGGTGTAAGTACACAACGCAACTTAAAGCAGATTGCGAATGTGCTTGAAGGTATTCAAAACTCCAGCCTGGTGCAGAATCAGGTTAAAATAAATACCGGCTTAACAGTAGGGTACAAGCTGTTGCCATCTGTTACTTTAAAGAACACTTTTGGTATTGATGTTGCGGCTGATATATGGCAGCGTTATATAAAAGCTGATTCTTATGTAGGCACTACTGCCGGCTTTTCTGCTACCGTTCCCGGTCTGGACGTAGAAGGTGCCAGAACCAATGTTAACCTGATTAATACTTCCAGTGTTACATATGCAAAACATATTGACAAGCATGATTTTGAAGTAGGTGCTTATTTTGAAGTGGTACGTAACTATCAGAAAGGTTTGGCATTTACATTGTATGCTTTGGATCCACGTCTTCCAAACAGCGGACAAGGTGCAGGGCAGCTGCCGGTTTCTTCCGGTCAGACCACTTATCCACAGAATGCAAACAGTGCAAAATCGGGCTTTGGAATACGTTCTTATTTTGGAACAGGCAGATATACTTATGATGATAAGTATACTGTTACTGGTAGCATTCGCAGAGATGGTACTTCACGTATTGCCAATAACGCAAACAAAGAAATTACTACCTGGGCAGCAGGTTTAAGCTGGAATGCGATTAAGGAAGACTTTCTGAGAACACAGCATGTGCTGAGCGACCTGAAAGTAAGATTCTCTTATGGTGTTGTTCCTAATATCGGAAGTATTGCTACCAACTCATATAATCTTTTGGGTACAGCAGCGGGAACATGGATGGCAGTATCTAACTATCTGGGACCACAGATTCCTTCTTTTGCTAATGCCAACTACGCAGGTGGAGGTACTGTTACAGGTACGGCTCCTTCTACGCCTGGTAACTCTCAGCTGAAAATTGAAAATATCAGAAAGGCAAACCTGGGTGTTGATTTTGCTGTATGGCACAACAGGGCAAGATTTACTGTTGAAGCGTACAGAAATGAGACTGTAGATTTATTCGTTTCTCTGCCATTGGCTGCCAACACTGGTTTTGGCGGAACAAGCAGACCTGTTAACGCGGGTAGAATGAGAAACCAGGGTCTTGAATTTATGGCGGCTGTGGATGTGGTAAGAACCCATGATTTTGATTTCACTTTTGGATGGAACCATGCTATCAACAGTAATAAAATTACCGACCTGGGTGGTTTAGATGAATATCCTTCAGGAACTTTCATTATCCGCAAAGGATTACCTTATGGTACCCATTATACCAGAAGCTATCTTGGTGCAGATCCGGCAACGGGAAGACCACGTTTTGAAACGCTGGATGGTAAAGAGGTGAATACGGCTGCAGCAGCGCCCAATATGGCTAAATGGGGAACTTATCTTCCCAAGCATGTTGGCGGTTTTACATTTGACTTCCGTTATAAAGGATTTACTATCGGTACCTTATTTTCATACCAGTTTGTTGTTACCAGAAGCAACAATATCAGAAACTGGATTACACGTGGTACTTCAGGTTATCAGGGATCTGTTAACGGTTCCAGAGAACTGTTAACCAAGCAGTGGCTTAAACCCGGAGATAATGCGTTTTTCCAGTCTCCTGTATACGACAGAGATTTCAGTTCATCAGATCTGGAAAATGCAAAATTCCTGAGATTCAGAAATATCAATGTTGCTTATCAGATTCCGGCTATTGCGTTTAAAGGCACTAATGTAATTAAGGGTGCAAAAGTGTATGCACAAATGCAGAACGTTGCCGTGTGGAGCCCATGGACTGGTCTGGATCCGGAAGATGGAAACAATATCAGTCTGAATGAATATCCCAATCCTAAAATGATTGTAGCTGGTATAGATATTAATTTTTAACCGGTACCCGGTTGATTCATTCATAATAAGAAATAGTTGAAGATGAAATATCGTAAAATAATATATATTCCTGCATTACTATTAAGCCTCGCTTCCTGCCGCAAGCTGTTAGAAGTGAAGGAAACTGATTTGCTTACCGATCAGTTAGCTTTGAAAACAGTAGCGAATAACGAGTCTGGAGTTATTGGCGCTTATGCAGGATTAGGTACAGAAATGGGCATTTTGCTGAACGCTATACTTTCCGATGAGGTTAAGAAAGGTGAGTTTTATAACTCCGCAACCGTTCATGAGTGGCAATACAGCTCTACAGACGTAACTATCCGCGATAACTTTACTGCCGTTAACCCTTACTACAGGGTGGTTGACAGAGTTAACAGGGTATTGCAGGCGCTGCCGGGTGCAGATTCTACCAGGTTAACTGATACGCAGGCTTTTCGCAGCCGTCTCAGAGGCGAAGCCTTGTTTTTAAGAGCTTTTTGCCACTTTGAAGTGTTCCGCTACTACTGTAATAACTATCATGCAGATAGCCTGGCAATGCCCTATATTAGCCAATACAGGCCCGATTTGCCAGCGATGCCCAGAATTAAAATGGGAGCCTATTTTGAGCAGCTGCAGGCTGACTTGACAGAGTGTAAAAACCTGGTACCTAACAGCCTTGCAGATGTGGGCAGAGCAAACAAGATTGCAGTAGCAGGATTGCAGGCGCGTGTTGCTTTGTTTATGAAACGTTGGGATGACGCCATTACGTATAGCACTGAGTATATTTCAGCTTTACCGTTGGCTACCAGCGCTTCATTTCCGGGCATATGGACAGATGCAAACAACGACGAAATTGCATTTGAACTGAAACGTAGTGCCAGCCTTGGTGCTAAAACAGGATCATTATTCAGAGCCGTTTCTACCGTTGTAGGTGGAAAAACAACAATGGGTACAATTACCTGGCTGGCATCTGATACTTTGTGGAATAGTTACGATACAGCTAAAGATGTACGCTTTAAGGCCTATTTTAAGGATGAGAAGCTGTTGTCTGATGCAGCAAGACCATCACACCTGGTTGCAAAGTATGCAGGTGGTGCTTATACAACTGCAACAGAAAACGTAGCTGACAATAAGATTTTAAGAACTGCTGAAATGTATCTTATACGTGCAGAAGCAAAAGCAGAGTCTGCTGCATCAGACCTGGGTGGCGCCGCTGCTGATATTAATGCTTTACGTGCTGCGCGTATTGCTGACTATGCTCCTATTGGCGCATATGGCTCAAAAGAACTGGCCATTGCAGATATTATGCGCGAGCGCTTTAAAGAACTTGCTTATGAAGGCTTCCGCTTCTGGGATTTAAGGAGGAAAGGGATGCCGGTAACAAGAAAGGCTTCTGACGCGCCTACCACGGACGAGTCTTCCCGTGTGTTACCTACAGGTAACTTCCGTTTTGTATTACCAATACCCAATGCAGAAATTCAGGCTAACAAACTGATGCTGCAGAATCCTGGTTACGCCAACTAAAACCATAGCAACATTTAATAAAAAGCTGTCTCCTGATAAGGGAGGCAGCTTTTTTTTCGGGTTAATTTTTTTATTGTAAGTGACGCATAATCAGTAAATAGTGATATGTATAATGGTTTTTGTTGTCAATTTTGAACGGCAGGCTTGCTTTTTTTATAGATAATTGGTATTTTGCTATTAGTTAGAACATCATAAACTAACGGCACATGAGAAAATTAGCACACGGACATTACTATGTCCACTACTCCCGATGGTTCCATCCACCGTTACACGGTGCAGATGTTTTTCCTGAAAAGAATACGATAGTTGATAAAGCTTTTCTGCAGATGGCTGTGTAAGCGCAGTGTAGTATTTATACAGTTTTATCTATTATGCTTTTGATGCCTTTGGCATTGAACAGGCTTTGTATGCCCCATCCTTATATATTCTAATCTAAAAAAAAGCATTTTACATGAGAAAACTATTGTTGTTTATGAGTTTGTGCCTGCTGACTATTCAGTTATGCGCACAGGACCGTACTGTTACGGGTAAAATAACAGATGATAAAGGAGACCCTGTTGCCAACGCAACGGTTGAAGTAAAGGGAACCCGCACCGCTACAGTAACCAGGCCTGATGGCTCATTTACTATTAAAGCTGCTGCTAATGCGGTGTTGGTAGTAAAAAGTCTGGGGTTTGAAAAAATAGAATATCCGGTAGGCACAAACAGTGTTGCTACCATTTCCTTAAAAACTGATCAGGCTACATTAAGCGAGGTGGTGGTTACGGCTTTAGGTATAAAAAAGGACAAGAAGGGATTGGGTTATGCTATTACTGAATTAAAGGCAGGGGATGTAACCAATGTGCCTAATCAGAACGTAGTAAACTCTCTTAATGGTAAAGTTGCCGGCTTGCAGGTAATATCCAGTGGTGGTGCCCCAGGTATGGGGTCGCGGGTGGTTATAAGAGGCGGTAACAAATCTATTACCGGAGATAACCAGCCTTTGTTTGTAGTAGATGGAATACCTATTTCAAATGCTAACGATGGTACCGCCAATACGGTTACCGGTGCAGGCTCACCTAACCGTGCTGCTGATATTAACCCTGATGATATAGAAAGCGTTTCTATATTGAAAGGAAGTGCAGCTGCTGTATTATATGGTAACAGAGGTTCAAATGGTGTAGTACTGATTACTACCAAATCAGGTAAAACCAAAATAGGTAAGCCCGTAGTAAGTATATCCAGCACTGTTGGATTTGACAGAGCACTGAAGCTGCCTGATTTTCAAACTACCTACGCCCAGGGGCAATTCGCGGGTACGCCAGCTGTTCCTACTTATGCAGAAGGAACCTCCTTGTCATTCGGCCCTAAAATTACAGGGCAAACTGTTGCCAGTGCAGCAGCAGGTGGTAATATTACGCTGAGAGCTTTTGATCCCCGGAAAGATTTTTTAAAGACAGGTGTAATTATTAATAATTCTGTTTCGGTTTCACAAGCCACAGAAAAGGGCAGTTACTTTTTATCTGCCGGTCAGTCACGGCAAACCTCTATAGTGCCTAACCAGGATTATAACAAAGCAAGTGTACGCTTTAACTCCACCAATAACCTGTCTTCCAAAATAACTACCGGTATTAATTTAAACTATATCAGATCATGGGGTGATGTGCCTTATGCCGGACAGGATGGCAATAACCCCATATTTGCATTGTTCAATGCTCCTGTAAGCTGGGACCTGAACGGTTATGGATATGTAAACCCGAACGGAACACAACGTAACTTCAGAGGCGGTAGCTTCGATAACCCATTATGGAGTGTGAATAAAACGTTTTATAACACCACCAGCGACCACTGGATTGCGGCTGCCAATGTTTCTTATAAGGCATTACCCTGGCTGGATTTCACGTACCGTTTAGGTGCTGATATCCTTACCGATTTCAGAAAATCGTTCCGGGATATCAACAGCGGCGGTAGCCCCAATGGCTACTTAAGTAATAACGATGTTTACAGACAGGAACTGACTTCTACGTTTTTAGTGAACATTAACAGAAAGCTTACCAAAGACATTGGATTAAGCTTAGTAGCAGGTCAGGATTACAACCAGCGCAAGTTGAAGAATATTGCGCAAACAGCTACTGCTTTAAGTTTGCCGGGAATAACTAATATGGCAAATGGTAAGTCTTTTGATCCTGACTATGAGTATACCTCAATCAGAAGACTGATTGGTACATTTGGCGATTTAAGACTGGACTATAAAAGCTATCTCTATCTGGGTATTACCGCTCGTAACGAATGGTCTTCTACCTTACCTACCAATGAGAGGAGTTATTTTTATCCAGGCGCTAACTTGTCTTTCATATTTACTGATGCTTTTGGTATTGATAAAAAGGTTCTTAACTACGGTAAAGTAAGATTGGCTTATGCCCAAACAGCAAGAGATGCCGGTGTATACAGTCTTCAGAATGTATATACACTTGGTGGTGCAACAGATGGTTTTACCAGTGGTATTACTTTTCCATTCGGTTCTGTTCCTGGTTATACATTTAGTAACACCCTGCGTAATCCAACGCTTAAACCCGAAAAAACCACAGAGTTTGAGGTGGGGGGTGAATTCAGATTTCTGGATAGCAGAATTAACTTAGAAGCAACGTATTTTAGAAATGACAACAAAGATGGTATTGTTGCTGTTGACGTTTCTCCTGCTACCGGTGCCACTAATGCTACATTAAACTCAGGGCACGTAAGATCTAATGGTATAGAACTGGCGTTGAATGTAACACCCGTTAGAACCAGAGACTTCACCTGGGATGCAACCATTACTTATAGCAGAATCCGCTCTAAAGTAATTGAAACTTATCCGGGAGTGGAGAGAATTTCTCTGGGAGGATTCTCTGGTAATCCGGCCATTTTTGCTATCAGAGGCGAACGCTATGGTTCTATTGTAGGCCAGAAATTGAGAAGAGATGCCAATGGAAATGTAATAGTAAGTGCTACAACCGGGCGTCCTTTATATGATGATGGTGGAAATCTGGGATATATTGAACCTGATTGGACAGGGGGTATACGCAACCAGTTTACCTATAAGGGCCTTACTTTCGATTTCCTTTTTGATACCCGCCAGGGTGGTGTTATGCTGAATGCAACCGAAGATTTATTAGATGGTTATGGAGTAAGCGCCAAAACAGCTTCCAGAGAAGAAGATTTTGTATATGCCGGTGTTAAGAATACAGATGGCAAGCCCAATGATAAAGTGGTAAAAAGAGATCAGACCTGGTGGAGTGCTGCTAAAGTGAATGAAGAGTATCTGTATAAAAACAATTGGGTAAAATTGAGAGAAGCAAACTTAAACTATACGTTTACCATCAAAAATGCTAAAGTGCTGAAGTCTGTGAATGTGGGCGTATACGGTCGTAACCTGTTCCTGTGGAGCGATATTCCACATGTTGATCCTGAATCCAGTTCTTTTGGTACAGGCAACGCGCAGGGTGTTACACGTATGGCTTTTCCAAGCACACGTTCAATGGGGGTTAACTTAAAAGTTGTTTTCTAAAAAAGCTGATTATGAAAAAATTAATTAATTATAGTTGGAGTAAGCTTGCTTTGGCAGGTGGCATTATAATACTTGGGGCTGCTTCCTGTAGTAAAACACTGGATGTTAATGCCGATCCTAATAACTTTCTGGATGTACCTGTTGCTACACTGTTACCGGCCGCAGAGGTTAACCTTGCCTTCTCAATAGGAGGCAATGGCACACGTATTCCTGCATCTTTTGTACAGTTATATTCAGGCCACAGAAACCAGCCATTGCAATATGGCCAGTACAATGTTACGCCCGCATCAACAGATGGTTTATGGTCGTCGCTTTATGCTGGAGTTTTGCGTGATCTGCTTGCGATTACCATTAAGTCAAGAGTGGCGGGAGATTCTATGTATGTAGGGGTGAGTCAGTTGTTAACTGCTTATACGTACGGTTATCTTACAGATATGTATGGTGATATTCCATTTACCGATGCATTGAAGGATGATAAACAGCTTACGCCGGCTTATGATAAACAACAGGATGTATATCCTGCGGTTATTGCTATGATAGAGGCCGGAATAAGCAACGTAAAGTCTGCCAAAGGAACCAAACCCGGTGGAGATGACGTTATTTATGCAGGAAATATGGCCAACTGGGAGAAATTTGGTAACTCTTTAAAGCTTCGGTTACTAAACCACCTGAGCAAAAAGCAACCTAATGCAGCGGCAGATTTTCTCGCTACCAATCCTGTGCTTATTACTGCTAATGCCGATAATGCCAAAGTTACCTTTGGTACTACCCAGGCGAACGCAAACCCCATTTATTCATTTGATGAATTGTCGGGCAGAAAAGATGCAGCTGTATCCAGCACTATTGTAAACAGAATGAAAGCTATAGATCCGAACGATGCGCGCATTTCCAAATACTTTAAGCCGGTAAAAAACAATACCAATGGTGTGGCCGGCCAATATATTGGTAATGTACCCGGGGGCGATAATGATGATGCTGGTGAGGCTAAGTTTTCAAGGGTAGGCCCTGCTTTTGCAGGTAATGGTGCACCTATTATTTTATTAAGTACCGCTGAAGTACAATTTCTGACTGCTGAAATAAAATTCCGTAAGAACGATCAGATAGGAGCGGCAGCAGCTTATAGCGCTGCTTTGGACGCAGATTTTGAGTTTGTGGGAAGCGCCTCTTACGCTGCCACTTACAAACTGAGGCCCGAGGTTGTTTATAACAGCACACTGCAGAGAATTATGGAGCAGAAGTGGATTGTGATGATGCAGGCGCCTTATGAGGCTTGGACTGACTGGCGCAGAACAGGGGTACCTGCACTTACTGCACCTACTACCAACTTTACAGACGGTGTTGTGCCCAGGAGAATTCCTTATCCACAGCTGGAGATTAACCTGAATAATGCGGCGCTTAAAAATGGTCCTGGTGTTCCGGTTCCTTTTGAATCGCTGAAAACGAAGGTTTGGTGGGATCAGTAATTTTAAGATACTGAGTATAAAAAAATAGCCCTGGCGCTTTTGCTGCCAGGGCTATTTTTTTGCAGAAGGTAATTTTATTTCAGCACCTCTGCCAGCTTTTTCTCCAGATCAGCCTCACGTAAACTGCTGGCGATAATTTTTCCTGAAGGATCGATTAATACATTAAACGGAATACCATCGAACTGATAAGTTTTCACTATATCACTTTCCCATTTTTTTAAGTCGCTTACGTGCGTCCAGGTAAGGTTATCTTTAGCTATGGCCTGCTGCCAGGCGGCTTTGTCAGAATCCAGCGATACACCTAGTATGGTAAAGTTTTTATTTTTAAACTTGTTGTAGGCAGTTACCACGTTAGGGTTTTCGGCACGGCAGGGTGGGCACCAGCTGGCCCAGAAATCTACCAGTACATACTTGCCTTTAAAGCTGCTCAGGCTTACAGGTTTACCGTTAATATCGTTCATGGTAAAATCCGGTGCCTGCTGGTTTTGCAGGGCATAAGGTTGCTCTGCTTCCTGTGGGGTGGCAGTAGCGGGGCGGGTAACCATTGACTTTAATTGTGCCAACTCTTTATGGTCTTTGAAACGATCTGCTGTCTGATTAATCAGTGGAATCAGTTCTTCTTCACGCATAGACTGGCGACCTAAACCCAGTACAAAAGAAGCAGAAGCCGGGCTGGGGGTTTGCTTAATAAATTCAGCCAGGGTTTCGTTCAGTTGCTTCAGCTGGCGGGTACCTTTTTCCTGCAGCACATTCACCACGCTATCGCTGTGTGGTTTGTTTCTTAACGAATCAATCTCAGCAAACGTGCCTGCAATAGCTGAATCGCGGGTGCGGTATTTTTCAAAAAAGTTGTAAAGGGCAGTGGTGGCATCAGAACCCTCTATATCAGGCTTGCGGAAGTTGGCTACATCAAACTTTACCTTTATGTGGTTGCCGTCGTTTATAAACAAAAGACCGGGCCCTTTTTCCAGTACCAGCTGGTAAAGTCCTTCTTCTTTGCCCATAGCACGTAATTCAAACGTGCCATTGCCTTTGAGTGAGCCGGAATCGAGAATAACGGGTGCAGGATTGCTATTGGAAAGTTCCTGCAGGTATATTTTTCCGTTGGCTACCGGTGCATGGGCTATCTGGCCGCTTACTACAAATGCACCGTGCTGTTTTTCTTTACAGGCCACTGCTGCAACCATTACGGATGCTATTGCCAAAAACTGCTTCATCTCTTGCTCCTTCTTTTGTTATTTATTTTAGTTTCTCCTGAATCAGCGTGGTTACCAGTTTGGGGTCTGCTTTTCCCTTACTTAGTTTTTTAACCTCGCCTACAAACAGGCCAATCAATCCTTTTTTTCCTTTTTTGTATTCTGTTACTTTATCGGGCATGCTTTCCAGCGCTATGTTTACCCATTGTTCCAGTTCGCTGGTGTCGCTTACCTGTAACAGATTCATATCTGTGGCAATTTGCAATGCATCTTGTTCCGGTGCTGCTATCATGGCAGGCAGTATGCGGGAAGAGGCTACAGAAAAGTTTACTTTTCCATCTTCTACCAGTTGCAGTAATGCTGCCAGCTGCGTGGGCGATACCGTAAATTGTTCAAAGCCCAGTTTGTTTTCGTTCAGGTATTGTTTAACAGGCCCGTTAATAAAGTTGGCTGCGGCTTTATATAATTGGGTATGTTGTAATACCTGATTATAATAATGGGCTGTTTCTTTTTCTGCACAAAGCTGTGCAGCATCGTATTCTGATAAACCCAGTTCTGTCTGATACTTTGCCAGTAAGGCAACAGGCAGTGCAGGCAGGCTTTCACGAATACCGGAAATAAGCGTATCGGAAAGATGAAAAGGGGCCAGGTCAGGTTCAGCAAAATAACGGTAGTCGTTGGCCTCTTCTTTATCTCTGATGGCAAAAGTGGTATCGTTACCGGCATCAAAACTGCGTGTTTGCTGTTTTACCGTACCGCCGGCTTCTACCAGCGCAATCATACGCTCAATTTCATACTCAATGGCCTTTTTAACGTTGCGGATACTGTTGAGGTTTTTTACCTCTACTTTGGTACCCAGCTTTGTTTCGCCTTTTAAACGGATAGATACGTTGGCATCGCAGCGCAGGCTGCCTTCTTCCATATTACCATCGCACACATTCAGCCAGCGCACCAGCCTTCTCACCTCGGTAACATACTGGTAAGCCTCATCGGCACTATGCAGGTCAGGCTCGGTAACTATTTCAATCAGCGGAACACCGGCGCGGTTGTAATCCACACAGGTAAACTGATCGTCTATATCGTGAATGCTTTTACCGGCATCTTCTTCCAGGTGAATACGGTTGAGCTGTACATTCCGGGTTTCTTCGCCTGTTTTAATGGTTACATAGCCCCCTTTGCAAATAGGGGTGGTATGTTGCGATACCTGGTAGCCCTTTGGCAGGTCGGGGTAGAAGTAGTTTTTACGGGCAAAGTAGTTATACTGCTCTATTTCGCAGTTACAGGCCAGGCCCATTTTAATGGCATACTCCACTGCTTTTTTATTGGTTTTGGGCAGGGTGCCGGGGTGACCCAGCGTAATGGGGCTAACCTGGGTATTAGGGGCAGCGCCGAAAGTTGTGGCGTCGCCACAAAACAATTTACTGTGGGTAGCAAGCTGTGCGTGCACCTCCAGGCCTATAACGGCTTCGTATTTGTCTGAAATATGGCTCATTCTTCTGCGAAAATACCCATAAACGCGCAACAAAAAACCGTTGCTGGACAACAACGGTTCATTGCATTGGAGAAACTGTATAAATGACGATTCAAAAACTAGAGGTTGGTTATTTTCAGCTTTTTAGCAAACTTCACCTGAACTGTTTTCTTATTATTACCACGAAGTATGTCTACTGTTATGGTATCACCTTCTTTTACCTCTTTCAGTTCTTCTCTTAACGCTTCTGCTGATTGTATTTTTTTACCGTTTACTCCGGTAATAATATCATCCTTTTCTATGCCTGCTTTGGCAGCGGGGCTTTCAGCTCCGGCTTCCAGCACTTTTAAGCCGTTGCCATCTTCTGTATCCTGTACCTGTAAGCCCAGGCGTAGTTTGCGCTCGCCCAGTACCAACCGGTCAATATCGGCAAAGCCTTCCATGCGTGGAAATTCCAGCCTGTCTGGTATATCAAAGCGGGTATAGCCATCTTCATTGTTCCAGTGGAAACCTTTTACAGTGCGTAGTTCGCTTTTGCCCAATGTTGCGGTTGCGGTACTCTTTTTACCGTTGCGCAGGTAAGTAACTACTACTTTGTCTTCCGGTTTGTATTTGCTTACTGCCTTTGCCAGATCATTATGATCGGTAACTGTACTGTCGTTAATAGCAATAATAATATCATTCTGCTCCAGACCAGCTTTGGCAGCGCCGCTTTCGGGTGTAACCTCCGCTATTCTGGCACCCTTTTCATCTTTTTCGGTAATCACACCCAGTACGGCACGGTTGCCAACAGCGCGAACGTTAACACGTGGCGATACTTTTACCCTTTCTGAAAACTCAGGGCCAAATGCTTGCCTGCCGTTACGGAAGCGAAGGCTGTTAAACTCTTTAAACCGTTTTACTTCTAACGAAGAATCGTTGAATTTATCCAGTGGTTTACCATTAACGGTAATATTATCACCATCAATAATGATGGTTGTTTTTTCTTCCTTACCACCTTTTTTGCGGATGATAATGCTTTCTTCTTTTTTATCAGAAGGCTTTTGCGCATAAAAGGCTCCGGAGCCCATTAGAGTAAGGCATAGCAGTCCTGCAACTTTTGTAATAAGCGTTGGCATAGTGCTCGTTTTTAGTTCTACGAATATTTTAGTAGATCAAATATAGTGAACAAATTTAAATACGAAGGTGTTCGCAAATGTTAAAGTACTGCCAATGAAACAAAGCATGTTAATGGCGCCAATTGCGTCAGCCAGTTGTAAATATGCATTCTGTCCGGATAATTTTACGGCAATTTTGAATCGCTTGAAAGTCTTTTGATTGATTGTCGGGTTGAACGGGACATTTCTCCCATCGAATCAAATAGCTGTCTGATTGATCGGGAATGCTATCGGCTAATATATGCGGGTTGGTAATTTAAAACTGAGCGCCGGGCTATAAAAGTTCAAAGCCTCCACGTGGGAGGCTTTGAACTGCTGGTATGTTTATAGTAAGCTTTTTACTTTTTCAATTACCTGTGGCAGATTGCTGGCATCCTGCCCACCGGCGGTTGCCAGTGTTTTTTGCCCGCCGCCGCCACCTTTAATCAGCGGTGCTATATGCTCTTTGATAATCTTCGGCGCTTCCAGACCTTTGGCAGCTGCCAGACTGTCTGACAATAATATAGCTACCTGCGCTTTGCCATCTGCAACAGCTGCAAGGGCTACCGCATAATCGCCGGTAAGATCGCTCTTCAAATCAAAGCAGAGCTTTTTAAGGTTATCGCCGCTGCCACCATCTACCACGGCCCCTATAAACTGAACGCCGTTTACAATAGTTACCTGCGTTAACAGTTCGCCTCTCAGCACTGCCAGCTGTTTAGCCTCCAGGCTTTCGATGCGTTTTTTCAGTTCAGTTGCCTCGGCGTTCAGGTTTTCTATGGCCTTCACCAGGTCTTTCGGGTTTTTCAGTAATTCCTTTATTTCCCGTGCCTGGGTAAACTGCTCCTGAATATAGGCTTCTGCTACTGCACCGCTTATTGCTTCAATACGGCGTACACCAGCTGCTACAGCGCTTTCGTGTTTAATTTTAAAGAAGCCCAGTTTACCGGTAGCGCCAACATGGGTACCGCCACAAAGTTCAATTGACCAGGTGGGGTCCATTACCACTACGCGTACCACATCGCCATATTTTTCACCAAACAGTGCGGTTGCCCCCATCTGAATGGCTTCTTCCTTCGGCATTTCCTTAATTACTACGGGAATGTTCTCGCGTATTTTGGTGTTTACTATCTGCTCAATGCGGACAATTTCCTCGTCGGTTACCTTGGCAAAATGCGAGAAGTCGAAACGCAGTTGTTCGTTGTTTACCAGACTGCCTTTTTGCGCAACGTGCGCACCCAGTACTTCACGCAATGCAGCGTGCAGCATATGGGTAGCACTGTGGTGAATGCTGATGGCATTTCTGCGCGGGCCATCCACTACAGCCAATACTGCGGCATGTATATTTTGAGGCAGCGATTCTGCCAGTTGTATATAAAGGTTGTTTTCCTTTTTCGTATCAATAATATCAATACGCTCTTCTTCAAACTGTAGTACACCGGTATCACCTGCCTGTCCACCACTTTCTGCATAGAAAGGCGTGCTTTCCAGCACCAGCTGATAAGCTTCTTTGCCCTTCGCTTTTACTTTGCGGTATTTGGTAACGCGGGTTTTGGTAGAAAGATGCTCGTAGCCGATAAATTCTGCTTTGGCATCATCGTGCAGTACTACCCAGTCTTCCGTATCAATGGCAGTTGCGGCGCGGCTGCGTTGCTTTTGCTGCTCCATTTCTGCGGCAAAACCGGCTTCATCTACCTGTAACTTATTTTCAGAAGCTATAAGGTTGGTAAGATCGAAAGGAAAACCGTAGGTATCGTATAATTCAAAAGCGTCTTTACCGGCAATGGTTTTAGAAGCTGCGGCACCGGTAACAATATCTTCAATTCTTTTCAGGCCTTTTTCCAGTGTACGTAAAAAGGCTTCTTCTTCCTCCCGTACTACTTTGCTTACAAAATCTACCTGCTGATGCAGTTCGGGAAATACCTGCTCAAACTGTGCAGCTAATATCGGCACCAGCTGGTGCAGCAATGGCTGCTTATAATCAAGGTAAGAGTAGTAATAGCGTACAGCTCTTCTCAGAATACGTCTGATAATATAGCCTGCGCCGGTGTTAGAAGGCAACTGACCATCGGCTATGGTAAAAGAAATAGCGCGGATGTGGTCAGAAATTACGCGGAAGGCAACGGCTTCCCTGGTATCACTGTAATCGTACTTTTTACCAGAAATTTTTTCGGTAGCGGCGATGGTGCCGGTAAATACATCCGTGTCGTAGTTAGATGATTTGCCCTGAATTACGCGCACCAGCCTTTCAAAGCCCATACCGGTGTCTACGTGTTTGGCAGGAAGCGGTACCAGGCTGCCATCTTTCATGCGGTTAAACTGCATGAATACGTTGTTCCAGATTTCAATTACCTGGGGGTTATCAGCATTCACCAGCGTGCTGCCATCAACCAGCTTGCGTTCCGCATCGGGGCGGCAGTCTACGTGAATTTCTGAACAGGGGCCGCAGGGGCCGGTGTCGCCCATTTCCCAGAAATTGTCTTTTTTATTGCCCAGCAAAATCCGGTCTTCTGCAATCCATTTTTTCCATTCGTTGTAGGCTTCCTCATCTTTAGGAAGGTTTTCTTTGCTGTCACCTTCAAAAATGGTTACGTACAGGCGGTCCTTATCTAATTTGTATACTTCTGTCAGTAATTCCCAGCTCCAGGCAATGGCTTCGGTTTTAAAATAATCGCCAAAACTCCAGTTACCCAGCATTTCAAACATGGTGTGGTGATAGGTATCTACCCCTACCTCTTCCAGATCGTTATGCTTACCGCTAACGCGTAAACACTTTTGCGTATCGGCCACGCGTGTGCTTTCAGGATTTCTGTTGCCCAGGAAATAGTCCTTAAACTGGTTCATACCCGCGTTGGTGAACATGAGGGTAGGGTCGTTTTTTACTACAATTGGAGCCGAAGGAACAATAACATGTCCTTTTGACTTAAAAAAATCCAGGAACTGCTGCCTGATAGCTGCGCTGGTTAACATAAAAAATTCTTCGTTTTTATAAATCGTATAGGTAAGCCGTTATCTTTGTTGGCTTACAAAGGGGCCAAAGGTAAAGTAAGAAATTTAAGGGCGGTGGGATGAAAAAAATTAAATACTTTTATAATACACATACACTTCGATACGAGAAGCTTGTAACTCCATTGAGGGTGAAGCTGTTACGAATATTGGGCTTTGTGGCGGCTGCTATTGTTACCGCTTCCATTATTGTGGCCATCGCCTTTCAGTATATTGACTCCCCTAAAGAAAAAGTATTAAAGCAGCAGAACGACGATCTGAAACAGAGCTACCGGGTTTTTAATGAAAAGATACGCCTGCTTCAACAGCAGATGACAGAATTGCAGAACCGGGATAATAATGTATACCGCACCATTTTTGAAGCCGCCCCTATACCCGATAGTGTGCGCCTGAAGGAGATGGAAAAGAATAAAGAGGTGCAACTGGTGCAGGGCATGGGCGAAACCCAGCTGGTAGCGGAAATGACTTCTCAACTGAACAATCTGGCCAAAAGAGTGGCCTACCAGGAAAAATCTTACAAAGAAATTGACGGAATGCTGACGAACAAGGAAAAGCTGCTGGCAGCCATTCCTGCTATTCAGCCCGTAGCCAATAAAGACCTTAACCGTATTGCTTCCGGCTTTGGGTACCGTATTGATCCGGTATATAAAGTGGCTAAGTTTCACGCCGGGCTGGATTTTGCCGCGCCGCAGGGTACACCCATTTATGCCACAGCAGACGGTGTAATTAAAGAAGCGAATTATAATGCCGGTGGTTATGGTAACCACGTGGTAATTAACCACGGCTACGGCTACGAAACCCTGTACGGGCACATGTATAAAATAAAATCCAAACCCGGCGACCATGTAAAACGTGGCGAGGTGATTGGTTACGTGGGTAGTACAGGTAAAAGTACCGGCCCGCACTGCCACTACGAGGTACACCGCAGTGGCGAACGTATTGACCCTGTTTATTATTTCTCCAACGATTTATCTCCCGATCAGTTTGATCGTCTCCTGAAACTGGCTGCAGCCAGCAACCAGAGTTTTGACTAATCTGTAGCGGCCCTCCGTATCAGACCAGCTTTATGACAACAGTCATATGTAGCGGTGATGTTGCTCATTCCCGGTGCAGCAGTATGCTTTTACCTTGCCTTCGAATTGGTAATGACTGCATGTACGTATGTTTTCTGAAATGGAAATGTGATGTAAAAAAATGCAGGCGTACCTGTTAGTACCCCAAATGCAAGGTTATGGCTACTACCGAGGTTGCAACTACGTGTTATCACTGCGGCGAAGACTGTGCTGATAAACCAGTATTACAATATGATAAAGTGTTCTGTTGTGAAGGATGCAGTATGGTATATGGCATTCTGCAGCAGAGCGATATGTGCGATTATTACGCTATCACCCTAAACCCTGGCCTGAGTCAGCGCCGGCCTGTTCGCCAGAACAAGTTTTTGTTTCTGGATGATGACAAGGTCAGGCGCTCACTCATTAGCTTTTCTAACGAAGAGCAATCTTTTGTAACGTTTTATCTGCCTCAGATTCATTGCAGCAGTTGTTTGTGGCTGCTGGAGAACCTGCACCGTATTCAGCCTGCGGTTATTTCTTCTAAAGTCAACTTTCCCACCAAAGAGGTGGAAGTTTTTTTCGATCATCGCAGTTTTAGTCTCCGTCAACTGGCCGAACTGCTTACCAGCGTGGGGTATGAGCCTTATATCAGTCTGCGGCAATCCGGCGCGCAAAAGCCGGGTGCAGATAAATCTAAATTGTATAAGCTGGGCATCGCGGGTTTTTGCTTTGCCAATATTATGCTCATGAGCTTTCCGGAGTATCTGGGTATTGATGTGCAGGAGCAATACCTGTCTTCCGTATTCCGGTATCTGAATCTGGGTTTGAGTTTGCCGGTATTTTTTTACAGCGCCTCAGAATTTTACAAAAGCGCCTGGAAAGGAATTAAGCATGGCTTTTTAAATATTGATGCACCTATTGTGCTGGCAGTACTGGTAACGTTTGTGCGCAGCCTGTACGAAGTGTTTTCGGGTACAGGAGGCGGTTATTTCGATTCTATGTCGGGTATCGTGTTTTTTATGCTGGCAGGTCGTGTGTTACAGGATAAAACTTATGACCAGTTGAATTTTGAGCGTGATTACACTTCTTATTTCCCCATAGCCGTTACACGTATCAGCAATGACACGGAGAAAACCGTAATGCTGCCCGATATTCATCTGGATGATACACTGCTGATACATAATGAAGAGCTGATTCCGGCAGATGGCATTATTACCCGCGGGCAGGCGCTGATAGACTACAGTTTTGTAACCGGAGAAAGCGCACCGGTGGCAAAAGAAGTGGGAGAGATTGTATATGCCGGTGGTAAACAGGTAGGCGGCAATATTGAAATACTGGTAATTAAAGAAGTGGCGCAAAGCTACCTTACCCGTTTGTGGAACCGTGGGGAAGAGCCCGCTAAAAAAGCAGAAGAGGAGCGCTCTTTTGTGCACTTGCTAAGCAGGTATTTTACCTGGATGGTGTTTGCCATTGCATTGGCGGCAGCAGGTTACTGGCTGGTGCATGATAGCAGCCATACATGGAATGCAGTAACTGCGGTGCTGATTGTAGCCTGCCCCTGTGCGCTATTGTTAAGTAATACTTTTACCAATGGTAATATTCTGCGCCTGCTGGGCAGGCAGCAATTGTATCTGCGCAATGCACAGGTAATTGAGGATATGGCGGCAATAGACCATCTGGTTTTTGATAAAACAGGTACACTTACACGGGCACATGGTGGCACGGTAGAGTACGATGGGCGGGAGTTAACGCCTGAACTGAAAATACAGGTAGCTTCACTGGCAGCGCAATCTAACCACCCTATGAGCAAGGCTGTGGTAAAGTGGGCCAACGCTGGCAGGCCGCTTACGGTACGTGGTTTTAAAGAAACAGCTGGCCAGGGTGTGGAAGGTGTTATTGAAGGCCGGAACATTGTGCTGGGCTCCCGCAAACTGGTAGGGCTTGAGAATGCGGTGAAAGATGCGTTTACCAGTGCAGTGGTATATCTGGCTGTGGAAGGGGAGGTGTGGGGCCGCTTTGTAATCAAAAATGCTTACCGGCCAGAGGTGCCTGAATTGTTTGGGCGGCTGCAAAAGAAATATGCCATTACTATTTTAAGCGGCGATAACGAAGGTGAAAGGCAATACTTGTCCTCTTTACTAAAACCGGGTTCACAACTACTGTTTAACCAGGGGCCGGAAGATAAGCTGCGCGTAATTCAACGCTTACAGCAAAGAGGCATAAGAGTAATGATGATTGGAGATGGATTAAATGACGCCGGTGCCTTGCAGCAGGCCGATGTAGGTATTGCCGTAACAGAAGATTCTAATTGCTTTACGCCGGCATCTGATGCCATTATGGAAGTAGGGCAGCTGGGCGCGCTGGATAGAATTTTACGTTTATGTATAGCCAACAGGCGTGTGGTAATGATAGCGTTTGTGGTATCTATACTTTATAATATAGTGGGTATCTGGTTTGCCGTACAGGCAAGGCTTTCGCCCATGATAGCGGCTATTTTAATGCCCGCCAGCAGTTTAAGCATACTGCTGATTACGTATGGCTTAAGTAACGTGGCGGCTGTGTATCTGCGGCTGAAGAAAACCGTGCAGACTACAGTGCATAAGAATTGATAATACACACACACACATGAGAAAAACAAAGGTCCACAGGTTATGGTGAGCTTGCTGGTTGCCATCCAGCCTGACTAATTGCTTATTGTTTTGTTACAGCCGGTAAAGCTGCTATAACCTATGGGCCTTGTTTGCAGGTTTATAATGTTGGCTATATTCTGAATTTAATGCCTGCATTAAAACCCAGACCGCCGATGTTTATGTAAGATTTCAGGTCGTCTGATGGCCTGTTATTGTCTTTATACTGTGTTTGAGTAGGATTGGCAGGGTCGGTGGCACCTGTGGGTGTGTTAGAGCTGGTGGTAAGTACATCTACATATTTAGTGCTTCTTTCCGCAGTGGATAAATCATTTACACTTCTTGCAGAGGTGCGTACCACAGAACCGTTCGTGGTATTCACCACGTTCAGGGTTTCGCTGTATTCGTTTACTTCCTTGCTTTTACCCTTTACCGGCACTGTTTTAAATTCTGCTTCCAGGAATACAGATATACGGTTGCCCGCGCGGCAGGTAACGCCCAGTGCTCCCAAAAAGCCAACGGTGGCGTTAGGGGTAATTGCTTCCTTTCTGTGTATGTTCAGTTGCGTAGCCAACGTGGGTGAACCGGCAACAGCGCCAGCCTGGTAACCATCGGTTTCAATATATAAACGCCCCCATACAGGTAATACTGCTCCTATGCGTACATACGGATCAAACCTGCCCTGCGAACCTGCTTTTATTACAATGGCAGGTACTACGTCAATGGCATTAACATGGCCGTGCGATTCTACTTCGCCCAGCCGGGTGCCGCTGCCCTCTGCGGTGGTAAGCTGGTGTGTCATCAGGTTCTTTTTGCTGTGGTAATAGTTGGCGCTTAATTCCACGGCCACATGCTGATTGATATCAAACCCTGCGGTAATGCCTCCTCTTACACCAGCGCCATAAGAGCCTGTAAGTACTCTGTCAGATACAACGGTAGTGGCACCGGTAGTCATATTACGCGTTTGAATAATCTCATGCGGATCGTAAGAACCTACTTTGGGAAACTGGCCGGGAGATACGCTGAAGAAATAGCCACCGGCCACCTTCATGTAAAAACGCTTTTCCGGTGCTGGTTTATCCTGTGCATGCAGGTTCAATGAGGTGAACATGCCAATAGCAATCGCTGCTGCGGTGATGTTTTTCTTCATATGGGTATTATTTAAGATTCAAAACACTCAAATAGCATGCTCAAATGATAGCAGTGCCGTTAAAACATGACAAAAATCAGGCGGCAGGTTGAGTTATATCATGGTGTACGGTCAGGCGTCAGTCTACTTTTGGGTCGTCATTCATACCATTATTCATGACTGTAATCATCCTTTTGCTGGTAGTGAGTATTTCAGTAGCTGCACTTTTTCTGGCTGCTTTTATATGGAGCGTAAAAAGCGGACAATACCGTGATGAGGAAGGTCCACCGGTAAGAATACTGTTTGATGATAAGCGTACCACTACAATTGATGAACCTTAATTCAAGACTACTATGCAGGTAGAAAAGTTCCATTATGATAACCGGATTGTAAAATGGTTTGCCTACGCCACTATACTGTGGGGCGTGGTGGGCATGCTGGCAGGTTTGCTGGCGGCAGTTCAGTTATATCTTCCCGGCGCCAACTTTAACCTGGCCCCCACCACCTTTGGCCGTGTAAGACCCGTACACACCAATGCGGTCATTTTTGCTTTTGTGGGTAACGGTATTTTCATGGGTGTTTATTATTCCTTACAACGCCTTTGTAAAGCACGTATGTTCAGCGATCTGCTGGGCAAAATTCATTTCTGGGGCTGGCAGCTGATTATTGTTGCAGCCGCTGTTACCTTACTGGCAGGTTATACCACCGGTAAAGAATATGCCGAACTGGAATGGCCTGTTGATATTGCCATCACACTCATATGGGTAGTGTTTGGTATTAACATGTTTGGTACCATTCTTAAACGTCGCGAAAGTCATTTGTATGTGGCCATCTGGTTTTACATTGCTACCTGGGTAACTGTTGCCCTGCTGCACATTGTAAACTCATTTGAAATACCGGTGTCGTTTATGAAAAGCTACAGCTGGTATGCAGGGGTGCAGGATGCGCTGGTGCAGTGGTGGTATGGCCATAACGCGGTGGCTTTCTTCCTTACCACGCCTTATCTGGGTTTGATGTATTATTTTTTACCCAAGGCTGCCAACAGGCCGGTGTACAGTTACCGCCTTTCTATTATCCACTTCTGGGCGCTGATATTTATTTATATATGGGCTGGTCCGCACCACCTGTTATACACCGCACTGCCCGATTGGGCGCAGAGCCTTGGGGTGGTATTCAGTGTAATGCTCATTGCGCCCAGCTGGGGTGGTATGCTTAACGGACTGTTTACGCTTCGTGGCGCATGGGATAAGGTACGGGAAGAGCCCGTGCTGAAGTTTCTGGTAGTAGCTATTACCTGTTATGGTATGGCCACTTTTGAAGGCCCGCTGCTGAGTCTGAAGAATGTAAACGCTATATCACACTTTACTGATTGGACCATTGCGCACGTACACGTTGGTGCGCTGGGTTGGAATGGCTTTCTCACTTTTGGTGTGCTGTACTGGTTAATACCACGCATTTTCAACACCCCTTTATACTCCCGTAAACTGGCTAACACGCATTTCTGGGTTGGTACACTGGGTATTATATTATATGCGGTGCCGTTGTACTGGGCTGGTTTTACGCAGAGCATGATGTGGAAGTCTTTTACAGAAGAAGGTCAGCTGAAATTTCAGTTTCTGGAAACCGTAACCCATATTCTGCCTATGTACATTACCCGTAGCCTGGGTGGCCTGTTATTTCTGGCCGGTACACTGGTAATGTGTTACAACCTTTTTAAAACTGTAAAAGCAGGTAAACTGGTAGCAGATGAACCGGCAGAAGCTGCACCGTTGCCTAAAGTGATTGAAGTACATGGTAAGGAACACTGGCACCGCTGGATTGAAAGAAGACCTATACAACTGCTGGTGTTCAGCCTTATTGCAGTAGCTATAGGTGGCGTGCTGGAAATGGTGCCTACTTTCCTGGTTAAAAACAACATTCCTACCATTGCTTCTGTACAACCTTATACAGCGCTGGAATTACAGGGCCGTGATATTTATATCCGCGAAGGTTGTTACACCTGCCACTCTCAAATGATACGGCCGTTTCGTGATGAAGTGGCACGTTACGGTGAGTACAGCAAAGCCGGGGAGTTTGTATACGATCACCCTTTTCAGTGGGGTAGCAAACGTACCGGTCCCGATCTGGCCCGTTTGGGAAACAAATATCCCGATAGCTGGCACTACAACCACATGATGGACCCACGTATTATGTCGCCCGGTTCCATTATGCCTAACTATCCCTGGTTGCTGGATGATGCTATTGATACTGCTTCTACGCCTGCTAAAATAAGGGCTATGCAAAAGCTGGGTGTGCCTTATGCAGCAGGATATGATCAACAGGCCAATGCCGATCTGCGTGTACAGGCAGAAGCGATTACACAGCGTTTGAAAAAGGATAAAATTATCACCAGCAGCAATGCGGAGATCATAGCGCTGATAGCTTATCTGCAACGTTTGGGTACAGATATTAAACCGGCAACTGAAACGCAGGAAACTGCCCAACAATAAAAGATTGTATCATGAAATTTATACATTATCTGGAGAAAATAACCGGTGTGGATGTATTTGCACTGGCCTCCTTCTTCATCTTTTTCAGTTTTTTTCTGGTGATGACCCTCTGGGCTTTCCGGGCTGATAAAAAACTGATTGACCGGATTAACCGTATTCCTCTGGACCAATAAACCTGTTATCATGATTTCTTTATCAAAATATAAAGTGTGCCTGTTGGCGGCAGCTTTACTGATAAGTCCGGCAGCGGTTTTTGCTGCCGGCCCACCACTGGAAAATGAGATGAATAACCCTATGGCTATTACGCTGGTTATGATAATAGTGGGTTTGCTGATTGCTATAGGTGGTTTGGCGTACGTGGTATTAAGTGCAGCACAGGTGTTTGTGCAGCGCCATAAAGAAGAACAGCAGCAGGCAGTGTCTGCTGCCGGAAAAATGCTGATGGTGTTGGTGTTATGCCTTGCCGGTGGTGCTTTATATGCACAGGAAGATGGGGCGGCAGCGCTGAGTGTAGCGCAGGGCCCCGAACGCATTGCGGGTTTATCAGCCATGTCTTTTTACACGTTAATATCAGTTATTGGTTTAGAGCTGATAGTGATAATGGTATTGCTTTTTAACCTGAAAGTATTGCTGGGCCGCCAGATAGTAGCGGTGGCAGCTGCGGCGGCAGAAGAGCAGCCGGAGAAAGATCCGGTATGGAAAATCTGGTGGCATAAAATGAACAACTTCCGCAGTGCGCATGAAGAAGAAGCGCTGCAGCTGGATCATGATTATGATGGCATTCGTGAGCTGGATAACCGGCTTCCTTCCTGGTGGTTGTATGGCTTTTACATCACCATTATTGCGGGTGTAATTTATATGTGGCGTTATCACGTATCGCATACAGCACCATTAAGTATTGAAGAATATACCATTGCTATGGAAAGGGCCGATGAGCAAAAAGCGGCCTTCCTGGCCAAAGCCGCCAATAACGTAGATGAGAATACAGTAAAGCTGTTGAACGATGGTGCTTCGCTGGAGGCGGGTAAAAAAATATTCACTTCGGTATGTGCGGCCTGTCATGGTACAGATGGCGGTGGTGGGGTTGGTCCTAACCTGGCAGATGATTACTGGCTGCATGGAGGTGATATTAAGTCGGTATTTAAAACCATTAAATACGGCTGGCCGGAAAAAGGAATGAAAAGCTGGAAGGATGATTATTCTCCTGTTCAGATTGCACAATTGGCCAGTTATGTAAAAAGCTTACAGGGAACCCATCCGGCTACGCCCAAAGAGCCGCAGGGCGATTTGTTTAAAGAGGGCGGTTCGGATTCAACCAATACATCGAAAGCGCTGGCAGACAGCGCAGCGGTTACTTTAAAATAGTGTAGCATGAGTACAGGAGCAGGTATACGTGGAAAGGCGAAGGCACAGGAAGATTTCAGAGATCGTATTGCTACTGCCGACGGTAAGGGGAAGCGGCAATGGATTTTTGCACTACAACCGAAGGGCGCTTTTTATCGTTATCGCACCTGGCTCAGTTACGTTTATTTCCTGCTTTTTTTCAGCCTGCCTTTTATTTCTATAAAGGGCAGGCCATTATTTCTGTTTAATATTCCGGAGGCCCGTTTTATTCTGTTTGGCAGGGTTTTCTGGCCGCAGGACTTCTTCATCTTCGGAATGGTAATGATCTGTTTTATATTTTTTATCATCCTTTTTACCGCAGCCTTTGGCCGGCTGTTCTGCGGTTGGATGTGTCCGCAAACCATTTTTATGGAAATGCTGTTCCGTAAAGTGGAGTATCTGATTATGGGTACTGCGGCAGAACAGAAGATGCTGAAACAGGCGCCGTTCAGTGGTAAAAAAGCACGTAAGGTAATACTGAAGCATGTAAGCTTTTTTGCGTTATCGTTCATTATTGCCAACTGGTTTCTCGCTTATGTAATAGGCGTACGCAAGTTGCAGAAAATTATTACAGAGCCGTTATCCGATCATATAGGAGGATTCTCTGCCATTCTGTTGTTTACCGGCGTGTTCTATGGTGTATATGCTTTTTTCAGAGAGCAGGTGTGTACGGCTATCTGCCCGTATGGCCGTTTACAGGGCGTACTGATTGATAAAAATACTATGTCTGTAGCGTACGATTACCGGCGCGGTGAACCAAGAGGCAACTTTAAAAAACAGGAAGAGGTTAAGAAAGGCGATTGTATTGATTGCTTTCAGTGCGTGCGTGTTTGCCCTACGGGTATAGATATCCGCAACGGCAACCAGATGGAGTGTGTGGGCTGTACTGCCTGTATAGATGCCTGTGATGCGGTAATGGATAAAATATTAAAACCACATGGCCTTATACGGTATGCCTCTGAAAATGCTATTGCAGAAAACAAACCGTTAAAGTATACCGGCCGCATGAAGCTGTACAGTGTGTTGTGCGTGCTGGTGCTAGGTGTGCTGGGTGTGTTGTTGTATACCCGTAAAGATATTGATGCTACTGTTATACGTACGCCGGGTATTTTATTTCAGGAGCGTGGTACAGACAGTATTTCTAATTTGTACTCACTGAAAATGGTGAATAAAACATTAAAGGAAATACCTGTTACTATAAAGCTGGAAGATGCGGCTGGTGTAATACAGGTGGTGGGTAAACAGCAGGTAACAGCAGCTGCTGAAGGGCAGGGGAGTGGTACCTTTTTCGTAGTGCTGCCGCGTGCTGCCATCAAAAGCCGTAAAACAGATGTGCATTTCGGATTTTATGAAGGTGATAAAAAAATAGCCTCCGCTGTTACCACGTTTGCGGGGCCTGTATATGTTCCATAATTAAAACAAAAGTTATGAGCTGGGGTAGAAAATTAATGATTGTGTTTGGTCTGTTTGCTTTACTGATGGGTACGCTGGTGTACAAAGCCATGCATACACGTTTTGATTTGGTAAGCGCGGATTACTACAAGCAGGAGCTGCGGTACCAGCAGCGTATAGATGGCATAGCCAACGCCGCGCGCCTGGGCGCGCCGGCAGTAGAACAGAATACCACTACCTTAACTATTACCATGCCGCAGGCGCTGAAAGGAATGCCTGTAAAAGGCGAAGCCTGGTTTTACCGCAAAAGCGATGCAGCAGCTGATACGCGTATTGCACTGGAGCTGAATGAAGACGGGCAGCAGGTGATAAGCAAGAAATTGCTGATGGCCGGCCCTTATCAACTGAAGCTGGATTGGAAAGCGGGGGAGACTGTTTATTACGTTGAAAAAGAATTACTGGTGAATTAATATGTGGTGGAGCGTAGCCATACCGGGTTTTATACTGGGATGCATGAGCAGTCTGCATTGTGTAGGCATGTGTGGTCCGCTGGTGCTTGCGCTGCCTGTGCAAACGCTGCGGGGCGGTCGTAAAATTGCAGGTGTATTACTTTACAATGGTGGCCGTATTGCTTCTTATTCTATGCTGGGTGTTATAGCCGCGTTTACAGGCAGGCAGTTGTTTGTACCACAATGGCAGCATTGGCTGGCTATAATAGCAGGGACAGTTATTCTGGCTGTGGTAGTATTACAGCGCATGCATGGCTTTGCCGTTCGTATACCGGGCGTTTCCAGGTTTTATAGTGCTGTATATGGTGTTATAGGGCGTAATCTGCAACGCAGAGCGCTTAGCACTTTGTTTGTTACCGGTATGGCTAATGGGTTGCTGCCGTGTGGACTTGTTTGGATTGCTTTAACAGCTGCTTTTACAGCCGGTTCTTTTGCCGGCGGTGTTCTTTTTATGGTTTGCTATGGCCTGGGTACGGTTCCCCTTATGGCTGCATTGGCCTTCTTTGGCTTAACGGCCAGTCTTTCTCTCCGCAATGCTTTTAAAAAAATTACCCCTGTATTGGCAGTAATGGCGGGCGTTTTGCTGTTGTTACGCGGATTTAACGTATCCATACCATTTATAAGTTACTGGTTACCTGCGCACAATTCAACTATTGACTGCCGACCCCTTAATTAGGGGGTTTAATACCGGGAGATTAAAGTTAATTTGCTGAAGGTTTGTCAGATTCATTTTTATAACCCCCCAAAGAACTAATTAACCTGCCACCATGTTATTCAATATATTTAAAAGCAAGAACTCCGATCACGCTATTGACATAGTGCGTGAACAGGCATTCTCCTTTCTGGGAACGGATATTCATTCTCATCTTATTCCGGGAATTGACGATGGTTCCAAATCCATGGAGGATTCTATCCGTTATATTGAGCAACTGCAAAAGCTGGGTTTCAGAAATATTATTACCACTCCCCATATTAAGTGGGGATATTATCAGAATACACGCGAAACCATTTCATGGGGTTTAAGCCAGTTAAACAAGGCGTTGGAAAAGAAGGGTATTGATGTTAGTGTACGCGCTGCCGCAGAATATTATATTGATGATTTTTTTCTCCAATTGTTACAGAATGAGCCATTACTGGTAATCAGAGATAACGAAGTATTAGTGGAATTATCGTTTTACGCAGAGCCGTTTCGTGTGCAGGATATCTTTTTCCGTATACAAACTGCTGGCTATAAACCGGTACTGGCGCATCCGGAGCGTTATGGATATTATCACGACCGTAAGGAAATGTACCGTACGCTGAAAAGAATGGGTGTAATGTTACAGATGAACCTGCTGGCGCTTACCGGCCATTATGGTAAACAAACCCAGGCCGTTTGTAACTGGTTGTTACAGGAGCGTTTATATGATTATTGCGCTACCGATCTGCATCACGATAATCATCTTGCCCAATTACAGGGGCTTGCCGGAAGCAAACAGATTAAACTGTTGCAACAATATGATTTTCAGAATGCTTCGGTAATGGCATAATCGTTAACATTCCCTTATTTCCGGTTAACATTTTATTAGTAAAGCAGAGCAGAAATTTGTGTTGTAATTGAAGGGGAGAAAAGAGGAGATGGAATTTTTTTGAGCTCTTTTCAGATATCTGAAAAAAACTGGCATCCCATTTGATTTACTCTATACATAAATAAGCAAGTAGTCAATTTTCTCATAAGCAGTTAGTTTTGGTTGCGGCCCCTGTTTCAACAGGGGCCAATTTTTTTATATAATCTGCTGTTTTACGGAATGTTTCCGTTTTAATACAACTTTAGCCAGCCACCAGCCTATTGCACATCCTGCACCGTCTGCCAGTATATCGGTAATATCAAACGAGCGGTTAGCTACACAATATTTTTGTACGTATTCCATGGCAATGCCGTAGGCCAGCGCCAATAAGGCAATAAGCGGCAGTATAGAAGGTTTTGTTTGTATTTTTTTTTGAAAAGCCATAGCAAACAGAAACACCAGTATGCCAAACATTCCCATGTGTACCCATTTATCAAACAGAGGAATCGCATCAAATAAGCCAACTTCGGGTAAATCCTTCCCCGGAATGGTCAACAAATAAATACTTAATACCAGAAAAATGAGGGCAGGGATGTGCAGCCAGGATGTTTTTTTCACGTTAATTGCTGATTTGTAACAAATATAAAAGCGGGCCGTTAAAACCCGCTTACATATTTGTTATTGTAATGTTGTGATATCGTTTATACTTTGCCCATTACATACAAGGCTGTAAGGGTAGGAACAGGGCTTCCGCCTGTTTGTTCCAATGTAATAGCAAAAGCTTCCGCAGAGGGGATATTTTTCATCTTGCAGATGCCAGCTTCGCAGCTATTGATAACACCAGCATCTACCGGCTTGCCGTTTACAATAGCCCATAACTGGTATTGTTTGCCGGCAGGTACCGCAGGTAACTGGCTTGCGGAAAGATACACGTCTTTAGACTGACTGTTCCAGTACACAGTGGCATGAGTGGTTTCTTTTCCGGGCACACCGGGCATTTTTACTACTGTTATGGCAGTATCGTCCAATACACGTGTAAGAGTAGTGCTTTCTTCCAGTCTGGCTTTATATACGTTTATAGAAGCCGTAAGCGTGTTTTGTTCCTCCAGCAGGCTTTCATATTTTTTGTTGGCTTGCTGATAGCCACTATAAAAGTAAAAGTTAAGGCAGGCGCTTACTACCAGTAGAATTACAGAGGCCGCTGCCAGATACTTCCAGCGGTTGTTGCTGCCGGCAGCAGGTAGGGTATGTAAGGAAGAGGAAGTTGCGTCAGGTGCTTTTATAGCTGTGCCTGGTGCTGGTTCAAAACTGTGCTGAAGTTGTTGCAGCAGCTGTTGCTGTAAACCCGCTGCTGGTGTTTCGGCCGTTGCCAGTGCCTGTTGCTCAAAGGCCAGTTCGGCATGGGTGAGGGCCTGTTTTACGGCAGGGTGTAACCGGGCCAGATGCAGCAGTTCGGCCGCTTCTTCTTCCGAAGCCAAACCCAGCACATAGCTTTCTATTACGCCACTTTGTATGTATTCCTGTATGTTCACTGCGTGTTGGCCAATTGTTTTAACTGAATCAAGGCTGCCCTGAGGCGGGTTTTAACGGTTCCTAACGGAATGTTCAGCATTTTCGCAATTTCATCCTGGGTGTATCCCTGAAAATAAGATAACTCCACCAAAACCTTCTGCGCATCATTTAACTGATACACCAGTTTGCGTATGCCTATTCTTTCAACAGGAATCTGAATGCTAATCTCCTCAGAAGTATATACGGTTTCTGTTAGTTCGCGGTTTTTCTGCGAATTCTTAAAGTTTTTACTCCGGGTAGTATCAATGGCAGCGTTACGTGCTACATTGGCCATCCAGGTAAACAGGCGGCCTTTAGATTCATCATAACTTTCTGCCTGCTTCCATATTTTGATAAACACCTCCTGTAGCACATCGTTAGCAAGGTCCTTGTCTATCACTATGGCAGATACCACTGATAACAGGGCGCCTGCATAGTGATCGTACAAATAAACGAAAGCCGACTGGTATCGTTGTCTTAGTTGCCACACCAGGTCGGCTTCCGAAAGCTTTTTAAATTCCGGCATAATGGTTTCTAGTTGGGTACTCGCTTGTATATTAGCCCACAAGCTGGCTATATGCATCTGCCGTTAATAACCCGTCAAGATCTGCTGGATTTGAAACTGTGATTTTAACCATCCATCCTTCGCCGTATGGATCGCTGTTTACCAGTTCAGGTTGCTTTTCCAGTATAGGATTTACTTCCAGAATGGTAGCCGTTACAGGCAGAAACAGATCGCTGACAGTTTTTACTGCTTCTACCGTACCGAACACCTCGTTTGCCTCAACATTCTTGCCAATAGTGGTAATGTCAACATACACAATGTCGCCTAACTCACCCTGGGCAAATTCGGTAATGCCTACAATAGCAGTGTTACCGTCAACCAGTTTAATCCATTCGTGGTCTTTCGTGTACTTTAATTCAGCTGGAAAGTTCATTGTGTCACCTATTTTATTTGCTGCAAATATTAAATAAATATTGGAAAAAAGCGGGAGAATCAAAAATCCTGCTGCTCAAAATAAAACAGAATATGATCTTTTAAAAAGTTTTCCTGCTCAATCAGGTTCATATCGGGCAATGCCTTTAGCTGCCTGAAGTGTGGCCAGCCATCCTCATCCGTACCCTCATGGGCATAATAGCCACCCGGTTTCAGAATGGTGCATATGGCCACATGCATCAGATCCTGCTTTTGTTCTTTGGTAACCTCTGCCGATACAAAGCCCGTTTCCTGAATACCAATTAAAAACAGAATAGCGTCCATGTCAGGCTTTTTACCAAACCGTTCCACCAGCTTTGCCTCTAAAGTCCACCACCGCTGTTGTAAATCGTCTGTAACCATGTTCATAATGCGAATTTAAGTGAGTCTGCCATTATCTTTGTCCAAACCTATCTAAGTTATGTTACAAGTGACCGTTTTACGGGAAAACAGAGAGGAAGTAAAGGAACGCCTGGCAGCGAAGTATTTTAAGCAGCCGGAACTGGTGGATACTATTGTTGAACTGGATGATTCGCGCAAGAAACTGCAGGCTGAATTTGATTCGTTAAAAGCCCGCGTAAACAGCGCTTCAAAAGATATTGGTAAACTGATGGGGCAGGGGAAGAAAGAAGAAGCCGAGGCGTTAAAAGCCGAAGTGGCCCAACTGAACCCGCAACTGAAACCGCTGGAAGAGAAAATGACAGCAGTAGAAAAAGAACTGCATGACACGCTGATTCAGTTACCCAACCTGCCGGCTGCCATTGTACCCAAAGGCAAAACGCCTGAGGAAAACGAGATTGTAAAAGAAGCAGGAACCATTCCTGCGCTGTTTGCAGGTGCCACACCACACTGGGATATTACTAAAAAGTATAACCTGATTGATTTTGAGTTGGGGAATAAAATTACGGGCAGCGGCTTTCCTGTGTATGTAGGTAAAGGCGCCCGTTTACAGCGCGCGCTGATACAGTTTTTCCTGGATTACAATACCGAAGCTGGCTACGTAGAGCATATTCCGCCGTTTGTGGTGAATGAAGATTCTGCCTACGGTACCGGACAGCTGCCTGATAAAGAAGGGCAGATGTATTTTGTAAATGAAGACAATCTGTACCTGATACCCACTTCTGAGGTGCCGCTGACCAACCTGTACCGCGATGTAATTATTAAGGAGGAAGAACTGCCGGTGAAAATGACAGCTTACTCCCCCTGTTTCCGCCGCGAAGCCGGTAGTTACGGTAAAGATGTAAGGGGGTTAAACCGCCTGCACCAGTTTGAAAAAGTGGAGATTGTACAGGTAGTAGCCAAAGAAAAGAGCTACGAAACACTGGAGGAAATGGTGGTACACGTAGAAAAGCTGCTGCAACTGCTGGAACTGCCTTACCGCATTCTGCGTTTGTGTGGGGGAGATATGAGTTTTACCTCTGCCCTTACCTATGATTTTGAAGTATTCAGTGCTGCCCAGGGCCGTTGGCTGGAGGTAAGCAGTGTAAGTAACTTTGAAACCTATCAGGCCAACCGCCTGAAATGCCGTTATAAAGACAGCAGCGGTAAAACCCAGCTGGCACACACCCTTAACGGTAGTGCGTTGGCTTTACCCCGTATACTGGCTTCTCTGCTGGAAAACAATCAAACGGAAGAAGGTATTCTTATTCCGAAAGCGTTACAACCCTACTTCCGCGCAGAAGTGATTAACTAAGGGCTGATATAATAGTAAAACGCAGGGGGACGAAAGCTCGCCTGCTGAAATAAAAGAGGGGAGCATCTGGTAAAGACGCTCCCCTCTTTTATGTAAGTTCTTATTATTTTCTGATGGTAACCCTTGTGCCAACGGGAATAAAGCGGTACATGTCTTCCACGTCTGTATTTTTCATGCTTATGCAACCCTGCGTCCAGTTCAGGTAGCGGTCAATAGCATAATCTTCATGCGGCCAGGTGCCGTGTATGCCTATGCCACCACCCAATGTAGCGCCTGCGGGTATTAAGCCCTGTTGCTTTCTTTTATTAAAGTTTTCTACGTCAACAGGGGTGGGATAATCCAGCAGCATCATACGATCCCACTTTTCATGCACCCGTTTGCTGGCAATGGTAAAATTGCCTTCCGGTGTGCGGCGGTCGCCCTGATACAATTTATCGCCCTGGTCTTTATTCCCAAATACCACGGGATAGCTTACCAGCCAGCCTTCACGATCGTATACCTGAAGCTCGTAATCGCTTTTGTCAATGATGATGTAGTAGCCACCGGTTCCTGAAACTACCCGGCGATGAAAAGATGTGCTGCTGAAAAAAATTAGGCTTAGCGTGAGTACACATAAGCAGTACTTCATAATCACTGCGTTTTTTATTTTCTAAGTAAACGCAAAAATGGTTCCTTTCATTATAAAACGGGGATTTTTTTTCATAAAAAACGCCCCGGTAAGCCGGGGCGACATAATGCACATGAGAAATATAAAAAAGTTAGAAACTGCTTAAGCGTAAGCCCACTACATATGGGTATTGTTTTAATCCTGTTTTGCTTTCTTTCATCAGGGTGTTCAGGCTGTATGATCCATATACACGTACAGGGCCTAATCCAACTTCACCCACAGCAGCCAGGCGCCAGGGTTCCATGTTCAGGTTGCCGCGTATTTTTTGCTTGCCGCGCTCATCACTGATCTGTTTGTTGCGGCTGGCTATCAGATAACCTGCGCTAACACCCGCACTCAGGTTAAAGCCTTTGCGTGAGTTAGGAAACGGATTAATATTCAGCATAAACGGAATGGTAAGATATCCTGCATACAGCTTGTTTTTAGAGAAGCTGATAGAATCGTTAAATACAAACGGTGCAGGCGAGTTTCTGAAGCTTACATTGGTTTCAAAGCGGTAGTTATACATCTCCAGTCCTAAACCATACTTCAGATTCAGTACATGCTTCACAATGTTTCTTTTCTGCATAAAGAACCAGATGTTAACGTTGGATGATTTACCGGTGTTGAGGTTGAAGCTGTTTTCAGTAACCGGGTTAGACGCCTGGCTGCCGTAAGGAATATTACGGATAAAGCCGCTGTTAGCCGTTTGGTTGGTAAAGGCAGGGCCGTTGTAATCAGTCTTGTCGCGCCAGTTGGCAAAGCCCAGGTCCAGTATCAGCCAGTTGGTAGTTACGTTGCTGTTGCGTGTTTTATAACGCTTTCTGAAGGTGATATTAAAGTTCCTGGAGTTGTTATCTTCTTTGGCAGAACTTTCTTTGTTCTTTTTTACGATAATAAAGCCGCCAACACGGATGGTGTCCGGCGCATTCGCCTGCGTGCTGTCAGTTTGAGCATAGGTGGATAATGCAGTAAGGGTAGCCACTGCTATCATCACAAATAACCTTTTCATGGTGGTTCGTTTTGATTGAGTATTAAAGATTTTCTTCTGTTACAGCTTTCGCTTTGGCCCCAAGCATGCGGCCTGCTTTTCTGAGAATGCCTTTTACTTTATTGCGGTTCAGTTCCAGCGAGCCTACGTACAGGCTCTGGTCGTCTTCGCTGGTATCCAGCTCTTTATAGGCGATTGTTTTATTGGGCTCATTTATAATGGTTAACCGTGCTGCTGTTGGCTTTGTAGTGGCAGCAGGTGGTATATCGGTTTTAACTGCTGCAATGTCTGCTGTAACAGTTACCTGTGTGGGCGGCTGGTAAGCAATAGCAGTTTCATTGCCTGCTTGTAATGTAGACAGGTCTGTACTAACCGGCCGTGCAGTATTGGCATTGGCGGGTATTGTAGCCGTATTGTTTTTTACGGCTGTATGGTTGTGTGCAGGCGCAGCAGCAATATAATTTTCTCCTGTAACAGGCACTGTTGTTTTATCCGTTGTGGCGGTATGGTTGTCCGCACCATTGGATGGTGTGGAAGGTTTGTTTGCCTGTTGCTGTGCTTTTGCCAGTTGCTCTGTGATTGTGGCGCTGCCTGTATGGGTTTGGTTACCGGGTACCTGGCCAGGACGGTTACTGCCTTGCGCCGGAGTATCTGCAACTACCGCTACCGGATTATGGCCGGGCGCATCATTGCGCATAAACCACCAGCCTGCAGTGGCTGTTACGCCCAGCAGTGCAGCAGCTATTGCCAGCCGGCTCCACGCCAGTGTAATTACCCTTCTCTCTTTCTCTTTCCGGTAAAGTATTTTCTTGTTGGCAAACACAACCGGTTCAGGCGTTAATACCGCCTGCTGCAATTGCGTCAACTGTGTCTGCTGCTCAGGATGCTGCTGTACAAATGCCTCTACTTTACGGCGGGCTTCTTCTGTAAGCTCATTATCTATGTATAGCAAAAACTGCGCTTCACAGTTCTCCTTTGTAAGGCCTTCCTTTTCCTGTTTAAACAGGCTGTTTTTGTGCTGGAAAGTAATATCAGGCTCCGGCAATAACACAGCTTCCTGTAGGGCAGTGAGCTCCCCCGCCAGATCAGGATGCTGTTCTACAAAGAGTTCCACCTCTATCCGCTGGTGCATGTTGAGCTCATTGTCAACATACATCAGAAAATACTCTTCATAATTATGGCGGTTAATCAACATGCTACATTACGTTTTCAGGACTTACCAAATAATTTTTCAGCGACACTCTGGCACGGTGCAGATATACTTTTACCTGACTTTCGTTCAGCCCGGTTATCTGCCCTATCTCTTCATAGCTATACCCCTCATAATCCTTCAGCATTACCAGGCTGCGTTGTGTTTCGTTCAGCCGGTTCAGGGCTGTCTGAAGGGTTTGTCTCATCTGGGGGGCAGGCTGCTCCTGCGTACGCCCGTCTGTAGAAAAATCCTCCTTTAACGATACGCGTTTGGTTTTGCGAAGATGATCAATCATCTGGTTGTAAGCAATAGTAAACAAATACGACTTGCTTTTTTCTGTTTCAACAGTATCGCGGTTGCGCCACATTTTTTCAAATGCGGTTTGTACAATGTCCCTCGCGTCTTCCTCGTGCCGGATATTTTTTATAATAAACCGGAACACGTTGTCGGCATATAGGT
Organism: Filimonas zeae; assembly: GCF_014641615.1. GTDB lineage: Bacteria > Bacteroidota > Bacteroidia > Chitinophagales > Chitinophagaceae > Filimonas > Filimonas zeae. The sequence continues at coordinate 853,476 of NZ_BMIB01000004.1, read as the reverse complement.
TTACACAATCATTATACTCTCTTTCTGTCATAAACAGTAAATGTGGTTCGCTTTAGTTTCCTGCTTTTCTGTATGTGTTACGGGCAACAAAAGAATAAGTTACAGCAAAGTCAAAAAAAAATCCCCCGAATTTCGGGGGAAGTTATTTTTTAGCGGAAACAATCAGCCGGGTGACTGATTCCCAGAAGATGTGTCCTACCGTTTCGGCCTTTTCCTCAGCCTGTGCGGGGGTACCCTGCTGCGTGCGTGTGGAATTATCATCCTTCACGTCTGTTGCCAGGTATCTTTTATGTAACACTTTGCTATAGTGGTATGAGCCTGCTAAGGCAGCGGCACATATGGCTACAACGAAGAGTGACTGAAGTAAATGTCTGGTTTGCATATCAAGTGTTTTCGGGTACAACGAAGGTAGATTGAAAATGTTACTCCGGGGGGAATTATTTTCCATTTTACCGACTTTTTGCAAAGCCTTAACGGGAAAGTGTGAAAAATCACGGGAAAAATGGTGGGAATTGACTATATACCTTTCCCCTACCTTTGCTGCGCTTTAAAATAACAGAACACTATGAACGAAAACTTAATAAACCGGTTACAACAGGAGCTGAAAGAAATTGATGCAGCAGGTCTGATGAAAAAAGAGCGCATTATTACCAGCGAACAAGGGGCTGAAATTGTAGTAAACGGTAAAACCGTACTTAATTTCTGTGCTAACAACTATCTGGGGCTTTCTTCCCATCCTAAAGTAATTGAAGCAGCGCACAAAGCCATCGACTCGCACGGTTACGGCATGAGCAGCGTACGGTTTATCTGTGGTACACAGGATATACACAAAGAACTGGAGCAGAAGATTGCACAGTTTCTGGGTACGGAAGATACCATTCTGTATGCAGCAGCCTTTGATGCCAATGGCGGTGTGTTTGAGCCCCTGTTTAACGAGCAGGACGCTATTATCAGTGATGAGCTGAACCACGCTTCTATTATAGATGGCGTTCGTTTGTGTAAAGCACAGCGCTACCGCTATAAGCACAACGATATGGCCGATCTGGAAGCCAAACTGCAGGAAACTGCCAGCCTGCGCAGCCGTATAATTGTTACCGATGGTTCTTTCAGCATGGATGGTACTATTGCCCAATTAGACAAAATCTGCGATCTGGCCGATAAGTACGATGCTATTGTAATGATTGACGAATGTCATTCCTCCGGTTTCCTGGGTAAAACCGGCCGTGGTACGCACGAGCACCGCGGTGTAATGGGCCGTATTGATATAATTACCGGTACCCTGGGTAAAGCATTGGGTGGCGCATCCGGTGGTTTTACCAGCGGGCGTAAAGAGGTTATTGAAATGCTGCGCCAGCGTTCACGCCCTTATCTGTTTTCCAACACTGTGGCCCCCAGCATTGTGGGCGCTTCTATTGCGGTATTGGATATGTTAACAGAAACCACCGAGCTGCGCGATAAACTGGAGTTTAATACCAAATACTTCCGGGAGAAAATGACTGCCGCCGGTTTTGACATTAAACCCGGAGAGCACCCGATTGTACCAATAATGCTGTACGACGCGGTAGTAGCCCAGAATTTTGCAGCTAAACTGCTGGAAGAAGGTATTTATGTAATCGGCTTCTTCTTCCCGGTGGTGGCAAAAGGGCAGGCGCGCATTCGCGTACAGCTGAGTGCCGGGCATGAGCAGCAGCACCTGGATAAGGCTATTTCGGCCTTTACCAGGGTAGGAAAAGAATTAGGCGTACTCAAATAGGGGATATCCTGATAGGGTAAACCACTTTAAAAGGCCACCTCAGCTAAAGAGGTGGCTTTTTATATGACTTTTCTGTGGAAGAAGCCATGCTAACCTGTGTATTTCCCTACCTGACAGACCTGTTTCCCTCATGGGCGGCCTTATCTATATCCTGTCTTTCGGACAGGATAACCCATAGTTACACCAGAGATAAGCCGGAGATAACCCAGTTGCCTATAGACTGGATTATCACTGGGTCATTACTGGGTTATCACTGGGTTATCCTCCCTTTTACCTTCTCTTGTCACAAGTGGATGACAGCAAAAGCTGCGGAGAGGGGTAGGGGATGAACTACTTTTGACTTTTGGCTTGCTTCAGGTTACTTTTGCGGCCATAATAGGATCGTATGAAGCAATTCGTTTGGCTGGCAGTGGCAGGAGTTCTGGCAATGGGCTATTCCTGTACCCCCAATAATGTTACCGTAGAGAACAGTTTTGAAAAGTATTTCGACAGTAACCATGTTACCGGCACTTTTGGCCTGTACGACAATGGTCAGGGGCAGTTTTTTGTATACAACCTGTCCAGATTTAAAGACTCTACCTACCTGCCTGCCTCAACTTTTAAAATAGTAAACGCATTAATAGGGCTGGAAAAAGGCGCTATCAGCAGCAGCAAAATGGTAATTCCCTGGGATAAGCAGGTGCATACCCTGGCTAATGGCGATACGTTGCACGAGTGGAACAAAGACCTGACTATGGAGGAAGCTTTTAAAGTATCAGCAGTGCCTTATTTCCGCGAGGTGGCCCGCCGCATTGGGGTAGATACCATGCAGCGCTGGCTGGATAGCCTGGGTTACGGCAGCCGCTACACAAAAGCTAAGATTACCGCTGCCAACCTGGATACCTTCTGGCTGGACAACTCGGTAAAAGTAACACCGGATGAAGAGTTAGGGCTGGTTAAGAAATTATACTTTGATCAGCTGCCTTTCCGTAAAAAAACCACACAGAACGTGGTAAAAGAGCTGATGGTGCGCGAAAGAAATGCCAATTACATACTTGCATACAAAAGCGGCTGGGGTATGGATGAAAAGGGTAAATCTATCGGCTGGCTGGTAGGCTGGATTGAAGAAAACAAACACCCTTATTTCTTTGCCCTGAATGTGGAGGGTACAAAAGATACGGATATGAAGGCGGTGCGTGAGCAGATCCTAAAAAGTATCCTGAAACAAATGGGCTTTTTCGAAGGTAAAAAGTAACTTCGTCTGCATATGATTTCATTTGAGCGTATCGAGTTCTTTCTGGGACTCGCAATCCTAATTCCCCTGGTAATCATATTTGTTGCGGTTCTTCGCTGGAAAAAGAAGGTGAAGGCCAAACTTGGTGATGCCAAACTGATCAATTTACTCACCCGTGAATATGGTCCCCGCCAGTATGTAGCCAAATTTGTGCTGCTGATGATTGCCCTTACCATGGGTATTCTGGCGCTGGTAAACTTCAGAACCCCGTTTTTTTCCAGTGATGAAAAGAAAGCCGGTATTGATGTAATGATAGCGCTGGACGTAAGTAAGAGCATGCTATGTGAAGATGCCAAGCCCAGCCGTTTGGAAAAAGCACGTCAGTTTACGCAAACGCTGCTGGACCAGATGACCAATAACCGGATAGGGCTGGTGCTGTTTGCCGGACAGGCTTACCTGCAAATGCCGCTTACCGATGATATTACTGCGGCTAAGCTGTTTGTATCTAACGCTACCCCTAACGCAGTGCCGGTTCAGGGTACTGTAATTGGCGATGCGTTGCAGCTATGCGACAAATCGCTGGATAACGGGTTTAAAAAATTCAAGGCGGTTGTGCTGATTTCTGATGGGGAAGACCACGACCCCAAAGCATCGGAAATGGTGCGCCAGCTGAAGGAAAATGGTATTACTGTTTTCACTATTGGCGTAGGTTCGCCGGAAGGTTCGCCTATTAAAGAACCAGGCTCTACAGAATACAAACTGGATGCAGCTGGTAAAATGATTCTTACCCGTTTGAACGAGAAAGAGTTAAAGAATATCGCCACCCAAACCGGTGGGGAGTATACACACCTGGATCACTCCACTTCTACCGCCAATGATGTAGCTAAAATGCTGGCGAGCATAGATAAAAGACCTATGTCTGATAAAGGCGGTGCCCGTCAGTACGCTTCTCTTTTTCCGTTTTTTATCATATTATTGGTACTGTTACTGATAGCTGAAATATTTATTCCTGAAGTTAAAAAGCGATAACGTTGAAACTGGCAATATCCATATTATTAGCATGTTCCACCCTGGCGGTGCAATCTGCGGTTGCACAGTCAACTGATGCAATTATCAAGAGTGGGAATGAAATGTACAAAGCCGGTAAGGTAAAAGAGGCAGAACTGTTATACCGCAGGGCATTGGCCAAAGACCCGGGTAATATTAAAGCCAAATACAACCTGGGCAACGCACTGGATAAAATGAAAAAATCTGGTGACGCGGCTGTGTTGTACGAAGAGGTGGCAAAAGCAAAGCTTCCTGCCGGTGATACCATGAATAATGCCCGTTTTCAGGCGGGTGTATTATATAATCAGGGGGTTGCATTGGCAAAAGACCATAAATTGCCGGAAGCTATTGGTGCTTTTAAGCAGTCGCTGCGTCTGGCGCCCAATGACAATAAAGCCCGTGAGAACCTGCAGAAAGCCCTGAACGAGCAGCGTGAGAACGAGCAGAACGAGCACAACAACAGGCCGCAGCAGCAAAATGAACCTCCGCCATCTCCCAAATCGCAGGAGCAGCAGAAGAACAAAATGAACGAGAAAGATGCGGAAGAGATGCTGGGTAAACTGCGCGACAGTGAAAAAGAACTGCAGAAGCAGTTACAGAAGAAACCTTCCAACAAACAGAACCAGAAAGACTGGTAATTAATTTTTGATAGTCACCTCCGGGTTGGTAATTACCTCTACCACCTTGTTGGTTTCCACAGAAGCTGCAGACTGGTCTACCACGGCCAAAGTTTGCAGCTTTCCTTTTTCCTCCTGGTCTATTGCTGTATATAATATATAGAATAAGTACTCGGTAGCAGTTTTCTGCACTGTTTCCAGGTTACTGGTAAGCACATTAATGTCCTTGTTTTCGCGTAACCATTCATTAACAACCTGTTGTAAGCGGTCGTACGCATCTGCGGCAAATATTTTCACTTTTTTCATAGGTAATAGGCTTCAAAGAGAATAAAGGCAAAATCAGGCCAGATACAGCTGGGGAAAGACATAAAAAAGCCCGGGTAGAAACCCAGGCAATATTTTCAACCCTAAACCCTTAAAAAACATGAATAAGAGTTCAATAACCTTGCCAGTTGATTAGGGACGTTTAAAAAAACTGACATTTCAAGCAAATTTTAATGTTTATAGTCGTTGATTGGCTTAAAATGGCAGTCTGGTGTCTATTTTGACTTTTCCATTTTTGCTTTTGACTTTCAAGTATTTTTGTCACAGAAACATATTTATGCAGTTGTATTGTAATTCATTGACCCAGTATAGCCGGTTAAAGACGAGAGAAGTGAAAGTAGGCGATTTGTTGCTGGGGAATCTCCACCCCGTTCGCGTACAAACTATGACTACTACAGATACTATGGATACCATAGGCACGGTAGAGCAAACCATACGTTGCATAGAAGCAGGGGCTGAACTGGTTAGAATTACTGCTCCGAGTAAAAAAGAGGCGGAAAATCTGCTGAATATTAAAAATGAGTTGAACAAAAGGGGATATTTTACCCCTATTGTGGCCGATATCCATTTTACCCCTAATGCTGCTGAAGTAGCTGCCCGTATTATAGAAAAAGTAAGGGTTAACCCGGGCAACTACGTGGATAAGAAAAAATTTGAACTGATTGATTATACCGACGCGGAGTATCTGGAGGAAATTGAACGTATCAGGGACCGTTTTACGCCCCTGGTGAAAATATGCAAGGAGTATGGCACTGCTATGCGTATTGGTACCAACCACGGTAGTCTTAGCGACCGTATAATGAGCCGTTATGGTGATTCGCCTATGGGGATGGTGGAAAGTGCTATGGAGTTTTTGCGTATTGCCCGTGATGAGCAGTATCATAATATAGTGCTTAGCATGAAGAGCAGTAATCCGCAGGTAATGGTACAGGCATACCGTTTACTGGTGCAGCAGATGCAAAACGAGTTTCAGGAGATTTATCCTTTGCACCTGGGAGTTACCGAAGCCGGCGATGGAGAAGATGGCCGTATTAAATCGGCCATTGGTATAGGTACCCTGCTGGAAGATGGCATTGGCGATACTATACGTGTAAGTTTAACCGAAGACCCGGAGTTTGAAATTCCGGTGTGTAAAGACCTGGTGAAAAGATACCATGCCCGTGAGAAAAAGCCCCTGCTGCACGGTGCTTTAAAATTTGGCAGTAGCGATAGCCATGCTGCGGATACTTTTGTTGATGACAAAGGTGCTTCTGCTTTACCTTATTCTCCTTTTGAATACCGCAGACGCGTTACCCGTGGCGTATCTAACATAGGGGGCAAACAGGTGCCGGTGGTTGTAGCTGATTTTATGCAGAAGCAAGCTATTACGCCGCAAGACCTGCAGGCAATAGGTTATACCTATGACGAGCCGAGCGACAAATGGAATATCAGCGATGGTGCTGCGGACTATATTTATACAGCTGGTAAAGCGTTGGATTTTGCTTTACCCGGTACGCTTAAGGTGATCTGCGACTGCAGCACCTGGCAGAAAGAGGGAATAGATACCAGCAAATACTTTCCATTATTCCAGGGGGTGGAGTATCTGGATACTGTTAACCAGTCGCCGGTACTCAACTTTATTGGTATTGACACGCATGCGATAGATAAGACTGTTGAAAAGCAGATATTTGAAAAAGCGGCCAATGACCCTACAGCGGTGTTCTGCTTTTTCAGCACCAGTAAATTTACGATGGCCGATGTACGGTGTGCAATTGTAGGACTGATGAAAAACGACATTCAAACCCCGGTAATCATCTGTTCTGAAAGTCATGGCGTTACAGCCGATGAGCAACTGATTGCTTTTTCCACTGATACCGGTGCGTTGTTGCTGGATGGTATGGGGGATGGTTTGTGGCTGATGAACGACCCTGCCAAAATGCAGAATGCACGTGTGAGTGGCCGTAACTATATAGCGGTTGATAATAACCACCGTTTTTTGAATTCCACTTCTTTTTCTATACTACAGGCCACCCGTACACGTATCTCTAAAACGGAATATATTTCCTGCCCGTCCTGCGGCCGTACGCTGTTTGATCTGCAGGAAACTACTGCTAAAATACGTGCGGTAACCAATCACCTGAAAGGCGTTAAGATTGCCATTATGGGTTGCATAGTAAACGGCCCTGGTGAAATGGCCGATGCTGATTTTGGGTATGTAGGCAGTGGGCCGGGTAAAATTACCCTGTATAAAAACAAAGATGTGGTAAAGCGGAATGTGGATAGTGAGGTAGCAGTAGATGAACTCATCAACCTGTTAAAAGAAAACGGCGCCTGGGTAGATGCAGCTCAGTAGCCGTAACTAAAATACTTAAACCCTTAACTATGAAATATCTGGCTGTATGCTTTCTGGCCATGGTGTCCGGCTTTGGTATGGCCTGTAAATCCAACAAGACTGCTTATAAAAACGTAATCAAACGCGATTCGCTGTTGCTGTATGAGTTGCCTGTAAATGCAGATTCGCTGACTACTTTTTACCGTGGCGATTTTAAAGGTGCTCCTATCTCTGTTGCCCTGGAGTACATTGCCGGTAAAAGAGTGTGCGGTTATAATATTCACAAAGGCCTGCGCCGTAATATGAGTGGTAGTATAATGTTAGAAGATGGCCGCCTGCATCTGGTAATGCGGGAGCCTGGCACTAATATGTACGACGGCGTTTTTGATATGTGGCTGGATACTACTACCCATCAACTGGAAGGGAAATGGAAGCCCCTGAATGGTAAGGAAATAAAGGCTGCTTCTTTTTCGCTGGCGAGACAGGAAGGTGGAAGCGAAGTTGCTTACTATGTAGATACCACAGGCACAGCGTTATTGCTGCGTGAAGACGGCGCCTGTGAATATACGTACATGGTAAATGACAGTACAGAGGCGGCGCAGCAGTTAATGGTAAAGGGTAGCTATAAATATTCTCCTGATCGTAAAACAGTAACCTGCTACTGGGAAACAAATGATGTATTTCCCTCCCGTACTTCTGTATTCACCATTACTGTAAAGCACGATGAAGAGAACGATTATGATATCACATTGCTTACAGGAGAAGGTAAAGTAATGACATTCGATTACGGTGAAGGATACGATTAGCCGCAGGCTTACACGCCTGGGCAAATGGCTTTGGATAGCAGGCCTGCTATTGGCGGTGTATCTGATGGCAGATTTATCTCTGCCTTATACAGCGTTGCGCAAAAATGTAGACTTTCTTATTACCAAACAGCGGGTATATCATATTACCTGGTGGCGTATTGGATTTTATGTGCATGTATTTACCAGTGTACTGGTATTGCTGGCCGGGTTTACACAGTTCAGTCGTTTCTTTTTACATCAGCGGCCTTTATGGCACCGGAGGGCAGGTTGGCTGTATATAGTGGCAGTATTAGTGCTGTCGGCCCCCTCAGGTTTTTTACTGGCATTGCGGGCCAATGGTGGTTTGCTTGCCCGCATCAGTTTTGTGTTACTAAGTGTTACCTGGTTTATAACTACTTTGCAGGCGCTGCTGCTGGTAAAAAAGCAGTTGTTTGAAAAACATGCCAACTGGATGCTGCGCAGCTACGCACTTACTTTATCTGCTATCGGGCTACGAACATATGCCTGGTTGTTTGATCTGCTGAATATCCACATGGCACCTCGTAATGTATACATTCTTATTGCATGGATAAGCTGGGTACCCAATTTACTGATAGCAGAATGGTTAATAAAAAAGGGCTTTAACAAAAAGTTGTTAAAGCCCTCCTATATTGTTCATCCGGAAACAGATCTATAGCTTTATAAACCGGCCGGTACTATCTATGGAATATTTATAAGTATTCAGCAAGTCGCGTTTTACAATTGGATTATTGGCATAGCCTTCTTTCTCTGTGTCCTTCTCATAAACGTTCTGGTACTCTTTTACCTCAAATTCATTGTTACTTGCAAAGCTACACTCTCTGAAAGCTGAGTCCAGAGTAAGTTGACCGGCAATTACTTTTTTATCAATCAATCTTCCTGTGGGGGTAAAGCTGGCCAATGTATAAGATACAGGAGAGGCGTCTTCTGCTTCAAATAACTGAGCGCCATAGATCACGGTTTTGTATACCTTATTATCGTTTACCCGGGTAAAGTAAAAGAAGTCTTTACCTACATCCCGGCTAAATTTATAATCCCTCATTTCAGGAATGAACTTTTCAAAGTCATAACTGATACTAACAGTTTCACCAATAGAAGCGAAGGTGCCGGAATCTATAGCAAATGGAAATGCAGCCTGGCCGAATTGTTTGCTATATCCTTCCCATAATACCACGTCTGCATCACCATTACCTGCCATGGCTTTAACATAAATGCTGTTCAGTTCTTCCTGGGAATGGTATTTCAACAGAAATTTATTGGTAAGCACCTTATCTCTGTGTACAAAGCCGTTCATAATAGCGTAAGTGAGAAAATCACTACTTCTGGAATCTTCAGACACAGAGGCGGCACATGCTTTTTGAAACAGCACATGGCTCCAGGGTTTATAATCCATCAACTCTGCCATGGAATAGGCTTTGAAGGCAAAGTCTGCATCGTTGTAAGCATTTTCGTTTGCCATCAGTGCATTGCCCAGTTCGTAATAGCCGCTGGCAGTAGGATAAAGTTCTAAACTCTGAATAAACAGTGGTACGCTGGCTTCCGCTTTCTTCTTGTTTTTCAAGAGATCAACTGCTTTCAGAAACAGTTTTTTGCTGCTATCCGCAAAGGCAGAGGGAGCTATTGCAAGATATTCTTTAACAGAATCTTTGTTGAAGATACCTGTATAGCTGAGAGGCTGTATTTCTTTGTGCCCGCTACAGCCAATACCGATAAGGGTGGCTGAAAACAGAACCAATAAGCTATGTTTCATACTTTAAGGTTGAGGTACAAAATAAGTAAAACTTGATTGTATAACAAGTAACTTGCGTTATGCAAACAGATTTTCTGGTAATCGGCTCGGGCATTGCGGGCCTTACCTATGCGCTGAAGATTTCAGAGCGTTATCCGGAGAAGAAGGTGGTGGTTATTACCAAAACACAGGCTGATGAAACCAATACCAAATATGCACAGGGTGGGGTAGCTGGTGTGTGGGATGAAGACAAAGACAGCTTTGACAAACATATTGAGGATACATTAATTGCCGGTGACGGCCTGTGCAATCTACAGGCAGTGGAAATAGTGGTGAAAGAGGGCCCGGAGCGTATCCGTGAAATAATAGAGTACGGAACCCGGTTTGATAAAGATGCGGCTGGCGATTATGAGCTGGGCCGGGAAGGCGGGCATAGCGAGCACCGCATTCTGCACCATAAAGATGTGACGGGTAAGGAAATTGAACGCGCCCTGCTGGAAAAGGCGACAAACACGCCCAATATAGAAGTGATTAATCATTGTTTTGTAGTAGATCTTATTACGCAGCACCATCTGGGCTACCTCGTAACCAAATCTACCCTGGATATTACCTGTTATGGCGTGTATGTGTTAAACCAGCGCAATCAGCAGATTGAAAAAATTGTAGCCAATACTACGCTGCTGGCTACCGGCGGCTGCGGACAGGCATACCGTACTACTACCAACCCGCGTATTGCCACGGGGGATGGTGTGGCCATGGTATACCGCGCCAAAGGGCGGATTGAGAACATGGAGTTTATTCAGTTCCATCCTACTGCCTTATACGAGCCGGGTGTATCTCCCTCTTTTCTGATAACAGAAGCGGTAAGAGGCGATGGCGGTATTTTACGCAACAAGGATGGCGAAGCCTTTATGGAGCGTTATGATGAACGTAAAGACCTGGCCCCACGTGATATAGTTGCCCGCGCTATAGACAGTGAAATGAAGCGTACGGGTACCGAGCATGTATACCTCGACTGCCGCCATATGGGGCAGGAGAAGTTTGTGCATCACTTCCCTAATATTTATGAAAAATGTTTATCGCTGGGTATTGATGTAATGCTGCATATGATACCAGTTGCACCCGCTGCACACTACAGCTGTGGCGGCATTAAAACTGACGAATGGGCACGTACCTCTATCCGCCACCTATATGCCTGCGGCGAATGTGCCAGTACCGGCCTGCATGGTGCCAACCGCTTAGCCAGTAACAGTTTGCTGGAAGCCATGGTATACGGACACCGTGCTTATCTGCATATAGTAGAACAGCTGGAGTATAATGGGGGCCTGCCGGATGTGAAACCGGAAGCAGATATTCCTGACTGGAATGCCAGCGGCACCACAGACCCGCGTGAGATGATCCTGATTACCCAAAGTCTGAAAGAGTTGCAGCAGGTAATGAGCGACTATGTGGGGATTGTTCGTAACGATGTGCGTTTGCAGCGTGCTATGAAAAGAATGGACCTGCTATACGAAGAAACAGAGCAGCTATACGAAACCACAAAAGTATCTCCACAGCTTTGTGAATTACGTAACCTGATTACCGTAGGCTACCTGATAGTAAAAGGTGCACAGTTTAGAAAAGAAAGCAGAGGGTTACATTACAACACCGATCATCCGGAGAAGAGTAGTCTGTTGCAGAATACAATATTGTAATAAGAATCTGTTGAAATAATAAAGCCCGCAGCTGTTTGATAGCTGCGGGCTTTTTACTGTTTAAGCGATATTATTATTAATTCAATGCTGCTGTATTCTTTTCTGTTGGAATTTTGGGTTCTTCTTTAATTGCCTTCCAGCCGCCGAGTACGTTGCGCAGGTTGTGAATGCCTTGTCTTTTCAGTAGGGAAGCTGCTATTATGCTTCTATAGCCACTGGCGCAATGAATGTACAGGTTGTCTTCATCCTGAATGGGGCTCATGCTGCCGGGGTCGGTAAGGTTAGATAAGGGCGTGTTTACCGCATCTTTTACATGGCCGTCAGCAAACTCGGCTTCTTTGCGTACATCCAGTACTATCAGGCGATCATCAAAGGGAAGATCCATGGCCAACTCATCGGCTTCTACGTTAATAACCATATCCAGGGGCTTGCCTGCTTTTTTCCAGGCTTCCATGCCGCCGTTGAGGTAGCCTTCAAACTTAGAGAAGCCTACCCGTGCCAGGCGTACTACCGTTTCTCTTTCTTTACCGGCAGGTGTTACCAGCAGCAGAGATTTATCGAATGGAAGCAGGTTGCCTGCCCATTCTGCAAAGCGGCCTTCCAGGCCAATGAAAATGGAGTCGGGTATAAAGCTTTCGGTAAACTCAGCACCGGGGCGGGTATCCAGTATCATCGTGTTGTCGCCGGCTGCTTTGCTGGCAAAGTCCTCAACAGACAAAGGTGTTAATGCCTGTTCCAGCATTTGTTCCAGTTGTTCGTAGCCTTCTTTGTTAATGCGGGCATTGATGGCAAAGTATTGCGGAGGAGGTGTTAAGCCTGTTGTTACGGCTTTGATAAACTCATCTTTATTGCCGGCCTGTAAAGCATAGTTGCCCTGCTTTTCATCACCTACCGTACTATAGGTGTCCGGACCCAGATTTTTACCGCAGCTGCTGCCGGGGCCATGTGCAGGATAAACAATTACATCATCTGCCAGGGGAACTATTTTTTGTTGCAGGCTATCATACAGCATACCGGCCAGCGTTTCGGTGGTAAGGTCTTCGCCATTCTGAGCCAGATCGGGTCTGCCTACATCTCCTACAAACAAAGTATCTCCTGTAAATACCGCATGGTCTTTTCCGGTTTCGTCTTTCAGCAAAAAGCAGGCGCTTTCGGGTGTGTGGCCGGGGGTATGTAATACCTGAATCTGTAGTTTACCTAAGGTAAATAGCTGACCATCCTGCGCCACCTGTATAGCAAAGTTTGCTTTGGCATTGGGGCCGTATATGATAGGAGCACCGGTGCTTTGTGAGAGGTCGATATGACCACTCACAAAGTCTGCGTGAAAGTGTGTTTCAAAGATATATTTAATGCTTGCGTTTCGTCTGGTTGCTAACTCCAGGTATGAACTGGTATCTCTCAGGGGATCAATAACAGCAGCCTCTCCTTCGCTCTCTATATAATAAGCTGCTTCGCTTAAGCAGCCGGTATATAATTGTTCAATGTACATAACTGATCTTTTCGCAAAGATACAACTTGCGTGTACAGTGCTATTCAGTTATAATACCTGGTTGTGGGTGAAAGGGGTGAGGTGTGGGGAAAGCAAGCAAAAAAGAAGGATATCGGACTTTTAATAAGCTTAGCCGACAAGCTGTTCTACAAACTCACTTACTTCCTGGATTCTGTTGTAGTTTACTCCGTAGTAAATGAATTTGCCATCTCGTTGAGTGGCTACTATACCAGCTCTTCTCAAAATAGCAAGGTGCTGTGAAGCAACAGATTGTTCCAGACGGAGCTTTACATAAATCTCCGTAACGGTCATCTTCTTATGCTCATCCAGCAGCTTCACCATTTGCTGGCGCAGTTTGTGATTCAGCGCTCTTAATATAAGAGCAGCTTTTTTCAGGTGGATGTAATCAATTTTTACTCCTCCCTTTTGTTCGCTAACACTGTGTTGCAGGGTACTCATTGGGTATGCGAATGGGTTTGATGAAATAAAAGTTCTCTTTGTAAAGATATTATAATAAAATTGTTACGTAACTGTTTTTATTTAGCTAAAAGAAAGTTTTAAACTCCTTTTAAGGTTGGCTTTACAGGCGTAAAAAACTCTTTTACGTATAACGGTTCGCTATAAGCCAGGTTTGCAAAGCGCTTATCCTGAAAGGCTTTCCATGCCAGGGCCGTCATGCCTTCTGCCTGATGTTGTACTGTTGAAAACTGAGCATTCGGGTGCTGTATCAACTGCTGCCATTTGCTACTGCCGCTTCCAAAGAATACCATTGTATTAGCTGCAAGTGTATCTGCAAAGCTATGTTCGTCAAGAATCAGCGCCATAGGTGGCATTAATTCATGCAAATCCTTGTTATACAATGCTGTAAAAACTTCCATACGGCGTGCATCTATCATAGGGCAAAGCAGTACGTTGTTTTCCGGTGGTGTAACGGTAACCTGCGCAGCTGCCATTACTTCCAGTGTGTTCAGCATTATCAGTGGTTTCTGCAAAGCAAAGCACAACCCTTTGGCAGAGGATAAGCCTACACGCAGGCCGGTATAACTACCTGGTCCGGCAGTTACGGCTATTGCATCCAGCTGTTCCAACTGATAGCCGGTCTGTTGCATTAATTGTGCAATAGCCGGCTGAACAAAAGAAGCATGGCTTTTCTGTTCTGTATTGGCCAGTTGATCCAGGAGTATGCCGTTCCGGGAAAGGCATACACAGGCAATTTCTGTTGCAGTGTCAATTTTCAAAATAAGCCCCATAGTTCTCATGTATCCTTTAGCAGATTGCAAATATAAGGGTAGTAATATGTGTATATATGTACAATCCTGTTCATTTCATTCCTTTAGGTTATTTCGTGGATATAAGGCCGTTTTCAGGCTTGTTCTGCGTTTTTTACCAATAAATTAGCGGGTTTATACCTGCTGTCAGTGGCAGATAATACCCGTAACAGTGTCAAAACCTCCGCCGCACCAATGCTGTTGCACCATTCAAATGGCCCGTAGGGGTAGTTGGTGCCCAGCTTCATGGCTGTGTTAATGGCGGCCTGCGTGCTTACTCCTTCTTCCAGGGCAAACCATGCTTCATTGATAATCATGGCAATAACGGTAGCGGTAATAAAGCCAGGTACGTCAGGCGCAAAGCTGTATCTCCATCCCAGCACCTGCATTGCCATGGCGCCATTGGTTCGGCTTTCCGGGGTGGCAGCAGCCAGTTCGGTAACAGGGCGCTCTAAAAAGCCGGGCCAGGCGTTTATGCGTATAAAACCGGCAGGCAGCTGGCTGCAGGTTTGGGCAACTGCATTTACCAGTACAATGGCGGGCAGGGAATATTGCGTATAATCGGTAGCAGGGGTAAACTGCAGATCAATCAATACATCTGCTTCCTGCATACCCGGATCGGTAAGGCCGTTTAACCAGATAATACGGGCCACTGGTACGGTTTGTTTCCGCATCCATTCCTGCTGCTGCTTCTCACTCAGGTGAACGGCAATAGTCATATAGCAAACAATTTCAACAAAAATAGGGGTAATTACTGCTATGAGCTTTGTTTGGCTGGTTGGCCGGAATGAAGCATATTGCTGTATAAAAATATTCTATGCCCAAACAGATTATTCATACCACCAAGGCGCCTGCACCCATAGGGCCTTACAGCCAGGCAGTAAAAGCGGGCGATATTTTATTCGTAAGCGGCCAGGTGGCCATTGATCCGGAAACCAATGAAGTGATTTCGGGTACTATTGAAGAAGAAACACACCGTGTAATGAAGAACCTGGAAGCGGTTTTAACCGAAGCAAAGGTTACGTTTGAGCACGTGGTGAAGACGGATATTTTCCTGAGCGACATGAGTTATTTTCCACAGGTAAACCAGGTGTATGGCAGTTACTTTACCGGCGATTATCCTGCACGTGCTACCGTGGCGGTGAAAACATTACCTAAGAACGTGAATGTAGAAATTGGTGTTACGGCTACTGTAAGCCTGTAATTGTAATGTCTGTAATAAATAAAGCCTGACTCCTTACCGGGGCCAGGCTTTATTTATGTTATTGGAAAGTAAGGTTACGCTATCTCGTAAGTACCGTTACCGGTTTGCATAATGTATACTTCTGCGTCTACATTAAACTTCGCTTTGTAAGCTTCGCTTATTTTAGCTGCAATACCGCTGGCCTGTGCTTCTTCCACAATGTTAATAGTACAGCCGCCAAAGCCGCCGCCCATTAAACGCGAACCAACAATAGCCGGATGTTCTTTAGCCTGCTCTACCAGAAAGTCCAGTTCAGGGCAGCTTACATCATACAGTTTGCTTAAACCTTCGTGGGTGGCAAACATCAGCTGACCAAACTCCTTCAGTTTATGATCCTGCAGTAAAACAGCTGCTTTTTGTGTGCGCTGTATTTCCTGTGTTACAAACAGACAACGACGGTATACGTCTTTATCCAGCTTGCCTTCTGCCTGCTGTACCTGCTCTGGTGTAAGATCGCGGAAGGTAGTGGTGCCAGGATAAATTTCTTTCAGTATTGCCAGGCCGGTTTCGCATTGCTGACGGCGAACGTTGTATTCACCGCTGGCCAGGGAATGGTGCACTTTGGTGTTGATGAGCATAATAACGTGGCCCTGCAATTGCAGTGGTAACGCTTTGTACTCCATGGTATCGCAATCCAGCAGTAACACATGGTCTTTTTCACCCATCATGTTGGCAAACTGATCCATGATACCGCATTTAACACCGGGGAAGGTATGTTCTGCCTTCTGAGAAAGCAGTGCTATATCCACACGGCTGAGGCCGGCATTGAAAATGGTATTTAAACCGGAAGCCAGTCCGCACTCTACCGCAGCAGAAGAAGATAAACCGGCACCTGCGGGCAGGTTACCGCCAAAAGCTACGTCAAAGCCTTTAATAGGCAGGCCGCGCTTCTGAAACTGATCTACCACACCTAAAATGTAGTTAGCCCAGCCTTCTTTAGGAGCTACCTGATCCAGTTCCAGTTCCAGGTCTTCCTTCATGTCTATACTGTGTACACGTAAACGGGTAGTATTATTGGGGGCAATGGCAAACACCACGCCTTTGTCAATTGCGGCAGGCATTACAAAGCCATTGTTATAATCTACGTGCTCGCCAATGAGGTTGATACGGCCGGGTGAAAAAAACACCTTAGGCGTAGTACCAAACTTCTGTTCAAAAAGTTCTTTTGCTTGCTGTACCTGGTTGTTCATGGAATTAAACGGTTTCAATAATATAAGTGGTGGTATATTGGTAAGGCGTGTTTTTTTCTGCGTAATGCAGGGCTATCTTATTGTTGAAAGCATCCGGCGGCGCGCTCAGGTTTTCTATAGCAATGCTCTGGCGGTGCGGCGGCGTATAAATCTGGAAATAAGGGTAAGAAGCATCCGGTGCAATAGTCAGCTTCAGGTTTTTACTGCTGTAAACACATACCGGTTTGGCTGTGTGTTTATCTATTTCAAAACAGTTGTCCAGAAATACGCCATCCAGCGATGCGGGTATATTGGCAAAACGGTTGTCTGCCAGGCGTTTGCCGGTGGGTATCAGTGTTTCATCAAACTCCAGCTGGGTATCGCTGGTAAAGTATAAGCTACAGGCATCTACCGGTACATCCAGTGTAAAGTAGGGGTGCCAGCCATCGGCCAGGGGAATAGCCTGCTCGTTCTGGTGTTGCAGGGTAGTGGCTACGGTAAGTTTATTGCCAGCCTGTAACTGCCATTTTACGGTTACCTGGTACGGAAAAGGAAAGCCTTTATCTGTACCGGTGTATTGGTATTGCAGGGTAACTGAAGCTTCATTATCATTCGCCCGGGTATCTGTAACGGTATACACTGCATCGTAAATAATGCCATGTATGGCGTGCGGCGGCAGGTAAAACTTCTCTATTTTATATGACTGCTCCTGAAAGGTGTATTCACCTTTATTCATGCGGCAGGTAAATGGACTCAGTTTAGCGCTTTTAAAGCCGTTGGTAATGTCTGCCAGTGCTTCGGCAGGTGAAGAAAAACCTTCTACAACATTAAAAGGGTTGCCTTGAAAGGGTAGGGCGAATTTGTTTAACAATGCGCCTACGCAGTATACTTCTGCATAAGTGCCTGATGTGGTGTCCTGTAACACAATTGCCTGGTCGGCGCCGTTGCCGGACACGTGTATGTCAAAAGCCATGGAAAAGATTTAGCCGCTAAGATACACGGCATAAAACATATATTTGCCCTAACGATTGTTAGTTTAAAGAATTTGCCTATGTCGCTTCCCGTGTTGAATAAGGTTAGAATTGTTACTGCCGCCAGTCTTTTTGATGGTCACGACGCTGCTATTAACATTATGCGGCGCATTATGCAGAGTAAAGGCGCTGAAATTATACACCTGGGCCATAACCGCAGTGTGCATGAAATAGTGAAGGCTGCTATAGAAGAAGATGTACAGGGTATAGCCATTACCAGCTACCAGGGGGGGCATGTAGAGTTTTTTAAATACATGAAAGACCTGCTGCGGCAGAACGGCTGCGATCATATTAAAATATTTGGTGGCGGCGGTGGCACTATTCTGCCCGATGAGATAAAGGAATTGCACGAATACGGCATCACACGTATTTACAGCCCCGACGATGGCCGCTCCATGGGCCTGGAGGGTATGATTGAAGATGTAATAACCCAATGCAGTGTGGCAGCTACGGAAGCAGCGGATCTGCTGCAGACTGCTTTCTGGCAATCCGGCCTTTCGTGGAATGGCAAACTACCGCTGGGGCAGAAGCGGGATATACGTAAAATAGCCCGGTCTATTACTATTGCAGAGAATGCGTTACCGGAAATACCTTTTCAGCTGCAACCGGCAGAGCCTGTTACAGGCCGTATACCCGTGCTGGGCATTACCGGTACAGGCGGGGCTGGTAAGTCTACCGTAACGGATGAAATTGTACGCCGCTTTCTGCATGCGTTTTTGGATAAAACCATTGCAGTGATATCGGTAGACCCCTCTAAAAAGAAATCGGGAGGTGCCTTGCTGGGCGACCGTATCCGTATGAACAGTATCGGCTCCGAACGTTGCTATATGCGTTCACTCGCTACCCGGGATACAGATAAGGCCCTGAGCGCCTATGTGCAGCAGGCCATTGATGTTTGCAAACAGGCAGGCTTTCACTTTATTATTCTGGAAAGTGCGGGTACGGGCCAGAGCGATGCTTCTATACTGGACTTTTGCGATATCAGCCTGTATGTAATGACGCCGGAGTACGGAGCGCCCTCTCAGCTGGAGAAGATAAACATGCTGGACTATGCAGATGTAATTGCCATTAACAAGTTTGACAAAGCAGGTGCGCGGGATGCGTTGTCTGATGTGCGCCGGCAGTTTAAGCGCAATCATGGTCTGTGGACAGCGAAGGAAGACGAACTTCCTGTATTGGGTACTATTGCCAACCAGTTTAACGATGAAGGGGTGAACCAGTTGTTTCAGTTATTACTGCATCAGGTGCAGGATAAGCTGCATGTAAATCTGGGGGCCTATGTTACTGCTGCATCTACAGGCAATACAGATTCCATAGAAACTGTAATACCTCCACGCCGTGTGCGTTATTTAAGTGAGGTGGCTGACACCTGCCGCAGCTACGACAGACGTGCAAAAGAAGAAGGAGCACTGGCTTCGCGTTTATATCAACTGAAAGGCAGTCTGGATATGATGCCCGCCGTAGGTATGGCGGCGCGTGAAACCGAAGCGCTGATACAGCAGACGGAAAGCCGTTTGCAACCCCGCAGCCTGGAACTGATACGCAACTGGGAGCAACTGGTTCAGAAATACAACAGTGATTATTTTGAATATCAGGTAAGGGATAAGGTAATACGCCAGCCATTAACCAGTACTACCTTAAGTGGTACACGGCTGCCTAAACTGGTACTGCCAAAGTACCGCGACTGGGGGGATATTCTGCAATGGCAGTTACAGGAAAACGTGCCGGGTGAATTTCCTTATACCGCCGGTACGTTTGAACTGAAAAGAACGGGTGAAGATCCTACGCGCATGTTTGCCGGCGAAGGCACACCGGAGCGTACCAACCGCCGCTTCCACTATGTATCGCATGGGCAACCTGCCAAACGGTTATCTACTGCTTTTGACAGTGTTACCTTATACGGAGAAGACCCTGCCCCCCGCCCGGATATTTACGGTAAAATAGGCAACAGCGGTGTAAATATTGCTACGGTAGATGATGCCAAAAAGTTGTACAGTGGCTTTGATCTCTGTGATCCTAAAACCTCTGTGAGCATGACTATCAATGGTCCTGCCCCCATACTGCTGGCGTTTTTTATGAATGCGGCTATAGATCAGGTTTGTGAAAAATACATTACTACTAACGACCTGTGGGGCCATGCAGAAAAAGTAAAATCCCAAAAGTATGGTACAGATCGTCAACCTGCCTATGAGGGAGCATTGCCCGAGGGAAATACCGGTCTGGGCCTGCGTTTACTGGGGTTGTCTGGCGATGAGGTGTTGCCGGCAGAAGTGTATGCCCGCCTGAAAGCAGAAGCACTGGAACAGGTACGCGGTACGGTGCAGGCAGATATATTGAAAGAAGATCAGGCACAGAACACCTGCATTTTCAGTACGGAGTTTGCGCTGAAGCTGATGGGGGATGTGCAGGAGTATTTTATACAGCAGAAGGTACGCAACTTTTACAGCGTATCGGTAAGTGGCTATCATATTGCAGAAGCCGGAGCCAACCCCATTACCCAACTGGCCTTTACGCTGGCTAATGGTTTTACTTATGTGGAGTATTACCTTAACAGGGGTATGAACATAGATGACTTTGCACCCAACCTCAGCTTCTTTTTCAGCAATGGTATGGATGCAGAGTACTGCGTAATTGGTCGTGTGGCCAGACGCATCTGGGCCAAGGCCATGAAAGAAAAGTACAACGCCAATGAACGCTCGCAAAAGCTGAAGTATCATATACAAACCAGTGGCCGCAGCCTGCATGCACAGGAGATAGACTTTAACGATATACGTACCACCTTACAGGCACTGTACGCCATTTACGATAACTGTAACAGCCTGCACACAAACGCTTACGACGAGGCTATTACCACGCCTACCGAAGAAAGTGTGCGCCGCGCCATGGCTATACAACTGATTATTAACCGCGAACTGGGCAGCACCCGTACCGAGAATTTTATACAAGGCTCTTTTGTAATAGAAGAGCTGACCAATCTGGTGGAAGAAGCGGTACTGGCTGAGTTTGACCGGCTTACAGAACGCGGCGGCGTACTGGGTGCGATGGAGCGTATGTATCAGCGTAACAAGATACAGGAAGAGAGCCTGGAATACGAAAGCCAGAAACACAGCGGTGAGCTGCCGGTAATCGGGGTGAATACCTTTCTTAATAAAAAAGGCAGCCCTACCGTCATTCCTTCAGAAGTAATACGCAGTACACCGGAAGAGAAGGAGCAGCAGATACAGCATCTGGCTGCTTTCCGCGAACGGAATAACAGCACTTCCGCACAGGCACTGGAACGTTTACAGCAGATAGCCATACAAAACGGTAACCTGTTTAACGAACTGATGGAAACGGTGAAGTATTGCAGCCTGGGTGAGATAACAAACGCATTATATGAAGTAGGAGGGCAGTACAGACGTAATATGTAACTTAGGGGCAAATGAACATTGCCCATTGAACCTGAATACTTTTCTATACGTATTAATTCTGGCCGGTAGCATACAGGGCGCTATTACCGGCAGTTTGCTGTATACGGCAAAACCGCACCGTACTGCCAACCGGTTGCTGGCAATAATAGTGTGGGTGATAGCCCTGCCGGGTGTTCATTTGTTTGGACACTATGCACAGTTTTTCAGGAATGCTTTGGTGTCTGATCTTATTCATGCGCTTATTCCCTGGGTACTGGTAATGGCTATGGGGCCGCTCATTTACCTGTACGTGCGGGCTGTAACAGAGCCCGCTTATATTATCAGTAAAAAAGACAGGCTACATTTTGTACCGGTACTGATAGATGTATTTCCTAAACTGGTGGAACTGCTTTTTATTGCGGGTCTGCTGCGTGGTACTGTATTTTCTGACCGGGATGCACTGGTTCATTTTACGGACATCTATAACCGCTATGCTGATTTACCCCGCTGGTTATCACTGGCGTATTATGTGTACTTATCGGGCAAATATCTTCGTAGCTGTCAGGCGGGAAAGTCTGCTGCCCCAACTACACATTGGGTATCCCGCTTCATTATAGCCTTACAGATATTCGTAGTCATCTGGCTGATATACCTGATACCTTATCTTATTCCTGCCACCAACTTACCGCTGCGTCAGAAACTGGATTGGTTTCCGGTATACCTGCCTATGGCCACGCTTATTTACTGGATAGGTATAACCGGGTACAAACAGATACTGATTACTACCACTCAGGTAAAAGAAAAAGGTACAGAGCCGGCCTATGTACCGGAATTGCTGGCGCAAACTGCCCAAACCTTACAGCATTGTATGGAAAAAGACCGGCTGTTTTTAAACCCTGAGCTGGATCTGGCTGCGCTGGCTGCGGCAACCGGTTTGCCTGCTAAACTGATTTCTGCTACATTGAACCAGTACCTCAACAGTGGGTTCAGCCAGTTTATTAACGAGTACCGTGTAGAGGAATTTAAAAAGCGGGTGTTGCAACCAGAGGCAACAGAGCTTACCCTCGCCGGGTTAGCAGCCTCCTGTGGTTTCAGTTCGCAGGCCACCTTTCAGCGTATTTTTAAACAGATAACCGGGGTAACGCCGGCGGCGTATAAAAAAAGCGCTCAACCAACTGCCTGAGCGGCCTTCAACACTGCTCAAATCCGGATTTGATTACTGCTTTGCGGGGCTGTTGCCGTAAAATCCGCCAGTTTTGAAAATAAAAAGATGCAACGGACTTATTTACTAATCGTCTTATTTCTGTTTTCTATTTGCACAGCAATAAATGCGCAGAAGGTGCAGCTGGACAGAGTGCTTACGCCTGAGGGAATGAAAAGTGATTTCCGCTACCTGCGTACCCGGCTGGAAAACACTCACCCCGGCTTGTATGCCCGCCACCCAAAAGAAAGGATGCAGGGAATAATGGACAGCCTGGAAAACACCCTGGAACAAACATTGCCCTTTACCGGATTTTATAAGAAGATTGCTTTTCTGATTGCTACGGTAGGCTGCGAACATACTTATTGTAACATGGGAAAAGACTGGTTTAATGTAGCTAAGACGTTGCACTTTCTACCCTTTCAGCTATTTCTGGCGGGGGATAAGCCTTTTATAATAATCAACGGCACGGCAGATACTACTATACGGCCGGGTGATGAAATGGTAAGTATTAATGGCAAACCGGTAGACAGCATACGACGGGCGCTGCATAAGTACATGCCTTCTGACGGGTTTATGACGGTATCAAAAGATTACGCCATGTCTTCCATGGCGTTCGGTTTACTGTACAACTTTTTTATAGAGCGGCCGGATAGTTATGAGATAGTGGTAAAAACACGTACCGGCGCACTTATCCGCAAACAGTTTAGTAAAGACCTGTCTCTGGAGCGCATTAACCAGCTGGCTATGAAAAACCCGGTTAATAAAATAGTGCTGAATGCCGATGCTAAAGGCAGGGAGTTGGCTAAGCATCAGTGGCGTGTGGAGTTTCCTGAAACACATACTGCACTGCTTACCGTGCGTACTTTTGGCGCAGATAAAAAGGTGTTTAAAAAAGATATAGACTCCTTGTTTGCAGCTATACGTAAGCAGCAGACAGATACGCTGATCATCAATCTTATGAACAACGACGGCGGTGAAGAGGAACTGGCGGCCTATGTAATGAGTTATCTGATTGATACCCCCACCCGGTTTATGAATGCAGAGTACTTAATTACCGATCACGATTCTGTACTCGCTGCCAGTGATGCTCCCAAAGAAGTAATTACCAATAAGTATGCGTTTATTGAGCCGCTGAAGAATGGTAGAAGCTATGCAAAAATAAGCGAGCTGGCCAAAGAACTGGAGTTAATGCAGCCGCAGGCTAATGGGTATCATGGAAAAGTGTTTCTGCTGGTAAACGGCGTTACCGCTTCTGCTGCTTCTACGTTTGCGGCTGTAGCACAGTCTAATAACCGGGCCTTTATTATCGGACAGGAAACTTCGGGTTCGTTTACCGGCGGTGGAGCGGTGCTGGGCTTGAATCTTACCCTGCCTTATTCGGGTATTACTGCGCACACCTCTCTGGTGTTTCAGGAGTTTGCTACCAAAGGCAGAGATGGCAACAGAGGGGTAATTCCTGACAGGGAATTTGTGCCGCGGTTTGAGGATATTGTATGCGGGTACGATGATTGGAAGCAACGGATACTTACACTGGTTTCTGCGGAATAGCGGATATAGTAGCTATATATATAGCAGGCCAGACTTGATTGAATAAAGGAGTTGGCTCATCAGGGATAAGAATAACGAAGGTGTATCGTAGCTGGATACACCCTCGTTTTATTCTGGCACCTGATGGAGTCATTTTTCGTTTAGTTGACCCTCAGGGCTTTTCTATTACATTTAATACAATCACGCATGCGCATGTACGCCTTCCTGAATCTCTTCAATTACTTTTTTGTTAAAAGCCGGCAGGTCTTCCGGGCTGCGGCTGGTGACCAGGCCGTTGTCTGTTATTACTTCTTTGTCTTCCCATTGTACGCCTGCGTTGATGAGGTCGGTTTTAACGGAAGGGTAAGAAGTCATATGACGGCCGTCCAGTAAGCCAGTTTCTATTAATAGTTGCGGGCCGTGGCAAATGGCTGCCAAGGGTTTGCCTTCTTCCAGAAAGTGCCTGGCAAAGGCTACATATTCCTGCTGCGCACGCATCTGGTCTGGGTTTAATACACCACCGGGTACCAGCAGGGCATCAAAGTCTTCTGCCCGCGCTTCGCTTAATGCTATATCAACAGGCAGTTCTATACTCCAATGGTCTTTATCCCAGGCTTTTACGGTTCCTTTTTGCATAGATACAATCTTCACTTCTGCACCTGCTTCTTCCAGTGCCTTTTTAGGACTGGTCAACTCTACTTCTCAAAACCGTGCTCTGTTAAAATCGCTACTTTCTTTCCTGTTAGTGTTGCCATAGTTATTGAATTTTAGTTAGCTGATTATGTGAACAATATTTAAAACAAAAAACCTGTGCCATGGCAGCCACAGGTTGAGTAACGGGCACTGGCTGCTACTGCGGTGGGGATTATTTTGCCTGAAACCCCAGTTAATACTGTACCTGGCAGTTGGTGCAGAAGAAGCTTCTCCGTTTGGTTTTACCTGTGTACTTTTTAACAAAAGGTATATCGCACCGCGGGCATGTTTTCTTTGTATGTGCCTGCCAGTGCTTTTTTAGCACACCTTGTTTTTTCCAGTCTAAAAACTCAAAGCTGTATTTTACTGCTTCCTTTAGTAAGGCGGTAATTTTTGCGGTGGGTATATTGCCCGTATGGCTTTCCGGGTGTATGCGCAGGCGCCACAGTACTTCATTTTTAATAATATTGCCTACGCCTGCAAATAGCTGCTGATCCAGCAGTGCATCGCAAATGAGTGTATCAGGTATGGCTTTCAGCTTTTTACGTGCGGCTTTTGCATCCCAGTGTTCGTTCATTACGTCGGCACTCCAGTCGTACAGTTCATCGGCTGGCTGTGGCAGAAACAGAACGGAAGAGGTGTAGAAGTTTACATAGCCGGTTTTAAATTCCAGACGTAGCCGTGGTTTTATAGTGCGTTCTTCATTAATGCGGTAGCTGCCAAACAACAGCAGGTGTATGCGTATGGTGCCGCTTTTAAAACAGATAAGAAAGTGTTTACCCCAGCTTTTAAAGGCGGTAACCTTCTGGTGCAGTAACTGCTCCACAGGTACGGCTGCCGGGGCTGAAATGTCCTGCACACGCTGGCCGGTAAATGGCTCCAGGGCTTCGCGGAGTATTACAATAGATGGTCCCTCTGGCATAGCATTTTACCTTTGGTAAGGCAAAATGCAAGCCATGGTTGGGAAGATATTATTTAGCAGGTGCCGGGTTATCAATAACCGTAGGCACTACTCTGTGTTGTTCCGCTGTTTCGTTCAGCAGTTCGGCTACCAGGGCCGTCCAGCCTGTCTGGTGGTTGGCGCCTAAGCCGCTGCCGGTATCGCCGTGGAAATACTCATAGAAAAGAATCAGGTGCTCGTTGCCGGGCTGCTGGTAAAACCAGTTGTACTCTCCATGCAGCTTACGCTTGCCTTCAGCATCTTTTTCAAACAGGCTTATCACGCGTTGGGTAAGCTCGTCGGCTATTTCGGTAAGGGTATAGCGCTTGCCCGAGCCGGTAGGGTATTCCATGGTAAGATGGTCTTCATAAAACTCACCATACCGTTTAATAGCCTGTATAATCAGATAGTTAATAGGCATCCACACCGGGCCACGCCAGTTACTGTTACCGCCAAAGAAGTTAGACGTAGAATCTCCGGGGTCGTATTGAATGGAGTAATCTGTTTCGTCTATGGTAACCGTATATGGATGCTGCTCGTGGTATTTAGATAAGGCTCTGATGCCACCGGTAGACAGAAATTCTGTTTCGTTTAACAGCCGCTCCATCAGGGCTACCAGCTTTTCTTTGGGTATCAGCGACAGCAATATTTTTTCGCCACCGGCACGCTCTTCGTTGGGCCAGAACTTGTTGTTTTTTAGGCGGTAGTTTTCAAACCAGGTAATGCGCTTGGTAAAGTCATCTAACCTGCGCAGTACATTCCGCTCAATTACCGATACAGCAAACAGTGGTGTAAGGCCTACGATGGACTGTATTTTTAAACGCAGGGGCTGTGCACCAGGTGTTACCAGCATATCGTAGAAGAACTTGTCTTCCTCATCCCACATACCCAGTTCGTTCAGGGCCTCTGCTATCAGTACAAAGTGCTCAAAGAATTTGGTAGCAGTATCTTCAAACGAAATATCGTGCATGGCTATTTCAATAGCCATATCCATCAGGTTAAGGGCGTACATACCCATCCAGCTGGTGCCATCGGCCTGCTCCAGCTCCATCTGGCCATGCAGCTGAATACTGCGGTTAAACACCCCTATGTTATCCAGCCCCAGAAAGCCCCCTTCAAAGATGTTGTTGCCGTTGGGGTCTTTACGGTTAATCCACCAGGTAAAGTTGATGAGCAGCTTCTGAAAAATGCGTTTGAGGAACGCGATATCTCCTTTGCCGGTTTGCTTTTTCTCTATATGATACACCTGCAGGGCAGCCCAGGCGTGCACCGGCGGGTTTACATCGCTGAAGTTCCATTCGTAGGCAGGCAATTGACCATCCGGCTTCATATACCATTCCCGCATAATCAATACCAGCTGATGCTTGGCATAGTTGGGGTCTATCATAGCCATGGGAATACAGTGAAAAGCCAGATCCCACGCCGCATACCAGGGGTACTCCCATTTGTCGGGCATGAGTATAATGTCCTGGTTTTTCAGGTGTTGCCAGTCGTGGTTACGGCCGGTCTGCCTTTCCTGGTTGGGACTGATACCGTCTGATTGGGATAACCAGCGTTCTATATCGAAGTGGTAATACTGTTTGCTCCAGAGCAACCCTGCCAGGGCCTGACGCTGTACTTTGCGTAACTCTTCAGAAATATTGGCGGGTAATACGGCTTTGTAAAACTCATCTGCTTCTGCCTTACGCTGCGCGAAAATATGTTCCTGCCCGTGCCCGAACGGATCATCAGTCAGTGCTTCTGATAAACGGAGGTGGAAGGTTTTCCGTTCGCCGCCTTTCAGTTTGCAGGAGTATACCGGCGCAAACTTGGTGCCTTTGTCCAGCTTACGTAAAGCATCGGTATTCTTCTTATGAATAATAGCATCGTGAAACGCATCTTTTACGTAAGGCGTTACATTGGGCTTTTTAAACAGCTTTTCGTTGTTGGTTTCGTTTTCGGTAAACAGCTGCAGATCGCTCTTCTGATAATACATGTAATATGTGCCCAGCCTTTCGTGCTTTGCTTTTACGGTATAATCATTTACGCGGCTTATCTGCGGTTTCTTATCTACCCCACCATACTGCCAGCGGTTGTAAAACCACAGGGTAGGTACCACCGTTACGGGCGCTTCTTTAGTGCCCCGGTTTACCACCTCTATTTTAATAGCAATGTCTCTTTTGTTGTGCTTGGCGTAAGTAATAAATACATCAAAGTATTCGTTGTTTTTAAACGCACCTGTATCCAGCAACTCGTACTCTGTTTCCAGCTTGGTACGGCTGCGGTTCTTTTCCTGTAGTTCTTCGTAAGGGAATTCGTTTTGCGGATACTTGTACAGCATCTGCATATAGTAGTGGGTAGGCAGGTTATCCAGGTAGTAATACAATTCTTTTACATCCTCACCGTGGTTGCCTTCGTAGTTGCCCAGGCCAAAAAGTCTTTCTTTCAGAATAGGGTCTTTACCATTCCAAAGGGCTACGCTAAAACAGAGGTTCTGAAAAAAATCAGATATACCGCCTATTCCATCTTCCCCCCACCGGTAGGCACGGCTGTGTGCATGACTGAAAGGAAAGTAATTCCATGCGTCACCGTTCTCACTGTAATCTTCCCGAACAGTACCCCATTGTCTGTCAGCCAGATAAGGGCCCCATTGCTCCAGCGCTACTTTTTTACCCGAGTTTGCTTTAAGTCGTTGTTGTTCTGCACTCATACTTCTTCCTGTTGAAACCGCACAATACGGGCAGGCAATCTCTTATGTACACTACGTGAAATTACGCATTACCTTTCGGATTCATGATTTCGTCCATGGATTTATCCATGGGTACAGGTACGAGTTTGCTCTTGTTCTTTTTCTTCTTAAATACATTCAGAAAGCCAAACAGGTTGAATTTCCGCTTCTTTTTGTACTTAGTAAGATCAATTTTCCGTTGATTGGCAGCCAGTTGTTCTACCATATCCGTGCCATCGTCCATCTGTACCCATGCTTTACAGTGCTGGGTAGTATCGGTGGCAATAAGCTCGGCATGGCTGGTTACACAATGTTTGCTGGGGTGTGTGGAATCGGGTACGCAGCACCATTCAATTTTTACATTAATGGGCAGGTTTACAATTACATACTTGTTGGAGTGGTGTATAGGCGCCTGGGTCATGTAACCCACAATATGATCGTCGCGGTAACGCATTTTAATAGTGATGATCTTCTCTTCCTCATCTTCCAGAATAATCTTCTGAAACTCAATACGCAGGGTATCCAGCTCTTTAAAGCTCATGTTTTTAATGGCATATGCCATGGTAAACGGAATTTCACAGTCTTCCAGTTTGCCTATCTCGCCCTCGTTTACCGGCGCGGTAGTACTGGAACGGCCCAGCATGGGTTGGGAAGAGAGGTTGGTTTGGGGGCCGTTAGACAAACTGTCTGTAGCGCCTGGCTTTTTACGTGTGGTATCAGAACCGGCAGCAGTAGTAACCGTAGCAGTGTCTGCATCGCCCCGGGTAGAATCTGTATTTATCACCGGTGCCGGTGTTGCCGGCAGGGTAGTATCTTTTTTTATTACAGGTGTATCTGCCACCGGTCTGGCTGGTGTATCAGTTTTTACCTTAACAATAGTATCGGTAGCAGGTTTAACACTATCGCCCACAGGGGTTTGTGCAAAAGAAGGCATAACAAAACACATACATATCAACAGGAATGATACGTTTAGGATTGTGTTCCGGTTAAGGGCCCGCCATAACACGTTCGCCTGGGCTGCTGGCATGATAGTAAAGATTGGTTTAGGTTATTAACTAATGGCGGCAATCGCTAACACGTAATTATCTGTTCCTCATAATCTGCCGTGGAAAGGTACTACAAAATGGCTATGCTGCCAAATGGACAGGCGGCTACCACTCATGTTTCAATAAACGCCGTTAGTGTAGGAGAATAAAAATTACTTGTAATGAAATAACAACTTTGCCTACCAATAAGGGGTAAAAGCACAATCATGAGAAAATTTCTACTGTCTGGCATCCTGATTCTGTCGTTAGTCTATACTTACGCACAGGATATAAAAGGAAGCGTAATTGATGAAAATGGTAAGAGTATTGCCAATGCTACTGTTTCACTGTTAAAAGCCAAAGACTCCAGCCTGGTGAAGCTGGGCACAACTGATAAAGACGGGGCTTTCCGTTTCAGAACCGTAACCGCAGGTAAATACCTGGTAAGTTCATCTTTCGTGGGTTATCAGCCACGTTTTTCGGGTGTAATTGATGTAGCCGCGGCAGATGTAAATGTGCCTGCGCTTACCGTTACCAAAACCGTAGCAGAAGCCTCGCAGGGTGTTACGGTGGTAAGCAAAAAGCCAATGATAGAAGTAAGGGCTGATAAAATGGTGGTGAACGTAGAAAACAGTATTAACGCGGTAGGTAACGATGCGTTAGAACTGCTGCGTAAATCGCCCGGGGTACAGGTAGATAAAGATGATAACCTGAGCCTGGCAGGAAAGAACGGCGTGCAGGTGTTTATTGATGGACGCCCTTCGCCTTTATCCGGCAAAGACCTGAGCGATTATCTGAAAACCATCCAGAGCACGCAGATTGAAGCGATTGAACTGATTACCAACCCTTCTGCCAAATATGAAGCGGCGGGTAATGCAGGTATCATCAACATCCGTTTAAAGAAAAACAAATCTTACGGTACCAACGGTTCACTTACTGCCGGTTATAACATTGGCGTGTATTCCAAGTACAACGCAGCACTGGCATTGAATCAGCGCCAGGGTAAGGTAAACCTGTTTGGTAACTATAACTACAACAGAAGCCTGAACGAATTTTTCATGTTTATGGATCGTAACCAGCTGGATACGCTGTTTAACCAGCACTCTGTAAATACCAACAACGCCAGCAGCCACACGTTTAAAGCGGGTATGGATTATTATGCCAGCAGCCGCAGCACGTTTGGGGTAATGGTAAACGGTAGCTTTAGTGATGGTACACAGGGTATGGACAGCCGTACGCTGATTACCTATGCGCCTACCAATACACAGCAGAAGCAATTACTGGCAGATAACAGCATTGCCAGCAACCGTAAAAACGTAACCACTAACCTTAACTATCGTTACATAGATACCTCCGGTCGCTCTTTAAACGTAGACTTTGATTACGGATACTATGATATCAAAAGCGATCAGTACCAGCCCAACGTATACCTTACGCCGGATGGCAAAACGGAATTAAGCCGTGTGGTATATAATATGATTGCGCCTACCAAAATCAATACCTACTCCTTAAAGGCTGATTACGAGCAGGACTTTAAGAAAGGTAAACTGGGTTACGGTGGTAAAGCAGGCTATACAGAAAGCACCAACAACTTTGAGCGCTACAATGTATTTACCAGCACTAAAGTGAAAGATACCCTACGCAGTAACGATTTTAAATACACAGAAAACATCAACGCCCTGTATGTAAACTATAACCGCCAGTACAAAGGCTTTATGGTACAAGTGGGCGTGCGTGCAGAAAATACCAATGCAAAAGGTACATCACAAGGTGAGAAGTGGGAGAACGGTCAGTATGTAGCATACGATTCTTCTTTCACCCGCAACTATACAGATCTGTTCCCCAGCGCTGCGGTTACGCTGAACAAGAACCCGATGAAGCAGTGGACGTTCTCGTACAGCCGCCGTATAGATCGCCCTGCATATCAGGACTTAAACCCTTTTGAGTTTAAGCTGGATGAGTATACCTATCAGAAAGGTAATACGCAGTTAATGCCACAGTATACCAACAGTGTAGGGGTAACCTTCCTGTACAAGTATCAGTTAACAACCAGTTTAAACTACAGCCGCATCAACAGTGTGTTTACGCAGCTGATAGATACCATTGATAAGTCTAAAAGCTTTATTACCAAAAAGAATCTGGCTAATCAGGATGCGGTAAGCCTGAACATAAGCATGCCTTTGAGTATTAAAAAGTATAACGGCTTCTTTAGCCTTACCAACAATTACTCGCATTACAAGGCTGATTTTGGTAAGGGCAGAACCATTAATCTGGATGCGTTTAACGTATTGTTCTATGCACAGAACACGTATAAGGTAACACCTACTATTACCGCAGAAGTAAGCGGCTGGTTTTCTTCTCCTTCTATATGGCAGGGTACGTTTAAAACCCGCAGTATGTGGAGTGTAGATGCCGGTGCGCAGAAAACGATATTAAAAGGTAAGGGTACGTTTAAGGCTACGGTAAGTGATGTATTCCAGACCATGCGCTGGAGAGCAACCAGTGATTTTGCCGGCCAGCATGTGTTTACAAAAGGTGGCTGGGAAAGCCGCCTGCTGAAGCTGAGCTTTACCTGGCGCTTTGGTAATAACCAGGTGAAGGCTGCACGCCAGCGTAAGACTGCTTCGGAAGACGAAAGCAAGCGTGTGGATGGTGCAGGTGGCGGAATTGGCGGTGGGAAGCCCTAAAATGACGGTGAACGTGGCTTATATATCTTTTAACAAATGCCTGATTATTATGGCATAAGATTAGAATAGTATAAGCAAAACAACGAACATGAAAAAAGTCATTTTAAGTGCTGTTATTCTTGCGGCAGTTGCCATGGCTGAAAAAGCAGAAGCCCAGGTTAGAGTAAACGTAAACATTGGCGTGGGTTCTCCTGCTTATTGTCCACCACCTCCACCGCCTCCGCGCAGGGTAGTTGTATACGAACAGCCATGTGCGCCGGTAGTAGTAGTGGCGCCGCCACCTCCACCGGTGGTATATTACCGCCCTGCACCACGCAGAGTGGTGGTTGTGAGAGACGATTGCTACCGCGATAACCGCAGAGGTTATCACAGAGGTGGCCACGGAAGAGGCCGCTGGAACTAAAGCGACTGTTACTTAAAAAGCACTAAGCCGTTATGCATGTTTACCATGTATAACGGCTTTTTTTATACATAGTGTTTAACTCCAGAAGCCATTTACCTTAATGCTGCCGCTCATATCTTTCCGCTGCCGCAGCTGGCGGCGCAGTTGTTGTGCGGTAGGTATATGCCCGGTAATATAAGCCGTGGTGTTGTTGGGAAAGTTTTGCCGGTTAAGCCATGCAGATAACTGCTGCTGTTGCTGTGCGGTTGTAGCTGTCAGGGCAGTAAGTGGAAGCCGGAAGTATTCTGTAAACAAATGCGTATGTGCCTGGCTGGTAAATGCAATAGCGCCGGTAATAGCTGCGTCTGGTGCAGCCAGTTGCTGCAATGCCAGAAAATGCCCCAGGCTGCTGCTATCTCCCAGGCACAGCAGCGTATGGTCAGCTACCGGTTTATGCAATGCAGAGGCAATACCTACATGGTAAATAGTATCATTTTGTGCAAGCGAAGAAGCCCATCTGCTACCTGCGCCATCATGTGCGGTATCTATGTATAACGTGCAGGTACGTGTTTCTGCATCCCACCCGGCAGGGGTATAATCGCGGTAAGTAGCTTCTGCTACCTTACATTTCATATGTTGTACAGACTGCCAGTTGCTCATATCGGTATCGGGCAGGTGCAGGTCTATTTCATAAAACGTAGCAGGTGCCCATGCCCGTACAGCCAGCACTGTACCTGCTTTCAGCAGCGGCTTTTCCAGCAGCGCCATTGCTTTTCTGGTAAGTATGTTCATGCTGCAAAGCAACTACAGGCGGCAGTACAGAAAAAGGTGAAATGCAGGGAATGATTGGACTATCCGCGGTATTGCTGGCGGAACTGGTTGGCAGGTATGCCTGTTGCTTTGGTAAACAGGCGTGAGAAGTAAGTATGGTCTTCATAACCCAGCGAAAAGCTGATTTCCTTTACCGTAGTATCGGTATAATACAACAGTCGTTTGGCTTCCAGTATTATCTGATGCTGTATCCACCAGGTAACACTAAAGCCGGTAATCTGCTTTACGCACTCGTTAAGATAAGAAAGCGAAATATGCAGTTGCGCAGCATAAGCCGAAGGGCTTTTTTGCTGTATATACCGTTGTTGCAGCAATGTCTTAAACTGCCGGGTAATAGTTAGCGGCCTTAGTTCGGGCTGGTTGTAGCCGGGTTCTTTTTCCAGAAACGCAGCGGCGAACATACCGGCAAAGGCGTTAAAGAGCGAGTGGATAACTGATTGATGAAACAGGTGGTTGTTAGCATTGCAATGGCTGTGCAGCAATTGAAGGCAGGTTTGTAATTGCAGCAGTTGCGCGGCGTTCAGCGTAAGGGCCTGCTGTTGCAACAGATCAATTTCAAATACCTGCCGGTAGGCCTCGCCCAGCAGTGCAGCATCTGCTGCAATAAACCAGCCTGCTGCTTCGGTGGTGGCAAAGCCATGGTGTACCTGGCCGGGCAGTATGTAAAAGGCATCGCCCGCAGCTGTTTGCATCTCTTTAAAATCTATCATCATACGGGTGCTGCCTTTTTCCTGTATCATGAAGATGTAGTGGTCGTCCCGGTGGGCATCCAGCACCTTTTCCTGTTCTCCCGGAAGGTCCATATACCGCACGAGCAAACCCAGTTTGGTTTGCTCGTGCAGGCGATGTATAGGAATATCTGTCATTTAAAATATCACTTTCACTTCATCCGCCGCGCTGCTGCCGGTAACATCTTCCAGCACTCTTTCCACATGCACGGTTTTCTTATCATCACTTAAAGTTGCATTGGTGGCAATAATGCTTTTGGCTGCTTTAGGCAGGTGTATATCGGCTTTATAGGTAGCCAGTGCATCCAGGCCCAGCATAATTTTTACCATGGCCAGGTTCTGCGTCATTTCCTCTGTATTACCGGTGGCGGTGCCTTTACCTTCGTTCAGCTGTATTACCAGTGTGTCTTTACCACGCCATTCCAGCTGCTGCTTTTGTACGCCGCTAAAGGGCATCTGCTCATTGGTTTTGCTG
This sequence comes from Filimonas zeae, assembly GCF_014641615.1. Taxonomy (GTDB): domain Bacteria; phylum Bacteroidota; class Bacteroidia; order Chitinophagales; family Chitinophagaceae; genus Filimonas; species Filimonas zeae. The sequence goes on along the minus strand of NZ_BMIB01000004.1, from coordinate 819,176 downwards.
GCAGATTGTGATAAGGTATTGGCAAACTCGTTGTAGGTTTTCAGATCTGGTAAGTGAAAATTCAGCTTACCGCTGTTGCTGGCAGTATCCCATTTGCCGGCGGTAAAAGTAAGGCCTTTGTTATTGGTAGCTGCGTTTTTGGTAAGGCTGTCGGTTATCGTGTTCCACATAGGGGCCAGCGAGTCCAGCGGTAGTTTATCGCCCTGGCCGGCCATCTGCGCCATAGCTGCCAGTTTGTTCCCGGCCTCCTTGTTCATGTGTAGTTCTACATTACGGTCAACGCTGTTGTTGGCGTTTACGTGTATGTCTTCTTTCACCTGGCAGGAGGCGAACACTATCAGGGAAAGGGCTGCTATGCGTGTTTGTATATTCATGGCCTAAAAATAGCGCAATCTGTTTATTGGGTAAGTAGGGGGAAACGTTAATATTTACAGTATTTATCACGGATTACGGCCGGCAACATAATAGTTTTGCTGTTTTCTGAAACATCTGATATATGCAAATAGGTGAACTGAATGTAATTGAAGCCATTATTGAACTGGAAGTGCGTGTAAGAACGCTGGAGCGCAGCCTGGGCTTTATAACGGAGCACAACCCGGATGTAAAGGCACCCAGCCGCGAGCAGTTAAAACAAATCAGCGTAATTGCGAGGGAAGAAGTGGCGCAACGTTATCCCAGCCTGGGGCTTACGTGGGAATAGGCACAGGTATAGTACAGGTACGGTGCTAAAGCGTTCAGTTTTACTGCCACGCACGGCCTGAAATTTGCTGTATAACAGCGATAAAATGCAGGCTGCCAATGGCAATATATGTATGTGACAATCCACCGCCTCCGGGTAATTATGGCCGGTACCAGGTTTATATAGACCGTGGCCGGAGTATTGGCCGTGTGCCTAACCCACTGGATAGCGGGCGCGTAAAAAACGCTCCGGAATTTGCCAATACACGTAAACATGCTGCCTTGCTGGCTAAGGCTGCTCCGCTGGCTTCCGCCGCACACCGTACTTTGCCCGATAACCGTAAGCGAACTCATTATCAGCAACTTGCGGGTATGGCTATTCAGTGGCTGAAGCAGGATAAACAAGAGGCAGAAATACAACTGCTTTTACAGGAGGCAACTGCCCTGATGCGTAGGCAGCTGAAGCGCCAGAAAGTGCAGGAGTTGCTGGCAGAAAGGAAAAAAGACGGGAAGCGGGTGTTTGCATTGCCCTCTCCTGTGGTGCCCGAAAGAGGAGGAGGGGAGAAAAGAGTTGCTTCTGCAACGGTAGCATCGGCACCTGTATTGTTGCGCCGGTTACACCCGCTACGCAGCAAAAAAAGAAGGACAGGCTTTTATACCGGTCCTCCCTTCTTTGTACTCTATTCCCAATCTCTTATAAATGGGCCTGAATTTTCTTGTCTAACACGCTTTTCGGAGCGGCGCCTACCTGCTTATCTACCACCTGTCCGTTTTTCAGAAACAGGATAGCGGGGATAGAAGTAATACCGTATTGTACGCTTACCTGCGGGTTATCATCCACGTTCAGCTTACCAATTTTCACTTTACCTTCATAGGTATGGGCCAGTTCTTCAATAACGGGGCCGATAGCACGACAGGGGCCACACCATTCTGCCCAGAAGTCTACCACTGTTAACTGATCGTTATCTAATACTTCTTCTTTAAAATTGCTATCGGTAAATGCTTTTGCCATAGTTGTAATATTTTCTACTGTAAAGTTACCAGGGGGCTTATTGCTGTTCAATGCACAATTTTCCCTGTTTACTGTACTTTTTCCCCTGCCGGTTGCTGTGCTTATTCAAATGCCGGGTATACCTGTTTATGTAGCTGATTTACAAATATTTCTGCCTCTGTAACGGAGATGGCAGGGTTGGATAATAATACCATGGGTATGGGCTGTAAACCTTTATGGTAGGGAGGTTGCAGGTAGGGCAGGGCGTTGGCGGTAAAGCCCAGCCGGTTGTAAAAGCGTATCCGTTTTTCGCTTTGCTCATCGTGCACGGGTTCTACTTCCAGCAGCACGGTACAACCGGGCGAGAGCAACTGCTGCACAATTACAGCCCCGTAGCCTTTACTGCGTTGTGCCGTATCAATGGCCAGATGTTCTACAAAGCAGAAGTCACCAAACTGCCATACGGTGGCAAAGCCCACAGGCGTATCCGAAGGGTTGCAGTAGAGCAATAATTGCATGGACGTATCGGTATCATCCAGCGGCAGTTGCTCAAACGGCCGTCGCTCTTCTTCCGGAAAAGCAGTATGGTACAGCTGCCTGATAAAGGGCACCTGCGGGTGTGCATGACTGGTTATTACGTAGGTTGTAAGTTGACTCATGGTGTACCAAAGATAGGCAGCGTTGTGTATGGCAGGCAGTAGAGAGCCTTACAGCGCAGTTGGTAACGGTTACTGTTTGTTCATCCGGTTTTTATTTAACATATCATTACCCGGACACATTTTGCGGCTATATGTTAAATTTGTTGCCTGCGGCAGCAGGAGAAGAACACTGCTACCTCTGACAGATAAAACAGACAGAATGAAAAAAATGCTCGTAATAGCGATGTGTCCGTTGCTGATAACCGCCTGCCGCTCTTCCCGCGAGAGCCAGCAGAGCAGTGATGTGGCGCAGCAGACACAATGGACAGGCAGCCCGGTGGTGATTGATGGTAAGGACAATGAGTGGGTGAAACCCTTAACGTATTTTGCTAAGAGTGAGAAGCTGGCGTACAGCATACTCAACGATAGTTCGGCTATTTATGTGCTGGCCAGCACACAGGACGAACAAACCCAGCAGAAGATACTGCACGGGGGTATGACGGTATGGATAAATACTTACGGTGAAAAATCAGATGAAGGTGCGGCAGGTGTATCCTTTCCTACCGGAAGCGTAGCGCCCAGAAGGCGTAACGACCCCGAAGGCGGCGACAGATCCGGCGGCCTGAGAGAGCTGCGGGATTACTACCTGCTGGGCTTTGAGAAAGGCCAGGGTATGCAGGCTTTTAAATATGGTGAAACCAATGATAAGGGTATTGAAGTAAGCCTGAACTTTAACGAGGCGGGTGAGATGCTGTACGAAGCGAAGATTCCACTCAAGGCTATTTATACGCAGGCGGCTACACGCAGCTATGCAGGCCGTGCGTTAAGTGTAGGCTTTTTTATAGAAGCCCTGCCACCCGGCTACGGTGGTAATACCGGTGGCGGACGTGGCGGTGGTGGTGGAGTTTCCATCGGTGGCGGCCTGGGAATGGGTTCCTTTGGCACCGGCGGCGGAATGGGCATATCTATAGGCAGCGGTTCGCTGGGCCGTATAGGTGGCGGTGGCCGCGGCAAAGCCGGCAAGTCTGCCAAAATATGGCAGGATATTACCCTGGCAAAACCTGCACGCTAGCCGGTTGCTGGCGCGTAAACTGAAATAACTGATTGCTGTTGGTAAGACTGTTTATTACCAGCAGCAATCCTGATAACACCGTTCCCGCCTGGCAGATTACTTTCACTGCCTCATTAGCCATATAAGCGCCGGCAATGCCCGGTAATATTCCCAATACTCCGTTTTCCGCACAGTTGGCAGTAGCCGAAGGCTCTGGAAACAGACACCGATAGGTGGGGCCACCTTTATAATTATACACCGATACCTGCGCCTCAAACCCCAGAACCGATCCGGAAATAAAAGGCTTATTCAATGCCACACAGGTATCGTTTACCAGGTACCGCGTAGGGAAGTTATCTGAACCATCAATGATAAGATCGTAAGCTGCCATCAGTTCGGCTGCATTGTGTTCACTTACTTTTTCAATAATAGGTTGCAACTGCACAAAGGGGTTTAACGCGCTTAAACGGGTAGCGGCGATATTGGCTTTGAGGTGGCCGATATCATGCGTGTTATACAGTATCTGACGTTGCAGGTTGGTGATATCTACTGCATCATGGTCGGCAATGCCAATAGTACCCACGCCTGCTGCGGTAAGGTATTGCAGTACAGGGCAGCCGAGGCCGCCCGCACCTATTACCAGTACTTTGGCCTGTTGCAGTTTTTCCTGACCGGTAATGCCAATTTCAGGTAGCATAATCTGACGCAGATAGCGTTGTAGTTCTGGTGTTGTAAGCATACATGCAATTTAATAAAGTATACGGTCCCAATCTTTCCAAACGGGTTCATATCCCTGCCGGGTAATCATGGCGGCTATCTCTGCCGGTGAGCGCTCATCTGATATCTCAAACTGCTCCAGCGATTCGGGTGCTACGGCATACCCCCCGGGGTTGGTTTTAGAACCGGCGCTGATGCTGTTGATACCCAGCCCTATTACATGATCGCGGAAGCGGGCGTGCTCGCGGGTAGAGAGTGATAGCTCTACGTTTTCAAAACAGAGGCGGTAAGCACAGATCAGCTGTACCAGTTCCCGGTCGTTCATTTCCACTTTCGGTTCCAGTCCGCCGGAGAAGGGGCGCAACCTGGGAAAGGAAATACTGTAGCGCGTTTGCCAGTAGCGCTTCTGCATATAATCCAGGTGCAGGGCGGTGAAGAAGGAATCGGTGCGCCAGTCTTCCAGCCCTATCAGTACGCCCAAACCTATTTTATGAATACCTGCACGGCCCAACCTGTCTGGTGTTTCCAGCCGGTATTGGAAGTTGGATTTTTTGCCTTTGGGGTGGTGCTTTTTATAGTCCTCCCGGTGATAGGTTTCCTGATATACCAGTACGGCATGTAAGCCGTGTTGAATCAGCGTGCTGTAATCTTCCGTATCCAGCGGCTGTACTTCCATGGACAGCTGTGCAAAATGCGGCCTTAGCAAATCCAGTGCTGCGGCAAAGTAGCTGGTATGCACAGTATGATTGGCTTCGCCGGTTACCAGCAACAGGTGGTTGTAACCCATATCCTTTACGGCCATGGCTTCCTGCATTATTTCGGTAGCGGTAAGTGTGCGCCGTTTTACCTTGTTATCCATACTAAAACCGCAATAGGTGCAGATGTTGTTGCACTCGTTGGATAGATATAAGGGCGCATACAACTGTATAATGTTGCCAAAGCGCTGCTGCGTTTTTTGTTTGCTCAGCTGCGCCATCGGCTCCAGATACGCGGCGGCAGCTGGTGATACCAGCGCCTGAAACTGCGCAGGACCGGGGCGTGTGGCATGCAGCGCTTCTTCTACCTGCACGGCGGTGTGGCTGTAAATGCTTTCTTTAACAGCATCCCAGCTATATTGGTTAAATACGTCTGTAAAACTATTCATCTAAAAATGCGGTTAAAGGGCTACTGGCAATGGCGTGTGTTTGTACAGGGGCTAAGCGGGCTTCGTAAGCCATACGGCCTGCTTCTACCGCCAGTTTAAAAGCCCCGGCCATCTGTACAGGATTACCGGAAACGGCAATGGCGGTGTTAACCAGCACGGCATCGGCACCGGCTTCCATAGCAGCGGCAGCGTGTGAGGGCGAGCCTATGCCTGCATCTACAATTACCGGCACATTACTTTGTTCAATAATAATCTGTAGAAAGTCGATGGTTTTTAAACCCTTGTTGCTGCCTATGGGCGAGCCTAAAGGCATTACGGCGGCGGCTCCCGCATCTTCCAGCCTTTTACACAACACCGGATCGGCATGTATATAGGGCAGCACCACAAAGCCTTCTTTGGCCAGTGCTTCTGTGGCGGCCAGTGTTTCTACGGCATCGGGCATCAGGTAGCGTACATCAGGATGTATCTCCAGTTTTACCCAGTTGGTTTGTAAAGCTTCCCGCGCCAGCTGTGCGGCAAATACTGCTTCACGGGCGTTGCGTACGCCGGAGGTGTTGGGCAGCAGGTGAATGTGCGGGTGCAGAGCCAGCCGGCTGAGTAAATCATCCTGCTTATGATGAAGGTCTACCCGTTTCAGTGCTACCGTAGTTAATTCTGTGCCGGATTGTACCAGCGCTTTTTCCATGGTATCTGCCGCGCTGAATTTACCGGTGCCGGTAAACAGGCGGGAGTGGAAGGTTTTATCTGCTATTGTTAACATGCTGGTTGGTTGTGTTTAAAAGCCTGATGAATGTGTTGTATCACCGCCCTTGCATCGGTTGCATTGGTAAGTGCACCTGATACCGCTATACCATGTACGCCGGCCTGTTGAAGCTGGGGGATATCTGCGGGAGTTACACCGCCTATGGCAATAATGGGCGGCAGTTGTATGTTGCCGGCTGCTGCTTGCTGTAGTAATTGCGTATAGCCTTCTATGCCTAATATGGGGCTTAGCTTTTGCTTGGTGGCGGTAAACCGCAACGGCCCCAGACCTATGTAGTCTACGCCTTCGTTTACGCGTTGTACTATATCTTCCCAGGTATTGGCGGTGCCGCCTATCAGCATATGGCTGCCGGTAATAGCCCGTGCCTGTGCCACCGGCATATCGGTAAGGCCCAGGTGTAAGCCGTCTGCTGCTACTTCGCGTGCTATACCCGGATAATCGTTCATAATCAACTGTGCCTGGTAGCTGGTGCAGAGTTTACGTGCCTGAACAGCCTGCCGGTGTACAAAGTCCTCCGGGGCGTCTTTTATGCGTAGCTGAATCCAACTGCAGCCCGCATCCAGCGCTTTATGAATAGCTTCCAGGTGCGATAAGTTTGCCTGTTGCTGCGAGATGTATTGCAGGCGCGCAATAGCGGGTTTGATATGGATAGTGGATGTTGATAACATGGTAAGTTATTTACAAAGTGATAATAGGGTGGCCAGGGTATCGGGCGCTTTATGCGGCTGTTGCCATAGCGCGCCCAGTACGGCTGCTCCGTTAAAGTTCATCTGGCTTACGCGGCGCATCGTATCCGGCGTTATGCCGCCCAGTGCCATAACCGGTACCGGCTGAGGGGGAAGCTGGTATTGTTGCGGCAATACACTATCATAACCCGGCTTGGAAATACTGTTAAACACCGGGCCATAGAACACATAACTGAACTGCTGCCGGAAATGAGGCGGAACAGGAAGCTGATGTACAGAGGTACTGGCCAGTATACCCTGCTCAGCCAACTGAAGCCAGGTGTTTGCGTGTTGTGCAGCACGCAGCTGCTCAGGAAAATGCAGGCGCTTTATACCAAACCTGCTGGCCAGGTGGTGGCAGGAGTGCAGGCTGATTTGCGCATAATACCGGCTGTGGATTTGTTGCAGCAGCTGGCTGATATGGTTATCAGATGCCTCCGGTTTTCTGAGGTGTAGCAACGGCAAACCCGCAGCAAATAGCTGGTTAATAACCGCGGCTTCATTTGCTACGGGGCCAGGTGAGGTAATAGCGATCAATTGCATTTACTGATATATTTCGTTTCCTTTTGCGGCAAACTCTCTGGCCTTTTGCTCCATGCCCGAAGCAATGGCGTCTGCCTCTTCCATACCATTATCGGCCGCAAACTTTCTTACCTCCTGCGTTATTTTCATACTACAGAAGTTAGGGCCGCACATGGAGCAGAAGTGCGCGGTTTTGGCGCCATCGGCCGGTAACGTAGCATCGTGAAAAGAGCGTGCAGTATCCGGATCGAGCGAGAGGTTAAACTGATCTTCCCACCGGAACTCAAAGCGGGCTTTGCTTAACGCGTTATCGCGGTATTGCGCGCCGGGATGGCCTTTGGCCAGGTCTGCGGCATGTGCGGCAATTTTGTAAGCAATGATGCCATCCTTTACGTCCTTTTTATCAGGCAGGCCCAGATGTTCTTTAGGTGTAACGTAGCACAGCATGGCAGTACCAAACCAGCCGATCATAGCGGCACCAATGGCGGAGGTGATATGATCGTAGCCGGGTGCAATGTCTGTAGTTAATGGTCCCAGGGTATAAAACGGCGCTTCGTCACACACGGCCAGTTGCTTAGTCATGTTGGCCTGTATCATATGCATGGGCACATGGCCGGGGCCTTCAATCATAACCTGTACATCGTGCTTCCAGGCTATTTTAGTCAGCTCGCCCAGCGTTTCCAGTTCGGCAAACTGTGCGGCATCGTTGGCATCGGCAATACTGCCGGGGCGCAGGCCATCCCCCAGTGAAAAGCTTACATCATAAGCTTTCATTATTTCGCAGATCTCTTCAAAGTGGGTGTACAGAAAGTTTTCCCGATGATGGGCCAGGCACCATTTGGCCATAATGCTGCCACCGCGGGATACAATGCCGGTTACTCTTCTGGCGGTAAGGGGAATATAACGGAGGAGTACACCGGCATGAATGGTAAAGTAATCCACGCCCTGTTCGGCCTGTTCAATCAGTGTGTCGCGGAATATTTCCCAGGTAAGGTTTTCGGCTTTGCCGTTTACTTTTTCCAGTGCCTGGTAAATGGGTACGGTACCTACGGGTACGGGGCTGTTGCGGATAATCCACTCGCGGGTTTCGTGTATGTTTTGCCCGGTAGACAAATCCATCAGCGTATCGCCGCCCCAGCGGAAGCTCCATACCGCTTTCTCCACCTCTTCCGCAATGTTAGAGGTAACAGCTGAGTTGCCGATGTTGGTATTGATTTTTACCAGAAAGTTGCGGCCTATAATCATGGGCTCGCTTTCGGGATGGTTGATGTTGGCGGGTATAATAGCCCGGCCGCGCGCCACTTCCTCCCTCACAAACTCAGGCGTGATGAGGCCGCGGGGAGTGGCTGCTCCAAAGTTTTGCCCGGTATGTTGCTGCCACAGAGGGCCGTGGGTGTTTTGCAGCGACTGGCGTTGCTGGTTCTCACGAATGGCTATGTATTCCATTTCGGGCGTAATAATGCCCTGGCGTGCGTAGTGCAGCTGCGTTACGTTTTTACCAGGTAGTGCCCGCAGTGGCTGGTGGGTGAGGTGTTTAAAACGGATGGCATCCAGCTTTTCGTTTTGTAAACGCTCCCGGCCGTATTCAGAAGATAAGCCGTTCAGTTGCGCTGTATCGGCCCTGTTGGCTATCCATTGCCGGCGTATGCGGGGCAGGCCTTTTTCAATATCAATCACTGCCTGCGCATCGGTATAGGGGCCGCTGGTATCGTATACCTGAACGGATTCGTTGCCATCAGTAAGTTGTATCTCGCGCATGGCTACCTGTATGTTGTGCAGGGTGCCGGGAATGTGAATTTTACGGGAGCCACTGATAGCTCCGGTGGTAACATGATTTTGCTGAACGGGTAGTTTTTCCTGTTTCATAATAGTGCAAATGAGTGCGTGAAAAAATTTAGCCGCCCTGTGTGGCGCTGATGAGGGTAATAGAATCGCCTTGCTGCAATAAATGGAAGGGCCACAAATGGCGTGGCACCACTTTGTTATTTACGGCAAGGGCAATACCTGTTTGCCCGGTAAACCCTGCCTGTTGCAACAATTGTGTTACGGAGGCCGGCTGGCCTTCGGGCAATGAAAAAGACTGATGATTAATCTGAACCTGCATAACGTATGAGTTTGCAGGGCACTACAACAGGAGTAGCAGAGGTGTAGCCAATACGGCTTCTCTTACTTTTCCCTTCGCAGGTATTATCCTGATCAGGTTTTGAGGGTATTATCTCAGCCTGTTGTTGGCACCCCTAAAGCTTTGCCCAAAGGTATAGCGGAAAAAAGGGAACAGGCAAGAATATTTTAATATGTATGGTTTGTAAGGGGCTGATACTAAAAAAATTGGGCCGGTATTACCGGCCCTGTAGGTTAGCAACGACGCTTGGTTTCGTGTGTTTCACAGATAGGAAATGAATTTTTTACATAGCGAAGCTAAGTAATTTAGTAATTTGAACTAAATTTATTGCCTGAAATAATTCAATATTTTATGGAAGGAGGAGTGAAGCTGCCGGGGTATGCCGAGAATGAGTATCTGGTGGTAATACGACCCAACGATGATTTGTATGAGCGCATTATGGCGGAGAAAAACAGTTTTACGGAGAAGTACAATGCGGCTGCCTGCACTTTTGGCAAGCCCTACCTTACGCTGGTACGGTTTAACCAGGTGCAGATGGGCGAGGAGCGTATTATACGTCAGCTACGGGGTATAGCCACCGGATGCGCGCCTATAAAACTGGAACTGCGCAATTTTGGCAGCTACCCTACCCACTCCATTTTTATTAATCTGGCCAGTAAAAAACAGGTAATGGGTGTAGTGCGGGAATTACGGGGTGCTCAGCGACTGATGAAAGCGCAGGGGCAGACGCCGCATTTTATTACCGAGCCGCATTTTGTAATAGCCCGCAAGCTGAACCATGAGCAATATGAAACTGCCTGGCGGGAGTACGCCCAGCAAAGCTTTGACGCCCGGTTTATGGCGGAGAAACTGGTGCTGCTGAAGCGTAAACCCGGACTAAGTTCTTTTTTACCGGTGGCTGATTTTGACTTTATGGATAAGCCGGTGCAGGCAAAGCAGGGGGCCCTGTTTGGCTGAACCAATCTTTAAACTATGCATGTATGAGTAATATGGAATATAATCCCAATGCCCGGCCACGTCCGGCCGCGGCTTGTGCTGAAACAGCAGGGGATTACCTGAAGGGGAGGGGCGCGCAGTTTAATACTAAAAACCGGTACCTGACCAATGAGCGGGTACGGGAGCATGCAGAAGGCATTGATGACTGGGAAGATCCGAACCCGGCCACCGTGTTTCTGGAAGAGCAGGCTAAAACACTGGTTAACAAGGTAGACAGCCCGGATGTGGGTATGCTGTACAGCATGAATCCTTATCAGGGGTGCGAGCATGGCTGCATTTATTGCTATGCCCGCAACTCCTTTGAATATTATGGTTATAGTGCCGGACTTGATTTTGAGCAGAAGATTATTGTAAAAAAGAACGCCCCGGCCTTGCTAAGGAAGTTTCTGATGCATCCTAAATGGGATAGCGTACCACTCTCCCTGAGTGGTAATACCGATTGTTATCAGCCGGCAGAAAAGAAATTCCGCCTTACCCGCCAACTGCTGGAAGTGTGTAAAGAGTTTAACCAGCCGGTAGGTATTATTACCAAAAACGCGGGCATACTGCGGGATAAAGACCTGCTGAAAGAAATGGGGAGCCGCAACCTGGTGAGTGTGCTGATGACTATTACTACCATGAATGAAGACCTGCGCCGGGTAATGGAACCCCGCACAACTACCGGCGAGCAGCGGATGCGGGTGATACGGGAGCTGAGTGAGGCAGGGGTGCGCGTAGGGGTAATGATGGGGCCTATGATTCCCGGGCTGAATGAGCATGAAATGCAGCGGATTATGAAGCAGGCCAGTGAAAACGGCGCTACTTTCAGTGCTTATACGTTTGTAAGGCTGAACGGGGCGGTGAAGCTGCTTTTTCACGACTGGCTGCACAAAAACTTTCCGGACAGGGCCAATAAAGTATGGCATCTGATAGAAACGGCCCATGGCGGGCAGGTAAACGACAGCCGTTTTGGCACCCGCATGCGTGGCGAGGGGCCGGTGGCAGAGCTGGTAAGGCAGCAGTATAAGAAATTTAACCAGTTATACCACCTGAATGATGAGCGGTGGGAGCTTGATAACACAAACTTTCGTCGCCCGGGCAGTCAGGGTACTTTGTTTTAGTATGCTTAGAACTATATTTGCAAACTGTTCAAAGTAACAATACATGACGATATCTTATAATTGGTTAAGTACTTATCTGCCTGGAGGCGATATGGCGCAGGATCCGGAGAAGCTGTCTAAGATTCTCACCAGCATTGGTCTGGAGGTAGAAAGCCTGGAGAAATATGAAAGTATTAAGGGCGGACTGGCTGGATTGGTGATAGGCGAGGTACTGGAATGCGAAAAGCATCCGGATGCAGATAAGCTGAGAGTAACCAAAGTAAATATCGGAAGCGGTGAGCCGCTACAGATTGTTTGCGGCGCCCCTAACGTGGCGGCTGGCCAGAAGGTGGTGGTAGCTACTATTGGTGCTACTATTTACCCCGTAACCGGCGATCCGCTGACTATGAAAAAGGCGAAGATCCGTGGCGTGGAAAGTCAGGGTATGATTTGCGCGGAAGATGAAATTGGTATGGGCGGTAGCCATGCCGGTATTATGGTATTACCGGAAGAACTGGTGCCTGGTACCCCCGCAGCGGAATATTTTAAACCTTATCAGGATTGGATATATGAAATAGGGCTGACACCTAACCGTATGGACGCGATGAGCCATTATGGTGTGGCTAAAGATGTATGCGCTTACCTTACCCATCATAACAACCGGGAAGTACGTTCTGTAAGTCCTTTCAACAACAGCTTTAAGCCTGATAATACCGATACGGTGGTGCAGGTGGTGATTGAAAATGAAGAAGCCTGCCAGCGTTATGCCGGTGTAAGCATTAACGGCGTTACGGTGAAGGAATCTCCGCAATGGCTGAAAGACAGATTGTTGTCTATTGGCCTGCGTCCTATTAACAACATTGTAGATATTACCAATTTTATATTACACGAAACCGGCCAGCCTTTACATGCTTTTGATGCAGATGCTATCAAGGGTAATAAAGTAGTGGTGAAAACCCTGCCGGCTGAAACACCTTTTGTTACACTGGATGGCAAAGAGCGTAAGCTGCATGCAGATGATCTGATGATTTGCAATGCGGAAGAGCCTATGTGTATTGCCGGTGTTTTTGGTGGTTTAAGCAGTGGTGTTACGGATAATACTACCCGCATTTTTCTGGAGAGCGCCTGGTTTCAACCCATGAGCATCCGTAAAACCTCTTTCCGTCACGGTTTGCGTACAGATGCAGCTACCCGTTTTGAGAAAGGCGTGGATATTTCCGGCAGTGTAAACGTGTTAAAACGTGCAGCAGTGCTGATAAGGGAAATAGCCGGTGGCGAAATAGCTTCTGATGTGGTGGATATTTATCCGGAACAGAAATACAAAACGCAGATTGCCTTAAAATATCACTACCTCAAAAAACTGAGTGGTAAAAACTATCATCCTGACGCGGTAAAACGCATACTCACCAGCCTGGGCTTTGAGATTATTAAAGAAGGTATGGATGAGTTGTGGGTAGCAGTACCGTACAGCAAGCCGGATATTACCCTGCCTGCGGATGTGGTAGAAGAAGTGGTGCGTATTGATGGCTTAGACAATATTGAAATTCCTTCGTCTATTACCATAGCGCCTTCTGTAGAAGCGCTGGCCGGTAAAGAAGCGGTGAGGGAAAAGCTGGCCTCTTTCCTGGTAGGTAAGGGGTTTAGTGAGATTATGACCAACTCTATCACCAACAGTAAATACTTTGGCGAAGAGGTATTGAAGACGGCGGTTAAAATGATTAATAATCTGAGCGCGGAACTGGATGTGATGCGTCCGTCTATGTTGGAAACCGGTCTGGAAGCGTTCTCTTACAACATCAACCGTCGTAACCAGAATCTGCAGTTTTTCGAGTTTGGTAAAACCTATGCTACAGATGGTCCGGGTAGCTACCAGGAAGCAGAACACCTGTGTTTATACCTGACTGGCACCCGGCAGGAGCAAACCTGGCAGGATAAAGCAAAGGCTACTGATTTCTTTTATGCAAAAGGACTGGCGGAGGCACTGACTGAACTGATTGGTTTACCAGCGGTTAGCTTTGCTGCACGCGAGCAGAGCGCCCACCCACTGGTACTGGAAATAAACAGTGGCAAAACGGTGGTGGGTACCCTTACCGTAGTAAGCAAAGAGCAGCTTGCAAACTTTGATATACGCCAGGCGGTATATTTCATTGATTTTGATGTTGCCCAATTGGTGCAGATAGCCGGTGCCCGTAAAATTACCTATAGCGAAATAGCCAAATACCCGGCTGTACAGCGCGATCTGGCGTTGGTGGTACAGCGTTCCACTACCTATGAGGCTATTGAGGCGGCGCTGAAAAAAATAAAACTGCCCCGTTTACAACAGGTGCGTTTGTTTGACGTTTTTGAAAGTGAGAAGCTGGGGGCTGATAAGAAGTCGATGGCTGTTAATTTTACTTTCCTGGACGAGGAAAAAACGCTGACGGACAAAGAAACGGACGGTATGATGAATAAGATTATTCAGGCGTTTGAGCAGGAATTATCAGCTGAGATAAGAAAATAAACCACAACCTTCATGGCCGACCTGGAAGTACAATTAATGGCGCTGCACGAGAAAGTGCAGCGTTTGCTGAAGCAATACCAGGCTTTGCAGAAAGAGAACCAGCAACTGAAAAGAGAGCTGGCGCTGCATCATGCTGCCCTGGAGAATAAGAATTTTATAGTAAACCAGCTGGAGCAGCAGATTGATGTTTTGCAGATGAATGCCAAAACACAAACGGATGAAGAGAAGAAGGCGCTGGAAAAGCGGATTGACCAGTACCTGAAAGAGATAGACAAGTGTTTGTCGTTGTTGAATGCCTAATATAGAAATGCCATGTTAGAAGACCTGATTCCGGTGAATATATTGATAGGCGACCGTACCTACCGCCTGAAGATTGAGCCGACTGATGAAGAACTGGTGCGGAACGTGATTAAGATGGTGAACGACAAGATTATTGAGTTCAAAACCCATTTTGCGGGAAAGGATATGCAGGACTATATTGCTATGGTGCTGATATGGCTGGCTACGGAACAGCGGAAGGAGGGTACTGATCTGATTAAAAACAAGCAGGCTTCTGACAAGCTGACTTCACTGGAGAATATGATAGACAAGGTGCTATCGCAGGCTGAATGAGTAATGTACATACAAAGCCCTGATGACCCGGAAGGGGAAAAAATAAAAAGGACCGGTTCAGCAGCCGGTCCTTTTACGTTCACAGTTCTCTTTCGGATTAAAAACGGACATATTAAAGAAGCCAAGTATGGTGCCAAAGAAGGTGTTTTGGCAAATAACTGATTGTCAAACAGAAACCTTCTATAATTTATCTATATGTCTTGCTTTGGGAAATTTTAGTATCGTTTTTGGAATTTTTTCCTTTATGCGGAAATTAATTTGCTTTAGTTATCTTCGCAACTTTCCCCTTACTCATACATTAGGAGTGGGAATAAGCCGGGAGAGATGATTTTCAATTAATTAAATTGCGATAAGCATGGATCAAACAGCTATTGTTATCGGGATAGTTGCGTTAGCTGCGGGCATTATAGCGGGTAAATTTCTTTTCGCTAAAAACACCAAAAAACAGGTTGACGAAGCCAATTTACAGGCTCAATCTATATTGAAGGAAGCGGAAATAAGAGCAGAAACTATTAAGAAGGAAAAGCAGCTGGAAGCAAAAGAAAAGTTTGTACAGCTGAAAGCAGAGCATGACAAGGAAGTATTAGAAAGGAACAAGAAGATTAACGAAGCAGAGAACCGCACCAAGCAGAAAGAAACTGCAGCTACCCAGAAAGAAGCTGCTTTAGACAAGCAGGTGAAAGAAAATGAGGCGATTAAAGAGAATCTGAATCGCCAGATTGAACTGGTAAACCATAAGCGTACCGAGCTGGAGAAACATCAGGAAGAGCATATCCGCCGCCTGGAGAAGATTGCCGGACTTACTGCGGAGGAAGCCAAATCACAACTGATTGAGAGCCTGAAGCATGAAGCACAGACACAGGCACTTGCTATTCAGCAGGAGATTGTGGAAGATGCGAAGCAGAAGGCCAACAAAGAAGCACGTAAAATTATTATTCAGAGCATTCAGCGTACGGCTGCCGAGCAGACCATTGAAAATACTGTAACGGTATTTAACCTGGAGAGCGATGAAATTAAAGGCCAGATTATTGGTCGTGAGGGCCGTAACATCCGCGCTATTGAAGCGGCTACCGGTGTGGATCTGATTGTAGATGATACCCCGGAAGCGATTGTACTTTCTTCATTTGATCCATTACGCCGTGAGATAGCCCGTTTGGCCTTACAGCGTCTGGTTGCAGATGGCCGTATTCACCCTGCCCGTATTGAGGAAGTGGTGGAGAAAACCCGTAAGCAGCTGGAAGAGCAGGTGATGGAAATTGGCGAGCGTACCGTAATTGAACTGGGTATACACGGTTTACATAAAGAGCTGGTAAGGTTGGTAGGTAAGATGCGTTTCCGCTCTTCTTACGGCCAGAACCTGCTGATGCACAGCCGCGAGGTTGCCAACCTGTGTGGTATTATGGCTGCTGAGCTGGGAATGAACCCCAAACTGGCAAAACGCGCTGGTCTGTTACACGATATTGGTAAAGTACCCGATGAGGAAACTGAACTGAGCCACGCGCTGTTAGGTGCTAAACTGGCTGAGAAATATGGTGAAAACCCGGCGGTAGTAAATGCTATTGGTGCGCACCACGATGAAATGGAAATGCAGTATGTGATATCTCCGATTGTACAGGCCTGTGACGCTATCAGCGGCGCAAGACCAGGTGCAAGACGTGAAATTATGCAGCAGTACCTGCAACGTATTAAAGACCTGGAGAACCTGGCTACGGCCTACCAGGGCGTTGAAAAAGCTTATGCTATTCAGGCGGGACGTGAGTTGCGCGTGATAGTAGAAGCTGATAAAGTAACCGATAACGACAGTGATAAGCTGAGTTTCGAAATTGCCCAGAAAATACAGACTGAAATGACCTATCCTGGTCAGATTAAAGTAACTGTAATCCGCGAGAAAAGAGCGGTGAACGTGGCAAGATAAACTGCCTTTTCAGGCAAACTCAAAGGTTAAAAGACAAAAATTAGAGCAGGACCCGTTTATTTTTGAATTTTTCCTTTTGATTTTTGTATTAAATCATTACCTTTGCGGTCCTTAAATTTTGAGTCATGAACGCAGCAGTTCAATTTGTACACGAGCAACTGAGCTCTAAAAAAGAGTTTCCTAAGTTTAAAGCGGGCGATAACATAACCGTTAACTATAAAATTGTAGAAGGTGGTAAAGAGCGTATCCAGAGCTTTCGCGGAGACGTTTTGAAAACTCAGGGCACTGGTGCCACTGCTACCTTCACTGTACGCAAAATCTCTGATGGGATTGGTGTAGAAAGAGTATTCCCTTTCTTCTCTCCCAACATTGACTCTGTGCAACTGAATAAAGTAGGTAAAGTACGTCGTGCAAGACTGTTTTACCTGCGTGAGCGTAGCGGTAAAAGCGCCAGAATTAAAGAAAAGCGTTTCTAAGTATTTTATACTGCAGATGAACTTTATAAATGGCGGGAGTTTGGGTTACCCTAAACTTTCGCTTTTTTATTAACCTGCGTGTAAATACCTTTGTTTTTCATCTTTCAAAAATACTTATATGGGTAATTTAGGTTTTCAGGAAATACTGCTGATTGCTGTAGTGGTACTGGTGCTGTTTGGTGGTCGTAAGATTCCTGAGTTCATGAGAGGCCTTGGTAAAGGTATCCGTGAGTTCAACGATGCGAAAGACAATGTGAAGAAAGAACTGGAAGACGGCATGAAAGAGAAGGATAAAGCTCCTTCTGCAACGCAACAGTAATTCTTACCCTCCACTTAAACCTTTTTTAGCCTTTGTTCCGCTTTTCCAGTATCAAAGACTATCAAAATGCTCTTGTGAACGGCACTACCACCTGTGTAGAGGCCGTTCATTATTATTTGGAGCAGATTGAAGCCAACCGCCACCTGAATGCTTTTGTAGAAGTTTTTTCCGCAGAAGCGGTAGAGAGTGCCCGTTACCTTGACAACCTGCGTAGCAGGGAGGGGATGACCGGTAAACTGCATGGTGTGGTTATTGGAATTAAGGACGTTATCAGCTTTAAAGGACACAAGCTTTCCGCTTCTTCCCGCATTCTGGAAGGTTTTACGGCTATTTATAATGCTTCTGCTGTTCAGTATTTGCTGGATGAGGGGGCTATTATCATTGGCCGTCAGAACTGTGACGAGTTTGCTATGGGAAGCAGCAATGAAAACTCGGCTTACGGTAATGTGCTGAACGCAGCAGATACCAGCCGTGTACCCGGAGGCTCCTCCGGTGGCTCTGCCGTAGCGGTGCAGGCCGGATTGTGTATGGTTAGCCTGGGTAGTGATACCGGCGGTTCTGTACGGCAACCCGCCGACTTCTGCGGAATTCTGGGCCTGAAACCTTCTTACGGGCGTATCTCCCGGTATGGCCTTATTGCCTATGCTTCTTCTTTTGACCAGATAGGTATTTTCGGTATTAACGTAGATGATATTGCGCGGGTACTGGAAGTTATGAGCGGTGCAGATGAGTTTGACAGCACTGTAAATGATGCCCCTGTGCCTTCCGCTGCTGCGTTAAACAAGCCGGATGAGGGTATCTATAAGCTTGCTTATTTTAAAGAATCGCTGGAGCATCCCGGTCTTGACCCTGAAATAAAGGCTTCGTTTGAGGCTTTTGTGAAAAGATTAACAGCTGAAGGGCATACTGTGGAAGCTGTTGATTTTGAATTACTTGACTACGTTGTTCCCACTTACTATATTTTAACAACTGCTGAGGCTAGCAGCAATTTATCCCGTTACGACGGGGTGAAATTCGGCCACCGTTCAGGTACTGCAGGTGATGATTTGTCAGTCTTCTACAAGCAAAACCGCAGCGAAGGTTTTGGTAAAGAAGTGAAGCGCCGGATTATGCTGGGAACCTTTGTATTAAGCGCTGGTTATTATGATGCTTATTATACTAAAGCTCAGCAGGTTAGACAATTACTTTCGCAGAAAACGCAGGCTATCTTCAGTCAGTATAATGCTATCCTTTCCCCTACTGTGCCATCCCCGGCATTCCGCTTTGGTGAGAAAAGCAACGACCCTATTGAAATGTTCTTAGCTGACATTTATACAGTATTCGCCAACCTGGTTGGAATACCCGGAATATCCCTTCCTCTGTTTAAACATTCAAATGGCATGCCTTTTGGTATGCAGGTTATGACTTCTCAAATGGATGAAGTAACTTTGCTGCGCCTTTCTAAAAGGTTGATGCATGTAAACGGAGCGGAGTAATTTCTTGTCGGGGCGAACGAACTGATGTGGCAGGTCCGTAAATAGCTGACTTATTTTTTCTCATTTTAAATGCTAAACAGAATGCAGGGCAAACAGTTTTTTCTCTTCGGTATGTCGTATCGAAAACTGATGGGCAGATCTTTAGCCGGCGCGATGTTGTTGTTGCTAACCAGTTTAACGATTATGTCTTTTGGGTACGACAACAATCTTTCAGGAATCGCCGGTAATGATAATGAAGGCGATAAAAATTCCAAAGACAGCGCGGCAGCTACAAATGGAAAAGGGTTTAAAAGTCTTTTTGGTGATAAACAGGATTATGATGCAGCCAATCCCGGCTTTTTCAGATTGAATCCTAAGGCAGTAGCTTTTGTAGAATCTTACATTAAGCAGGAATCAGAAGAATTTGGTAAGATGAAGGAATGGGGTAAAACCTATTTTGATTTGTACGACAGAATTCTGACGGAGAACAATATTCCGGTAGAAATGAAGTATCTGTCTGTAATTGAAAGCCATTTACGTCGCACGCTGATTTCCAGTGCAGGAGCAGTAGGTCCCTGGCAGTTAATGCCGGATGAGGCTAAACGTTACAAGCTGAAAACCGGCCGTGGTACAAATGATGAGCGTACTGATTTTACTAAAAGCACTTATGCAGCCTGTAAACTGATTAATGAGCTTTATACAGAGTTTGGAGATTGGTTACTGGTAGTGGCAGCTTATAATGGTGGTGTAGGCAGGGTAAAACAGGCAATCAGAAAATCGGGCAGCCGTGATTTCTGGGTATTGCAGTCTTATTTGCCAGAGCAAACCCGCAAGCATGTTAAGAAATTCATTGGCGCCCACTATATTTTTGAAGGTGGTGGCGGATGGACTACGCTTACAGCAGCGGAAACGCTGATTCAGAAGGATAACATTGCTTACTTAATGGGCAGCCAGCAGAAATTGTCTGATACAGTTTTATCTGCAACATCTGTAATTTCTGTATCTGGCAAGTACAGTGCTTCGGTAATAGCAAAAGCGCTTACCATAGATCCCACAGAATTTAAAAAGCTGAATCCGGGATTTGAAAAGAAGCTTTCTCAGGGCGAGGCGTATGAAATGCGTTTACCCAGTGAGAAAATGGATGAGTTTAAAAGCAAGAAGAAAGCCATTCTGCAGGAATGTATTGACTTGTTACTGGCTCCTCCTGCAAATACTCCGGTTGTAAAGGCTTAGTTCTTTTACAACATTCCCAATACTTTATTCATGGCGCTTGCCTTTAACAGGCATTCTTCATATTCTTTAACGGCATTACTGTAAAAGGTAATGCCGCCACCTACGTGGTAGCTGAGGTAATTATCTGCCTCGTTATATAGTATACTCCTGATTACCACATTAAAATCAAAATCGCCGTTGGGGTTAATGTATCCAATGCTACCAGCATACAGGTTGCGTTGGGTTCTTTCATACTGATTGGTTAGTTCCAGTACCCGTTTTTTGGGTGCGCCCGTCATAGACCCCATAGGAAAGGTGGCTTCCAGTATATCTGCCAGATCTTTTCCGGGCAATAATTCTCCGCTGATGGTAGATATCATCTGATGCACCTGCGGAAAGCTGTAAATGCCAAACAGTTCATCTACGGTAACACTTCCGGGGTGGCATATCTGGCTAAGATCGTTCCGTACAAGATCTACCACCATTACATTCTCACTTCTTTCTTTAGGGCTGTTATACAAAGCTTCGCGCGCTTCTGCATCTTTTTCAGGACTGTCCGGAATGCGTTTGGCAGTGCCTTTAATAGGCTGTGAAATCAGTTTGTTGCCTTCCTTTTTGAGATAACGTTCCGGGCTTGCGCAGAGGGCGTATTGGTGCTGTAATTTATAAAAAGCAGCATAAGGGGTGGGTGAGAGGTTATTAAGCCGTTTAAACAGCTGGTAAGGGGCTATTTGTACGTTCTGTGCATAAAATTCCTGGCAGAAATTGATTTCATAACAATCTCCCCGCTGTATATGCTGCAGAATGTGCTGTAATGTTTCCAGATAAGCCTCCCGTGTAAAGCGGGGTTGTACTGCAATACTGGTTTGGGCGGTAGCTTCAGGTATCTGCTGGCTAAGTATGGTAAGGTATACTGATTGAGGATCGGCCAGCAGGGTACTGATGATTACTTTATCACTTTTTAGTTCTGCTACTGTTTCCGGCTGAAACAGAAATGCAGGTGCAAACTGCACATGCTCCGGCAAATGTGCAGCCTGCTGCTGGTAACCAGGAAGGGTGCTGTTGTAACAGAAGTGCCCAAACAGCCAGTCTTTGTTGTCTTTCAGAAAAGCTTTCAGTGATGGCAGTACCTGGTTAGCACCCGGAATAAAGGTGTGCACTGCATTTACGGCTGCGAGGCATTCGTAAGCATTGCCGGAATGTTGATACCCATTATTATCTAAAAAGCAACAAACGCTGTACTGGTTGGCCCAGCACAGCATTTGTTGCTTAAATAGTGTAACATTATTTACAGGGAATTCAGCTATTGACCTTTTTGTACTAAAAGTCGTCGTCATCATCATCGTTATAGCTACTACCGCTGTCGTTAAAGAGATCAAACTCTTTAAAGTCTTCGTCTAATTTGAAGTCATCCTCGTCTTCACCTTTTTTGCCGCTACCACTACCGCTTCCGCCAGACTTTTTGTTTTTAGACTTCGGAATGTCAAACTCTTCAAAGTCAGGATCCCAATTGTCATCGTCTTCGTCAGACTTGTTCCAATCGTCATCTTCTTCTACATCGTCGTCGTCATCATCATCGTCATCCTCGTCGTCTTCGTTCTTCGTTTTTTTGGGAGCAGCTTTCGCACCTTTTTTAGCTGGTGATTTGGTTTCTACCTCATCATCATCTTCAAAGTCATCATCCTCATCTTCTTCCAGCTGTTTTTTTGCTTTTGAAGAGGGTTTTTCTTCACTGTTTTTTGCCGCTGCGGAGGGGCCTGTAGTTTTTTTCTCTTTATCTGGTTTTGTTGCCATAATCCTGAAATTACTCCGTAAAATTTCAACGAGTTTTTGTAATCAGCAAAAAAATTTCAGCACCTCAAATTCAGTGCCTGACTGGATTATAAATGAATAATTTGCTCGCGTCCCGGACCATTTGATACATAGCGGATTGGAGCGCCTACATACTCATTGATAAACTGAATATAAGACTTCATATCTGCCGTCATCGCTGCTGCATCCTTAATTTTAGTGGAGTCACTATTCCATCCTTTGAAGGATTTGTAAACAGGATCAATATTTACACGGGTCATCTGAAAAGGCACTTCTGCTTTTTCAACGCCGTTTACATTATACGAAGTACATACTTTCAGATCTTCGAAAGAATCCAGTACATCCGCTTTGGTCATCACTACCTGTGTAACACCGTTAATCATGCAGGTATATTTCAGTGCCACCAGATCAATCCAGCCACAACGACGTGGACGGCCGGTAGTAGCGCCAAATTCGCTGCCTATTTTTCTTAATTCTTCACCGGTAGCATCATGCAGTTCGGTAGGAAACGGACCGCCGCCTACGCGTGTGCAATACGCTTTGGTAACACCCAGTACTTCTTTAATTTTTTGCGGAGCAACGCCTAAGCCATTACATACGCCTGCAGAAATGGTGTTGGAAGAAGTAACAAACGGGAAGGTGCCAAAATCGATATCCAGCATGCTGCCCTGTGCGCCTTCTGCCAGTACTTTTTTACCATTAGCCATGTGGTTGTTGATAAAGTACTCGCCATTTACAATGTTGAGTGTGCGTAAAAACTCAATTGCTTCAAAAAACTCTTCTTCCCATTGTGAAATGTCTTCATTAAAATGGAAGTTGTCCAGCAGTTTCTGATGCTTGAGGCGCAGTTTGATATATTGGGTGGTAAAGCTCTTGTCCAGTAAGTCACCCACGCGGATAGCGTTTCTGCCTGTTTTATCCATATAGGCTGGGCCGATACCTTTTAAGGTAGAGCCGATTTTGCTATCGCCTTTGGAAGATTCAGAAGCTTTGTCCAGTGCGCGGTGTGTAGGAAGAATCAGGTTCGTTCTTTCAGAAATAAACAGGTTCTTTTTTACATCAATACCAAAAGAAGCAACCGTTTCGCATTCTTTTTTCAGTGTAACCGGGTCCAGCACTACGCCGTTACCGATGAGGTTGATAGTGTTTTGGTGGAAGATTCCGGAAGGTATCTGGTGTAATACTACCTTTCTATCACCTACATACAACGTATGGCCTGCGTTGGGACCGCCCTGGAAACGGGCAATAATATCGTAGTTGGGAGCAAAGTAATCTACAATTTTTCCTTTGCCTTCGTCACCCCACTGCAGCCCCAGAATTACATCAATCATTATTGAGTGTGTTTATTTTGAGTGGCAAAAATAGTCTCTACATTCTTTTATCCCAACTCTTCTGTATCAAAACGGTCAACTGTTTGTATTCCGTTGAGTTGTTTAAGCCTGTTTACCAGTTCATCCAGCTCTTCTTTGTCGTGTACAAATATGCGGATGGAGCCCTGGAAAAGCCCTTCTTTGGATTCAATGGTGAGCGCTGAAATGTTGATACGCATTTCTCCGCTGACTATATTGGTAATTTTATTAATAACTCCCACATCGTCGATACCAATGATTTTAACACCGGTAAGGAAGGAGATTTCTTTATTCTTGGCCCATTTGGTTTTTACAATACGATGGCTATAGTTGGCCATCATTTGTGTGGCGTTGGGGCAGTTGGTGCGATGTATTATCAGGCCTTTACCGGTGCTTACAAAGCCAAATACGTCATCTCCCGGTATGGGGTTACAGCATTTGGCCAGGCTGTACATAATTTTATCACTGCTTTCGCCGAATATGATCAGTTCTGAATCTTTTTTAGGAACCTGTTTGTGTTCGGTTTCTGTTTTGGCCTCTGTTACTGGTTTTACCGGTTTAGGTGCTTCCAGCTTATCGCCCAGTACGTGAAACTCCTTCAGCTCTTTCAGGTCAATCTGCTTAACAGCAATATTATAGAAGAGATCCAGCTGCGAAGGCAGTTTATAGAAGGTAACCAGTTCTTCAATGTTGTGCTGATGAAATCCTGCGCTCATGCCATCCAGTTTACGCTGCAGAATGTATTTGCCTTCATCCGCAATGGCGCGTTTGTCTTCTTTCAGCGAGTCTTTTATCTTGCTTTTGGCCTTGGCAGTAACAACAATGTTTAACCAGTCTTCTGTAGGCTTTTGCTTGTTGCTGGTAATAATTTCTACCTGGTCGCCGCTGCGCAGTTTATGGCTGATGGGTACCAGCTTATGGTTTACTTTGGCACCAATACATTTGCTGCCTATAGCGGAGTGAATAGAAAACGCAAAGTCCAGCGCTGTGGAGCCGATAGGAAGCATTTTTACATCTCCCTTAGGCGTGTACACATAAATTTCTTCAGCCAGGAAGCTGGTTTTAAAGTCTTCCAGAAAGTCTACACTGTCTGTATCCTGGTTGCTGATTACCTCTCTGATTTGTCCAAACCATTTATCAAAGCGGTCTTCATCGCTGTTGCCTTCTTTGTATTTATAGTGTGCGGCAAGGCCCTTTTCTGCAATCTCGTTCATGCGCTTGGTACGTATCTGCACCTCTACCCATTTACCCTGCGGGCCCATTACCGTGGTATGCAGGGCTTCGTAACCATTGCTTTTTGGGTTGCTGAGCCAGTCGCGCAAACGTTCTGGTGAGGGGTTATACTCATCTGTAATCATAGAGTATACCTTCCAGCAATCTTCTTTTTCTCTTTCAGGAGGGGAGTTGAGAATAACACGTATGGCAAACAGATCATATACTTCCTCAAAGGCTACTCCTTTTTTGCGGATTTTGTTCCAGATAGAGTGTATGCTTTTGGGGCGTCCGTATATTTCGAAGTTAAAGCCGCCGCGGGTAAGCTTCTCTTTCAGTGGTTTTACAAACTCGTTAATGTAGCGGGTACGTTCTCTTTTGGTTTCAGCCAGTTTGCGTGCTATCTCTTTGTATTGCTGTGGCTCCATGTACTTCATGGCCAGATCTTCCATTTCTGTTTTCACAGCATACAGGCCCATACGGTGGGCGAGAGGGGCGTATACCCAAATGGTTTCGCTGGCTATCTTCAGCTGCTTTTCGCGCTTCATGTAATCCAACGTGCGCATGTTGTGCAGTCTGTCTGCCAGTTTTATCAGAATTACCCGTGGATCATCCGTAAGGGTAAGCAATATCTTTTTAAAGTTCTCCGCCTGTTGGCTGCTGTTGGTGTCAATTACATTGGATATTTTGGTAAGGCCGTCTACAATGCGGGCTATCTCATTACCAAACTCCCGTTCAATGTCTTCCAGGGTAATATCGGTATCCTCTACCGTATCGTGTAAAAGCGCGCAGATGGTGGAGCGTACCCCAAGGCCTATTTCTTCCACGCAAATGGTGGCTACAGCAACGGGATGCAGAATATAGGGCTCACCACTTTTACGGCGCATGGTTTTATGCGCTTCTGCAGCCATTTCAAAAGCCTGCCTCACCAATTCCTTATCGCCTCTTTTCAGTTTGGCCCGTAAACTTCGTAGCAAAGCACGGTAGTGCCGCAGAATTTCTTTCTTTTCCTGTTCTTCGGTCAGTGTGTACTTTGGTATTGTCGGTTCTGAAAGGCTTGCTTGTGTTTGATCCATACAGACTACGAATTTACTTACCTTTGGTTTATAATCATGAGCGCGGGCATTAAAAAGAAGATTTTCGATTTTTCCCTGTTAAAACGGGTATTTGAATTTGTAAAACCCTACCGTGGGCGGTTTTACGCCAGTTTGCTGTTTGCTGCGCTGCTGGCGCTGTTTACACCTGTAAGGCCTTACCTGATACAGTTAACCATTGATAAAGCCACCGGCAAACATGCTGCTGTACCCCGCGCGCTGGAGTGGTTACTGGGAAGCGATAACCTGAGCGATGCCTACCGTTTTATTATTACCGTTACTATTTTCCAGGTTGTTTTTCTGTTTATTGAAACGGCTGTGCGTTTTGGTTTCAGCTTTCTTACTTCCTGGCTGGGACAGAGTGTGGTAAAAGACATGCGCACGGGTGTTTTTAAAAAGATACTGGGCTTAAACCTGAAACAATTTGATACCACACCAATAGGCACACTTACCACCCGTACTATCAATGACATTGAAAGCATCAACGATATTTTTTCTGACGGACTGGTGCCTATTGTGGCAGACCTGCTTACGATAGTGATAACACTGGTTACCATGTTCTGGATAGACTGGAAGCTGACGCTGATCAGCCTTATTCCGTTTCCGTTAATGCTGGTAGCTACTTACTATTTTAAGGAAAGCGTAAACAAAAGCTTTATTCAGGTTCGTAATGCTGTTGCCGCATTAAACGCATTTGTGCAGGAGCATATTACCGGAATGTCTATTGTGCAGGCTTTTTCGGCAGAAGACCGGGAGCTGACCAAGTTTAATAAGATTAACAAAGACCACCGGAATGCGAATATCAAGGCCATTTTTGCCTACTCCATCTTTTTCCCTATTGTGGAAGTGGTGCTGGCAGTAAGTACCGGTATTCTGGTATGGTGGGTGGCCGGCAAACACCTGGAAGCGGGCCTGCTGGTGTCTTTTATTCTGTATCTGAACCAGATTTTCCGCCCGCTGCGTGTGGTGGCAGATAAATTCAACGTTATTCAAATGGGGATGGTGGCAGCTGAACGCATTTTTAAAGTACTGGATAACGAGGATTATATGAAGAAAGAGGGCGATTTTGCTCCTGCTCAGGTAAAAGGCAAAATCAGCTTTAACCATGTTTCTTTCGGATACAATCCCGGCAGTTATATATTAAAGGATATTCATTTCACCGCCAATCCCGGCGAAACCATCGCCCTGGTGGGGCATACGGGTAGTGGTAAAACCTCTATTATCAGCCTGTTAAACCGGCTATATCAGATTCAGGAGGGCGAAATCCGTCTTGATGATGTAAATATTGAAGATTACCGGCTGGATACCCTCCGCAGCAGTATAGGCGTGGTATTACAGGATGTGTTTCTGTTTTCCGGATCGGTACTGGATAATATTACCCTCCGTAACCCTGAAATAAGCAAGGAGCAGGTAATAAATGCTGCTAAAATGATTGGCGTTCATGAGTTTATTATGCAATTGCCAGGTGGTTACAGTTATAATGTAATGGAACGGGGTACCACCCTTAGCCTGGGGCAGCGGCAGCTGATCTCCTTTATCAGGGCGTTGCTGTACAATCCTGCCGTGCTGATACTGGACGAGGCTACTTCTTCTATAGATACGGAGAGTGAAATGCTGATTCAAAAGGCTATTGACACCCTTATTGCCGACCGTACCTCTATAGTTATTGCCCACCGGCTGTCTACCATACGGAAAGCTGACAAAATAATTGTGCTGGATAAAGGTGTAATTATGGAGATGGGTACACATGACGAATTATTGCAATCCGGTGGATTCTACGCGCAATTGCACGCTATGCAATTTGAAAAACAGCATGCTGCACAACCTTCTTAGTGTGGGAACTACACACTAAGTTTTTTACGATTTTGACTTGCGGATTACAATTTTTAGTGCAGCAACTCCTATCTTTGCCGCCAAATTTGAGGATATTATGACCATCCGATGCATGAAATACCTACTGGGAGTGACTTTCAGCACTTTTATGTTGTTTTTTTTTAATGTTTCTTTCGGACGTGATCACCACCAAAATGAGGGTGATTCTCTAACTGTGAAGACAGAAGCGCATGCCCCTGAAGCCCATGGCGGCCATGGCGATGCTCATGGAGAATTTAACCCAGGCGAAACCATTATCCACCACGTTCTGGACGCGCATGAATTTCATTTCTTTTCTTTTGGTCATACCCATGCCACTATTCCTTTACCTATTATAGTATATGCTCCTCAGCGTGGCTTAAAGGTGTTTTCTTCCGCACGTTTTGAAGAAGGTACTGTTGCTTACGAAGGGTATAAAATTGAGAAGAACAAAATTATTGCTGTAACAGAAACGGGTGCTGTTGATACCTCTGTTACTGTATACGATCTGTCTCTTACCAAAAACGTAGTGCAGATGTTTCTGGCGGTTATTCTGCTGGTAGTTATCATGCTTAACGTTGCTAAAAAGTATAAAGCACAGGGCGCACAAAGCGTACCCTCTGGTTTTCAGAATGCTATTGAGCCGGTTATCAACTTTGTAATTGATGAAGTGGCTAAGCCTAACCTGCGTGAGAAATACCGCAAGTATCTGCCTTATCTGTTAACTGTATTCTTCTTCATCCTTATCAATAACATTATTGGTCTTATTCCGGGTTCAGCCAACGTAACAGGTAATATTGCATTTACACTGGTACTGTCTGTAATTTCCCTGATTGTAATTTTAATAAGCACCGATGGTCACTTCTGGGCGCACATTTTCTGGCCTCCAGGCGTACCCTTACTGGTTAAATTAATCCTGGTTCCTGTGGAATTACTGGGTATATTTATTAAACCAGCGGCTTTAATGATCAGGTTGTTTGCCAACATGACTGCAGGTCACATTGTAATCCTGAGTTTCGTATCGCTCATTTTCATCTTTGGTAAAATGGCTGCTGCGGCTGGCTGGGGCTTTTCACCTGTATCACTGGCATTTACGGTTTTCATTTACATGGTAGAAATTCTGGTAGCATTTATCCAGGCTTTCATCTTTACCAACCTGACAGCGGTATTTATTGGTCAGGCGTTTGAATCCAGTCATGGTCATGATGATCATAATGGCAAACACCATGATCACGGTGAGGTTTTCGCATAATTTAGTCTATAAACATTTTCTTAATATCAAAATCACATAGTATGTCTTTAGCAAACATTTTACTGGAAGGTACTGCTCAACTGGGTGGTGCACTGGGTGCTGGTATCGCTGCAATCGGTGCTGGTATCGGCATTGGTCAGATTGGTAAAGGTGCAGTTGAATCAATTGCACGTCAACCAGAAGCTGCCGGTGATATCCGTGCGAGCATGATCCTGACTGCTGCGTTCATCGAGGGTGTTGCCCTGTTCGCAGTAATCGCTGGTCTGCTGGCTGTTTTATCATAGTCACTTTCCACGAAAAAGAATTTACTGCATCCAACGCAAAGGGCCGAGGATGCAGTTGATTTACACGCCCACAGCGGGCATTAAGCAAAAAATATTTAAGCAGATACTATATGGAACTCTTACTACCTGGTTTTGGTATTATATTCTGGACATTCATCGCATTTGTGTTGGTGTTCCTTATTCTGAAAGCATTTGCCTGGAAGCCGATTCTGAAGACGCTGAAAGACAGAGAAGATAATATTGCCAATGCAATTGCTTCTGCCGAAAAGGTAAAAGCTGAGATGGCACAGCTGAAAAACGAGAACGAAACTTTATTAAATAAGGCGCGTGAAGAAAGAGCTACTTTATTAAAAGAAGCTAAGGAAACCGCTGATAAAATGGTTGCTGAAGCTAAAGACAAAGCAAAAACCGAGTACGATCGTATTCTGGCAGATGCACAGGCTGCTATCAGCCATCAGAAACATGCTGCGCTGGCCGACGTTAAAAATCAGGTAGGTACCCTGGTTATTGAAGTGGCTGAGAAAATTTTACGTAAGGAACTTGCTAACAAAGCAGAGCAGGAGAATTACATTAAGCAGCTGGCTGAAGGAGTTAAACTTAATTAAACACAACAGAACAACATGCCTAATCCACGTTTAGCGGGCAGATATGCAAAAAGTCTTGTTGACCTTGCTACTGAGAAAGGTCAGCTTGAGGTGGTATATAAAGACATGCAGTACCTGCAGGCCGTATGCAACAGCAGCAGGGAGTTTGTTAACCTGTTACGCAGTCCCATTATCAAAGCTGATAAGAAAGACGCGATTATCAGCGCTGTTACCAAATCCAATGTAAGCGAATTAACCGCCGCTTTTAGCAGATTGCTGGTAGCAAAAGGCCGCGAAAGCGAACTGCCTGAGATTGCAGCTGCTTTTATTGATCAATACAACGCTATCAATAACATTGGCAGAGTAAAGCTGACTACTGCAGTACCTGTGAGCGAAGAGCTGAAAAATGCGATTGCTGCCCGGGTGAAAGCAGACCAGGGCCTGAAAAATGTTGACCTGGAAACAGCTGTTGACGAAAGCCTGATTGGTGGTTTTACACTTGAATTTAATAACCGTTTGGTGGATGCTTCTGTACTGCGTGATCTGAACGATATCAAAAAGCAATTCAGCGTGAACCTGTTTGAAAGCAGGCTCAAATAACTTTTAAAACTACAAACTTCAAAATATGGTTGACATTAAACCTGATGAAATATCAGCGATATTGAGGCAGCAACTGAGCAATTTCAATGCCTCTGCTGATTTGGAAGAAGTGGGTACCGTACTCCAGGTGGGTGATGGTATTGCCCGTGTATATGGACTGAGCAACGTACGTTCCGGTGAACTGGTTGAGTTTCCTAACGGCGTTAAAGCCATTGCATTGAACCTGGAAGAAGACAACGTGGGTGTGGTATTGATGGGTGAGAGCAAAGGAATTAAAGAAGGCGATAAAGTACGCCGTACCGGTGCTATTGCATCTATTAAAGTAGGTGATGGCCTGGTTGGTCGTGTTGTAAATACCCTGGGCGAAGCCATTGATGGTAAAGGCCCTGTTACCGGTGATTTATACGAAATGCCTCTGGAGCGTAAAGCACCAGGTGTAATTTATCGTGAGCCGGTAAAGGAACCGCTGCAAACCGGTATCAAAGCTATCGATGCTATGATTCCTATTGGCCGTGGTCAGCGTGAGCTGGTGATTGGTGACCGTCAAACTGGTAAAACTGCCATCTGTATTGACACTATCATCAACCAGAAAGAGTTTTATGATGCAGGTAAGCCTGTATATTGTATATATGTAGCTATTGGCCAGAAAGCTTCTACTGTTGCCGGTGTAATGAAAACTTTACAGGACAACGGTGCTATGGCTTATACTACCATCGTTGCAGCTTCTGCAAGTGATCCGGCTCCTCAGCAATTCTATGCTCCTTTCGCAGGTGCGGCAATTGGTGAGTTCTTCCGTGATACCGGTCGTCCTGCCCTGATTATCTATGATGATCTGTCTAAGCAAGCTGTAGCTTACCGTGAGGTATCTCTGCTGCTGAAAAGACCTCCGGGACGTGAAGCATATCCTGGTGACGTATTCTATCTGCACTCCCGTTTATTAGAGCGCGCTGCGAAGGTAATTAACAACGATGCTATCGCTAAGCAAATGAACGATCTGCCTGAGTCCATCAAACACCTGGTAAAAGGTGGTGGTAGCCTTACTGCGTTACCAATTATTGAAACACAGGCTGGTGACGTATCTGCATACATACCTACCAACGTAATCTCTATTACCGACGGTCAGATATTCCTGGAATCAAACCTGTTTAACGCAGGTATCCGTCCGGCTATCAACGTAGGTATCTCTGTAAGCCGCGTAGGTGGTAGTGCACAGATCAAATCCATGAAAAAGGTATCTGGTACCCTGAAACTGGACCAGGCTTTATACCGTGAAATGGAAGCATTCTCTAAGTTTGGTGGTGATCTGGATGCTGCTACCAAACTGGTACTGGACAAAGGTGCCCGTAACGTGGAAATCCTGAAGCAAGCGCAGTTCTCTCCATTCTCTGTAGAAAAGCAGGTAGCTATTATTTACCTGGGTACTCAGGGTCTGTTACGTGAAGTGGCTGTGAAAAAAGTTAAAGCGTTTGAAGAGCACTTCCTGCTGGAAATGCAAAACAAACATGCTGATGTATTGGCTGAGTTTAAGAAAGGTAACCTGTCTGATGCTGGTGTTGAAAAAACAGTAGCGCTGGCAAAAAGCCTGATTCCTCAGTACAAATAGTACTATTTCAGAAGAAGTTTGAGTATAAAGGACGGCCCCGCAATAAGCGGGGCCGTTTCTTTTTTAGGATTATCTGATTGCTTTTGAACCGGTTAGTGTGTTTACCTGTCGGCGGGTTTGTTTTTTAGTTTGGTTTATAATGTAAACTGGTTTACTTTAGCCTTGCAAAACAAAACTGACATGAAAAAAGCCCTTCTACTCCCCTTATACCTGTTACCGCTGGCCTTACTGGCTCAGGTAAAAATTACAGGTATGGTAAAAGATGGCAGAGGTAAACCCGTTCCCGGCGCTTCTATCAGCATTCTTAACTCTTACGATGGTGGTGTGGCAGATTCCACCGGCAAATTCAACTTTACTACAACCGAAAAAGGAGAACAAAAGCTACAGGTAAATGCGGTAGGATATAAAATGTTTGAACAAACGCTTGCTTTAGAAGCCAGCGGCACACTAGAGTTACAGCTTTCTATAAAAGAGCAGATTGATGAATTGAAGGCCGTAGTAGTTACGGCAGGTTCTTTTGCGGCGGGTGATGCCAAAAGGGGAGCGGTAATGAATTCACTGGATATTGCTACCACCGGTGGTGCAGGGGCCGATATTACTGCTGCTTTTAAAACACTGCCCGGTGCACAGCAGGTAAATGACCAGGAAGGGCTGTTTGTGCGTGGTGGTGCCGGATATGAGACAAAACAGTTTATTGACGGAACCATGGTAAACAACCCTTATTTTTCCAGCGTACCGGATATTTCACAACGGGGACGTTTTTCTCCCTTCCTGTTTAAAGGGATGGTGTTTGCTACCGGTGGTTATTCTGCCTTATACGGGCAGGCTTTGTCGGCTGCACTTACCATGGAGTCTATTGATATGCCTGAACGTTCCGAAATAGATGTGGCTTTATCTCCCTTGTTTGCCACATTGGGTACGCAGCAGGTAGCAGCGAATAAAAAATCGTCCTGGGGTATCAGCTATAACTATGTAAACGTAGCCGCTTACTTTGAGCTGGTAAAACAAACACCTGATTATTTTAAAGTGCCTCAGTTTCATAATGCAGAGGGTAACTTCCGTATTAAAACCAAAGGAGGTATTGTTAAATACTACACCACTTTCAGCAACAGCAGCCTGGGGCTGAGAAGGCCGGATATAGACAGTGCTTACCTGAAAGACGCTTTTGACTTAAATAACTACAACTGGTATAACAACCTTAGCTGGCGCGAAAACCTGGGTAATGGCTGGAAAATGCAGTTGAGTACAGGATTCAGCACCAACCGCGATAATATATGGATGCAGGTGCAGGACGCCAATAACCAGCCCAAACAATTTATGCCCGCCGTTAGCTGGATGAATAATAAAACCTATAGATTATACAACCGCCAGACTGTTGCACAACTGAAAGCTGTTTTTGAAAAGCGCCTTGCCGGCATTAACACTATCCGTTTTGGTTCAGAGTACTGGTACAGCGAAAATCCGCTGCGTTTCAGAGATACTACGTATAACGTTACAGATAACTACAATGCGCTGTTTGCGGAAGCCAATTTTTATGTAACCAATGATCTGGCGTTTACACTGGGTTCGCGTTTGGAGCATGCCTCTGTTATAAACAAAACGGCGCTGGCACCGCGTGCTGCTATGGCTTATAAAATTGGCAAAGAATCTCAGTTGTCTTTTGCGTATGGTATGTTTTACCAGAAGCCGGAGAATATGGAGTTGAGGTATGGTGGTGATATGGGTTTTACCAAGGCCACACATTATATACTCAACTATACCAAAAGCACACGCCTGCAAATGTTACGGTTAGAGGCATTTTATAAAAAATACAACCGCCTGGTAAGAACATTTCCTGAGTATAATACCAGTGGCTATGGTTATGCACAGGGGGCTGAACTATTCTGGCGCGACAGAAAAACGGTAAAGTTCTTCGATTACTGGGTTAGCTATTCTTATCTGGATACCAAACGCAATTACCAGAATTTCCCAGGGGAGATGCAGCCCGGCTTTGCAGCAGCACATACCTTTTCTATTGTTACCAAGCGTTTTATTATGCCTATTAAAACCGGCTTTAACCTTACGTACAGCTTTGCTACCGGCAGACCTTACTATAATCTGATGCTGAATAATACCGGTACCAAATTCAATATTGCCGATCAGGGTAAAACCACCAGCTTTAAAAACCTGGGCTTTAGCGTAAACTATGTACCCAGCGCAGGAAAGTTAAATGCCAAAACCAATATGGTACTGGTAGCCAACGTAAGCAACGTGCTGGGTAATACGCAGCTGTCGGGTTACCGCTATTCGTACGATGGCTCTGTAAAGCAGCCCATTCTACCACCGGCTAAGCGTAGTTTTATGATAGGCGTGTTTATCAGCTGGGGAGTAGACCGTACTGACGATATTATTAATAACAATTTATAATCAATAATTTCTTCCATCAACAAAACAACTAGTATGAAAGCATTTATTTTAGCTATTGCCTTATGCAGCGGCATAGCCGTACAGGCGCAGAGCGATAAATATGTACAGGCTGTTCAAAAGAACCTGGCTTTACTGGATTCTTCTAAAACCTCTGCTGATCTGCAGACTGCTTCTGCTGCTTTTGAACGCATTGGCGATGCAGAAAAAACACAATGGCTGCCTTATTACTATGCAGCACTTGCACAGGTAAGAGCTGCTTACAGCGATAAAAGTGCCGATCAGGATGCGCTGGCTACAAAGGCACTGGCACTGGTAAGCAAAGCAGAAGCGATTGAAACCAATGCAGATTTGTATACCATCCGTAACATGGCAACTACTATACAAATGCTGGTAGATCCTATGAACCGCTGGCAAACATATGGCTCGCAGGCTTCAGCAGCTTTGCAAAATGCCATTAAAGCCAATCCCGATAATCCGCGTATCTATTATCTGCAGGGCATGGCTATGTTTGGTACTCCCGCTCAATACGGTGGTGGTAAAGACAAAGCAAAGCCTTTGTTTGAAAAAGCAGTTGCACTGGGCAAAGCAGAGCAGGTAAAACCTCTACATCCGCATTGGGGGGGAGCTGAAGCGGAGAAGATGTTACCGCTTTGCCAATAGTCTGAACCTCTTTACTTTATTGCCTGATTGCCGGTTATATTTGCAGCATAACCAGCAATCAGGTTTATTTGTTTTCTAACTTCAGCTGGCAACAGCTTCCCGGATAATATTATTCAATTATGGCAGAGGAAAAGCAACTTACCCACCAGGAAAGCCTGGAATTGATTACTCAAATGCTGCAGAATGCAAAAGGCCACTTTCATACCAGTGGTACCAGCGCTATTTTGTGGGGTAGTGTGGTTGGCTTTGCAGGTATTATGAGTTTTCTCCAGCGTATGTTTAATTTTTCTATTGGTTTTGATGTATGGCTGGTGGTGTTGATTGCTATTGTTCCCCAGTTTGTAATTTCTGCCCGGGAAAGCCGTAACCGAAGAGTGCTTACTTATGAAGAGAGTTGGCTGAATGCTGTATGGATGGTTTATGGATTCAGCGTATTTGCCTTATTGATTTATCTGCAGGTGGTACCCACCATAAGCGTTAAGATGTTTGCAGCAGAAGGTAAAACACTGCTTATCAGAAATAACAGCACAAAAGAGGTAACAGCATATTACCCTTTTACATTAAGTGCCTCTTCTCTTTATCTGATACTATATTCCCTTCCCACATTAACAACCGGCATTGCTTCCCGCTTCAAACCCATGATTATCGGAGGCATACTGTGTTATGTATTCTTCATCATCTCTCTTTTTACCCCTTTTGTGTACGATGTATTAATGAACGGCCTTGCAGGCATATTCAGCTGGCTTATACCCGGACTTATTCTGCGTAGAAAGTGCTTAAAAGCAAAAATGGCGAATGTTTAAAGATCTGAATCCCATATTACATTCGCAGTTGCGGCTTGCAGTGGTAAGTCTGCTGATTGGCGTAAAAGAAGCAGAGTTTACTTTTATTAAAAAGAAAACCAATGCTACGGCGGGTAACCTGAGTGTGCAGATTCAGAAGCTGAAAGAAGCAGGTTATGTAGAGGTGATAAAGCAGTTTAAAGACAACTATCCCCAAACCATTTGTAAGATTACCGAAAAGGGCATTGCTGCATTTGAAGACTATGTAAAAGCCCTGCAGCAATACCTGAATGTAAATAAGTAACTGCAGTTAAAATAAGCTAACGCTCCAGGTTCTGCTGAAGGTAGTAGCGGGCGACAGATTGTTGATGCCTTCTTTTTCAAACAGATTGCCCGATGCATATACCCCATCTGCAATGCCACACCAGGGCTCTATACAAACAAAGTCTGCATCTTTAGCCGACCAGATACCCAGAAAAGGAAACCCTTCCAGGTGAAAATGCAGGCCATGACTGGTGGCCTTGCTCAAAAGGCTTATTTTTTTCGACTGAAATTGTTTAAACACAAGCGCATCGCCATAAAACATAGGTTTGTTCAATGGCAGGGTATTGGTTTGTTGCAGATAAGGCTTTGGCGCGTTTTCAATAAGGCCGTCTGCGGAAAGTGGCCATACACCGGTATTTTCAGTAGCGTCAAATTGCAGGTAGTAATCTTCAAAGCTGGTGCCTGCAACCAGTGGTACTGCAAAAGCCGGGTGGGCACCTACTGAAAACAACATATTCTCTTCCCCTTCGTTTTTTACATCGTAGGTAACCGAAAGGGTATCGTTCTGTAGTTCGTAGCGGATAGAAAAACTGAAATGGAATGGATATACCTGAAAAGTCTGTTCGTTGCTACGCAGGGTAAAAGTGGCGCTACCAGCCGTTTGTGCAGTAACAGCAAACTCCATATCACGCGCAAAGCCATGGCGGCCAAGGGTATAATGCTGCATGTTGTACAGGTACTGGTTTTTCTTCAGTGAGCCTACTATAGGAAACAGTACCGGGCTTTTTTTACCCCAGTATTTTGCATCTCCGCTCCACAGGTATTCAATGCCTGTATCTTTCCGTACAATACTTTGCAACTCTGCTCCTTTGGCAGCTACAGCCACTTTTAACAGTTCATTTTCCAGGTATAGCATATGAATTCTTTATCCTTCTGATTCTTCAATTTTTTCATCTTCTGCGTTAGCCAGTACACGGGCGCTTATCTTTTTCAGCGGGTTGGCGTGGCTTTCTGCCCAGGTAGCGCGGCTGCGTATAATGTCAACTGCATTGTATACCGCGGCCAGGAAGGAGGCAGCGTCTGCCTTACCTTTTCCGGCAATATCAAACGCAGTACCATGGTCGGGGCTGGTTCTTACTATCGGTAAACCGGCTGTATAATTAACGCCTTCGCCAATAGCCAGCGATTTAAAAGGAATCAGGCCCTGATCGTGATACATAGCCAGTACTGCATCAAACTGATTGTATTGTCCACGGGCAAAAAAGGCATCTGCGCTGTAAGGGCCAAACACCATCATATTTTTATGGCGTGCATCTTTAACAGCAGGCTTAATAATGGTTTCTTCTTCATTGCCTATTAAACCTTCATCTCCGGCATGTGGGTTCAAACCCAGTACGGCAATGCGTGGTTTGTCAATACCAAAATCTTTCTGCAGGCTGTTGTGCAGTATGTGCAGCTTTTTCAGAATGTTTTCGCGGGTAATGTGTACGGCAATTTCTTTTACAGGAATATGCTCTGTTAATACTGCCACGCGCATGTTTTCTGCTGTCATCAGCATTACTACCTCATCGGCATTAAACATGGCTTTGAGGTAGGGCGTATGGCCGCTATAGTTAAACTCAGCCGATTGAATATTCTTTTTATGAATGGGTGCTGTTACCAGACCATGAATCTGACCTGCTTTCAGCGCCTGTACGCTTTGCTGCAGAGAAATCAGTGCGTATTTACCGCCAATTTCATTCAGCTGGCCGGGGGTAATCTGCACATCATCTTCCCAGCAGTTTACTACGTTCAGCTGTTTGTAGTTTAAGCGGGTAATATCTTTGGTTGCCTGATAAGTGAGTGTAACATCAGGCAGATTTTTTTTATAAAAGTTGATGCTTTTGTTGCTGGCAAACACTACCGGAACGCAAATGTCCAGTATACGGTTGTCACTCAGGGTTTTAATAATCAGCTCTGTGCCTATTCCATTCAAATCTCCACAACTGAAACCTATCACAGGTTTTTGCAATTCATTGCTCATTCGTTACAGTTTGATGCGTAAAAATACACCTTTTAGCAGGTTTACCTCGTAAATATTGCGCATTGCAGGTAATTTTGCTGCATGCAATACACGCTGAAGAAGTCATTAGGCCAGCACTTTTTACGGGATGAGAATATTTGCCGCAGAATTGCCGATGCCATACAGCAGCAATCCTTTACCCAGCTACTGGAAGTAGGGCCTGGCGGAGGTGCGCTTACCAAATACCTGTTACAGTTTAAGGATATAGATTTTAAAGCGGTAGAACTGGATGAGGAGAAGGTAGTATATCTGGAACATACGTATCCGGAGCTGAAAGGCCGTATTATTCACCAGAGCTTTCTGGATGCCCAGCCACCTTTTGAAGGCAGTTTTATGGTGGTGGGTAACTTTCCGTATAATATTTCCTCACAAATACTGTTTAAGGTACTGGACTGGAAAGATCAGGTACCGCATGTGGTAGGCATGTTTCAGAAAGAGGTGGCACAGCGTGTGGCTTCCAAACCAGGCTCCAAAGTATACGGGGTAATCAGTGTACTGATACAGGCATTTTACAACGTGGAATATCTGTTTGATGTGCCGCAGGAATGCTTTAATCCACCGCCCAAAGTAATGAGTGGGGTAATATTGCTTACCCGTAAAACGGAAC
This sequence comes from Filimonas zeae, assembly GCF_014641615.1. Lineage (GTDB taxonomy): Bacteria > Bacteroidota > Bacteroidia > Chitinophagales > Chitinophagaceae > Filimonas > Filimonas zeae. The sequence goes on along the minus strand of NZ_BMIB01000004.1, from coordinate 780,840 downwards.
TGGTGGATATGCGCAGCCATAAGCACTTTGTAAATCTGGTTAAAACAGCTTTTAACCAGCGCCGTAAAACCCTCCGCAATGCCGCGCGCTCTTTATTTACGGAAGATGTGTTACAGAATCCGATATTTGATAAACGTGCCGAGCAATTATCGCTGGAAGATTTTGCTGCACTTACTTTTTCTATGAACTACTAATCATCCGCACAGGATAAAAAATACGCGATGAAAAGCAAGGTGATTGTTACAGCAAAGGTGCATGAATACCTGGCAGATACACTACAGAAGAATGGCTATGAGGTGCTTTATACGCCAGCCATTACTTATGAAGAGCTGGCAGAGAAAATGGGAGATATTACAGGGCTTATTGTTACCACGCGTTTAAAAATTGACCAGGCTATACTGGACAAGGCTCCTATGCTAAAGTGGATAGGAAGACTGGGCAGTGGTATGGAACTGATTGATGTAGCCTATGCAGAAGCCAAAGGCATTAAATGTGTAAGCAGCCCCGAAGGCAACCGTAATGCAGTGGCCGAACATATGCTAGGTACCTTATTATGCCTGATGAATAAACTGCATACCAGTTTTGATGAGGTGAAGGCGGGCAAGTGGCTGCGCGATGAAAACCGTGGCACTGAACTTACCGGCAAAACAGTAGGTATTATTGGTTACGGTAACACGGGCCAGGCTTATGCGCGTTTGCTGGCACCGTTTGGGGTAGATATTCTGGCGTACGATAAATATTATAAAGGTTTTGCTAAAGACACGGTACATGAGGCAGAGCCGGAGCATATAGCAAAATATGCAGATGTGGTAAGCCTGCACCTGCCGCTTACCGAAGAAACGCATCACTATGCCAACGATGCTTTTTTTCAGAAGCTGCAACGTAAACCTTACTTTCTTACGGCCTGCCGGGGCAAGGTTACCGATACTGCCGCCCTTACACGTGCGCTGGACAAGGGCCTTATTACTGCTGCCGGGGTAGATGTGCTGGAAAACGAAAAGCTGGCCACTTATACCGATGCGGAAACGGAGCAATTGCAGCGTTTATGCAACAGAACCAATGTGTTAGTAACGCCGCACATAGCCGGTTACAGCCACGAAGCGTACTTTAAAATGGCTAAGGTGGTACTGGACAAACTGGGCATTTTTTAACATTTGACGTTTGCACGCGAAGTGCAAAAAAGCTATATTTGTAACTTTACATTTCTGCAACGCTACAGTTAACGCTGTGGCGTTGTATTTTTTTTATCCCTCATAAAAACACGATTTACTATGAGTGAAGTTATGTACGTAACCAAAGAGACACTCGAAAAGATGAAGGAAGAGCTTCACCGCATGAAAACGGTGGACAGGCCGGGGGCTGCAAGAGCCATTGCAGAAGCCCGGGAAAAAGGGGATCTTCGTGAGAATGCCGAGTACGATGCTGCCAAAGAAGCACAGGGAATTCTGGAGGCCAAAATGGCCCTGCTGGAAACCCATATAGCCAGTGCCCGTATAGTAAGCGCTGATGAAGTTGATACCAGTAAAGCATCTATATTAACCAAAGTAACCATTACCAACGTAGCCACTAAAAAAACGGTTACTTATCAGCTGGTGGGCGAAAAAGAGGCCGATTTAAAAGCCGGAAAAATATCTATCAGTTCTCCTATAGGTAAAGGGCTGCTGGGTAAAGTTGTAGGCGAAATTGCCGAGGTGCAGGCACCTACAGGCGTTATTAAGTTTAAAGTAGAGGACATCTCTATATAAATTATTACCGGTTATGTTACATAACCGCAAAAAGGGCTGCCTTGTAAAAGAGCAGCCTTTTTTGTGTACAGGCGCAAGGTTTTATTAATTTTCCTGACTTTAAAGATATTGCATGACACTCTTTTCTAAAATCATTGCCGGAGAAATACCTTCTTATAAAATTGCTGAAGACGATCGCTTTTTTGCTTTCCTGGATATTTTTCCGGCTACGCCTGGTCACGTACTGGTGGTACCCAAAACAGAGGTAGACCGCTTGTTCGATCTGCCGGCTGAGTATCTGAATGGCCTGCTCACCTTTGCGCAGCCAATAGCCAAAGCTATTCAACAGGCTTTCCCCTGCGATAGGGTAAATATTCTTACCCTGGGTTTTGAGGTGCCGCATGCACACGTACATCTGATTCCTATGAATGGTATGGCAGATGCAGATATACTGGCTTCTAAAAAGAAAGCGGAGCCGGAAGAGCTGGCAGCGGCTCAACAAAAAATTACTTCTTATTTATAGTTACGCGGCCGGGGTTTTTGGCAATAAAGTCTTCCCAGCCTTTCAGACCTTTGCTTAGCTGGCCTAAAGGCGAGCCCAGCTGGTAGTGGTGGCACATAGCCACCGCCAGCGCATCGGTGGCATCAAAAAAAGCAGGTTTTTCTTCCAGCTGCATCACCTGTTGCAGCATTTTCCAAACCTGTTCTTTGTCAGCATTACCATTGCCTGTAACAGATTGTTTCACCTTTTTGGGTGAATATTCTGTTACAGGTACCTTGCCCTGCATGGCTGCTGCAATAGCTACGCCCTGGGCCCGGCCCAGTTTTAACATACTCTGAACGTTTTTGCCAAAGAAGGGTGCTTCAATAGCAAAATGATCTGGTTTGTGTATCTCAATCAGTTCAGATACACGGGTATGTATTTTCTCCAAACGGCCGTATATATCCTTATCCGCGCTCAGTTTCAGCACATCCATTACCAGCATGCGCGCTTTATTTCCCTGTACAGCAATAAGGGCATAGCCCATTACCAATGTTCCGGGGTCAATTCCCATTACTATGTAGTCCGGTTTCTTCATCCCGTTGTGAAAATACTTTAACCCTGTTATAAATAGTTGTTTTACCGTAGGTTTGGGCAAAATTACACCAAGCTGAAGCGGAAGTATAAGATATTGCTAAACTATATTGTTGGTCCGGTCCTGTTTATTGTGTTAACGTATGCTATTTATCGCCGCATACAACAGCAGGAGAACCTGAAAAACTCCTGGCAGGTAATTCAACAATCTCTTCGTGGCCCCCAGCAGTGGAAAATCTGGCTGGTAATGGCGCTGAGTCTGGTAAACTGGGGCATAGAAGCGCGCAAGTGGCAGGTGCTTGTGCAGTCTGTTCAAAAAATCAGTTTGTTCCGGGCTTTTCAGGCGGTACTATCTGGCCTGGCTATGACCTTGTTTGTGCCCAACCGGGTGGGGGAATATGTGGGGCGTATTTTGTACATGGATGAAGGTAACCGCCTGCGTTCTGTGGCGTTAACACTGGTAGGCAGTGTTAGTCAGCTGGTGGTAACCATGGTGGCCGGCATTGGCGGTTTAATTTACATGCGTACCTATATTCTTACCGAAGGCCGGCATCTGGAAGGTTTATCAGAATTCTGGTTCGATGGTTTGCTATATGCTATAATAGTAGGAACCCTTTTATTGTTATTAGTATATTATAAATTATCAAGTATCACTGTCTGGGTAGAGCGTATTCCTTTCGTATCTAAATTCAGTTACTTTATACAGAATGTAGAAACGCTGCACTGGCGCGAGCTAACCCGTGTGCTCTCTTTATCTGTATGCCGCTTTACAGTGTTTACGTTTCAGTACCTGCTGCTGATGCAGGTGTTTGATGTTCATATAAGCATAATAGATGGCTGGTGGTTAATCTGTGTTATGTTTCTGGTACTGGCTATTGTACCCAGCATACCTATTGCAGAATTAGGCGTAAGAGGTAATGCGAGTTTACAATTATTTGGTTTGCTGAGCACGAATACTATTGGTATTATTGCTACAGCGGCCGGTATATGGAGTATTAACTTAATATTACCATCATTGGCCGGAAGTTTGTTTATATTAGGTATCAAACTATTCAGAAAATAACGTGAAGAAATTTACAACTCTATTGCTTTGTTCGGTTTGTTGGTTCAGGCTGTCAGCAGGGGATGATTTCTGTGGGATACGTAATACAGCTTTCCACGCCGGCGAATCGGTTACTTACACCGTATTCTATGCTGTTGCCGGTATTTATGTAAACGCCGGTACCGCTTCGTTCAGCAGTTCGCTGGAGCGCCTGAACAATCACCCTGTATATCACATAACAGCACAGGGCACCTCTAATAACAGTTACGACTGGATATTTAAAGTAAGAGACAAGTATGAGTCTTACTTTGATACCGGTACCTTACAACCGCTGAAGTTTGTGCGTAACATTGATGAAGGTGGTTATAAGAAGTATGAGAACATTACTTTTAACCAGCAAACCAATACCGCTATAACAACAGAAGGCGTATATAAGGTGCCACCTTGTATACAGGATGTTGTAAGTTCTTTTTACTACATGCGTAATATCGACTTTAATAAATACAGCCCCGGCGATAAGATACCTTTTAAAATGTTTCTGGATAACGAGGTGTACGATTTGTATATCCGCTACCAGGGCAAGGAAACGGTAAAAACCAAATATGGTAAATTCCGGGCTATTAAAATTAAACCGCTATTGCTGAAGGGTACGTTGTTTACCGGTGGAGAAAAAATGAGCGTTTGGGTAACGGATGATGCCAATCATATACCGTTGCGTTTTGAAAGCCCTATTGCGGTAGGCACTGTAAAGGTAGATATGATGCAATACCGCAATCTGCGCCATCCGATGACTTCCCTTATTTCCTGGTAATATTTAGTTATAACGAACTTAATGTAAAGGTGTCTTTTAAACGGACACCTTTTTCTGTTGTTTGTAGGGTGCAGCATTCATTTACGGGGTCGTGTTCCAGAAACAGAATGTAGTTGTTATCTGCTGCTTCCTGTAAAAATGCAGCCTTCTCGCTCAGCGTATCCAGCGGGCGCATATCATACGCCATTACATACGGCAGGGGTATGTGGCCTGTAGAAGGCAGCAGATCTGCCATGTACAAAAGGGTATGCCCTTTGTACTGTATCTGTGGAAGCATCATACTATCGGTATGGCCATTTACATAACGGATAGCAATATCTGCTGTAAAGGGTGTGTGTATCGTGTGCAAGGGGGGCAGTGCGGCACCATTTTGTACAGTGGTTGTATAAGGCCCTTCTATAAACTGCAACTGCCCGCTTTCCTGCAAAGGCAGAATGTTCTCTTTTAAGAAGGAAGCCTTTTCACGCGGGTTAGGTTGTACTGCGCTGTTCCAGTGTAAGGTGTTGCTCCAGTACACTGCATTTTTAAAAGCAGGTTCCAGCTTACCGTTGTTATTCAGTACAGCACCGCCTACATGGTCAAAGTGCAGATGGGTAAGAATAATGTCTGTAATATCATCACGATGAAAGCCGTGCTTAGCCAGTGAGTTATCCAGCGTGGCATTGCCATGCAGATAATAGTGGCTGAAAAATTTAGCATCCTGTTTATTACCTATACCGGTATCTACCAGTATCAGGCGTTTGCCGTCTTCAATCAGCAGCAAACGCATAGCCCAGGTGCACATATTATTTTCATCGGCCGGGTTCAGTTTGTTCCAGATGGTTTTGGGTACTACACCAAACATAGCGCCGCCATCCAGTTTAAACAGCTCCGTATCAATCGTGTACAGTTTCATATGGTATTACTTTATCACCTGCTTTGTCTGGCGCAGCTTGCCAATGGCAAACAACATCAGTATAAAAGCTATTACAAAATAAACGCCCAGCGCCAGCACCGAGTTGCGCATGTTGTTGCCGGTAATTTCTTCTATAAATCCAAAGCTGGTCATGCCTATTACAATAGCCAGCTTTTCTGTTACATCATAAAAACTAAAGAAAGAAGCGGTGTCCTTTGTTTCGGGCATCAGCTTGGCATAGGTACTGCGGCTAAGGCTTTGTATACCGCCCATTACCAAACCAACCGATCCGCCCAGTATATAAAACTGCAAAGGATTGCGTGCTTCTGTATAATAAGCTCCAATACAAATGAATATCCATATTACTATTACAGCGGCCAGTACAGAAAGGTTGCCAAAGCGGGCAGAGAGCTTACTCATTAACCAGGCGCCCAGAATAGCCACAATCTGAATAATCAATATGGTTACTATTAAAATAGAGCTTTCCAGCTCCAGCGTTTTGCTGCCAAAAAGGGTAGCGGCCAGCATTACGGTTTGTACGCCCATGCTATAAAAAAAGAAGGAACGTAAAAAGCGTTTCAGCACCGGAAGCTGCTGTAGCTGTTGCCATACTTTTTTAAGTTCGTTAAAGCCATGCTTTACCATAGAGCCGGTACGCACAGTGCCGGAGGGTACAGAGGCGGGCAGGCGCCGGAATGCCACCTGTGCAAACCCCAGCCACCATAAGCCTACCAGTATAAAACAAATGCGGGGCGGCCAGTACTTATACTGCTCCGGCACCACAGGTAACATTACTACTGCAAAGCATATCAGCTGCAGTAATACGCTGCCCACATAGCCGTAGGCAAAACCTTTGGCGCTTACTTTATCCTGATCTGCTTCAGCAGCTATTTCAGGCAAATAAGCGTTGTAAAACACCTGGCTGCCACAATAGCCTACTGCTGCCAGCATAAAAAACAGCATGCTGCCTTCCAGTACCATGGGGCTAAACCCAATGGGCTTAAACGTGCTGTCCATAGCAGGCGTTAACATAAACAGGCAGCAGCAGCTGATAGCGCCCAGGTAGCAGAAAAACTGCATAAACTTTTTCTTGTTGCCGCTGTAGTCGGCAATAGAACTTAAAACAGGGCTTATACAGGCAATAATAAGGTAAGCCGCAGCTACTGTATAATCCAGCAGGGCAGAGTTTTCCAGCTTGCGGCCGAAAAAGCTAACCTTAGTGCCAGACTGTGTAAGGGTAATGGCTGTATAATATGCCGGAAATATGGTGGCAGTAATTACCAGGTTGTACGCACTGTTAGCCCAGTCGTACATAGCCCAGCCATTAACTACTTTTTTAGAAGCGGTGCCCATATAATGGTTTAAAAGGTTACAGGTATCCTTTGTAAATCAGCATCAGTAATACTACGCCCAGTATAATACGGTACCAGCCAAACAACTTAAATCCGTATTTCTGTACATAGCCTATAAAAAACTTAATAGCCAGCATGGCTACCACAAAAGCCACCACATTGCCTAAAGCCAGCAGCATCAGGTTATGGCTGTCTTTCAGTACATCGGGGTTTGTTTTAAACGTTTTCAGCAGTTTGTAACCGGTAGCGGCTGCCATAGTAGGTATAGCCAGAAAAAATGAGAACTCAGCGGCCAGGTTACGTGTCATTTTCTGCTGCATACCACCAATAATGCTGGCAGCACTGCGGCTTACACCTGGCAACATGGCTACGCACTGCCATATGCCGGTAACAAAAGCCTTCCCAAAACTAATCTGCGATTCTTCTTCAATAGCAGGGCTTGTAAAAAGCCGGTCGATAAATAATAACACAATGCCACCCACCAACAGGGCTACCGCTACGGTAGTGGGGCTTTCCAGCAATTCATCAATTTTATCAGAAAACAAGGCACCTAATACCAGCGCAGGTATTACGGCTACAATCAGTTTAAAATAAAAGTTCCAGCGGTTGAGCGGAAAAAAGCGCTTCCAGTAAATAATTACTACCGAAATAATGGCGCCTAACTGAATAGCCACCTCAAACAGTTTGGTAAAGTCGTCCTGTGCTACACGCATTAAAGAACTGGCTATAATCATGTGGCCGGTAGAAGATACGGGTAAAAACTCGGTAAGGCCTTCAACAATGGCGATTACGATGGCTTCGAAAGTGGTCATGGTACTAATGAAACTTAAATGTATATCGGGTTAAAAATAAAAAGCGATGGTTACGTAATCGTTTCCACCGCTTTTACAATTGGTTGTATAATATATTAGGCCTGTTTAGGCTTTTTAAAAATGGCGTATATCTCTATCAGCAAACCCAATACAATTACAATAGGTGCAATGGTAATACGGCGTGTGCTGTACACTACATTATAATCAAATTCGTTGGGGGCATTTTTTCCACCCGCCATTAACAGTAAGCCCAGTGCTACTACAACAGCACCTATAAGCATCCACATGTAGTTGTCTTTTGTAAATAATACCGGCAGTGGCGGCTTCTTCTCTGACATAGTTTACCAGTTTTGTGCTGCAAAATAGGGCATTTCTGTATTACTGAAATTATAAAATGGGGCTTTTCTGTGTGTAAACTGTGGGAAAGTAAAAAGGCTCCTGAAAAAGGAGCCTTTTACATTATCGGTAGTTTCTGTACCATTAATACAAATCGTCCAGTTTCATTTTCAGGTATTTCATTACGCTGCGGTGGGTGCTGAACAGCGATATGCCCACGCCTATGATTATCATGCCTCCAAACAGTATCAGTGTTAACTGTGTGTTACGGATGGCTTTCAGCTGCGGAAACTGGGTTTCTGCCCACTGTATCAGCCCGAATAAAATGCCTATGGCTATAAGAGAACTGATAAGGCCATTGGCAATAGCGCGCAGGTCCATCGGTTTTACAATAAAGCCGCGGGTAGCACCCACCATCTGCATGGTTTTAATCAAAAAGCGATTGCTGAACATAGCCAGCCTTATGGTAGTATCAATACTTACTATAATAATAACACACAGTACCACGGCTACTACCAGAAACACTACCCCCAGTTTACTGGCCCTTTCGTTCAGGCTGTTTACCAGGTTTTGCGGGTATTGCAAATCGGTAATCTGGTTGCCGTATGCGGTCATTAATGTATTAGAAATCTTTTTCAGGCTGTCGTTATTCACGTACTGCGCGCGGGTATAGAAGTCAATACTTTCCGGTAAAGGGTTAAAATCCAGAAACTTAGACCAATCTTCATTGTTCTCTTTGTTCCATATTTCCTTAGCAGTTTCTTTGTTAATATACTTTACGTCTTTGGCAAACGGCTGCGACGATATAAACTGCTGAATCTGGGCAATAGAATCTTTGTTCAGCGTACGCAGGTAAGCGCTGATGCGTATGTCTTCTTTAAAGGTGTTGCTGGCCTGACTAAAGTTCAGGAATATCCAACCCATAATACCCATTATTAACAACACAATAGCCACCCCGGTAATGCTGTAGATATAGCTGGGTTTGCCTCTTCTTGCCGATAATTTGCCAAATTGCGCCATGCTTATGAATAATTTAGAAAGGTTAGTACCGGGCAAATTTAGGGGTTTTGCCCCCTTAAAAACTTACCTTTGCAGCCTAAATAGCTAAAAATACCAATAACTATTCCGGCTTTTTTAGTTTTTTGCATTTGACTTTACTCACACTACTGTATGGAATACGATTTCAGAAAAATTGAACAGCATTGGCAAAGCCAATGGAAGAGGACCAATGCTTACAAAGTTGCTAACGATACCACGAAGCCAAAGTATTATGTACTGGATATGTTTCCGTATCCCAGCGGTGCCGGATTGCACGTGGGACACCCGCTAGGTTATATTTCCAGCGATATTTATGCCCGTTTCAAACGTCTCAAGGGTTTTAACGTACTGCACCCTATGGGTTATGATGCGTTTGGGCTGCCGGCTGAGCAATATGCTATTGAGCATGGTGTGCACCCCGCTGTTTCTACTGATAAGAATATTGATACTTTCCGCAAGCAACTGGATAATATCGGTTTTTGTTTCGATTGGGACAGAGAAGTACGCACTTCTGATGCCTCTTACTATAAATGGACGCAGTGGATATTCCTGCAACTGTTCAATAGTTTCTACAATCGTACCACTGCCAAAGCTGAGCCCATTACGGTGCTTACAGCCTCTTTTGAAAAAGAAGGCAACAGTATACATCCTTTCCCCAACGGCCAGTATAAACTGGAAGCTACCGGTAAGGCTACGTTTACTGCAGATGAGTGGAAAGCATTTGACGAGGCTACTCAACAAGCCATATTAATGGAGTACCGCCTCAGTTATTGTGGTGTGGGCGAGGTAAACTGGTGTGAAGGACTGGGTACTGTGCTGGCAAACGATGAGGTTATTAACGGCGTAAGTGAGCGAGGCGGTTTTCCGGTGGTAAAGAAAAAACTGCGTCAGTGGTACCTGCGTATTACCGAGTATGCAGATCGCCTGCTGGAAGGGCTGGAACGTGTTGACTTCAGCGATGCGATGAAAGAAATGCAGGGCAACTGGATTGGCAAAAGCTACGGTGCTGAAATTGATTTTGCTATTGATGGCGGCAGCGGCGCATTAAAAGTATATACCACCCGCCCTGATACCATTTTTGGGGTAGACTTTATGGTGGTAGCACCAGAGCATGAACTGATAGAGCAAATAACCACAGCCGATCAAAAGGTTGCGGTAGAAGAATACATTGCTTATGTAAAAAGCCGCAGCGACCGCGAGCGCATGGCGGAGAAAAAAATCTCCGGCTGCTTTACCGGCGCTTATGTGTTGAATCCATTCAATGGCCATAAGGTTCCTGTATGGATTTCTGAATACGTACTGGCTGGCTATGGTACCGGTGCTATTATGGCCGTACCTTGTGGCGATGAGCGCGATTTTAAATTTGCACAGCACTTCAATATTCCCGTTACCAATATTATTGGTGATGCCTTTGATGGCCAGGAAGCCAATGCTACCAAAGACGCCGTTTTACAAAACAGCGATTTTCTGAACGGTGTAGGCATGAAAGAAGCCATGACAATTGTTATTGATAAGTTGGTAGAAATGGGCATAGGCAAAAGAAAAGTAAACTTCAAAATGCGCGATGCGGCGTTCAGCCGTCAGCGTTACTGGGGCGAGCCTTTCCCTATCCAGTGGAAAAATGGTATTGCGTATCCGTTAAGCGAAAGCGAACTGCCGCTGGAATTACCACATATTGAAAAATATGGTCCCGGTCCGGAAGGCGAAGGCCCGCTGGCAAACGTTTCTGAATGGACAGCCCGCCACCTGGAAACCAACACCATGCCCGGTTATGCAGGCAGCAGCTGGTATTTTCTGCGTTACATGGACCCACATAACAACGATACTTTCTGCGACAGAAAAATCAGCGATTACTGGGGCCAGGTAGATGTGTACATTGGGGGCACCGAGCATGCGGTAGGTCACCTGTTATATAGTCGTATGTGGACCAAAGTGCTGTACGATCTGGGACATATCGGTCATGATGAGCCTTATAAAAAGCTGATTAACCAGGGTATGATACAGGGTAGCAGCCGTTTTGTTTATAGGGTTAGAGGTACACACAAGTATGTGTCATCTGGTCTGGCTTCTCAATATGAAACAGACAAGCTGCATGTAGATGTAAATATTGTAGACGGTTTTGAGCTGGATACAGAGGCATTTAAAAAATGGAAGCCAGACTTTGCAGAAGCTGAGTTTATTCTGGAGGATGGTAAATACATCTGTGATAGTGAGGTGGAGAAAATGTCTAAGTCTAAATTCAACACCGTTAACCCTGATGTACTGGTAGAAAAATACGGCGCGGATACTTTTCGTATGTATGAAATGTTCTTAGGCCCTGTTGAGCAGAGCAAACCCTGGGATACCAAAGGCATTGAAGGGGTACACCGTTTCCTGCGTAAGCTGTGGCGCTTATTCTTTGATGAAGTGAAGGGCAAGGTTTGGAACGAAGAAAAAGCTACAGATGCAGAACTGAAAGTGCTGCACAAAACCATTCAGAAGATTGAAAAAGATACAGAAGCGTTTTCTTACAATACAGCGGTAAGTGCCTTCATGGTATGTGTAAATGAACTAGGGGATCTGAAATGTAACAAGCGTGAAGTTCTGCAACCGTTACTGATACTGTTAACGCCTTACGCGCCACACGTAGCAGAAGAATTGTGGAAGGAGCTGGGTAACACCACCTCTATACTGGATGCTTCTTATCCTGTATTTGAGGAAAAGTATGTTGCCGAAACCACCAAAGAATACCCCGTAAGCATAAACGGTAAACTGCGTACCACTATGTCTATTGATCTGAATGCAACGCAGGAAGAAGTGGAGGCGCTGGTGTTTGCCAATGAAATAGTGCAGAAATGGGTAGAGGGTAAACCAGTGAAGAAATTCATTTTTGTAAAAGGCAAGATGATCAACGTAGTAGTATAGGCAAAACTGAAAGTTATATCAAGGCCGCTCCGTACACCCGGAGCGGTTTTTATTTGTACCAACATCTGTTTAATCACTGTTCCGTTAAGTCGGACAACTATCTGGCTGGTCAGGATGTGTGTCTGGCTGGTCGGGACGTGTGTCCCACTGAGTGGTACAGCTATCCGGTTGATCGGGACGTGTGTCCCATTGAGTCAGACAACTGGCTGGTTGATCGGGACGTGTGTCCCATTGAGTCAGACAACTGTCTGGTTGATCGGGACGTGCGTCCCATTGAGTCAGACAGCTGTCCGGTTGATCGGGACGTGTGTCTCACTGAGTCAGACAGCTGTACGGATGAACGGGACATATGTCCCATTGAGTGGTACAGCTATCCGGTTGAATGGGACACACACAACTTCCCCGATTTGCGGTGAAGTTGTACAAATGGCCCTACGTGCCTGATGTTCAATTATGCATGAAGGAGAAATAAAGAGAATCATTTGAAAATGAATTGTTTAGAGAAATAGCACGCTGCGGCCAGGCATAAAAAAAGCTGCCCCGCTAACGGGGCAGCCCTAAGAGTGAATGTAGCTGTTGTTATTTAGCCTCTTTCAGCATTTCCTTAACGGCGGCTTCCAGCTGGTCGTCTTTGCCAACCAGGAAGTTTTCGTACGGAAGTGTTACCTTAATATCGGGTTCTACCTGCAGGTTTTCAGAGGGTCTGTTTTCTTTGCCAATGGTGGCTACCATTGGAATACCGAATACAATGGTAGGGTCTATTTGTGTTTCCCACCATACAGCAGTACCTGTACCGGCAACCGGCATACCAATCAGTTTACCTACACCATTTTGTTTGTAGATGTAAGGGAAAATGAAGGCATCGCTATAGTTGCCTTCGCTCATCAGCACGCAGCTGGGTTTTTGCCAGCGGGCAATAGGCTCGCCGCCCAGGGTTTTGTTGCCCTGAGGTGCAAACTGCAGGTATTGTTTACCGGTGAGGAAGGTGTTAAGGTCGTCGTGCAGCCAGCCACCGCCGTTAAAACGGGTGTCTACAATCAACGCCTTTTTATCCAGGTTGCGGCCCATTACTTTATCAAATACTTCGCGGAAGCTGCCATCGTTCATGCCTTGTACATGCACATAGCCAATTTTGCCACCGCTCAGCTTGTCTACCATTGCCGTCATTTTGTTTACCCAGCGTTTGTACAGCAGGTTGCTTTCTTCAAACGCATTAATGGGCTTCACGGTTTCATCCCAACGGGTTTCACCATTGTACAAACTTAACAGGGTGTTTTTGTCTGTTTTCTGATTCAGTAAACGTGCCCAGTCCATATTATCAGTAATAGCTTCTCCATCTATTTTCTCAATAATGGTACCTGCTTTTACCTTGCTGCCAGCTTTATCCAGCGGGCCACCGGCAATTACTTCTGCTATTTTTAAACCGTTGCCGGTATAGGTTTCATCATACAGTACACCTAATACAGCCGTAACATCTGCATTAGCGTTGCGTGGGCTGTAGCGGCCGCCGGTATGTGAGCCGTTCAACTCACCCAGTATTTCACTCAGCAGTTCCTGAAAGTCGTAGTTGTTGCTGATGTGTGGCAAAAACTTAGCGTAGGTATCATAATAGCCTTTCCAGTTAATGCCGTGGATAGCAGGGTCGTAAAATTTCTTCTGCACCTGGCGCCAGGCATGCTCATAAATATAGCTGCGCTCGGCTGCTGCATCCAGTACCATTTCACCGCTTATACCTACAGGGGTTACTTTACCACTTTCTGCGTCTACTTTTACCAGGCCACCGCGGTTGCTTACAAACAGGCTTTTGCCATCTTTACTTATTTCAATACCGCTGGGGCTGCCGCCCAGTTTGGCCAGTATGCGGGTGTCGTGTGTGCGTGGTTCTGTTACCCACAGGTCGTAGCCTTTTTCAAAAGACGACAGGTAAAAAAGCTTGCTGCCATCTTTATTCAGCGCATAGTCACTGATAGAAGAGCTGTTGATGGTTAGGCGCACACGACGGTTATCCAGATCGTCAAAGTTCAGTTGCAGCGGTGTTTTGCTGTCTTCCTTTACTTTTTTGTCGTCTTTCTTCTCGTCTTTTTTAGTGGTATCTTTTTTCTCTTTTTCTTCTCTTTCTTTTAACAGGGCAAACTCTTCTTTGCTCAGGTTAAAGCGGTCGTACTGCTCTTTATCAAAGAATACACCATACACGTCTACTTCACGGCTGCCCTGGTTGGCTAGTGATTTGCGGCCTTCACGGTCGCTCACCCACGTCATCATTTTACCATCCAGCGCCCATTTTGAATTGCCTTCGCCAAAGCCGCTGTTAACAGGATAGATGGTATTTTGTGAACCATCCGCTTTAATCAATGCAGCGTTGCTGCTGAAGAAGTAATTACGCTGATCGTCGGTGATAATCCATTTGTTATCGGGGCTCCACTGAAAGCTCCAGTCACCATCGGAATAGCTGTGGTTATGGCCTTCCGGCAGCAACGTACGCGATTTTTTAGAAGCCAGATTGTATACTTTCAGAATGTTTCTTTCTTCCACATAGGCAATCTCTTTACCATCTGGAGAAAACTTAGGCTGAAACTCTTCTGCGGCAGTAGCCACCAGCGGCTCTTCTTTTATTACGGTAGCTGCGTAAAAATAGGGCTCGTCTTTACGGCTTACAGTAGCCTGGTAAATATCCCAGCTGTTATTTCTTTCCGCTGCGTATACCAGGGTTTTGCCATCGGGCGACCATTCCACCATCCGCTCCTGCTGGGGCGTATTGGTAATGCGCTTGGTTTGTCCGCCTTCCACGCTGGTAACAAATACTTCACCACGGGTTACAAAAGCTATTTCCTTACCATTAGGGCTTAATGCAAATTCAGATACGTTGCCATTGATAGCTACGTTCTTTTCCACGTTGCCACGTCCGTCGTTAAATATCTGAATGCTTACTTTTTTAGGAGTGCCATCGCCCTGCAACGTATAAATTTCACCGTTCCAGGTAAAGCACAGCGTGTTGTTGTTGCTGCGGCTCAGATGGCGTACGGGATTGTCTTTAAAACGGGTCAGCTGCTGTGCAGTGCCATTGGCCTGTGCGGGCATTTTGTACAGGTTTTGCGTACCGTCTTTCTCACTCAGGTAGTACACACTCTGGTCGTCGCTGCTAAAAACAGGCTCTCTGTCTTCCCCTTCAAAGCTGGTAAGCTTAGTATAAGTATTGGCTTTTACATCCATTACCCATATATCGCGGGTAACGGCAGATGTGTGGTGCTTACGCCAGGGATCTTCATACCCTTTTCTGTCCTGAAACACCAGTTGGGTGCCTTTGCTGTTGTAATGGGCATTTTCAATACCTGCTGCGCTCAGTAAAACAGAACGGCCACCGGTAACCGGTACACTGTACAGGTTTAAAAACAGGCGGGGGCTGTTAAAGCGAACACTGGCGGCTGGGGCATTACGGCCGCTGCCAAACACTACTTTCTGGTCGTCGGTAGTAAAATCGTAGGGATAATCATTAACACTGTTATAGGTAAGGCGCGTAGGGCTGCCGCCGGTGGCAGGCATTACAAACACGTCAAAATTACCATAACGGTCACTGGCAAAAGCAATGGATTTTCCATCATGGCTCCATACGGGCATCATATCCTGTGCCTCGTGAATGGTAAGGGGAACTGCTGTGCCGCCTGCTGCATCTACCCGGTATAAATCGCCTTTGTAGCCAAAAACGATTGTTTTACCGTCGGGAGAAATACTGGGGTACCTCAGCCAAAGAGGATTGGTTTGTGCTGCAACGGTAATACCGATACAGGAGAAACCAATCATCAGTAACTTACGAATCATAATGTATACTGTTTAGTTTCATGAATAAGTACTAAAGATAAGAAGGACGCAATAGCAAAACAGCGTCTATTTGAAATGTTGCTGCAAAAACCGGATAAACGGTAAAGCCCGCCGGTGAACTAAAAAAATAACAGCATATGGAACCACTGATTACAGAAATACGCCCTGCAGAAGTAAGCCGGGTGGTAGATTTTGAGCCGGAGAAAGACTGTTTACTGCAAATGGATTTTACTGCAGCCAACCCGGCATTAACAGATGAGGTAATAGGCGACGTGAATTTGCTAAACCGATATATTACCATACAACTGGAGCAGCAGCATGCACGCTATGGTATAGGCGGCTATCTGGAACCACGGGTGCTTTACCGGCGCAGTAACCTGTTTGCCGGTGAGGCAGCAGATGGCGGGGAAGAGGCGCGAAGCATACACCTGGGCGTAGATATATGGGCGGCTGCCGGTACGCCTGTATATGCCCCCTTACAGGCAACAGTGCATAGTTTTGCAGATAATAATCAGTCTGGCGATTATGGTGCTACTATTATTCTGCAACATCAAACAGGTAGTGGGTTATTATATACTTTATACGGGCATCTTTCTTTAAACAGTATTCAGCCTTTGCACAAGGGGCAGGTATTTGAGGCAGGTGCCTTACTGGGTTGGCTGGGCAACCGCCAGGAAAATGGAGACTGGCCACCGCACCTGCATTTTCAGCTGATACGCGATATGCAGGGAAAGCAGGGGGATTATCCGGGTGTGTGCAAACCCTCAGAACGGGAATGGTATGCAGCCAATTGTCCCGATCCGGACGTGCTGTTACAAATGAACCGTTACCTGCGCCCGCAACAGTAAGGTGGAAGGCGAAGGTAAAAGCCTGCTAATCAGTAAATATTATTAAAGCATTTGCCGTGGATAGATAGGCTTATTTGTAAATGGTGTATTGAAAGTAATTACTGATATTTATAGGAGCATCTAAAATGCTCCTTTCATGAACCCAACACTAACTTTGAGAAGACAAGTATTACTTGCCATTTGCCTGTTTATATCCCTTACTGTACAGGCACAAACCAAAGCTATTTCATTTGTACAACGTTATCCGGTACAGCAAAAGCGCTTAGCCGCTGTACTTACCGGGCAGTATTTGTTTGCCATTCATCAGGGACAGATGGATGCGGACAGTGCTGTGATGTATGCCTGCCGTCAGTACGGCGTAAGCCGGTTAATGCCCTATAACGAAGCTTATTATGGCATTGGTACTTCAAAGGCTGCTGCCTTACTGGATGCGGGTAATGTGTCGCAGGCCGTTTTGTTACAGAGCCAGGTAAAGGGCGAAGCGTTACTGCGTTTGTTATGCGAACTGGGGGGGTATTATTTATCCCGGCCTTACAGCCTGAAGCCGGATATGGATAGCGCGCTGTTTTTTATAAAAAGAGCAGTTACAGAGGCAGATGCGGCAAAGCTTTGTGTATGGCAGGGCGAAAGCAGACGTTTGATGGGGCGCTATCAGTTTGCGTTAAGAAACCTGACTGCCACTATTGCGGCATTTGATGAGGCGGAAAAAATACTGTCAGCCTGTAACAACCAATACGGTGTAGCCCTTACCTGGCAGCAAAAAGGGGAGTGTTTGCCATTCAACAGTCCGGAAAAGCTACCCCTGCTTATTAAATCGCAGCAGCTTTTTCATAAGCTGGGCGCACGGGAAAAAGAAGTGGAACTGAGGTCGGATATACTGGGGGTGCATCTGCGGTCAGATTTTAAAGCGGCAGGGGAAGACCTGATGCTGCTGCTGAAGCTGGAAGAAGCTATCGGTTTTAAACATGTTATGCATGTACATGATGTATTGGCGTATCTGCATCAGGCAAAAGGCGATTTTATTGCTACTTCCAAACACGTAGAGCTGGCAGCAGAAAGCATAACACTTACCGGCGACTCTACCATACTGCCGTTTGTATATGGCCGCAGGGCTGTTGTTTATGAAAACATGCATAAATATGAAGAAGCCTGGCAAACCTGCCGCGTTATATTGAATAATCGTCATTCCCAGCCTCCTATATTCTGGTACAAGCAATTTTTGTCAACAGTTAGTTTTCTGGTGTATATAGACCGGATAGATAGTGCTTTGGCATTAATGAATACCATTGAAAAGGAATACCCACCTGCCACAGATTACAATAAAATGTATCTTATGATGACCAGGGCCAACTGTTACCGCTATATGGGTAGAATAAAGGAAGCAGTGGAGCAGTTTACCAGCTTTGATGCATTGGCTTCCCGGTTTCCGCCAGAGCATATTTATATGGAAATGCCTGAGGCATATATGTCGTTTGCTGTTTTTTTCGCAGACATTCATGACTACACCAAAGCGCGATACTGCCTGGAAAAAGCTATGCGCATGCCCCTGGCTAAAAGCAATGTAAAAGGGCAGGGACAGCTTAAACTGCTGGAGTTTAAATTAGATTCTGCGGCGGGTAAATATGAATCTGCTTTGCAGCATTATATGGCTTTTAAAGTGTTTGATGACTCTTTACAAAGTATGACGCAACGCAGGCAGATAGATGAGATGCTGATTAAATATGCTACGGAAAAAAAGGAAAAGGATATTGTTGTTTTAAAGCAGCAGGCATCGCTGCATCAGGCGCAGATTAAACAAAGCAACCTGTTAAGAAATGTAACTTTGGGCGGCATACTGCTGCTTTTGATTATTACCGGTTTATTGTACAACCGCTACCGCACCAGGCAGCGAACCAGTTTACAGTTACACACTAAAAATCGCGCATTGCAGCAGCTGGTGGAAGAAAAGGAATGGCTGGTAAAAGAGATTCACCACCGGGTAAAAAACAACCTGCAAACCATTGTAAGCCTGCTGGAATCTCAATCGGCCTATTTGCAGGATGATGCCCTGCTTGCTTTGCAGGATAGCCAGAACAGGGTATACGCCATGTCGTTAATGCATCAGAAGCTGTACCAGACAGAGCATATGGTATCTATTGGCATGAACCGGTATCTGCCAGAGCTGGTGGCGCATTTAAAAGACAGTTTTAATATTGGCGAGTCAATTTCTTTTCAGCAGGATATTGCTGATGTGCAGATAGATGTATCTCAGGCTATTCCCGTAGGGCTTATTTTAAATGAAGCTATCACCAATGCCATTAAATATGCATTTGATGATAGCATCACTCCCCAGATTATCTCTATTGTTATGCACACACTGCCCGATGGTAAAATGCAGCTGGTGATACGGGATAATGGCAAAGGCCTGCCTGCTGACTTTGACAGCAACCGTACCAACAGCCTGGGCATGCGTTTAATGAAAGGGCTTTCGGAAGATATTCACGGTGTGCTTACCATTCAATCGCAGGATGGGGTTGGCGTTACCGTTGTTTTTCCACCCAATCCTATACCGAATAGCTAAGGTGTTTGCGGTAGTTGGTAAAACTCATACCGGAGTTGTTTTTAAAAAATTTGCTAAAGTGCGCTATATCTGTAAAGCCAAGGGTGTAAGCAATTTCCTTCATGCTACCCGTGGTATGTATAGCCTGCTTCTTGGCTTCCATTACTATGTGCCGTTGTATTTGTGCACTGGCGGTAAAGCCGGTTATTTTTTTCACTGCCCGGTTTAAGTAATTGGGCGATACATATAGTTCAGCAGCATAGTCGCTCACCTGTTTCATGGTTGTATACTGGTTGCGCAGCATTTGCATAAACTGTTGTACCAGGCCCGCATCTTTGGATGAAATAGTATCGTCTGCTCTTTTCTCCAGTTTGCGGGATATATAGGTGCTTAGAATATACAGCAGTCCGCTCAGAATTTCAGAGCGCAGCAGGTTGTAGTTTTCAAACTCCTTCTTCATTTTGTTTACCACAAATTCAATCTCCTGCTGCATTGCCGCGTCTACCGTAATAAAAGAGGCGCTGGTAACGGCAGAATAGGGGTGCAGGGTGCTTATACCACGTTTATAAATATCTGTCTGGTACAAAAAGTCTTCTGAAAAAGAAATATAAAAGCCCTGTACCGGTTCCGTTATCTGGCAATTGCGTATTTGTCCGGGTACCAGGCAAAATATCATGTTATCGTGAATGGAGTGGTTGTCTATATCTACCGTAAGTGTACCTGTACCTTCTGTAAACCAAATAATTTCATAGCGGGAAAGCCGGGTAAAAGTATCAAAGGGTGCAGGCCCGTTTTCCGAATCGGCTGTAAAGGATTGGATATAAAAGGGAGGTTGGGTGTCGGTTTTAAAGCCCGCCCGTGGTGTATGGGGCAGTAAAGTGCTGAATGACATAGTAGTGATTATTTTGGTTATTAAGTAGTCGGTACTATTTAATAAGCCAACTAATGTGCCATGTGTTAACTAATTGATTTTTAAGTATTTGCGCGATAATGGGCTTTTGCAGATTTGCGATATTTCGATAAATCGCGAAATCCTTGTCGTTATTTCAACAATGCGCTGTTACTCGCCTGAAAACAACCGGTGCTTTTCTATACCCAGTTTTTTAATGCGCGAATTAAGGGTAGAAACGTTTATACCCAGCAGTTCAGCGGCCCCTCCTTTGCCAAATATTTTACCATTACATTGTTTTAGCGCAGCAGCAATATGGTCACGCTCATTTTCGGCAATGGTTTTTATTTTCTGTTCATCGCTAAAGGCGGCAACCGGGTACAAGTTCTTTTGTGTAAGCGGTATTTCGCGTATGGTATCTCCGGTGCATAACAATACACATCTTTCCATCATATTCTCCAGTTCGCGTATGTTGCCAGGCCAGGAGTATTGCAGTAATGTTTCCACCGCTTTAGGTGCCAGATCGTTGATTACTTTATGATTTTCCTGTGCAAACTGCTGTATAAAATGCCGGGCAAGCGGCAGAATGTCTTCGGGTCTTTCCCGCAGTGCGGGCATATAAACCGGAAATACGTTTAACCGGTAATACAAATCCAACCGAAACCTGCCATCTGCAATCTCTTTTTCCAGGTTGCGGTTGGTGGCGGCAATAATGCGCACATCGGTTTGTATTACTTCACGGCCGCCAATGCGTTCAATTTCTTTTTCCTGTAGCACCCGCAGCAACTTGGCCTGTAAATCAAAAGGCATTTCACCTATCTCATCCAGAAACAAGCTGCTGCCTGCTGCCTGTTCAAACTTGCCTATTCGTTTATCTACCGCACCGGTAAAAGCACCTCTTTCGTGCCCAAACAATTCCGATTCAATCAGGTTGGCAGGCAGGGCGGCGCAGTTTACCGTAACAAGTGCCTGTGTGTGCCTTTTAGAAAGATGATGAATATACCGGGCTACCAGTTCTTTGCCGGTTCCACTCTCGCCCAGTATCAGCACAGATGTGTCTGATGCGGCTACGGTTTCAGCCATTTGAAGCGCTTTTAACAAGGCCGGGCTGTTGCCAATAAAAGCATGTACCGGTGCAGTGGGGCGCCGGTTAGCAGGCAGTTCTTTTACAGCCGGGTGTGGTTGCTGATTATGCGCATGCAGGTACCAGGCCACATCCAGTGTAACCAGTACATCTTTTTCGCGGTAAGGTTTTACCAGAAAGCCGTAAGGGTGTGTGGCCTTGGCTGCATCCAGTGTGGGTTTATTAGAATTGGCGGAGAGATATACAAAGCCAATATGTTTCTGCCGCAGAATTCTGGCCAGGTCAATACCCGTAAGATCGCCCTGAAGAAAAATATCCAGTAACACCATATCGGGGGTGCTACGGGCTATCAGATCAAGGGCTGCTTTTACAGAGCGGGCAATACCGCTTACCACATAACCACTTTTCTCCAGAATCATCTGCAGGTTATTGGCTTCGATAAACTGGTCTTCTACTATCAGAATTTTCTGACTCATGAATGTTGTACTGAAGGGATAGATATAACAAATTTAGTTCTTTTGTTCCCAAAACCCTATAGCAGCATATTTTTCAATACGTTGCCGGATGCGACTTTCAGGGCTTTGTGCTGATAGTTTTTCCAGTTCTGCAGCAATAGCCTGGTGCAAGTGGCTGGCAGCCTGTGCAGTATCCCAGTGTGCCCCGCCGGTTGGCTCCGGAATAATACCTGTTATAAGCCCGTATTGCAGCATGTGAGCAGCCGTAAGCCGCAATTGTTCCGCAGCCACTTCCTTAGCAGTACTGTTGTGCCACAGAATGGCGCTGCAACTTTCGGGCGATACTACAGAGCACCAGGTATGCTGCTGCATCAGCAATACGTCTCCGGCCCCTATGCCCAATGCACCGCCGCTGCCACCCTCGCCGGTTATTACCGCTATCACCGGTATCCTAAGCTGCAGTGTTTCGTAAATAGCACGGGCTATGGCTTCGCCACCACCCTGTAACTGCGATGCAACACCGGGGTAGGCGCCGGGGGTATTAATGAAAGTAACCACAGGTTTTTGAAATTTTTCTGCCAGCTTCATCAGGCGCAATGCTTTGCGGTAACCCGGTGGGTGGGGCATACCGAAGTTTCTGTATTGGCGGTCGGGCAAATTATGCCCTTTCTCATGGCCTATAAACATAACCGTTTGTCCGTTAAACGTAGCCAGGCCACCTACGATAGATTTGTCGTCGTGTACATAACGGTCGCCATGCAACTCCGTAAACCCGGTGGTAATATGTTGCAGATAAGTAAGCGTATCCGGCCGGTTTATATGGCGGCTCAGCTGCACGGTTTGCCAGGCGCTTAAATGGCTGGTAGCCACATGCCGCATAGCCAGTAACTGCTGTTGCAGTTGTGTATACAATGGGTTATCTTCCGGTGTGTTTTGCAGTTGCTTCCACACCGTGGCCAAAGGTTGTTCAAAATCTAAAAAATGCCGGCGGTCTGCTGCATACATAGCCTGCTAGTTACTGCAAATAAGGCGTATTGGCCTGTGGCAGCTGTTGGTCATACGCTGCCATCTGTTGTATAATACGTGCCTGGCTGTATTTAGCAGGCTTATATATACAACCACTTGTGCTATATCTGCATTGCCCACCCATACCCGGCAGAATAGCTTTGCTTTATCGATTCACTTCATCAAATCAAGCCCCTGAGATATGAGCACTATTCAATCCAGAACAATTGTGTTATTAACCGGCGCCTATGTAAGTCATCACTGCTGGGACGACTGGAAAAATTATTTCATACAAAAAGGCTATACCACACTGGCGCCGCCATGGCCTTATAAAGAACAGAGTGCTGTGGTGCAGCGCGCAAAGCAGCCCGATAAAAAACTGGCTTCGCTAACCCTGGCGCAATTGCTGGATCATTATATCCGTATTATCAACGACCTGCCTGAAAAACCTATTCTGATAGGCCATTCGTTTGGTGGCTTTCTTACACAGGTGTTGCTGAACAAGGGGTATGGTGCGGCAGGCATTGCTATTCATTCTGTACCACCCAAAGGGGTGTTGCCGCTGGAGTTTTCTTTTTATAAATCCAATGCAGCAGCGCTGGGGCTGTTTTCATCAGCCAACACTACCTACCTGCGGCCGTTTAAAAGCTGGCAGTATGCGTTTACCAATGGCATGACGCTGGAGGAGCAGCAACGTACATATGATGCGCTGGTAATACCAGAGTCGCGCCGGGCTATACGTGGCGCACTGGGTAACGATGGTAAGGTTGATTTTAAGAAAAAACACAATCCGTTACTCATGCTGTCTGGCAGCGAAGATCAGTGTATTCCCGCTTCACTTAACTACCGTAATTATAAACGTTACAGCAACCCGCAGTCGGTAGTGGAGTATGTAAACAAACAGGGGCGTAATCATTTTGTACTGGGGCTGCCCACCTGGAAAGAGGATGCCGATTTTATACTGGCCTGGATAGCAAAGCAATAATCCGATATATACCATAAACATAGAATCATGACCAAGCAAGCAATGAAAAGTATTCTGGCAGCAGGCGCTATTGCCGCCGCGGCCAACACGGCAGACGCGCAGATAAAACCTATTGATCCTGCCGGCGACCCTGCTATTGAAACCCGTACCAAAGCTTTTTTACATGTATTAAACAGCGGCGGTGGTAAGCCTATGGAGCAGATGCAGCCTACGGAAGCGCGTAAGGTGCTGGAAGGCGCGCAGGCTTCTGTGGCAGCAGATGTTTCCGGTATTGAGGTAGCGGAAAAAGATGTAACGCAGGATGGTGTTACCGTAAAGTTGTTTATTGTGCGCCCGGCAGGTGTAACCGGTGTGCTGCCTGCTTTTATGTTTTTCCATGGCGGTGGCTGGGTACTGGGCGATTTTGCCACGCATAAACGTTTTGTACGCGATCTGGTAGTGTACTCCGGTACTGCTGCGGTGTTTGTAGAATACAGCCGCTCGCCCGAAGTAAAATATCCCACAGCTATTAATGAAACCTATGCCGCTACCAAATGGGTGGCAGAGCATGGTGCAGAAGTACAGCTGGATGGTAAGCGACTGGCCGTAGTAGGTAACAGTGCCGGTGGTAATCTGGCAGCTGCCACGGCTTTAATGGCAAAAGATAAAAAGGGGCCTGAGCTGAAGTTTCAGCTGTTGTTCTGGCCGGTAACCGATGCCAGTTTTGAAACCGGTTCTTACCTGCAATACGCTACCTCCCGTTTTCTTACCAGAAATATGATGATCTGGTTCTGGGATAACTATATACCCAAAGACAAGCGGAACGATATTTACGCAGCCCCTTTGCAGGCCAGCCTGGAACAGCTGAAAGGCCTGCCGCCTACGCTGGTGCAAACCGCTGAAAACGATGTGCTGCGCGATGAGGGAGAAGCTTATGCGAGAAAGATGGATGCAGCAGGCGTGGATGTAACACTGGTAAGAATACAGGGTATGATTCACGATTATGGTTTGTTAAACCCGCTGGCTACGGTACCCGCCGTACAATCTGCCTTGCGTTATGCTGCTACGGAGCTGAAGAAAGCATTGCAATAAAATCCGCTAAATAGAATTAGCAAGCGGCCGTGTTCTGATTCAGTACACGGCCGTTTTAGCATATTGTGTTATGCCTTAGTTTTGCAGGGATGTGTTACTAGTTAAAGTGATAAACCATTATCCTTATGATGAAGAAGCCCGCCCTGCTTTCAGATACTGAGCGGCTTATACAAATGCTGGCAGAGAAAGACAGCCAGATAGAGAAGCTGAACAAACAAATAGAAGCCTATAAAAATGAGTTAGAAGCCCTGCCATTGGACACTGGCGCAAGCAAGCCTGCGTCTGAAGCTTTTCCGGATATTATAGGCTCGGGAAAAGAGATGGCCGATATTTTTACCCTGCTGTCGCAGGTGGCAGCCTCCTCTACCACTGTATTAATTACCGGCGAAACGGGTACGGGTAAAGAATTGATTGCCCGCGCCATACACCAGGCATCGCCCGCCAGGGGCAAAGCTATGGTTACCGTTAACTGTGCTGCCATACCTGCCAGCTTGATGGAGAGCGAGTTATTCGGGCATGAGAAGG
Organism: Filimonas zeae; assembly: GCF_014641615.1. Taxonomy (GTDB): domain Bacteria; phylum Bacteroidota; class Bacteroidia; order Chitinophagales; family Chitinophagaceae; genus Filimonas; species Filimonas zeae. The sequence continues at coordinate 755,634 of NZ_BMIB01000004.1, read as the reverse complement.
GCGCTTTTACCGGTGCCATGGAAAGCCGCGCCGGCAAATTTGAGCAGGCAGATAACAGTACTCTGTTTCTGGATGAAATAGGTGAACTGCCTTTGCTGTTACAGGCCAAGCTGCTGCGCGTATTGCAGGAGAGAGTGGTAGAGCGTATAGGCGGTAACAAAAGCATTAAAGTAAATGTGCGCATCATAGCGGCCACCAACCGCGAGCTGCAGCGCGAGGTAATGAACGGCACTTTCCGTAACGATTTGTATTACCGGTTAAATGTTTTTCCTATTGCCTTACCGCCACTGCGCCACCGGCGGGAAGATATTGCCGCCCTGGCAGGCTTCTTCGCTACCAAACAGGCCAAAGCAGCCGGAAAGAATATCACGGGTATTTCGCGCAAAGCTCTACAGGATTTGCGCAATTATACCTGGCCGGGAAATATAAGAGAGTTACAGCACGTAATAGAAAGAAGTGTGCTGTTAAATGGGGATGGCGTGCTGCGCACTATTTACCTGCCCGATGCGCCTGATAGGAAATACCTGGAAGAAGCCGCGCAGGAAGAACCTATACGCACGCTGGATGAGATAGACCGCGAGTATATACTGAAAGTGGTAAACCATTGCAAAGGCCGCATATCAGGGCCGCACGGTGCGGCAGTGCTGCTGGGCATGCCTTCTACCACGCTTATATCTAAAATGCAGCGCCTGGGTATTAAAAAAGAACATTTTATAGAGCGCGACTTTTAGCGGACTACTGTTATTGGTAGCCTGTTTTAATACCCAGTTTTTTAATTTTGGAATACAGCGTACCGGCGGGTATATGCAGGGCTTCTGCTGCACCTCCGGACCCGGCCACCTTGCCTTTGCAGGCTTTCAGTACCTGCATAATATGGTCCCTTTCCAGCTCTTCCAGTGTTTTAATACGCTCATCGTCCGGTGTTGGTACCGCCATAGTTTCCGGCAGCTGAAAATGTTCAATGGTGCTGCCCGGTGCCAGTAATACATGGCGTTCAACCAGGTGTTGCAACTCGCGAATGTTGCCCGGCCAATGGTATTGCTGTAGTTGTTGCATAGCAGCCGGGCTTATGGTATCCGCTGCTTTCTGATATTTTGGGGCATAATGCTTCAGAAAGTAATAAGCCAGCTGCGGAATGTCTTCCCGGCGTGCGCGCAGCGGAGGTAGTTCTATCGGAAACACGTTGAGTCTGAAATACAAATCCAGCCGAAAGCGGCCTGCGGCTACTTCTTTTTCCAGGTTGCGGTTGGTGGCTGTAACAATACGTACATCTACCTTAATGGTTTTATCGCCACCCAGGCGTTCTATCTCTTTTTCCTGTAATACCCGTAACAGCCTGGCCTGCGCTTCCAGTGGCATCTCACCTATTTCATCCAGAAACAGCGTGCCGCCTGCTGCCTGCTCAAACTTGCCGGCACGGCGGGCGCTGGCACCTGTAAAAGCCCCACGTTCATGGCCAAACAATTCCGATTCAATCAGCGATTCGGGCAGGGCGGCGCAGTTAAGCGTAATAAACGGCTTAGCGGCACGGGGCGATAGCTGGTGTACGGCCAGCGCGGTTTTTTCTTTACCGGTACCGCTTTCGCCCAGTATTAATACCGAGGTATCCGTACCTGCTACGATTCTTATTTTTTCCAGCGCCTGTTGCAGCAGCGTGCTTTGCCCTATAATATCCTGCATGGTTTTATTGGCGGCAGTAGCGCGTACATGAGAAGTGCCGGTTTCTACCTGATGGCGGTAACGGGCAATATCCAGCATTACCATCAGGTCTTTTTCGCGGAAAGGCTTTACCAGAAAGCCGTAAGGCTGTGTGGCTTTAGCGGCTTCCAGGGTTGTCTGGTTGGTATTGGCAGATACGTATAAAAAAGGAATTTTCTGCTGAACCAGTTCCCGCGCCAGGTCAATACCCGTTTGTCTGCCCTGCAGCATAATATCCAGCAATATCCAGTCAGGCTTTTTAGTGGCAATCAGGTTACGGGCCTGGTCTACCGAGGCAGCTATGCCACAGATTGCAAACCCTGCCTTTTTCAGCATGATTCTTAAATCGTTCGCCACAATAAACTCGTCTTCTACAATCAGTATGCTCTCTTGTTTCATGTCTTTGCTGCTTTGGCTTGTGGTGGTTTTTACAGAATGTGTGCAACAGGTAATTCGCTGGTAAGCACAAAGGTTACAATAATTGTTACTCCGTTATAGCTGCTGACAGAAAAATGGCCATTCAGCTGTTCACTTAATCCGCGCATCAGATTCATGCCCAGCGAGCAACTGTTATCAGGATCAAAAGATTCCGGCAGCCCTATGCCGTTGTCTGTAATCTGTAGCTGGCAGTTATGGCTGCCGGTATTTTGTAATGAAATAGCTACCTCGCCTGGCTGATTGCCGGTAAAGGCATACTTCATACAATTGCTGATAGCCTCATTCAGCAACAGCCCCAGGGGTACAGCCTGTACCGCATCTACCTCAACGGTTGCTATGGCCAGCCTGAAAGCTATATGCTCTTTTTGCGGAAACGACTGCTGCATGTATTGCACCAGCTCGTGTATATACCACTGCATGTTTATGGTAGACAGATTGTGCGACTGGTATAACTTCTGATGAATAAGCGACATGGCGTGCATGCGGTGCTGGCTGTTGCGGATGGCGCTGCGGGCATCTTCATTTTCCAGGTAGGCCGATTGGGTGTTGAGCAGGCTGATAACTACCTGCAGGTTGTTTTTTACGCGGTGATGTATTTCCTGCAGCAACCATTCCTTTTCAGCAAGCAGCTTTTTCAACATCCCGTTCTGCCAGTTAATTTCCTCCTGTTTTTGCTGCAATAGCAAATGGTTCCGTTGTTTTATCCGGTAACGGTTATAAATAACCACTACAACAAACAACAGTATTATAAAGCCAGCTGCAGTTATGGTTAATATATCAAGGCATGAACCAGGCATATACAGGGCGTAATACAAACTATACGGCCCGCTGATTTGCTTGCCAAAGCTGGTATCTGATTTTAGCAGGGCAGAAGACAAATGAGGTGCCGCTTTTGTATTGTGCTGATTTACATGTAATTGGTTGCATTTTTAAAAATCAGGCGTTACGTTATTTCGTAAAAACGGCATTCTGCATCGTAATTGGCGCATGCCTTGCTTATAAAGCGGTGTGAATCAGTTGCATTGTTATATACGGGAGAATGGATGGCCGGCCAGGGTTGCTGCCCGGCGTTTGCATGCCCGGCAAATGGCCATTGTGTTTAACCGTACCGTGTTTTTACATGGGGTAAGTGCTGAAGCGTTTTTAAAAAATACGTCCTGGTTGCGGCACGAGGTGTGCCATATTCAGCAATACCGCAAATATACCTTCCCGGGGTTTATACTGCTGTACCTGCTTCAATGCCTGCGGCATGGCTATTATAATAATCGTTTTGAAAAAGAAGCCCGCGCTGCTGAGCGGGATACTGCTATACTCCACAACGTGGTTTGCCATATACAAGGCCGCAAACCAGGGCTGTAACTGTCTTCTGTAAAAATTGAGTATTTCTACTCAATTTTTTTGCGTGTTTATGCTTACCAAATAAAAATACCCACAGACTAATTTTACACGCATAGGTATAGTGCACCTTCCCTGAACTAACTGTCCCAAATACTAACTATAATGAGGAAAAAAACTGCTCTGGTTTTTAAAATGGCATTCCTGCTATGTACCCTGCTTGGAGGAATCGCCCACAACTTGTGGGCGCAAGTTGACTATTCTATAGGCAAAGCCGAAGGCTATAACCCTGCAAGGGGAACCTTTCTGGCACCTTATCCCTGCCCGCTGCAGGATTTTGCAGAAGGCCACCGCGCTCAGTATTTATACCTGGCTTCTGAATTAACAGCCCTTGGTATGCGCTCCGGAGAAATTAATGCTATCCGGTTCAGGGTTTTTTCCACCAACAGCGCCGGTGTTACAGAAAACATGGTGGTAAAGCTGGGGGGCACTGTTAATACTGCCCTGCAATACGATAAATGGGAGAATGTTACAGGGGCAGTTACCAATGCCATTGGCAACTACCAGGCAGTAACCGGCATTAATACACTAAACCTGGCTACTCCTTTTATCTGGAATGGTACTGATAATATAGTAGTGGAAATTTGTAATGGCGATGTTGCTTCTTCCGCTACTACGGTTACTACCAATACGGTAAATCCTTCTGTTTACTATTCTGCCAATTACGACTTTATCGGCTCACATACTTTTTATGGCAATAACCTGCCGGGTGGCACCGCCTGCGGTATAAAAGATACTGCTGACAGAGGAATAGGAAACCTGCGGCCGGATATTACTTTTTCATGGTCGCCCGCTGTGGTTTGTACCGGCGGCTTTACACCGGCAGCAGCAGTAAGCTCTGTAAGTTCTGTATGCGGCGCGGAAACTGTAAGTCTTTCCTGGACGGGCGAGCCGGCAAAAGGCATGACTTATCAGTGGCAGTCTTCTTCTGATAATGCTGTCTGGGCTGATATTGCTGCTGCCAGTTCTTTCCTGTATACCACTACACAACCGGCTACTACCTGGTATCGTTTAAAAATTACCTGTATCAATGGAGGTAGCACTACGCAGTATTCTTCCAGTGTAAAAGTAAATACACCCGATTTGCTGCAAGGAACTTTTACTATTGACAACGCTGTCGCAGCAAGCGACCCTGCTGCTAAAATATTCAAAACGTTTACAGATGCCTTTGGCTATATCAAATGTGGTATTAAAGGCCCTGTAGTATTTAATGTAGTTAACAACCCTACACCCTATACGGAACAATTGGTAATACCTGCCATTTCCGGCACCAGCGCAGTAAATACTGTAACGGTAAACGGTAACAACGCTGTCATCACTGCTGTAAGCAGCAATGATGTACAGCGGGCAGTAATAAAGCTGGATGGGGCCGACCATATTATTCTGAATAACCTGGTAGTGAAGGCAGCCGGTAACACCGCTTCTCAGTATGGATATGGCATTCATTTATTAAACAATGCCGATTCCAATACTGTAAAGGGTTGTACCATTACAGTAGATGCTGTGCTTACATCCTCTAACTATGCGGGTATTGTAGTAAACGGCGGGCATTCGTTTGTATCGGGTTCTGCCAATGGATTTTGTGATGATAATCTGTTTGAAGCCAACACCATCGAGGGCGGCTATTATGGAATAGCGGTAATTGGTATTGCTGCCACACCTGTCAAACGAAATAAGTTTATTAATAACAGCATTAAAAACTTCTACTATTACGGCATATATGTATACGGTGGCACCCTGCAAACGGAAATTGAAGGGAATGATCTTTCAAGGCCCGGAAGACCAGCCAGCAGTACATCGGTATATGGTATTGCGGTAGAGCAGGCCAATATGGCTGCTAAGGTTTCCGGAAATAGAATTCATAATTTCTTTGATCAGGAAGCTTCTACCATCAACGACTTTTATGGAATATCCTTTTCTAATGCCGATGCTGATGCAGGCGTAGAACATGTTGTTTCCAATAACCTCATTTATAATATTATAAGCAATGGTACCATTTATGGTATCAGAAACTTTGGTTCCAACTTCGTTAACTACTATCACAATACTATTTCTATTACAGATGCGGGTAGTGTATCTGCTGAACCGGCTTATGGATTGTTCCTGGATTTTGCAGCTTCTGCGCTGGAAGTAAAAAATAACATCTTTGCTATGGCAAGGGGTGGTGCAGGTATGAAGTATTCCATTTATTTTGATGAGCAGACGATTGCCATGTACACGTTTGATTACAACGATTATTTTCTGGCAGATCATCCCACCACACTTATGGGGTACTTTGATGGAAAGGAAATTGCCACACTGGCTGCCTGGCGAACGGCTACTGCACAGGATGAGCATTCTTTTAATGAAGACCCCGGCTTTACAGATGCGGCAGCTGGTAATTTTACACCTACATCGGCCATTGTTAACGATAAGGGCACTGCTGTACCTGTGCTGAAAGATATTGTGGCTGCCAACAGAAGCACCACCAAACCCGATGTGGGGGCATACGAATTTGCATTGCCTGCCTGTGGTACCAATTTCCGGCCGGGGGAAGCTTTTTCCAGTGTAGGTGTTATTACCTGCCCCGATAAAAGCATGCTGCTGAATCTGAAGAGTAACGATGTGGGCTTAGGGCTTACCTACCAATGGGAAAGTGCATCTGCTTTAACAGGCACCTGGTCATCGGTAAGTACCGCTTTACAATATCCGGCCTATACGGTAAAAACCAGTAATACCAATATGTATTACCGCGCTGCTGTTTCCTGTAATGGTGGTACGCCTTTATACTCTGTGCCTGTACAGGTAACGGTAGGCGGCGTATTTCAGGCGGGTACCTATACTATTGATAAAACAAAACCTTCAGATCCGGCCGGTACCAAAAATTTTAATTCCTTTGGTGAGGCAGTGGCTGCTTTAAGCTGCGGTATCGGCGGCCCGGTAGTGTTCAACGTAAAACAGAATATATATACGGAACAGTTCCGTATTAATCAGATTGCCGGTACTTCCAAAACCAATACCATTACTTTCCAGAGCGAAACCGGTAATGCAGCAGATGTAATTCTGCAGTATACACCTGCCAGTGTTAATAATAATTATGTGGTATTGCTGGATAGCGCTACCCATATCAATTTCAAAAACCTCACCATCAGGTCGCTGGCAGATGCTAATGTGGGCAGAATGGTGGTGCTGGCCAATACGGCTGCTGAGGACAGTATTGTGGGATGTAAGTTTGATGGCGCCAATGTTGCCAGTATTATTACTTATATGGATCCTGTTAGCTCAGCAGGCATATATGGTATTAACCTGAAAGGGGGAAGTCTGGTAATAGCCGGTAATATATTCAGAAAGGCATCACGCGGTGTTTATCTGCAGGGGCTGTCAGCAACCGTGCTCAGCAGAAACAATATTATAGAGCGCAATACTTTTGATAGTGTTTATCATCAATATATCTATGCAGCCAATGCCAGTGGTATAAAAGTAAATAAAAATACTATTCCGGTTAACACTGCATTAAGTGCTGCCAGCTTTAACCAGGGCGTGTATGCCATTTACCTCAGCAACTGCGATAGTGCTTATGAGGTAAACGATAACAACATTACTTTACAAAACAATGCGGGTTATATCTACGGTATCAGAATTGCGGGTAATAATGCCACTGAAGCTGTCAGAGGTCAGGTACGCAATAACACGGTTATCGGATTAACGGGGCTTAAATCGCTTACGCATGGTGTCAATCTTTCTGACTACTCCTATACAGATGTTATTAATAATGAGGTGAGCATTGCTTCAACTGTTGCGGGAACCAGTAATAGTGTTTATGCAGCTGCCCTGGTTACTACTAACGGAAGAGGTGTAAATGTGTATAATAACTCATTGCTGAATACTTCTGCTGCGGCTGGTATTTACAATGTTGCCTTGTTTGTAGATCATCAGTATTTCAGTTCTGGTGGCTTTACCAATTTCAACAATAATGTATTTGCCAATGCGGGTGGCGGGCCGGCTATTTTTTACAATTACACGCCTGAACATGTTAAAACAGATTATAACCTGCTATACTCGGCAGGCAATGTACTGGTTAAGAAGGGGCCTACAGGTGGTGCTTTTAATGCCGACTATGCCAGCATTGCTGCATGGCGTAATGCCTATTATACCGAAATAAATTCTATTGTGTATAAGCCTGCGTTTACCAGCAATAGTAATCTGCAGCCGCTGGCTTCAGACGCCAACTCCTGGGCTTTGCAGGGCAGGGGTACGCAACTGAGCGGAAACAATGTGGATAAGAATGGTAACGCACGTTCTGTAACACTTACGGGTGGCGTTCCGGATATTGGTGCTTATGAGTTTCTGCCAACGGTAGCACCTCCGGCATTGGTGGCAACTCCGGCTGTACCGGCACCGGGTATTACCCAGGTGTTCAGCATGGGCTCTGATACCGTTACCAGAATTACCTGGGCAGCCGATGCGGCAGTGCCTGCCGCTGTAACCTTAAAGCGGTATTCAGGCGTACTGCCTGAAGGGCTGGTGGCTACTGAAAAATCGCTGTATTATTATATAAGTGCCGAAGTAACCGGTGGCAGTACTTATAAATTTAATGTTCAGCAGCATTTTATAAATCCCTGGCAGAACAACCTGCAGGTGAAATCGCTTATTAAGCTGGGTAAAACCAATGTAGCAGGAGAGTGGGGTGCCAGCAGCACCAGTGTTATAGATTCTGTTTCCAATATTATTAAAGACAGTGCGCAAACCTTTTTGGGTAAGCATACCGGTATGACGGATGGTAAGATGCCTGAAAAGCCGGTGTACACTACTACACTGGATAGTTCCAACCTGGGTACCCGTTTCTGGGCTCCCTACGGGTTAAGCAGAGATGCTATTCTTGCCAATGGGCAGCAAATGAAGTTTGTGCTTGCGGCACAAAAAACTACCGAGGTAACTGTATCTGTTATGGGAACGCCTTATAGCAGAACCTACACGGTACCTGCAGGTGGTGTGGTAACTACAGATGAAGTGCCGAAGTCGGGTGTATACGATGCCTGTTTACGGGTGGAAGGATTATCTGACAGAGGTATTCTGATTGAAAGTAAAGAACCTATTTCAGCCACTGCCAATCTGGTTGCAGGCCTGGATGAAACAAAAGGATTGTTACTGCCTGCCGGTTCGTACGGTAAAAGCTATATAACCCTGGGGGCGCGTCAATTTAGTGGTTATAGCAATGAAACAATGTCTACCTCCTGGGTAAATGTTATTGCTGACCATGATAACACGGTAGTTGAAATTGTACCTGGCGGCAATACAAAAGGTGGACAGAAAGCAGGTGTACCCTTCCGTGTAACTTTAAACCGCGGTCAGGTATATCAGATACTGGGGGCTTTTGTTACACAGCATTATACTCCGGATAACCTGGATCAGTATTCTTATGAGTGTGCAGACCTTACCGGTACCAGCGTAACCGCTGTGCCTAATGATAAGGGCGACTGTTATGCAATAGCAGTGTTTGCGGGTAGCGCAGGCACCGGTATTCAGTGCCAGGAAAACTTTAACGGCGCAGACTCTTATTTATTTCAGCAGAGCTACCCCAATCAGGCCTGGGGCAAATATTACCTTACGGCACCGTTTGCTACCAGAAACAGTAAGAACGAGCATCTGTTTAACATATTTCGTGTAATGGTAAAAGACCCTTCAACAGTGGTTAAACGTAATGGTGTTGTTATGAGCGGGATGAAAGCCAATTACTATGAGTTTGTAAGCAGAGATCCTGAATATATTGAGGCAGATAAGCCGGTAATGGTAGGGCAGTATATGACCTATTTTACTTCCTGTGGTAATGATGAATATGTAAGTCCCGGAAGTGCGGAAAACATGATTTACCTCACCCCACTGGGGCATGGTTTAAAAAGCACTACGTTTTACCGCAGAACGGGTGCCGTAAACTACATTACTGCAATTGTGCCAACAGGCGCACTCGGTTCGTTGAAAATTGATGGTGCGGCTACCTTCGACAGTACCTATGCACATCCTCAAAAGCCTGGTTATAGTGTGGTAATGAAAAGCTGGGCCAGTGCCAACGGTGTTTCTGTTATCAGCTGTGATACGGCATTTACGGCAAACGTGCATATGCCTTATAATATGGGACACTGTTACAATGTTGGTTTCCGCATTCCAAGAGTAGGTATAGATACTTCCGGTTTAAAAAATACGCATAACCTATCCGCAGTGCCTGATACTTATACCTGCGTAAACGCACCTTTTAAACCTAAAGTTTACCTGAGTGTGCCTGCTACTACACTGGTGTGGGAGTTTAGTAAAACAACCGGCTTTAACCTTACGGCTGATGTGGTGCAGAATAATCCTGTGCCTGTTGAAAAAGTAGAGATAGGTTATACTGATTACTATGTGTACGTGCCGGATCAGGATTTGAAAATAAGCAGTACGGGCTCTTACACTATTCCTGTAAAAGCTGGTTACAGTGAAGCTGCCAGTAGCTGCGCTTCTCAGGTAAGTGGCGAAGTGAAGATTTTGGTTACAGCTGCCCCGGTGGTAGATTTTACTACAGCCTACAACGGATGTTTGAATACTGCTGCTGAGTTTACTTCTACAGTCGCAGCATCTAATGGGGCAGTGGCTGACAGGTGGAAGTGGAGTTTTGGTGATAATACCACTTCTGCTATGCAGCATGCCTCCAAAAAATGGGATAACGCGGGTACCTATCAGGTATTGCTGGAGGCTATTACCAGCGATGGTTGTTTGAACACTGCGGCCAAAGAAATAAAGGTGCATGCCTTGCCGGTGGTTGAGGCAGAAGAGGATAGCCTGGGCGCATGCGCCGGAAACCAGGTAATCTTTAAGGTAAAGGCGCCGGAACCAGATGTTATTTACAGCTGGTTTGATGTACCAGCTACAGGAACTGCCTTTGCAACAGGTGCTTCGTATATAGCAACTGTGGCCGGTACCAGACTGTATTATATTGGCGCTTCGCAAAACGGATGTGTAACAGATGATCGTGTAAAAGTTACCGCCTATATTATACCGGACGTGGCGGCGCCTTTGGTAACCGCTGATGTGCCGGGTGTATATTCCCTGGGCTTTACATGGGCTGCTGTACCCAACGCAACGGGCTATGTAGTTTCTACTGATGGTGGTTTAAGCTGGCATGTGCCTTCTTCGGGTTCAACGGGTACCACGCATGTGGTAACAGGTTTGCAGCCCCGCCAAACGGTAACTATACTGGTAAAAGGCATTGGTGGTTGTAAGGAGAATGTTTCTGCGGCGGTTTCTTCCACTACTTTATCAGATAAAGTTTTTGTACCTAATAGCTTCTCGCCTAATGGTGATGGAAAAAATGATGTGCTGATGGTGTATGGCAGTGCTATTAAGGAACTGAAGTTTATGGTGTTTACTCAGTGGGGGCAGAAGGTGTTTGAGACGGCCGTTACGGGCAGTGGATGGGATGGTTTGTATAATGGTAAGCCATTGCCTTCGGGGGTATATGTGTATGTGTGCAGCGCCATACTTACCACGGGGCAGGAGATTAATAAAAAGGGAAGTATAAATCTGATACGTTAATTCACAACTGTAACGCCCTGCCTTACCACGGCAGGGCATTGCAGTTTATAAAAACACTCCGTAGTGTTTCTGTGCCAAACGGAGGGGGAGCATGTAAAGATGAAGAGAGCAGTAGTTATATTATTCATTTTGATAAGCGGCGTAAAAATGGCCGCAGGTCAGATGTTTTCTAACAGAGGAACTGATTTCTGGACCGGTATGGGCCACAACTCCAACTATGAAATCAGCGCCTGGTTTCCTACTGATACCCCCCGGCTGGCACTGATGTTTAATGCAGAGCGCGATGCCAATGTAATAGTTACTATAGAGGGTACCACCTACCGCCGCGAATATCCGGTGAAAGCAAATTCTGTTGTTAGAACAGACCCCTTTCCTATAGGTTACCGCGATAAGCCTGCCAGTATTTATGATGTAATGTTATATACCCGGACTTCGGATTGGGGAGGAACCAATTCTGAAGGTCTGTTTAAAAACAAAGGGGTGCATATTACCAGCGATGTGCCTATTGTGGCCTATGCGCACTTTTATTCAAACGCCAGTTCTTCCGCCACCATGTTAATGCCTACAGAGTCCTGGGGCTATTCTTATCTGGGGCTTACCCCCCGCCAGTCTATTACGGTAAATGCTGCTCAGCCGGGTGAAATTTCCAATCACAACCGTTTTTCCTGGATGTTTTTTGTAGCCGGTAAAAATGATACCCGTATACGCATTACCCCTTCTGTACCTACGCGCAATGGTTCGCCTGCAGGTGTGCCTATTGATGTAACGCTGCAAAAAGGAGAAATATATCAGATGCTGGCCGCGGAAAAAGGTTTGGGAGATATGTATGACCTCACCGGCACCACTGCGGTATCTATTACCAACAGTGAAGGCAAGTGTGTGCCTTTTGCGGGCTTTGCGGGCAGCAGTGGAATGGGCGTGCCCTGTACGGGTATTTCCGGTACGCAGAGTTTTGCTACGGAAGAGTGTATGATGCAACAGATGTTTCCTAAACATGCCTGGGGTAAACGCTATTTAACTGCCCCCTCCAGTGTAACCACTTCGCCCACTACCAATAACTATAATGTTTTCAGAATAATGGTAACCAACCCGGCTACTGTTGTTAAAAGAAACGGGGTGGTTTTAACCGGTATAACGCCACTGAATTATTACGAATACAGAAGTAATACAGCGGACTATATTGAAGCGGATCTGCCCATACAGGTGCTGCAAATTTTTCCCTCGCAGGGGGAGTGTGGCTATATTGGCACCGGCGACCCTGAAATGATTTATCTGAGCCCGGTAGAGCAGGGCATTAAGAAGGTAGGCTTTTTTAGAAATGACCGGTTTAGTATTGACTGGAATTTTCTTACACTGATAGTGCCCACTGCCGGCGTTGCCTCACTTACCATAGATGGCAAAAAACAGGATTTTTCGCATACTTATCCGCATCCTTATCTGAACGGATATACGGTTGTGGTACGCAGGTGGAATACGCGTTCTAATACAGACGTAAGGGCCCCCACGCAGTGTATAGTTGAAAGCGATTCTGCATTTACAGCTATTACCTATGGCTTTTCAGATGCAGAATCGTATGGGTATAATGCAGGTACTTATATCAACAACCTCAATGGTTTTCCTGAATATAAAAACGTATACAATACAGGCGACACTGCTAACAGCTATACCTGTGCACAAACGCCGGTGCAGTTATCTGTGCTGATGCGTTACCAGCCCACGCGTATTGAGTGGAAGCTGAGTGAAATTGCAGATAAAATAACGCCCGCCACAGACGTAGTAATCAATAGTCCTGTGGCAGAAGGGGAAGTGCAGGTGTTTGGGGTTACCTATTACCGTTATTCCCTGCCGGGTACTTATCAGTTTACCACATCCGGTTACATTACGGTGCCGGTATATACTACACACCCAACGGTAGATGTATGCAGTAATACCGAGCAGATACCTTACCAGGTAATAGTAGAGAAGGCACAAAAAACAGACTTCAGTATTGTATATGAAAACTGTAAAACACAGGAACTGATTGGTTTTGAAGCAGCACCCAAATTTACGGATGGTGCAGATGTATTAAGGTGGGAGTGGCGTTTTATGAACAATGCGGTGGCAGCTACAGCCACAGGGCAGCAGGTAAAACACCTGTTTGATTTGGGTAACCACTCCGCAAAACTGGTGGCAGTAGATAATAACGGTTGTATATGTGATACTACCAAACCGTTCAGCTTATCTGACAAGCCGGCTGTGCCTGCCTTTGCGGCATCGGGAACGGTTTGTACGCAAACAGGCACCACGTTTACTGAAACAGTGCCACAGGCGGGTATTAAAGAATGGTACTGGGATTTTGGGGAAGGCACACCGGTAAAGGTTACTGAAAACGGACATACGCAAACTCACGCCTATCCGGCACATGCGGCTGCTGTAACCGTAAAACATGTAGTAAAGTATAGTGCCGGCTGTATCAGCGATACGGCTTACCAAACCATTCCTGTGTATGCACTTCCAAAGCTGGATGTAGAGTATGATGAGGGTTGCCTGCCTGCCGGTGGCCGCATTAGTTTTACCAGTAAGTCTACCGTGGCCGATGCGCAAACCATCAGTGGTTATAGCTGGGATTTTGGCGATATATCCAGTACGCCTGATAACCCCAATACAGCTACGGTGGCTAACCCCTCGCATTTATTTGGTGCCAATGAATATCTGATTACCTATAAAGTAACCACCAACAGAGGGTGTAGTGCCGATACGGTATTAAAAGCTGCTTTCAGCCCGCGTGCGGTACTTGCTTACGCTGCTTTGCCTGCGGTATGTGTAAACGAAAAAGCACCGGTGTCTGTTGCCACGGCAGCCGTAACCAATGGTGTTGCCGGTACTGGTTATTACAGAGGGCCGGGTGTGGAAAATGATGGTAAATTTTATCCTGCCGTGGCAGGGGTAGGTACACATACTATCTGGTGTATTTTTACCACCTCAAAAGGCTGTGCTGATTCTGTATCCACTACTATAGTAGTGAAACCTAAGCCATTGGCTCAATTTACTTATACGGGCAGCACATGTGCCGGTGGTACTATTACTTTTACCGATGCATCTACCCTGAATGGAGGGTCTGTTACCACCCGTAAATGGAATATGGGTGATGGTACCCAGGCGGAATACAATACTGCTGCCCCTTTTACAAAAGTGTATACTACGGTTAAACGTTATGATGTACAACTGATAGCTGCCGGTAATAACGGCTGTGCGGATACCATTACTAACGCTTTACAGATACAGGCATTGCCTAAAGTGGATTTTCAAACTCCGGCTGCTATATGTATGCCCGAAGGCAAAGCAGCATTTGTAAATAAATCCGCCCCGGCAGATGGAACTGCATTAAGCTATAAATGGAGTTTTGGAGATAATACCACTTCTGTAGAAACTGATCCGGTGCATACCTATACAACAGCAGGTAATTATCAGGTAAAACTGATAGCTGCTGCAACAGGTGGGTGTGCAGATAGCATAACTAAAGTGGCTGACCAGTTTTTCAGCCAGCCTGTGGCGGGTTTTGATGCGGCTACTACCGCTTTGTGCCAGGGTACACCAGCTGTATTTACCAATACCAGCACGGCACCCGGAAGTACGCTTGCCACATGGGCCTGGAGCTTTGGCGATGGTACTGTTGCCAGCAGCAGAAATGCCTCTAAAACGTATACTTCTTCCGGTACTTATACCGTAACACTTACTGTAACTAATGCAAAGGGCTGTAGCTCTGCCCTGGCTTCTAAAGTAGTAATGGTTTACCTGCAACCAATAATAGATGCGGGTGCAGATATTGCTGCGGAGGAAGATGAGCTGGTACAACTGAAGGCAACGGCTAACTCAACCCGGCTTCAGTTTGCGTGGTCGCCTGCACAGCTGGTAAGTAATGCTGCCATACTACAGCCTACTGTACGTGTGAAAGAAGATGCAGTATTAACGCTTACTGCTACCGGAGAAAATAATTGTACGGCTACCGATGAGGTGCAGATTCTGGTGCAGCGCCCGTTGGTAGTGCCTAACATATTTACGCCCAATGGTGATGGCATTAATGATACCTGGCTGATTAAAAACCTGAACATGTATGCAGGGGCGGTGGTGCAGCTGTTTAACCGGTATGGACAAAAGGTGATATTGTTTAAGGGCGACGCAAAGCCATGGGATGGTACGGTAAACGGAACACCCGTACCTGGTGGTGTTTATTATTATATTATTCAATTGAACAATGGGCAACCTGCGCTTACTGGTAGTGTTACAATTATCAGATAATAGAATGCAGCAAGCCTGGGTATGAAATATATAATTCACATACTGATGCTGATAACAGGTTTTGTAAATAAGGGTGTGGCACTGGCCCAACAGCTTTCTAACAGAGGAAGCGAGTTTTGGGCAGGATACGGACACCATCAGTTTATGGAACCTGGTATTGCGGCTGGTCTTGCCAACTCGCAGCAGATGGCGTTGTGTTTTGTTGCCGGTGAAAAACCAGCGCATATAATAGTTACTATTCCCGGTACTGCCTACCGGCAGGAGTATGATGTTGCTGCGCAATCTGTACTGAAGAGTGCTGTACTGCCTGCGGGAGCGCCACAGGCAGCCATTGACTGCCGGTTGTACACTCCGCCGCCCGGCGGGGGTGGTACCGGATCGGAAGGTGTTTTTTCGCGCAGGGGCATTCATATCACCAGCTCTGAACCTATTGCCTGTTATGCGCAGCTGACCGCTACAGGCGCTATGGCTACCAGTATGCTGTTGCCGGTGAATACCTGGGGGTACAATTATGTATCTGCCTCGGTAAAACAAAATAATGCTACCGCCAGCGGCAATTGTTTTTCGTGGATATATGTAATAGCCCATGAAAACAATACCAGAGTAAGGATAATACCTTCGGCTGCTACACGCAACGGAAAGCGTGCAGGCGAAGCATTTGAAATAACCTTACAGGAGGGAGAAATTTATCAGTTGCTGGGTGCAGGCATTAACCAGGCAGAAGGGCAGGATTTATCGGGCTCGCAAATAGCTGCTATAGGTAACACAGAAGGTAAATGTTTTCCGGTAGCTGTGTTTGCCGGCAGCAGCGGAACAGGGGTGGCCTGCACCAGCACGGGAGCTGTTAGCAGCGACCCGCTGATGCAGCAGGTGTTTCCGGTAAACGCCTGGGGAGCAAGATATATTACTGCACCTACCAGTACGGATGGCGCGGCGGATAAGCCCAACGTAAACGTATTCCGCATTGTGGTAAAAGACCCGGCTACGGTGGTGGTTAAAAACGGTATGCGCCTGTATGGTTTAAATGGCAATTACTACGAGTACCAGAGTGATAAAGCTGATTATATTGAAACAGACCAGCCCGTGCTATTGCTGCAATCTATTCCCTCAGAAGGCAGTTGTTTTAATGTAGGCAAGGGTGATCCGGAACTGATGTATCTGAGTCCGCTGGAACAGGCAGTAAACAAAACAGTGTTTTACCGTTCCCGCCAGGGCAGTATTACGGTAAACTATCTTACCCTGCTGATAAAGAACGAAGGTGTGGCTTCATTAAAAATAGATGGCGCGTTACATGCGTGGACCACTCAGTATGCACACCCTAACCTGCCCGGTTACACCGTAGTAATAAAAAGATGGGATGCTGCAGATGCACATTGCGCTGTGGAAAGCGATTCGGCCTTTATGGCTATTACGTATGGCCTGGGTAGCGGTGAATCGTACGGATTTAATGCAGGCACTAACCTGCAGAATGTATCTGGCAAAGCAGCTATACATAACGTAATGGACATAGCAGGTGGCTACCATGCCTATACCTGTGTAAATACGCCGGTTAAACTATCGCTGCTGATGCGGTATAAGCCGGTGGAAATTAACTGGCGCTTAAGTGCAATGACGGCAGTGGCTGCTCCGGCAGCAGATGTGGTGCAGCGTACACCCGTGCCGGAGAAAACAGAAACGCTGAACGGGCAAACCTGGTATACCTATACCCTGCCTGATACCTATCGTTTTAACAGCGCAGGGGTATATGATATTCCGGTATACACTGTATATCCTGCCGTAGAAAACTGCGACCATAAAGAACAGATTGCTTACCGCATACAGGTAAAAGCTGCGCCGGTAGCTGGTTTTGAAGTGGCTTATAAGGCTTGCAGCGATTTGCAAAGCGTTGCTTTAAAAGGTGATTCCCTTTTTGCAGACGGGCAGTTGGTAACAAAATGGAATTGGGTGTTAACGGGTGCTGGTGAAACCTATACAGCAGGGGAAAGAAATGTAGATAAAGAATGGTGGCCCGGTGTATACCACATACAATTGAAGGCAGTGTCTGCAACAGGTTGTGTGGCAGATAGTGTACGCAG
Organism: Filimonas zeae; assembly: GCF_014641615.1. Taxonomy (GTDB): domain Bacteria; phylum Bacteroidota; class Bacteroidia; order Chitinophagales; family Chitinophagaceae; genus Filimonas; species Filimonas zeae. Next base: position 738,205 of record NZ_BMIB01000004.1, on the reverse strand, counting down.
CATTACGCTTACGGGCAAACCGGTAGCTGCCTTTGCTGTGCAGCCGGAAGATGTATGTGTGGGGGAAGAGCAGTTGTTTACTGATAACAGTACTATTAACGCTGGTACTATAGAACGCCGCAACTGGCAGTTTTCGGATGGCAGTCGTGCAGAATTGCCGCAGGTAGTAAAACGCTTTGCCACTGCGGCAACTTATACCATACAGTTAACCGTTACCAGCAATCAGGGATGTGAGGCAACTACAGATGGGCAGGCCGTGGTACATAGCTTACCGGTAATAGATGCCGGACCTGCCATTATTGCCAAAGCAGGCAGCGTAGTAAAGATAGCGGCAACCGCAGCAGATACAATTACCACGCGCTTTGTATGGACGCCGGCTGCGGGATTGTCTGATGCTGCACGTTTAAACCCCAACCTGCTTGTGCAGCACGACCGGGTGTACCTGCTTACTGCTACCAATATACATGGGTGCCGGGCAAGTGATGAGCTGGTGGTGGAAGTACTTAAGCCGGTAGAGGTGCCTGGAGTGTTTTCTCCCAATGGAGATGGCATTCATGATACCTGGGTAATACCCGGTTTAGCGGACTATGCGGGCGTAGTAGTGGCAGTGTATAACCGCTACGGGCAACAGGTTTTCCGCTCAGCAGGCTACAGCCGTGCGTGGGATGGTATGGCTAATGGCAAACCTTTACCAACAGGTGTGTACTATTATATGATTCAGTTGAAGAATGGTATGGGGCAGCTACAGGGTTCGGTAACTATTGTACGATAATAATGTGTAAAAAAGTTTTATCCATAACTAACTAAAAGAAAATATGAGAACAAGACGCATTTTAATAAGCACTTCGTTAGCGCTGCTGGTGGGTACAGCGGCTAACCAGCTGAAGGCGCAGGATCCGCATTATACGCAATACTACATTTACCCATCGTGGTTAAACCCGGCGCTTACCGGTGTGTTTGATGGTGATGTGCGGGTATCGGGCATATACAGAAGTCAGTGGGGCAATGTTACCTCCCCGTATAAAACACCGGGCATATCGGCCGACTTTAACACCTCGCGCAATGCAAGCTTTGGTGTAAGTGCCTTACAACAGCGGGCGGGCGATGGTGGTTACAGTTATTCCACTGCTTACGGCAGCTTTGCCTTTTCGGGTGTACGGTTTGGCCGCAATGGCTACCACCGTTTAAACCTGGGCCTGCAGGCAGGTATTATTCAAAAAAAGTTTGACCCTACCAAAGCCAGCTTTGGCAATCAGTATAACCCCGCTACCGGGGAGTTTGATCCTGGTATGGCCGCTGGTGAAAGCTTTGCGCGCACTGCCTCTACCAATTTTGATGCGGGTGCAGGTGTGTTGTATTTTGATGCTACACCGGGCAAAAAAGCCAACCTGTTTGCGGGCTTCAGTGTATCGCATCTTACCCGCCCGGCAGATAAGTTTATGGAGAAAAGCGAAGAAGCCAAACTGGCTATGCGCTATACTTTCCATGCCGGTGTACGTATTATGCTTTCTGAAACCATGAGCATTACACCTAACGCCTTGTACATGAAACAGGGTAGTGCGCAGGAAAAAATGATAGGTGCGTTTTTACAAAGCAGGGCCACAGAAACTACCGATGTAATGCTGGGGGCTAACCTGCGCCTGAATGATGCAATATCTCCGTTTGTGGGCTTTACGTATAAGGACTGGGTATTGGGTGCCAGCTATGATATCAATACATCTGACCTGGGTAAAATTGCCAGAGGCGCTAACAGTTTTGAACTGTCGCTCTCAACCATTATCCGTAAAAAAGTAAAAACGGAGGAAGTGGAATTTGTTTGTCCACGACTGTAATTTTTTGTTATCTCATTCAAACCACTACAATCTGTTATGAAAAAAATATACTTAAGTGCGGCGCTGCTGTTAAGCGGTATGATGGTGCAGGCACAGTTTACTTATAATTATCTGAAAGCGGCGGATAACTATTACTCAAAGGGTGATTACTCTTCTGCCAGCAATTACTATGAAAAATATCTTACCGCGGCCACTTCTAAAACAGGAGGCGATAACTACGACCCTTATGTAGCCGAATCGCTGAAAGCAGGTTCAAAATCTCCCAAAGGCAGCAGTAGCCGTGTGCAGGCAGTATATAACCTGGCAGAGAGCTACCGTAAACTTACTTATTACAGCAAGGCTGAGCCGTTTTATAAAGAGGCCACTGCGGCAGGCGCACAGGCTTTTCCGCTGGCGCAATTTCATTATGCAGGCGTACTGAAGAAGCTGGAAAAATATGCAGATGCCGAAGCGGCTTATCAGGAGTTTCTGAAAAATTATGCTACAGCGGACAACTATACGGCCCAGGCTAAACAGGAGTTGGAAAGCCTGCGTTTTATTCAGGCACAGCTGAAGAAAGAAGATGCGAAGTTGTATACGGTTACCAAACCCGCTTTAAATGCAGAAGGTGCAACCTATGCGCCGGTATGGCTGAATGATAATACTTTATTATTTACCTCTACCCGTGCAGATAAAGATGCGGCTAAAAACACGCTGCATACCAACAGGGTATATGAAGCGGCATATAACAGTGCTGCGGAAGGCGCTGCTAAAGCGGGCCTGCCGCAACCTGCCGGTGCCCACCAGGGTGTGGTAAGTGTAAGTGCAGACGGTCGCCGCATGTATATTACCCGGTGGACGGTGAAGGACGGACAAAAGTCGGCTGCTATTTACCGCAGCGACCGCACAGGAGAAAACTGGTCTGACCCTGTGGCGCTGGAAGCTTCTGTAAACGAAGCCGGCACCAATAACCAGCAACCTTTTATCAGTGCCGATGGTACGTATTTGCTGTTTGCCAGCGATAGAAAAAGCGGCCAGGGTGGTTATGATATATGGATGGCAGAAATGGATGCCAGCGGACATGCCGGTAAGGTACAAAACCTGGGAACCGCTATTAATACTGCTGCTGATGAACAGGCGCCCTATTATCATGCAACTACGCGTACACTGGTGTTTAGCAGCAATGGCCGTATAGGTATGGGTGGATATGATTTATACAGTGCCAAGGGAACGCCGGGCCAGTGGGCAGCCGCTAAAAACATGGGCTACCCCGTTAACTCGGTGAAAGACGATATGTACTTTGCTGCAAAAGGAAATACTAAAAACCTGCTGGCCGATGCGCTGATCAGTTCTGACCGCTCCAGCGCCTGCTGTCTGGAAATAGTAGCTGTACAGAAGAAGCAGCCTGCAAGGGTAGTTTCCGGTATAGTAATAGATTGCGGTACCGGCAGCCCGCTGGCTAATGCAGAGGTAGCGTTACTGGATACGGTAAGCGGCCGCCCTGTGGGCAGGCAGCAAACGAATGCGGAAGGACGATATTCTTTTACACTGGAAGAATTTCAGCCGCTGAAAGTAATAGCTACTGTACAGCAGTACGAGCAGGGTAGCGTTTCGTTTACTGCCCCTGCAGATGAAGAAGTGGTAATTGTAACCAACCCCTCTTTATGCCTGGTAAAAGTTCCGGCCAAACCGGAACTGGAAGTGGGTAAGGCGAAAGTAATGGAGCATGTGTATTATGAACTGAATAAAGCTACCGTGCTGGATGAATCTAAAGGTGCTTTGGATGAGCTGGTACAGCTGTTAACAGAAAACCCGGCTATGACTATTGAAATAAGCGGGCATACGGATAGCATTGGCAGAAAAGCGTATAACCGCAAACTGAGTCAGCAACGTGCAGACAATGTAGTAGCTTACCTGGTAAGCAAAGGCATTGATGCAGCCCGCCTGAAAGCAGTGGGTTATGGCGATACGGTACCTGTTGCACCTAACTCAAACGAAGATGGTTCTGACAATGCGGAAGGCCGTAAACAGAACAGAAGAACGGAATTTAAAGTGTTGAGTAAATAGCGGTATTAGCGTAGTAATAAAAACAACAAGAGCCCCGGAAGGGGCTCTTTGCGTATAAAAAAGTTTTTGGTGCTGGTATTAATAGTCGTCGTCTTCATCATCCTCATCTTCCCACTGCAATACATCTACCCAGTAATCCCATGCGGCATCCAGTATGCTGATGATGAGGTCTTCGGTGTATATTGTTTTATCAAGAGGGGCAAAGGGCGTAAATACAAACTGATATTCTTCTACAATATCGCCATCATCATATACAAAGGTTTTATGAACAAACTCATCGCTTTCTATGGCATCCTGTTCGTCCAGTAAAATTACTTTAATCAGGGCGTTGGGCTGTGGAAGGTGTAGCACATACTCGCCAAAGTCTTCATCCAGCGGATTGTGGCAGTATAAAAAATCACTCATGGTAAAATGGATTTTATTAGAAGTCAAAGTTAATGGTTAGGCTCGTCACAAATTTTAGAGGTGTTTTGTTCCTTGTAGCTAAAAATTTGTGCATATAAGGGCTATAACAGAAAAGAGGCTATTAAGTTGCTGCCAGCCTGCTAATGGCTTACAATATTTTTCATGGCGGTAATAATTCCCGCGTGTAAGCCTTCGTGGTACAACAGAAAATGAAGTGTTTCCTGAATGTTATGTATTTCTACCCCATACCGGGTAGTCCATGGCTGATAACCGGCAAAGGCAGATTGTTTCAGATCGGTTTCCAGACTATCCAGCGTGGTGAAAAACAAGGACTTGATTACCTGTATTTCTTCCGGCCCTACAAACTGTGTAGGTTTGGTGCCAGGCTTATACAGGTGGTAAAACGACTCTTCTATCTGCATAGTTTCTCCTGCGCGCAGGTAACAGATGCCCTGCTGTGCGGCAATCATATGCGCAAAATTCCAGACAATATTGTTGTTAAAGCCATGGGGTACCAGGTTCCATTGTTCGGTGCTCAATGGGCGTATTTTGTCCAGTACATACTGTCGGGTTTTTCTTACACGGTCAATTTGCTGTATCATATACGGTATTGATGCTCCAAATATACCCAGGTATTTGCTGCGGGGGTGCTAAGCTTCGTTAAAATGTACCCTGCATACAGGGGAGCCATACCTGCAGATATGCCGGATGGTGTTTTGTGTGATTGTTATACTTTTGGGCCAATGGCAAAGAAGCGTTTTTTAGAACTGGAAGCAGTAAATGGCGATATCAACCTTTCGTTACAGCGATTTCAGAAACTGGCGGTTGCCGGTGAAACAGGTTCGGGAAAGAGTACCCTGTTAAAAATGATGGGTGGATTGGCCCAGCCTGCTTCAGGCAGGGTATTGTTTGAGGAAGTAAGAGTAGAAGGTCCGGATGAAAAACTGATTCCCGGCCATCCGGGCATTGTATATCTTTCACAGCATTTTGAACTGGCTACCCACCTGCGGGTAGAGCAGGTGCTGGAATATGCCAACCAGCTGAAGGAAAAGGAAGCCGGCCAGCTGTACGAAGTGTGTAAAATTGCCCATTTATTACAGCGTAAAACCAACGAGTTATCCGGCGGTGAAAAACAGCGTATTGCATTGGCCAAACTGCTGGTTACAGCCCCCAGGCTGCTGTTACTGGATGAGCCGTTTTCTAACCTGGACATGATTCATAAGGCGATGTTGAAGCAGGTGATACGTGATGTGAGCGAGAAACTGAAGATTACTACCATACTGGTTTCGCACGACCCGCTGGATACCCTGTCATGGGCGGAGGAAATTGTGATAATGAAAGACGGCCATATTGTACAGCACGATACTGCCCGGAATATCTATAACCACCCGGTAAATGCATATGTAGCAGGCCTGTTTGGAAGGTTTACTACCATTACGGCTGATTGGAAGGAGGTTTGGAAAAGACTGCCCGTTACACTTACTGAGCAGCCGGAAGTGTTTTTACGCCCGGAGCAACTGGCCATAACCAGAGACAGGAAAGGTGCGCTGAGAGGGGTGGTAAACCATGTGTACTTTATGGGCGGCTATGAAGAAGCAGAGGTGCAGATAGCGGATAATGTGCTGCTGGTACGTGTAAACGAAACCACTGTAGAAGCAGGTGAATCTGTTTGGGTGGCAGTAAAAGAAGGGAGGTAAGCCGGGTTAAATTTAAGGTGGTTTTCAGGACAGGCGGGTGTATTAACGGGACAACATTCTTATTATTGCAGTCCAAATCCAATTTTAGTTTGAAAGTGAGACTGCTGTTAATGGCTGTTGCACTGCTTGTCATAATCCTGCCTGCCTTTGCGCAGCTTGACAGTGCTGCTACACCCCCCGCTTATAAAAAGCTGCTTGCCTTTCCGGTAGTGGCCCGTTCGGTAGAAACCGGCTGGATGTTTGGCGGCGTGGCTTGTGCCCTGTTCCGGATAGACAGAAAGGATACAGTTGCCCGCGTTTCTAATATTGAAGCACTGGCCATGTACTCGCTGAATAAACAGCTGCTTACCGTAATTAATGGTACTATTTATTTCCCCAACGAAAAATACATTCTTAACCATCAGCTTTCCTACAGTTATTTTCCTGATAAGTTCTGGGGCATAGGCCAGCACGCGCCCGACTCGCTGGAAGAGCCTTACCAGTTTAAACAGTATTATGTATACCTGCATGGCATGCGCAAGCTGAAAAAAGGCTTGTTTGCCGGTGCCGTATATGAAATGCAAAAGGTAATGGGTGTGGAGTATAAAAGCAGTGGCCTGTTTGATAAGCAGCAGGTGGCCGGCAGAAAGGGATATCTGATTTCGGGCTTTGGCGGCAGTATTACCTACGACAGCCGTAGCGATGCTTTTTCGCCCAATAAAGGCACTTTTTTACAGATGATTGCCAAGTACTACCACCCGGCAGTGGGCTCTGACTATACGTATACCAATATTATACAGGATGTGCGGCAGTACATTCCCGTTACCCGCAAGCAGGTACTGGCGGTGCAGTTGTATAATTTTATGAACCTGGGCGATGAAATACCGCTGAGAAGCCTGGCTGCGCTGGGTGGCAGCAGTTTAATGCGGGGGTACTACGCCGGTCGCTACCGCGATAAACAATTGCTGGCTTTACAGGCTGAATGGCGTGTACCGGTATACGGCCCGTTTGGGTTTGTGGCCTTTGGCGGTGCTGGCGATGTGGCCCGCCGTGCGATGGACTACGATTTTAAAGATCTGAAACTGGCTTACGGGGCTGGTATCCGCTTTGCTTTGAGCAAAAAAGATAAACTGAACCTGCGCCTCGACTACGGGTTTACCAATAAAAAAGACCAGGGCTTTTACCTGCAACTGGGTGAGGCTTTTTAATACCCCCTTACATATTACTGCCTTACTATAGTGTCCGTTTCTGAACACCCCATGTTCAGAACTGAACAGTTATTCTGCTGCCGAAGGGCGCAATCGTCTGTTTTTAAGCCTGTTTAGCTGCTGGCAGAATGATTGTGTAGCTAAGCATCATTTCTATCTAAAAGTAACTGTTGTGGCAAACTATAGCTTTACAATCATGCTCCGGTATTTGTGGAAAAACCGGCTGTTTACCCTGCTCAATATTGTAGGGCTGGCAGTAGGCATCAGTGCCTGCTGGGTTATTTACAGCATTGTTAGTTACGAGTTTAGTTTTGACAATAAAATACCTGGCAGCGAACAGGTGTACCGGGTAGTAAGCCGGTTTAAGTTTGATGATAAAGAATCGGGCAACGCAGGCGTGCCGGAGCCATTGCCCAATGCTATAAAAGAGCAGATGCCGGGCGTAGCTGAAGTAATTCCTGTATGGAACAGGTGGCAGACTGTTGCAGGGGTAAGCACTACAGAAGCAGGTACGGTAAGGCGGTTTGATAGCCCGGAAGATCAGATATCTACCATCGTTGCTTACTTTAATCTGGTACCCTATAAATGGCTGGCGGGCAATGCTGCCCAGGCGCTGAACGGGCCCAACCAGGTAATACTTACCCGAAGTAGGGCAGAAAAGTATTTTCCCGGTGTACAGCCTGCAGCGGTAATGGGAAAAACGATTGTATACAATGATACTATTCCGGTTAAGGTAACAGGGGTGGTTGCAGACCTTGATTTTCCATCGAGCTTTCCGTGGAACGAAATATTTGCTTTGTCTGCCCAGGCGCTGGCCAGCGATAACTGGACTGGCGTAAGTTCTCAACGGGCTTTATACGTGCGTGTGAAGCCGCATACAGATATAGAAAAGTTAACTGCGGCTATCAATATTATGTCGGCAGCACCGGCCAGGGAAGAGATGCTGAAGTACCATTACGAACGCTGGCACAAGCTGCTGCCCATGAAAGCGGTTCATTTTACCAATGAATATGGGGAGAATGTAATACATAAAGCCAACAGAAAAGTGTTATATGGTTTAATAGGTATTGCTGCTTTTTTACTGGTACTTGCCTGTATTAACTATGTAAACCTTACTACTGCACAGGTACCTCAGCGCTCCAGAGAAATAGGCATTCGCCGTACGCTGGGCAGCGGCCGCTGGCAATTAATAAGTCCGTTTTTGCTGGAAACACTGGCTATTACCCTGCTGGCTGTGGGCGTATCCTTTTTTCTGGCCCGTATAGCCACCAGCGTGTTTAGCAATATTATGCCCGGGGGAATGAATTTGTATACCAATTACCTGGGTATTGCTTTGTTTCTGCTAGTGCTGGTAGTGGCTGTAACCTTACTGGCAGGCATGTATCCCGGCTGGCTGATTACCCGTGTAGAGGCGGTGAATATGATGCGGGGTAAAGATGCCGGACAAACAGGAAAACGGGGGCTGGTATTGCGCAAAAGCCTGATTGTATTTCAGTTTGCGGTGGCGCAGTTGTTTATTGTGGGGGCGGTAATTGTAGGAAAGCAGCTGCATTATCTGCTGCATGCCGATACGGGCTTTAATAAGGATGCGGTGGTGCTTGCTTATGTACCCTGGCAAATAAGGTTCTCGCCCAAATATGAAAACCGGCATTTTCTGGTACAGCATGATATAAAACAGTTGCCCGGTGTGGAAGCTGTTGCCATGGGGCAGGCACCTATGAACACCAGTTTTAACAGCGATATGTATCAATACATTGATGCAGCAGGGAATAAAAAGGACGTGATGATGTATTTTAAGTTTGGCGATACCGCTATGCTTGGGTTATACAAAATTCCGTTGCTGGCTGGGCGTAACCTGGCGCCTTCAGATACGCTGAAGGAAGTGGTGCTGAACGAAACGGCAGTAAAGGCTTTTGGCTTTGCCTCCCCTGCTGCGGCAGTGGGGCAGTATGTAATTGCTAACGATGATAAAAAGCTGCCTATAGTAGGGGTGGTGAAAGATTTTCATACCGCTGGCTTTCACCTGAAAATTGAACCTACCGCTATGCTTACGAGCAAAAGTGAATTGTCTGCTTTTAATATCCGCCTCAGCGGCCAGCCGCAACAATGGCAGCAACAACTGGCTAAAATCGAAGCCGTATGGAAGAAGCATTATCCGGAAACACCGTTTGATTATAAGTTTTACGATGACAGTGTAAAGGAAATGTATGAATCGGAAGCCACCACTGGTAAAATTGTAAATGTGGCTACAGCTATTTGTATTGTGGTTAGCTGTCTGGGTTTGTTTGGCCTGTCTACCCTTACTGCCTGGCAGCGGGTAAAAGAAATAGGCATACGCAAAGTGCTGGGTGCTTCTGTAGCAGGTATTGTACAACTTATTTCCTTTGATTTTATTAAACTGGTGGCTATTGCCATTCTCATAGCCTCGCCGCTTGCCTGGTGGGCCATGCACCATTGGTTACAGGATTTTGCTTACCGGGTAAACATCAGCATCTGGTGGTTGCTGGGCGCAGCAGGTATTGCACTGGTAATTGCTTTGCTTACTATGAGCTATCAATCTGTACGGGCAGCAGTGGTAAAGCCGGTTAAAACACTGCGTTCTGAATAAAAACCCCTGGATAAGGGAGAAAAGCCGGGGATTCCTTCCCGGCTTTTTGGCGTTTAGGACGTTTTTACTAGATTTGTTTTGTCCGAACAGATAGCGGAGCACACTGGAAACCCTTAAAAGATAATGATGCCTTTCACCTTCCTGCGTTTTATTGTTCTTATTTGTGTTTTCTCCGGCATATTATGTTTACCCGCTTCCGCTGTTAAAGCACAGGCACCCGGTAATATAAAAGACTATCTGGCCAGTAAGGAAATTCCCAAAGTAATACTGGACTACTACAACGGTAAGCTAAAGCCTTCTGACGAACTGAACATTCTGGCTGCATTAGATAGTCTGCGTACCAAAAACAATGAACTGCGACCTTTTTATATTCTGGTAGTAACCAAAATGGCGGAAAAAAGCATTCCGGCCTGGACAGAAACCCTGGGCAAAGGCTGTAAGGAGTTCCTGGAGTTTAAACCTGATTTTCTGATTGAGTTTCTGGGGGCAGATAACCCGCTTGTTTCTCCTGCTTATACTGATAAATGGATGAAGAAGATTGCAGAGGAAATCAAGCGCACCAATGAAGGCAGGGAGAAAGACGGTGCCACCCGATCGTACCAGAATGCCTGGACGCGCTGCCGGGCCAGCAACAAAGCCACCCTTACACTACTGTACAAAAAAATAGAATCTTACCTGTAATACCCGCACTTTACCGTTGATGGATAATTAACGGGTTGTTGTGATTGTGGTTTCGGCGGAAAGCTATATTCGTAGCCTAAAAAGCTTATGATGAAGGCCTTCTTCAACCTTATTCTGTTATCTATTCTCTCTTTTTCTGCCCATGCTACTATTGTGCGGGGTATTGTTACCGACGAAAGCGGCCATCCGCTGGCATATGCATCGTTAAATGCTAAAGGCAGTGGCAAGGGCACTACTGCCAATTCGGAGGGCAGATTTCAGCTGGAACTGCCAGCTGGTTCGTATACGCTTATCTGCCAGTTTGTAGGCTTTACCCGGCAGGAAAAAGCCATTACAGTAACCAATACGCCACTGGATGTTACTTTTAAAATGAAGCGGCAGGAAACCAGAATGAATGAAGTAATAGTGAGATCAGGAGGAGAAGACCCGGCGTACGCCATTATAAGAAACGCCATTAAAAAACGCCCGGAATATGAAACACCGCTGGACTCTTTTACCTGTGAAGCATACATTAAAACGCTGGCCAAAACACGTGGTTTGCCTAAAAGAATACTGGGCCAGAAAATAGACGATAAAGATAAGCAGGAGATGGGCGTGGACTCGGCAGGTAAGGGTGTTATATACCTGTCTGAATCGCTTACTAAAATTGCCTTTAAAGCGCCGGAACGTATGAAGCTGGAGGTGATATCCGGCCGCGAAAGCGGCGGCGGTGGCTATGGTTTCAACTTTCCTACGTTTATAGATTTTTATAGTAACAATGTTACGGTTATTACCTCGCAGTTTGCGCCACGGGGCTTTGTATCGCCCATTGCAGATGGAGCTTTAAAATACTATCGCTACAAATACCTGGGTAGTTTCTGGGAAAATGGTATGGAGATTACGCAGATAAAAGTAATGCCCCGCAGAAACTACGAACCGCTTTTTACGGGCACCATTAACATCAGCGAGGGTGACTGGCATATTCACAGCCTGGAGTTGCAGCTTACCAAAGAATCGCAACTGCAATTAATGGATACGTTACAGATACGACAGATTCATGCACCTATAGCCGGTGCAGCCAATGTATGGCGCACCCAGAACCAATCAGTGTACTACACCTTTAAACTATTGGGTATTGATGCTGTAGGTACATTTTTAAACGTGTACAATAAATACGATATACGGCCGGTGTTTCCTAAAAACTATTTTAATAAGGTGGTGATGGCGTACGATACGGCTGTTAATAAACATCCGCGTGAGTACTGGGATTCTATACGCCCCGTGCAGCTGGAGCCGGAAGAGTTACGGGATTATAAAGTGAAAGACAGTATTTATAAGCAGCAACGCGATTCGGCCGGAAGCAAAACAGTGCGCGACTCACTACGTAAGCACCAGGGAAAAATTACGTTGCCAAAGGTGTTCTATAGCGGCTTTTCCCGGTCTGACTTTCATCCGGAGCACCCTACCTGGTTTAGCTGGTCGGGCCCGTTAAAAATGTTGCAGTATAATACGGTAGAAGGCATTGTTACCAACTTTCAGGCTACGCTTAGTAAAACCTGGAAGCCACAGAAAAAGTATCTGTCTTTTACGCCGCATGTACGTTATGGCATTAATAACAGGCATATGAACCCGTGGGCCAGCCTTACTTATGCCACCCTTTCCGAAGCAACAGAAGGTGATGTGCAAACGGCAAAAAACTACTGGGTATTATCGGGGGGCAAAAGGGTAAGCCAGTTTAATAAGGCTGAACCCATCAGCCCGCTTTTAAACAGCATTTATACATTGCTGGAACACCGCAACTACATGAAGATTTATGAGAACTATTTTACATCGCTACGGTTTATTAAGCGGCTGGAAAATGATATACGTATAGATGCGTCTGTGTTGTACGAGAACAGGTTGCCGATAGACAATACCACTGATTATTCCTTCTTTAAAAAAGACCGGCAGTTTACGCCCAACTATCCTTTTGAGCAATTGAGCCAGCAGTTTACGCAACACCAGGCTGTAGTAGCTTCTGTAGAACTGCAATACCGGCCGGGGCAGCGATATATTCAGTATCCTAAACGTAAAGTAGCTATAGGTTCTAAATATCCCGTACTGGCACTGGCTTATACCAAGGGTATTAACAGTGTACTGGGCAGTGATGTAGATTACGATAAATGGCGCTTTTCTGTATGGGATGATATGAACTTTAAATTACTGGGCTTGTTAAAATACCGGTTTAACATGGGCGGCTTTTTGAATGCCAATAAAGTAGCTATACAGGACTATCAGCACTTTAACGGCAACCAACTGGTGTTAGCCAGCCAGTACCTCAACAGCTTTCAGCTGGCGCCGTATTATGCCAACAGCACTACGGCTTCTTTTTACATGCAGGCGCATGCAGAGCATCACTTCAACGGATTACTCACCAACAAAATTCCATTGTTTAAAAAGCTGAACTGGAACCTGGTGGCAGGTGCAAATGCTTTTTGGGTAAACAGCAATAACCACTATACAGAGATATTTGCAGGCCTGGAGAATATATTTAAAGTGCTGCGGGTAGATGTGGTGAATGGCTACCTGAGCGGACAAAAGGGTACCTGGGGGGTAAGAGTAGGTTTTGGTGGATTGCTGGGAGGTAGCATTAACATCAACTAAAACAGTACCTGCACGGGGCTATGCTAATCAACCGGTGAGTTGTTGTGCAGGTGTTCTTCTTTACCAGGAAATAATACCTGTTTGAATTTTTGATAGAAGAACGACACCAGTAACAGCAGTATGCCGGTAAGTATATAACATAAAGTTTTTTGCAGCGAAGTAAAACGGGTACTATCAAATACCACCAGCTTAAAAAGCGTTAATCCAAACAGGGTAATGGCCGCAATACGCGGCCATTCTTTTTTACCGGCCAGGCCTGCAATAAATAATACTATGGCCAGCGCCAGCCATAAAAGGGTAACGGTAACGCCCATCCAGTACTGGTATATAAACAGCGCCAGCAAACCGGTACCCTGTACTGCCAGGTATTTGCTGAGGCGTACAGACTGTTTATAAAAGCGCTCTGCTATCCACGCAAGCGCCAGGCAGAACAGGGTATAAAAGCCCGTGAAGGGGTTTATTTGTACCGCCAGGCTGCTATAGGTAAAAGCGCCCTGAGCAGGAGCGCTAAAGCGGAAAATAAAATACGATGCCAGATACAGGCAGCAATTATGTATTACCAGCAGCAGGCTTATTTCACTGCTTACAGGTGCGCGGTTTTTAAAAGGCAGGTCCAGCAGAGAGGCGCAAAACAGCAGGTAATAACCCGCCATAAAGGCCAGCGCCATAGGTTGCTGCTGATAGCTGATGCCACGGTACAGCCATCCCATAAACAATACCCATGTAATAAGCAACGCCAGGCTGCTCATAGGCCGCCATGCTTTGGTAAAGGCCAGAAAGGTAATACCGCCATTAATCAGGAATATATAAGCCAGAAAAAGCAGATCGGCCTGTTGGTTACGGCTTATTAAAAAAGGGATGGCATAGGCACCTGTCATGCCCAGTATGGCAATTTCCTGCCGGTTATATGAAATGGCGTTAAAAGCTGTGTATACAGTAATAGCCACCATAATAACAAACGCTGCTGTAATATGCAGCAGATAGTAATAATCGCAGGCGGCATAAGTGGTAAAATACAGCGTAGCCATGGCGCCACTGAACAGGATGGCGCTGAAGGAGGCGTAGTTCTTTTTAAGCCACAGCGATAGTGCATACAGTATACCCCCGGCCACAGCAGCCAGTGCAATACGTGCCGCCTCGCTTATCAGTTCTTTATCTATAGCATACTTTACCCCCAATGAAAGACCAATTACCAATACCACAATGCCTACCACATGCATCAGGTTAAGGCCAATAAAGTTTTCCAGTTGAAAGGAAGAACTGTCTGGTTGCAGGCGTTTGAATGGAGCACGGCGGGAATGGGCAGTGCCTTCTGTGGCATTCAGTTGCTGTTGCAGCGCGTTTACCTGCTGTTGCAGTTGCTGAACCTGTTGTTCCAGTATGGCTATCCGATCGTTGTGGTCCATAGTCATAGATAAATATAACAAAAAGGCCCGGCATGCAATGCCGGGCCTGTATTATGCTTACCTGTAGTAATTAATCGGTTCTTTTTACCAGCTGCGCTACCAGATCAGCTTCTGTAGCTACTTTACCACCTACATACACCGTACCGTGCATTTCGCAGATGCCGCGGCGTATAGGAGCAGTCAACTCCATTTTAAGCAACATAGTATCGCCTGGCTTTACCATCTGCTTAAACTTACAGTTGTCTATTTTCAGAAAATACGTATTGTATTTGCCTTCTGGCATAGCGTTAATACACAGTAAACCGCCGGTTTGCGCCAGCGCTTCAATCTGTAATACGCCTGGCATTACCGGGTTGCCGGGAAAGTGACCCTGAAAAAACCACTCGTTAAAGGTTACATTCTTTACGCCTACAATCTGCTTATCGGTTAACTCAATAATCTTATCAACCAGCAGAAAAGGAAAGCGGTGTGGTAATGTTTTTTCAATATGCTCCAGTGTATATACCGGAGGTTGTGAAGCATCGTAAACAGGCACATCTTTTACGTGCTTGTTCTTTTTGATGTATTGCTTAATCTTCTTCGCAAACTCTACGTTAGAACTGTGGCCAGGTCTGTTGGCTATAATGCGGCCTTTAATTGGATAACCAATCAGTGCCAGATCGCCCACTACATCCAGCAGTTTGTGGCGTGCCGGTTCGTTAGGGAAACGCAGTTCCAGGTTATTCAGATAACCTTCTGTTTTTACCTCAATTTTATCGCGGTTAAAGGCTTTAGCCAGTCTGGCCATTTCCTGCTCGGTAACAGGCTTGTCAACAATTACAATGGCATTGTTAATGTCGCCACCTTTAATCAGGTTATGATCCAGCAGCATTTCCAGTTCGTGTAAAAAGCTGAAGGTGCGGCAGGGGGCAATATCCTGTATAAAGTTGCGCATGCTTTTCAGTTGCGCATATTGGGTACCCAGTACAGGGCTGTTAAAATCAATAAGGGTGGTAATCTGATAATCTACCGCAGGCATAGCCACCATTTCCACACGCTTGGCTTCATCGTAATGGTAAATGTTTTCGTCAATGCTGTACCATACTTTGGTAGCTTCCTGCTCCAGCACACCTGTTTCTTCAATCAGCTCTACAAAAGGCTGCGAGCTGCCATCCATAATAGGAATTTCAGGGCCGTTCAGTTCAATCAGCACGTTGTCTACACCCGTACCTATCAGTGCAGCCAGAATATGTTCAACGGTACTTACACGCGCTTCGCCTACCTGTAAGGTAGTGCCACGGCTGGTATCGGTAACCAGATCGCAATCCGCTTTAATAATAGGTTGGTTAGGCAGGTCAATCCGCTGAAACTGTATACCAAAACCAGGATGTGCCGGCGTCAGCGTCATATCAACTACGCAACCGGTATGTAAGCCGGTTCCGCTTATACTTACAGGAGCTTTCAGCGTATGCTGCTTGTCTGGATTGAAATTTACGTCCATGAATATAGATAAATTATAGAGCCTTAAAGGCCGCAAAAATAGGGGTTACAGGTTTTATGGGTGGTTTTTATGCATTTTCCCGCTCGTCCACCAGTTGCTGAATCATTTTTTCCAGCTCGGCAATCCGCTTTTCCATATCGGGTAAGTTACGGCTCAGTGCCTGGCTGCGCAGGGCGCTGGTATAGTCGTGCGCAGGCGTACCGGTAACGGAGCGGCTGCTGTTGGTTTTAATAGATTTGGTTACACCACTCTGGGCGTTGATTTTAGAATTATCGGCAATCTGCAGGTGGCCTACAATACCTGCCTGGCCGCCAATCATTACATTGTTACCTATTTTGGTACTGCCACTTACACCCGCCTGTGCGGCAATAACGGTGTTGCTGCCTATTTCTACGTTATGCGCAATCTGAATAAGGTTATCCAGCTTAGCACCGTTTTTAATAAGGGTAGAACCAATGGTAGCACGGTCAATAGTAGCGTTTGAGCCTATTTCCACGTTGTCTTCTATAATAACATTGCCTATCTGCGGTACTTTTTTATAAGTACCATCGGCCTGTGGCGCAAAGCCAAAGCCATCGCTGCCTATAATGCTGCCGGCATGTATAATTACGTTTTTACCCACCTTGCACTCCTGATATATTTTAACGCCAGGGTGCAGAATGGTGCCATCACCCACGGTAACATTGCTGCCCAGGTATACGTGCGGGAATATTTTTACGTTGTTACCCACCTTCACATTATCGCCCACATAGGCAAATGCAGCAATGAAAACGTTTTCGCCCACCTCGGCAGAAGGGGCTATGTAGCTGGGTTGCTGTATGCCTGCCAGCTGCTGGGTCATAAATTCCTGATATTTGTGCAGCAGTGTTGCAAACGCAGTATACGCGTCTTTTACTTTTACAAGCGTAGCCTGCACAGGCTGTTTTAATTCCTGCGTTTCATTAATAATAATGATGGATGCGGAAGTGGTGTACAGAAAATCTTCATATTTTGGATTGGCCAGAAATGCCAGTTGCCCGGCTTTAGCCTCTTCAATTTTCCCAAACGAATTAACGGTAGCGTCTCCGTTACCCTCCACATGGCCATCAATAAGCATGGCTATTTGCGCTGCGCTGAACTGCATAATTTCTCTTTTAATACACAAACCGGTTGCTACTCCTTGTTTGTGCAAACGGATTGTTTAATGAAACGGGTCTTTTCTTAACTTATTGATATATTTAAGTTAAGCAAGGGTGCAAAAATAGAATTTTTTAACAGGCGTAGAAAGAGTTTGATGGATGAGTGGGTTATCAACCTGCGAAATATTCTTTACAGCGCCTGATTTAAAATAGATATTGATGTCTTCTGTCCCTGGATTATAGGTGGTATTTACCGCTTCACCGGCAAAAACCAGATAGGAAGCATCGTTTTCCGATATTTCCAATTTTGCAGCCACTTCCTGCCTGTGTTTTGTTAAAATTGTTTCGTCAAAAGGTTCCCCCTGAATCACGCATCTCAATAATTTACGGTTTAACAGGCTGGTACAGAGCGTACTAAGTGCAATATCCGGGTGTTTACTCCATCTTTTAATGGCAAATGTAACATCCGCATCGTCCATGCTACAGAACGCTTCCATGGAATGGGCGTTGATGGTACCGTCAAACTCCCCGCTTAAAAAATAGTCCAGGGCAGAATACGTGCGTATACAGGCATCTTCTGTGCTGTAGATGTCTCTGGCGCGCTCAATAATCTTTTTCAGCATTTTTTCGGCCGAAAGTACCGTTTTGTGCAGATACACCTGCCAGTACATCTGGCGGCGGGCTATCAGAAACTTTTCTACGCTGTAAATGCCTTTCTCTTCCACCATCAGTTCATTATTGTGTACCAGCAGCATTTTCAGAATACGGTCGTATCCGATAACGCCCTCACTTACACCGGTAAAAAAGCTGTCGCGGGTAAGGTAGTCCATCCGGTCCATATCCAGCTGGCTGCTGATGAGCTGGTGCAGAAAGAGCTTGTGGTATTTATTGGTAAAAATATCTATAGCCAGTGTTAAGCGGCCATCCAGGCAACGGTTCAACTCGTGCATAATGCCCAGGCTCAGCACTTCGTGATGAATGCCGGGCGCCAGCCGGTTTTCCAGTGCGTGCGAAAAGGGGCCATGCCCGATATCGTGCAGCAGAATAGCGGCTTTTACCGCCACATCTTCCTCATCAGAAATATCAGCCCCTTTGCTTCTCAGCTCTGTTACTGCCTGGCACATAAGGTGGTAGGCACCTAGTGAGTGGTGCAAACGGGTATGTACAGCACCCGGATATACCAGGTGCGCCATAGCCATCTGGTGAATGCGGCGCAAACGCTGATAGTAAGGGTGAGCAATAATATCAAATATCAGCGGGTGGTTGATGGTAATAAAACCATAAACCGGGTCATTAATGATTTTGCGCTTGGTAGATGGCATGTTTTTGGTACTTTGTTGACGCTCCGCAATATAAACATTAAATGACCTGCATATGGCACTTGGATTTATTCTCTGGGTTGATGATGAGATCGAAAGCCTGCAATCGCAAAAGATATTTCTGGAAAACAAAGGCTACACCGTACAAACATTAACCAATGGATTTGAGGCCATAGACTTTGTAAGGGATAACCCGGTAGATGTGGTATTGCTGGATGAAAGCATGCCAGGCATTACAGGGCTGGAAACCTTATCACGCATTAAAGAGATAAATCAGCAGGTGCCGGTAATACTGATTACCAAAAATGAAACGGAGAACCTGATGGATGAGGCCATTGGCAGCCAGATTACCGATTACCTGATTAAACCGGTAAACCCCAACCAGGTATTGCTGAGTTTGAAAAAGGTAATGGATAACAAACGCCTGGTGGCTGAAAAAACCACTACCGCCTACCAGCAGCAGTTCCGCAACCTGTTTATGGCGCTGAACAGCGATCCCGGTTATAACGAATGGATGGATATTTACCGCAAGCTGGTATACTGGGAGCTGGAGATGGATAAAAGCGACAGCCCCGAAATGCAGGAGGTGTTTCAGACACAGAAGCAGGAAGCCAACACAGAGTTCTTTAAATTCATCAGCAAAAACTATCTCAGCTGGCTACAGCCTGCGGCCGACGCGCCGGTAATGAGCCATAACCTGTTTCAGTTTAAGGTACTGCCACATGTGGAAAAAGGCACACCTGTGTTTTTTATACTGATAGATAACCTGCGGTTTGACCAGTGGAAAGCCATTCAGCCACTGTTTATGGAAAACTTCCGCATACTGGAAGAAGAAACCTTTTACAGCATTTTACCCACCGCTACCCAATACAGCCGCAATGCCATTTTTGCCGGGCAGATGCCTGCACAGATAGAAAAATCTTTTCCTGATTTGTGGAAGAATGACGATGAAGATGGCGGAAAGAACATGTACGAGGAAGAGTTTTTCAGGGGGCAGCTGAAACGCCTGCGCCGTGATGATGTTAAATTCAGTTATACCAAAGTGGTAAACCATGCAGACGGGCAGCAACTGGTAAACAACGTGCATAACCTGCTACAGAACGATCTGAATATTATTATTTACAACTTTATGGATATGCTGAGCCATGCCCGTACCGAAATGGAGGTGCTGAAAGAGCTGGCTGGCGATGAAACCAGTTACCGCAGTATTACCCGCAGCTGGTTTGA
Organism: Filimonas zeae; assembly: GCF_014641615.1. Lineage (GTDB taxonomy): Bacteria > Bacteroidota > Bacteroidia > Chitinophagales > Chitinophagaceae > Filimonas > Filimonas zeae. The sequence continues at coordinate 718,577 of NZ_BMIB01000004.1, read as the reverse complement.
ACATAGCCCTTTAAACCAGGCGCTGAAAAAGATTGCCGGTAAAAAGATAAACCTGGTGCTGGCTACTGACCATGGCAGCGTTAGGGTAAAAACACCTTATAAGGTGGTGGGCGATAAGCAAACCACAACCAACCTGCGTTACAAACATGGCCGTAACCTGAATTACGAAGCCAAAGAAGTACTGGCTTTCCGCGATCCTAAGCTGGGCGGGTTGCCGGTACCCAACGTAAACTCCTCTTATATTTTTGCCCGTGAAGATGGCTTTTTGTGTTACCCCAATAACTATAACCACTACGCCAATTACTATAAAAACACGTTTCAGCACGGCGGTGTAAGCCTGGAAGAGATGATTGTGCCGGTTATTAAAATGGTAAGTAAATAATAGAAACTCTTATTTTTCTCTACTTTTGAGCGTATGAAGTATACACAATCGAACCTGGACAAATTGCAAGGTATACTGGGCGAGTCTGATTATGTGGTACGCTATGAAAGAGGCACCTTCCAGAGCGGCTGGTGTTTACTACAGCAAAAGCGGGTGGTAGTACTGAATAAGTTTTTAAACGTAGAAGGCCGTATTAATACCCTGATGGAGATTATTCCTCAGCTGGATATAGAATATGATCGCTTAACCCACGAGTCTCAGAAACTGTATGAGACGCTGAAAAAGCGTGCAGCCGAATTACTGAGCGAATCGGAAGCAGGCAATGCAGAGGAAGCAGATACAGAGGATGCAGGCGCACCGGATGAAGCCCCAGCAGCACCGGAAGAAGAAACACCATCAGAAAAGGAATAAACACAACCAGCTACATGTCTCTACCGCTTCGAATTACTTTTTTAGGAACAGGCACCAGCAGTGGCGTACCTATGATAGGCTGCCATTGCGAAGTGTGTACGTCTGCCGATGCGAGAGATAAAAGGCTGCGGAGCAGCATTCTGGTAGAAAGTGCCAACACTTCTTTTGTGGTAGATACCACACCCGATTTCCGGTATCAGATGCTGCGCATTCATAATGAAAAGCTGGACGCGTTGTTGTATACCCATCCGCATAAAGACCACACGGCGGGGCTGGATGATATACGCCCTTACAACTACTTTCAGGCAAAAGCTATTGACGTATATGCCAACAGCATGACCATTGCGCAGTTAAAGCGGGAGTTTGCCTATGTTTTTGAAGAACACAAATATCCCGGCATACCTGACGTTAATGTGCATGAAATAGATCTTACCCCTTTTCAGATAGGTGACATTCCGGTAACACCCATATTGGTATGGCACCATAAAATGCCCGTATATGGCTACCGTATAGGCGATTTTACCTACATAACCGATGCTAACCGGGTAGATGATACTGAAAAAGAAAAGATTAAAGGTTCTAAAGTAATGGTGGTAAACGCCCTCCGCAGCGAGCCCCATATTTCTCATTTTACATTGGATGAAGCATCCGCACTGGTAAATGAAGTGCAGGTGCCTAAGGGGTATTTTACCCATATAAGCCACCAGCTGGGCAAACATGAAGCAGTGGAAAAGCAACTACCTGCCCATTTACGCCTGGCATACGACGGCCTGGTAATAGAAGTATAACCATGTTATTACCAGGGCTGCGTTACATTGCTTATATTTAGCTATATGAAAACACAGACCTGGAAAGAATACCTCAGTTTTTCCAAAAAAGAACGGATTGCGTTAATTGTATTACTCACTATTACCGCATTGTTCTGGCTGCTGCCCCGGCTTTTCTCTTCTTCCTCATTACCTCCGGTGCTGGATACGGTAGTATTGCAAACCTCTTCTGACAGTATTATACTGGCAGCATCACTGGCGGAAACGCCTGCAGGCGAAACAGGCACTGCATCCCTTTTTACTTTTAACCCCAATACATTGGATGCTGCCGGCTGGCGCAGACTGGGCCTTTCTGAAAAAGTAGCCCGCACCATTCAACATTACCGCGAAAAAGGAGGCAGGTTTTACCGCCCGGATGATCTGAGAAAGATATACGGCCTGCATTCAGAAGAGGCGGACAGACTGATCCCCTATATCCGCATTCCTGAATACGGGAGCGGCCAACAGTCGGGAAGGTCAGTTGCTTACGCTGCATCTGCTTCCGCAGGTAATGCATACTATACACAGGGTAACGGAGGGTACAGCTCCGCCCAGTCAGGCAATAGCCCTTATGCCACACCTGCTTCTGCTAACGGCCCGCATACCGGTAAGAAGCTTGCCCGTATAGATATTAATACTGCAACCATAGAAGATTGGATACGCTTCCCCGGTATTGGCGATGTACTCGGTGGCCGGATTATTGCTTTTCGTACTAAGCTGGGTGGCTTTCGCCAGATTGCACAGGTGGGCCGTACGTATGGTGTTAAAGACAGCGTTTTCCAGGCAATAAAGCCTTATCTGGTGTTAAACCCTGCTACTATGCCTCGCCTGAATGTAAATACCGCTACTGAATTTCAGCTGCGGGAGTTGCCGGGCATGAACACAGAAATAGCGCAAACCATTATTGCGCATCGCTGGAAGCAGGGGGCTTTTATTACGTTGGCAGCACTACAGCCAGTAATTGGGGAAAAGGTTTTTCAACAGATTCAATCATATCTCATTGCCGAATAAATAAATCCATTATCTTTAAACCTAACAATTGTTAGTTATGAATTTCCAGCCAGATGAAATTACCCAGCAGGTGAAACAAACTGCCAGAGACTTTGCAAAACAACATATTCTGCCGCACGTAATGGAATGGGATGAAGCTCAGATTTTTCCGGAAGCACTGTTTAAAGAACTGGGAAAGCTGGGAATGATGGGTGTATTGGTGCCTGAAAAATACGGCGGCAGCGGGTTGAGTTATTATGAATATAAAGTAGTAATTGAAGAAATAGCCAAAGTATGCGGGGCCGTAGGCCTGAGCGTAGCGGCGCATAACTCGCTGTGTGTAGGCCATTTACTCTATTTTGGCAATGAAGCCCAGAAACAGAAATACCTGCCTGCGCTGGCTTCCGGCGAACACCTGGGCGCCTGGGCGCTTACGGAGCCTTCTACCGGCAGCGATGCGGGTAATATGAAGTGCGTGGCGGTACAAGACGGTAACGATTGGGTATTGAATGGTACCAAGTGCTGGATTACCCATGGCCGTTCCTGTAATGTAGCCGTAATTATAGCCCGTACAGGCGAGCCACGTTCTAAAAATAACAGTACTGCTTTTGTAATAGAAAAGGGTACCCCCGGCTTTAGCGGTGGTAAAAAAGAAAATAAACTGGGCATGCGCGCCAGTGAAACGGCAGAAATTATACTGGATAACTGCCGCATTTCTGATGAAAACCGTTTGGGCGAAGTGGGAGATGGGTTTCACCAGGCTATGAAGGTGCTGGATGGTGGGCGCATTTCCATTGCCTCTTTATCATTGGGAATTGCCAAAGGCGCTTATGAAGCAGCGGTGAAGTATGCGCAGGAGCGGCATCAGTTTGAGCAGCCCATCAGCCATTTCCAGGGCATCAGCTTTAAACTGGCCGATATGGCAACAGAAATTGAAGCAGCCGATTTGCTTACCTTACAGGCATGCCATCTTAAGAACACCGGACAGCCTATGACCAAACAGGCGGCTATGGCTAAATACTATGCCAGTGAAGTGGCAGTAAAAGTGGCCAACGAAGCGGTACAGGTATTTGGCGGTTATGGATACACCAAAGACTTTCCGGTGGAGAAGCATTACAGAGATGCCAAACTGTGTACCATAGGTGAGGGAACCTCTGAAATTCAGAAGGTGGTAATTGCACGCGAGGTATTAAAATAGATTTTATACCGGATGTAATCGATAGTTTGATTAATTTAGGCGCATAGCCCCTGTCGATGAAACCAATTATTCTATTCCTTACCCTGATTTTATGTATTGTGACGGCTGGTCCAATATCTGCACAAAAACAAACAGGGGAATTAACACGTCTGGATTCACTGCAACAAACTGTTAACCGGTTAGAGCAGGAGAAAGAAGCTGCTTTGGCAAAAATGCAGGAGGCAGAACGTATACTGCAAAACCAGAAGGCATTGCTGGTGCTGGCAGGCGTATTGTTTATTCTGCTGATTGTTATGGCTATTCCTTTTTATCTCAACTATAAAAAGGTGCAGATGTTTAGTGATGCGCTGAAGCAGAAGAACGGCATTATTCAGAAGAATGCCGCTTCGCTGGATCAGTTGAACCGCGCCATATCGCGCCAGAACCAGAAGCTGGAAGAGGATAATAAGCTGAAGGATAAACTGCTGTCGGTTATATCGCACGATCTGCGGCATCCGCTGGTGAATACCAAAAGCATTTTAGACCTGATTAACCTGAAACTGGTAAGCCCTCAGGAAACAGAAGAACTGCTGGAGCAGCTGGAAAACCAGTATGTACGCAGTTTGTCGCTGCTGGATAACCTGTTGTTCTGGATTCGGGGTCAGATGAAGGGTCTGAAAATAGAGCGGTCGGATATTAATATGTTCCGAGTAATTACTTCGCTGATTGAGGAACAAAGGGTATCCCTCCAGGCCAAACAGATACAGATGATCAACCGGATTGATACGCAGCTGGTATGGAAGGCGGAAAAGGAAATGCTGAAGATTATTTTCCGTAACCTGCTTACCAACGCTATTAAGTTTACGCCCACCGGTGGTGAAATAATTATCAGTTCCGTTACGGATGAGCATTATGCCTATATACTGATTAAAGACACGGGTATCGGTATGACGCCGGATATTCTGCAAAAGATTAACAGCCGGCAGTACATCTCTTCCAAAGGCACCTCCAACGAAAAGGGGAGTGGTTTTGGGCTGATGCTGGTGAAAGACCTGATTATAAAAAATGATGCAGAATTACTGATTGATAGCGAGCCCGGCAGGGGTACTACCATGGCCGTAAAATTTTTACACGCACAGCCTGTAAAAGAAAATGCCTGATTCTATAGAATCAGGCATTTTCAGTATGCTTTAAGCTGTATCAGTAGCTTACGCCACTTTCAATACGCCCATTTTGCTTTTGTTAAACTGTGCTTCTGCATAAGGCAAGGTAACTACCAGTTCCTTAACGTCGCTGCCGGGCATTTCAAACATAGCGTCAGTAAGAATATGCTCACAAATGCTTCTAAGGCCGCGGGCGCCCAGTTTAAACTCCATGGCTTTGTTTACCATAAAGTCCAGCACTTCTGTTTCTATTTTCAGCTTAATACCTTCCAGTTCAAACAAACGGCTGTATTGTTTAATCAGGCTGTTTTTAGGCTCGGTAAGAATTGAACGCAGGGTTTCTGTATCCAGTGGCTCCAGGTGGGTAACCACAGGTAAACGGCCCAGCAGTTCCGGAATCAAACCAAAAGATTTCAAATCCTGTGCGTTGATAAACTGTAACAGGTTTTTCTTCTGAAGCTCCTGCTGGTCTTTATTTACGCTAAAGCCGATTGCGTTGGTATTTACCCTGCGGGCAATTACTTTATCAATACCGTCAAAGGCACCACCGCAAATAAACAGAATATTAGAGGTGTTCAGCTTAATCATTTTTTGCTCAGGGTGCTTACGGCCGCCCTGTGGTGGAACCAGTACTTCGGTACCTTCCAGCATTTTCAGCAGGCCTTGTTGCACACCTTCGCCACTTACATCGCGTGTAATAGAAGGGTTATCGCCTTTACGGGCAATTTTATCAATCTCGTCAATATATACAATCCCTTTTTCAGCAGCACTTACTTCGTAGTTACAGTTTTGCAACAGGCGGGTAAGCATGCTTTCTACGTCTTCGCCTACATAACCTGCTTCGGTAAATACGGTTGCGTCCACAATAGCAAAAGGTACGTTCAGCAGTTTGGCTACGGTTTTAGCCAGCAGGGTTTTACCCGTACCGGTTTCACCTACCATAATCAGGTTGCTTTTTTCAATTTCAACCTCATCCTGCTGTTGTTTTTGCGTAATACGCTTATAGTGGTTATATACAGCCACGGAAAGCACTTTCTTGGCTTCGTCCTGGCCTATAATGTACTGGTCTAAATAGCGTTTAATTTCAACGGGTCGCTTAACGGAAAAGTTATACTGGGCAGACTGCTGTTCGCTTTTCACCTGCAGCTCCTGCGCAATAATCTCCTGTGCATGTTCTACACAGTTCTCGCATATATGCCCCTCCTGACCTGCTATCAGGATCTTCACTTCATCGCGACTTCTGCCACAAAAAGAGCAATGCAAGCTTGATTGTTTTGCCATAAAATAAATAGGTTCTAAAATGCCTGTTCTGCAAAAATACTAAAACCGCTGACCGGCAGCGGTTTTAGTTGCTAAAAATATGATAGAAAACTATTAAATTTTGTCTAATACGCCGTCTACAATACCGTAAGCAATTGCCTCGTTTGCGTCCATCCAGTAGTCTCTGTCAAAGTCTTTCAGTACCTGCTCTACTGTTTTACCGCAATTCTCTGCCAGTATTTTAGCACCCAGCAGCTTGGTTTTCTCCATTTGCAGGGCGTGAATTTCAATATCAGCAGAGGTTGCCTGGAAGTAACCACCTAAGCTGGGCTGGTGAATCATTACCTCGCCATGCGGGTAAATAAAGCGTTTGTCTTTGGTACCCACGCTCAGCAGAATAGAACCCATGCTGGCTGCCAGGCCCATACAAATGGTGCTTACCGGGCTTGAAATCATTTTAATGGTATCGTAAATAACCATACCGCTGGTTACCACACCGCCGGGGCTGTTGATATACAGCTTAATTTCCTTTCCTGGCTTGTCAGCTTCCAGTAATAACAGTTTGCTTACCACATCTCTGGCAGACTTATCGTCTACACCACCCCACAGGTAAACCGCTCTTTTCTCCAGAAACAGTTTTTCCATCTTCTTCATTAACAGGGGCGACATTGGTTCCGGCTTTTCTTCTTTCGGGCTTTCGTCCTCGTCTTCAGATAAAAACGGATTGATATATTGAGAATGTATCATATCAGATTAACTTTTATCAGGTCCTTTAAATCAATTATTTCCTTTCCTTACGTGGGTTGGTGAACAGCACCTCATCAATCAGGCCGTATTCTTTTGCTTCCTGGGCAGATAACCAGAAGTCACGATCGCGGTCGGCAGCAATGCCTTCCGGAGTTTTGCCGGTGTGGTTAGCCAGAATTTCGTCCAGTTCCTGTCTGATCTTGCGTATTTCACGCGCAGTAATCTGGATGTCAGAAGCCTGACCACCAATAGAACCACTTGGCTGGTGTACCATTATACGCGCATGCTTCAGCGCACTACGTTTACCAGGAACGCCGGCAGCCATTAAAATAGCAGCCATACTGGCAGCAATACCAGTACAAATGGTAGCCACATCGGGGCTAACAAACTGCATGGTGTCATAAATACCTAAACCGGCATATACGCTGCCGCCCGGGCTGTTAATATACATCTGAATATCGCGTGAGCGGTCGGTGCTGTCCAGAAACAGCAGCTGCGCCGTAACGATGTTTGCTACATAGTCATTAATAGGCTCACCCATAAAGATGATTCTGTCCATCATCAGACGGCTGAAAACGTCCATGCTGGCAACGTTCAAAGGCCTTTCTTCTATTATATAGGGAGTAAGGTTGGTTATATCATGCTGCCTGTAGTTATGCAGCGTGGCACTGCTGATACCGCGGTGCTTCACTGCATATTTCTCGAATTCCTTTCCAAAATCCATAGTATGTTGTTTTGAATGTGTAGAATCTTAATTCCGGTATGTGAAGTTGTTGTCAAATATTATGCAAATAGGCCAATGCGACAATCCGTCAGTTGCTGGTGCAGATTTATGGCATAAAATCATCATGCTGAGGGCCATATTTCTCAAAAACCTTATCTATCGCACCGCCAAACAGGGGAAACTTTTCTTTGGCAAAATCTTTAAACACTACAATGGATTGAAGGGCCTGCTCCTCCGTTATTCCCAGGGCCATCAGGCGGTTAACCAGCTCTTGCATAGGTACTTATTTTGCCAAAAGGTAGGGATAAAAAATTAAAATCCCGCACAGTGGCGGGATTCTAATTTGTTCATTATAGTTGGGTAACTATCTGTTAATGATGGTGGTGGTGCAGTTTTTCTGCAAAAGCTTCTGCGCTGATAGCTTCTTCTTTTGCACTTACCTGTGTTTCCAGTAAACGGAACAGTTTGGTAGTCTGCAACTGGAAGTAAGTGTTCTCCACAAACTTCTGATCTTTCAGCATACGGTTGGTATACTCATCCATCCACGGCGCATCACCAAAGTCCTGACCGCCCATGTAACCTTTAATCTGCTCTTTCGCAAATTCTTTGATTTCAGAGGGGTCTACAGAAATTTTGTTTTCGTTAATCAGTTTGTTGGTAACCAGGGTCCACTTCAGCTGGTTGGTGAAGTTAGGATACTCCGCTTCTGCTTCTTCGGCAGTTTTAGGCTGCTCGCCACCGGTTTGTAACCAGCGCTTCAGAAACTCAGCAGGAAACTCCATATTGGTATGATCTACCAGGTGGTGGTAAATCTGATCGTGTACCTGGTTGCTGGATTGCTGACCGTAGTAGTTCTCAATCTCTGCTTTTACAGCAGCACGGAAATCAGCTTCGGTTTTAATATCACGGCCGGGGTAAACGGTGTTGAAGAACTCTTCGTTTAACTCAGCTTTTTCAATTAAACCTACTTTGGTAATAGTCAGCTGGAAATATTTATCGGCATCAGCAGCGTTGTCTTTGCTCAGGCCCAGATCGCTCAGTACCCACTCTCTTTCTTTGGTTTCGAAAGCTTTGCTCAGCTGAATGGTAATAACGTCATCTTTTTTCTTGCCTTGTAATTCGGCACGTACCGGCTCTGTGAAGTATTTAACCAGTAAAGAGTTGGATTTGGTAACGCCACCTTCTACAACAGCACCGGTAGCGTCTACTTCTTTAAAATCTACGTTTACAACGTGGTCTTCGCTGGTAACTGTTTCAGGATCGGTCATTTTACCGTTGCGGATCTGCAGGCGGTTTACTTCCTCGTTAATCATTTCATCCGTTACATTGATTTTGTAGCGGGTTACTTTAATATCGTTCACGTTTACATTGAAATCAGGCTTCAGGCCAATTTCAAACGCAAAAACATAATCGTTCAGGTTGTTCATGTCTAATGCGCGTGCATCGCTATCCAGAGGCAGGGGCTGGGCAAAAATGTCCAGTTGCTCTTTAGACATATAACTGTTCAGTTCTTTTTCTACTGAACGCAGTACTTCTTCAGTAAAAATGCTCTGGCCGTACATTTTCTTTACCACACCAGAAGGCACCATGCCTTTACGGAAACCGGGAATGTTAACTGTTTTAGCGTATTTTTTGAGGCTTTGCTCGAAGGCTGGAAAGTAATCGTCTTTCGCTAAGGTAACGGTCAGCTTGTCTGTTAAAAGAGCTATGTTTTCCCTTGTAATTGTTGCCATTTGATATGAAGTTGAAAAGTTATAAGGTTGACATGTCGATACCTTTCAACTTCTCAACTATATCAACCCCACAAAAAAAGTGCGGATGGAGGGACTCGAACCCCCATGCCTCGCGGCGTTAGATCCTAAGTCTAATGCGTCTACCAATTTCGCCACATCCGCATTATCGGGGTGCAAATGTAGGGGTAATTAGTTTACTTTATACATTTTATTGGCAGAATTAATATAATCTAACGGATCAAATGCTTTATCAAAGGTTTCCTGGAGGTCTTTCAGGCGTACTTCCAGGTCTTTTACCTTAGCTCCAATCTGCGAATCGTTGCGGTATTTGGCAAATAAGTCGCTGTATTTCACTATGTTCTGGCTAATACGGAACGTAATTTGCCCAAAACGCAGCTTCAGCGCCTGCACTTCGTTCATCGGAATAAAAACCAGCTGTTTCCACTCCTTCGGGTTGTCTTCTTTTTCGTCTGCCACAAAATCCGCCGCTTTCTGGCGCAGATCAGTCATGTACAGGTACCTTTTCTCGGCATCATTCTCTTTGGTGAATTTTGCTGCAAAATCGGCGCTGCTTACTTCCAGCGTTTTCAGGTTACTGCCAATGGCTTTGTCGTATTTGGTTTGCAGATCGTTCAGTTCTTTGGTAATGGTTTCCCATTCATGCTCAATCTGGTCTTTATCGTAGTTAAACTGGCTCAGCTTCATGGTAAGCGACAGCATCTGCTCACTCTGGGCTTTCAGGTCTTTTTCTTTTTTACCCATGCCGTCAATATAACTGGTCATGCTGCTGAACAGGGCAGACGTAATAGGCCCTGTTAACGGCACCGCGCTGGTAAGGCTGCCGGTTACATTCAGCAGGCTGCTGGTAATGCTCAGCATAGGGCTTTTATCTTTATTGCCCTGCAGATAGGTATTAAAACCTTTGTACCACTCCTGAAAGCCAGGATAGTTCATAGGGTTGGCCGTTTCCGACAGGGAACCAAAAAAGGCCTTGGTGGAATTGAATAAGATCAGTGGCTTAATCTCCCGGTCCATAGATACCAGGTTAACCAACGCACTCTGGTAGTTGGCCTGGAATATATTCATTTCGTTCTGGTCAATCGCTTTCTGCTTGTCTTCCAGCGCCTGTACACGCAGCAACAGTTTATCAGCCTTTTCTTTGGCGTCTTTAGATTCTTTGATGCTCTTATCCAGATCGCCTACTTTTTCATCCAAACGGAAAACGGTAGAGTCAATAGTACGCGTGCGGCGGTCAAAAGTTACCTGAATTTCACTGAGTACTTTATCTCTTAATTGCTTGTCGTTCAACGTATCACCCGTTTGCGCAAAGCAGGGGCTGGCACCTGCAAATAACGTGGCTATGGTTACACTGGCTAAATGTTTCATCCGTTCTCTGTTTTTGTCCGTTTTACGGGCATGAATATAGGTAAAACCTACCTGTTCACAGAGGAATTCAAATTATATGCCACGGGATTAGATGTATTTACCTATAACCGGCAGTTTACCGAACTCTTTCCGCTCTATTTTAATGATAAACAAGGCGTAAGCGCCCATAAAAAGCGTAGCCAATACCAGGCTGAAAATGGTAGACGACCATAGCAAAGTGAGGCCTTTATGTATCAGAAACAATACCAGCACAATTACCATATAGGCCACCAGTTTTTTCCAGGCATAAGGCACCGGATAGGCTTTCTGGCCCCAGATAAACGAAATAACCATCATGGTACCGTAACACAGACAGGTAGCCCATGCGCAGGCCATATAACTGAAGAAAGGAATAAAAGCGGCATTGATGGCCAGGGTAACCGCTGCCCCTATAAGGGTAATCCAGGCCCCTGCCATGGTGCGGCCCGATAGTTTATACCAGATGCTGAGGTTGTAATAAATACCCAGGAACATATTGGCAAACAGCAGAATGGGCACTACTTTCAGGCCCACCCACATATCCTTGTTTCTGATAAAATGCTTCCAGATATCCAGGTACAACGCCACAAACAGAAACATGAGGGTAATGGTAATTACAAAAAACTTCATGATGCGGGCGTAGGTACGCGGGGCATTGCCTTCACCGGCCTGTTTAAAAAAGAACGGCTCAGCCCCCATGCGGAAAGCAGTAATAAACAGCGTGATAAGGATAGATAGTTTGTAGTTGGCGCTGTAAATACCTACCTGCACTTTGGCCGCCAGTTCTGTGCTGCCGGGCGCCCACCAGTTAAGCATAATACGGTCGAAGGTTTCGTTAATCATACCTCCAAAACCGGCTACAGTCAGTGGCAGTGAGTAAATCATAATCTCCTTCCACAAACGGGCATTGAAGGAAAATTTAAACTGCGCCAGCTGTTTGTACAGCATCACCAAGGTTACAGCGGCTTGTATAAGGTTGGCGATGATAATGTAGCCAACCCCATTGTCGGGCCGGAAGAAAAGCGATACAAACGAACCACCGGGCTGGCTTACCAGGCGCGGGCATACGCTCAAAAAAAAGTACACCATGCCAATATTTACCAGCACCCCCGTAATGCGTATAACGGCATAACGAACCGGGCGGCCTTCCTGCCGCAAACGGGCAAAAGGTAGTGTAGCCAGTGCGTCCAGTGCAATAATATAGGTACACCATCTCAGGTATTCCGGATGTTCTTCCATGCGCAGCAACTGCGCCAGATGCCCTGCATTCAGCAGCAGCAATGCAGAGAGTATTACCGTACTCACCAGCATGGACATCATTAAAGTATTATATACCTCATCCGGTTTGCCTTCTTTCTGGGCATAGCGGAAAAAGGCGGTTTCCAGGCCGTAGGTAAAAATGACGTTTAAGAATGGAATAGCGGCGTATACCAGGCTCATATCCCCATACAGGGCCACGCTTAATTTTCCGGTCAGATAGGGAGTCAGCAGGTAAGTCAAAAACCTGGAAGCCATAGAGCTTACTCCATACCATATTGTCTGACCCGCTAATTTTTTAATACTACTCAATTCCCCGAATGTTTAGCAACAAAAATACAGGAAAGCCCCTGAAGCATATTGCCTGCTGTTACAGGCTTTTCCGTTCCATAACGTTAATAATCGTTCCGGCTTATCTTCCGGCGGCTTTCTTTTTTTATTCCCGACAGCTTTTTCGATTCCAGCCGTCTTTCTTTTACCGCCCTGGGCATACGGCTGGCCAAACGGGTTTTCTTTTTCTGAACGGCCTCATTTACCAGTATATTCATTTTCAGAACTACTTCCTCCTTGTTACCCAACTGGGTTCTTTTCGCCTGCGATTTTACCAGCAGGTGGCCCTCGCCGGTAATACGGTTAGCCAGTTTTTCCTGTATCAGTGCTTTTTGTTCATCGGTTACCAGGGCCGATGCCTGTACCAGCCAGCGGCCTTCCACCATCGTTTCCACCTTGTTTACATTCTGACCGCCCTTACCGCCGCTTCGTGCTGTCTGAAACGCAATTTCAGGCGTAATATCTATCTTCATAATGCTATAAAGGTAGAAACAAAAACAATGAGAGCGGTAATACAAAGGGTTACGGAAGCTTCTGTAACTATAGACGGTACAGTGAGCGGCAGTATTGCAAAAGGCCTGTTGGTATTGGTAGGCATTGAAGATGCGGATACGGATGAAGACGTTGCCTGGCTGAGCAGCAAGTTGGTGAACCTGCGCATTTTTGGTGACGAAGCCGGGGTAATGAACCTGAGTGTAAAAGACTGTGGTGGGGATATATTACTGGTAAGCCAGTTTACCCTGCATGCCAGCACTAAAAAAGGCAACCGTCCCTCTTACATTAAAGCCAGTAAGCCAGCTTTTGCCATTCCCGCCTACGAAAAAATGATTCAGCAGGTAACGGCCGACCTGGGTAAACCCATTCAAACCGGCGTATTTGGCGCAGATATGAAGGTGCAGTTGCTGAACGATGGGCCGGTTACTATTATTATTGATACCAAAAACAAGGAATAACATGACGATTGAAAACGCACAGTTACGGGTAGATGAATGGATAAAAACAGTAGGCGTGCGCTACTTTAACGAGCTTACCAATCTTGGCATATTAATGGAAGAAGTGGGAGAGTTGAGCCGGTTAATGGTTCGTACCTATGGGGAGCAATCTTTTAAGGCTTCTGATAAATACCGGGAGCTGGGAGATGAAATGGCCGACGTATTGTGGGTATTGCTTTGCCTGGCCAACCAAACGGGGGTAAACCTGACCGAAGCGTTACAGAAGAATTTTGAGAAGAAGAACATACGGGATATTGACAGGCACAAGAACAATGAAAAACTACACTAACGCATAAAAAAGGACACTATGAAAATACGCAACATAGGCAAGATGCTGATGCAAACGTTTAACGACTTTATGGAGTACAAAGTGCTGCGGATGAGTGCGGCGCTGGCCTACTACACGGTATTCGCCATCGGGCCTATGTTGATTGTGATTATCACTTTATGTGATGTTTTTTACGGCCGGGAAGCTATTGAGGGGTCTATTTATGGACAAATTAATGATTTTGTGGGTGCCAGCGCCGCAGCACAGATTCAGGAAATTTTGAAAAATGCGACTGTTTCTAATGATATTTCGTGGGCTTCTGTAATAGGTGTGGTATCGCTGATTTTTGCTGCTACCGGTGTGTTTACCGAAATACAGGACTCTATTAATTCTATCTGGCGACTCAAGGCCAAACCCAAAAAAGGGCAGGGGTTACTGAAGTTTGTGCTAAACCGGTTACTCAGCTTTTCTATGATAGTAGGTTTGGGGTTTGTGCTGCTGGTATCGTTGCTGGTAAACGCTATTATGGATGCGCTTTCTACCCGGTTAATGAGCCATTTTCCGGAGATACAGGTATTTGTAGCCTATATCATTAACTACGCCGTTACTTTTTTTATCATTACTTTCCTGTTCGCCGGCATCTTCAAAATTCTTCCGGACGCCCGTGTGCAGTGGAAAGATGTATGGAAAGGTGCGCTGGCTACTGCGTTTTTATTTATGTTAGGTAAGTTTGGAATCAGCTTTTATCTCAGCAAAAGCAATGTAAGTGGTGCATATGGTGCCGCAGGCTCTATGGTTATTATTCTGCTGTGGGTGTACTACTCTTCTGCCATTCTTTACTTTGGCGCAGCTTACACCCGTGTACACGCGTGCATGAAGGGGCGGGAGATATATCCTAACGAATATGCTGTTTTTCTGGTACAGGTAGAAGAGGAAAGCAAAGCATCGATAGCCGAACAGCCTGCTCCGGTACACAAAGAACTTCCCACTGCCACTTCGTAGCACCTGTTTATATATATTATTGTGTAACTTGATGGCCCTTAAAACGGTCATATGAAGGTTTATGCTGATATTTTAAGTCTTGTCAACAAACAAATGTTAGTACCGGGTATTCCCTGTAATCCTTCGTTGTTTCCATAACAATAAATCTTTTCACCCCCTATCTTTGCCGCACTATGAGCAGTATACAGGACAATAAATTCCAGGCGATTATTTCGCACGCTAAAGAATATGGCTTTGTGTTTCCAAGCAGTGAAATTTATGATGGTTTAAGCGCCGTGTATGATTATGGTCCGTACGGAAGTGAATTAAAAAAGAACATCCGCGACTACTGGTGGAAAAGCATGACGCAGCTGCACGAGAATATCGTGGGTATTGATGCGGCTATTTTTATGCACCCTACCACCTGGAAAGCGAGCGGCCACGTTGATAATTTCAGCGACCCGATGATTGACAATAAAGACAGCAAAAAACGCTACCGCGTAGATCATTTGATTGAAGCGCATGCGGATAAGCTGAAAGAAGCCGGTAAAGAGCAGGAAGCTGCTGCACTGCTGGCTGAAATGGAGCGTACCCTGGATAAAGAGCAGGATTACGCCGCCGTTAAAAAGCTGATTGAAGAGTTTAAAATTGTTTGTAGTGTAAGCGGCACTGCCAACTGGACCGAAATCCGTCAGTTTAACCTGATGTTTGATACCAAAGTGGGTTCTGTAGCAGAAGAAGCTGATACTATTTACCTGCGTCCGGAAACGGCACAGGGTATTTTTGTAAACTTCCTGAACGTGCAGAAGACTGCACGTATGAAAATACCTTTTGGTATTGCACAAACAGGTAAGGCTTTCCGTAACGAAATTGTAGCCCGTCAGTTCATCTTCCGTATGCGCGAATTTGAGCAGATGGAAATGCAGTTCTTCGTGCGTCCTGGCACAGAAGGCGAGTGGTATAAGTTCTGGAAAGAAGCCCGTTTACAGTGGCACCTGTCTTTAGGCCTGGAGGCTTCCAAATACCGTTACCACGATCACGTGAAACTGGCACACTACGCCAAAGAAGCGTGTGATATTGAATTTGAATTCCCGATCGGCTTTAAAGAGGTAGAAGGTATTCACTCCCGTGGCGACTTCGATCTTTCTCAACACGAGAAGTTCAGCCGTAAAAAGCAGCAATACTTCGATAACGATCTGAATGAGGAAGGCAAACCTTACGGCAACTATATTCCTTACGTAATTGAAACCTCTATCGGTCTGGATCGTATGTTCCTGCTGATACTATCTAACTCTTACGAAGAAGAAACGCTTACCAAAGAAGATGGCTCCGCAGACAGCCGCGTGGTATTACATATTCCTGCTAAACTGGCTCCGGTAAAACTGGCTATTCTGCCATTGACTAAAAAAGACGGTCTGCCTGAGATAGCTAAAGAGTTGATGAACGAATGTAAGCAACAATTTAAATGCTTCTACGAAGAGAAAGATGCCATTGGCAAACGCTACCGCAGACAGGATGCGATTGGTACTCCTTTCTGTGTTACCATCGACCATCAAACCAAAGAAGATCAAACCGTAACCATCCGCCACCGCGACAGCATGACACAGGAACGTGTGCCCCTGTCTAAAGTGAGAGAGATTGTTACCCAGGCAATAGAAAAATAAATACAAAAGGGTCAACCAGCGTGTTGGCCCTTTTTGTTTCTGTATTATGGAGCAACACCATTTTCTAACCACCCTGTTTCCCCGCCCAAAGTTTACCGCAGCAGAACAGGACGCGGTGGTAAATCGCTTTAAGCCGGTACAGTTTTCCAGAAACGATTACCTGTTACGGGAAGGAAAAACCGCTACACAATACTGGTTGTTGGAAAGTGGCTTTGCCCGGTCTTACGTAACAGATGCTGCCGGAAATGATATCACCACCCATTTTTATGGACCCGGTGATATTGTAATGGACTGGTCATCCTTTTTCCTGCAACAACCTACACGGGAAAACATACAGGCGCTTACTGCCTGCCAGTGCTGGCAGCTGGAGTATCTGCATTTTCAGGAGCTTTTCCACGGCATTGAAACCTTTCGGGAACATGGCAGAACCAATTTTGCCGCCAGCTATTTTACGTTGAAAAGCCATAGTATAGGCCTTATTGCAGATAATGCTGCGGCGCGCTATAAAAAGCTGCTGCAAGAGAAACCTTTACTGGTACAAAACGTACCCGTAAAACATATGGCTACCTACCTGGGCATTACAGATACTTCCCTCAGCCGTATCCGTCGTGAACTGGCAAAGGAATCTTCCTGAGTTATTTCCTGTCTTATGGCAGTATTTGCCATTGCCGTGCGGGCTAGTTTTGATGCAAATGCCGCATCATGCTTCCACTGCTTTTTATACTCACTACCGTTGCTGCAATAGTATTGTTTTTCCGTGCCTCGGGTAACAACAGGCAGGTTGCTGTGTTTTTTTCCGGCTGGGCTGTGGTAATAGCAGGGCTATCGTGGAAAGGCTTTTTTCAGCAGACAACTGCACCACCACCCCGCATGCTGGTAGTACTGGTACCGGCAGTTATTGCCGTTGTGTATTTCTACAGGCTGCTGCGGAGGCGTGATGTAACTGCCCGGCAGCTTTTATGGGTGCATGTAGTACGCATTCCGGTAGAATATGTGCTGTACCGCCTGTTTTTAGAGGGGGCGGTGCCCCGGTCTATGACTTTTGCCGGCTATAATCTGGATATACTTTCCGGTATTTCGGCATTGCTGCTTGCTTTGTACCTGATATTCAGCGGTAAAGCCCTTCCACACCGGCTTTTTCTGGCATGGAATGTGGCAGCAATGGTACTACTTATTGTAATAGTAGTTATCGCCATTATATCGGCACCTTCCCCCATTCAACTACTGGCTTTTGAACAGCCCAACCGTGCCATTCTCCTGTTTCCCTATACCTTACTCCCTGCTATAGTGGTGCCTCTGATACTGTTATCCCACCTCCTGGTGTTGAAAAAGGAAAGGATAAGCCGGTGGTGAGCCAGACATAAGCCGGAGATAACCCAGTTACTTATAGACTGGATTATCACTGGGTCATCACTGGGTTATCACTGGGTTATCCTCCCTTTTGGGGTCGCTTTCCGGTGAATTATCATTATGCTAACACAGGAGTTGCTATGGGGCAAGTACCGTTTTGGTGAAAGGCTTACCTTTGCACCGCGTTATGAATCTGAGTGTGTTACTGGATCAGTACAAACAATCCCCCCACCTAATACAATTGGTGGACAGGCTAGCTTTTGCCGCTACTGATACCAACAGTTCCTCCAGGCAAAACATTTTTCTTAAAAATTTACAGGGCAGCAGCGCCGAATTTCTCATCGCTGCCATTTTCGGGCACGAAAACAGCAATACGCTGAACCATATAGTAGTGCTGGAAGATGCGGAAGAGGCCGCGTATTTCCATAATACGCTGGAAAACCTTACCAGTGCGCTGGACCTGTTTTATTTCCCGTCGTCGTTCAAAAACCGTAAAAACTTCCGGCTGCTCAACAGTTCGCACGTAATGCTGCGTACCGAGGCGCTTACCCGCCTGGCCGCCGGGGGCAATAAAAAAATAGTGATTACCTACCCGGAAGCGCTGTTTGAAAAAGTAGTGCTGCCCGATACGCTCAAAGGCAATATCATTCACATTAAAACAAACGACACCCTTAACCTGGAAGGGCTGATGGAGTTGTTTGTGATGTATGGCTTTGTACGTACCGACTTTGTGTACGAACCGGGCCAGTTTGCCGTGCGTGGCGGTATACTGGATATTTACTCTTTTGGCAACGACAAACCTTACCGGGTAGAATTGTTTGGTAACGATGTGGACAGCATCCGCATTTTTGACCCGGAAACCCAGCTGAGCGAGCGGAAATTGTTACAGGTAAGCATCATCCCCAACGTGGAAACCCAGTTTGAAACGGGGGAGAAGGTAACCCTGATGGAGTTTTTACCGGAGAACATGATTGTGTGGCTGAAGGATTGGGATGTAATTAAAGAAAAGATTAACCAGCAGGAAGAAGATCTGGGTGTGTTTCTGCAACGGCTGGAAACAGCAGGCGATGCAGCAGTGATTGCGGATGTGCAGGATGATGAAGATGAAACCAAAATCTGGAAGGACATGAGCCTGCAGGATTTTGTGCCGGCAGCCACCATAGAGCGTCAGATGCAGCAGCGGATGCTGGTAGAGTTTGGGTATAAGCCGCAGTTGGCAACGGAAGAGATTGAGTTTAATACCAAACCACAACCTGCTTTTAACCGCCAGTTTGATCTGCTGATTAAAGACCTGAAAAGCCATGAAGCCAATGGCTATGCCATTTACCTGTTTGCCGAGCAGGCCAAACAGCTGGAAAGGCTGCACTCTATTTTTACCGATTTAAATACCGAGTTACAGTTTGTACCGGTAGCTACTTCTATACATGCAGGTTTTATTGATGCGGATTTAAAGGTGGTGTGTTATACCGATCACCAGATATTTCAGCGCTATCATAAATACCGCGTTAAGCAGGCTTACAACAAGAATAAGGCGATTACGCTGAAAACCCTGCGCGATCTGCAGCCGGGCGATTTTGTAACGCATATCGACCATGGTGTGGGTACTTACAGCGGACTTCAGAAAATTGAAGTGGCCGGAAAAATGCAGGAGGCGGTACGTATTCTGTATAAAGACGGCGATATTCTGTATGTAAACATCAACTCGCTCCACAAAATTTCCAAGTTTACCGGTAAAGAGGGTACTGCACCTAAGGTGAACAAACTGGGCAGCGAGGTGTGGAGCAAGCTGAAAGAGAAAACCAAGGCCAAGGTTAAGGAAATTGCTTTTGACCTTATTAAGTTATACGCACAGCGGAAAGCACAACAAGGCTTTGCGCATGCACCGGACAACTATATGCAAACCGAGCTGGAAGCATCGTTTGTATATGAGGATACGCCAGACCAGGCCAAAGCTACCGAAGATGTGAAGCGCGATATGGAGCAGCCGGCACCGATGGACCGCCTGGTGTGTGGCGATGTGGGCTTTGGTAAAACCGAGGTGGCCATACGCGCGGCATTTAAAACTGTGGTAGATGGCAAGCAGGCAGCTATATTGGTGCCTACCACCATTCTTGCATTTCAGCACTATAAAACATTCAGTGAAAGGCTGAAGGATTTTCCGGTTACGGTTGATTTTGTGAACCGTTTTAAATCGGCCAAAGAAAAAAAGGAAACCTTTAAAAGGCTGGAAGAAGGTAAGATTGATATTCTGGTAGGTACGCATGGGGTATTGGGTAAAGAAGTGAAGTTTAAAGATCTGGGCCTGATGGTGATAGATGAGGAGCAGAAGTTTGGCGTGGCACATAAGGAAAAGCTGAAGACGCTGAAAACAAATGTGGATTGCTTAACACTTACTGCTACTCCTATTCCCCGTACCCTGCAGTTTTCTTTAATGGGTGCGCGCGATTTAAGTATTATTAATACACCGCCACCTAACCGCCAGCCTGTACAAACGGAAATACAGGTGTTTAATGAAGATGTAATTCGGGATGCTATTTATTTTGAAACAGAGCGTGGCGGGCAGGTATTCTTTATTCACAACCGCGTACAGGGGCTGCCGGAAATGGCGGGGCTGATACAGGCGCTTTGCCCGGACCTGAGCATTTCATGGGCGCATGGCCAGATGGAAGGCGACCAGCTGGAAGAAAGGATTCTGGATTTTATTGACCGCAAATACGATGTACTTATCTGTACCAATATTGTAGAAAGCGGTGTGGATATACCTAACGTTAATACCATTATCATCAATAATGCGCATCACTTTGGTTTAAGTGATCTGCATCAGCTGCGCGGGCGTGTGGGCCGAAGCAATAAAAAAGCGTTCTGTTACCTGCTGGCACCGCCTATGAGTACCCTGCCTACCGATTCGCGTAAACGCCTGCAAACGCTGGAGCAGTTTAGCGATTTGGGTAGCGGTTTTCAGATAGCCATGCGCGATCTGGATATACGCGGCGCAGGAAATATGCTGGGTGGCGAGCAAACCGGTTTTATGGCAGATATCGGCTTTGAAATGTATCAGAAGATACTGGAAGAAGCCATAAAGGAACTGAAACGTACTTCGTTTAAAGAGCTGTTTAAAGACGAGATAAGCAAACAGGATGATTATGTAAGCGACTGTACCATTGATACCGATCTGGAGATACTGATTCCGGATTCGTATGTGGAAAGTATTACAGAGCGTTTATCGTTATATACCCGCCTGGATAACTGCGAAAAAGAAAGTGATCTGCAGGCACTGCACGATGAAATGACAGATCGTTTTGGCCCTGTACCACCAGAGGTGGAAGATTTGTTTATTACCGTGCGCTGCCGCTGGCTGGCAGTAGGTATTGGCTTTGAGAAAATGGCGTTGAAGGAGGAAACCCTGCGTTGTTATTTCATCAACAAAAACGATTCGCCTTACTTCGAATCGGAGTTGTTTCAGCGCATTATTCATTACCTGCAAACGGGTACCAACAAGGCAAGGCTGAAACAATCAGCCAAAAACTTCCTGCTGGTAGTGGATGATGTAAAAAATATGGAACATATGCACCAGTTTCTGGCACGCATGCACAAAGGTGTACTGGGTAAGCCGGAGCCGGAACCTGAACAGTAATCCTGCGCCCGGTAAGCTTTGTTCCGGGCGCAGCAGGTGCTTTTATATTACCTGCTTACACAGAAGGCGTAGCGGGCAACGTAAAGTAAAATGTGGTTCCTGTGCCTTCTGTGCTTTCCAGCCATATGCGGCCGTTGTTGGCTTCTACAAACTCGCGGCATAACATTAAGCCCAGTCCTGTTCCCTTCTCGCCTTTGGTGCCATAGCTTCTTTTGGGGTTGATGTTAAAAAGCTGCGCGCGTACTTCCTGGCTAATGCCTGTTCCATTGTCCTGCACCGAAAAAAGAACAAAGCCCTGCTGCTTTTCTGCATCGGCTGCAATATGAATAGCACCCATGTTGTGGGTGAATTTAATAGCGTTAGAAACCAGGTTGCGTATAATAAAATCGAAATGATCCTGATCGGCCATTACACGGATGCTGGCGGCTATGTTGGTAGATATGGCTATCTGTTTATTATTGGCCATGGGCTGTAACACCTGCATGTTCTTTTGTACAATACCGGCAGGTGCAAATGCCACACTATGCACGCTTACACCCTGTAGTTGTGTTTTACCCCAGTTAAGCAGCGAGTTGAGAACGCCTGCGGTAAGCTCGCTTTGCTTATGCAACTCGGCCAGCATTTGCTTTTGTTCTTCCGGGCTAAAGTCTCCCTGGTTCATTAACGACAACAGGTTGGTAGAACCTGCCACCGGTCCGCTGAGGTCGTGGCCTATAATAGAAAATAATTTATCTTTTACCTGGTTCGATTCTTTCAGCTGTTTGTTCAGGCGTCTGATTTTTATAAAATATACCGCCAGTATAATCAGTATTACCAATATGCTTATGGCAATAATGCCACCTATGTTGCGCTCAAAGGTTCTTTGCTGATTGTCCAGTTCCAGCTTTTGTATGCGGTTGCGCGATTCTTCCAGTTCGTAGCTGGCTTCCAGTGTGGCTATTTCGCGGGTGCGGGTAAGGTTAAACAGGCTATCCTCTACACGATGGTGTTGCTCCAGTGCTGCCAGTGCAGATTCGTATTGCTGTTGTTGCTTGTATATTTCAGAAAGCGATTTGAATATGAGCGATTGCAGCTCTTTCAGGTTCAGCCTCTGGGCTATGCCCAGTGCGGTGTTGAGATATTGAATGCTTTTTACAGAGGAATCTTTACGCAGCACCGTAGCCAGGTTTATCAATGCACGGGCCTCTTCTTCGGGCATGTTTATCACCTGCGCTTTTGTTAACATGCGCTTGTGGTATTCCAACGCTTTTGCTTTGTTGCCCAGTTTTTCAAAGGCGTTACCTGCATTGCCCAGCAGGTTCAGGTGAATGCCGGCAAAGCGCGGGGTATCACTTTGTGCAATGCCTTTTTCAAAGTATTCCAGCGCGGTTTGTATATCTCCCTTTCGGGCGTATACAATACCAATGTTATTCATTAAAGTGAAGGAGGAACTGGATACGGGTTGGGTTTTATTCAGCTTCTCGGCCCGGGCATAGTAATACAATGCTTTATCCAGGTTTTCGTTCATTTCATTTATTAGCCCCAGCTTAATATTGGTTTCAATAATGCCGCCGGTATTGTTGCTTTGCTCCGCCATTTTAAGGGCTTCAAAAAAGTAGCGGGTGGCTTCGCCCAGGTTGCCGCTTTTACCTTCTATTACCCCCAGTCCGCTACAGGCAGCGCCAATACCTTGTGGAAAATGAATATCCCGGCTAAGGTCTAACGCTTCCAGCAGGTATTTGCGGGAAAGGTTAAGGTTGCCATGAATCTGATTTATCTGACCTATCTGGCAAAGCAGGCTGGCTTCGCCTTTGCGTTGGCGGGTTTTACGGCTCAGCACCAGGCCTTCGCGGGCATACCAGGTGGAGGAGTCCGGCCGGGTATACATATAATGCTCGCTTATTTTCCGGTACAGGGCTACACGGGCGCTATCGTTTTTGCTAACGTGCAGCTGTTGCAGTAAAGTATTTGTTGCGTCCTGGGCATAGGGGGTATAACATGCAAGCATGCAAAGCAGGAGTACGGACCATTTCATGATATAAAATTAGTTGAAACTATCAGAATAAACAGAGCCGGAATGGCGGCTGTAAAGAAGTAAGTGGATAGCGTTAGAGTAACGCTAAAGGGTAGTGTTTATTTTTAATGTGTTGCGGGTTCATCTCTATTTATTTACCCATTGGTAAACAAAAAACACCGTTTACCCGCAAAATTATTTCCGGGTAGTACAAAGTTGCCCTACATTAGCTAACCCATTGTAACCAGATTCCCTTACCGGTTGCAATAGCTGCACATTTTGAAAAACGAAAGTCTTTACCAATGGCTCTTAAGCGGTAAGGGGAAATGCTTGCTTAAAATAGTGGCCATTGGTAATCCTATTATAAAAAAAGCTTTTGCTTATTAAAAGTCTTTCTTAGCTACACCGTCAGCAATTGCCTGTAAAGCTTTTGCTTCGCTTAAAATAGCAGTCATTTTGTTGCCTTTGCCATCATGGCCTTTAGCAATGTAACCACCTTTAACAGTTTTAGAAACAACAGCGTCCTGCATAGGAACCTCTTTCTCTTTTGTTTTTAAACAATATGCCTTAATCATTTTTGATGTGTCCATCGTTGTCATTTTTGAGGTTAATGAATATAGGTTGCCAGGCAACTCTTTGTTCGTTATTGATTCTTGCTTTTTTCCTTACACGTCTATCTTCGCGTATTTGGCGTGCGTTTCAATAAACTCTCTGCGTGGAGCTACTTCATCGCCCATCAACATACTAAATACCCCGTCTGCATTTGCCAGGCTTTCAATGGTTACCTGTTTCAGTGTTCTGCGGGCAGGGTCCATAGTGGTTTCCCACAACTGATCTGCGTTCATCTCACCCAAACCTTTATATCGCTGAATAGTAACACTATCTTCTTTTCCGGCGCCCAGTTTAACTACCAGGTTCTTACGCTGCTCTTCATTATAAGCATATGCCTGCTCTTTACCTTTCTTCACCAGGTACAGTGGTGGCTGTGCAAGATACACGTAGCCATTTTGTACCAGTTCTTTCATATAGCGGAATATGAATGTAAGAATCAGCGTGGCAATATGCGAACCATCCACGTCGGCATCGGTCATAATAATAAGCTTGTGATAACGCAGCTTAGTAATATTTAATGCTTTGGGGTCTTCCGGGGTTCCAATAGTAACACCCATGGCCGTGAAAATGTTGCGTATCTCCTCGTTTTCATAAATTTTGTGTTCCATGGCTTTTTCAACGTTCAGGATTTTACCCCTCAACGGCAGAATAGCCTGGTAACTGCGGTCGCGGCCCTGCTTGGCAGTACCACCGGCCGAGTCACCTTCCACCAGGTATAGCTCACATCTTTCCGCATCTCTTTCCGAACAATCCGCCAGTTTACCTGGTAAGCCGCCACCGCTTAACACGGTTTTACGCTGTACCATTTCGCGGGCTTTTTTAGCAGCCACACGTGCCTGGGCAGCCAGAATGATCTTGGAGATCACGTTTTTGGCCTCTTTCGGATTTTCTTCCAGATAGTTCTGCAAAGCGCTTGCCACAGTTGTTTGCACAATACCACTTACCTCACTGTTACCCAGTTTGGTTTTGGTCTGGCCCTCAAACTGAGGTTCGGGAACTTTTACAGATATAATGGCGCTTAAACCCTCACGGAAGTCATCGCCTTCAATTTCCACCTTGGCTTTTTCAAACAGGCCTTCTTTATCGCCGTATTGTTTAAATACACGGGTAAGCGCCTGTCTGAAACCGGTAACGTGTGTACCGCCTTCAATGGTATTGATGTTGTTTACGTAAGAGAAAATATGCTCTTTATAATCGCTGTTGTAAGTCATGGCTACTTCCACTGCTACATGGGAGTTTTCGTCATGCCCTTCTACATACAGGGTATTTGCTATCAGCGGCGTACGCTTGGCGGTTTCGTCCAGTTTTTCTACAAACTCAACAATACCACCTTCGCTGTAAAAGTTTTTGGAATACACGTTTCCAGCCTCATCCAGTTCCCTTAAATCGGTAAGGGTAATGCTGATGCGTCTGTTCAGATAAGCCAGTTCGCGTAAACGGCCTTCCAGAATATCTTTATTGTAAGTGGTAGTGGTAAAAATGGAGGCATCGGGCCAGAAATGTACTTTGGTACCGGTAATTTCGGTAACGCCAATTTCACGAACCGCATACTGAGGGATACCTATGCGGTACTCCTGCTCAAATATTTTACCCTCGCGTTGTACAGTTACCTGTAATACAGTACTTAATGCGTTTACGCAACTTACACCCACACCGTGCAAACCACCAGATACCTTATAGGTGTTTTTATCAAACTTACCACCGGCATGCAGTACGGTCATTACTACTTCCAGCGCACTACGTTTTTCTTTAGAGTGCATGGCTGTGGGGATACCCCGGCCATCATCCTGTACGCTGATTGAGTTGTCTTCGTGTATAGTTACCTGTATGTTTTTACAATATCCTGCAAGTGCTTCGTCAATAGAGTTATCTACTACTTCGTATACCAGGTGATGCAAGCCCTTTACCCCTACATCGCCAATATACATCGCTGGTCTTTTTCTTACAGCTTCCAGACCCTCAAGCACCTGAATACTGTCTGCACCATAACCGGCCTGCGCGGGAGCTGCCACATCTGTTATTTCTTCACTCATAATATGATATGAAACGGTTGTTAGTTATTGAATGAAAGCTGGCAAAATTACGGAAAAATGCGCTGTTTTCCCGTAAAAATGACTCATTGTCAGGCCAATTTACCCCCAAATTGCCCCCATTTTAACGTCATTTTATTGCCATAATCCTCGAATGTTGAAAAGATGCCCCGATTTTATATGTTGATACATTAATTTTGCCGCATCATGTTACAAGCTCTGGATATATTAAAGGTGGCGCACAGGAACACGGTGGAACCGAGCATGAACCTGTTGCATATGAAAGAACAGCATGTTCCTGGTTCTATTCAATATGTAATCCGCCGATATTATCCTCAGCAAAACTGGAGTGGTGATGATACTGGTATGCTGGTGTATCACTACAGTGCCACTACACCGGAAGATAACTTTCTGGAAATGCGCTACTGCACCACGGGTAACAAGTACTGCTTTGATAAAAGCTGCACCCAATGTGCAGAAATACCCACCCAAAACTGTAGCGGTAAACATGAAACCATTGATGTATTCTCTTTTCACTTCTCCGCTACTTTCTTAAATCAGTTTACGCACAACATTAAGCTGATTAACAAAAAGGATGAAGTGCTGGCATTTAAACATCCCAACTCTTTCACTAAAATATTTCCGGTATGCAGCCGCAAGCGTGTGGCGCTGGATGCCCTGCTGAACCACAGTTATAGCGGTGCTATGGAAAATATTTTTGTGAATGCCAAGGTGCACGAGCTGTTGCTGTACAGCCTGGAATGCCTGATTGATGAAAAAGAAGAAACCGGCTTTGCCTGTAAATTTCTGGCAGATGAAAGCGGCCGCGACCGTATTTACCAGGCCCGCGAAATATTACTGCGCCACATTGGCGACCCCATTACTATTAAAGAACTCAGCCGTAAAGTAGCCATGAATGAATGCTACCTGAAGAAGGGCTTTAAAGAAGTATTTGGCACTACTATATTCGACTTTTACCAGCAGCAACGTATGGAGCATGCGAAGTACCTGTTGTACGAAAAAGGCCTTAGCGTAACAGATGTATCGGCTATGCTGGGTTATTCCTCTATCTCTCATTTTTCTGCCGCGTTTAAAAAGCATACCGGATTAAAACCGTGCGAACTGCTTTTCAGATAGCAGTAACATTACGTGCAAATTATAATGCTTTGTTAATGGCAGATTCTTAATTTGCCTGTACCTTTGTGTACCATCCAGTCACATGACTATGAGGACTCCCAGTCCCACTGTAGACCCGATAAATTATTTGTAGATCAAAACCAGACAATGAAGAAAATTGTAGTAGCGGCTATTGCTATAATAGCGGCAACAGGCAGCATTGCAGAAGTGGCAGCACAATCGCAGGAGAAGTTATTTCAACCCGGTAAAAAGGGAGAGTTTTATGGCTCCTGGGGTTATAACAAAGAGTGGTATACCGCCAGCTCTATTCACATCAAACAGCCTTCGCTGGGCAACGATTACAAGTTTGTAAAAGTACTGGCTGCAGATAAGCCGGGATGGAATGAGGGTATCTTCAACAAAGCCATCAGCATTCCACAATACAACTATCGCCTGGGATATTTTTTTAAAGACAACTGGGCGTTTGAAATCAACTTCGACCATACCAAATACCAGGTAAAGCCCGATCAGTTGTTGCATGTAAAAGGCACCATGAACAATCAGCCTGTGGATTATTATGTACCCAACAACGATCCGCAGCATCTGAAATATCAGCTGAACAACGGCGCCAACTTTTTACTGTTTAACCTGGTGCATCGCAAACAGCTTTCTAACTTTAACTCCAAATGGTTTAACCTGTCGCTGTTTTTGAAAGGTGGTGTGGGTATAGTTATCCCTCACGTAGAGAACACCGTGTTTGATAAAGACAATGACCCCGGCTTTCAGTTTGGTGGCTTTTGTATAGGAGGTGAGGCAGCGGTGCGTGCTACGTTTTTTAAATATGGTTTTATAGAATATTGTAATAAGCTGGTGGGTGCCAGATATTATAATCTGGATGTATACCAGGGAAAAGCCAGCCAAACGTTTGGCTGTTATGAAATGATTGCCAATATTGGTTTCAGCGTACCGTTGAAGAAAACGGCTAAGTAACAATGCCTTTTGGTTTGCAGGGCTGACCCTTTGGGGCCAGCCCTGTTTTTTTAGCCGGTGCGCATCACCTGGTGTTGCAGGCAAACAACCCCTGAGCTAAATACATGTGCTTTTACGAGTTTTAACAGCTGCTTCTCTTTGATGTTTTTGAACACCGGAATACCTTCACCCAGCAGTACGGGGTTTACAAAAAGCCAGCATTCATCAATCAGATTCTCTGCCAGCAGGGCGTGCGCTGTGGAGGGGCTGCCAAACAGCAGTATTTCGCCTTCTGTTTCTTCCTTTATTTTTTTGATGGCAGCAGGATAGTCCTCCTTGCCTATTACCGTTGTATTGGCATGTGCCGCCTGGTCTAGTGAGTTAGATAACACTACCTTGCGTGCCGTCTTATACCAGGCGCTATGTTCTTTGTCGTGTTTGCTGGCGCCGGGTTGCTCCGCTGCGGTTGGCCAGTAACCTTCCATCATCTCAAAGGTTACTCTTCCGTATAAAGCCGTATTGGTTCTGGTAATTCTTTCCGCGCCAAAATCAAAAATCTCATCATCTACATGAATCCAGTCCATTTCGCCATTTACTCCGGCAGCAAAACCATCCAGCGATGTATGCATGAACAATACAATTTTTCCCATATCGGTTTTTATTTGAAATCAACAGTGGTTGTTAAAAATGGTTGCCTTTATGCTATACAAAGCTGAGGAAAATGCCGGTAACAGAACCGGGTAAAACGGACAAATAACGGGGTGATTGCGACTGGAATAAGATTGGCTGAGTTGCGCCGTTTGGTTACATACAGGTTGTTTTCTACCGTTTATTATATACGATTTCTTATATACAGTTAACTGCTGCCAGCTGTTTGATGGCTTATGGCTTTATAGGAAATTCGCTGTTTGATAGCAAAACAAAATAACTTATGGCACGCGAAAAAGGATCATTTTCATTTTCAGGAAATTTTGAGGTGGGGAAGAAAGGGACGTTGGATGCACGGGCTTATTGTCCAACCTATGCAGATTTGTTATTATTTACTTCGGCTGATTTTATATATAACGGTCACTTGGTTACTGTGTGGGATACCGACCCGGAAAAGCGGGGAGTGTACCGTTGCATTAATGAATCTGTTTTAGGCAATGCATCCAGCTGGGAAAAGATTGGAACAGCAGATGCCGCCAGCTTTGAAACAAAAGCCAGTAAAGGTATTGCCAATGGGTACGCGGCTTTGGACGGTACAGGTAAAGTGCCTGCATCGCAATTGCCGGCTGCTACAGGTTCTTCGGACAATATTAGTGAAGGAAGCACTAATTTGTATTTTCAAACGGCGCGCGTATTATCAAGCGTTATAAGCGGTTTTTCGGCTGTAGCAGGAACTATTTCCAATGCAGACACAATAACTGCTGCCTTTAACAAGGTGGGGGGCTTTATAAACAATATAGCTGCTACTATAAGGGGCACGGTTTTAACCGGCTTCACGTCGGCTAACAGCGCAATAACTGCTACAGATACCGTATTGTCTGCTACCGGTAAGGCGCAGGGGCAAATAAGCGCTTTACAACAAAATATACCTACTGCTGCAGAAGTGCAGGCAGAAGCCCCAGCCAACGATTCAAAGTTTGTTACCCCTTCAAAAATGGGGGCATGGTGGATTGCTTTAAAAGCAAATGGAATCAGTGGTGCTTCAATGGGCGTTAACCGGATGGTTTTGCAAAACCATACCTCCCCGGTTCAGGGAGACTTTTGGAATGATGGAAGTGGCCTGGTATTGAGACAGAATAATACAAACAGCAGAGTGCTCCAGTCTTCCGCCAATCCCACCCTGGCGGGTACCGGAACCAGAATAGTGGAGGTAGACGCGGCAGGCGTTCCCATGGCAACCACTCAGATATTACCGGAAGATCAGTATGTTACGGATAACGATATTGTAAGCCAATGTGTATCTGCCTCCTACACTTCTGCAAATGAATACAATCCTGTTATTGTTCCACTGAGTGGTAAAACTTTTTACGGAGGGTGCTACTGCCTTTCAGGAGAGTATATGTACTGGGCTAAGACAACCAATTCAGTTATCAGAATAAAAATATCATTATAGAATGGTTATTACTAATAGCGGAAGAATTATCCGCAATTCAGGATATGTTATAGGCGGCTCTGTTTGGCTGGAGTTTACCGGAAGATCGAAAACATTCCCGTTTGCAATCACCAACAACTCAGCTGTAAACAATGGCGTAGGTAACTTATGGATGCAGTTTAACAGGCAAACAACTATTACGGTTGATTATGGTGATGGAACGGTTAATACGTATACTTCCAGCGTGTTGCCCGGCGAAACAATACATAAGTTTTGTTTTAACTGCAATGACTATTTTAATCAGCTATACACACAATATCATCCGGTATATGTATATACCGATGGAGAGGTGAAGGCCAGGACTGTTAAAATAAGCTACGATAGAAGTGCATTAACTTCCTATAATGGAGGCATTGCCGGAGTGGCAACCTATCCCATGCTTAATTTTCTGTTTTATGCGCACAGGAATTTAACAACTTTCTCTACGTCCGGTGCGCAGGGTGTAATTGTTGATATTGCAGAATTAGGCAGAATTTCTCCGTCAACAAATCCTTATTTAACAACCTTACTTATTTACAACTGGGCTGCCACCTCGCCTTATGTGGGCTCAATACCCATACAGTTTTTAAATATGCCCTTGTTAAGTCTGGGTACTGGTTCCGCGTCCTTTACAGATACCTCCGGAACCAATCTGGAGTACCTGGGCACCATGCCTATTAAAAATAGTCTTACCACTTTATCGCTACAGAGTATTTTAAATGTGACTGCTTTGCCCGATTCGCTTGCCGGTTTAACAAAGTTACAGCGGTTGAACCTGCAGGCATGTGCATTTGATGAATTTCCAATGGTGATAACCCGGCTGTCTGAATTGATAGGCTTAAACATCAGTCAGGGATCATCTTCGAAAACGGGATTGACGCAGATTCCACCCGAAATTGCCAATTTAAAAAAGCTTCAGTCGCTAACGCTTAGCTATACTAACATTTCCAGAATTCCTGATAATGTTAACTTTTGTAATGCTGCTACTTTAAACTCGCTTACTGTGGCAGGCTCAACAATACTAGCCGAATTTGGAGACATTTCAAACCTGGTTAATATTGCTTTCCTTATTTTCAGTAATGCCTCTTTACACAATGTTATGACAGTATTTCCAGCTTACATGAACAGTTTTACTAAGCTCAGAAACATCAACTGGAACCAGGGCAATAATACTACAGCCAGCGTTACTGATAAAAAGATGAGTTTAAACTATGATTTAGTGGTGCGGAATAATACGCCCAGAACAGGCACCAATAATGGTTCTATCCCTTTCAGGGGTATGACTTTTAACCTGTTAACCGGGTCGGCTACTCCAACTGCCTTCACAGGGGCAATTGAAGCTCCGCCTGGTTTTGTTTTGGGAGTGAATGATGGCGAAGTACAGCACACGGGCCATAAAATATACGTTTTGCGTAATAATTACGGCGCTACCGTATCATTGAGCGTTTAGTGGTGTGAAGAGTGGAGGTGCTTATCAAAAGCGGTCTTCTGTTTTTAAAACATGGAAGGCCGCTTTTTTTATGCTGAAAGCGTAATGATTTTACATACAATTTATTGTATACAGTAAAATGTATACAGGTAATAGGTAGTAGCTATTTGACAGTTTTAGGCTTTGACGCAAATTTGCTGTCTAAATGCTTAATCATGAAAAAGATTCTTTGTGCTGTTGCATTAACAGCATCATTTGCCTGCTTATTTTCCTGTAGCAAAAACAACCAATCTCCCGAAAGTGTTACTGTTGCACCTGCAGGTGATACCGCACATCATGCCGTTCGTATGAGCGTGTCTGACTTTGAAGCACAGTACACCAACATGCGCCTGGTGAATCTGCAGAACGATTCTGCACAGTATCTGAAATACCTGTTTGCTGGTATATATGATGCTTCGGGCAGACTGGTTAGCTGGAGAGAGCAGCAAAGAGGCTGGCAGTTTGATACAGCCTTTGGTAAGTTCAACTGGGCCTTAACCAGCGGCACCTATTCGGTAGTGTTTGTGGCAACTACAGATACGTTGATAGGTAAATATTATCTGCTCAATAACAAAGCAGATTCTTTAGCAGGCCTGCGGATAAAAAACTACTGGAGTAATGGTGGCGTGGATGTTTTTTATAACAAAACCACTTTTACCGTTGGTAACATGGATACGGTTGTAAACAGCATACAACTGTCCCGCATTTCCGGTAAAATTGAAGTACACCTGAAAGACAATTCACAGCTGCTGGATAGCACCTCTATGACGGTAACCATTAAAGGGTATCCCGCTTTCTACTCCGTTGGAGGTAACTTTTATTCACCTGCTAATCCGGGCGATTCTATTACACTGAAGAAAGTTTCTGCCCGTGTGTACGAAGGTTTTTGCCTGGGATCATCCAATAAGATCAATACGGCTTTCAGAGGTTTTCTTTATAAACCCGGACTAGGTCAGCAGTTTTTTACCAAAGTGCTGAACAATGTGGATGTGTACGTATATACCAATAAAAGAACAGTGCTTTCTGGTTATTTAGCTGGTCCGGATTCTGGTACCATTTATCTGAGTGCAGATGCTGAGTTTAGCGAAACGGTTTTAACTAATTTTTAGTATCAGGATTTAAAATGCTACCCTTCTGGTTTTATAAAATCAGAGGGTAGCATTTTGCGATAATTCTACCATTAGAAATGGCGTATAAAAATAAATAGTAGATTAGCCTTCTAACTTTAAAAAAAATGCTTCTCACCCACCACCCTAAAAATGTATCCAGTGCATTTAATGTGTTAAAACTTCATTATGATATTTTCGCAATGCACCTTAGATTTTAAAATTTGATTATTATATTCTGAACTGCACTTGCTTTGCTACGACCAGATGGTTTTATTTGGGATGCTGAGGTTGGGGCTGGCAGACGATATAAAGTGCAATCGTTTTTTTAATAAATACTCCTTAAAAAACACAATGAAAAATTTCCGTTCAGGCAGTATTCTGCGTTTACCTACGTTACTTTTTATTGTAATAACGGTAATGATTGCTTTCAGCAGTTATGGCCAGGATACGGCATCAAACCGTGGGGCTGCTATTATTCCTCCTTCACCCAACTCTGCAGCAATAGAAAAGTTTGGTGTAACTCCGGTCAATTATTCTACGGGTATTCCCGAAATTAATTATCCTATGTGGAACTGGAGCCGTGGTAAATTAAGCCTTTCTCTGGGGCTCAGTTATCACGCAGGAGGTAACAAGGTGCAGGACTTGCCCGGGAACGTCGGTTTAGGATGGGCTCTTTCAACGTCGTATCGCGTATCCAGAACGCTGCGAGGGCTAAATGATGACCTGATTAATTATGGTTATATGCATTCTCCTGTTTTACCGACAGTGGTTACCACCCAGTATGATAATGGATACTATAATATATTACATTACATTGGCTGGCAGGAGGCTTTTTATTCTAGTATTGGAATTACTCCCCGTAATTCCCCTTATTCAGATCTGGTAAGGGAAGTGGGAATGGGCAAAATGGACGGCGAGCAGGATGTTTTCAGTTTTTCCTATCCAGGTGGCTCAGGCAAGTTTGTTATTGACAAGGGAAAAAAGATTGTTCCGCTGGAATATACAAACAGTAAATTGACAATGAGCCTTAATAGTGCTGGTGCTATTGCCTCGTTCAATATTACAGATGATAAAGGGGTGATTTACCAGTATATGAATCTGGAGATACAGCATTTCGAAACTGTCAGTACCTCTCAGGCTGTCCCGGAAACATATCAGGGCGATTATGCTTCCGCCTGGTTGTTAACTTATATTATTGATCCACAGGTGAAAGATACCATTGAGTTTAAATATGCTTCGGCGCTTCCACCTAATGCTTTTTATGAAACCGGATTCAGGGAAACCAGAACATTGCATTTAACTTCTTCTACAAGCTCAGGGGCGCATACACCAAATTATGTGGAACAAGCAGTTGGCTCATATGACAGGGTGGAGTTGAATGAGCCACAGCTTGCTGAAATACGATTGCCGGATGGAAGCAAGGTTAATTTGGAATATGGTTTTAACAGAACTGATCTGGTGAATGCAAAAGCGCTTACCCTGTTAACGGTTACAAACATGAATAATGATGTTGTGAAAAAATATAGGATGGCGTATTCCTATTTTACATCATCAGGTGTAAGCCCATTTATTCCTTATGAATCAGGCAACGATTACAGTAAAAGGTTGCGTTTGGATAGTGTTAGTGAATTGGCTATTTCCGGGCCGCTTGCAAAGGTTACAAAATTTACTTACGAGGGTACAGCGCTAAATCCCAGAAACTCCACCAATGTAGACCATTGGGGTTATAATGTAAGCCCTGCTCGTGGTAATTCGGTTCGCACGGCGCGAATGAAAAAGGAGCCTTTGGAATATGGGTTGAGTCCAGGCGAGGCAGAGTATTGGTCCGGTGCTAACTTATATCCTGATTCAAATTATGTGCAGGCAGGCATATTGCAGCAGATTACCTATCCAACAGGTGGGCATACCACATTCGAATATGAATGCAACAGGGCTTTTTCAATTGTAAATTATAACAATAATAGCCTGACATCGGGCACACTTAGCTGGGCGTTAAGTGCGTTTAATACGGCCAAAAGCATCAGTATGCCGGGTAGAACCCAGGAGCGGGTGCGTTTTTACCTGAAGGCAAACGAGCCTAATCCACGGCCGGCACCCGGAACTGGTCCTGTTTCGTGCATTGAGGGTATGCAGGATGAAAAAGTGGTTCGTTTTCAGGTGGTTAGTACAGATAATACAATATCTGTTAACCTGGATGTGGTGTATGCGCATATGGTTGGTGGTGCTGCGGTTGATACAGATTTGCCTGTTGATAAAGTTTATACGGTTAAAGCAGTTTATGATGCCAGTGCTACCTGTGCATATATGTATCCTTTTTCTTTACAGGCTTACGTTAGTTATGAAGTTACACCGTATGATAAGTTGGCGGGTGGTGTGCGCGTGAAGAAAGTTCAGGCGTTTGATGGTGCCGGCAATAGACTTACCAAAGAGTATTTTTACACAGATTCCATGGGTAGATCTTCAGCTACTATTGCTGTTGTTCCGGATTACCGTTATCATAGAGAAACTACTTCTTACTCCAACGCTAATCCTTCAAAAAGAATTGTGATGAGTAGCTCGCCTACCGGTACGCTGAATTTCTTCAATGGAAGTCCTGTTATTTATAAAAGAGTTATAGAAGTTGAAAGTAACGGTGCTTATACCGAACGTTTGTATGATTCTGTTTATGAAGGGAGGGGGCCCACTGGTATCTACCCATTTATACCTATTCAGGATTTTCCGTTACTGAGCGGTACATTGATTAAGGAACGTATAGCCGATGCAGCCGGAGTGGTGCAGGTGGAAAAATTATATACTTATAACAAGGTAACCAGTCTTTTGGGAGACAGTTGCAGGAATATGGTGGTTGGACTTATTGCTACCGGAGGTAATTTTCCCTCAAAAATGTGGGTGGTAGATGGCTACTGGTTAAAGGTTTGTTTGATAGAACCTTTAACGGAAGAAACCAGAACTTACAGCGGAGCCAGTTATATTTCGGAGAAAATCACCAGAGCGTATGATAATCTGCATTATCTGTCATCCAATAAAATAATAAATAGTACAAACCAGGAGTTAAATGAAGGGTTTAGCTACGTTCATTCGCAAACAGGTAGTGTGTATGATTTTATGAGGTCGAAGAATATACTGGGTTCAATAAGAGGCAGAACTACTTCTATTACACAAGGTAATTTAAGTTTGGATGAAGAGCGGAATAATTACGCTTTATGGAATGGTGGTGTGTTGGTGGATGTAGCTACACGGGAAAAGAAGCTTCTTGATAATCCCTATTTCACGCTTGAAAACTATGGCGCCTACGATGATAAGGGGAATGTTTTACAGTATACAGGTAAAGATGGCATAATAACGTCTTTTTTCTGGGGATATAATAAGCAGTATCCGCTTGCAAAGGTGGTAGGTAAATCATACAATGAACTGGTTACACTGAGCGGAATTAACCTGGCTGTTGTTAATAATCCAGCCAGCGAAAGTGCATTGTTAACCGAGTTGAATAAGTTGAGAGCTGTTAGCGGAACAATGGTGTCTACCTATTTGTATAAGCCATTGGTAGGTATAAAGCGGGAGATTGATATGAATGGAAATAGTACGTATTATGAATATGATTTGTTTAACAGACTGAATCTTGTTCGTGACAAGGATAATAATATCATTAAGAAATTTTGCTACAATTACCAGGGGCAACAGACCGAATGCACTGAAACTGTGGTATTCGATTCCGGTTGTATTAACTGTACAGATAAAAGTCAGAAATGTATTGCTAATGTTTGTGAAACGGGTGTTAAACACGTAGCATCCTCTGTAAGACTTAGTGCTAACTCCTGGCAGTGTACTTTCTATTACACATGGAGTGATGGTTCCAGTAGTCCTTCTTATACTGAAATTACGGGTTTTGGATGCCTTTTGGGAGGCTTGTAGAAAATGGTAACTATTGTTAACTCAGCCTTTGAGATACATATATGGAAAAGAAAATATTTTTTGTTGTTTCATTTATATTGTCGCTGGCTTTAGCTGTTTCTGCTCAGGTGAAACCTTTGGCAGAAGGGGTTTCCGCAGCGCAGACTGTAGCCAACAAACCAGGTGCATATTTGCCAGGTACCCCTTTGAACTATGTTAGAACATGGGTGCCCGCCCGTCCTTTAACTGTTGAAGCAGATGTAATATCTGCATCAAGAACTGTTAGGGAAGTTGCTCGCTCCACTTCCTATGTTGATGGTCTTGGCAGGCCGCTGCAAACGGTAACCTGGCAAGGATCGCCTGTTAATGATTCCAACGCAGTCTTTGATTTGGTTTCGCCAGTGGTTTATGACGAACTGGGGCGGGAGAAATATAAATACCTGCCTTATACCTCAACGGGCAATAGCGGCGTTTTTAAAACAACTCCTTTTGCTGATCAGGAGACTTTCATGTCTGCAAGATATCCTGGTGAGCAGGTGTATTACGCGCAGATAGATTACGAGTCAGCTCCTATAAACCGGGTGCTGAAGTCAATGGCACCTGGTAATAGCTGGGCAGGTAGTGGCAGAGGGGTTCAAAGTGCTTATGAGTTAAACGCTGCTGATGAGGTTAGGGTATGGACAATCGGCTTTGCAACAGGCAGTGTGCCGGCAAGTCCGGGGTTTTATGCGCCGGGCGTGTTATATCGTACGGTTACTACAGATGAGCATGGGAAAAGGACAGTAGAGTATAAGAATAAGACAGGACAGGTAGTGCTGAAGAAAGCTGAAATAACTGATGGGGCAGCTATAACTGCGTTTGCAGGCTGGTTGCATACCTACTACGTGTATGATGATCTGAGAATGTTGCGGTATGTTATTCAACCGAAAGGAGTGGAGCAGTTGAGTGTTAACTGGGCTTTTGATGCAACTACCTGGTCTGGGAGTAATATCGCAAAAGAGCTTTGCTTCAGTTATGAATACGATTCACAAAACCGTATGATTATCAAGCGGGTTCCTGGTGCAGGGGAAGTGCATATGGTGTATGATGCAAGGGACCGGCTGGTGATGACACAGGATGCCAGAATGCGAACTTCGCAGCATTGGCTGGTAACGCAGTATGATGATTTTAACAGGCCTGCTAAAACCTATTTATGGACAAGTGCGTCTGCCCGTGCAACTCATGCCACCGCGGCTGCCGGCAGTACCAATTATCCCGGTGTTGCTTCTCCGGTGGATGGTTACCTTACAGTAACCTTTTATGATAACTACGACTGGGTGAGTACATCCGGAAGTGGTTTGGCGGCTACCTTCGCTTCCGGTGAAACTACGGCAGATTTCCTTGCAGCCTCCGATGTTAATTTTCCTTATCCGAGGGCTGTTACCTCTGTTGCCACCGTAAAAGGAATGGTTACAGGTATGCAGGTTAAGGTATTAGGCACCTCTCAGTATTTGTTTACTATTAATTACTATGACGACCGTGGCCGCCTGGTACAAACAAAAAGCACTAATACCAGCGGTGCTACGGATATTTCCACCACTCAGTATAGTTTTGATGGGAAGGCGCTCATGACCAAAAACTCCCATGCAACTACTGCAATGACGCCAGGAACAGTTAAAGTGATGACACGGCAATCATATGATCACGCCGGACGATTATTGGCTGTAAAGAAGCAGGTAAACAATGGGGCTTGGGTAGTAGTGGATTCTTTAATTTATGATGCTGCCGGACAGTTGTTAACAAAACGGTTGGGGCAGAAAAAGCCGGGTGGGGTATACAATAGCTTGCCTATAGAAACACTTACCTATGCATATAATATCAGGGGCTGGTTAACTGGTATTAATAAAGGATATGTTGCGAATCCCACGGGAGTAAATAATTTCTTTGGAGAGGAAATAAGTTATAATTACGGTTTTACCCAGAAACAATACAATGGTAATATAGCTGGCATTACCTGGTGTAGCCGTAACGACCAGCAGGTTCGTTCTTATGGATATACTTACGATGCTGTCAGCCGATTACTAAAAGCTGATTTTACGGAGAAAATCAACGCAACTACATGGAATACTTCCCTTGGTCGCGATTATACCACAGTTATGGGCAATGGTTCAAATCCTTCACTTGCTTACGATGCCAATGGTAATATTCTGCGGATGCAACATTACGTTACCCCGTCTGTCAGAATTGACGACCTGACTTACAATTATGACTTTTCTGTTGCTGGTAATCGTTTAAAGCGGGTAACGGATGCCTTTAACAATGCAGCCAGTACACTGGGCGATTTCAAAGAAATCACAAGTGGCCAAACGCAGGATTATGATTATGATGGTAATGGTAATATGGTGTATGATTTAAATAAAGGTATCAGCAATATCGCGTACAATTATTTAAACCTGCCCTCATTGATTACCGTTACCGGTAAAGGTTCTGTTGCCTACACCTATGATGCGAGGGGGAATAAACTGAAAAAAGTAGTAACGGACGCCACTAATAGTAATGCAGTAACTACTACCTCTTATATAGGGAGTTTTCAGTATGAGAACAATGACCTGAAACAACTGGCGCATGAAGAAGGTCGCATACGACGAAAACCGGATGGAAGCTATGCGTATGATTATTTTGTAAAAGACCATTTAGGAAATATCCGGGCAACGCTTACTGAGGAAGAAACTGTTTCAGTTTATAAGGTGGCTACTATGGAGCTGGATAGTGCTGCACAGGAAGAAACCTATTACGCCAATCTTGCGGAAACACGTGCATTTAAACCTGCTGCTTACCCTGACAGAGATTCTACCAATAGATACGTGGCTAAGCTGGATGGCAGGCAGAAGAAATTGGGACCGTCACTACTATTGAAAGTAAATGCCGGCGATAAAATTAACATACGTGCAAAAAGCTGGTATCAGCACAATGGAAAGGATAAGGAAGTTGCTATGCCCTTTGCAGGAACAGTTTCTGGTTTATTAGGCAATACTTTAGAGACAGAATTGCTTCATGACGGCCCTGTGCTACAGGCAGCCTCCGGTGCTGCTGCAATATTACCGGGTGTTATAAGTTTTTTACAGACGCGGGATGCAACGGATGAGAAAATATCGCGTAAACCAAAAGCGTATCTGAACTGGGTATTGCTGGATGAAGATTTGAAGCCTGTGAAGGAAGATACTGCAAGAAAATCACTCAAACAACCGGAGTATGCAGGCTTTCAGCGTGTTGGCGAGGAGGAGAAGTTGACGCAGCATGTGAAAGAAGGATGGGAAGTAGAAAAGAGTGGGTATGTATATGTATTTACAAGCAGTGAATCCGCGGATGCGGATGTAGTATTTGAGGATTTAGGCGTAACTTCCATACAGGGGCCTTTACTTGAGGTGGATCATTACTATCCTTTTGGATTATCAATAGCAGGAATTGGAGGTAAAGCTGAAGGTAGGTTACAGAATAAGTTTAAGTATAATGGAAAGGAACTACAGAATAAAGAGTTTGCTGATGGTAGTGGGTTGGAGTGGTTTGATTATGGAGCCAGGATGTATGACGTGCAAGTGGGCAGGTGGAATGTAATTGACCCCAAGAGCGAGAAGTACAATTCAATTTCCACTTACCAATATTGCATGAATAATCCTCTGCTTTATATAGATCCCGATGGAAGGGATAATGTTGTTTATCTTCATGGATTAGATGGAATATCTAAAAATGAACTGAAAGAATTACGGAAGCAGGTTAATGCAAATTTTGCATCTATGAAATTGAAAACCCGGGCAGAGATTTTTAAAGGGAAAGATTTTAGCAAATTTTATAGTCAAATGGATAAGAATGATGCTGTTGCTTTTATTGGAAAGGCTGACGCAGTGATTAATGCGGTTAACTCAGTAGATAAAGTCTTAGGGAAAACCTTAAGAGAAGATCCTGATTTCGGTTCAAAAGGAGCTACAAATCCAGAACATAGCCAGTTTAAAGGTAATATTATCGCTATTAATACAGAAGATGCTAAGATTCAGTCGAAAGATTTTCATGTATCTATGACAGAGGCAATTGCTTTCGACGTTGTACATGGAGCGGGGCATAATGCCGGGCTTGGTCATGGTGGAGACCGCGCTGCTGGCGACGCTTCGAAGCGATTTATTCCGAGTCATTCTATAATGTCTGACGGGGAAAGGCTTTTAAGTAATGTAAATCAAGGACCACGCCCTATAGTACCTGAATTTTCAAAACTTGGCGATTTTGTAAAGACAACAGATAATCATGGAGTAATACGTGATTTTTATATGAAAAGATTTGAGAATAGTACTCCAAAAGCTAATAAAAACATACCTGTTCAATGAAAACTAGAATATTATTTTTATTAATTTTCTGTTTACATATTTCATTTGTAAATGGACAAATTGATGATAATTGGAAAGAGATTACACTCTGTGACTCTTCTGTTCGTATTAAAGTGCCGGAAGCCTGGAAAGCTAAATCTCCTTATCGCCAATACCCAAGTTACGAGATTAAACATAATATGGAGGTCGGATTACCTCAAAGCAATACTTCTTTGAAAGTGGATGTGTTTGATAGTGCTTCCAGAATTACTGTTTTCATAGATAACGAGACGCTTGAATATCACAGAACTGCTCAGACAAAAACGATTGGAAAACTGGACAGTTTAAAAAAGGAAGTAGTTGTGAGAAATGGAATTGATGTCGCGATGCTAAAATATGTGTACTACGATAAAAAGCGAATCCCGCGTTATGGAATGATAGTTCTCTTTAGAAGAGATAGTAGCAGCTATTATGAACTTAAACTCTCTTGCGGTAGCCTCTCTGTTCATGAAGGTAAAGAATTGGCTGAAATAATCATTGGGTCTTTAAGATTGAATTGAGTGTTACGTACTCTTTCACCACCTCATAAATAGATGGTTCCTGGTTATAACTATGAGAAATATATAAAAAGTGAAAGATAGGAGATGCGTCATAAAATCGTTGACATAGAAAGGACGACGGGAGTGTTTATGGCGGCACCAGTTAACCCAATTAACTATGAAATGAGAGGGATTATAATAGTTTTATTTATTATCTATTTTCCTGCTTCATTTGTGAAGGCGCAAATTGATAGTAATTGGAAAGAGATAACGCTCTGTGACTCTTCTGTTAGCGTTAAAGTGCCGGAGTATTGGAATGTTAAATCTCCTTATCAGGTGTTTGCAAACGATCAACTGATATATAATGTGAAAGTTAGTTGTCCGAAAAGGAATACTTATCTGACCGCTGATGTTTATGACAGCTCTTATATGTACAATTTTACTATAGATGATTTTTTGCTTGAAAATTATAGGGAGGCACACGTCAAGACTGTTGGAAGGCTGGATAGCGTGGGGAAAGAGGTAGTCAGTATAAATGGAATTAATGTTGCTATGCTAAGGTATGTGTGCTATGATGAAAAGAATATCCCCCGTTATGGAATAATAGTTCTTTTTAAAAAAAATAGTCAGCATTTTTATGAATTGAAGCTTTTTTTTGGTAGCCTTCAGGTAATCGAAGGTAAAGCACTAGTTGAAAGGATTATTGGTTCTTTAAGGCTTAAGTGAGTGTTCCGTAATTCTGTCCTCCGCAAGCGTTTTAACACCTCGGAAATTATTGTAAATCATTCATTCAGGCAGACCGGGTAACCGGGCTGTCTCTATACGTGTCAGTTTTGGTAATATTTCAGCCGTATCGGCTGCTGTTTGCGTTTGCGCAAAAAGTTGATGGCTTAGGTGCTGCTAAATCTATAAATAGCTTCGCATTGTAGGGGAAGTCCTCTGGCTAGGTGGCGGTGTTTATGCAGACGTTTATTGGCGGCGGCTCCCATATCCGCATAAACTGCTTGATCATGTTGATCTGTCGCTGGTTAAGGCACAATAGCATATTTTTATGTGCTACCCGTACGGTAAAAATGCTCAAGAAGGAAGGTTAATTAAACGCTTGTCTATAATATGAGTGATAGTAAAGTTTTGTTAACATATCTGGCAAGGATCGCCTGTCAATGATTCCAACGCAGTCTTTGATTTGGTTGCACCGGTGGTTTATTACGAACTGGCTGATAAATACAATGAAGTTTCTCCGTACATATATGTGTTAAATAATCAGATTGTACATATAGATCCAGATGCGAAAGATGCCATTGTTGCTAGAGCCCCCGCTACGTTTGCAAATACTGGTGGAGGGTTGCAGCTTCCTTTTTTTCCAAAAACGATTCATGATTTAGGTGTTACTGGTATTTACAATGGTGACAAGGGAGTAAGTTATTCCAAAATGAGAAGGGCAGTTATGATGTAAAACTGAGTGTAGTTGAGCCAATTAATCCTAATCTTCAAGCAGGTTGGAGTTTAGATAAAAAAAATCCTTGGCTTTTAAAGGAGGTTGTTGCGCATCGGGCATGGTGACCAAAAAGAGGTGGCTTTTAAATCGACTATTACAGTAAATAGTGGGTTAAAATAGTTGGACAAGATGGCGTGGCCAAGGAATTGACGTATACGGGACAGATTGACAAGGTACTAGATCAAGCAGGGAAACAATGCGAGAAAATAAAGGAAACAAATCCTGCTGCGGTGAAAGGTATTTCTAAGGAGGATTATATTAAGTCTGTATTTAATACGGCACTTGGTGAGGTGGCAGGAAAGATGCCCTCTAATGCGGAAGCTAATGCTAATAGTAAGGCTGCCACTAAGCTTCGTGGAGTCGAGAAGATGCCTTACACAAACGGAGTAAATCAGATTCAATTAAAATAATTCTTATGAAATTAAATTTAAAAATGGTTCTTTTTTGTTCATTCTATATAATGAGTTGTAAGCCAGGTAATGAATCTAGAGATGTAGATTCCAAGCTGGATGCTCTGGTTGTTCAATTGGATAGCTCATTTATTAAAAATAAGAATAAGACGGCGTTGGAGTTGTTCGTTGATAAATATGCGGATTCCATAAATGCATTACATATGGAAGAACTTCCAGTTTTTTTAAAAGACACTCAGTTTGATTATCATAACGTAGGTGTAATTTCTCCTTTTCATAATCCACTGCCATTGCGAAAGTTGATTTTTGATAATGTTAGCAATTGTAAGTCTCTTAAGTTTATTCTTAATAGTTCTATTTTAATTTTAAAACAAAATCCAACTATACAAGATGGAATTCGTGTTGAGTTTGAAGAGTATTCATTTTATGATTTAGCAAAAAAAAGATATGAGGAACTAGGGTGCTTGTAGTGGAGTCGAATATTTATATTGGATGGTGAGCTTGTAAAGAAGTGGGTTCTTTGCCAGATGGTGGCATTTAATTAATAACGTATTTTATGAGTGAAAGTAAGATTATGTTGGCATATAGGAATGATGAAGGCAGTGTTAACATTGAGAGTGTTTGGGCTACTAAGGAGGGTGAATTTTACAGAATAAACAACATCCCTTTTTTTACATCCAATATTGCGTTAAATGATTTGATTAAAGCAAAGGAAAATAACGGTGCATTATACTACGATGATCTTGTGGAAGCTTCGGGACACAGTACTGTTCAAATTGTTTTTTTACAAAAAGATGCTTTAAAGGGCGTTACGGAGCAATTGGAAAAATTTGGATGTGGATGGGAAGGTAGTCATCTGAAATACTTGATTTCTGTTGATATTCCTGCTAATGTTGACTATGCGCCAATCAAATCTTATCTTGTTAATGCTGAGGAGCAGGAGGTGTTAAGTTACAAGGAAGCTTGTTTGGAGCATAAGTATTGATTGTGCTGTTAAAATTGGAAAAGCTTTTTACATACTACGTCAGGCCCCGATCATATGTCATTTCTGGTTATGTAAAGTGAAGCCCGAGGTGAATAATAGTAGTGGTAAAAAAGCACGGCTGTATCAATCAGGACACAGCCGCGCTTTTTTCTTTACGCAATCTCCTTCAAACTCTCCGCAGCTGCGGCAATAGTCTTATCCAGATCTTCCCGCGTAAGTGCGTGGTTCAGGAACCAGCTTTCGTATGCGGAAGGCGGCAGGTAAACGCCGCGTTTCAGCATGGCGT
Organism: Filimonas zeae; assembly: GCF_014641615.1. Classification (GTDB taxonomy): domain Bacteria; phylum Bacteroidota; class Bacteroidia; order Chitinophagales; family Chitinophagaceae; genus Filimonas; species Filimonas zeae. The sequence goes on along the minus strand of NZ_BMIB01000004.1, from coordinate 673,945 downwards.
GGAAGAATTGTTTAAAGCGTTCAATATTGGTGGCAGCAGCAGAAGTAAAATCTGTCACGGCGTGGTCTGCAAAGTGCAGGCTTATCATGCTGCCTAGCTGGTTAATGGTGTAAGGAATACCGGCTTCTTTACATACGCGGTCCAGGCCGTTGCGCAGGTATTCTGTTTTCTGTTCCAGTTCGGTATAAATGCCGTGGTTGGCTTTCAGCTCTTTCAGCAGGGTGTAGCCGGCTATCATGGCCAGCGGGTTGCCGCTTAGTGTACCTGCCTGGTATACGTTACCCAGTGGGGCAATGTATTGCATAATGTCTTTTCTTCCGGCAAAGGCGCCTACGGGCATACCGGCGCCGATTACTTTACCGTAGGTGATGAGGTCTGCCTGTATGTTTAGCTTTTGCTGGGCACCACCGGGGGCCAGGCGAAAGCCGGTCATTACCTCATCAAATATCAGTACAATGTTCTCTTCGGTACACAGGGCGCGCAGGCCTTCCAGAAAGCCGGGTTGGGGCAGTATACAGCCCATGTTACCTGCAACCGGTTCTATAATAATGGCGGCTATTTCGTTTTTGTTTTCTGCTACCAGTTGCTTTACTGCATCCAGATTGTTATAAGGGGCGGTAAGGGTATCGTTGGCAGCACCGGCGGTAATACCCGGTACGGTTTGTATGTTAAATGTAGCCAGGCCACTGCCTGCTTTTACCAGAAAGGCATCTGCGTGGCCGTGGTAACAGCCTTCAAACTTGATGAATTTGTTTTTACCGGTGTAGCCGCGTGCCAGGCGCAGGGCGCTCATGCAGGCTTCGGTGCCGCTGTTTACCATACGCACCATATCTACGTTGGGGGCCATGCTTTTAATCAGCTCGGCCATTTCTATCTCCAGCTCGGTGGGGGCGCCAAAGGAAGTGGAGCCGGCTGCTTTTTGCTGAATGGCGGTTACTACCGGCTCCCAGGCGTGGCCCATAATCATGGGGCCCCAGGAGGCAATGTAGTCTATATACTGGTTGCCATCTGCATCATACAGGTACGCGCCTTTGGCTTTTTCTATAAAAATGGGGGTGCCGCCCACGCTTTTAAAGGCGCGTACGGGGGAGTTAACGCCGCCGGGAATGCTTTGCTGTGCTCTTTCGAATAATGCTTTGCTCGATTCGTATTGATACATCGTTATTATTATTTACAGGCCGTTGAGTAAACGTACGGCGTCTTTGGCAAAATAGGTGGCTATTAAATCTGCGCCTGCTCTTTTAATAGAGGTAAGGCTTTCCAGTATGGCTTTGTTTTCATCCAGCCAGCCCATTTTGGCGGCTGCTTTTATCATAGCATATTCACCGCTTACATGGTAAGCACTTACGGGTATATCCACGGCGTTCTTTACTTCGCGGATAATATCCAGATAAGCCATCGCAGGCTTTACCATTACTATATCAGCGCCTTCTTCCACATCCATCAGGGTTTCTTTAATGGCTTCCCTGCGGTTGGCATAATCCATCTGATAGGTTTTTTTATCACCAAAGCCGGGTGCGCTGTCCAGTGCATCGCGGAAGGGGCCGTAAAAGCAGCTGGCATATTTGGCGCTGTAGGCCATAATGCCCACTTTGGTAAAGTTGTGCTCTTCCAGGCCGGCACGCAGGGCGGCAATACGGCCGTCCATCATATCGCTGGGGGCTATAATATCCACACCGGCTTCTGCATGGCTGATGGACATTTTAACCAGTGCCTCTACTGTTTCATCATTGGCTATTTCGCCGTCTTTTACAATACCATCGTGCCCGTAGATAGAATAGGGGTCTAATGCCACATCTGTCATCACCACCATTTCCGGCACAGCATCTTTAATGGCTTTAATAGTGCGTTGCATTAAACCATCGGGGTTCCAGGCTTCTTTGCCGGTATTGTCTTTCAGGTTATCGGAACATTTAATAAAAATGTCTACGCTTTTAATGCCCATGCTCCATATTTCTTTTACCTCTTTTATGGTAAGGTCCAGCGAGCGGCGGTACTGGCCGGGCATAGAAGGAATTTCATGTTCTACGTTGGTTCCTTCATCAACAAATATGGGTAATATAAAATCTGCAGGTGTTAATGTGGTTTCCGCTACCATTGCACGAATGGCAGGTGTTTGCCTTAAAATCCGGTTTCTTCTCTGTAAGTACATACTCTATCTTTTTGTGCTGTTAATCGGAATGTATTATGTGGCGTTGCTAGGCCCATTGTTTCGGGTGCTGGCAGGCCTGTAACAGTTTGTCTTCTTCGCTGCCGGGTACGGGCTGGTAATTGTATTCAAACCGTACGGTAGGGGGCAGGCTCATCAGAATACTTTCTGTTCTGCCACCGGTTTTTAAGCCGAAAATAGTGCCTCTGTCGTGTATCAGATTAAACTCTACATAACGGCCTCGGCGTATTTCCTGCCAGTGTTTATGTTGTTGGTTATACGGGGTGTGCTTTCTTTTTTCTACTATTGGTACATAGGCGTTTACAAAGCTGTTGCCATTGGCTTGCTGAAAAGCAAATAGCCTTTCCGCGTCTGCTGCATCGGCGGGTACCAGGTGATCGTAAAACACACCGCCAATACCGCGCATTTCATCGCCACGGTGTTTGTTGGCAAAATAGGTATCGCACTGTGCCTTGTATTTTGTATACAGATCAGCGCCAAAGGGGTCCATGGCCTGCTTTAACGAGCTATGAAAATGGCGGGCGTCTTCTTCAAACAAATAGTAAGGCGTAAGGTCTGCACCGCCGCCAAACCAGCTTTTAATTACGGCACCATCAGCATCATATAACTCAAAATAACGCCAGTTGGCATGGGTGGTAGGTACAAAGGGGTTGTTGGGGTGTATTACCAGGCTAAGGCCGCAGGCAAACCAGCTGGCCCCGTCCATCTGCAGCTGGGCGCGCATGGCATCGTTTACATCGCCAAACACCACAGAGGTGTTTACGCCTCCTTTTTCAAATACGTTACCGTTGGCTATTACGCGGGTTTTACCGCCGCCACCGCCTTCGCGTTCCCATTTATCTTCTACAAAGGTTGCTTTGCCGTCTGCTGCTTCCAGCGCGGCGCAAATGGTATCCTGTAGCTGATGAATATAGTTGATCCAGTTTTGCTTCATAATATGTGTTGATAGCAGCTAAATAGTTCATGGTTTGGCAGGTTGTAAAAAACTGAGCAGCGGGCCCATAAAGCGGTCAAACGCTTCTATATGTGGCAGGTGGCCCACATTGTCCAGCGGAACCAGTGTGGAGTTGCGTATTTTATCGTGGGTTATGCGGCCCAGTTCGGGGTACAGGCCCATGGTTTTCTTTACTTCTTCCGGCACATTGGCTTTGCCCAGTGCAGTACGGTCGCGCTGGCCAATAATCAGCAGGGTAGGTGCTGTTATATTGCTGAATTCGTAACATACGGGCTGGGTAAATATCATATCATAAGTAAGCGCAGCATTCCACGCAATACGGTGGTATTCGGGGCTCAACGTCCAGCCTGCCTGCAGGTTTACCCATTCATCGTATGCGGGCTTCCATTGGTTATCGTAATAGCTTTCGCTCTGGTATTTGCGTATGCTTTCGTAATTCTGTTTCAGTTCGTTTTTATACCAGGCTTCTACAGGCTGGTAAGGCACTTTCAGTTTCCAGTCTTCCAGCCCTATGGGGTTTTCCAGTATAAACTTTTCTACCACGTTGGGGTACATGAGTACAAAACGGGTTGCCAGCATGCCGCCCATAGAGTGGCCCAGTACGCTTATTTTAGTAATGCCCAGGGTGTCCAGTATGGCTTTGGTGTTCTGCGCCAGCAGCTGAAAGGTGTATTGCAGGTATGTGGGTTTGGATGATTTGCCAAAACCAATCTGGTCCGGTACAATAACCCGGTAGCCGTTTTGGGTAAGCGCCTGTATAGTGGTAGCCCAGTAGGCGCCGTTAAAGTTTTTACCGTGCAGCAGCAACACGTTGTGCCCGTTATAGCGTTGGGGCTTTACATCCATATACGCCATCTGTAGCTGTTCGCCCTGCAGGTTCAGCTTCAGGTACTGTACAGGGTGCGGATATTCATAATTTTCCAGACAAAGCCCTAATGCTTTTGCAGGGGCAGGTTGTTGCGGCTGCTGCGCAAAAGAGCTGATTGTTAACAGAGCCAGCAGGGCCGTAAAAAAGAGGTGTCGTGTTTTCATACTATAGAGAATTAGAAGGTAAAACGGGCCCGTAAGGGCCCGTTGCCGGTTATTTGTGCTGGTATTGTTTTACCGTATCTACAAAAGCACGTGCATGGTCTACCGGAACATTGGGTAGTATGCCATGGCCCAGATTGGCAATATGCCTGCCGGGTCCAAACTTCTGTAGCATGGCTTTTACTTCTTTTTCAATAACAGGAATAGGCGACAGTAGTTTAGCCGGGTCAAAATTACCCTGCAGGGTTACAGCGTTGCCAGCCAGCTTACGGGCCATTTCTGGTTGTATACACCAGTCTATACCCAGGCCTGCTGCGCCGGTGGCTGCCATAGATTCCAGCGAGTGCCATGCACCTTTGGCAAATAAAATGGTAAGCACTTCGTCTTTTAATGCGGCAATAATCTGACGCATGTATTGCAGCGACAGTACTTCAAAATCTTCGGGACTTAATAAACCGCCCCAGCTATCGAACAGCTGTATTACATCTGCACCTGCCTTTACCTGCTCTTTCAGGTACACAATGGTTGTGTCGGTAATCATTTGCAGCAGTTGGTGTGCTACTTCGGGCTGTGTGTAACAGAAAGCCTTAGCCTCATCAAAGGTTTTAGAGCCTTTACCCTGTACCATATAACACAGAATAGTCCAGGGTGCACCGGCAAAGCCTATCAGGGGCACACGGCCATTCAGCGCCTGCTTTGTCATGCGCAGGGCATCAAATACATAACCCAGCGTTTCGTGTACATCAGGAATGCGTACACGTTTCATATCGGCCACTGTTTTAATAGGATCGGGTAACAGCGGGCCTTTGTTTTCTACCAGCTGTACCTCCAGGCCCATCGCCTGTGGTATTACCAGTATATCGGAAAATATAATAGCGGCATCTACACCTACCTGGTCAATCGGCTGCAAGGTTATTTCTGTAGCCAGCTCCGGCTTCTGGCAGCGTTCAAAAAAAGAATATTTATCACGCAGTACTCTGTAGTCGGGCAAATAACGGCCTGCCTGGCGCATCATCCACACCGGGGTTCTTTCCACAGATTCCCCTCTCAGGGTACGTAATAACAAATCGTTTTGTAGCATAATCTCTATTTAAAATAATCTATCACCAGGTCTATCATGTGCTCCTGCCCCGGCCATTCGCTGGTAACAATGGTATTGCACACGTATGATTGAATGGTTGCAGCCGTGGTTTTACCAATGGCAAACAACACTACATTGGTATGAATGGTGTTTTCGGAAAAAAAACTGTGTACAGCGCTGGGGCTGAAGAACAGTATGGCTGCATAACTTTTTTCAATGGTATGCGGCGTTTGCTTTGTAGAGTAAGCGATAATTTCCTGTACACCTATGTTTTGCTGTTTCAGCAGTTGCGGCAATTCATCCAGCCGCTGATCGCCACAGAAAAAGAATACTTCTTCGGGGCGGTTAGGGGCTGCAATAATCTTCTCTGCCAGTGAGGTGGCATTTTTAGAGGCGCCTGCAATAGCGGCTTCTCCAAAATGCGTTTTCAGTAATTCTTTGGTAACACCACCCAGGCAGTAAATAGTCCACTGCGGCAACCCGTTCAGTTGTGCCATTACGGCCTCTACTGCTTTAATGCTGGTAAACACTACTGTTGCGGGCTGTGCAGCAGCCTGTTGTACCTGTTGGGCAAAAGCGGGGGTTGTAAGGGCTTCGGTATGTATAAAGGGTACCGTATCTATATGCAGACCATGTTCCACTGCTTTTTGCACATGTGCCGGTTCCAGCGAGCGTGTGCAAAGGATATGTGTGTTAGTAACCTGCATGGCGTATGGCTTCCACTATTTTATCAGCACCTTTTCCTAATAATTCCAGGGCGGCTTTGTTACCGGTATTGGCCAGTATATCCGGCGCAGTATCGGCAGGCAGTTCTACCTGGGTTTCCAGCATCTGTTTTCCGTCGAGCGAAAAAATGTTTCCTCTGAAAAGCAGTGTGTTGTTTTGGATCTGGGCAAGTGCGCTGATAGGAGTAGAGCAGCCACCCATTAAGGTGCGTAGAAAATCGCGCTCCAGTCGGGTGCATAAGGCGGTATCGGCATGGTTCAGCAGCGCGCAGGCCTCTTTGGTATCTGCGGCTTCTTCCCGGCATACTATCATAATAGCGCCCTGTGCGGCGGCGGGTAACATCCAGTTAAGTTCAAATGAGTTGGCGGGGCGCTTTTCAATACGCTCCAGGCCGGCAGCGGCAAAAATGGCTCCGCTCCAGTTGCTGTCTGCCACCTTTTGTAAGCGGGTATTTACGTTACCGCGCAGGTTTTCTATGCGGTGTTCCGGAAAACGGTTCAGCCATTGCGCTTTGCGGCGTATGCTGCTGGTGGCAATAACGGCAGTGGGGTTGTTAATAGTCCATTCGCCATTTTGCTTGTGCCATTCTCCTTTATGTACCAGTATATCTATGTAAGAAGCTCTTTGTAAAACGGCTGCCTGTACAATGCCTTTGGCAAGGCCGGTAGGCACATCCTTCATGCTGTGTACTGCTAAATCTATACGGCCGCTGAGCAGTGCCGCATCCAGGGTTTTGGTAAAAACACCCTGCACGCCAATTTCATAAAGGGGAGTAACGAGATCGATATCGCCGTCACTTTTAATATACACCAGTTCACTTTGAATGTTGTGGGCGGCTAACTGGTTTTGTACCAGGGTTGCCTGCCATACAGCCAGTTCGCTGTCTCTGGTGCCTATTTTTAATATCCTGTTCATGTTTTAAATACTCCGGGCGGCGAAACTAGTTCATATTTCCCGCGGAAATAAAATCATTAATGGCTTCTATGTAAGAACAGCCAGGAAGCTGCTGGCGGCGCATTTTGAGCGCCATGTTGTTGATGACTTTCTGAATGGTTTCTTCTGACTGTTTGCCGGCTTCCATAGGGCAACCGGTGGTGGAAATGTTTTCGGCTGCAAAAAAACCGCAGCTATGCAATTCGTGCAGCTTTTCTTTGGCGGCTTTAAGGGCAGGTACATGCTTGCGCATACCGTACCATTCCACAAACTCCTGCATGTGCGCCACAATAATATCGTTGGCTTTAGGCACTTCTGCCATGCGGTTTTGCAGGGTTTCGTCATTTATTTTAGACAATCCATCAACGTTTACCAGGGCTACACCGGGTAATTCGCCGGCTGCCGGTTCTATATTGTTGGGAATAGAAAGATCTATGAGAATTTTTGAGCCAAAACCTTCCAGGTGTTTTTTGCAGATAACAGGTTCTTCGGCATTGGTAGCTACTATAACCACATCGGCCTGTTGTACCTGTGCCAGCATTTCGCTGTAAGGGGCTACGTTTACCTGTAATTCTGCCGCCAGCTCCTGTGCTTTGCTGAGGGTGCGGTTAATAACGGTAATGTTGCTGTGGTTGGCACCGCAGTAATCTACCAGATTTTTACAGGTGTTACGGCCTATTTTACCGGTACCCAGCAGTACTATTTTCTTGTGGGCAGCATCGGTAAGGTGCTGTTTTAAAAACTGTATAGCGGCAAAAGATACAGATACGGTGCCGGAGCTGAGTTCTGTATGTGCTTTAATGGCTTTGGATGATTGCAGTACGGTGTTGTACAAACGCTCTATAAAAGTGCCTACGTACTCATTATCGCGGGCAAACTTAATGGCCTGTTTAATCTGCCCCACAATTTCGTAGTCGCCAAGAATTTGTGAATCCAGGCCGGCGCCTACGCTGAACAGGTGTTCAATGGCGGCCATGCCTTGTTTAATATACGCCAGTTCTTTAAAGGAATCTGTAGTGCCGGTGGTTTGGCGGCAGAGAAGATTTATCAGTACGTCGGAATGGGAAGCCAGACCAAATATTTCTGTACGGTTACAGGTGCTTAACACAAACATCTCTTTCACTCCGTTCTGCCCTGCTTCTTCAAGAATAGCTGCGTACTGCTCATTGTTAACGGCAAATTGCCCTCTGATAGCAGCGTCAGTTTTCTTGTAGTTAATTCCTGCGATGTAAAATTCGTTCAGATTCATATTGCTTTCCTGCTGATCCAAAACCTTTCTTTAACAGCAAGGCAAAGGTACTTGCAGCGGCACGGTTTAGTGTATGATTTTCGTCATTCCATTGTCATTTCTGTGTCACAGATGAAAATACAGGATAAATCTGCCTTTTAGCCGAAAAGCCGATTCTGCTTGCTTACCTTTGCGTTTATTTTTCCGCATATGCAAGCACATAAGAAGAGGGCTGTTATTTTGATGAACCTGGGATCGCCTGATTCCACAGAGGTGAAAGATGTAAGGAAGTATCTGGATGAGTTTCTGATGGATAAGCGCGTAATTCACGCTCCCTGGTTTTTCAGGGCGTTGCTGGTAAAGGGTATTATTGTGCCTTTCCGCGCCCCCAAATCGGCCGAAGCCTACCGTACCATCTGGTGGAAAGAAGGCTCTCCGCTGATTGTGCTTACAAAGCAGTTACAGCAACAGGTGCAGCAAAAACTGGATGTGCCGGTGGAAGTTGCCATGCGTTATGGCAGCCCCAGCCCTAAACAAGCGTACGATAGTTTGATGCAGCAGGTTCCCGGCCTGGAGGAAGTAATTTTATTTCCGCTGTACCCACACTATGCCATGAGCAGTTTTGAAACGGCGGTGGAATACATGAAAACCGAAAAAGCGAAATACAAATATCCCTTTGAGCTGAAGGTGATACCCCCTTACTATAACGATGCTGATTACATTGATGCGATGGCAGAAAGTATTCGCCCGTATCTGAATCAGGAGTTTGATAAAATATTGTTCAGCTACCACGGTATACCCGAAAGGCATATTAAGCTGGGTGATGTTACCGGTTGCCATTGTTTGAAAACAGAAAACTGCTGTACTACGCCTTCACCGGCGCATGCACAGTGCTACCGCCACCAGACCAAAGAAACTACCCGCCTGCTTACTCAGGCACTGAACCTGCCTGAGCACAAAGTGGAGCATACGTTTCAATCCCGCCTGGGCCGCGATCAGTGGCTGCTGCCTTATACCGCCGTTCGTTTACAGGAATTACCTGGCGAGGGCGTGAAAAAAATGCTGATTGTATGCCCGGCCTTTATCAGCGACTGCCTGGAAACGCTGGAAGAAATAGCTATTGGTGGGAAGGAAATTTTTGAACATGCGGGTGGTGAGGCGTATACGGCCATACCTTGTTTAAATGTGCAACCCAAATGGGTAGATACGCTGGTAAAACTGTCCGGCGCTCCTGTTAAAGAAGGCGTTAAAGCATAAGCAGCATGACTTATTTTTACCTGAAGGCCCTGCACATCATTTTTGTGGTTACCTGGTTTGCCGGTATTTTTTATATGCCGCGCCTGTTTATATACAACACGGAGGCGGCTGATAAAGAACCGGCTGCCCGTGATGCGCTGCGGGAGCAGTTTGGGATAATGATGAAGCGGCTGTGGTTTGGTATTACCTGGCCCTCTGCTATACTTACGCTTATATTGGGCCCGGTGGTAATGTTCTACTTTGGCTGGCATAAAATACTTACAGAACCCGCAGGCAACTGGCTGCTGATAAAGCTGCTGTTTGTGGTGGGTTTGTACGCTTACTTTTTGTTTCTGCACCGCATATTTAAGCAGCAGATAGCGGGTGTGTTTAGGTACACCTCTATGCAGCTGCGTATATGGAATGAAGTGGCTACTATTTTTCTGGTAGCCATTGTAATGCTGGCAACGGTTAAGCAGGGCATGAGCCTGGTGTGGGGTGTGCTGGGGCTTATTTTGTTTGTGGTGCTGCTGATGAGCGCCATTAAAATTTACAAGACCATCCGCACCCGTAAGCAGTAGTTATACTGCTTTGCTAAAAGTGGTTTTATTGCTGTTCTGGTTGCGCAGCAAATGCAGATCGAATGCACGGCATATGTTGCGGATAAAGTTTTTACCGGTATCTGTTACCGTTATACCGCCAGCGGAGCGGTAAATAAGATGATCGGCTTCCAGCTGCTCCAGTTCCGGAAAACTATGCAGTTCCAGTTCGCTGCGGAAAGCATTGCTGAAAGTGGTTTTACCACGGCAGCTGATATCCAGTATGTATTGTTTAAACTGCCGGTCTTCCTTTGTTAAAAAATAGCCTTTGGTTACGGGTATTTCGCCTGTTTCGAGTCTGCGGTAATAATCATGCAGACTTTTTTCATTTTGTGCATAGGCATTACCCATATCGCTTATAGCAGATACGCCCAGGCCTACCAGTATATCGGTATGGCGGGTGGTATAGCCCATAAAGTTACGGTGCAGGGTGCCGTTGAGGCGGGCCTGATACAGATCATCTTCCGGTAATGCAAAATGATCCATACCTATATCGTGATATCCATGTTCTCCGAATATTCTTTTACCCTGCTGGTATAACAACAGCTTTACCACCGGGGAGGGTAAATCTTCTTCTGAAAACAGTCTTTGTGCTTTGCTGGTCCAGGGCACATGCGCGTAGCTGTAAAATGCAATACGATCGGGATGGAGCTCCAGCGAGCGGTTAATGGTGTTGGTGATGCTATCAATGGTTTGCAGTGGCAGGCCATATACCAGATCAAAATTCACCGAGCGGTAACCTATCTCACGCGCCAGCTTAGTAACGGCTTCTACGTTTTCAAAAGGCTGTATGCGGTTGATTACTTTTTGCACCCTGGGGTCCAGATCCTGCACACCAAAGCTTACCCTACGAAAGCCCAGTTGGTACAACGCATGTAAATGAGCGGCTGTAGTATTATTGGGGTGCCCTTCAAAACTAAATTCCGGATCGGGGGCAATGATGGCTTTTTTAAAAATACCGTTGAGCAGCCGTTTCAGGTTGTCTGATGAAAAGAAGGTAGGTGTGCCACCACCCAGATGCAGCTCTTTAATTACAGGCAGTTTTTCCTGGGCCTGTACATATAAATCCCACTCGTGCAGCACTGCTGTTATATAGGGTTCCTCCACTTTATGGTTGGTGGTAATTTTTTTGTTGCAGCCGCAGTAGGTGCAAAGTGCCTCGCAGAAAGGAAGGTGAATATACAGGCTTATGCCCTGTGTGTTATGTTGCAGTTGATCACCGGCAACGGTTGTCCAGCGTTGGGTAGAAATACTGTTTTCCCATATAGGAACGGTAGGGTAGCTGGTGTACCTGGGAACGGGAATATTATACTGGTGAAGTAGTGCAACGGGAACTGGCATAATCAGAACGTTTTCTGTTGCAAAACTACCGGGGTGGAAAAGGGGGTACAATGATATTGGTCATACCGTACCCCCGTTGTTATCAGTGTTTGGTTTTTACTGCCTGGCGGGCCAGCAGCTTCCATTCACCTGCTTTGTTTTTGTGCCATACCAGCAGAATCAGCAGGTCAACAGAACCGGGGTCTTTGCCTTTATCCTGCGTGCTGGCAACCAGGCGGTGGCGTACTACGGCAGTAGCGCCATCTACCACAACGGTTTGGTTGGTCAGTTCTATGGTAACAAAATCAGAATTGCCGTTTACTATATTCTCAATAAACTCTTTTTTTGTTTCGGGGGTGGCGCCGCCGGAATGGCCATAAGTTAGTTTATCATCTGTTAGTTTGTTCAGGGTAGCACCATCGCCATCTACCAGGGCTTTCCGGAATTTTTCGGTAGCAGCAGCTACCGCTTTTTCATCTTTGGTCTGGGCCATCGTTACGTTCAACATTGTGCAGAGAACAATAAGAGAGAGAATACGCTTCATGTTGTGGATTTTAATAATGCAATTTAAGGAAAGGAACACAGTGATGGAATAGTAGCATGATTTTAGCAGGAATAGGGCAGAATGATTAATTTAGAAACCAATATTCGTATCGTTCACCCTTAACTGTCGCCATGAGATATCTGCTGTTATTTTTTACCATCTGTTGTATGGGTGTTTTACGTGTAAATGCCCAGGCAGATACTACCTGGACGTATTTTAACCCGTTGTGGAAGCCCACTGTAAAAGATTCTGCCGCCTTTTATGAAAAGAAGTTCTGGTACAACCAGCTACTGAAAAAAGAAGTTTACCGGGCAGACAGTAATATTATTATCCGCGCCACTTCTTTTGCCGATTCTGCGGGCAAAGTGCCTAAGGGCTTTTTTATGCGGTACGACCGCAGGGGCGTTATCCGCGATTCTATTTACCTGGATGGCCGCCACCGCAGCGAGGGCTGGTATTTTTACAACAATGGCCATAAAAAGGCTTATTTCCATACCACGGCCAAAGGCGATTACGATGTGCAGAAGGGATGGGATGAAGCCGGTAAAGAAATTCCCGGCTATGTGGCTTTTCGCCCGGCTGTATTTCCTGGTGGTGACTCCGCCTGGAAGGCGTATCTGTTGCAGGGGTTAACATTGAATCAACCGGCAGATTATGCGGCGGGTAAAATAAGCGGCGTAGTGGAAGTGCTGTTTAATGTAGCGGCCGATGGCAGCATTACCGATGTACGGGTTGGCAAATCTTCTGGCAACGACCAACTGGATAAACATGCGCTGGAAGTAATTCGCAGCAGCCCTAAATGGGTGCCGGGCATACAGTTTAACGAGCAGGTGCGGTATTTTCAACGCCAATCGCTCACCTACGCCCCGCAGCAGCCATCGGCTGCACAGCCTTAAAAGCTTTTCAGTATCAGCTATACACAACATAGCCGCCTGTTGCCTGTGCAACGGGCGGTTTTGTTGTATGGCTATACTTTGTTATATGAAATTTTAATGCAGGTGGTAATGTACTTTTGTCCGCGTTTTTCATTCTTAAACCTGCTGTATATGAAGTGGCGACTATTTTTAGTAGGCATAACGGCATTGTCTTTTTCTTCCTCTTTTGCGCAGAACAGAAGTTATTCTGATATGGCGGATAGTGTATATGCCGCACTGGGCAAACATGATCCTTCTTACCTGCTTCCTTTGCTGCACGATAGCTGTGCTATCAGCAACCTGCCGCGTGGTATTAATTACCGGGTAATTCCGCTATTGCTGGATAAATATCCGCAGGTACTGGAGTACAAAATTGTGGCTATAGATAAAGAGCCTGCGGGTACCCGCGTAAAGCTGGAAGTGATGTATGAAGTGGGTAAAGCGGCTTACCCCGATTTTCTGGTGGGGCGTAGTGGTACTATTACAGAACTGAATGTGGTAAAAAGCGCCGCGCTGAATGAGCAGCGTATGGGTGGCAGAGTGCTTTCTGCACCAGATACTTTATCGGTGCCGTTGTGGGAGGCCGAAGGGCATTTATATGTAAAAGCCGAAGCGGATGGCAGAAAAGGCATTTTTCTGCTGGATAGCGGTATACCGGATATGATACTGAACCGTAGTTATTTTGGCGATTCGTTAAAGCAGGTAAGTACCGGTACTGTAGAAGCAGGCAGTACAAGAGGCGAGGGCGTGCTGGTGCGCAAAGTAGGCGCGTTTAACCTGGGGCGTATGAAGCTGAGTAATTTTCCGGCCATGGTAATGACGGAAAAGGTGGCAGGTGGTAATGAAGGACTGCCTTTTCTGGGAGCGATAGGTTTTAGTACGCTGCGCGATTTTGAAATACGTTTGGATATAGCAGGCGGTAAAATGATGCTGGTGAAAACAGACCGGGAGGGTAATTATATCAGCCAGCAATATCGCCCGGCGCAGGTAACATTTATGGCACCGGTTGAAATGAGAAGGCAGCTGCCTGTAATACTGGTGACCATTGGCGACAGGGCTTACCGTATGGGCATAGACTGCGGTGTGGCAGGTACTATCTTTTTTGCACACACCAAAAACGCCATACTGCCTTATATAACGGGTGTTGATGCAGCTGTAGCAACGCAGGAAGGTGTACCGCTGAGAGGTATACATGGCAAATTGACCAAAGCAGTAATAGGCTCGCTGGATTTTACAGATATGGCTGCCAGTATTGAAGGTAATAACCTGGCTTATGCGGGCGCAGGTGATGCAACACCCCTGGATGGTATACTGGGTACCTCTTTTTTACAGGTGTATAAAATAGCCATCAACTATAAAAAGAAACTGATTTATTTCAGATAGACAGTAATGAAAGGGGGGAATAGAAGAGGCTGTATCAGAAGTAAAATGAAAGTTCTGAGAAGCAGCAACTGATTCCATCAGGTACCCGAATAAAAAGAGGGTGTATCGGACTTGATACACCCTCTTTTATATGTGTTATTCAGACTTTACAGTAATGTAGTACCTGAACGGTTGTATTAAAACTTCACAGAAATACCGGCAGACAGGTTGCGTGGCGGCTGTGCATTACCCCAGGGGCCCCAGTACTTCTCGTTGCTGATGTTATCTAAACGGAAATACAAACGGCACTGGCCAAAGTCGTACGATACTACGCTGTTAAATACCACAAAGTCAGGAATGGTAAATGTATTCACATCATCACACCAGCTTTTGCTTTGGTAGTTAACACCCGCGCTTACACGCAGGCCTTTCAGTGCGCCATGCTGTAACTGATAGCTTACAAAGCCGTTGGCCATATCGCCCGGTGCACGGGCAGGTGTTTTGCCCTGTATGTTGGCATTGGTTTTTGTGAATCTGCTGGTGTTGTGCGCATAACCGGCAATAATGTTCAGGCCGCTTACGGGGCTGGCATTTACTTCCAGCTCTGCACCTTTACTTACCTGCGTGCCATCCTGTATCTGAAAGTTTATATCATCCGGGTTGGTGCGTAACTTATCGGTTACTTTGATATTGTAGTAGCTAAGGGTGGTAGATAATTTACCATTCAGCAGATCGGCTTTAACACCACCTTCCCACTGGTTGGCTCTCTCAGGCTGAAACAGTTTGCCGCTTTTGTCTGTGGCACTGGAGTAGGTAAAGCCGTTAAGGTAGTTACCAAACAAGGATACTTTATCTTTTATTACCTGATACACTATACCTGCTTTAGGCGAGAAGGTTGATTTGGCAAAAGTGCCGGTAGTGAGGTTGTTGAGGAAGGAAGTAGTGCCTTTGTTATCTACTTTATCCCAACGTACAGACAACATTACCATCAGTTCCTCAGTAATATTCACCACGTCCGAAGCGTAGATGCCAAAGTTGTAAGCATTGCTTTTGAAAGCGCTGGTATAGTTGGTCTGGGCCAGACGCTGATCTATTTTATCGCGGCTGATATAAGGGGCTATTCCGTTGATAGAAATGCTGTCGTAAATGAATCTTTTAATATAGGTGGGGTTGGTTACAGACTGTACTACATCTGCACCTACCAGTATGCGGTTTCTGATGCCACCCACCACAATATCACCATTCAGGTTCATCTGTGCATTCTGGTTGTTGTAGCTGTGTGCATAACGCTGCACGGTACGGCTTACTGAATCGCCTCTCAGCAGGGTAGGCGTAAACTGCAACTGATCTTTCGCGTTTACACCGGCAAAGGTATATACCGCGTTTACCGACCATTGATCGTTCAGTTTATAATCTGCCCGGCCAAAGAAGGTATAGCCTTTCAGGGTAGAAGTAATATCGTCTGAAGAGAAGGTTCTTTTGTAGATATAATTCAGATCCTGATAGCCTTTCATGTTAGGGTAAGCGGCAGCGTTGGGTGTAAAGCTGATGCCCAGGTTGGTGCCATGGTTACTGTACAGCTCCATATCAACTGCCACGGTAAGCTTTTCATTTACCTTGTACTGGAATGAGGGGGCAAAGAAATAGTTGGTTTGGTAGCCGTTTTCCTGAAAGCTGCCGGCAGCATGTCTGGCAGCGTTTACGCGTAACAGCGCTGTCTTTTGCTCGTTCAACGGCGTGTTAATATCTGCGGTTAATCTGCTTAAGCCAAAGCTGCCGCCGGTATAACTAAGCTCGGCAGAAGCAGTTTCAAAAGGTTTTTTGGTAATACGGTTTACCACACCGCCGTAAGAGATGTAGGAGGAACCGAACAGGGTGCCGGATGGTCCTTTTAAAACTTCTATTTTTTCCAGGTTGGCTACCTCTGTGGCAGTAAGCTGTGAGGCAATAAGGCCATTACGCATATAGTTACCGGTACGGAAACCTCTGATGAATGCGGAGGTACGGCCGTTAGATACTGATTCCAGTGAGTTAACACCAGGTACGTTGCGGAACGCATCGCGGTAGTCGGTTATTATCTGGTCTTTAATAAACTCCGCTGTAACGGTGGTGTATACCTGCGGGTTTTCCAGGTTTTTCAGCGGCATACGGGCTGCATAATCGCTGGACTTAGCCGTGTATCTGTTTTTACGGCCAGCGTTTACCAATACGGTTTCCAGTTGGGCAGAGGTTTCCTGAATGGTAAAATCAGCGCTGGCAGTGCTGCCTGCGGCAACGGTTACTGTTTGCTGTAACGGTTGAATACCTACTGCCGACAGTTGCAATACGTAGGTGCCGGGTTGTAATTTTTTAAATACAAAGCCGCCTTTATCATCGCTGATAACACCGGCAGAAAGGCCCTCAATACGGATAGAAATACCTGGTACGGGTTGTTTGTCGCTGGTAACTACGGTACCCCGGATGGAGGGCGCACTGGTTTGGGCAAGGGATAACCGGCAGAATAACATCACAAAAAGTGATAGTAAGTGCAGTTGTTTCATAATGACTGAGTAAATGAGCCGCAAAGGTGGGTGGCAGAGCGTGGGTTTACTTACGCTAACAGTAATATCTGTTATCGAAATGCGGAACTTTAAAAATCGTCTTTTGGGGGTATTGTTCTTCGTAAGTGGCCTTGCTGCCGTTAACTGGTCAGCCAGCAGCTATATCTGAATAGCCTGAGGGTAGTGCCCAATGACAACCAGTTTGCGGTGGCCACAGGAAATGTGGTTGGGGAAAATAACGGCGGTGGTTCATGGGCGAACAGCAGGTGTTCAAAACTGAACACCTTGGGAGGGGGGCATACATACACTTGATTGAAATTCATTTGATTACGGGGTGGCATGTTTATGGGTGGAATGGGGGGTATGAGAAAGATTTTTTTTGCCCTTATGCTGATGGTTGCCGGCCTGGCAAAAGCTCAGCTACCCAATAAGCTTACTACAGCTGACAAAATTTACGGCCTGTCTAAATTCTGGCAGGAGGTGAATTACAACTTTGTTTACCTGGACAAGGTGAATCGTAAACAATGGGATAGTGCCTATAAGGCCATGATTACGCAGGTGGCTGCCACAACAAACGACTATACCTATTTCAGGCTGATGCAACGGTTTTGTGCGCTGCTGAACGATGGGCATACCAATGTGTATATGCCTGATTATATTGGCGCATTGCAGTTTACCCGCATGTTTGGTGATTACTGGCTGAACCTGGAAAATATTAATGGTAAAGCCATTGTAACGCGTACGTTAAAGGCGAATCTGAAAGAGTTGCCGATTGGCACTGAGGTTATTGAGGTGAATGGTATACCGGTTGACAGCTACCTGAAAGACAGTGTGATGCCTTACATTGCCAGTTCTACTGAATATGTAAAGTATGATTTTGCCGTAAACGATTTGTTGAAGGGACTTATTGGCGATAGTTACCGCGTGAAGTTTAAACGCCCGGATGGAACCATATTTCCTGTTACGCTTACACATGCGCGTACGAAGGATACCGCATTTTATCCTGCTATGCCGCAACATGATTTGCTGGAGTTAAAATGGTATGCCAACGATATTGCTTATGTGGCCCTGAATGGGTTTGGTAACAGGAAGATTGATACCATGTTTGTGCAGAAGTTGCCGGAGTTATATAAGGCGAAAGCAGTAATTATTGATCTGCGGAATAATGGCGGTGGCAGCACCAGTGTAGGTACTGATATTCTGCAATACTTTACAAACGACACCGTATTGCAGCATTCCCGTTATTCAACCCGCGAGCACCTGGCTTCATTTAAAGCGTGGGGCCTGGCGGTTGAGCCGAAGGATACGCTGAAAAGCGACTGGAACAGGAAGGCATGGAAGTATTACCATGATAAAGGTGTTTATTATTTTGAATATGAGCCCAGGCCCATAAATATTACCGCCCAAAGGATAGTGGTACCTACTGTATTGTTGTTTGGACATAACACCGCTTCGGCTGCAGAGGACTTTTTAATCAGTGCCGATAACCAGAAGCACATGGTAAAAATGGGTACAAGGAGCTTTGGCAGCACAGGGCAGCCTTTTGAATTCGGGCTACCTGGTGGCGCCAGTGCACGTGTTTGCACCAAGAAGGATACTTACCCGGATGGAAGAGAGTTTGTGGGATATGGCGTTGCGCCGGATATTGAAGTAATACCTGATGTAGCTGATTTTATAGCCAACAGAGATAAGGTACTGGAAACGGCGATAAGCTACCTGCAGAAGAAACTAACAAAATAAAAACGGCCCCTGAAAAGGGGCCATTTGTTATGGTTATTATTGGAACAAACGAATGGATTGAACCGTAATACCGGTGCCTTCCGGCTGCTGTGGTAGTACGACTTCTACTTTTTCTACCTCGCTTAACTGCAATGGCTGGTTGCTGTTACTGCTAAACCAGAGATGCTGAAAGGAGGGGTAGGGGCGTGGCATTAATACCATCGCTTCTTTTTTAAAACTGCTTACGGGTATAACAAAATCCTGCCAGTTATTGTTCACGGTAACGGTAGCGCCGTAAGCGTCTGCATCGCGGGTAATCAATATCAGTTTTACCTGCATGGGTTTATCAAATGCTGACTTTGCACGCAGGCTGATGTTATGAAAACCGTTGAGTTCTGAAACGCGTGGTGCCAGTTTATCGCCGGTATACAACTGCCAGGCAGTAACCGGTTGTTTGGCCGGTAACGCTTTGTTGAAGATGCTGTAGGCAAGACTACCGCTGGTATTACCCGCAGTAAAATCGGTTACTTTACCCTCTTCAGACCAGGAAGGATAGGGGAAGATATGCCTGTCGGTAGTGGCATTGAATAATTCCAGTTCGCTTCCGGGAGTGGCTACGTAAGTATTCCATTTTTCATCATTGTAGTTATCCCAGGCAAACGGATAGCCGCTGATATTACCGGGAAAGGTATACCAGTTGCTATCGCCTTTTTGTACTACAATGGTATAGTTTAATAAGCCGGGTGTTACCAGTTCCGCAGGTACTTCTGCGCTATAATCTGTTGCAGAAGTGCGTTGCATAGAAATGGTTTTGTATTCCCCGTAAAAACGGTTGATATATAAGGTTACCTTATCGGCTGCTTCCACACCGGTGGCGTTTGCAGTAATAGTAAATGCTTTGCCGGCAGTTACCTCTTTGTAAGGTGCATGTATTACCAGTGGTGTGTTGTTTACACCTGCGGGGGCTACAAACTCCTGTAAGGTAACGTTGGCATTGGTACTTGCTGCATTGGCCATTAATGCCGCAGCAGCCGTTGCATTGGTATTTTTACCGGCAGCGGTAAGCAGGTAAGTGCCTGGGCGTATAGCTACGCTACCATTGCTGGCGGTGGCTTTAAAAGTATTACCGGTGTTGAGTGGAGTAAGGTTGAAGTCCCCGCCTGTACCTGGTAAATGAATAGTCATCTGCTGCGTATTCCATACAATACGGGTTACTTCTTTTTGTAAAGAGGCTTTACCAAACGGATCGTTTACGGTTACTGCATCGGGCATTACCTCCAGGCGCCATACACCTTCAGCCAGCTGATCTATAAAATAGGCACCCTTGCCACTGTATTGCACCAGGGGTGAGGAACCTACGCCTGCAATATGCTTCAGCGCAGCAGCGTTTAACGGTTGGGTAAGTGTGCTGCCGGAATAATAAAACTCGGCTGCCGTGTTCATCTCACTCATGTTGTTGCGGTAAGAAGTACGGAAGCTGCCGAAAGAAGAATCTTTGGGATAGGCTTCGTACTGCTGTAAGCGGGGCAGGTTGCGGAACGCTTTACCGGCAATAAGCAGGCTGATGGCTTTGGCAGGCGTGTAAGCCAGGTTGAGGTAATGCGTCTGATACTCGGTATTGGCATAGGCGGTAGTCATAGGATCGTACGCAAACTGCGTAGCCCACTGAAAACCGGCAGCACGGAAGCTGCGGGCCATAGCCGGGTACATATTGCTTTGCAGCATATCGCCCGCATCAAACTCATATACCATACGCGCTTTGGTAGCCAGTTGCGGAAGGCTATCTGCAAAGGGAACACGGTACTGATCTACATTCGGCAGATAGTTACCCTGTAAGGTGTGGTTGGCTACCAGGCCGGTAGGGTACCACTGAAAACTGAAACCATCTACATTGGCTTTGGCTACCATGCCTGCATAATCAGGCGATTCGCTGATGTTGTAAAACACCGGCTTTTTCCAGCCTGCGCTGCGTACAGCAGCTGCCATGCGGTTTACATATTCCGTTACCTTTTCGCGCGGGCCGCTGTGAAAGGGCTCGTTATTTATTTCCAGCAGAATAATATTTCTGTCGGCGGTATAGGTGCGGTTGGTATATGGGTTAACGTGCTTTAGCAACTGTTGCAGGTAGTTGGCCTGCGCCTGTATAGCTGCTTCGTTTACCAGCGATTGTTTTTTGCCGTATTTGTAAGCAAAGCCTGGTGTATGTTCATCCTTTTCCGGATAACCATTGCCCCAGAAAGCGATAGGGGTGATTGCGATTTTGATATTCCGCTGTTCCAGCAGGTATACCAGATAATCGAATAAAGCCAGGTGCTCGTTTTCCAGCAGGTTGCCGGCGGTATCTGCTATTTCTGTATCCCAGATATGTACGCGGAAGGCATCCAGCCCCAGGCGGGCGAAATGATACACATCCTGCTCCATGGCTTTTTTAATATCTACGCCCGGCACGTGGTGCGAGCGGTAGCCGTAGGCAAACGGTACGGTGTAATTAGTGCCAAAGAAAGCAGCTTCCTTATTATCCGCGGTATAACGTAACACACCTTTCTTATCAACATATACCAGTGGCCTTTCGTTTTTAGCATTGCTGCTGCCCTGTGCAAAACAGGTGTGCAGCAGCAATGTAAATAAAAAGAATAAGCCGGTTTTGTGTAAAGCCATATTCTTATTGTTTAGATCTATTTAAACGCTTCCAGTGCGGAAGTTGGTCTGCCCTGGTCGGTAAAAGCACCCAGTTTATAGCCTTCCCAGCTATCGTAAGCCTGGGGTTCCCAATAGAACAGTCCTAAGCCTCTGCGGTTGGGCAGGTGGTACACTTTTTCGGTAATATCTTCAATGAAACGCTTACAGGCAGCGCCGCTGGTGGCAGGCATACCTATTTCGCACAGCATTACATCTTTGTTATAACGTACAATTACATCTTTCATGTTGGCCTCACACTGTTGGTTAAGGGTAGGCCAGGTGGTTTCTTCCACGTATAAAGACATGCCAATGATGTCGTACTTAGCATTATTGGTAGTAAGACCATCGTACAACCAGCGGAAGATGGTATTGTTATAACCATTAGCCATGTGTACAATTACTTTGGAAGTAGTGTCGTTGGCTTTAACTGCATTGTAGCCTGCATTAATTAATGCCGCAAAATTGGCCATGTTGATAGACGCTTTGCCATCGGGCCATAACATGCCATCGTTGGTTTCGTTACCCACTTGTACCCATTCAGGAACAATGTTTCTGGCTTTTAACGCACCCAATACATGCAGTGTGTGGTTATACACTGAATCTTTCAGGCCGTTGAAATCAGCAGCAGCCCAGGTGGCAGGCTTTACCTGCTGCGCAGGATCGGCCCATGAGTCGCTGTAATGAAAATCGATCATCAGTTTCATACCGGCTGCCTTAACGCGTTCTGCTTTAGCCAGGACATCTGCCAGGCCATTGTAGCGGTTAGCGGGGTTTACCCATACGCGCAAACGGATGGCTTTTACACCCAGCTCTTTCATTAGCTGAATGCCTTCTTTTTCTGTACCGGTTGTATCGTAAAACTTCTTGCCGGCATCTTCCATCTGGGTAATCCAGCTTACATCCGCCCCCATAGTTAACTCCTGCACATAAGGGTGTGGAGTGGGAACGTTGGAGGGCATATCATATTTTTTACAACCGGTGCCTGCTATCAGTGCTACGGCGGCTGCGAGGAATACATTTTTCATTTTATTCTTATGCTTTTACCGGGTTATTGTTTGATAATGGAATACGTGTACTTAGCAGGATTGCTCAGGTTCAGCGTTATTTTGTAAGTGCCTTCTGTTGCAGGTGCTGCAAAAGAAGGACCGTCCAGTACCAGTGCGCCATTTCTGATGCCGTAGTTAAGCGTCCATGCCTGGTTTGCCCAGAACTTCCATTGACCGGTTTGCTTTACGGTAGTGGTTACAGACCATACTTGTGTAGTAGCGTCATATGTCATAGGAACATTGGTTGTCCAGTTATCACTTACTGCATCACCTACCAGGCCCCATGTTGCAATGTTGGCTTCCCATTTTAAGGTTTGAGTGTTGGCTTTTATCTGATAATAACCTTTGCCTGCGGTAAACAGGTTGTCGCCTGCTCCGCCAGCAGTTGCTATCATTTTGGTGTTGTCGCTTTTATCAAGCGCATAAGTTTTAGCCCAATCTTTCTCTACCAGAATTTTAAACTGATAATCTGATATAGCTGGCCCTACGTAAATGTAGCCCTCATAGGCACCAGTAAATCCTGTATCTGCTATAGGAGCGCCTCCGGTAGGCCATCCATTAAACTGTCCGCTCAGATACATCAGAGGCGCATCTGGCGGTGGATAGGTGGTAACATTAACGGTTTTAACATCAGCGTATACCGGAGGTATGCTGGATGGGCCGCCGGTAATGCCGTTTTGCTGCACCTGAGCTTTTACCCGTACCTGCATAGCGCCGGAAGCATTAGGTCTTATACCTACTGCCAGTGCCAGGGTGTTAAACGCAACATGGGTAAAGCTGGCGCTGGTGGTATCGTTACCAATAATTACTTCCTGTGGTTTGCTAAAATCACCACCTGCAACATCCAGCTGCAGGGTGTAGGTAATTTCTGCATTAATGCCATAGCTTACTTTGTTCCAGTTAAAGCTGATAGCTGTTTGCTGTTTTTTAGAGCTGTCCAGTGTTACTGTGTTTGCGCTGCTGGTAAGTTCCAGCAGTTCGGAAGGCTCGTGGTATACTGCACGGGTTTCATCCTTTTTACAGGAGGCCAGCAGCGCCAGAGAAAATAATGTGAATATGATTTGTTTCATACAATCTTTTTGAATGGGTGATACAATTAGTACCCGGTGGTTTGTTTCAGATTACGGTTGGCAATAAGATCGGAGGTGGGGATAGGATACAGATTAAACCTGCTATCAACACCTCTGCCTTGTGCAACGCCACCTTTAAAAGGCCACAGGTAGCTGGCATCTGTAAGCTTACCAAAACGCACCAGATCGGTACGGCGGGTAGCCTCCCAGTACAATTCTCTGCCGCGCTCTGCCAGCATAAAGTCCAGCGTAAGATCGTTGGCGCTGATATTGCCGGATGCGTTACCATAAGCACGGTTGCGCAGCAGGTTAATGTAGTTTACTGCCTGTGTTTTATCGCCACTGCTTCTTACCACAGCTTCTGCATACATCAGGTACGCATCTGCCAGGCGGAACATGGGGAAGTCGGTATCTACAAAGCGACCGTTTTTGCCGGCAACACCGGTTGAAGTCATATTGCTGAATTTAGGAACTGCATATCCCTGGGTGAATTCTGCTACATTGGTAATGTCCAGCGTTTGCCCTGCTGTATAAAACATGGCGCGTTTGTCTGTTGAACCAATAGCATCCGGAAACAGGTTTACCAGGTTTTTGGTAGCGCGCATGCCTGCCCACTTGGTGCTTACGCCATAGTTGGCCTCTGACATAGAACCACCTAATGCACTTAATACAATAAAGGTGGTGTTACCGTAAGACTGCGAGGTGGTACCATCTGCCAGTATTGGGAAAACGATTTCGCTGCTCAGATGGTTATCTGCTTTAAATACATCTGCATAATTGCTGCTTAACTGATAGTTGGCACCAATTACTTTATTGGCATACGTAATGGTTTCTGCATTTTTAGCAGTGCCGGTGTATACCTGTGCATTCAGATACAGTTTAGCCAGCAGCATCCAGGCGGCACCTTTGTCTACGCGGCCGTATTCATTGGTACGTGCATCGGGTAACAGGTTTTCTAACTCTTTCAGTTCTGTTTCGATATACTGAAATACTTCTGCACGTGATTTTTGTGGTGGTTGAAAAATACCTACAGGATCGTTTTCAGTAACAAAAGGTACGTTACCAAACATATCAATAGCTGTCCAGTAATAAAACGCACGCAGGAAGCGGGCTTCATGACGATAGTTTTTGATGTCATTCTGAACGCTGGCAGAGAAGATGCTCATTTTATCGTCAGGCGTTTGACGTAAGAACTCGTTACAAATGCCAATACCAAAATAAATACGGTCGTACATAAACTTGAGGAAGGTGCCGTTAGCGGTCCAGCTCAGGTTATGATACGCCTGTTGATCGGCGTTGTTCCAGCCTATGATGGCTTCTTCTGTAGGCAATTCCTGTAAGCTCCAGTACGTGCGGAGGAATACCGTGTTACCAGGGTCTTCACCTGCCAGATCGTTCTGGGCAGCATCTTCATAAGTCTGACCGCTTAAAGCAAGGCTACCATATAGTTTAGCAAGTACGCCTTTTATTTTAACCGGGTCTTTGTAAATGGTTTCTGATGTCTCCAGCACATACGGGCTGCGGTTCAGATCTTTGGTACAGGAAACGGCTCCGGCACTGATTGCAGCAATAGCTGCTATAATGGATAATGATTTTATGGTCATTTGGTGTAAGTGTTGTGGTTAATAAGTCAGATTAATGCCTACAGAGTAAATACGCGGTCTTGGATAAGCGTTGTTGTCGATACCTGAATAAATTTCAGGGTCCAGACCAGAGTATTTGGTAATAACAAACACGTTTTGTACAACAGCGCTGAGGCGTAAGGTGGCCTTCTGACGCAGAATGCTGCCGAAGTTGTAACCGAACGACAGGTTATCCATTCTCAGGAAAGAGGCATTCTCGATATAGTAATCGGAGAAGAACTGACTGTTCTGGAAACGGGTATTCAGATAATCGCTGTTTACGTTGCCAATATAACCTGCACCGGTGCTGATGCTGTTGTAAGCGCCGCCGCCTGATTTAACGTTGTTGTATACGTAGTTGCCAATGTTGCTGCGCATTACGAAAGACATATCCCATTTTTTATACGCAAATTGGGAAGTGAAGCCCATGGTAAGTTTGGGGTTGGCAGATTTGTAACGGTAAAACATATCGCCTTTATCGTCTTTGTTAAACACACCTTCTACCGGTTTGCCGTTGGCATCGTATACCTGCTTGTATACATAGAACGCCTGTGGCGCATAGCCTACAGTGTTAATCTGAATCATGTTACCGGTACCACCACCGATACCGCCTGTGCGGATACCTACTGAAGCGCTGTCGTTATTGCTCAGTTTCAGAATTTTGATATCGTTATAAGCGATGTTGAAGTTGGCTTTCCAGGTGAATGGTCCTTTGTCAATAATGCTTGCGTTGATGGCCAGTTCCACACCCTTGCTTTCAATGTTACCTACGTTGGTAAGTACGCTGTTACCCAGGTTGGCACCTGCTGCAGGAGGTACTGCGGCTAACAGATCTTTGGTTTTTTTGTAATAGAAGTCCAAAGTACCGCTGATGCGGTTGCTCAGGAAACCATAGTCAACACCTGCGTTCCAGGCAGTAGTAGTTTCCCATTTAATGTTGGCATCGTATGGGTTGGGGCGGTAAGTGATTATTGCACCATTGCCAAACGGATACTGTACGTTGTCTGCACCCGGAACATAAATAGGCAGGTAGGGATAGTAAGAGCCTATTTCCTGGTTACCGGTAATACCAAAGCCGGCACGCAGCTTCAGATCGGACAGCCATGTAATACCTTTCATAAAGTCTTCTTCCTTCATTTTCCAGGCCAGTGCGGCAGAAGGGAAGTTACCCCATCTGTTGTTAGGGCTGAAGCGTGAAGTACCATCGCGGCGGATAGAAGCCGTTAACAGGTATTTGTTTTTGAACGTGTAGTTGAAACGGGCAAATACAGACAGTAACGTGTTATCGGTAGAGTCTGCAATTTGTGTTTGCAACGTATTGCCTTTAGCATCCTGAACAGGGTAAGAAGGCGCACCGCGGAAGAAAGTCTGGTAAGAGTAACCCACCGTTGCATCCAGACGGCTTTCTATTGCTCTCAGGTCTTTGGCGTAGGTAAGGTAAAAATCTAACAACTTGTCATTTCTGCGCTGGGTGTAATTTGTTCTGGAACCACCACGCTGATAGCTCAGGGCTGCGTAAGCAGGAATGAAGGTATTACCCTCTGTTTTAGAGATATCGTAACCACCATTCAGTGTTGCGGTGATAGCAGGAAAGAAAGGCAGTTTATAGTCCAGTTTAATGCTTCCTATGCTACGGTAAACGTCGCTCAGGCTGGAATTTAGCATTAAACGGGCAACCGGGTTTTTAGTAGCCAGTTCGATCGGTATCCCTGCTGCATTAACCCACTCGTAGTAGTTACCGTACTGGTTGCTAATGTGAACAGGCTGTGTAGGGTCGAAGCCAATGGCTGCGCCTATAGCCCCTTCATCGGCAAACCTGGTTTTCTGATAAACGCCTTTCAGATTTATGTTAACTTTTAAAGTGTTGTTGAAGAAGGACGGTGTAAGGTTTAAGCTTACAGAGGTCCTTTTCATGTTGCTGGTTTTTAAAATACCATCCTGGTAAGTGTAACCGGCCGACAAGCGGTAAGGGAGTTTTTTGATGCCGCCGGTTGCACTCAGGTTATAGTCGCCACCAAATGCTTTCTGATAAATTTCATCCTGCCAGTTGGTATTTGCTTTACCCAGCATTGCTTTTTCACTGGCGGTACCCTTTTCATTCACTATTGCACGGTACTCATCAGCTTTCACCACATCAATTTCATTTCTTTTTACGGATTGAGACAGTACTGAGTTGAAATTGAGTTTGAGTTTGCCCGAAGAACCACTTTTGGTAGTGATAAGGATAACGCCGTTAGATGCCCGGTTACCATAAATAGCGGTAGCAGAGGCATCTTTGAGTATGTTGAACGATTCAATATCGTTGGGGTTGATGAGGCTTAACGGGTTGGCTACGCCAGACACCGCATCGTTGGTCATAGGCACTCCATCAATTACAATCAGCGGGTTGTTGCTGGCGCTTAATGAAGTGCCGCCGCGTACGCGGATGGTACCACCTGCACCAGGTGCACCGCCGTTGGGGGTGATTACCACACCGGCAACTTTACCGGTTACCAGCTGGTCGGGCGTGGTAACGGCTCCCTGCTGGAAGTCTTTAGAGGTAACAGAAGCCACAGAACCCGTAAGGTCTTTTTTAGAGCGGGAACCGTAACCAATTACTACTACATCATTTAAGGTGTTCTGCTTGTCGGGGGACAGGTGAACACGTATAGCGCTGCCGTTTACGGCAATGCTCTGGGTGGCAAAGCCTATGTATTCAAAAACGAGGGTATCACCTTCAGCCGCGCTGATGGTGAAGGTTCCGTCTGCCCTGGTTTGGGTACCCTTGGTTTTACCTTTTAAGAGTACAGAAACACCTTCCATCGGTTTGTTTTCGGCATTGGTAACAGAACCGCTAACCGGTTTTTGCTGCGCCGGAGCACTTAACGATGCAAGGATAAAAAGAGCAGGCAGGATTTGCTTTACCCTGGTAAGACACCTTTTCAGGCCATAACGGGCCTGTTGTGCCATAGAATTACCTGGCAATTCTTTCATGGGATTACTGGTTTGTATTTGGTTTGTGTAATGTGTAAACGTTTGCATAACGGAATAAAAAATCCCTTTGCTAAGGGTGGGCAGAAGACTGCCGGAACACAGGAATAGGGTCGAGTACGATTTTTCGGGGTTGCATGTTTTCGCTTGTTTTCATGTTGATTTGTTCAAATAATAGTTTAAAAGCCGCTTCTCCCATAGCCACCGTTTGCTGGTCCAGGGTGGAAAGAGAAGGGGTGGTATGCTCGCCAAACTCTTCATTGGCAAAGCCTATCACTCCAAACTGATCGGGTATGGATATATCATGTTCTTTCAGGGCCTTCATGGCGCCGAGGGCGGTGAAGTCTTCCACTGAAAAAACAGCATCGGGTTTCTTTTCTAGTGTTAAAAAGTGCTCAACGGCTCTTTTCCCGGCTTCAATAGAAATGTCGCCGGTATATATAATGTTAAAGTCAATAGGCAGGTTGTAAGCCTGCAGTGCACCCAGATAACCGCGTAAACGATTGTTGAACAATTTAATATGCTGGGGACCCGCTATGTGGGCTATACGCTGGTAACCTTTTTTTATCAGATGTTCTGTGGCGCAGAAAGCACCTTTGTAGTCGTCAATTACTACGGAGGGTACGTTCAGATCATCATTTACCCGGTCGAAAAATACCAGCGGTGTGCCGGTAGCTTTTACCTCCCGGAAATGGGTATAATCATGCGTTTCCTTGGCCATAGATACCAGAATTCCATCTACGCGCGCGTTTAAAAAGGCCTGTAATCCTTTTTGCTCAAACTCTCTTTTCTCGTTAGACTGGTAAATCAGTACGTTGTAACCGTGCTGACTGGCCAGACTTTCAATACCGTGTACTACCGAACCAAAAAAGTTGATTTTGGCGCTGGGTATTAATACACCTATCAGGTGGCTTTTGCCGCTGCGCAGTGAGCTGGCGATGGTATTGGGGCGGTAATTGAGTCGTTTAGCGGCTTCCAGTACGCGTGTACGCGTTTCTTCGCTGATGGAGGGATGGTTGTTCAGTGCCCGCGATACGGTTGCGGGCGTTGTGTTGAGTTCTTTTGCTATGTCAGTAATCGTTACGTTGCTAGCCATGGATTGTGCAATCGTTTACGCAAAGGTTGCGTAAAAATTGCCATCCGTCCAAGTTTTTATGTGTAAAAATGACAATCAGGAAGGAGGGGGCGGGCCGGTTGCATAGCAATCTGATTTATTGCCGGGATTGGAGTGTGGTGAGAGCTGGATTTACCGCGAAATGTTGCAACGAACAGGTGAAATGTTTCGCGGTGACGTACGGCTCGTTTTTACTGAAGGGCCGCTCGTCCGTTGGAATAAATGGCTCGTTCGTACGAACGAGCCATGGGTAAACTGGTTTTGTGTATTAAAACAACACAGTGTGTAAGTTAAAGTGGCTTTTGAGAAGCCCTGGCTTGCAATTGCGTTAATCGCTACTCCTCACCATCGTTTTCATCAGACAAACTCTTTAAATAGTCGTTCAGGAACGCGGTTAACTTAGCTACATTATAATCTTCTGTGGTGTAAGAACCTGTAAGCTCCACCTCCGGTTCAAGGCTGGTGCCGGTAAGTGAATATCCTCCTGAAATTCCAAGATAAGAGTACGCGTCATCGCCGGAACCCTCCGTAATTTTATAGAGGTAGAAAAGGTATTTTTTGCCTTTATACACTGCTTGTTTACTACCTGCCGGTTTAATTACAACTGTTTCGTCTGCATCATCAAGCATATTATACAAGCCAGACATTGCAAAATGCGCGCGGGTGAGGTACTGTTTTGGGAATAGGGACTCTTTATGTGCCTCCTTTAACTGGTCATAAAATGCTAACCGTATACTGGAGTCCCGCGCAAGGGAAAGTAATACAGGAGCAGGAATCTGTTGGCCATTGGCTATCAGTGCCATTACAGCTTCCCGCTTCAACCGGGATACCTTAATTGCAAAAAAGCTGCGTAATGCCTGATTAGAAGCGGTATCGTTAAGCCGCCCCAGTAACTGAATAAATTTTATGTAGCTATAATCCCATATCTCTTCCTGTTTCTGCATTTCAGGCAACAGCAGCTTTGCGGCCTGGATAAAGGCTGCTTTGTGTTGGTTCAGCAGTGAGAAGTTGATGTGGCCATCATCTGCCAGTAAAATACCCAGGTGTGCTATACAAGGTGCCAGTTTAGGAGAACTAGCCAGTACCAGCAGTGAATCGTATATAGTAGCAGTAAGTTTAAGGCTGTCTTTAAGGGCATAGGTATAATCAGAAGACTCCATCTGAGCGCTATACAGAGGAGCCAGTTTTATAAAGGTTTGATAGCTATAGCTGGTATGTAAAAGTGTAAGTGTTTTTAACAGCGTAGTGGCCTGCTCCTGTGTAACTGTCTGTGGTTTGGAGAATTGATTGGCAATAAAAGCAACGGTGGTGCTGTCTGCCATATCGGCCACTTCCTGAGCTATCCGGGTATTTATATAGCTGGTGCTGACTGCAGAAGAGTCTGCCGGGTAAGATTTCAATAAGGCTTCGTGCAGTATTGGTAAATCTGTTTTGGAGAAGGGGGCATCATCCAGGGAATTATAAGCTTCGCCTTGTTTGTCTGCATCTGCTGACATCAGATCCTGTATAATCAGGTCAGTTTTCGGTTGCCATACAGATCGGCCGGTATTGGTGGATGGTGTGCTGATAGCGCTGAAAAAGCTGTTTGATTGGCTGCTGTACAGCAGAGCAGAGTCGCCCGCAGCAAAAAGTGTATAAAGTTTATCGCCCCTGATATATACGCGGGCTCTTGTCATTATCTGGTCGTTGGTGGCTTGTTTGGTAAGCCATTCCCAACCCGTTAATCCATTTTGAGTAATGGGCTGTACGTGTACGGTATTGGTGTTTGCAACGGCAGTACGTTGCAGATGGTTAAATAATGCAGAATCAGACGGGAACCAGCTGTATTTGCCCATGGTATCGCAGCGCACAAAATAGCTGAGTGCTGTTACTGAATCGCGGGTTACCTGAAGGCTTTTAAAGGCAGCAGTGTTAGTAAAAGCGGCTGGAGCGGTTGTGGCAAAAGCACTGTCGGCAGATGCATAAGACTGCCAGGCATACACAGGGGCTTCCTGAAAAGACAGAGAACGGAAGGCATTGTCGCATTTGCCGCTATAGGCGCTGGCCGAATCGGTAAATGCCATCAGTATAATCTGTCTGTTATAGTGGTTTATCAGCGCGCCTCTTAGGTAAACGCCGGAGTTTTTTACACTCCCTTCCAGACTGTAACCTTTGTGACCATTGAGTACAACCGGATTTATGCGCAGCTGAACATATTTATCCTTCATGCTATTATAAAGTGCGCTGGCAGCTGTACTATCGCCGGAGAGATAAGCGCCTTTTTGAATTTCTTTTATCAATAACATATAATACGCACCCGAAGCATCTGTACAGGCATAGGTGCGTGTATTCCACAATTCATCACGCTGTGTTAATGCATCATAAGGTTCCAGCACGGCGGGTGTAATTAATTGTATGCGACTGATGGTATCTGTAAACCTTACACCGAGACCTGAAATCAAAGTAGCAGGTTCCTGGGTATGTACTTTAAAGGATTGCAGAAAACGTAATGCAGAAGGCGATGTGAGGGTTGTTTTTTTGAAACCAATCACCATAAGCATATGAAGATGCTTGTCTATAAGAAACAGTTGTACACGGGCAGGCATATCATTGGCGGTGCAGAAAAACTCAGTTCCATTTTTTCCCAGTGGTTTAAAGGTGATCTGCTGACCGGGTGCCATATTGTTGGCCATTGCTTTAAAAAGTGAGTCGCGTTTTTCGGTGTTTAAAAACATACCACCAATATGCATGGTACCATAGCCCGTCATGGAAAGCAGATCCATGTAGAAATTGAATTTAACACCGGGAACAACTTTTAAATCCATAGGTGCGCCTGGCATAGAAATGCTGTATTGTCCATTGTTGCCGGTAACATTCTGCCAGGGCTGTTCTACTTCCTTATACTTATAATTTTTAGCATCAATTTTCTGATGTGAAAAAACAGGTTCTACTGTAAAGCCCTGCTGGCGCAGCAGCGCAATAATTCCATCATCGCCGGGAAGGTGTGCAGTGCCCACTGCAAAGAAGGTGCCTCTGATAGCGGACAGGCTATCCATACGGCGCACCATTTTGATATTGCGTTTTACAAGTAACTCATCTCTGTTCTTATAATACAGGCCAGCAAAAAAGTTAATATCCTGTGCTGTATATTTCTGAATCATTGTGTTGATGAGATTGTCACCTGCTACCTGATCATCAGACAGAATACCATCTACATCAGACTGGTCAATCAGATCATCTATAAGGCCGCTCTGATCCATTACGTCTTCAATACCGCCCACCCATTTTCCCTGCTTCTTAGCTGTTTCGTACAACCAGGCATCCAGAAAGGTTCTCATTTCTCCTTTGGTAAAGGCATCGGTAGCCCACTTGTTTTTTTCTTTCAACAGATCGTTGGTGGTTACTTCCGTTGCTGGTTTTCCAAACTTCTTAGCCAGGCGTTTGCTATAGGTGTTGAAGTTTTTTTCGCCCAGGGCTTCTTTAACGGATTTATTATTTTTCCGGTTGTCAAGTGCTTTATTAATACCATAAGCTACCATTTCTTCCGGATTTACTTCAATAGCCAACCCGTCTGAGGTTTCAATGGCATGCAGCAGAGAATCACCAAAGCGGAACAACCGCTGATCGCTCAGGTGTATAGTACCAAACAGATAAGAAGGCTTTTGTAGTTGCTTGCCGGAGATACGCCACAGTAGTGTGTTGGGCAGTTTTTTCTGGCCACGCACACAAAAGAAACACGCCAGCATTAGCAGCGTAAACAAGGGTTTATGTAATGATATCATGTGTTAAGGTTGAATGCTTGTGGATGCGAAATTATACATTGCTGCTGAATACAAATACACTGATGGTTTCTGTTTGGGCTGCGGCACTTATATTCATGGCTACGTGCTGCGGGTTCCACCTGAGCAGCCGCTCAATAAACGGTTTGGCCATCAGCCGCTGAGGCGTACTGAGGATAATGGTAGCGCCAGCCTGTATAAAGCCACTCAGTACCTGATAAAGCTGTTCAAAAGCAGCGGGATCGTAATTGATATCACTTAGTAAAACTACTTCTGCATGCAGGCTGGCTGGCAGCTGGTACCAGTTCAATAGCCGGGCTTCCATATTGGGTAGTTGGTTGTGAGCGGCGGACCGGGCCATTACGTCTACTGCTTCCTGCAGGTAATCGCTGCTACATACCTGTGCAGCATAGCGGGCGGCCAGCAGAGAGGGCAGGCCTAACCCGGCAGCCAGTTCCAAAACGGTTTTGCCCTGGATAAGCGCGGTGTGTTGTTGCAGAAAGTCGCTCAGCGCCAGCGCAGAATGCCAGAGTTTGGTCCAGTGCGGAAAAGGCGTATTGGGGTTCAGCTGCTTTTGCTGATAATAGGTTTGTTGTACCTGTTGTGCATCGGGTACAAACAGCGTAGTTTCGTAGCCTTTTCTCTGAATGGTTTGTAACGTAAGTGATAACTCCATGTGCGCTGGGTAAACGGCAAATAAAACAGAATCAGATGGTATTGTCTAATAAATTACCAGCCTGGGTAGAAGGTAACTCCTGCACATCTCGCAGTTTGCGTTCTATAGCGCGGGAGCGGCGGCCGGCATCTTCTATTACATTACTGGCTTCCTGCAACTTCTTTTGTGTTTTATCCAGTATGCCACCGAAGTTGCTGAACTCGGTTTTTACAGCGCCCAGCAATTGCCATACCTCGCCCGAGCGGCGTTCTATAGCCAGTGTACGGAAGCCCATTTGTAAACTGCTGAGCAGGGCGCTGAGGGTGGTGGGGCCGGTAATAATAATTTTATAATCGCGTTGCAGGGTTTCAAACAGGCCGGGGGTGCGTAATACCTCAGCATACAGGCTTTCAAAAGGCAGAAACAGAATGGCAAAATCCGTAGTGCCGGGTGGGTGAATGTATTTGCTGCTGATGTCGGCAGCACATTTTTTAATGCCGCGTATAAAGCTGCGGCGGTATTCTTCTACCAGTTCCACCTGGGCATTGTCGTAGGCTTCGGACAGCAGTTCATAGTCCTCTTTCGGAAACTTAGAATCAACCGGTAGCCATACGGGCTGATCACCCGCTTCCTTACCCGGCATTTTTACGGCAAACTCTACCACGGCGTTGGAGTCAGCTTTGGTTTTTACGTTTTTAGCGTACTGATCGGCGGTGAGCAGCTGGTCCAGTATATTCTCCAGCTGGTACTCGCCCATAATACCACGTGTTTTAACGTTGGTAAGTACCCGTTTTAAATCGCCCACGCCGGTGGCCAGTTGCTGCATATCGCCCAGGCCTTTGTGTACGGCTTCCAAGCGCTCGCTTACTATTTTAAAAGATTCGCCCAGCCTGGTTTCCAGTGTTTTCTGTAGTTTTTCATCTACCGTGGCGCGCATTTCTTCGAGCTTTTTCTCGTTGCCACTCTGCAAATCGGCAATTTTCTTCTCCATTACCTCCCGCATCTGGTCCAGGCGGCCGGCGGTGGCAGTGTTCTGCTCGCTTTGTTTGTGCAGCAGTGCATAGAAGTTTTCCTTTTGCAGCCGGTTAAAGTCTTCCACCGATTTATTTACCTGCTCGCCAAAGGCACGAAGGGAGGCTGATAATTCATGACGACCATGGCGTGCGGTGTCCTGTGCTTCCTGACGGTTGGTGGCAATTTCCTGTTTTACTGCCTGTTCAATCCTTTGTACCTGTTTGTTCAGCTGGTCCCATTGGTTCAGCAACTGCTGCTCATGAGCGGGGGCGTTGCGGCTACCGGCTCTGATAATCAGTATAAGTATTACCAGCAGCAGTATAATAATGGTGGCGAGGGCAATATGTGTAATCATGTAAGTTATTTAAGGATAGCGGACACGCTATTATTTTTACCAAATGTACTAAAACGATTAGTTTTTAATCGTTTGAATACGGGAGCGGGCGCTTTGTTTTCCCCACCAAATGCACGGGCAATTTCTTACCTTTGCTGCCTTTAAATTCGCCCACATACTGTCTTTTTTGATTATGAGTAATAAATACCAGGAATTTTCAGGATTAAATCTGCCTTCAATAGAGCAGGCCATATTGGCTAAATGGAGTGAAAGTCAGGCTTTTGAAAAGAGTGTGGAACTGCGTAACGGTGCAACCCCCTTTGTGTTTTACGAAGGCCCGCCCAGCGCTAATGGCATGCCTGGTATTCACCACGTTATTTCCCGTACGCTGAAAGATCTGGTTTGCCGGTACAAAACCATGCAGGGGTTTCAGGTGAAAAGAAAAGGCGGCTGGGATACGCACGGCCTTCCTGTGGAACTGCAGGTGGAAAAAGAACTGGGTATTACCAAAGAAGACATCGGCAAAAAAATAAGCATTGAAGAATACAATCAGAAATGCCGCGAAACGGTTCTCCGCTATAAAGACAAGTGGGATGAACTGACCCGTAAAATGGGTTACTGGGTAGATCTGAACGATCCCTATATCACCTTCGACAATAAATATATAGAGAGCCTGTGGTGGTTGCTGAAGAAGCTGTACGACAAGGGCTTACTGTATGAAAGCGTAAGCATTCAACCTTACTCCCCGGCAGCTGGTACCGGTTTAAGCTCGCACGAGCTGAACCAGCCGGGTACTTATAAAGATGTAAAAGACACCAGCGCCGTGGTAATGTTTAAAGCGGTGAAAGATGCAGCCCTTACCGGTAGCAATTGGTATAAGAGCATTGATTTCAGCGGTTTACAAAGCGATGAGTTGTTTTTTATGGCCTGGACCACCACACCATGGACCCTGCCATCTAACCTGGGTTTAACCGTGGGGCCTAACATTGATTATGTACTGGTAAAAACCTTTAACCCATATACACACCTGCCGGTGAATGTGATACTGGCCAAGGCGTTGCTGGGTAAGTACTTTAAACCCGAAGGAGAGAATGGCGATTTTGCCGGTTATAAAGAAGGGGAGAAGTTACTGCCCTGGACCATAGTAGCCTCTTTTAAAGGAAAGGATATTGAAGGTTGCCGTTATGAACAGTTGCTGCCTTACGAGGCCAACAGCCTGGAGGCTATTAAAAGTATAACGCCATCTGCCGATCCTTTCCGTATTATCAGTGGTGATTTTGTAACCACAGAAGACGGTACGGGTATAGTGCACACGGCGCCTGCTTTTGGTGCGGATGACTATAAGGTAGGTAAGAAGTTTGACATTGGTATACTGACGCTGGTGGACAGACAAGGCCGGTTTGTTGAAGGTTTGGGTGAATTCAGCAGCCGTTATGTAAAGAATTACAAGGACGATGCGGATTATGTAGACGTAAACGTAGACATATCTGTAAAACTGAAAAAAGAGAACCGTGCCTTTAAAGTAGAAAAATACGAACACAGCTACCCGCATTGCTGGCGTACGGATAAACCTATTCTGTACTATCCGCTGGATGCGTGGTTTATTAAAACCACCGATTTAAAAGACCGGATGGTGGAACTGAACAAAACCATTAACTGGAAGCCAAAAAGCACCGGCGAAGGCCGTTTTGGCAACTGGCTGGAAAATATGGTGGATTGGAACCTGAGCCGCAGCCGTTACTGGGGTACTCCGTTACCGGTTTGGCGTACAGAAGATGGGGAAGAAGAACTGTGTATTGGTTCGGTAGCGGAGCTGACGGAGGCTTTTGATAAAGCAACGGCGGCTGGTTATAATAAAGACGTAAAAGGTATTGTGGACCTGCACAAGCCGTTTGTAGATGATATTACTTTATTAAGCGCCTCTGGCAAACCGATGAAGCGTGTGCCTGATCTGGTAGACGTATGGTTTGATTCCGGTGCTATGCCTTATGCGCAATGGCATTTCCCTTTTGAGAATAAGGAAATCTTTGCTCAGAACTACCCGGCTGATTTCATTGCTGAAGGCGTGGATCAGACGCGTGGCTGGTTTTATACCCTGCATGCATTGGGTTCGCTGATTAAAGAAGACGTTCACGAAGAGCTGAAAAAAGCGGGTATAGCGGTAAATGATACTAAATATCCGGGTTTGGCGTACAAGGCGGTGGTAAGTAACGGTCTGGTACTGGATAAGAATGGTAATAAAATGAGTAAACGCCTCGGCAACGTGGTAAACCCTTTTGAAACCATTGACACTTTTGGTGCGGATGCCACCCGTTGGTACCTGATTACCAATGCCTCCCCCTGGGATAACCTGAAGTTTGATATTGAGGGTATTAAAGAAGTGCAGCGCAAATTCTTTGGTACCTTATATAATACGTATCAGTTTTTTGTGCTGTATGCGAATGTGGACGGATTTGCTTTTACGGAAAAATACATTCCGCTGGAAGAAAGACCGGAAATTGACCGCTGGATATTGTCATCACTCAATACCTTAATTAAAAAGGTAACGCTGTATATGAACGACTACGAGCCTACCATGGCTGGTCGTGCTATTGAAACTTTTGTAGATGAGCATTTGAGTAACTGGTATGTACGCCTGTGCCGCCGCCGTTTCTGGAAAGGTGAGTACGAGCAGGATAAAATAAGCGCTTACCAGACTTTATATGAGTGCCTGGAAACACTGGTGAAGCTGATGGCGCCGGTATCGCCGTTTTTCAGTGATGCGGTTTTCTGCCAGCTGAACGCGGTAACCAAACGTTTCAACGGTGGTTCCATTCACCATGCCGATTTCCCGGTGGCCAACGAGGCGGCTATCGATACCGATCTGGAAGAGCGCATGCAGCTTGCCCAGGATACTTCTTCCCTGGTACTGTCGCTGCGTAAAAAGGTGAATATCAAAGTAAGACAGCCCCTGCAAAAGATACTGATACCTGTACTGAATCCGGAAATGAAGGCGCAACTGGAAAAGGTGGCGGATTTGATTACCAGTGAGGTGAACGTAAAAGAAATTCAGTATCTGACGGAAACGGAAGGCATCATCAGCAAAAAAGTGAAGCCGAACTTTAAAGTACTGGGTAACAAGCTGGGTGCTAAGATGAAGGCTGTAAGTGCAGCTGTGAATAATTTTACCCAGCACGAGATTGCGGAGATAGAAAAAGCGGGAAAAATAGCTTTATCTGTTGACGGTGAAGAAATTGTGCTGAATTTGAATGAGGTGGATATTACCGCAGAAGATATCCCGGGCTGGAGTGTGGCCAATAAAGGTACTTTAACGGTGGCTTTGGACATTACCCTGACGGATGAGTTGAAGAAAGAGGGTAACGCGCGCGAATTCGTGAATAGGATACAAAATATCAGAAAAGAGAGTGGTTTTGAATTAACAGACCGTATATTCGTACAAGTGCTTGATAATGCTCTTCTGCGTGATTCACTGACCGACTTCAAAAATTACATATGTGCTGAAATATTGGCAGATAACCTGGAGTATGTGTCGGAATTACAGGGCGGCATTGAAATTGAGGTGAATGACACTTTGCTAAATGTAAGCGTTAATAAAAAAGGTTAATCGTATGGCTACCAGTAAGAAAGCAGCGAAACCAGCCTCTAAACCTGCAAAAGCAGCCAAACCGGCAGCAAAACCCGCAACCAAAGCGGTAGCTGCTCCGGCAAAAAAGGCTTCGAAGCCTGCGGCAAAACCTGCCCCTAAGGCAGCGCCCGCCCCTGCGGCTTCGAAAGTGAAGGCTGTTGCCAAGCCTGCAGCAAAACCCGCTACGAAAGTTGCGGCTAAGCCTGCAGACAAGAAAACGGCAGTTGCAGAAAAGGTGGTTGCTGCTAAAAAGGTAGTGGTTAAACCGACTCCTGAAGTACCTGTGAAATCGGTTAAAACCGCTACACCCTCTGTGAAGGCGGCGGCCACTGTTAAAAAAGAGGTTTCCAAACCTGTAGTAGCTGCGCCCGTACCTGTTGCAACTCCTGCACCTGCCCCGGCCCCCCCGAAGCCGAAAGCTGCCGATGTGAAAGTAGAAGTTAAACCCCCTGCACCTATTCCACGTCCGGCTCCTAAAAAGCTGGAACCGCTGAAAGAGGTGAAAGTGCCCAAAATCTCTGTAAAAACAAGTGTACCCTATCAACCGGAGTACAGACCATTAGAACAAAGAGACAATAACTTTAAATCGAACGAACCATTGGTAAGATATAGTGATTCAGACCTGAAAGAATTCAGAGATCTGATAAATAAAAAACTCGACGCTGCAAAACAAGAACTGGCCTACCTGCAAGGTTTGATTACCCGTAAGGACGAAATGGGAGGTGACGAAACTGAAAACCGTTACATGACCATGGAAGATGGAAGTATGAGTATGGAACGCGAGCAACTGAGCCAGATGGCCAGCCGCCAGATTACTTATATTGATCACCTGGAGAAGGCACTGATTCGTATTGAAAATAAAACATATGGTATTTGCCGCGTAACCGGTAAGCTGATTGATAAGGCCCGTTTACGTGCAGTACCGCATGCTACACTGAGCCTGGAAGCTAAGCTGGGTTTGGTAAAGCCATCAACTGATCAGTAGTTTCTTAAGCAGCGATATTCAAAATCGGGAAATGACAAATTGTATAATAACTGCCATTTCCCGATTTTTTATTTTACTTCCTGCAGCTCTACCAATCTGTGGTAGATTCCTTTTTGCGCCAGTAACGCTTCGTGTGTACCGCGCTCTGCTATTTCACCTTTCTGTAACACAATAATCTCATCTGCATGGCGGATGGTGCTGAGCCTGTGGGCAATAACTACAGAAGTTCTGTTCTGCATCATGTTGTTTATGGCATCCTGCACCAGTCTTTCACTTTCGGTGTCCAGTGAAGAAGTGGCTTCATCCAGAATTAATATCGGCGGGTTTTTCAATACGGCTCTGGCAATGGTTACCCGCTGACGTTCGCCACCGCTGAGTTTGCTGCCCCTGTCGCCTATATTGGTATCAAAACCTTCTTCTTTACTTGCCACAAAATTAAAAGCATTAGCTACTTTGGCTGCCTGCTCAATTTCTGCACGTGGTGCTTCCGGAAGGCCCAGAGCAATGTTGTGGGCAATAGTATCGTTAAACAGAATAGGTTCCTGCGTTACAATACTGATTTGTGAACGTAACTGATGCAGCGAGTAATCGCGGATGTTTACGCCATCTACCAGTATTTCTCCTGATGTGGCATCGTGAAAACGAGGAATGAGATCGGCCAGGGTGCTTTTACCGGCACCGCTGCTGCCTACCAGCGCTACTGTTTTGCCTTTGGGGATAGATAAGTTGATATTCTTTAAAATGGTATGTTCGCCATAAGAGAAAGAAACGTTTCTGAATTCGATGCCCTGTGTAAACTCCAGCTGGCGGATGCCGCTGTCTTCCACGGTAACCGGTGCTTTCAGTAATTCTTCTACCCGGTCAATAGCCGCTGCCCCGCGCTGTACGTTAAAGAAAGCGGTAGACAGGTTTTTGGCGGGGTTAATAATTATGGCAAACAGGGCAATATACGCCATCAGGTCACCCGCAGGCAGTGTACCATATTTAATGGCCAGCATACCGCCAAAGTACAGGATAATGCTTAACACCAGTACGCCCATCAGCTCTGTAAGCGGAGAAGCCAGATCGCGGCGGGCATTCATTTTATTACGCAGGGTAAACAATTCGTGGTTTACCTGCTCAAAGCGGTTTTGCAATACTTTTTCAGCCAGGAAAGCTTTGATTACGCGGATGCCGCCCAGTGTTTCATCCATAATAGACAAGGCTGTGCCCAGCTTTTCGGATGACTCATGTGATTGGCGCTTTAACGTACGACTGATACGGCCTATTACAAAAGCAGTGGCTGGCAGCAGTACCAATAAAAACAGCGACAACATCGGGCTCAGGTAAACCATATAAGCCAGATTGGTAAGAATGGTCAGTGGATCTTTAATTAAACCTTCCAGTGTACTTACAATAGAGCCTTCAATTTCGCCTACATCATTGGTCATGCGGGAAATGATATCGCCCTTTTTCTTTTCTGTAAAATAACCCACGGGTAATACCAGTATTTTTTCGTACAGGTCGTTTCTGAAACGGGTGGTTACTGCGCTGCGTATAGGAGCGGAGATATAGTTGGAAAGGTAAATGAACAGGTTTTTAAGCAGGGTGGTAACTACAATGAATACACAGATAACAGCCAGCGCAGCAATTTTTCCGTCTTTCAGAATGAGATCGTTCAGGAAGTCAGACAGAAAGCCGCCGATGGCATTTGTTTTGATGGTTTCAGCAGAAACAGGAGAAGCGCCACCAAAAATGAGCGACATAAAGGGCGAGAGCATTGCCAGTGAGAACACGCCGAACAAAGTACCGAGTAACGTACAAATAACATAGGTAACCAGCTTGCCTTTATAGGCTCCTATGTATTTAAAGATTCTTTCAAATCGTTTCATATCTTCAATAAACGGCAAAGTAACTACTTTTACAGCCAATTAAACGTTAGATTATGGAGGAAGGCAAACGTCAGCGGCAGGTGGCCGGTGTTTTACAGGAGGAAATGAATGATATTTTCAGAAGGCTGGGTTTTAATATGATGAATGGTGGAATGGTATCCATTTCATCGGTAAAAGTGACGCCCGACCTGCTGGAAGCCCGTATTTATATCAGCTTTTTTCAGGTGAAGGATATTGAGGCGGCCATGAAGAAGATTGATGACCGCAGCTGGGAAATTAAAAAAGAATTGAGCGACCGTGTGAAGCATCAGTTACGCCGTATGCCGGTATTACACTTTTATCTGGATGATACGCTGGAGCATGTATTTAAAATGGAAGATCTGTTTCAGAAACTGAACGAGGAAGATGCACAGCGGAAAGGAGAAGCCGGTGCAAATGAGGAAAAAGCATAATTGATAAAGCAACCCGCACTTGGAACTATTATTTGCCTGGCGCTATTTCAAATCAAAAAAAAGTACCAATGCTATTAATATTATAGCATGGATTAGTGTGCTGGCCATTGCTGTAGGCACTACTGCCCTGATTGTGGTGCTGAGTGTGTTTAATGGCTTTGAAGGGCTGGTGCGAGACTTGTATACCGATTTTTATTCTGATATAAAGATAGCCCCTGCCAAAGGAAAGTTTTTTGTGCTGGACAAAGCCACGCAACAAACTATTCAGCAAACACAGGGTATTAGTCAGCTGAGCTACGTGGTGGAAGAAAAAGCCATGCTGCTCAATGGCGACTACCAAACCATTGTGAGCCTGAAAGGCGTGGATGAGAACTATGCACGTACCAACCGGTTAACCGCACATATTAAACGGGGTATTTACGATCTGGGAACTACCGACCAGCCTTTGCTGCTGGCCGGAACGGGCATTGAAAACGCAGTAGTAGCTGATCCTGAAAACAGAGGCTTGCCGCTTACCTTGTATTTGCCGGACCGCGGTGCGAAAAGCTTTTCTGCCGATGGTGGTATGCGATCGTTTAACGTAGATATCAGCGGGGCTTTTATGGTGCAGCAGGAGTTTGATAATAAGTATGCGTTTACCAATCTGCCCTTTCTGCAATACATGCTGGATCTGAAGCCGAATGAATACACTTCAATAGAGATGGCAGTAGCCAACCCGGATCAGTTGCAAAAAGTAAAGAAGAGTTTGCAGCGTGCTCTGGGAGATAAGTTTACGGTGCGTACCCGGCTGGAGCAGAATCAAAGCCTGTTTACGGTAATGCAGGTGGAGAAATGGGTGATTTATGGTATTTTATCACTGATACTGCTGGTGGCTGCTTTTAACATGATTGGTGCATTAACCATGCTGGTAATGGAAAAGCAGAAAGACATTGGATTGCTGAAAGCACTGGGCGCTAATGACAATCTGATTCAGCGCATCTTTTTATCGGAAGGCTTAGTGTTGTCTGCCATAGGCGGTGGCATAGGTATGCTGCTGGCTTATATCATCTGCTTTTTGCAGTTGCATTTTAAGCTGGTAAAGCTGGAAGGGAATACTTTTATAATAGACTATTATCCGGTGGCCATGAGTGGCTGGGATTTTTTACTGGTTACCTGCACGGTGTTGCTGGTAACAATTACCGCTTCCTGGCTACCCGCCCGTAAAGCGGCACTACAACTACAGAGCCTGAAAAGCTAACTGTTGAATAAACGGATTTCATTTTGAAAAAAGCCTCTCGTTTTGAGAGGCTTTTTTGTAGGGTTTATGAATGTGCTTTTGATGCGTTTGTTGTGAAATGCCTGTAGGGAAAGGCTTTGAGCGTATGCTGCTGTTGCTGGCGGCTGGCAGGCATACGCTTTGGCTATCAGAAGCATCAATGAATAACTTAAACCTGACACTATGAACCAGTATGAAGTACCAGCATTAATAGCCTATAAGCTACCAGAGGTAAGAGATGCCATTATTAACCGGATAACCTGGGGAAGCGCAGACAATGCTTTGTTGGTGCTGGCTGAATATACCCAGCGGATGTGTATGCTGCATGACCTGCCGGCTATACAAAAATGTATGAAGGTGGCTGATAAGATTTATACCCGCGGAAATGTTGCTGTAAAAACAGCTGTTGCCAACACTTTTGTAAAATCATTTAATGAATTCAGGGATACCTGTAATAAAGTGGAGTGGCGCTTTTTACAGGCCCGCATGCCAGTGCACTTATATTCTTTATACATACAGGAACTCGTGAACCATAAATCAACCCTAAACCTGTCCGTTGCTGATCGCTGACTTTGCATTTTGCGAATTACAGGTATGGAAGCCTGATTTTGTATCCTGTAATAAAAGGCCCCGGTTTTCCGGGGCTTTTGTATAAATGTAGCGAATACCTACAAGTGTTGAACAAAGAAAAGAATGGCTTGAATCTATTTCCGTTTTTCCTCCAGCTGCTTTATCCGTTTCTCTTGCTGTATAATATAGAGGGTAAGTTCTTCTATCTTTTTCAGTAGAAGAGCCTGATTATCTCCTATATCAGCCCCTTCTTTAGCCACAACGGCGGCAGTAGGTACATCTGGCAGATGTTTGTTTTGTTGTATATATTGTTCTACCTCGTGTAATGGTTGCAGGCGATAAGAGGAGTCGAATACATAATCTGCCCAGCCTACATTGGTAACCTTAAGTTTTTGAGCGGTAATGATACCATTTACTGCCAGTTTACTTTGCGGAGCCAAAGTGCCAATACCCACATTGCCGGCATCGTCTATTGTTAGTGAAGTTGCATTAGCGCCACCATATGTTTTTGTTATAAACCGGTATCCCACATGGTTAGGGCTCATTACAAAAGGGGTTATAAGCAGATTGTAAGTAGCAGGTTCCGGGGCGTAGGCTACTACCATATTGGTAGCACTGACGGTTCCGTTTACATCGAGCTTATAAGCCGGCGCTGCCTGTGCAATACCCACATTGCCTCCATCACGCTGTAATATGATATTGTTGCCGGCTACAGAACCATTAAAAGATTGGAGCAGGGCATAATTAAGCGAAGTGCCTGCTGTGCCTGCAATTCTCAAATTCGATGCTGCATCATTTCCAAAAGTAGCCGCATAGTTGTTGGTGTTTGTAAACACATGAAGTTTCGCAACGGGCCCGGCAGTTCCAATACCAACAAAGCCGGCAGTTCTATTAAGAATGAGATGGTTACCAAGATCATTGATATAAAGTGGCAAGCTGCCGTGTGCCTGAATCCAGCTGTAACCGACATCGTTTCCCATGCGAAGGTTAGCACCCGAGGTGGCGCCAATAACCACCGTAT
The DNA here is from genome assembly GCF_014641615.1 of Filimonas zeae. Taxonomy (GTDB): domain Bacteria; phylum Bacteroidota; class Bacteroidia; order Chitinophagales; family Chitinophagaceae; genus Filimonas; species Filimonas zeae. The sequence goes on along the minus strand of NZ_BMIB01000004.1, from coordinate 629,548 downwards.
TGCCTGTTGGCGGCGTTGCTGCATCTACAATATGAAGTTTTCCGGCAGGAGTGTTAGTGCCTATGCCCACTGCGCCTGTAGTGGGAAAAGTATTTTGGGCAACAGCTATTCCCGTAATACCTGATGTAACTGCAGTTAAAAGACAACTGCGGAGTGTAAAGCTTTTTTTCTTCATCACAAGGGTTTAAGAATTTAGAATGCCCCAAGGTACTCAAATCCCTACTAAACATACCCGTAGTGTTGCTGCTGCAAAGCCTGCAGGCAGTAAAAAACAAGAGCCGTTGGAAGAAAAATGAAGAAGGGCGACCTGTTAAGCCGCCCTTCCTTATCACAAGTAAACTTAGTTGCAATTAATAATCGCCCAGTGTTTCTGGTAACTGTGCCAGTGCTTTGGCCAGCTGCTCGTCGTTAGGAGCAATGCCGTGCCATTCGTGGCTGCCTTCCATAAAGTCTACACCTTTACCCATAGAAGTCTTCATCAGCAAACAAACAGGTTTGCCATTTCCGGTAAGTGCTTTGGCTTCGTCCAGACCGCGTAACAGGTCGGCCATATTGTTGCCTTCCACATCCAGTACTATCCAGCCGAATGCTTCAAATTTAGCGTGCAGGTTACCCAGGCTCATTACTTTTTCAGTAGGGCCATCGATCTGCTGGCCGTTGTAGTCAACAGTAGCAATCAGATTGTCTACTCTTTTAGAACCGGCAAACATAATCGCTTCCCAGTTCTGGCCTTCGTCCAGTTCACCATCGCCATGCAGGGAATATACCAGATGAGAATCGCCGTTGATTTTTTTAGCCAGTGCCGCGCCGATGGCAACGCTCATACCCTGACCCAGAGAGCCGCTGGCTACGCGTACACCTGGCAGGTGCTCGTGCGTAGTGGGGTGACCTTGTAAACGGGAATTGAGTTTACGGAAAGTAGCCAGTTCTTTCACATCGAAATAGCCGGAACGGGCTAAAACAGAATAGAATACAGGTGAAATATGTCCGTTTGATAAAAAGAAAATATCTTCATTAGTACCATCCATGTTAAACTTAGGATCGTGCTCCATTACCTTGAAGTACAGGGCAGTTAAAAAGTCGGTACAACCCAGAGAACCGCCGGGGTGGCCGCTCTGTACAGCATGAACCATTCGTACAATATCCCTTCTAACCTGGGAAGCAATTTTTTCCAGCTCTTGAACGTTAGCCATGATAAAATCAAATTTTGACAAACCTACCTAAAAAAGCCCATTTCACCTGCACTGATCTGCGAATTTTGGGCTGCTTTTTTAGCGGGATTTATTAGCTTTGCCGCCATTAAAATGAATGATATATGTCAGAAGAACTGGATCTGATATTGGACGATGCAGAATCGACCATGCAAAAGGCAATCAATCACCTTGAAGCGGAACTATCTAAGATCAGGGCGGGTAAGGCCAGTCCAGCTATGCTTGATGGCATCACTATCGAATATTACGGATCGCCTACGCCCATCAGTCAGGTTGCTAACGTTACAGTACTGGACGCGCGTACTATCAGCATTCAGCCTTGGGAAAAGAATCAGCTGGCTCCCATTGAAAGAGCGATTATGATGGCGAACATCGGCATCACTCCACAGAATGATGGTATTCAGATAAGGCTGTTTTTGCCTCCGTTAACAGAAGAAAGAAGACGTGAACTGGTTAAAAGAGCCAGTGGTGAAGGGGAAGCTTCTAAAGTGGCTATCCGCAATATCCGCCGCGATGCCATTGAAGGGATTAAGAAATTACAGAAAGATGGTTTGAGCGAAGACACTGCCAAAGATGCAGAGAAAACCATTCAGGACCTTACTGACCGCCACATTGTGCTGGTAGATAAACATCTGGCACAGAAGGAAAAGGATATGATGGCAATATAACCGCCAACACAACAATTTATAAATATCCCGGTTATGTTTATAACCGGGATATTTATTTTTAGCCCGTTAAACCTTTGTATATGGCCCGAATTAAACTGGAAGAAATTAGCACCCGCGCACCGGAGCACCTGAAAAAAGAAATAGTAAAAGAAGAAACCGCCACCATTGTAGCCAAACTGAATGAGTTGCAAAATCTGCTGTATGCAGAGGGTAAGCATTCCATACTGGTTATTTTACAAGGTATGGATGCCAGCGGTAAGGACGGCCTTATACGCAATGTATTTGGCAAAATGAACCCGCAGGGCGTAACCGTACATTCTTTTAAAGTGCCTACGGCAGAAGAGCTGGGGCATGATTTTTTGTGGCGTGTGCACAAGCAGGCGCCGGCCAGAGGTATGATTCAGCTGTTTAACCGCTCGCACTATGAAGACATTCTGATAACAAGGGTGCACAACCTTTGCGATAAAGACACGGCAGTGAAAAGAATGCGTGCGATTAATGATTTTGAATGGCTGCTGACGGAGCATAATGATACTGTTATATTGAAGTTTTACCTGCATATATCGGAGAAAGAGCAGGCAGAGCGATTACAGGAGCGACTGGATAACCCTGCCAAGCAATGGAAATACAATGAAGGCGATTTAAAGGAAGCGAAGTTTTGGCCGGAATACCGGAAGATGTATGAAGATTGCTTTGAAGAGTGCAATAAGGTGCCCTGGACCATTGTACCGGCCGATCAGAACTGGTACAAGGAGTTTATTGTGGCCCAAAAGCTGTACGAAGTGCTTTCCGGGCTGAAGATGCGTTATCCGGGATTGAAGAAGTAGTTTTATAATCCGTATTTATAACCTAAAAAATGTAACCGTATGAGTTTTGGAAAAGAGTTTAAGCAGTTTGCCATGAAAGGCAACGTGGTTGACCTGGCAGTGGGTGTTATTATTGGTGCTGCCTTTGGTAAAATTGTGGACAGCGTGGTGAACGACCTTATTATGCCCATTGTAGCTGCTATTATTGGAAAGCCCGATTTTAGTAAGCTGTATGTGGTATTGAGAGGGGCAGTTCCTGATGGCACAAGCCTGGAAGATGCCCGTAAAATACCGGACACCTCCATATTCGCTTACGGAAACTTTTTAACAGTGCTGATTAACTTTATTCTGCTGGCCTTTATCATTTTTCTGATGGTAAAAGCAATCAACAGCCTGAAAGCAAAAGAAGAAGCCAAGCCAGCAGCGCCTCCGGCACCTACCGCTACTGAAAAACTGCTGATGGAAATAAGGGATGAACTGAAGAAATAGGAGTTATTCACAAAGTTATCCAGATGTTATCCATATGTGAGTTTCGTGTGACTTACTTGAATTGGATCAGGTTAGCTGCTCACATACATTTGCATTGATACACCTTGGTTAATTGACTGATTAACCGCTCGTTGTTAATCAAAGTAAAAGGAGGGAACAGTGCAAACAGCAGTAAATTACCAGATTAAGCTACCACAGTTTGAAGGTCCGTTTGACCTGCTGCTGTTCTTTATTGAGCGTGACGAGCTGGATATCTATAACATTCCTATTACCGGTATTATAAAGGATTTTCTGGCCTATATTCATGATCAGGAGAAATTGAACATTGAACTGAGCAGTGAGTTTATCCTGTTTGTATCTACACTGATGCGTATTAAGGCCAAGATGCTGTTACCACGTAAAGAGATAGATGCACAGGGTAATGAGATTGATCCGCGCCAGGAACTGGTGGACAAAATTCTCGAATACAAGCGCTTTAAGCAGGCAGCTGCGGAAATGGTGGAACTGGAAGCGATGCGTATGCTGATGGTGAAACGTGGCAACCTTCAGAAAGAGATAGCCTCTATAGGTGAAGAAGCTTCAGAAGGTACGGAAATACAAACCGTAACCCTGTATAAGCTTATGAAGACCTACGAGAAGGTGATGATGCGTTCGCAGGCTAAAGCTAACAAGCCGGTACACACTGTAGTAAAGTATAACTATACTATGGACAATTCCCGCTCGCACATGCTGGGCCTGGTAAAAAAAGAGAAGACCGTTAATTTTGATAAAATTTTCGAAATCTGTGAAGATAAGGTGCATGCTCTATTCCTGTTTTTATCAGTACTGGAACTGGTGCAGTTGAACTATATGCAGATTATGGTGGGTGAAGGCAAAAACAACTTTATTCTGGAATGGAACAACGAACGCCCTGAAGACCTGGGTGGTTTGTTTGCGGGCCCTTCCGGTTCTGGCCCCGTATCGGCATTGAACCACGGCCCCAGCCTGAATTAATTCCGCTTACTATCCTTACAAATACAAAAGCCCGCTTTGCACATGCTTAGCGGGCTTTTTGCGTGTATATGGCTTTATAACAAGCGGAAGGTATTTTAAAGTGATTCGAAGGCAATGGTTCAACAATGGTGTGTACACAAAAGTGAAAAGACTGTACACAGCACCAGCTGATGTGTACACACCAATGAAAAATAAGTAGACAAAAATCGCATTACGTTAACTAAAAATCGTTTGTGCAGAGCGGGTATTTGCCGGAAGGTGATTTTGTAAGGAAGATAGTTGTATTGGGATGATGTTTACATGTATAACTATAACATCAGGCCTGTCTGGAAAAAAGAGTTGCCACCTTTTAAATAAAGATGGCAACCCTTTTAACTAATGAAAACTGACTATTATTTACAGAAGTTAACCTGCAATGGTTAATTCTCCTGATTCATTTACCTGTGTAGCAGAGGGAGTAAAACCAGCGGATTTAACGGCGCTTCTTACTGCTTCTGCTATGGCCTGAGCATCGTATTCACATTCGCGGTACAGCTCTTTTAGTGTGCCATGTTCTACAATGCGGTCAGGTATGCCCAGCATGGTTACGGTGCTCTGGTAGCGGTTACGCGCCATAAACTCCAGTACCGCGCTGCCAAAGCCGCCTACGATAGTACCATCTTCTACAGTAATAACGTGCTTGTATTTGGTAAATACCTCGTGCAGCAGTTCTTCATCAATCGGCTTTACAAAACGCATATCGTAATGTGCCGGATCAATGCCTTCGGTACGCAGTTCGCGTATTGCGGTAGTAGCAAAATTGCCGGGGTGGCCAAAGCTGAGAATAGCCACATCCTTACCATCTTTCAGTTTACGTCCTTTACCTATGGTAATAGCTTCGAAAGGTGTGCGCCATTCAGGCATAACCCCTTCGCCACGTGGATAGCGGATTACTACCGGGTGGCCGGTGCTTTCCAACTGGGCGGTATACATCAGGTTACGCAGCTCCTGCTCGTTCATAGGGGCGCTGATAACCATATTAGGAATACAACGGAAATAAGCTATGTCATAAGCCCCGTGGTGGGTAGGCCCATCTTCGCCTACCAGGCCGGCACGGTCAAGACACAATACAACCGGCAGTTTTTGTATAGCAATATCATGCACTACCTGGTCGTAGGCGCGTTGCATAAAAGAGGAATAGATGTTACAGAACACGCGCATGCCCTGTGTGGCAAGGCCGGCACTTACGGTTGCAGCATGTTGCTCGCATATGCCTACATCAAAAGCACGGCTGGGCATTTTCTCCATCATAAATTTGAGAGAACTGCCACTGGGCATAGCAGGTGTTACACCCATTACCTTATCGTTCATTTCCGCCAGCTCAATCATAGTATGCCCGAATACATCCTGGTATTTGGGTGGCTGGGGAGCAGTAAATGCTTTCTTGTAAATTTCGCCGGTAACCTTATCAAATAATCCCGGTGCATGCCATTTGGTCTGGTCCTTTTCTGCCAGTGCATAGCCTTTCCCTTTTACGGTAACTATGTGCAGAATTTTTGGGCCGGGTATCTGACGCAGATCTTTCAGCGTATCTACCAGCTTGGTAATGTTATGCCCGTCAATAGGCCCGAAATAGCGCAGGTTTAACGCTTCAAACAGGTTGCTGCTGCGGTTAACCATGCCTTTTACGCCCGCTTCCAGTTTGCTGGCCATATCGCGGCTGAAGGTTTTGCCAATAGGCAGTTTACCTAAAATATTCCATACATCATCCCGGAACTTGTTGTACGTATGGGAAGTACTGATGTCTGTAAGATATTCTTTCAATGCACCCACGTTGGGGTCAATACTCATGCAGTTATCGTTCAGAATAATCAGCATGTCCGCATCGGACACACCCGCATGGTTCATGGCTTCGAAGGCCATACCGGCCGTCATAGAACCATCGCCTATTACAGCTACCGATTTACGGTCTTCGCCTTTATACTTGGCGGCAATAGCCATACCCAGTGCAGCGGAAATAGAAGTGGATGAGTGTCCCACGCCAAACGTATCGTACTCGCTCTCAGTACGTTTGGGAAAGCCGCTTAAGCCGTTGTATTTACGGTTTGTAGGGAAAGCATCCCGGCGGCCGGTTAATATTTTATGACCGTATGCCTGGTGACCCACGTCCCATACCAGTTGATCATACGGTGTATTGTATGCATAATGTAAAGCCACACTCAGTTCTACCACTCCAAGGCTGGCAGCAAAATGCCCCCCGTATACGCTTACTACGTCGATAATATACTGACGTAATTCATCGCATACCTGGTGTAACTGTTCTCTGTTAAGCTTTTTTAGGTCAGCTGGACTATCAATGTTTTGCAGCAATGGTCCGGGTGTAATATTCATGAACGCCGATTTATTTTGTAAAAGTAATGTTTTTCAGGAGGTTCTGTACCAACCGCCCTTTGTTTGGGCCTCTGGTCATATTTTAGGGATTTCCGGCCTCTGATTTTTTTAATTTTAACCCTCATGAGGAATAACATATCACCCTATTGGTTGTGTCAGGTGGCGGGATGGAGTGCTTACTGCATCGTGTACAGTTTTTTTTACTTCACTATACGGGTAAAACCCCAGCCTCTTTTTTTTGAAATGCTGCTGTGCGATGCACTTACCGGACTGGTTGTCACGCACTTAATGCGTACCCTGATTAAAGCACTGGGGTTGTTACGCCTGAATTTATCGCGCCAGATTGTGTATCTGATATTTACGGCCCTTGTTTTTGCCTTTGTATATGCTTTTGTAAGTATTACGCTGGAGGAATGGCTGCGGGCAGAGCCGGAAACGGTTAAAGGCTATACCACGGCCAATAAGGTACTGCGGGCTACGTATGGTACTTTCCTGTTTTTGCTGATATGGAACCTCATCTATTTTACGTATCATTACATAGTTAAAAACAGGACAGAGAAGCTGGACAAAATGCGGCTGGAAAGTCTGGTGAAAGAACTGCAGTTAAAAACGATTAAGGCGCATATCAATCCCCATTTTATATTCAATGCCCTGAACAGCATCCGCGCTTTGGTGGATGAAAATCCTGCCAGGGCCCGTACCGCTATTACAGAGTTGAGTAACCTGCTGCGCAGTAGTATGCAGGCAGAGAAACAAGAGACTACACCGCTGGAGCGGGAGTTGAATATTGTAAAGGATTATCTGGCGCTGGAGCATATACGTTTTGAAGACCGGCTGCGGGTGGAGTATGATATTGATGAGGATACGCTGGACCAGCCTGTGCCGCCTATGATGCTGCAGACGCTGGTAGAAAATGCCATTAAGCATGGTGTAAGCAAGCAGGTAAATGGCGGGTTGATACGGATTATTTCAGACTTCCGGGCCGACCATCATGAGCTGATTGTGCAAAATACCGGTAAGCTCAATGGCAGCGGTGGCGCAGGTAATGGTGATGGGTTTGGGCTTGCGAGTACCAACAACCGGCTGCGGTTGCTTTTTGGCTCAAAAGCCTCTTTTGAAATTAAGGATATTGACGAAAACACTGTGGAAGCCAAGATTATATTCCCGGTGCATATGTTATAAACACTGAATGTACGCAAACAATAAGGTATGTCTATTAAAGCGATTATTGTAGACGATGAACGTCTTGCACGAAATGAACTGAGAAAACTGTTACAGGAGCACGCTGCCGTAGAAATTATTGATGAAGCTTCCAATGCAGATGAAGGAATTGAGAAGATTGAAGCGCAGAACCCGGATCTTATTTTTCTGGATATACAGATGCCTGGTAAAACAGGTTTTGATATGCTGGCCGACCTGGAAAAAGCGCCCCGTGTTATTTTTACTACCGCTTACGACGAGTATGCGTTGAAAGCTTTTGAAGTGAATGCGCTGGATTACCTGCTAAAGCCGGTAGAGCCCAAGCGGCTGGCAGATGCCATTTGTAAACTGCAGGACGAACTGTATAAAGAAAAATCAGAGGAGGGCAGTATTGTAAACAGAGGCCCGCTTACCGACGAAGACCAGGTGTTTGTAAAAGATGGCGAGCGTTGCTGGTTTGTAAAACTGGGTGAGATTCGTTTATTTGAAAGTGTAGGCAACTATGCTAAGGTGTTTTTTGGCACCAACAAACCTTTAATATTAAAATCGCTTAACGCACTGGAAGAAAGGTTGGATGAGCGTACTTTTTTCCGTGCCAACCGCAAGCACATTATTAACCTGCGCTGGATTGAGCGTATTGAGCCTTATTTTAACGGCGGGCTGTTGCTGGAGCTGAAAGGAGGAGAGAAGATTGAGGTAAGCCGCAGGCAAACGGTGAAGTTTAAAGAAATGATGAGTTTATAACCACAGCAACAATATAAGAACCATGAAGCAACTGATGATTGTACTGGCATTTATTGCCGGTTCTCTGTTTTCGTTTTCGCAGAAAATTGATGCCGTTATCAACAGCCAGGAAGCACTGCGTATAGAAAATATTCTGGCTGCCGATGCCATGCAGGGACGTAAAACAGGAACGCCCGGCAATGAAAGGGCTGCACTGTTTATTGCAGACGAGTTTAAAAGAGCAGGCCTGGAGCCACTGGAGGGTACCAGCGGCTTTTTACAAAAGTTTGTACTGGTAGAAACCAAAGTAAGAAGCAGCAATATTGTACTGGGTGGCAAAAAGCTGGAAGCGGACCGTTTTATAGCTATCACGCCTAAAAGAATGTTGCAGGTAGATGAAAAAACAGGCTATACCATTGAATACATTAAGGGGGGTGAGAACTTTTTTGATAAAGCCATGGCTTACCTGCAGGCTGGTAAAAACCAGGTTGTATTTGTAGACAACAGCTTTGCTAAAATGTTCAAACGACTTAACTACTTTAAAAAGCAGTTGTTTGCTAATGCACCGGATGTATTATTTGTACTGGCTGATGAAGCACCTGCCGCTTACCTGCTGGAAGTAGTGCAGGAAATTGATGAGCAACAGGCTCAGAATGTGGTAGGAATACTGCCCGGAAAAAGTAAAAAGGATGAGTATGTAATTTTCTCTGGTCACTACGATCATTTGGGTATCGCAGACAAACCAGAAAAGGGCGATTCTATTTACAACGGCGCCAATGATGATGCTGCCGGAACTACAGCGGTAATTATGCTGGCTAAATATTTTAAGGAGTTAAAAACAAATGAGCGTACCATTGTTTTTGCAGCTTTTACGGCTGAAGAAATTGGTGGTTTTGGCTCTCAGTATTTCTCCCGTCAGTTTAATCCGGCTAAAGTAATGGCTATGTTCAATATTGAAATGATAGGAACAGAGTCTAAGTGGGGTAAAAATTCCGCTTATATTACCGGCTATGAAAAAACAGATATGGGTAAAATACTGGAGAAAAACCTGAAAGGTTCGGGCTTTACTTTCCATCCGGACCCTTATACGGATCAGCAACTGTTTTACCGTTCTGACAACGCTACACTGGCCCGTTTAGGTGTACCGGCGCATACTATCTCTACTTCTAAAATGGATTCAGAGGCGAACTATCATCAGCTAAGTGATGAGGTAAGCACACTGGACATTAAAAATATGACGGAGATTATAAAGGCAATAGCTATCAGTTCAACCAGTATTATCAAAGGAGCAGATACGCCTTCGCGTGTAAATACGGCTGAATTAAAATAGCATTACAGAAAGCTGTAACAGAAATGGGAACATAACCGTACTTTTGTAGTGAAATCCAAATATCTGCAACCAGACTACCCATACAAACATTTCAGCGATAAACGTAACAATTACGTACTGCTGATGATGGTGCTGGCCACGGATGCTGCCATTTTCTGATTATAATAACTATCCTTATTTTATTAAATAAAAAAACTGCCTGCATTGTGTAAAACACGTGCAGGCAGGTAGTATAAAATAATGCTAAACTGGTTTAGTTTTCTCATGAATATACCCGGAATTGTTTCTACTCTTCCGGTTTTTTTATGCAGAAAACAGCCTTAAACTTATATATCAGCTAACAGAGCCGGCGGTAGACAACTGGTGTACAGCATCGCTCATTTCTTTAATAAGGGAAGTATCTTTTTCAATAGCATTGCCCACCACAATTACATCTGCGCCTGCCTTACAGTTGAGATATGCTTTTTCCGGGGTTACAATACCGCCACCTATAATAAGCGGAGATTCAATGTAGCGGGATACATTTTCAATCATAGCTTCGGAGATGGGGCGTTTAGCACCACTTCCTGCATCCATATAAATCAGCTTCATGCCCAGCATTTCGCCGGCCATAGCTGTACACATGGCTATTTCACTTTTATCGGAAGGTATGGGAGTGGCATTGGAAATATAGGATACAGTGGTGGGAGCGCCGCCATCAATAACCATATAACCTGTGGACATAATTTCCAGCCCACTCTTTTTTACAAAAGGAGCGCTGATTACATGCTGGCCAATCAGCAATTCCGGATTGCGGCCTGATATTAAAGAGAGGTACAATAAGGCATCTGCATATTTGCTAACCTGCGAGGGCGAGCCTGGAAACAGGATAACGGGGATATCACAGTTTTGCTTAATCTGCTGGATGCATTCATCCAGGTTATTATTAATAACAAGACTGCCGCCAAGGAAGAAATAGTCAACACCTGCATTAACGGAAAGGTTAACCAGCTTATCCAGTTTTGGTGTATCCACTTTGTCGGGATCAATCAGCACCGTGAATGATTTCCGGCCCAGTTTTTTTCTTTCTGCGAATTGATCGTACAGCGTATGCTTCATGCCATTTGGTATAGGTGCTCCCTGCAAAAAAAGGAAAAATCTCTGAAACTCAACCAACTAATTATTTAGCAGCTGTAATACAGACAAGCCTCCTTTTCCGCACAAAAGCACTGTTTTCGTGTTTAATATACGGTAAAAACCAGCGGGGGGAATGCAAAAATAAGTCAAATGTGGTGCCGTTTTACACAATAAACGACGGGCGGGCTTATTCACATGCTGTTAATATCTGTAGCCGTGGAAAACCGGTGGAGAAAGTTAAATTCGTATTCCCCGCCCCGGACTCTGGAAAAACAGCAAACTAATCCGATTTCTAACCTTACAAAGTGGAGACTATGGCAAAACAGCAGGCGCAGAAAGGCCTTTCTTTCACCAGGCGCTTTACCCGCAACGGCGTTAGTCCGTTTGATTTATTCGATTATGATTACCGTACCAGTGTTATCCGTAACCCCAGTGGTGAAATAGTGTTTGAAATGACCAATGTGGAGGTGCCGAAGCAGTGGAGCCAGATTGCTACGGATATACTGGCGCAGAAATATTTTAGAAAGGCGGGGGTGCCGCAGCCGGATGGCACCATGGGGCGGGAAACCAGCGTAAAGCAAGTGGCACACCGTATGGCCAACTGCTGGAAGGTATGGGGCGAGCGCTATGGGTATTTTGCTACTGCTGCCGATGCACAGGTGTTTTACGACGAACTGGTATATAGTATATTAAACCAGGCCTGTGTGCCCAATAGTCCGCAGTGGTTTAACACCGGACTGCATGAAAGCTACGGTATTACCGGAAAGCCACAGGGCCATTACTATGTAGACCCTGCCGATGGCGAACTAAAAAAGTCTTCCAATGCATATGAGCGGCCTCAACCGCATGCCTGCTTTATATTATCTGTTAACGATGATCTGGTTAACGAAGGCGGTATTATGGATTTGTGGGTGCGGGAGGCGCGCATATTTAAATATGGTTCCGGGGTGGGTACCAACTACTCGGCCATTCGCGGATCGGGTGAAAAATTGAGCGGTGGTGGCACATCCTCGGGGCTGATGTCGTTTTTAAAAATAGGCGACCGGGCTGCGGGGGCTATTAAAAGTGGTGGTACTACCCGCCGGGCGGCTAAAATGGTTTGTCTGGATCTGGACCACCCCGAAATACTGGAATTTATTAACTGGAAAGTAGAGGAAGAGAAAAAAGTGGCGGCCCTGGTAGCTGCTGGTTATGATAATAGTTATGAAGGGGAGGCTTACCTTACCGTAGCCGGCCAGAATTCAAATAATTCTATCCGTATTCCCAATTCGTTTTTTCAGGTGCTGGAAGAGGATGGTGACTGGGAATTGAAAGCGCGTATGGATGGGCGGGTAATGAAAAAGGTGCCGGCCCGCGAAGTATGGAACCAGATTTCCTATGCCGCGTGGCGTTGTGCCGACCCCGGTACGCAATATGATACCACTATTAATGAATGGCACACCTGCCCGCAGGGAGGACGTATTAACGCTTCTAACCCCTGTTCGGAATATATGTTTCTGGACAATACGGCTTGTAATCTGGCATCGGCCAATCTGATTAAGTTTTTTGATACGGAGAAAAGCCTGTTTGATGTAGAGGGCTTTGAATACACCTGCCGGTTGTGGACAGTGGTATTGGAAATATCGGTACTGATGGCGCAGTTTCCTTCCAGGGAAGTGGCACAGTTATCTTACGACTACCGTACCCTGGGGTTGGGTTTTGCCAACCTGGGCACGGTGCTTATGGTAAGCGGTATACCTTACGACAGCGAAGCTGCGCGAGGTATAGCAGGTGCTGTTTCGGCTATTATGACGGGTGTAGCCTACAAAACCTCCGCTGAAATGGCGGGCATACTGGGCGCCTTTGCTAAGTATGAAGAGAATAAAACCGATATGCTGCGTGTAATGCGCAACCACCGGGCGGCTGCTTATGATGCGGTGGATGCCTATGAAGGTTTGAGTGTAAAGCCGGTGGGTATACAAGCAACGCATTGCCCTGACTACCTATTGAAAGCAGCTACCCGTGCCTGGGATGATGCCGTGCGTTTGGGAGAGCAATACGGTTACCGTAATGCGCAAACTACTGTAATAGCACCTACGGGCACTATTGGACTGGTAATGGATTGTGATACCACTGGTGTAGAGCCGGATTTTGCTCTGGTGAAGTTTAAGAAGCTATCGGGTGGCGGATACTTTAAAATTATAAATCAGTCTGTACCTGTTGCACTGAAACATTTAGGCTACAGCGACCGGGAAACGGATGCGATTGTAAAATACGCCGTTGGCGCTGCCAGCTTTGAAGGCGCGCCATTTATTAACCCGCAAACGCTGAGTGAGAAGGGGCTGATTGCAGAAGAGATAAAGAAACTGAATGAGGCTGCTAAAGCCGCGTTCGAAATAGGATTTATTTTTAACCGCTTTACATTGGGTGAAGCATGCCTGGAAAGACTGGGCTTTACTGCCAGCCAGTATAACGACTGGAATTTTGACTTGCTGGATGCGTTGGGCTTTACAGAAGAGCAGATTGATGCTGCCAATGATTATGTATGCGGTACTATGACGGTAGAAGGTGCTCCGTATCTGAAACCCGAGCATCTGGCGGTGTTTGATTGCGCCAATAAGTGTGGTAAAAAAGGAGAGCGGTATATTCATGCGCATGGCCATATACGGATGATGGCTGCCTGCCAGCCGTTTTTAAGTGGTGCTATTTCTAAAACCATTAACCTGCCCCATGAAGCATCGGTAGAAGAGATAGCCGATTGTTATATGCTAAGCTGGAAGCTGGGTTTAAAAGCCAACGCATTGTACCGTGATGGTTCTAAGCTGTCGCAACCATTAAGCAACAAGAGCGATAAAAAGAAAAAAGATGCTGTGGAAGAGACGGCGCAGGAAGCGCCACAGCCTGCCGCTGAAATAGCGCAGATTGTGGATCTGGGCAAATTAACCATAGAGGAATTACTGGAAGAAGTGCAGAAAAGAGTACAGGAATCGCCCGATACCCGCTTAAAACGCGAGTTGGCCAGTATAGTAGAGAGAAGAACGCTGCCTGTTAAACGCAGAGGCTTTACACAAAAAGCCAAAGTAGGGGGGCAGGCTATTTTTCTGCATACCGGAGAATACAATGATGGCACACTGGGGGAAATTTTTATAGACCTGGCAAAAGAAGGCTCTACGCTGCGTAGCCTGATGAACTGTTTTGCTATTGCTATTTCGGTGGGGCTACAGTATGGAGTGCCGCTGGAGGAGTTTGTAGAGAAGTTTGTGTTTACCCGTTTTGAACCATCGGGCATGGTAGACCATCCGAATATTAAAACCACTACCTCGCTGGTTGACTTTGTATTCCGTGCGCTGGCGTATGAATACCTGGGCCGTACCGATCTGGTACATGTGCTGGACAGGCCAGAGGTGATGAATATACCACATGACGATATACCGGAGGAAGCGGAGAAACCTGAACTGAGTAGCATAAGGGTGGTAGCGCCAGCTGGCTCACCCAATGTTACTCCTGCCGCCACGCCCCATAAAATGCAGAAAGCGGTAAAAGCAGGGGGGGGACTGGATGCGGTAAATGCGGCGGCAAAGAGTATGCAGAGCGATGCACCGGCATGTAATACCTGTGGGCATATTACCGTGCGCAGTGGTACTTGTTACAAGTGCCTGAATTGTGGGAATAGCATGGGATGCAGTTAAATACTAACGAATTATGCATATAACCTGTAGAGGTTGCTGTAAAAGGCAACCTCTTTTTTATAAAATAGAGTTACTTTTACGGCCTTGACCGGAGAATATGCAATTCAATTTCAGCTACGATAAAAAGAAAGTGATACAGGGGTTACGTTACCATTTTATGTCGCGTCCGGAAATACGGATTATGGTGATATTGGTAAATGTGTTTGCTATTATTGCCGCCGTGCTGTTTTACAGTAAAAAGATACGCCCGGAACCGTTTTTACTGGGCAGCTGTATCTGGCTTTTTATGATGCTTTCGTTCTGGTATATACTGCCTACCACTATTTATAAGCGCAATGCTACTTTTAAAGACCGGTTTACTATCTTTTTTCTGGAAGATAAGGTAAGACTGGAAAGTACGCAGGGGTATGTGGACTGGAACTGGCAGAACTTCTCAGGCTTTTTCGAAAGTCCACATTTCTTTCATCTGTATTTTTCTACCAAGCTGTTTTTTCTGGTTCCCAAAGACAATATGGGTACGGAGTTTACGCACGAACTGCGGGGTATGTTAAACAAGCGTATTACTGCCATGAAAAAGTAGTAATACGCCTGATAAAGTACTTACAAAGCTTTTTCCATAATAAAATGGGGGATGGTTACTTCCACAAATTCCTCCCCCGAAATATGGTAGCCCAACTTTTCATAAAAACCTGCTGCTGTTTTGCGGGCGTGCATGGAAAGTGTTTTAAACCCTCTGTCGCGCGCTATGTTCTCTGCAAATTGCATGAGTACCCTACCCAGGCCTTTGCCCTGCAGGCCTGATAATACTGCCATTTGTCTTAAGCGAACCACTTTGTTGCCACTGTCTGTAAGCATGCAGCAACCTTCCATTTTGTCATCATCGAAACAGCCGATCAGGATATCATTCTTCTCCTTTTCCAATTCTTCCGGTGAAAATTCCAGGCCAAGGGGTTTACGCAGAATCATGTAGCGCAGATTAATCATTTGCTGGTACTCTTTCGTGCCGTGATCGATTATTCTGATAGCCATAGTAATTATGCTGTTAAATTTTCAAGTTAAGCATCATTTTCGGGATTCTGCTTTATAATTTTTACTCTACATTTACGGTAGACTAAAGCAATCAATATGGGAATGAATCTTATCGGGCTTGCTGTTCCGTTTTTTCTTTTTTTTATAGGGCTGGAGTATTGGCACTGCCGCCGGACGGGTAAAAACTATTTTCAGTTTGCAGAAAGCATTGCAAATCTGAACGTAGGTATAGCAGAAAGACTGACAGATGTGTTTACTACCGGGTTATTTTTTTACCTGTTTAAATACATTCATGATCATTATGCGCTTTTTTCTATCCGGCCACACTGGTATACCTGGATTTTGCTGTTTTTACTTACCGATCTGGTTTGGTACTGGTACCACCGGCTGGCGCATGAAATAAATGTATTCTGGGCGGTGCATGTGGTACACCACCAGAGTGAGGATTTTAATTTTACGGTGGCTGCCCGTATTACCATTTTTCAGGCGGTGGTGCGCAGTTTGTTCTGGGCGGTATTGCCTTTTATAGGGTTTCCGCCGGAAATGATTACCCTGTTTTTACTTATTCATGGTCTGTATCCTTTTTTCACCCATACCCAAACCATTGGAAAGCTGGGTTGGATAGAATATATATTTGTAACCCCCTCTCACCACCGCGTACACCATTCCTCTAATGAGGAGTATCTGGATAAAAATTACGGGGATGTATTAATTATATGGGATAAACTGTTTGGCACTTTTGTAAAAGAAGGCGATGCGCCTATCAGCTACGGGCTTACCAAACCGCTGGGCCATCACAGCTTTTTATGGCAGCATTTTCATTTTATACTGGAAATAGGGTATGCTTTTATAAAGGCACGCACCTTAAAGCAACGCTGGAAAGTGATTTTTGGCAGGCCGGACGACCTGGACCCAGCCAACCGGGATAAACTGGAAAAGCTGCTGCTAACCCAATCGCCCCCCAGCCTGAAGAATAATAAAGCGCAGCGCAGGTATATTATTATACAAACCAGTGTAACCCTGGTGCTGTTATTTGCCATTTGTTTACTGGAAAAATACCTGCCTGCCTCGCAACTGGTAGTATTATCTGCCTTTATTATTATCTCCTTAATAAATACAGGTGCTATTCTGGAACAGAAAAAATGGGTGTTTTACCTGGAATATGCCCGGCTGATGATTGTACTGGCAGGCATAGGTTGCCTGGTGCCCGAAACTACCACACTATTTATATTACTGTTACTGGCTACCATACCGGCCTGTTTTTTCAGAACGATGCAGTTTCATTATCACCGGTATTTGTTTGATATTGGTGATGAGCAGTGAAAATAAGTGTACCAGTACCCTTGTTTAAAGGACTTACGGGATAAGTAGATATGGAAAAAAATGCACAGATTGCAACAGAAAGCAGGCATTTATAAACAGCAAAAACAAAAGTGGCTTAAAAGCTTGCTTATTTGTCAAAAATTATATTTTTGCGCCTGTAACAAAACTTTTCAAAATGTCAGACATTGCAACAAGAGTTAAGAAGATCATTGTTGACAAATTAGGAGTAGATGAAGCGGAAGTAACCAACGAGGCTTCTTTCACCAACGATCTGGGTGCCGATTCATTAGACACCGTAGAGCTGATTATGGAGTTCGAAAAAGAATTCAACATCTCTATCCCTGACGAGCAAGCCGAAACTATTACCACTGTTGGTCAGGCAGTGGCATATCTGGAAGAGCATGCCAAGTAACGGTACAGCCGTTCTTTGCGATATTATTTGATCCGCCTGACGGAGGCAATTTTTGCGGCCGGAGGCGGATTTATCACTTTCAAACCTGGGCATAAACCTTATGCAATTAAAAAGAGTAGTAGTAACCGGTCTTGGAGCTTTAACACCTATTGGTAATAATCTGGAAGAGTATTGGAATGGATTGATCAATGGTAAATCCGGCGCCGATTATATCAAAGCATTTGATTGCAGCAAGTTTAAAACAAGATTTGCCTGCGAACTGAAGGACTTTGAGCCTACTAGTTTCCTGGATAAGAAGGAAGCGCGCAAGATTGATCGTTTTGCGCAAACAGCCCTTGTTGTAAGTGATGAAGCAGTAAAGAACGCTGGTATTGATAAGGATACCATGAACGCTGACCGTATTGGAGTAATTTTCTCCAGCGGTATCGGTGGCCTTATTACGTTTCAAAATGAAGTGATGGACTTTGCCAAAGGAGACGGAACTCCGCGGTACAACCCTTTCTTTATTCCTAAAATGATTCTGGATATTGCAGCTGGACAGATTTCCATGAGACATGGATTCCGTGGTCCTAACTACGCTGTGGTATCTGCCTGTGCATCTTCTACCCATGCATTAATGGATGCTTTTAACCTGATTCGCTTAGGAAAAGCCGATATTATTCTGGCCGGTGGCAGTGAAAGTGTGGTGAGCGAAGCAGGGGTGGGCGGTTTTAACGCAATGAAAGCTTTAAGCGAGCGTAATGATGATCCTCAAACTGCTTCACGCCCCTTTGACAAAGACCGCGACGGTTTTGTAATGGGTGAAGGCGCTGGTATTGTGGTGCTGGAAGAACTGGAGCATGCGCTTGCCCGTGGCGCTCATATTTATTGTGAGATGGCTGGTGCAGGTGCTACTGCAGATGCGCACCATATTACGGCTCCGCATCCGGAAGGATTAGGTGCCAAAAATGTAATGCTGGCAACGCTGGATGATGCAGGCATGAAGGCTTCTGATATTGACTACATTAACGTACACGGTACATCCACCCCGCTGGGCGATCTGGCGGAGGTAAAAGCCATTCAGAGTGTATTTGGTGAGCATGCTTACAAAATGAACATCAGTTCTACCAAATCCATGACCGGACACCTGCTGGGTGCAGCCGGGGTTATTGAGGCTATTGCCTGTGTAATGAGTGTGGTACATGATATTGTTCCACCTACTATTAACCACTTCACAGACGATCCTGATCTGGATCCCAACCTGAATCTTACTTTCTGGAAAGCGCAGAAACGTACTGTTAATGCTGCTTTAAGCAACACTTTTGGATTTGGCGGGCACAATGCTTCGCTGATAGTGAAAAAATATGTAGCTTGAGTCTGTGCAATTTATTAACAGATTTTTTAGAAAGAAGGACAAGCAATCGTTCGAAGGACAGCTAACGAATGTACTGGGTGTTAAGCCGGGAAACATAGATTTATACCGTACAGCACTCAGTCACCGGTCTGTTAAAGAAGGGCCGGAAGAAAACAACGAACGGCTTGAATACCTGGGTGATGCTGTTTTAAGCACCATTATAGCAGATTATTTGTTTAAGCGTTACCCTTACCGGGGAGAAGGCTTTTTAACCGAGATGCGTAGCAAAATGGTTAACCGGCAGCAGCTGAATGATATTGCGCTGAAAATGGGGCTTAAAAAGCTTACTATTTACAACAAGTTTGATGGCTCTCTTAAATCCAGCCAGATATTTGGCAACACGCTGGAAGCAGTAGTGGGTGCTGTTTATCTGGACAAGGGATATAAACGCACGCACACATGGGTACTGCAGCGTATTGTGTTGCCGCACCTGTTTGTGGATGATCTGGAGCAGATTGATATTAACCTGAAGAACAAACTGATTGGCTGGGCCAGTAAGAACGGCAAAATACTGGAGTTTGATACCACCGATGAAAAGATGGAAAACGGCAGAAGGGTATTTACCATTGCTGCCGTGCTGGATGGCGAAGTGCTTTCTCAGGGCAAAGGCTTTAATAAAAAAGACGCCAGCCAGATAGCCGCACAGCTGGCCATTGAAAAGCTGGGTTTATAATAGCTTTCCCCTCTGTTTTCTGCCTGTTGAGCTATTTTTCTAATATGACACGTAGATTTTAACAATTCCGGGTGCTAACTTTAATACACCTGTTGCTGTATTTTTGTACATGTAAGCAGGAGATAAATTGAAGTGCGCTATGGTTAAACTACCTATTTATCTGGATAACAATGCGACCACCCCGGTGGACCCGCGTGTGTTAGAAGCGATGATGCCTTATTTCACGGAGCATTTTGGTAATGCGGCCAGTCGCCATCACCCGTTTGGATGGGAAGCGGAGGAAGGGGTAGAGTATGCCCGTACCCAGGTGGCCAAACTAATTGGCGCCGACCCCAAAGAAATTATTTTTACTTCCGGAGCTACAGAAGCAGATAACCTGGCTATTAAAGGGGTATTTGAAATGTATGCCAGCAAAGGCAACCACATTATTACCGTAAACACGGAGCATAAAGCGGTACTGGATACCTGTAAGCATATAGAAAAGCTGGGCGGCGAGGTTACTTATTTAACAGTAAACCACGAAGGCCTGATTGATTTGAGGGAGCTGGAAGCAGCTATTAAGCCTGAAACCATATTGATAGCCATCATGTACGCCAACAATGAAGTAGGCGTATTGCAACCTGTAAAAGAGATAAGTGCCATTGCCCACAGGCACGGGGTGCTGTTTTTTACAGATGCTACACAGGCGGCAGGCCGGGTACCGGTGGATGTGACGAAGGATGGAATGGATATTATGGCTTTCAGCGCCCATAAAATGTATGGCCCTAAAGGCGTAGGTGCGTTGTATGTACGCCGTAAAAATCCACGTGTAAAAATAACGGCGCAGATGGATGGCGGTGGTCATGAAAGAGGCATGCGCAGTGGTACCTTAAACGTACCCGGCATAGTAGGCATGGGGCAGGCCTGCGAAATATGCAGGTTGGATATGACAGAGGAGCTGAAACGTGTGAAGGCCCTGCGTGATAAACTGGAGAATGGTTTGCTGGAAATAGAAGAAACGTATTTTAACGGCTATAAGGAAGAGCGCCTGCCTGGCGTAAGCAATATTGCCTTCCGGTATGTAGAAGGGGATGCATTGATGATGGGTATTACCAAGTCTATTGCAGTATCTTCCGGGTCGGCCTGTACCTCTGCTTCTATAGAGCCGAGTTACGTGCTGAAGGCTTTAGGCCTGGGCGATGATCTGGCACATAGTTCGTTACGTTTTGGGGTAGGGCGTTTTACTACGGGGGAGGAGATTGATTATGCGATTGAACATATCCGGGAAACGGTAGCAAAGCTGCGGGAAGCAAGCCCGGTTTGGGAGATGTTTAAAGAGGGTGCGGAGATGAATTCCGTTGAATGGGCGCACCATTAATAATTATTATTATGACGGAGGCACAGGGTTTACATACGGTGCTAATGTCAGTTTATATAAATCAAATAGTATGACAGCAACTGAGAATGGTTTGTTTATAAGCGATAAAGCTAAAGTAAGGGTGGATAATCTGATGGCCGAAAAGGGGATTACCGATAACCCTGACTACTTTCTGCGTGTAGCAGTAGTGGGTGGCGGTTGCTCCGGGTTAAGCTATAAACTTGACTTTGATAATGTGCTGCAGCCTACTGACCAGCAGTTTATGGATAAGGGCATACGGGTTGTAACTGATTTGAAAAGCTATTTATACCTGGTAAATACCGAACTGGACTTTTCAGAAGGATTAAACGGTAAAGGCTTTTTCTTTAACAACCCCAATGCTACGCGCAGCTGCGCCTGTGGAGAAAGCTTTGCAGTATAAACTTTTAGCGTAATTATCTGAGGGGTGAGCCGGTAGGTTTCACCCCTTTTTTTCATTATAAATTTCCGGCTCCTTTCCGGTAATAACTCAACTAACCCTTAGCTTTGGAACACTTATGTGGATGATTTGCAAAAAAGAGTGGCAGCAATTTTTCAACAGCCTTACCGGCTATATTGCTATCGCCATCTTCCTGTTATTAAACGGGTTATTCCTGTTCGTTTTTCCGGATACCAGTCTGCTCGATTATGGCTACGCCTCTCTCAGCGGCTTTTTCTCTTACTGCCCCTGGATACTGTTGTTTCTGGTACCTACCATTACCATGCGTAGTATTGCGGATGAATACAAGGGCGGTACTTTTGAATTATTGAAAACCTGGCCGCTTTCTGCTTCTCAGATAGTGTGGGGTAAGTTTTTAGGTGCGGTAATTATTATGCTGGTGGCTTTACTGCCTACTGTTATATATGCCGTATCTATGCAGCAGCTGAGTGCTATAGGAGGTATTGACAAAGGCAGCACAGCCGGGAGTTACATAGGTTTGTTTTTACTGGGTGCGGTATTTTCTGCCATAGGCATTTGTACCAGCAGCTTTACCAATAATACTGTTGTAGCATTTGTTACCGGCGCGTTTCTTTGCTTTTTGCTGTATACCGGTTTTGAAGCGGTAAGCAAACTGCCGGTTTTTAAAAATGGCGCTGACTACTACATAGAAATGCTGGGTATTAACTTCCATTACAACAGCATCAGCAGAGGCGTTGTAGATACCCGGGATATTGTATACTTCGCAAGTGTTATTGTTCTGTTTCTCCTTATTACCCAAAGAAATATTATTAAGAGATAGTCATGCGCAACCTGATACGTCACAAACTGGGATGGGTGTTTATAGCGGCGGCGTTTATTGCGGTGATCAGCCTGTCTGCATGGATACATTACCGGATTGATCTTACTGCCGAAAAGCGTTTCAGCTTAAGCGGCTCTACCAAAACGCTGTTACAGCAACTGGATACACCGGTTACCGTAAAAGTATTTTTAACCGGCGACCTGCCTGCAGACTATCGTAAACTGAGCAGTGCGGTAAAAGACCTGCTGACAGAGTTTCGCGACCAGAGCGGCAACTATGTAAGGGTGAGCTTTGAACAACCAGGTGCAGATATGCCCGATACCGCCCGCTATCAGCTATATGATAGTCTGGCGCGGCTGGGTGTGGTGTTTGAAAGAAGTGAAACGGTTGCAGAAGGCGATGCAAAAGCTACCACACAGGTAATAATGCCTGCTGCGTTGGTATATTATAAAAACCGCAGACCGTATGCAATTGACTTACGCAGCAGCCGTAAGGTGTTTAAGACCTTTAATGTGGTAAATGATGTGCCGCAGGAAGATAAAGAAGCTACCCGCAACGCAGCCGAAGCGCTACTGGAATATAAGTTTGCAGATGCCATAGATAAGCTTACGCGAAAGTATATACCAACAGTAGCCTATGTAACTGGTAATGGTGAGCCGGAAAGTTATACCGTAAGCGATTTGGGCGAAAGCTTACGCAATGAATATCGCCTGGCGGTGCTGGATTTGAAGAAGATGTATCCCCGCGCAGATGAAGTGGATGCATTGGTGATTGTAAAACCTACCATTCCGTTTACAGAGGAAGACAAGCTGAAGCTGGACCAATACGTAATGCACGGCGGAAAGATTATCTGGTTTGTAGACAAGCTGTATGCTGAGATGGATAGCCTTATGCGTAACCAGGCCGGCTTTGTGGCCTATGACCGTGATCTGAAGCTGGATGATCTGTTGTTTAAATATGGGGTGCGTATTAATGATAACCTGCTACAGGATTTAAACTGCTCTAAAATACCATTGGTAATTGGTTATAACCCCGATAATAGTCCGCGTATACAGCGCCTTCCCTGGCCTTATTATCCGTTTTTATCTGCCGGAAATGATAACCCCATCTCACATAATCTGGATAGGGTATTGCCTATATTCCCCTCTGGTATAGATACGGTGCAGGCACCTGGTATACGTAAAACCATTCTGCTGGCTTCTGATACCAACAGCCGTGTACTGAGCGCTCCGGCAATGATAAGCCTGAAGAACGTGATGGAGGAAATGCAGGCAGGAATAGATCCCCGGCAGTTTTCGCGGAGCCACGTACCGGTGGCAGTACTGCTGGAAGGTAAATTCCGTTCGCTGTTTGCTAACAGGCTATTACAACATGTAAAAGACTCTGTAGAGCAGTCAGGTGGCCAGCCTTTTGCCGCTGAAAACGCAACACCTACCAAACAGATTGTAGTATCGGATGCTGATATTGTTACCAATGCGGTAAGTAATACAACAGGCCCTATGGCTATGGGTATGCTGCCGCTGGAGAACTACCGGTTTGCAAACAGAGAGTTCTTTTTGAATTGTGTGGATTATCTGGTAAGCAATAACGGCATTTTTGAAAGCCGTAATAAAGATGTTACCCTGCGCCTGCTGGATAAAACAAAGGTGGCTGAACAACGCACATTGTGGCAGGTGGTAAACATTGGCGTGCCGGTAGCGGCAGTGCTGTTGTTTGGGGGAATACTGCAGTGGCGGAGGAAAAGAAAGTATGCTGCCACCGTTCAACAATAACAGAACGAGAGGTTATGGAATACACTATTGAGCAGATTGCGGCGTTATGTGAAGGCCGGTTGGTGAAAGGAAGCACACCGGTTAGCCAGGTGCAGTATCTGGTTACTGACAGCAGACGTATTTCCTTTCCCAATACTTCGTTGTTTATTGCTTTGCGCACGCCCTTGCGGGATGCGCATGTGTATATAGAGGAAGTGTACCAGCGCGGTGTACGCCTTTTTCTGGTACAGCACCTTCCGGAGAATAATACTTATACAGATGCTGATTTTATAGTAGTACCGGATACGCTGGTTGCTTTTCAATTGCTGGCAGCCCGCCACCGGGAACAGTTTACTTATCCGGTAATTGGTATTACCGGCAGTAATGGAAAAACCATTGTAAAAGAGTGGTTGTACCAGCTACTGCAACATGATTACTCCATTGTCCGCAGCCCACGTAGCTATAACTCTCAGATAGGAGTGCCTTTAAGTATATGGCAAATGAACAGCCGTAATACACTGGGAATATTTGAAGCAGGTATATCGCAGCTTGGAGAGATGCCCGCTTTGCAGAAAATGATACGGCCTACCATAGGCCTGCTTACCAATATAGGTGAGGCGCATAGTGAAGGATTTACCAGCCTGGAAGAGAAACTACAGCAGAAATTATTATTGTTTTCCGGTGCAGACATGCTGTTTTGTAATATGGACGATGCACGCATTGAGCAGGCAGTAATGGATACCGGTGTTTCTTTATTCACTATAGGGCATGCAGCCGGTAACACTTTACAGATACTTTCCAGTATGCATGTGGCAGGTGCAACGCGTATAGCGGCGGTGTATCGTGAGGTGGAGCGAAGTATTGAAATTCCTTTTACCGATAGTGCCGCTGTGCAGAATGCCATTGCCTGCTGGGCGGTGATGCTGTATATGGGCGTAACTGATGTGGATATAGCCACGCGTATGAAAGTGTTACAGCCGGTAGATATGCGGTTGCAAATGGTGCAGGCTTTAAATGGCAGTGCGGTTATTAACGACAGTTATAGTTTTGATATTACTTCTTTTTCCATAGCTATAGAGTTTTTGCAGCAACAGCAGCAATATCATCAGAAAACGGTGATACTGTCTGACCTGCCTGCTTTTACGCCCGATGAAACATACAGTGTGGCGGCACATATACTGGCGCAGAAACAAGTGCACCGTATTATTACTATCGGCAGCAAGTGGCAGAGTTTATCGCGCCTGTTAACGGTTTTGCCGGCAAAGGTGGAGCAGTACGCAACTACCGATGCATTTCTGCAACAAACCACCGTACATCATTTCCGTAATGAAGTAATTCTATTGAAGGGCGCGCGGGTATTTGCATTTGAGCGCATTGCGGCCATGCTATCGCAACAGGTGCATCGCACGGTAATGGAAATTAACCTTTCTGCGCTGGCGCATAATCTGCGGCAATACCAGCAGCGTTTGCAACCGGGTACCCGGTTAATGGCTATGGTAAAAGCTTTCGGGTATGGAGCAGGTAGTGCTGAGGTGGCCAATGTAATGCAGTTTCATAAGGTAGATTACCTGGCGGTGGCCTATGCCGATGAAGGGGTGGATTTGAGAAAAGCAGGTATTGGGTTGCCGATACTGGTATTGAATGTAGATGAAGCGGCATTTGATGCCATTGTAGAATATAATCTGGAGCCGGAGTTGTTCTCCTTTCCCATACTACAGGCGTTTCTGCGCTTTCTGCAACACCAGGGTTTGCAACAGTATCCGGTGCATATTAAACTGGATACCGGCATGCACCGGCTGGGCTTTGAAGAGTCGGATATGCCTGCACTGGCAGCATTGCTGCAACAACAGCAGTTGCTGATGATAAAGTCAGTATTCAGTCACCTCGCTTCCAGCGAAGACCCGAACGACGATAGTTTTACGCATTTGCAGGCCCGGCGTTTTGAACGTTGCTGCGATGTGCTGAAAGATGCTTTACGGTATCCCTTTATCCGGCATTTATCTAACTCTGCTGCTATTTTCCGCCTGCCGGAGTTGCAGTACGATATGGTACGATTGGGAATAGGTTTATATGGGGTAGACAGTGCCAACGAGCACCAGTTAAGCCTGCAAACCGTAGGCACCCTTACCACTACTATTGCGCAACTGCGCCATGTAAAAGCGGGTGAAACGGTGAGCTACAACCGCCGTGGTAAAATAACCCGCGACTCGCGGATTGCCACTTTACGTATAGGTTATGCGGATGGCTACAGCCGCAAGCTGGGCTATGGCCGTGGTAAAGTATGGATAAAAGGCCAGCTGGTACCGGTAGTAGGCACGGTGTGTATGGATATGATGATGGTAGATGTAACAGACGTGCCAGACGTAACAGAGAACGACACGGTGGAAATATTTGGCCCGCACCTGCCGGTGCAGCAGGTGGCCGCCTGGAGTGAAACCATTGCCTACGAAATACTTACAGGAATAGGACAACGTATAAAACGTGTGTATTTTGAAGAGTGAACGAAACCATTATCTTTGAAAAATGAAAGGGAAACAATTAGCGCTGTTTATTATTTTGATTTTGGTTGCTGACCAGGCTCTGAAGCTTTATATTAAAACCAATTACTATATTGGAGAGGAGCATAACGTGCTTGGCGGCTGGTTCAGACTGCATTTTGTGGAGAATGAGGGCATGGCCTGGGGCTGGAAGTTTGGTGGTGGTCTGGGTAAAATCATCTTAACCCTTTTCCGTTTAGTGGCAGTAATTGTGGGTACGTTTTACCTGAGAAATATCATTCGCAAAGAGTACCACAAAGGTTTTATCATATGCGCTGGCCTGATTTACGCGGGTGCGCTGGGTAATCTGATTGACAGTATGTTCTACGGACTCATTTTTGAGAACAGCGATCCGTATGTACAAAATGTAGCTAAGATGTTTCCTGCCGGTGGTGGATATGCCAGCTTTTTACACGGTAAAGTAGTGGATATGTTGTACTTCCCTATTATCCGTAACGTAAACTACCCTACCTGGTTCCCTTTCTGGGGTGGTGAGCCGTTTGAGTTTTTCCGTCCGGTATTTAACCTGGCCGATGCGGCTATTTCTGCGGGGGTAATTGCTATCTTAATATGGCAGCAGAAGTTTTTCCCGCAGGCTAAACCTGATTCCACTAAAAAGGGCCCCGAAGAGGCCCCTGAAAATATTAAACGTTCTTCTGAGCCGGTGTTGTAAACACCGGCTTTTTTTTGCTTATTGTTCTGCTTTTACTTTAAATCTTCCACTGGTGATAGTGCTGGTTCCGTTGGCGGTGGTAAGCGCACTGCCCGAGAAAGTAGCGTCTACTACCTTTGTGGTGCTGTTGTAGTTATTAACCGTTATCTGTACTACCTGTGTAGGACTTGTATTCGGGCTGGCCTCATAGATATTGGTAAAGCCGGTTGGACTGCTGGCATCTGCTTTGGCAAAGTTAAACAGTGCAGAGGTGCTGGTGGAATACGTAGTAGCCGGAATTGCATTTGGATACGGCACCTGAATTACTATGTAAATACTGGTATCGGAATGGTTAGGAATGTAACCACGGAAACTGAAATAGTGTGTAGGTACGGTAGTAGTAGAATCATCGAAAAAGAAAGCAGAGCTGATGGTACCTGCATAACCACGGCTGGCATCGTTAAACTCCCATGCACTGTCTGAAGTGTTAGGGTTAGTAGCATTCTCGCCATCGTTTTCTGTAACACTGATTACAAAACTACATACGGTACTATCGAAGTTTACCACAAAGTCCGTTGGGATACTTAAGATAGGTGTACCAATAGCTTTCAGTTTTACGGTTTTGGTACCGATAACAGAGAAATAACCTGAGTCGGAAAAGCGGAAACCGTTCTGCTCATCAGTATAAATACGGTAGAAGCCTGGCTTGGTAACGTTTACGTTTAACAACACATAGTTGCTATCGGTTAATACCTTGGCGGTATCGTAAATACCATGAATTTCGGGAGGGAGACACATATCTGAGCTGTCTTTAATCAGCTCTCCTGTGGCAGGGGTGCCACCGCTACCGGTTTCCACACTGTACTCCTTGGAACACGATTGAATAACTACGAAAAAGGCCAGTGTAATAAGGCTTAGCAGTAATGACTTTCGCATAAGTTTATTGTATTTGCAATTTTACACATATCATTCCATTGTAAAAAGAGAGTTATTATAGCAAGAACGTTGCCTGATTATTTAAATTGTATAAAACGGTGTTGAAACGGCTGCTTTTTTAGGTGTACGAACTTCAATGCTGGCAAGGGTTTGAATGCAAAAAAGCCGCTTATATAGCGGCTTTTTTTATGTGTAGTAGTCCATTGATTTCAGTGGCTAACCCCCTTAAATATCCCCTACCATTTTGGCGGGTACCACCCACTCATCAAACTCAGCAGCGGTTAGGTAGCCCAGCTTAATGGCCATTTCTTTCAGCGTTGTACCTTCTTTGTGAGCGGTCTGCGCAATTTCAGCTGCTTTGTAGTAGCCGATTTTGGTGTTGAGTGCAGTTACCAGCATCAGACTGTTATCAACGTGCTTTTTAATGTTCTCATGCAGTGGCTCAATACCTACGGCGCATTTGTCATTAAAGCTTACACAACCTTCACCAATCAGGCGGGCGCTGTGCAGGAAGTTGGCAATCATTACCGGCTTAAATACGTTCAGTTCAAAGTGACCGTTAGCGCCGCCGATGTTAATGGTAACATCGTTACCCAGTACCTGGGCTGCAATCATGGTAAGGGCCTCACACTGGGTGGGGTTTACCTTGCCGGGCATAATAGAAGAACCGGGCTCGTTGTCCGGGATGAATATTTCGCCGATACCGGAGCGTGGGCCTGAGCTGAGCATACGGATATCGTTGGCAATCTTCATTAAGCTAACGGCAACAGTTTTTAAAGCACCGTGTGCTTCTACAATAGCATCGTGGGCAGCCAGGGCTTCAAACTTGTTTTCTGCAGTAACGAAAGGCAGGCCGGTTAATTCGGCTATTTTCCTTGCTACTACTTCGCTGTAACCTTTAGGGGTGTTAATGCCGGTACCTACGGCTGTACCACCCAGCGCCAGTTCTGTCAGGTGCTCCAGGGTGTTTTTGATGGCTTTTAAACCGTGGTTTAACTGCGATACATAACCGCTGAATTCCTGACCCAGGGTAAGTGGGGTAGCATCCATAAAGTGTGTACGGCCAATTTTAACCACCTGCATAAACTCCTTGCTTTTGGCAGCCAGGGTATCGCGCAGTTTTTCAATACCAGGTATAGTGGTTTCCAGCAGCATTTTGTAAGCAGCAATGTGCATAGCTGTAGGAAACGTATCGTTAGAAGACTGAGACTTGTTTACATCATCATTCGGGTGTAACGCTTTGTCTTTATCAGTTAAGGAGCCACCAGTCATAACATGCGCACGGTAAGCTACTACTTCGTTCACGTTCATGTTACTCTGGGTGCCGCTACCTGTTTGCCATACTACCAGCGGAAACTGATCGTCCAGTTTACCGGCCAGAATTTCGTCACAGGCTTTACCAATCAGGTCGCTCTTTTCCTGGGGTAATGCACCCAGTTCCAGGTTGGCCAGCGCGGCAGCTTTTTTCAGATAAGCAAATGCAGCGATGATTTCCTTCGGCATTTTGTTGATGTCCTGCGCTATCTTGAAGTTTTCAATGCTGCGCTGTGTTTGTGCGCCCCAATAAACATGAGCGGGAACCTTAACTTCGCCCATCGTGTCTTTTTCTATACGATAGTCCATACTGCTATTTATTTAATGCCGCAAAGGTAGGGCAATAGGGTTATTTCAGTTCAAGAATACCTACCATGTCTTTGCCGGATGAAAACAAGCCTGCGCTTTTCTGGGCATACAGTCCGATACGGTTTTTGTCCAGCGGTGCACATTCTCTTACAGCGGTGGTAACGTTCATATCGCGATTGGTATACAGTACCTTACGGGCAAGGTTACCGGTTTCGTCAATAGTAGCCATTACAAACACACTTTTGGTGAATTTAGTCAGCTGGTCGGGCTTCTTTTCCAGCGCTCTTTCTACGTTATCCTCGTCATCGTTGTAAAACAACAGCATTTTGTTTTCGTAAGGCAGGGCTTTAAAGCTGCTGTAGCTTTTGATATCTCTGGATATCTGCATTTTAGGAATGCGGCAAATAGCGTGTGTGCCATTCTTTTTAACGGAGATGTTAATGATGTCGCCATAACGGTATTCCCACCATGGTGGTGTGTTAGAGCTTACCCCGTTTACGTAGCTGTAGCTACCTGGGTGGTAAATTTCAGCAGTATATTCCAGCAGGTAATCCATACTGCCATCGGGCCTGTCTTCTACATAGGCCAGTTTGAAGTAATTGGAAAGCCCGGGGTCGAGATCCTTATCAGTGCCCTGCTTATCAGTTTTAATCAGATGCATCAGTGCTTCGGGAAAAGCATTTACGTTGCGGGTGGTTACTTTACCCGCCTTATCTATACCGGCTACAAAGTAACCGGTAATGTAACCGTTGTGTTTTTCTTTATACAAACCAAACAGCTGCAGGTTGCCGCCGTTATCGCCGGTAAGCTGGGCGGTATGTACAAACTTGTTACCCGGGTTTAAAAGCATTTCCAAAGGGGCTCCTTTGCTTTTATCGTAAATGAGCAGTTTGGTTTCGTAGGAGGGGACTTTAGCGCCGTCTTTTACCACTGCTTCG
Organism: Filimonas zeae; assembly: GCF_014641615.1. Lineage (GTDB taxonomy): Bacteria > Bacteroidota > Bacteroidia > Chitinophagales > Chitinophagaceae > Filimonas > Filimonas zeae. The sequence continues at coordinate 599,091 of NZ_BMIB01000004.1, read as the reverse complement.
CGGGATACTTCCTGATCGTAATGTTTAATAATTACACCTACGCGGCCGTCGTTGGTGACCAGACGGTCCAGTACGGTAATGTATTTGTCGGCATAAGGCAATGTAACGGTATTGTCCCACAGGGGCGTCATATTGTAATCGTACACGCCTATGTAATAGCGTTCATTTTCTTTTTTAGAAGCAGGAGCCAGACCAAACATTAATATGTGTGAAGAATCTTTAGACAATTCATACCCTACGGAAGATTGTGAGCTTTTGTTGATAGCATCAAAGGCACCCAGCGACCGTACGCCACCAACAGGACTAAGGGTGGTAATGTCCAGCGACTGACTGTAAAATGTAGTGGTTTTGGTGCTGCCATCATACTGGTTGGTGAAAAGATATAATTTACCTTTTACACTAAGGAGGTTGTTGAAGCTGATGTTTTTATCGTCTACCTCAAAGCTTCTTACATTGCTTTCTGCCAGGTTATCGGTATAGCGGGCCAGTACGGGTGTTATTTTTCTTCTGGCACCAAAGAAAGCAGAGCCTTTGTATTCAAAGCACAGCTTAATCATATCGGTGCCTGCACCGTTAACAAAAGAGCCAAAGGATAATTCTTTTTTACTTTCCTCGCCCCAGTTAATTTTTACCTGTTGGGCAAGGGTAGGGGTAAACGCAGGCAGCAGGCCGGCCAGCGGCAAAAAGATTTTTTTCATGAAAAGTTTCGGGTTTGTGCGAAGTAACTACTTTTGCGCCACTTAAACCTTAAAAAACGACATGAATACAAAGCTGCTGCTATGCACCTTCGCGTGCGTGGTATCTCATTTTCTGGCGCATGCCCAAAGCCGCCGCACGGCAAAAGATAGTTCTACAGTTATTATTTTCAATCAATATTCTACGGCCAGTACCCGTTTGCAAAACAAACGCAGATCAAGCGAAAACAACATTATTAAAATAGCACCGCTTGGGTTTATTACCGGTACTTTTCCACTGGCGTATGAAAGAAAGCTTACAGATTTTATGGGTATTCAGATAGGTGGTGGACTTACTTATAAAAACTATGTGCGCGGATTGGTTAAGAAAGAAGGGGAATCGGAAGAGGTGCGTATGGAATACCCATGGGGGAGTGGCAGCTTTTCCGACATAGGTGGCAGCCTGTTTAATTATAATGCCCGCAAAGCAAAAATGGGTTATATGTTTACTTTTCAGCCCCGCTTTTATTATAATAGCGATGCTTTAGACGGCTATTTTATGGGACTGTCTCTGGACCATTACCGCTACAACTTTGAGTCGCAAGGTGTTGTTGCTACCAGCGGCGGCGGTTACGAACGTAAGGGTGGTATGAAGAGTGAGCATGAAAATATTACTGATTACATGGTACATCTGGGGCAGCAGATAGTGAATGAGCGGCTGACGCTGGAATACTCAACCGGTATAGGTATTCGTAAAGTAAAAGGCGTTAAATATGCTGCTGCGTATAATTACGCTGGTACTGAAATTATGGAAGGCTACGCTACTTATTCAGAGTCTATCCTGAACCTCGGTATCAGTTTTAAACTGGGTTATCATTTCTAAGCCCCCTGGAATCCTTCATAAACGGGCCTGTGCCCCAAAAGAAAGCGGCTGTACCAAAGTACAGCCGTCTTTTTTATACCAATTGTGCTGGTTGATAATATTTCTTGTATCTGCCTGGTAGCAGACGCCTGTTTCTACTGCTGCAACTTGTATTTTTTGCGCACATCGGTTTGGGGTATGCAGCAATTATTTGCCTGTAAACGCCGGCTTTCTTTTCTCCAGAAAAGCCTGCGCACCTTCTTTTTTATCTTCCGTAGCAAAGCAATCGCCAAAGCGCTGTATTTCAAAATCGTAGCCTTGCTGGTTGTGATCGAAATTGTTGATGCACTCAATTACTTTGGTAATAGCCAGTGGTGCTTTGGAATTGATGAGTTGCAGTATGCTTTTTACTTTATCCTGTAACTGCTCCTGCGGTACTACGGCATTTACCAGCCCGTACTGCATCGCTTCTTCGGCGGTAAAGGTTTCGCCGGTCATAATCAGTTGCATGGCCCTGCCTTTGCCCACGGCCTGTACCAGACGCTGGGTGCCGCCGTAGCCGGGAATAAGGCCCAGGTTTACTTCGGGCTGACCAAATTTTGCATTGTCGCTGGCTATGATGAAGTGGCAGGCCATAGCCAACTCGCACCCGCCGCCGAGGGCAAAACCGTTTACGGCTGCTACAATGGGTTTGGGGGAGTTTTCTATTTTATCAAATACCAGTTGCTGACCGCGCCTCGCCAGTTCAGTGCCTTGTGTGGCATCCAGGCTCAGGAACTCGCTGATGTCCGCCCCTGCAACAAAGGCTTTGTTACCGGCACCCGTAATAAAGGCGCTTTTGATCTCGGGGTTGGTATATACTTCTTCTACTGCAGAAGATAAGCCGTCAATCACTTCCCGGTTAAGGGCGTTGAGTTTATCGGGGCGGTTTACTGTAATGGTAAAGATGCCGTTTTCCAGATTGGTTAATACTGACATATGTTGCTGTTATCGTTTGAGTAATATGGATAATCAGAACAAATGGTGTTCCATTGTCCAGTTTTTTATACGCACACCGCAGCGGTAGTATGCTAACGCGTGTACGTATTCAAACCTACACAAAAAAGAGGGAACGCCCGCAGTAAACTGGATGGAAAAATACCAGTTGCCAGAGGGCGCTTACTGCTCTGTAAAGTTGATAGCGTTGTCTTCATTAAACACTACGTACATGCGCTTCCACGGATCATCACCCAGCATCTGCCATTTGTGGCCGGGTCCGGTAGTGTCCATAGCTATCAGAATTTCGCCAGGGCTTAGTATGAATTTTTTACCGGAGGTCATTTCAAACTCCAGTGTGCCGGCCAGGGTAACCACATATTGTGTGGTAGGGGCAGGGTGCCAGTCGTAAAAAGAATGGGGAACGGTTTCTTTAAATAGTACGGATACGGCAGAAGTCATCACGTCGTTGGTAACAAATCCTTCCTTAAAATCAGATAACCCGTCTTCACCTGTGTATAACAGATATGCTTTAATCATAGTAATGGTAAACTTAAACTTCAGCTACTAAGGTACCTTAAAACGGGCAACGCTATCCCGTTAGCGGGGCAGGCTTTTTAGGCCTGCACCAGCTGTAAGGTATGTTTTATGCGTTGTATGGTGGCTTCTTTGCCAATAATGGCGGCTATGTCAAATACGCCGGGGCCAAACTTACCGCCTACCAGCATAATACGCAGGGGCAGCATCAGATCGCCGGGTTTCAGTTGATGTGCAGCAGCCATTTCCTTGAACTCTTTTTCCAGCTCATCATGGTTCCACTGTTGCAGCAGTTCGTACTGGCGTATCAGTTCTGCAAAAAACTGTTGCTTCTGATCGTTCCACTTGGGCTTTATGGCGGCCACATCTACCGTAGCAGGTGTGCGGAAGAAGAAGTCGGCCTGTGGTATAAAGTCGCTCAGCAGGGCGCAACGGTCTTTTACCAGTTCCAGTACACGGGTAAACTGTGCTTCATCCGCAATGGTGATGCCCGCTTTTTCAAACAGTGCTTTTACTTCCGGCTGCCAGCTGGCTGCGGGTAAGCGTTTAATCCATTCCTGGTTAAACCACTTAGCCTTCTCAAAATCGAAGATGGCGCCGCTGTGGTTTACACGCGAAAGATCAAAGCGCTCAATCAGTTCCTCCATGGTAAACACTTCCTGGTCGGTACCATCGTTCCAGCCTAACAGGGCCAGTACGTTTACAAACGCCTGTGGCAGAAAGCCACGCTCGCGGAAGCCCTCGGTAAAGTCGTTGGTACGTGGGTCGGTCCAGTTCATAGCAAATATGGGGAAGCCATATTTGTTGCCGTGGCGTTTGCTCAGCTTGGCACCATCGGGACCTAATATCAGCGGCAGGTGTGCCCATTGCGGCATATTTTCCAGACCAAACAGGTATTGCCACAGCAGCACATGTACAGGGGCGCTGGACAACCATTCTTCGCCACGGAAAGCGTGCGATATTTTCATCAGATAGTCATCCACCACCACCGCCAGGTGATACGTAGGCATGCCATCTGCTTTCAGTAATACTTTATCATCTACCAGCGAGGTGTTGAAACTTACATCGCCGCGGATCATATCGTTAAACGTAACGGTTTCGCCTTCCGGCATTTTAATACGCACCACATAAGGTACGCCTTCGCCGATAAGCCTGTTTACTTCTTCTGCAGACAGCGACAGCGAGTTGCGCATTTTATCGCGCAGGCCATGGCCGTATTGCGGAGAAGGATTTTCGGCTGTTTTGTATTGCCCGCGCATTTTCTCCAACTCTTCCGGGGTATCGAAAGCATAGTAAGCCTGACCGGCAGCAATCAGCTTTTCGGCATATTCCCGGTACATGGGTTTACGCTCGCTCTGGCGGTAAGGGCCGTATGCGCCACCTTTGTGCGGACCTTCATCAGCTTCCAGTCCACACCAGCGTAAAGTTTCTGTTATATATTCCTCGGCACCGGCCACAAAGCGTGTCTGGTCGGTATCCTCAATTCTCAGTATAAATTCCCCACCTTGTTTTTTGGCAAACAGGTAGTTGAACAAAACCGTTCTAACGCCCCCCAGATGCAGACCGCCGGTTGGCGAGGGGGCAAAACGTACTCTTACTTTTTTGCTGCTCATAGGCCGCAAAGATAATATTATAGGGTTGAGTATATTTGTTATTATGTACATGATCACATCACCCTGGTGGCTACGTAAACTCTATGCCCCATCGTTAACCTGGCAAATGCCCGCCGAAACCGGCGAAAAAGTGTTGTATCTTACATTTGATGACGGGCCGCATGAAACAGCCACGCCTTTTGTGCTGGATCAGCTGAAAGCTTACGGTGCTGAGGGTACGTTTTTTTGTATTGGTAAAAACGTACAGCAATACCGGGATATTTATACGCGGATTCTGGATGAAGGCCACTCGATAGGCAACCACACGCAGAATCATATCAATGGCTGGAAGACTGCGGATAAGCCGTATATAGACAATATTAGGCAGGCGGCGCAGTATATAGACTCGCAACTGTTTCGCCCACCTTATGGCCGCATCAGCCGCTTTCAGGCCAACTTTCTGCAAAAGATTGCCAACCCCGCTTACCGCATTATTATGTGGAGCGTGCTAAGTGGTGATTTTGACGTGAAACTGGCACCGGAGAAATGCCTGGAGAACGTGGTAGTAAATGCGAAGCCGGGCAGTATTATTGTTTTTCACGATAGTACCAAAGCCTGGGACCGTATGAGTTATACGCTGCCCCGGGTACTGGAACATTTTTCTAAACAGGGATATACTTTTAAAAAGCTGTAGCACGTATTTACTATTGAGGAGTGTGATGTTGATTTGACTATGGTGCAACGATATATAGCCCATTTTGATCTGGATTCCTTTTTTGTGAGCGTAGAGGTATTGCGCGACCCCTCTCTGAAAGGAAAAGCAGTAATAGTAGGCGGCTCACCCGAGCGTGGGGTAGTAGCAGCCTGCAGTTATGCAGCACGCAAGTTTGGTGTACACAGCGCCATGCCTATGAAAAGAGCTTTGCAGTTATGTCCGCATGCTATTCTGCTGAAAGGTACGCGTGGCGAGTATAGCCGCTATTCCCGCATCGTTACTGAAATTATTGCAGCTAAAGCGCCTTTGTTTGAAAAGGCTTCTATTGATGAGTTTTACATTGATCTTACCGGAATGGATAAATACTTTAATCCCTACCAGTGGACGATTGATCTGCGGCAGGAGATTATTGATAAAACAGAACTTCCTATATCTTTTGGCCTGGCTGCTAATAAGATGGTAGCCAAGATAGCTACGGATGAAGCCAAACCCAATGGCTACCTGTACGTGCATCCCGGTATGGAGCAGGCTTTTCTGGCCCCACTGGCGGTGAACAAAATACCTGGTGTAGGCAAACAAACCTTTACCACATTACAGGCCATGAGTATTTATAAAATAGGTGATATATTAAAGTTTACACCGGAAACACTGGAGCGTAAACTGGGGAAGTATGGTAGTGAGCTGCACCAGAAAGCCCAGGGTATCCATCACGGCGTGGTTACTGCCGAACATGAAGCTAAGAGTATATCTACCGAGAATACTTTTCATGAGAATGTTTTGGATGAAGAGTACCTGCACATGCAGCTGGTGCGTATGACGGAACGTGTGGCGTATGAGCTGCGACAGGATGAGAAGATGGCTGGCTGTGTGGCAGTAAAGATCCGCTATCCTGATTTTACTACTACTTCCAAACAGATGACTATCAGTTACACATTTAGTGATGACGAGTTGCTACAGGCCGCTACCGATCTGTTTCAGAAACTATATAAAAAAGGAACACCTGTTCGTTTGCTGGGCGTACGGTTAACAGATTTTGTGAGCGATGGGGTACAAGGCAATCTGTTTGTAGATGCAGACAAGAAGGCTAACCTGTATAAAGCCATAGATGATGTAAAGAATAAGTTTGGCAAGCAGGCGTTGAACAAAGCCCGTACTGTGCCGTTGCCTAAGAAAGATGTTCCCCCGGAAGAGGAATAAAAATTTTTTCCGAATAACCTACCTGTTTTGTAGGGAATACTCTTATCTTCGGACCCTAAAATTCAAACTATGAGTTTACGTTTAGGCGATGCTGCACCCAATTTCAAAGCACAAACCACAATAGGAGAAATCGATTTTTACGAATATTTAGGCGATAGCTGGGGTATTTTATTCTCCCATCCGGCTGACTATACACCCGTGTGTACCACCGAGTTAGGTAAAACTGCGTTGTTACAGGGCGAGTTTGCCAAACGTAATGTAAAAGTGCTGGCATTGAGTGTTGATCCGCTGGATAAACACCACGGCTGGGTAAATGATATTAACGAAACACAGAACGTTTCAGTAGGTTTTCCTATTATTGCAGACGATAACAGGGAAGTAGCTACTTTATACGATATGATACACCCGAATGCATCAGCCACCGCCACCGTGCGTTCGCTGTTTGTAATAGGGCCTGATAAAAAGATAAAGTTAACACTGACTTACCCTGCCTCTACAGGCAGAAACTTCCAGGAAGTGCTGCGTGTAGTGGAATCACTGCAGTTAACCGCTGATTACAGTGTGGCAACTCCGGCCGATTGGAAGAACGGTGAAGACGTAATTGTGGTACCTGCAGTAAGCACCGAAGACGCCATAAAGAAATTCCCTAAAGGAGTGAAAGTGGTGAAGCCTTACCTGCGTTATACGCCACAGCCAAACCAATAAGGAAGATCTCTATAAGCATAATGGTTTATTTCTTTGTACTCGTTCCGGTCCCGTTGTCTAGCGGGACTTTTTTATTGCCCTTCTCTGGCGTTTGGTAGCCATATCTGCCCGCGTAGCCGGTTTTGGGTCACGACGGTCTCAGGAACTGAAAAGCCTGTTTCATACATGTCTCCTGCACTTCCTATGGAGTATCTATGCTGTTGGCATGCTCCATCTATTCAGTATCCATGCACTATCTATGTACCAGCTATAGAGGTAAGTACGGTGTGAGTTCGGCGTTCCTTCGTGGTAGGTTCGGTGGTAAAGCGTTCAAATATGGTTTGCGCCGTGAGATGGGGAGGTCGTTTGTTCGGTGTTCCTTCGGTGTTAGTTCGGTGATAAAGCGTTCAAATTTGCTTTGTTATATGAGGCGGGAGGGAAGTTTGTTCGGTACTCCTTCGGTGTGCGTTCGGTGGTAAAGCGTTCAACTGCCTGTTTCTTTTGAGAAACAGGCAGTTGTGCTGCTGTTTTATCTTTTGTGCTTCTCCAGCTGGGTAAGCGTGGCCCGGAGGTCTTTGGGCAGGGGGGCTTCCAGTTCAAAGGTTTCGCCGTTCAGTTCAAATTTCAGCAGGGAGGAGTGGAGGGCCAGTCTTCCCAGAATCGGACGTTCGGCGTCTTCTTTTTTGGAGAGGTTGTAGTTGTTTTTGAGGTCGGAAATGAATACGCCTTTGCCGTTGCCGTAGAGGGCGTCGCATACAATGGCGTGGCCCAGGTGCTGCATGTGCACGCGAATCTGGTGGGTGCGGCCGGTGTGTATACGAAAGCGCATCCAGGAATACATACGAAACTGCTGTACCACCTCATAATCGGTTAAGGAATGCTTTCCTTTGGCGTGGGTGATCATTTTAGCGTTACCGGCAGGGTGCTCCATAATAGGGGCGTCTACGCTGCCGGTTTCGGGGTATACTACGCCGTATACCAGACCGTAGTAATATTTCTCTACATCCCGGCCCTCAAAAAGGGCTGAGAGCTGTTTGTGACTTTCCTCGTTTTTGGCAAATACAATTATGCCGCTGGTGTCTTTATCCAAACGGTGTACGGTGAATATGCTGCCGTATTTAGCCAGCAGCATATCTTTTAACGATGGTTCAGACTGTTTGCGGTCAGGCACGCTTAACAGGCCCGAAGGTTTGTTGATGGCGATGAATGCATCATTTTCCAGAATGATGTTATCGGCAGTGAGAATTGACTTCATTACTTAGCGGCGTCCTTTTTTTCTTTTTTCTTCACGAAAGACTGGTTCATGTACTTGAGCAGGCGTACTTCTTTTTCTGAAAGCAGGCGCCATTTGCCACGGTCTACGTTCTTTTTGGTAAGGTTGGCAAACAGTACACGGTCCAGGTTTTTAACGTCGTAACCCAGGTGCTCAAATATGCGGCGCACAATACGGTTGCGTCCGCTATGTATTTCAATGCCTACTATAGATTTGTCTTTGCTGTCGGCATACCCTACGGTATCTGCCTGTATAAAGCCGTCTTCCAGTTCAATACCGGATACAATAGCGTCCAGGTCTTTTTTCAGTACGGGTTTATCCAGCTTTACTTCGTATATCTTTTTGATTTCGAAGGAGGGGTGGGTCAGTTTCTGCGCCAGCTCGCCATCGTTGGTAAGGAGCAATACACCGGTAGTGTTGCGGTCCAGACGGCCTACGGGGAAAATGCGTTCCTGTGTAGCACCTTTTACCAGGTCCAGCACGGTTTTACGGCCTTGCGGGTCTTTGGCGGTGGTTAGGAAATCCTTGGGCTTGTTTAACAGCACATATACCAGGTTCTTTTGCAGAAACAGCTGTTTGCCCTTAATGGTCACTTTATCTGATGCGGTTACTTTAAAACCGGGTTCCAGTATTTTACTGCCGTTTACCACTACATGCCCTTCTTTTACCAGGTCGGCCGCTTCGCGGCGTCCGCAAATACCGCTATGGGCAATGTATTTGTTCAGTGGCATAGGGGCGTTCTCGTCGTATGCAGCCTTTACGTCTGCGGCGGGCGCTGTTCTGGCGGCTGTGGCTTTACTTACAGGGCGTGGTTCTTCATCCCAGGAAGGGGCTGCCTGAAACCTTCTTTCGCGGCTGGCGGGCTTTTCGTTTCTGTCTGCGTTAGCGCCGGAAATGGGGATTCTTTTACGTTTGCTACCCTCATTGTCTGAGGAGGCTTCTTTAGGGCCGCGGCTTTCGTTGCCTGTGGAGTCGTCTCTGCGGCTGCGGGCATTGCCAGCTTTTTCGTCCTTGCGGTCGAAGTAGCTATCGGCACGCTCTTCTCTGCCTTTGTAGCCTTCTGCTTTGTCGCTTTTGCGGTCGTAGGCGTTATCTGATTTGCCTTCTCTGGCTTTGTAGCCACCAGCTTTATCATCCTTGCGTGCGTATGGTTTGTCGGCCTTGTCTGCTTTGCCTTTATAACCACCTTCGGCTTTATCACCTTTGCGATCGTAGGCACCACCTGCTTTGTCGTCTTTACGCTTGTAACCGCTGTTCTCTGCAGAACGGCTGGCGCCGCGTTTGCCGGCTTTAAAGTCATCGGCATCTGCTTTAGGCTTACGGCCGCGGCTGTCTGGTGACTGGCTTTTAGATCTGAAGGACTGATTTTCGGAATCATCGGCCGGTTTACGGCGGTTGGAAGAGGTTACCGTGCGGTATTTGTCTTCATTCTGACGGTTCATTTCCTCGCCTCTGGCTTTTAATTCAGCCTTTATTTGCCTCTTATCCTGGCGGATAGATTCTTTCTTTTTGGCTCCGGAATTCTTGTTAATGAACTTGTCAAAGGGCTTTTTACTCATGCTCTTAATGTTTAACTGTTATTACAACAGGTTGTACAAAGGTAGTAAATACCGGCGCAATGGGCGATTAAAGTGTGAAGGCTGCTTTTTAAGGTGCATAAAAAAGGCCGGCAGAACGCCGGCCCCGGAACGGAATCTTGTTGATTTGGTTATTATTTCACGTCCCTTTTTTGATGTTGGGTATGCAATTTATCAAGTTGTTCCTGTGTTAGAACACTTTTAAAATTATCTTTTTGTTTTTGCACAAGGGCGCGTACCTGCTGTTTTTTAGTGGATGGATCGAGCGATTGGTTTTCATGAATGGCCTTCATCTGTGCTTTCAGGTCGCTGCGCTGCTGTTGCAGTTTGGCAACCTGATCGTCGGTCAGATTCAGGTTCGATTTCATTTTAGCCATACGCGCTTCTCCCTGCGCCTTGCGGTGCTCCATGCGTTTGGTCTTCTGCTGTGCCAGCTGCTGCTTTTGCTCAGCGGTTAATAACTGGTCCATCTGCTGTTTGCGGCTGGCGTGCAGGGCAGACAGCTGCTTTTTATACTCGCCCAGTGTAAGGTTGTCCTGTGCTTTTAAGGCAGTGGCCTGTTTCTGGTAGTTGTCTGCAATACTGCGGGCCTGCTTACGCTGGTCTTCTGTCAGATTCAGGTGTGCCAGTGCTGCGCCGTGGTGACCTTTAAAATGATGGCGACCATGCTTTTTACCATGTTTGTGCTGCACTTTGGCAGTTGCCTCTTTGGTGGTTTCTGAAGGCGTTTGTGCGTGTACAGCGGCTACGGCTAACAGGCAGGCGGTGGCTACAATTATTAACTTTTTCATACTGTGTTCGTTTTTCTAATAGACTACGAACATTTTCGCATGTTTAATCCCTCACCCCTGGAATATTGTTAAAGCCCGGTTATTGCCAGCCGCCCCCCAGCGACCGGTACAGGTCGATAGTGTAGCTGAACTGGTTTTTACGTGCCTCGTTCAGTTCCAGCTGCGCATCCAGTACGCCTTTCTGGGCGGTGATTACTTCCAGATAAGAAGCATAACCAGCCAGGTACAGTTCGCGGGAAGAGGATACGGCCGTTTCCAGTGCGGCCACCTGTTTCTGCTTCAGATCAACCAGTTCGCGGTTATTATCCAGTTGCTCAATAGCGCTGCCCACCTCTTTAAAGCCGTTGAGGATGGTTTTGTTATAGTTGTAATACGCTTCCCGGTTCTGTGCTACAGCGGTAAGATGTGCTGCCTGTATCTGCTTCTGGTTAAACAGCGGCGCGGTAAGGCTACCCAGTGCACCCCATGCCAGTGAACCGCCGTTGAACAGCAGGGCTGTTTTAAAGGCGTTAAAACCTAAGTATGGTGTAATCTGGAACGAAGGCATAAAGGCAGCGCGCGCAGCAGCTACATCTGCTTTGGCAGCTACCAGTTGCAGTTCTGCTTCCTGCACATCGGGGCGTTGCAGTAACAGGCCGGACGGAATACCGGTAGCCAGCTGCTGCGGCAGCGATTGTTGTGCAAAAGTGGTATCGCGCTGTACCTTTTGCGGGTAGCGGCCCAGCAGGTAGTTTACCTGATACTCGGCATTAATAATTTCCTGCTTTACTTTTTTACTGAACGAGCGGGTGTTGTACAGCTGTGCTTCCATCTGCTGTACAGCCAGTTCTGTAGCGCGGCCACCTTCTTTCTGCACTTTTACTATTTCCAGTGCTGTCTCCTGCAGGCGGCTGTTGTTTTCAATAATCCTGAGCCCGTTATCCAGTGCCAGCAGGTTGTAGTAATGACTGGCTATCTGTGCTACCAGCAGGGTAGCGGCCAGCTGGCGCGATTTTTCTGTAGCGGCCAGGCGTACCAGTGCTGCTTTTTTACGGTTCTTCAGTTTGCCCCACACATCTACTTCCCAGCTGCTACGCAGGCCTACAAAGAAGTCGCCCGTAGGGTCGGGTATCCGCTGGTCTTTAGAAATGTTGGGGGAGAGGTTGGTGTCATAGTTACCTACGCCGTTAAGCGTATAATCGCCATAGTGGTCTACCCCGGCAGAAATAATAGCATTTACCGAAGGCAGGTTGGCGTTTTTAGCACCCAGTGCCACGGCCCTTGCCGCTTCAATACGCTGGATGGCAATGAGCAGATCGGGGTTGCCCACCAGTGCAGAATCAATCAACGTTTGCAGATGTACATCTGTAAAAAACTGTTTCCACCGCAGTCTGCTTATAATAGTGCTGTCGGTAGTGGTTTGCCTGGCAAAAGTGTCGGGCAGGTTTACTTTATCGGGTATACCCGTGGGTGGTGCCGTTTTGCACGACAACCAGCCCAGTGGCATACATAATAAAATGTATAAACTATATTTTAATTTCATGATTTGCTGTTATAGTGAATTAATGCGCCTTTTCTACTTCTGGTTTTGGTTTGGGGTTACGGGCAAACAACACGTACAGGCCGGGAACAATTACCAACCCGAATATGGTACCCAGTAACATACCACCCGCAGCCGCGGTACCAATAGAACGGTTACCCATGGCGCCTGCGCCGCTGGCAATACACAGTGGTATTAAACCGGCTATAAAGGCAAAGGAGGTCATGAGGATAGGACGTAACCTGGATACTGCGCCTTCCAGCGCTGCCTGTAATACAGAAATGCCTTCCTTATTTCGCTGAATAGCAAACTCCACAATCAGGATGGCGTTTTTACCCAACAGGCCAATCAGCATTACAAGTGCCACCTGTGCATAGATGTTGTTTTCCAGCCCGGCCAGTTTCAGTAACAGAAACGCTCCGAACACACCCGTAGGCAGCGAAAGAATTACTGCCAGTGGCAGCATAAAGCTTTCGTACTGGGCGGCCAGTAACAGGTATACGAATAACAGACATAACAGGAATACATAGGCTGCCTGGTTGCCAGACAGTATTTGTTCCCGCGTCATGCCCGACCATTCGTAGTCGTATCCTTTGGGCAGTTTTTCTTTGGCTACCTTTTCAATAGCTGCAATGGCATCACCACTACTAAAACCGGCAGCGGCATCACCGTTTACCAGTGCCGAGGTGTACATGTTATAGCGCGTCAGCTGCTCTGGTCCGTATACACGTTCCAGTTGTGCAAACGTGGCATACGATACCATTTCCCCTTTGTTATTCTTTACATACAGATTCAGAATGTCTTCCGGCCTTGCGCGGTAGTTGGGATAAGCCTGCACCATTACCTTATACATCTGCCCAAAGCGGATGAAGTTGGTGGCGTAATAACTACCCAGTAAGGTTTGCAGGTTTTCCATAGCGGCATCGGCAGTAACGCCTTTCTTGGCCGCCATTTCCTGATCTATATGAATCATGTACTGCGGAAAGCTGGCATCAAAGCTGGTGAAGGCATTGCTGATGGCCTTTTCCTGTTTCAGTGCAGCAATAAAATCCTGTGTGGTTTTTGCTGTTCTTTCCAGATCGCTGCTTTTGCCTTTATCCAGTACGCGCAATTCAAAACCACTGGCGTTACCAAAGCCCGGTACCGTTGGCGGCGGGAAGAATTCGATGGTAGCGTCTTTAATGTGACTGGTTTTGCGCTGTAGCTCTGCTATTACTTCTTTTACAGATTGTTCGCGGGCATCCCAACCTTTCAGGTTAATCATTGCCATACCGTAGGAGGCACCGGCTATCTCGTTTACCAGACTGTAACCAGCCAGCGTACTGATGTTTTCAGCGGCTCCTACTTTTTTTGTAGCCAGGGTAATTTCATCCAGCACCTTTTCTGTACGCGATACAGAAGCGCCAGGCGGGGTGGTTACGTTCACGTAAATCATGCCCTGATCTTCCGTAGGTATAAAGCCCGAAGGCAGAATGCTGCTGATACCCCAGGTGCCTGCCACAAAGAACAGGAGCAGCGCTACGGTTACCCATTTTTTACCGGCAATTTTAGCTACGCGTTTGCGGTAGCTGGTTTCTGTTTTATCGTACACCTTATTAAAGCCGCCAAAGAAGCGTTGTAACAGGCTTTTTTTCTGAGAAGGTGCCTGATGCTTTAACAACAGCGCGCACAGCGCGGGTGTAAGCGTTAAGGCGTTGATACCTGAGATAACAATGGCTACGGCCAGTGTTAACGAGAACTGGCGATAGAATACACCCACAGGGCCCGACAGGAAGGCTACCGGTACGAATACAGCACTCATTACCAGGGTAATGGCAATGATGGCACCTGTTATTTCCTTCATGGCGCTGATGGTGGCTTCCAGCGGCGGCAAATGCTCCTCACTCATTTTCACGTGTACGGCCTCCACTACTACAATGGCGTTATCTACCACAATACCAATGGCCAGTACCAGTGCAAATAAGGTTAAGAGGTTTATAGAGAAGCCCATGGCCTGCATAAAGGCCAGTGTACCTACCAGGGCTACGGGTACGGCCAGTGCGGGTATAAGGGTAGAACGGAAATCCTGCAGGAAGATGAACACCACCACAAACACCAGTATCAGTGCTTCTACCAGCGTACGCATTACTTCATGAATACTGGCATCGAGAAAGCGGGATACATCGTAGGCATAGTTGAAATCCATACCGGGCGGAAAGCTGGTTTCTTTCAGCTCTTTCATCTTATCCTTAATGGCCAGAATTACATCGCTGGCGTTAGAGCCTGGGCGCTGTTTAATCATAATGGAGGCAGAGGGGCCGCCATCTGTTTTAGACACCATGCCGTAGCTGAGGGTGCCAAACTCTACATCTGCAATTTCTTTCAGGCGCAGTATGGTACCGTTGCCTTCGGCGCGTATTACAATGTTTTCGTACTGGCCGGGTTCAAAAAACTTACCGGTGTATTTTAACACGTATTCCTGTGCATATACTTCTTTGCCGGAGCCTTCGCCGGTTTTACCGGGGGCAGCTTCTACGTTCTGCTTGCGGAGGGCAGCAATTACCTCTTCGGTAGATACGTTGTAAGAAAGCATACGATCGGGGCGCAGCCACACGCGCATGGAGTATTCCCGTGCGCCCATGATTTCTGCAAAACCAACGCCATCAATACGCTTCAGTTCCTGCAGTACGTTAATATCAGCAAAGTTGTAAATGAACTCTTCATCCATGCTCTGGTCATGGCTGATTACGTTAAGGTATAACAGCATACTGTTTACCTCTTTTTCGGTGGTTACACCTGCTTTAATTACTTCTTCCGGTAATTCGTCCAGTACCGTAGTTACACGGTTCTGCACGTTTACCGCGGCAAGATCGGGATCGGTACCTACCTGAAAAAACACCTGTATAAGTGTGGTGCCGTTATTGCCGGATACGGATTGCATATACGTCATACCCGGTACGCCGTTAATAGCTCTTTCCAGCGGTGTGGCCACGGCTTTGGTACATACCTCTGCGTTGGCGCCGGTGTATTTGGCGGTTACGGTTACGGAAGGGGGTACGATATCCGGAAACTGGGTTACAGGCAGTGTGAATATTGCCAGGGCTCCCAGTAAACAAATAATGAGCGAGATGACCAGTGACAGCACCGGTCGTCTGATAAATGTTTCAACCATTCTATATGGAATTATAGTGGGATGCCTTTGGGAAAGGCATCACCATGATACATGGATAATCGGTTTTATTTACGGGCAATGAGGCTATCAGAACCTGGTGTAACAGGCTGAATAACCGCTCCATCGCGTATGGTTTGAATACCTTCGAGTACAATGCTTTCGCCACTGTCGAGGCCACTCTCCACTATGTAGCAGTCTGACAAACGCATGCGGGGCACAAAGTTTTTCATGCGCACTTTGTTCTGCTTGTCTACTACGTACACGTAATTTTTATCCTGTATTTCAAACACCGCTTTGTGAGGCACCAGCAGGGCCTTGTGTACGGGGGTGGTAATTTGTATTTTACCGCTGGAGCCGTGTTTAAGCATACGGCCGGGGTTAGGGAAAGTTGCCCGGAAAGCAATGGAGCCGGTAGCCTCATCAAACTCTCCCTCTACGGTTTCAATTTTACCCGGTTGGGGGTACACGGTATTGTTGGCCAGTATCAGGTTTACACGGCTGCCTACAAATGTGCTTTTGTCTTTACTGTCCTGTATCATTTGCAGGTACTCGTTTTCAGACACGTTAAAATACGCGTGTACCTGATCCAGATCGGATACGGTGGTAAGCAGCGAACCCTGATCCAGCAGGCTTCCGGTACGCAACGGAATACGGTCTATAACACCTGTGAAGGGTGCGTATACGGCCGTGTAAGACAAACGCTGTTCTGCTTCAGACTCCGTTGCTTTAGCCTCGCTAACGCGGGCTTCTGCGGCTTTTACACGGGCTTTGGCCAGTTCCAGCTCCGACTTGCTGATGATGTTTTTATTTACC
The DNA here is from genome assembly GCF_014641615.1 of Filimonas zeae. Taxonomy (GTDB): domain Bacteria; phylum Bacteroidota; class Bacteroidia; order Chitinophagales; family Chitinophagaceae; genus Filimonas; species Filimonas zeae. The sequence continues at coordinate 582,731 of NZ_BMIB01000004.1, read as the reverse complement.
AGCAGTTGTACGCGGTTCATTTCCAGCGTGGCAGACAATGCTTCGGCCTGTGTGTTACTCAGGGCTGCTTTGGCTTTATCCAGTGCAATGGCCAGTTCACGATCGTTTAGTTTAAACAGCAGCTGACCCTGCTGCACGTGCTGTCCTTCATCTATATAAATTTTTTCCAGAAAGCCGGGCACTTTGGCGCGTATTTCTACGTTTCTTCTGGCTTCAATAGCCGTTACATAGTGGCTGTTTACGGTAGTGTCTTTCTGCACTATCTGTATTACAGGAACATTCTGTATATCCTTACTGTTATTGTCTTCTGATCCGTTGGCTTTGCAGGCACACAGGTATACACCCATTATGGCCGGCAGGCACAAAAAAGTAATCCTTTGCATCATTTACGTTTAAAGAATGAACAAACAGGCAAATTGGCAATCGTTATGTCATATGTAAATGATGCCGGCTCAGAAAGGGGTTAGCCGGAAGAGGAAGGTGTAATACGTAGGCAGGGGCGTATGGCCTATTTCCACCGCACCGGCGTGTTGAATATCTTTTACACAGAAGGCTGGTATATACAGGTATTGTTTATTGATGCGGGTATCAATAAAGGTGTTCTGTACACTCTTCTGTAAGTTAAAATAGCTGTAGTGGTAATTGAAGTTTTTGGCTGGCTGTCCGTTGTCGGCATGGGCATCATCATCAATACCTGCCAGCATATCCAGTATATGGCCTAATAAAAAGCCATCGGTAGAATAGCCGGAAAGTGCAGTTGCATCGGGCTCCAGCGACAGGTGGTCGATGCCCCAGATAGATTTATGGGTAAAGTGGTTGCCGGGCAATGCAAAGCTCATCAGCCCAAATGAAAGGGCTAACAGAAAGCATACGCATTTATGTATCAGTTTTACCGGCATACCGTTATCTATCACTTATAAAGTCATGTCAATTATTCCATAACGGCAGCAATGCAATATGGTTGTTTATGAAGCGGCGAATTGATTTCGCAACGAAGGGTAAGCAAATATATTGTATTTCCGGGCAAATAGCAAGCAGGCCGGGGTAATACCGGCCGGTGTAGTTGTAACAGCGGTGAATGGGGACGCTTGTTTACGAATTCATTATCAGTTGCTTACGGCTGCATCTGCCTTGTTGGCCAGTTGTCCGCACGCTGCATCAATATCTTTACCACGGCTTCTTCTTAACCGTGCGTTAACGCCCCGGCTTTCCAGGTGGTTCATGAATTTTTGTACGGTATCTTCATCCGGCTTAAAAAACTGGAAGGCATCAATAGGATTGTATTCTATGAGGTTTACCAGATCGGCCGGTATCTGACGGAATACGCGTACCAGTTCTTCCGCATCTTCAATACTGTCGTTAAAGTTCTGGAACAGAATATATTCCAGCGTTATTTCGCTGCCGGTTTGTTTATAAAAGTAGTTGAGTGCTTCTACCAACGCTTTAATGTTATTGCTTTCGTTGATAGGCATAATCTCGTTCCGCTTTTTATCGTTGGCGGCGTGGAGTGATAAAGCGAGTTTAAAGCGCACTTTATCATCGCCCAGCTTTTTAATCATTTTAGCCACGCCTGCGGTAGATACCGTAATACGGCGGGGGCTCATACCCAGGCCATCTTCTGCCGAAATACGTTCAATGGCTTTGAGTACGTTGGCGTAGTTGAGCAGGGGTTCGCCCATGCCCATGAATACAATATTAGAAAGCTTTTTACCAAAGCTTTGTTCGCTCTGTTGGTTAATGAGTACTACCTGGTCGTAGATTTCATCGTAGTTGAGGTTGCGTTTACGGTCCATATACCCCGTAGCGCAAAACTTACAACTCAGGCTGCAGCCTACCTGGCTGGATACACAGGCGGTTTTACGTTCATCAGTAGGGATAAGTACACCTTCTACCAGGTGACCGTCTACGGTTTTAAAGCGGCTTTTAATAGTGCCGTCGTTACTGAACTGTGTAGCATCTGTATTCAACGCAGGCAGCGTGAAGTGTTCGGCCAGTGTGGCGCGCAGTTGTTTACTGAGGTTGGTCATGTCTTCAAAGCTGTGTGCATGCTTTTGCCAGATCCATTCATAGACCTGTTTTGCCCTGAATTTTTTATCCCCCATCTCAATAAAGTACGCTTCCAGCTCTGGTAAACTCATCTGCCGGATGTTCTTTTGCTGCATAGTCATAACTGCAAAGATACACGGGAAAGCAGAAACCTGTGGCGTTTCAGTACCTTTTAACGCCCTGTTGCGGAACTAAAACTTACATTTATTAGTTTAGTGCTAAGATTCATCTATAAAACTTGCTTCATGAACGCTTGCTATGTTATTGATGCTGTGCGCACTCCTATAGGCCGTTACGGCGGGAAGTTAAGTACAGAAAGGCCGGATGATCTGCTGGCGCATGTGATAAAAGCACTGGTGCAGCGGAATAATACCATTGATATTAATACTATTGAAGATGTAATTGCCGGCGCTGCCAACCAGGCCGGGGAGGATAACCGTAATGTGGCCCGTATGGCAGCGTTGCTGGCAGGGCTGCCGGTTACGGTGGGTGGTAATACCGTAAACCGGTTGTGTGCCAGTGGTTTACAGAGTATTATGGATGCGGCGCGGGCTGTTATGTGCAGCGAAGGTTTATTATATATAGCAGGCGGGGTGGAGAGCATGACGCGTGCGCCTTTTGTAATGGCCAAAAGTGATAGTGCCTGGGGGCGTAAGCCGGAAATGTATGATACTACGCTGGGCTGGCGTTTTACCAATACGGCATTATCAGCCGCTTATCACCCCTATACCATGGGGGAAACCGCCGAGAACGTGGCAAAGCAGTGGCAGGTGAGCCGTGAGGCGCAGGACAGGTTTGCTTTACGCTCGCAGGAAAAATATGCCACTGCGCTGGCTGCGGGTAAATGGGCGGATGAAATAGTGCCGGTAGCACTGCGTGATGGTAAAGGAGGGATAAGTGTGTTTGATAAAGATGAACACCCGCGGCAGACCACGCTGGAAAAGTTGGGCAGTTTACAGCCCGCTTTTGCGAAGGATGGCAGCGTAACAGCGGGTAATTCCAGCGGGATTAATGATGGAGCGGCTGCGTTATTGCTGGCCAGTGAGGAAGCGGTAACACGTTTTGAGTTGAAACCGATGGCGCGGATAGTGAGTATGGCAGTTGCTGGGGTAGACCCGGCTGTAATGGGTATTGGGCCGGTGCCGGCTACTATAAAGGCGTTGCAGCGTGCGGGGCTTACGGTAGACGATTTATCGCTGGTTGAATTAAATGAGGCTTTTGCCTCACAAGGGATCGCCTGTATACAGGAACTGGGACTGGATGAAAGTAAAGTGAATATAAACGGCGGTGCTATAGCGCTTGGTCATCCGTTGGGCTGCAGCGGCAGCCGTATATCGGCTACCCTGCTGCACGAGTTACAACGTACCGGTGGCAGATACGGCCTGGCCACTATGTGTATTGGAGTGGGACAGGGCGCTGCCGTTATTTACGAACGTGTATAATGTTATTGGTAGTAAGTTTCGTCCAGATAATAAAAGCCGTCACTTTTTTTCCAGTACCAGAATTTGTTCTGATACTTATAATACTGGCCCTTACCTGATTTGGCTGACATAGCATCCGGTACATACAAAGCCTGCGGAAGCACGGTTTTGTGGCGGGCCAGCATATTGCTGCGTTGTGCAGGTGTTACCGGCTGGTGGTTGGGTAACGCTTTATTGGCTGCCAGCACGTAAGCGGGAACGTTTTTGCTGCTATAGGTTAACCTGCCGCCTCTGTCCAGTATTATCAATACTCTTTCATTAGTAACAGGTACTGGTGTTGCAGAGTCTGGAATACCAGGAGTAACCGGCGCATTGTTGTTGTTATTATTGTTTTTATCGCCATACACAATCTGCGCATTTACATTTTTATTGCCGGTGCTGCTGGTGGAAGGCGTGGTTTTACGGCTACAAGCTGTAATGGTAAGGGCGCTGACACAAAGGATACTGCACAAAAATCTCGTTTTCATCCGAACTGTTATTTAAAGGAAAAACAAGAGGTTCCTAATACTGTGCCAGAATAGGGAATGCTCCGGCGAAAAACATGGAAGAAGATTGTTTTTAGATGTTGTGTCAACTACAGTGTATGGGATTGAAGCTAAAGGCCAACTTATTTCAGGGCGGGGCAGATGTGTTTAATAAAGAGGCGGATACCTGTTAACAGATACCCGCCTCTTATGAATGTATATCTTACTGTATTTGCGAAGCAATATCTGCCTGCGCTACTGTGTTTTGTTCCCCGGTACTCTGGTTTTTTATTTTGCAGGTTCCATTCTGTAGTTCTTCACTTCCCAGAATAGCTACATACTGAATGCCTTTTTTCTCGGCGTATTTGAATTGTTTGTCAAACTTCGCCTGCTCGTGAAACAGTTCGGCGCTGATGCCTCTTGCGCGGAGTTCCTGTGCCAGCTGGAAGGCTTTGGCGCATTCTGCTTCGCCCAGATTAAAGAACAGTACTTTGGTGCTGGCTTCCACTTCCTGCGGAAACAGGTTTAATTCTTCCATTACATCATAAATACGATCCACCCCAAAGCTAATACCTACGCCTGGCAAATTGGGAACACCGAAGAGACCGGTAAGGTCATCGTAGCGACCGCCGCCACCAATGCTGCCCATGTTGGCGCCTTTGGCTTTTACTTCGAAGATGATGCCGGTGTAATAGTTAAGGCCACGGGCCAGGGTAAAGTCTATTACTACTTCTGCCAGTGGAGCGTCTTCAGGCTGGTAGTTTAATACGAAATTGATTTCTTCCAGGCCCTGCGCAGCGGTGGCGTTGTTGCTTGCCAGTGCGCGCAGTTGCTCTATTTTTTCGGTATTGCTGCCTGCTATTAACAGGTAGCGCTCTATAATATTGATCTGATTTTCGTCCAGGCCTCTCTGTGCCAGTTCTGCTTTTACCTTTTCCAGTCCTATCTTGTCCAGCTTATCAATAGCCACAGTAATATCTACCATTTTATCGCTGCCACCGCAGAGTTCTGCCAGTGCAGCCAGTATTTTACGGCTGTTGATGCGGATTTCTACCGGAACACCCAGTTTGGTGAAGGTAGTAGCATAAATACCGGTAAGTTCAGCTTCGTTGAGTAGTGAGCGGCTGCCTACCACGTCTGCATCGCACTGGTAAAATTCGCGGTAACGGCCGCGTTGAGGGCGGTCTGCGCGCCAAACCGGCTGAATCTGGTAGCGTTTAAAAGGAAAAGTGAGCTGCCCATGATTCATGGCTACGTAACGGGCAAAGGGAATAGTTAAATCATACCGCAGTGCACGCTCGGTAATGTCGGATATGTTTTTGCCGCTCAGTAGTTTTTCAAAGCTTTCACGTGAGCGCGCGGCTTTTTCCAATGCCTTTTCAGGCGTTGCGCCTTCTGCCAGTCCATTGTTTAATATTTTGAAAATCAGCTTATCACCTTCTTCGCCATATTTACCCATCAACGTTTCCATGTTTTCCATGGCAGGGGTTTCCAGCGGCTGAAAACCGTATACTTCAAAAACAGACCGGATGGTGTTAAATATATAGTTACGCTTTCTTACAACAGAAGCGCTAAAATCTCTGGTGCCTTGTGGCAACGTTGGTTTACTCATTATATTATTATAGTACTGGTATTCTAATTGCTTTTGTATTGCGCTATTATATTAGCGCAGGCTTTGCTTACCATATCAAATACCTCATGGTATCCCTGTTCTGTACCGTACCATGGGTCGGGAACGCCTCTGTTTTCGCCGGGGTAAAGGGCATTCAGCAGCAGATCGGTTTTCTCCGGGTTCCAGAGGGGGCCGCTGATTCTTTTTACCTCGTTGTAATTATTGGCGTCCATTACATATATACGGTCAAACAGGTTCATATCATCTTTTACAAACTGCCTGGCGCACTGGTTGCTGATGTTAATGCCATTCAACCTTGCCACTTTTTGTGAGAGCCGGTGCGGCGGCTCGCCAATATGGTATCCTCCGGTACCGGCACTATCTATATGCCAGTCCAGTTTCAACTGTTCCGCTTTATACTGTAATATTCCTTCTGCAAGGGGGCTGCGGCATATGTTGCCGAGACACACCATTAACACCTTCATAATACACTGTTAAACAAAATGCAAAGGTAGCTTTCCGCAGCACATAAGTTATACTAAACAGGGCGTTGTTACGTAAATGATTACAAAACGCACCGGGAAAGACGGAAAACTACCAGTCGTTAATTTTCTGTTAATGGGCTAAATGGTTTTATGGAAAAATGCAGACAAAGCGTCTATTATGTTAAGAAATTGCTCTGAAAAGCGGTATTAAGCAGTTTAAAATGCTGTTTAATATTGTTTAAATTGATTTTTCACTAAATTGCTCACTTCCCGGTAACCGTTATAATTGCATGGAGAACGAATTAAGACACAGGCAGGAAAAGAAAGGGTATGCTTCCATGAGGGTAGTATACGATATAACTATGTCTATATTAATATTAGGCATGGGAGCATTGATGTTGCTGGGTACTACTTTAAAAATAACGCAGATTTCATCGCTTGACCCGTTGATGCGTTACATGTTTGCCGGTATTTGCTTTTTATATGGTGGTTTCAGATTATACAGAGGTATAAGGAGGGATTACTAGTATGAAAGCAAGTAAGATTACGGCCCGGTTGTTTGCCGGGTGTACGCTGGCAGTAATGCTATTGTTACAACAGGCTTGCGGAGACAAGGCCGGTTCCACTAAAGAATCTTCCAAATATGATTCTCCCCGCCAGGGAACTATACATATAAGTGTGGATGAGAGTTTTAAACCGGTTATTGATGAACAGATAAAAGTGTATGAATCTTCGTTTCCGGATGCGCATATCATTGCGGAATACAAACCGGAGGCGGAATGTTTCCGGGATCTGCAGAAGGATAGCACCCGTATGATTATTGTAGCACGGGGACTTACCAGTCAGGAGATTGCTTACTATAAACAACAGCTGGGTTATAAGCCATTGTTTGATTTACTGGCTTTTGACGCGGTGGATGTAATTATACATCCTGATGCGAAGGATAGTGTGTTTACGCTGAAGCAACTGCACAGCATTTTAGCCGGAGAACAGCCGGATAAAATAGTAGCAGTGGACGGAAAAAATGCTACGAGTACGGTAAGATACCTGATGGATAGTGTTATGCGTGGTACGGCTTTTGGTAAGAATGTTACCGCAGCGGCAGATAGTAAAGGTGTACTGGATTATGTGGCCCAGACTAAAAATGCGATAGGATTTGTCGGCTCCAGCTGGGTGGGAAATCAGCAGGATCCTGCGCAACGGGCTTATAATAATAAAATTAAATTGGCGTTGGTTGAATGCCGGAACTGTGAAAAGGATATATTCGCAAAACCTTCACAAGCTACCGTGTCATACGACCAATACCCCCTGGTACGACCTTTGTTTTATATCCTGAAAGAAAATTCATCTGGCTTAGGAATGGGTTTCATGAATTTTATGAGTTTGGAAAGAGGTCAGTTAATATTCAGAAGATCTTTACTGGTACCCGCAAAAATGTATTTCGGGATACGTAAGGGAGACTTATCCGGAGAGAAAAGCAAATAAATCAAAACATAAAGAGCGCAATTTTACCGATTTAAACAACTGTATAAACCGAAGATCATGAAGAAGACAGTTTTAACCTTGCTGGCGATCTCTTTAACCACTGCTATGGTCATGGCGCAGTCGGTTGAAGACGGCATCAAGTTCCTGTACTATCAGAAGACAAAGAGTGCAAAGGATGCTCTGCAAAAGATTGTAAATGATAAGCCTAAAGATGCTTATGCTATTTACTGGCTGGGACAGGCATTGCTGGAAAATGAAGAGATAGCTGCTGCTAAAGCGGTATATCAGAAAGCGTTAACTGATGGTGTTAATGAACCCTGGATATGGGTAGGCATGGCCCACGTGGAAACACTGGAAGGTGCTGACATTAACACGGTAAAGCAGAAGTTTGAGCAGGCTATTACTGCCACTACTGCTACCAAGGGTAAAAATAAGGGAAATCCTGACCCGAACATTCTGGCTGCTATTGGCCGTGCCTGTGCAGATGGAAGCAGCAAACATGGTGATCCCCAGTATGGTATTGACAAGCTGAAGCAAGCTGTTGAACTGGATAAAACCGCTACAGAGCCTTATATTTCTCTGGGTATCTGTTACCTGAAATTGGGTGGCGACAGAGGTGGTGAAGCAGTAGAAGCTTTCAGAGAAGCTACTGTACGCAACCCTCAGTATGCGGCTGGTTTTTACCGCATCGGCTACATTTATCAGAGCCAGAACAATACTGAAGCTATGAACGAGTGGTTTGGTAAAGCTATTGCTGCTGACGCCACTTACGCTCCTGTTTACTTTGCTTACTTTAACTATTACAAAGACAAGGATGTAAACGCAGCAAAAGAGTTTTTGGATAAGTATGTACAATACGCTGACAAAGACTGTAAAACTGATTACTTCGTAGCTGACTACCTGTTCCGTGCCGGTAAATATCAGGAGTCTCTGGATAAAGGTAAAGCTATGGAAGCTGGTGAGTGTAAAGACTTCCCATTACTGTACGCGCTGTATGCTTACAACTACGACAGGCTGGGCGATTCAGTAACTGCAAAAGCTTCTATTGAGAAATTCCTGTCGCTGGCTACCGGTACGCAGGCTGAACCAGAGCATTATGTGCTGGCTGGTAAAATTGCCGCTAAATTCCCAGGTAGCGAAGATCAGGCGGTAACTTATATAGAGAAAGCAATTGAACTGGATACCAACAAAGCAAACAAAGTAACTTATGCTAATACAGCAGCTACTTTACTGGCAGGTGCCAAAAAGTATCAGAAGCAACTGCAGTGGAGCATTAAAGCTATTTCTTTAAAAGGTGAAGCTCCTTCTGAAAGTGAGTACTACCGTTTAAGTCAGGCTGCTTCTAACGCTATTGCTGCTGCTATTACCGATACTGTAGCCCTGGCTTCTTTGTTCCCTACTGCTGATTCTATTACCAATGCTTATATCACAGCGTATCCTGACAAACCACAGGGTTACTCTTTCCGTACGCTGATTGCTAAAAAAGCAGATTACGATTCTACCAAAGGTTTAGCTGTTGCGCCTCTTGAGCAATACAACACTTACCTGAGCAAAGATGTAACTGCTAATAAAAAGTCTATCTTCAGTAACGATTACTATCTGATGATATACTACGCACAGTATGCTAAGGATATTCCAAAGGCAGATGGTTATAAGAAGGCTATTGCTATAGCAGATCATATGATTGCTATGTTCCCTGATACCGCTTCTGAAGAATATATCTTTGCAAACGGTACCAAAAAGCAATTACAAGGTGCTTTGGATAAATTTGAAAAAGCCAGCGCTGGTGGTAAAGCCAACGGTGCCAGCAGCAAATAATACAACAGTTCTGTTGAAATAAATAAAAAACTCCGCCTGATATCAGACGGAGTTTTTTATTTTTGTTACACAAGAAATTATTCGCCATGCCATTACTGAATGTGTTACTTACTGCGGCACCCGCAGCGGCCAGTTCTGCTTCTAATTATTTTCCTATTGGTTTACAGTTGCTGTTTGCCATAGGCTTTGTGGCCACAATGATGGTGGGTACGCATTTGCTGGGCCCCAAGCGCAGAACGGGTGATAAGCTGGAAAACTTTGCCAGCGGTATTGAAAGCCATGGCGATGCCCGCCAGCCTATGGCCATCAAATACTTTCTGGTAGCCATTCTGTTTGTGTTGTTTGATGTGGAAGTAATATTCTTCTACCCTTATGCTGTTAATTTCAGAGGGCTTGGCTGGAGCGGTTTCTGGTCGGTGCTGATGTTTGTAGGCTTTTTTGCAGTGGGCTTCTTTTACATTATTAAGAAGGGCGCCCTGCAGTGGGAAGATTAACATTTACAATAGATGTAATATTGACAATACTGAAAAGAGCAGGGGAAATCCTGCTTTTTTTATGCGGGTAAGGGCTTGTTACATTTTTTTCAAAATGTTTTGAAAGTTGTTTAACGTTTTGGCTTAATTTGCCGCACGATAGTTAAATTTGCTTGCCTTTTGTGATGATGATGATTGCAAACTTGGTGATTGTTAAGTGATAAATGATAGATTATGCCCCGTCCGGTACGTTTCAATGTTCACCCCAGGGAAGCTGATATTCACAACAATATCGCTATTGCCGAAATGCCGGCCGGCCTGCAGGGTGAGGGTTATTTTGCCACCAGCCTTGAGCGCGTGGTTGGCTTAGCAAGAAAGAATTCTATCTGGCCTCTTCCTTTTGCCACCTCCTGTTGTGGTATCGAATTCATGGCTACCATGGGTTCACATTACGATTTATCCCGCTTTGGTTCTGAGAGAATGGGCTTTACGCCCCGTCAGTGTGATCTGATAATGGTGATGGGTACCATAGCCAAGAAAATGGCTCCTATTCTGAGGCAGGTATACCTGCAGATGGCCGAGCCCCGTTGGGTGCTGGCTGTTGGCGCGTGTGCTTCTTCAGGCGGTATATTCGATACTTATTCTGTTTTACAGGGCATTGACCAGGTAATACCGGTTGATGTGTATGTGCCTGGTTGTCCTCCACGCCCGGAAGCTATTTTAGATGGTGTACTGCGTATACAGGAACTGGTGCATAATGAGAGTTTACGCCGCCGGCATAGCGAGCATTATAAAGCTTTGCTGAACAGCTACGGAATAGAATAAAGTCAAAATTATAAAGTTAGAAGTCAAAAACAGAGTCACGGTATTTTGGGTTTTGAATTTTGACTTTTGAATTCAACTTGTATATGGAATTAACCAACGACTATATCAGGCAAAGGCTGGAAGAGAAATTCGGAGTGGATGTATCTGGTTTTGAACAACCCTACGGCCTGCTTACTTTTGAAACTCCTAAAGAGAACAATCTGAAGGTAATGCAGTTTCTGTTTGATGATGCTGAGCTGCGTTTTCAGTTTCTGACTGATTTAACTGCGGTGCATTATCCCGATCAACCCGGCCGCGAACTGGCGGTGGTGTATCACCTGCACAATCTGGTGGATAATGTACGTATCCGATTCAAAGTATTTACTGCTATAGAACAGCCCGATGTATTTACGGCCACCAGTTTATATGCAAGTGCTAACTGGATGGAGCGTGAAACCTACGATTTCTTTGGTGTCAACTTCGTAGGGCATCCCAACCTCAAACGTATTCTTAACGTGGATGAAATGGATTATTTCCCCATGCGTAAGGAGTTTCCGCTGGAAGATCAAACCAGGATTGACAAAGACGATGAGATGTTTGGACGTGGCGGCCATATTTTTTAATGGTGATTAGTTATAGATAGATTATGCAAGAGCATCAACATAATATCAAGCTTCCGGATGGTTCTATTGAAAGGCAGACGACTACCTTAAACCTGGGACCTACGCACCCGGCTACGCACGGGGTGTTTCAGAACATACTTGAAATGGATGGTGAAAGAATAGTATCTGCGGAATCAACCGTAGGTTACATTCACCGTGCTTTTGAGAAGCTGGCGGAAAGAAGACCTTTATACCAGATTACTCCTTTAACAGACCGGTTAAACTATTGCTCAAGCCCTATTAACAATATGGGCTGGCATATGACCTGCGAAAAGTTACTGGGTGTGCAAACGCCCAAGCGGGTAGATTACCTGCGGGTAATTATTATGGAGCTGGCGCGGGTAGCAGACCACGTTATCTGTAACTCGGTAATAGGTGTGGATACGGGTGCACTGTCTGTGTTCCTGTACGTGATGCAGTACCGCGAATTGATTTACGAAATTTATGAGGAGATCTGCGGATCGCGCCTTACTACCAATATTGGCCGTATAGGTGGTTTTGAAAGAAATTTCAACGCCACTACCTGGGAAAAGCTGGAGCGTTTCTTAAAAGAATTTCCGAAGGCGCTGAAAGAGTTTGAGAACCTGCTGATGCGTAACCGGATTTTTATGGACCGTACTATCGGCGCCGGCCCTATCAGTGCTGAGCGTGCGTTAAATTATGGCTTTACCGGTCCTAACCTGCGTGCTTCGGGTGTTGACTACGATGTACGTATACATACACCTTACAGCAGCTATCAGGATTTCAATTTCAATATTCCTGTAGGTACTACCGGTGATGTGTATGACCGCTGGCTGGTGCGTAACCAGGAAATGTGGGAATCGCTGGAGATTATTAAACAGGCTTACCAGAAAATACAGGAGTTTAAGGGTGAAGAGGCAGAGGTATACCATGCCAATGTGCCCGAATACTATCTGCCTAAGAAGGAAGATGTATATACCAAAATGGAAGCGCTGATATGGCACTTCAAAATCATTATGGGTGAAACGGCTATTCCTGCCGGTGAGGTATATCATTCTGTAGAAGGTGGTAATGGTGAGTTAGGTTTTTATATGATCAGCGATGGTGGCCGCTCGCCTTACCGTTTACACTTCAGAAGACCGTGCTTTATTTATTATCAGGCATATGCTGAACTGGTGAAGGGCGCTATGCTTGCCGATGCGGTAGCTGTAATGAGTAGCCTTAACCTGATTGCAGGTGAAATGGATGCTTAGAAAGTGAAAATTAAAAAGTAAAAAGGCAAAAATAAAACCTTGCGCTTTTGAACAGCACTGGACATCCGCTTCGATCATTTTGAATTTAGACTTTTGAATTTTGAATTTATGATAAGGTTTTCAGACGATAAGATGGCTAAAGTGCAGGAGATTATTGCACGTTATCCGGAAGGAAAGCAGAAGAGTGCGTTGTTGCCTTTGCTGCACCTGGCACAGGAAACTTTTGGCGGCTGGCTGGATGTGCCTGTGATGGATTACGTAGCAGAGTTGCTGCAAATTGATCCTATTGAGGTGTATGAAGTAGCTACGTTCTACAGCATGTACAACCTGAAGCCTGTTGGTAAGTATATGTTTGAGGTATGCCATACCGGTCCGTGTATGATAAGTGGTGCCGACAATATTGTTGCCTACATTACCGAGAAGCTGGGTATTAAGCCTGGTGAAACCACGGCAGATGGTTTGTTTACCCTGAAAACTGCGGAGTGCCTGGGCGCCTGCGGTTATGCACCTATGATGCAGCTGGGCAAACATTACCGCGAGCACCTGACGAAAGAAAAGGTGGATGCTATTATAGATGAGTGCAGGAGAAATGCAGCGGCGAATAATTAGAGCGTAAAAATTCAAAAGTAAATAGTAAAAAGCGAGCCTGATACTTTTGAATAGTTCTGGTAACCGCTACGATCATTTTTGAATTTAGACTTTTGCATTTTGATTTTTGACTTCGGACTTTTGATTTTTGAATTCAGACTTTTGACTTTGATTATATGGGCGTAAAACTATTACTCGAAAAAGCACATGTTGAAGGCATCCGCACGTACGAAGTGTATCGCCGGGAAGGTGGTTACCGTGCTGTGGAGAAGGCTTTAAAAACCATGGGTCCGGATGCTGTGGTGGAAGAGGTGAAGAAAAGCGGCTTACGTGGCCGTGGCGGCGCCGGTTTCCCTGCTGGTATGAAATGGAGCTTTATTGCCAAGCCGGAAGGTGTTCCGCGCCACCTGGTGTGTAATGCGGATGAGAGTGAGCCGGGTACGTTTAAAGACCGTTACCTGATGGAGTTTTTGCCGCACCTGCTTATTGAAGGGCTTATTGTCAGCTCCTTTGCCCTGGGCAGCAACGCTACTTACATTTATATCCGTGGCGAATATGCCTGGATACCCGATATACTGGAACAGGCCATTGCGGAAGCGAAAGCCAACGGCTGGCTGGGTAAAAACATTTTAGGAACCGGTTTTGATCTGGAGATTTATGTACAGCGTGGTGCTGGTGCTTATATCTGTGGTGAAGAAACGGCACTGATTGAAAGTCTGGAGGGCAAGCGTGGTAATCCACGTATCAAGCCTCCTTTCCCGGCTATTAAAGGTGTATGGGAACGCCCTACGGTGGTTAACAACGTAGAAACGCTGGCGGCAGTAGTACCTATTATTAACATGGGTGGAGATGAGTACGCTAAAATAGGCGTAGGTAAATCTACCGGTACCAAGCTGATCAGTGCCTGCGGTAATATTAACAAGCCGGGTGTGTATGAAATTGATATGACCATTTCGGTAGAAGAATTTATTTATTCCGATGAATACTGCGGTGGTATTGCCAATGGCAAGCGCCTGAAAGCGTGTATTCCGGGTGGCTCTTCTGTACCTATATTGCCTGCTAACCTGCTGCTGAAAACAGCGAAGGGCGAAACCCGTTACATGAACTACGAAAGCTTAAGCGATGGTGGTTTTGCTACGGGTAGTATGATGGGATCGGGTGGTTTTATTGTGCTGGACGAAGACCAGAGTGTGGTACGTAATACCTATACCCTGGCGCGCTTTTACCGCCACGAAAGCTGCGGACAGTGCAGCCCCTGCCGCGAAGGCACCGGCTGGATGGAGAAGCTGCTGAAACGTTTGCTGGAAGGCAAGGGCAAAATAACTGATATTGATCTTTTGTGGGATATACAACGTAAGATAGAAGGCAATACCATTTGCCCGCTCGGCGATGCCGCTGCGTGGCCGATTGCTGCCGCTATCCGCCATTTCCGGGATGAATTTGAATGGTATGTAACCAACCCGGAAGAAAGCCAGCGTCGTAACTACGGACTGGCGCATTATGCAGACCCACGCGAGGTGGTGGCGTAAGGTTAAACTTAAAATTCAAAAGTCAAAATTCAAAAAAGATGGAGGATGATGTTTTGAATTTTGTAGTGGAAGAGGGGAGTAAGCCTTATAATATCAGGCACCGGTGCTTTTATTTTGCGAAGAAAGTGGTGCTTTTTGTGAAGGGGTGTACGTATGAAAAGGTTTATAGTTCTTTGTTTGATCAGTTAATCAGAAGTGGTACTTCTATAGGTGCTAATGTAGTAGAAGGTAGGTCTGGTAGTTCTAAAAAAGACTGGAAGAACTTCTATACCATAGCATTGAAGTCGGCTAATGAAACGAAATACTGGTTATGTCTCATTCGTGATACTATGGATGTGCCTAAGCCGGCAATAAGCGAATTGATTACTGAAGCAGATGAACTGAGCAATATCATAGCCAGCATTATTATTCAGTCAAATGAATAATATGGTTATTAAAAAGGGCTTTTTTGAATTTTTATTTTTGACTTTTTACTTAGATAAAACATGTCAGATCAACCACAATTGTTTAAAGTAACCATAGACAACATCACTATTGAAGTGGCACCGGGAACAAGTATTCTGGAGGCTGCGCGTAAAATAGGAGGTGATGTGGCGCCGCCCGCCATGTGCTTTTACAGCAAACTGAAGGGCAGTGGTGGTAAGTGCCGTACCTGCCTGGTGGAGGTTAGCAAAGGATCGGAGAAAGATCCGCGTCCGATGCCTAAGCTGGTAGCCAGCTGCCGTACTACTGTGATGGATGGCATGGAAGTGAAAAATATTACCAGTGAGCGTGTGGTAGATGCGCGTGCGGGCGTGGTGGAGTTTCTGCTGCTGAACCATCCGCTGGATTGTCCGGTGTGTGACCAGGCAGGCGAATGTCACCTGCAGGATCTGAGCTACGACCATGGTAAAGCGGGCACCCGTTACGAGTTTCAGCGCCGTACGTTTAAAAAGCACGATCTGGGTGAATATATTCAGCTGCATATGACGCGCTGTATTCTGTGTTACCGTTGTGTGTTTACTGCGGAGCAGTTGACAGATAAACGTTCGCACGGTGTACTGGACAGAGGCGACCATGCAGAAATTGCTACTTATATAGAGAAGAGCCTGGACAACGATTTTATTGGTAACGTAATTGATGTGTGCCCGGTGGGTGCGTTGACTGATAAAACTTTCCGTTTTAAAAACCGCGTATGGTTTTTAAAGCCGGTAGATGCGCATTGCAGCTGCAGCAAGTGTAGCGGCAAGGTAACGCTGTGGTATCGTGGGGATGAAGTGTTCCGCGTAACTGCCCGTAAAGACCAGTGGGGTGAGGTGGAAGACTGGATTTGTAACGAGTGCCGTTTTGAGAAAAAGAAAACGAGCGACTGGACTATTGAAGGGCCACGTGTAATTGATCGTGCTTCTGTTATTTCTCAGGGGCATTATGTGGGTGTGCAAAAGCCGAAGGAAACATTTGAAGCAGTGCTGGATGGCCGCAAGCCGCGGTTGTTTATGGATATACATAGCGTAAGCGGTGTAAACAGACCGGATATTAATCTGAGTTTGATTGAAGGGCCTGCGCATTCAGATGATTTTGACCGTGTAACCAAAAAAGATTAACCAGATTCCGATGAATTTACTTGCTTTTGACTGGGCTTTACTGATAGAAAAACTGGTATTGATAGCCATTATCATCACCATTTCACTGGTAGTAGCCATGTATGCTACTTACGGCGAGCGTAAGGTGGCAGCCTGGATGCAGGACCGGGTAGGACCTAACAGGGCCGGTCCGTTTGGTATTCTTCAGCCGCTGGCTGATGGTATGAAGCTGTTCTTTAAAGAAGAGATCATTCCCAACAGTTCTAACAAATTCCTGTTTATACTGGGGCCTTGCCTGGCTATGCTTACGGCCATGATGACCAGCGCTATAATACCCTGGGGTAGTGAGTTGCGTATTGGCGACCGCGTTATTTCCTTACAGATTGCGGATATTAATATTGGTATTCTGTATGTGTTTGGTGTGGTGAGTATGGGCGTGTATGGTATTATGATTGGCGGCTGGGCCAGTAACAACAAGTTTTCGCTTATGGCTGCCCTGCGTGGTGCCAGCCAGGTAATCAGTTACGAGCTGGCAATGGGTATATCGTTGATTGCGCTGCTGATGCTTACCGGGTCGCTGAGTTTAAAAACCATTACCGAGCAGCAGATGGCACCGGGCCATTACTGGAATGTATTGTACCAGCCACTGGGCTTTCTTATCTTTTTTGTGTGTGCGCTGGCGGAATGTAACCGTGCGCCTTTTGACCTTTCTGAAGCGGAGAGTGAGTTGAACATGGGCTACCATCAGGAATATTCTTCTATGAAACTGGGTTTCTTCCTGTTCTCTGAATATATCAACATGTTTATCAGCAGTGTTATTATGGCTACTTTATTCTTTGGCGGATATGATATTCCGTTTATAGATGAGAGTAAGTATAACCCTAACCTGATGGCATGGCTGGGTGTAGGAGCGCTGATGGTAAAAGCCCTGATTTTCATATTTGTGTTTATGTGGATCCGCTGGACTTTACCCCGCTTCCGTTACGACCAGTTGATGAATCTGGGTTGGAAAGCACTGATTCCACTGGCATTGATTAATATGGTAATTACCGCCGTAGTGATTTTAAAGTATTTTAATTAGAGCGTATTTTTTATTGCAAACGTTTTTTATGCAAGCACTAACGCAAAAATCGAAGCCTGTATCCCGCGAGCCGATGAGCTTGATGGAGAAGATATATTTACCTGCTGTGCTGAAGGGCATGAGCATTACTTTCAGCCACATGTTTAAAAAGAAGCCTACCGTGCGTTATCCGGAAGAAACCCGGCCTTTCAGCCCGGTGTTCAGAGGCCTGCATGTGCTGAACCGTGATGAGGAAGGACGCGAAAATTGTACAGCCTGCGGGTTATGTGCAGTGGCTTGCCCGGCAGAAGCTATTACCATGGAAGCGGCGGAAAGAAAAGAAGGAGAGGAGCATTTGTACCGTGAGGAGAAGTATGCGGCCCGTTACGAGATTAACATGCTGCGTTGCATTTTCTGCGGACTGTGCGAGGAGGCCTGCCCCAAAGATGCGATTTACCTGAGTGAAACGTTTGCGCCTGCAAGCTTTGCACGGAAGGAGCTGGTTTACGCTAAAAACGATTTATTGATACCAAACCCCAAAACTGAGCCGGAAGCGTTTGCCAAGGCAAAGGGACTGAAACCAATTAAATAGTTGCATTAAATGGGTATACTTCAATTTCTGTTCTGGTTATTAAGTGCGGTTGCATTAACAGGCGCTATTATGGTGCTGGCCAGTAAAAACCCGGTACACAGCGTGTTGTGGCTGATAGTTGTGTTCTTTGCTATTTCCGGCCACTATGTGTTACTGAATGCGCAGTTTCTGGCTGTTGTAAACCTGATTGTATATGCGGGTGCCATTATGGTACTGTTCCTTTTCGTAATCATGCTGATGAACCTGAATACGGTAATTGAAACACGGAAAAACCTGTGGATGAAGGCGGCCGGTATTATTTCGGGGGGCATTCTGTTTCTGATTATGATATCGGTGGTACGTTCTTCTGCTGATATGGTAAGCCGTACCGCTCAACTGAAAGAAGGAAGCATTGGTTTAATTGAAACGCTGGGTAAGGTACTGTTTACACAGTATGTAGTGCCTTTTGAAATAAGCAGTGTATTGTTTTTAAGCGCCATGGTGGGTGCTGTAGTAATAGGTAAAAAAGATTAATTCATACATATGCCAATACAATATTATATCGCTTTGGCCTCCTGCCTGTTCTGCATTGGAATTGTAGGAGTGCTGGTTCGTCGTAATGCCATTATCATTTTCATGTGTATTGAGTTAATGCTGAATGCTGTTAACCTGTTACTGGTGGCTTTTTCGAAAATGTATCACGGCGGCGCGGCCCTTAGCAATGCAACAACTACTGCAGGTGTTGATGGGCAGCTGTTTGTATTTTTTATAATGGTGGTGGCAGCAGCGGAGGTCAGTGTGGGGCTTGCTGTTATAGTAATGATGTACCGAAACGTACATTCGGTAGATGTGAACTTTTTGAACCGGTTAAAAAATTAGAGAGTGAGCAACTTAGTATTTTTAGTACCATTATTTCCGCTGCTGGGTTTTTTAATCAACGGTCTTTTCAGAAAGTCGCTGAGTAAACCCATGATAGGTGTAATAGGATGCGGCGCATTGCTGGCGTCTTTTGTGGTATCGGCCATTTTATTCGGAAATGTAGCAGCGGCTAACCGGTTACACCCGGGGCAGCCTATACCTGCCACTGTACTGTTTGACTTTATTAATGTAAGCAGCTTTAAAATTCAGTTTGCGTTTCTGGCCGATCAGCTGTCCTGCCTGTTTCTGCTGATCATTACCGGCATTGGTTTTCTGATTCATCTGTATTCTACTTCTTATATGCATGAAGAGCCTACAGAACATTACGGAAGGTATTTTGCCTATCTGAACCTGTTCGTGTTCTCCATGTTACTGCTGGTACTGGGCGCCAACTACCTGGTAATGTTTATTGGCTGGGAAGGTGTGGGCCTTTGTTCTTACCTGCTGATTGGTTTCTGGTTTAAGAACGACAATTACAACTACGCCGCTAAAAAGGCGTTTGTGATGAACCGTATTGGCGATCTGGGTTTTCTGCTGGCTATGTTCTGGCTGCTGGCCAAACTGGGTACGGTAGATTATAACCAGGTGTTTGCCAAAACGGCTTTGTTAAGTAAAACAGATATTACCGCTATTACGCTGCTGTTTTTTGTAGGTGCGGCAGGTAAAAGTGCACAGATACCTTTGTACACCTGGTTACCAGATGCCATGGCGGGTCCAACCCCCGTATCTGCGCTGATACATGCGGCAACCATGGTTACTGCAGGTATTTATATGATTGCGCGCAGCAACGTGTTATACTCACTGGCAGAATGCACCCAGCATGTAATAGCCATTATTGGTTTGGCTACTGCACTGTTTGCTGCTACTATTGCCATTAAGCAAAACGATATTAAAAAGGTGCTGGCTTATTCTACAGTTAGTCAGCTGGGGTATATGTTCCTGGGCCTGGGCGTAGGTGCTTATACCGGTGCAGTGTTTCATGTAATGACGCACGCCTTCTTCAAAGCATTACTGTTTCTGGGGGCTGGTTCTGTTATTCACGCTATGCACCACGAGCAGGATATCCGCAACATGGGTGGCCTGAAAAAGTACCTGCCTAAAACGCATCTTACTTTTTTACTGGGTTGTCTGGCTATTGCCGGTATTCCTCCTTTCAGCGGTTTCTTTTCCAAAGATGAAATTCTGGCAGCTGCCTATGCGCACAGTCCCATTTACTGGGGTATTGGTGTAGCAACTGCAGCGCTCACTGCTTTTTATATGTTCCGTTTGTATGCCACTACTTTCCTCGGAAATTTCCGTGGCACGCACGATCAGCAACATCACCTGCACGAATCACCTGCGGCTATGACCATTCCTTTAATGGTACTGGCACTGCTTAGTGTAAGTGGTGGTTTTGCAGGTGTACCAGAAGTACTGGGCGGCGATCATCAGCTGCATGGCTGGTTATCGGGTGTTATTACTTCTGAAAAAACACATCACCTGGAGCATAGTACTGAATACCTGCTGATGGGCGTATCGGTGGCACTGGCTGTACTGGCTAGTGTATTTGCCATAAGCCGTTACAGCAAAAAGCCCGAACTGCAGGAAGCTACGGGTTTAGGCAAGGTGCTGCAGAACAAATGGTATATTGATGAGTTGTACGATGCGGTTATTGTAAAGCCATTACTGAAACTGGCCGATGTGCTGAAGAACGTGGTTGAAAAGAGTGGCATTGATGGTATTGTGAATGGGGTGGGCAAGTTTGTACATTACTCCTCACGCCAGCTGCGTTTGTTACAAAGCGGTCTGGTAGGCAGCTATATACTGGTGATAGTACTGTCTATAGTAGTGCTGTTTTTAGTGTTCTGGAACCAATCTATTATTTTACAATTTGTGCAGAAAATATTTTAGATGATACCTGTATTACTTATACTGATACCCGCCGTTACAGGTTTGCTCAGCTTTTTTATTCCGGGCGCTAAGGGTGCCAAAGTATGGGCATTAATTTCGGCTATAGCTACCCTGGTGGTGGCGCTGTACGGAGTATGTACGCATAAAGCAGCAGTGGCTGGTGTAGATGCTTCGTGGCTGCCTGCTATGGGGGCACGTTTTACCCTTAGTATGGATGGCATGGCCAGAATGCTGTGTGCGTTAACAGCTGTATCGTTTCCGCTGGTGTTTGGCGCTACTTATAAAAATGAGTACGACAAGCCGGGCAGTTATTATGCACTGATGCTGTTGTTGCAGGCCGGTTTAATGGGCGTGTTTCTGGCGTCTGACGCGTTGTTGTTTTACTTCTTCTGGGAACTGGCGCTTATACCTGCTTATTTCCTTTGCTCGCAGTGGGGAGGGGAAAAGCGTATTGCCGTAACCTTTAAGTTCTTTGTTTATACGTTTGTGGGTTCGCTGCTGATGTTGCTGGGTATTATTTACCTGCATGGCAAAACAGCCGATCAGTCTTTTGCCTTACAGGCTTTTTACAGTGTAAAACTGAGCCTGACAGAGCAGATATGGCTGTTCTGGGCCTTCTTTATAGCTTTTGCTATTAAGATGCCGGTGTTTCCTTTCCACACCTGGCAGCCGGATGCTTACGAGCAATCTCCTACCGGTGTTACTATGATACTGAGTGGTGTAATGGTTAAAATGGGTTTATACGCCGTTATCCGCTGGTTGTTACCGGTGTTTCCCGAAGCGGTGGCTAAGTTTGACCACCTGGTTATTCTGCTGTGTGTAATTGGTATTTTATATTCCTCTTTAATAGCTATCCGTCAGGATGATATCAAGCGCCTGATTGCCTATTCTTCCATCGGCCACATTGGTTTAATGGCTGCGGCCATTTTTGCCAACCAGCAGATTGGTATGCAGGGGGTAATGGTGCAGATGTTTAACCACGGTATTAACGTAATAGGTTTGTGGATAGTGGCTGATGCCATTGAGCAGCAGCTGGGTACCCGCAAATTCAGTCAGCTGGGTGGCCTGGCGCAAAAGGCTCCGGGGCTGGCGATACTGCTGGTGGTAATGGCTTTTGCCAATATTGCACTGCCTTTAACCAATGCTTTTGTGGGTGAGTTTATGATGTTTAACGGCTTATTCCGTTATAATGTGTGGATGGCGGCTGTTGCAGGTATCAGCATTATACTGGCGGCAGTATATACACTGGGCATGGTGCAGAAAGTATTTTATGGTAATACGGTAGCGGCTACCGAACATGCAACCGACAGCAGCTTTAATGTAAAGCTGGTGCTGGCTATACTGGCAGTGGGTATTATTATACTGGGTGTGTATCCCCAGCCGGTAATACAGCTGACCAATGATACCGTACAGGCGGTAATCACCAAAATTCATTAGACTTAAAAGCTTATTGCACAGAATAATATGAACGCGATTATCCTTTCGGCCATCTGGGGTGTAGTATTGATGTTCTGCAGTGTTCTTATTAAGAATAAGGGCGTTTACCGGCATATTGCTGCACTGGGGTTGCTGGTAATACTGGCAGGCAATATTCATGAAACCTATCATGGTTCGTTTTTTAATATCGATACGCATGAAATGCTTCGTTTCTCCCGTTTCGGTTTATTCTTCAATACTATTCTGCTGGCTGCTACGCTGCTGTACGTGTTGTTAAGTGGCCGTGATGTGGAAAAGGCAGGCGGTTATGTAGCGGAGTACTTTACATTAATCTTTTTTGTGCTGTGCGGTGCCAGTATCCTCACCTCATTCAATACCCTGCTGATGCTGTTTATCGGTATTGAAATTCTTTCTATTCCGTTATACATTTTAACCGGTAGCGATAAAAGAAACCTGAGAAGCAATGAGGCGGCACTGAAATACTTTCTGATGGGTGCTTTCTCCACCGGCATACTGCTGATGGGTATTGCGCTTGTGTATGGTGGTACCGGCTCTTTTATGCTGGAAGTACCCCGTAGCGCTATCATGGGTGGTTACAAAGGCGTATCGTTTCTGGAAGTAACCGGTTTACTGTTTCTGCTGGTGGCTATGAGCTTTAAAGTATCGGCGGCTCCTTTCCATTTCTGGACGCCGGATGTATATGATGGTGCGCCTTCTGTGTTTACTTCTTTTATGGCTACTATAGTAAAAGCGGCTGCTTTTGCTGCCTTTCTGAAATTGTTTGAAGCGCGTGTGGGCGACACGTCTGCTGCGGTTGACTGGAAATTATTACTCTCTATTATCATAGTATCTACCCTGCTGATTGGTAACGTTACGGCGGTGTTTCAGCAGAGTGTTAAGCGTATGCTGGCCTATTCCAGTATAGCGCAGGCGGGCTTTATGCTGTTTGCGGTATTCAGCCTTAACGATGTGGCTAAAGAAGGTTTGCTACTGTATGCTACCGCGTATAGCCTGGCTACCATTGGCGTATTTGCCGTGCTGATTAAAATGAAGGATGTTACGTTTGAAGGCTTTAACGGCCTGGCGCGTAAAAATCCGGTGCTGGCAGCTACCACTACTATTTGCCTGTTGTCGCTGGCGGGTATTCCGTTAACGGCGGGTTTCTTTGCCAAGTTTTCTATGCTGAGTGCGGTTATTAAAACCGGTACATATACCTGGCTGGTAGTAGTGGCGGTGTTATTTGCAGCGGTAAGTGCTTATTATTATTTCCGTGTAATACAAGCCATGTATTTTAAAGAGGGCGATGCGCAGACTGAGGAGGTTACCGGTGGTTTTAAAGTGCTGCTGATAGCAGTAGCTGCCCTGGTAATTCTGTTTGGTGTACAACCGCAGGCGCTGCTGAACTGGTTTTACTTTTAACCATTCAACACTTTTATCAGGCCATCCATCTGATTTTTTATCCCGGAAAGCCGGTGTGCTGTATCTTTATTACAGGAGAAAACTAATATCCTGTACAGCGTATGACGCTTTTAGATTCCTTTACACTGGCTTTCCAAACCGTTCGCAGCAACAAGCTCAGATCAGGCATTACCATAGCTATTATTGCTTTTGGTATTATGGCGCTGATAGGTATTATTACAGCTATTGATGCCATGAACGGCAGTTTGCGTAGCAGTTTCTCCACTATGGGCGCAAACGGTTTTACCATCGCTTTTAAAGAACGTATCCGTTTTGGCAATAACAACCAGAGTGTTAAGTCAAAAAAAGGCGGTCGCCGGCAAAAGAAATCCAATCTGGACAAGCCCATCAGTATGACTGATGCGGAGTTGTTTAAAGCCAATTATCATTATCCTTCCACCGTAAGTATTTCCCTCAGTGGCCGTGGCGGTAACGAAATTCATTATGGTGATAAGAAAACAAACCCGAACGTACGTATTAACGGCGGGGATGAGAATTACCTGAAAGTGAATGGGTTTGAAATAGGATCGGGACGCAATTTCAGTGCTGCTGATGTTAGTTCCGGCCAGAACATCTGTTTGCTGGGCATAGATGTGGCTAATAAATTATTCAACAACATACCGGAGCGCGCGGTAGATAAAATGGTGCGTGTGGGTAACCGGCCGTACCGGGTTATAGGGGTACTGAAAAGCAAGGGTACCAGTGCCATGATGCGTGCAGATAATATTGTAATTACTACCTACAATAACGTGCGCCATATTTCCAACAACGCTTCTTCTTATGTAATTGGTGTATTACTCAACGATATTCAACATGTAAACGGTGGGGTGAACGAGGCCATGGCCACTTTCAGGGCCATACGTAAACTGCACCCTACCGAGGATGATAATTTTGTAATTGAGAAAAGCGATAAACTGGCAGAACAGTTCATCAGCCTGCTGAGTGTAATACAGGCAGCTGCCGGTGGCATCGGGCTAATTACCCTTATAGGCGCTGCTATTGGGTTAATGAATATTATGCTGGTGGCGGTAAGTGAGCGTACCCGTGAAGTGGGGCTGATTAAAGCTATAGGCGGCAAACGCAAAAACATTCGTTTACAATTCCTTTTCGAGTCTACCATCATCAGCCTGATGGGGGCTATCTGCGGTATTATACTGGGTGTACTTATCGGCAATGTGGTAGCCCTTTTTCTGGGCACCGGCTTTGTGGTACCCTGGGGCTGGGTGGCTACCGGTATTGCCATCTGTACTGCGGTAGGCCTTTTAGCCGGTTTGTGGCCGGCTATCAAGGCATCCCGTTTAAATCCTATCAACGCGCTGCGGTACGAATAGCAGGCAGCTGTTTTCTGTACTTATTGTATAATTCTTTTACAACTTCAATAGTATTGCCCGTGGTGGTTACCGGGTAGTTTTTCTGTGTGTTTACCCATTTCCATTCCCATTGGGCAATGGTACTATCAAAACGCTTCACGTCGGTTTTGCGGTTGTGGGCCATGTCCACTTTTACAGTATCAAAAAACTGCTGCCATCTGGCTTTGTAAAAGTCGTTCAGCAAACCACTCCACTGGCGGCAGGAATATTCGTGTAAAGGACTTGCCGCATCACCCCATAAAGTAATCAGGTTACGGGCATTGCGTTCGTACAAAGCTTTCTCTGCTGCGGTGTTGCCGCATTTGCGGGCATCTGCAATCCAGGGGCCGAGCAAAAAGTCTTTACGCGTTGCCAGCAGGCGGTCTATATCTGCAATCAGGGTCAGAAAGTCCTGGCTGGTTTTGGCAAAGCCTGGCACATCCTGCTTTTCATAGGCCTCAATAAACCGCAGTTGCAGGGTACGTGCGTGGTTGGCCAGTACCTGGCGTGTAACATCCGTAATATCATACAGAAAACCTTCTTTGGTTTTGCAGGCAGGAATGGCTTTGAGAAAGTAATCCCATGCCGGCACCAGATCTGCCGGGGCATAGTTTAAAGGCGTTCTTGTCCATGTATTGGCAGAGTCGAAAGTAGGGCGGCCGGTTATAATAGACTCGGCTCCATCCCTGATGCGCTGACCGTTGTATACCGTTGCACGCAGAATGTTCCAGGCCTGTACAGCATTGGCATCCGCTACGCCATAACGGTTACGGATATAGGTAGGAAGCCAGGTAGCCAGATCAATAGGGGCATCGCGCCAGGTGTGGTGCGTCATCAACTCATACATCACCGGGTTTTGCTCAATGCCTTCCATGGTTAAACCAATGCCTTTCATTTTACCGGCGTTGGCGCTGTGCAGGGCTTCAGCCGGGCCTTGTGCTACCCCATCCATACGGCCAAACATGCTGATGTTGCCACCAAAGTTGTGCAGCATATTCCATATCCAGGGCTTGCCGTAGAAGGCTTCTGTACGTTTCCAGATGGGTTCTATTTCCGCAGCCAGGTCCAGCAGCAGCATGTGTTTATCCGGTACGGCATTCAGCAGTGCTTTAATCTGCGGGGCTTTCCAGAACTTGCGGTCGCTGTAAAACAACCAGCCCTGCATAACCCATATGGCATTGCTATCTGCATTGCGCATGCCTTCAAACACTTTGGCGCTAAGGTCTGCCAGAAAGGTGGTATCGTCAGATGGCGGTTCGTTCTCGTTAAACGTATCGGCCGAATACAGATGGTCGGTACCGAATATGCGTTCCTGCGCCAGCAGAAACTTCTTGCCTATTTCTGCAAACATGGGGTCGGCAGCATCCAGTATATAGGTATCTGCAAAGCCGTTGCCCCAGTTGGTTTGTTTCAGTTTTGCTTTGGGAAAACGTTGCTTAAAAGCAGGTGGCACATGGCCGGTAAAAGCAGGTAATACCGGCTTCATACCCAGTTCGCGCTGGCGTTTCAGAATTTTTTGCTGTAATTCTTTATGGCTTTGTATCCAGCTCATGGGCAGCGGGCCGCCCCATGCATCCAGGTTACCCATCCAAAACCAACCAAAGTAAGTGGGGCCGCAGAAAAAGGCATCCATATCGGCGTCGGTAAAGCCCATTTCCTTGTACACCTCGTACCAGGTGTATTCCTCACCGGTAATGGCCAGTGGCATATTAATACCGTGCAGCGCCATCCAGTCAATTTCTTTTTCCCAGCGTTCCCAGTCCCACCAGCTCATGCTGTAGCTAAAGGTGCAATAGTTCAGGTTGTACCGGTATTCGTACGGCGTGGTTTTGCGTATTTTGCCAGTCACCTGTGGCAGGGTGCGTGGCAGGCTCAGGTTGGTGCCGTTCCAGGTAATCTGGCAATGGCAATATTCCTGCAGATAGTGGTATAGGGCCGAGGCAATGGCTACACCATTGCCACCCCGTAATACTATTTTTTTACCACGGCTTTCTATTTCAAAAGCATTGCTGTCTGCAACAGGCAGCTGTTCAATAATAAACTGGCTGGCGTGTTGCGGCACTACGCGCTGTAATAAACCTTTGCTACTGTTAACAGCATTGGATTGTGCGTGCACAAAAGAATGGAAACACGAAAGCAGTAACAGGCAAAGCGATAATCGTTTAATAGCTAACATAAACAGGGGTTTTGTAACCAAATGATGCTTGGATAAAGCTACCGATGAAACGGGAGTGCGCGGTTGTGATAAATACATTTTTTACGAAATCGTTTTCTTTCAGTCTGAACCGGTAAATTTAAAGCTCTTAGAGAAAACTGCATGAACGAAGTTGCCATGAATACTACTGCTGCGCCTAAGCTGCCGCGCCTGCAATCGCTGGATGCATTGCGGGGCTTTGATATGTTCTGGATTATGAGTGGGGAGGGGCTGGTGCATGCATTGGCCAAAGCCAGCGGCTGGGGGCCGGCTGTGTGGATGTCGAACCAGCTGCATCATACCGACTGGAACGGTATTACTTTTTACGATATGATATTTCCGCTGTTCCTGTTTATTGCGGGGGTATCTATGCCCTACTCATTTGGCAAACAGCTGGCGGTGCATCAGGTACTGGAAGCCTGGCAACTGCCGGGTACGGTAAAATGGAAGGTGTATCGTTCTATTATACGCCGTACGTTGATACTGCTGTTGCTGGGCATGGTGGTGAATGGTCTGCTTCGTTTTGAAGGGTGGGAGCAAACCCGTTTTGCCAGTGTGCTGGGGCGTATAGGGCTGGCCTGGTGTCTGGCTGCATTTATTTATCTCAACAATGGTATTAAAGGGCAGTTGCTCTGGTTTGCCGGATTGCTGCTTGGGTACTGGGCAGTGATGATGTGGGTGCCGGTGCCAGGTTATGGTGCGGGTGTGCTGACGATGGAGGGTAGCCTGGAATCGTATATCGACCGGTTGCTGTTACCAGGAAAACTGCATGATGGGGTACATGATCCGGAAGGAATATTGTCTACCCTGCCTGCGGTATCCTCGGCGTTGCTGGGCGTATTTGCCGGGCAATTACTGCAATGGCAAAACCGTTACACTCCGGCACGCAAAGGTGTTTTACTGGTGGCGGCAGGCATAGTACTGATATTGCTGGGCAGCTGGTGGAACCTGGCTTTTCCTATTAACAAACGACTTTGGACAAGTTCCTTTGTGTTGTATGTTGGTGGATTTAGTCTGTTGTTTCTGGCCGTGTTTTATCTGACTATAGATGTGGCAGGCTACCGCAAATGGGCCACGCCGCTGGTATGGATAGGCACCAATTCTATTACCATTTATATGGCTGCAGAGGGGCTTATTAATTTTGGCCACACTTCGCGCTACCTCTTTGGGGGCGTTATACAATATGCACCTGCCAACTGGCAGCCGGTATGGTATGCAGCAGGCATTGTAGTGGTACAGCTGGCTTTTCTCTATTTCCTTTACCGCAACAAATGGTTTCTGAAAATATAGCTACACGGTACTCTGGCGTACAATTAAGGTAGAAGGTATTACCTGTGTGTCTTTACCCAGTATGCTGTGCTTTTTCTGCAGGCATTTCAGCAGCAGGTTGGCGGCTGCTTTGCCCATATCAAAGGCGGGTTGTGTAACGGTGGTAAGTGCGGGGTTGAGCAGGGGGGCTGTTTCCAGGTTAGAAAAGCTGAGCACTTTTACATCCTGTGGTATACGCAGCTGCAATTCCTGGCAAGCCAGGTATACGGGGTTGGTGAGTTTTTCCACCGAGGCTATTATACCATCGGGCCTTTGTTTGCCGGAAAGTAAAGCTTTAATCATCCGGTAATTCTCCTCTGCGTTGTTGGTACAGTTGATAACGGCAGTTTCTGCTTCAGGCATGTTTTTATCCTTTAAGGCTTGCTGATAGCCTTGTATGCGGCTGTTGCTGATAAGCAAATCGCGTGAAATGCAGAGGAAACTCAGGTTACGGCAACCTTTTTCCAGCAGATGCAGCGTAGCATTGTAGCTGCTTTCGTAGTCGTTGGTAGTAAACTTGGCGGTGCTTACATCTTCCCGTATCCTATCAAAAAACACTACGGGTATACCCCGGTCTATTACTTCCTGTATATGAGTGCTGCCGGCGGTTTCGCGCGAGACAGAAATAAGAATACCATCTACCCGGCCGTTCTGGAAGTCTTTCAGCATAGCTTCTTCTTTCAAAAAACTTTCGTGGGTAAGGTAAATCAATACGTGGTAGCCTTTTTCAGAAGCGGCCTCTTCAATGCCATTAATAGCGAGTGAGAAAAAGCTGTCTGCTATTTCGGGCAGCACAACTGCAATGGTTTTGCTTTTGCGGCCACGGAGGCTGCTGGCGTACGGGTTGGGCTTGTAATTCAGCTCCTGCGCCTTTTGTATAACCCTTTGTTTGGTTTCGGCACTTATTTCATGGCTATCGGTTAAAGCCTTGGAAATGGTAGAAACCGACAGGTTCAATTCTTGCGCCAGCCGCTTGATTGTTATAGACATAAGGGACACTTCTGTACTGCAAACTAACTGCAAATTAAGCAGTAATGCGAAAACGATTTCGTAAATAAACCCAATAGCCCTACTTTCGCAGCTGTTAAAAAAGTGTCAAATTAGTTCTGCGATTGGCTTCTTATATCATCATAAAAAAGCTTGCTATATGTCAGAATTAAGCAATAACTCTTCCGTTAATGCTCCTTTGGGTAGCCTGGACGAATGGGAAGATGACCTTTTACAACGTTATCCCGACCCTACGACCATTGCAGGTGAGAAAAAAGTAGACGAGTACCGAAATTACGAAGAGCCCACCCGCGACACGGTTCGTGAATTTTACCGCCTTAACCATCAGTTTCAATGCTATGACTTTGTACAGGAAAAAAGAAACAATTTCCTGCGCTTTGATAAAGCAAAGATGTCTATATGGGAGGCATTTGACTTTTTAAACCAGTTGGTTGACGATTCCGACCCCGACACCGATCTGGATCAGTTTCAGCACCTGTTACAAACAGCGGAGGCTATCCGTAACGATGGTCACCCCGATTGGATGGTGATGGTAGGGCTGATGCACGATATGGGTAAAGTACTGTGTTTGTTTGGCGAACCCCAGTGGGCGGTAGTGGGCGACACTTTTCCGGTAGGATGTGCTTTTTCTGATAAGATTGTGTACCCGGAGTTTTTCAGCGCCAACCCCGATTTTAACGACAGCCGGTACAACAGCAAATACGGTGTGTACACACATGGCTGCGGTTTGAGAAATGTACATATGTCGTGGGGACATGATGAGTACGTGTATCAGATGATGAAAGATCATTTACCTGAACCCGCTTTATATATGTTACGGTATCACTCCTTCTATTCTCAGCACCGCGAAGGCGCGTATGAGCATCTGATGGATGATCATGACCGTGAAATGTTTAACTGGGTAAAACTGTTTAATCCGTACGACCTGTATTCGAAAAATCCGGTAGCGCCGGACTGGAATGCTATTAAGCCTTATTACGAGGCGCTGATTAAAAAGTATTTGCCGGAATCTATAAGTTTTTAGAATTAGTTATTCTTTTATTGCTGCCTGTTTTTGACACCTTTTTAAGGTAAACCATAAATAAACTGTTATGAGATCGATTAGCCCGAGGGCATTCAGAACGAGACTGTATGTATTGTTGATGGTGTTTTTATTACCCCTTACAATGCTTGCACAAACAAAGAAAGAGCTAAAGGGGGTTGTTACAGACAGCAAGGGGCAGCCTGCTGGTTCTGTTAGTGTTAATGTAAAGGGCACCAATGCTAATGTGGTAACGGGTGCAGATGGTTCTTTTACTATTCGTGTAGCTGAAGGTGATATACTTGTTTTTAATGCTGTAAACTTTATTGCATTTGAACAAACGGTGGGCAAAGGTGCAACTATGGCTGTTACTCTGAAGGAAAAGGTGGGCGATTTGAACGATGTGGTGGTAGTAGGATATGGTAAGGCAAGTCGTAAAACGCTTACCAGTTCTATCAGCAGCGTAAAGGGTGGTGATCTTAACCGTGGCCCTATAAGTGATGTGGGACAGATGTTACAGGGTAAGGTGCCTGGTTTGAATATTAGCAAAAGCGGCGATCCCAATGCTTCTGCTGCTATTGTATTGCGTGGTGCTTCTACATTAAGAACCGGTGCACAGTCCCCGCTTTTTGTAATTGATGGCGTACCTGGTGCAGATATGTCTATCCTGGCACCTGATGACATTGAAAGTATTGATGTACTTAAAGATGCTGCCGCCGCAGCAATTTACGGTAACAGAGCTGCCAATGGCGTTATTATGGTTACTACCAAAAGGGGTAAAAAGGGCGCATTGCAGTTAAACTATAATGGATATATAGCACAGGAGAAAGTATCCAATCAGCTTAAAATGATGAACGCTGAGCAATACAAATCTTTCTTAGCTAAAAATAATCTTGTACTGGCTCCGGAGAATGACAAAGGTGGCAATACCAACTGGCAGGATGAAGTGCAGCGTTCTTCCGCTATCTCACACAACCATAACGTGTCGTTTGGCAGTGGTTCTGAAAACACTACTTACAATGCCAGTGTTAACTATTTTGACCAGCAGGGTATTTTAAAGCTCAATGGTTTAAAGCGTATGATTGCCCGTCTTTCTATTGATCAGAAAGCTATTAATGATAAACTGAAACTCGGCTTATCTGTTACTAACTCTGTAAGTCAGGCTACTTATGTACCTTATAAGGGTAACATATTGGCGCAAATGCTTACTTATCTGCCTACGGCACCGGTAAAAAATGCAGATGGCAGCTGGTATGAGAACTTCAATATGAGTTCTTATTACAATCCTGTTGCTATGATGAGCAATGCGGAGGAGGGTAGTAAGTACAGCAACCTGTTAGGAACCTTTACTGCGCAGTTGAAATTGCCCCTGGGCCTTACCTACGATGTGAATGTATCTTACCAACGTTTTCAGAATGTATATTCTGCTTACTATAATCGTTATTTTACCAATAACTACGCAAACGTATACAGCGTGCCAGACCCGCCAGCCGATCCTTCACTGGTCACTATTGGCGGTACTAATGGTAAAGCGGAGCGTAGCACAACAACTAATACCAATAAGATACTGGAAACCTATCTTACGTGGGACCGTAAGTTTGGCCTGCATTCCATTAATGCGGTAGTGGGTTATAGCTATCAGGATACGGAGAATGGAGATGGCTTTTCTGCCAGCAGTACCAATTTTCCTACTGATGCGGTAAGCTATTATAACTTAAGCCTTGGTAATCCTTATGCGGTGGGCAGCTTCAGAATTAATTTAGGGGGTGCTACCTACGAGCATGTAAAGCTTATTTCAGACTTTGCAAGGATTAACTACAGCTTTAACAATAAGTATTCCCTGCAGGGATCTATACGTCGTGATGGTTCTAACGTGTTTGGCGACAACAATAAATGGGGATATTTCCCATCTGTAGGTTTATCCTGGAGGTTAGATCAGGAGCAATTTCTGAAGAATGTAACTTTCCTGAGCGACTTAAAGCTGAGAGCGAGTTATGGTGTAGCAGGTAACTCTGCTGGTTTCAGCCCACTTACCACCAAGCTTATTTACGGTACCAGAAGTCAGTTTTATAATAATGGTGTATGGGATAACGCGCTTGGTGCCATCCAGAACGAAAACCCTGATTTGCGTTGGGAAAAAACAGCTACTACTAACATCGGTATCGATTTCGGCCTGTTAAAGGGTAGAGTAACCGGCTCTTTGGAATGGTATAATAAAAAGACTACTGACCTCATTTATACCTTTCCTGTAAGTACTTCTTTATATCCATCGGGTTCATTAACCGCTAACGTAGGTTCAATGACTAACAAGGGGTTTGAGTTTACCCTGAATGTAACGCCAGTGGTAAAACGCGATTTCAGCTGGACTTCCAGTATAAATCTGGCGCATAACCAAAACAAGCTTAACAGCCTTTCTGACTCCCGCTTCCAGGCAGATTCTATACAATTGGTGCAGCCGGATGGTGGCGGACAAACTGGTTCTAAAATTCAGATGATACTGGTTGGTCAGCCTATTGGTCAGTTCTTTGTGTACAAATACGCCGGACAAAACGCCAATGGCGTTTCTACCTTTTACAATGCAAAAGGTGAGCAGGTGTCTGATTTAAGCAAATTAAACCCGAGAAGAGACTATTACCTTGCCGGTAATGCACAACCCAAGGTTATTCTTGGCTGGAATAACACTTTCCGTTACAAGAATCTGGACCTGAATATATTTATGCGTTCTGTGTTAGGTAACAAAATTATGAACGTTACCCGTGCCGATTTATCATGGGTTACCATGGCGCAGTTCAGAAATTTGCCGGTTGCACTGGCTGATGAGTCTACTAAAGATGTGAATGCGCAGATTTATTCAGACCGGTATGTTGAAAGCGGCAGCTATGTTCGTTTGGATAACGCTACGCTGGGATACAATTTTAAAAATGTGAGCAAAGACATCAAAAACATCCGCGCCTATATTTCTGGTAATAATCTTTTCGTAATTACCGGTTACAAAGGCATTGATCCCGAAATTAATCAGGGTGGTATTGCACCCGGGGTTGATGCCAGAAACTTCTATCCAAAAACAAGAACTATTCTGGTGGGTGTGAATGTGTCGTTTTAAGCAGAGGCTTTGCCGGTTTTTAAATTATTGAAATTGAAAATATTGAATATGAAAGCTCTTTTTATTAGCGCAGTGTCAGCCGTGACATTGTTTACCGCTTCACTTTTGAGCGGTTGTCATAAACTGGATATGGAGGTGAAAACGCAACTTACAAGTGACGTATTTCCCTCTACGCCACAACATTTTGCACAGGTAGCAGGCCAGGTGTACAGTCAGTTCCGTCAGGTTTTTTCAAGAGAGTATTTCTTTCTTCAGTCAGAAAGTACTGATGAAATGATTATGCCTGCCCGCGGTGGTAACTGGTACGATGGTGGTTATCATGAGCAGCTGCACTATCATACCTGGAACAGGAATCACTCGCATAACTCCTGGGTATGGTATAACCTCAGTACAACTATCAGTCTCGCCAACCAGAGCTTATTCCTGATTAATAAGGCTCCTGAATCGGCAGCAAAAAATACAGGTCTGGCAGAGGTGCGTACTATGCGGGCTATTACTTATTATATGATGATGGATTTATGGGGTAATATTCCCCTTGTAACGCAGTTTGGCGATACTACTTCACCCGTTACCACAAAAAGGGCCGAAGTGTTCAATTTTATTGAGAATGAAGTGAAGCTGGCTTTACCGTATCTGAACAAAGCTGTGGGGCAGGAAACTTACGGCCGTCCTAATAAGTATACGGCTTTTGCATTACTGGCAAGAATGTATCTGAATGCTCAGGTTTATAATGGTACCAACCGTTATAATGATGTGGTAGCCATGTGCGACAGTATTATAACTGCTCCATCTGCGCCTTATGCACTGGAAACTGACTACCGTAAAATGTTCAATATCAACAACGGACCTGCCATAAAGGAGTTTATTTTTGCGGTTCCTTACGATAATGGTGTTACCGATGGTACCCAGTTTCATGCAAGATATACCATACCCAGGTCTATGAGGGCCAGATTCAGCCTGCCTTATGTACCCAGCGGCCCAATGAGTACCCTGCCGGAATACTATGCTTACTTTAATGATGCAAATGATGTGCGTAACGGCCAGTGGCTTACCGGACTTCAATATTATTACGATGGTCGCCCGGTTACCGTAGCTACCACTAAAAAGGGGTATGATCAAACCTACACAGGTAGCGATGGAGGAAGCGCCTATACTTACCATGTTAATATTACCCGCGATGTTATTTTAAGAGATGCCACGAGGCCTTTTGACGTAGGTAACGATGAAATTGCATGGCACATGGGATACCGGAACAATAAGTTTTACCCTGACAGCACTTCTACTACCCGTAACCAGGGTAATGATATTCCCATGTTCCGTTATGCAGATGTGCTGCTGATGAAGGCAGAAGCTATATTACGTGGCGCTAATGCTACTAATGGTCAAACTGCTTTATCCCTGGTAAATGCATTACGGGCTGTCAGAACTACATCTGCGCCATGGACAACTGTATCGTTAGAAAATATTTATGCGGAGCGCTGCCGTGAATTTGCGTGGGAATCTATACACCGTACCGATATGATCCGTTTTGGCAAGTTTGAAGGCTCCTGGGGCTTTAAAACGGATGGTGACGTCCGCAAGCGTATATTCCCTATACCTAACGATGTAATGATACTTAATACAAAGCTGGATCAGAATCCTGGCTACTTCTAGATAAAAAAACTTTGGCACAAAGGAATTGTACGGGGTGTAACTGCCTGAGGTACAATTCCTTTTTTTATTTTGCCGTTCTTTGCTATGATGGGGTAGACAAAAAGCGCATATCAGAGGTTTCACCTGGTTTCGAAATCCGAAATTATCCTGTTAAAGCGGGGATATATATATTAACATAATCCTGGCAAAAAAGAAGTGTGTTAAGCATTTAACTATTATAAATTACAGGTTAGCCCCTTAAAAAGGTGGGTTTAACCTAAAATAATTTAGCAAAGTGGCCGCAAACGGCTTGCAGCAATAATTTGCGGCGGCGGCTGAAATCTTTTAAATTAGCGTACCCGTAAATTAAATTATTGGAAATACGTGTTTTTGAAAACGATTTTTCGTTAGAATTGCGAACTCAAATTTTAAGTATTAGATTTAAAAACTAAAAATCAATTGCATCATGGCTGAAACTAAACCGACTGCAACTGCAGCAGCAACAAAGAGTGTTAGTTCTGGACAACCGAAGAAGAGTAGTAATGCCATTTCATGGATTGCACCGTTTGCTTGTATCCTGTTAGGATATTGTATCTGGCGTTTTGTTTTAGGTAACCCTGCCAACTTTACAAGAGCAGGTGAAGGCGCTTTCTGGCCTGCACACGAAGGTCCTAAAACCAACCTGGCCCGTATGTACGAAGGTGGTATCATCGTACCTATCCTGATCGGTTTCTTATTAACGGTAATCACTTTCGTAATTGAAAGATTACTGACTGTTTCCAAAGCAAAAGGCACTGGTAACATTTCTGAGTTCATCCGTAAAGTACAATTTCACTTAGCGAATAAAGATGTGGACAAGGCGCTGGCGGAGTGTGACAAACAAAAAGGTTCTGTAGGTAACGTAATGAAGGCTGGTCTTCGTAAGTACAAAGAAATGATTGGCAACGCTGAGCTGGAAACAGAGCAGAAAGTGCTGAACATTCAAAAAGAAATCGAAGAAGCAACTGCACTGGAACTGCCAATGCTGGAAAAGAACCTGGTGTTCCTGTCTACCATTGCATCAGTAGCAACCCTGTTTGGTCTGTTAGGTACCGTATTAGGTATGATCCGTTCATTTGCTGCCTTAGGTGACAGCGGTGGTGGTGAAGCTGCTCAGAAACTGTCTCAAGGTATCTCTGAGGCCCTGTATAACACCGCATTAGGTATCGGTACTTCCGCTATCGCGATCGTGTTCTACAACATGTTCACTACAAGAATTGATGCTATCACTTACGGTATTGATGAGTCTGGTTTTACCCTGACCCAAAGCTTTGCCGCCAACTACAAATAGTCTGTGTAAAAACAGGTATTTGTTTTATGGAAATGAGTGATTAGTGCATCTTAAATAAAAAATCTACTTATGGCAAGGCCTAAAATACCGAGAAAGAGTACGACGATAGACATGACCGCGATGTGTGATGTGGCTTTCCTGTTGTTGTCTTTCTTTATCCTGACAACAAAATTTAAGCCGTCTGAAGCAGTTACGGTTACTACGCCCAGCTCGGTAGCATCTAAGGTAGCACCTGAGAAAGACGTGATCCTGATTTCTATTACCAAAGACGGAAAGGCTTTCATTTCTATGGATGATGAAAGCAAAAGGGAACAGATTTTAAACACTCTGAATGTTACCAACAAAATGAACTGGAGTGATGCTGATATGCAAAGCATTGCTAAACTGGAATTTTTTGGTACCCCGCTGGCACAGTTAAAGCAACAAACTGCTATTCCTAAAGATCAGCAGAATGACAAGTCTTTGCCAGGTATTCCGGTTCTGGATACACTGAATAATCAGATGTTTGACTGGATGCGTGCCGCAGCCTCTGTTTACGCAGGAACCACCATGAACCTGTTGGTGAAAGGTGATAACGACTCGCAATTCCCCGCATTCAAAAATGTAATGACAGCGTTTAAAAAGAACGAACTGTTTAAATTTCAAATGGTTACAAATCCTGAAAGCGTACCAGAAGGTACTTCTTTATGGAATTCTAACCTGAGAGGTGGTCCGAAAACAGAAGAATAACAGTAAACAGTATTTGTAAACAATAAAATTGATTGTGCTATGGCAGAAATGGATACCTCGTCGGGCGGCGGGCACAAGAAAGGCCCTGGGGTCAAGAAAAGCAAAAAACTCTCTACGAGGGTTGACTTAACCCCGATGGTGGATTTAGGTTTTCTGTTGATCACATTCTTCATTTTTACGACTACAATGAGTTCTCCTACGGCTATGAAATTATTCATGCCAAAGGATGCTGATAATCCGGAAGATCAGAACAAGGCAAAAGAATCAGGTGCATTAACCATCATGTTAGGTAAAGACAACAACGTCTTCTACTATGAGGGTATACTGGATCCTGCTGGAGCCAACTTCAAATCTTCTAACTTCAAGGAAATCCGTGATGTAATCATCAACAAGAAGAAGACCACGAATCCTGAAGATTTTGTAGTAGTAATTAAGCCGAATGAAGAGTCTAAGTATAAGAATGTGATTGATATACTGGACGAAATGGCCATAAACGAAGTAAAGCGTTATGCAATGGTTGACATTGCAGAGAGCGAAAACCAACTGGTAAAAGTATCAGAAGGTGGCGCTCCTGCTGCTCCGGCTGCTAACTAGGTTTATGGAAATTTCAGCTTAATGAATCTTATTAAAAACATTGTGATACAATGGAAGCAAACAAAATTTTAAACGCAGACGTCCTTGACATCCTGTTTGAAGGCAGGAACAAGGATTACGGAGCCTACGATCTTCGCCGGTCGTACCGTAAGCGGCTGGTAACGGCCCTGATTGCCATGGCTATCATCTGTTTGCTCATCTTCGCAGTAACCATGCTGAAAGGCTCTGAAAAAGAGGAAGTTCAGCAGGTGATGGTGCAGGATGTGCAGCTGGAAGACGTGAAGCAGCAGGAAGAAGAGAAGAAGCCTGAGCCGCCTCCGCCGCCACCGCCACCAAAAGTGGAACCACCCAAAGTGGAAATCACCAAATTCACTCCTCCCAAAATTGTGAAG
The DNA here is from genome assembly GCF_014641615.1 of Filimonas zeae. Classification (GTDB taxonomy): domain Bacteria; phylum Bacteroidota; class Bacteroidia; order Chitinophagales; family Chitinophagaceae; genus Filimonas; species Filimonas zeae. Next base: position 544,514 of record NZ_BMIB01000004.1, on the reverse strand, counting down.
GATGAAGAGGTGAAACAAGAAGATAAAGTACAGGAAGTAGCTAAACTGGAAGATACCCAGATTGGTAAATTCAACCAGGAAGGTGTTAAAAGTCCTGATATCGTTGCTCCTCCTGTAGAAGAGCATGGTACCGGTACTGTTGCCGCACCTAAAGCTGCATCAGAAGATTACGACAAGGAATTTAAAACCGTACAGATTCAGGCTAAATTCCCAGGTGGAGATGCAGAATGGAGAAAGTATCTGGAAAGAAACCTGAACCGTGATCTGCCTGTAGAAAACGGAGCGCCTCCCGGAAACTATACTGTAGTAGTATCGTTTCTGGTGGACAAAGACGGTAGCATTTCTGAAGTAAAAGCTGAAAACAGCCCTGGCTATGGCACTGCTGAAGAAGCAGTTCGCGTAATCAGAAAGGGACCAAAATGGCAACCCGCTGTTCAGAACGGCAGAAACGTAATCTACCGTCAAAAACAAAGCATTACCTTCCAGGTTGCTGAAGAATAGAAGATAACTTCTTTCTATATCAACAATGCCTTACCGGTTTCCGGTAGGGCATTGTTGTTTTGCTATGCTTTATAACAATGGGGTTAACCAAATGTAACCATACAGATATCGCTTTGATGGCCCATCAATTCCTGCACATCTGTATAAATAGCCATGTATTCCCTCTTTTCCGGTTTATTCTCTATGCGTAATGGCGTTTTATCTATAAAAGGCGATTTGCTGCATTTTCCAACCAATGTCCATTTTCCTTTATCCTGCGGCAGGCGGCAGTAAATAGCAACTGATAATACGTGGTGTTTTTTAAAAGAAACTTCTACATGGTGGGGAAATACGGCTGTTTTAATAGCAGGCCGCATATCGTTTAAATCCAGGGTTTGGTTAGTGCAGGTAATTCCTATCCCCAAAATTCCTTCTTCTTTAAACTGCGGCGTGGCTTTAGCCATATTGATATAAGTGCGGGCCGCTGCAGTAAATTCTTTTTTAATCATTTCTTTTTCCGACACCAGGGCTGCCAGTTTCATCTTCGCGCGCTCCACTTCGTCAATAATGTCTATGGCCTTCTGTGACAGTTGCAGGTGGCTTTGCTGTTCCGCCAACTGAACGTGCGGCAGGGTGAGGGCCACGAGACGCGGAAAATCTATTTTCCACAGTTCGGTCCATGTTCTGAACTGTGTGTCTGCCTTTGGCATGAAGTCTTTGTATTTTTTCATATGTAGTACTGATTCTGTGAATAATTGTGCTGATGTATTGCGCATCACTTCTGATTTTCCGGTAAGCCTTCCTGACGCAGCCGCGAAACTTCGCCATTGGGTCAGGAAGCTTCGCGGTCCAATCAGGAAGTTTCGCGGTTCAGTCAGGAAGTTTCCTGACCCAACCCGGAAGCTTCGCGGTTTAACTGCGAACCTTCCCGCCCGCATCAGGAAACTTCCTGGCCAGACCGCGAAGCTTCGCGGATGAATCAGGAAGCTTCGCGACTGAGTCAGGAAGGTTCCTGACCGGATCAGGAAGCTTCCCGGCTGAACCGCGAAACTTCCTGACTCAGTCAGGAAGTCCCCGGAAAGCTTCGAAAGAACTATATAAATGCAGAAAAGCGCTGACAAAAGCATAAAAGGCACCACTCACTTCTGCTGTAGCGCGTATTATGAATCAAACAAGACTGTTTTACAATGCGAATTCTGCTCTGGTAGGAATATTGGGTACTACATAAGCGGAGAAAAGTGCTTTATGCGTACTTATTAAAGATAAATAGGAAGGAAATTCTGAACAATTATTTTTCAATACTGCCTGTGGACATGTGGAAAGTGAATACTTCTGAATCTTATTGGAAACCTTTTACCCATGGATACTCATTCCATTTTAACTGCCGATATGCTCGACATTTTGTTCGAGGGTAAGAATAAAGCGTATGGAGCTTATGCGCTCCGCAGATCTTACCGCAAGCGTTTGGTAATAGCTCTTATATTCATGGCTATTACTGTTATCTTAATCTCTGCTGTTTCGCTACTGGCTAATACAGGGAAAAAAGTAGCAGCACCGATGGTGGTGATGGATGTGCAGCTGGAACAGGTGCAACCACAGAAAGAGCCTGCGCCGGAACCTCCGCCACCTCCGCCTCCACAGCATGCTGCACCACCTAAAGTGGAAATGATACAGTTTACTCCTCCCCGTATTATAATAGATGAAGAAGTACAACCGGAGGAACAGATTCAGGATATCACTAAGCTGGAGGATGCCCATATTGGTACCTATAACCAGGAAGGTGTAAAAGATGCTGGTATTATTGCGCCGCCCACAGAAGAACGGGGCACCGGCGCGGTAGCTGCGCCTAAAGCGGCTGTAGAAGATTATGATGTAGAGTTTAAAGGTGTACAGATACAGGCTAAGTTTCCGGGCGGTGATGCTGCGTGGAGAAGGTATCTGGAAAGAAATCTGGAAAAAACACTACCGGTTGAAAACGGTGCGCCTTTGGGAATATATACTGTAGTGGTATCGTTTCTGGTGGATAAAGATGGTAGCATTTCTGAAGTAAAAGCCGAAAACAACCCGGGCTATGGTACTGGCGAAGAAGCTGTTCGTGTAATAAGAAAGGGACCGAAATGGCAACCCGCTATTCAGAACGGCAGAAACGTAATTTTCCGTCAAAGGCAAAGCATTAGCTTCCAGGTTGCTGAAGAACAGTAGTAGTAGATGTTTTAAAAATCACCTTACCAGAAACGGTAAGGTGATTTTATGTTATAGAATATATTATTAAATAAAATTTAGCAATCGGTATGGAAAATGAAATCGGCTGAATCTCATTAGTAAATACTGAAACTATGCAAGCCAACAACATCATGAATGCCGATATGCTTGACATTCTGTTCGAGCACAAGAACAAAGCTTATGGAGCTTATAACCTGCGCAGAACTTATGATAAACGTTTGTATGCCGCTCTGGGTGCTACTTTTGCGGTGGGGCTGTTGTTTACTATAAGTACTTTGTTTGCCGGCGAGGGGAATAAGAAAACTGTTATGGAAGTATCTGATTACGTTCTTCTGAATCCATTGGAAGAGGTTAAGAAAAAAGAACAGCCCATACCAGAAGTGGCTGCACCTGCACCACCTGCCGCAGCGCCTCAGGTTATACAGCAGATTCGTGTAACCAATGTAACGCCACCACGGATTGTGCGTGATGATCAGGTTACTGCAGACAATACAGTGCCTCCTGTTGAAGACCTGGATAAAACCATCATTGGAAATGTAACCCTTGCGGGAAGCGATGATCCAGGTAGTATAGCGCCGCCTGTAAACCCTACTGGTACCGGTGGAACTGGTGGAGGACGTATTGGTGGTGGCGGCAATGAGGTTGTAGATGGCGGTGGGTTTGTTACTGTACAGGTAGAGGCCCGTTTTCCGGGTGGAGCAGAAGCCTGGAAAAAATATCTGGAGAGAAATCTGAACCGCGATCTGCCTATTGAAAATGGGGCATCTATTGGTAGATATACAGTAATTGTATCATTTGTGGTGGACAAAGAAGGCAATTTATCTGACGTGAAAGCAGAGAATAATCCCGGTTGGGGAACTGCTGATGAAGCGGTACGTGTTATTAAGAGAGGCCCTAAATGGCAGCCAGCTATTCAGAATGGCCGTAATGTAACTTACCGCCAGCGCCAGAGTATCACTTTTGAAGTTAATAATGAAGGTTAGTAGTGGGGGCACTAGATATACAATAAAACAACCCTAAACCCATCCTGATCTTCAATCCCGCTTTTCCAGGCGGGATTTTTTATGTTGTTTATCCGGTGTTATCCTCCTGTTTGTTTATGCGGATGATTAGGGGTAAGCGTGTAATTTTGCAGCATAAACTTACAGGGCATGTTAGGAAAACTGGCAGGATGGGATGATACAATAGCAGCAATTGCCACACCGCAAGGCGTAGGCGCTATTGGTGTAATACGGATAAGTGGCGCACAGGCAATAAGCGTGGTAGATGGCATGTTCCCCTCCAAATCGCTGGAAGCCCAGGCTTCTCATACCCTGCATGTGGGGTTACTGAAAGAAGATGCGCTTGTACTGGATGAGGTAGTGGTGGCTCTGTTCAAAGCCCCCCGCTCTTTTACCGGCGAAAACGTGGTAGAAATATCCTGCCACGGTTCACACTATATCCAGAGTCAGGTAATGGAAAGCTTGTCGCGCCGGGGGGTACGTATGGCAAAACCCGGGGAGTTTACCCAGCGTGCTTTTTTAAACGGTAAAATGGATTTAACACAGGCAGAAGCCGTGGCCGATATTATAGCCAGTAATACAGAAGCCAGCAAAAAAACTGCCTTACAAAATATACGTGGCGGCTTTTCCAGCGTGCTGAAAGAGTTGCGGGAAGAGCTGATTAAGTTTTCCGCGTTGATTGAACTGGAGCTGGATTTTTCGCAGGAAGATGTGGAGTTTGCAGATCGTACTGCTTTGTTCGATTTGTTGAACAGGGTTTCTGTACAGGTATCTAAACTGCTGCAGTCGTTCCGGTTGGGCAATGTTATTAAGAACGGGGTGCAGGTGGCTATTATTGGTAAGCCCAATGCGGGCAAGTCTACCTTACTGAACGCCCTGTTAAATGAAGAACGCGCCATTGTAAGTGATATAGCCGGTACTACGCGCGATACTATTGAAGAAGTACTGAATATAAACGGTGTGCTGTTTCGCTTAATTGATACCGCAGGCATACGTGAGCATACCAGCGATATTATTGAAAGCATTGGTGTGGAACGTAGCCTGGCAAAAATGCGGGAAGCGGATGTGGTGATTTATTTATTTGATATAACTACTACCACACCGGAAGAGCTTTCTATAGAACAAGCAAAGCTGGCTGCTGCCAATATTCAGTATGTAATGGTGGGTAATAAAGCCGACCAGGTAAAGGAAAGGAACGAGAATGCTGCTGAACATGTGTTGTATATATCTGCTAAGGAGAATAGCGGGGTGGATGAGCTGAAACACCGATTGTTTAATCTTACTGTTTCTGATGAATGGAATTCAGATAATACAATCGTTACGAATGCGAGGCATATTGATGCGTTACAGAAGGTAGAGAAATCATTGTACGATATCCGGAATGGATTACAGGAAGGGTTGCCGGGCGATTTGGTGGCGATTGATATAAGAAGTTGTTTGCATTATCTTGGAGAGATTACAGGGGAAGTGTCTAATGAGGATCAGTTGGATTTTATATTTAGTAAGTTTTGCATAGGAAAATGATTAAGTATAAATAATATGTAGCCCTCCAATATGGGTAATCCAATTAGTTTTTGTGATCCGCGCCGTTTACGCTTCTTGCAGTACAACAGGTTCGTTAAATACAGTAAGTGACATATAGATAACACTTTTATTTTTAAATTGAGCACTACAGGCTAATATACTAACTTGGTTGCTACATGAAAAAAGTGTTATCTGATTATAGCGAATGGTTACGGTTAGGGGTTGCGATTGTTTTGATGCCAGTTGCTTTGATCAGCAGCGGATTTATCAATTTACCTTATGTACCCATGGGCCTGTTGCTGCTAATGCTGGTCAATTGGGGTATGTTCCGGTCTGAAAAGATGGACTTTTCTGCAGTGGGTTTTGATCTGAAACGTCGTCATATGGCGCTTATCCCCCTGGGGCTGGTTATGGGGCTGCTGGCTTACTTTTTATGCTATGGTTTGGGAGCACTTATCCGCGGTAATGAGTTGCGACTAAATCCGGATGTGAACTGGAATGAATTTTTCAAAAAATTTTGGATAGTGCTGCCCACGACAGCTGTGCAGGACTTCCTCGTAGCCGGTTATTGCTACCATAAGCTGATTCGGCTCACAAATGTGCAAATAGCGACAATAGTGGCAGGGCTTTGCTTTGTTTCGATGCATGATGTTTGGGGCGGCAACATCATCAATAACCTATTTTATGCTTCCGGGCTTTTTGCGGGCTATCTCATGTTCTCCACAGCATTGTTGCGTTCTGGCAGTATCTGGTTGGTTATTGGTTTGCACTGGGGGAACAACTTTACCAATTCCTTTGTTATTACTTTTAAACCTACGGCAACGTCCTGGTTGTACCTGCACGGGGCCATGCAAGTGTTCTCTACCTGGCAGGCAATAGGGTTGCTGCTAGCCTTTTGGCTGAACGCTGTCTGTGTTATCGTTCTTATCCGGATGATCTGGCGAAAGAGGCGTCTGAACGTTTGATCAGACTATTATTATAGGTATGAAAAAAGCAAAAAAAATATTGGTATCAGGAGGAAGCATCGCTGGATTAACCCTTGCTTATTGGTTAAACCGATACGGATTTGAAGTTACCGTAATTGAAAAAAGTGATGGCCTGAGGTTAGGCGGTCAAAACATTGACGTTAAAGGACCAGCCTGGGCCATTATTCAAAAAATGGAACTTGGGCAAGAGATAGAATCAGCCACCACTACTGAAGTGGGTATTCGCTTCGTTAACACAAAAAATGCTGTTGTAGCAGAGTTCCCAAAAGACAACGCCATCAGCATGACCCAGGAGATAGAGATTTTACGTGGAGATATGGTTAATATCCTGTATCATAAGATTAAAGATTCGATAACCGTTTATTTCGGTGATCAGATTAACAGTATTCATGAATTGGAAGATAGCGTTGAGGTTACCTATAATAAGCGGGGTAAGGAAACATTTGACCTGGTGCTGATTGCAGAGGGCATCGGCTCAACTACCAGGCAACAGGTTTTTGGCAGGGAAATAAAATTCGATTATCTGGGTTTATATAGCGCCTATTTAACCATTGAAAAAGCACCGACAGATAGCCGTTGGGCAAGATGGTGCAATGCAATAGGCGCAATTGTTTTTCTTGTTCGGCCGGACAATCATGGTACAACCCGTTTGTGCATATTTTTCCGTTCACCGGAGTTGGGTTATGAAAAATTGCCGATTGCGGAACAAAAGAAGCTTTTAATTCAAAAAATACAAGACGTTGGCTGGGAGGCTCCACGCTTTGTGAAAGAACTGGAACAAACAACCGATTTGTACTTTGAAAGAGTGAGTCAGGTTAAGGCACCGCACTGGCATAAGGGAAGGATCGCGATGGTGGGCGACGCAGCTTACTGCCCAACACCAATTACCGGTAAGGGAACAGATTTGGCAGTCACAGGCGCTTATATACTTGCTGGTGAGCTTGGACAACATAAAGATTATAATCATGCTTTCGGCGCTTACGAAAATATTATGCGCCCGTATGTGAACAAAACGCAGAAACGGCCACCGGGCGTTCCGAGGTTGGTTTATCCGGAATCCCGATTTGGGGTAGCTGTTATTAATGCCATTTTTTCATTGGCTGGAAGCAGATTTGCAAAATTCATTACAAACCTGTTTAGTAAGAAAAAGGCCCAGCCCAAAGAGGAAATTCAACTGCCGGAATATCAAGATGCATAATAGATACATGATCTTCTACAACTCTCTTACCCAGATATTCCTAAAACTAATAGGTTCACTTTTATCGCCATGCGCCTGCAGTTTTATGGGTGCTGCGCCATGTGCAGTGGTATAAGCTGGCTTACCAATATATTGCGTAGGCCCTTCCAGTATCTGATTGTTTTGCACCAGCACGCCATTGAATATAACGGTAACACGTGCGGGCGTTTGCAAGCTGCCATCCTGTTTAAATACAGGTGCAGTCCAGATTACATCATAGCTTTGCCATTCACCCGGTGGGCGGGATGGGTTGGCCAGTGGGGGATGCTGCTTGTAAATGCTGCCGGCCATGCCGTTTACATAGGTATTATTGTTATAGGAGTCCAGTATCTGTAATTCGTAACCGGGATCGCCCTTGCCCAGTGATGCAAGGAATAAGCCGCTGTTGCCACGCGCCTGGCCTTCGCCGGTTATGCCCACCGGTATCCGCCATTCTATATGCAGCTGGTAATTACTAAACAGGCGTTTGGTTTCAATATTCCCGGTTGTTTTGTTTACGGTTATCACACTGTCTTTTACCGTCCATTCCGCAGGTTTGTTTCGGTCGGCATTAGATACCCATTCTGCCAGGTTTTTACCATCAAACAGTACTATGGCATCTGAAGGGGCGGCGGTAGGCACAAGGGCACCCGTACTCACTTTTGGGGGTACGGGTTGCCATACTTCCGTATCTTCCGGCTTACTGTTTTGCTGGGCTTTGGTGCAACTAAGGCTACCTGCCAGTAAAACGCCTGCTAAAAAACATCTTTTCATAGCTATTGATTATACTGGTTAAGCCAGTAATACGTTTTTGAGATAGTGACAGCTTTCTGTAATACTTACAAACGGATCTATGGTAAAGCCTTCCTGCTCTATAATGTAATGTTTAATTCCCGCCAGTTTTGCTTCTTTAAAAATACGCTTAAAGTCAATTTTACCTTTGCCTACTTCGGTGGTTTGCTTGTCGTCTTTTTTATCCATGTCTTTTACATGCACCAATGGAAAGCGGCCGGGATGTTTTTTGAACAAAGCAACGGGGTCTTGTGCTACGCGTGCAGCCCAATAAATATCTAATTCAAAATCAACCAGCGATGCGTCGGTTTCTTTCAGCAGCACATCATAAAGTGTTACGCCTTCTACAGGTATAAATTCAAAGTCGTGATTGTGATATACCATTTTCAATCCCGCTTTTTTTATTCTTTCAGCAGCCTTATTTACTTTTTCAGCAATGGCGTGTATGTCTGCTGCTTTTTGGCGAAACTTTGCATTTACATAAGGAAGTGTAATGTATCGGTGCCCCAGCATATTGGCGGTATCTATGGCAGCATCTACCTCTTCCATAGAGCCACTGCTTAAAAGCGCATCCATGTTATAGTGGCCACTGGGTGTTTTTAAGCCATTGTCTTTTAAAATCCGGCTGAATTCATTTACACTAAAGCCAAAGAAACCTTTTGCTTTACTAAAGCCATATACCTCTACTTCGCTGTAGCCGGCTTTAGCCACTTTGGCTATAGTGCCTTTAACATCTCCCGGTAGTTGTTCGCGTAAAGTATATAGTTGTAAACCTGCCACAGCTTTTGTTTTTGCATGAGCTAATTGAGGGGCTAATATAAGCCCTGTTCCTAACAAACCCGCTTGTGATAAAAAGCTTCTTCTCGTTATCATGGTAACAATTGTTAAGTTGATAAATAGTATTATACATCGCAAATGCGTACGCACTTAGCAAGCGAATCCAGCTTGTTCTTTTCTGCCGGAATAAACTCCTGTGCTACGTATCCTTTAAATCCCGTTGCTACAATAGCTTTCATAATGGCCGGATAGTACAGTTCCTGCGATTCATCTATTTCATGGCGGCCGGGCACACCGCCGGTGTGGTAATGCGCAATATACTGGTGGTATTGGTGTATGTTGGTAATTACATCGCCTTCGTCAATCTGCATGTGATAAATGTCGTACAGCAGCTTAAAGTTTTCTGAGCCCAGTTTCTGGCACAGTTCTGCACCCCACCAGGTACGGTCGCATTGATAATCTTTATGGTTCAGCTTGCTGTTTAGTAATTCCATTACCAGTACCACTTTGTGCTTTTCGGCAAGGGGCATCAACGCCTTCAAGCCGGTTACGCAGTTTTGCCAGCCTTCCTCATCACTCAGATTACGTTTGTTGCCACTAAAACAAATAAGGTTGGTATACCCTGCTTTAGCTACCAGTGGTATCATTTCTGAGTATTGCTTTAATAAGATGGCGTGGTTTTTCTTTTCATTAAAGCCATCCACCAGGTTAATTTCAGCGCCATTGCACATGGTAGATTCCAAACCATATTTTTTAAGCATATCCCAATCCTTAGGCCCTACCAGATCAATGCCTTTGAGGCCAATATCCTTTGCTGCTTTGCAAAAGTCTTCCAGGGGTATATCGTTGTAACACCAGCGGCAGGCGGAATGATTAATATTTCCTTTTAGCGGCACGTGCGCATTTTCGTGGGGGCTATTGTTTTTGCCGAAGCTTAATAAGCCGCCCGTTGATAAAACGGCTGTACCGCCTAGCAGGTTTTTAATAGCTGTTCTCCGGTTCCATTTCATATAATAACAATTACGATAATTTAAAGATTCTGTTGCAGCTGCGGCAACTAACCGGTGTTACCAGGCCGTTGCAGAGGCGCCGTTGGCTTGTCTCTGAACAGTAACAGAAAGATAAGCAATACTACCGCAGCAATGCCTGCAGGAATTAACCAGATAGGCGTCCATAGGTGCAGATCGCCTGTTTTATAGCTATCTACAATAGGGCCCGATATAGAAAAACCAATCAGCATACCCACACCATATGTAGCCAGTGTAATAAAGCCCTGGGCGGCGCTTTTAAATTGGGGGCCGGCCAGGTTATCGGTATAAATCTGCCCGGTTACAAAAAAGAAGTCGTAACAAATGCCGTGCAGTGCAATGCCTGCAATCAGCATCCAGTAACTGGCACCCGCATCGCCGTAGGCAAAGCATACATAACGCAGCACCCAGGCCAGCATTCCTACCGCCAGCATTTTCTTTACGCCTAAACGGGTAAAGAATACGGGCATCAGTGCCATAAACAATACTTCTGATACCTGGCCAAATGCCTGTTTACCTGCTGCCCCCTGCATACCCACCTCATTTAAAAAGGGGTTGGTAAAATTATAATAGAAAGCCAGCGGTATGCAAATGGCAACAGAGGCAAGAAAGAATACCAGGTACGATTTGTTTTTCAGCAGCCTGATGGCATCCAGCCCTATTATATCGCTGAATGAAGTTTTGCTACCCTTTTTAACAGGTGGGGTTGCCGGCAGTGTAAAACTGAATGCTGCTAATACCAGCGATGCAATGGCGGCGGTTTTGAAGGTAAGGTCAAGCGTGCCTTCTTTTTCCCAACCCAGCCAGCCAATAGAAAAGCCTGCTACAATCCAGCCCAACGTGCCTAATACCCGGATGGGGGGGAACTCTTTACTGGGGTTGGTCATTTGCCGGAAAGAAATAGCGTTTACCAATGCCAGTGTAGGCATATATACAATCATATAGGCCAGCACAAAAGGGTATAGTGTACTAAAGCTGGTGGCTCCGGGCATACACCACAACAAGGCAGCACCTATCAGGTGTAATACACCCAGAATTTTTTGTGCAGAGAAAAAGCGGTCTGCTATTAAACCTACAATAAATGGGGCTGCAATAGCGCCGATAGCCTGGCTGGTGTAGGCTACGCTTACCGCTGTGGCATCGGTTTTCAGGTTGTTGAACAGGTAGGTACCCAGTGTTACAAACCATGCGCCCCAGATAAAAAACTCCAGGAACATCATGGCAGATAGTTTGGCTTTAATAGAAAATGTCATGGCAGCATTATTTAATAGAAAGTATATACTTCACCATTTCTCTGGCGTCTTCTTTCGAAATATTGGGATGCGGTGTCATGGGTACCTGGCCAAAATTGCCGGAACCACCCTCAATAATCTTTGCTGCCAGCATATCAATATCTGTCTGTTTATATTTTTTGGATATTTCTTCATACGAAGGCCCCACCAGTTTGTCTCTTACTTTGTGGCAGGTGAGGCAATCAGACTTTGCCATCAGTTCAACTGCTTTGGGAGGATTGTTGCCTGTTACGTTCTGGTTCTCTGTTCCAAGGCTGCCGGCAGTGTCCTGCGCTGCATTGGTATTGTGCGAAACAGCAGATTTGTCGGCTGCTGATGCACTGTCTGCCGATGGCTCCTGCTGCGATGATCCGCCGCAGGCTGTCATTGCAACACCGGCCGCCAGTATCCATGCTGTTATTCCTGTTATCTTCATATGCTGATATTGAATAAATTAAATGCCTAATAGTTTGCGGTGTAACGATGCATCTATATCTGCCGCAGCAAAGTTGTCGAATGGGCGATCGGTTACGTGTATAATATGATTTTGTATAAAAGCAGCACCTTCGCGGGCGCCGTCTTCCGGGTGTTTTAAGGCACATTCCCATTCTAATACCGCCCAGCCGGAAAAATTGTATTGTGCCAGTTTGCTGAATACCGATTTGAAATTTATCTGCCCATCACCCAGTGAGCGGAAGCGGCCTGCACGGTCTATCCAGTTCTGATAGCCCCCATAAACGCCCTGGCGTCCGGTGGGGTTAAACTCCGCATCTTTTACATGCATCATTTTAATTCTGCTGTGGTAAATGTCTATAAACTCCAGATAGTCCAGGCATTGTAGTACAAAATGGGAGGGGTCGTATAACAGGTTGGCGCGCGGGTGATGGTGTACTTTGTTCAGAAACATGTCAAAGCTGGTGCCATCGTGTAAATCTTCGCCTGCATGCAGTTCATAACAAAGGTCTATGCCACATTCATCATAGTAGTCTAAAATGGGCGTCCACCGTTTGCCCAGCTCTTCAAAAGCACGCTCTATTAATCCGGGGGGGCGTTGTGGCCAGGGGTATACGTAAGGCCATGCCAATGCACCACTAAAGGTAACACTGGCGCTTAAGCCCATGTTTTGCGAGGCTTTGGCAGCATAGCGTAACTGCTCAACGGCCCATTGTTGCCGGGCGGCAGGGTTACCCTGGTAAGCTGCCGGTGCAAAGGCATCAAACAAATCGTTGTAAGCAGGGTGTACGGCCACCAGCTGGCCTTGCAGGTGGGTAGATAGTTCGGTAATTTCCAAACCTGCTTCCTGTACCATGCCTTTTATTTCTTCTGCATAGGTTTTGCTTTCCGCAGCCTTTTGCAGATCTATAAAACGCAGATCGTTGGTAGGTAGCTGCAATCCTTTAAAACCCAGGCTGGCCGCCCAGGCAGCAAGGGATGGCAGGTTATTATAAGGCGCTTCATCACCTATAAACTGGGCAATAAATAACGCCGGGCCTTTAATTGTAACCATAGCTTAATGAATTATAAATGGAGTCCATTTTTGTTCGCTTTTTCCCGAAGCAATTACCTGTTCTATAAAGGCCATACCACGTATACCTTCCTCTATGCCAGGGTAATCCAATGCTTCTGCCGTTGCAGGTTGCTGTAGCAGGGTTGCCTGTACCGTAAGTGCAAAGTTGTGATACAGGTTGGCAAATGCTTCCAGATACCCTTCGGGGTGGCCGGCCGGTGTGCGGGTGTTGTGGCTGGCAAAGCTGCCGGTGTAACTGCCGCCCGTGCGCCAGGTTTCTGCCGGTTTATCTGCCCGGCGTACTATCAGCGAATTGGCATCGTTCTGTTGCCATTCTATACCGCCTTTTTCTCCGTATACACTAATCTGTATATTGTTTTCTGCACCGGTAGCTATCTGGGTAGCCACCAGCACGCCGCTGGCGCCACCGGTAAACTTCAGCAGTACTGCTCCATCATCATCCAGCTGGCGGCCAGGTACCACCGTGTGAATATCGGCACAGAGGTGCGATAATGTACAGCCCGATACATATTCTGCCAGGTTAAATGCGTGTGTGCCTATATCGCCCATAGCCCCGGCTATTCCGCTTTTGGCAGGGTTGGTACGCCAGGAGGCCTGTTTATTACCGGTGCCTTCTTCCAGGTTGCTCAGCCAGCCCTGTACATATTGCACATATACCTTACGTACGTTGCCTATAGTGCCTGCTGCTATCAGCTGGCGTGCCTGTTTTACCATCGGGTAACCGGTATAGGTATGGGTAAGGCAAAGCAGTTTGCCGCTCTGCTGCATTACCGCTTTCAGTTCCATAGCTTCCTGTAGCGAGAAGGTTGCCGGTTTATCCAGTATTACATGAAAGCCGTTTTCCAAAGCCAGTCTGGCGGGTTCAAAATGCAGATGGTTGGGTGTTACAATACTTATTACCTGCACCCGTTTATGTTCCGGTAGCTGGCTTTCGGCTGTTATTAATTCTTTGTAGCTGCCATAACTGCGTTCGGCAGTTAAGCCTAAGGAAAGGCCTGTGGCTTGCGATCTGGCAGCATCGCTGCTAAAGGCACCACACACCAGTTCATAGTCATCATCTATACGCGCAGCAATACGGTGTACAGCACCTATAAATGCACCCGGCCCGCCTCCAATCATTCCTAGTCTTAATTTCATAGTATCTTTTTTTAAACCAGTGCCCAGGCTTTATCGCCTTTTTTGTACGGATAGTCACCCACATATTTACCGGGTACCGGCAGGTAACGTAACGCCTGGGTACATCCTGTTTCTGAGGTAAAGAAACCCAGTAGCGTAAGCTGTTTTATCATGGTAAAGTAATGGTTAGGATTCTCCTTCTTCTTCTTGCTGTTGTATTCCTGCGCTTCCTTATCCAGTTGTATAAACAGGGCGGTACGCTGCTCACTGCCGGCCTGCATAAATCCTTTATTATATTTTTCCTTACAGCTTTTATCCAGTTGTATTAAGCCTTCTTTAAAGGCTTTCTGGTCTTTTTCATTATAGCAGTCTCTTACCATCACTGCCATAAAACTGCCCACATTGGCCGCTTTGGCACCGGGGGTGCTGGTTTGTGGCAATATGGTTTCTCCGGCTTCGTTCAAAAAGGCCAGGGTATCTTTCTCAAACAGGTTTTCTGTGTTAACACCACTGTTGCTTTTACAGCCCGATAAAAAGAATTCAGCGCCTATAACAGCACCGCCCATTAACAGGGCTACTCTGCTTAATGCTTCTCTTCTGTTCATAACGGTTAGAGATTAGATTTTTTAAGTTCTGATACCGCAAAATCGGCCGCCCTTGCAGTAATGGCCATATAGGTAAGGGAAGGATTCTGGCAGGCAGCGGAGGTCATAGCTGCGCCATCTGTTACAAACACATTAGGTGCATCCCATACCTGATTCCATTTGTTCAGCACAGAAGTTTTGCGGTCTTTACCCATACGGGCGGTACCCATTTCGTGAATGCTTCTGCCCAGTACTGCTTCGTTGTTATACGGATGCACGTCTTTCACACCCGCAGCGGTTAACATCTCTGCTGCGTCATTCATCATATCAATACGCATCTTCAGTTCATTCTCTTTTACCTCTGCGTCCATCACCGGAACGGGCAAGCCCCATTTATCTTTCTTATCCTTATCCAGGTAAACACGGTTTTCATGATAGGGGAGTACTTCTCCAAAGCCTCCTATTCCCATAGTCCAGCGTCCTGGTTCGGATAAGGCATCTTTAAAATCGCCACCAATACTCAGTTCAGGAATGGCACGGCTCCAGCGTTCGCGGCTGGCACTTCCCTGATAGCCAAAGCCACGCACATAGTCGCGCTTGTCACCATTCAGGTTACGGAAACGGGGTATGTAGATGCCGTTGGCCCTTCTGCCGTAAGTATATTTATCTTCATATCCTTCTACCCAGCCAGAGGCACCTGCACCCAACTGGTGATCCATCAGGTTATGCCCCAGCTCGCCACTGCTGCTGCCCAGGCCACCAGGCCATATATCTGTGGCAGAGCGCATGAGTATGGTAGCTGTATTAATAGTAGAGGCATTCAGAAATATAATTTTTGCGTAGTACTCGTAAGTTTTGTTGGTTTCAGCATCCAGTATTTCTACGCCTGTCGCTTTTTTCGTGTCTTTATCATACAAAACCCGTGTTACAATGCTCCATGGCCGCACGGTAAGGTTACCGGTTTTGGTAGCTGCAGGAAGGGTAGATGATTGCGTGCTGAAGTAGGCGCCAAACGGGCATCCCAGCCAGCATTTGTTTCTGTACTGGCAGTTAACCCGACCCTCGTGTGGTACGGTAATATTGGCCGCCCGTCCCATAATCATCTGGCGGGTTCCTTTATAATGTGCTTTAATACGGGCAGCAATATCTTTTTCTACCACATTCATTTCCATAGCAGGCATAAACTCGCCATCCGGCAATATTTCTATACCATCTCTGTTGCCGGATATGCCTGCAAATTTTTCTACGTAGCTATACCAGGGTGCCAGGTCGGCATAACGTATAGGCCAGTCTATACCAATGCCCTCCTTTGCGTTGGCTTCAAAATCTATATCGTGTAACCGGTACGATTGCCTGCCCCACATTAACGAACGCCCACCCACCTGGTAGCCTCTGAACCAATCAAAGCGCTTCGTCTCTATATAAGGGCTATCCTTGTCATTTGCCCAATAGTCCAGGTTGGTTTCATTTAAGGGGTAGTCGCGTTTCAGAACGGGATAATCTTCAATCATCTTTTGTGTACGTTCACCTCTGTGTTCAAACTCCCAGGGGGCTTTGTTGGCGTTCACATAGTCTTTAATGTGTTCAATGTTTCGCCCACGCTCTAACAGCAGTGTTTTTAGCCCTTTTTCAGTTAGTTCCTTTGCGGCCCAGCCACCAGAAATGCCGGAGCCTACAACAATTGCATCGTAGTTGTTATTAGCCATGCATTATATTTTGTAATGACAATAATCTATCAGCAGCCATTGCGGGCTGCATACATCCATTCAGGAAAACAGAGGGAAGTGACTAATGAAATCAGGCTATGGACAAGGCAATCGTAGTATGTGTCATAGGATGAGAATCAGCGTCACTGTCTCAAATTGAGACAAATCTACTGATTGGTGTTTCAAATGCAAATTTTTTATTGTTAAAATCAAAAATTTTGCTGCAAGCCATATTTCAAAGCTTCATCGTATTTGTCGATATCAAAACTATAAACGATAGGAGAGCGGCTGCTGGCATTTTCAGATTCCTGTTGTTTTATTAATATGCCGTAGCTGTGCATTTTACGCTGAAAGTTGCCGCGATGCAGTGCTTTGCCTAATATAACTTCATACACCTGTTGCAGTTGCGGCATGGTAAATTCTTTGGGCAGCAGGTTAAAGCCAATAGGGCGGTTGTTTAAATTCAGCCGTAGTGTTTCTAATGCAGTGGAATATATTTCATGATGATCCATCATTAGTTCCGGCAGTTCCTCCACATTGCACCATTCACATTGTTCTGATATTTTATCTACCCTGGGCTTAATTTCTTCATAGTTTACCAGGGCGTAAAAGCCGATGGAAATAAAGCGCTGCCTTTGCCAGAAGTGTTTGGGTAAATGACTGAAATCGTTTTCTGAGCGGCCTATGCTGCTGAATACCTTAAACTGTTCCAGAAAAATCTGCGGAGCGCCGGTACGTGCCTTTAAAATGCGGCTGGCGGCCTCATGAATATCCTCGTTCTTCTTCATATAGCCACCCGGCAAGCCCCATTTATCAAGACCTTTCATTTTCAACAGCAACACTTTAAGGGAAGATTCATGAAAGCCGAATACAACACAATCTATTGAAATATGCGGAACACAGATTTCGTAAGCCCGTTTACTGCCTTGCTCAAATAGATCTACAATGCTCATGGTACAAAATAAGTGAAAAAATAAGTCTGGCCTTATAGAAATGCATCTGGAGTAAGCGGAATGGCCATATAACTAAAAAGGGCAGGAGCGATTTTTTTCACTCCTGCCTTTTTTATTATTCAATAATATAGTACCGGCAGCTATCTCTTCAGGAATTTACTGGTAATAATTTCACTGCCATTAATTAATTTAACAAGGTAAAGGCCCGGTGAAAGCGCAGCCACATTTACGGTAGTCTGGTGGCCGGGTAGTTTACAATTCAATACCTGCCTTCCGGTGTTGTCATAGATATAAATATCTGCATTTTCCTCACGTTTCTTACTTACAGAAACATTCAATACATCGGAAGTTGGATTGGGATACACCTGAATATTGCTTCCGGCAGTGCTCTTTGCCAAAGGTTGGTTAACGGATAGTGCGGTGCTTCCTCCTGTAAATACAAAATGGTTTAAGTTAAACAGGTAGCCGGTACCGCCGGAGAATGACAGGTATAAATCGTGTACACCCGTTGCTCCGCTAACGCTGCCTGTTAGTGTTTGCCAGTTTTGCCAGCCGCCTGTATTGGTTACATTAATGGCTCCTATCTGAGGGCCGCCTGCGGCATCCAGCCTGAATTTTATGGTTCCGCCGGTGGCATTGCTGGCAGCACGTACGGAAACACCGGTAGCGCCAGTTCCAAAATCTACTCCGCTAAAACGTATCCAGTCGCCATTGTCAATAAAGGCAACGTTCAGGCCACCTTCACTACAGGTTTCCGTTTGTACGCCCGACATGGCAGTGTAATGCTCGGCTTGTACGGTGGTATAGGGATTGATGTTTCCGCTACCACTGCCGCCGCCACTACTTACCAGGCCGTTGATATAAATTTCAAGCATAGTATAACCACCAGCTCCAATGTTGTTTCTGTCGGCAGCATTATTGGGGTTTAACCCGTTGGCTGTTTCCCATGCATTGGGTATGCCATCCTGATCAGAATCGGCGGCAACAGTACCATTGGCCACGGTACCAACGTTACCGGGAATGCCGTTGTCATCTTCTGTATTGATAATCTGACCGGCAGTTCCATAAGATGTCAGCTGATTAATCAACAGATTATCAACTGCGTCTCTGGTTTTAGAGGCGCCCACATTGGCAATAATATGCGTGAGGGCAGCCTGCGCAGATAGTAAGTTGGATACACCCGGATAATTGTAGGGCGTAGACCTTACTGTTGCGGTTTTATAATTCGTAAGAAGAGTACCATCCAGCACGCCGTCCTTATCTGAATCTACCCAGTTGTCAGATGCATACACATTGAAGGAAGGGGTGGTATTGGTAATATGAGAGTTGCTGCCGCTGGAAGGGCCATAGATGAAATAATTTCCTATCAGGTTGCACTCTGAAAGGCCTTCTGTATCTCCCATAATATAACCATGCTCTGCCCAGTTGTAAAGTACAGAGTTAATGAATTCATGGGTGCCTCTGGCTTTGGGATTGCGGGTTTTGTTGTCAATGTATAAGCTCCTGATCATAGACCATTTGCCGCTTTGCAATAATCCGCCTGTGGAGTGGTTAGTATTATTAATACCCTGGCTTACAATACAATCCTGAAAAGTAAGGTTGTCTATACCTGAGCCATTCACATCCAGGGTGCCATCCCTGCCCCAGGATATGGAAACGTGGTCAAAAATAAAGTTCTGACCCGATGCAATGCTTAAGGCATCTTTTCCCGATGTTCCATTTTTCCCCATCCGGATGCGGATGTACCGGATAATATTATTACCAGCATTACAGGCTACGCCATCTCCGTAAATGGTAATACCACCACCTGGCGCAGTCTGGCCGGCAATAGTAACACCGCCGGAAACTACAATACGGGAGGCTACATTAATAACTCCACCAACATCAAATACCACCGTTCTGTTCGATTGGCTTACGGCATCGCGGAGTGAGCCTGTGCCGGCATCATTCAGGTTGGTTACATGGTAAACGGAGCCGCCCCGGCCACCAGATGCATACCGGCCGAAGCCCTCGGCCGTGGGAAATGCTAATTGCTGCGCCATGGCCAGCGATGCGTTGAAAAGAAAAATGCCGGCCATGCACAGGCGGGAAATACGGAAATGATTGTTTGTGAAATGAAGTAGAGGTTTTTTCATATGCAAGTTTTTGTTACAGAAACCTGATTAAGGCTTTAATCGTTATAGATCAAACTTACTGTATTGCCGTTGGCCGGAATGCCGTTTTTTGACCAATCTGGTTTAAAAAATGGTTCTTTTTCCAGGCATATTTTTTTCTGTTACCACCCCCACATGTTCCCGTTTGGGGCGTCTACTGATATATGTTATGGATTACCAATTGCTTGCAGATTAAATCATTGTTGAATTACCACTATAATTTTTAAACGAATCATCCTTTTTTCTATCTCAACTGTATGACTCAACTTATCATTTTTAAAGGCAAAAGAAAAAAAGGGGCATTACAGCTTCTTGTTGCCATGCTTGTACTAACATCTTTATATGCACAGGAACCTCAGCAGCGCGTTAAGTATAATTTTAATGCGGACTGGAAAGTATATACAGGTGATAGCATAGACGCTGCTGTACCTGATTATAATGATGGCGGGTGGAAGCGCGTAACGCTGCCCTATGCGTGGAATGAAGATGAAGCGTTTAAAAAAGATATAGTTAATCTGTCAACGGCTATTGTATGGTACCGCAAAAAGTTTATCCTGCCTGCTGCTGCCAAAGGGCAAAAGGTGTTTCTGGAGTTTGAAGGCATACGCCAGGGTGGTGATTTTTTTGTTAACGGAAAGCATGTAGGGTTGCACGAAAACGGCGTAATGGCCTTTGGGTTTGATGTAACAGATTATATAAAACCCGGTGATGAAAACGTAGTAGCGGCAAGAATTGACAATAACTGGGATTACCGCGAAAAAGCAACGAATCAAAAGTATCAGTGGGAAGATCGCAATTTTAATGTGAATTACGGAGGTATTACCAAAAACGTTTACCTGCACGTTGCACCTAAGTTATATCAAACGCTTCCTTTATATGCAAACCTCAATACAACGGGTGTTTATATTTATGGAAGTGATTATAATATTAAAAATAAATCTGCCACCATACATGCGGCGTCGGAGGTGAAAAATGAAACAACAACGCCACAGCATTTTACCTACGAAGTTGCGGTGCGCGATGTAAATGGAAAGTTGATAAAAAGCTTCAGCGGCGATAAAGTGTCTCTGGCGCCAGGAGAAAAAACAATAGTAAGTGCAGCAGCAGCTGTAAACAATCTGAATTTCTGGAGCTGGGGGTATGGTTACCTGTACGATGTAACTACTTTGCTGAAGGTAAATGGTAAAACGGTGGATGCTGTTACTACCAAAACGGGTTTCCGGAAAACAGCTTTTAAAGATGGTATGATTTATTTGAACGATAGGGTTATTATGGTACATGGATATGCGCAACGCACCACCAATGAATGGCCGGGTGCAGGCGCTTCGGTACCAGCCTGGATGAGTGACTACAGCAATAAGCTGATGGTGGAAAGTGGTGGTAACCTGGTGCGCTGGATGCATGTAACACCGTGGAAACAGGATATTGAGAGTTGCGACCGGGTGGGGCTTTTGCAGGCCATGCCCGCCGGTGATGCGGAAAAAGATGTGGAAGGCATTCGTTGGCAGCAGCGTAAAGCATTAATGCGCGATGCTATTATTTATAACAGAAATAACCCGAGTATTATTTTTTATGAATCGGGCAATGAATCTATCAGCGAAGCACATATGCGTGAAATGAAAGCTATACGCGATTTGTACGATGCGCATGGTGGAAGGGCTATAGGCAGCCGCGAAATGCTGGATAGCAAGGTGGCTGAATATGGTGGAGAAATGTTGTATACCAATAAAAGTGCGCATATTCCCATGTGGGCTATGGAGTATTCGCGGGATGAGGGATCGAGAAAATATTGGGATGATTTTACCCCTCCGTATCATAAAGATGGAACCGGGCCGGACAGTATATGGTCGGTAACGTTTAATAAAATGGTAAAATCACCGGATGCCAAACCGTACAACCGCAATATGGAATCGCATGCAGTAGAAAATGTAAAACGCTGGTATGAGTTCTGGCGCGAGCGTCCGGGAACGGGCAAGCGGGTAAGCAGCGGTGGGGTAAATATCATATGGTCGGAAACCAATACCCATCATCGTGGTGAGGAAAACTACCGCCGCAGTGGCGAGGTGGATGCACTGCGTATTAAAAAGCAAAACTACTATGCCCATAAGGTAATGTGGGATGGATGGGTAAATCCTAAGCAGCACAGCCTTCATATTGTAGGGCATTGGAACTATGTGCCTGATGTTAAAAAAGACATTTATGTAATAGCTACAGCAGATAAGGTGGAATTGAAAGTAAACGGTGAGTCATTGGGTTTTGGTGTGAAAAGTGATGGCTTTCTGTTTACGTTTAAAGATGTGCAGTGGCAGGCAGGAAGTATTACAGCTACCGGCTTTAACAACAATGGAAAACAGGTTTGTACAGGCACCATCACCACCGTGGGGCAGCCTGTGGCGCTTCGTTTAACACAAATACAGCGGCCGGTTCCTTTTATTGCCAATGGCCATGACATGGCACTGGTGGAAGTGGAAGTAGTAGATGCCAGCGGCAACCGTTGCCCTACGGCGTTGAACATGATACAATACACCTTAACAGGGCCGGGCGAATGGAGAGGTGGTATGGCAATGGGACCAGGCAATTATGTAATGACAGATAAGTTTCCGGTAGAAGGTGGTGTAAACCGTTTTCTGGTTCGCGCTACCACCACACCCGGTACTATAACAGTAAAAGCTACAGCGGTGGGATTACGGGATGCATCTGTTACTTTAACAACCACTGCATTTGCGGTTGAAAACGGACTTACCACGGTACTGCCGGCAGCAGGCCTTACATACCGGCTGGACAGAGGGCCTACGCCTTCCACACCTTCTTATGCAATATTGCGTACCCCGGTTGCCGTTGCCAGTGCTACAGCCGGTGCGCATGCAGACAGTGCCTTTGCCAGTTTTGATGATAATGAACTGTCTGATTGGGTAAACGATGGCAAGTTATCCACCGCATGGATTGAGTATACGCTGGAAAGAGAAGCAGTAGTAAGTGAGGTAACCTTAAAGCTGAACAACTTCCGCTCCAGAATGTATCCGCTTTCTATTACTGTTGATGGCAGGGAAGTATTTAAAGGAAATACAAAACCAACGCTGGGGTATTACACCATCCGGTGCACACCACAACGTGGCCGTAAAGTGAGAATTCAGTTAGATGGTACTGCTACCAGTACGGGTGGCAACAGCGGTGTGGAGGTAAACGGGAAAAAGCTGGATGATGGCGTAGCCCGTGATGATGCCAATGCAAAAGGAACGTTGAGTATTATTGAAGCAGAGATATACGAAAGTAGACAGGGAGAAAAGGAAACGATTGTAGTGGAAGAATAATAGATGTAGCTTATTTGCTGGTATTTGTAGTTTAGTAAGGTGGTAAGTGTTTGCCACCTTACTAAGCTTTAAAGGGCGTCATAAAAAGAGATGCTTACATGCTGGCCTGGAGTGGCTTCAGCGTTTTCTTACGCCTTCCTATCCAGATATACAAACCCGTTACCGGAAGGCCTGCGCATATAAAGCTTACTATAAACATGATAATCCTTCCCGGCATATTGGCAATGGAGCCGGCATGAATATCATAATTCATACTTCTTAATTGCTCGCCGCGCGTTTTCTGATGGAAATAGCTTGCTGACAGATTTTTGCCGCTATGCTGGTTGTAATAAAAGCTTGTCCACTTATATTGTGCATGCATCCACTGGCTATAGCCATAAATCGCAGAACTGTCATCCTGCGGAATGCTGATGTCGTATAAGTCGCCAGGTGCTTTTGCCTGCATATCTGAGAGAATGGCGTTGAATACATTAGTTTGCCTGCCTGTTGCAGGGGTTGATTGAAAGGGTTTTTCTATAGGGCTGGCTTTTCCTCCATTGGCTATCCACTGCATACCGTTGTCAAACCACGCAAAAGCCCATACCATACCGGTTAGCGCAATAATTAACGCAAATAGCAGTGCATAAAAGCCGCTGATATTATGCAGATCGTAGTTTTTCCTTTTCCATTTTGTGGTTTCCTTCCAGCGAAAAGCAAACCGTTGTTTAGCGGCAGCTTTATTCTTTGGCCACCAGAGCACCAACCCGGATATCAGCAGTACAATAAAGATGATGGTGGCATAGCCAATAATGTACTTGCCGGTTTGCTCCAGTAACAGGTTGTAATGTAACATCAGCACTATCCTGAAAAATTCCAGCTTTGTGTTTTCAATGTACTGTATCCTGCCTGTGTAAGGGTTAATATAAACCGTTTGATAGGTTTTGATGCTGTTAAAGTAGTTCCAACCGGTGGTGCCCTTATAACTGATTACTGCTGCCGTGCGGGAAGGATCGTTATAAGAGAGAAGGCTGGAAGGTGGTGCATGATGGCCAAGGGTGCCGCGGGCAATATGTATTAAGGTGTCGGCAGGCAAACGCACTGTACCTGTTTCCTTAACAAAATACCGCTGTTTATAAAACAGCGGTTGCAGTTCTTCTTCAAATGCCAGTAAGCAGCCTGTAATACCTAGTATTACTACCACCAGCCCGGAGCTAAGTCCGAGCCAGAGGTGTATTTTGCCAATAATTTTTTTAGTTTTCAAACCCAATTAAAATTTAATGGTCAGGTTTGCTACAAAATTGCGCGTAGGGTTAGGTGCACCCCAGAAGCCCCAGCTTTTTTTATCTCCGATGTTATTTAGTTTCAGGCCCAGTCTTAATTTACCCGTTTCATAAAATGCACTTGCGTTTACAATATGATAAGAGGGCAGCAGGTAGTTGTTTTCATCATCAAAATAAGCCTTTCCTACATAGTTGCCACCAGCGCCCAAACCAAAGTTTTTCAGGAAGCCTGATTTAAAATGGTAGTTGAACCAGTAGTTGGCTATATGTTGTGGTGCGTTGGATACAATATTGCCTTCCATTCCTTTAGCGTCAATAATGCGGTTATCGTTATAGCCATAACCCAGTATAGCGGTAAGACCTTCTGTGGGGGTGGCAGTAAAATCCCATTCAATGCCTTTGCTTCTCTGTTTGCCATCCTGGAAGGCAAAGAAGTTGCCATCGTAACGTACAGCGTTATCAATATCAATGTAGTAGTAGCTAAGCGTGGTGCTTATTTTTTTATGCATCAACTCAGCTTTTATGCCTCCCTCGTATTGTTTGGCATAAACAGGTTTAACCGTAAAGCGGGAGCCATCTGGTTGTGTAACCGGAGGCATGTTCTGGTAGCCATTCATATAGTTGCCAAACAGCGATACACGGTCTTTCAGTAGCTGGTACACCAGGCCCAGTTTGGGAGAGAGTGAGCTTTGGGTATATTGGGTTGCCCATATGCCGGTTGACTTATCTTCAATATACTCATATCTGAGACCAAGCATTACATAAAAACGGTCGCTAAGGTTAACTACGTCTGATACATAAGCGCCATAAGTAATGGTATTAGATAAACCCCAGTTCATGAGTTTACCGGGTGTAAGCGCACTGTCAACCAGTAAACGGTCCACCTTAGCGTTGTTGTTGCGGATGTCGAATGCTCTTATTACACCCGTACTGCCGCTGGAACCTCTGCCTTTGTATTGCGCAATATTGGCACCGGCAAGGAAGGTGTGTTTAACAGAACCTGTTTGAAAGGTGCCGTTGAAGTTTTGCTGCAGGTTGGTGTATACGTTGCTGATAGGCCCGTATTTGGAAACATCTATGGTAACACTGTCTTTTGATATCCAGATAGGGTAATCCTGATAGCTGCGTTCAACAGATTCGTTTACGTAAGATACATTGGTGCTGGAGGTCCAGGTATTGCTTAACTTATATTTTGCCTCCGCAAAAAATTTAGATGCGCTGGTTTTAGCGTCCAGATCGTTATCCAGTAAAGATTTTTTATAGTCAAGTGGTATATCTGCATAGGAGCGGATGCCCGATGCGGGTGTTAAACGCACATAACTGGGGCGGATAGAGTTTACGTTGTAAAATTCCGCATCTACCAGCAGGGTTAAGCGGTCGGTGGCTTTGTATAATAAGCTGGGCGCCAGTAACGAGCTGTTATAAAAACCGCGTTCGTTATAACTGTCCTGCTTTTGTAAGGCTGTGTTTACGCGCAGTAAAAGGCTGTTGTCTTTTTTTAAAGGCGTATTAATGTCGGCACTGATGCGGCCCAGTGAAAAGCTGCCCATAGACAGGTCAACACTGCCCTGAAAGGTTTCAAATGGCTTTTTGGTTACCAGGTTTACCACGCCGCCAAAAGAGGAAATACCTGCGCCAAACAGCGTTCCCGATGGCCCTTTAATAAATTCAATCCGCTCAATATTGGCCACATCGGCACTGGAACGTCCGGCAGTAGATTGCAGACCGTTACGTGCATTTACATCGGTTGAAAAGCCGCGCGATAATGCTGCTATACCACCACTGGGGTATAATATGGGTGTTACGCCAGGTGCATTGCTAAACGCATCAGTAAGCGTAATAGTGTTTTGCTGTTTCATCAACTCTTGCCCTACCACATTATAAGCCTGTGGGTTTTGCAGGTTGGTGATAGGCATACGCGCAATCTGCTCTGAGTTTTTACCGGTGATTTTGTTTTTGCCCGAGCTGATAACCACATCCTGTAGCTGCTGGTGGCTTTCTGCCAGCATAAAGTCTGCAACGGTGGCATTACCGGCTGTTACCGTTACATTTTTACGCTGGGTAAGCAGGCCGGTAAAGCTGGCGGTAATGGTATAAGCGCCGGGGGCTATATTATTTAACGTGTAGTTGCCGGCATAATTTACAACAGTGCCTTTGCCGGTTTCTGTAATGCGGATGTTAACAAGTTCTGCCGGTTTTCCATCGGCAGTGGTAGCTTTTCCTTTTATGCTTCCGGTTTGTGCCAGGGCAGCAAGAAAGGGAAACAAAAGGAAGGAGAGAAGGATTACTTTTCGTGTGTTCATAAATGGCTTTTTTGCGAACCGCAAAATTGAGCGGACGGAGAGGGGAGCATTTATGTAATTGGGAATAAAATATTCCCGATACGGAATTTGTGCGCATGGGCTTTCGCTTGCAATCGTTTGCGTAACCATTTGCATATTTCTCTGCTAATCAGGGTAAATTTATAGACCAACTGGTTTTATTTATATCTACGATTGTTTTATTAACGAATATGAAAATGTTTGCCGGAAATGTGTTGCCTGTTATTACCGCCCCGGTAATGTGTGATGGTTCGCCCAGCAATTTACCCCTGTTATTACTGGTAGAGGACAATGTTGATTTAAGAACTTTTATAAAAAGCCAGCTTACCGAATGGTATCGCGTAGAGGCGGCTGCGGATGGGGAAGAGGGATGGGAAAAAGCCCGGATATTATTACCCGATGTAGTGGTGAGTGATGTGGTAATGCCCCGGATGACTGGTATTGAGTTGCTGCAACATCTTAAGTCTTATATGGCCACCAGCCATATACCCGTGATACTGCTAACAGAAAAAAGTGCTGTAGAGAATCAGATTGAAGCGCTGGACTATGGGGCAGATTTTTATATTACCAAACCGTTCCGGCAGGACTATCTGGCAGCTGCTATCAGAAACCTGGTAGCCCGGCGCAGAAAGTTATTTGCAGCGCTGGTTGAAGGGGGGAAGGTGACTACCCAAACGCCGGAAGTGCAACTGATTACTTCGCAGGATGACAGATTTCTGAGAAAGATGGTAGCGGTAGTAGAAGAGAAAATGGCGGATGTGAATTTTAATGTAGATGCAGTGGCCCTGGCCATGAACATGTCGCGCACTACCTTTTACCGCAAATTTAAAAGTTTAACCAATCTGGCACCGGTGGAATTTGTACGGGATATGCGCCTGAAGCGCGCCAAAGAGTACCTGGATGCAGGTGCCGGCAATGTTGCTGAAGTGGCCTATCTGGTAGGGTTTAGCACGCCTAAATATTTTACGGCCTGCTTTAAGGCGCACTTTACTATTACCCCTACTGATTATCTGGAACAGAGAAGAGGCTTATAAATGCCTATGAAGTGTTTTGTTGCTACGTTAGTTTTACTGCTATGGTTTACCGCTATGGGCTTTTGCCAGCCCGGATGTACGGTACTGCATTATACTACCGATGATGGCCTTTCAGACAACCGCATTATGTGCATTACCAAAGATGCGGAAGGATTTATGTGGCTGGGTACCTGGGCCGGACTGAACCGGTTTGACGGACGAAGGTTTGTAAGCTACAAAACCACGCCCCATGCAAAAACAGCTTTAAAAAATAACCGGATTGACAAGATTGTGGATGATGCAAAGGGGCACCTGTGGCTGAAATCCAATGATGGTTTTATATATCTGTTTAATAAAAAAACAGAATCCTTTCTTGCGCTGGAAGACTTTTTGCCTGCTATGAAGGATGGCCGGCGGCGGGAGTTTCATCATGTAATGAACGGGCGGAATGGAGATGCCTGGCTGCTGACTAAGAACCACGGCGTTTTTCGTGTGGTGGCCAATGGAACAGGGGGAATATGCTGGCAGCAATTTTCTGCTGATGTAAACAGCAGGGGCAACATACCTTCTAATGAGATTCTTTTTTTTGAGAAAGACAGGCTAGGGCGTTACTGGCTGGGAACAGACAAAGGGCTGGTGTTGCTTATGCCACAGCAAAACGGTTTATACAGGCCGGTACCTGCACCTGCTGTACCGGTACCGGGGTTGCTTACGCATATTGCCATACGCGGCAATATGCTGTGGCTTACCAATAACCGGGGGTATCTGCTTACTTATTCCTATACCAGCCAGCGTTTAACTGCCTGTAAAGTAAATGATACCGGGTTAAAAGGTTTGTATATACAACAGCAGGAGCAAGCTGTTTATGGCATTACACCCGGTAATGTGCTGAAGAAATTTAATTGGGTAACGGGTGTTACAGCATCTTTTCAAATGCCGGGCAGTAATCAGTGGCATGCAATTTCAGGCGATAGCCGTGGCAATATCTGGATTGAGCCGGAAGATAACGGAATTATACAGTTTGATCCGGTGAAGAAAACCTTCCGTACTTTTTTGCTCAGGCCCAGTGATAAAGGCGCTGGTTTGTTCAGAGGATTTGAAACACTGGAAGATTCCAAAGGCAGGTTTTGGGCGCTTATGAAGGGGAGTGGATTGGGGTTTTACGATACGGTTGCCCGGGCCATTACTTACTTTCATAATAACCCCGCCGATGAGGCGCGTTTGTTTCCTAACAGTGTGCGGGTTGTTTTTTATGATGAAGATGGAGTAATGTGGCTGGCCACTGCCGAAGATGGGGTGTACCGGCTTATTCTTCATGAAAACGATTTTGAGCAGTACCAGCTGGAAGACTCACCGGAGAGAACGCTGAATGAGGTGAAAGGGCTTTGTGCCGACCATCTGAACCGCGTATGGGTGGCAACCCGTGCAGGTAATATATATGTGATAAAAGATGGAAAGAAGGTGGCGGTAGCGTTGCGGAATATGCCTGAAGGTGGGATGGGGCAGGTACATCGTATTTATGAAGATTGTTTGCATAATATCTGGCTGGGTACCAGAAATAATGGATTGTTTAAGGCTATGCCATTAAATATAGCCGGTGCCAGTTACCGCCTGCAGCATTTTATACCTGGTGTTGGTGATAGCGCTATCAGTTCTGCAAAGGTGTATGCTATAGTGGAAGATAAACAGCATCGTATTTGGGTGGGTACGCTGGAAAATGGTATAAACCTGATACGGGAAAATAAGGGAGGCGTTGCATTTATTCACCGGGGCAATGGGCTTACCAATTATCCACATGATGGTTTTGGAAAAGTGCGGCATATGGCACTGGATACTGCCGGACAACTGTGGATAGGAACTACGGATGGGCTGCTGGTAAGGAACGGGCAGCAGGATAGCGCTGCTTTTAACAGATATGTGGAGGTGCCGGGTGATGAAAGCAGCCTCAGCAACAACGATGTTCAGTATATATACAAAGATGACCACCATCAGATGTGGCTGGCAACATCTGGCGGAGGTATTAATAAGGCGATAAACAATAAGCAGCAAAATCGACTAACCTTTCGCAGCTACGCAATAAAGGACGGGCTGCAAACAGATTTTGTGGTTAGCTGTGTGGCAGACCATGATAATAATCTATGGCTGGGCACCCCCCATGGTCTGTCAAAATTTGATGGTATCCGATTCCGAAATTATAACTCTTACGATGGTATAACTGCCAAAAGCTTTTCGGAGGCGGCGGCCATTCGTTTAAGCAATGGAAAACTGATATTGGGTTCGGTAAACGGCTATCTGCAATTTTTGCCGCAGCGGGTTGAAGATCATAAAGTGACTGCAAGGCTGGCCTTTACCAATCTGCAGATAAACAATACAGATATTCAGGTGGGGGATAGTACGGGTATTCTGCCACAGTGTGTGAATGCTGTTAAAGAAATAAAACTTACCCATAAGGATAACATTATTACTATCGATTACAGTATACTGGATTACCGTTTTACGGATGAAGGGCTTTGGGCCTGCAGGCTCAAAGGCTTTGATGATGAATGGTACACCAATAACACCCATTCACGTACCACCTATACCAACCTGCCGCCGGGCAGATATGTGTTTGAGATAAAAAATCTGAGCCCGGAAAGATATACCAACACAGTTGTAAAGCAGCTGCAGTTTCGCATATTACCACCTCCGTGGAAAACCTGGTGGGCCTACCTGTTGTATCTGATATTGATAGCTGCTGTTATTATATTGGTAACACGCACGGCCCGAACCATGTTGCAACTGCGGCAGCGTATAGCAGTAGAGCGTGGAATTACCACCTTAAAGCAGCGTTTTTTTACCAACATATCGCACGAATTAAAAACCCCGCTCAGCTTAATACAGGGGCCTGCAGAGGCTATTGCTAAAAATGAGCACTTATCGCCGGATGGGCGTAGTCATATAGAAGTGTTGATTAAAAACTCCCGGAGAATGTATCGCTTCATTCATCAATTGATGGAGCTGGGCAGGGTAGATAACAACAAAACTACTTTATGGATAAGTGAGGTGGATACCGTACAGCTGGCTAAACAGGTGGTGGAGTATTTTGCAGATGCACTTGCCGAAAAGAAGGTGCAGGTGTTTTTTCAGGTACATACCAGTAATACACAGGCCTGGCTGGATGCGGAAAAAATGGAAACGGTACTATACAATCTTATGTCGAATGCGGTTAAGTACAGTTCCGCTGGTAGTGCCATTTCTATTTACTTCAAAGACGCTGATGCGCCATTTGACATGGCTATTGAAGTGTGTGACGAAGGGCCGGGGGTAGCGGAAAATGACCTGGAGAATATATTTCAGTTGTACTACGAAGTGCCCCGGCAGCAACAACAGTTTACAAAGGGAACCGGTATAGGGCTGTCGTTGTCAAAGGCTTTGGTAGAACTGCATCATGGCGTTGTGTATGCCAGAAATAATCATGTAAAAGGGCTTACAGTAACGCTTTTGTTAAAAAGAGATAACACGCATTTTACAGAGGATGTGGTAGTGTTATAAAATGAAAAACCAGTCTGTATAAACGGACTATTGTACAGGGTAGCCAGGATTACGGGCTGGCATTGGCCAACTCTAAAGAAGAGATGCGCGGGTTAATTATGAATGAGCGTATGGTGGAGCTGGCTTTTGAAGGTAAAAGAAATGAAGACCTCCGTAGAACAAGAAGGATGCACAAGCTTACAGGTACTATTGAGCAGATGGTGCAGTGGCAGTTTCTGGATGCACCGGCAACTAAACTCAGAGATTCGCTGGAAAAGCCGTTTGGTGTGAATACTCTGGGGCTTGCCCCCACCCTGTGTATCAGAGATACGTTGAACTGGAGCAATACTACCTCCCTTAAGAAATTCTTCCGTCTGCCACATACCTACTCGGCACCAGTGAATAACGGAAACTTTGCTTTTCCACAGAACTATTATTTTATGCCCATCAACAGCATTTTCCTCAATTCATCTCCCCTGCTGGATCAGACAGCCGGTTGGGAGGGAGGCACCTTTGATCCAATGTAGTTACCCCTGACATGCAAATCCTTATCAGCCGATGCGCTACCGTTTGCACCTTACGATATCAGCAGGTGGGCTAAAAGAGAAACTTTGTTTTCGGCGCCGGTTGCCACCAATGCTACTAATTTTTACACGGCTACCAATACCGGTTCTAAAATAGAGGATGCTGCGAAACTGCAAAACATTAATCAAAAGGCCATTGCAAAGCGCATAGAGGCAGCTAACATGATTTATTTTAAAACGCCGGAGGGTAAGTATGGCATTATATATATTGTTGGGGAACAAACGGACTCTGACGAACAGGTGTATTTGTCTATCATTATTAAAAGGCAACCCTGGCTGCGTTTAGTAAGCTGTTTTTAGTGGGAACGACCAAAAATTAGTACTATATGCACTAAAATTGAACCTGATTGCCACAGGTATCTGCTAGGTTTGGGCCGGGTTTAAAGTTGTTGAAAACTAACGAAGTGCTATATGTCTCAATCCCCCAAATGTTACTCAAAGTTTGTAGTAAACGCTGTCTGGATGTTGAAACAACAGATAGATGCCTGCCCGTTAAAAAGGAACAGAATACCTGATCTGCTAAACGAAACCTCGGTAGGAACCAATATGATCCGTGCCGCTTTCCGGGAAATAGTGGGTGTAACCATTGTGCAATACCAGATGCGCAAGCGATTAGAAAAAGCAGCAGCTTATTTAGCGGAAGGCGAACATTCGGTGCAGCAGGTGGCAGTTATTTGTGGCTACCGGAACAAACTGGCCAATTTTAGTAACGACTTCAGAAAAATTCATGGTGTGCCGCCGCGGGAATGGGTACGCAAAAATGAACCTGTAATGAGTGATGTGTACGTGCAGTTACAGCAGGAGCCGTGCCTTATGCTGTAAAACCGGGTAAAAGCGGAAAGGTGATAAGAATGAAAGTGCCTGCTACATTACTGATGGTAAAGGTTCCTTTCAGCTGCGCGGTTAACCCCTGTATCATTTCCATGCCCTGCGAATTGGCGGCGTGTATATCGAAATCAGCCGGAAGGCCTTTTCCGTTATCGCTGATAGAAAGCGCTATAGCAGTGCTGTTTTGCCGCAGAGAAACCAGAATCTTTCCCCCGTGGGCGGTAAAAGCATGTTTGATGGCATTGGTAACAGCCTCATTTAATATCAGCCCCAGAGGCACTGCCTGCTCAGAATCAACGTAAATGTCATCCACCTGCTGTATAAATTGAATTTTTTGGGTTCTGGTATCAAAAGCATCCATCAGATTGTCTAACAGATCGGTCACATACTCAGGCAGGTGAATGCTGGATAAATTATCGCCGGTATACAGTTTCTGGTGAATGAGTGATATGGATTTTATTCTGTTTTCACTAGCCAGAATAGCTTCCATAGCATCTGCACTTTTCAGGTAAAGAGATTGTGAACTCAACAAACTCATTACTATCTGAAGATTGTTTTTTACGCGATGATGCACTTCTTTCAGCAGCCACTCCTTATCGGTAAGCAGTTGTTCTTTTTGCACCAGCAGACTTTGTAGTGCCTGGTTTTGAGTATCTATCTCCTTCCGTTGAGCGTGTAGCAACGCATTGCTCTTTTTCTTGCTGCGATAGGCTTTGTATGTAAAGGAGGCTAACAGCAGCAAAGCAATGGCGCCGGAGACTACAATATTTCTGATGGTAGCTTCTCTTTGCAGCGCCGCCCGTTGTATTATTTTCTGGTTTTCTAACAGCGTGATGTCTTTTTTTCTTTGTTCGCTTTCATATTGCACATTCAGCTCGTTAATCTGCCTGGTTCTTTGAATACTGTTGATGGAATCATATATTTTTCTATGCAGGTTAAGGCTGTTAATGGCCGCAACGTAGTTGCCCAATGCTGAGTCTGATTTGAACAGCAGGTAATGGATGTCCTGTTCCAGGCCAGCATCAAGAAAACGATGACTCTGCAATGCTTTTTTCAGATACATATTGCCCTCTTTGTAGCGCCCCCTTTTTGTATAAAAACTTCCTATAGTATAGAAGGCAGCGTTAGCGGTAAGTCTGCTAACGCCAAAGTTGCGGAAGTTTTCTATTTCCTGGTGAACAAGGGGGTGCAGCCTTAGCATTTCAATATAATATTGCTCTGCCTTGTCATACTGTTTTAATGCCTCGTAAAACTGACCGAAAGTGCAGGCCAGTTGTTGCTTGTCTTTTACCAGCTCCGGCGGGTGTTTTTTAACGTATGCGGATAAATACTTTAATGCGCCGTTGGCATCTCCACTGCTCATCATGGCCCATGCAATACTTCTGGTATAGCGGAAACGTACTGATTTCCGTTCCGGAGATAAATAAGCAAGTGCCTGCTGGTAATGCTTCTCGCTGTTGGTGTAATCTTTCAATCTTTCATATATTAACCCCAGCGTTTCATGGCCCAGCGTTTTTTTTGCATCATCAATATCAGGATTGTTGAGCGCTTTGAAAGTATAGAGTAGCGCCTGGTTGTATTGTCCGGTAGCTTCGTAAAGCATACCCAGTTGAATGTAAGTGTAGGGTGATATTTTTTCCCCGATAGCTTCAAACACCTGCATCACCTGCTGGTATTGTTTTTCTGCTATATCGTAATAGCTGTACACCCTGTTAACAAAGGCAAGGTCTCTCAGGCTTAGGGCGAAGTTTTTTTTATCATTCGCTTTTGCATAGCCTTCAGTGGCCCTATAAAGTGCGTGGCGTATGTCCTGAACCGTACTGTCGTTTTCAGGCAGGTACTGGCCCAGCTGCCACCAA
The DNA here is from genome assembly GCF_014641615.1 of Filimonas zeae. GTDB lineage: Bacteria > Bacteroidota > Bacteroidia > Chitinophagales > Chitinophagaceae > Filimonas > Filimonas zeae. The sequence continues at coordinate 510,491 of NZ_BMIB01000004.1, read as the reverse complement.
TACCAGGCCTCTGTAGCATAGTCTGCGGCCTCATGGTATCTGGCAGTGGCTTCGCGGAAGGCGTTCTTTCCGTTGATAATGTCATTTTGGTTGAAATAATATTTCCCGAGTAAAACCGGGCATTCCTTCCACCACCGGTCAGACCTGATTTTTTCGCTGATAGCTTTTGCTTCCAGTATCAAAGGAAGTGCCTGGGGAGATGGCTTGTCGGTGATATCAAAATCATACACATAGTATTCGGCAATAGCCATTAGCAGTTTAACACGTAATTCGCCGTAGGTTGGCTGAGCGATTTTCCGGGCCAATACAATATCTTTTCTGTCCAGGCTTATCTTCAGCTTCATAAAAACGGCTTCGTTGCTGCCTTCGGGGTAGTTGCTTTTAATGCTCAGGTGATGTGCAAACTCTGCCCAACGCATGCAGCTGTCCAGTTTGTTTGCGTTGGCAAATCGTTCTGCCCAATAGACATGGCATGCTTTAATGGCCAGTTTTATGCGGTCGGTGTCGTGTATAGGCTGGGTTATTTTATGAAGCAGTTCGGATGCGTTGGTTTCTTTTTCTTTTTTTACAGCTAATTGTGCAGGAGTGTTTTGTGAATGCAGACTGTTTGTAGCCAGTAGCAGCAAGGCTAAAAGGATTGTTGGAGTATAGATAGTCATGTCTGTAGCTGCTTTTGCAGAGGCGATATAAAAGTACGCAAAATATGTTTTGGGGCTGTTGTAGTCGCTGATTCCCGGACTGTCAATTGTCAGTTTGTGAAAGTATTGGTACACAATGGAGCTGACCTGTTGCTAAAGAATGCTCATCTAACCCCCGATGCAGCCCCTTATTTCCAAAGGAAACAGGGGCTTTTAATTGCTCGGGTAAGGGCTATAGGGTTTAGGGTAGAATGGTACATCTTAATCCTTCATTCCAGTATTGAAATTCAGGTGTATAATAGAGATAAGTATTGCCGGCTCTTCCTGTATAGTTACCTGGTATCTCTGCTTTTAAATCCAGACTTATTTTCTTTGTTTCGTAATCTGCAAAACCCATCCAGTACAGCACCAGATAGTTGTCAAATATTTCATAATACGCCACCTGTTTCCGTTCTGTCAGTTCTTTTAACTGCCAGGGTTGTAGAGTAAGGCCGGCAGGTATGCCTACTTTAGCTATGGTCATAGGCTGGTAAATATCCTTTGTGTTGGTTACACTTATGTCCAGACGTACGGTTTCTCCTACACGGGCACGGCGCGATTGGAGTTGTGTTTTCATGCGTATTTCTGCCGAAGGGCTGTTAGGCGGCTGCAGAGAGAAATAGTTTACTTTAAGGTTATAAGGCAGTGCATCCTGTTCTTTACTGTATTGCACAAACAGCTGGTTGTCGCCATTCTTCACCAGCGAGTCCAGTGCAGTGTCTGGCTGAATAGTGTGGTTGTTTAGCTGAAAGGTTACTGTTGATTGCGTGGCTGATTTGTTCAATTCCATAGTATATGCCATAATGGCTTTCAGTGCCAGTACCGTTGCCTGCGTAGAGCCGTAGCCAAAGTAATTTTTACCGGCCAGTAATATTTCCATCTGTTGCGACATAGCGGTAAGGTTGGGTTGGGGAGCCCTGGCCAGTGCCAGTGCATATAAGGCAGCAGCTTCTACTCTGGAAGATGTGCCTCTGGAATACACAAAGCTGGAATGAGGCTTAACCCAGGTGTCCGGAAGCACGTTCATCAGTTTGTTATAAGTGGCAGTATCCTTCATGCTGCTTGCCGCCAGCGCCATCATGGCTGTCTGGTAGGTATCGTTACTTGCCAGTGCAGTGGCTGCGGCGGCCTGGTATTCCGGTTGTATTTCGTTGCCTATACCTGCCTGTGTAAGGGCGTATACTATGTACAGGCTGGAAACATCTTCCGGTACGGAGTGGAACTGATTGTGTTTAATGGTAAACCCGCCTTTGCGGTTTCTGCGGCCCATTAAAAAGGCTTTGGTACGGGCCAGCATTTTTTTATCTACTTCCACGTACTCCTGCATATCGGTAAATTCCATTAAGCCGTAAGCAGTTAAGGTTTCTGAAGCGGGCGTATTGCCAAACCATTCAAAGCCATTTTCACGCGTTTCGTAGCTGATGAGCTTTTCGTAGCCCTGGCGGAGATATTTTAATGCGCGGGCTTCCAGTCCGGGGCTTGCCTTGCCTGTTGCTTTCAGGTATTTTAGTATATACAGGTTGGGGTAAGTGGCAGAGGAAGTTTGTTCAAAGCAGCCATGCGGTTCTGCCAGCATAGATTCCAGCCCATCCAGCAACTGGCTTTCCAGATTCTGAAACAGAAACAGACGTGCGTGCAGTGAGCCTGGTGCAGGTGTGTTGATGCGGAATGTTTTTTGAACATTGCTTTTGCCGGAAATAACGGTGCTTACCGGATAGCCTTTTTCCAGTGCTGTAACCGGAAGTTCCAGGGTAGAGGTATCTCTGTAGTTGTTTACAGTAATATCAATACGGCTTTTGATAGCACGGGTGGCAGTAAGCGGAATTAATATCTGTGTAGAACTGTCTGGTAACAGGTATACACGTTTATCAAACCAGCCGGTTTGTAAAGCTGCCGGAAGTATTATCTGAACCGTGGCCAGAAAAGTATCTTTCCGGTTGTTTTTTATGTTCAATGGAATATAAGCAGTATCGCCCGTGCTTAGGTAAGGCGGTATTTTAGCGTCTATGCTTACCGGCGGTTTGGCTGTGTAAGTTGCTTCTGCACGCCCGGCGCGGCCGTTGCTGCCTATGCCTTCAGCTATTGCCCTGAAGGTGGTAGTGGCATCTGAGTTGTAAAAGGTAACCACAGCTTCGCCACAGCTGTCTGTTTGTACTATCGGGTTCCAGTAAATGGTTTCGCGAAAATCAGTTTTCAGTTGGGTTTGGGTAGAGCTATAGTAGGGGACGTAAAACTGACGTGTTTCGTCAAAAGATTGCTGCGGCGAAACAGAGGCTGTGGTGTAATTGTATTGTTTGCGGCTTAGCCGTATGTGATTACGGTGGTAGCCAAAACCATTTAATGTGGTAACCAGCACTACGCCGTTCATGGCTCTGTAGCCATATATTGCCGTAGCTGCCGCTTCTTTTATAACTGTTACATTGGTAATAGAAGCGATATTGAAATTTTGCAGCGGCTTTTCCAGCGGAACGCCATCTACTACCCATAATGGCTCATTATTACCTGTTACAGAAGCCATTCCGCGAATGGTAAGCTGGGGCGATGGGTTTACTGTAGTATTATTCTGAACAACTATGCCGGATACTCTCCCTGACAGCGATGTGGAGAGTGGGCTGGAAATATCAAACTCTCTTGCTGAAATGCTGGTTACGCTGCCCAATACATGCCTGTTAGTGTTAACGCCATAACCTACTACTACCACATCATGTAAAGCATTGCTGTTTGTGGGCAAAGCTTCTATCTGCGGTGGCTGTTTGTCCGATGCTATAACAGGGCGGGGGCTGGTTTTATTTTCCTGGTTATCGGCGCGCACAGGCAACTCGTTTTTAAGTCTGCTCTCCAGTAAGCGGGTGTATCCTGAACTATTGGCAAAATGCTGTTGCTCTAACATTATTTTAATGGGTTCTTTTTTATTCCTGCTTTTGGCTATCAGATACAGGTTGCTGCGGGAATAAGGTAAGCCGGTAAAAAAGAAGATACCATTGTTGCCTGTTTGCTGTTCAGTTATCTTGCTCCGGTAACTATTGTATTCCTGATTAACCAGATATACCGTGGCGGCAACCGGCCTGCCACAGGTATCGGTAATGGTGCCGCTGACTACATGCCCATACTCCGGCAACCACATAGTGCTGCCGTGCGCCATAACAGAATCAAAATAATCAAAATACCGGTAACCATGGGTGAGCATCACAAAGTCTAAAGCCGGTATGCTTTTAGGCTCATCTTTCTTAAAGTAAAAAGCAGGCTCTTCTATTTTTCCTTTTAACTCGCTGCTCATCATTAACCAGGAGATAATATGGTCTTGCTTGTCATCGGCCAGTGACCACAGTTTATCATCCACCACCGATAAAGAAAAATCAGAGGCGATGGGCGTATTGTTTTCATCCAGCGTGGTTACATACAGCGTTACTTTTTCTCTGGGACTGTATTCCTGTTTGTTGGTAGTAATATAAACGTTAAGCAGTTTGTTTGGATGCAGAAAAGCTATACGTTCTGCAAAGGGCAGGCCCTGTAAGGTGCTGATGGTAAAACGTGTAATGCCAGGCTGAAAAATACTGGCTGGTATGTTAACCCATTGTTCGCCTGGTTGCAGGTTACACGTGCGGGTAAAAACAGTTTTGTTTTTGCTGCCTGCAGAAAGCATAACCTGTTGGGGGGCAGAAGCGGTAAGCTGTATACGTACAACACTATCCTGCACGGTCAGGTGCATCATTACGCCTTCTCTGCGGGCCTGTGGTAAGGCAAAGTGCTGATGTATACCTGAAGGCTCTGTTAATTCCACATGGTATTGTTCATCTGCACCGGCAGTAAAAGAAAAAGCGCCCATACCATCGTGATAGCTTTCCAGCTGTGTGCATGTATTGCCTTTGCTGTCTTTTACCACACCTTTTACATCGGTGGGTTTTCCATACTCATTAACCGCAATAAAGGCAATGCGTGCAGGGTAGCCGCTGATGAAAGTGCCGCCTTCGGGTAGCAGCTGCAAGTCTATCTTATGCAGTGATATAGGAATGCTGCGGGAGATGGATTCTGTATAGGAATCGTATACCACTGTAATGTTTAACAATCCGTCTGTGGTATGTAAGGTGTCTGGCAGGGTAAACTGTAGTTGTGCTTTGCCCGAGGTATCTGTAACAAATTTGCCGGTGGTTATTGTGTTTCCTGTAACAGTAACGGCATACTTTGCCGGAAACTGTTTAATGGGCTGGTTATTCAGATTACGGATGGCATAGCTGCCAGTAACGGTATCTCCGGGTCCATATCCTTTTTTAGGAAAATCCAGCTTCATCAGTACCCTGGGCGAGATTACTTTTTGCAGGGTAATTTCTTTGGTAAACCAGGTATGGTCTTTCTCATTTTTCATCCACTGGGTATAGGCCCGTATCCGGTAAATGCCGCCGGGCATTTCTGATGAAAAAAAGTAAGAGCCCGCAGCGTTGCCTTTGTCTGCCTGCAAGCGCAGGGTTTTGAGTATGTTGCCAGAGGGGCTGATGATATCAGCATATACTATGTTGCTTACAACAGAGGGCAGTTGTGTGGCAGCTTCTACCAGGTAAATTTTAAAATAGAGCTCATTGCCGGGTGCATAAATAACGTGATCGGTTTGTATGTATATTTTTTCTTTATAGGCATTGTATTGCGCCAGCTGGGCATGGGCAATAACCGCATTCAGGCAGGGCAGTACCAATAACAGGAGGTAAATGATATAGGGCTTTTTCATGCAAATCAGAATTGAAAGGTGAGGTTGCAACCGTAGGTACGGTAAGCGGGAAGACTAAAAAAGTCCAGTCCGGTGGTATTGGAATGTTCAAACAGGGTTTGAGAGGGATCGCCGGTTTTATAGGGCGACCATAGTAATATGTTACGTATAAACACAGATAGTATAAACGGCGCCCTGATGCGTGTGCCGGTTTTAAATAGCTGTGGCTGAAAGGCCAGTTTAATATTATTGATGCGCAGGTAGCCGGCCGGTTGTATGTAATCAGAGGTTACCCCGCTGTGGCCGTAACGCACCCATCTGTTGTTGGCAAAGGGCATAGCCGTATTGTAAAATGCAACGCGGGTGGTGTTTTTGGTGCCGTTTTGTAAAACCCCGTCAAACAGGTAGCCGGTAGTATTGCGAAGCCGGGCGGTAGCGGCCGATCTGCCATAGTAGTCAAGTACAGCCTGTGTACCATTCCATATATCACCCCCTTTTTTCCATTCCACGTCTGTACTAAGGGTTAGCGGCTTCCAGGTTAGCAGCAGCGATGTTTTTAGTACAAAATCGGGATTCGGGTTGCCCAGTATTTTCATGGCAGGGCTGGCTACAGGAAAACCATCATTGCCTATAACAACGCGGTTGGCGGCATCCCGCTGGTAGTCGTTACCCACAATTACCCCAAATGGTTGCCCTTCTGCCAGTGCGGTATGTACATTGCTAAAACCACCCAGTGGCGAAAGGTTGTACGGTGCCTGTACGCGGGTAACTATATTGCGGTAGCTGAAAAAGCTAACGGTGCCGGAGAAGCGTACCTCTTTTTGGGTAAACGGGTTATAACTAAGCGATAGGTCAAACCCGTGTTTACGTACATCCGCTATGTTTTGCAGCTGAAAGGCACCGTTGCTGAATACGGGATACACATCGTTACGGGTGTACCTTATATAATAACCGGCTGTAAAAACCAGCTGTTTGCGGCTGAGGGTTAACCCCGTATTCCACTCTGTATTTTCAATAGCGGCTACATTATTAAAGCTGCTTATTTCCAGCACCGGCCGGTAGGCAAGTGCCTGCTGTGTGGTGTATTGCAACAGGTTATAGCCCGCTATAGACTGGTTAAGCGGCACTTCGCTGTTAAAGCGCACATAGCTTGTGTTAAGGCTTGCCTGTACAGGGCTTGCGTTAAGCGTAAGGGTGTATTGTAAAGATGGCAGCCAGTATGCGTTTTTGCTTACTGTGCCAGATGTATAGGCTCTGTTGCCTGCTACCAGCTTCATTTTTACCGCGTAGGTATTCCATTCTGTGGTAAGGTGAAACATCAGTTCGTTTGCGGGCCTTGTATTGCGGTAAAACAGGCTGTCGGGCATAAACTGAATACTGGTGCGTTCGTGTGTATACAAATGCTTTAACTGTATTTGCTGCCGCCATTTGTAAGATGAGTAGTTGATGGGTATCTGAACAAGGGTTTGGTGGGTAAAGTTCTGTGTGCTTTTGTTACGGTGTGTAAACATACCATCGGGCCATAAAACGCTGCCGGCTTTATAGGTAGCATTGTCTTGCTGGCTGGTAGTAAGTAGGGAGGGGGCCAGTTCTACCTGCCAGTTGTTAAGGAAGTACCTGGCTGTAAAACCTGCTGTTTGTTGCTGGTAGTTATAACCGTTATCATTGTCTTCCAGCAGGTACTCCGGATTGTTGGCCAGGTTGCTGTAGCTGCGTTGTCCGCTGCCCAGGCGGGTGCCCTGTGCATTACTGAACGATACGGGTGTTAACAATGCCTGCTGATAAATCTGGTTGAGAAAGCCATTCCAGTTACTGTTGGTATGGCGGCTTTTTGAATAGTGATAGTTGCCCGAGAGCGTAAAATGGCTCAGATAGCGCTGGATATTGATACTTGCAGAGGAAGTGGAAGCATTGTTGCTTTTAATAAGCGTTTGCTCCCTGCCTTGTGCCAGAGACAAGCCGAATGCCCATTTTTTGCTTTCATTCACTATTTCCCCCTTAATATTCAACTGCTGCAAAAAGCCGGAAGCTGTTCTGAGCAATGCATTGTTGTAGGCTGTTGCCGGGTGTCCGTTACCGTTACCCTTCGCTACCAGTTTTCCATTGTTATCGTAAGGGTAAGGGCTGCCGTCAAACTCCAGTGTTTGTATATCCGGCCCATAGCTGAATACTTCATTCGTTTCCGGACCCTGCCAGGCGGGTAAGCCGTTAAGCGACCGGCCCTGTACATAACCGGACTGTAATTCCGGAATACGGTTACGCAGTTTCCATTCTACCCCGGCGGAGTAGGTGCCCGAAAAGTTGAGCACGGGGCTGCTGGCATAGTTAATGGAAAGGAAGGAATCTTTTCCGGCCGTTAGAGATTTTATCTGGGAGTAATACCTGAAATAGGGCTTCAGGCGGAACACCTTGTTACGCTGGTTACTGATAGAATCCAGTGCTGTAACTGATACCGGTACTCTTTTCACCTTTTCCTCATACAGGGCCGAACGGATGGGCTTAACGTACTGCGACCGTGGTAACAGCGGCAGGCATAGCAATAGTAGAAGCAATATTTTCAAAACTCAGGCTTTGGTATGGTAGCAGGATGCGGTGCCGGAAGTAATTACATAATATTTCTAAAAAAAATATCAGGTGCGTTTCCTCTACGGAAAGCGCTGAAGTGTTTTTTAGCTGCTTATAGAGAAAACAACGATAATTCTGTTTTAATAATAATGCACCGATGTGTGCCGGTACAGAAATTTGATAGGATAATGCTTAAAAAACCAGTAAGCAATGTATTGCTGTTAACCTGTTGTTGTTTGTTGGGGTTTGTAAAACAGAAGCCCACCGTTTATCTGATAGGTGATTCTACGGTAGCCACCGGATCCGCATCCGGAAATATTCAGGGCTGGGGTGGTGTGTTATATGAATACCTGGATACGGTACAGGTAGCTGTTCAAAACAGAGCCATTGCCGGCACCAGCAGCCGTACTTATTATACACAAGGGGTGCACGATGCAAAAATGAAGGCGAATGGTATGTGGCAGGGGGTATTGGCTACGTTGCAGAAAGGTGATTATGTAATTATGCAGTTTGGGCATAACGATGAAAGCCCGGTAGTAGATTCTACCCGTTGCAGGGGGAGCATTAAGGGCATTGGAGAAGATACGGTTGAGGTGTTTAACCCGTTTTTGCACCTGCAGGAAACAGTACACTCCTTTGGCTGGTATCTGGAACAGTTTATTATAGATGCCAAACACAAAGGTGCTATCCCTATTATATGCTCCGCTATTCCTAAAAACAGATGGGTGGGCGATAAAATAAAGCGTAACAGTAACGATTACGGCAAATGGGCGGCAACGGTAGCAAAGCGCCATCAGGTGTTGTTTATTGATTTGAATGCACTGGCGGCAGATACTTATGATGCTGCCGGGAAAGCAAAAACAACGGACACCTGGTTTGTGGCAGATAATGTGCATACCACTGAGGCGGGTGCACGTAACCATGCCCGCCTGGTAGCAACAGCAATAAAGCAATGGTGCGGATGTGCGCTGTCGGAATATATTATCAACCAGTAAAAGAAACGAAATGATTGCTTCAAAAAAATGGAGTTTAAGAAAGGGTATTGTTTGTGGGGTGGCTTTTTTAGTATCCTCATGGGCAGTAGCACAGGATTATGTAATTACAGATTTTGGTGCTAAAGGCGATTCCAACACAGTAAATACCAACAGTATTCAACAGGCTATAGATAAGGCGGCCCTGAAAGGTGGAACCGTAGTAGTGCCAGCAGGTGTATTTATTACCGGCACCATCAGCCTTAAAAGTAATGTTACGCTTCAGCTGAATAAAAACGCCGTATTAAAAGGCGTTGCTAAAGCAGATGCCTATCCGGCAAAAACAATCAGTTATCCTTTTTTAAGCGTTTCGCCGCAGTGGAGTTATTCATTGGTGTATGCGGGTGATGTGGAGAATATTGCTATTAAGGGGGAAGGCACTATTGACGGAAGCGGAGGGGATACGGTATTCTACTGGCGGGAGCATATGACCAACGTAAATGTAAAACGGCCTTTTGTACTGCTGATAGTAGGCTGTAAAAACGTGAACATTGAAGGGGTTACGTTAAAGAACAGCCCTATGTGGATGCAGCGGTATATAGCCTGCGACTTTCTGCGTATTAAGGGTATTACCGTGTTTAATCATGTAAATGCCAATAACGACGGATTGGATATTGATGATTGTCATAACGTAATTGTTTCTGATTGCGTTATTGACGCGGATGATGACGCTTTGTGTTTTAAATCGGAAGGCAGAAGAGGCGTGCGTAACGCGGTGGTAACCAATTGCATCTTAAGTTCTCATGCCAGTGCTTTTAAAATGGGCACCGGTTCGGCGGGTGGTTTTCAATCGGTACAGTTTTCAAACAGCGTTATCCGCCCTTCACTGGCTACCAATATGATGCATGTGTTTAAACAGAAAGGAGGCTTAACAGGCATTGACCTGGCCAGTACAGATGGTGGGTTGCTGAAAGATGTAAATATTCAGAACATTAGCATAGACAGCCTGGAGAACCCGATTTTTATTAAGCTTGGCAATCGCCTGAGAACAAGCGCTAAGGATAATATTGGGGTAGTAGAAGGAGTACATTTCAGCCAGATTGCCATTAAAAACGCCGGCCCTATTGCCAGTGCCATTACCGGCTTTCCTGGCAATTATGTAAAAGATATTAGCTTCCGCGATATATTTATGGAGCATGCAGGTAGTGGTGCCGCTAAAGATACATCGCTTGCGGTGCCTGAAAATTCAAACGGCTACCCCGGCTGCAGAATGTTTCAGCGAAAGCTGCCGGCTACCGGCTTTTATGTACGTCATGTAAAAAACATACAGTTCAATAATATACACGTAAAGCTAACAGGTAATGATGTAAGACCGGCTATTGTGTGCGATGATGTGGAAGCGCTGGAGGTGTCCGGATTAAAATACAGTGCTGTAAGCGGGCAGGCGCCGGAGATGCTGCTGATAGCCCGCTCTAAAGATGTAGTAGTAGAATGCCGGGAAAGGGATGCCAGCCGTATAAAGCAGATAAATAACACGGATGTTACCATTAAATATTAAGCGTATATGCTGAAAAGAAACTTATACCTGATAACGGCTATGGCCTGTATGCTATGCTTCTGTTCGTGGTATATGAAGCGGCAATTTACTTTGTTTATACTGGGGGATAGTATTTCGTTACAATACGGCAGTTACCTGGAAAAACAGCTGGGTGCCGCTGTGCAGGTACAAAGAAAGGGATCGCAGGAGGCAGCCATGCGCAATCTGGATGTGCCTGCAGATGCCAATGGGGGCGATTCCAGAATGGTGCTGAGCTACCTGCGTACCCGCGAAAAGGATGAGGCGTTTAAACCGGATTTGCTGTTGCTGAATTGTGGCCTGCATGATATAAAGCGAAACCCCACTAACGGAAAAATTGCTGTGGATACCGCAGAATACCGGAGCAACCTGAATGCCATTTATGCATTGCTGGCTGGTAAAAAAATACCTGTTATATGGGTACGTACTACAGAAGTAATAGATTCTGTACATGCTGCCAAAAGCAAGGCTTTTAGCAGGTTTAGCAGAGATGTGAATGTGTACAATGCCATTGCAGATGATGTATGTGGTAAGTATCAGATTCCGGCAATTGATCTGTATAGTTTTACACTAACGCAGGGAGATGATCGTTTTGCAGATCATGTGCATTATATACCACGGGTAGTGCAGCGGCAGGCTGGCTATATTGCTGAATATTTAAAGCAATGGAGAAAGGAGCATAAAAAGTAAGGTACTTTATCAGAACTCTCTGAATAGCAGGAAAACGGTTATCAGGTCGATAGAAGCGGCTGGTAACCGTTTTTTCAATAAGGAGATACCGCGCAGTTTCTGGTTATAAACAGTGCTTACGGTAATGTTCAATTGCTCTGCCACATGTTGTGGTTTCATATCTTCCTCATACAGCATTTTTATTACTTTGGCGCACTGCTCTGGCAGGCGGTCTATTTCGCCACGTATTTCATTCAGTACTTCGGCATAAATCATTTCACGGATATGGGGCTGGTCCATCTCTTCCACAGCCACCTGTTTCATTTTCTTCGCCTTTCTGTTTTCTTTATCCAGGTAATTCATGCAGGCGTTGCGTGCGCTGATGTATATAAATGCTTTTAGCGATTTGAATTCAGTAAAGGATTCTCTTTTTTTCCACACCGTAAAAAATACATCCTGGCATATTTCTTCTGCTGCAAAATTGTTTTGTATAAGGCGGCTGGCAAAAAAGCAAAGCGGGGAGTAGAGGGTAGTGAATAATTGATTGAACGCCTGTTCGTCTCCGTTTCTAAACCTGAGTATCAGGTTTTCCGCTTCGTGTTCAAGGGGTGATATAAGCATATTGGACAAGATAATCGTTGGGTGCAAATTAATACAATTCATCAATTCACCTTCCTGTGCTGTCCGGTAAAATCGCACAGAAAAAATATTTTCAAAAAAAGAAGTTCCCTTTAGAGGAACAGGGCATTTGTTCTGTTTTAATAGTATTGCGTTTGCCTACAACTGAAAAAGCATGCCTAACGGGGACCTCGGAAAATATGAACTGATCACCGGACTGATCAGAAAGAAACTGAACAACAGCTTATTGGCAGAAGAGGAAATTCTTTTGAACCAGTGGTTAATGGAAGACCCTGATAATCAGGCTATGCTAAATCGTTTACAGGATGAACAGCAGCGGAGGGAGGATGTGGAACTGATGCGCTCTTTTGATACACAGCTTGCCCTGGAAAAGCTTACAGAGCGGTTTGGGCAGGATGATGCGCACCGGAAGAGGCGAAGCCGCTTTGCTTATATTTCTGCGGCAGCTGCGGCGGTGGTGCTGGTACTGACTGCAACCGTATTTTTTGAAACGGGAAAAAAGCAGCAACAAAAGGCGCAACCATTAGCCGTAGCGGTAAAACAGCAACCGGCGGCAGATAGTGGCCAGGTATTACTTACGCTTTCAGGCGGTGCTACCATAGATATTGAAAAGGCAGGTGCCGGGGTAGTAGGGCAGCAGCAGGGGGCACTGGTAACCAAAGCGGCAAATGGTGTGCTGCAATATGATGCAGGAAAGCAGCCAGCCACAGATGCAGCAGCTGCGGTAGCTTATAATACACTTTCGGTACCCCGAGGCAAGCGTTACCAGATAGTATTACCCGATGGTAGTAAGGTATGGCTGAATGCGCACACTACTTTACAATATCCCGTTGCCTTTAATGGAAAGGAGCGTGTGATTGAACTGAACGGGGAAGCTTATTTTGAAGTAGCCCCACGTGCAGGCCAGCCTTTTAAAGTAATAACCGGCAATCAGGTAGTTGAAGTATTAGGTACCCATTTTAACGTGGAAGCCTATGCAGGTGACAGCCGGATAGTTACTACCCTGGCTGAAGGACGTGTAAGGGTACGCAAAGGCAATGCGGTGGCTGATATGAAACCAGGACAAATGGCGGTAAATGATATTGCCACCACCGGCTTACATACGCAACAGGCAGACCTGAGTGCCATTCTGGCCTGGAAAGAAGGCATTTTTTATTTTAAAGACGAGCGCATAGAAGATATTATGAAAAAGGTGGCCAGAGCCTATAATGTAACGGTTGAATTTAAAACCAGTAACAGAGATAAGCGATTCTGGGCCACTTTCCCAATGGATAAAGGATTGGCAGGACTGCTTAAAAGCCTGGAACAAACCAACATGATTCATTTTAAGCTACAGCCGGGAAAAGTAATAGTGCTATAATTCTCAACCCATATTCATCATCCGGCTTTTCATGCTGTCTGCTACAGCATGAGCGGTATTCCCTTGCCGTGAGGGAATAACTGTCGGGGCCATCAAGCAAACAAAAGTTCAAATTTTCAAACTAACGCCTCATGGTTACAAAACGATTCACTTGTCATGGTGCTTTTTGCCGCGTGCTGGCTTTATCACTTGCCTGCTGGCTGCTGAGTGTGGCAGCTACTGCGCAAACTGTGACTATTAAAGCCAGACAGAAATCATTAAAGGAGTTTATTGTATCCCTGCACGAGAATACGGGGTACCATTTTATTTACAATTCAGATTTACTAAACGATGCACCAAAGGTAGATGTGGCTTATACCAATGCCCCGCTGGAAACGGTACTGGCAGAAAACTTCACTGCCAACGGATTTAATTATGTAGTTAACAAAGCGGATAAGACCGTAATCTTAAATAAGAAAACAGTATCTGCGGCAGCACCCGCTGCCCAGCCGGTGAAAGGCGTGGTATTGGATGATAAAGGCAACCCTGTTACCGGCGCTACGGTAATGGTAAAGGGTACCAACGTAGCCACCACCACCAATAATATAGGTGCGTTTACCATTAACGCACCGGACAATAGTAAAACCCTGGTAGTAATTTATGTGGGATATGAAACACAGGAAGTGCCGGTTACCGGTAGCAAGGTGCTGAACATTGTATTGAAAACAAACAGTACCAGCCTGGATAGTGTAATTGTGATTGGTTATGGATCGCAAAAGAAATCGAATGTTTCTTATGCTATTGCTTCTCTCAACTCTGAAGCTATAACCGACAGGGCTATAAGCCGTGTAGACCAGGCATTGGTGGGGCAGATTGCGGGGGTAAACGTAAAACAAACAACCGGTTTGCCGGGTAAAGCATTCAGCATACAGGTAAGGGGCTCAGGCTCCATCTCTGCCAATACTGAGCCTTTATATGTATTGGATGGTTTTCCGCTGGGGCAGTCTGTGCAGGATGGTACGGGTGGATTTTCCGGAGGTAATGCACTGGACAATATTAACCCCGATGATATTGAATCAATAGAAGTGTTGAAAGATGCTGCTGCGGCTGCTATCTACGGCTCCAGAGGTTCTAATGGTGTGGTACTGATTACCACTAAAAAGGGAAAGGTAGGCAAGGCCCGGATACAGGTGTCTGGCTCAGCAGGTTATAATGAGGCTAACCGGAAAGTGGATATGCTGAACGGTGAGGAATGGGCAGACCGGGCAACAGAGATGATTAATGCCGCCTATGTATCTGCTTACGGTTCGCGCGGTGCCACTGCGCAGGACGACCGGGATAAGCGTATTTCTATCATTGGTGCCAACAACATTTCTTATATACCCGATCCGCGCTGGGCGCAACCGGGGCATCCGGGGTTGCGGTATGTAGACTGGCAGGATGAAATTTTTCGTAAGGGACTGCAACAAAACTATCAGGTATCGGCAAGTGGGGGCAGCAGTAATGTGAACTACTTTTTTTCTGTAAACAATATCAGACAGGAAGGTATAGTAATAGGTACCAGCAATAATCTGTATTCGGCACGTGCCAATGTAGAAGCCAACTTTAATCAGAAACTGAAATTAGGTATCAATCTTTCACCCAGCTATTCGTTGTTAAGAGACCCGGGTGTGGAGGGTAAGGATGTAATTTTTCATCAGGCGCTGAATATGACGCCCATAGTGGAAGATTCTGCCGGGTTGTATACGAACACCTACGGCAATAACCCCTACAACTGGGCGGTACAGTTTAACAGCCCGGTGCAGAAAGCATTGAACCAGGTTGGTGAAACCAAACGTTTCAGAACAGTAGCTTCTGTATATGGTATTTACACCATTATCAAAGGGCTGAACTTTAAAACGTCTGTAAACGTAGATTTTTCAAACAGCAATTATACACGCTACGTTCCCTATACCGTTTCTAACCTGCTGAATGTGCGCAATTCGCAAACTACTGTTAATACTTCCGGTGGTTACCAGACCAACAATTATCAGGCTTTTGTAAATGAGAATACGTTGAATTATACCCGCAACCTTACTGGTGGGCATAACCTGAATGTATTGCTGGGCCAATCGTATAATAATTTCACTTCCGACAACTCTGCCATGAACTCGGTGGGTGGTTATACAAACGCTTATGTAAAAACACTGAACTATGCGGCGGGTATTCAGGGCCGTACATCTGCCAGCCAAAACATATTGTTGTCTTACTTCAGCCGGGTACAATATGCTTTCAGGAGCAAATATCTGTTTAGCGGAAGCATACGTACAGATGGTTCATCCCGTTTTGGGGAGAATACAAGGTGGGGTGTGTTTCCGGCAGCTTCTGTAGCCTGGAAAATGAGCGAAGAACCGTTTATCAGAAGCATTGACAAAATAAGCGATCTGAAGCTGCGGATAAGTTATGGTGTTACGGGTAACAATAACATTGGCGATTTCAGTGCTACTGCTACCACCGCTTCGTACGGATATGTTTTCGGCTCTACCCAGGCACCGGCTATTGGCCAGGCGCCTAACAGATTACCCAACCCTAATCTTAAATGGGAAAAATCGGCTACTACCGATATAGGTTTGGATGTTGGCTTGTTTAAGGGCCGTATTACCGCTTCGTTTGATTATTACAACAGACTTACCAGAAACATGCTGATGAATGTGGCAGTACCGGAAGTAACCGGCTTTCAGATTGCATTGGATAACGTAGGCCAGGTACGTAACAAAGGGTGGGAGATACAGTTGAGTACTAAAAATATTGTAATCAAACAGCTGCAGTGGACTACCAATGTGCAGCTGGCACACAATTCTAATAAGGTGGTGGCGTTAGGTAGCGGGCAAACGCAAATACTGGTACCATCCCTTTATACTACAGTGGCCAACACAGTATTGAAAGTGGGAGAATCTATTAACAGTATTTATGTAATTAAAAGAATAGGTACACTTACACAGGATGATATTAATGCCAAGGTGGCACGATACGGGGCGCAAACTGTAGGCGACGCCAGATATGAAGATTATGACCGGAATGGTATTATAGATGCCGGTGACCGCCAGGTGGTAGGACATCCTAACCCGGATTATACCTGGGGCGTTACCAATACGCTTAATTATAAAGGCTTTGATTTACGTGTACTGGTACAGGGGCAGGTAGGTGGTTCTATTTACTCTATACTGGGGCGCGCGGTATCTCAAACAGGTTTTGGTTACATCTACAACCAACTGGGTGATTACAGAGATCGCTGGCGCTCGCCTGAAAACCCGGGCAGTGGCGTAAGGGATAAAGCCTATTCCACTTTCGGCAGTATTGTAAATACAGACTGGCTGTATTCGTCAGACTACCTGCGCGTAAGAGCTATTACACTGGGGTACGACCTGAAAACCCTGTTGAAGAAAGCCGGTGTGGGCAGCGCACGCATGTTTGTATCGCTGGAAAACTTTTTTGGGAAAGATAAATACTACGGTGGGGCCAATCCTGAATCGGCCAATACAGACCTGAGCGGTAACGGCAACTATCCACAGTCTGGCGACTATGGTGGACTGCCGCTTGCCAAATCTTTGATTGTAGGTGTAAATCTTTCATTTTAATTGAATTGCCATGAATAAAATAATTGCTATAACAGGTTGTATGCTGGTGGTGCTTTTTTCTTCCTGCAAAAGAAGTCTGGATGTTGTTCCACCTTCCTCAGGTACCACAAAGATTTTTTACTTAAACCAGGAAGATTTTTTGCAGGGCGTAGCGGCTGTATACAATGGTCTCCGTGCTTATCCTGACCGTTTGATGAACCTTTCTGAAACGCGGTCTGATAATCTATACGCTGCTTCTGTACTGGGTACACAGCCTTATGATGCCATTAACTCATTCCGCAGAAACGCAGTAAGTAATGTGTATGTAGAAGCTGCCTGGAATGATGATTACAATGCCATTTTCCGCGCCAACTATTTTCTGGAGCAACTGGAATTAAAGGGAAATATAATATCGTCCGAAGTATTGCGTAACAGGCTGGGAGCAGAGGTGAGATTTTTACGTGCCTTTTATTACTTTGATCTGGTACGTTATTTTGGCAAGGTGCCATTGGTGGTAAAAACGGTGTTGCCTGGAGAAGCGGTAACTATTCCGCGTACACCGGTAGCAGAGGTGTATGCGCAGATTATTGAAGATCTGAAATATGCTATGGAAGTATTACCGGCTTCTTATACCGGAGCAGATGTAGGCAGGGCTACCAGATACGCGGCAGGCAGTCTGCTGGCCATGGTATACATGGCGCGTTCAGGCGCTACTTATTCTATAGAAGGCCCGGGCCTGGCATCTAATGAGTGGACGGAGGCGTTGAGGCTGATTAATGAAGTGATTAACAGTAAGGTATATACTTTTAATACCAACTATGCCAGCATTTTTTCTTATGCCAATCAAAACCCGAATGTAAATAAGGAGGCGGTGTTTGATGTAATGCATGTGTCTGGTTTGAATCCTGTACTGGGTGCCTCGTTTGTATCGCTAACTGTACCCGATTCTTACTTTACTACTGTATTGCAAAAGCCTGCACAGTTGGGTGGAGCAGGAAGACCAACCTCTTTTGATTTATACAGAACATATGACACCGCTGTGGATGTAAGGGCCAAAACTAACTTCTTACTGTACTATACTGCTTTAGGTATACCCGGTAACAGACCTTACCTGAGAAAGTATATGGATAGTACCAAAGTACCGGTGAACATAAGAGACTGGGGTATCAACTTTATGGCCATCCGTTATACCGATGTGCTGATGCTGAAAGCAGAGTGCATACTGCAGGGGGCTGCCGGTGGTACACAGGAAGAGGTAGATTCTATTGTAAACCTGGTACGCACCCGTGCTAAAATTGCCCCTGTTTCAGGAGTAACACTGGAGCAGTTGTATCAGGAGCGGAGGCGCGAGCTGGTGGGTGAGGGCAGCCGTTGGTTTGATTTACAGCGAAGCGGCACCCTTGTTACTACCATGAACAACTGGATTAAAACGGATGACGATTTAAAACAGATAGAGCCTGTGGTAAAAGAGTTTGTGTTATATCCGGTACCGCAATCGCAACTGGATGTAAGGCCGGGGCTGTACACACAAAACCAGGGTTATTAAGTTTTTCATTTTATTACAGTAATCATGTTTTACCTGATACAATCTATAATGTGTTTTCAACGCGGGTTGGTTTGCCTGTTGGCTGTGCTGGTGTGCCTGGTTGTTAATGTACATGCCCAACGGGTTAAGCAATACCAGTTAACCTCACCAGACGGCAAAACATCCGCAGTTTTTTATGTGGGCCAGTCGCTGCAATGGTCTGTAACCTTTCATGGTCAGCAGCTGATAAAACAAGGTGAAATAAGCATGCTGTTGCAAACCGGGGAGCGTTTGGGCAAACAGCCGGTGGTGGTAAGTGCCAGGGAAGAGCGCATCAATCAGCATATCCCTTCACCCTTTTATAAGAAGGCGCAGGTGGCAGATGATTGCAGGCAACTGATACTAACCCTGAAAGGCAATTATGGTATTATATGCAGGGCTTACAATGAGGGTGTTGCTTACCGGTTTTTTACAAAGCGGAAAGATTCGCTGGTGGTTATGTCTGAAACAGCCGCATTTGATTTTGCGGCCGATTTTCAAACCTATACGCCATTTGTTATATCCTCCCGCAGCAACCAGTACGAACATTCTTACGAAACGCCTTATAGCCATATTCCTTTGTCTGCCGTTTCTACTGATTCGCTGATTTACCTGCCTATGATGATTGCTTTGCGGGATGGGGCAAAAGCCGTAATTACCGAAGCCGACGTAGAAGAATATCCTGGTATGTACCTGCGTAAGCAACAAGCGGGAACTGCACTTACAACGGAGTTTCCACCTTATCCATTATCGGAAAAACAAGGCGGGTATAATATGACGCAGGCCCGCATTGTTAGCCAGGCAGATTATATTGCCCGAACAGCAGGCACACGTTCTTTTCCCTGGCGGGTAATTGTATGCAGCAGGGAGGACAAAGAATTGCTGAACAGCGATATGGTATTTAAACTGGCGGCGCCTTCCAGAATCAGTGATATATCCTGGATAAAACCTGGTAAAGTAGCCTGGGACTGGTGGAACGACTGGAATATTTCTCAGGTAAATTTTCGCGCGGGTATTAATACAGAAACTTATAAGTACTATATAGACTTTGCAGCCGCCCACCACCTGGAGTATATTATGCTGGATGAAGGATGGGCGGAGAAAGGGGATATTATGAAAATAGTACCTCAGATAAATTTGCAGGCTATTATAGATTACGGTAAGCAGAAAAATGTAGGCGTATGGCTTTGGGGTGGCATGTATCCCACCAATGCCGTGATGGATGAAGCATTTGCCAGATATGCCGGAATGGGCATAAAGGGTTTTAAAATAGATTTTATAAACCGTGATGACCAGAAGATGATGAGGTTTTATTACCGCGCTGCCCAAAAAGCGGCGCAACATCATCTGTTGCTGGATTTTCATGGCGCCTGCAAACCCACAGGTCTTATGCGTACCTATCCCAATGTGTTGAATTATGAAGGCGTATATGGTTTGGAAATGGCTAAGTTTCCTACCAAAGTAGATTTTCCTCAACATGCCGTTTCTATACCTTTTATCCGTATGGTGGCTGGTGCTATGGATTATACACCGGGGGCCATGCGTAACAGCACCCGTAAGGATTTTTATTCCTCCATATCCACACCTATGAGCCAGGGTACACGCTGCCATCAGATGGCGATGTATGTGGTATTTGAAGCGCCATTGAATATGCTGTCTGATAACCCTGCCAGCTATGAGAAAGAGCGGGATTGCACAGCGTTTATTGCTGGCGTACCTACCGTATTTGATGAAACGGTAGCAGTGGCAGGTAAAGCAGGGGCTTATGCAGCTATTGCCAGAAGAAAAGGGGATACCTGGTATGTTGGCGCACTGGGTAGTTGGGAGCCGCAGGATATGACCATCTCTCTTTCTTTTCTGCAGCCAGGTAACTACCGGGCGCGGGTGTTTAGTGATGGTGTGAACGCAGATCGTATGGCTGCGGATTATAAGAAAGAAGAAACGATGGTTACGCCCGCAACGCAGTACCAGATACATCTGGCACCTGGTGGTGGTTGGGTGGCCACATTTACCCAACAGTAATATTAAGTACTGTATTATGAAAGCAGGAATATTGGATGTGAGTAATGCCAGAGGCTTATGCAGGTTGCCATTTTTTCTGTTGGCCTGTTTTTGCAGCCTTACCATGCTGTGTGCCGGTCAGCAACCGCTGGTGCATGCTGATTTATTAAGCAAGCCCTGGGGAGCGCAGTGGATTACCTGCCCTGGGGTAGCCCAGCGTGGCTATGGGGTGTATCATTTCAGAAAAAAGATACAGCTACAGCGCAAACCGGAAAAATTTGTAATACACCTTACGGCCGATAACCGCTACCGGCTGTTTGTAAATGGTACTCCGGTATGCTTTGGTCCGGCGCAGGGCGATTTGTATAACTGGTACTTTGATAGTTTTGATATCGCTCCTTTTTTAAAGGAGGGTGAAAACGTAATAGCTGCATTGGTATGGAACATGGGGGAGTATGCCGCCGTGGCGCAGGTATCTAACCAAACAGGCTTTGTATTGCAGGGTAGTGGTGCTGCGGAGCGGCTGGTGAATACCGATACCAGCTGGCAGGTATTCGCTGACAGTGCTTACCGGCCCTGCTCGCTCAATAACGGCTCGCTGCTTAAAACCTACTTTGCATTGGGGCCGGGTGATCATTTTATAGCAGCAAACTATCCCTGGGGTTGGGAAAAGTCTTTGTTTGATGCACGGGCATGGCCGCATGCCGTAAAAGTGGGTTCCGCTGCCGTACCCGTTGGCTACGGCACGGATAATCGCTGGACGTTATTGCCGCGTACCATTCCTTTTATGGAGCAAACGTTTCAACGGCTCCATAAAACCAGGCGAACCGATGGTGTACAAGCCGATGAGCACTTTCTGAATGGTAAAGCGCCGGTACTTATTCCGGCGGGAAAAAAAGCAAGTTTATTATTGGATCAGTCTTTTAATACTATGGCTTACCCTGAACTGGTGGTAAGCAGGGGCAGAGGAGCTTCTGTTAAGATAAGCTATGCCGAAGCGCTTTTTAACAATGGACGCAAGGGAAACCGCAATGAGATAGAAGGGAAAGAACTGATAGGCAATTATGACCTGTTTGAGCCGGATGGGCAGGAGAAACGCATTTTTCGCCCGCTGGTACAGCGTGCATTCCGTTATATACAACTGGATATTGTAACCGGCCAGGAACCGCTGGTATTGGAAGATATATATGGTATGTATACGGGCTATCCTTTTCAGGAAAAAGCTTCTTTTACAAGCAGTGACACCACGTTAAAAGAAATATGGAAGGTGGGCTGGCGTACTGCCCGGCTTTGTGCAGGCGATACCTACTATGATTGCCCTTACTATGAGCAGCTGCAATATATTGGAGATACGCGTATACAGGCACTGATATCGTTGTATATGAGCGGAGATCACCGGTTGATGAAAAAGGCAATCAACGATTTTTATAATTCACGCGTACCGGAAGGGCTTACGCAGGGGCGTTACCCCAGTAACCGCCTGCAGGTAATACCTCCTTTTTCGCTGTACTGGGTATCTATGTTGTACGACTTTATGATGCACCGCAGTGATGATGTTTTTCTGAGGCAATATCTGGATGCTGCTGCGGGTGTGCTAAGCTGGTATGAAAAACATATAGATACCGGCAAAGCTATGCTGGGGCCTATGCAATGGTGGAACTTTACAGACTGGACTTCAACCTATATACCCATGGGTGTACCGCCTGGTGCAACGGATGGCAATGCTGCAGTGCTTACACTGCACTATGCTTACACACTGGCACAGGCGGCCACCTTGTTTCAACATTTTGGCAGAACGGAAGAAGCGCGCCGTTACCAGTTTATGGCAGGCAGGCTTAACAAGGGTACTTATGAACATTGTTTTGATGCACGCCGCGGTTTACTGGGTGATACGCCGGATAAAAACGCTTTCAGCCAGCATACCAATATTATGGCTGTGCTATCCGGGGCTGTTGATGCCCGGCAGCAGGTAAATGTACTAAACCGTTTACTACACGATAGTGCATTGGCGCAGGCCAGCTTTTATTACCGGTTTTATCTGGTGCAGGCATTGAAAAAAGCAGGTATGGCAGAGCGGTATTATGAGCAGTTAACGCCATGGCGGCAAATGCTGAAAGAAGGGCTGACTACTTTTGCTGAAACGCCAGACCCCAGCCGATCTGACTGCCACGCGTGGAGCGCCAGCCCTAATTATGATTTTCTGGCAACGCTTTGTGGTATTACGCCACTAACGGCAGGCTTTAAAACAGTACAGGTAAAGCCTGCCATGGGGCAATTGACTTTTGTATCAGGGAGTATGCCGTTGCCGGCAGGGAACATTCAGGTAATGATAAATAAGGAGGCGAAGAATAGCGCTGCCGCAGTAATAGCATTACCTGCTGGTTTAACTGGTGTTTTTATCTGGAAGGGTAAAACGTATCCGTTAAAGGAAGGGAAAAATGAGTATCGGTTTTAGGTGGGTGTGCAACTATTTGGTTTGCTATCGCTATCTTTCCATCCGCTGCTCCTTTTGTGGTGTTTATCATTCAAAAGAAGCAACGGTTTGTAATCATCGCTTGCTGGTAAAACCACCTCATATGAAACAGATTATCAATATCCTGCTGTATGTAAAACCGTTTTTTTGTATTGCTGCAGGTGTTTTATCCGGCTATGCCGGTTGGGCGCAAACAATGGATCGGGTACAGGTAATAAAAAACGATACTGCCCATAAAGTAGATATTCTTATCAATAACCAACTCTTTACCAGCCTCTGTTACCAGGATAGTCTGGAAAAGCCTGTTCTATATCCTGTGTATGCTGCCAATGGTACCCTGGTAACACGGGGTTATCCTCCACTTCCGGGTGAGCCGGTAGATCATCCACATCACACGGGTATCTGGTTCAATTATGAAAGTGTAAATGGACTTGACTTCTGGAATAATTCCACCGCTATACCTGAAGAGAAGAAAAGCCGTTACGGTTGGATTAAGACAGATAAGATAAAGCAGGTGCGTAGTGGTAAAGAAGGAATAGTGGATTACCATAGCAACTGGACTAATCAGGGAAATCAGGTGCTGCTGGAAGAGAATACCCGGTTGGTATTTTCCGGAAACAATCACCAGCGTATTATAGACCGGGTTACTACCCTTACAGCAAATACAGCGGTGTTTATGAAAGATGTGAAAGATGGTTTGCTGGGCATGCGGGTAACCCGTGCATTGCAGATGTATCCACATCCAAAAAGTAAAGTGGCTGCTAACGATACCGCTTTTACAGAGAATGGTAACTATCTTTCCGCAGCAGGTAAGCAGGGCGATGCTGTATGGAGCAGCCGGGCTGCATGGTGCCTCTTATACGGGAAGGTGGGGGCCGATTCTGTCAGTATTGCTATTATAGATCATTCAAAGAATATTAACTACCCCGCTTTCTGGCATGCCCGTGGTTACGGGTTGTTTGCCGTTAACCCCTTAGGCGAGGCTGTGTTCACCAATGGAAGGAGTGCGCTAAACCTCCGTTTACAAAAAGGGGAATCTCTTACTTTCCGCTATCGCATAGTAATAGCCAATGGCAATCAAACACTTTTGCCGGAGCAGATTAACCAACTGGCCGGTGCATTTGAAGCAAATGCACTGTTGCAGCAGCCTGAAGCAAAAAAGTAAATGAAGTTGCACTGGCAGAATGTATTCCGGGCCACCGGTAATTTTATTTATTTAGTCTACTAAAATTGTGGGTTTATTTATTCAAGCCCTATATTTGCACTTCAAAATGTTAATTATGGCAACCAGACTAACTGCATATCCATTCCAGTTGTTTTGCATGTCGCATTACATCTCTTCTTTTCGTTGTTGTTGCTGATGCAACATTATCAGCCATTTACTTAGCATAAAAAAGGGGAAGTATTAATACTTCCCCAGGATTATCAATAACAAAACAGGATCTCAATTGGCGTTGGCGCCTGTTTTCATTATTCATTTATAACCCCAACAAAGGTATGCAAAATCTTGCGAAAGCCTCAAGGGCAATTCATGCCCTGGCTTTTCGAAACCGTTATGTATTACGGTCTTCGGTTATTGCCACACTATTCTTTTTGCCGCAGCTTTTACAGGCACAAAGCAAACCGCTTATTAACTCAACACTCAGGGGCAGGGTAACAGATGCCCGTACCAAAGAACCGCTTGCGGGTGCTTCTATTAAAATTGAGGGTGTAACCAACCAAACGCAGACTGATGCAGAGGGCAGGTTTACGCTTATTACCGGGCAATCTTTTCCCTACAATCTCCTCATTAGCTCAATAGGTTATCAGGATGTAAAAGTAACCGCTAACGGATCGCCGCTTACGGTGGAATTAACAGAAGCAGCAAACGATTTGAATGGTGTAGTAGTGGTAGGTTACGGTACCCGCAAACGGGGCGATGTAACCGGGGCTATTGCATCCGTGTCGCAGGCTGCATTAAAGCAGCCGGTAAGCTCGCTGGATCAGGCGCTGAAAGGGGCGGCCACCGGTGTTCAGGTTACACAAACCTCCGGGCAGCCGGGCGGTGGTGTAAGCATCAGAATAAGAGGGGGCGCCTCCATCCAGGGCGGTAATGAGCCGTTGTATGTAGTAGATGGTTTTCCGTTGTACAACAGTGCTGCTTCCACAGGTGCATTAAGTGGTACGCCCACTAATCCGCTGGCCAGTATTAACCCGGCGGATATAGAATCGGTAGACATTTTAAAAGATGCTTCTGCTACAGCCATTTATGGTTCCAGAGGTGCTAATGGTGTGGTAATTATCACCACTAAAAAAGGAAAGGCAGACAGGAATAATATCAACTTTGAAACCTCATACGGAATGCAAACTGTACGTAAAAAGATTGATGTGCTGGGGGCTAAAGACTTTGCCATATTGAGAAACGAAGTGTTATACAGTACCACACCTGCTGCGGGAAAGTATCAGTATTTATCGCAGCAGCAGATAGACCAGCTGGGTGAGGGTACTAACTGGCAAAATGCTGCTTTTCGCAAAGCACCTTTGCAAAGCCATCAGCTTTCGGTAAGTGGTGGCTCTGCCAAAGTACAGTATCTGTTATCGGGTAACTATTATAAGCAGGAAGGGATTATTAAGAATACTGATTTTTCCCGCTTAAGCTTACGGGCGAATGTAGATGCGCGGCCGGGTGATCATTTAAAAACCGGCGTGAGCTTAGCTATATCTGGTTCCAAAGCCAATATTGCACCTTCAGGTATAATAGGCTCCTTGTTAATTATGCCGCCAACGGCCACTATTTATGAGCCTGATGGCAGCTATACTTTACGGAATCCTTTTGAAAACATCTTTGCCAACCCCATTGCTACGTTGAATGAAACCAGCAATAAATCGAATATAAACCGGTTACTGGGTACTGCTTATGCAGAATATACCATTGCACGCAACCTGGCTGTAAAGGTACTTGCAGGTGCAGATGTAAGCAATCAGAAAGATAAGTACTATGTACCCTCTGCTATTTATGAGGGTGCCGGGCCTAAAGGAACCGCTTCTTTGGGTTCTTCTAACTACAATTCGTGGTTAAATGAAAACACTATTACGTATAACAAAAGCTTTGGTAAGCATGCTATAGATGCGCTTGCCGGGTTTACACAACAGGAGGCTACCAATGAATCATTTATAGCAGGCGCACAGAATTTTGTTTCTGACGATCTTACGTATAACAACCTGGGCAGCGGTGCTACATTGGTAAGGCCTGCTTCGGATACCTATAGCTGGGTATTACATTCTTATCTGGGCAGGGTTAATTATAGCTATAATAACCTGTATTACCTTACCGCCAGTATCCGTCGTGATGGTTCTTCCCGTTTTGGTAAAAACAATAAATGGGGCAATTTTCCATCGCTGGCTGCTTCCTGGAAAATCAGTAATGAAGATTTTTTTAAGCCGCTGCTGAAGCATGTTACTGATTTGAAAATAAGATCCAGCTTTGGTACCACGGGCAATCTGGAAATAGGGCAGTATCAATCTTTATCAACTTTATACAGCCTCAACTATATTTTTGGCGGTTCTATACTTACAGGCTTTGCACCTAACAGGGTACCCAACGATAATCTCGGCTGGGAAACTACTTATCAGTACGATGCAGGTATTGATGTTGGGCTGTTCAGCAACCGCTTACTGGTATCGCTGGATGCGTATTATAAAAAAACAAACGACCTGTTGCTGAATGTTGAAATTCCGTGGACTACGGGTTATGCCAGCTCGCTGCAAAACTTTGGTTCTGTAGAAAACAAAGGCCTGGAGCTGGGCATTAAAACAAAAAACATTGTACGCAAAAACTTCAGCTGGGAAACCGATCTGAATATATCCTTTAACCGCAATAAGGTATTAACCATTGGTAATGGAGCTTCTTCTTATATCAGCGGTAACTATGTTATTCAGGTAGGGCAGCCGTTGGGTACTTTCTACGGAACGATTACCGATGGTATATTACAAACCGGTGAAGAAACTGCCAAAGGGAAGTTTACCGGCAGTGCTACCCCCAAACCGGGCGATCGCCTTTATAAAGATGTGAGTGGAGATGGTGCTTTTACCACTGCGGCAGACAGGGCTATAATTGGCAATGCGCAGCCTGATTTTATTTACGGTATTATCAACAACCTTTCCTGGAAAGGGTTTGATTTGTCTGTATTGCTGCAGGGTGTATACGGTAATCAGATTATCAACAGCAACCGGCAAACACTGGAAATGTTTACCGGCCAGCAGAATGCCTCCGTAACTGCGCTGGACAGATGGACAGAAACCAACCCCAGCACTACTATTCCACGGGCCAAGCTGGATCCGGCACCTATCTTTTCTGATCGTTTTGTGGAAGATGGCTCCTTTTTGCGGGTGAAAAATATCAATCTTTCTTACGCTTTACCTAAAACATTGCTTACGAAGGCTAACCTCACGGCTGTGAGTGTGTTTGTATCTGCACAAAACCTGTTAACGTTTACTAAGTATACAGGTTTTGATCCTGAAGTTACTTCGGGCAGCAACGTATCGCCGGGAACAGATTCAGGCATTTATCCCGTAGCCAAAACATTCAATGCCGGGCTGCGCGTAAGCTTCTAAAAATTGATTACAGGTAGTTTATTCAAACTGATTAGTATGAGAATTCAAACAATAGTATCGCTTGTGCTGGCGGCATTTGCAGCAGGGGCATGTTCTAAGCTGGAAGAAAAGCCGGAATCGTTTCTGGTAACAGAACAGTTTTATCAAAATCAAAACCAGGCAGAAGCTGCGGTTACAGCTAACTACAGAAAGCTGTACGAAAGCGGTCAGTCGTTATACAATAGTTTATTTCAGATAGGTGTGGAAATGGCTACGGATGATTATGAAGCTGGCCCGCGTGCCCGCAATGCGCATGTGCGGGCTATATCCGGCTTAACGCACGATGCTTCTAACGACCGTATGGAGCAGCTGTGGAAACAGAGCTATGATGGTATTAATACGGCTAATATTGCCATTGACCGTATAGCTTTAATTGATGCCGCTAAAATAGATGCCGCTGTAAGAACGCGACTGATAAATGAAGCGAAGTTTTTGCGGGCGTTGCACTACTTTAATCTGGTGCGTTGGTTTGGGCCGGTACCGTTGGTACTGCATGAAACCACTTCGTTAAGCGCAGAAAACCTGTATGTAGCAAAGGCAACGGAAGAGGCGGTGTATCAGCAAATTATTACCGATCTTACAGATGCGGAGAAGCTGCCCAAACGTGCAACGTACGCATCGGCCGATCTGGGCCGTGCCACTTCCGGTGCCGCCAAAAGCCTGCTGGCCAAAGTATATCTTACCCAAAAAGACTGGAAAAATGCAGTGCTGAAAAGCAAGGACGTAATTGATAACGAGGGGTACGCTTTGTTTGAGAATTTTGCGGATGTATTTGCGGTGGCCACCAAAAATGGGAAAGAGCATATATTTTCCGCACAGTTTAAAGGCAATTCCGGATATCAGGGTAACAGTCTGGCCAGCCGGTCTGCACCTGCGGATGTGCCGGGTATTAATGGCGATTATGCTGATGCGCTGCATGCAGCGGGCAAATTGTACGAAAGCTTTAGCGCCAGCGATACCCGCCGCACTGTTACGTTTGTAACAGAAATTGTAAGCCCTGTTGATGGCAGGTTATATAAGCTTGCGGCTCCGCAGTTTCATAAATATTACGATGAATCTGTGGTAGGCAATCAGGGGCAATCGTCTAAAAACCTGCCCATTATCCGTTATGCCGAGGTATTGCTGATTTATGCGGAAGCGCTGAATGAGGATAATAACGGCCCCACAGATGAAGCCTACCGTGCCATAGATGAAGTGCGGCAACGGGCGCATATTACTAAGTTAAAAGATATTGCTCCGGCACTGAGCCGGAATGCCTTTCGCGATTCGGTATTTCAGGAAAGAAGAAAGGAGCTGGTATTTGAATATCAGCGCTGGTTTGATCTGGCACGTCGCGGCGCAGACTATTATGTAGCTACGCTAAAGGCTGCTGGTAAAACTATGGCAGCGCCTAAGCATATTCATTTTCCTACACCCCAGCGCGAGATAAATCTGAATCTTAAATTAAAACAACATCCAGACTGGTTAAACTAATTACTATGGTGCGGTTACAAACATTCAAATATGTATTGCTGGCAGCGGCTATGGGCATAGCCCTTCCGCTGCCGGCCCAGAAAAGCCAGAAGCCTAATATTATTCTGGTATTGGTAGATGATCTGGGTTTTTCTGATATTGGCCCTTATGGTGGCCTGGATATTCAAACGCCCAACCTGGATAAGCTGGCAGGCGAAGGGCTTCGTTTAAAAGAGTTTTACAATAATTCTATCTGTGCACCCACAAGGGCATCATTACTTACCGGACAATACCAGCATAAGGCCGGCGTAGGGTATTTTAACGTAAACCTGGGCCTGCCGGCTTACCAGGGTTTTTTAAACAAAGAATCTTTAACACTGGCTGAGGTGTTGAAAACTGCGGGCTACTCCACTATACTTTCCGGTAAATGGCATGTAGGGGATGATAAAGACCAATGGCCTGCACAGCGTGGCTTTGATAAGTCGTTTGGTTTTATTGGCGGTGCCAGTAATTACTATGAAATCAATGATAGGAATAAGCCGGATGTGCAGCTGTACCGCAACAATGAACCTTTTTATCTGGAGAAAGGAAAATACCTGACAGATGAAATAACCAGCCAGGCGCTGGGTTTTCTGGATGAGCAGAACCGGGAGCAAAAACCTTTCTTCCTGTACCTGGCATTTAATGCACCACACTGGCCGTTGCAGGCTGTGCCGGAGGATATAGCAAAGTATAAAGGCAAATACAGCATAGGCTGGGATTCTCTCAGAGTGCAGCGTTATAAGAATGCGGTTGCCAAAGGCGTAATTGATAAAAGCCAGCAGATTGCTGTGCACGATAAAGACCTGCAATCCTTCGGCAAGCTTACCTGGGATGAGCAGCAATACTGGCAGCGCCGGCAGGAGGTGTATGCGGCTATGATTGACCATGTAGATCAGAGTTTGGGTAAGTTGCTTGGCAAACTGAAAGAATTAAAGAAAGATGATAATACGCTTATTGTATTTATTTCTGATAACGGGGCACAGGGTGGTAACAGCCTTCGTTTATATACATCCAGAAATACAGGACCTGTAGGCAGTGCAGGTTCTTACGAGGTGCAGAACAGTAACTGGTCGCAAACGGGTAACTCTCCACTGCGCAACTATAAGGGTACACCTTACGAGGGCGGCATCAGTGCACCGTTTATTGCCTGGTATCCCAAACAGATTAAAGCCGGCGCTATTGCCACAGGTACTGCGCATTTAATTGATCTGGCACCTACTTTTTACCAGCTGGCCGGTGCAGGTTATCCCGCTACGTTTAATGGTGTTACCACCAATAAGCTGCCTGGTAAAAGCCTGGTGCCGTTGCTAACCGGCCAAACGGATAATGTAAACCGGGCAGAACCGCTGTTCTGGGAAAGAGGTGGCAACAGGGCTGTGCGGGAAGGGAAGTGGAAGCTGGTATCCACTGCTGAAAACACAGATAAGTATGAGTTATATGATATAGAAACAGACCGGGCGGAGAATACAGACCTGGCTGCAAAATATCCTGAAGTGGTTAAGCAATTGAAAGAGAAGTATCAGAAATGGGCGCAGGAGAATGATGTGGTTGACTACAGCAGGTTAAGAACACAGCCTCAGCAGGGCAGGGGGAATGCGGCGGCACCGGCAGGAGGAGGAAGACGTCTTTAATTCATCACTTATCAAAATGATTCCGGAATGAAATACTTGTTACTGGCTGCACTGGCAGCATTATCTATAGAAGGCATGGCGCAGCAGGGGCCGAAAAATAAAAATAAACGGCCCAATATTATTCTTATTCTGGCAGATGATCTGGGTTATTCAGATCTGGGCGCTTATGGTTCTGAAATAGCCACGCCCAACTTAGATCGCCTGGCCAGCGATGGTTTGCGCCTGCAACAGTTTTATAATAACTCTATCTGCGCACCCACAAGGGCCTCTTTACTTACCGGCCAATACCAGCATAAAGCGGGGGTAGGTTATTTTTCTAACAATCTGGGGTTGCCTGCTTACCAGGGCTACATTAACCAGCAATCGCTTACCCTGGCAGAGGTGTTAAAGGCGGGTGGGTATACTACTATTACTTCGGGCAAATGGCATGTATCTGGCAAAGATGTAAGTCTGCCCTGGCAGCGGGGCTTCGATTATGTATATCCACGCGATGAGGCTTCGGCAGCATCGGGTGCGCCGGGCGAGAGAAAAGTGCTTACCGATAGCCTGGGGTATCCTTTGCCAGAATATTTTCAAACCAATGTAATTACTAAAAACGCCATTAGTTTTCTGGATGAGGCCTCAAAAAAGGATAAACCCTTCTTTCTGTATCTGGCTTATACCGCGCCGCACTGGCCGTTAATTGCCCTGCCGGAAGATATTGCTAAATACAAAGGAAAGTATGATAAGGGCTGGGATGTGTTAAGGCAGGAGCGTTTTGAAAAACAAAAACAACTGGGTATTGTCAGTGGCAACGCAGGTTTGTCTGTTAAAGATGAGGATATTTATGATTGGGCAAGACTCTCTTACGATCAGCGCCAGCTGTGGACTAAAAAAATGGAAGTGTTTGCTGCTATGGTAGACCGGTTAGATCAGGGTGTGGGTGAGATACTGGCTAAGCTGAAAGCGATTGGCGCAGATGAAAATACTTTGGTCATTTTTGTGTCGGACAATGGTGCTCCGGCTGAAGATCTGGTGCGTTGGCATCATGGCGCTTCACGTAACAGTGGCCCGGTGGGTACTACAGGTTCTAACGAATCGCAGAGCAAAAACTGGTCTTATTTATCCAATACCCCTTTTCTGGGTTTTAAAGATGATATGCATGAGGGTGGTATCAATTCTCCTTTTATTGCCTGGTTTCCGGGTAAGATAAAGGGCGGCGCTATCCGTAAGGGTACCGGGCATATTATTGATCTGGCTCCTACGTTTTATGAACTGGCAGGCACAAAATATCCGGCTACCTATAATGGCACCAGTGCATACGCTTTGCCTGGTAAAAGTTTATTGCCCGTACTATATGGGCAGGATAATGAAGTGCAACGTGCCAAACCGCTGTTCTGGGAGCGGGCAGGTAACAGGGCCGTTCGCGAAGGTAACTGGAAGCTGGTATCTGCCTGGCCCTCTTACTCG
This sequence comes from Filimonas zeae, assembly GCF_014641615.1. Lineage (GTDB taxonomy): Bacteria > Bacteroidota > Bacteroidia > Chitinophagales > Chitinophagaceae > Filimonas > Filimonas zeae. The sequence continues at coordinate 478,516 of NZ_BMIB01000004.1, read as the reverse complement.
TGGGAGCTGTACAACCTGGAAAACGATCCTGGTGAAACTAAAAACGTAGCCCGCGAACATCATGATATTGTAAGCCGGCTGTCTGTACAATATTTTGCCTGGGCTAAAGAGAATGGTGTGGTAGATTTTGCTACATTAGAAGATAAAGAGCCGCAGAGTATGAAAGATTTCAGAAAAAGCAAGCAGCAGGAAAAGCAGGCGGGCGGTTTTCTTTTTTAAACAGTAAAGTGGGGAGATGGATATGTACCGGATAAAAAGGAGTTGTATTGCTTTTGTATTATTCACTGCGCCGGTTGTATTAATACTGGCCTCCCGCGGGCCGCATTATGTGCCGGGTAAAGAAGGTGACGTTGCAGATTCGCCGGTAGAAAGGCATGCAGCTGCCTGTTGTATGCCGGTGGCTTCGTCACATTTTTCCACAACTGCATTGCAGGATTGCCCGGCTGCCGGTTTGCCGGCGCGTTCTGTGGATACTGCATCTGATAATCACGCCGGTATGGTATGGATAGCCGGTGGCAGCTATAATATGGGTGGCGATAACAACCAGGCAGCAGATGATGAATATCCGAAACATAAAGTTACTGTAGGTGGCTTCTGGATGGATATAACCGAAGTAACCAACGCTCAGTTTGCGCAGTTTGTAAAAGCTACCGGCTATGTAACTACTGCTGAAAAAAAGCCGGACTGGAACGAGTTAAAGAAGCAATTGCCGGCCGGTACGCCCGAACCGGATGCTTCGGTGCTGATACCTGCCTCATTAATATTTACAGCCCCCGCAGAGGCAGTACCGCTGAACGATTACAGCCAGTGGTGGCAGTGGAAGGCTGGGGCAGACTGGCGGCACCCCCACGGCCCCGGCAGCAGTATAGCAGGAAAGGAAAACTACCCGGTGGTGCATATTTCCTGGTACGATGCACAGGCTTATTGCAAATGGGCGGGTAAGCGTTTACCTACCGAAGCGGAGTGGGAATGGGCAGCCCGGGGCAGCCTTACCAATAATATTTACCCCTGGGGTAACGAGCCGGTAGATGAGGGGCAGCCGAAAGCCAATTCGTGGCAGGGGCACTTCCCGGATAATAATACCGTAAAGGATAGTTTCTATTACGCAGCGCCTGTTCAGTCATACAAACCCAATGGTTATGGTTTGTATGATATGGCGGGCAATGTGTGGGAATGGTGTGCGGATTACTATGATAGCCGTTATTACCAAACGGTAAATAATCCAGACGGCATTAACAATCCGCAAGGGCCATCCAAAGCATACGACCCAAATGAGCCGCTGGCTTTTAAACGTGTAATAAGGGGTGGCTCTTTTCTTTGTAACGATGGATATTGTTCCGGCTACCGGGTATCGCGCCGCATGAAAACCAGCGAAGACAGCGGTATGGAACATCTGGGTTTCCGGTGTGTAAAGCAATAAACTGATAAAAGTGACATCTAATACATTGTTTTAGCAATTGACGTGGGGCAAAGCGCACGCTAGCTTTGTGTTCACATATCAAAACCGATAACAAACTAAAACAAGCTAAATGAAAACTTTTAACCGGTTAAGCAGAATAGGTGCGCTTTTGTTATTGCCTGCTTTTCTTCTCATGCAATTTGCAGGTGTTGCACAAATTAAGAATGTGGTATTGGTACACGGCTCTTATGCCGATGGTTCCGGATGGCAGGGTGTTTATAATATCCTTACTAAAAAGGGATACAATGTTACCATAGTGCAAAACCCTTTAACTTCTTTTGCAGATGATGTGGCTTCTGTAAAGCGTGTGCTGGATAAGCTGGAAGGTCCGGTAGTACTGGTAGGGCATTCCTACGGTGGTGTAATTATTACCGAAGCAGGTAACTCGCCCAAGGTGGCTTCGCTGGTGTATGTGGCTGCTTTTCAGCCCGATGCGGGAGAGAATGTGCTGGATTTGAATGGCTGGGCGCCTCCGGCTCCTGAAAATGGTATTATTCCGCCCGATTCAACCGGTTTTTCTTATTACGACAAGGCTAAGTATCACGCAGGCTTTTGTGCGGACTTATCTAAAGAGCAGGCTGCGTTTATGTATGCTTCGCAGGGGGCTATGAATGTAAGCGGTTTTGTAACCCGCGTTACTAACCCTGCCTGGAAAACCAAACCCAGCTGGGCCATTGTAGCTACAGAAGATAAAAGCATTAATCCTGAAATTGAGCGTAAAATGTATGCACGCTCTAAAGCAGCAGTAACAGAAATCAAAGGCAGCCACGTTGTATTTATTTCACAGCCCAAAGCAGTGTCTGCGGTTATTGAAGCAGCTGCCGGTGCAAAATAGCCTGCAGGGGCTGATATAACTTATTTGCAGAAAAAGGCGTTTTATGAATATTCATAAAACGCCTTTTTCTGTTTAAACAATGGTAAATAACTGGCAGCAGGTTTGCAGCACAAACAGATACCATAAAAAAGGAGGCTATCATGTTTACAAGCAGTAAGGCTTTTTGCAGTTTTTCTACCAGTAATATTACAGAGGCACGGCATTTTTATGGGCATTTACTAAAGCTGGACGTTGCTGATGGAATGGAAGGCATTATTACGCTGGAATTGTTTGGCGGTAACCGGGTAATCATATACCCTAAAGAGCATCATGTGCCTGCTACGCATACAGTATTAAATTTTCCGGTGGCTAATGTGGAACAGGCTGTGGAGGAATTAACAAAACTGGGTATTCATATGGAAATTTATAACGAGCCGGGCTTTGTTACCGATGAGAAGGGCATTTTTCATGGAGGCGGCCCTAAGATTGCCTGGTTTAAAGATCCGGCAGGCAATATCTTGTCTGTGCTGGAAGAAGAGGCGTAATATCTTCATGTACGTAACAGATAACAGCGCCTGAGCGGTATTGCCGCTTCAGGCGCTGTTTATGAATAACTACCTCATAATGCTTGCAACCTCCTGCATCAGGCGCTCAATTTTACGTGAATTGCGGAAGGAGGATATCAGTAACCCCTTTGCATTTTTATCGCCTGGTTTATGAAAGTACATTACTACATCAGTGCCTGTGTAAATGCCGTTATGCGTTTTGCGTACACTCTGAAAATTCACATAGTGCTCAAAAGGATGCTCCTGATTGTTTAGCCGGATGGGGCTTTTTCTTGCCACCATGCGGGTGCGTGTATTGAAGGAAATGGTGGTGAAGGCAGCAGCAATGAAAATAAGGCCCATGGCAATGGGAAAAATGCACACCGCCAATTTGCCAAAGGTGGTTACATTGGTAAGCCATGCAGCCGGGGTACACTCATGAATGCCCACCAGCAGCAGCGGTACACCCAGCACCAGGCCACCCACTTTACTGGTTTTGAGTGTGTATACGCCATCTGCCTCTGTAAAATAAGTATAGTCGCTTATGTACACTTCTTTCTCTGCCGGCAGTGGTGCTACCGCATCCAGAAACTGGTGAATCAGTGGAACTACTTCGTTGTTGAAGGCAACGGCATTGCGGTCTGTGTCTTTACTGTAGCCGCAGGAAATAACAGTACCTTTCCCAAATTTGTCTGTTCGGGTAAAAATGCGGTAGTTGAAGCCACCAGCTGCCTGTGTAACGGTGTTTACGCCATGAAGCTGGTTGAACGGAATGGTTTTAACCGGAATAAAGCCAAACAGCATTTTTTGCATTTTGCCCGATGTGCGGTCGAACAGAATGTAGGTAAAGCCGCCCAGGATAAACGCTACCAGAATCAGTAACAGAAACAGGGCAAACGGCGCGCTGCCAATAGGGCTTTGTTGCCCTATACCGTTGAATGCGAAAAAGATGGCAATAAAAATGGCAGCAAGAACGCCGCCTAGAATAAAGAATAGTCCAAAAGGGCGGATAACAATCCGCTGTGGCTCAATGGTCCACCGGGTTTTTGTGATTAGCATAGATACGAATTACTTTAAATATCAGATAAAGATATAGGTATTGTTTAAAAATGCCAATACCCCTGCACTGCGGCTTTTAAGCATTTCTTTATTTCCGTGCTTAAAATCAATCTTCTTTTAATAGGCATAATGCTTTGAAACGCTGTCTGGTATTGAACTTTGTAGCATGATGTCCGCCCGTTTTATTCTCTTTCTTCTTCCTGTTATCTGTATGGTATCCTGTAGCAAAGAGGCGCATCCCGAAGCGGATCGCTTACCGGAAGCTGCCGTTACCCGAATTAAAAAGGCGGCACCGCTGGTGGTGGCCGATGGATTTATATGGGGTATTAACGGCCACCCGCTTACGCAGGAGGCTTACAAAAACAACATAGAGCTACAGTTGAATCTGGTGCAGAAAATGGGGATGAGCTATTACCGGGTAGATGTACCTACCGATACCAATGGTGTGGTAATACAGCAGGCGGTAATGGACGAACTATTACATAAGTCAGCAGCCAGAAATATTTCTCTGTTACCCATGCTATACCTTACGGGATGGCAAAAGAGCAGTAACGAGGCAGACGCCTTCCGGCGTGGCCGCAAAATAGGTTTTTCTTTTGCCTCTGTTTACAGCAGTCATTTCCATTACTACGAAATGGGTAATGAGGAAGAACGAAAAATACTGAAAGGGGGGCATGGAGATAAAACTACCGATTACGATTTACAGCAGTTTAAGTTGCTGGCGGCCTTTTTTAAAGGCATGTATGAAGGCATTAAAGCGGTAGATCCTGCCGCGCAGACCATTATAGATAATTCCGGCTGGTTGCACTATGGCTATTTTCAGTTGCTGCGCGATTACAATGTGCCTTATGATATACTGGGGCTGCACTGGTATTCAGACATGGGTGATTTAGATAACGCCAAAGGCCATGGGGATATTTTATCTATCGTATCTTCTTTTCAAAAACCGGTATGGATAACCGAAATTAATCGTAGACATGGAAGCTGGAATAGCGATGGTACTTCTGCGGAGGAAGATCAGCGTGCATGGATGGATCGCTATATGCTTCAGTTACACCAGCGTAAGCAGGTAAAAGCCTTTTTTGTATACGAACTGCTGGATGAGCCCGCCTTTGCCGATAAAAGCAAACCAGCCTATAACCCCTCTGAAAGTGTTTACGGTGTAGTAAACTGGGTTAGCCGTTACACCACTTATACCTTTAAACCGTTATTTGCTGCCATGCAGTATCGTATTGAAGAAACCCAATATGGCAACGAAGACTTTCTGAGGGCCGTATACCGGAAGTTATATGCCACAGAGGCAGGTGTTCAATGGCTGCATTACTGGCTGCAGCGCCTTGCCTCTGGTGTAACTGCGGAACAGGTGGTAGCTGTCTTGTTAAAAGATGCCGGGCAATCAGCCACATTGGCAGCTGATTTACTGAGTGAAACCTTTTGGAAAGAAGCAATTATTTATGGCTTCACGCACCGGTAAGGCAGCAGCGTTGCACAGCGTTTTGTAAAAATTCTCTTAAAAGCAATCTGCGGCCTAACATTTTGTAAACAGGCGTCGTATTAAATGTGTGTGAAGTTCTGTTTACCCATTTAACATAGTTGGTATGTCTGTTTCCGTAAAAGCCTACTCCATTCCTTCGGGAAAGGACCGGATATTCTTTGTTCTTACCTCCGTTTTTCTGATAACCTTGTTTATACCCCATATACAGGCTATTAATAGCATAAGCATAGGAGCTTTGTTTGTGTATAGTTTTTTCATGAATACTTTACGTGAGAAATGGGCGTTATTAAAAGAGCGCAAGGCGGTACAGTTGATGCTGTTTTTTTTTCTGCTACATATAGTAAGCGCCTGTATTTCTACCAATATAAAAGAAGGGTGGGATCTGGTAATGTTGCGGTTGCCGCTGTTACTTTTCCCGGCCGCTTTGGGTTTGGTAATGATAGGTGAGCAAATGAAGCGCCGGCTGGTGTTGGTTTTTGCTATAGTGGTTACCCTGGCGGCGGTGGTTTGTATGTCGCTTTCTATACGGCAATACCTTATATCGCACGAGTCGTATTTTTTATACAGTAACGATTTAAGTAAATGGGTAGATAAACAGTCCACCTATATGGCTTCGCTTGTAAACGTGGCTATCTTCTGCTTTATCTATTTATTGAAAGAGGTTCGGTTTACGTTAGTAAAGCGTGTGTTGATTTTTGCAGCCATGGCAGTACTGGCTGCGTTTACGTTTCTGTTGGCCAGCAGAATGGCGTTGGTGGCTTTTGCGGTTTGTGCTTTCTTGTATCTCGGCTACGTAATTATAAAAAACAGAAGTTTTGTAATGGCGCTGGGTGTAAGTGCTGTGCTGGTAGCTGCTTTTTTTCTGCTATCCTCTTTTTTTCCAAAAACGCTGAGTCGTTTTACGGAACTGAAGCATACCAACTACGAGTTTTCACGTATAGCACCGGAAAGCAATTATAACTATGAATTTGATGAAAGCCAGTGGAATGGTGCTAACATACGCATGGCTATATGGCACTGCGGCTGGCAGCTGGCAGGCGAAAACTGGCTTACCGGTACAGGCCTGGGCGATAAAAAGGCCGATCTGGTAAAAGTGTACGAACGCAATAACTTTATTTTTGGATACACCGGCAAGCGTAACCTGCATAATACCTATCTGGATGTGCTGGTGGCTTTTGGGGTGTTTGGGTTGGCTTTGTTTCTGCTGGCTTATATAGTACTGCCTTTATGGGGCAGTATACGCAGTAAAGATCTGCTGGGCTTTTTTATTATTATAGAACTGATCTGGCAGTTACTGCCCGAATCTTATTTCGACCGTAGCGTCGGATGTATGGAGGTGGCTTTTTTAATAGCCCTTACAGAAGGCTGGCGTACTACTAAAGCACGTTCTGCTGCTATTGTGGTTCCCATCACAATAGCGGAACAGCGAGAAGCTGTTGTTTCTTTATAACAGCACAGGGAAGCAGGTTGACAGATATCTGGTTTCGGGCTTTACTGTATATTAGCGAAAAATAGCCCGAAACAAAACATCAGTATCATGAAAAAGATTCTTGTCGGAATTTTCAGCCTTCTTCTGATTCAAAAAACACAGGCCCAGAGCCTGGAAAAACTGCAATGGTTTAATGAACCCGAAAAGTGGAGTATTAAAAACAATGCGCTAAGTATGTTTGTAACTCCCCAGAGCGATTACTGGCGTATTTCACATTATGGTTTTACGGTAGATGATGCTCCGTTTTACTATGGTACTTACGGAGGTGAATTTGAAGCCAAAGTGAAAATAACCGGTGAGTATAAAGCCCGCTTTGACCAGATGGGGTTAATGATACGTATTGACCAGGAGAACTACATTAAGGCGGGTATTGAGTTTGTAGATGGGAAGTATAATCTTAGCACCGTAGTTACACATAAAACCAGCGACTGGAGTGTAATTACACTGGATAAAACGCCTGCCTTTGTATGGATTAAAGCTGTAAGAAGACTGGATGCTGTGGAAGTGTTCTATTCTTTTGATGATAAAGAGTATATCATGATGCGCAATGCACACCTGCAGGATAATACACCCGCTATGGTAGGTTTAATGGCTGCATGCCCGGATGGTAACGGCTTCAACGCTACGTTTGAACAGTTTTCTGTTAAACACCTTCCCGATCAGCGCCGTTTAGACTGGTTAAAAAAGAATGCTTCAACAAACTAATGTACAACAGTAACAGGCTGTATCAACTTGATGCAGCCTGTTTTTTATCATTATGCCGGAACTGAAAATGCCTGCTGAACAAATTCAGAAAAGTCTTTCGCTTTACGGCCCAATGCTCTTTCCACATCATGGGTAACCGAGGCGTTTCTGCCATCCATTACCTGTGTAAACAAATAGCCGAGTAACGATATATACTCCTGTGGCACTCCATACGATTCCAGTTGTGCGGTGTATGCTTCTATACTGATCTGCTGGTAATGAATAGGATTTCCGCTGGCGGCAGCAATTTCCTGTACCGCTTCTTCAAACGTAAGCAGGCGGGGGCCTGTTACTTCATATATCTGTTGGGAGTGTTTATCATCTGTAAGTGCTGCTATTGCCACGGCTGCTATATCGTCTGCATCTATAAAAGGCTCTCCTACTGCCTGTACGGGAAGGGCTACAAACCCTGCCTGCACGGGTTCCAGTAAATGGCTTTCTGTAAAGTTTTGCATAAACCAGCTGGCTCTTACAATGGTCCAGTCTGCACCGCTCTGTATCACCATTTCTTCGCAGCGTTGTGCTTCCGGTTCGCCTCTGCCCGAAAGTAGTACCAGTTTTTCAACGCCGGCGGCCACGGCTACCTGTGCAAAAGCGGCTATGGCTTCATCAGCACCTGGTACCGACAGGTCGGGTTGAAAGGTGATGTACACAGCCGGGGTATTTTGTACAACGGCAGGCCAGGTGTTTGGGTCGTTCCATTCAAACGGAATGTCTGCTTTACGTGAGCCCATGCGTACCGGGTAACCCAGTTGTTGTAATCCGGCTGCTACGCGGCTTCCTGTTTTGCCGGTACTGCCCAGTACCAGGATATCTTTTGCAGATTGTGTTTTCATACTATTCTGTTTTTATAACACAAAACTCTGCACGAAAGGCGGCGGGAAATAGAATGAAACCGACAATCTGAAAGCGGCTGTCGATTGATTAATACAGAGAAGGACAGCCGGGAAGCTGGCGGTAAAAATCCAGTGGCGTAGTGTGGGTAAACTTTTTAAACTGACGGATGAAATGCGATTGGTCGGCATAGCCGCTTTCGTAAGCAATATCTGAAAGGCGGGAGAACCGGCCGGCGCGCAATTGTTTTAAGGCTGCCTGAAACTGTGCAATGCCGCTGTACAGGCGCGGTGAAATGCCCACATGCTGCTCAAACCTTCTTTCAAAAGTGCGCTCTGTTACATTCAACTCCCGTTGCAGGTCTTTTAGCGATGCCTGGCCGTTCAGCTGCATAATACGGCTGGTTGCATAGTGCATGCCTTTGTCTGGCGGTGTATTGTTTTTTTCAATCAGCTTTTCCAGATAGTAAAACAATAGCTCTGCCTGTTGTTGCGGGGAAGTGATGTTCCAAAGCTGTTCATTTAAATGAATTCTGGGTACAGAAGGCAGCAGACTAAGGTCTATACATTCGTCTGTTAATTCTTTTGCCGGCGACCGGAATATGGAAGGCATTACGTGCGAATGGAAAAGCAAACCCAGTAAGCGGGAAGGCTGCGTGGTACTAAGGGTAAGCGGTGCTACGGTTTGCCCAAACAGAAAGGTGGGGGCCAGTTTGCGGGTATGGGTGCCTCCGGCAGTCATACCCGCATCTCCTGCTGAGTGCTGGAAAATGATACCGGTGGCTCCATCTGCAAACACAGGTATTACATGGGCCGATGCACTTTCTACATACCATACCTGTGCCACATAGGGCTTTAGCTTTTCCGGTATAGAAATGTGTGTGGGCGCTTGCATAATCTGTCAGGTCTCTGCTTAAAGTTAAAGAAAACTTTAAGCAGACAACAGCGGATAGGTGTCAGATATATGAACGGCAAAAAATGGGTTTATTGTATCCATCTGGCCTTGCAGACTGTTTAACAAAGTGTGTTGCTACAGTTTAAACACCCGGGAGCCATGGGTTTCTGTTAACAGCAACGATTTGCCGTTTGGGTGCGGGTGTATGAACTGAATGTTAACAAACAGGGCGTACTGTAAGCGTAAGCGGCAGAATACCGGCGTTTGAAATGAGTATATTTGATCATACTCCTGTGCATGCACTTATGCAGCGGGTATGCTTTTAACTGACCTTACATGCTGATAGAAGAAATTATAAACGGAATACTTCCGCTGCCACCTTTAGCCCGGCAGCGGCTGGAAGCCTGTGTAACGGAAGTGGCTTACGCCAAAGGGCATATTCTGCTGCAGGCCAATAAGGTAGAGCGGGCCATGTATTTTATTAAAAAGGGCATTGTGCGCGCTTACTCAGAATACGGGGATAACGAAATTACCTTCTGGTTTGGCAAAGAGGGCGATCCGGTGCTGAGCATGAAAAGTTATGTGGCGAAAGACAGGGGGTATGAGGATATTGAATTGCTGGAAGATTGTGCGCTGTATGAAATTCAGACCTCCCAGCTGGAGCAGCTGTTTGGTGAGGATATTCATATTGCCAACTGGGGCAGGCGGCTGGCCGAAAAGGAACTGATGAAAACGGAGGAGCGCTTTATATCCCGCCAGTGCAGAACTGCCACCGAACGATACAAAGAGTTGATACAGGAAAGTCCGCATTTGCTACAGCGCGTGCAACTGGGGCATATAGCCTCTTACCTGGGCATTACACAGGTAAGCCTGAGCAGAATACGGGCCGAAATACGATAATTTTTATCATTTGTAAAATTTTACCCCGCCTGGCTTTGCGAAATTTGCACCCTAAACAAACAGAATATGAGTTGGGTGTATTTAATTATAGCCGGTTTATTTGAAGTGGCTTTTGCCTCCTGCCTGGGCAAGGCCCAGGCTGCCACCGGCAGTGCGGTGTATATGTGGTATACAGGCTTTGTGGTGGCATTAACTGCCAGTATGCTGTTGCTGATGAAAGCCGTACAGCAGCTGCCTATAGGAACGGCGTATGCAGTGTGGACGGGCATTGGTGCCGTTGGTACGGCGTTGGTAGGTATTCTTGTGTTTAAAGAACCGGTACACTTCTGGCGTGTGTTTTTTATTATCACCCTTATCGGTTCGGTGGTAGGCTTAAAAGCAGTTTCGCATTAGTGCGAAGCTGCTACTGCACTACGCAGGCCCCCTCTGCCATTTCTTTTCCGGTATACTTCCGTTTATGCCAGGCACCCCAGCGCGAAATGCATTGCAGCATAGGCTGCAGCTCCAGTCCATCTTCTGTTAAAGAATACTCTACCCGCGGGGGAACTTCCGCATATACTTCTCTTTTTATCAGCCCATCTTTTTCCAGCTCTTTCAACTGTTGCGACAGCATACGTTCCGATACCAGCGGCATCAGCTTGCGCAGCTCGCTAAACCGTTGTTTTCCATTCAGTAATATGTGCAGTATAGTGGGCTTCCAGCGGCCTCCCAGAATAGTGAGGGCATAAGCAGTAGCACACACATCGCTTAATGTGTTTTCGTTCAAACTATTGGTAGAGGTTTCCTTTCGCATAGCTTACTTTTTTGTAAGCACCTTACAATCAGGTGCCGGTATACGGGAGCAAAGATGGTAAATTAATTTGCACGCATAAATAATAAAAGATGTCAACAGTAAACAAAAGGGTAGCCCTGGTAACAGGTGGAAGCCGCGGAATTGGAGCGGCTATAGTAAGAAGACTGGCAGCAGATGGAATGGCAGTGGCGTTTACTTATGTAAAAAGTGCAGAAAAAGCGCAGCAGCTGGTGAGTGAGCTGGAGCAGAAAGGTAGCCAGGTGCTGGCTATACAGGCCGATGTAGCCAGTGCGGCAGATATGGTGGCAGCCACAGAAAAAGCGGCCGCGCATTTTGGTACTATTCACGTACTGGTAAACAATGCGGGTGTAGCAGTATCCAAACCTTATGCCGACTATACGCAGGAAGATTATAACTACATCATGACTGTAAACGTGCAGGCTCCGTTTTTTACCACGCAGGCCGTATTGAAGCAAATGCCTGACGGAGGCCGGATTATAAATATAGGTAGCTGCCTGGCAGACAGGGTGCCAGGTGCAGGAATAACCCTATATGCCATGAGTAAATCTGCGCTTACAGCGTATACAAAGGGATTGGCGCGTGATCTGGGGCCAAGGAATATTACCGTGAATCTGGTGCAGCCCGGTTCTACAGATACAGATATGAATCCTGCTGATGGTCCGGCCGCAGATTTTCAACGGAATCAGATGGCTATTCCCCGCTATGGTAAAGGAGCGGATATTGCTTCTCTGGTGGCATGGGTAGCCAGCGAAGAATCTGGTTTTGTAAACGGTGCCGCTTTAACCATTGATGGTGGTGGTAATGCTTAATAACTGAATAAACTATCACCGAAGGATAAGAACCGGTAAGTTTTGTAACGAAGGTTGCTTAACACTTTGATAATATCATTATCTGTCTGGATTTACTCAATTTGTGCTGTCAGATCAATCAGGTCTGTACGGTAGGAATAAATCAAAACCGATGATATATACTAGCACGCAATTAGTAAAAATGTTGTTGCCTGTAACACTTGTTACTTACATTGGCAATGTGGCTATGGCAGCACCCCTTGGTGGCGACACTTTATCCAGCCGCCACAACAATAGAATTCACCTGATGAAAGAACCGGCTATTGATGTACAGGCGCATCGTGGAGGCACCGGACTGATGCCGGAGAATACGGTAGCTTCTATGTTAAACGCAGTAAAGCTGGGTGTGAAAACGCTGGAGCTGGATTGCAGTATTACGGCCGACAAAAAAGTAGTGGTTTCGCACGACCCGTATATGAGTGCCGATATTATGCTGAAACCAGATGGCTCGCCCATTAGCAAGGAAGAGGAAAAGGGGCTTGCCATTTATAAAATGCCTTACGATAGCGTACGCAGCTATCAGGCAGGTGTTAAACCGCACCCGGTTCATCAGCAGCAGGCGCATGTAAAAACGTATAAGCCTTTGCTGTCAGAACTGATAGATAGTGTGGAGGCGTACGTAAAAGCCAACCACCTGAAGCCGGTATGTTATAATATGGAAACCAAGTGTATGCCGCAGTACGACAACGTATTTCATCCGGCGCCAGACGAGTTTGTAAAGCTGGTGATGGAAGTGTTGAAGGAAAAGGGGATACAAAACAGGGTGATTATTCAGTCGTTTGATGTGCGCACGCTGCAGATTTTACATAAACACTATCCGGCTATGCAAACCTCCCTGCTGGTGTATGGGCAGGATAGTTTTGAAACCCAGATTAACAAACTGGGCTTTTACCCTACTACTTACAGCCCTTATTTTTCGCTGGTAACGCCAGAGCTGGTTAAAGCGGCACATACCAATCATGTAACCGTGTTGCCCTGGACAGTGAATAAAGAAGAAGATATGAAACAGATGGCTACCTATGGTGTAGATGGTATTATTTCCGATTACCCCGATAAGCTTATTGGGTTGTTTGGCAATTATCAGCGTCCATAAGTTTTCACTGATAATTATGTAACGGCCATCTCTGTTCCCCCTGGAGATGGCCGTTTTTATTTCCTTTACAATTTGTTAATCCTGGCAAAATAAATACCCGTTGTAGTTTTGGCCTTTGAATGATTATTTGCCATTGAATTGCTAATACGTACCCTGCTGTATCCGTAATTCAAATGCAATGCACAATGGAGATTATTGAGGCTGTTAAGAATGGTGATTCAAACGCATTTTCCATGGTCTTTGATCAGTTGCACGGAAAAGTGTTTGGCTTTTTCATGAAACGGACACAGAATAACCGCGAACTATCTAAAGAGTTATCGCAGCTTACCTATATTAAACTATGGCAATCGCGCCACACGCTTTCTCTTTCTCATTCCATAGACAAGCAGCTGTTTGTAATGGCTAAATATACCCTTATTGATTATATACGGGGTGAGGCGCGGGCGGCCAAACCGAAGGAGGCAATGCTGCAGAAAGCAGAAGCCATGGCTGAAATGAGCAGTTCTTTGTTTGAAGGAAAAGACTATGTTATGGCCAGCCTGAAACAACTGCCTCCAACACGTAAAAAAATATTACAGCTGAAAATGCTGAATGGGTACTCCAACAAAGAAATAGCCGCTCTGCTTTCTATATCGGTGAAAACTGTGGAAGACCATATTACCAAGGCTTTGAACGAACTGCGTACTACCACCACACTCTCTGTTCCCTTTCTTCTTTTTCTGGTGCTGGAACAGGCGTTATAGCGCACTATGTTAACAAATTGTTTCCAACAGGGGTAAACGTACGCAACCGGCGTACTCTTTATGTACTACATGACAAAGCAGCGGATGGACATATCGGAGGAGTTATTGGAAAGGTTTTTTAAGCGTACCTGCACAGCTGAAGAAGCCACAGCAGTATCAGATTATCTGTATGAATATCCGCACGTGCTGGATGCCTGGTTTGAACAGGAGTGGGAGGAGGCGCCGCAACCGCTTACTGCGGAAGAGTATGTAAGTATGTTACAGGGTATACGCGGCAGCACAGTAGTGCGCGCCGTACGCATGCGCTGGCTGCGCACAGCGGGCATTGCCGCGGCGGCAGCAGTACTTATGGTGGTGTGCGGTAAAGTATGGCAGCAACAGCAGGCTCAACAGCATGCAGCATTATCAGCCGCTGCTGCACAAAAGCCAAAAAAGTGGGAGTTGCGAACCAACACTTACGGCCGTGTAATGCAGTTGCGTTTGCAGGAAGATGCAGTGGCACAGTTACAGCCCGGAGCGGTAATACGTTTTCAGCGGCAGGCAGATGAGAGTGTACGTGAAGTGCACATGTGTGGTAATATACGCTACAAGGTAGCGGGCAACAGGTTGCGTGCTTTTACAGTATATGCGGGTAACGTGGCTACTACAGTGCTGGGTACTGAGTTTAATGTAAAGGAAGACAGTATGAGTATTACGGTAACGCTGTATGAAGGAAAGGTAATGGTAAAGCCGGTAACGCCAACAGGAGAGTGGCAACAACCGGTATACCTGAAGCCGGGCCAGTCGCTGGTGTTTAACAAAAGCAGCAGCATAGCAAAGCTGTTAAAAACGCCGGCAGATAAAGTAAATCACAGGCAACAACTGATGGAAGAAGATACCATTGATCTTTCGCCCGTAAACATTACCGGAAGTGGTTATAGCTTCCGCAACCAGCCTTTAAAAGATGTGTTTGCAACGCTGGAACAGTTGTATAGTGTACAGATTGATTATAAAGGAGCAGATTTGAAAAACGTGTATTTTATAGGAAGTTTTGAAAAAACAGATTCAATAGAAACGATACTGAATAATATAGTCCTTTTGAAAGAGCTGCAGATTCAACATAAGGGCAATACTTATATCATCACCGGAAAATCCCGTTAAAAGACAAGAACAGAAGTGTAAAAACGCTGTAAAAGCAGCGGGCGGACTTCTATTGCCTGAACTATATACTACATACATATGATGCACAGAAGACTACTGAAACGCCAGCTGATGCTGTGGCTGGCGGTTTTTTTATCGCTGCCGGCAATACTGTTTGCCCAGCAGAGCAGCAGCGTATCCGGCGTGGTACGCAACGAAAAGGGCGATCCTTTGCCGGGCGCTACTATTTCTTTAAAAAATACAAAAACACAATTTGTTGCCGGTGCTGTAAGCGACAGTATGGGCGTGTTTAACTTTAAAAAACTACCGGCAGGCGGGCCTTATTCCTTCAGCGTATCTGCTATTGGTTACGAGCAGCAGTCGCTGGGTGGTTATCAGTTAAAACCCGATGCTACTGTGCTGCTTACTTTAAAGCTTAACACCCAGGCCGGTAACCTTACCGATGTGGTGGTGGTGGGGTATGGTACCCAAAAGCGCGAAAACCTTACCGGTGCAGTGGCGCAGGTAAAAGGCGATGTGCTGGATAACCGTACCTTATCTAACGCCAGCCAGGGTTTGCAGGGCGTAATTCCTAACCTGAACCTGGTAATGGGTGATGGTAAGCCTATTCAGAGCCCGGTGTTTAACGTACGGGGTAACACTTCTATTGGCCAGGGTGGTAATGCGCTGGTGCTGATTGATGGGGTACAGGGCGATCCCAGTTTGTTAAACCCCAACGATATTGCTTCGGTAACCGTGCTGAAAGATGCCTCTTCTGCTGCCATCTATGGTGCAAGAGCTGCCTATGGTGTGGTGCTTATTACCACTAAAACACCCGGAAAAGATAAAGTTTCCATTACCTATTCTGCCAACTATGCCAGCAAACAGCCTACCGTAGTGCCGGATATTGTTTCAAACGGATACACGTATGCCAAATATTTCAGTGAGGCCTGGAGTGGCTGGAACGATTATTCGCAAACCGCACAAAATATCAACAAAACACAAACGTTTTCTGCCGCTTATCTGGAAGAGTATAAACGCCGCGATGCAGATCCCTCCCTGCCTAAAACAGAAATTGGTGCCAACGGCAACTATGTATACTATGGCAATACCAACTGGTTTGATCTGTTGTATAAAAAGAAACTGGGCGCGGTAGATCAGAATTTGTCTGTATCTGGCAGCAGCGGCAAAACCAGCTTTTATGTAACCGGCCGCTATTACAATCAGAATGGTTTGTTCCGTTATAACAGCGATGACTATCATATGTATAACCTCATGGCTAAAGGAACTATTCAGGTAGCTCCCTGGTTACAGATATATAATACCACACAGTTCACCAGCCGTTTTTACCACAACCCGCTGAACGTGGGTGAGGGTGGCAGCATCTGGGCTAACATGGGCGCAGAAGGGCACCCTTCTTCCATGCTGTTTAACCCCGATGGCACCCTTACTTTTTCAGCTGCTTATACGGTAGGTGATTTTGTATATGGCAAAAACGGCGTTAACCTTACCGATCAGGTAATTAAAAACACGGCTGGTTTTGTAGCCAAAGTGTTTAAGAATAACCTGCGTGTAAAAGGTGATCTTACTTTTCAGAACACCAGCGCTAACCAAACGCAGATACGTGTACCCGTGCCGTACAGCGTTACACCAGGTGTAATTGCTTATGTGGGTACCAGCTATAATGATATTACGGTTTCGAGAGATCAGACCAATTACCTGGCCACCAACATTTATGCGGAGTATGAAAACAACTTTGGCCACGATCATTATTTTAAAGCGTTGGCGGGTTATAACTACGAGCAGAGTGTTTACAATGGTTACAAAACCACCCGCAACGGTTTAATCTACAGCGGCGCTACCGATCTTAACCTGGCGTTGGGGCAAAGCTTTTCTACAGCCGGTGGGTACGAGAAGTGGGCTATACTGGGTGGTTTTTACCGCTTAAACTATGCGTTTAAAGATCGTTACCTGCTGGAGGTGAATGGCCGCTATGATGGTTCTTCCAAGTTCCCTTCCAATCAGCGCTATGGCTTTTTCCCCTCTGCTTCTGCAGGATGGCGGGTATCGAAAGAAAACTTCTGGCATGTATCGCCCCGTATAGTATCTGATGTTAAAATAAGAGGTTCTTATGGTTCGCTGGGTAACGGTAATATAGCCGCCTATGCTTATCAGGATAAATTCAGCATTGCCCAGTCGGGCCGTGTATTAAATGGAGTACTGCCACAGACTACTTCTGTGCCGGGTGTACTGCCCGATGGGCTTACCTGGGAAACAGCCACCACTGCCGATCTGGGTTTAGACCTTGTATTCCTGAGCAGCCGCCTTACGTTTACCGGTGATATTTATCAACGTAAAACCAAAGATATGTTTACCGTAGGGCAAACACTGCCGGCTGTATTTGGTGCTACCGTACCCAAGGGTAACTATGCAGATATGACCACCAAAGGCTGGGAGGTTTCTATTGCCTGGAAAGATGAGTTTACTGTTGCAGGTAAACCCTTCCATTATAACGTTGGTGCATGGGTGAGCGATTATACGGCTACGGTTGATAAGTTTAACAACGCTACCGGATCATTAAGTTCTGACTATTATTACGCGGGCCAGAAGCTGGGTGAAATATGGGGTTATGTGAATGATGGGTACTGGACCAGTAAAGATGATCTTACCAAAGCCAAAGCGTTTCAGCCGCTGTTTAAACCTTCTAACGGCGGTAACTGGCTGCCGGGCGATCTGAAGTTTAAAGATCTGGATGGCAACGGTGTAGTTAACAATGGCGACAATACGATTTACAAGCCGGGTGACAGAACCATTATAGGTAACTCCACTCCACGTTATTCCTATGGTGTTACCCTGGGTGGTGAATACAGTGGCTTTTTTGTAAATCTGTTTTTTCAGGGTGTGGGCAGGCAGGATTGGTGGCCCGGTTCAGAAGCTGCTATTTTCTGGGGCCAGTATAACAGACCTTACCAGTACCTGTTTCATTCACAGATTGATAATATCTGGTCGGAAAGTAACCCTAATGCTTACTTTCCGCGTTACAGGGGATATGTGGCGCAGAACGGTTCGGGCGAATTATGGAATGCCCAGTCTAAGTACATTCAGAATGTACGCTATCTGCGGCTGAAGAATGCACAGATTGGTTATAACCTGCCGCACAGCCTTATTTCCAAAGCGCACCTGAATGCCGCACGTATTTATGTATCTGGTGAAAATCTTTTCTCTGTATCACCGCTGTATAAACATACCAAAGCAATGGATGTGGAAGGTATTGGTAAATCAGATGCTATTCTTACCACTTCCAACAGCGGTAACGGTAATAACTATCCTATTCTGAAAAGTGTATCCATTGGTATGTCTGTTACCTTTTAATTGATTCAACAGTAAAAACAGTTTATGCGCATTACTATAAAACAGCCGGCTTTACTGGTAGCCCTTGCAGGGTTGCTGTTTACTGCCTGTACTAAAAACCTGGAGCAGACGCCTGTAAGCACTGCCGATAAAAATGCCGTGTTTGGCAGTGAGGATGGTTTAAAGTTGTATACCAATTCCTTTTACAACATGCTGCCCGATATTAATACCCCATTCCGGACAGACTGTAATTTGTCTGATTATGGTGCGGTTACCTCTGTGCCGGATTATCTGTACCCCGGCTCCTTTTCTTCCCGCCAGAGTACGGGCTGGACATGGACAGACCTGCGTAATATCAACTACTTTATTGTAAACTGTAACAACCCCGCTGTTTCGCAGGCGGTTAGAGAAAATTACATAGGACTGGCCCGTTTTTTTCGTGCCTACTTCTACTTTGAAAAAGTAAAGCGCTTTGGTAATGTACCCTGGTACAACACCCCGTTGGCCGTAAACGACAGCGCTTTGTATAAAGGCCGCGACCCGCGTACGCTTATCATGGATTCTGTAGTGGCCGATCTGGATTATGCAGCATCGCACCTTACGGTAACAGACGATCAAACCCGCAGCCTGATTACCAAATGGGTGGTGCTGGGTTATAAATCGCGCATCTGTTTGTTTGAAGGCACTTTCCGTAAGTACCAGACTAAGTGGGAACTGCAGTCTACCGCTACTAAATTTTTACAGGCAGCGGCAGATGCGGCAAAGCAGGTAATGGAAAGCGGCAGGTTCTCGCTCAATACCTCAGCCGGTAATATGAGTTACAGAAACCTGTTTATAAGCACTGCACCTGTTGCGGCAGAAATAATGCTGGCAAACGTTACCAGCACTTCACTGGCTAAATACAACGATGCTAACTGGTATTTTACCAGCGCCACTTACGGCCCGCGTTTCAGCTTTACCCGTACGTTTATTAATACTTATCTGAAACTGGATGGAACGCCGTTTACCAGCGAGGCCGGATATAAAACAAAGGTATT
This sequence comes from Filimonas zeae, assembly GCF_014641615.1. Classification (GTDB taxonomy): domain Bacteria; phylum Bacteroidota; class Bacteroidia; order Chitinophagales; family Chitinophagaceae; genus Filimonas; species Filimonas zeae. The sequence goes on along the minus strand of NZ_BMIB01000004.1, from coordinate 459,278 downwards.
TGTGGATGAAGTGAAGGGCCGTGACCTGCGTTTGCAGCAAACCATCAGAACCGGCGATTACAAGCGTATTAACAGCGGTACTGCCGTTGCTGCGCCGCCAGTGTTTTCTTATACTTATACCGGCTACCAGCCTATTAAATGGTGTTTGGACGATATGTATTACGATGCGGGTGCTTTAAACATTAACTCCGTGGCGCTGATGCGTTATGCCGAAATGCTGCTGAACTATGCAGAAGCGCAGGCAGAGCTGGGGGTAATTACTGCCAGTGACTGGACGACAACCATAGGCGCGCTGCGCAGCCGGGCTGGTATTACGGGTGGTTTGAACGCGTTACCTACGGTAGTGGATACCTACCTGAAAGAGAATTATTATACGGATATTACCAACCCGGTAATTATGGAAATAAGAAGGGAGCGGGGTATTGAGCTTACGCTGGAAGGTTTTCGTTTTGCTGACCTGATACGCTGGAAGCATGGCGAACTGCTGAAGCAAACCTGGAATGGTATGTATATACCTGCCCTGGATACGCCGATGGATTTGAATGGAGATGGCAAAATGGATGTGTATTTTTACACTACTGCGCCTGCCAACCAGGATAAAACCATTACTTACATCAACGTTTCGGCCGATCCGCAACGTTTAACCAACGGCACTTCCGGTGAACTGTTGTGGTTGAATAACGGTGTGCGTGAGTGGGCTGATTATAAATATATTTATCCGATTCCGTACGCTGATCTGCAACTGAATCCGAAACTTGGACAAAACCCCGACTGGAATTAATATGAAGCATTTACTCATTGCCGCATGTACATGGTTATGTGTACCTGCGGTATTTGCCCAGCAAAAGATAAAGCATGTGGTATTAATTACCATAGATGGCTTTCGACCCGATTTTTATCTGGAGCCAGGTTGGAATACTCCCCATTTACGCGCTATGATGCAGGAGGGTACACATGCAAAAGGGGTAAACAGTGTGTTCCCTTCCATGACCTATCCTTCGCATACAGCAATTGTAACCGGTGTGCAACCTGCTACGCATGGTATTTACTATAACGATTTGTATGATGAAACCGGTAAGGGAAAAGGGAATTACTGGAAAGACTCTTCTATTCAGGTGCCTACCTTATGGAGTGTGTTGCACAACAGAGGCATGAAAGTAGCTTCTCTGTACTGGCCGGTATCTGCCGGTGCGCCGGTGGATTATAATATACCGGATATTGGTGGCAGGGGAGAGGCCGTACGGGATGCGTATACCAAACCAGCCGGTTTTATTGAAACGGTTAAGAAGGATGTGTTTAACGGAGATAAAGTAAGCGCTGGTAAAGACCAGAACACGGCACGCATTGCTGCCTGGATTATTGAGAAAGATGCACCTGCTTATATGAACATGCACCTGTTTTCGGTAGACCATGCTGAGCATGTGCAGGGCCGCAATGGCGAAATGGTAAAGGAAGCTATTGCAGATGCAGACGAAGCCGTTGCTATTGTACGGGAAGCACTGGTGAAGAAAGGTATATGGGATAGCTCTATGCTGATTGTAACCGGCGACCATGGTTTTGTAGATGTACATACCACGGTAAACCCCAATGCCTGGCTGAAACAGGCGGGGCTGCTGAACGACCGGGAACATGGCGACTGGAAAGCGCAGTTTTATTATTCCGGCGGTTCTGCCTGGCTATATCTGAAACAGCCGGGTGACCATAAAACGTTGAACGCTGTAAAAAAGATATTGGCAAACCTGCCAGATAGCAGTAAGCGTTATATAAGAATGATTGACAGAAAGCAGCTGGATAAAGCAAAAGCTAACCCTGAAGTGGTGCTGGCACTTACTGCAGAACAGAACGCTGCTTTTGGTGGTAAACCGGAAGAGGCTGCTGTTAAACCAGGTAAAGGCGGCACCCATGGTTACTTTCCTGATTTCAGAGAAATACGTACGGGCTTTCTGGTAGTAGCCCCCGGCGTAAAAGCCGGAGGTGTTATACAAGAAATGAATCTGCGTGATATTGCCCCTATTGTAGCCAGGGCGCTTCAGATTTCTTTCCCTACAGCGGAAGGGAAAGTGCCGGATGGTTTATTTGAGTAGTATAAAGAAAAACAGTTTCTTCATGGCCGCAGATTTTTCTGTGGCCATTGTTTTTTATGCAGTTACCAGTTTTAAAACCATCAGGAAACTTTTTATTAGTGTCAGTGGAACACCTGTTTAAAAACGGTTTTGCAACAATCTTTATTAGTGCATATCTGAAAAAATATTTCGCTATTCTCTTTTTCTTTTTAATTTGGTAGTGCCATTAAACGATTATTGCCATTTCTTCACGTCATGCACATGCTATCCGAAAAACTGACAAGGGCTGCCGTTAACGTAGCTGAAAACGACGATCAGTCTGCGTTTCAGGAGTTGTTCCGGCATTTCTTTCCAGGCTTACTGTCCTTTGCAGAATCTTATATGAAGAACAGAATGCTGGCAGAGGAAGTGGTGGAAGACGTGTTTGTAAAACTGTGGGAGAACCGTAAAATGTTGCCCGCCATTAAGAATCTTAATTATTATTTGTACGTGGCTGCCAAACACGGGGCAATTAATTGCCTGGAAAAGAACAGGCGTAAAGGTTTTAGTTTTTCCATTGATGACCTGGAAGAAGAAGCGCTGCATTTTAACCGTACACCGGAAGATCTGATGATTTCTGAACAGGTTTTGCGCGAAATTGAGCATATGATTAACTCCCTGCCGCCCAAATGTCGCCTTATTTTTCGCCTGGTAAAAGAAGAAGGCCTGCGTTATAAAGAGGTAGCGGAGTTACTGAATATTACAGCCAAAACAGTTGAAAATCAGATGACTATTGCGTTGCAAAAACTCGCTGTCCAGTCTGCCCACCTGCTGCCCATTACCCGTTTACGCCGCCAGTAAAAAATAATTTCAAAAAATATTCACATTCTTTTGGGGGAAGCGCTTAAAAAAACTGCCTTATGTTATAGCAGGTAGTTTTATATGACGCAAAACCATTTAGCAGCGCTTATTGCCAAAAAAAAAGCCGGAGAAATATCCCCTTCGGAACTGATAGAGCTGAATGCTTTGTTGAAGGCAGATGCTGATGCGCAGCAAACACTGGACAAGGTAGATGCTATATGGAACATACCGCTGGAAAATGCATATGTACAGGAAGAATATGTAACAGAACGTTGGAATGCATTAAGCAACCGGCTTTTTGAAACAGCGGTGCCGGAAGTGTTACCTCGCAAACGTTCTGGTATAGTACGTAAGCTGGTACTGTATACCGCTGCTGCCGCCTGTTTAACAGCAGTAGTAACAGGCAGCATATGGTTATGGAATTATTATCATTGCCCGGCTGCACCCAAGCAGAATATTGTTTCTACCAAAAACGGATCAAAGTCTAAAATAGAATTGCCTGATGGAACGCAGGTATGGCTGAATAGCGGCAGCCAGCTGATATATAACGATGCTTACGGCAAAGAACTGCGCGAGATACATTTATCAGGGGAAGCTTTTTTTGATGTAGCCAAAGATGCGGAACATCCGTTTATCATCCACGCCAACGAACTGGACATAAAAGTGCTGGGTACTGCTTTTAATGTAAGAGCTTATCCTGACGATAAACGCACAGAAGCCGCGCTGATAAGGGGGTTGATAGAAGTGTCTTTTAAAGGCAGGCCTTCTGACAGGTTGTACCTGAAGCCCAACGAAAAAATTTCTGTAATGAACGGCGAAATGCTGAAAACAGAAATACAGGAAAAGCCAGAGATTGCCGTTACACAGGCGCCGTTACGCAGCCAGGAAGAACCACTGATTTCTTTTTCTAAAGTAACCGGCCAGTCGCCTGCTGACAGTACTATACCCGAAACTGCCTGGATAAAAAACAAACTGATATTCCGGAACAAAAGCTTTGAAGAGCTGGCGAAGGATATGGAGCGTTGGTATAATGTAAGCTTTAACTGTAAAGACAGTGCTTTATTGCAAAAGCATTTTACCGGTTCTTTTTATCATGAAACAGTAAGTGAAGCGCTTGAAATATTGAAGCTATCCTATCCCTTTCATTACACTCTGGACAAGAATAAAAACACTATTGTGATTGAATAAGCTTTTCTGATACGCCATATTGATTATTCTATAAAACCACAAACGATTGCTATGAGTACCTCTACGTAGTTATAACACTATGCAAACAGAAACGGGAAATGCGTCAACATTCCCCGTTTTGAAAACAGTTTATAAAGGCCACGCTCTTTTTGGAAGGAGGGATGTGACCTCTATTGTCTAAACCGTAATCAAAACTAAATTATGAAAAAAAATGAACTGGAATGTGCTTTTTCCAGGAAAAGCATGTTGTGGAAAATAACTGTGCTTATGAAGTTGACTGTATTACTAACACTGGTTTTTTGTTTAAATGCGTCTGCTAAACTCCACTCCCAGAACACCGTAAGCCTTAAGGTAAAAAAAATGCCGCTGAATAAGGTGTTACTGGAAATAGAACAAAAAACAGATTATCGCTTTTTATTTAACAACGAATCGTTACCTGCCGATAGGGTAATTGATCTGGATATTAAAGACGAGCAGATAAGCAAAGTACTGGATAAGATACTGGCTAACACATCGCTGTCGTATAAAATTATAGACGAGCATGTAATTGTAATTATGTCTGCCGAATCCAGAAAAGATAAGGTGAAGGGCCGTATACTGGATAGCAAGGGACAACCTGTACAGGGTGTTTCTGTGGTAGAGAAGGGTACGGCAAATGGTGCTGTTACCAATGCGGAGGGCTGGGTAAGCCTGAACGTGAATGATGCAGCTACGGCGGTGCTTGAGGTGAAGGCCCTGAACTACCAGATGATAGAATATGCCTTACAGGGAAAAGCTGAATTTGCTGTAACCCTGAAAGATGCGGTAGCTGGCCTGGATGAGATTGTGGTAATTGGTTATGGTTCTCAGCGCAGAAGCAGTGTAACAGCAGCAGTATCTTCTGTAAAATCAGATGTAATTGCCACCACTTCTGCCGGCCGTATAGATCAGGCTTTGCAGGGCAGAACGCCGGGTGTGGCAGTGGTGCCTGCTTCCGGCTCACCAGGTAGTGCTATTAAAATTAATATCCGTGGCGTAGGTACCAATGGCTCCGGCGATCCGCTGTATATTATTGATGGGGTAAGGGCTGGTGGTATTGAATATCTTGACCCCTCTGAAATTGCCAGCGTAGATGTGCTGAAAGATGCCTCTGCCGCTATTTATGGTATGGATGGTGCCAATGGCGTAATTATCATTACTACCAAAACCGGTAAAAAGAATTCTTCTGAAGTTACTTATAACATGCAGTATGCCCGCCAGTCGGTAGGTAAAAGAATGGAGATGATGAATGCGAAGCAATATCAGGAGTACCTGACTGCTGCCGGTACATCAGGCGCCCCTACAGCGGCGGCGGCCGCTGCCGCAGGCGAAGGTACCCGCTGGATGGATGAAGTGTTTAAGAATGCACCGCTGATGCGACATACACTGGGTTTTAGCGGTGGTTCAGATAAAAGTACTTACCTGATTGATGGTACCTATTTTACGCAGAATGGTATTATAGGGGGCGACAAAGCACGCTTTGACCGTTACACGGTAAGGGTAAATACAGAAAACAAGGTAAAGCCCTGGCTTACCATTGGTGAACGACTTTCTTACGCCAACTTTAAAAGAAACGGTATTGCGGAAGATGATGAGTTTGGCTCTGTGTTAAGCAGTGCTATTGTGCTTGATCCGCTTACACCTGTTGTGTATCCTGGTGCTCCTAATCAGCGCGGTCTGGATGCACTGGCCGCAGGCAATACCTTGATAAAAGATCCTTCCGGCCGTTATTATGGTCTTTCTGATTATATTTTCGGTGAATACGGTAACCCTTTGGCGATGCTGCAGAATACACATAGTAGTGTTACCCAGAATAAGGTAGTGGGTAATGTTTATGTAAATATTGAGCCTGTGAAAGACCTGGTGTTTACCTCCCGCTATGGTATTGATGCCGCTTTTCAGAAGCAGCACAGCTGGACGCCTACTTTCTGGTTTTCTACCGAAAAGTTGAATACACTGGCCGGTGGTGCCGATAAGCAGGATAACTGGTTTACCTGGCAGTGGGAAAACTTTGCTACCTATACCCGTAAGTTTGGCAACCACAACGTAAGCCTGCTGGGTGGTACAAGTATGCGCAAGGTAACCTGGAATTATGTAGGCGGTTCTTACTCCGGCCTGTTCCGCGAAACAGATGGCTTTTCTTATGGTGATAATGCGCCGGATGTACAGGACAGAATCGGAAGCAGTGCTACCATTACTACCCAGGCTTCTTTTTATGGCAGGGTAAGTTATGATTACAGGGGCAGGTATCTGTTACAGGCACTGGTAAGAAGAGATGCTTCTTCTGACTTTGCAGCCGGCCATAAATGGGCCACCTTCCCGTTCTTTTCTGCGGGTTGGGTAATATCTAACGAAAGTTTTTATGGAGGTATAGCTGATGTGGTTAGTTACGCCAAGCTGCGTGCCAGCTGGGGCCGTAATGGCAGCAGTTTAAACGTAGGTCCTGGAAAATGGCAGAATTCTATTTCCACATCGCCTCCCGGCTACGCCAATGCTTTGGGTACTTATTTGATTGGTGCAGCACCTACCAACCTGCCAAACCCGGATCTTACCTGGGAAATAAGTCAGCAGGCTGACTTTGGACTGGACCTGGCTTTTCTGGACAATAAGCTGAACGTTACAGTAGATTACTATAACAAGAAAACCAAGAACCTGATTACACCTGGTGGCGGCATTACCCCGTTGTTTGCCGGTAATACGCTGAACCTGGTAAACAGTGGAGATGTGCTGAACAGAGGCTGGGAGTTTGATGTAAGCTACAAAGGCGGCCGCAACAATGGCTTCCGCTACGAAGTAGGTGGTAACCTGTCTACCATTCATAATGAAGTATTATCTATTAACCGTTTTGTAAACCAGATTAATGGTGCCGGTGTAGGTACGGGCTGGACTGCTTCTATATTTAAGCCTGGTTATCCGATATGGTTCTTTAATGGTTATAAAACAGACGGTACATTCCAGAATCAGGCACAGATTAATGATTACCTGAATAAAACCGGTATTACAGGTTATACGCCCAAACCCGGAGAGCCGATTGTGCTGGATTATAACGGCGATAAGCAGATAAGCCCTGCAGACCAGACTTATATGGGCAGCCCGCTTCCAAAATTTGTATATGGTTTTCGTGTAAACCTGGCGTATAAAGGCTTTGATGTAATTGCCTTTTTACAGGGCCAGCATGGCAATGATATTCTGATGGGCTTTAACCGTACAGACCGCCCTACTGCCAACAAGCCGGTATTTTTTTACGACAGGCGCTGGACAGGAGAGGGCAGCACCAATACCTGGTTTGCACCTAACACCAGCAGTGTATACGTGTACAACAGCGACAAAATGGTTTTCAAAGGTTCCTATGCCCGCGTGCGTCAGTTGCAGCTGGGCTATACCCTGCCAAAGTCGCTGGCAGACCGTGCTTCTATTCACAATGTGCGCATTTATGTTTCACTGGATGACTTTTTCACCTTTACCAATTATCCGGGTCTGGACCCCGAAGCAGGCAGTAATGATAACAACAGCCTGGGTATTGACAGAGGTGTATATCCTATTCCCAGAAAAGCAATGGTGGGCCTTACATTAAGCTTTTAATTGAAATTTTTTAAACAAAGAGAAATGAAAAACTTAATTATAAAGAAAGCGATGGTAGCTGCCGGATTTTCTGCGTTGGTTGCCGCAGCTGGTTGCAACAAATTTCTGGAACAGCCGGTGAACGGCATATTACCTGAAGATGAGTTTTACAAAACTGATGCAGATGCCATACAGGCCACTACCGGTGTGTATGATATGATGCAGACGGATTACAATACCGTATGGGGTAGCCTGTATATGGTAAAGCTGATGCTGAGTGATGAAAGTAATGCTGCCGGTTCGGGGCCTGGCGATCAGCCCGGCTATCAGGATCTGGATAAATTCAGGCACGACAGCCAGAATGAAAAGGTGTACTGGACCTGGCGTATGTGTTATTACACCATTTACCGGGCTAACAAAGTAATTGCCAAGGTTACACCGGATAACGACCTGCGGAAAAGGTTGATTGCGGAAGCCAAAACATTACGTGCTTATAATTATCTGGATCTGGTTTCTCTGTGGGGAGATGTGCCGCTGGTATTAACCGATATAGCACCGGCTGAGTATACCAAAGTAACCCGTTCAGCAAAAGACCTTGTGTACGCACAGATTGTAAAAGATTTACAGGAAGCAATACCCGTATTACCTGTAAAAAGCGGATATGCTGCCGGCGACCGTTTCCGTGCTTCCAAAGGCATGGCACAGGCGGTGTTGGGTAAAGCTTATCTGTACCAGAAAAAATGGACAGAAGCGGCTGCACAGTTTGAACTGGTGATAAACTCTAAGGAGTATGATCTGGCACCCTCTGTTGCCAGTGTATTTTCCAAAGCGGGCGAGTTTGGAATAGAATCTCTTTTTGAGCTATCGTACGATGGGGCACAGGCGTATGACTGGGGTAACTTTCCCTGGGGTGCCCGTCCGGAAAGTAATATTCATATTCAGCTGATGGGGCCACGTGCCGATTATTATACCAAAGCGCCCGGCGATTCCCTGCTTTCTGGCTGGGGTTTTAATCTGCCTAAGAAAAAACTATATGATGCCTATAAAGCTGCCAACGATTCTTTCAGAAGAGTAGCCAGCGTTATGTCTACCACAGAACTGAAAGCAGCGGGGGGTAACTGGACTGCGCCGGATGCGTATGATTATGAAGGCTATTTTCAGCGCAAATACGGCTCCTTTTCCAATCAGGCCAATTCTTCCGGTAGCGCTATTCCCGAATTAAATTACGGCACCAACTGGCGGCTGATCCGTTATGCCGATGTGCTGCTGATGGCGGCAGAAGCGCAATACCGCGCCGGGGCTGAAGGCACCAGCCAAACTTATCTGAATAGAGTGAGAAACCGGTCTGGCCTGGGTTCTATTACACCTTCGGGTCCGGCACTGTTCAGCGCCATCGTTACAGAACGTCAACTGGAACTGGCTTTTGAGGGCTTCCGCTTTATTGATCTGGTACGGTGGGATCTGGCCGATCAGGAACTGAAAGCGCTGGGCTTTAGAAAAGGTAAACACGAGTTGTTGCCTATTCCCGATCAGGATGTAAAAACTGCTGGTTTAAAACAGAATGATCTTTATTAATTTTATGCAGAGGTATGGTGTGTTTGTGAATGCGGAACGCCATACCTCATTTTTTTGCCATATTACTAAACACAGATCCATGTTCTACAGAACCATCCGGTTATTGCCTGCACTGGTTGCCTCGCTGGTAGTTACTGCCGCCGGTGCGCAAACCTCTGGCGAGGCTGCTATCAACGCAAAAGTTGCTAATACATTAAAGAAGCTGACCCTTGAAGAAAAGGTAGCCATGATTCACGCCAATTCAGGTTTTACTTCGCCGGGTGTATCCCGCCTGGGTATACGTGAACTGGTAATGTCTGACGGGCCACACGGCGTGCGCCGTGAGCAGGGCCGTTACTGGGGCGATGCCACTCCCTCGGCCGATTCCGGAACCTATTTGCCAGTGGGTGTTTGCCTGGCTGCTACCTGGAACCCGCAACTGGGTTATGACTTTGGTAGTGTGCTGGGCAGTGAAGCGGCTTATAGGGGTAAAGACGTTATTCTGGGCCCGGGTATTAACATCATCCGTTCACCTTTAAACGGCCGCAATTTTGAATACCAGAGCGAGGATCCTTATCTGGTATCCAGGCTTGTGGTAGGATATATAAAAGGGGTACAGGATCAGGGGGTATCTGCCTGCGTAAAACACTATGCGGCCAACAGCATAGAAACACGCAGAAACTTTGTAAATGTGCTGATGAGCGAGCGTGCGCTGCGCGAAATATACCTGCCCGGTTTTAAAGCCGCTGTTCAGGAAGGAGGCGTAAACACATTGATGGGGGCTTATAATAAATTCCGCGGCCAGTATTGCACGCATAACGATTATCTGATAAACCAGGTGCTGAAAAAAGAATGGGGTTTTAAAGGGCTGGTGATGAGCGACTGGGGTGCGGTACATAATACGGTGGAAGCATTGTATTATGGTTGTGACCTGGAAATGGGTACTGATTTAAGCATGCTGCCTAAACCGGATTATACAAAGTTCTTTTTAGGCGATACCGTAGTGGCCCTGGTAAAAAGTGGCAGGGTGGCTGAAACGGTAATTGATGAAAAAGTGCGCCGCATTTTATATGTGATGTACAAAACCAATGTAGTTGACGGACAGCGTAAAAAAGGCGCGTATAACACTAAAGCACATCAGCAGACTGCGGAAAAAATTGCAGAAGAAGGTATTGTATTATTGAAGAACGACAACAAAACATTACCACTTACCAATGCCGTAAAATCTGTAGCAGTAATTGGTTATAATGCCGACCGTAAACAAAGTATGGGCGGTGGCAGCTCGCAGGTAAGGGCATTTTATGAAATAACACCTTTACAGGGCCTGAAAAATGTGGCAGGGAACCAGCTGAATATTACTTACAGCAAAGGATACAATATATACCGTGGCGCCCAGGCAGATGCAGCCCTGATACAGGAGGCCGCAGAAGCTGCACGCAAAGCGGATGTGGCTATTGTGGTAGGTGGGTGGACCCATGGGTATGATTACAATGTGTGGGCAGATAATGCTTATGATGCGGAAGATGTAGATAAGCCCGATATGAAAATGCCTTTTGGACAGGATGAACTGATTAAGGCAGTACTGGAGGCCAACCCAAAAACCGTGGTGGTATTAATGGGTGGTGGTGCCATTGATGTATCGCAGTGGGCTGCTGGTACACCCGCTATAGTACAAGCCTGGTATCCGGGTACAGAAGGCGGCACTGCGCTGGCAAAAATTCTGTTAGGGCAGGTAAACCCTTCTGGTAAACTGCCTATGACCTTTCCTAAAAAGCTGGAAGATGGCCCTGCTGAAAAACTGGGTATGTATGCAAAGGATAGCATTAATATGTATTATACTGATGATATTTACGTAGGCTACCGCTATTTTGATACGAAGCAGGTAGAGCCACAGTTTGCCTTTGGCCATGGTTTATCTTACACCAGTTTTGCCTTTGGTAACCTTACCGTTACCAAAAGCGGTAAAGGTGCTACCGTAAGCTTCACGGTTAAAAACACCGGTAAAGTAGCCGGGGCAGAAGTTGCACAGCTTTATGTGCGCCAGGAAGTATCTGCATTACCCCGCCCGTATAAAGAGTTGAAAGGCTTTCAGAAAATAGCCTTACAGCCAGGTGAGGAAAAGAAGGTAACTATTGCATTGAAAGAAGATGCTTTCAGCTATTATGATGATAACAAAAACGCATGGGTGTTAGAACCAGGTGTGTTTGATATTATGGTTGGCAGTTCTTCCAGAACCACACAGCTGGCTGGTAAAATAAACTTGTAAAACAGGGTTTGGTTTTGTTTCGGATAGGGGTTGTATCGTAAGTATGATACAGCCCCTTTTTATTCGGATACCTTATTCTGTAAAAGTGAAACTCTTTAATCAGAATTACGAAATGTCGTATCGCGAAGCGGTTTTGTTTTTTTGTAAATTATTTATAATCAGTGTTTTAATTGCCTGGCGTTAAAGTTGATTTCTTTAATGTATGATTTTGATCGGGGAGATCACTAATCTGATTTATTAACCAGTTAAATGCGGTGGGATACCGCATTTGAAATTTGCCAAACAAAATAACATTTATTAAAAATGTCACAGCAAAACAAGAAAGGAGAAGGTTTCGGAATGCCCTGGGAGGATATTTATGGATATGCGCAAGCAATAAAGAAAGGAAATACTGTGTGGATTTCCGGTCAGCTTGGTCACAACGAAAAAGGAGAATTGCCGGAGGGAATGGATGCCCAGATGAAGCAGACTTACGCGAATATTAAAGAATTACTATCGCGATTTGGGATGACAATGGATAACGTTGTGGAAGAGGTTATTTATACAATGGATATGAGCACTGCATTTGAAGCAAGAAAAAACTTTAAAACAGAATATTATACTGACCCTAAATTGGTAGCTAGTACTATGGTAGGGGTAACCGGGCTTGCCTTACCAGGACAATTGGTGGAAATTAAAATTATTGCCACTGAATAATATAAGTGCAGTCGTTTATGCGCAATGCAGCATCGCTAATTCCTGTACTTTTATACAAATGTTTTTCTTATGTGGGAACAAATAACACAGCTGATACAACAGGTAAGTCAGCAGTCTGTGGTGGATAACCCGGCCGTACCAAACGAACACAATGAGGGCGTTATTGGCGAAGCTAAAAACGTAATTTCCCAAACCCTGGGCAACCTGGCTGCAGATGGCCGTAGCGATGAAGCGGCAGAAGTGCTGCAAACGCCCGGACACCCCGCTGCACAGCAGATGGAAAGTAATTTTGCTACGAACATTATGCAGAAGTTTGGTATTAATCCTGCCGCCGCTGGTGGGATTGCTGCTACTTTGATACCGTCTATTTTAAGCATGCTGCGTGGTCAGGCTGGCCAGGCGGGTGGCTTTAATATTCAGCAGCTGATACAGCAGCTGGGTAATGGCAATGTTGCTGCTACGCTTAGCGGCATTGGTGTTAAAATGGGTTTGGATAAAGATGGTGACGGGGATGTTGACCTGAGCGATCTTACCAGAATGTTCAGATAATATCCATAGATAAAACAAAGAGGCAGTCTCATGAATGGGGCTGTCTCTTTGTTTTTTACACCCTAAGCATTCATGAGCCTTTGCGATGCGGCAGTGCAAAAGCCGTATCATATAGCGTTCAGATAAGAATTTGTATTTTAGTGCCCTTAAATCAGAATCGGGCCTGGAGTACCTAACCCTCCATGCCGCTAACACTAACTCAGATATGAAAAGACGTAAGTTGATTTCTCCGTTAGCTCTGTTGTCAGGGCTTTTTTTCGTTGTGTTTATGGTTTCCTGTGGTAAAGAGGGCTCCGATGGGCCTGCAGGTGCAAACGGCGCTAATGGTGCCACGGGAGCAACTGGTGCCACAGGCCCCACAGGGCCAACCGGCCCAACAGGCCCCACTGGTCCCAAAGGCGATCCGGGGTCTGCGAATGTTATCTATTCCACATGGCTGGATGTGCCTTTTAAGCCCGATACCAATCATCTTGCAGGTGGTGGTATTGATACCGTGGGCTATTTTGCTGTAATTGATGCACCGAAGCTTACGCTGTCGTTGCTGAGTACCGCAGATGTAAAAGTATATTTCAACAGTAACGAGCCTGCTGATCCTGTTATTCATTCCCTGCCGTATTATGATGTTTATTCAAACGTTAATATCCGGGTATTGGCCTACGAGAAGAGTATTGAATTATATTCTAATGCGGATATGAGTTCCTATACAGCAATAAATGGCAAAAAGTATTACCAGTTTCGCTACATGATTGTGCCTGGCAGTGCTCCTGCAAGGTCGGCCTCTCCGGTAAACTGGTCTGATTATACGGAAGTAAAAGCGTATCTCGGATTAAATGACTAAAACAAAAGAGGCTGTTTCGGTGGAAGCAGCCTCTTTCTTTATCAGGTATGTTGCAAGGAAGTACCTGGTAAAATAGTATCGCAATCGGTTGAAATTGTACCTGTTTTTGCAATCGGTTGTAACTCGCAGCAACCAAAACAAGCGCTATTCTTTCCTTTTAAGTGAAGAAGCACGAACCACCAGTTCTGTCCGCAATACAATGGTGTTGGTATTGTGAATGTTGGTATGCCCCAGCAGGTGGTTGATAAGATGGGTGGCCGTGGTTTCGCCAATAGCATAGCCGGGATAGTCGATAGAAGTGAGATTGGGTTCGATAATCTGGCAAACACGATCGTTGTTAAAACCCGCTACAGCAATATCTTCCGGAATGCGTATACCTGCTTTTTTTAACTCCAGCATACAATATACCAGGCAGTTGTCGTTGGCACTGAAAATACCATCGGGTAGTTGTGGCATCTGCAGTATCTGCTGTGCGGTTTCTACACCTGCTTCCTCGCTCAGGTTACTGGTTATAACCAGGTGAGGATCGAAGGGAACGCCGTGGTCTTTCAGTGCCTGGCTATAGCCTTCCAGCCTGTCGTGGTATACATTGCGCAGGGTATTGCCAGCCAGATGCACAATTCTTTTACAACCCTGCTTAATCAGGTGGCGGGTAACATCATACCCGGCTGCAAAATTGTCTATTACCACGCCGGTAAACTGCTCGCTGTTGTATACCCGGTCAAAAAACATTACCGGGATGTTGCGGGTAGAAAAGGGCAGCAGGTGCGCAATGTTTTCGGTATTAAAAGCCAGCGAAACTATCAGTCCGTCTACCCGCCTGTTAAACATAGTATGCGCATTTTCAATTTCCTTTTTCGAGTCTTCCAACGACTGACTGATAATCAGGTTATAGCCGTTTTTATTAGCCACATGTTCCATACCTGCCAGCGCAGATGACATAAAGTAGCTGTTAAGCCGTGGTACAATTACACCAATGGTATTGGTGCGTTTGCTGCGCAGGCTGCCGGCGAAGGTGTTGGGCGTATAACCTAGTTCCTTTGCCTTTTCGGCTATCTTTTTCCTTGTGTTTTTATTAATGGTAGGGTGCCCCTTTAAACCACGGCTCACGGTAGTAGCTGATATGTTCAGCTCCCGCGCTATATCATATATCGTAATCTCTTTCGGCTGGCTCATCAGGAGTATTTCCGCTAATGTAGGATAAATGGAGATTTTTTAAAAATAATTGCAATCGGTTGCAATTTTCGGGAATTGTTCTATATTCGTTCTGTCATTAGCCAGAAGACGAACGATTGTGCAGCGATTAGCTGATTAATAAGCCATTTTAAACCGCCATATGAAGAAGTATAAACAATGCTTATTGTTTTTTTCTGCATGTAGTGAAGCTGTGTTGCTGCGTATGCACAAAACAGTACAACTGATTGTTTCCGGATTTTCCGATACAGATATATATACAGGTGGGCGTACTCCGCTAATCCCGATGCTGCTTATTCATTCATCATAATAAGGCTTGTTCTTCCAAACCAATAACGATTAAAACTGATTGTCAATGAGAATTGTAAACAACGCGCGCGTCGCAGGAATGCGAACCTTTTCCAGGTGTGTGTGGCTGGCCGCTGCAGCCATGTTGCCGCTGTTACTGCTGGGTACCGCCTTACAGGCGCAGCAGAAAAAGGTAACCGGTATGGTTACCAACGAAAAAAATGAACCGCTGGCAGGTGTGCCGGTGCAGATAAAAGGCTCAAAAACCGGCGTAAACACCAATAACGCCGGTAACTTTTCCATCAATGCACATGATACTGATATACTGGTAGTAACCTATGTGGGCTACCTCACGGCCGAAGTGCCGGTAGGCACACAATCTACTATAACCATAAAACTAACGGCAGGCGCTAATAGTCTGGACCAGGTAATAGTAGTGGGGTATGGTACCCAGCGTAAAAGAGATGTAACAGGTTCTGTAGTATCTGTAAACGAAACCGCATTGCGTGAAGTGCCGGTAGCCAACCTGCAGGGAGCCTTACAGGGCCGTGCTGCGGGGTTGGAAGTACAGCGCGTAGGCACCAAACCCGGCGCAGGTGCGGTAATACGTATACGTGGTGAGCGCTCTATACAGGGCTCTAACGATCCGCTGCTGGTACTGGATGGTATTCCGTTTGAAGGTGGAAACCTCAATGATATTAACCCGGATGATGTGGCTTCGGTAGAAATACTGAAGGATGCTTCTTCCACTGCCATCTATGGTTCCCGTGGTTCTAACGGGGTAATACTGGTATCTACCAAACGCGGTAAAACCGGTGAGGCCAGAGTTTCTTATAATGGTTACTATGGCATTACTTCAGTTAGAACAAAATACAGATTGTTTAATGCACAGGAGTATCGTGCTATGCGGGATATTTCTACTTATACGGCTGCTTATATGCCGGAAGAACTGGAGTCTATTGCCAAAGGCAGAGAAACAGACTGGCAGAAGCTGATGTATGATAATGGCCATACCACCGATCATAACCTGTCAGTATCGGGTGGCGCTAACGGTAGCACATGGTCGCTGGGTGGTGGTTATTATAAAGAAACGACTGTGTTACCCGGGCAGGATTTTAAACGCTATTCATTACGCGCCACTATTGATGCCAAGGTAGGCAGCCGTATAAAAATAGGTTTAAACACACTGAACAGCATACACATTACCAATGGCTCGCAGTTTAACGATCCTATGTTTCCCATACTATCGCTGAGCCCGCTAATGCCTGCTTACGACAGTACCGGTAAAATTATTACTTCTCCTACAGGTAATATTGATGACCGGCTTACACAATACAGCCCGCTGCTGCTGAAAACGAATAATAACAATTGGATAGACCGCGTACGCAGAATACGCACGTTTAATTCGCTATACGCAGAATATCAGATTGCTACCGGAATTAAATATCGTTTGAATGTAGGCCTGGATTACCGCCAGCAGGAGAATGCACAGTTTAAGAGTGCTGATAAATCATTCGCTCCCAGTTATTTCCGGCCAAGGCAGGGTAACACAGCCAGTGTAAACAATACGGAAGGATGGGGGTATACAGTGGAGAACGTGATAACGGTAGAAAAAACAATCGCGAAAAAGCACCGTATTAACTTTACCGGCTTATATAGTATTCAGGAAGATAAAACCCACAATACATATGTAAGTAAGGATTCTATTGATGAAGACTTTGTGCAGTTTTATAACCTGGGGCAGGCCAACGCCTCTAACAACGTAAAGCCTATTGTAAGCGGCGGTGAAACTTCTTTTGCACTGATCTCTTACATGGGGCGTTTAAACTATGCTTTTGATAACCGTTACCTGCTTACCCTTACAGGACGTATAGATGGCTCTTCCCGCCTGGCGCCCGGTCATAAATTTCATAGCTATCCCGCCGTTTCTGCCGGCTGGAATATCAGCAACGAATCTTTTATGAGGCGGTTGTCCGTGGTTAGCAATCTTAAGCTGCGTGCAGGTTATGGACAAACCTCTAACCAGTCTGTAAACCCTTATGCTTCCCTCGGTTCTATATCTCCGTATAACCTTATCGGTTCACAGGGAAGCCCCGGAAGTGCTATCAGATATAACTTTGGCCCTACTGTAGTATCTGGCTACAATGTGCTTTCTCTGCCCAACCCGCA
This sequence comes from Filimonas zeae, assembly GCF_014641615.1. Taxonomy (GTDB): domain Bacteria; phylum Bacteroidota; class Bacteroidia; order Chitinophagales; family Chitinophagaceae; genus Filimonas; species Filimonas zeae. The sequence goes on along the minus strand of NZ_BMIB01000004.1, from coordinate 442,054 downwards.
GCTGGATTGGGAGTATACCAAAACTGCCAACATTGGTGTTGACTTTGGTGTGCTGAATAACCGCATTACGGGTACGGTGGACTGGTATACTGCCCACACATATAAAATTTTGTTTGGTCTTATATTGCCTCCTACATCTGGTGTGGTAACTTCTTTTCTTTCCAACATAGGAGAAATGCGGAATACCGGTCTGGAAATTTCCTTGTCCAGCACCAATATCGCCAGCCGTTCTGGTTTTACATGGACTACCGATGTAAACCTGTTTTACAACCGCAACAAGCTGTTGAAGCTGAGCAACGGCTTTTCTCAGGATATTGCCACCCAGCTGTTTCCGGGCCAGCCGCTGACGGCTATTTACGATTACACGAAACTGGGCGTATGGCAGATAAGCGAAGCGGCAGAAGCGGCTAAATATGGTAACCAGCCTGGCGATATAAAGCTGGCCGACATAAGTGGCCCTGGCGGTAAGCCAGATGGAAAGCTGGATGTAAATACCGACCGCAGTGTTATAGGCAGTTCGCAGGCTACCTGGCAAGGTGGTATGACCAACCGTTTTGCTTTTAAAGGTTTTGATATGTCTTTTGTATTGTATGCCCGGTTTGGTGGTATGCTGGTTAGCCAGCTGCATCAGATGTATTCTTCTTACCTCACCAACCTGAATGGTGTTAGAAGTGGTTTGAAGGTAGATTACTGGACGCCGGATAACCCTACCAATTTTTTTCCCACACCTGCCGGTTTAAACAGAACACGTACAATTAGTACGGATTGGACTACGCTGGGGTATTATGATGCCAGCTTTATTAAAGTAAGAAGCATTAACCTGGGCTACACCTTTAATTCAGCGCATCTGAAAAAAATAGGTGCCCAATCGCTACGGGTATACTTTGCTGCGCAAAACCCGTTTGTATTGTATTCGCCTTATATGCGTGCAGGTGGTGTTGATCCGGAAGCTACCGGCACCGGTTCGCAGGGGGTACAAAGCCCGGGTAACCTTAGTTCACGTGCATTAACCATTGCACCTTCCACACCACCCACCAAAACTTTTCTGGCAGGTATTAATCTGACTTTTTAATTACTAAAGCAGCGCTGATATGAAACTGATATATAAAATACAGGCTTCACTAATGGTAGCAGGCGTTTTACTGGCAGGCGGCTGCCAGAAGAAGCTGGAAGAAAAGCCTCATACTGTTTTTACTATCGAATATTTAAGATCGCCCGGCGGCTTTCAGTCGGCAGTATATGCCTTATACTCTGGTATGCGTTTCGACTACGGACCTATAGGGGCGGTACTGATTGCTAACAGTGGTACGGATGAATGGACGTATGGCGATCAGGTTACCGGTGGTTCGGAGCTGGAGCTGGGTACTTACCCGCTTACTTCGCCCAACGGACATATTCTTACGCCATGGAACCGCAACTTTTCTAACATCAACCTGGCTAATGCTATTCTGAAACTGGCACCAGAAATAGCGCTGGACGACGCTACCAAAACAAAACTGCTGGCCGAAACCCGTTATTTAAGAGGGCTGTATTATTTTCTGCTGGTGCAGCAGTTTGGGGCTATACCTTTAGATCTGGGAAGCGGGGAACTACAGTTTAATCAAAGCCCTTATCAGGGTTTTAACCGCCTGCCACAGGCAGAGTTGTTTGTAAAGAACTATAAAGCCATTATAGAGGATTTTACTTTTGCTACAGAAAACTTACCAGACAAAAGACCAAACAATGCTTTCTATTTGTCTAAGGCGGCAGCTTTTCACATGCTGGCCAAAGCCTATCTTTTCCGTGCGTATTCTACAGCTAAGCAAACAGACGACTTTAAAAATGCATGGAATACAGCAAAGAAGCTACTGGACAACCAGGGGCAATATGGTGTAAGCCTGTTGGCAGACTATGCAGATGTACATAAAGAAGGAAATGACTACAATGCAGAAATTTTATACTCTGTAGAGAGATTGCCCGGCTCTCCCATTGACAATGAAGTAGCCAGCCCTGGTACCGATTTTGCCAACAAGGCCAATATTTCCAACAATCTTTTTAACTGTAATTATCAGAACAACGTAGCCATTCCGGCCGGTTCGGGAAAGTATCCGGTTGACAGGGTAATACAATACGGTCGTCCGTTAAGGCAGCTTTGCCCTAACCCTTATGTGTACAACGTAGCATTTGCCGATAAGATTAATGATAGCCGTTACGATAATACATTCCGTACCGTATGGCTGGCTACCAATACCAATGTAACCGGCATTGCCGTGGGCGATACGGCTTATGTGCTGGCACCTACAGATGCCTGGGCCGATTCGGTAAATGCACTGGGCACTAAAAAATACCGCACCATTGCACCGCGCGAATTTTATCTGCCTTCCCGCCCGGCTATTCAGATGTTCCCGAACCTGAAGAAGTATGATGATAACAAGCGTGGTACTGCCAATGATGTTTCTGGAAGACCTTTTGTGGTAAGCAAATTATCGGAAGTGTATCTGCTGGCAGCAGAAGCGGCTATTGGTGACGGTCGGCCGGCCGATGCCTTGCCGCTGATATTAACCTTGCGCAAAAGAGCAGCTTATCGTACTAACATTTCTGCACCGGTACTGGCTGCACGTGAAAACCTGATGACGAAAAGGAATGCGGGTACTGTAGCCAGCCCTGTATGGGTTGATTTGACTGATACGGATATGACGCTGGAGTTTATACTGGATGAGAGAACCCGTGAGTTGTGTGGCGAAAGCGTGCGCTGGGCAGATCTGGCCTGCCGGAATAAACTTTATGATCGTGTACGCACTTATAATGCTGCGGCAGCTGCCAAAGTACGTGTGCTGGATGTGTTGAGGCCTATTCCGCAAACCACACTGGATGCTATGAACGACCCCGAAAAAGCGAAATATCAGAATCCGGGTTACAACTAATCACCACAAAATGAGCTGCAATGAAATATAATACAATTAAAAATACAATAGCAGGAGTTGCCTTGCTGATGGTTTCAGCCTCCTGCACCAAAATGAAAGATGCTGGCATTTTGAATACCGGCAACTATTCAGACAGCAGCGCTGCGCTGAAAGAGGCTACAGATATTACCATGGGAGCTGCCATTGATTATACCCCTATGACTACTGATGCTAAATATGCAGCAGTGGTAAAGCGCGATTATGATGGCGTAACCTTTGGATACCATATGAAGCATGGAGCTGTTGTGCAGGCAAACGGCACTTTGGACTTTACCCGTCCGGATGCTTTGCTGGCTGCTTGTTCGGGCCTTGCAGTGTTTGGTCATACGCTGGGCTGGCACAGTAATCAGAATGCTGATTATCTGAAATCCTATTCCGGCTTACAGAAGCCTGCGGTGGCTGAGTTGCTGGGCGCCCCCGGTTTTGAATCGGGTTTAACAGGATGGAGCGTATTTAATACCGGCAACCCTTCCGGTACCGCCACTGTAACCGCTACTACAGTAGCCAATGAAGTGCATGGTGGTACCGGCGCTATGAAGGTGGTAAACCCAACCGCTTATACCGGTAACCAATGGCGTGTGCAGGTATCCAGTGCTTCTTTTGCTACTGTATCCGGCAAAGACTATGTAATTACCTACTGGGTAAAAGCAGCCAATGCAGGTGGCTCTATCCGCTTATCGCTGGGTACTGCCCCCGCTACAGGCAGTTCTCAATACCAGGGCGATCAAACGATTGGCACTTCCTGGCAGCAGATTTCTTTTAGTTTCCGGGCTAACTCATCCACCAACACTTTCCTGTTTGATATGGGGCAGGTGGCCAATACGTATTATATAGATGATGCCAGTGTAAAAGAAGTTGTACCTACTACTAACCTTACACAGGTAGCGCTTAAACTGGATACCGCACTGAATAAGTTTATTACCGGAATGGTAACGCATTACAAAGGCACGGTAAAAGCATGGGATGTGGTGAACGAAGTGTTAAGCCCTTCAGGCGCCTACCGTAATGCGGTTAACAGTACAGATGCCGACCCCAATGCAAAAGACCTTTTTATATGGGAAGAATATATGGGACGCGATTTTGTGCTGAAAGCGTTTAACTACGCAAAAGCTGCAGACCCTTCTGCTTTATTGTTTATTAACGAATACGGCATAGAATCCAGTACACCAAAACTGGACTCCTTAATTGCGCTGGTTACTGAAATGAAAGGCAAAGGCGCTAAGATTGACGGCATTGGCACGCAGCTACACATTGCCTGGAATACCTCCTATGCAGGTATTGATGCCATGATGCAGAAGCTGGCGGCTACCGGATTGCTGATACGCATTTCTGAACTGGATGTAAAAATAAACCCATCTGCCAAGCCCGGTTTTATCCTTACCCCTACAGAAGCCAGCTATCAGGCGGCCATGTACAAATACGTAATAGATTCTTATAAAAAATACATTCCCAAAGCGCAGCAGCATGGCATTACCATCTGGGGCGTTACGGACAATACCAGCTGGTTGTATAACAACGGACGCGATTATCCATTGCTGTACAATGCAGATTACTCTAAAAAGCCAGCTTATGGGGCGGTGCTGCAAGGCCTGCGTACCCAATAGCTTTCCCCTTTTTACTGAATAATCATTAGAGAAGGACGGAGTTTTCCGTCCTTCTTGTTTTCTGGGGTGAATCTTCCTCACCGTTCCGTTCGTCTCTACAGCCTGCCCATGCCATTACATCATAAATAACGTTGCATGTTCTTTGTACGCATAATGCCTATTCGTACCATATATGGAGCATTATACTATTTATCACCCCCGGCCGGGTGTTTTTTTACGTAACGATGGTTTGGCCGATATTACGGTATGGGCGCCTGAGGCAGCAGCAGTGGCATTGGTAACAGCGGGCGAACAGCCACTGACTATACCATTGGAGAAAGGGGAGTGGGGCTACTGGCGGGCTACTACCCACCAACTGGCTGCGGGCGACCGTTACCGTTTTCTGCTCAATAATAAAGAAGCCTTTCCCGATCCGGCTTCTGTTGCGCAACCGGAGGGCGTTCATGGCCCTTCTGAGGTGGCAGACCGGCAGTTTGCCTGGACAGATGATAACTGGAAAGGATTACCCCTGGAAGACTTGATTATTTACGAACTGCATACCGGTGCTTTCTCTGCAGCGCACACTTTTGAGGGTATTATTGAGCAACTGCCTTATTTACAGCAGCTGGGTATTACCGCCATTGAACTGATGCCGGTAAACCAGTTTCCGGGTAACCGTAACTGGGGGTATGATGGCGTATATGTATATGCCGTACACGGCTTTTACGGTGGCCTGGCAGGCTTAAAGCGACTGGTAAATGCAGCACATGCCGCAGGTATTGCGGTAATATTAGATGTGGTGTACAACCACCTGGGCCCCGATGGTAATTATCTGGAGCAATATGGCCCCTACTTTACTGGTAAGTATAAAACACCCTGGGGCAAGGCGCTGAACTTTGATGACGCCTGGTGTGATGGGGTACGTAATTACTTTTTACAGAATGTATTGTTCTGGCTGGATGAGTGCCGGATAGACGGGCTGCGTTTGGATGCGGTACACGCCATCTGGGATTTCGGCGCCCACCATATTATACAGCAGATAAGTGAGGCCGTTAAGGAACTGGAAGAAGCTACCGGCAGAACCAAAATACTGATAGCAGAAATAGATCTCAACAATCCCCGTTATATACAAGACATTGCAGAGGGGGGCTACGGATTGCAGGGGCAGTGGAGCGATGAGTTTCATCATGCCTTACACAGTGTATTAACCGGTGAAGTAAATGGGTATTATGAGGATTTTGGCAGGCTGCAGCATTTGGAGAAGGCTTTCCGCGATACATACGTATATGATGGCAATTACTCCCCGCACCGCAAAAGAACCTTCGGTTTGCCGGTAACAGGGCTTCCGTATTCAAAATTTGTAGTGTTTTCTCAAAACCACGATCAGATTGGAAACCGGTTGCTGGGCGACCGGCTTTCTGCATCTCTTTCAGAGCAACAACTGAAACTGGCAGCTGCCGCTGTGTTGTTATCGCCACACTTACCATTATTGTTTATGGGCGAGGAATACGGTGAAAAAAATCCTTTCCTCTTTTTTGTACATCATGAAAATGATGATCTGATTGAGGTAGTGCGCAGGAGCAGGCGGGAGGAGTTTGCCTACTTTCAATTTGAAGGCGACTTTCCCGATCCGCAATCGGAGACGGTGTTTGAATCCTGCATACTTACCCATTCCTGTGGAAGAGATGAGGCGGCAGCTGATATGTTCCGCTGGTACCAGCAGCTGATTCAGCTGCGTAAAACACGGCCCGCCATGCGTTGCTTTGAAAGAGATAGTGTACAGGTATGGCCCGTGAACGAAGAAGAAAAGCTGTTACTGGTTGAGCGTACCGGAAACGGAGATGCACTGGTAATAGTATTTAATTTCAGTAACGAAATACGGCCTTTGCCGGATATATGCCATAGCCTGGATTATGTTGTTACTACTTCTGTCAAAGAAGATTACAGCACCCATCATATTTCACCATTTGCAGTATCAGTGTTTGAAAAGAAAAATAGCTAACTATGTTTTATCCCATATCTACCTACCGGTTACAACTCAACAGCAGCTTTACGTTTGCTGATGTAAAAGCGTTGATACCTTATCTGCATCAGGCAGGCATAACCACTATTTATGCATCGCCTATTACCGCTGCGGTGGCAGGCAGCACGCATGGGTATGATGTTACTGATCCGCACCGGATTAACCCGGAGATTGGTACGCAGGAAGATCTGCGTGAAATAGCTGCCCTGTTGAAAGCGTATGGTATGAGCTGGTTGCAGGATATTGTACCCAACCACATGGCTTTTAGTGCAGACAATTTACGGTTAACTGATGTGCTGGAAAGGGGCGAGTACTCGCCTTTCTACCGCTATTTTGATATCAACTGGCAACACCATACCACCCAGTTGCGTGGTAAAGTATTGGTGCCGGTGCTGGGTGCCACAGTTGAGGAGTGTGTGCAGCGCAAAGAGCTGAAGCTGGGCTGGACAAAGCAGGGGCCTGTGTTGCATTACTTTGATAGTACGTATCCATTGTCGATGGATTCGCTGGAGCTTTTGCTGGGTGATGCAGCTGGTAAAGGTCTGCCCGGCGCTATTTACCGAACCGGTACCCTGGCGCAGTGGCAGGAGGCTAAGCGGGCCTGGATACAAGCAGTGGATACAGATGCACAGCAATTGCAACTGGTTAATAGCCAGCTGGAAGCAGCTAACAATGATGAGGGATTGCTAACGGAAATTATTAATAAACAATGGTATACCCCTTCCTGCTGGCAACAGGCAGATACAGGTATGAACTATCGCCGCTTTTTTGCGGTGAATGCGCTCATCAGCCTGCGCATGGAAGATCAGGAAGTGTTTGATGATTATCACCAACTGATAGCAGATTTATATAAGGAAGGTCTGATACAGGGGGTGCGTATTGACCATATAGATGGTTTGTTTGATCCGCTGGAATATGTAACCCGCCTGCGCGCACTGCTTGGACCGGATTGTTACATTATAGTAGAAAAGATTCTGGAGTATAACGAGCAACTGCCGGAGGATTGGCCCATACAGGGCAGCAGCGGGTATGAGTTTCTGGCTTTTACCAACCAGGTGCTTACCAACCGGGAAGGCGCTGAAAAAATACATCAGTTCTATACATCTTTTACGGGAACAGATCAGCCTTACCGGCAGTTGGTATACCGTAACAAATATTCCTTTCTGGAAAAGTACCTGCATGGTGAATGGGATACGCTGGCGCATGAGCTGATAGAGTGGCAATTGCTGCCGCCTTCCTTTAATACCGAAAAGTTGCGCAGGGCGCTGGGGGTATGGATGGCGGCTTTTCCGGTGTACCGTATTTATCCGCAAAGCTTTCCTTTACGGGAAGATGAGTTGGAAAGGATACAGCAATCGCTGGAGTTTGCGGTGCAGCAAGACCCTGCCTGCTGGGAGGAACTGGCAGAAATACGCACCCTGTTTGCACCCGGAGCCAGTGAGGAGCAGAATGAGCGACGCATGCATTTTATACGACGTCTGATGCAGTTTACCGGCCCGCTGGCAGCCAAAGGTGTGGAAGACACTACGTTTTACGTATACAACCCACTTATTTCCCATAACGAAGTTGGCGATTCGCCTGAGCAGCTGGGTATTACCATAGATACGTTTCATGAAAAAATGCAGCAACGGAGAAAGTTCAGCAACTACTCCTTAAACGCCACCTCTACACACGATACCAAGCGGGGCGAAGATGCGCGGCTGAGGATTAATGTATTAAGCGAACTGCCGGATGAATGGATACAGAAAGTGCAGGAGTGGGAGGAAGTAAATAAGCCACTGCTTACTGTAGCAGATGACAGGAAGATGCCTTCTGCCAACGATAGGTATTTTATCTATCAGTCGCTCATAGGCAGCTATCCTTCTGATGGGCTGGCAGGAGAGGAGTTTAGACAACGCTCGGAACAGTTTATAATAAAAGCACTGCGTGAAGCAAAAACTTACACCACTTATACGGAACCTGATGAGGAGTATGAGAAAGCCTGCGTACGGTTTATGCTGGGGCTTCTGACGCATGAACCCTTTTTGAGAACCTTTGTGCCTTTTGCGCAAAAAGTAGCAGGCGTAGCTGCTTTGTATTCGCTGGTGCAGGTAATTATAAAAGCTACGGCACCGGGTATACCGGATATTTATCAGGGCTGTGAGTTGTGGGATACCAGTTATGTTGATCCCGATAACCGCCGTGCTATCAACTACGAATGGAGAAACAATCTGTTGCAGCAGATAAACCATCGTATTGCCAATGACCGGGGAACTATTTTTCAATGGCTGGCAGAGCACCGGTATACAGGTATGGAAAAGTTGTTTGTAACCACACAGATATTGCACTTTCGCCGGCAGCATGCAACCTTGTTTAACGAGGGTGATTACTACCCGCTGGCAGTAGCCGGTAGTAATAGTACTGCCATTGCTTATGTCCGCCATTACAAAACGGAGTGGGCGGTAGTAGTGCTGCCGGTAGCTATTGCCAACGGAACACCTGCCGGTATACAGGTACAGCTAACCGATGAGGCTCCGGTGGAATGGCAGGATATTTTTACGGGACTTCGTTATAGGAATAATAACGGTGTGCTGGAATTAACGGGCTGGCAGAGCCGCTTACCGGTACTGGTGCTGGCACCGGTGGTGCAGCAGGTTTAGATTTGCCAATATAGGTAAACTCCAGAATTACACCGCGGTTTTCGTATTCAATGCCTTTATCGCCCGAAGGGCCGGAAGAGCGGGTAGCACTGTCGGTGGCCAGGTATATTTTCCAGCCATCGGCAGATACGGCCACATCGCGGTAGCGCACCTGATCTCTGAAATACATAACAGTATCGCTGATAATACTATCGCCCGTATTGTTCAGCTGTAACCTTACCAGGCGCCCACCTTTCAGGGTGGCTATTAAAAGGCTGTTGTGCCAGCCGGGTATGGCGTTGGAAGTATATAAAGTCATGCCCGCAGGTGCTTCTGAAAGCCACTCTTTGTTTTCGTTGTTGCCCGTAATAATCTTAGGCAGCAGAGCAGATAACATGCGGCCGGCGGCCGGATATAACGAGTTCATTGGGTTGCGGTAGTCCGGGCCTATAGCCCTGGCGTTTTCCTGCTCGCTATGTATAAACGGATAGCTGGTGTGCCACTTGCCAGGCAGTGTGCTGTCTGCCGTAGCGCCTGCTGCCAGCTGATTGTAGTTGCCATCGTTATAGCCTATTACCAGCGGGTGGCCGTAGTTCTTGCCGCGTTCAATCATATTAATTTCATCGTCTGAAAAGGGGCCGTGTTCTACTTCATATAATTTGCCTGTTGCCGGGTGATGTACCAGCCCCTGCGGATTGCGGTGGCCCACGCTCCATACAGCATTACGATGCTGCTGGCTGGGATTGAAAGGATTGTCTGCCGGTATCCAGGCATTTGGCCCGGCAGCACTGCTGTCTGGCAAAGTGTGAAAACGGAGAATTTTACCTTCGTAACTCATTTCATCCTGTGCATGGTTTTCACGGCCTGCATTGTCGTACTGGCCTGCTCCCATATCTCCCACACTGTAAAACAGAAAGTATTGCTGATTAACAGGAGCGATGATGAGTCTGCCGCCATTGTGGTCGTTACTGCCCGGTATGCTTTCGCATATGGTTACAGGGTTGGTAAGGGTATGTGCAATAGAATCGTACTGGTACCGTTCAATGCGGGTACGGAAAATACAGCCCTTTCTACCCGGCAGGCACCCGGTGCCGGATTGGTCTGCACCTTCAAAATAATACAGGTAGGCTACATATACATAGGGCATTCCTTTTTGTAACAAGGGGTGTACAGCCATGCCCATTAAACCGCTCTGTGGCCAGGGTTTACCACCATCCAGTGAGTCGGCAATAACATCATAACGCTGAAAGTTTTTGCGGTTGGAAAGATTTAACAATATCTGTTTTTCGCCGGTGCGTGGATGAATACGGCTTACCCGGTAGCCCCGTGCTTCAGTAATCCACAGGTGTTTATCGGGGCCATAAGTTATTTCCCACGGATCGCTCAGGTTGCGGGCAACGGTTTTTACCGCAAATTTTTCGCCCAGCGGCCCGGTTACCGTATCTGTCTGGGCGTTTGTAAACAAGGGTAAACAAAGCCATACCAGCCATTTCAGTTTCATACCTTCCGGCGAGCAATAAACCTGCCATATTGGAGTTGCATGATGTTTGCTTTATTGCAGATATCTAAAATGTAATGACTATGAAAAAATGGATAGGTTTTGTGCTGGCTGTGTTGCTGACAGGTGTGGCAATGACTACACAGGCTCAGATAAGAAAAATGCCATCGGCGGTAACCAATGGTTTTAAAGAGAAGTTTCCGGAAGCCACTGATGTTTCCTGGAAAGACAAACTCAGCAGCTGGCAGGCCAGTTTTACACTGAAAGGCATAGAAACCGAAGCCTGGTTTACCAGCAAAGGCGAATGGAAAGAAACCAATCAGCCACTGGAGTTCAGCAATTTGCCGGAAGATGTAAAAACGGGTTTAAGCAAAAGCAGGTACAGTGAGTGGACGCCAGGTGAAGTAACCGTTATCTGGAAAAAAGACAAGCCACTGGAGTACCGTATTTACGTAGAGAAGAGCTCGCTGGTACAGAAAAAATATCTGCACTTTAATGAGAAAGGCGTGTTGCAGAAGGAGATACAGTCTATTTAACGGTACTGACAGAAACGAATGAATATCAAAAAGGGCACCTCCCCCCGGAGTGCCCTTTTGTCATTCTGCACGGGTGCTTGCTATTATATGGTGGGTTCAGGGTGTGCAGAAGAATGGTCTTTTGCAGGCGCATCCAGTTTGTACCAGTTAATACGCTGGCTTAAGAACATAATAACCGCCAGTATCATAAATAGCCCTATACTTCCTACCAGCAAGGCGGTATCTTCCAGCCGTATAATGCAGAACAGGTAGCTGTATAACACGGCCAGCGTAGCGGTAAATATGCCCGCTGTTTTCCAGGTTTTAAAATGGCCCTTTACATACAGGGTTATCAACAGAATGGTAGCAACGGCCGATAATACATACGCCAGATCAAAATCGATAAACTCACTGGCGGATAATAACAGGGTATAAAAAACAATCAATGCTAACCCCACCAGCACATATTGAATGGGGTGTACCGGTTTCTTTTGCAGCAGTTCCAGTATAAAAAATAAAGCGAAAGTGAGGCTGATTACCAGCAGCGAATACTTAATGGTACGCATGGTTTTGGCGTACTGATCTGCGGGTTTTACAATGCTTACCCCAAACAGAATATGCTTCAGCTCAGGTGTTTCGTGTACAATGCTGGCAGTGAAAGGCAGGTTGGCCTGGTTAAATTTCCAGGTGGCAGAGAAGCCTTTGTCTGTTACGCTACGGCTTACCGGTAAGGTATTGCCATCAAAGGAAGGGCTGGGCCAGGCAGAAGCCATGGTAAAACTGCTGTTGGCGCTTAAGGGGGCAAAATGCAGCTGGCCGCTGCCTTTAAAATGTGCCGTCATGTTAAAAGGAAAAGCTGAATCAAAACTGGCAGTTGTTAACGGAAAAGCTACAGAAAGGCCGGGCAGTTGCAGCTTATTGTCGGGCAGGCCAGGCTGAAAATCGTAGTTTTTGCCGTTTACCGTAATGGCCATTTTTTCTTCAATGCCTTTACGGTCGCTCAGACCTATACAAAGGCTGGCTTTGGAAAGGTCCAGCAGCTCCAGTGGAATTTGTGTGGGTTTTTGCAACAGAAAGTTACCGTTTACCGTAAGCTGTGTGCGGTAAAACATGATTTTATAAATAGAACGGCTGCGTTCTTCCGTCTGTAGCTCGCTATGTACATTCAGTTGCTGTGGCAGCAGCAGTACGTGTCCGGTGTGCTGGTCTTTGCCGGTGTAGGGCACGCTGATGTAGGGGCCGGCAAATACCTGCGGAGTGGCCCATTTCTGCCCGGCTTCCTGGGTGGCCTGCTGCTGAATGTTTTCTCTTTCCTTTACCAGATTGGTGAGCAGGCAGGATGGAACCATTAGAGCCGCTATTAACAGGGTGGTGATGAGTGCTTTTTGTAAGATTTTAGAGGACATGACTGTTATATTTATGTTGATTTGTGTGTATTGAAAGGGCTTTGTTTTGCAAAGTATTGGAGCAAAAAAAATTACTCGATAGACCTGATCATTTTTTCAAGCGCATCCAGATGCAGCTTGAAAGCCTTTTCTCCTACTTTGGTAGCGGAGTAGGTGGTATTGGTTTTACGGCCCACAAAGCTTTTCTGAACCTTCAGGCAATTGTTTTCTTCCAGGTTTTTTAAATGACTGGCCAGGTTACCATCCGTAATGTGCAGCAACTCCTTTAGTTCATTAAAACTTACCTCATCGTTCACCATCAGGGCACTCATGATGCCTAAACGGATGCGACTGTCAAAAATTTTATTCAGATTTTCAATCGGATTCTTCATGCCTCACTTGTTTTGGTATTCCTGTCGTACTTATACCACATTATGCCGCCGTATAAAATATGCAATATGCCAAATCCCGCCGCCCAAAAATACAAACCGTAACCGGTAAACTGCAAATTGATAATGCCCAGTGCCAGTTGACCGTAACCCAGATACTTAATTTCACTGAGAGTAAACTTGCTGCCGTTAAGTAACGCCAGACCGTAAAAAATAAGACAGCCGGGAGCTACCAACCCAAAAGTGCCAAAGTGCAGCAGTTTTAAAATGTACAATCCACCTGCAATCAACGGCACACTTACGTGAATCATGAGGCGCTGAGCGGTTTTGCCCCAGATAGGCACCCCTTCGCGGCGGCTTTTAATCCATGTAAATACAAAGGCGCTGATGAACGCGGCAATAAAAGTAGCCGCCGCAATCCAGAAAAGTGTAGTATTCAACAGCAGTTGAATGCTGAAATCCATACCGGCATCATATGCCAGCGAGCTGTTTCCTCCTCTTTCATAGGAGTAGGAACCCATCATATAATCTTTATAGCCATACACATAGTCATACGAAACCCATGCGCCAATCAGCGCACAAACGCCGGCAGCAATGCCGCTAAGCCCGCTAAGGCTGATGAAGCGGCTGCTTTTTTCCATCATACTACGAATGTCCTGTAAGGCCGAAAGATGCTGGTGGGGATTGTTCATAAAAGCACTTTGTTTGTCAAAGGAACAGAAAAAATCAATTACAAGGCATTTTACGCATGGAAAAATTTTGATTTTTGTTTCTGTTACCTTTGTTGCCTGACCAAAAAAAGCTAAATACATGATACCGAGTATGCTGTTGCGATTGATAAAATTTGGACTTGTTGGCGCAACCGGCGTTTGTATCGACTTTGGAATAACATGGCTGTTGAAGGAAAAACTACGGATTAATAAGTTTGTTGCTAACACATGTGGCTTTACTGTAGCGGTGGGTAATGGATATGTTCTGAACAGGTACTGGACGTTTCAAAAACACAATGACGCCACTTTTCAGGCCGATCTGGTGCGTTTTCTGTGTTTTTCGCTGGTAGGGCTTATTCTGAATAATCTGTTGGTGTGGTATTTTAACGAAAAGGTGCAGTTTAAGTTTTATATTTCGAAAGGATTAGCGGTAGTTTGCGTGTTTTTCTGGAATTTTTTCAGCAATTTCTTTTTCAATTTTAAATAAAAGCTACCCGGGTATTCCGTACCCCTACAGGTAGGGGATGATTGATCGCATGTATAAAAAACAACTATTCTATCTTGTTTTGATTGCTTCCATAGTCAGGCTCATTGCTGCCGCAATGCTTGAACTGGGAAATGATGAGGTATATTATTACACCTATGCCCTGCATTTACAATCTAATTACTTCGATCATCCTCCGGGCGTAGCCTGGCTAATCCGCTTTTTCAGCCTCAACCTTACGTTTACCCACGAAGCGTTTATTCGCTTGGGTTCGGTAGTGTTTGCGGCCATAGGCACTTTACTCAGTTTTCATATTGGCAGTTTTGTACGTAATGCGCGTACCGGCTGGTATGCTGCCCTGCTTTACAATACCAGCATATACAGCTGTGTAATAGCCGGCACTTTTATATTGCCGGATAGTCCGCAGGTGGTATGCTGGCTGGCTGGTTTGTATTATTCCGTTATTCTGGTGCAGCGTACGGCTGAAGGCAAAAGTATATCGCCCTGGACTTGGGTAATGATAGGCGTATTGAACGGGCTTTGCATTATGTGTAAGGTGCATGGTGTGTTTTTATGGGGCGGCCTGGGTTTATATATATTATTGTACCAGCGTAAACTGCTGTCTTCTCCCTGGCTGTATGTATCTGCGCTCATTACCGCTGCTATCATCAGCCCCATCCTTATCTGGAATATTCAAAACCAGTTTGTTACCTGGAATTATCACAGCAACCGGGTAGAGGTAAACACTTTTTCGCTGGATACCGACAGCTTTCTGCAAACCATTTTCGGACAGTTATTTTATAATAACCCACTGAATGTAATAGCCATAACCATTGCGGTAATTTATGCCGGGCGGCGTGTGCTGGTGCAAAAGGCCACCCAACGGATATTGCTGCTGTGCGGGCTGCCGATTATTATTATGACCACTGGTGTATCGCTATTCCGCAGTGTGTTGCCGCACTGGAGTGGTCCGGGCTTTTTAAGCCTGCATTTTCTGGCCGCTGCTTATTTTGATTATACAGCTGCAGGCAGTAGTAAAAGGGCTGGTAAAACCCACTGGCTGCTTAAAACGGCAACGGTGCTGATTACAGTAGTAATGGTGGGCGGCATTGGATTAATACGCCTGTATCCCGGTACTATAGGCAGCAAAGACAAGGAAAGCTACGGGGAAACAGATTTTACCCTGGACCTGTACGGCTGGCGGCAGTTTGGAGCCGTGTATGCCAACTGGTACCGGCAACGTGAGCAGGAAGGGGTATTGCAGGCAGGTACTAAAATTGTTTGCAATAAATGGTTTCCCGCTGCCCATGAAGAATATTATCTTGCAAGAAAAACCAACAGCCCC
Organism: Filimonas zeae; assembly: GCF_014641615.1. Taxonomy (GTDB): domain Bacteria; phylum Bacteroidota; class Bacteroidia; order Chitinophagales; family Chitinophagaceae; genus Filimonas; species Filimonas zeae. The sequence goes on along the minus strand of NZ_BMIB01000004.1, from coordinate 426,562 downwards.
GTAATAGGGCTGGGTGATATAAACGATTTGCACCATTATGCCTGGCTTAACCGGTTGAGACCATCGTTACAGAAAGGAGAAAACGCATTGTGTATTGTGCCCAGTAACTATCCGGATAACCCGGCAACCACTTATGGAAAATGGTTTGCATCGGCAGAGTTATTACAAACCTTTGCACAAACCAGAGGAGGAAAACCCTGCCGTTATTTTAAAGTATATCTGCTGAAAGGATATAAAGAGGCGGTTGCTTCTCCTGTACACTAAATATTGGATGCCTTGAAACGTAAAATTTCCATCAAAGAGCTGGCCCGTATAACGGGTACCTCTGCTACTACCGTATCTTTTGTAATGAACGGTAAGGCAGAAGAAATGCGTATCAGCAAGTCGGTGGCCGACAAAATTCTTAAAGCCAGCAAACAGCATGGATACTCTCCCAACCCGCTGGCTGTAAGTTTAAGAACAGGTCATTCCAATATTATTATGGTACTGGTGGAAAGCGTAAGTGGTAACTTTTTTGCCACCCTGGCCAAAGTGGTAGAGGCAGAGGCTGAGCAGTACGGCTATAAAGTAATGTATGGCAGCACCGATAACAACCTGCCTAAAACCCGGGATATGATGAAGCTGCTGCGCCAGATGAACATTGAAGGGTATATAGTTACACCGGTAGCAGGTATGCAGGAAGATATTCAGTTACTACAGGCACAGGGCAAGAGTGTGGTAATGGTAGACAGCTATCTGGATAAGGTAGAGGCACCTCATGTGCTGGTAGATAATTTTGAGGGCGTTGTAAAGGGAATGGCACACCTGGCCGAAGCAGGCTATAGTAATATAGGTTTTGTAACCTCCGATCTGGCACTGGTGCAAATGGCCGAACGGGAAAAAGCATACAAAAAAGGCTTACAAAGCCATAAACTGCCTTTTGATAAAAAAAACGTACTGAAAATACCTTATGGTATCAGCAGAGAAGAACTGGTGCATACCATTGCCAGTTATCTGGAAACACATAAAGGGCTGGATGCACTTTTCTTTGCTACCAACTATCTGGGCATTGCGGGGCTGGAAGCCATAGGTAAGCAGAAGATAAAAGTGCCGAAAGAGGTGGCTATGATTTGTTTTGATGATCATGAAGCTTTTCATACCTACCCCGGAGGTATTACGGTAATCGAGCAGCCTATTGAAGAAATTGCCAGAACATCCGTAGAATTATTGATGCAGCAGCTGGGTAAAAAATCAGCTGCTGCATCGGGTAATACCGGTAATCAGAAATTACCGCCCAGGTTAATTGTGCGTGGCTCTACTAAAAAGCCCGTCCGTTAATTACCGTCTGGCTTAATGGCGTTACTTCTGGGGCTGGCTGGTAAATACCAGGTATCTGCACTGTCCGGTTTGGCTGGGTTAAATGCCGGGGTATCGTTTAACAGGTATTTGCTGATGCCCAGTTTGTTTTGCTTTATCCCTTCTACAATACACTTTGCTAATTCATATGCGCCATAGGCATTAAAGTGCGTGTTATCTTCCAGCACTTTATCCTGGCCGGGCCAGGTATTGGCAGGGTAGTGTACAAAGGCTTTTTTAGAAGGCTCCACACCCAATGCATCATACAATGCGGTAGTCATAACATTCAGATCAATCAGCGCAACCTTTTCTTCCATCGCCACTCTGCGTGCAGCTTCCGGAAAATCTCCCAGGGTGTTGATAGTTTTGCGGGTACTGCTATCAAACCTGCGGCGGCTGGTAGAAGTAACCACCACCGGAATACCTCCCTTTGCTTTGGTTTCGCGGATAAACAGTTTTAACCTTTCTGTATAGGATTTAAAAGCGCCATCGTTAACACCTTTATCTTTCTGATCGTTATGGCCAAATTCAATAAACAGGTAATCGCCCTTCTTCATTACACTTAATACTTTCTCCAGGCGTTTGCTGCCCAGGAAGCTACCCAGCGTAAGGCCAGACTCAGCATGGTTGGCAATGGCTACGCCGGGTTTAAAAAAGCGCGGAATCATTTGTCCCCACGATGCCCATGGCTCTTCATCCTGATCTACCACGGTAGAGTTGCCTGCCAGAAACACAGTTACGGCCGTTGGGTTAGGGGTAATGGTAATGGCACGTACGGCTGGTGCAGGGCCGTTAAACTCAAAAGTAAGTTTGCGGTCCCAGTCCAGCTTGGTAAGCTCGCGTGTTTTTAAACTTACGCGTGTGCCTCCGGCAATTTCCGGGCGCCTTACATTCAGCGTAAAGCTTTTGGCGGTAAAACCATTGGGGCGGGTAACTACGTTCTCCAGCAGCAGGCGTCTGCTTTCTGCTTTTACAGTGGTAAAAGCGCTGTCGGTAGTGCTGCCCAGTGTAAGGGTTACATTATAATTGCCCTCAGGCACGGTTACCGAAAAATAGAATGGCTTGCGCGGTGCCGGAGTGGTACCCAGGTCATAGCCATACCCCTTTTCTTCAGAATAGATATCGGTGTCTGCTACCTTCCGGTAACCCGCAGCAGGTTTGCCGGGGCCAAAGCTGAACCGGTAGTTGTTTTCTGTTTGTTGCTGTGCGTATAGCGACAGGCCTATGAGCCATACGGCTGAGGTTAAGGACAATCGTTTCAGTTGTGTCATAAATAAGGTTGATTGAGCCAAAGGTAATGTGAGGCAGTAAAGTTAACCGGCACAACAGCATGTTCGTCCTGCACTGTCCTGTAACTGAGTGGTTTAAATATGCTTTTGTGGCTGGTAGCTGATAACCTGCCTGTGGGTACCGGAAACCTTTGTTGTAGGTGCAGGCTACTTTCTCTAAAGAATAACCCGGATATAAACCAGAGATAAGGCAGACATAACCCAGTTACTTATTAGACTGGGTTATCACTGGGTCATTACTGGGTTATCACTGGGTTATCCTCCTTTTTGCATACAGGTTGTAAGCTATAAAGCCACAGTTTGCCATAAGGCATAAAGCAGGAAGCTACGGAGGATATAAGGGCAACCAAAGAGAATGCGCAGCCGGAACAGGCCGCATTATTGGGCTGAAACCGGAGACGATTAAAGCAGGCTTACCGGCACACAAAGGCGACCGGTAACATTAAAGGGAAGCTCTTCTTTTCAGGTAAAAAGGTAATGCCAGGTGTTGGGATGATTGTTCCAGTATCAGCTGGGCAGCTTTTTCGCCCATCAGCTGAAAATCGGTGGAAATAGTGGTAATACCGTTCAGGATGATCTTTTTGAGCGGGGTTTCGTTGTAGGAAATTACACCAACGTGTTTTCCTACTTTCAGTTTGGCAGCGAGTATCTTTTCAATCAGTATTACCAAATCGTTTTCCATCAGGTTAATATATACCTCGCCTTCACGGATGGGCTCTTTGCTGATGTCGTGTACTACTTTATAGTTAAAGGCGTACTGGTGGCAGAACCGGAAAAAGCCTTCCAGTATCTCGTGCGGGAAATAGGTGTATTCCGGGAAAATGATCTTGAGGGTATGGTACTTGCCCAGCAGGTCGTTGGCCTGTTCCAGGGCATGGTAAATATCCTCCTCAAAGTCTTCATACACGGCACCGTAGTTGCCCTCCACACCTGATACCAGCTTATCCATCAGAATCAGCTTGTCGCAGGGAATGGTATTGATAATTTCGTGCGCATTTTCGCCCCCTTCCAGAAAGTGGGGAATGATTACATAGTGTGTATAGTCGTTTTTGCTGTTGGTGAGAAACTTCTTAAACAGCGAAAAATCGTTATTATATATATAGAAGTCAATAGCAGCCAGTTCGCCCAGGCTGGCTACAAAAGCATCGTACACAATCTTCTTGTGCGCACTTAACTTATTGAATAACAGGAATATTTTGAGATTCTGGTTTAGTTCTGTACTTTTTACAAAGTATCCCTTGCCGGGAACAGAACCCAGTATGCCTATCTTTTTAAGGTGCTTGTATCCCTTTTCTGCAGTATCGCGGGATATTTCAAATTCAAAGCTCAGTTCGTTAATAGACGGTAATATATCACTGCTTTGTAAAACCCCTTCGCTAATGGCCTTAATAATACAGTTTGCCAGCTGCAGATACTTGGGAGTGGCAGAATAATAATCTATGTACAGATGTTGAAATATAGCAGGTTTCTTCATGGGGGATGCAAGCTACCTTGTTAAAAACTTGATGGCCAAACTTACAGTAAAATCTTAAGTAAGAAAAGCCAAAAATGCGAAGTGGTAAAATGTAGCGAAAGCATGACAGTGCATGACAGCAATCCTATTCCTTGCTTCTATCTTTAGCCCTCTGATTTTTGCCATAGAAAAATAAAGAATCAACATGAATGTTATTTTAGGTGTTATTTTTCACTTTATAGGTGGTTTTGCCTCCGGAAGTTTTTACATACCCTTTAAAAAAGTTAAACAGTGGTCGTGGGAAAGTTACTGGATTGTAGGTGGACTTTTTTCATGGCTGATTGTGCCACCGATTGCTGCTTATTTAACCATACCTGGTTTTGCTGAAATTATTAAACAAACCAGTGCTTCTACCCTGGGTTGGACTTATCTGATGGGTGTTTTATGGGGCATTGGCGGTTTAACCTATGGCCTGGGTGTACGTTACCTGGGGGTATCGCTGGGTAGCTGTATTATCTTAGGGTTATGTTCTGTATTTGGCTCCCTTATTCCCTCTGTTTATTACGATTTATTTCCCACTACCGGTAAGGATACAATTTCCCTCATGTTTTCTGAAAGCTGGGGCCGTACCGTACTGCTGGGTATTTTAGTATGTACCATAGGCATCATCATCTGCGGTAAAGCAGGTATGCTGAAAGATAAAGACCTGGCTGGCGGTGACGCAGGGGCTGGTAATAAAGAATTTGATATTAAGAAGGGCCTGGTGGTAGCCATTGTTTCCGGTGTATTGAGCGCGTGTTTCAACTTTGGTATTGAAGCGGGTAAGCCTATGGCGGAAAAAGCGGTGGAACTGGGTAACAACCCGCTGTTTCAGAACAACGTTATTTATGTAGTGCTGTTATGGGGTGGTTTAACTACCAATTTTATCTGGTGTATGATACTGAACGCCCGTAACAAAACGTTTGGTGATTATACCGATAAGAAGGCGCCGCTGGCATCTAACTATATTTTCTCTGCTATGGCAGGTATTACCTGGTTTCTGCAGTTCTTCTTCTACGGAATGGCAGAAAGCAAACTGGGTAACGGTGCCAGCTCCTGGATATTACACATGGCGTTTATTATTCTGATTGCCAACGTGTGGGGCCTGATATTAAAAGAGTGGAAAGGAGTAAGCCGCAAAACCTACGCAACTGTTATTGCCGGTATCCTGGTGATTATGCTGTCGATACTGCTGGTAGGCCGTGGTAATGCCATTAAAAAAGACGCAGAAGAAAAGAAAGCAGGTGTGGAGCAGGTTGCTTTACCCGAATAGTAGTAACCCTTATTAAATCATAAACAAGATTCATTCAAACAATAATAATATAGATATGTCAACAGCTGCATCAACTCAATACAAGCATGTGAGTTATCTGTGGGACGAAAAAAAAGCCGCTGAACTGGCCGGCGACGAAGTTGCCCTTTTAGTGTATCGTTCTAACCTGTTAGGTGCTGATTTGCGTTTAACCAACTACGGTGGTGGTAACACTTCCTGCAAGGCGATAGCAAAAGATCCTTTAACCGGTAAGGAAACAGAAGTAATGTGGGTAAAGGGTTCTGGTGGCGACCTGGCTTCTATGAAGCGCAATGGTTTGGCTGCTTTGTATGTTGACCGTTTACGCAGTCTGACAAATGTGTACAGAGGCATTGAGTTTGAAGATGAAATGGTAGAACTGTTTAACCATTGCATTTTTGATCTGGCTTCCAAAGCACCTTCTATTGATACGCCTTTACATGGTTTTTTGCCTTTCAAACATATTGATCACCTGCACCCTGATGCAGCTATTGCTATTGCGGCAGCAAAAGACGGTAAGAAAATTACCCAGGAGCTGTTCAACGGTACTATCGGCTGGGTAGAATGGCAACGTCCTGGTTTTGACCTGGGCCTGAAACTGAAGCAGTGCCTGGATGAGAATCCTGGTATCCGCGGCATTATGCTGGGCTCACACGGTTTATTTACCTGGGGTGACACCGCTTATGAGAGCTATGTGAACACGCTGGAAGTAATTGAGCGTTGTGCACAATACATACAAGACAACATACACAAGCAACCAGCAGTTTTTGGCGGGGCGAGGTTACAGTCCTTGTCTAAGGACGCCCGCATGCAACAAGCGGCGAACCTTGCTCCCATACTGCGCGGTTTTTGTTCAAGCTATACCAAAATGATCGGTCATTTTACCGATGACGATCGTGTATTGGAGTTTATCAACTCTAACGACCTGGACAGACTGGCTCCTATGGGTACCAGCTGCCCCGACCACTTCCTGCGTACTAAAATCAGCCCGCTGGTGTTAAACCTGAAAGCTGACCAGGACCTGAGCGATGTAAAAGCAATTAAAGAACAACTGGCTCCTGCTTTTGAAGCATACAGAGCTATGTACACAGAGTACTACAACAGCTGCAAGCATCCGAATAGCCCTGCTATCCGCGATACCAATCCGGTTGTTATTCTGTACCCGGGTGTAGGTATGTTCACTTTCTCTAAAGACAAGCAAACGGCACGTGTAGCGGCTGAATTTTATATCAACGCTATTAACGTAATGAAAGGCGCAGAAGCTATTTCTGAGTACACTTCATTACCACGCCAGGAAGCTTTCAATATTGAATACTGGTTACTGGAAGAAGCCAAACTGCAGCGTATGCCTAAGCCTAAAGCTTTAAGCGGCCGTATTGCACTGGTTACCGGTAGCGCTGGTGGTATTGGTAAGGCTATTGCCAAAAGATTTGCCAACGAAGGTGCTGTTGTGGTAGTAAACGATAACGACGCATCCCGCCTGGAATCTGCTAAAGATGAGTTTCAGAAAGAATACGGTAAGGATGTATTTGCTACCGCTATCCTGGACGTAACAAAGGCAGATGATATCAACGGTGCGTTGAAGGTAGCGGCACTGGCATTTGGTGGTGTGGATATCATCGTTAACTGCGCTGGTTTATCTATCTCCAAGCCATTGGAAGAGCATACTGAAAAAGACTGGGATCTGTTATATGATGTATTAGTGAAAGGTCAGTTTCTGGTTACCCAGGCTGGTGTGGAAGTAATGCGCAAGCAGGATATTGGTGGTGATGTACTGAACATTGTAAGTAAGAACGCTTTAATGAGCGGACCTAACAATGCAGGTTACGGTAGCGCCAAAGCTGCACAATTACACCTGAGCCGCCTGAATGCTGCTGAACTGGGTAAAGACCATATTCGTGTGAACGTGGTTAACCCTGACGCGGTAATCAGCGACAGCAAAATATGGGCAGGTGCATGGGCAGAAGGCCGTGCTAAAGCTTATGGTGTAACCGTAGCAGAATTACCAGCTTACTACGCAAAACGTACGTTACTGAACGAGATTATTTTACCTGGCGATATTGCTGATGCATGTTTCGCTTTTGTAGGCGGCCTGCTGAACAAATCAACCGGTAACGTACTGAACGTTGACGGCGGTGTAGCTACAGCATTTGTAAGATAAAAAATCAGAAGTCAAAATTTAAAAGTAAAAAATAAGAACTCAAAGGCACAACGCTTTACTTAAGTGAGCGGCCGTTCTTTTTGAATTTTTACTTTTGAGTTTTGACTTTTTACTTTCGTATATGAAGATTGCATTTACCATGAAACTGTTTCCCGGAAAGGAAGCGGAGTACAAAAAGCGGCACGACGAAATCTGGCCTGAGTTGGCTACCTTGCTAACAGAAACAGGTATCAGCGATTACTCCATTTTTCTGGATGAAAAAACGCTGACTTTGTTTGGGGTATATGAAGTGGCGGATGCAGAAGCATTACAGAATTTACCCGACCAACCCATTATGCGGAAATGGTGGCATTACATGGGCGATATTATGGAAACCAATCCTGATGAATCGCCGGTAAGCATACCGTTAAAGCAAGTATTCTATTTACCTTAAAAATGATTGCGTTATGCAACTGGAAAAGTATAAAATAGACGAGTTTAATAACAGTGTAGAGAGTGCCCACAAACGCAAGTTTGACTATGTAGCGGCTGATGTGAACAAACTGGATGATGTACTGAATAAGCTGGCTGCTTTTCAGGTAGCTATTCCCAGCTGGGCTTTAGGTACAGGCGGCACCCGTTTTGGACGTTTCCCCAGCCGTGGTGGTGAACCACGCAACCTGGAAGAAAAAATTGAAGACGTAGGTCTGCTGCACGCGTTAAACCGCTCCAGTGGTTCTATTTCTCTGCATATTCCCTGGGATATTCCCTCCAATGCCAAAGCTATTAAAGCACTGGCTGCACAGCACGGGCTGAAGTTTGATGCCATGAACAGCAACACCTTCCAGGACCAGGCTGATCAGAAACTGAGTTACAAGTTCGGTTCTATGCAGCACGTGGATAAGGCGGTGCGCAAGCAGGCGGTAGATCATAACATTGAAGTAATTAAATACGGTGCGGAGCTGGGTTCTGAATCGCTGACTGTTTGGTTGGCGGATGGTTCCTGCTTTCCCGGCCAGCTGAATTTCAGGCAAGCCTTCCAGAATACCCTGGAAAGCCTGCAGGAAGTATATGCGGCTTTACCGGATAGCTGGAAACTGTTTGTGGAGTACAAAGCGTTTGAACCTAATTTCTACTCTACAACAGTAGGCGATTGGGGCCAATCTTACCTGTATGCCAGCAAACTGGGTCCTAAAGCCTATACGCTGGTAGATCTGGGACACCATTTACCTAACGCCAACATTGAGCAGATTGTATCGCTGTTGCTGATGGAAGGTAAACTGGCCGGTTTCCATTTCAACGATTCTAAATATGGTGATGATGACCTGACCGTAGGCAGCATTAACCCATACCAGCTGTTCCTGATTTTTAAAGAACTGGTAGAAGGTATGGATGCCCGTGGTATGAACCACGCATCTGACCTGGGCTGGATGATTGATGCTTCTCACAACGTAAAAGATCCGCTGGAAGACCTGCTGCAATCTGTTGAAGCTATTATGGTAGCTTATGCACAGGCTTTACTGGTAGATGAAAAAGCGCTGAAAGAAGCACAGGCTACCAACGATGTGGTACGTGCACAGGAAATTCTGCAGCAGGCTTACCGTACAGATGTACGTCCGTTGGTGGCAGAAGCCCGTTTACGTGCGGGTGGTGTACTGGATCCTGTTGCGTTCTACCGCCAGCAGGATGTAAGAGGCAACCTGATTAAAGAAAGAGGTGCTAAAACCGTAGCAACCGGATTATAAAATTTCGCGGACAGACGACAGATGGCAGCTGACAGGTTTTGTTACACATCTGTCGCTGTCAGCTGTCAACTGTTCCATATGAGCGTTCCTGTAGTAGCCATTTTTGATATTGGTAAAACCAATAAAAAGCTCTTCCTGTTTGATGAGCATTACCACATCGTATACGAGAAATCTGCCCGGTTTGAAGAAACTACAGATGAAGATGGGGATGCCTGTGAAAATGTAACCGCACTTACCGCCTGGGTAAGAAGTCTGCTGGACGAGGTATTTACCCAAACACAATTTGCTGTAAAAGCGCTCAACTTTACTACTTACGGTGCCAGTTTTGTGCACATAGATGATAAAGGAGAAGTGATTGCGCCTTTATATAATTATCTGAAGCCTTATCCACCTGCTTTAAGCAAGGCGTTTTATGAGCAGTATGGTGGTGAACTGGCCGTTTCTAACGCTACAGCCTCGCCTGTGCTGGGTAACCTTAACTCCGGCATGCAACTGTACCGTTTAAAAAAGGACAAGCCGGAGTTGTATAACCAGATTGCCTGGTCGTTACACCTGCCGCAGTATATCAGTTACCTGATAACAGGGCGTTTATTCTCCGATATTACCAGCATAGGCTGCCATACACAGTTATGGGATTTTCAGAAGAATACCTACCACCAGTGGGTTACTGCTGAGGGAATTGATAAGAAACTGGCGCCGCTGCTGCCTTCGGATAATGCGGTACCGGTAACTATTAAAGAGCATGCCGTAGTGGCAGGTGGGGGATTGCACGACAGTTCTTCGGCCTTAATCCCTTACCTCATCTGTTTCAACGAGCCATTTGTATTAATCTCTACCGGTACCTGGTGTATCAGTCTTAATCCGTTTAACAGCAATCCGCTGACAAGGGAAGAGCTGGAGCAGGACTGTTTGTGTTATATGGAGTTTCATGGCAGACCGGTAAAAGCTTCCCGTTTGTTTGCAGGTAATGAGCATGAGCAGCAGACCAAACTGCTGGCGGCACACTTTCATACAGCAGCTGACTACTTTAAAAAAGTAGAATACAACCCGGATATTATTGCCGCACTTCCTGCGGCACCGGAAGCAGCTGGGAAAGAGGGGTTACAACAATCGGTGTTTGGACTGCGAAATCTGGCGGACTTTACCACTTACGAAGAGGCTTATCATTGCCTGATAGCGGATATTATGCAGCAGCAGAAAATATCCACTCAACTGGTTATTCAGGATACTGGTGTGAAACGTATTTTTGTTGACGGCGGGTTCAGTAAAAATCCCATTTACATGAATCTGCTGGCAGCGGCATTTCCGGGAATGGAGGTTTTTGCCGCCTCGGTTGCACAGGCTACCTCGGTAGGGGCAGCACTGGCCATCCATAAACACTGGAACCATAAGCCGTTGCCTGGAGACTTGATTGAGATGAAGTATTATACGGTAACACAGAATATGGAAATATGAAAGTAGGGTTGTTTATACCTTGTTATGTAGATCAGTTTTACCCGCAGGTAGCTATTGCCAGCCTGCAGTTGCTGGAAAAGCTGGGCTGTGAGGTGGAGTTTCCTATGAAGCAAACCTGCTGCGGCCAGCCGATGGCCAACTCAGGCTATGAGCATCTTACAGCAGGATGTAATGATAACTTTGTGGACAATTTCGCCGGTTTTGACTATATCGTATGTCCTTCCGGTAGCTGTACCCTGCATGTAAAAGATCATTTGCACTCTCATAAGAACGAACAGGCGGCGGTAACCATCCGCAAGCGGATATACGAACTTTCGGAGTTTCTGACTGATGTTTTGCAGGTAAAAGGGCTACAGGCACGTTTTCCGCATAAAGTAGGCTTTCACCAGAGTTGCCACGGGCAGCGCGGTTTGCATATGTCGCAGATGAGCGAGCTGGTGGCCGAACCTTTTTCCAAACCCGAGCAACTGCTGAACCAGGTAGAAGGAATTGAACTGGTGGCGCTTACGCGTAAAGATGAATGTTGCGGATTTGGCGGTACTTTTTGCGTGGCAGAAGAGGCGGTGAGCGCTAAAATGGGAAAAGACCGGGTGGCCGACCATCTGAAGCAGGAAGTAGAATACATTGCGGGTGCTGATATGAGCTGCCTGATGCATATGGAAGGGATATTACGCAGACAGAAAAGTCCGGTGAAAGTGATTCATATTGCTGAAATATTAAACAGTACGTTGCATGAACCAACCGCATAAAGAACACGCTGAGCTGGCTGAGAAGTTTAATGCGGACGAGGATCGCGTAAACTGGCATGATGAAACATTGTGGTGGATACGCCAGAAGCGGGATAAAATAGTATGGCAGCTTCCTGAATGGGAGCAACTGCGCGAAACCGCTTCGCAGATCAAGCACAATGTACTTTCTCATTTATCAGAATATTTACTGGAGTTTGAAGCCAATGCGCAAAAGAATGGTGTTACTGTACACTGGGCTGCCAATGGCGAAGAACACAATAAGATAGTATACAAGCTGCTGAAAGAACAGGGCGTTACACAAATGGTAAAAAGTAAGTCGATGCTTACGGAAGAATGCCATTTGAACGAGTTTCTGGAAAAGCAGGGTATTGAAGTGGTGGATACAGACCTGGGCGAGCGTATTGTACAGCTGGCTAAGGAACCGCCCAGCCATATAGTACTGCCCTGTATACACTGGAAAAAAGAAGAGATAGGTGAACTGTTTCATAAATTTCTGGGTACACCGGAAGGCAATGCCGATCCACAGTTTTTAACACATGCGGCCAGACTGGCCCTGCGCCAGGATTTTCTTACCCGTAAAGTAGCCCTTACCGGGGTAAACTTTGCGGTAGCAGAAACGGGTGAGTTTGTGGTATGTACCAATGAGGGCAATGCCGATATGGGCGCGCATTTATCTAATGTGCATATTGCCAGTATGGGCATTGAAAAGCTGATACCCAAGCGCAAACACCTGGGTGTGTTTCTGCGCCTGCTTACCCGCAGTGCTACAGGGCAGCCGATTACTACTTACAGCAGCCATTTTTCCAAACCACGCCCCGGCCAGCAGATGCATATTATTCTGGTAGATAACGGCCGTAGCGTGCACCTGGGCAAAGAGGAGTTTCGCAATTCATTAAAGTGTATCCGTTGCGGTGCCTGTATGAATACCTGCCCCGTATACCGGCGCAGTGGCGGGCATAGCTATCACAATGCAGTAGCGGGGCCTATCGGGTCTATACTGGCTCCTAATTTTGATATGCGTAAAAATGCTGATCTGCCTTTTGCTTCTACCTTATGCGGATCATGCTCCAACGTATGTCCGGTAAAAATTGATATACACGATCAGTTATACAAATGGCGTCAGGTGCTGGCTAAAGAAGGGCATACCCCCAAAGCCAAAACCGCAGCTATGAAGGTGATGGCCGTTACCCTGTCTAAGCCGGGTATATTTACCGTTGCCGGTAAAATGGGGCGTATAGTAATGCGTAATGTTCCGGGGCTGGTAAACAATAAACTGAACCCATGGTTTAAACAGCGGGAAATGCCGGAAGCACCCAAAGAATCATTCAGAGAGTGGTATCAGAAAAACAGGAAGAAATAATGAGTTCACGGGAAGATATATTAAAAACACTGCGGCAGAACCAGCCGCCTGCGGTAGCACTGCCCGATACGCAGCCTTTTGCAGGTATGAAGCCGGTAAATGCCGATCAGTTTATACAAACTTTCAAAACCATTGGCGGTGCTTTGTATGAAGCAAGGGATTATGCCCATGTGGAAGAAATACTACGTGCAGATTTTGCCGCCTTTCCACTAAAGCGTACTACGCTGCCACAATTATCGGGCATTGCAGATACCAGTTGGTTTACGGTAGACCCGCATACACTGCACGATACAGAAGTAATGATAGCCGAAGCATTGTTTGGTGTATGCGAAAACGGCGCAGTGTGGATTACCGAGCAGCAGATGGTGCAGCGGGCAGCTATGTTTATTCCCGAGCATCTGGTAATGCTGGTAAGTAAAGCAAGCCTGGTAGCTACCATGCATGATGCCTATGTACGCATTGCTGAATTGCATAACGGGCCTTATGGCTTTGGTGCTTTTATTGCCGGCCCCTCTAAAACTGCCGATATTGAACAATCGCTGGTACTGGGTGCCCACGGCCCCCGCACTATGACGATGATGCTGTTACCTTAAAACGCTGGTATATGAACCGGAAAGATTTTCTCCAATATAGTTCACTGTTAGCAGCGGGGCTGTTGTTGGGAGAAAGTGTAACCGGTGCCGGCAGAGAAAAGGCAACTGCCTTTAGCAAACGCCTGCAGCCGGTGGGCCGCAGGCTGGAACTGGAAGGATATTATGTATGGTGCAACAGTCCCTTCTACGGCCCCGATGGCAAGGTGCATGTATTCTTTTCGCGCTGGAAAGCAGAAAAGAAGATGGGAGGCTGGATTAAAGGCTCTGAAATTGCACATGCAGTAGCTGAACATCCCGAAGCGCCTTTTACTGTGTTGGGTACCATACTGGAGCCGCGTGGTGAAGGATACTGGGATGCTACTACCTGCCACAATCCTTTTATTACACAGTTTAACAATAGGTACTACCTGTATTTTATGGGCAACAGCAATGGTAAAACCAATACCAAACGTATAGGTGTAGCCGTTGCTGATTCTTTATACGGCCCATGGAAGCGACCAGATGCTCCCTTATTGCTACCTGGAGAAACCGGTGCGTGGGATGACCATTGCACCACCAACCCCGCCGTTATTGCGCGGGAGGGTAAATACTGGCTCTACTATAAATCGTGGAATACCCACGACTATGAAACAGCAGCAGGGCCTGTAAGAGGTAACCGTAAATACGGGCTGGCTTTTGCAAATAACCCGGAAGGGCCGTTTACTAAATATGAACACAACCCTGTAATAGACTTTAGCCATATGCCTGGCAATGCACAACTGGAAGATGCTTTTGTATGGCAGCAACAGCAGAAGTTGCATATGTTATGCAGGGATATGGGTATTTATGATCATGAATACGGCTTGTTGATGGATAGCCGTGATGGTTTACACTGGAATAAACCTGGTATTGCTTACTACAACGCAGATAAATACATTCAGCAACCACCTGCACCTTCGCATCTTAAAAAATATGGCCGTTTTGAACGCCCGCAGCTGTTGCTGAAAGAGGGTAAGCCTGCTTATTTATTCACCGCGTCTCAGGGAGGTCAATACATGACTTCCTCTTCCTTTCTTTTTAAAGTAGTGTAATTAGTATGTACACAATGTTATTATGTACCCCTGTTTTATAGGGTGCGTGAGTGTTAGTTCACCACAGTATTGTTGTTTTTACACTTAAACTGATGTTTTTGATCTTTCAGCAGGATGGGGCAGGATACCTGTTGGGGATATGTTAAATACTTTCGCCGCCATGTACCAGAAGTACATATACCTAATATAACTATAAGCCTATATGAAAGTAAAACTACTTGTCATGCAGGGAGTGCTATGCTTAACCCTAATGCTATGCCCCCGATTTAACGAAAAGCTGTTTGCCCAGAGCGATTCGGCCAGTGTAAAGAAAACTGTTTCAGGAAAAATTACCGATGCAGATGGTAAGCCTGTTAGCGGCGCTACCGTGCAGGTGAAAGGCACTACCAATATGGTGGCTGCAAGCGCTACAGGTGAATTTTCTTTAAAAAGTGTATCAGCTGATGCGGTATTAATTGTATCGGTTGTAGGCTTTGAAACACAGGAAGTTTCTGTTGGCGGACAATCTACCATTACCATTGCTTTAAAAACGAAGCCCAACGCCCTGGAAGATGTTGTGGTAGTAGGTTATGGTACCCGCAAGAAAAGCGATGTTACCGGTGCCGTAACACAAGTAAAGGCTGAGCAGATTGCAGCAGTACCTTCACAAAACCTTGCACAGGCTTTACAGGGCCGTGCAGCCGGTGTGGATATTGCAGCTGGCAACTTCAGACCAGGTGAGGCACCAGCCATTAAAATCAGAGGTAACCGCTCTCTGCTGGCAACCAATGATCCGTTGTATGTGATTGATGGTATACCCAGTAATGCGAATATTGCAGATTTCAGCCCTTTAGACATTGAATCTGTAGATGTATTGAAAGATGCTTCTGCTACTGCTATTTATGGTTCCAGAGCTGCCAACGGTGTAATTCTGATTACCACCAAGCGTGGTAAGGCAGGACGTTTTTCTGTAAACTACGATACGTATGTAAGCATTGACAATATCCAACGCAAGCTGGACCTGATGGATGGTGGTGAGTTTGCGGAGTTGAGAAGAGAGGCTTACCGTACTACAGGAACTTATCGCCGCACCAACAGTGATCCTACCTTATGGTATGCTGATCCGCGCGCGGATCAGGCTTTGTTTAACGGAGACAATAACATGTGGCGCTCTGTTGCGCAAGGCTACGAGTGGGTTGATTTTGCCAACCTTGTTCCTAAAATGCGTGCCACCACTGCTGCTGAACAGGCGGCATGGGGTGTAGCAGAAGTTCCGGTATACGATGCTTCTAAGGTAAGAACCTTCGATTGGCAGGATGCTGCTCTGCGTACCGGAATCTCCCAAAGTCATCAGATTCGTGTAGCTGGTGGTACTGAAAAACTGCGTGGATCTTTTTCCGGTAACTACCTGGATCAGGAAGGTATTCAGAAAGGGCAGGATTTCAAACGCTACAGTGCTGCTGCTACTTTAGACTTCAAACCCAATTCTGTAATAAGCTTTGGTGCTTCTATGAACATCAGCCAGTCTATTCAGAATTACGGACCTAATATTTACGGCCGTGCTATTGGTGGTTTACCCATTGCGCAGCCTTATGATACTGCCGGTAACTTTGTTTTCATGCCGGGCAATGATGTAAATATTCTGAACCCGCTGCGCGATGACAATCTGGTATTTGATGAGCGCCGCAGCTTCCGTTTCTTCGGTAGTTTTTATGGCGAAATTCAGTTTATGAAAGGACTGAAGTACCGGATGAATTTTGGACCAGACTTCAGACAATTCCGTCGTGGAAGGTTCCAGGCAAGTGCTTCTACCGAAAGACAGAACGGAACCAACATTGCTTATAACGATCAGGAAACAAGGCTGTCTTATACATTGGAAAACCTCGTGTTTTTTGATAAAAAACTGGGCTCCAATCACGATCTCGGTGTAACCTTATTGCAGAGTGTGCAGAATTTCAGAAATGAAGGGATGTCTATCTCTGCATCAAATCTGCCTTACGATCAGCAAAAGTGGTATGCGCTCAGCTCCACCTATAATGGAACACCTGATGGTTATGGCTCCAGCTATTCCGCTAATAAGCTGGTATCGTACATGGCGCGTATTAACTACACGTTCATGAGCAAATACCTGTTAACCTTATCAGGTCGTTATGACGGTGCAACTGTACTGGCTCCTGGCAACAAAGGAGATTTCTTCCCTTCTTTTGCATTAGCCTGGAAGGCGAATGAAGAAGAGTTTTTAAACAAGGTTACCTGGCTGAATGAACTGAAATTCAGAGTGGGATATGGTACTGTAGGTAACTCTGCTATAGGCCCTTATCAGACTGGTGGTACACTTGACAGAACTATTTATTTATGGGATAATACCCCTGCGTATGGTTATGCGCCCAGCTTAACTACTGGTATTCCTTCACCCAATCTTTCCTGGGAGAAGAGCAGTACTGTTAACGTAGGTATCGATTTCGGTATTTTCAAACGTAGAATTACCGGTACCGTAGAATTCTATAATACCAGTACAAAAGACCTGCTGATGAGACGTAGCTTGCCTGGTGCAACAGGTTATACCAGCACCTTGCAGAATATAGGTCAGACACGTAACCGTGGTGTGGAAGTATCAATTTCAAGCACCAATATAGATAACCGTAGCAATGGCTTCAGATGGACTACGGATGTAACCTTTATGAAAAACAGTGAGAAGCTGGTGAGCCTTATTAATGGTAAAACAGATGATATAGGTAACAACTGGTTTATCAATAGACCACAATCTGTTTTTTATGATTTTGTATACGAAGGCATATGGCAGAACAATGAAAAGGATAACGCATTAATGGCAAGATACAATGCTAAAGGTGCATCGTTTAAGCCAGGAGATATCCGCATTGCTGATTTGAATGGTGATAGCTTATTTGATGGAAGCAATGACCGCAGAGTAATTGGTTCTCCCAGTGTGCCTAAGTGGAGTGGAAGTGTAACCAATACCTTCTCTTACAAAAACTTTGACCTGAGCATTTATGTATACGGCAGAGTGGGTACCACTGCTGCATATGGCTCTCCGTTGCTGGAAGGACGTTATCAGGAAGGCAAGAAGTTCAACTATTGGACTCCTACTAACCCTTCTAACGAAGCTCCACGTCCGAACAGAGGAGCTGCGCAGCCGTTATATGCTTCTTCTATGCAATACCAAAGCGGCACTTTTTTCCGTGTAAGAAGCATTTCGCTGAACTACAACTTTAAAAAAGAGCTGATTTCAAAAATTAAGGCAAACAACCTGAGTGCTTATGTAAATCTGGTAAACCCATTCCTGTTTACAAAGTATGATGGCTTAGATCCTGAAGTTACCCAGCAGGGCGCTACTTCCGGTGAGCGCAGCCAGGCATGGGGCGCCAGCACCAAAAGTGTAGTAGTAGGTATAAGAGTTGGGTTTTAGTGATTGTTTGATCTGAAAAAATGAAAAAAATGAAAAAAGCATTTCTCATATTAGCAGCCGCCAGTCTGCTCGGCTCTTGTAAAAAGAGTTACCTGGATGAAGAACTGGTAGCAACCTTAACCAATGATTATTATAAAACCGCACAGGGTGTAGATGATCTGGTAAAAGCTTCTTACGAAAGAGTACGGTTTAAGTTTGAATACGAATGGGCTTACGCATTGTTTCAGGTAGGTACCGATGAGTTTACAGAGGGTGATGTAACTGACTTTAACTATTATAATCGTTATGCCAGTGGCATTTCTCCTGTACCTCCTGTAAGTGGCGATGCCTTTCTGACTACCTTATGGTCTGATAATTACACAGGTATTAACCGTTGTAATGCGGCTATAGAAAACCTGGGTGTGGTACCTTACGGAGCCAGCATTACCAACGAAACGGTGAAAACCCAACGCAGGGCGGAAGTAAGATTTTTACGCGCATATTATTATTTTATGCTGGTGCAGCAGTTTGGGGCGGTGCCGTTGTTAACAACTCCAACGGTAGGCGTTCAACTGGAGTTTCCACGTACGGCTGTGCCACAGGTGTACAATCAGATCATATCAGATCTTCGTTTTGCTTCTGATAGCTTACCTGCTACTCAGGGAAATCAGGGTAGGGCTACCCGTGCAGCTGCCGATCACTTTCTGGCCAAGGTATACCTGACCAGAGGTAGTGCAAAAGTGCAGGAGCGTGGACAGAAAGCAACTGATATAGACAGTGCTGCTTTTTATGCAGAAAGAGCAATTAACAACGCAGGTGGCTTTGTACTGGCTTCTAACTATAAAGATTTATGGGATGGAGTGTATACTCCAGCAATAGCTACAAGCTTGCCTATTGCCGGCGACCTTAGCAGAAGTGAAGCTGCGCAACGCAATAAAGAAATTTTATTTGCAGCTCAGTTTAACTCCAGCCTTTTATACTCAGGAAGATTTGGTAACCAGACGCACCTGTATTTTGCTATGCGTTATGATAATGAAGTAGGAACACCGCGTGATTTATTCAGTGGCAGACCTTTCAGAAGAGCGCAACCTACCGACTATACGCTGAGTTTGTTTGACAGGAAAAATGATAGCCGTTTTTATAAGAGCTTTACTATGCATTATCTGCGTACAGGCTCTTCCAGTATTCCTAAGTGGACAGCTGATAATGCTCCTTCTCCGGCTTTGGTAGGACAGGACAAATTTGCCTTAGGCGACACTGCGGTATTAGTGGTGGTAAATGATGAAAATACAACCATTACCCGTCAGGACGTAGAAAAATCACGCTATGCTTTTTATCCCCGTTTTTACAAAGACGGTACTAATACGGTAAGAGGGTTTAAAGCTGGTGTATGGCCTACCCTGGTGAAACATCTGGATCCGTTCCGTACAGGTATTGCTACTCAACAGGGAACTAAAGACGGTATTGTAGCCCGCCTGGGAGAAACTTATCTGATTGCAGCAGAAGCTTATGGCAGATTGGGGCAATATTCCAAAGCGTTGGAATTTATTAATAGGCTAAGAGAGCGTGCTGCGTATAAGTCAGGTGAGGAAAAACCACAGGCGTTCTGGCAGTTTGAAGGTGGTACAAAAGGAGATGTGGCAGCTACTTACGGTAATCTGATTGTTACTGAAGCAAAATTTGAAACCAACGATCCTGTAGAAATGTATCCTGCTTCTGCTTCTACTAAAGCTGAACGCTTTATTCATTTTATTCTGAATGAGAGAAGCCGTGAATTAGCAGGCGAGTTGTACAGATGGGAAGATCTGGCCCGTACAGAAACCCTGATAGAAAGAGTGCAGCAGTTTAATACACTGGCTAAACCTAACATTCAGGCAAAACATTTGTTACGTCCTATTCCTCAGATTCAGATAGACCTTACGTATAAAGATGGTCGTCCTATGACCGGGGATGAGAAGAAAGCGTATCAGAATACGGGTTATTAGTCTTAAATACCGAAATATTCATAGTAAGCCCCGTTTTCTGACCGGAAACGGGGCTTTTTTCAGGACGGGACGGGATAGTTGTTGAAAGGGGGAACTTACCTTTAAATCCGCTTGCAGCATGTATAACCAATTACACATCTCCGCCATATGATGAAGAAATTTATTATTCCCATTATTGTATTTTTTGGTGTGCAGTTGCCCGGAATTTTACAGGCACAGTTGCGCAAACCCATCCCGGACAAACCGGTGGTACCGGAACTGGTAACAGGCAGTGTAACACCTATGCCGCTGGAATGGATAGATAAAGACACCCGTCATAAAGTAATCAGACTTACCCGCAATGAGGGGCAGAATGCCAGCTTCTATTTCCACAACAATCCGTTTGTGGGTGATGATATGATATATTACAGTACGGGTACAGATGGAAGGCAGTTGTGGAAGGTGAATCTGAAATCGCTGAAAACAGAACAACTGACCAGCCATGCCGGTATACTGAAAGGGGAGATAGTGGGTGTTAAACGGAAGGAAGTTTTTTATCAGGTAAAGGATAGTGTGTTTGCTGTAAATACAGCTACTAAAAAGGAACGACTGGTGTTTGTGTTTCCGGATGATTTTAAAGGAGACATTACTACCCTGAATGCAGATGAAACGCTGCTTGGGGGCGCATATAGCTCTCCCAAAGAAAAAGATATATTCAAGGCCAACCCGGAGAAATCCAGTTATTTCAATCTCATTTACGAAGCAAAACTGCCGCGTACGCTGTTTACCATAAATATTGCTACAGGAGAGTTGAAGAAGATTTTTACAGACAGTGCCTGGCTGAACCACGTACAGTTTTCACCAACCGATCCATCTTTACTGCTGTTTTGCCATGAAGGCCCCTGGCATAAGGTAGACCGTATCTGGACCATTAATGTGCATACAGGTAAAGATATACGGCTGATGCATAAGCGTAGCATGGATATGGAAATTGCAGGGCATGAATGGTTTGGTGCTGATGGGCGTACCATATGGTTTGATCTGCAACAGCCACGGGGTGCTACCTTTTTTGTGGCAGGGGCAGATATAGCTACCGGAAAAGAGAAGAAGTATCAGTTCGACCGTAATGAATGGTCGGTACATTATACCAGTAACCAGGATGAGACGTTGTTTGCAGGCGACGGTGGCGATCCCGGTGCGGTGGCCAAAGCACCTGACGGAAAGTGGATATATTTGTTTCGCCCGCAGGAAGCCAGGTTTGTACCGGAGCGATTGGTAAATATGAAACAGCATCACTATAAGCTGGAGCCTAACGTACATTTTTCACCGGATAATAAGTGGATTATATTCCGGGCCAATTTTGAAGGGCAGGAGCAGGTGTATGCCGTATCAGTCAATAAACAGGATTTATAAATATATAGTGTATGAAATTTTCCCGGCTTGTATTACCGGTTATGCTGCTGTTTGCTTCACAGGCAATAGCGCAGCAGACTACCGTTAAAGAGTTTCAGTATTTATCAGGTAAGGGTAGTGATAACACCGTTGCCTGGGATTTTTATTGTACCGGCGGCCGCAACAGCGGTTACTGGACAAAAATTCAGGTTCCTTCCTGCTGGGAGCAGCAGGGCTTTGGTAGTTATAACTACGGAAGAGACTATAAAACAAACGGTAAAAATGCCCGCTTTCATGATGAAAAGGGCATGTACAAACACAGCTTTACCGTACCTGCTTCCTGGAAGAATAAGGACGTGTTTATTGTGTTTGAAGGTTCTATGACGGATACAGAAGTAAAGATTAACGGTAAACAGGCCGGAGATACCCACCAGGGTTCTTTCTATCGTTTTAAATACAATATTACAGACAAGATTAAGTTTGGCGCTGCTAACCAGCTGGAAGCTACCGTAAGTAAAATGTCGGCGGATATGTCTGTAAACAACGCAGAGCGCCTGGCAGATTACTGGGTGTTTGGTGGTATTTACCGTCCGGTATATCTGGAAGCAGTACCTAAAGCGCATATTGATTACACGGCCATTGATGCCAAAGCAGATGGTAGTTTTGCCATGCAGGTGTTTGTAAAGGGGCTGCAACAGAACGCTATGGTATCAGCTGATATTATAGACAGTAAAGGTAAAAAAGTAGCTTCTGTAGGTAGCTCTGTAAAAAAAGGCGATTCATTGGTGGAACTGTCTGCCAAAATAGCCAACGTGCTGCAGTGGACCAGCGAAACACCTAACCTGTATAAAGTAAATGTAACCCTGTCTGGTACCGGTAAAGACGCTTACCGTGTTACAGAAAAATTTGGTTTCCGCACTATTGAAATAAGAAGAGGCATGGGCGTATACCTGAATGGTGTACAGATTAAAATGAAAGGAACCAACAGGCATTGCTTCTGGCCCGAAACAGCGCGTACGTTGAACGATAGCATTCAGATGATGGATGCAAAGCTGCTGAAGGAAATGAACATGAACGCAGTACGTTGCTCACATTACCCTCCCGATAAGCGTTTTCTGGAACTTTGCGATTCTATGGGTTTATATGTACTGGATGAGCTGGCCGGCTGGCAGAAATGGTACAGTACCAAAGCTGGTAAGCCACTGGTAAAGGAAATGGTGATAAGGGATCTGAACCACCCTTCCATTATCTTCTGGGATAACGGTAACGAAGGTGGTACCAATAAAGAACTGGATCAGGAATTTACCCGCTGGGATTTCTCCAAACGTCCGGTAATTCACCCGCACCACAGACCAGGTAATGAGTTTAACGGTATTGACTGTAACCACTACGAAGACTATTACAGCACTAAAAAGATACTGAACGACAGCCTTATTTACATGCCTACCGAATTTTTGCATGCGCAGGATGATGGTGGTGCAGGGGCTGCTATGAACGATTTCTGGGAACTGCATTGGCATGCACAACGTTCTGCCGGTGGCTTTATATGGGCTATGGTGGATGAAGGTATAGTAAGAACAGATTTTAATAATGTTATTGATGCCAACGGCTTAAACGCCAATGATGGTATTATGGGGCCACATCGTGAAAAAGAAGGTAGCTTCTATGCGCTGCGTGAGATATTCTCACCGGTAAAAATTTCTCTGAAGGAACTGCCTGCTTCTTTTAACGGTGGTATTGAAGTAGAAAACCGTTTTCACTTTACCAATATTAATCAGTGCAGCTTCCAGTGGGCTTTGGTAAATTATTACAAACCACAGGACGATTTTACCGGTTACCATATTCTGCAGAAAGGCAATGCTGCTGCACCATCCATTGCGCCGGGTGCTACCGGCAACCTGCAATTAACGCTGCCGGCAGACTACCGCAAGTATGATGCACTGGTACTGGTGGCGCTGGACCCCTTTGGTAAAGAAGTGTATAAGTGGACCTGGAAAGTAAAATCCAATGCCGATCTGTTAGAGGGTATACTGGTTACTAATAACAACAGCGCTTCTGTATCTGAAACAGATAGTACTTATATACTTACCGGTGGAGAAATATCAGTAATTCTGAATAAGAAAACCGGTTTGTTACAGGGTACAAAAAATGTAACCAATGATAACCTGTCTTTTGCAAAAGGCCCTGTATTGGTGCAGGGTACCGCTGCGGTAACTGGCGTTAAACAATACAAGGAAGCGGATGGTGAGGTAGTAGAGTTTACTTACAGTGGTGATATGAAAACTGCCCGTTGGAAAATGGCTGGCAGTGGCTGGGTAAGTCTGGAATATGAATATGCCTTAAACGGCAGCTATCCTTTTGCAGGCGTAACTTTCAGCTATCCTGAAAACTTTATATTAAGTGCTAAGTGGCTGGGCAAAGGTCCATACCGTGTTTGGAAAAACCGTTTACAGGGTACACCGGTAAACGTGTGGGCTAATCTGTATAACAATACACATACCGGCTATTCGCCTTTAGTTTACCCTGAGTTTAAAGGTTACTATGGCGATATTACCTGGATGGAGTTCAGCACCGTAGAAGGTAAGTTTTATGTAGCCAGTAAAGATACCGGCCTGTATGTGCGCCTGTTTGATTTTTATGCGCTGAGCGGCGCCAACCCGCATCCGGCATTACCGGCAGGTGATATCTCTTTCCTGGATTGTATTCCGCCTATTGGTACCAAACTGGCTTTGAATATCAGTGCCAACACAAAACAGCTGGGGCCACAGAGCGAGTTAACACCTGTTAACGGACCTGTAAAACGTACGCTGTATTTTTACTTTGGGCTTCCTAAAACGTCTGACAGTAAAGAGCAGTACAGCCGTCCTGCTGTTGATAATGTGTTTTAACATAGCAGTGTGCTGAACAATTAAACAACCACGCGAATGAAAAAATGGATTGCGTTTATGATATTACTGGCCTGCCTGTGTAACCACGGGCAGGCACAAACAGATACCGGAAAGGTGTATCTGTTTTGTTATTTTAAGGGTAGCAGTGCCGATGGTTTGCATATGGCCTATAGTAAAGATGCACTGGAGTGGAAGGCGTTAAACAACGACAGTTCTTTACTGCGCCCCGAAGTTGGCGTAGATAAACTGATGCGCGACCCCTGTATACTGAAAGGGCCGGACGGTAAGTTTCATATGGTGTGGACGGTAAGCTGGAAAGAAAAAGGAATAGGCTATGCCAGCTCTGATGATCTGGTACACTGGAGTAAGCAGCAGTATATTCCGGTAATGGAGCATGAAGCCGGAGCACAGAATGCATGGGCGCCTGAACTGGCCTATGATGCGAAGAAAAAACAATACATTATTTTCTGGGCTACTACTATTCCGGGGCGTTTTCCCGCTACAGACAGCATGGGAGATCATAACCACCGCATGTATTATGTAACTACCAAAGACTTTATAACCTATTCAAAAGCTGCTGTGCTGTACGATAAGGGCTTTAATGTAATAGATGCCACTATTATGCCCTATGGCAAAAAATATGTGATGTTTTTAAAGGATGAAACAAAGAATCCGCCACAGAAAAACCTGCGTGTAGCTACCAGTAAAAAGCTAACCAGTGGCTGGAGTGCGCCTTCTGCACCCATTACGGGTAAATATTGGGCAGAAGGACCTACTGCTTTATGGGTAAATAACAGCTGGATTGTGTATTTTGATAAATACCGGGATCATAAATATGGTGCTGTAACATCAACCGATCTGCAAAACTGGACGGATATCTCTGATAAAGTGGTATTTCCGAAAGGGATTCGCCATGGTACTGCCTTCGCGGTAACCCAGGCAGAATTTGATCGCCTGGTGAGTTTATTGAAGTAAAAGAAAAGCAGAAATGAAAAGAATTCTACTGATTGCATTGCTGATAACTACTGCCTTTGGTGCAGAGGCCAATGTAAAGCTGCCCGCTATTATCAGCAACAACATGGTGTTGCAGCAGCAGACAAAAGCCGCCTTATGGGGCTGGGCAGCGCCGGGTGAAAAAATTAGTATTGTTACCAGCTGGAATGGCCGCACCACGCGGGTAACCGCAGGTACAGATGGTAAGTGGCTTACGTATGTGAAAACCGGAAAAGCCGGTGGCCCCTATACCATTCGTTTTAAAGGAAATGATGAGCTGCGTGTAGAAAACGTAATGCTGGGTGAGGTGTGGATAGCAGCCGGCCAGTCGAACATGGAGTTCTTTATGACCAAAACAAAGAATGCATCCTATACCGGCGTATTGAATTATGAAGCGGAAATAAAAGCCGCTGACTACTTTGGTATACGTATGATTGATGTAGCCAACAAAGTGGCAGATGCACCACAAAGTGATTTTAAAGGCGACTGGAAAGTATGTACGCCCGCTACTGCAGATACTTTTTCTGCTGTAGCTTATTACTTTGCCAAAGAGGTGCATACGCAAACAGGGTTGCCCATAGGTATTATCAATGCCACCTGGGGTGGTACGCCTGCCGAATCCTGGACGCGTAAAGACATACTGGAAAAGGATAAAGACTTTAAAGTAATACTGGACAGATACGAGCAGCAATGCAGGGAGTATCCGGAAGCCGGCAAAGCTTATAAAGAGGAACTGGCGAAATGGAAAAGTGACAGTTCTAAAAGCAAGGGCGCTGCACCAAGGGAGCCTATGAGCCCCAACAGCAGTAAATCGCCTTATAAGTTGTACAACGGCATGGTGGCGCCACTGGTGCCTTACACTTTAAAAGGGGTTATCTGGTACCAGGGGGAGAATAATGCAGATCGTGCGTATCAGTATCGTCGTCTGTTTCCGGCTATGATACAGAACTGGCGTGATGATTTCCGTAATGGTTCCCTGCCTTTTTATTTTGTACAGATATCTCCGCACCGCAGCCAGAACCCGGAGATACGCGAAGCACAGTTACTAACATTACGTCATGTATCGCATACAGGCATGGCAGTTACCACAGATAATGGAGATTCACTGGATATTCACCCACGTAACAAAAAGCTGGTGGGTGAGCGTTTGAGCCTGTGGGCGCTGCATCACAATTATGGCAAACAGGTGGCTTATTCCGGCCCGCTGTACAAATCTATGAAAGTGGCCGGCAACAAAATAAGAATACAGTTTGACCATGTAGAAGGTGGCCTGGTAGCCAAAGGCAATGCTGCATTACAGGAGTTTACCATAGCAGGCAGTGATGAGCAATTTGTACCTGCCAAAGCCGTAATAGAAGGTAATGAAGTAGTAGTATGGAGTGAGGCTGTTGATAAGCCTGTAGCAGTACGTTTTGCCTGGAGAAACATACCAGCACCTAATTTGTATAATAAAGCTTTATTACCAGCTTCCCCTTTCAGAACAGACCATTGGAAGGGTGCAACAGAAGGTAAAAACTAACGCATCTGCCAATATGAAAAGAATAATAGTATTAGCTATAGCTGTTTGCAGTGTATGCTGCAACAGCTATGCCCAGCAACAATTAAGCTGGGCAGCTAAAACCGGTGCCCGTAAATTCCCAGGCGGTAAAAAGGTATTTTCAGTAAACGACTATGGCGCAAAGGGAGATGGTGAAAGCCTGAATACCAAAGCCATACAGGCCGCTATTGATGCCTGTGCTGCCAAAGGCGGTGGCATTGTTACCCTGGCGCCTGGCAGTTATGTTACCGGTGCTGTTTTTCTGAAATCAAATGTGCAGTTGCGCATAGAGAAAGGCGTAACGCTGCTGGGTAGCCAGCGGTTTGAAGATTATCCGGAAATAGCTACGCGCATTGCAGGCATAGAAACTACCTGGCCTGCTGCCTTGCTGAATGTGATTGGCCAGAAAAACGCCGCCATTACAGGGGAAGGTACTATAAACGCCAGAGGCAAATTCTGCTGGGATATGTATTGGGCCATGCGCAAAGAATATGAGAAAAAAGGGCTGCGCTGGGCGGTGGATTATGATGCTAAAAGAGTACGTACCCTGCTGGTGCAGGAATCTTCTGATGTAACGCTCAAAGGCCTTACTATTAAAAATGCGGGCTTCTGGACGGTGCAGCTGTTGTATTCAGATCATGTTACTGCAGATGGTCTGGTAATCAGGAATAACGAAGATGGCCATGGCCCCAGTACGGATGGTATTGATATAGATTCTTCTACCTGGGTATTAATAGAACATTGTGATATTGATTGTAACGATGATGATTTTTGCTTAAAGGCGGGCCGCGACTGGGATGGGCTGCGGGTTAACCGGCCTACGGAGTATGTGGTAATCAGAAACTGTCTGGCGCGCAAGGGGGCTGGTCTGGTAACGCTGGGCAGCGAAACTTCTGGCGGTATCAGGCATGTACTGGCTACCGATATGGTGGCAAAGGGTACCAAAAACGGCTTTCTCATTAAATCGGCCCTTACGCGTGGCGGAACCATCAGTGATATTTATATTCAGAATATTGTGATGGACAGTGTAACCAACGCCTTCAACTTTGTTACCAACTGGAACCCCGCTTACAGTTATTCAACACTGCCGGAGGGCTACCATTACGATTCTATACCGGCTGTATGGAAAACCTTATTGCAAAAAGTAGAACCTGAAAGGGGAATGCCGCATTTTCAGAATGTATATGTAAAAAATGTCGTAGCAACCAATGTAAAACAGGTTATGCTGGCCGCAGGTTTGAAAGAAGCACCGCTGAAGAACTTTCAGTTTGAGAAAGTGCATATAGAGGCGGAGGCTGCCGGTAGTATTAAGCTTACCCAGGGCTGGCAGGTAAAAGATTTTTCTGTAAAAACGAAAGACGGCACTGCCGTAAATATACCATGGGAATAGGCTATGCCTGTTCCCCATGTTCCCTTCAGTACAGAGCAGGATAGCTATTCTGCTGCTTACCTTTATTTTTAAAGAGGTTTAAAAACGATTGCCTGAACTGAAAAGTGGAGTCTCTTACCTAATGGACTGTACAAATGACAAGCTTTTGTCACTAAAACACAAGCCATATGAAAGTAAACATTTACTTCAACAACACGGGTAACTCCCTGAGAAGTGGATTATTCACCACTGCTATTTTTGTATTAACACTACTGAGCCTGCATTCTGCTTACGCTCAGAAACAAATGGAAAAACTGGGGCGTGGCGTAGTAGCTATGCGTACCGGCACCGGAACGGTATATGTAGGCTGGCGATTGTTAGGTACCGATCCTTCCGGTATTGCCTTTAACGTGTACCGTGGCTCTGCCAAAATCAACAACACACCCATTACCGCTTCTACCAATGTAATTGACAATGTTACCACCAACAGCACTTACACGGTGCGTCCGGTAATCAACGGCGTAGAGCAGGCTGCTTCCACTGCGGCTTCTGTAAATGCGGGTACCTTTATAAGTATACCCTTACAGATACCTGCAGGTGGCACTACGCCCGATGGTGTGGCTTATACTTACAATGCCAACGATGCCAGTGTGGCCGACCTGGATGGCGATGGGGAATATGAAATTGTATTAAAGTGGGATCCCTCCAACGCCAAAGACAATTCACAATCCGGCTATACCGGTAATGTATATCTGGATGCCTATAAACTGAATGGTACGCGTTTATGGCGTATTAATCTGGGCAGAAACATACGTGCAGGTGCACACTATACACAGTTTATGGTGTACGATCTGGATGGAGATGGTAAAGCAGAAGTATCCTGCAAAACCGCTGATGCTACTGTTGACGGTGTAGGTACGGTAATTGGCAGTGCCAGTGCCGACTACCGTAATTCCGGCGGTTATATACTAACCGGTCCGGAATACCTGACTATTTTCAACGGCCTTACCGGTGCAGCTATGGCTACCACCAATTACCTGCCTGCCAGAGGTACAGTATCTTCCTGGGGAGATAATTACGGCAACCGGGTAGATCGTTTTGTAGATTGTATTGCATATCTGGATGGGCAGCGGCCCAGCCTGGTAACCGGCAGGGGGTATTATACCCGGCTGGTGCGTGTAGCGTGGGACTGGCGAAACGGACAATTAACACAACGCTGGATATTTGACAGTAACGCTTCTGGCAACGGTGCTTACGCCGGGCAGGGTAACCACCAGCTTACGGTAGGTGATGTAGATGGCGATGGTAAAGATGAAGTGGTAAACGGCTCCAGTGCTATTAATGATAATGGTGCAGGAAAGTACGCCAATGGTCTTGGCCATGGTGATGCGTTGCATATGACAGATATGGACCCCGACAGGCCCGGCCAGGAAGTATGGCAGTGCCATGAAAGCCCATCTGCCTATGGTAACTATGGGCTGGAGTTCAGAGATGCCAATACGGGTATCCCTATATGGGGTGTACCTGCTACCGGTGATGTTGGCCGTGCGTTGGCAGCAGATATTGACCCGCGTTACAAAGGCTACGAATGCTGGGGTTCAGCAGGTAATCTTTACGATTGCAAGGGCAATCAGATAGGTACTACCCGGCCATCTATGAACCATGTTGTATGGTGGGATGCTGATTTGCAGCGTGAATTGCTGGATGGTAACAAACTGGATAAGTGGAATTATACTACCGGCTCATTAAACCGTATACTTACGCTGTACAATGCTGATAACGGTGAGGCTGCTTCCAATAACAGTACCAAGGCTAACCCCGCTGTAACTGCGGATATACTGGGCGACTGGCGCGAAGAGATTATCATGCGTAAATCTGATAACAGTCAGCTGAATATTTATACTACCACCATACCAGCCACTAACAGAATTTATACGTTAATGCACGATCCGCAATATCGTGTAGCCGTGGCGTGGCAGAACACCGCTTACAACCAGCCGCCACACCCTGGCTTTTATCTGGGCGAAGGAATGGCTGCTCCGCCCACGCCCAATATTTATACGCCGGGCGCTAACAATACAGAATTGGTGTCTGGTGCGGTATATAACATTACTGCCAGGCACAGTGGGCTTAAACTGGATGTATTATCTGCCTCTACTGCCAACAATGCAGCAGTAATACAGGCTACTCCGGCTTCCACCGCTGCCAGTCAGCAATGGGTGGTAGCCGCTACCAGCGGTGGCTATTATACATTGAAAGCTGTACACAGTAATAAAAACGTAGATATTACCGGTGCTTCTACCGCAAACGGTATTGGTGTTATTCAATACAATCCCTCTACTGCCAACAATCAGCAGTTTGCTATTGTGCCTGTAGGTGGTGGGTATTATCAGTTACGCCCCAGACACAGTGGTAAGTGTATTGAAATACCGGGTGCATCTACAGCTTCAGGAACCGCTGCGCAGCAGAACGATTGTAGCGGAGCTACCCACCAGCAGTTTGTATTTACACCTGTAAGCAGCAGCAGCCTTGCAATTGCGGCACTTTCTGTAAAGCCGTCGGCAGCATCAGATGCTGTGGCCATTGCAGTTACACCTAATCCGTCGCACGCTGCCTTTCTTATCCGTTGCAAAGGCGCATTTACCTATCATATTTATGATATGGCCGGAAAAGCACATGAGCGGGGCAGTGGTACCGATGAGGTTCAGGCGGGTGGAAAGTTGCGTGCAGGTTCTTATGTAATTAAAGTAACAGGTACTAAAAATAAACAGTCAATAAAAGTTGTTAAGCTATAAACGAAAGCAATAAAATAGCGTCAAAGAAGTCAATGGGTTTGCAGTGCTGTTACTGCATAGCCCATTGACTTTATTTTTTATTATATATCTATGCAACAGACCCGGAAAAAGACAATTGTATTTACAGCAGCCTTGCTGGCTTTTACACTGGCAGGGGCGCAACGGCAAATAGAATACCTGAGCAGAGGCCTGCATGCTACCAGTACCGGCAAGCAGGTGCTGGTGAGCTGGCGTTTACTGGCAACAGATGATGCGCATACCACTTTTCGGTTGTACCGCACCGGAAAAGATGGTAAGCAACAGTTGCTTACAGCAAAGCCGCCGGAGAGTAGTACCTGCTATGTAGACACTACCGCAGACCTTTCGGTGTTGAATAGTTATACGGTAAAAGCATTGCTGAATGGAAAGGAGCAGCCTGGCGGAGCTACTTATCAGCTGGCGGCAAATGCACTGCCTTACCAATCCCTGCCTTTGCGCGTAATTCCGGGTTATGCACCTAATGATGTGTCAGTGGGCGATCTGGATGGAGATGGGGAATATGATATAGTAGTACACCAGACAGGAAGTGCAAGAGATAACTCACAGGCGGGTATTACTGATCCTCCTATATTTCAGGCTTATAAAATGGACGGTACTTTTTTGTGGCAGATTAACCTGGGTAAGAACATACGGGAAGGGGCACACTATACACAGTTTATGGTGTACGATTTAGATGGTGATGGTAAAGCTGAGGTTGCTATGAAAACCGCAGATGGTACCGTGGATGCCCTGGGAAGAATAATAGGTGATGCTTCTAAAGACTACCGGAACAAAGACGGGCGTGTACTGGACGGGCCGGAATATTTTACCATATTCAACGGACTTACCGGCGCTGCCATGGCTACCACAGATTATATACCCGAACGGGGAGACATAGGTGCCTGGGGCGGCCGTGGTGGTAACGGAAAAAATGATAAGAACGGCAACCGGGTAGACAGGTTTGTAGCCTGCATAGCTTATCTGGATGGTGTGCGGCCAAGTGTGGTGATGTGCCGTGGATATTACGGCAGAACCGTGCTGGCAGCCTGGGACTGGCGGGATGGTAAGCTAACCAGCCGCTGGGTATTTGATACCAAAGATGGCAGTAACCCATACTCAGGCATGGGCAACCATAACCTGTTTGTAGCAGATGTAGATAAGGATGGTAAAGATGAAATTATATATGGCTCTATGTGTGTGGATGATAATGGCAAAGGATTGTATACCACCGGCCTGCGCCACGGAGATGCAGTGCATGTAAGCGATCTGGACCCTTCACGCCCCGGGCAGGAAGTATATGGCATTCATGAAATTGAAGAGGGAACCACAGGGCCGGGTACAGCTGTGTTTGATGCAGCTACCGGCAAAATACTCTGGACGGGCGACAAAGACAATGATGTGGGCAGGGGCATGGCTGCTGACATAGATCCACGTTATCCCGGTTGTGAATGCTGGGGTGGAGGAGAAGGTTTGAAAACCTGCAAAGGAGAGCCTGTTGGAAAGGCCCCACGCTCTGTAAACTTCCGCATCTGGTGGGATGGCGATTTACTGGCTGAATTGCTGGATGGTACCCGTATTGAGAAATGGATATACGACAGTGCGCAAACCCGCAGCCTGCTGGATGCACGACAGTACGGTTGTGTATCTAACAACGGTACCAAAGCAAACCCCGCCCTGAGTGCAGATTTGTTTGGCGACTGGCGCGAAGAGGTGATATACAGTACGGCTGATAATAAAGAACTGCGTATCTTTTCCACGCCTTATACCACAACGCACCGGTTGGTAACATTGATGCAGGATGCACAATACCGGTTAAGCGTGGCCTGGCAGAATGTAGGCTATAATCAGCCACCTTATACCAGCTATTTTCTGGGTGAAGGCATGCCGCAGCCACCTAAGGAAAAGATAGCAATTGTTAAACAGAATCCATAACATATACAACAACATGAATACAAAAGCTTTTAAAACCCTGCTTTCTGCGGTGCTGATAGTGCTGTTATCTTCTTTTACAGTACTGCTGCTGGAAGATACAAGACCCACTGTATATATTATAGGCGACTCTACCGTTAAAAATGGTGATGGTAAAGGCAAGGGGCAACTCTGGGGCTGGGGCAGTATATTCAGTAATTTCTTTGATACATCCCGCATACGTGTGCGTAACCATGCTATTGGTGGCCGCAGCAGCCGAACCTTTTTAACAGAAGGCCGCTGGGAAGCAATACTGAAAGAATTAAAACCCGGCGATTATGTGCTGATGCAGTTTGGCCATAACGATGGTGGCGCGCTGGATGATACTGCCCGTGCACGTGGTACTATTAAAGGCACCGGTGAAGAAACAAAAGATATTTACAATCCTATCCGCAAAGTGCAGGAAACCGTACATACCTATGGCTGGTATATGCGTAAGTATGCTAATGAAGCCAAAGAAAAAGGGGCTACAGCTATTATCTGCTCTCCGGTACCCCGCAATATATTTAAAGATGGTAAGGTAGAACGCGCAGACGAAAACTACGGTAAGTGGGCCGCGGAAACAGCCACTGCTACCGGCGCTTATTTTCTGCCGCTGAATACGTTGGTGGCAGACGAATATGAAGCTCTGGGGCCGGATAAAGTAAAAGCCTTCTTTCCCGGCGATCATACGCATACCAATGAAGCGGGTGCTGCACTGAATGCGCGTGCTGTGGTAAAAGGGTTACAACAATTACAGGGCTGTGCTTTAACAGGCTATCTGGCTGCGCAGTAAAACCGGATGTGAGAATGAAAAGGATGCTTGCTATAATAAGAAATGCGGGAATACTGCTGTTGCTGGGCCTGCCTTATGCCCACGCACAAAAGGCGCCCGTAAGCGACTGGCATTACCGGCCGCAGGGTAGTGATTTTGTAAAAGTAAACGGCAAGCAGCGCTTTAACCGTGCGCTGTATGGCGGTAATACTGCCTTTAGGGTAGAAGCGGGCGACCTGCCTGAATTTGCTTTGTATTTACCCGGTGTTGGCGGCTGTTTGCGGCTGGGCCTGATACAGGGCAACCAAAGCAAATGGCTGATAGAGGCGCAGCAGATAAAAACCATTTACCGGCCGGGCAGCATGCTGTATGAGATAAGCGATAACCTGCTGGGTAAAGGAGTGCTGTGTATGGCTGTAATACCTGTAGCAGATAAAGAAGGTATGCTGTTGCAGATTAAAGCAGAACAAGTGCCTGCCGGTGTTACCCTTTGCTGGGCCTGGGGCGGTGCTACCGGTAAAAAGCTTTCACGCGATGGCGATATAGGGGCTGACCCTGAATCTTCGTTCTATCTACAGCCGGATTACTGTAAAGGTAATCAGGTAAAGGTTGCCGGTAACAAAGGTGTTATACGCTTTGGTAAAGAGCAAACGCTGGAGGCGCTGTTTCCGCAGCGTTCGGTATTGTCGGTAGCGGATGCTACACAGCAGCATACTCCTGCTAGTTTTGTACAATCTGAAGGTGCCGCTACACCCGCATTGGCAGGAAAGATTCCACTAACAAATACCACAGATTATTTTTTAATAGGCAAGCCCGAAGCGGCTGTGAATGATGATGCCGCATTACCGGCAGCTTTTACCAGAGCAGAGGCAGCACGGAAGCTACTGGCAGATCGCATACAGGTAAGCACACCGGATAAATATATTAATACACTGGGCGGTGCTTTAGGCATGGCAGCAGATGGTATATGGGACTCGCCCACGTACATGCACGGCGCTGTAGCCTGGCGTATGCGGTTAAATGCCTGGCGCGGGCCTTATGTGGCTGATCCGCTGGGCTGGCACGACAGGGCCAGAACGCATTTCAGCAGCTATGCCTTATCGCAGTTAACAGAGCCACAGGCAGGGCCTGTGGTAGCAGATACCGCACTGCATTTAGCACGCCAGCTGGAAATGCTGGGTACTTCTATGTTCAGCAGTGGTTATATCTGCCGCAACCCCAATGGCGATTTCAGGCCGCACCATTATGATATGAATCTGGTATACATAGATCAGTTGCTGCGGCATTTCAGCTGGACGGGTGATACAACGTATGTAAGGCAGATGTGGCCCACACTGCAAAGGCATCTGGCCTGGGAAAAGCGGAACTACGATAGGGATAATGATGGTTTGTATGATGCCTATTGCTGTATATGGGCCAGCGATGCGCTCCAGTACAGCGGCGGTGCTGTAACACATTCCACTGCGTATAACTACTTTGCCAACAGGCAGGCAGCTTTTCTGGCTGCCCTGATAGGCAAAGATGCCGCACCTTATCAGCAGGAAGCCGATAAAATTCATCAGGCTATCCAATCAAAACTATGGATGCGTGATAAGGGATCGTATGCGGAATATAAAGATGCCTTAGGCAATCAGTTGCTGCATCCGGCAGCTGGCCTGTGGACTATTTATCATGCCATCGACTCCCGCGTACCTGATGCTTTTCAGGCTTACCAGAGCCTGCGTTATATTGATACACAGATACCGCATATACCGGTGAATGTACAAGGCAAAACATCTCCTGATTTTTACCTGCTTTCTACTACCAACTGGCAGCCTTACAGCTGGTCGCTGAACAATGTGGCGCTGGCAGAGAACCTGCATACAGCATTGGCCTACTGGCAGGGCAACCGGCCGCAGGCAGCTTTTGAACTCTGGAAAAGTGCGCTGATAGAATCGATGTATATGAGCGCCAGCCCCGGTGGTTTTTCGCAGCTATCGCGCTATGATGCTGCCAGAGGAGAGTTGTATCGTGATTTTGCTGACCCTATAGGTATGGCTGCACGCTCACTGGTAGAAGGGCTGTTTGGAATAGTGCCGGATGCATTGCGGGATACCTTAACTATACATCCGGGCTTACCTGCTGAATGGAAACAGGCAGCGTTAACGGTACCTGATATAAAATTCAGTTTTAAAAGAACAGGTGCGGTGGATGATTATGCCATCAGTTCTTTCTTCCGCAAGGCATTGCATTTGAAAATGGCAGTAAACGCACCTGCCACACAAATAGCAGCAATAACAGTAAATGGCAAACCCATACAGTGGAAACAGATAACACAGGTAGGCAAACCAGCTATTGAATTGGCTGCACCTGCCTCCCGTAGCTGGCATGTGGTAATACGCTGGAAGGGAGCTGCTCCTGAAATTCCGCAATACGATACTATAGCGGTACCGGGGCAAACATGGACCTGTAATACCCGCAATGCCCGGATACTACAGGTATTTGATCCGCAGCAGGTATTGGGTACACAGCAGCTGCAACCACATCGTTTAACAGCACCATTGAATGCTTCGCAGGGCGCACGTACCTTTTTCATGCTGTTACAACAGGGCGGTGTACAATGGTGGCAGCCGGTAAATATCCGGTTACAAAACGCCGTGAATATGATTGCTGCCAAAGCACAGCCGGAAAATGCGTTGTCATTCTCTTTAAACCATGTAGCTGCTGCGCCATTACAGGGTACATTGGGGGTAAATACAGGTGGTACTGCTTATACCCGGCAACTGACTATTCCGGCAGGTAATAATGGTATAACCGTTGAGGTGCCTGCTGCGTACGTTGTTACCGGAACCAACCGCATACAATGGAAAGGTAGTGATGGCAGCGTACTGGATACAACGTTGATTAACTGGAATGTAAAAGCCGGTAAACAAAGCAATGCAGTAAAGCTGGAGCATTTGTTTAACGATAAGCTTACACATATTTTCACCAACAGCTATCTGTCGCCCCGGCCACAGTCACCCACGTTGCAGTTACCCATACAAGGCATAGGCGACTGGTGTTATCCACTTACACAAGCGGATATTGATGATAGCGGTTTAAGAAAAGCAGCAGCGGGTAGTAATACCTTTACCCTGCCGCAGGGTATTGTATTTGCAACGCCGGCAGATAGCACATTGCCTAACATTCTGTATACCTCCCGTTGGGATAACTATCCGCATTCCGCAACAGTGCCGCTTACAGGCAAAGCTGCACATGCCTACCTGTTGATGGCAGGTTCTACCAATGCCATGCAAAGCCAGCTGGTGAATGGTGTGGTAACTGTTTTTTATAAAGATGGTACCCATGAAGTGTTACCACTGAAGAACCCCGATACCTGGTGCCCTATAGAGCAGGATTACCAGGATGACGAAGCGGCTTTTAACCTGAGCCTGCCACGCCCGCCGCGTGTGTATCTGAAAACAGGAACGGTAGGTACAACGCTTCCAAAGTATGCAGGTATAAAGGGCTACAGTAACCGCGCTATTGAAGGTGGTGCTGCTACGGTGCTGGATATGCCACTGGATAACAGAAAAGAACTGGACCATTTACAGCTGGAAACTATTGCAAATGATGTGGTGATTGGCCTGATGGCCGTATCGCTGATGCCATAAACGAATAATATGAAATACAGTAAAATACTGGCAGGTTGTATGCTGTTGCTTACACAGGCCACCGCTCAGAAGATTGACAGAAAAGCGCTGGTGCAGCGGCACAATGTACACAACACCGCATTTGACTCGCTGGGCTCGTTAACAGTAGGAAACGGGGAGTTTGCTTTTACGGTAGATGCTACCGGCCTGCAATCCTTTCCTGCCCTATACGCCAACGGGGTTTGTTTGGGTACACAATCGGAGTGGGGCTGGCACAGCTTTCCCAATACTAATAATTACAACATTACAGAAGCATTGAAAACCTATACCCTTAACGGCCGGGAGGTTACCTATGCGGTACAGGGCTCAAAGGAAGGCCGTGCTAAGGAAGCGGTAGAATACTTTCGCCAGAATGTACATCGCCTGCAATTAGGTAATCTGGGGCTGGTGATATTGCTGGCTAACGGTCAGCCTGCGCAGCCAAAGGATATAAAAAATATTGACCAGACACTGGATATGTGGACAGGTGAAATACGTTCTGCCTTTACCGTGGAAGGTGTGGCGGTAAAAGTGTTTACCGTGGTACATCCTGAAAAAGATGAAGTAGCGGTACGTATAGAATCGCCACTGTTGAAGCAGGGCAGAATAAAAGCTTCTTTACGTTTCTCTTTTCCTACCGCTGCTTTTCTGGACGGTGGTACTTTTTATAAAGAGGAGGGACATACTTCCGAAATCAGTTCACAGGCTGATAATTCAGCTGTTATCAGGCATCAGCTGGATACTACTTCTTATCATGCAGCCTTCAGCTGGAGCAATGGACCGGCAAAGCTAAGCAAAAGCGGTGCATATTACTTTGAGTTAACACCGGGCAAAGCAGCAACTACGTTTTCATTCACCTGCACCTTTGCACCTGCTTACCGTAAAACAGAATTGTCTAAAGGATATGCAGATGCACAAAAGAAAAGCGCCGCCAGCTGGGCCAGCTACTGGAACAAAGGCGCTGCGGTAGACTTCTCTGGCAGTGCCGATAAAAGAGCGGCTGAACTGGAACGCAGGGTAGTGTTATCACAATACCTGCTGCGTGCGCAGGAGGCTGGCAATGAACCTCCGCAGGAAACCGGTCTTACCTTCAACAGCTGGTATGGCAAGCCACACCTGGAAATGCCGTGGTGGCATGCTGCCCAGTACGGATTGTGGAACAGAACAGCGCTGCTGGAGAAAATGATGAACTGGTACAGCAAACCTGCGGTACTGGCCAATGCAAAAGCGCTGGCACAGCGTCAGGGCTATGAAGGCATCCGCTGGCAGAAAATGACTGACCCCGATGGTAATGAAAGCCCTTCTTCTGTAGGTGCCTTCCTCATCTGGCAGCAACCCCATTACATTTATTTTGCCGAGTTAATTTACCGCGATAAGCCGGGCAAAGCAGCGCTGGATAAATACCGCGATCTGGTATTGCAGACGGCAGATTTTATGGTGTCTTTTGCCCGGTATGATTCCGCTACCCATCGTTATGTATTGGGCAAGGGCATTATTCCGGCACAGGAGACCTTTAAAGCGGAGGAAACCTATAACCCCTCTTTTGAATTAACCTACTGGTACTGGGCGCTAAACGTAGCGCAGCAATGGCGCACGCGCAGCGGCATGCAGCCGGATGCCAGATATGATGCAGTGCTGAAGCAGTTATCGGCACTACCGCAGCAGGATGGTATTTATTATCCTACTGAAAGCGCTAAAGATTCTTATACCAACCCCAAATACAGAACAGACCACCCGATTGTACTGGGTAATATGGGCATGCTGGCACCGGTGAAGGATATAGACACTGCTGTTATGCGCCGCACGTTTGACTGGGTATGGAACAACTGGAACTGGCCGGAAACCTGGGGCTGGGATTTTCCGCTCACGGCTATGTCAGCCGTTCGCCTGGGTTTACCAGAAAAAGCAGTAGAAGCACTGCTGATGCCTATTACTACCAATACCTATTTATCTAACGGACACAACTATCAGGATGGTCGTTTGCGTATTTATATGCCGGGCAACGGTGGTTTGCTGGCAGCGGTGGCTATGATGTGTGCGGGATACGATGGTAGCACCGTAAAAGAACCAGGTATTCCTAAAAACGGGCAGTGGAAAGTACGATGGGAAGGATTGCAGAAAATGCCATAACCGCCTGTGCATCAGGATGCCACAGGATACCGGTTAGGAATATATGTTATAAACTGCCGCCTTAATTAGCAAAAGGCGGCAACTAAAATGCTTGCTGGTAGTAAAAATACCCGCCTTTACCGGGGAATACCCGCTGTTAAGGGG
The DNA here is from genome assembly GCF_014641615.1 of Filimonas zeae. GTDB lineage: Bacteria > Bacteroidota > Bacteroidia > Chitinophagales > Chitinophagaceae > Filimonas > Filimonas zeae. Next base: position 387,056 of record NZ_BMIB01000004.1, on the reverse strand, counting down.
AAAGAATGTAAGTTTTATTACAGCAACTTTGACGCGCAGGCCGAAAATATATTGACAAGGCGGGTGGTTTTACAGAATGCGTCAAACAACAAAACCCGGGCCCGCCATCAATAAATAAAGGAAAGTATGAAAAAGCAAAGAAATGTATTGTTTGCCGTAGCGCTATCCCTTGCTGCTGCTACGGGTAGTGTGAGTTGTGTGGCCCAGCGTGTGCCTGCAAAAAAAGACGTGTTACAGGTAATGGAACTTACCAACGGCTATTTTATGAAAAAATGGCCGGATGTAGGACAGGTAATTGTAACCAATGCCACCCGCCCCAGTAATATCTGGACCCGTGCTGTATACTACGAAGGTTTAATGGCCCTGTACGCACTGGATAAGAAGAAAGAGTTTTACGATTACGCTTATAACTGGGGGGCTTTTCATAAATGGGGTTTGCGTGGTGGTATTCCTACCCGTAATGCCGATAACCAGGCTTGCGGTCAAACTTATATCGACCTGTACCTGATGGATAAAAAGCCGGAGCAGATACATGATATCAAAGCATCTATCGACAGCATGATGGCTACCAAAAAGGTGGACGACTGGCATTGGATTGATGCCATTCAGATGGCGATGCCTGTGTTTGCACGTCTGGCTACTATTTATAAAGATACCAGTTACTATAGCCGTATGATGGAGATGTACCACTTCTCTAAATACAGGCATGGTGGCAATGGCCTGTATAACACTGCTGATTCTTTATGGTGGAGAGATAAAGATTTTGTACCTCCTTATAAAGAGCCGAACGGAGAAGATTGTTACTGGAGCCGTGGTAATGGCTGGGTAGTAGCGGCGCAGGTAAGAACCATGGAGTGGTTGCCGAAAGACAGCCCGCATTACACAGAGCTGCTGAACGATTTTAAAGCCATGTGTAAAGCATTGCTGCCTATACAGCGTGCAGATGGTTACTGGAATGTGAGCCTGCACGACCCGAATAACTTTGGTGGTAAAGAGTTAAGTGGTACTGCGCTGTTTGTATATGGCATGGCGTGGGGCATTAACAACGGCTACCTGGATAAGAAAACTTATCAGCCTGTATTACTGAAAGCATGGAATGCAATGGTGAAGGAGTGTGTGCATGAGAATGGTTTTCTGGGTTATGTACAAGGCACCGGTAAAGAGCCGAAGGATGGCCAGCCGGTAAGCTACACCAATGTACCTGATTTTGAAGATTATGGCCTGGGCTGTTTTCTGCTGGCAGGTAGCGAGGTGTATAAACTGAAAAAATAAAGACGCAGGTCTGATGCAAATACGATTGATCTTTTCTGTGCTTTGCTTTGCCGTATTACAGGCAACAGCAGGCGACATTAAACTGCCCGAAACAGTACGGGCGAAGTACAACTTCAACCCCGGCTGGGTAATGCAGACCGGAGACCCGGCCAATGCCTTTGAAGCAGGTTTTAACGATAAAGGCTGGAAAGCAGTTACGCTGCCGCATGCTTTTAACGAAGACGATGCTTTCAGAAAACCGATAGAACAGCTTACTACCGGTGTGGTTTGGTACCGCAAACACTTTGTAATACCCGCCGCCCGCAAGGGGCAGAAGGTGTTTCTGGAGTTTGAAGGCATTCGCCAGGCAGGTGAGTTTTACCTGAACGGGCAGTGGATTGGTCGTCATGAAAATGGCATTACTGCGTTTGGCTTTGATATTACAGACAGTGTAAAATACGGCCAGGAGAATGTGCTGGCCGTACGGATAGACAACTCCTGGGATTACAGGGAGAAGGCTACCAACAGCACTTTCCAGTGGAGTGATAAAAACTTCTATGCCAACTACGGTGGCATTAATAAAAACGTATTCCTGCATTTTGCACCGCGGGTATACCAGACGCTGCCATTGTATTCCAATCTTAAAACAAAAGGCGTGTACATATACGCCAGCGATATAGATGTAAAAGGCCGTTCCGCTACTATCAACGTACAATCAGAGATCAGAAATGAATCGGATAAGCCGGTGAACGTTACCTATATTGTTACCATTACTGATAAAGATGGTGGTATTGTGCGCACATTTAAAAGTGCGGATAATGCATTATCACCCGGTGATACCCGTGTAGCCAGTGCTTCCGGTAAAGCAGGTAGCCTGCATTTCTGGAGCAGGGGTTATGGTTATCTGTACAACGTGTACACCGTGGTTATGATTAACGGCAAAACCGTTGACATAGTAAAAACAGTAACGGGCTTCCGCAAAACGGCTTTCAGAAACGGCGTACTGCAACTGAACGACCGCCCTATACAAATTAAAGGGTATGCTCAACGCTCTACCAATGAGTGGCCTGCGGCAGGTTCTGCCGTACCCGCGTGGATGAGCGATTTCAGCAACGGGCTGATGGTAGAAAGCGGTGCCAACCTGGTACGCTGGATGCACGTTACCCCCTGGAAGCAGGATATTGAAAGCTGCGACCGTGTAGGCCTGATGCAGGCTATGCCAGCCGGTGATTCTGAAAAAGATGTGGACGGCCGTCGTTGGGAGCAGCGAATGGAGGTAATGCGCGATGCTATTATTTACAACCGCAATAATCCCAGTATTGTATTCTACGAATGTGGTAACAAAGGCATCAGCGAAGCACACATGGTGCAGATGAAGCAGATACGCGATGAGTATGACGCACATGGCGGCAGAGCCATTGGTAGCCGTGAAATGCTGAGTAAGAACAGTGCAGCTGAGTATGGCGGCGAAATGCTGTACATTAACAAAAGCGGTGGCAAACCGTTATGGTCTATGGAGTATTCGCGTGATGAAGGTTTGCGTAAATACTGGGATGAATACTCACCACCCTTTCATAAAGAAGGAGACGGTCCTTTGTATAAAGGACAGCCTGCTAAGGAGTACAACCACAACCAGGATGCACATGCTATTGAAGATGTGGTACGCTGGTACGATTACTGGAAAGAAAGACCCGGCACCGGCAACCGTGTAAACGGTGGTGGTGTAAACATCATCTTCTCCGAATCTAACACCCACTACCGTGGTGCAGAAAACTACCGCAGAAGTGGTGAAGTAGACGCTATGCGTATACCTAAAGATGGTTTTTATGCACACCAGGCCATGTGGGATGGCTGGGTGGATGACCTGAAGCCACACCTGCATATTCTGGGCCACTGGAACTATAGCGATACGGTTACTAAAGACATGTATGTAGTGTCTAATGCTGACAGGGTAGAGCTGTTTGTAAACGGCCGTTCTTACGGCTATGGCAAACAAACCAACCGTTTCCTGTACACCTTTAAGCGGGTGAAGTGGGAGGCAGGCGCTGTTAAAGCAGTAGGTTATACCAACGGCCGCAAGTCGTGCGAAGAAGAACATGAAACTGCCGGTGCCCCCGCAGCTATAAAATTGACGCCTTACCATGCCCCCAAAGGCTGGCTGGCCAATGGTGCCGATATGGCTATGGTACAGGTAGAGGTGGTAGATGAAAAAGGCAACCGTTGCCCCACTGCATTAAATACCATTCACTTTACACTGGAAGGCCCGGCCGAATGGCGCGGTGGCATAGCACAGGGAGAAGATAACTATGTGCTGAAACAGGATTTGCCCGTAGAGTGTGGTGTAAACCGCGTACTGCTGCGTTCTGCTGTAAATGCCGGTACTGTTACAGTAAAAGCTACCTCCGGCAATTTGCAGGCAGGGGAGTTGCAGTTAACCACACTGCCTTTTGAAGTAAAAGAGGGGCTGGCTTTACAAATGCCTGCTGACGGTTTAACCGGGCAACTGAAGTATGACGGCACACCTGATGAGGACGCGTATACCGCAAACAGATTTCCGTTGAAGATTGCGCGTGGCTATGCCAGTTCTAACCAGGATAGTGTGGCTTACAGCTTTGATGATGATGAAACTACTGACTGGTACAGCAATCCCGGCCCGGATACATCCTGGGTAGCTTACGAAACAGAATACTTCAGCACCTTCAACGCGGTTACTTTAAAGCTGAATAACTTCCGCACCCGATCGTACCCCATTAGAATTCTGGTGGATAAGAAAGAGGTGTTTATAGGTAATACCCCCAGAGGTTTGGGATATGTAACATTGGAGTTTGCACCTGCACGGGGTAAGATGGTGAAGATTCAGTTGTTATCTGCCGCTGATGTAAAAGGCGACAGCAGTACTGAAATGAATGGCAAACAACTGGGCGATGGTATTGAGCGCAGAGACGATAAAGCACGCTTAAGCATTATAGAAGCAGAATTATACGGCCCTCTGAACCAGGAGCCATAAAGCTTTTCAAAAGTATTATGGCCGGGTGGGAGAGAGTATTTAAATTAGTCCTCTGAACTGGTATAGTATTATGAAGCGTAAATTATTGAGTGGCCTGCTGCTGGGTGTGTTAATTGCCGGCCAGCTGCAGGCACAAAAGAAGAGCGGGGATAAACCCAATATCATTTTTATTCTGGCCGACGATCTGGGCTATGGTGATGTAGGTTGCTATGGCCAGCAAAAGATTCAGACACCGCATATTGATGCTCTTGCCAAAGGGGGCATGCAGTTTACCGATGTATATGCAGGCACTTCTGTTTGTGCGCCATCACGCGCCAGCCTGCTAACTGGTATGCATACAGGCCATACACCTGTACGCGGTAATAAGGGTATGAAGCCGGAAGGCCAGTTTCCGCTACCCGATTCATCCATAACCATTGCTGCGGTTTTACAAAAGTGTGGTTACCAAACCGGCACCTTTGGTAAATGGGGCCTCGGCTTTCCCGGCTCTACCGGCGAACCCACACAAAAAGGTGTAGAAACCTTTTACGGATATAACTGTCAAACCCTGGCACACAACTATTATCCCGATCATTTATGGAGTAACACTACCCGTGTAGAGTTACCCGGCAACCGTACGTCAGACTCTGTGTATTCGGGCGATCTGATTCATCAACATGCTTTACAGTTTCTGGCTACACAAACCAGGGAGAAACCTTTCTTCCTGTTCCTGCCTTATACCTTACCGCATGCTGCACTCTATGGCCCGCACGATAGCATTTATCAATATTACGTAAAGCAATTTGGCGAGCCTGATGCAAAGCCTTCAGGCAAAACCCAGCACGATGACTACCGTTTTGAGCCACAACCGCACGCAGCTTTTGCCGCCATGGTAACCCGCCTGGATGCTTATGTAGGTGATATTGTGGCGCAGGTGAAAAAGCAGGGATTGGAAAAGAACACGCTGATTATATTTACCAGTGATAATGGCCCGCATAAAGAAGGTGGTGCCGATCCGGTATTCTTCAACAGCAGTGGACCCTTCAAAGGCATTAAGAGAGATTTATACGAAGGCGGTATACGTGAGCCGTTTATAGCCAGCTGGCCGGGTGTAATAAAAGCCGGTTCACGCAATGCTACACCCGCTGCTTTCTGGGATATGTTCCCCACGTTTACAGAACTGGCAGGCGCACCCACAGGTAACAGAACAGATGGCGTTTCTATAGTGCCTTTGTTTAAAGGAAAGTCTTTACCGGCACCACATGAATACTTCTATTGGGAGTTTCATGAGTCTGGCGGCAGACAAGCCGTACGTTATGGTAAATGGAAAGGTGTAAAGCTGAACGTAAATGCCAATGATGATGCACCGATAGAGTTATACGATCTGGAAAAGGATAAAGCCGAAACACAGAACATAGCTGCGGCACATCCGGATATAGTAGCTAAAATAAAAGCGTTTATACAACAGTCGCATGTGCCGGATGCCAACTGGCCTTTACTGGCTTCTGAGAAAAAGTAGCAGGCGATTTATAAAAAGATGGCCGGCTCCAAAAGGATGCCGGCCATTGCTATTGGGGGTATTCATCTATCCGTTGGTCCGTGCTATTAATGTGTCTTCTTCAACCTGTTTTTAAACAGCTTTTCAAACTTCTCCACTTTAGGGCGTACCACCATGCGGCAGTAACCTTGCTCAGGATTCTGCTGGTAGTAATTCTGGTGGTAATCTTCTGCCTTGTAAAACTTGTCAAAGGCAGTTACCTCTGTAACTACAGGCGAATCCCATATATGCTCCTTATTCAGAGCGGCGATAATTTCTTTTGCCTTTTGCTCCTGTTCCGCATTGCGGTAGTAAATAACAGAACGGTATTGTGTACCCACATCTGCACCCTGCCTGTTTAAAGTGGTGGGGTCGTGTACGGTAAAGAATACTTTCAGAATCTCGTCCAGAGAAGTCTTGCTTTTATCGTACGTCAACTGCACTACTTCTGCATGCCCGGTAGTACCGGTACAAACCGCCTTGTAAGTAGGATTAGGTACTTCGCCGCCAGCGTAGCCGGATTCTACTTTAATAATACCATCCAGTTGCTCATACACCGCTTCTACACACCAGAAACAACCACCACCCAGGGTAACTGTGTCAATATTGTTGGCAGGTGCTGCTGTAGCCGCGGGTGTTTCCTCACCTGCTTTTACAAACTCCAGCGATACAGAGTTTACGCAATAACGCTGACCGGTTTCTGTTGGGCCATCATCAAAGATGTGACCGAGGTGACCACCACATTTACCGCAAAGTATTTCAGTGCGGCGCATGCCGTGTGTGTTGTCTTCGTGCTGGGTAATTTTACCACCGGCTATCTCTCTGTCAAAGCTGGGCCAGCCGCAGTGAGAATCAAATTTCATATCATCTGTAAACAGTTCGTTACCGCAGGCGGCGCATTTATAAACACCTTTTTCCTTGTTCATCAGCAGTTTGCCGGTAAACGGTCTTTCTGTTCCTTTCTGGCGCAGAATATAATATTGTTCCGGCGTCAGTTGTTCTTTCCATTCCTGCTCAGTCTTGTTAATCATGGTGTTATTATCTGTTTTCATATTATTCGTTCGTTGTTTTGAATGGGCGGCAGATTGACTGCACCCTGTTATTGCCTGTGCTGCCAGCAGTACTACTGCCAGCGTTCTTAAGTACCATCTTGTGTGTCGTTGTATCATCGGAGTAGGTTTTATTTCCTTAACACCTATATAGACGCAACTGTATATAAAACCTTACAAATGCTTCGCTATTTCTTCCTGCATACGGGCCTGCGTTTCAGGGGCCAGGGTAAAGGGGGCGGGGTGATCGTGCATTTTTTCGTGGCAGGATTGTCCCATTTTCTGTAACCGGCGCGACTGCTTTACAAAACGGCGGCAGATGCCACAGATGAACAGATGAAAAAACAGCTTTGTTTTTTCGCGGGAAGTAAGCTTGCCTTCTTCCTTTTTTACCGCGAGAAAAGTGGCATCCTCGCAGCTGTGTATCATCCTGTGCAGAAACGATAGTAAGCGCATGTGTTATCAGCTTGATTGTAAAAACCAGTTCTTTTCCAGGCAATTACGCATCAGCAGCTTTGCGCGGTGAATAATAACCCAGTAGTTAGACGTGGAAATGTTAAATTCCTTACAAATTGTATCTGCCTCCTCATTATCCAGAAAGCGGGCCGTGAAAACCGGTACCAGCTTTTTAGGCATTTTCTGAATGCAGTACTGTAAAACAGCATAAAATTCATTCCGGTTCAGCGCTTCATCGGCGCTTCCATGCCATTCCTGCGGCAGGGTTTCCGGCAACCAGTGGCCGTTACCGGTATCAAAAAACGCTTCGGAAAAACCATGCTGCGTATCATCTATATATTCCGTAACATGCTTCAGCACATCCTTTTTGCGGTAATAATCAACAATTTTGTTTTTGAGTATGGCGGCCAGCCAGGTTTTAACCGAGCTGTTCTGCTTAAAAGTATCTCTGGCTTTAATGGCGGAGATAAATGTCTCCTGTACCAGGTCTTCCGCTGTTTCCTTATTGCCTACCTTTAACAGCGCTATCGAAAACAGATAGTCGCCATACAGGTTTACCCATTGTGCGGGGTCGGAAGACGAGGTGCTCATATGCGGGTAACGGTCTTCAGGCACTGGTTTTGCTTTTTCTGATGTGAATAATCCAAAAATAGAGAAAAAAAGACCGTCTTACCGAAGATGGGGCCAGGAATGGCTAATTTTGAATAGGTTAGATGTAAGAATGCTTTTAATAACAAACCAATAGGCAAACTTTATGGAAAGAAATACTACCAATCGGAGGGAGTTTTTGAAGCAGGCTGGAATGGCCGGTGTGGCAACAGGTTTATCTTTTACCGTTCTTTCTTCTTTTGGCAAAGGCTATGCGCCTCTGGCAGATAACATAACTTATAAGCAGCAACCGCTGCCGTACGATTACAAGGCGCTGGAGCCTATTATAGATGCTACCACTATGGAGTTGCATTATTCCAAACACGGTGCCGCCTATGCCAAAGCACTGGGGGAGGCTGTACAGGCAGAAGGGGTGAACACCGCCAGTACCTCACTGGAAAGCCTGCTGGGCAATATTTCCAAATACTCCACCAAAATGCGTAACAACGCCGGTGGCCAGTTTAACCATGAAATGTTCTGGAAAAGCATGGTAGCTCCCACCTCTGCAGGTACCAAACCTTCCGGTAAACTGCTGGCAGCAATTCAGAAAGACTTTAACTCGCTCGAAGCTTTTACCGCTCAGTTTACTGATGCCGGAAAAAACCGCTTTGGCAGTGGCTGGGCCTGGCTGGTTGTAACCAAAGACCACAAACTGGTTGTTGGCAGCACCCCTAACCAGGACAACCCGCTGATGGATGTAAGCGATTTAAAAGGTACGCCACTGTTAGGGCTGGACGTATGGGAACACGCTTACTACCTGAAATACCAGAACCGCAGACCCGACTATATTAACGCCTGGTGGAATGTGGTAAACTGGAGCGTGGTAGAAGAAAGGTTTAAGGCAGCGCATAAATAACCACATTGTCTATAGCCTGCCGCGACTTTGTGGAGCGCAGGCCAAAATAGCCGGTACGCAAAGGATTTGGATCGGTGTAGAAAAAATAACGTTCTCCATCGATCCAGAAGCCGGTTGTTCCGTTTTCCACCACTGTTTTTACATGATAGGTTTTATTGGCCTGTAGCAGGTGCATGGCATCTGTAAACTCCTGTAAAAGGGTACGTTCTCCTGTACCGGGATACTTTCTGAACCGGGTGGTTTTATTGGTATTACCACCCATACCCACATAATACAGCTGTAAAGAATCATAGCTTTCCAGCACACCATTACGCGTAAACAGGTTGGCATTGTGCGGATCGCTGGCTGCCCAGAACTGGTTAAGATCAGACACCCTGTCATTTACACCACTATCCATTAACACCGTACGATCATATTCAATAGCATAGTTGCCGGTTAAAGGCACATTCAGCCATACGGTTACACCGCCTTTGGTATCCAGTATCAGCCTGCCTTTTTCAATATATACAGAGGAACGCGGCTGGGGTGCTATTTCTGCAATCCATTTGGTACTGTCCAGCGTGGCGGCCTCAAAATCATCGTGCCATACAATGGTGCGTTTGGTGCTGGTATCCTGCGCATTCAGTATATAACCGCAAGTGCATATCAATATCAGAAGAAGGCTAAGCTGTTTCATCATTATTCAACTGTTTTATGGTGTTCCAGGATAACATACTTATCACAAGCTTCAGGCCGGATGCGCTTCTGCCTTTACTCTGCTTCCAGTTTAATAGCATCATACATAATACCGCCACCGTTTTTAACATCCGGCAATTGTAGTGTGATGGTGTTATTGCCGGATGTAAGCAATTTGCTATCAAAAGGTATTTCCAGCAGCTGATAATACCCCCCTGCTACGGCACTGCGGTAAACGCTGGCATCATTGCCGGGTTTATAAGTGCTTACCTGCCGGCCGTTTACCAGTACGCGTAAAGTGGAATTTTTAGCGGCACCTGCAATGGCAATGGTAAGGGTTGCACCTTTCTTATAGTTACGGGTAAGGGGGAAGTGTATATTCCAGTTGCCGGGTTTGGTTTGTGCGTAATACCAGTCTGCTACCTGGTTTTTACCAATGGTAAAATCAAGTGTGTCCGGCACCAGATTAAACAGTCCGTATTCACGGCTATGATTACTCAGGTTAAAGCCGCTTGTAGTTCTGTCTGCAATGCCCAGCTGCCATAGCGTTGCGCCATGTTTTACCGGTTGCCATAACAGGCTGCCTGTGCTGGTAGTGGTATGGGCTTCTACGGCAATGCCTGCTTTGGTAAACTGCTCCGTTTGGTTACAGCCGTAAGCATATAGGGTATACTGCCCGGCGCGTACATGCGGCAGGCTAAAATTGCCCTGCTTATCTGTTTTGCTGTAATAGATATAGCCGCTGGTTTGTGCCTGCCAATCGTACCCGGGTGCAGCCAATATTATATTTGCCCCGGCGGCAGGCTGGCCCTGTAATAACAGTGTGCCGTTAACCGTTCCGCGTTGCAGTGGATAGTCGGGGTGTTGCATCCATATATAAGGCCATTGCGCTATTTCCTGCGTGGCCTGTTGTTTGGCATTCGTCCATAGGGCATCAGTACTGCTGCCTTCATTGGTATATAACAGAAAGGGGCCATCTACCTTGCGCCAGTCGCCGGTTATTACATCATCGCTTTTACGCTTATCACTTAAAAAGTGGCCGCAGTTAAACATACATATCAGGTAAGGCGTAGCGTGTACATTCTGGTATTGTTTGGTGGGGCCACCGTTCAGGTATTCATGGCTGGCTTGTATTACAAACAGGCCCAGGCCAGACTGTGTACCTGCCATGCCGTGCACGTGCCGGTCTGCTATATAATCTGCATAATTGTACTTGGTATATACCGTGCCGTCCGCCAGCCGGTAAGTCCAGTCCTGTATTTTACTACTATCTGTAAGCGATGCCATAGGCGGCATAGGGCCTTGTATGCTGTCGCGCACCAGATGGTAGTTGAACAGGCTTTCATTGGCACCGATGCCCCAGCGGGTTTGCCCATATATGCCTGCGGAGTCACCCGCTTTATGGCTTTGTACCAGGTAGCAGTAAATGCCGGAAACATTGGGGCGTATTATGTAATGCAGACTGTAGTGGAAATGGTTGCTGGCTGCATGGTCAAAAGCAATCTCTATCAGGCTGTCTGTTTTTCGTAACAGGCTGTACGTACAGGGGCTCATAGAAAAGCCTGGCCCCAGCAGGTAGCCACGCCCTTTTTTGCCTAACAGACTGGTGCCTTTATGATTTACAATAGCAGTAAGGTCTGCCGTAGTGGTATTAAAACTAAAGGCAGCCAACTGGTTCTGCAAGGTTACAGTATTGCCATTGGTGGCAACCGTTAACTGGGCATTTCCTGTTGCTCCATAAAAAAGCAGGGAGGCGATGAGTGCAAGCTTTGGTAACATAGTCTATCAAATATCAATAGAATTTACAGAAAACCATCCTGTAGCTACAGGATGGTGGTTCGTGCCTGTTTTACTACATTGTGTTTCATTATTTGCTTGTAAAAAAAGAACGATTGCATGTACAGGAATCTGATAGCAACGATTGCGTTACTTCTCTTCTCAGTTATTACCCACGCGCAGCAGGCCGGCAATTATAAAGGCGGTTATACCCGGCAGAGCAATACCCTTACTTTTCCTGCAAGCGGTGGAACCCTTCGTCTGGAACTGTGTACACCCGGCATGTTTCGCATACGATACAGCTTTACAGGCGCTTTTGAAGCCAATGAGCCTTATATGGTTACCCGTTACCTATGGCAACCGGTAAGTGCTACGGTAACTGAAAAACAAGACCGCTTTGTAATTGCTACCGGCCAGCTACAGGTACTGGTGTGGAAAGCAGGTATGAAAGTGAATGTGCTTTCTAAAGAAGGAAAGGTATTGTTGAATGAGCAGGAGCAAACCGCAGGCGCCTTTAAGCAGGACGATACGGTGGGTTGTGTAAAACAGCTACAGGCCGATGAACATGTGTTTGGCTTTGGCGAGCGTATGGATTTTCTCGATAGACGCAGCAAGCATATTAAGCTGAATGTAGGCCGCGGCAAAGGGCTACCTCATGCCGTAGGCGCTTATAATATTCTGGAAGCCAACTACTCACCTGTGCCTTTTTTCATCAGCACCAAAGGCTATGGCTTGTTCCTGCACAACGCTTTCCCCTCTGAGTGGGATATGGGGGCAGCCAACATAGGGCAGTACAGTTTTAAGGCAGAGGGAGGTGAGCTGGATTACTACTTCATCTACGGCCCCAGCTTCGGCAGCATCCTAAACGGATATACCTCCCTTACCGGTAAAGCGCCACTGTTACCGCGGTTTGCTTTTGGCCTGCATGTGGGTACGTATTCCGGCGGCACCTGGGGGCACGAAGCGCTTACCAGCGATGCCTATGTAATTGCACTGGCAAAAAAGCTGCGCGATATGGGCATTCCGGTAGATCTGCTGTGGCTGGATAGTACCTGGCGCATCTTTGGTGAAGTAGGTGGCAAGGGCGCTACCTCTTTTGAATGGCGCGAAACGTTTAAAGATCCTAAAGGCATGTTTGATAGCCTGTACGCCATGCATTATAATATGGTAGGCTTACACCTGCGCCCGCGTTTTGATAATGGTAAACAGCTGAAACTGCTGGATACCGCACAGCAATTAAAATATACCTATCCGGAAGAAGGATATGCAGGAGAATTCGTAAACTTCTTTGATACCAGTGCGGTAGACTGGTGGTGGAAACATGGCGTGAAACGCGTAGCTGATATGGGCGCTATGTTCCTGAAAACAGATGAAGGCAGCGCGTTTGGCGGACTGGCCAATGAGAGTGAAAAAACAGGCCCTACAGGTAAAAATATTCCTGCCCTGCACAATGTGTTTCCACTGGTATATGCCAAAGGTGCGTTTGAAAAGTTTCAGACACACAACGGCATAAGAGGGCTGAACCAGACCCGCGAAGGCTTTGCCGGTATACAGCGCTTTCCTTTCATCTTCGCAGGCGACTGGCCAGGCGAGTGGCAATACTTTGCCCCTGTTATAAAAGCAGGTTTGAATATCGGTTTGTCCGGCGTAGGCCAGTGGTCGCACTGCATGGGTGGCTTTGAGCACCCCGCCGATCCCGAGTTGTATATCCGCTGGTGCCAGTTCGGTTTCTTCAGCCCTATAGCACTGGTGTTTGGTATGGACCATCCCGGGTATAAAGAGCCGTGGAACTACGGCCCGGATGCTTTACGCAACTTTCGTAAATACGATTCATTACGGTACAGTCTGTTACCTTATATCTACAGCAGTGCCTGGCAGAACCACCAGACAGGCATGCCTTTAATGCGTGCGTTGGTGTTGCAATATCAGAACGATGAAAATGTATACGAAATAGGAGATGAGTACATGTTTGGCGATAACCTGCTGGTATGCCCGGTAACTACCAAAGGCGCACAAACACGTAGTATTTACTTACCGGAAGGTGAGTGGTTTAACTACTGGACAGGCAAACAGCATAGCGGTAAGCAATACGTACATGTGGTAACACCACTGGATAGTATGCCCATATTTGTAAAAGCCGGAGCCATTATTCCTTCTCAGCCGGCAATGCTGTACTGCGATGAAAAGCAGGTGCAGGAGATTACCTGGGATATTTACCCGGGCGCCAACGGCAGTTATACTTTATATGAGGATGATGGTAAAAGTCTGCAATATCTGAAAGGCCGGTATGCTGCTACCCATATCAGTACCACCTGGCAGAATAAAAAGGTAACAATACAGATACCCAGGGCGGTGGGTGGCTATCAGCCGCAGGAACATGGCTATTTGCTGAAGTTGCATGTAGCAGCCAGGCCTGAGTCTGTGGCAGGAAACGGAGCGCTGTTACAGGAGGCAGACAGCAAGGCTTTTACCCGGGAAGGGTGGTATTACGATGCCGGTGAAAAGGTATTGTATATAAAACCAAAAGGAACTAACAGGACGGATATGGTTGTTGCGGTATTATAAAAACACACCGGAAAGAATGTAAAAGACGCCTCACGGCGTCTTTTTTTTGGCTAAAAGAGGACGTATTTGATTTGTTTTCATGTGTAAAAAAAGTTCTGTTTTGATTTTACAAGTGTTTCTTTTCGTGTTTGTTGTCTACTAAATCGAATTATTTGTTAAATAATTGCTTGGAATGGGCATTTTTTAATTATATATTTAATTTCTGTAACTAAAACTAAATGCACATGAGACGACTTCTAACGCTGTTAGTGGTACTAGGCATGTCTTGCCTGTCCGTATCAGCACAAACCCTCCTTAAAGGCAAAGTATTGGCAAAAGATGGTAAGCCTATTCCTTCTGCCTCCGTTTTAATCAAAGGAACTTCCAGAGGGGTTGCAACAGCTTCAGATGGTACTTTCACTGTAAACATTCCACAGGGAAAAAAAGAAATTGTAGTAAGTGCTATCGGGTATGAACCAACAGATGTGAAACTGGATGGTACAACCGACATTACGGTAGTACTGGCTGTTTCTGAAGTTACTTTAAGCGAGATTGTGGTGTCTGGTGTGGCAGCAGCCACCTCCCGCAAGCAGCTGACTGTATCGGTTACCAAAATAGGCGAAGACAGGCTGAGTGCTACGCCAGCTTTATCTATGTCTTCTGCACTATCCGGCAAAGTGGCCGGTGTACGCAGCAGTTCCGGCTCAGGCGCGCCGGGCGGCTCAACCGATATCCTGTTGCGTGCCGATAATAACCTGAACCTGGTGGGGTCTGGTCCGTTGATTCTGCTGGATGGGGTTATTCTGAACGGTAATATCAGCGATATTAACGTAGATGATGTAGAATCTATGGAAGTGGTAAAAGGTGCGGCAGCCTCTTCTTTGTACGGCTCACGTGCAGGTAATGGCGTTATTTCTATTATCACAAAAAAGGGTAGCAAGCTGGCTGCCAATACCACTAAAGTTACCATTCGTAATGAAGTGGGGTTTCAGAGCATTGCTAAAAAGCTGGAACTGGCAACGCATCACCCCTATAAGCTGGCAACCGATTGGCAGCAATATCAGGGGCAGTATACCAAATATGCAGGAGTTACTTATCCCAATGGTTACATAGGTGCTGGTTACAATCCCGGCATTGCTGGTAACAGAGCTATTGATGATGATCATTTTCTGGATAATCCATTTGGTGTTACGCGTAATCAGCAGGATGAGTTTTTTAAAACCGGGGTTAACTATACCAACTTCGTAGGGGTATCATCCCGGTCTGGTAAAACCAGTATCTATACCTCTTTCGAAAACAACTCACAGGAAGGTATTATCCAGTTTACGCAAGGATATAAAAGACAGAACTACCGTTTTAATCTGGAGCATGAAATAGCACCATGGTTAAAACTTACCACCTCTAACCTGTATATTAATACTACCTATAAATACCCGGGTAACGGAGCAGGTACTTTTTTCAATATTGTACTGGCTGAGCCCGATGCAGATTTAAAAGCCCTGAACCCGGATGGACAACCCTATTACCTGCGCATTAATCAGTTTAATGGCGAAACCACCAACCCTTTATACAATCTTTCCAAACAGCAAAGAGATGATAAAACCAGAAGGTGGATTGGTAGCTATGGTGCCAATGCAAAGTTTACTTCCTGGGCTAACCTGGATGTGCTTCAGACGCTGGAAATTGAAAACTATCGTTATACCAGCTATTATCCAAAAGATTACTGGACGCCTACAGGTGGTACTGCTGCAACTAACGGCATGTCTTACACCAACGGTAGTATGGAAAAGTTTTCCAGCGAAACCAAAACAGCCAATACACAGGTAACCTTAAACCTGGCTGAGAAGTTTGGTGACCTGAGTGTAAGAGGTCGTTTGTCTTATTTATATGAGAACAGATATTATGAAGACTACAGAACCTCAGCTTCGCGCTTCGTGTATAAAGATGTACCTCGTTTTTACAACTTCAGCAGCATTACTTCCTCTGACTCTAAAATAGAAGAAGAGAAAGCGCAGAACTACTTTGTTGCGTTAGGGCTGGGTTGGAAAGAAAAAATTCTGTTTGATGGTATGTATCGTTATGATGGTTCCTCCCTGTTTGGCCCTGATGCAAGATGGAATTCTTACTATCGTTTGTCCGGTGCTTACCGTATTTCGCAGGATGTCAGAATTCCGGGTATTGATGAACTGAAAGTACGTGCCGCTTATGGTACTGCCGGCATACGTCCGCAGTTTGGATGGATTTATGAACGTTATACCTTCAGTGGTTTGGGCCAGGCAGAAGCTGAATGGAAAAGCAACCCATTACTGAAGCCGTCTAAAACCGCAGAAACAGAAGTAGGCTTAAATGTAGACTTCTTAAGAAAATTCAGCTTTGAGGCGGTTTATGCCCGCTCAACCACTTCCGATCAGTTTATTCAGCAAAAGCGGCCTCCGTTTGTAAACCAGGGTTTTAAAGGACAGTATGTAAATGGCGGTACAGTTAAATCCAATACATTGGAACTGAGCCTGGGAGCCAGATGGATTACCCAGAAAGACTTCTCCTGGAACTCTAACGTAGTATTCTCCAGAATCAGACAAAGAATAACAGACCTGCCGGTTCCTCCCTACCTGTTTGGTAGTACAGATGGTGGTGGCAACCAGATGTTTTATGTGCGTTCTAACGAGCAATATGGTGCTATGTATGGGTATGATTGGGTAAGAACCCTGGATCAGATGGCAAAGCAATTGCCTTCCGGCAAAGCTATTGGCGATTATGTGGTTAACTCTGATGGGTATGTAATTGAAAAAGGTACAGAAGGTACTGCCAATGAAAAAGCAGTGGTGCTGAAAGATGAGCAGGGCAATAACTGGTATGGAAAAATAGGCGACGGTAATGCGAAGTTTAATCTGGGTATTGCCAATACGCTTACTTACAAAGGAATCAGCCTGTATTTTCTGTTTGATGTAAAGAATGGGGGGGATATTTATAACGCCAAGGGGCAATGGATTACCCGTGACTACCGTAACAAAATTATGGATATGTCTGGTGTACCCGACGGACAGAAAAAGACATACGATTACTATATTAACTTCTATAACACCAACATCATTAACAAATACTGGGTAGAGAAAGGCAGCTACGTTAAACTGCGCGAGCTGGCTATTGGGTATAGCTTCTCCAGAAACCTGCTGGATAAGGCTTTCAAAGGTGTGGTAAAAGGCGTTTCTGCCAAAGTGATTGGCCGTAACCTGTGGACGATTACTGACTATACGGGGTACGATCCTGAAGTGGGTAGTTTGCGCGAGCCCTATGACGGTACTTATAAGTACCCCAACTTCAGAAACATTGCCTTCTCTCTTGCATTTGATTTTTAGTATTTGTTCATTCAAAATTGTAGTTATGAAATTTAAAATAGCGGGTCTTTTCCTTATAGCATCATCCTTATCAGTGTTGCAAAGCTGTAAAAAGGATCTGGATGTGGTTAATAAAAACGAACCTGATTTTCAGCAGGTATATGCCAGTGGTGATGATCTGGAAAGTCTTACTTCCAACTTATATAATACCATTTATGATGGTACACATATGGCAGGAGGCGTTGCGCCTATGCTGGCTACTGCTGCCGATAACGTTTCCTGTTCATGGGGTAACTATGCCATGCGCGACATGTCGTGGGAGCCGCGTAACAATGCATGGGTTAATACCGCAGCGTATTCTTATAACACACAAACGTACGATTACTTCAATAAAATGTATGCAGCTATTAACACCGCTTCTAACGTGTTAAAGGCTATTGAGGGCGGAACTAATATTGGGGCTGCAGGTGCCGGTAATGCCAGAGCAAGGGCCTTTAGTAAGTTTATTCAGGGTGTGGCATATGGTAACCTGGCATTTGTGTTTGATAAAGCTTTTCTGGTAGATGAAAAAATAGATATACCAGATGCCACCGTAGCAGATGCCATTCCGTACGGGCAAATTGCAGCTGCGGCCGTAGCGTATCTGGATACAGCTATTGCCATAGCCACTGCTAATTCATTTTCTGTTCCGCTGAGCTGGCTGGGAGCGGAGGCTGACTTTTCCAGTGCTGATTTTGTAAAACTTTGTAATACACATGCAGCCCGTATTTTATCGTATACCCCAAGAAACAAAACAGAACTGGCAGCCGTAAACTGGGCAAAAGTAAAAGCTTATGCAGATGCCGGTATATCCAGTGATTTTAATGTGGTAATGGACAACTATGCCAAATGGTATGATGAGGCGGGTGATTATCTTACGTATCAGGGCTGGGGTGTTACAGATATGTATGTGGTGCATATGATGGACCCTGTAACACAGCCGGCGCATTGGGATGATAATGCCAGCTTCCCGTATCCACCGGTATCCACCAATCCTGCTGATAAGAGATTGTTGTCCGATTTTGAATATGTGTCTTCTAACTGGTTTCAGGTGGCCCGTGGTTACTATCATTTCAGCAGTTATCGTAGCAAGCGCTATGATGCGTTATATGTAAATGCAGATGCCGCCAAAGGTGAAGTGATGAAGGCGGAAAATGATATGCTGCGTGCGGAAGCCAGAGTGTATACCAATGATCTTGCCGGAGCGGCTGCTATCATCAATACCAGTACGCGTAAAACCAGGGGACAAATGGCAGATGTTGCTGCCGACCTGAATGCGCTTGTACAGGCTATTCATCATGAAAGGCATGTGGAATTGTATGTTACCGGTTTTGGTATACAGTTTTTTGAAATGCGCAAGCTGAATCTGTTACAGAAGGGTACCCCACTGCACCTGCCTTTACCTGCTCAAACGCTGGAAACTTTTGGCGAGGTGGCTCCTTATTATACTTTTGGAACAGTAGCCAAAGCAGATGGCATAAACGTGTCTAACGCAGGCTGGAGATAATTAACCAGTGTTTAAATCTATATTGCATCGGGGCCATATCCGTTAGGGTATGGCCTTTTGTTTTCTGCGCGGGTTTGTTGTTACCTTTGGCGTAGTTTGGCAATACAGGTAAACCTATAATATATGCAACAGAATACCACAAAAGCTTTTATAGAAGATGCTTCATTGGATTGGCAGGATATGGGCGGTGGCGTAAAAAGAAAAATCATGTGTTATGATAACCGCGTAATGCTGGTGAAGGTGCAGTTTGAAACAGGTGCCGTGGGTGCACTACACTCCCATTTTCACACTCAGATTTCACAGGTGGATAGTGGTGTATTTGAAGTGGAGATTGCCGGGGAGAAGAAAGTGCTGAAGGCGGGCGATGCTTTTTATGTAACGCCGGATGCGGTGCATGGGGTGGTATGCCTGGAAGCGGGCATGCTGGTAGACGTTTTCAGTCCTATGCGGGAAGATTTTATAAATCAGTAGTAGTGTGATCAATGAATATTGCATAAAAGGAGGAAGCCGTTACACTGTAACGGCTTCCTTTGTTTTCTCATGTGTATCTATAACAAGTAACTAACGCACTAATTTCTGATAGGTCTTCCGGTTTTCAGTACGGCCTGAATACGCTCCAGGGTTTTCCGTTCGCCGGATAAACTTAAAAACGCTTCCCTTTCCAGGTCAAGCAGATATTGTTCACTTACCAGGCTTTGTTCGCTCAGGTCGCCGCCACACATCACATAAGCCAGTTTGCGGGCTACCAGTGCATCGTGGTCGGTTGCGTAATTGCCACGCCACATACCGTTAATGCCTGCATAAAGTGCACCCAGGGCTGAACGGCCCAGTACCTTTACATCAGTTCTTTGTATCGGGGTTTGATAACCACTATCATACAGCTCTATAACGCTGCGTTTAGCCTCGGCAATTCTTCTTGCCTGGTTCATTACTATTTCATCATGGCCTTTGCGTAAAATACCCATATCCATGCCTTCATGGGCGGAAGTCGCCACTTTGGCGGTAGCAATCGAAAGGAATCTATTCTTGAGCGTGATGGTTTCAGGCTCATCTTCATGCATCTCGTCAGCAGCCCGCAGGGTAAACTCTTTGGTTCCACCACCACCGGGAATTAAACCTACACCTAATTCAACTAAACCGATGTAGCATTCGGCAGATGCACAAATTTTGTCGGCATGCAGGTTCATCTCGCAACCACCTCCTAAAGTAAGGCCATGCGGTGCCACCACCACCGGAACAGAAGAGTAGCGTACCCGCATCATGGTATTCTGAAACTGGCGTATGGCCATATCCAACTCGTCAAACTCCTGCTCCACAGCAAACATGAAAATCATACCCACGTTGGCACCCGCACTAAAGTTGGGGCCGTCGTTGGCAATCACCAGTCCCTTAAACTTTTCTTCGGCAATGCCTATGCCTTTGTTCACCGCTTCCAGCACCTCACCGCCAATGGTATTCATTTTTGTGTTCCATTGCAGGGCTGCTACACCGTCACCAATATCATACAGAGCCGCATTGCTGTTTTTCCAAACGGTTTTCTCTTTATAGTTAGAGAGAATGATAAAGGATTCGCCACCCGGTAATGCTTTATAAGCTTTGGTGGCAATGTCGTAGTACAGGCGTTTGCTGCCTTCTACTTTGTAAAAGGTTTGTGCACCCGCTGCCTGCATGTCTTTTACCCAGGGCGCTACCTGGTAGCCTGCTGCTTCCATTTTAGTAATGGTATCGGCCACGCCCAGTACATCCCAGCTTTCAAACGCGCCTATTTCCCAGCCAAAGCCGGCAATCATGGCATCGTCTAAACGGTACAGTTCATCACTGATTTCAGGAATGCGGTGGGAGATGTAAGAGAACAGGGCATAATGGAAATGACGCAGAAACTCTGCCGCCTTATCCTGCCCGGAGGTTAATATTTTTAAACGTTGCTTCAGGCTTTCTACCGGTTTGGCCGTTTCAACTGAAGCAAACTTAGGTTTGGTGCGGGCTTCGTATTCCAGTGTTTTCAGGTTCAGCACCAGAATCTCTTTTTCGCCGCCGGAACCTTTGGTCTTTTTAAAAAAGCCTTGTCCGGTTTTATCGCCCAGCCATTTATTTTCTACCAGCTTATCCAGCCAGGAAGGAATAGCAAATACCGCTTTAGCCTCATCGTCAGGGCAGTTGGCGGCAACGCCTTTGGCCACATTTACCAGCGTATCAATACCTACCACATCGGCGGTACGGAAGGTGGCAGATTTGGGGCGGCCTATCAACGGTCCTGTCAGCGCATCCACCTCATCAATAGTAAGCCCCAGCTTTTCCATGCTGTTAAAAATGCTCATGATGCCAAACACACCTATACGGTTGGCAATAAAAGCAGGGGTGTCCTTGGCCAGTACGGTGGTTTTACCAAGAAACAGATCGCCATAGTGCATCAGAAAATCCACTATTGCTGAATCGGTGTCTTTGGTAGGGATAATTTCCAGTAAACGCAGGTAACGTGGCGGGTTAAAAAAGTGTGTGCCGCAGAAATGTTTTTTAAAATCCTCACTACGCCCTTCGCTCAGCATATGAATAGGAATACCTGATGTATTGGAGGTGATAAGCGTACCTGGTTTGCGGAACTGCTCCACACGTTCGTACAGCGAGCGTTTGATGTCCAGGCGTTCTACCACCACTTCAATTACCCAGTCGTATTTGCTGATCTCTTTCAGGTTGTCGTCGAAGTTACCGGTAGTGATATTCTTTATCACATTTTTAGAGTACACCGGTGAGGGGCTGCTTTTAATAGCGGCCTGTAAGGCATCGTTGACAATTTTGTTTCTTTCCGCAGGCTTAGTGCTTTCCGTTGCTTCTTTAGGCACAATGTCCAGCAGAAGCACCTGCACGCCTGTTCCGGCAAAGTGACAAGCAATTCTCGAACCCATAACGCCACTTCCTAATACTGCTACTTTTTTAATCGTACGTTTCATGGTCTTGCGTTTAGAAAATTCCCGGCTAAATAATAGTTAGCTATGCAACTAATTGCTATCGAAGATAAAAAGTATTTCTGAACGCGGGGCCAGTTATATGCTGATTTTTTTGGGAGAGTTGTGTAGGGCTGGTATACTTCATTTATTATTTTACTTTGATCTGATAACCATAGGGTTGTCTGATAAGAAATAGCTGTTTTTTTCGAATGTGATCTGTTTGCATCGGGGAGGCTGCTGTTGTGCCTGTAGGCTGAGGGCGTCCGATAGGCACAACAACCAGAGGTTTTTCTATATCAGTTTCATATACCAGTGTAAACGGCAAAGCCAGGTGTTGCAAACAGTGCATAGCTTTGAAGGTGTGTTATGAATTATTTAACTGTAGTGAACCTTGACTGCATGATAGACGCGCTGTGTTATTTAGCCATTAACGGGTAAATTTGTGAAGATGTACACCGAACACCAGCCGCATATAGCCCTGCGCAATTACATAGATGCTTACTGGACGGTAACCACCGGCAGGCTGGTACAACCTGCGGTTAGCCGCATTTTGCCGGATGGTGCGGTGGATCTTATCTGTAATCTGGGAGATACCGTTTTTTCCGGGCAGCAGGTAGAGAGGTTGTGGCCTGAGCAGGTGTACCTGGTGGGTACCATGACTACTTATACGGACAGCTGTGTGCCTGCATATTCACGCCTGGTGGGTATACGTTTCAGGCCGGGTGCTTTTGCTGCCTTTTATAGTATGTCTTTAAGCGGCACCGCAGATGAATGTATATTGTTTGAACGTGAGCTGCTAAATCTGAAACTGGCGGAACAGGGGTTTACAGAGCGTTTGGATCAGTATTTTCTTCGCCGCCTTTCCAAACAGTCGCTTTTACTACAAGAGATAATTGGTAGTATAATTCAGCACAAAGGAAATATGCGGGTAGGGCAGCTGGCGCAGGAGCATTATCTCACCCCGCGTAGGCTGGAGCGGCATTTTAAAGAGCAGGTAGGGGTAAGCGCCAAAGCTTTTTCTGGTATTGTACGTTTCCGTGCAGCCTGGCATAAGATGCGGTTAACACAGCATGTTGACATGGCTATGCTGGCAGAAGAATGTGGTTATTATGATCAGTCGCATTTTTCTAACGAGATTAAACGTTATACCGGCCTGCCACCTGGTGCACGGTAATTTTGTCGCTTTTTTCCAAAACAACAGGGGCTGAGGACTTGTAATTTTGCTAACTAAATAAATAATTATGCTGGGATTAAGAACTGTTATTTACTACGTACCGGATATGGAAAAGGCAAAAGCCTGGTATAACGCGGTGTTTAATGCAACCCCCTACTTTGATGAACCTTTTTACGCTGGTTATAATATTGGTGGATATGAACTGGGCCTGCAACCCGAACAAGGTGGCAGCGCTGTTAAAAGTGAAAACGTGCTTACCTACTGGGGCGTGGAAGATATAGAAGCTGAGTTTGCCCGTATTATAGCACTGGGCGCTACTGTTCATGAGGCGCCAACGAATGTTGGGGGAGATATAGTAGTAGCAACTGTTAAAGATTTATGGGGTAATATTATTGGTTTGATATATAACCCTACATTTGGAAAGGAGGCTTAAATGGCCTTTTTTTTAAACCCTGAACAGATGGATTGATTATTGTGCCACTGCTCTTTTTTGAACTTCTTTTAGGTTGTTGGCAGATAGGATAATAAAAGGCCGGAGTGTTGTTAATTACCCAAACTCCGGCCTTTTTAAGAATCTAAATAGCTTACCTGCCAAACACAAACCGTGCACCAATACTTACCGAACCTACCTGGGCAATACTACTTAAATTGCTGCCTATGCCAAATTCTTTCGTTTTGGTAACAATGGGGGTTGCTGTTGATTGGGTTGTTGTTCTTGATTGGCTATAATCTGCAAAGAAGAGATTGTTTAATAAAATCTCCAGTTGAAACTTTTTGCTTACGTCGTATGCAAAGCCGGGAGAGATTCCCAGGGTAATATCAAGCTCTTTTACATCATACAGGTTGGTGAGTTCACGGGTGCCTTTGGTATAATTCCCATTAAGTGCTTCCTGGGCAAAGAAATAAAATCCTTTTCCCATAGGCTTGTATTGACGGAGATATACACCCAGGCCATATGTGTTGAGATCATAGTTCAGGCCGGTGTTTTCGGTTTTAGAATGACCATAGTTGAGGTTAATACCCCACATGCTATTTTCGGCATAAGCAAAGCCGATGCTGGGTGAAATAAGAAAACTATTCTGCTTCACCTCCGGATCGGTACCGTATTGGTTGGACGTGTTGTTGATATTAATAAGACCGCCAACATAAGCTGAACCTTTGCTGATTTGGGCGGAAACTGAAATTGCTGTACAGGCAGCTATAGCTGAAAGGAGTAATATTTTTTTCATGACTTTTTGGTTAGTTATTCTGAGAAATAACATCAGTAACAATGTGTAATAATTTCATAGGGCTATCTGCCAAATGCAAAGCGGGCTCCTATGTTTATGGCGTTTACCTGTGAGAGGTTGCTTAAGCTGCTGCCGGCGCTCAGGTTACTGGCTTCCCGTATTACTCCGCCAGATTGTTCTACTTTATTATGGCCATAGTTTGCATATAAAAGGCCGTTGAGCAAAAGCTCTAATTGAAATTTTTTACTGATATCATAGGCAAAGCCTGGAGATAAGGAAAGGCCGGTGTTGTAGGTATTGTCTTTACTTGAGTTGGCTGAGTTGCTTTTCCCATTGTTGTAGTAAAAAACCAGAGATTCCTGAGCAAACAGATAACATCCTTTTCCCAATGGCTGATACTGTCTTAGAAAAGCTCCAATGCCATAGCTGTTTGAACTGTATTTGTCGTTGCCTGTTTTTGAAGTACTGTTTCCATAAGAAAGCAGCAATCCCCATACCCGGTTTTCTTTGTAAGCGAAACCCATTGAAGGGCTCAGGTTAAATAGAGTTAGTGTGGTTTTGTCGCCGTTGTCTGGCCTGGTAGTGGACATTCTGAAGCCTGCATTGCCACCCAGATACGACGATCCTTTACTGATTTGTGCCGATGCGGCGAGTGCAGTACACAATGCTACTGCTGATAAGAGTAGAGTTTTTTTCATAACTTTTTTGGTTAATGATTCGGGTGCTAAAATATATGCATTTGAATAGGAACGGTAGCCGGTAATCCAGTTTAACAATAAGTTGTATCGTATGCAAAAAGGTGTTAATTGTTGGTTTTGCTGTCACGAAATTGGTTTTCCATATTTACTGTAGAAATTGTATAGCCGTTTGTCCTAAAAAGAAAGAGCCGTATCATAAGATACAGCTCCTTTTATGGGCCGGGGGAAGGGAACTATTTTTTTCCGGAAAAGGATACACCCAGTCCTATTTCATATTGGTTACCCTGGCCTTGTCTGGTATTGGATACATAAGTAAAGTTGGCTTCACCTATATTATGCAACATCAGTCCTACCGTGCTGCTGATGCTGCCGGAATGCTGCCATATGGCGCTTACATGCACCAGCTCGCTATACACAGCCTGAGCACCGGCGCCAAATATCCAGCTCTCCTCGCTGAAGAAGCGCGCAGAAAGCAGGGGTTTGATTGCTATCTTTTCGCCGGTGGTAAGGGTGTAACTGGTCATCAGGTTCAGGGTTTCCAGATTGGTTGCTTTTTCGTTTTCCTTATTGTTCAGCCATTTGCGCAGGTTAAAAGCAGCTGCGCTGAATGAAAAGCCGTTGTTCTGGTAAACAGCGCCAAAGTCTCCGTCCATCTGCCAGCCTTTGTCGTTAAAGGCTTTGGCAGAAGGGTCGTATAAACCGCCGGAAGTAATAACAGCATTATCCAGCTGCTGGCGATAGCCCGTTAATGAAAAACCCAGTTTCAGCTGATGTTTGTTTTCTCCCAGCTTTATTTTGTAAGCATAGCTGAGTTTGGCCAACGTGCGTTTTAGTACACCGCTTTTGTCAGACGCAAACTGAATACCCGCGCCGGAATGCGCGGCAAAAGGCAGGTCCGCTGTAAACTGCGTTAAAGTAGGTGCGCCTTCAAAACCAATCCAGCTGTGGTTTACCAGTCCGTAAAAGAAAGCGTTTTCCCGGCTGCCCGCATAGGCAGGGTTTGCCAGATAGTTATTCCGGTAAAAGCGGGCAACCGGTACGTTGGATGCCTGCTGTGCCGCTACGGGCACCCATTGGGTGCCGCAGAGGAACAGTAAAAATGTAATATACTTTTTCATAACTGATTGCTATGTGTTTTCTGTTAACGTACAATGGTAACAGAACCTTTTTTAATGATTTTGCCTTGTGAGCTGAATACGAAGAAATAGGTGTCAGCAGTAAGCAGGTTTTGCCCTGAGGTGCCGCCCCATTTGTTATCGTAGTTACGTTTTTCAAATACCAGCTTACCGGAACGGTCGTAAATGCGTAACTCGTTATCAGCATAGGATGACACGTTTTCAATGCTGAACATATCGTTGATTCCATCGCCGTCAGGAGTAATAATAATCCGCCCGGAGAATTGCTGAACAGGCACTACCGCTATAGTAATGGTATCTGAAGCATTACAGCCGGCTACACTGCTTACGCGAACGGTATACAGTGTGGTTTCCTGTGGATTAACCGTAACACTGGCTGAGGCCGGGAAGTTAACTGTGGCGGCAGGTGTCCAGCTTACAGTGCCAATACTTTCGCTACTGGTAACAGTCAATTGTGTGGTGCTGCCTTTGGTAATGCTGCTGCCTGCGCTGCTGCTGATGTTAATAACCGGTATAGGGTTAACTGCTACTGTATATATCTGAGAAACTGCTTTGCAGCCATTGGTGCCGGTTACCTGCAGCTGATAATCGCCTGCGCTAGTAATCTGCAAAACAGTAGCAGTGGCGCCTGTTATTGCGGTGTTGTTTTTAAACCATTGGGTGCCGGAGGTGGCAGCAGCGGTTAATGATACGGTATCGCCCGCGCAGATACTGAGTGCGCCGCCTGCTGTTACATTGGTTTCAGGCGCTGCCAGTAAAGCAATTGCTGCCGGTGCAGATACAGCTGTGCAGCCGTTGGCGTTGGTATGCTTTACGCTGTAATTGCCCGCTGTGCGTGCTGTAAATTGTGTGCCGGTACCAGTGGTAATGGCGGCACCGTTCAACAGCCACTGGTTGCCCGTTGTGGCGGAAGAAGTGAGTACAACACTATCGCCGGAACAAAACGCGGTATTGCCCTTTGCAGCAATTACAGGTGTGGCCGGTAAAGCATTCACTATAATACGTGCAGCGGTGGTATTACTACAGAATTCATTTGCGGTAGTATAGCTGATGCTGGCAGTGCCTGCTTTTACACCTGTTACCACACCGGTTGCATTAATTACAGCAATGCTGCTGTCGCTGCTTATCCAGCTGCCGTTGCCTGCTGCGTTGGCAAGCTGTGTGGTGGCGTTTACGCACAAAGTGGTGTTACCGGTAATAGGCATAACGGCGGGCATATCGCCAATGGTAACCGTGGTGCTTACCGGCGATGTGCAATAATTGTTGCGGGTGGTATAGGTAACTATTGCCGTACCCTTTTTCACACCTTCTATTACGCCTGTAGTATCATTAATGATAGCTATGGCTTTATCGCTGATGCTCCATATGCCCCCTTTAGTGGCATTGAGTAACTGTGCAGTACTGCCTGCGCACAATCTGGTGGTACCTGTAATGCTGCTGTTGGCAGGAAGTGCCCGGAAGGTGATTTCTAAAGCATCAGACTTTGAGGTGCAGCCATATTGGCTGGTAGTTTGAGTGGAATAGTAGCCTCCGTTTTTAACAACATACGTGTTTTGGGTAGCACCTGTAATAGCTGTTCCGTTCAGTAACCACTGGTTAACGGCAGCGGAAGATTGCAGTATTATGCTGTCGCCCGCCCTACATAGTACACCGGAGTCTCTGGCAGCAATAACCGGTGCATCCGGTAAAGCCATTACGGTTACATTTTTGATGGCGGTATTATAACAGTAGCCGTCGTTTATTTCATAACGTACGGTGGTGGTACCTGCCTGCCAGCCCCATATTCTGCCACTGTCGCTAAAGTTTACAATATTGGTATTGCCTGAGAACCAGTTGCCTCCTGCAGTTGCGTTATACAGGCGTCCGGCGCTGCGTAAACATATCATAGTATCTCCGGTAACAGGCTGTACCTCTGGTAATGCCCTTACGGTAACACTTGTGCTGGCGGTAGCGCTGCAATAGCCATTGCTGATAGTGTAACTCATAGTAGTAACACCCGGCTTAATGCTGGTGATAATGCCCTCTGAGTCAATCGTTGCCACGCTGGTATTGCTGCTGTACCAGGTGCCACCTATAGGGCGGCCGTTAATTTTTCTCAGCATACCCATACAAACAACTGTGTCGCCGGTAATGGGGCGTACAGCAGGTACAGCATTAACGGTAATACTTACTGTGGTTGATCTGGCTTTGCAACCATTAGTATTGGTGGCCTCTACGGAATAGGTGCCACCAGAGCGGGTGATATAGCTGGCTGCGTTAGCACCAGCTATGGGCTGGCCATAGTTCAGCCACTGATAGCTGCTGGCGGCAGAAGCCGTAAGTCTGGTGCTATCGCCTGAGCAGAAAGTAGCCTTACTTACCGATGTAATTACCGGCGTGTCGGCAAACGGATAAATAATTACTTCTTTGTATGCATAGTTTACGCAGTTGGAATTGGCTATTCTGGCACGTACGGTTACCTTGCCCGGGTTCATGGCCTGCAGTAAGCCTGCATTGCTTATATAGGCCAGCCTGCTGCTATCAACCGACCAGGTTATGGTGGCCGTTGTGCTATACAGTTGAAGATTGGTACCCGGACAAACCGCGTTGTTGCCCGTAACAGGTGCAATATCTGGTGTAGTGCTTACAAAAATTGATTTGGTAGCTGTGCTGGTACAGCTGCCGTTGGTAGTTACATAGGAAAGTGTTGCGGTACCTGCCGAAACGGCTGTTACTACTCCCAATGAATCTACGGTAAATACAGCAGAATTGCTGCTGCTCCATCTGCCGCCTGGTATAGAGTCGGTATAAGTACTCCGTGTACCGGTACACAACCGGTTGCTACCCGCAATAGGGGCAATCGCAGGTGTGGTAGCTATGGAAATAGTTTTAGACGAAGTATCAGCACAGGTGCCGTTATTGTAAATATGTCTGATGGTGGTGCTGCCTGCTTTAAGGGCAGTAATAACACCGGTAACACTGTCTATAGATGCTGACGTGGCATTGCTGGTAAACCAGCGGCCTCCGGTCATAGCGTCTTTTAACGTAGTAGTATTACCTGTGCACAACGTAGCTGCACCGGTAAGCGTGCCTAATACAGGAACGGCTTTTACGGTAATAGTGGTAACTATAATTGTCTGACAGGTTTTGTTGGCATAAGTATAAACGAAGGAACAGGTGCCTGGCTTTTTCGCCAGATAATAGCCGTTATCCTGTAATGTTGCTATGGAACTGTCTGATACAGTAAGTTTGGTATATCCGGTTCCTTTAACTGCCGACCACAGGGTAGTGCCTGTGCATAGGGTGGCGTTTGTGGGAACGCCGGATATCTGTCCTGGTTTTTCCAACACTTCAATATCATGCGGACTGCGTGCTACACAAGCTTTTCCGGGCACATCATAGTTGTAGGTAATCTGTACTATGCCGGGTTTGTTCTTTGCTCTTACCTGCGCAGGTACGCCGGTCAGGTTTACGGTAGCAAGCGTGGTGTCGCTGCTGAGCCAGTAACCGCTTGGGTTGCTGGTGGTGTTTATGGTAACCAGGCCGCCCGTACAGGTATAGCCCGACCAGGAGAAGGATTCGAATTTAATAGCGTAGTCTTTAATTTTAATGTCAAAAAAGCTGGTATCACTACAGCCTGTATTGCTGAGTGTGTAGTATACCTGAGCCAACCCCTGGTTGCCGCCATACACGCTACCTTGTGTGGGGTTTACAGATGCTCTGCCGCCTTTGGAAATGGAGCCCCATATGCCACCGGGGTTTACGCTCCTGAACTGCGAAGTGCTGCCTGAACAGATGGCGGTATCGCCTGTAATAGCACCGGTAGGTGTAAAGTTATTTACACGCAGGGTAATTTTAGCAGTAGTTGTACAGCCGCTGCCATAGCTGTAAGAGATGGTGCTGGTGCCCGGTGCCAGTGCAGATACCAGGCCGCTGTTGCTGATGGTGGCAACGGTAGTATTGCTGCTGGCCCATGTACCACCTGTGGTAGTATTCGCTAACTGAGAAGTAGTGCCCACGCAAAGTGTGCTGTCGCCCGTAGTGGCAGTAAACACAGGAGGTGTACCTACGGTAATAGATTTGCTGGGGGTAATATTACAGGTACCGTTGGTAACGGTATACCGGATAGTGGCGGTACCTGGTGCAATACCTTTTAACAGGCCATTCGCGTCTACAATGGCAATGGATGAGTCGGATGTATTCCATTTGCCACCGGATACTGTATTGCCAAGTTGAATCGTATTACCGGTACAAACCCCGTCAGGGCCCAGAATAGCGCTCGGGTCGGGGTAGGCCAGTACAGTAAAGGGAATTGTAGTACTGCTGGCACAGGTACCATTGCTGTAAGTGTAAGAGATGATGGATACGCCGGGTTTCAATGCCATAGCATCACCGCCCTTAGCATCAATAGTAGCAATGCTGGTGTTGCTGCTGGCCCATACTCCGCCGGCAGGGCTGCAGGTTAAGCGTGCCATGCTGTATTCGCACAGGGTTCTTCTGCCCGCAATGGTATCTAACACAGGTGAAGCAAGTGCAGTCAGGTGAATGGTAATTTCATCCGTACTTGTGCCATCGCTCAGCTTTACCGTAAAGGTATCTGTGCCTGCGTAGTTGCCATTGGGATGCAGGGTAAGGCCTTTGGGGGTAATAAGGCCTCCGTTACTGGTGGTAGAAAAGGGAAAGCCACTTAACGTGCCATGAGACGGAGCAGTTTTAACCGTCCACGTAAGTGTTTGTCCGCTATTGGCATCACTGCCCTTTAAAAATTTGGAAACATCTAACTGACCTATACTGCTGCAATAGGTGGTATAGACTGAGTCCGGAACAAAAACCGGTGCCTGTGCACGGGTAATCACGTGCAGGCACACGAGTGCGCATAGCAAGATAAGGCGCTTGCATCGCCTGAAATGTCTGATCATAATCTGTCTTGCGGAATTACGGGTTGTTTGATAATGAAACGCGCCGAGGGGAAAAGCGCATGGACTACTTAATAGGTTGCGTTTTTTTGTTAATCTGGTTAAGGTTTAGGTTTAACGCCGCGAAAATATATATAATGAGGGATATATATGTAAAACCTGTAAGCTGATAACATAAAAAAAAGAGGATACCTGTCAGTGGTATCCTCCTTTTAAGGGGGGCGTTTCTTAACGCCTTTTTGCATACAGGTATTGCTGCCTGCTGCGCTTACTTATCAAATGCGGTAGCCGTAGCCAGTTCTTTCATTACAGCCAGATCTTTTTGTACAGATTGTATCTTAACATCGGCCATATTATAAGCATCCTGACCCAGGAATAAATGAACCGGTGGGTTTTGCATATTAGCGGTAGCTATCATTACAGCCGCTGCTTTTTCAGGATCACCCTCCTGGTTGTTGTTGATATTGTGCTGGTGCGCATGTTGTACTTCTCTTACATTATCGTAGCCTGCTATTTCTTTTGCTGCCACGGCTATAGAACCGGCATCCAGAAAATTGGTGCGGAAATAACCGGGTGATACTACCGTGGTATCAATACCAAAAGGCTTTAATTCAGTAGCCAGCGATTCGGTAAAACCGTGTACCGCAAACTTGGCGGCGCAGTAAATGCTAAAGCCGGGGAAGGCGCCTGTAAAGCCACCAATGGAGGCAATATTTAACACGTGGCCCGAACGTTGGTCACGCATATAAGGTAATGCTGCCCGGATAACGTTGAGTGAGCCGAATACATTTACATCAAAGTTTTTGCGCGCTTCTGCATCGGAAGTTTCTTCCAGCGAGCCGATGATGCCGTAACCGGCATTGTTTACAATTACATCTACCCCGCCAAAGTGTGCAACGGCAGCATCGATGGCTGCTTTAACGCTTGCTTCATCGGTCAGGTTCATGCTTAACGGCAGAAATTGTTCTGTTTTAATGCTTACTGCTTTTTCCAGGTCGGCAATGCTTCTGGAGGTGGCGGCTACTTTGTAGCCTTCACTCAGTAATCTTTTTACCAGTACAGCTCCTAAACCTTTAGAGGCGCCTGTTACTAACCATATTTGCTTGTTCATAGCTTTTGTTTTTGTTTGATAACACAAAGCTAGTGCGGCGTGAAGCCCTGTTTGTAGCAGCATTCAAACCGATACTTGCAAAATTCAAACATGGGCTTGCAAAAGCGTGTCTGGTACCTCAAAGGGGCAGAGTGTGTTGCCGGGATGGTGCTCTTCTGTCAAAATGGTTACTGCCCCAGGGCGCTGGATAGCCTGTTAGTTATGCTGCATGCCGGAAATCGTTGATTACCGATTGTATGGCTTTTATTCTGTTGGCCCATAAAAGCGCCAGTAATAGAATCTGTACAACGGCAACCGCTACTGCGCCTGCCAGCAACCATAGTTTTGCCTGGGTAAGGGTGATAACGGAAGTAAAGAACAGTAATATGCATACAAAGGCAGCTATACGGCACGTTACAGCGGTAACGGCCCAGTTACGCAGGCTGTGTGCATGTTGCTGTAGTGTAACCGTTACATTCCCCGCAGTTAGTTTTTTACGGGTCAGCAGGTAACCCCACAGGTTGTGCAGCAGTACCAATACCACACCTGCTACCAGCAGCAGGTTGGCATATAGCGGTTTACGGTTACCATCAAAAAAATCGTAGTACACCACCAGAAAAGCGCTGAATCCTGCCAGTTCTATCAGTAGCTGTTTACGCATGCGTTTCAGTACAGGGTGTTTGCCTTCCTGTAGCATGTTGTGTAATGCTTCCGTTGATTGCTGGCTGGTGGCTGCCCCCTGCCATGCGGCTTTTAGTTGTTGTTCATTCATAATATTATTGTTTTAAAAGTTGTTGTAAACGGCTTTTGGCGCGGTTCAGCTTTACCCCTACGTTGCTGTGAGTAATGCCCAGTATGTCCGCTATTTCCTGGTAGCTGAGGTTTTCCAGGTATAGGGCAATAATAGCTTTGTCGGCATCTGGCAGTTTGGTAAGCGCCTGCCACAGCTGTTGCTGTTGTTCATCCCGTGGTGTATTATCAGCCTGCTGCTCAGGCAGGGCCTCCATATATATAACCGGAATGGCCTTTTTGCGATAACCTGCCAGTGCGGTACTTAAGGCTACACGGTACAGCCAGGTGCTGAATTGCGCCCTGCCGCCAAAGCCCGGTGCCGATTTCCAGAGCTGAAATACAATCTCCTGAAACAGATCTTCCCTGTCTTCCCGGCTGTTGCGGTAAAGCCGGCATATTTTGTGAATAATGCCCTGGTGCTCATTTACCAGTTGTAAAAACTGCGACTGTTCCATAGCCAATGTTTAAAACCTGCTTTATATGTTTAGTTGCTATGGCGGGTAAAAACTTACAGCGGGTTATAAAAATTATGGTGCTTATACACGCCGACGGTAAAATGCAGAAAGCCTTTGGTGGTGCTGTCTGGTGTTTGCGCGGTGCACAGCTGTGTGCAAAACAACAGGGTTGCTATCATCAGGTTGGTTCTCATAAAAGGCAATTATGCCCCAAGTTAACTGAATTAAAGAGGAGTTTTGTTTTTGAGGCACAGAACTTGTTATAACAGTTCCGCTAATATGAATAAACAAGTAGCCTATGCACACTTTACATATTAACACCATTTATTTTATTCACCACTATATCTATTTACCACTATGAAAAGAAACAGAGTGGCGGCTTTCCTCATGTTTGCCGCAATGTCTTATGTTATTGCCTGTAAAGGAAAATCAGATACTGATATTCAGGCAGCTGTAGCAGAAAAAGTAAATGCCATACCAGGTGTAATGTCTGAAACCAAAGATGGTGTGGTGACATTATCTGGCACGGTAACGGCCGACTCCCTGAAAACCCAGGCAGAAGAGCTGACCAAAAGTACAGATGGTGTGAAAGGTGTAACCAATACCATTGTAGTGGCTGCTCCTCCCATTGTAACACCTGCGCCGCCAGCCCCCACGCTGGACACTACACGTGTAACCGTTTCAACAGACGATCAGTTGAAAGTGGGCGTGAATACCGTAATTAAAGACTATCCGGGTGTAAGCGCCACGGTAAAAGACGGTGTGGTTACTGTTAAAGGCGAAACCACTGCTTCTAAATGGAAGCTGCTGAAGCAGTCGCTGGATGCGTTGACTCCCAAACAGGTAGATGCATCGGGGCTTACCGTTAAACAATAACAGATATACTAAAACGTATAACCATGGCGTTACAGGAGAAATACAAAGAACTGATTGATGCTGCCCAAAAAGGTGGTGTTGCCCAGCTTCAGGTAAGTGAGCAGGACGGGGTATTGCATATTGCCGGCGAAGCCCCCACAGGTGCCGTAAAAGACCAGTTGTGGGATATATACGGGAAAATTGACCCCAATTTTCTCAAAGGCGATGTGGTAATGAATGTAACCGTGGCTACAGCGGTAGAAGGAGCTAAGCTGGAAGTGGTTACAGACTCTTCCAACCTCAACATCCGCAAAGGGCCGGGTACTGACCAACCCATTGTGGGCAAGGCGGGGCACGCAGACTTCGTTACCCTGATCAGCAAAACCAACGATCAGTGGTGGTTAATCAGAAACAAAGAAGGTTTGGAAGGGTATGCCTACGCGCAATATCTGAAACCGGTAGAATAAATTGTATTTGTCAGAGAGGGAAATAAGGGCTGCCATTCAGGTATGCCCTTATTTGTTTCAGGGAAGATGAGTTTTTATATCTTGCAATATCTGAAACGATCTTATGAGCTCCCTATACCAGTATCAAACTTCTATACACTTTATCAGTAATCTGGATTTTGATTATATCGAAACATATGTCTTCCAGCGAAGTCAGCCAGATAAATCCACTGGCACACAGTATCTGGTGAATGAGCAAGGTGCTTTTCAACACACCAGTCAGAAGCTGGTTAATAACTTTTTTCAATAATAAATAGCTATGAAGGGTTTCAGGATCGTGTTCAATAGTGAAGAAATTAGTGCCGCTGCCCACGACGGACATACCGTGATCAGTGTAAATGGCAGTAATGATGGTTGTCTCCTGTATACCGGAGGCTATGACCACACCGATCATAAGTGGCGTGTATGGAGCAACCGGAAAATGACCAGTGTTGATAAGCTGGAGGTTACTGTTGCAGAAATAGAAGAATGCGCTGCGCCTGTAGAGGAGAGGCTGGATTATACAGTTTCACGACGTTTTCCCGATGCTAAACTGGATAGGTTCCGGAGATTGGAGGAAGAACTAAAAAACAAAGGGTTGATATGAAAGGACTACAACTGAAGATAAATGATGTGCTGTTAACCGGTGCTATTGAAAAAGGAAGCACCAGTGTGTTGCTTACCTGCCGGGATGGAGTGTGGCAGGTGAGTTTTGCCAGCCTGAACGAAACCGCTATGGTTAGTTATATCTGGCATTTTTCTGATTTGAAGGAGGGGGACAAATTATCTGTTGCCTATATAGATGTAGAAGAGGATACGGCGTTAAGTCCTGCTGAAATACGCGACCATGAAAGCCAGGAAATGATGGATCAGCTAAGCCTGAAAACTTATTATCAGCTAAAAGAGGAGCTGATACGGGAAGGTTTACTGCCCAAAGCGTACTGATTTGATTTTTGTACCTTTGTTACATGGCAAACGTAATGGAGTTGCAATCATTTTACAAGGCGGTGAACCAGGAAATGGGCACCGCGCAAAATGAAGTGGGGCATTTCAATATCTTTCATGTGGAAGATTTGCTGAGCGCTGACCACCGGCCAACCTCCTACAGCCGCCGTAGTTTCTTTAAGATTAGTCTGGTAACAGGGCATAGCAAAATTCATTATGCCGACCGTATTATAGAAGCACAGGATAACGTGCTGGTGTTTACCAATCCCATGCTACCTTATCACTGGGAGCGCATCAGTGACAAACAGACCGGATATGTATGTGTGTTTACAGAAGCTTTTTTCAGCCGCTTTGGTCACCTGAAAGAGCTGCCCGTGTTTCAGTCGCCGGATATGGCAGTGGTACCGCTGGGGGCTGATGCGTTTGCGCAGTTTGATGCGCTTTTTGCAAAAATGTATCAGGAAATACAGGGTACGTATGCTTATAAGTACGATCTGCTACGCAACCTGCTGATGACGGTTATTCACGAAGCGCAAAAAATGCAGCCAGCGGTAAGTAGCCCGTCCACAGGTTCCAATGCATCTGAGCGTATCGCATCGTTGTTTGCAGAATTGCTGGAGCGCCAGTTTCCTATCGAAATGCTGAATCAGATAATCGGCCTGCATACCCCCGCCGATTTTGCTGCACAGCTGAATGTGCATGTGAACCACCTGAACAAAGCGCTGAAAGAGATTACCGGACATACTACTTCACAACTGATTAATAGCAGGATATTACAGGAAGCCAGAATATTACTGAAAAGTACTACCTGGACTATCAATGAAATTGCCTGGAGCCTTGGGTTTAAAGAGCCTAATCATTTTTCTACTTTCTTTAAAAGTCAGGCCGGTGTTACGGCCAAACAATTCCGCCAGTCTGCCGCTGATTGATTTTTGTAGTTTTTGCTTTTAAATCTGTATCTGTGCCGCAGTTGTGCAGCTGAACTTTGTTCCTGTTAAATGAATCGTTTATGTGGACAAAAGAGCAGATACCTGCGCAGGCAGGTAAAATAATAGTGGTAACTGGTGCTAATACTGGAATTGGTTTTGAAACAGCATTGGCTTTGTATGAAGCTGGCGCGCATGTGATACTGGCCTGCAGAAGTCTGGATAACGCAGAGCAAGCCGTAGCGCGCATACAAACGCATAAAGGCAGAGGTACATTGGAAACGGGTGTGCTGGATTTGAGCAGCCTGGCTTCTGTGGAAGCCTTCGCCAATACCATACGGCAAAAACATCAGCAGTTGCATGTGGTAATTAATAATGCCGGGGTGATGATTCCACCCGCATCCAAAACGGTGGATGGTTTTGAACTGCAGTTTGGTGTAAACTTTATAGGACACTTTGCCCTGATTGGCCGTTTGTATCCGTTGCTGAATGCAACGCCTGGTGCGCGGGTGGTATCAGTGAGCAGTCTGGCTTATCTGCGGGGCAAAATTGATTTTGAAAACCTGCGTTCTGAAAACTCCTACGACCCTATGCGTGAATATTGCCAGAGCAAACTGGCGAACATCATTTTTGCGGTGGAGTTACAACGTAGGGTCAATGCCACTAATGGCCACCTGCTGGTCATTGCGGCACAGCCCGGCGCCAACAAAACCGATCTTGCCAGGTATATGGACGAAGCTGCCTATGCCGCAGCACTGGAACGTTTTGGAACCCTGATGGACCCGTGG
The DNA here is from genome assembly GCF_014641615.1 of Filimonas zeae. Classification (GTDB taxonomy): domain Bacteria; phylum Bacteroidota; class Bacteroidia; order Chitinophagales; family Chitinophagaceae; genus Filimonas; species Filimonas zeae. The sequence continues at coordinate 349,984 of NZ_BMIB01000004.1, read as the reverse complement.
CAGGGCGCATTGCCTTCTTTATATGCTGCTGTGGCCGACCGTGCTATCGGCGGCGCTTTGTACGGACCTGATCAGGATGAGGGTGTCAGAGGCTATCCTGCACAGGGGGTGATTACTGCCAATGCGCTGAATGAGGCGTTGGCGCTGAAACTCTGGAGCCTGGCAGAGGAGGCTACTGGTGTTAGCTTTCCTGTAAGGGATTAAATAAAATATTCTTTATCTCATAGCGGGAAATTGCAGTAATTCAGATATTGACAGTATCTTGGCCCACTTGCTTCTGATATCAAAGTGAGTACATCGCCGGTTTCAGAAATTAGCCTCTACGCACTGGTAAAATCAATATATGAAATCCTTCTTTCCCGCTACTTATTCTACGCTTAGCACGGATGCGCTGGCGCGTTTGCTGACCGAAAAATACGGACTTACCGGAGTGCAATGTCAGCTGTTGATGCGCGGAGTAGGCGATACCTATTCCGTAACCTGCGATCAGGCGCGTTATATTTTGCGTGCGTATCGGCCCTCTCACAGAAGTTTGCCTCAGGTACAGGAGGAGGTGGATTTGCTGCTCGCGCTGCATCAGGCAGGTGTGTCAGTATCTTATCCGTTGAAAGACACCACGGGTGAAGCCGTTCAGTTACTGAACGCCATAGAAGGTGAGCGATGTGCCGTATTGTTTACTTACGCACCGGGGCAATCCGCTATTAAACTGAGTGAGAGTCAGCTACGGGTATTCGGCCGGGAGATGGCCCGTTTTCACAATGTATCGGCTACGTTGGCTCCGAAAGGCGCACGGTGGAATTTTGACCTGAACACTTTGCTCTTCCACCCGCTGGAAACCCTGAAAGCTGGTTTGGCAGAAGATACTGAAAATTACAGATGGCTGGCGGATACGGCAGAGCGCATCCGCCAGCGGCTGGCACAAACAGATACTACAGCTTTTTCGAAAGGCTATTGTCACTTCGACTTCTTACCCAAGAACTTTCATTTCGATGGGGATACGGTTACCTTCTTCGATTTTGATTTCATGGGCCACGGCTGGCTGGTGATTGATATTATGACTTTCTGGCAACACCTGGCTGTTGACGTATATGCCGGCAGAGCAACACAGCAGGAAATGGATGATGCGTATCGTGTTTTTCTGGAAGGGTATCGTGAATACCGGGAGATAAGCGAGGAGGAGTTGGCTGTGGTACCTTATCTGGCACCGGGGTTCTGGTTATTTTATATGAGCTTTCACACCACGCACGATCAGTTTTATGTGTATACAACGGCTGCCTACCGGAAGGTATATATAGGGGTGGTGAAGCATTTGGTGAAGACGTATTGGGGGGTGATTTAAGCTGTTGTGATGTTTTAATATGTTTATCTTAGCCGGTCAAACCCTGATTACTTTGGGGTCTTCAGATCATTGAATGGCTATAAAGTAATCAATAAAACAATCATAATTCAATAGTATGATGAAGACTGTTTTCTTCTCACTGGCAGCTATGGCGGCCACTCTTTCCGCTATTTCACAAAATGTAGCACTTCAGACATCAGTTGTTCAGCAAGGTGGTTTCAGGGTTTCGGGCCCTGCCAGAATTGAAAATTCTGATGCCACACATGCTGATCTGGATATTACCAATACCAACGGTAGTGCGGCCTGGGAAAGCCGCTTAACATTAACCGGATATCAGGGCAGGTATCTCCGTTTCTTTTATAGAGAAAACGATGGCGTAAGCGGCATTTTTGAATCGGTAAATGGTACGTTTTTGAGGCATAAGGCAGCAGGTAATGTAACTATACTGAATGAGAGTGTAGGGAATGTAGGAATAGGTACTACCGACCCCATATCGAAGCTGCACATTAACGGAAGAACAACCTCGCAGGGGTTGCTTAGTTTTTACTCGCCATCAGGAGATGGGGCTGGTAGTACAGGTATTGTGGCTAACCCTAACGGTTGGACCAGGATTGATCCTAACGGCGGCCGGTTTCTTATGACGGTTACCCGTGCTGATGTGAATGCTAAGCGAAATATTCTGGATATTGAGCCAATGGATACCTGGCAGCATTTAATGGAATTACATGCAGATGGAAGCGGCTTTTTTTTGGGTGATATAGGAATCGGTACCAGTATGCCCAAAAGCAAGCTGTCTGTTAATGGAGTCGTTACTGCAAAGGGAATAAAAGTAACCCAGTCAGACTGGCCGGATTATGTGTTTGATTCTGTGTATAAACTCCCATCTTTGCAGCAGGTGGAAGCGCATATCAGGAAAGAAAAGCGTTTGCCCGATGTGCCATCTGCGAAAACAATAGAAAAGGAGGGGGTTAATGTAGGTGAAAATCAGGCACTTCTTCTGAAGAAAATTGAAGAACTCACGCTGTACATTATTGAACAGAACAAAAAAATTGAGTTGCAGAATGAGCGTATCAGAAAGCTGGAGCAGCGGCAGGAACCTTAAATGTCTGAGGGGTGGTTGCTGTAGTTTTGCTTCTATTCCCAAACCAGCAAATTTCCGCCTCAGCCCTACAATTACGTACCTTTGCCGTCCGAAGAATAGTTTACGATGAATCAACCAAAGAGATATTTAATTACGGCGGCTTTACCTTACGCAAACGGGTTAAAACATATCGGACACCTGGCGGGCGCTTATTTGCCTGCTGACATATATGTGCGCTACCTGCGCGCGCAGCAAAGAGATGTGGTTTTTGTATGCGGCAGCGACGAACACGGAACTGCCATTCCTATACAGGCCATGAAGGAGGGAACTACCGCCCAGGCCATTATTGATAAATATCACCCCATTATTCAGCAGAATTTTGCCGATCTGGGTATCAGCTTTGATATTTATCACCGAACCAGTGCCCCCATTCACCACGAAACAGCACGGGAGTTTTTTGATGTGCTGAACAAAAATGGTGACCTGGAAACCAGGGAAACAGAACAGTATTACGACGAGCAGGCTCAGACTTTTCTGGCCGATCGTTACATAAAAGGCACCTGCCCTAATTGCGGCAATCCCGGCGCTTACGGCGATCAGTGTGAAAAATGCGGTACCTCCTTAAGTCCCGATGAACTGATTAACCCCGTAAGTACCCTTAGTGGTAATGCGCCGGTTAAAAAGGCCACCACCCATTGGTATTTGCCCCTGAACCGCCACGAAGAATTTCTGCGCGGGTGGATTTTGAAAGAGCATGGTGAAGACTGGCGCCCCAGCGTGGTGGGCCAGTGTAAAAGCTGGATTGATGGCGGTTTGCAGCCCCGCGCTGTTACCCGCGATCTGGACTGGGGTATTAAAGTGCCTGTGGAAGGTGCTGATGGAAAAGTATTATACGTATGGTTTGATGCCCCTATCGGCTACATCAGTGCCACTAAACAGTGGGCGCTGGACAACGGCAAAAACTGGGAGCCTTACTGGAACGATGAAGAAACCAAACTAGTGCACTTTATTGGTAAAGACAATATTGTGTTCCATTGTATCATATTCCCGGCCATGCTGAAGCTGCACGGCAATATTCTGCCGGAGAATGTACCGGCCAATGAATTCCTGAATCTGGAAGGTGACAAAATGAGCACCAGCCGTGGATGGAGCATTGAAATGGAAGATTATATTAACGACTGGATTAAACCGGAAAACGGCGGTGGTGCTATGGCCGATGCCCTGCGTTATTACCTTACCAGTATTGCGCCTGAAAGCAAAGACAGTGATTTTACCTGGAAGGGTTTTCAGCAGGCTTATACCAGCGAACTGGTTAGTGTATTTGCCAACTTTGTAAACCGTGCCTTTGTGCTGATGCACAAGCTGTGTGGCGGCAAGGTACCTGTGTTTCATAACGACCTGATAGATGATCAGGATAAGCAGCTGATTGAAGAAATTAAAGCTACCAAAGAGAAGATTGAAACAGCTATTGAGCAATACCGTTTCCGCGAAGCCCAGTTTGAAGTAATTGATCTGGCCCGCAAAGCAAACAAATACATGCAGGATAAAGAGCCGTGGATTCTGGCTAAATCACTGGCAGAGAAACCTGAATTGCAAAAGCAGATTGATAACTGCCTGCATCTGTGTCTGCAACTGACAGCCAACCTGGCCATTTTCGCCAATCCGTTCCTGCCCTTTACCGTGCAGAAAATGCTGCATATGATGAAGGTGGTAGATAAGATGCTGAGCTGGGATAATGCAGGCAGCCTGAAATTGTTAAGTGTTGGTTATACGCTGCGCGCCCCGGAACTGCTGTTCAGAAAAATTGAGGACAGTGAAATTGCTGCCCAGATAGAGAAGCTGCATGCGCGTTTGGCTAAAGCCCAGGCTGCACTGGCTGCTACGTCAGGTGGTGCTGCACCCGCTGCCGCTCCGGCTGAAAAAGCAGACAAATCTGCCAAACCGGAAGCTGCTGCCAAAGCAGAAATTCAGTACGACGACTTTGCCAAACTGGATCTGCGCACCGGAACCATCCTGAGCGCGGAGAAGGTAGAAAAGGCCGACAAGCTGTTGAAGCTGCAGGTTGATCTGGGTACAGAAACCCGCACCATTGTATCCGGCATTGCTATGCACTACCAGCCCGATCAGATAGTGGGCAAGCAGGTAGTAGTAGTAACCAACCTGGCTTCCCGCAAAATGCGCGGTATTGAAAGTCAGGGTATGATACTGATGGCGGAAGATGCATCCGGCAAACTGCACTTTGTAAATCCTGAGGAGAAGATTAACCCCGGAGCCGGAGTTAGCTAATCTGAAGAAAGGGTAACATGCAAGAGGCGGATACATCTGCCTTCGAAATAAATGGAAACGGGTAGCTGTTTTACTCAGGTAAAATGGTTGCCCGTTTTCTTTTTTTGAGCGCATTTTGCGTCATTTTGTCTGGTTTTTACCTCTGGTTTTCTATCGGTGTTCCTTCGGTGTAGGTTGCTCTCAGGTTCGCTTCCCCTTCGCTCAGCAAAATAGGGGGTGTTGTGTCAAAATGTCTTTACAGGTTGTGTTCAGTTTTGCCGTTTGTAGCCAGTTTTTTTGCCATTTATTAAAGGCCGGTTGCGTGAGATGAAACCTTGCTACCAGGCTTTTTATCTCCTTCCTGTATTTTATTCGAAACGAATCTGATGGATATTGCCTGTTGGGTAGTTTCATAAATAGTGTTTCGGAAATTGCCGCTGATGTAATGGCATTCCGGGCTCATGAAGTTATCTGGAAGGCGGGAAAAATGGGCTGGAAAGCTTGTGTTTTATACCTTAAAAAGCCTTATAAATAAATTCTTAAAATCGTTATTAATAAGAAATTTTAATATCAGAAAACTTGCTTTTTATGTATCTTTATACAGCAACAACCGGTAACCAAACCAGACGCTGAAAGCACGGTTGAGAGAGGCGTCCTCAGTCGGGTTTTGTTTGGAAACAGGGAGTTGCAAGAGGTAAGAAAACCATTTTCGAACCAAAAAACTGAAGGAAAATGGTCCGCTGCGGCGGGCTTTTTTTGTGTCCGCCGGTCAGTAAAAAGAGATGACCCAAACGGCACACAGTTCTTTGACATACTGGAAAGCTCAGGGATAATACAACGGCCTGAGCAAGGGGACATATACCCGCGTTCAGGCCGTTTGTTTTTTATCGGTTTCTGCTATGGCAGGAATCTTTGACGCTAAAAAAAGGAACAGCAACGTGGTAACGATTGCATAGATATATTTTTATGTTTAGTCGTTTTACGGAAAGCCGTGGAATATTTTGGGTGGCTAAATAACCTATTATGAAACGATTGCTCATTCTGTGCTGCCTGCTCGGCAGCACCTTTGCCTATGCGCAAACCACACTTTACGTGGCCCCCGGCGGGTCAGCCTCCAATGCAGGAACTTCCATCAGCGCACCAACCACCCTGGCCAATGCCATAGCTACTGTGGCCGCGGGCGGTACTATTTACATGCGCGGGGGAACCTACAGCTTTTCAGCTACACTGGTAATTGCAGCCACCAATAACGGTACTGCAGGTGCCAATAAAAAAATTACCGCCTATAATGGCGAAATACCGGTGCTGGACTTTTCGGCACAGGCCGTGGCCGATGCCAACCGGGGCTTTGTACTGGATGGCGATTACTGGCATATAACCGGCATAACGGTTACCGGTGCGGGCGACAATGGTATGTTGCTGGCCGGTAATAACAACACGATTGAAAAGTGTATTTTCAGTAAAAACCACGACACAGGTTTACAGCTGAGCCGCTACGTTACCTCTAATACCACGCTCAGCAGCTGGCCCTCCAACAACCTGATTCTGAACTGCGAGGCGTTTGATAATCAGGACCCGGACAATGAAGATGCCGATGGTTTTGCTGCCAAGCTTACCTGCGGCCCTGGTAATATTTTCCGGGGCTGTATTTCGCACCACAATATTGATGACGGATGGGATTTCTACGCCAAATCAGACACCGGCCCTATTGGGGTAGTTACGCTGGAAGGCTGTGTTGCTTACAGTAACGGCCAGTTAAGCAACGGCTCTACCTCTGGTAACGGAGATAAAAACGGTTTTAAGCTGGGTGGATCGGGTATTGCAGTCAATCATATTGTACGCCGTTGTATAGCTTTTAATAACGGAAAGCATGGTTTTACGGATAATGATAACCCTGGTAACATGGAAGTATCTAACAACACCAGTTACAACAACGCAGAATCGAATTTCAATTTCAGAACCGGCAGTACGGCTACGTTCCGTAACAACCTTTCTTTCAACGCCGGCTCCAGCGATAAAAGCAATGGTACAGAGGTAGGCAGCAGCAATGTATGGTGGAAGAACAATGTGAGCACTAACTCCGGATCGCTGGTAGTTAACAGTGCAGATTTTATATCACTCAGTGTAAGTGTTGCTAAAAATGCAGATGGCAGTCCCAATACAGGCAACTTTCTCTCGCTGGCTACAGGCAGCGATCTGATTAATGCAGGGGTTACCGCAACAGGTATTACCTATAGCGGCAGCGCGCCGGATATTGGTGCCAAAGAAAGTGGCGGTGGTACTACCACGCCCGATTCGTACACGCTTACTACGGCGGCGGCACCGGCAGCAGGTGGCTCTGTAACCCGCAACCCTAATGCCAGTACCTATACCTCTGGTACATCGGTTACCTTAACGGCTGTGCCAGCTTCCGGTTATACTTTCAGCGGATGGAGTGGCAGCGCCAGTGGTTCCAATACTTCTGTTAGTGTAACCATTACAGCCAACACCTCCGTAACGGCCAACTTTACCGCTACTTCAACAGGTGGGGGCAATACACTGCGTATTGACGATGCAGCTTCTTCCGTATCGGGTTATTGCGGTGCAGATGGCAGCCGTCAGAATACCTATACCGGAGCAGATGGTGGCTACTACATCAATCTCAGCAACTCGGCTAATAAGGGAGTAAACTATTATATCAGCGTACCGGCCGCAGGTACTTACAGCTTCAAATGGCGTTATGCGCATGGTACCAATAACGGCGGTACTACTGCACGGCTATTGGTAAACGGGGTTACAGCAGTGTCTTCTATCAGTTTTCCGGTAACAGGTGCATGGACAACATGGACTACTACGGGTACGGTTACCGCAACGCTGAATGCGGGTGTAAACATTGTGCGTATAGAAACCATAGCTTCTGCAGAGTTTGCGAATATTGACTGGATGGAGGTAACGGGTAATAGTCCCTCCGCTGCTTCATGCAGTGCTTCGGCAGGCTCACTGTCATCTATCAGTGCTAAAGTAGCAGATGCAAACAACGGTGCAGTTGCTGCCGGGGTGTTTCCTAACCCGGCCAAAGATTTTGCTACCGTAGGTTTTACTACCCGTAAGGCAGATAAGGTGGCTATTCGCCTGTATGGCGTTAACGGGCAGCTGGTGCAATTGCTTACGCACAAAGCTTTTCCCGCAGGATATAACCAATACCGTTTTAACAGTGGCAGACTTACCGCTGGTATGTACTATGTAACTGTTGAAGGGGGAGGGGTGCAGTTATCGCTTCCGGTTATGAAGCAATAAGCAGAAATAATGCCCCCTGAAATGTAACAGGGGGCATTATACCAGCGTATTATAGCTCCATAATACGCATATTGCTGATGTACACGTTGGCTTTATGCTCCAGATCTTCGGTACTGATGAAGAAGTATTTGGCGGTGGTACGCTCAAACATATCTGAATCCAGCATTTTACAGCGGTTGAAGTACATACGCATATGCTCGTTTTCTACCACAATAGAAATGTGCATTACCGCGTTGCCAAAGTTCTTCATCGGAAACTCCAGCCGGTTGTTGGTGCGGGTTTCGTTGCTGGTATTGCTGATGTGGTTGTAGTCGTATTCCAGCTTGCTGTAAGCGCTGGTAGTGCTGCTTACGCCGTATATATAATTGTTGGCGTTGTTGTCGCTGTTAAAGCCAAAGGTAATGCTGTTCAGATCGTCTGCTTCTTCGCTGCGGGTAAGCAGGTCAAACTCCATGGTAAACTTTTTAGGCATGGGTAGCAATGTATCCAGCCGGTAGGTGGAGTTGGACGACATTTTCAGCCATTTGCCGGGCACATCGGGTATAACGGCTACAGAGCCGGTGCTGTGTGTTTTCCAGTAACCGGGCATGCGGCCTACGCTTTCATTGGCCAGATCATCTGCGTAATACAACCGGGTGCCGGCTGCAAAAGTAGATACCTCCTCTTCATAGGGCAGCTTGCCATCCAGCTTTTTACCGCCGCCGGTGTTGCCGGTACTGCTGTCGTTGGCAGTGCCACTCTGCTTCTTTTTGCCGTTCATAATATCATCGGCTTTGGCGTTGGCTTTGTCTTCCAGTTTTTGCTGCAGCTTCTTAAAAAACTGGCCGTGGGCAGGTGCCAGGGAAAGGCTGCAGGCAATAACAACAGCTGTAAAAAAAGCGTTTCTGGTAGTGGTATGTATTGGTTTCATGGACTCAGATTGACTGGTGAATAAGGTATGCTCAGCCAAAATTAATCCACTAAAAAGGGGATTTGAGTGTATACCACCCTCCTTTGAGAATACGCGGGAAACGGTTGAGAATCTGCCGCTGCTTTATGATAATTTGGAAAGGTATTCCATTACGCTGTTCTTGCGGTTTTGCGATACCGGTACGGTGATATTGTTTTTCAGCACCAGCTGACTGGTTTTTTTACGGTAAGAGGTAATGTGCTGGAGGTTTACCAGGTGCGACTGATGTACGCGCATAAAGCCCTGTGTGTCCAGCCGTTTTTCAAAGGTTTTGAGTGGTTGCGATACCAGCAGTTCTTTCCCGTTCTCAAAATAAAAGCGGGTGTAGTTGTTGTCAGATTCTGCCTGCAGTATCTCTTTCAGTTTTACAATGTGTATATCTTCCAGGGTGCTGAGTACTATCTTTTTTCCGTGATCGGTTTGCTGACTGGTGTTGTAAAAAAAGGTTTCCAGCCGCGTGCGGTATTCCTCTTCATCCATGGTTTCCAGTACTTTGGTTACCGCAGCAATCAGTTCATCCGGAGCATAAGGTTTCAGCAAAAAATCCAGTGCACTGAAACGGAAAGCCTGCACCGCATAATCGGCAAAGGCGGTAATGAATACTACTTTAAACCGGGTATGCCCCTGCTGGTACAAACTGCTGAGCAACTCAAACGAGTTGCCATCGGGCAGGTTTACATCCAGTATCATTACAGGGGGCTGGTGTTCCAGCCAGGTAGTGTGTGCTTCTTCCAGATTGCCGCAGGGATACAGGGTGAGGGCAGGAAAATGCTGTTGCAATATATCCTGCATCATGTCCCTTGCAGCGGCATCATCTTCCAGTATCAGGCAGGAGGTGGTATTTTCCGGCTTCATTATTCAGGTGCTGTAATAGTAAGAGGAATGAACAAATGTACTGCCGTGCCGGGATAATCCGCATCTGTGGTAGCGTTTTCTATTTTCAGCTGAATAGCCTGTTTGTTGGCTTTGTTAAACTCCGCTATGCGCTGGTTTACAATACTGCGGCCCATAGAGCGGTGCAGGGTGTTGGCGGTGTTACCGGCTGCGGCATGTATGCCTTTGCCATTATCGGTAATAACTACCTGCAAATGCTGGCCGGTGGTAGTAAATGTAAGTGTAACATGCCCCTGTGCTTTGTTTTTAACGCCATGTATAACGGCGTTTTCTACAAAGGGTTGCAGCAGCATTACCGGCAGGTGAATATCAGCGGTGGGTAATTCCGGTGCGGTATTTATTGTAAAAGACAGCGATGGATTGCCCGACTGTTGCAGGGTAAGATAATGTTCCAGCATTTCTATCTCTTCTTCCAGTGAGGTGGTTTCTACATCGGAATGTTCCAGTATCAGCCGTATCAGGCGGCTGAAGCTGTTGAGATAAGTCATGGAACTTTTAGCATCGTTGCGGTAAATGTACTGCTGTATATGGTGCAGGGCATTGAATATAAAATGCGGGTTCAGCTGCACCTGTAACAGCTGGCGGCGTGTTTTAGATTGTTCCAGCTGCTGCCGCACTTTCATGTTTTTAAAACGCAGGTACAGAATGCCTGCCAGCAGCGCCAGTACTATCAGGCTGCCTGTAAGCCATTGTTGCAGCTGCCGTTTGCGTGTTTTGTTTTCTGCTTCCAGCCGCGCAATGCGTTGCTGTTTATCGGCCGTTTCGTATTTGGCGGCTATCTCTGCCACACGCTGGTCGTACTGCTTTTGCGCAATGGTATCTTTTACGGCATCGTATTGTTTAAAGTATGCAATGGCCTGCTGATAGTTGCCTGCCGATGTGTTGCCATTACTCAGGTTAAGCAGCAATTGCTTTTTCTCTGCCAGGGTAGCCAGTGGCAAGGCCTGCTGGTACCATTGTAAGCCTTCCTGTACTTTGCCGGATTGCACCAGCGCATAGCCCAGGTTGTTACAGGTAATTACAGATAGGGGCTTGTGCAGCGAATCGCGCAGGTGCAGGCTTTGCCGGGCGCTGCTGATAGCGGCGGGCCAGTTATTGGTTTTGATATAGTAATTGCTGAGGTTGGTATACAACACCGCACTTACCAGTGGTGCCTGTAGTTTGGCAGCCAGTTGCAACGCCTGCTGATGGGTGGCCAGGGTGTGGGTATTATCGCCCGTTTCCATGTACACGCCCGCCAGGTTAGCCAGCGCCTTCAGCCGGTCGCGGTCTTCTGTTTGCAATAACGCCAATGACTTTTGTAAATACACCTCTGCCTGTGCAAAGTTGCGCAGGCGCGAATACACCACGCCTATACCAATATAGGCGTCTGCTGTGGTTTTAGGGGTAATGCCGGGGCGCGCATATTGCAGGCTGGTAAGGTAGCTGTTAAGCGCTTCATCCCACTTTTCGCGCAGCAGGTTTACCTTACCCAGTTCCAGCCAGGCTTTTTGCAGGGCGGCAGTATCCCGGCTATGCAATGCATTTTGTGCCAGCTGGTGAAACAATACTGCCGCGGAATCGGTTTTGCCACTCAGCAACAGGCTATCGGCTTTGCTGAATAAAGGTGCTGTGGAAGGTGCCGGTAATACGGTTTGTGCCTGGAGTAAGCCTGTATACAAACCTGCAAACAGCAGAAGCAGGCGCGGCCACGAAACAGGATAAAGCAACTGACGCAAGGGTACTGGTTTTTAGAGGTGATGTTTTGCCAAAAGTATTCATAACCCAACTAATGCCAGACTAAATTTATGTAACACAGGCAATGCAAGCCGGAAACAGATATGTTGGATTAATAAGTAACTTGGTAGCAGATGAACAGGAAATCATTTTTACAGCAGGCAGGCACCTTGTTAGCTGGTGTTACCCTGCCCGGTTTGTTACAGGCGCAGACTACTTCCGGTGCAGCCAACAGGCTGATGATACCGCCTTATCTGAAACCGGGCGATACCATTGGTATTACCAGCCCGGCAGGCTATATAGCCGTAAAAGATATACAGAGCGCTGTGCAACAGATAACCGCCTGGGGCTTTAAAGTGGAAGTGGGTAAAACCATTGGCATGCGTAATGGCAGCCTGGGAGGTTCTGATGCGGACAGGCTGGCCGATTTTCAGCAGATGCTGGATAACAGGCACGTTAAAGCCATACTCTGCGCCCGTGGCGGTTACGGCATTGTACGCATTATTGACCAGCTGAACTTTTCCCGTTTACGCACCCACCCTAAGTGGATTATCGGTTTTAGTGATATTACTGTTTTGCACTGCCACATCAACCGCAACCACCAGGTAGCTACGCTGCATTCTAAAATGTGCAACAGCTTTCCGGACGACTGGAGTAAGGCTGATCCTATGCAGATGCAAACCATTCTTTCCATACAGCAGGCGTTAAAGGGAGAGAAGATGAGTTACACCGCCATTCCCAACCCCAACAATCGTCCCGGTAAAGTGGTGGGTAGCCTGGTGGGGGGTAACCTGCGTACCATTGAAAACCTGGCCGATACAAAGTCTGACCTATACGTAGCCGGTAAGATATTGTTTGTGGAAGACGTGCATGAAAAACTGTACAATATTGACCGGATGTTCTGGAGCCTGAAACGCACCGGCAAACTAAAGCTGCTGAAGGGGCTGATAGTAGGCGGGTTTAGTGTACAGGCAGAAACGGACCCGCAGGATGAGTTTCCGGAAGATGTATATATGATTGTAAATGAAAAGGTGAAAAACTACCGCTATCCGGTTTGTTTTGATTTTCCCGTAGGGCACCAGCGCAACAACTTTGCACTGAAATGTGGTGTGCGGCACCGGTTAGCGGTGGATGCGTATTCGGCTACTTTGGAAGAGGTAAGGTAGATAACAGGGTAGCGGTTACCTTTGCACCATGTCTACAAGTGGGGAGGTTAATATTCTTTTTGAACAGGCGTATTCATTTGTTAATTACAGCAACCGGCACGTTTTCCTGACCGGAAAGGCAGGTACAGGTAAAACCACCTTTCTGCGCCATGTGCGGGAGCATACCAGTAAAAAAATGGCTATTGTAGCGCCTACAGGTGTAGCGGCAATTAACGCCGGTGGTGTTACCATGCACTCCTTTTTTCATTTGCCGCTGGGTATTTATGTGCCATCGGCGCAGGGCGGTTTCAGTTCCGGCAGTGCGTTGGTTACTACCCCGCATACCCTGTTTAAAAACATCCGCTTTAACCGGGAGAAGATTAAACTGATTAATCAGCTGGAGTTGCTGGTGATTGATGAAGTGAGTATGATGCGGGCAGATATGCTGGATGCCATAGATACCATTCTGCGCCGTTTCCGCAACAACCCACGCCCGTTTGGCGGCTTGCAGGTGCTGTATATAGGCGACCTGTTTCAGCTGCCACCCGTAGCAGGCAGGGAAGAGTGGGAGGTGCTGAGAGCACACTACCGCAGCCCCTTCTTTTTTGATGCGCATGTAATACGCGAGGTATGCCCGGTGTATATTGAACTGGAGAAAGTATACCGCCAGCGCGATGCCACCTTTGTAAACCTGCTCAACAACATCCGTAACAACCGCTGTACCCAGGCCGATTTTGACCTGTTGCAGCAATACTATAAACCTGCTTTTACCCCTTCTGCTGAGGATAACTACATTATGCTTACCACGCATAATTTTAAAGCAGAGGCCGTAAACCAGGAAGCCTTGCAGCGGCTGCCCGGTGAGGCACGTACGTTTGATGCTGAAATTACCGGAGAGTTTTCAGAGAAGTCGTATCCCGTAGAAAAGACCCTGCAACTGAAAGAAGGCGCGCAGATTATGTTTATTAAAAACGATAAGGGCGAAGCCCGGCGTTTTTACAATGGTAAAATAGGCGTGGTAAAACGGATAGATCATAACGGGGTATACATTCAGTTTCCCGGCGATCCCGAAGAGTTTTTACTGGAAACCGAAAAGTGGAAGAACATACGCTACAACTACAGCGATCTGGAAGATAGTGTGAAGGAAGAGGAACTGGGTAGCTTTTCGCAATACCCCATTCGTCTGGCATGGGCCGTTACCATACATAAAAGTCAGGGCCTTACGTTTGATAAGGCGGTGATTGATGCCGGTGCTTCCTTTGCGCCGGGGCAGGTGTATGTGGCGCTGAGCCGCCTTACCTCGCTGGAAGGGCTGGTGTTGCACTCGGTAATACAATCGCACCATATGGTGAGTGATGACAGGGTGTTGCCGTTTATTGAACAGAGCCAGGCTGGTGTAAACCTCGCTTCCCTGTTACAGCAGTCCAATGCCGATTTTGTAATGCAGTCGCTGGTGCAGTGTTTTGAGTGGGAGAAGCTGATGACTGCCTGGCAGGATTTATACGACAGCTTTGCCAGCCGACAGATGACGGGCAAACCGGAAGAGGTATTGTTTGTGCAGACACAGGTAAAGAAGCTGGCCCTGCAACAGGAAACCGCCCGTAAATTCTGCCGCCAGTTACAGCAACTGCTGGCCACCGGTAAAAATGATGGCTATGCACAGTTACACGCCAGAGCACAATCTGCCGCTGAATACTTTACCAAACTGTTTACGGAGGAGATTGTGAGTCCGTTAATGCAGCGGGTAAAGGAAGTAGCGGTAAAAACCAAACAAAAGAAATACACGGATGATCTGCAGGGGTTGCTGCTGATGGCCATGCGTAAGAAGGAAACCATACAGCGTGCCGTGCAGATTACCGAAGGGTTGGTGCAGAACATATCTACCGAAAAGCTGCTGGATATAGTAAAAGCCCCGTCTGCCATACAGGCCAGCATTCGCAAAGCAGGTACCACGGAAGGTGCTGCTACCGATAAAAAAGCCAGCCGCCTGGTAACACTGGAAATGTTTAACGATGGCCGCACTGCTGATGAAATAGCCGCTATGCGGGAGATAACCGTTAGCACGGTAGAAGCGCATTTGCTGGAAAGTATACGCATGAAGGAGATACATGCTTCTGACCTGGTTGCGCCGGAAAAGATTGCTGTAATAGAAGCCGCGCTGGACGAGTTACAGGTGATTTATTCCGGCCCGGTAAAAGAAAAGCTGGGCGATGATTATTCCTACACGGAAATACGTGCGGTGATATATCAGCGCCAGGCCAGTGCGCCCAAAGCAGAATCCGAATAATGCCAATGCCTTTTAATAATTTTACGCTTTAATACGTTTAGCATGGCTGTTACACCGCCTTATCTGAAGAAAGGAGATACGATTGGATTGGTTTGCCCCGCCGGTTATATGGCACCCGAAAAGTTTAAGCAATGCATTACGGTGCTGGAAAGCTGGGGCTACCAGGTAAGGGTAGGCAATACCCCCGGTAATCAGTTTCATTATTTTGCCGGTACCGACGAAGAGCGCCTGACCGATTTTCAGCACATGCTGGACGATGACAGTGTTAAAGCCATCCTCTGCGGCAGGGGTGGTTACGGCGTTAGTCGTATCATTGACCGTATTGACTGGAAGTACTTTAAAAAGCATCCCAAGTGGATTATTGGCTATAGCGATATTACCTTACTGCACACCCACCTGCAAACAAAACTGAAAACAGTATCTCTGCATTCACCTATGGCCGGTGCCTTTAACGATGCGCCTGCAGATGACCGGTATCTGTTATCGTTACAGCATGCCCTGGGCGGTGCCAAACTAAAATACGAATGTAATGCCCACCCCCTCAACCGCACCGGTAAAGCAGAAGGCCAGCTGGTAGGTGGTAATCTGTCGCTACTAGTACATTCCATCGGCTCCGCCTCAGAATTTACTTCCAAAGGCCGCATCCTGTTTATTGAAGACGTAGGCGAATACATTTACAATGCAGATCGCATGCTGATGCAGCTGAAAAGAGCCGGCAAGCTGGATAATCTGGCCGGTTTAGTGGTAGGTAGCTTTAGTGATATGAAGGATACGGTGATACCCTTTGGACAGGATATATATGATGTGATATGGGATAAAGTGCAGGAGTATGATTATCCGGTTTGTTTTGGTTTTCCGGTGGGGCATACGGCAGAGAATTATGCGTTGCAGCATGGTGCGCAGCATATGTTGTCGGTGAAAAAGGAGGTGGTGAAGTTGAAGATGATATAGAAGCAGTATATTGTTGTTACGTTTCCTTAATTGCATTCCCTAAACTCTGGTTCATGAAATGGATATTTACAAGTGCAGTATTGCTGATATTATGTAGCTTAACTGTTTCTTTTACAGATAAAGAAGCTGTTTGCCATAAATACAGGAATGGAAAGTATCTTATGCGATTCAGGCTGGATAATAGTAAAGAGATAGCTTTTATCTGCACAAGAAACGGAAACTGGCAAACGGAAGAAAACAGAGACACGCACGCCCGGTCAACATTAAAAATCAAATGGGTAAGAGAATGTACTTACGAGATAAGGTTTGTAAGTACTACTCAGAAAGTAAGTGCTGAAGATCTGGCGTTGCGAAAGAAAGCATTGCATACGGTACAGATAACAGGAGGAACTGACCGCTATTACCTGTATACGCACACGAGTAGCTTACACAAAAATTCCAGATCAGATACCGCGTGGATAATAAAATAAAGAAAGGGGCGCAAGCCCCTTTCCCGTTCCCATAAAGGGCTTCTCTCATGTGCACCCGTCCGTTTCACGGCCCTTAATTCCTATAGCTGTTAACAAGTTTGCTCTTCTCTCTGATACAGTAATCTGCTGTTGCGCTGCCTGCGGTCTGTTGTTTCCCTGGAACCGCAATGCAAAGATGATACTTAGCCTTGTATCAGTCAAATTGATTAATTTTATCCTTCAATAGAAGATATCTATGACCTTTACGCAACTGGAGTACATTGTAGCCGTGGATATGTATCGTCATTTTGCTGAAGCTGCCCAGCATTGTTTTGTAACCCAACCCACGCTGAGTATGCAGATTCATAAACTGGAAGAGGAGTTGGGGGTAAAGCTTTTTGACCGCAGTAAACAGCCTGTACTGCCTACAGAAGCGGGCGTGGAAATTATAGAACAGGCGCGCCGCATATTAAGCGAGCGGAATGCGCTTACGGAAATGATTGATTCGCGTAAAGGCATTGTAAACGGAGAGCTGAAAGTGGGTATTATACCTACGTTGGCGCCGTATCTGTTACCGCTGTTTATCACGGCCTTTACCAAAAAATATCCGCAGGTGCGCCTGGTGGTAAACGAACTTACTACCAGTAATATCATTACTAAGCTGCGGGAAGGGAAGATTGATTGCGGTATACTGGTAACGCCGTTGCAGGAACAGGGTATTAAAGAGGATGTGTTGTTTTACGAGGAACTGATGGCCTATGTATCTAAAAACAACGAAGCTTATAAAAAGAACTATGTTTTAGCCAAAGATATAGACCCGGATAAGCTGTGGTTGCTGGAAGAAGGGCATTGCTTCCGCTCGCAGATTGTAAACCTGTGCGAGCTGCGCCGCTCTGGCAAAACGGCGCATTTTGAATATGAGGCGGGCAGCCTGGAAACCCTGCGCCGTATGGTAGACCTGAACGATGGTATTACCATTTTACCGGAACTGGCCAGTCTGGATTTTAGCGGCCAGCAAATGAAAGCCATCCGGCATTTTAAACACCCGGCACCGGTAAGGGAGGTGAGTATTGTAACCCACCGCGATTTTGTAAAACGTAAGCTGGTAGAGGTATTGAAGCATACCATTCTGCAGAGTATTCCCGATAAACTGCGCAAGAATAAAAAACAACAGGTGGTACCTGTTGTGGACCACCTGAGTGTATAAAGTTGATTATGTAAGTTATCAGAAGCCGGTATCTGTTTGCTCGTTGAATATCCGTTGCAGCGGAATAGACCGGGTAGGGGATACAATCAACGGAAACTTCTCTACGGTTACAAAGCTGGGGTCGAGGCCAAAACCACGCTCTTCGGAAAGGCTGATTTCTTTCAGCCAGAAGTGCAGTTTCATAATCACCTTTTCTATAAAAGGCAGTTCGTTATCGCTGGACAGGAATTTCTCCATTACAATAAACTGGAAGTCGCCCACTACATTGTTGCGCTCCAGACTTTCGTAGCGGCTGGTAATGTTTACCTCTTTGTTGGTAACCAGGTCTTCCACCACTTTACGCAGCATCAGGTTTATCTTCTGCTCTACCCGGAAGCCCAGACGGAATTCGATGCGGATAATGTCGTTAGGAATAATATGGTCTACCACGTACTCGCAGGTATACGGATCGTCCAGTACATCTACGTGTACAAACCAGTAAATATCGGCGCGCTTAGGCTTTTTGTTGAGTATGGAGTAAATGATTTTGTGCTCAATTTCGTTGGGGTTATTGGCACTGGTCATATACACCAGGTGGGTGGCATATTTGGTTATGCTTTTATCGTTACTCAGTTCCTGAATCATGGGCAGGTAATGCTCCAGCCGCACAAATTCCACATACCGGTTTTTAATTTTACGGCTGCGGTACCAGATATACATCACAGCAAACAGGGCGCCGCCAATAATAAGGGTTACGAAGCCACCGTGCGGGAACTTTTCCAGGTTGGCAATGAGGAAAGATATTTCAATGGTAAAGTATACAATCAGGTACAGGTATATAAATACCGAGGATACCCTGTGCCCTACCATATAGTTGGCAAAAAGCAACGAGGTACTGATCATACACAGGGTAATGGCCAGGCCGTAAGCGGCTTCCATATTGGAAGATTTCTGGAAAAAGAATACTACACCGGTACAGCCGATAAACAGCAGGGTGTTGATGCCGGGGATGAATACCTGCCCTTTTTCTTCTGTAGGGTAGTTCACCTTCATTTTAGGCCACAGGTTTAAACGCATGGCTTCTGAAATAAGGGTGAAGGAGCCGGATATCAGTGCCTGGCTGGCAATTACTGCCGCGGCAGTGGCTATTAAAATGCCCGGTATTTTAAACCAGTAGGGCATAATGGCGTAGAAAGGGTTATTGATCTGTGCGGCTACTGTTTCATTTACCAGCGTATTGTCGTAGTGTGTTAACAACCACGCACCCTGCCCCAGGTAGTTAAGGATAAGGCAGGATTTAACAAATATCCAGGTAACGCGGATGTTGCCGCGGCCGCAATGCCCCAGATCGGAATACAGTGCTTCGGCTCCGGTAGTACACAGGAAAACCGCACCCAGCAGCCAGAAGCCTTTGGGGTATTTGGTAAGTAGTTCTATAGCGTAATGCGGACTGAAAGCTTTAAGGATAGAGATATCATCTGACAGGTGGGAGATACCCAGTACGGCCATCATGGTAAACCAGATGAACATGATAGGCCCGAACATTTTACCTATGGCCAGCGTACCAAACTGCTGCATGAAGAAGAAAACCGTAAAAATGCCTACCACAATGTATACAATGGTTTGCTGTTCAATACCCTTAAAGTTGCTGATGGTGCGCAAACCTTCTATGGCAGAGGTTACGGTAATAGGCGGGGTAATAATTCCATCGGCGAGGAGAGAGGCGCCCCCTATCATGGCGGGTATTACAAACCACTTTTTCTGCCGGCGTACCAGGGCGTAAAGGCTGAAAATGCCGCCTTCGCCGTTGTTGTCGGCCTTCAGGGTAAGAATTACATATTTAACGGTGGTTTGCAGGGTAAGCGTCCAGATAATACAGGATAGCCCTCCCAGTATCAGCTCTTCGTTAATAACGCGGCCATTGATAATGGCGTTGAGCACGTACAGCGGGGACGTTCCAATATCGCCGTAAATAATTCCAAGTGCTATAACTAGTCCTGCTAAAGAAACCTTGTTTAACTGCTTGCCCACGAAATGTACAATTGAGAATCTGGTAAATAATTAACAAATGTATAATGAAATTTCTTGTTCTGCTAAGCATTACATTTGTTAACAGTAAAATTAGGCTATGAAAGGATTGTTTGCTCTGTTATTATGGGTGGCAGGAACGATAGGGGCGGGTGCGCAGCGTATTTATTATTCGGAGCCGGATAAGGATGATGTGCGCAATCTGAATTTTGAGGTAATAGGCAAAATGAATGGTCATTTTCTGGTGTACAAAGGCGTAAGGGATAACCATTCTATTACCGTGTACGACAACAATATGAAGATAAAGGAGAAGATCGTGCTGGATTTTATACCCAACCGTGCTTTGAACGTCGATTTCCTCAGCTACAAGGATTACTCTTATCTGTTTTACCAGTACCAGAAGAAAAATATTGTGTTTTGCATGGCGGCGAAGCTGAATGCAGACGGAAAGCTGGTGGGCGAGCCGGTGGTGCTGGATACTACCGACATTAACTACAGCAGCAGCAAAAAGCTGTACACCGTACTTAACAGTGAGGATAAACAGAAGATAGGCGTACTGAAAATAAATTCTAAGAACGAGCGTTCGCATATGGTAACGCTGAGTTTGTTTAATGCCGATCTGGCCCGTTTGGTGAAGAGTGTGGTGGCTATTTCTATGGACGAAAAGCACGCTTTTCTGAACGAGTTTGTATTGGATAATGAAGGTGATCTTGCGTTTCTGAAACCTGCCGGAAGTTCACAAAATGATAATATTACCCGGTTGGATCTGGTGGTGAAAAAGGCGCTTACAGATTCTGTAGCCGTGTACAATGTGGACCTGATGAACCTGTTTATGGATGATATACGGTTAAAAGTGGATAACCAGAACAAACACTATCTGGTAACCTCTTTTTTCAGTAAAAGTAAACGTGGAAATATTGATGGCTTGTTCTGTAGTATGTGGGATAAAACTACCGGTACAGTGGTGGCCAACAACAATACCATTTTTAGTGAAGAACTGCGGGCAGATGCCAAAGGAGATGGCAGCCAGAAGACAGCGTTTAACGACTATTTTCTGCAGAACATTGTAATGCGTAAAGATGGTGGGTTTGTAATTGCCTCAGAATCAGTGTATACTTCTTCCCGTTCCGGTGCCAGCAACCGCTGGGATTATATGAACGGGTTTGGTTCGCCGTATTATATGTCACCCTACAACAACTACTATTATTATAGCAGCCCCTTTAATAATTACTACTACCCGTGGGGGCGTTATGGTGGCTTTGGCGGTTTTCAGGTAACCCGGTATTTTGCCGATAACGTAGCTGTTTTATCGTTCGATTCTTCGGCTACCATGGAGTGGTCTAACGTACTCCGGAAATCGCAATACGATGATAATACCGATAACTACCTGGGATATGGTACCATGAATTCAGGCGGTGAAATCCATTTTATTTTCAACCAGCTTGAAAAAAGAAACTTACTTTTAAGTGACCAGAGCATAACCGCCGATGGTCAGTTACATAGAAGCCCAACCTTTAAGAACCTCGATAAGGGATACAATTTTATGCCCCGGTTCGCCAAACAGGTAAGTAGCTGGGAGATGATTGTGCCTTGCGAGTACAGAAATTATATTTGTTTCGCAAAAGTGGAATTTTAACCCAAAAAACTAAGTGGTATCGCTATTCCGTGAAAATTCATCCGGCAGTATATTCTGGTTGCTCCTGCTAAGTCTGGGGCTGCATGCCTGTTTTATAGTACAGGCACCGGAAGTAGTGGCCGCACACGGAACGGGGGCTTTGGGGGGACTGTTCTTTTTAGCTCCGCCACTGCCGGGGTTTATACTGGTAGTTATTTATCATACCCTGGTAGTATTACAAGCGTTACGGTTAAACCATATAGCCTCAGAGTTGAGGCTGTTTTCCAAAGTATCTTACACCGTGGCCATGGCTTATCTGCTGCTGACCGCGCTTTTTGAGCCCTGGGCGCATATAACACCTGCTTTGTTATGTAACAGCCTTATTATATGGCTGTTTGGCAAAATGGTGCGTTTACAGGTAGCCGCTTTACCCCGGCAGGTAATTTTTAACATAGGCTTTATTGCCGGCCTGCTGGTAATGTTATACCACCCCTCGGTTACGTTGGTGCCGCTGTGTTTAATTGCCATAGCCATACTGCGCACCTTTCGCCTGAACGAATGGTTTATAGTGCTGCTGGGGGTGTTTACGCCGTTTTACCTGCTGGTAAGTCTGCTGTTTCTGGGTGGTAACCTGGGCGATATATGGCTGTACATTCCTGAATGGGGTGTTAATTTTATACCCCCTGCACATACCCCCATATTTATAGGAACTGCCGTTGTTTTGTGCCTGCTGATACTATCCGGTATTTTCCTCTGGCGTACCAATGCTACCCGCAGCCTTATACAGGTACGCAAAGCATGGACGGTGCTGCTATTGACGCTGGTATTGCTTATTCCGGTAATGTTTGTGTGTAAAGATGCCGGTTTTGAAGCCGGTATTATGGCTATGGTACCTGCTTCGGTATTTGTGGCCGGGGTGTTTATTTACCCCTGCAGGGGCTGGTTGCCGGCCCTTGTTTTCTGGCTGCTGGCGGGCCTTTCCGTTTATAATAATTGGCCGCAATAGAAAACGATTATAACTTTACCCCTCTTATGCAAACTGCACCCTGGCTACTGCATTGGTGTTTTTGCTTTTAAGCATACATTAACACATGGTAACCAGTACTAAAATGGGTTTTAATAGTCTTTATATCAGAACGAAAAACGAGTACAAAATGAAAAAAACTATTGCTTTATTCTCTCTGTTCCTGGCGCTGGCTTTTGGAGTAAAAGCTCAGGTAGAAGATCCGGTTAAATGGACTTTCAGTGCAAAAAAGAAATCTGCCAACACGTACGAAGTGGTAATCAGCGCTGTTTTTGCCAAACCATGGCACGTGTATTCTCAAACAACTCCGGATGGCGGTCCTATCCCTACCAAAATCTCTTTTAAAAAGAACCCACTGGTAACCGTTGACGGTAAAGTGAAAGAAGTAGGTAGCATGAAAACCAGCCACGACGAAAACTTTGGCGTAGACGTAAAATACTACAGCGAGAAAGTTGATTTTGTACAGGTGGTAAAAGTGAAGGGTAATGTTAAAACCAACATCACCGGCGAAGTAGAATACATGACCTGTGATGATACACGGTGTCTGCCTCCTACCAGCAAGGCGTTTAACATCAAGTTACAATAATCATACTTTCAGCCCTCAATTAGATTAATGAAGAAATTTTTTGCGGCTGTTTTAATACTGGCAGCCGGCATAATACAAACGGTTGCTGCACAGGACACCAAACCTGTGCAGTTTGCTTTTACCGCAGCACGAACCAACGACAGTATTGTTACATTAACGGTAAAAGCAATTATGGGTAAAGGCGTTAAGCTTTTAACCACCAAAGCACAAAACGCAGATGACGCATATGTATCTGTGCTCAACTTCGATACTACCAAAACCAAAGGCTATGCAGTAGCAGCAGCCGGTGTAAAGGAGATTGGTAAGTTGCAAACAGAGAAGGATGCAAGCCTGGAAGCTGAGCTACGTTATTATACAGACAGCGTAACTTTTGAGTTTCCCTTTTTAGTAACTGCTACAGATACGGCAGTGCTGAAAGGTGACTTTACAGGTTTGATTAAAGAAGGTGAGCAGTTAAACAGTACCGATAACGGTGGGTTCTCTAAAACAGTAAAACCATCTGCAGCTTCTGCCAACGGAGCAACTGCTGCGGAAGGCGATACCAAAGCGGCTGAAAACGGATTAATGAAAACCTTCCTGCTCAGTTTGCTGGCTGGTTTGGCAGCGGTGTTAACACCCTGCGTATTCCCGCTGTTGCCTGTAACGGTAAGTTTCTTCCTGAAGAAGAGTGAAAGTAAAGGTGGTGGTATGCGTACGGCGCTTACCTATTCTTTGTCTATTATTCTTATTTATACCATTCCTACGCTGATACTGACCATTCTGTTTGGCCAGGATATACTGTATAAAATATCTACCAGTGTACCGGCCAACCTGTTGTTCTTTTCCATTTTTATGCTGTTTGCTATGTCTTTCTTTGGGGCATTTGAGCTTACGCTGCCCAGCAGCTGGGCTACCAAAGCAGATGAAAAAGCAGGTAAGGGTGGTTTAATGGGCACCTTTTTTATGGCGGTAACGCTGGTAATTGTATCCTTCTCCTGTACAGGCCCGTTTGTGGGTTCTTTGCTGGCGCAAACCAGTAAAGAAGGTATTGGCCTGGGGCCTATACTGGGTATGCTGGGCTTTAGTTCTGGTTTGGCTTTACCATTTACCCTGTTTGCCATGTTCCCTTCCTTGCTGAAATCGCTGCCTAAAAGTGGTGGCTGGTTAAACAGTGTGAAGATTGTATTCGGCTTTGTGGAGCTGGCGCTGGGGCTGAAGTTTTTATCGAACGTAGACCTGATATACGGCTGGCATTTGTTAGACAGGGAAATTTTCCTGGCTATCTGGATTGTGGTAGCTATTTTACTGGGTATGTATCTGCTGGGTAAACTTACCTTCTCGCACGATAGCCCTATGAAGTATGTAAGCATTCCGCGCCTGTTACTGGCTATCAGTTCCTTTACATTCGCCGTGTACCTGATACCGGGTATGTGGGGGGCGCCGTTGAAGGCTATGGGTGGTTTGCTGCCTCCGCCAACAACGCAGGACTTTAACCTGAACGAGCTACAGTATAAAATTGGCGCAGCCGGTAGCGGCCCCGCTGTTAATACTAACAGCGCCGCACAACCGCCTAAGAAACTGGTGGATGAGCTGCACGTTCCGTTTGGCCTGGTTGCCTACTTTGATCTGGAAGAAGGAATGGCTGCTGCCAAAGCGCTGAACAAGCCGGTGATGCTGGACTTTACAGGCCACTCCTGTGCCAACTGCCGCGCTATGGAGCAAAGCGTATGGAGCAACCCGGATGTGCTGAAGATTATGAAGGAAGACTTTGTATTAATCAGCCTGTATGTAGACCATAGAAAGGAACTGCCGGAAGAAGAGCAATACAAAAACAAAGACGGTAAGTTGATCGACGATGTGGGTGACAGAAACCTGGATTACGAGATTACCAAGTTCGGTTTTAATGCACAACCTTTATACATGTTTCTCGATCTGAAGGGCGAGCCTTTAAGTAATGAGAGATACGGTTATCAGGGTACTGCCCAGGACTTTATCAACCACCTGGAAAAGATGAAAGCTGAATTTAAGAAGAGATAAAAAAAGAAAGTCCCTGCCAGAAGCGGGGACTTTTCTTTTATAACTGTAAGTCGTTCTTTAGTTGCGTAACGGCGTCGCGGATAATTACCGCTGCCCGTTCTACCATAGCCGGAATTTCCTCTGTGTTTACCTTTAGCCGTGCACTTTTGTTAATCAGTATTAACAGCGCGGTGGCTTCGCGCACGTTCATGGTGGCCAGGGTTGTTTTAAGTGTATGCGAGGTTTCCTGTACCAGATCAATATTGCCGGCCTCACTGGCGGTTTCCAACGTGGCTATACCCTGCGAGGCACCGGTAATAAACGCCTGACACAGCTTTTCCAGCAGGGCTGTATTGCCTTTGGTTACCTGGTTCATATAAGACAGGTCGTATAATTTTTCGCTATCCATCAGCTATTCGTTACTGCCGCCCTGTTGCCTGTTACCAAGAACTTTTTCTATAATGTTATACAAATCCTGCTCTTTAAAAGGTTTGGGTATAAAGGCATTCATGCCAGCGGCTAAATACCGGGCTTCTTCGCCTTTTAAAGTACTGGCAGTAAGGGCTATGATTGGAATGTTTTTCTTGTGTGGGTGGGGTAGACTGCGTATTTCGGTAGTGGCTTCCAGACCGCCTTTTATGGGCATCTGTATATCCATCAGTATTACGTCAAAATCTTCCAGTTGCAACAGGTCTAAAGCTTCCTGACCGTTCGATACGGTTTTAGATTCAAAGCCGAGGTATTGCAACACGCTTCGCGCCAATAACTGGTTTATTTCGTTATCCTCTGCTAACAGCACCTTTACATTTCCTAACCTGTTAATCACGCTATTAAAGTTTACATCGTTTTGAATGGTTTCAGGGTCGGAGAATTTATGATACACTATATTGAAATGGAAGGTACTGCCTTTTTTCGGACGGCTTTCTACCCAGATAGTGCCATTTTGCAAACTTATTAACTTTTTGGTAAGCGCAAGGCCCAGTCCCGCACCGGCGTATTGTTTTTTATGGTGATCGTGCGCCTGCATAAACGGCTGGAATATCTGAATCAGCTTGTCTTCATCTATACCAATGCCAGAGTCTTTGATGGAAAAGTGCAGCGTAACATCCAGCGGAGATTCCTTTTCAATCTGTACGCTAACGGTAATGCCGCCTTCGTGCGTGAATTTTACGGCATTGCCAATCAGGTTTTCCAATGCCTGCGCCAGTCGTTTGGCATCGCCAATTACCTCAAAATCAGGCGGAAGCCGGTTGTCGAATACAAAGCGGAGGTTTTTCCGGTCTGTTTCTTCCCGGAAAGAGGCCATGGCGTTGTAAATAGCCACTGCCACATCAAAACCGGCATGTTCCAGTACAATATCTCCGGCGCTGGCTTTTTCCAGATCCAGAATATCAGACAGCACATCCAGCACGTGTACAGAGCTGTTGAATATTTTATCCAGGGCAGATTGTTGCCGCACGGCAGGTACATTGTTAATCAGTTCTGTGGCCATTTCTTTAATACGCAGCATAGGTTCGCGTATTTCGTGGCTCATATTGGTGAGGAACTTTTCCTTTACTTTGGCAGTTTCCTCCACCACCTTTTTGGCTTCTTTTACCTGCCGCTCTGCCTGAATACGGTCGGTTACATCCTGCGCAAAAGAGATAATGTAGGGCGGTAACTCGCCTTTGGGGTGTACTATTTTATAGTTCTGAAACAGCAGGTAAATGCGTCTGCCGGAATGGGTATTGAAACGGAACAGCCCTTTTGCCCGCCCGCCGGTACGGATGGTAGGCAGGTAGGTATCTGTAAGCAGATGGTGATCCTGCTCCGGCAGAAAGTTTTTCAGGTTTTTGCCAATGAACTTGCTTTCGGGCATTTCCATTACCGCGCACAGGGCCGGGTTGGCTTTTTCAATATTGCCCTGCAGGTCGTGCATGCAAATGAGTTCCTGGCTATAGTTGAAGAGGTCTTTGTATTTTCTTTCGTTGTACAGGGCCTGCTCTTTGATGTTTTCCTGTTCGGTAACATCCATGGAGTAGCCGATGACCATTTCCAGCTCACCCTGCTGGTTGTAAGCGGGGTTAAGTGTGCGGTGTACGCTCACTTCCTCTTTGTGGCGGTTAATCAGTTTTTCCAGGTAGGCCTGCGATTTACCGGTGGTAGCCACCTGCCGCAGGTGCTGCCTTCTGTTTTCGGCAATAGCCATATCCTTACCCCGGAACACGCAGTAGTCTGCATCGGTTTTGCCTATAATCCACCGGCGAAGCGCCGCATCTTTAACAGCGGCGGGATTTACAAACTGATAGCGGTGGTCGGGTGAGAACACTGCTATTTCAGTAGGTATGGAGTTAAGTATATTTTCGTAAAAGTCGCGTTGCTCATTCAGCTTTTTGCGGGCCTGTATGCGTTCTGTTTCGTCAGAATACGTCCATAAATGCCCGAAGAACTCATTGCGGAAATACAGCGGGCGGTGCCCACGTGAAAGAATGCGCCCATCGCGCAAATGCATTTCATCGTTGTCTGCCGGTTTGCGGGTATCGTAGAGTTCTGTAATCCGCAGGGTCAGGTTCATCATATCCATCAGGTCATTACTCACATCGCCCAGCAGGTCTACTGTATTGTAGCCTACCAGCTCCTGCGGCGTTTTAGACAGGTTGAACAGGTTACAGAACTGCTGATTGGTAATGATGATATTGCGCAGTGCATCGGTAACCAGTGTGGCATGCGGCATACTGGAGATAAGCATGTTCAGCCATTCGTAAGTATGGCTATCTACATTTACCTGGCCTGTGGTGTAATACCCGGGCTCGTGCGTGCCTTTGCCGTTGCCGGCGGGCGTACCGGAGGAACGGGAAGTTGTACGGCTGGGCATAAAAGAAACCGGATTGCCTTCCTCGGCGCAGTTTAGGCCTGTGGTAACTGGTTTTAGATGGAAATTACTGGATAGGAGGATTCTGAGTTGCTGATGTAAATTAATGTTCATGTGCTGACAGGGGGATAGGGGACAAATTCCTTGTCAAGATACCGGTTTTTGTTGATACAGCGGAATGATTCTCAGGCTATTTTGCTGGGATGCTTATATAGTATGAGTTCGCCGTTGTTGATCATGCGGTAAATGGTGGATTTGCCAATATCCAGTATCTGCGCCACCTTCATTACATCGTAGTCGTTGTTATCCAGGCATTGCTGAATAATACGGCAGGTGTGCTGCTTCAGGCTTAGCGACACGCCCAGCGGGTTTGCTTCTTCCACCCGTGCCGGCGGCTGCATTTCTGCCAGGTGCTCGGGTAGTATTTCGTCGGTATTGCTAAGTACGCAAGCCAGTTCTACCAGCGATTTCAGTTGACGTATGTTGCCCGGAAAGGGGTGCAGCAGTAATTGCTTTTTAGCCTCTACAGACAATTGTTTTTCAGTAAGGTTGTTTTCGTGGCAGAAGGCGTCTGTAAAATGTTTGGCTATAAGCAATATATCATTACCACGTTCCCGCAGTGGTGGTAACAGAATAGGCAGGCCCAGCAGGCGATAGTACAGGTCTTCCCTGAAGGTGCCTTTTTTAACCTCTGCTAACAGGTTTTTGTGGGTGGCTACCAGTATGCGTACGTCTATTTTTATAATCTCGTTGCTGCCAATGCGGGTAAGTTCTTTTTCCTGAAGCACACGCAGCAGTTTGGCCTGCAGATTAATATCCAGTTCGCCTATTTCATCCAGAAACAGGGTGCCTTTGTGGGCTTCTTCAAACTTGCCTATGCGGCGGCCGAGGGCGCCGGTAAACGATCCTTTTTCGTGACCGAATAATTCAGATTCTATCAGGTCGCGCGGTATGGCGGCCAGGTTTACGGCCACAAACGGTTTGTTTTTACGGGGCGAGTTAAAGTGGATGGATTTGGCAGCCACTTCCTTACCCGTACCTGTTTCGCCGGTAATGCTTACGGTAATATTGGTGTTGCTGGCTTTTTCCAGCAGTTCAAATACTTTTTTAATGGCAGGACTGGTGCCTATCATGGTTTTAAACCGGAAATCGTACTTGCGGGCTATTTCGGTTTTCAGCGATTCCAGTTCGCGCCTGCGGGCAATATCCTGCCGCAGCCGTTGGGTAGAGAGGCTTAAACGTTTTTCAGTTTCTTCGTTTTTTACAATATAGTCAGACGCGCCTTTCTGCAACAGGTCTATCGCTACCTGTATATCGTCCTGGCCGGAT
Organism: Filimonas zeae; assembly: GCF_014641615.1. Classification (GTDB taxonomy): domain Bacteria; phylum Bacteroidota; class Bacteroidia; order Chitinophagales; family Chitinophagaceae; genus Filimonas; species Filimonas zeae. The sequence goes on along the minus strand of NZ_BMIB01000004.1, from coordinate 321,018 downwards.
ATGATAATGACATGCGTTTCCGGACTGATTTCCTTGATCTGCAATAGCAGGCGGTCGCCGGTGGTGTCCGGTAACGAGTAATCAAGCGTAATCAGGTCGGGTTTATCTTTATGCAAGCCTGTTAACAGATCAGCTGCTGAACTGAATCTCTTTACCAGGAAGTCGGGGTTCAAAGACAGAAAATGTTCTACCATGGAACCATAAAACAGATCATCCTCTACTACAAAAATGCTACAGGTGCTCGTTTTCATATCCAGGTTTTGCGTGAACTAAATAGTAAATATCGTTTTTTCTGTGGTAAATCGTACTGTTTTTGCCGTTGTTCCATTTTTCGCCAAAAGAAACCCGGTTTCAGTTATTTTTGTTTGTATGGAAATAACTGATAAAGCATTTGACCAGCTGGCTCACCTTTCCCGTTTGCAGTTTACGGATACTGAAAAAGAAGAGATTAAGGGCGATCTGCAACGTATGATTGCCTTTGTGGAAAAGCTGGAAGAAGTGGATACCACAGGTGTTACGCCGCTGCTGCACATGAGCAGTGCTTCTAACGTATGGCGGGAAGATGCGGTAAAAGGCTCTGTTACCCGTGAGGATGCTTTACTGAATGCTGCTGATGCTGACGGCCAGTTTTTTAAAGTGCCGAAGGTGATTAAAAAATAGAATTCTAACACTCAACCAACCGCGACCATGTCTACCTCTATCATACACCTGGAACAGATTGTAAAAAACTATTACATGGGCTCGCAGGCCATTCCTGTATTAAAGGGCATTTCGCTCGACATACACAAGAACGAGTATGTGGCGCTGATGGGCCCTTCAGGCAGTGGTAAAAGTACCCTGATGAACATTCTGGGTTGCCTGGATACGCCTACCGGCGGGCAGTATGTACTGAATGGTAAGGACGTGAGTAAAATGCCGGATGATGAGCTGGCAGAAGTGCGTAACAAAGAAATAGGCTTCGTGTTTCAGCAGTTTAACTTGCTGCCCAGGCTTACTGCGGCGGAGAACGTGGCGCTGCCATTGATCTATGCCGGGGTTAATAAAAAAGACCGGCTGGAAAGGGCTATGGAAGCCCTGAAGAAGGTGGGTTTGGCCACCCGCAGTCACCATAAATCCAACGAGCTGAGTGGTGGACAAATTCAACGGGTAGCTATTGCCCGTGCGCTGGTAAACAACCCTTCGCTGCTGCTGGCAGATGAGCCTACCGGTAACCTGGATTCTAAAACATCTGTGGAAGTAATGGAGATATTTGGCCAGATACAGGAAGCAGGTAACACCGTGGTACTGGTTACGCACGAAGAAGATATTGCCGCCCACGCCAAAAGGGTAGTGCGCCTGCGCGATGGCCTGATTGAAACCGATAAGCTGAACGAAAAGCAGGTGATAGAAACACTGAGCCACTAGGGGGTGTGGTATTATAACGATTGAATTATGGCATTTAAGATATATACAAAAACAGGAGATCAGGGCAAGACCTCTCTGATTGGTGGAACCAAAGTGCCTAAAAGCCATATCCGTATTGACAGCTATGGAACGGTGGATGAACTGAACTCTTACATAGGGTTGATAAGCGATTACCTTACCGATGATGCCACCCGTAAGCTGCTGAAGGAAATTCAGGACCGCCTTTTTACCGTAGGCGCTTCGCTGGCCTGCGACCCTGAAAAAGAACCCCGTATGCGCATGCCTGATTTAAAAGAGGCAGATGTAGAACTGCTGGAGCAGCAGATTGATGCTATGAACGAGGTACTGCCTGCGATGAAACACTTTATACTGCCCGGCGGACATGTAGCCGTTTCCACAGCTCATATAGCGCGTTGCGTATGCCGCAGGGCAGAGCGCATTTGTGTGGACATGCAGGAGCAGGAGCAATACATTGAGCCGCTGGTGATAAAATACCTGAACCGGCTGAGCGATTATTTATTTGTACTGGCCAGGTATATAGGGCACCTGCAACAGGTGCCGGAAATTCCGTGGGTGCCACGTACCCAGGGTTAGGCGCTGATAAGGCCATCTTTCATATGCAACACACGGTCGCTCATACCTGCCAGTTCCTCATTGTGGGTTACAATTAAAAAAGTCTGGTTAAACTCGCTGCGCAGCCTTACAAACAGCTGATGCAGTTCTTTGGCGTTGGTACTATCCAGGTTGCCGGTAGGCTCATCAGCAAACACTATGGATGGTTTATTAATCAGCGCGCGTGCCACAGCCACCCGTTGCTGTTCGCCACCGCTCAGCGCCTGGGGTTTATTATCCAGCCGGTCGCCCAGGCCCAGTGTTTTCAGCAGCCCAATGGCTTCCTGTTCCACTTCCTTTTTTTTGCGGCCTGCAATCCAGCCGGGAATACATACATTTTCCAGCGTAGTAAACTCTGGCAGCAGGTGGTGAAACTGAAATACAAAGCCCATGTTGCGGTTGCGGTAGGCTGCCAGTTTTTTGCTGTTGTAGAGATGAATGGGTTCGTTATTCAGGTAAATTTCGCCGCCATCGGCCGTATCTAAAGTGCCCAGAATATGTAAAAGCGTGCTTTTTCCGGCACCGGACGAGCCTATAATAGATACTATTTCGCCTTTCTCAACGGAAATATCCACGCCTTTCAGCACTTCCAACTGATTGTATCTTTTCTTTATATTAGTTGCTTTTAACATATTGCCATTCAGACCATTTAGGCAGCCTTGCCACAAACTTACCCGATTTTTAATTATTTATTTACACGTATATATAAAGGCATTTTTGGTAATTTCAATGTAACAATTACTTTTGCGCAAATTTTTAGGTGTAATCCGTCCGGTACGGTCTACCCTTAGACAAACAATATTCCCAGATAAAACTAAAAGTTTTGCTATGTTCTGGACATTAGAATTAGCCAGTTATTTGGAAGATGCGCCCTGGCCAGCCACAAAAGACGAGTTGATTGATTACGCTATTCGTTCTGGTGCCCCTATTGAAGTGGTAGAGAACTTACAGGAGCTGGAAGACGAGGGTGAAGTGTATGAGAGCATTGAAGATATATGGCCTGATTACCCTAGTCAGGAAGACTTCATGTTTAACGAGGACGAATACTAGGTTTTTTGCAAGTGTATACTGTATTGAGCAGCCGCCCGTAAAAGGGGGGCTGTTTTTGTTAGCAATAGAAGCCCATCTCAGGGGTGCCGGGTTAATGCAAATCCGGAGGGCTGCTGTGTTGTTCCGGAGAGCTATGATACAGATAGTGAGCTTCTGCGTACCATTTACCAGCTTTTCCATCCAGTACAGAAGTTTTCCATCCTGTGCACCAACCTTCCTATTCCGTACGCTAACTTTCCCATCCCGTACACAAGCTTTCCTATTCCGTGCACAAGCTTTTCCATCCCGTGCGCCAGCTTATTCATCAGCCCCGCTGACTTGCCGCTGCCGGCAATGTGTTTATCCATACCAACCAACAACAGGGCGGCGCGGAGCGTGAGTTGTTTCATTTGCTCCTTAAGCTTCCGGCTGTTTTCTGCAAGCTTTATATTCCCATCCTAAAGCTTATTGATGTCATGGCCCAGCTTTAGCGTGTAAATCAGAAGCTCTGCGAGGGGATTTGTCAACTCTGGGGCGGCATTTGTCAACCTTCTGGCGTGATTCCCCTGCTCTTTGGTGTAAAGAAGAAGCTTGTAAAAGTGCTCCGCCAACACTGACACGGGATAAAGAAGTTCTCTGGCGGGAAAAAACAACTGATTGACGGCGTGTGGCAACTGCCGGATGAGATGAAGAAGTTGTTGGAGCATTTTTAGAAGTTGGGCGATGGCATGGCCGAGCTTCTAAATTGTATGCGAAAGTGGCATTTTTCGGAAACAGGGGAGGTTGGGCAGGTGCAGCACCCTACAAAAAGAAGCTGTTTCCTATTACTGAAACAGCTTCTTTTGAGGTATAAGAAAGTTTTTGATGGGGTTAATTACCAATACCTGCCAGTTCCAGGCTTCTCTTCTTAATATTACGCAGCTCAATGCTTTCGATAACCGGGTCAGGAGTCAGTATCAGGGAAATGCCGGGTGCCTTCCACCATTTGTTGGCTACCAGCTTTTCAAAATGGATAACACCTACCAGGTAGTTTCTTTCCTGACCGCCATGCCACTCTTCAATCCATTCAAAGTCATCCTTGTTGATGTCCTGAATTTTATCGAAGCTAACATACGCGCGAACGTAAAAGTCGTTGGTAAGTTCGCCGGGAGTATGGTAGTATTTCTTTTTGTACTCGTATTTGTAATCGTAACGGAGGGCAGAAATATCACTTAATACAGCGGATGCGGTAGGGAAGCTACCGGCACCTTTGCCGTAAAAGAATTGTTTATCTGCAAAGCCGCTTTCAATAACCACACCATTGTACTCATTCTTCACGAATGATAACTGGTCATCATGCTTTACAAACTGAGGCAATACGTAAGCAGCCACTTTGCCGTTGCTCAGCTTTTGTGCCTGGCCTACCAGTTTAATATCGTAGTTCTTTTCTCTGGCAACACCTGCATCGCTTAACTGAATGTTCTGGATACCGGTAAACAGAATATCATTGGGATGCGCTACAATGCCATAAGCGTGGCAGAGGAGAATAGACCATTTGTTAACAGAGTCGTAGCCTTCTACGTCCAGCTTGGGGTTGCTTTCTGCAAAGCCCAGTTGCTGTGCCTGTAACAGCGCTTCTGAAAACTCTTTTTTGTCCTCAAACATTCTGGTGAGGATGAAGTTGGTAGAGCCGTTAATGATGGCTTTAATGCCATGTAACAGGTCGTTATCGTAATACTCTTCCAGGTTACGGATTACGGGTATAGAAGCACAGGCTGCAGACTCGCACAGAAAAGGTAAGCCGGTTTGTTTCTGGTATTCCAGTATTTCAGCCAGGTGTTCTGCAATCATTTTTTTGCTGGCGCTTACTACCGCCTTGCCTTGCTGAAATGCTGTGGATACAATGTCAAATGCAGCATCTGCATCGTCAATTACTTCCACAATAACGTTGATGTCTTTATCGAATAAAAGATCGTTTTTGTCAGCCGTAAACAGCTCCGCAGGAGCGTTTCTTTTTTTGTCCGGATTTTTAATGCAGACCTTTTTAATAGTTGCTTTCAGGGAGGGGGTTTGTTGTAATACTTTGTATAAGCCTTCGCCTACTACGCCAAAACCAAATAGTCCAATTGTTAATTGTTTGTGTGCTTCCATTACTACTGATTTATTAAAACCTGTTGTGTTGATAGTTGTTTATGTTGGGATGAAATGTCCAGAAAACCGGTGAGCAGTTTAATAATAGTATCATACTCCAGTAAAAAGCCGTCGTGCCCGTAGAAAGAATCAATTACAGACAATTGCGCGCCGGGTATATGTTGCGCAATAAACGCCTGCTCTGACGGAGGAAACAGCAAATCGGAACTGATGCCTATTACCAGCGTGCGTGCCGTAATGCTTTGCAACGCTTTTTGCGCGCTCTGGCGGCCGCGGCCTACGTTATGCGTATCCATGGCTTTGCTCAGAAAGTAATAACTGAAAGCGTTAAAACGGCGCGCCAGTTTTTCACCCTGATACTGCTGGTAGGTTTCTGCCCTTGCTACCTGTTCATCAACCGGAAGATGAGCCGTTTCAGGCGTATAACCTGCCTGTGATTGCTGATAGGTATCGTAGTGGCGGTAAGACAGTAAGGCCACAGAGCGGGCTACTTTCATGCCCTCTATACCTGCCGTAGCATGCTGCTGTTTCCAGGTAGGATCTGCCTCTATACACTGGCGCTGCGAAGTGTTGAAGGCAATGCCCCAGGAAGAGTGAAAAGCATTTGTGGCAATAGGTACAATATTTTCGAACAAAGCAGGATCTTCAATAGCCCATTCCAGCAGCTGCTGCCCACCCATAGAACCGCCAATGCCCAGGTATACTTTTTCAATGCCCAGGTGCTGCTGCAACAGCTGATAGCTGCGCACCATATCTCTGGTAGTAAACATAGGAAACTGATGGTAATACGGTTCTCCCGTTTGCGGATTGGTGCTGAGCGGCGAAATGCTGCCGTAACAGCTGGATGGCATGTTTACACAAACAATGAAGTATTGCTCAGGGTTCAGAAACGCATTGGGCCCAACAATGCCGGGCCACCATTCAGCAGGATTGCTGTTGGCGGTAAGGGCATGAAATACCCATATAACGTTATCCCGGGCGCTGTTGAGGTGCCCCCAGGTGGTATATGCTAAATGAAATCCCTGTACTACTTTGCCTGATTCTAAGGTGAAGTCTTCTTTGTACGAAAAAACTAAGCTCAATTTGGTTTATTTTTTAATTCCTGTACTTGCCTGTTATGGTTCCCCGTGGCAGAAGAGCCGGCTACTGATTGCGCGCATAGCAGCTGCTCTTCTGTTAAAGGGATGATTATGTTATACCACCAGCTCCTTTTGTTTTACAGGTTGTGTGGTTTTGTTATTCAGTTTTGTCAGTGCCTGATCCAGATCGTTGATCAGGTCTTCTACTTCTTCCAGCCCTACTGATAAACGAATGAGGCTGTCGGCAACGCCGGCTGCTCTGCGCTTTTCAGCAGGAATAGATTTATGCGTCATATTGGCCGGATGGCAGAGCAGGCTTTTAACACCGCCCAGGCTTTCGGCCAATTTAAATAGTTGTGTTGCTGTTACCAGTGCCACAGCTGCATCTTCCGTATTCTGTTTCAGTGTAAAGGAAACAACGCCACCAAAAGCCTTAGACTGTTTTTTAGCAATCTCATGATTGGGGTGGGAAGGCAGGCCGGGATAGAATACTTTATCTACCTGCGGATGCTGCTCCAGATAACGGGCCACTTCCAGTGCATTGGCACTGTGCTGGCGCACACGCAGGTGTAAGGTTTCAATGCCTCTGATGACTAACCAGCTATCGAATGGAGCCAGAATAGCGCCGCTCGCATTCTGGATGAATTTAATTTTATCGCCCAGCTCTTTTTCGCGGGTAACTACTACACCGGCAATCAGATCGCTGTGGCCGCCGAGGTATTTGGTGGCTGAGTGTACTACAATATCAGCTCCCAGCGTAAGAGGTTGCTGTAAAGCGGGTGAAGCAAAAGTGTTATCCACGCAAAGCCAGCACCCGCTGGCCTTAGCAACAGCTGCAATGGCTGCTATATCAGATATTTTTAAGGTAGGATTGGTAGGCGTTTCCAGCCAGATCAATTTGGTTTGCGGCGTAATTGCTTCAAACACATTCTCTACGTTGGTGGTATCTACATACCGTACAGAGATGCCAAATTTTTCATAAATGTGGGTGAACAGGCGAAAGGCGCCACCGTAAATATCATCTACGGCCAGTATTTCATCACCGGCTTTCAGCAGCTTGATTACTGCATCAATAGCGGCGAGGCCACTGCCAAAGGCAATACCTGTTTCTCCCTGTTCCAGTGTAGCTACTAATTGTTCCAGCGACGCACGTGTGGGATTGTTGGAACGGGCATAGTCGTAGCCTTTGTTAACGCCCGGCGCCTCCTGTACAAACGTAGAAGTCTGATAAATAGGTACAGAAATGGAACCTGTTTGCGGATCTACCGGAATGCTGTGAATCAGTTGTGTTGCGTTACTCATTTTGTTTAGACATTTTGCCTGTTGCAATGGTTGCGACAGACGGTTATTAATTGATTAGACAGGCTTTAACAGCACTCAGCAGGAAAGAAAGGTAGATAAGTCGCTACAGAAGCGTTACAGGCAGGCAACAAAAAAGCCCATCCTGTAGTCAGATGGGCTTGAATATGATTGTGCATTGCTGCTATGGTATCAAACTTTAAATCTGACTTATCTCTCACGTTTGGGTAAACGTGATGGAATTGGCACCTTTCACACGTACCGTGTGTGGTTGCCAAGGCTTCATCGGGCCATATCCCTCTGCCTTTCTTGATAAGTGATGTTGAAAGAACTGGTGCAAAGATAAAGGCGCGGACAATTACGCTGCAAATTTTTTTTCTACGGGTTTGGCAATACATTGATAAACTATCATTTGTAAGTTGATATGGAAAAAATAAATCTACTAAAGCAGTGGGGAATTGGGTAAACGTTCTATATTTGTCTACCGTATTTATAGGTTGTTATACAAAAAAAGGCTTCATTGATGGTAAGTATCCGCACATACATGTTCTGTTGTTGCTGCTGTTGCAAGTTCTGATACAGCGCCGTTGCCTGCATTTCAATACTAAACTATCAATGAATTTATTATGCAAACGAGTACTACAGATTCCACACTGGAATTACTACAAAAGGCTACCAACACTACCGATATCATAGCAGCACTTCGCAATATCAGCGAAGCCTTTCCAGGTGGAGTTATTTTTTCCACCAGTTTTAGCTGGGAAGACCAGGCTATTTCACATCTTATTTTTTCTGAGCAATTACCTATCGACGTTTTTACGCTGGATACAGGCAGAATGTTTACGGAAACCTATTCTACCTGGAGCAGCACGTTAGCACGTTATAAACAACCCATTACTGCTTACTATCCCGATGCACATTTGTTGCAGGAGTTTGTTGCAGAAAATGGTCCCAATAGTTTTTATGAATCTGTAGACAACCGCAAGCGATGTTGTTTTATACGCAAGGTAGAGCCCCTGCAACGCGCCTTAAAAGGCAAGCAGGTATGGCTTACCGGTATACGCGCAGCACATTCTCCCAACCGTACAGATATGGAACAGATTGAGTGGGACGGGAGCAATAGCATCGCCAAATACCATCCGCTCTTAAATTGGTCAACTGAAGAGTTGCAGGAGTTTATACGCAGGCATAATATCCCTTACAATCCTTTACACGATCGTGGGTTTATCAGTATCGGTTGCGCCCCCTGTACACGAGCGGTAAAACCGGGTGAAGATTTCAGAGCGGGTCGCTGGTGGTGGGAAGATGCGGATAAAAAAGAATGCGGGTTGCATGTTCATAAATAGAGGGCCGTTGACAGACAGAAAGTGGCAACTGGTATACAGAATAAGCGCAACGGAAGATGTGGTTTGGTGGTTGAGGGTGGTTGGGTTAATGTTATCGATTGAAAGATTTGCATACAATTAAATAAGTGGCATGTACGAATTAGATTATTTAGATCAGCTGGAGTCTGAGGCTATTCATATATTTCGTGAGGTAGCCGGACAGTTTGAGCGCCCTGCGCTGCTGTTCAGTGGTGGTAAAGATTCTATTACACTGGTTCACCTTGCATTGAAGGCTTTTCGTCCTGGTAAGTTTCCTTTTCCTTTGGTTCATATAGATACCGGTCACAACTTTCCGGAAGCACTGGAATATCGCGACAGGCTGGCGGCACAGATAGATGAAAAACTGATTGTGCGGAACGTGGGCGATACCATTAAAGCAAAAGGCTTAACAGAACCGAAAGGTAAGTTTGCCAGCAGAAACGCCTTACAAACATTTACCCTGCTGGATACCATTGAAGAGTTTGAATTTGATGCCTGTATAGGTGGTGCCCGCCGGGATGAAGAAAAGGCACGTGCCAAAGAGCGTATTTTCTCGGTGCGTGATGAGTTTGGTCAGTGGGACCCTAAGCGCCAGCGCCCTGAATTATGGAATACCTATAACGGCCGTATCAGCAAAGGGGAGAATGTACGTGTATTCCCTATCAGCAACTGGACGGAGCTGGATATCTGGAATTATATCCGTCGCGAGAAGATTGAATTGCCTTCTATCTATTTCGCTCATGAGCGGGAAGTATTAGAGCATGAAGGTCAACTGGTGGCGATTTCTGATTTTATTACGCTGGAGCCCGGCGATTCTGTAGTAACCAAAACAGTGCGTTACAGAACCGTGGGTGACATGACCTGTACGGCAGCGGTGGAGTCAGATGCTTCTGACATTGATGGTATCATCAAAGAGATCATTGCCACCAAAACCAGTGAACGCGGCGAAACACGTATCGACGATCGTGTGTCGGAAGCGGCAATGGAAGACAGAAAGAAGAATGGATATTTTTAACTAGTAATCAGCTTCAACATAAACAATATGGATATTCTACGTTTTATAACAGCCGGTAGTGTTGATGATGGCAAAAGCACGTTGATTGGTCGCCTGCTGTACGACAGCAAAAGCATCATGATTGATCAGCTGGAAGCAATAGAAAAACAAACCAAAAATAAAGAAGAAGGCGAAATTGATCTGGCACTGCTTACCGATGGCTTACGGGCAGAAAGGGAGCAGGGCATTACCATTGATGTTGCCTATAAATATTTTGCTACGCCTAAGCGCAAGTTTATTATAGCAGATGCGCCGGGGCATATACAGTATACCCGTAACATGGTAACCGGTGCCTCTAATGCAAACCTGATTATTATTCTGGTGGATGCGCGGGGTGGTGTGGTAGAGCAAACCAGAAGGCATTCCATTATTGCTTCTTTACTGGGCTTGCGCCATGTGGTAGTGGCTGTAAACAAAATGGATCTGGTAAACAATTCGCAGGATGTGTTCAATAACATTGTGATTGATTACGCCAATCTGGCTAAATCACTGGGCCTGGAAGATGTAACCTATATTCCTATCAGTGCATTAAAAGGGCATAACATAGTAGATAAATCAGACGAGATTGGCTGGTATGAAGGCCCGTCTTTACTGGAAGTATTAGAAAACGTACAGGTGCAACAGGATATTGATCTGGAGCATGCACGCTTTCCGGTGCAATATGTAATCCGCCCTCAAACAGAAGACTTACATGATTACCGCGGTTATGCCGGTAAACTGGTAAGCGGTATTTATAAAAAAGGGGATGCTGTAACTGTTTTACCATCGGGTATTACCAGCACTATCAGTGCTATTGAAACCGGCGGTAAGCAGGTGGAAGAGGCTTTTGCGCCGCAAAGCATTGTACTGCATCTGGCAGATGATATTGACATTAGCCGGGGTGATGTAATCGTAAAAAGCACCGATCTGCCACAGGTAGAGCAGGAGCTCGAAGTGCTTTTGTGTTGGATGGATAGTAAGCCTTTAACAGCTGGTAAAAAATATCTGCTTCAGTTGAATACTACGGTAGTAAAAAGCGTGGTAAAGGAAATTGAATACAAGATAGACGTTAATACGCTGGAGCAACTGGCTGCACCTGAGCAGGCTGCGTTGAATGATATTGTAAAAGTGGTTATCAAAACCGCAAAGCCGCTGGTGTTTGATCAATATAAAAAACTGAGAGGAAACGGTGGAGCTATATTAATTGACGAAACGAGTCATGTTACCGTAGGGGCCTGCATGATTCAGTAAAAGACTGGACTGTATGAATAATTATCAACAACTGATTAACGAACTGGTTACAAGAAACCAGGGCAACTTTGCGGGTTTTCCCAGCAAACAGCTGGCTGCTGAATTTGCTGACAGACTATTTCAGTTTTTATTCGGGTATTCCAAAAAGCGGTTGAATAGCCATCAGGAAGTTGAAAATGAATACCGCTTACTAAAAAGCCATCTGCAAACCTTATTGCAGGAGGTGATACATGAAGCTGATGTAATTGAGAAAGCTACTGATGACTTTTTCGAAGCCATTCCGGGTATTTATCATACACTACTGGATGATGCCAATGCCATTCTACGTACCGATCCGGCAGCAAAATCAATAGAAGAAGTGCTGATGGCTTATCCCGGATTCTATGCTACTTCCATTTATCGGGTAGCGCATCAGTTACTTTTATCTGAAGTACCTGTTATTCCACGTTTGTTAACAGAACATGCACATAGCCAAACGGGTATTGACATTCACCCCGGAGCAACCATTGGTAAGGCATTTGCCATAGACCATGGTACAGGGCTGGTAATAGGGGAAACTACTGTTATAGGTGATAATGTAAAAATATATCAGGGTGTTACACTGGGGGCTTTAAGCGTGGATAAGGCGAGAGCCAACAAGAAAAGACACCCTACAGTAGAAGATAATGTAATTATTTACTCCGGCTCCACTATTCTTGGAGGTGAAACGGTAATTGGGCGCGACAGCATTATTGGTGGAAACGTATTTCTTACTTACAGTATTCCATCTTCATCGGTGGTTTACCATAAGAGTGAGATAAAAGTAAAAGACAACAACCCGTTTCCTGAACCATTAAATTTTGTTATATGAAAGCAGGTAATATTTTAGAAACAATAGGCAATACGCCGCATGTGCGCATTAACCGTTTGTTTGGTAATGATATAAATGTTTGGATTAAGCTGGAAAGAGCGAATCCTGGTAATAGCATTAAAGATCGTATTGCGCTGGCAATGATTGAAGATGCAGAAAAGCGTGGTTTACTTAGTAAAGACAGTGTGATTATTGAGCCTACATCCGGCAACACGGGTATTGGCCTGGCGCTGGTAGCTGCTGTTAAAGGTTATCGCCTGATATTGGTAATGCCGGAGTCAATGAGTGTGGAGCGCAGAAAATTAATGGCTTCTTACGGTGCTGAGTTTGTATTAACTCCCCGTGAAAAAGGCATGCGCGGTGCTATTGAACGCGCGAATGAGCTGAAAGATATTACCCCGGGTTCCTGGGTTCCCCAGCAATTTGATAATCCTGCCAATACGGCTATACATCGTAATACTACTGCTCAGGAAATTCTGAATGATTTTCCGGAGGGTATTGATTATCTGATTACAGGTGTGGGTACAGGCGGACATATTACTGGTGTAGCTGAAGTGGTAAAAGAGAAGTTTCCCGGTTTGAAAGTATTTGCTGTTGAACCGGAATTATCGCCTGTATTGAGTGGTGGTACTCCGGCTCCGCATCCGTTGCAGGGCATTGGTGCAGGCTTTGTGCCATCTATCCTGAACACGAATATTCTTACCGGCGCAATCAAAGTATCTAAAGAAGACTCTTTTTACTACGCACAACGCCTGGCAAAAGAAGAAGGCATTTTTGCAGGTATTTCAACAGGAGCGTCTCTTGCAGCAGTAGCGCAGAAAATTGCTGAAATTCCTAAGGGGGCTACGGTGCTTACGTTTAATTATGATACCGGCGAGCGGTATTTGTCAATAGAAGGGTTGTATTAAACTGAACCGGTAAACGGCTACGGGAATGTAATTCCCGCAAAACTAATTGCTTATTTATTCTACTAAAAAAGTGGAGTTATGTTAACAGGTGTTCAATATGGGAAAGTGATATTGGCGGCAGCAGGGCCTGGTGATCCGGAATTGATTACTGCAAAAGCCATCCGCTATCTGCAACAGGCAGATGTGGTATTGACTGACCGGCTGGTGAGCGATGACATTATCCGGTTTTATGTAAATGCATCGGCTGAGCTGGTGTATGTAGGAAAACAATGCCGCAGAGGTGCTTCCACACCTCAGGAGGCCATTAATGATCTGCTGGTTAAGTATGCGCGTCAGGGAAAACTGGTTGTGCGGTTGAAGGGGGGAGATGTATCTATCTTTTCCAATATACTGGATGAGTTACAGGTACTGAAGGAGCATGGCATTGCGTACGAAATTGTGCCGGGTGTTACCGCAGCCTTAGGGGCCGCGGCTTATTCCGGTATTCCGCTTACTGCGCGTGGATATTCCACCGCTGTGCGTTTTCTTACAAGCTACAAGTCAGATATTGTATCTGATGCTTACTGGAAAGATCTGGCAGGTACCCATGATACGCTGGTGTTTTATATGTCAGCCGAAACCATAGAAGGTGTGGTGGATAATCTGCTTAAATATGGCGTTGCATCCGATGTGCATCTGGCTGTAGTAGAGCAGGGAACTACCTCGCAGCAAAATGTATACACCTGCAATATTCACGATTTCCATTCCATCTTAAGGGGGCAAACCTTTGTTTCTCCTTCACTGGTTATTATAGGTAAAGTAGTGGCTTTGCACGAGCAGTTTGCCTGGATTGCCAACAGCAACAGTAAAGAGTATTATTTCAAGCCTGTTGCGCCCATACATCATTCTAATAACGCCTTTAATTCAACTGCCCATGTTAGCAGAGCCTAATTTGAAAATGTTCCGGGATCTGGTAAGCAACGCATCCCGTGATGAACTGATATGGATGAACGGTTTTCTGGCAGGCCTTATGCAAAGTGCTGCTCCGGCAAAAGAAGAACCGGCCGCTGCACCTGCCGTTCAGGTAAAGAAAATTACCATTACCTATGGTACTGAAACCGGCAATGCAAAAAAAGTGGCTACACAATTTGCTACCGTTGCCAAGAAAAAAGGAATTACGGTTAAGCTCGTTGGTCTGGATCAATATAAACTGACTGATTTGCCTAAAGAGGAATATCTTTTTACGGTAATCAGCACACAGGGCGATGGCGAACCACCTGCCAATGCTAAAAAATTCTACGAACATATTTACCAGCAAACCCCAAAGCTGAGTAACCTGAAATACGGTATACTGGGCCTGGGTGACACCTCATATCCTATGTTTTGTAAAACAGCAGAAGATGTGGATGGCCAGCTGGAAAAGCTGGGTGGCAAAAGAGTGCTGACTTTACAAAAGTGTGATACGGATTATGAGCAGGAAGCACAAGCCTGGTTTGAAAAAGTGCTTGAGGCTTTAGCCAATGCAGGAGGAAGTGTTGCTGCACAACCCAATGCGCCTGCTAAAAAGTCAAGCCATAAAAAGATTTACGCAGGTACTATTGCTACCAATATTAATCTGAACGATACCGGCTCCAGTAAGGAAACCTATCACGTGGAAATTACTTCCGAAGAAGAAGTAGATTACCTGCCTGGTGATTCTATTGGCATTGTACCTCATAATAAAAAGCAGGGAGTAGAAGCCATTCTTACGCTAACAGGTTTATCTCCCGATCATGAAGTAACATATAAGGATATAACCACAACAGCCGAAGAGCTGTTATGGAAAAAGCTGAACATTGTTCATTTACCTGAAAGGGTAGTGGCTAAATATGCCTCCATTGTAAATCAGGATATTCCCGCTACCCGTATTGATCTGGTCGATCTGTTGAAGATTTACCCTGTAAAGGATGCCGCACAGTTTGAAGAAGTGCTGGGTATAATGGAGTCGATAGTACCAAGGTTGTATTCTATATCTTCTTCGCCTGCTGCACACAGCGGTGAAGTTCACATTACCGTATCCAGAAACTGTTTCCCGGTAAATGATGAAAAGAAATACGGCTTGTGTTCTGATTTTCTTTCTCAGTTAGCGCCAGGCAATACACTGGATTTTTACATCCATCGTAACAATCAGTTCCGTTTGCCGGCAGAAGAGAAAGATGTGATCATGATAGGCCCCGGAACAGGTATTGCACCTTTCCGTTCTTTTATAGCTGAGCGCGATGCTGCCGGCGCAAGCGGGCGTAACTGGCTGTTTTTTGGCGAGCAGCATTTTGTGAGCGACTTTCTTTACCAGACCGAAATACAGAACTATGTACAAACCGGTGTGCTGCAAAAAGTAAGTCTGGCGTTTTCCCGCGATCAGAAAGAAAAGATATATGTGCAGCACCGCATTCAGCAACAGGCGGCAGACTTATGGCAGTGGCTGGAAAGCGGTGCCTACCTGTATGTGTGTGGCGCAAAAGCGCCCATGAGTACCGATGTAGAGCAGGCTATTTTAGAGGTAATCATTTCACAGGGAAATAAAACCGCCGAAGAAGCTGCTGTATACCTGGAGCAATTACAGGAAGATGGCCGGTATTTAAAGGATGTGTATTAGTAGTGTTTATTCTATCAACCACAAAGTATGAAAGAGCAACAACAGAATTTGTCACCCATAGAAAAAATTAAGCAGGCCAGTGATGGCCTGAGAGGTACTTTAAAAGAAAGTTTGCAGGAGCAGCTTACCGGTGCTTTATATGAGGATGATCAGGCGCTGGTTAAGTTTCACGGAATGTACCAGCAGGACGATCGTGACAGAAGAGAAGAGCGCAGTGCCAAAAAGCTGGAATGGCTATATTCTTACATGATCCGCTTACGTCTGCCTGGTGGTTTTATTACACCGGAACAATGGGAGGCGCTTCATTATATTGCCGGTGAACATGCTACCGGTATTATTAAAGTAACCACACGGCAGACGATACAGCTGCATGGTATTTTAAAATCGCATGTAAAACCTACTATACAGGACTTTAATACGGCTGGCCTGGATTCTATTTCGGCTTGTGGTGATGTAAACCGGAATGTGATCTGTGCGGCTCACCCTAAGCAATCGCCCATTCACGAGCAGATATTTGCGTATGCAGATAAACTGAGTCAGCTGGGTTTGCCTAAAACAAGAGCTTACTATGAAATATGGCTGGATGAACAGCCGCTGACCGATAAAACAAAGGAAGATGACGACCTGTATCAGGACAGATACCTGCCCCGTAAGTTCAAAATGGCAATAGCTATTCCGCCTAACAACGATGTAGACGTATTTGCCAACGATTTAGGCCTGATAGCAGTTATCGAAAATAATGAACTGAAAGGCTTCAATATTGCAGCCGGTGGCGGATTAGGTGCTACACATGGCAATCCTAATACTTATCCCAGACTGGCAACCGTACTCGGCTTTGTGGATACGGAAGAAAAGGTATTGAAGGCAGCATACGAAATCATTACCATTCAGCGTGATTTTGGTAACAGAAGTGATCGTAAGCTGTCCAGGTTAAAATATACCATTGACAAAATGGGGGTAGAGGCTTTTAAGGCAGAACTGGAAAAGCGCTGTGGTTTTGCATTAGAGCCTGCTAAAGAGATTGTGTTTACGGAGCGTGTGGATTATTTTGGCTGGCAGCAAAACCATGAAGGCAAATGGTATTACACCGTGTTTGCTGAGAATGGCCGTGTAATGGATACAGATGCATTGCCTTTAAAAACGGCACTACTGGAAGTAGCCAAAACACGCAAGGCTAACTTCAGGTTTACTGCGAATCAGAAACTGATTTTGTCGGATATTTCCGATGCGGATAAGCAGGCTGTGCATGACATCCTGGATAAGTATGGTATTATTCAACATACCGAAAGTGCCGGGAGCATGCGTAAAAATGCGGTGGCTTGTGTGGCGTTCAATACGTGCCCGTTAGCGTTGGCTGAGGCACAGCGGTATCTGCCCACCCTGATCGGCAAAATTGAGCCATTGCTGGAAAAGCATAAACTGGGGGATGATGCTATCAGCGTGAGAATGACCGGATGCCCCAATGGCTGTGGCAGACCGTATGTTGCAGAGATTGGTTTTATAGGTACTGCCTACGGACGCTACAATATGCATATCGGTGGCGATAGGGAAGGCGCACGTTTAAATACAAAGTATAAGGATAATATCGACGAAGCAGCTATTTTGCAGGAATTAGATCTTCTACTGGGTAAGTATAGTAAAAAGCGCAAAAAGGGCGAAACCTTCGGCGACTTCGTAATCAGAGAAAAAATTGTTAGTTAATGGAACAAGATGTAATAACAGGCATTAAGGCGGATAACAAAACCGCCTCTCATCAGAATCATTTGTTCCCGGTTTTTTTAAAACTGGAGCAAATGCGTGTTTTACTGGTGGGGGCTGGAAATGTAGGGCTTGAAAAGCTTACTGCACTAACAGCGAATGCGCCGGCTGCTGCTATTACAGTTGTTGCCAAAAGGGTAAGCGAAGAAGTGCATCAGCTGGCTGCCCGTTTTGAGTCTGTTACTATACTGGAACGCGCCTTTGAGCCATCCGATCTGGATGATAAGGATATTGTGCTCGTGGCCATTAACGAAAAAGAGAATAGTTCTTATATACGTGTGCTGGCAAACGAAAGAAAGCTACTGGTAAATGTGGCCGATACGCCAGATCAATGCGATTTCTATCTGGGCTCAGTAGTGCAGAAGGGCGACTTGAAAATCGCTATTTCTACCAATGGCAAATCTCCAACTGCTGCCAAGCGTTTACGTGAGGTGTTTCAGGAGGCCATTCCTACCAGTATTGAGGAGATGATTCAGAATCTGCATCAGATCCGCAACCAGTTAAATGGCGATTTTGCCAGTAAGGTAAATAAGCTGAATGCGATAACACGTCCTCTGGTGGAAACCAGTGCTATTGGCCGGGAAAGACGGTGGCGTAAGATTGCTACTTACTCGGTAGCTGCGTTTGGTTTTATGCTGGTTGGGCATTTTATACTTTCTTACCTGCCTTTGCAGCAAATGGCTACCGATGCAGTTAAGTGGTATGGTACATTGGATAAAAACTTTCATTGGATATTGCTGGCGGGTTTTCTTGCGCAGATTGTAGATGGTGCATTAGGTATGGGGTATGGGGTTACCAGTGCAACCATATTACTTTCGGCAGGAATAAACCTTTCTGCCATTAGTAGTAGTATTCATACTGCTGAAATGTTTGCCAGCGGTGCTTCGGGATATAGCCATTACAAGTTTGGCAACGTAAACAAAAAGTTATTTAAAGTATTGGTGATACCGGGTGTTATTGGCGCGGTAGCCGGGGCCTGGTTGCTGAGTAAATATGGTGATAGCTATGCGGATTATCTGAAACCTATAATGGCATGTTATACCTTGTTTCTGGGCCTGCGTATTTTATTCAATGCTTTTAAAAAGCAATTGCGGAAAAAGAAATTCAAAAATTATAAATTATTGGCTGTTATAGGTGGATTTCTGGATTCATTTGGCGGTGGCGGTTGGGGACCTATTGTAACCAGTACTCTTATTGCCCGTGGCAGGAATCCTAAATACGTGATAGGCTCTATCAGCTTAACGGAGTTTTTTGTTACACTGGCAAGTGCGCTTACCTTTTTCTCTTTAATTGGCATTAGTCACTGGCAAGCCATTGTGGCGCTGATTCTGGGAGGGATTATTGCGGCACCTATCGCAGCACGCATAGCCGGAAAATTGCCCAGAAAAGCTTCTTTTATTTTACTGGGGGCGCTGGTTATTATCTGGAGCCTTCGTATACTTGTAAAAGTATTTTAAGCTATTAACAATAGCCCGGTGCATTCCGGGTTTTTTTACAAACACTAAGTCTACTATATTTGTGGACTACGTATAGACAAACAGAACCAACAAACGTTATGAGATTGACGCCTACTTTAAAAACAGTTGTAGCTGCTTTAGCATTGCTAACGCTACTTCAGATTGCGCCCCCTAAAACCTTAAATGCCCAGGGTAATGCATTAATAGAAATTTCCGGCAAGGTTACCAATGAACAAAAACAACCCTTGTCTGATGTAAGTGTACATATAAAAGGAACTGTTGCCGGAACGGTAAGCACTGGTACAGGAGATTTTAAAATAAGAACCCGGCTGAAACTACCATTGGTACTGGTGTTTTCATCTGTTGGGTTTAAGCCACAGGAGTTTACTGTAAATGAACTGGGTTCTTCACTTCAGGTGGCTTTGGTTACACAAACTTATATAGGTAACGATGTAGTAGTAACCGCTTCCAGAGTACCGGAGAGTATTTTAAAGTCGCCGGTAGCTATTGAAAAACTGGATATACGGGCTATCAGAGAAAGTCCGGCACCCAGCTTTTACGATGCTTTGGAAACGGTAAAGGGCGTACAGATGACAACCTCCAGTCTTACCTTCAAAGTGCCTAACACACGCGGTTTTAATATTCCCAACAACTTCCGTTTTATGCAGCTGGTGGATGGTGTTGATATGCAGGCAGCTACCCTGGGTGTGCCGTTGGGAAATGCCATTGGCCCCACCGAGCTGGATATAGAAAGCGTGGAAATTACGCCGGGTGCTGCTTCTGCTTTATATGGCATGAACGCTATTAATGGTATGGCCAACCTGCTTACCAAAAGCCCCTTTACCAGTCAGGGTTTAAGTGTGTATCAAAAAACAGGCATCAACCATGTGGGAGGAACCGGAAGAGATCTGAGTAACCTGACAGAAACCGCTTTTCGTTTTGCGAGAGCCTTTAATAACAAGGTTGCTTTTAAAGCAAATTTCAGCTACCTGCGTGGTACTGATTGGTTGTCTGACACACGTAAAGATCAGAATCCTAACAATCTGAAAACCGCCAACCCGGCTTATCCGGAACTGAACGGAGCCAATAACGCAGTTTTTGATGGATGGAATAAATATGGTGATGATGCGCTTGCCGGTAGTAATACGGTATCCATTACGGGGCTGAATATTAACGGACAGGCCAACCAAACCTTAACAGTTGCCCGTACTGGCTACTGGGAAAAAGATTTGGTAAGCCCCACAGTAGATAACCTGAAAGTGGATGGTGCTGTACATTATAGACCTACAGACCATGTAGAACTTTCTTATGCATATCGTTTCGGTAAAATGGATGGGGTGTTTCAACGGGGTAACAAAATACAGCTGGACAATGTAAGAGTGCAGAACCACAAATTTGAAATTAAGGGTGATGACTTTTTAATCAGAAGTTATTTGTCGCTGGAAAACACAGGAGATTCTTACAACGTAAAGCCACTGGCTGATAATATGGATTTATTCAGTGGAGGAAGTGGCACCAACTGGGCCGCGAAGTATAAGACTGCGTTAAATGCATACGCAGCTGCAAATGGAGGCAACCTCAACTCTTCCAACCTCGCGGCGGCTACGCAATATGCCCGTGCACAGGCAGATGCAGGTCGTGCAGAGCCCGGCACTGTCCGTTTTGATTCTATAAAAAATGCAATCAGACGCATTAATAACTGGGACATTAAATCAGGTACTATTCCCGATGCTCCGGTAACAGGTGGTGCAGCGCTTATTCAAAAGAGCCGTATGTTTCATATAGAAGGCCAATGGAATTTAAGCAAATACACCAAAGTGGTTGACCTGTTGGTGGGAGGTGATGCGCGTGTGTATACCGTTATTCCGGATGGGAATAACTTCGTAGATTTTTCACGTTCTATTGATGACCGTAATAAGCCGTTGGCTAATGGTAGCTATGGTAGCAATGTACACTATAAAAAATATGGCGGGTTTGCCCAGGTTACCAAAACACTGCTGGAAGAAAAGCTGAAACTGTTTGGTTCACTGCGGTATGATTACAATCCGGAGTTTAAAGCAAAATTCACACCAAGGGTAGCGGCGGTATATACGCTGGCTAAAAGCCATAATTTCCGGGTAACCTATCAGCAAGGGTATCGCTTCCCGGCTTTATTTGAAGCGTTGTCTTACGTTAACAATGGTCGTGTTAAGCGGGTAGGTAGTCTTTCCTATATTAATAATGGACTGGGTTACCTGGATAACAGCTATACACAGTCATCTGTTGTAAACTTTAATGCTGCGGTAAAGGCGGCTGGTAATACAGATGCGGCTGCCCTGGCTAACAGAAATCTGCTGGTGGTGGCTAACCTGCCAGAGGCACGTCCGGAAAGAATTAAATCTTTAGAGTTTGGTTATAAAAGTGTGCTGCTGGGTAACAAGCTGATTGTTGATATTGATGCGTATACCAATAAATACGATGGCTTCTTAGGTCAGGTTCAGGTGTTTGTACCTAAGGGCGAAATGGTGGGTTCTGACGCAGCGGTGATTGCTATGGTAGATAGAAACCGTGATCAGACTACTGCTTCAGGTGGTAATGCTGCCAGCAAAGGGCAGGAAAGGTACCGTGTATATACCAACGCTAAAAACACTTATACCAACTATGGTTTTGCGGTGGGTGTAACCTATAATTTTTACAAGAAGTTTGTGTTAGGCGGTAATACCAGCTACAATAAAATAAAGTCAGGCTCTGCGGATGATATTTTCGTAACCGGTTTTAATACCCCTGAATGGTCTGCCAATATCAGTTTTGGTAACCGGGAGATTGTAAAAAACTTCGGATTTAATGTGGTGTATAAATGGCAGAAGTCGTTTTTGTGGGAGAGTCCATTGGTAACCGGCACCATTCCGGCTATCAATACTTTTGATGCGCAGGTTACTTATCGTGTGCCGGAATCTAAAACCACTATTAAGGCCGGTGGTTCTAACATATTCAATTCCAATTACATCCAATATGCGGGTGGTCCTACTTTGGGAGGTTTATATTATGTGGCTATTACGGTTGATGGCCTGTTAGGCAGGTAATATAATTTTCTCATTCTTTGTTTGTGTTGATAGCAAGGTGGCGCTTTTCCAGGCGCTGCCTTTTTTATTTCTGGTGCTGCCGGTTTGTTTTTGACCGGATATGCTTTATTTAGAGGGATGAACCGCAAAACACTACTGCTTTCTCTCCTGGTTCCCTTCTGTTCAGTTGCCTGGCCACAGGCACCTTTACCGCTGTATAAAGATGCAAAGCAACCTGTGGAATTGCGCGTTCGTGATTTGCTGCAACGGATGACGCCGGATGAAAAGTTCTGGCAATTATTTATGATTCCCGGCGGTTTGCAAGAAGGGATGGATCAATTTAAGAACGGCATTTTCGGATTACAGGTGAATACGACTTCTCTTCAGGGAGGAGCTGCCGTGCAGCTGATGAGTTATGGACAGCAGGGAGATGCTGTTCAGATAGCGCATGAAATAAATGAACTACAGCGCTTTTTTACTACTCAAACCCGTTTAGGAATTCCCATTATACCATTTGATGAGGCGTTGCATGGTTTGGTGAGAGCGCAGGCCACTGTTTTTCCGCAGGCAATAGGTTTGGCTGCTACCTGGGATACTGCTTTGGTGGGCAGGGTAGCAAAAACCATTGCATGGGAAACAAAGAGCCGGGGTATAAGACAGGTGCTTACTCCGGTAGTAAATATTGCATCAGATGTGCGGTGGGGGCGTACGGAAGAAACCTATGGGGAAGATCCTTATCTGGTATCTGAAATGGGGGTGGCGTTTGTAAATGCTTTTGAACAGCTGGGCATTGTAACTACCCCAAAGCATTTTATTGCCAATGTGGGCGATGGTGGAAGAGATAGTTATCCTATTCATTATAATGAGCGGCTGATGCGGGAGATATACCTGCCACCTTTTCTGGCATGTATACAAAGAGGCAAAAGCCGTTCGGTTATGACGGCGTATAATTCCGTAGATGGCAGCCCGGCAACGGCACATCACTACTTGCTGAATGAAATATTGAAACGGGAGTGGAATTTTCCGGGGTTTGTTATTTCCGATGCAGCAGCTGTGGGGGGCGCCAATGTATTACATTTTACTGCCGGTGGCTATGGCGCGTCTACTGCTATGGCGCTGAATAATGGGCTGGATGTGATCTTTCAAACAGATTACAAACATTATCCACTTTTTAAAGATGCTTTTGATAAAGGATGGATTCGCAGTACTGCTATTGACAGTGCTGTTGCCAGGGTATTACGTGTAAAGTTTGAGTTGGGATTGTTTGAGAATCCGTTTGTGAAGGAAGAGGAAGCGGCATTGTATGTAAATAAGCCGGAACACCGGAGGCTTGCCAGGCAGGCGGCGCGTGAATCTATAGTATTATTGAAGAATGACAATGGTGTATTGCCTTTCAATAAGCATATACGTTCACTTGCTGTAATAGGAGAGGATGCTGCTGTTGCGCGCTTAGGTGGTTATAGTGGTGCGGGTACTCATTCTGTTTCTATACTGGAAGGGTTGCGCAAAAAATTACCTGATACAAAAATACACTATGCTCCCGGTCCGGGGCGAAACTGGACAGATTATGCTGTGGTGCCCGCTACAGCGCTTAGTCATAGCAAAGAAGGTGAAAGAGAAAAGGGGCTTCATGCCAGCTATTATAACAACATCACAGCAACCGGAACGCCACAGCTGAAGCGAACAGATGAAGCTGTTGATTTCCGGTGGACGTTATTTGCGCCTGATACTTCGCTTTACTATGATTTCTTTTCAGCCGAATGGAATGGGTTTATTGAATCGCCTGTATCGGGAAATATTTTGCTGGGCATAGAGGGTAACGATGGCTATAAATTGTATGTGGATGAAAAACTGTTAATTGATACATGGGATAAAGCATCTTATGATACATTGATGAAGCCTGTGGCCATGCTTAAAGGGCGGGCTTATAAAATAAAGCTGATATATCACGAGTCATCGGGCAGTGCGCGTGTAAAGCTTATCTGGGATGTGGGGGTGAAGCACAATGCAGAAGCGCTTATACAGGATGCTGTAAAAATAGCTCAGGCGGCCGATGCCATAGTAGTAGCTGTTGGTATTGAAGAAGGCGAATTCAGAGATAGGGGGAAACTGGCTTTGCCGGGCCGGCAGGAAGCGCTGGTACAGGCACTGTCTGCAACAAAAAAACCATTGGCGGTAATTATTACAGGCGGTAGTGCTGTCACCATGAGTAGCTGGATACATCAGGTGCCAGCCATTCTGGATATATGGTATGCCGGTGAGGAAGGTGGAAATGCTGTGGCAGATGTACTGGTGGGTGACTACAACCCCGCAGGCAGGCTGCCATTTACTTTTCCGGTTAGTGAAGGGCAACTGCCGTTGGTGTATAACCACAAGCCTGCCGGCAGGGGCGATGATTATGATAACCTTACCGGTAAGCCGCTTTTCCCATTTGGGTATGGCTTAAGTTATACCCGTTTTCAGTATAATAATCTTCATTTTACAAGGCAAGCCCTACAGATGGGTGATTCTACGGAAGCTGTTTTTACCATTAAGAATATTGGCGAAAGGGCGGGCGATGAGGTAGTGCAATTGTATATTCATGATGAGGTGGCTTCTGTAGCCAGGCCGGTAAAAGAGTTAAAGGGCTTTCAACGGATTCATCTTAAGCCGGGCGAAGAAAAAGAACTGCGCTTTTGGATTACGCCTGCCATGCTTAGCATGTATAATGCGGATATGAAGCTGGTGGTAGAGCCGGGGGCTTTCCGTATTATGATAGGAAGTTCTTCTCAGGCTGTTCAATTACGACAATTAATTCAGGTAAAATAAATTCACCTATGAATAAAAGGATATTATTGTTTTGGGTGGCATGTGCGGCTGTATGCAGTGGTGCGGTTGCACAGCAGCACTTGCCCAATGGAAAATACCAATGGCCTAAAGATAGTTTGGTAGTGAAAAAGCTACAGCAATGGCAACAGGTAAAGTTTGGACTATTGATGCATTGGGGCCCTTATAGCGAATGGGGCGTAGTAGAAAGCTGGAGTATTTGCCCGGAAGATGAAAGCTGGTGTGAAAGAAAGGGACCATACGCTGAAAATTATAATCAGTACCTGGATGCTTATGAAAAATTACAGACCACTTTTAATCCGGTATTGTTTAATCCTGCCAAATGGGCTACTGCTGCCAAAGATGCGGGTATGAAATATATGGTGTTTACCACCAAACATCACGATGGTTTTTGCATGTTTGATACCGACCAAACAGATTATAAGGTTACAGATGCCAAAACGCCTTTCTCCAATAGCCCTAAAAGAAATATCACCAAAGAAGTTTTCAAAGCTTTCCGTACGGATAGCTTTATGATAGGCGCTTATTTTTCAAAGCCCGATTGGCATAGCAATGATTACTGGTGGAAGCGCTTTCCACCCCAATCGCGTAATACTTCCTACAACCCTGCAAAGCATCCGGAAAAGTGGAATGCTTTTAAAAAATATACCTATCGGCAGCTGGAAGAGTTGACTACTGATTACGGAAAAATTGATATTCTGTGGTTAGATGGTGGCTGGGTGCGCCCTAAAGCTACTATTGATACCTCGGTGGATTGGCAGCGGTCTATTCCTTATGAACAGGATATTGACATGGCCAATATTGCAAGCATGAGCCGGGCTAACCAACCGGGCGTATTGATTGTAGATAGAACTGTATCAGGTGAGTTTGAAAACTATGTTACACCCGAACAGGCCATACCATCCGGCTATCTGCCTTATCCCTGGGAAAGTTGCATTACGCTGGGTAACTCATGGTCATATATTCCTGACGAACAGTTTAAGTCAGCCAACAAAGTCATTCGTATGCTTACCGATGTGGTCTCAAGGAATGGCAATCTGTTGCTGAACGTAGCGCCCGGCCCTGATGGAGACTGGCATGCTGCTGCTTATGACCGGTTAAAAGAAATTGGGGCATGGATAAAAGTAAACGGGGAAGCCATATATGGTAGCAAAGGTGATAGCATTATAGGGCAGCAGGGCAATTTTATTTTTACGCATAAGGCCAATACGGTGTATGCCATATACCGGGGTGATGAAAAAAAGGCGGTGCTTCCTGCTTCTGTAACTATAATGCATGTACCAGCTGCACAGGTTAAAAATGTTTCTATGCTGGGGGCTAAGCAGAAAGTGAAATGGACGCAGGAAAGGGATAAGCTTGTTGTTGCTGTTCCGGATAAACTGCTGAATAAGCTGCCTTGTAAAGAGGCATGGGTATT
This sequence comes from Filimonas zeae, assembly GCF_014641615.1. Classification (GTDB taxonomy): domain Bacteria; phylum Bacteroidota; class Bacteroidia; order Chitinophagales; family Chitinophagaceae; genus Filimonas; species Filimonas zeae. The sequence continues at coordinate 294,946 of NZ_BMIB01000004.1, read as the reverse complement.
TAAAATCAGTTATTAAAACCTGGTGTTATGATGCGTAAAACAGGGTTGTTATGGGTGTTGTTGCTTGTGAGCTTATACGGGGCCAATGCTCAGCATTTGCGGGAATTGGCAGATGAGTGGAAGTGTGCCCCGGCGCGGGAGGTGAAAGAGGAAGGCACTGTTCTGTCAGTAAGCAGCTATAATATCAGTAACTGGCTAACAGCGGTGGTGCCGGGTACCGTACTTACTACCCAACTATTACATGGGCAGATACCTGATCCTTTTTACGGGATGAATAATCTGCGTATCCCGGATATATATGCCACTGGCCGGGAGTATTATACTTATTGGTTTGCCAGAAATATAGAACAGGAATATCCTGTAGATGGGCAACAGGTTTGGTTGCAGTTCAGGGGGGTAAACTATGGATGTGATGTGTATTTCAACGGCAGTAAATTGAATAAGGAAACCCATAAGGGAATGTTTCTGCGGCAGGAATATAACATTACATCGCTCATGCGTAAAGACGGGCATAACAGACTGGCTGTAATTGTATACCCGCCAGATGAACCGGGTAATGCCAATGGCGGGCAGGGCGGTGATGGTACCATCGCCAAAAACGTAACACATCAGTATGTGGCGGGGTGGGATTGGATACAGCCTGTACGTGATCGTAATACGGGTATATGGGATAAGGTGTTTATTAAAACAACCGGTGCGGCGCAGATTCGTAATCCGCATGTTGTTACCCGTGTGCCGGGTGTGCGTTTGCCCGAGGGGACGCAGGCACCGGCAAAGGTGCAGGTGTCAGCAGAAGTATATAATCCTACAGAAAAGGTGTTGGATGGTACGCTGCAATACGAATTGAATAGTCGTAAGGTTTCGGCCAGAGTTTCACTTGCGCCGGGAGAAACAAAGCTGGTGCAGCTACCGGATTATACTATGGAGCAGCCCAGGTTATGGTGGCCCAATACCTATGGTTCACAACCACTTTATACAATGCCATTGCAGTTTGTTGTTGCGGGTAAGGGTGTGTCGGATATGGATACCATTACATTTGGTGTGCGTGAGATACAGCATGCGTGGAATACTACTACGCAAAGCATGGAGATACGTGTAAACGGGCAAAAGATATTTATCAAAGGGGGTAACTGGATAGTGTCTGATGCTATGCTCCGGTTTTCCCGTAAACGGTATGATGCAGAGGTGCGGTATCATCGGGATATGAATCTGAACCTCATCCGTATCTGGGGAGGCGCTTTAACCGAGCGGCCTGAGTTTTATGAAGCATGCGACCGCTATGGTATGCTGGTGATGCAGGATTTCTGGGGCTCGGGAGATTGTAATGGCCGCTGGGTGGATCCGCTGAAAAAAGAAGATCAATGGGCGCGCAGAAAGTATCCGGATAATCATTCGTTGTTTATTCAGTCGGCAGCAGATCAGATAAGGATGCTCCGCAACTATACTTCTCTTGCTATCTGGTGCGGAGGAAATGAAATTACCTTGCCGGAAGATATTCATCAGGCACTGAAAGATTCGCTGATGCCGTTACTGGATGGTACACGGTGGTTTGTGGATTACTCTAACTCCGATAGTATGTCGTACAACCACATTGGTGGTAATGGTGACGGGCCTTATGGCATACAGGATATTACTACTTTCTGGCGCGACCAAACCTGGCCTTTTAACTCTGAGGTAGGTTCTGTTGGTGTGGGAGATTATGCTTCTCTTCAACGTTTTTTACCGGAGGCCAATCTGGTGGCACCTCAATACAAAGGCAAAAGAGCATCGGTGGTGGATAGCGTGTGGGATTATCATAAGTATATCAGCTATGAAGGTGCTATTGATGTTTATGGCAAACCGGCAAACGTGGCTGATTTTGCACGCAAAGCACAGCTGGTCAATTACAATCAGTACCGGGGATTAATAGAGGGTTTTACGGCGCATGAATGGGAATGGTATTCAGGCGTAATTATCTGGAAAACGCAAAACCCATGGACGGCCATGCGCGGGCAGATGTATGATTATTATCTCGATCCCAATGCCTGCCTGTTTGGTTTGCGCAGTGCGGGCGAGCCACTACATATCATGATGAATCCGGTGGACAGCATGGTAATGGTAACCAACAACACCTTTACTGCCAGGCGCGATCTGATGCTGGTGGCGAAATTGTTTGATAAAAACGGGAAGGAAACCTTTGTAACCCAGGTGTTTTCTGAAGCACCGGCTCATCGTTCCAAACCTTATTTCAGTTTGTCGGAAGCATTGAAGAAAGCAGCGTATACAGAAGGGGTATTTGTGAGCCTTCAACTGCTGGATGTGAATAAGCAGCTGATTAGCGATAACTTGTACTGGCTGCCCGGCATTGACGGCCAGTATACAGCGTTGCAGCAGATGCCGGCGGCTAAGCCTGAGATTATATGCCAGGAAACGGAAAAAGGAAAAGTGCGTATAGTGATACGTAACCCTTCGGGTGGCCCTGTAGCCTTTTTCAACCGCCTGTCGCTGGTAAATGCAAAGACTAAAAAGCGCATTTTACCGGCTTTTTACAGCGATAATTATGTGTCGGTACTGCCGGGCGCCGAAAAAAAGATTACTATTGATTATCATCCGGAGGGGGAAGAGATTGCATTGCTTGCAGAAGGATGGAATTATACCGAAACTTATCACACTATTACACATGAAAAATAAACCCCGGCGCCGCTTGTTGTTTACGGCAACAGCTGTGGTAAGTCTACTTACCAGTTATTCACAGGTAAAGGTTGCTAAAGTCAGCAGCTATGTAAACCCGTTTATTGGCACAGCTGCCCATGGTCATACCTATCCCGGCGTTACAGTGCCATTTGGTATGGTGCAGTTGAGCCCGGATAATGGTACAGAGGGCTGGGATTGGTGCAGCGGTTATCATTACAGTGATAGCGTTATTGCCGGTTTTAGTCATACCCACTTAAGCGGCACGGGTATTGGCGATCTGGCTGATATTTCTGTGTTGCCCATTGTAAATAAACCTGCGGGTTTTGATAAAATCACCAGCCGTTTTTCTCATGACCGGGAAAAGGCAGGTGCAGGCTACTACAGCGTAGTGCTGGATGATTTTAACATCAAGGCGGAACTCACCGCTTCGGAAAGAACCGGTTACCATCGTTATACCTTTCCCCGGGCTGAAAATGCCATGATCCGTTTTAACCTGGGTTTTGCTATTAACTGGGATAAGCCGGTGGAAACCCATTTTAAGCAGATTGATTCTTTTACGTTTGTGGGTTACCGCTATTCCACTGGCTGGGCAAAAGATCAGCGTGTATTTTTTGCTGTCCGCGTAAGTAAGCCTGTAAAGCAGGTACGCCTGTTTACCAATGGCCGCGCTATTGCTGCCAGCGAAGCTAAAAGTGCTGCCACTGTTGCCTGCCTGCTGTTTAATACAACGGAGAATGAGCAGGTTCAGATGCAGGTATCTTTAAGCTATGCCAATGAAGAAGGAGCACTGGCTACGCTGGCAGCAGAGAAGGGGCATACTTTTGATAAGGTAAAAGAACAGGCGGTAGCCGCCTGGGAAAGTACATTGAGCAAAGTATCTGTAACTACCTCCGACAACAAGTTAAAGGAAGTGTTTTATACAGCATTGTATCACTCCTTTGAAGCACCTGTATTGTTTAATGATATTAACGGCAATTACAAAAATGCCAAAGGCAATCTGGCGCATGCAGATTATCCGGTATACTCCGTAAGTTCTTTATGGGATGTGTTCCGTGCCGAAAGTCCGTTGTTTACCCTGCTTCAGCCGGAAAGAGTGCCGCATATTATCCGCTCTTACATGGATTTTTATAAGCAATACGGGCTACTACCTGTATGGGATTTGCATTTTAATGAAACCAATTGTATGACGGGGTACCACTGTATTCCCATTGTTGCAGATGCCGTACTCAAAGGCATTGCTGGCATAGATGCAAAGCAGGCTCTGGAAGCCATGAAAAAAAGTGCTATGCAGGATATACGCGGCACCAACTGGTACCGCCAGTATGGTTATCTGCCACAGGATAAAATGGGCAGCAGTGTAACCATTACGCTGGAGTATGCTTTTGATGATTGGTGTATTGCACAGGTAGCTAAAAAAGCAGGCAATCCGGATGATTATGCCATGTTTATGAAAAGGTCTGCCTCCTGGAAAAATCTTTTCGATAGTACCATCGGCTTTGCGCGTGCTAAAAAAGCAGATGGCAGCTGGGTAACCCCTTTCGATCCGTATTATTCTGAGCATGATGCGGATAAAGCTATGTTTACAGAAGGCAACAGCTGGCAGCACAGCTGGTTTGTGCCGCAGGATGTAAGCGGACTTATTCAGGCCTATGGCGGCATAACGCCTTTTGTAACCAAACTGGATTCTCTGTTTACTATTAGCTCTGAAATAAAAGGGCAGAACACTTCTCCTGATATCAGCGGCTTAATAGGGCAGTATGCGCATGGCAACGAGCCCAGTCATCATATTGCCTATCTCTATAACTATGCAGGTATGCCTGCCAAAACGGCTGACCGTGTAAGGTATATTACCCGGAACCTGTATACGAACCAGCCAGACGGACTTTGCGGTAATGAAGATTGCGGACAAATGAGCGCGTGGTTTATCTGGAGTGCTATCGGTTTTTATCCGGTAAATGCGGCCAGTGGTGAATATGTAATAGGTGCGCCGCTCTTTGATAAGGTGAGCATACAACTGCCACAGCAAAAGCGGTTTACCGTAATAGCTAAAGGAGTAAGCGATAAAAACAGATATATTCAAAAAGCAACTTTAAACGGAAAGCCTTACACCGCCTCTTTTATCAGGCATGCAGATATTGTAAAGGGTGGAGAGCTGGTGTTTGTAATGGGTAGTACGCCTTCTGCCACATGGGGTGTTTTGCCAAAAGATATACCGGGCGGGGCGAATTAATATTTTTAACCTGATCAGTTTGCACTATGAATCATCTATATAAAGTTTTGGTTTTTTCTCTGTTTACAATACAGGTATCGTTTGCGCAGCCGTCTATTATTCCCCGGCCGGTGCAGGTAAATATGCCTGTCTCTGGCGGTAGCCTTGAAATAACTGCCGGTGCTACTGTTGTTTTTACAAACGACAGTCTGCAGCAAAGTGCCGCTTATCTGCAGGAATATCTGAAAGAGGTTTTACAGGTAAACATAGTAGTTGAAAAAGGAGCGGGAGAAGGTCGCGTATTGCTATCTATTGAGCCTGAGAAGGGGGCGCCAGCGGGTGCCTACACACTACACGTGGATGGCAAGGGAGTCAGCATCACAGGCAGAGATAAAGAAGGTGTATTTTATGGCATACAAACTTTAATTCAACTGCTTCCTGTTCAGCAAAGTACTGTCCTGCGGGTGCCATTTACCGATATTTATGATTACCCGCGTTTTCAATACCGGGGCATGCACCTCGATGTTACCCGGCATTTTTTTCCGGTAGCTTTTGTTAAGAAGTACATTGATAACCTGGCAAGGCATAAGATGAACTATTTCCACTGGCATCTTACTGATGATCAGGGGTGGAGAATAGAAATTAAAAAGTATCCCCTTCTTACAACTGTAGGCGGGTATAGAAATGGAACCATCATTGGGCATTTTCCCGGTACAGCCAATACCAATACTTATTACGGGGGATATTATACGCAAGAGGAGATTAAAGAGGTAGTTGCTTATGCAGCTAGTCGCTATATAACTATCATTCCTGAAATAGAAATGCCGGGGCATGCTTCTGCCGCTATTGCCGCTTATCCGCAGCTGAGTTGTTTTCCCGATTCCGCAACTTATATGCGGCCACCGGTTTCTACATTAAACAAAGCATTGCCTGTAAAAAAGGTACAGGAAACCTGGGGTGTTTTCTCTGATGTGTTTTGTCCACGGGAATACACTTTTCAATTTCTACAGGATGTGTTAGATGAGGTGATGGCTTTATTTCCTGCCCGCTATATTCATATTGGTGGAGATGAATGCCCTAAAGATGCCTGGAAGCAATCGGCATTCTCCCAGCAGTTGATACAGGAAAAGGGATTAAAAGATGAGCACGGCCTGCAAAGCTATTTTGTGCAGCGTATTGAAAAATATGTAAACAGTAAAGGACGCAGTATTATTGGGTGGGATGAAATACTGGAAGGTGGACTTGCACCTAATGCAGTTGTTATGAGCTGGCGCGGTGAAGAAGGGGGTATAGAAGCTGCAAAGCAGAATCATGATGTAATTATGACCCCTGCGGGGTTCGCATACTTCGATTATTCGCAGGCCTTATCTAAAGAAAAGGAAGATTCGGTAACTATTGGTTGCTGCCTTCCGTTGCAAAAGGTATACAGTTATGAGCCGGTACCCACTGCTTTGCAGCATACACAGCAGGAGCAATTTGTGCTGGGGGCGCAGGCGAATATGTGGTCGGAGTATCTGCATTATCCTTCTTCTGTTATGTATCAGGCATTGCCACGCCTGGCTGCTTTATGTGAGGTTTTGTGGAGTAAAAAGGAGTTGCGCGACTGGGATGATTTTTCCAGCCGTTTACAATACCAGCAAAAACGCTACGAGCTTTGGAAACTGAATTACAATAAAGGTTATGCCCAATAGTATTATTGAAATAGCGGTTACTGATTTTATTACTGCGCAAAGCGCGGTAAAAGGTGGTGCAGACAGAATTGAATTATGTGCAGGCCTCTCTGAAGGGGGCATTACGCCCTCCTTCGGGCTTATAAAAAAATGCCGGGAGCAATTATCTACTACACTTTTTCCTATCATCCGGGCACGTGGCGGAGATTTTTTGTATACAGAGGAGGAGTTTGAGCTGATGCTGGAAGATATAGCTGTTTGCCGTCAGCTGGGATGTGATGGGGTGGTTGTGGGCTTTTTGCAGGCAGATGGGCAGGTAGATGCCCGCCGAACGGAACTGGCTGTACAGGCAGCCGGGCCTATGCAGGTTACTTTTCATCGGGCTTTCGACAGATGCAGAGATGCACTGGAAGGCCTGGAGGTGATTATAGAGGCAGGTTGCTCGCGTATCCTCACCTCGGGTCAGCAGCCCAAAGCTACGGACGCGCTGGATGTGATCAGAAAGCTGGTGGCTGCAGCAGGTAACCGCATTATTATCATGCCGGGCAGCGGGGTTTTGCCTGTGAATGTGGATATTATACGGGAAAAAACAAAAGCGCGCGAGTTTCACGCCTCTCTCCGTACCACGGTAAAAAGCCACATGCAGTTTGTAAATCCTGCTTTTGTGGCGGAGCGGGACTATCTTAACCCCGCCGTACACGAGGAAGCGGTGCGCAGTTTAAAGCAGGCGCTTAAATAATAACCCCAATTGTTATTGCCATAAGTGGTTAATTGGGTAAGTTGCTGCCTCACTACTATCGTATATGAACAGAAGCGAGTTTTTAAAAACAACGGGGTTGCTGGGGGCTGGGCTTGCACTCGGAAGGTTTTCTTTTGCCGGTACCACAGACGCTTATCCCGTGGTAAGAACCGCACCTTCCTCACGACGTTTTCACAGTAAAAACATAGAAGCCGCTATTGCTGAGTTCAAAAGTAAGGTGGCCGACAAAGAAACCCGCTGGTTATTTGAAAACTGCTTTCCCAATACCCTGGACACTACAGTACATTATGAAAACCGGCGTGGCAAGCCGGATACGTATGTTATTACCGGCGATATAGATGCCATGTGGCTGCGGGATAGCACGGCACAGGTATGGCCTTACCTGCAGTTTGTAAAAGGCGATAAGCCATTGCAACTGATGATTGCAGGAGTAATAGCACGCCAGGTAAAATGTATTCTGAAAGATCCCTATGCCAATGCTTTTTATAAAGATGAGAATCAGATAAGTGAGTGGAAAGATGATATGACCACGATGCTGCCTGGTGTACACGAGCGCAAGTGGGAGATAGATTCCCTGTGTTATCCTATACGGCTGGCTTATCATTACTGGAAAAAAACGGGTGATGACAGCATTTTTACCACAGATTGGGTGCAGAGTATCCGCGTAACATTTGAAACCTTCAGAGAGCAGCAACGGAAGTTTTTTGATGGTCCTTATACGTTTCAGCGCAAAACAGAAAAATCAACAGATACCATGCCGTCGGGAGGCTACGGTTATCCGGTTAAACCCGTGGGGCTTATCTGTTCCGCTTTCCGCCCCAGCGATGATGCTACGGTGTTTTCTTTTCTGATACCCTCCAACTTTTTTGCGGTAGAGAGCCTGAAACAGGCTGCTATTATCATGAGAACCTTTTTCAGAGATGTGGTGCTTTCTGCACAGCTGGATGTACTGGCCAATGAAGTGCTGGCCGCATTAAAAAAGCATGCTGTTGTACAGCACCCGCAGTATGGAAAAGTATATGCTTATGAAGTAAACGGTTTTGGCAGTTATAATCTGATGGATGATGCCAATGTGCCCAGCCTGCTTTCTTTGCCTTATCTGGGCGCTGTTAGTATGGCTGATCCGGTATACATCAATACCCGTAAAATGCTGCTTTCAGAGAATAATCCCTATTTCTTTAAAGGTATTGCAGGAGAGGGCATAGGCGGCCCGCACGTTGGTGTTAATATGATATGGCCGCTGGGGATTACTATGCGTGGCTTAACCAGTACCAGCGATAGCGAAATTAAAAAGTGCCTGGATATGCTTCGCGCCAGCCATGCCGGCACAGGTTTTATGCACGAATCTTTTCATAAAGATGATGCTTATAACTACACCCGCTCCTGGTTTGCCTGGGCCAATACACTCTACGGCGAGTTTTTATGGAAGACGTATAAGGAAAAGCCAGCCCTGCTAACATAATCTTAACAACCACTACAAGGGGCAATAGCAGCACTAGCCTGGCATTGGCTGTTGCCTTATCTTTGCATTTCAAATTTTCGGTTATGCCAACTATGCAAGTAACCCGTACAGATGGGGATTATGGATTTACCGCAACGGATGCTAACAATCATACGCTGCGTATGGATATTCCGGTTGATAAAGGTGGCTCAGGCAATGGATTCAGACCTATGCAGGTTTTACTGGCAGGGCTGGGTGGTTGCAGTGCTGTTGATGTGGTGTCTATTCTGAAAAAGCAACGTCAGGATTTACAGAATCTGTCTATCAGTATTGATGGAGAACGTGAAGCTGGTAAAGAGCCTTCTCTGTGGCAGCATGCAGTACTGGTGTTTGAGTTAACCGGCGCTGTTGACGAGGTTAAGGCTTACCGCGCGGTAGAACTGTCTATTGATAAATACTGTTCCGTGGCAGAAACGCTGCGTTTGGCCGGAGCTAAACTGGAGTGGAAAGTGGTGGTAAACGGTAACACTGTAACCGTATAACGCTTTCTGTACAATCAACATTTCACAACACTTTTATACTATAAGATGTCTTATCATTTCAATACTAAAGCCATCCGTATTCAAACGCCTACTACGGATGAGATGGAACATAGCACGCCTTTGTTTTTAACCAGCAGTTTCCGTTTTGACAATGCGGAAGATATGAGCGGTGCATTTAACGAAACAAACGATCATAATATTTACACGCGCTTCAGTAACCCTACTGTGCAGGAGTTTACCGATAAAATGGTGGCGCTGGAAGGTGCTGAAGCTGGTTTTAGCTGTGCCAGTGGTATGGCCGCTATTTTTGGTACTATGATGACCTTTTTACAAAGTGGTGATCATATTCTCAGCTGTGCTTCAGTATTTGGTTCTACCCATACACTGTTAACCAAATACTTTCCTAAATGGGGTATTGAATATAGCTATGGCAATGTAGGAGAGGAGGACAAATGGGAAGAGCTGATTAAGCCCAATACCAAAATGATTTATCTGGAAACACCTACCAATCCCGGACTGGATATAGTAGACATGGAAAAGGTAAATAAACTGGCTAAAAAGCATAACATACTTTTTGTGGTAGACAACTGCTTTGCTACACCAGCACTGCAACGCCCTATTGAATTTGGTGCTGATCTGGTTATTCACTCTGCTACCAAGTGGATTGACGGGCAGGGCCGTGTACTGGGTGGTGTTGTAGTGGGTAAAAAGGAAATGATCCGCGAAATTTACTTGTTCTGTCGCAACACAGGCCCTTCTATGAGTCCGTTCAACGCCTGGGTACTTACCAAGAGCCTGGAAACACTGGATGTGCGTATGCAGCGCCATTGCGATAATGCCGAAGCGCTGGCAAAACGCCTGGAAGGGCATCCTAAGCTGAGCATGGTAAAGTATCCTATGTTACCCAGCCATCCTTCTTACGAAATAGCTAAAAAGCAAATGAGCCGCGGCGGTGGATTGTTCACTTTTGAAATTAAAGGTGGGCTTGAAAGCGGTGTTAAGTTTATGAACTCGCTGAAGCTGCTTACGCTGACTTCTAACCTGGGCGATAGCCGTACCATTGCTTCTCACCCCGCTTCTACCACACACTCTAAATTGAGTGCGGCAGATCAGCTGGCGGTAGGTATTACACCCGGCTTAATCAGAATGTCAGTAGGCCTGGAATATGTAGATGATCTGGCAAACGATATTCTGCAGGCGCTGGAGCAGTGTTAAATACTGCAATTTCTGCTACCGGTAGCAATTGTTATGGAGAGCAGATTAGGTTATAAATTGTAAAATATTCCCAATAAAAAAGGTGTGCCGGTAAACGGTACACCTTTTTGTTCTCATAGAATGACGGACTTTGTCGGATAAAATGCTTTATTACTGGCCTTTCTGGGCGTCAGACTTCATTTTTTCATTCGCAGTGATCAGAAACTCTACACGGCGGTTTTGTGCACGACCGTCTTCTGTATCATTGGAATACTTAGGGGCTGTTAAACCAAAACCTCTGGTATTTACTCTTGAAGAAGCAATGCCGTTGGCTTTAATATAACTGGCTACTGATTCTGCGCGCTGGTTACTCAGCTTTTCGTTGTACTCAGCAGTACCCTTGTTATCAGTATGTCCCTGTACCTCAACGTTGGTGTCGGGGTATTTGTTTAACACAGTTACCAGCTGGCTTAAAGAAGCGCGGGATGCGTCGGTTAAGCTGTAGCTGTCAAAGCCAAACAATATCTTGCTGCTAAACTCTACAGTAATACCTTCTTCAACACGTTCTACTTTTGCAGTAGGCACTTCGTTTTTAATTTCAGCGGCCTGCTTGTCCATTTTGCGGCCAATGATAGCACCGGCAGTACCACCTACAGCAGCACCAATAATGGTACCCAGGGCAGTGTTACCAGATACTTTACCAATTACTGCACCAGCGGCAGCGCCACCACCCGTACCTATAGCTGCACCCTTTTGGGTATTATTCCAGGTTTTGCAGGACGATACTAACAACGAAACTCCAATCATTGCGGTTAACGATAATTTCAGGGCTTTCATATATTCTTCATTTAAGATTAGAAAACTGTCTGGCCAATTTCTATGCCATACTTGTTTGCAATACTCGTAAGATATTGATTACTAACCATAAAAACCTTTCAATGGTAATAAACAAATTTCTAACACACTTTGTTCTACCTTCGGAAACCTGAAGAATGTGATATGGCAGCTACAAAAAAGGCATTACCTGTTAAAGAGGCAGAAAAGGAAGAATTTATAGAGGTGTTTGGGGCCCGGGAGCATAACCTGAAGAACATAGATATTCATATTCCCAAGAATAAAATGGTGGTTTTTACCGGCGTAAGCGGCAGCGGAAAATCATCTCTGGCATTTGATACTATTTACAATGAAGGTCAGCGCCGTTACATGGAAAGTTTCAGCGCCTATGCCCGCCAGTTTATGGGCGATATGGAGCGGCCCGATGTGGACAAGATTCTGGGCCTGAGCCCGGTTATTTCCATTGAGCAAAAAACAACCAACAAAAACCCACGCTCTACCGTGGGTACCATTACCGAGTTATACGATTTTTTACGCTTGTTATACGCGCGTATAGGCGAGGCCTATAGCTATAATACGGGTAAGAAAATGACCAAGTTTAGCGAGGAAGAGATTGTTGATAACATATACAAAAAATTCAAAAGTAAGAAGATAACCCTGCTGGCACCCTTGATACGGGGGCGTAAAGGGCATTACCGCGAACTGTTTGAAGATATACGTAAAAAAGGCTTTCTGAAAGTACGGGTAGATGGGGAAGTACTGGATATAACCCCACGTATGCAATTAGATCGTTATAAGATCCACGATATTGAAGTGGTAATTGACCGGTTGCAGGTAACAGATGATATGAAGGTGCGCCTGAGCCAGAGCGTTCAGCAAACGCTGAAAACCGGTAAGGAACTGATGTTTCTGCTGGTAAGCGGCGGTACCAAAGAAGATATACTGGTGCAGTATTCCAAACAATTGATGTGTGAGGATACCGGTATCAGCTACGAAGAACCTTCGCCCAATGCCTTTTCTTTTAACTCACCCTACGGTGCCTGCCCCACCTGTAAAGGGCTGGGTAATGTGTATTCCATCAGCATGGATGCCATTATTCCTGATAACACACAAAACATACGCGATGGAGGTATTGCACCGCTGGGCGAGGAGCGTGAAGCTTCTATGTTCCGGATGGTGGCGCAGATTGCCAAACGCAATAAAATAAGTCTGGATAAGCCCATTAAAGATTTACCCGAAAAGGGCCTGAACATTATTCTGTATGGGAATGAAGCGGGCGATGCGGGTGATCTGATGGCGTATGATGAAGCTACGGGTGAACCTTACGATGGCGAGTTTGAAGGCATTATTCCTATGATTAAACGCTGGTTTGCCGGCAGCAGCGAAGCTACCCGCGAATGGGCGGAGAAGTTTATGGAACTGCAAACCTGCCCTACCTGTAACGGTACACGCCTGAAAAAAGAAAGCCTCTGGTTTAAGGTAGATAAAAAGAACATCTCAGAGTTGAGCGATCTGAACCTGGATAAACTGATGGTTTGGTTTGCAGATGTGGAAAAGCGTTTGTCTGACAAACAGAATACGATCTCTAAAGATATCCTGAAAGAAATACGCGAGCGTTTACAGTTTCTGCTGGATGTGGGGTTAACGTATCTTACCCTTAACCGATCCTCCCGCACACTCAGCGGGGGCGAATCGCAACGGATACGATTGGCCACACAGATAGGCTCGCAGCTACAGGGCATTACTTATATATTGGATGAGCCTTCCATAGGCCTGCACCAACGCGATAACCACCGCCTTATTGAGGCGCTGCGTAACCTGCGCAATATAGGTAACAGCGTACTGGTGGTGGAGCATGATAAGGATATTATGATGGCGGCTGACCACCTGGTTGATATTGGTCCACGTGCCGGAAAATATGGCGGACAGGTAGTATCTGCCGGTACGCCGGAGGAGGTGTTGCAATCTGCTTCTGATACCGCTATGTACCTGAATGGTAAAAAGGGCATTGAAGTACCTAAAGAGCGCCGCGCCGGTAATGGCAAAAGCCTGGAACTGAAAGGCGCTACCGGTAATAACCTCAAGAATGTTTCTGTATCTATACCGCTGGGTAAACTGGTATTGATAACCGGGGTGAGTGGCAGCGGCAAAAGCACGTTGATTAACGAAACGCTGTATCCTATTTTATCCCGCCATTGTTATAACAGCCGCATTACGCCTATGCCCTATAAAAGCATAAAGGGGCTGGAGCATATTGATAAAGTAATTGAAATAGATCAGTCGCCCATTGGCCGTACACCGCGCAGTAACCCGGCTACCTACTGTGGCTTTTTTACAGAAATAAGAACGTTGTTTTCCGCAGTGCCGGAGGCAAAAATCCGCGGGTACAATGCCGGTCGTTTTTCCTTCAATGTAAAAGGTGGCCGTTGTGATGTTTGTGAAGGCGGCGGCATGCGGGTAATTGAAATGAACTTTTTGCCCGATGTATATGTGCATTGCGAAAAATGTAATGGTAAACGTTACAACCGCGAAACGCTGGAGATACGGTACAAAGGCAAATCTATCAGCGATGTGCTGGATATGACGGTGGATGAGGCTTGCGAGTTTTTCCAATCAGTACCTTATCTCTACCGCAAAATAAAAGTATTATCCGATGTGGGACTGGGCTATATTACCCTGGGCCAGAGCGCGGTAACCTTAAGCGGTGGTGAAGCACAGCGTGTAAAGCTGGCTACAGAGCTGGCTAAAAAAGATACAGGCAAAACCTTTTATATACTGGACGAGCCAACCACTGGTTTGCATTTTCAGGATATACAGCATTTGCTGGATGTGTTGAATAAACTGGTTGAAAGAGGTAACTCTGTACTGGTAATTGAACACAACCTGGACGTGATAAAAGTGGCCGATCATGTTATTGATCTGGGGCCGGAAGGTGGTGATGGTGGAGGGCGTATTTTATTTGAAGGCACCCCGGAAGAAATGATTAAGAACAAAGAAAGTCATACTGCTAAATTCCTGAAAATGGAGTTGAAGTAGCAGGTGCCAGTAGCAATAAAAAAGCTCCCTCTGCAGGGAGCTTTTTTATTGCTATGAATATTGTTTCAGCATTTTAATGTGGTCAATACCATCTTCATCGTATACCTCACCCTGCCGCTCAAACCCAAAAGAGCCGTAGAACTTTTCCAGGTATAACTGCGCGCCTATTTTAATAGGGCCGGTACCAAAAAGCCGGTAGCATTCTTCTATAGCAGCTGCCATTAACAGGCGCCCTGCGCCGCTGCCGCGGTAAGCGGGGTTGCTCACTACTCTGCCGATAGACATTTCATGGTAGGTCACCCCCGGAGGCACCAGTCTGGCTGCAGCCACCAGGTTATCGTTATCCCATACCAGTAAATGGTGGCAGGGCTGGTCTTTATTATCCATATCCAGAAAAACACAGTTTTGCTCTACCACAAACACCTCACTACGCAGGCGAAGCAAAGCATACAGCTTTTCTACAGTCAATTCATTAAAATGGCTGCATTCAATATTCATTATTGTACGTTTTTAACAACAAAGGCAATGGCCCTGGTATAAGTATCTGATAGGTCGGTTCCCAACCATCCATGTCCAAGTCCGTTGTATTCAACATAGCTGTTGGTTACACCTTTTGCTTTTAACGCTGTTTCAAGCGCCCTGCTATGGCTAACGGGTACCACATCATCGGCTGTGCCATGGAATATAATGGTAGGCGGTGCCTGAGCAGTAATATGTTGTATGGGGCTGGCGGCGGTGTAAGCTGCTGTTGCTGTAGTGGGCGTGCCACCCAGCCAGGTACGTAACAGAAAGGGGTAGTTTTCGTTAACAGGATTGTTGTACAAATCTGCAATATCCGTTGGGCCAAACAAATCTACTACCGCTTTAATATTACCATTCGCGTTAAAACGGTAGGCCTGTAAAAGCGACAAATGTGCGCCGGCACTGGCGCCCAGCATAATTATCTTACTGGTATTTACACGGTATTCGTTCTTTTTGCTAATGATGAAATTAACGGCTTTGTTTACATCGTCTATCTGTGCGGGCCACAGGTTGGTGCCGGTAATACTTGCCAGGCGATAGTTAATATTAAAAAGTGCATAGGAGGGCAGTTGTTGCCTCAGTGCCTGTACGGCAGATTCGAAGTCGCTTTTGTCGCCCTCCATCCAGGCGCCACCATGTACCAGTATAATTACTTTGGTGGTATCGCTGCTGCGACTGGCTGGCAGGTACACGTCCATTTTTTGCAAAGCGTCAGCATCATAGGCAACGTCTTTATTCACCACTTCCGTATTGGCCTGCGGAGCGGCATCGTCTTTTTTACAGGAAACTGCCAGTACCATTACGGTGGCTAAGGTGGCCAGGTAAACCCGGTAATTTTTCATTCAGATGTTGGTTTAAGTGATGGATGTTTCAATAGTTATACTTGTCTTTCCACATGCTTTTTAAATAGCGGCGGAGTTCTTCTTCCCGTGGGTTTTTGCCGGGGTCGTAAAAGGCGGTGCCGCTCAGCTTATCAGGTAAATACTCCTGTTCGGCAAAGTTACCTTCAAAAGAATGCGCATATTTATAGCCCTTACCATAATCCATATTCTTCATCAGTTTGGTGGGTGCGTTTCGTATATGTAGTGGCACCGGTAAATCGCCAAACTGCTGCACGGCCGAAAGGGCGGCACCAATAGCGGCATAGGATGCATTGCTCTTAGGAGAGGATGCCAGATAAGTAGCACATTGCGAAAGAATGATCCGTGATTCGGGGTAACCGATTTTGGTAACGGCATCAAAGGTAGCATTAGCCAGTAACAGGGCGTTGGCGTTGGCATTGCCAATATCCTCGCTGGCAAATATCAGCATACGCCGGGCAATAAACTTTACATCTTCACCGCCTTCAATCATCCGCGCCAGCCAGTATACGGCACCGTTGGGGTCGCTGCCACGCATGCTTTTAATAAAGGCGGAAATGATATCGTAATGCTGCTCGCCTTTTTTATCATATAAAGCCACCCGCCGCTGCGCTATTTCCATTACCAGGGCATCGGTAATTTCCAGTTTCTTATCGTTAACAGAGGCCTGTACCACCAGTTCAAACAGGTTCAATAGCTTACGGGCATCCCCGCCTGATATGTTCATCAGGGCGCTGGTTTCCTTCAGTTCTATATCGAATTGTTGTAAATAGTCATCTTTCTCTTTAGCCTGGTGCAGCAGCTTTACCATCGCCTCTTCTGATAAGGCTTTTAATACATATACCTGGCAACGGCTTAACAGCGCCGCATTTACTTCAAAAGAGGGGTTTTCGGTAGTGGCGCCAATTAAGGTAATAGTGCCTTTTTCTACGGCCCCTAGCAGGGCGTCCTGCTGGCCTTTATTAAAACGATGTATTTCATCAATAAACAGGATAGCGCGGGATTGGGCTTTGGCCTGTTCAATTACCTCCCGCACATCTTTAACACCGCTGCTGATAGCACTGAGTTGATAAAATGGAACCTGTAGCGTATGCGCTACAATGTTGGCAATAGTAGTTTTACCTACACCGGGAGGGCCCCACAATAACATAGAAGGTATAACGCCTTTATCAATGGCATTACGCAGAATACTGCCTTTACCTGTAAGATGTTCCTGCCCCACAAGATCGTCCAGCCGCTCCGGACGCATCCGCTCTGCCAGTGGTATTGCATAATTCATAGGAGCAAAATACTTAAATCTTTAGCAAAGGGGCGAAAAAAAAGTACTGCCGGCGTAAATGGAAATGTTAAATATGGGAAAGAAGGCTTACCCGGGTTCTTCTTCAGAATCCTTAATCTGGCCTTTGTGCCTGCGTAGCAGCCGTATGGTCCAGATTACATGAATACCCAGCACCAGGCCTATCACCAAAGTGGGTATCAGTAACATTAACAGGCTTTTGGTAGGAATGTCCTGCTCTGCTTTCTGGGCAAGAACCTGTTTCACCAGATCAAAGAAGATAAGACAAACGCCCGCACAGATAACCGCAACAATAGAAAGTATGGCTACCACAATGGCATTTACCTGTAACAGGTCTTTTTTTCTTCTGGTAAACGGCCCTTTCAATACAATTACCCGTACAAAAAACTGGTTAGCGTACCAGGCGTATAAAATAGTGCTGATAGATATAAAGGCCTGCAGCATTCCTGTAGCTGAAGAAAACAGGCTGAAAAAGCTCATTACCAGGCCCACGGCCAGTAATAAGGCATAAGAATTAACCAGAGAAGAAATTAGCCTGTATAAACCCTGTCGCTTCATGCATCTGTATTTAGGCGTTGCAAGATGCATTAATTTTTCCATACTATTGTTGAGCGGAAAAACTGTCTGCCATTTCATTATCCGTCTGCTGCTGATAGGTATCTACATTGTTAAGGTCTTCAAACACATGCCCGTCTTCATAACCTACTGATACAAAAACCGACAATTTCTGCTTGGCCGGGCCTTTAAAAGTGCCTTTTACCGGCGTACAGTCGTTAAAATGGCGGCCTACAGACAGTTTAACGTGGTTATTGGTTACCCATACGTTGTTGGTAGGGTCAATACCGGCCCAGCCATACTGGGGTATCCAGGCTTCTATCCAGGCGTGGGTGGCACCTTCGCCACGCATACCATTTTTATTGGGGCATATATAACCGCTTACATAACGGCTGGGTACGCCCAGTGTGCGCAGTATTTTCAGTAACAGGTGGGCAAAATCCTGACAAACGCCAGCCTGATGCTCCAGCACCTCGTCCACCGTAGTTTCTATAGTGGTAATGCCTTTAATGTATTTAAAGTGCTTGAATATATACTCCGAGGCGGCTTCTACCGTGGCAGCCACGCTATGTGCTTTTTCCTGTACAGAGCGGGCTATTTCGTTTATTCTTTCCTGGGCGGCAATAGGCTCAGAAGAAGCCAGTTCTAACAGCAGCAACTGAGTGTTGGTTTCATCCTGTAACTGCTGCCAGCTGCCGTGAAAGTTAATGCGCAGCTGCGAGGGCGCAGTAGTGCGTACTATCAGCTTGCTTTCAATTACCAGCTGCTGGTGCACGGGCAGTACGTTAAAGCTGCCGTAGCGGTTACCCCAGTAATCCTGAAATACCTGTACTTCGGGATGGCCGGTAATAAGCAACTCGTGTTGCAGTGTTTCCTGATCGGGACACTGAAAGGGATAAATCTTTATTTCGTTGGTGCTTTCTTTAACAGGTCGGTCGTATTCATATCGGGTAATGTGATGTATATTGAATATCGGCATAAAACTATTGCGTTAGGCATAAGAAAAAAAGCATTGTCCCAGTCTGGCGCTAAACTCCAGCAATTCGCTTCTTACCGTGGCAAAAAACGTTTTCAGTGTTGCTTCGTCCAGCGAATCTAGTTCAATATACTTTACGTGACTGTAAAGCCTGCCAAAACTACGGGCCAGCGCCTTGTTTTCGGCCGAAGGGTTTTCCTGCACCACATCGCACAAATGTTTGTCCAGCCGGCTCAGCGAATACAGAATAGAGCGTGGAAAGTCCTGATTAATAACCGCCTGGTGCAATACGTTCTGGTTATAATTGGCTGTGCGGTACCGTTTCAGGTGCAATTCGTACCCGCCCAGCGATAAAAGCAGGTAGCGCCACTGCATAATATCCCGGTTGTGTTTTAACCGGTAATCCATCATCTGGTACTGATTTTCGGTAATTTCTATCGTTTGCAAACAACGTTCAATGTATTTGCCCAGGTTCATAAAATGCCAGCCCATGCCGCGGGCCATAGTATTGTCAACCACACCCGTATATAAAAGGCTGTACCGCATCAGGTTGTCAATCACCTCCAGCGTGCCATAGCTCTGTAAACGCTGGGGCAGGGCGGCGTGGTTTACCATATGGTACATCTGGTTTACCTGCTCCCACATTTCTTTGGTAATATGGTCCTGAATACCCCGGGCGTTTTCGCGCGCTTTAATTAAAATTGATTTGAGGGAGTTGGCGTTCCTCATGTCTACAATCAGTTGTTGCAGTACAGCATCTGTATCATTGGCCAGCAGTTGCATCTGCTGCTGATCGGCAGCTGTAAATATTTCCAGTACCGGCAACCAGTTTTGCAGGTCGTCGGTATTTTTGTCTAACGATAATATATAACAGGCTTTTATAGAACGGAGCATTCCATCAGCACGTTCCATATAGCGGTTCATCCAGAACAGAGAATCGGCAATTCTACTTAGCATAGCGTTGTATGGGGTAGTTGTGTGTGGTTCTAAATAAAGTAATTAGTCAATAATCCAGGTGTCTTTACTGCCGCCACCCTGGGAGGAGTTTACCACCAGCGAACCTTCGCGCAGGGCCACCCGGGTTAAGCCACCTGGCACAATCTGTACTCCATTAGGGCCGCAAAGCGCATAAGGGCGTAAGTCAACATGCCTGGGTTGAAATTTGCCATCTATAAAACACGGAACCGTAGATAGTTTAATAATAGGTTGCGCTATAAAACTTCTGGGGTCGGCTTCTATAGTAGCTTTCGCTTTCAGCCATTCTTCCTCACTTACTTTATTGCCCATTACCATACCATAACCGCCTGATTGGTTGGTACGTTTTATTACCATGTTCTGAATATTCTCAAACACATGCTGCCGTGCATCTGCGTTGCTCAATTCATAAGTGGGCACATTGGGCAGTATAGGTTCTTCGTTCAGGTAATATTTAATCATATCCGGTACGTAGGCATATACCGCTTTGTCATCTGCCACCCCGTTGCCTACGGCATTCACCAGTGCCACGTTTCCTTTGCGATAAGCACTCATTAAGCCTGGCACGCCCAGTACACTGTCTGGCTTAAACACCAGCGGATCTAAAAACTCATCATCTATACGGCGGTAAATTACATGCACCTGTTCCAGGCCATTGGTGGTTTTCATGTACACTTTATGATTGTCCACCACCAGGTCGCGGCCTTCTACCAGGGCAATACCCATCTGGCGGGCCAGAAAAGCATGCTCGTAATAAGCAGAGTTAAAAATGCCTGGTGTTAATAATACCACCGTAGGAGCAGATATCTGCGTAGGCGCCAGCGATAACAGTATCTGGTGCAGCATCAGCGGATAGTTGTGTACCAGCCGTACTTTATTAGCCGCCAGCATATCCGGAAAAATGCGTTTGGTTACCTCCCGGTTTTCCAGCATGTACGATACGCCGGAGGGGGTGCGCAGGTTGTCTTCCAGTATATAAAACCGGCCGTCATCGCCCCGTATCAGATCAATGCCCGATATGTGTACATAAATGTCGTACGGTACTTTTATACCAAACACCTCACGCGTATAGTGCGGGCAGGAAGCAATTAAAGAGGCAGGTATTACCTTATCTTTTAAAATCAGCTGCTCTGAATAAATATCTTTCAGAAATAAATTCAGTGCTTTCAGGCGTTGCTTAATGCCCGCCTCAATATGCGCCCACTCCACACCGGTTATAATGCGGGGAATAATATCAAAAGGGAAAATGCGTTCAATGCCTGCATTATCGCTGTACACCGTAAAGGTGATGCCCTGGTTCATAAATAGTTCACTGGCCAGCAAATCCTTTTGCTGCAGCGTACCTACATCCAGCTTCTGCAGCGCATTAAATACTTTATTGTAATGATCCCGGATATTGCCGGTATCGCACATTTCATCCCATATGCCATTTGTACAGCGGTATTCTTGTAGCAAAGCAGATAAACTCATAAGCAAATCGATGGATTTTAGAGTGCTCATGACAAAAAATCGAAGACGAGTACAATATAAGGAAAATTAGCAGCAATGCAACAAAGGCTTAAAAAGAAGAAGCCCATAGCAAACCTCTTTTTAAAAATACCTGTATGCTTTTTACACAGGATAAAAGGTTCGGCTATGGGCCTTGTATAAAAAGCTGCTACTAGCTTTGCAGGTTCAGCTTTATCTGTAATTCAGTAAACTGTTTTTCGTCAATCTGCGAAGGCGCATCCAGCATCACATCGCGGCCGCTGTTGTTTTTAGGGAAGGCGATAAAGTCACGGATGCTTTCACTACCACCCAGTATAGCACACAAACGATCGAACCCAAAAGCCAGACCACCATGCGGCGGTGCACCATATTCAAAAGCGCCTAATAAAAAGCCGAATTTATGGTTGGCTTCTTCGGTTGACATACCCAGTGCTGCAAACATTTTCTCCTGCAACTCGCGCTGGAATATACGAATGCTACCACCACCTATTTCATTGCCGTTTAACACCAGATCGTACGCGTTGGCTTTGATGTTGGAATAAGGATGCTCCAGATATTTTTCTGCATTGGCAATAACAGGATCGTTATTGATCATGGTGGAAATATCGGAAGGCTTGGGCGAAGTAAACGGATGGTGACGGGCTACCCAGCGGTTTTCCTCTTCTGCATATTCAAACAGCGGAAAGTCTATTACCCACAGTAACTTAAACTCATCTTCTTTACGAAAGCCCAGGCGTTTGCCCATTTCCAGGCGCAGTTCGCTGGTGGCTTTACGGGTTCTTTCTTCACGGCCTGCCAGTATCAGTACTAAATCGCCGGCTTTTGCACCAGCTGCTTCAGCAATGGCTTTCAGTTTGTCTTCGCTGTAAAACTTGTCTACGCTGCTTTTGTAGGTGCCATCGGCATTGCATTTAATAAATACCAGCCCCTGCATACCTATCTGCGGGCGCTTAACCCACTCCGTCAGCTCATCTGTTTGCTTGCGGGTGTATTCGCTGCAACCCGGTACGGCTATAGCCAGTACGGTTTCTGCATTGTCAAACACGCCAAAGCCAGCGCCGTTAATCAGTTCCCCGGTTGCTTCAATGTTACCGTTGCGGTTAAAGGCCGATTTCAGGTTTAAAATCTGCATACCAAAACGGATGTCCGGCTTGTCGTTACCATAATGCCACATCGCATCTTCCCAGGTAAGGCGGCTGATTACATCGGTATAGTCGATATCTTTTACATCTTTAAATATGCGTTTCACCAACCCTTCAAACATGCCAATGATGTCTTCCTGGTCAACAAAACTCATTTCACAGTCAATCTGCGTAAACTCCGGCTGGCGGTCTGCACGCAAATCCTCATCACGAAAACATTTTACAATCTGATAGTAACGATCGTAGCCGCTAACCATTAATAATTGTTTAAATGTTTGCGGGCTTTGGGGCAGTGCATAAAACTGTCCGGGGTTCATGCGGCTGGGTACCACAAAGTCGCGCGCACCTTCGGGGGTAGACTTAATCAGGAAAGGCGTTTCAATATCCATAAACCCGTTCTCGTGCAGATAGTTTCTGGCAGAGCGGTTTACGGCATAACGCAGTTCCAGGTTTTTCTTTACCGCATTGCGGCGTAAATCCAGGTAGCGGTATTTCATGCGCAGGTCTTCGCCACCATCTGTTTCATCGGTAATGGTGAAGGGAGGCACTGCAGATTTATTCAGTATCACAAAACTCTGTACGGTTAATTCAATATCGCCGGTTGGAATATTAGGGTTTTTATTGGTACGCTCGGTAACGGTGCCGGTTACCTGTATTACATATTCACGACCCAGCGGATTTTCATCCAGCAGGTGGTTCAGTTCTTCTCCAAACAGCAATTGTGTAATACCATAACGGTCGCGCAGATCAATAAAAGTAATAGCGCCGAATTTTCTAACGGTTTGTACCCAACCTGCCAGGGTTACCTGGTTGTTGACGTTTTGGATTCTGAGTTCACCGCAGTTGTGTGAGCGATACATATAATCTATTTATTAAAATCAGTAAGGGCAGCAAAGATAGCTGAATTGGCTTACCACAGCCTTTTAAAGTGCTGTTCCGCTGGCTATTTTTGCGTTAAGTGGGTTGGTAGCGCCGGGTAATAATATATCTGCTACCTCCTTCCAGTTGTTAACGCGGGTATATTTTTCTATCAGCGCATTATGGGGCGAGGTAAACATCAGTTTTTCGCCATCAAAATAATCCAGGTTTTTCAGGTGGTCATCAATCATATAATCGCCGCTTACCAGTGCCTTGCTGCCGGTAAAAGCAATCTGGCGCCAGGTTAAAAATGGAAAATGCTCTTCCAGCCACTCATATTTTTCTATCAGCGATTGCGGAAACTCCATAGCCGCCGATACAATGAATACTTCATGATGCTCGTTCAGGGCTTTTACCACCACCTGTGTATCGGCAATCAGCGGGGCGGTTCTGAAAAAGCCGGGTGTATATAATAATTGTCTTATCAGCTGGGGCTGGCTGCAACATTCTTCCAGGTGCTTGCCATGCATAGCCTCTGCGGTGATGGTTTCGCCGGTAGCCTGATAATAATTATCTACCAGATGCGGAATAATATCTGCCATTACTTCGTCCATGTCAATGATAATTCTTGCCATATATTGCTATTTTAGTGCAATTTAATGCCATAAGTTGCAATGTTTGCTAATAAAGATGTTATTTTGTAGTAAAATGTTGCAAGATGTTGAAAGAAGAGCGGCTGGATTTTATACTCCGGAAGCTAAAGACAGATCAGAAAGTAACGCTGGGCGAGCTGAGTGCCATGTTGCAGGTATCGGAATATACTGTGCGCAGGGATATTGAATTACTGGCCGAAAATAACCTGCTTACCAAGGTACGGGGTGGGGCAGTACCGCATTCTCCCAATATGCATCCGTTTACCGATCGGGTGCATGTGCTGGAAGATGATAAAAAGAAAATAGCGCGTAAGGCTTTGCAATTATTGCAACCCGGCCAAACGGTGCTGATGAGCGGCGGTACCACTACCTATACACTGGCCCGTATGCTGCCGCAGGATATGCCACTTACCGTGGTTACCAATAACGTACCCCTGGCAACTATTTTGTGCGAGCATCCTTTGGTGGAAGTGTTGCTGGCAGGTGGCAGAATTGATAAACATGCGCAAATGACTACGGGAGCAGATGCCGCCCGTATGTTTCAGCAGGTGCATGTGGATATCTGTTTTACCGGCATATGCAGCCTGCACCACGAAATTGGAGTAAGCACGCATAATTACGACGATCTGGAAGCAGGGCGCGCCATGTTACAGGCCGCCAGTAAAGTGGTAGCCGTTACCACACTGGATAAAATAGGTACGGCAGAGTTATATAAGATGTGTGATATTTCTGTGGTGGACTGTATTATTACAGAAGCCGACAACACGCACCAACAATTTCAACCTTATACCGCGCTGGGTATTCAGATACTCTAGTATACAGCACAGGTGTTTAATTATTATAGCATGAACTTTTCTTTAGCGGTAGCAGGGCATAGAACGCACCGGATAGCAGTAGGTATTTTCTTTTTCATCGCAGGCCTGGTTTTTTCCAGCTGGACCTGCCGCATTCCCGATATTAAAACCCAGCTGCAACTGAGCGATGCAGCACTGGGCAGTGTGTTGTTTGCACTGCCGGTAGGCTTAATGTGCAGTTTGCCCATATCGGGCGTGCTGGTATCTAAATACGGCAGCCGCATGGTGTTAATACTGGCGGCGGTAATGTATCCTATAACCCTGGTGTTTATAGGGCTGGCAGGGCAGGTATGGCAGCTGGTTACCGTGCTTATGTTCTTTGGTTTATGGAGTAACATGCTTAATATATCGGTAAACACACAGGCGGTAAGTGTTGAATCGTATTATGGCCGCTCTATTATGGCCTCTTTTCACGGTTTGTGGAGCCTGGCCGGGTTGTGTGGTGGTTTTATTGGTTTTTGGGTAAGCCCCGCAGGTGTGCCTCCGTTTACGCATTACCTGATTATCTGCGGTACCTGTTTACTGATGGTGTTAATCACCCATAAAAACCTGGTAGTAAAAGATCTTAACACCGGAAGTACGCAGCCCCTTTTTGCCAAACCCGACAAAATAATCCTGAAACTGGGCATTATTGCCTTCAGCGGCATGGTGTGCGAAGGCACTATGTTCGACTGGAGCGGGGTGTATTTCCAAAAAGTGGTAATGACCTCCAAACAGTTTGTGGTACTGGGTTTTGTGGTGTTTATGAGTACTATGGCAGGCGGACGTTTTGCGGCTGACTGGGCCGTTACCCGCCTGGGGGTAACCCGCGTAATACAAATAAGCGGAATATGTATTGCCAGCGGCTTAATGCTGGCGGTGGCACTGCCGCATATTATACCGGCTGCCATCGGCTTTTTATTGGTGGGCGTGGGTGTTTCTTCTATCGTACCTTTGATATACGGACTGGCGGGTAAATCAAAAACCATGTCACCAGGGTTGGCCCTGGCGGCGGTATCTACCATCGGGTTTATTGGTTTTCTCATCGGGCCGCCACTGATAGGTTTTATAGCGGAATTATCCAGTTTAAGATGGTCGTTTACCGTTGTAGCTTTATTCGGAATTACTACTACATTGCTTGCCTCACAAACGAAGAATAAATAAAAATAACAGAGGCAGATGATGCTAACATACATAACGGGGAAAAATATGGCAATGGCAAGGCGTATGCGCATAGCCGTGGCGATATTCTTTTTTATATCGGGTTTTACTTTTACCAGCTGGGCATCGCGTATTCCCACACTACAGGAAAAGCTGCATTTAAACGATGCGCAACTGGGTACCGTATTATTTGCCCTGCCCATGGGGCTTTTGCTTACCCTGCCTTTTACGGGTATGTTACTGGGCCGTGTAAGCAGCCGGTATGTAATGCTGGCCGGTGCTTTATTATATGCGGTGCTGTTGCCGGCATTGGGGTTGGTAAACTCTGTATGGCAGCTGGCCATATTGCTGTTTTTCTTTGGCAGCTCCCGTAACTTTCTCAACATTGCCATTAACGCGCAGTCGGTAGGGGTACAGGCTATGTACGACCGTTCTATTATTACTACTTTTCACGGGGTATGGAGCGTGGCTGGTTTTGCCGGTGCAGGCCTGGGTTCTCTGATGATTTCCTGGAAAATATCTCCCTTTATACATTTTACCATAGTAGGTGTATTAGCGCTTATTATGACCATGATGGCCTATGGGGATGCGGTGCAGGAAGATAATACGGCCAGTGCCAAAAAGAAACTGCTGGCGTTACCGGATAAACCACTGCTAAAGCTGGGGCTGATTGCGTTTGGCAGCATGGTATGCGAGGGGACTATGTACGACTGGAGTGGCATCTATTTTCAAAAAGAAATTCATGTATCGGGCAAATACATAGGGCTGGGTTTTGCCGCCTATATGTGTACCATGGCTGTTGGCCGGTTTGTGGGCGACCGCCTGGTAAATAAGTATGGTGTAAAACAAATGTTACGTATATGCGGAGTTTTAATTGCTATAGGCCTGCTGCTGTCTGTGGCCATGCCGCATGTGGTAGTTGGGGTGTCAGGTTTTATGATTACCGGTTTGGGCGTATCCTGCGTGGTGCCGCTGGTGTTTAGTGTTACTACCAAAAACACCAAAATGGCTGCCGGTCCGGCTATTGCTGCCGTATCAGTAGTGGGGTATCTGGGCTTTTTGCTGGGTCCTCCGGTTATTGGTTATATATCCGAGGCGGTAAACCTGCGGCTGGCTTTTGTGCTGGTGGCTATATTAGGTTTTAGTATTACCTTGCTGGCCGGTAAAATCGCCGATAATAAAGGTTGATTGGCCCGTTCCGTAGTTAAATAAATTTAAAATCGTACCCATATCTCAACCCTGCGTTATACACTGGATGCAAACTTGCATTACTGCGTGTATACCTTAAAACAACAGTTATGAAATCAATTCTACGCGCTACTTTACTCATTGCCGCCCTTTATATTTTTGCCGGTTGCCGTAAAACCAACGATCTGGGGCCGCAGATAACCGGCTCCTGGGTAATGACAGAAGCTCAACAATATACTCCCTACGGCTGGCGGTTTGTGCAGACACCTGTAGATGGTGGCCGCTTTGATTTTTCCAGCAACGGCAATGTAAGCTACTCCGATTTTTATGGAGATATGTATGGCTCCTGGTCAATAGCCACTGTGCGGGATGGCTATTATGATGAGTTTGGTAATTATTATACCGATTTGCATGATGTAATGCGTATTGATATGCGCGACCCCAGCACTGCCCAGACAATTAACCTGTACTTTAACGATCTGGATTACCAGGGCTCTGTTTTTTATGGCACTTATTATAACGGTAGTTACATTGTACGATACCGTTTTGAAAGATATTAATCATCTATAGTAAATGCAAAGATGCCGTGGTTACATAGTTTCCACGGCATCTTTGTTTCTGGGCTTCCAGTATACATAATAGTATGCTAATATCAATATGCCCAGGCAAAAGGGAACCATAGCAAGATGCTTATAGGTAATGGTGCCCACTACTATCTTATCATCAAAGTGTAAAAACTCACTTATCATCCAGTAGCTGTTGGCTGCAATCCATATGGTAATAGCCAGGTTATGGCACAGTTCAGATACAAATTGCCGGGTGCGCCAGGCTATTACAATGGAAATAATCAGCGTAGGAAAAATCATAATTATCCCCAGTGGTTTCCATATCATACACCAGCTAACATCTTTAAAAAGCCAGAATACAATATGCAGGTTTTCCATGCGGCGATACGCAATAGGAATACGGTATTCCGTTTCAGTAGTTTCGGTTGCCATGTTTTAAGTAGTAGTAATTGTAAAAAGTTTTATAAAGATAAGGTGGCTGAAAACCTGCGCACATCACCTGCCGGTGTAATGGGCTGTCCGTTAACCAGGTGCTGCGCCAGCTGATGCGCAAAATACGGTGCCAGCGAACAGCCTTTGGTACCCATACCGTTTAAAATGCCCGCAGCGGGTTGCGTAGGGTGAAGGCCTGCAAAGGGGCGGCGCTCTACCGTAGCCGGGCGTATAGAAGCAATATGATCTACCACCGTAAACTTGCCTTTCAGCAGCATACCCAGCTCAGCAGTTTTGCGTTGGCGAAAAAGATCGGTAGGTAATGCATCGGTATAACGGTTGTCATACGTACTACCTGCCCACCACAGGCCATCGTACCAGGGTACCAGGGTGGTAATGCCGAATTTGTAAATATGGTTTTGCGGAAGATCGGGTATGTCTACAATCAGCGCCTCGCCTTTGTTAAAGCTGTAAGGCAGCTTTTCCCATAAAGGATGTTGAAATGTGTTTACGCCATTGCAAAAGAACACTTTCTCTGCCTGTATGTTTTTATAGGTAATACCTGTGGCATGTATCTGCAGTTGTGTGGCATCAAAGCTTTCTTCCAATAAGGCGCTGGTTTCTTCCAGTTTTTGCCGCCAGCCTTTTAACAGGGCATGTAAATCAACCAGCCACGCGGGGCTGATGGCTACGGCGCCGTGGTTAAAATAGAAATAGGTATGGTAATCTATAATATCGTTAGCCGCTATGGGCTGTATAAAGGAAGGCTGATTGTTCATTTTCTGCTCATACGCCTCCAGCATTTGTTCTGAAGGAGGGAAGGCCTGTATAGGGCAGTTTTGAATTACCTGTTGCTGAATCTCCAGCCCAATGCTGGTATACGCATTCCAGGTAAAAGGCATCAGCTCCTCTGCCATCCAGGTGGTAACTACCTGGCGGCCGGTAACGGGGTTAATAACACCGCTGGCTACTTTGGTGGAGGAAAAGGGTTGTGCTTCATCTATCACCAGTACTTTTTTGCCTGCTTTCTGCAACTCGTAGCTGAGAAAAGTACCGCAAATGCCCTGGCCTATAATAAGATAATCTACTTGCATGCCGCAAAGATAAAAAGCCGGGCGATTTATTATCGCCCGGCTTTTGGAAGGTTCTTTTTATTGTGTAACCTGTTATTTTACTGTCAGCTTCCATCCTTCGCTGTGGCTGGTAAATTCCGGAGCGTACATGCATTGTGCAGTAGCTATGCCCGCGTTGAATGTGCCGGTATTGGTAATAAATACAGGGTAGCTGAGTATATAAGTGCCTTTACGCAGATTGTCGATAAAGAAGTTGGTGCTGGCATCTTTGGTAGCTTCATAATAACCCAGTGCATCCTGCCATTTGTAACCGCTTAATACGTTTACAGGCTCCATGGTGGCGGCACGCATGTCTTTTACATGCACATATTCCATGTCACGATCGCTGGATACAATCAGCTGCACTACCAGTTTATCACCCACTTTAACTTCACTGTTGCCGGTAAGGGCCACCAGCTCTTTGTTAGTGCCGGTTGTTTTTTCAATAAACCACTTTTTAGTTACTGCCAGCGGGTTGCCGGTAGCAGCCGTTATTTTGTCTGTGTTTTCAAAATACTGCCAGTAAACAGCGCCGTAGCTTACAGCTGTTTTATTGGTGGCGT
The DNA here is from genome assembly GCF_014641615.1 of Filimonas zeae. Lineage (GTDB taxonomy): Bacteria > Bacteroidota > Bacteroidia > Chitinophagales > Chitinophagaceae > Filimonas > Filimonas zeae. The sequence goes on along the minus strand of NZ_BMIB01000004.1, from coordinate 265,406 downwards.
CAATAACAGAACGGGTGGTTACCGTAACATTACCCATATCAGGGGTAACGGAGGCGCCATCTATTCTTTGTTTAAAGTAACCGCTGCCTGCCTGTTTAACATTGTCGGCAGATGAAATCTGCTTATTGCCCAGTTGTATGGTTACCTGGCGGTTGCTTTGTAACTGATCTGCTTTCAGCAGCAGTGCATAACAGGCATCGGCTGTGGCAACAGTAGTACCCCAATGGTTGGTTTGTTTGTTCAGCAATAACCAGGTGCGCATGTTATCGTACGCATCGGTTAACGACTTATTGGAGAAGTTGTTGCTTAACTCAGCAGTCGCCAACATCATGGTAGCCTGATGCTCAATAGGAGCGGTGTACCAGAAACAGGTAACACGGTCTTTCCAGTACATGCCTTTGGTGCTGTCTTCCACGGCATTTTCCAGTATAGAAGGCAGAATGCTGTTTACGGCAAATTGTTTTTGACCGTTACGTGCCAGCGATACTGCCAGCAGTGCTTTGTTGTAGTTGTTCTGCTTGTTCCAGTATTTACGCGCTTCGGCCCATAACAGCTCAGTTGCTTTACCCGATTTTATTCTGGTGCCTGTAAAATAGCTGCGTGCATACAGATACTGAATAAGATGGTTGGCTAAAAACACTTTGTTTTTACTGTTGATTCTGGTAAAGCTTTTATAGTCTTCTTCTACCTTTTCATCCATCCAGGTAATAGCATTGGCAGCTACTGCCAGTAAACGGGTTTTGTAAGCGGCAGGTATGGCGTTTGCTTTCAGCAGTTTGCCAATACCGGTAACTACGTAAGTAGTAATATACCTGTCGGCATTGCCACCTTTAAACCAGCTAAAGCTTCCTTCTGGCAGTTGTTGCTGCTCCAGCTTTTGCAGGGCGCTTTCTGCGCTGTTGCTCATTTTTACCACATCAAACAGCAGTGCTATGTTTTTACGCTGTTGCGCTTCGCTTTCGGCCTGTAATACCCATGGGGTTTCTTCCAGTAGTATTTGTTTCAGGCTTTCGTTTTGCGCCAGTTTGCCGGTGGTAAAGCTGCTATCGTTTTTCCACAGCTCAAAAGCGGCTTTAATCTGCGGATGTTTGTTTACTATCTGTGCCGCCAGTGCATTGGCATAAAAGCGGTTAAAGGTTTGTTCTGCACACTCATGCGGATACTCAGCCAGGTAAGGTAAGGCCTGTACTGCCTGCCATATAGGGTTGCTGGTATACTCTACTGTTACAGATTCGGTACTCAGCGTAGTACTGGTATTATTTACCAGTTTATCCAGTTTGTACTGTTTGGTGGTATTACCTTTTAACAGCAGTGGCAATGTTTCGGTAACCAGCATGCGGTTAGATAATACAGGCAGCGTGTTTTCTTCTCCATCGCTGTATTGATTAGCGCGGGCGGTAATACGCCAGGTCAACGGATGGTTGAAGTTGGCCGGAACAATAACCGGGAAGCTGATAGCTGTGTTTACGCGTGGCTTTACGGTAAATGACTGTGTAGCATTTTTGTTGCCCAGCTGATCGTTAACCGGTTGCAGGGTAACGGCATCTATCAGTTCCAATTGAATGTTGCCATCAAGCGCTACAGAATCCAGATTGCTGATGGTAGCGGTGAGGGTAGCCTCATCGCCCTGGCACAGAAAGCGTGGAGCGTTTAACTGCGCCATCATGGTTTTCTGCGATACTATGGTTTGCGATTGCGTACCAAACGAAAGGTCTTTGGTATGCGCCAGACTTAACCAACGCCATTGTGTTAACGACTCTGGCATTTCAAAGCTGAAAGTGTAGGTGCCGGAAGTATCTGCATACAGCTGGGGGAAGAAGAACGCTGTTTCGTTAAAATTCTTCCTGGTTTGTACAGGCTGCTCGTTGCCTTTTTTAGTGGTGATAATTACAACACCGTTTGCGGCTCTTGAGCCGTACAGGGCGGTAGCAGATTCATCTTTTAATATATCTAAGTAGCCGATAGCGTTTGCTGATACATCTGACATGCTACCGGGTTGGCCATCTATCATAACCAGCGGTGCGCTGGCCTTTTTGGCTGCTGCCATGCCACGAATTGCAATCTTCTCTTCAGCGGCTGCAGCTGCAGATACGGGGGCTGCCATTCTTTCATATAACTGACGGGGGCGACCTGAAGAAGTCCAGTTGTTTTCTGTCTGTGAAACCAGTCCTAAGCTATTGGCATCTGCCAGTTGATCGTATATTTTACTGAAGTACTCCTGATCATTTTCATAATAACCGCGCGCAGGTATGTGTGAAGTACTGGTTGAAAATCCTTGCCCATGGCTCCAGTAATAAGGGTTATAATAAGAAGGCCATATAGCAGGAGAAAACCAGTTGTGCGGGTTAAACTGATCTAAAGAGGCATCGTACATAGCAGTAAGTAATTCTGCAGCGGCTTTGGTGCCGTTGCTTCCACTAACCTGTACGCTCCAGGTTTCTTTACTGCCGGGCTCGGTTTTATTACGGAAAGTTTTGTAGCTCACCTTTAACAGCTTGTTATCGTAAGGCACCGTAATATCATCACGCATTTCATACACACGGTTGTGTATTACAAAAGCTCTGGATACACTAATGCCACCACGGTCAGCTTCTGTAACAGGTATGCTGGTGGTTTTTACTCCGTTTTGTAACTGATAATAAGAAAAGGTTCCCACCTTACTATCACCACGCAATATGTTTTCTATTACGTACACATTGCTGGCCGAGCTTCCGGTTTTCAGTTCCAGGGTGTTGCCTGGGGTAACGGATGTTTTATCGTTATAATGCCACAGGTAAGCGGTAACAGGCAGGTTTTTATTGTTTTCAAATACCTGCACATAACCAATATCTTTTAAAGTATCTCCATGCTCTACCACGCTGGCTTCTACCACATACCATCCGGCCTGCAGGGTAGAAGGCAGTGCAAAACCTTTGTCTTCTGCGTCAGTTGACGAGGTATTGTAAGTAGTATTGATGATAGCTGCCTTTTTATTCCAGTTCAGGTGATTGGTTTCTTCTCCATACTCATCGTGTGGAAACAGGGAAATGTATTCCTCCTTAGTCATTACAAACTGGTCCGGAGCGTTCCAGTATCTTTCGCGTATCAGGCGGGAAGGTGCTTCCAGGGGCGACAGGGTAATCTGCACACGTGAGCTTACTTCTTTACCAGCCAGGTTTTGTACCTGAACGGGTATATGGGTAAAGGCTTTGCTTTCAGTAACAGAAGGCAGTTGTATTTTAACTACCAGCGATTGGTAACCTACCGACAGTTGCGTGTTGCCCTGCCGGGTTTCGCCACTGATATCGGTAACAGATACGTCAACATTGAAATTAAACTGCGGTTTGTTGCCTGCCTGTACAGATGAATCGGGCTGGGCTGCAAACTTTATTACAAAACTGCCATCATCTTTAGTGGTAACGGTGCCGCTGGCTACTACCTGCGGATTGCTGTAAGGCATTCGGGTAGTTTTAAACAGCCAGGGGTAAGGGAAGTAGGTATTACGCGTAATGGTGTAAGTGGCTTTACCACCGCTTACAGTAGCACCGGTGTAGTTAGTGGCACGGCCGGTAACGGTAACAGAATCGTTTAACCGGTAGCTGCCAGATAAGGTATCGAACGCCAGGTAAAACTTAGGCCTTTTATATTCCTCTACCATTACATCAGTACTGCCGTAGGTATTGATGCCCTTGTTGTTGTTATTGGCAACCTGAATATTATACCGGCCGGTAAGTAACCCCTGCGGAAAAGTAAACTGGCCTTTGAAAGAGCCGTATTCGTTGGTAGAAACCCATAAGGAATCTGTAAGCGAACCATTGGGGTTATACAGAAATATATGCAGACTGTCTTTAGAAGTATAGAGTTCCGGCTTGCGATTTTGTTGGCTGCTTTGGTAAGCTATGCCTTTAAAGTAAGCCGTTTGGCCGGGGCGGTAAATACTACGATCTGTAAAGAAGCTTATTTGCACCGATTTGAAATCGTGATTGGTAGGATTGCTGTAATAAATATTGTCCTGTGTTAACAGCGTATCGTTGCTGGTATACAGTGCCAGTTGATAATCCGACGATGCGAAAGTAAAGTGTCCGTTTTTATCGGTTGTTACAATAACAGGTTTAGATTTTATATACTTCCTCAGCCGGCTGTTCCATTCGTTTTTGGTAAAGCTGGCTTTGGCATTGCTGATAGGCTGCCCTGTTTCGCGGTTCAGTACAAAATAGTCAGCGCCATATTGCAGGTAGCTGATAGCCGATACCGTGAATATCTGTATGCCTACGGTGCCATTGTCTTTGGTAAACTGGCTGTTCCCCGAAGTAACTAAAAGATATCTGCCGGCAGGAAGCCCGTCTATTTTAATTTCCGTGCTATGCTGCTGATAATCGTTGGTTACCGGTAATGGCTGGCTGAACTGACGGAAAGGTGTTTGCTTAGCTATAAACTGATACAGGGTGGTATCGTATGAAATGGTACCGGGTATGCTATCGTTTAACGCACCAAAGCGGAATATTTTACCATATAACATGGGCGTGTTCCGGTAGCGGATATAAGCGCGGAAAGGTTGCGCCGGCAGGTTAATGCGTTCCACCTGGTTGGTGAGTGCGGGTGTTTGTATAGACTTTAGCAATTGCTGCATATTACTGCTGCCTTCGCTGGGGGCTTTTTGATGAGAAAGCGCCTTGTCTATAATGCTTTTAGCGGTAATGTAATCGTAACGGTACTGTGTATCAGACAAAGGCTGATAGGTAGCTGCTCTGGCTGCATAAAAAGAGGCATGCAGGTAAATGGCCTGTGCAGCTACGGGATTGTCTTCGTACTTGTTAATTAACTGCTTTAAAGTTTGCAGGTACAGGCTGTCTTTTTTAGGATGCCTGCAATTGGCGTAAGCCCAGCTGATGCGGTTAATATCTGCATCAATAAAAGCATCGGGCTTTGCATCCTGCTTATGAAATTGCAGCAGTTTCTGATAACCCTGTATCAGTTGCTGCGTAGCATAAGACTCGCTGATGGTAAAACGGTATTGTAAAAAAGCCTCAGCCGGGGCCAGCAGAGCGGTCGCCTGTTCGTTGCTTATTTGTGAGTTGTTGGGCTGCGTGTTAAAATGAGCGGCGTAATATTCTATAGCATCATTTGCCAGTAAATCGTACAACGTAGGGCGTAAATACCGGGCGTTGCCTTTTACTATAATAGCCTCAAAGCCCGATAAGGAGGTCTGTTGCAGGGTAGCAGCAGGGGCCAGGGCTGCTTGGTATATACTATCAATAGTGGTAAGAAAGTCTCTGTTGGTCCAGGTTTCTACATCGCCGGGTTTTACTGAAGTGTTGGTGCGGTTTCTTATCTGCCAGCTGTTATTATCCAGTATGTTGTTATAGTTTTTAGCCAGCAGTACGCGCAAAATGCTTTTCTGCGGTACGCTAAAGGCTTTGTCTATTTCTCTTTCAATGTTTTTAAGCTGTGCGCTGTCGCTTACATCCTGTATCTGCCGGGTAATGTACAGGCGGTATAACAGGGTTTTAATGGCCTGGGGCTCGTTCTTCTGTGTACTTGCTTTCTGATAAAGTTTGTTTACCTGATCAAGTGCCGATTTGGGTAGACTGCTTTTCCACAGCAGGCTATCAATCAGTTTCCATTGGGTGGGAAAGCTATCCGGCACACTCTGCGCAAGCAGGCCGGAGGTACAGAGCAGCAGTGCTGCCAGTAAGGCAAGGCTGTTGTTTTTCATCTGAATCATTTTTTGCGTAAGGGCAATGTACATAAAAAGAATGCCAACACATCTGCCAGTTCCGCGTTTTTAGTGTTAATTTAAACGTAAGTGTCTATAATACAGCAGGCTTAGGTGCATAAACCGCGGCCGGGTACGTGCACGCCAGTACGTTTATTTTATGGCTTTTGTTAGTAGGATGATGCAGGTAAATGAATTGCATAAAAAAGCTCCGGTAAATACCGGAGCCTTACAAGAATATACTCAACTAACTGAATGTTATTTTTTCAGTGCTGCAGCCATTGTTTTACCAATGTCAGCAGGGCTGGCTACTACGTGAATACCGCACTCAGCCATAATTTTCATTTTAGCTTCAGCTGTATCGTCAGCACCACCAATGATAGCACCAGCGTGGCCCATACGACGGCCGGGAGGCGCTGTTTGACCAGCAATGAAACCAACAACAGGCTTGCGCAGGTTGTCTTTGATCCATTTAGCTGCGTCAGCTTCCATGCTACCACCAATTTCACCAATCATGATGATGCCGTCAGTTTCAGGATCGTCCATTAACAGTTTAACTGCTTCTACTGTAGGCGTACCAATAATCGGGTCACCACCAATACCGATAGCAGTGCTGATACCTAAGCCTGCTTTTACAGTCTGGTCAGCTGCTTCGTAAGTTAAAGTACCTGATTTGGAAACGATACCGATACGACCTGGTTTGAAAATAAAGCCTGGCATAATGCCTACTTTAGCTTCGCCGGCTGTAATAACACCCGGACAGTTGGGGCCGATAAGGCGGGTAGTTGTACCCTGTAAATAGTTCTTTACTTTCACCATGTCCTGGGTAGGAATGCCTTCTGTAATACACACTACCAGTTCCACACCTGCATCGCTGGCTTCCATAATAGCGTCTGCTGCAAATGCAGGAGGCACGAATATGATACTAACATCTGCGCCGGTTTCTTTAACTGCATCGGCTACAGTGTTAAATACGGGTTTGTCTAAATGCGTAGAACCACCTTTGCCCGGAGTTACGCCACCAACTACGTTAGTGCCGTATTCTATCATCTGTGAAGCGTGGAATGTACCTTCTGTTCCGGTAAAGCCCTGTACTATGATCTTTGATCTTTTGTTAACCAAAACTGCCATGGCAAATCTTAGATTTTACGTTTAAGGATGGCGCAAAAATAGGTCAAACCGTATACAAACGGTTGCTATTTTTTAATTTCTTCTTTGGGAACGTCGCCATTTTCCTGCATCATGCGCATCTGTTTAGCATCCTGAAGGAATTCAGAGGCGAAAATGAAGTTATTGAGCAGTTCGTTTTTGCTGAAAATAATGTCCTGGTTAGAACCTTCCCACTGTTTCTTACCCTCGTGCATATACATAATATGATCGCCTATTTCCATTACGCTGTTCATATCGTGGGTAACTACAATAGTAGTGATATCGTATTCTGCGGTGATTTCCTTAATCAGCTTATCTATCAACATAGATGTTTGTGGGTCTAGGCCCGAGTTAGGCTCATCACAAAACAGATATTTGGGGTTCAGCACAATGGCGCGTGCAATACCCACCCTTTTTTTCATACCACCGCTTATTTCAGCAGGATATTTATGGTGTGCCTCTTTCAGGTTTACCCGGTCCAGTACTTCGCTGGCGCGTTTTTTCCTTTCTTTATAGCTGAGGTTGGAGAACATATTGAGCGGAAACATTACGTTTTGCTCCACCGTCATAGAATCGAACAAAGCCGAACCCTGGAACAACATGCCTATCTGCTGACGTAACTGCTTGCGCTCGTCATCTGTCATCTGCAGCATGTTGGCGTTATTATAGAGTATCTCGCCCTGGTCTGGCTTAAACAGCCCTACCATACATTTGGTTAATACCGTTTTACCGCTACCGCTGGCGCCGATGATAAGATTGCATTTACCCGCCTCCATTACCGCACTTATATCGTGCAATATGGTTTTATCTCCAAAGCTCTTCTTAATATTCTTTAGCTCAATCATAGATAGGTTGTTGGTTTAGGCAAGTTGCGGCCTGCCAGTGGTATTACTGTTTCAATTCTTATGCCGATACGAATATCGGCATAAGAATACCCACTTCTGTATTTTTTAGCGTAACTAACGGCTATCTTCTGCTGTAGTTGGGCGACTCTTTGGTAATTTCCACATCGTGTGCATGGCTTTCGCGCATACCCGCGTTGGTAATTTTTACAAAAGTGGCTGTTTGCAGTGCCTTAATATCTTTAGAACCGGTGTAACCCATACCAGCGCGTAAACCACCTACGTACTGGGTAACCACTTCGTTCAGGTTGCCTTTGTAAGCAATACGACCTTCAATACCTTCCGGTACCAGTTTTTTAATACCATCTTCCACATCCTGGAAGTAACGGTCGCTGCTGCCTTGCTGCATAGCACCCAGGCTGCCCATACCGCGGTATTCTTTAAACTTACGGCCTTCATATATAATAGTCTCACCGGGGCTTTCTTCCGTACCGGCAAACACACTACCCATCATTACAATGTTGGCACCGGCCGAAAGGGCTTTTACCATATCACCTGTGTAACGGATACCACCATCAGCAATTACAGGAATGCCTTTGGCTTTCAGTGCGTTAGATGCTTCAATAATAGCAGTCAGCTGCGGCACGCCTGCACCGGCTACTATACGGGTGGTACAGATACTACCAGGGCCAATACCCACTTTAACTGCATCGGCACCGGCATTTGCCAGGGCTAAAGCGCCTTCGGCAGTAGCAATGTTACCGGCAATTACCTGTAAACCTTTGAAGTTCTTTTTCAGCAGTTTCAGCGAGTCAATAACACCTTTGCTGTGGCCATGGGCACTGTCCAGGCTCACAATATCCACACCTACCTGCTGTAAAGCGGCTGCTCTGTCCAGCAAATCGCGGGTAATACCCAGTGCTGCCCCTACCAGTAAACGGCCAAAACTATCTTTAACCGCATTGGGGTTATTAATCAGCTGAATAATATCGCGGTAGGTAACCAGGCCAATCAGCTTGCCTTGTTTGTTAACAACAGGCAGTTTTTCAATTTTATATTGACGGAGAATTTTTTCAGCCTTCTTCATATCCGTGCCTTCCGGCGCGGTAATCAGGTTTTCCTTAGTCATTACTTCGGAAACTTTTTTGCGTTTGTCGGTTTCAAAACGCAGATCGCGGTTGGTAACAATACCCACCAGTTTGTGGTTGGCATCTATAACAGGTATACCGCCTATTTTATTTTCGCGCATCAGTTGCAGGGCATCGCCAATAGTAGCGTCCTGTAACAGGGTAACAGGATCCAGAATAAGACCGCTTTCACTGCGTTTTACCTTTCTAACCTGCTCGGCCTGCTTTTCAATACTCATGTTTTTGTGCAGAATACCCAGGCCACCTTCACGTGCCAGGGCAATAGCCAGGTTGGCTTCTGTAACAGTGTCCATAGCTGCCGACAGCATAGGAACGTTGAGCGTTATGGATTTTGTTAACTGAGAGCGGATATCGACTTCGCGGGGCAAAACCTGACTGTAAGCAGGCATTAACAATACATCGTCATACGTGAGGCCTTCGCCAAAGAATCTTGATTGTCCGGAACTTTTGCTTGAGGGAGTAATTCTTGTTGCCATGTGCAAAGGTAAAAGAAAATTTCTTTTTGCAAAATCAGGCGGGGAAGTGGCAATTTTTTAACAATCCGGGTTTGTTTTAGTTTGTTGGTAATTAAAATATAGGTAAAGCCGGAAGAGTTTTTGTTATATAAGTGCTGCTTGGTGCTTCTTGAACGGCAAATGAATAATCCAGCAAGTGGCTACGAATGTCAGGAACGAAAATCTTACAATGGTCTTGAGTTTTTCTTTATTAGCAAGGGAGAAAGGGATGTTATCAAAGCGGTGGAATTTTCTTTCGTACAAAAGCTGGATGGCAGGGATATTTATAATCTTGGATTTGGAGATTATGATTTAGAAAGTGATACTGTTACAGATAGTGTATATACCAATAATGGGGATGCTTATAAGGTGTTTAATACGGTGTTGAACTGTATTCCGATCTTTTTCGAAAGCTATAAATCGGCAATGTTAATGGTACAAGGAAGTGATGGGGGGGCGGATTTTATTGAGCAATGCAGGCTTGTGTGTGTAAAAAGGTGCGGCAGCAGATGTAAAAATTATAATAGACGAATAAGTGTTTATCAGGGATATGTGAATAAAAATTTCGAATTGTTATCTACTGATTACCAGTTTTTCGGTGGTTTTAGAACTGGTAAGCAAGCTACAATGGAGCCTTACGTACCATTTCGGAAATATGATGTGGTGCTTCTGTTATCGAAAAAAGCATAATTTTACAGTATGAAAGCTAAAGAAACAAAAACTGATGGTTTGGTAAAGGTGTCTGAAGTTGGCCTTTTGTCTTTAGTAGCATTAAAGCTAAAGGATAGGGTGCTGTTTCCTGAGAAAGTTGAACGCGCCCGGGAATACCTTAAAAAGGTGAAAATTGTAAATTCGTAATATTTCCAATATTTTAATCTTATTAAAGGAGCTATATTAAAATGGCTCCTTTTTTTATTTCGGTACTATTATTACCGATAGTAGCTTTTACAATATCTCAATCCGCCGCAATCTTTTCTTTCAACGTCAGTATTTGCTTTAAATGTTCCACATCATTTGCATACGCACTGGTATCGGCAGGTGTTAATACAGGTGTAACGTTTTTAAGTGTAAAATCGAAGCCATCCAGTTTTCTGGTAAAGGTGGTTCTTATATAGCGGGTTACGCTATCTCCGTTAAACCAGTGTACGGTTTCTTCAATACGCCATTTGGTATCAGTTTGTGCTGTAGGGTATTCCTCTACATTCACATTAAAGCGGCGGGTGAAGTACAGGGAATCATTCTTTAGCAGAAACTGGTCGTTACCAAAGCCGTATTCATAACAGTTAGTTTTTGCCATATACAGCGTGGTGTTCTCATTGCTGTTTTCAATCGTGAGATAAGAGGTGCAGGCATCTCCCAGGCAAAGGTCGCGTTCGCTGGTAGTATCTGTACCGGTTGCATATGCCTGGTAAACGCTGTCGATAAAATCATTGCCTACGGCAATATCAAAGCGATTAATATCCTTGAATGGATCTTCTAAAAAAGCAACCCGCTCAGGTTGAGCATAAGTGTCTGGTTGTTTTGCTATACTATCGGGTGCTGCTGTGGCAGTGTTTGCAGGTTTGCTGTTGCAGGCTGCCAGGCAGCAGACCATAACGCTGAGCATAACTAACAGTTCTTTTGTAAACATGCGTATCAATTAATAGTAGAAAGCAATGCAACAGCTTGCTTGCTTGGCAAACAAGTCTGTTGCCTGTTAAGCTATGGTGCAGTAATCTTACCCTGAGCCGTAGTGGTACCGGAGAAGCTGCCATTACTACCCGATAAGGAAAGACTGCAAAAGGCAACCTGTAGTTTGCCATTCACGTGCTTTACATATAATTTACCGGAACCGGCGCTGTAGTTAATACCCTCAAACAAAGAGGAAACAGCCGCGGTGTAAACATCGCTACCGCTATAAGTAACCTGCTCCATACTGTATTCACCATCTTCAGGTTCCTGGCCGTTCCAGAAATAGTGGAAATAAATAGTGATGTCAGGATAGCCCCGGCCGCCATAACCACGCAGCTCCATACGGTTCCAGACAGCATCGTACCCCCAAGGTGGCGGAAGTAAAACTGATGTTGGGGAGAGCAGAAAAACTGACTGCATTGTTGGCAGGGGAACAGGGGGCTTCTGTAAGCTTATTGGCTACTGCGACGTATACACTATCTCTGCGTGTGGTGCAGTCCGGATTGCTGGCTATCATATAATACCAGCCCTGATCTGTTTTGTCGCACGGGTGAATAACTAACGAAGAGGCATAAGACATGGTATTGCCACCATCCATACGGCCCCACATATAGTAAACGCCGGGTATATTGGCTACAGACAGTGCAATAGAATCACCCTTGTAATACTGGGTTCTGGCACCTTTAATGCGCAGGGCTTGTACAGATTCGCAGTTTACCAAATCGTCATTTGCGGTTTTGATACAGCTGGAAAGAACGGCTGCTATACACAAAAGTGCAACAGCAGGCTTTAATAATACTCGCATGGGTTAGGTGTTGGGTTGTTTATTGCAAAGGAACAATATTTAGTTTACTGGCATCTTTTTCGGTAACAATTATTTAAACTATTACATGTGAAATTTCACTAGCTTTAGCTCAGTAAAATAAACAGAACCACTGCACAACATTACTGCTCAATACAACTGCACAGGTATTCAATGGGAAGAAATAACCCTCCTGTTTCAAATGGTAGGATGGCCTTACAGAGAGCCTGAGAAAATAAAGGCCGCCTTCGAAAAAAGCTCACACGTTATTTTTCTGAAACAATTCAACAACATTGTAGCCCTCGGCCGCACGGTGGATGATGATAATTATTACGGATTAATAGTAGACGTGGCAGTACATCCTAACCAACAAGGCAAAGGCCTGGGCACACAGGTGGTGGAGTATTTAAAAGATAAGATGGTGGGGTATAGTTTTATTACCCTTACCGCCGCACCTGGTAAAGATGCTTTTTACGAAAAGCTGGGATGGAAAAGGCAGAAGAGCGCCTTTCTATGGCCCCGCGATGAAAAGCAAACGGAGCAGCATTGTTTTTAGCAGGCATAGCAAACACACACATGCTGATAGTCACCAAACCTTTAATATATGACTGAAGCCGGATTACAATTATGGAATCGCTTACAGGCTTTTCAGCTGGACGACCCTAACGCTGCTTTTACCTTCTCTCACCGGTTGGCAGCAGAAAACGGATGGAACCGTACCTACACCCTGCGTGTAATGGAAGAGTACAAACGCTTTCTTTTTCTGTGCTGCATCAGCGCCACACCCGTTACCCCTTCCGATGCCGTAGACCAGGCATGGCACCTGCACCTGGTGTACACCCGATCGTACTGGGATGATTTATGCAAAAACGTGCTGCAGCGCGAGTTGCACCATGGCCCCACCAGAGGCGAAGCAGAAGCGGAAAAGTTTGATGGCATGTACACACTGCTGAAAGACATTTACTACGACACTTTCAGCGAGCAGCCACCCGCCGACATTTGGGTGACTAATGAAGAACGCTTTCAGAAAAACCGCTTTCAGCGCATTAACCGAAAGGACTACTGGCTGATTAAAAAGGCCAGACTGAGCAAGGAAACCTTCCTGGTAATGTTAGTGGGCCTGATTATTATCGGGATATTTGTGAAAGCGGATGATTCATCCGCTTTTTTTGTGGGAATAGGCCTGGTGTTTCTGGTCATAGTATTGCTGCGAACCCTGAATAAACAGGATGGTAGCAACGGCAGCAGTGGTGGCAGTGGTTGCGGAGGCGGTTGTGTGGGTATTTCTGCAGATGGGTGCGGTTCTTCACATGGCCATGATGGCTGCGGCGGACATGGAGATGGTTGCAGCAGCGGCGGAGATGGCTGTAGTAGTGGTTGCAGCGGTGGAGGCTGCAGTGGATGTGGTGGTGGTTGCGGAGGAGACTAAGGGCTGCACGCATCAACCGGTTATTCTATTCTGGGAAGTAATGGAGCGTTCCGTACAGATGCTTACCTTCCTCCGGCTACTATTTTGCTCCCACGGCGGTATGCAAAACTTTCGCAAAGCAACTTTGCAACGCCCGGAGCATCGTTTGTAATGCTCCTACCTTCTGCTTTATTCTCCTATTGTTATTATGAATGTATCTGAATAGCTTCCCGGTTTACGGCGATAGCTGCATTGGCCCTCACTGCTCTTTTTGTTGTGATTGATGCTGAAATATTGGAACTGACTGCTTTTATACCGGGAGGGAACTTTGGAATGTTTGGCTGGCCATTCCTAATCATTGTACAGCACTTTTGAAATCTCCGAAAGACTTCCTGACTCAGTCCGGCACTTTCCTGATCGAATCCGGAAGCTTCCTGACAGAACCGCGAAACTTCCGGATTCGATCGCGAACCTTCGAGGTACAACCGCGAATATTCCTGATTGGGTCAGGAACCTTCCTGACTAAACCGCGAAACTTCCTGACGGAACCGCGAAACTTCCCGACTCAACCGCGAAGCTTCCTGATTGAACCGCGAAACTTCCCGACGCAACCGGGAAGTTTCCTGACTGAGTCGCGAAACTTCCTGACTAAGTCAGGAAGTGCATGGAAAGATTCAGAAGTGCTTCCCGAAATCCCGGAATCATTTGTAAAGAGCTGATTTGCAGTGTAAAGTATGAAAAGAGGCTTTTTGCCGGGTATTGAGCGTGTTATTGCATTATTTTGTTCATCTATTGGTCTTCCCACGCAGGAATTTCTGTTCATCGTATAAGCCAGCAGGCCTCTATAAGGTGGTGTAGCTCTTCCGGATATTATTTCAGGCAATCAGAAATGAACAGTTTTTAGAGTCAGGCCTGGGTACGCGCCAGATTGTTACTCCCGCCTGTCCCACATCATCCAGTTTGAAATAACTTTTATTTGTTGCCATTGAAACAATCTTTGTTCCTATCCTTCATCAGGTGACGAAGATATCTAAAACGATAAAATGCTGCCGGTTCATTTTATTCAGTGTTGAATAACGAAGATGAGATGTGAACAGATAGAACGTTGGCCGGCGCCATACTATTCCGCAGCTGCTATTGATGATACATAAATGTTCTACATTAGTACTATTGTAGGCGTTTTAAAAGATTTTGAATAGCAATATGTCCACAGAATTATTGATGTTACTGGCCATTGCAGCCGTTATATTATTCATTGTATTTCGTTTTAAAAAGCAGAAGGCGGTAGAAGCCGCCGCTCCCTTGCCGGATGGTTATCTGAATTTGCTGGAGCAGCATGTTACTTATTACCGCGAACTGCCTGCTGATAAAAAGCCGGTGTTTGCAGATAAAGTGCGGTACTTCCTGAATCATGTTCGTGTTGATGGGGTAGGGGTAATGGTGGATGATGTGGACAGGGTGCTGGTGGCCAGCAGTGCGGTAATTCCGATATTCGGTTTTCCTGACTGGCATTATCACAACCTTACAGATGTGTTACTGTATAAAGATTTGTTTAATGAGCAGTTTGAAACAGAAGGACAAGACCGGCCGGTAATGGGTATGGTGGGCAATGGTGCTATGCAGAATGTGATGATATTGTCACGCCCGGCTTTGTATGAAGGCTTTGAAGTGGAAACCAGTAAAAACCAAACCGGTATTCACGAGTTTGTGCATTTGCTGGATAAAGCTGATGGTGCTACCGATGGCCTGCCGGAATATTTGATTGGTAAACAGTATGCGCTGCCCTGGCTGCAACTGATGCACCGTACCATTGAGGAGATGAAAAAAGGAAAGTCGGACATTGATATTTACGGCGCTACCAATGAAGCAGAATTTTTAGCAGTTACCTCGGAATACTTTTTTAAACGGCCCGATCTGTTACAGAAAAAGCATCCGGAGTTATTTGAATTGCTTACTAAAATATTTCATCAGAACCCGTTAATCGCTTAATGGCGAATCTGCGCCAGATAATCTTTCATAGCGGTTGTCCACTCCGCCTTATACTTAATCAGATAATTATCATGCCCTGCTTCTGGAAAAGTTTTCAGTTGTTTCGGGCCCTTAAAAGCCGCAAATATGGCTTCGTTTTCAAGACGTTTTACACGGTCATCTTTCTCGCCCCATACCAATAATACCGGTGTAGTAATGTGTGCTGCATACTCAACCGGGTTGTGGCTAAACGCATTAAAGCCGTTTTGCGCGCCACCCCAGAATACCAGCAGCCAGGCCATGGGAACCGGGGGAATGTGCTGGTTTTCAAACCGGTTTTTTACGGTTTGCAGCATGGTGCTGAAGGGGCATTCCAGTATAGCGGCTTTAACGGGTAGGTTGGGATAATCCTGTAAGGCTTTCATGGTGGCAGCAGCACCCATAGAGGTGCCGAATACAAATATGTTTTTTTCGCCCTGCTGCGAAAGCCAGGTTACACAGGTATGTACTTCTTCTGCTTCTTTATAACCAATAGTAGTTTGATTGCCTTCTGAGCCGCCGCTGCCCATAAAATCAACCAGCATGGTGTTGTAGCCCAGCTGTAAAAACACATAGGCCTTATCCAGCATTTTTGATTTATCGCCACCGTAGCCGTGGCATAACAGTATGGTGCCTTTGGCGGCAGGCACCTTCATTAACCAGCATTCAATTTGTTTATTGCTTTGCAGGCGTATGGTTTGGTAAGGCTGGTTGGGTTTGGTTTTGTTTACCGGGCGGGGATTGTTAATGCCGGTAAGCAGCATGTTTATTTTCTGTGATAAGGTGTAGTGTGCGGCAGAGTTGCTGCGTACGGTTAAGCCAGGTGTGTACCAGGTAAACTTGCGGGCATGGAAAAAGGCAATTACGTTAACCAGTACAAACAGAAGTAGCAGGCTCCAGAGTAGTACTTTTTTAAACCGGGATGTTTTTTTCATATCAGTTCTTTAAAGGCGGTATAGTTAACATCGGCCTGCATTACCTGAAGCACCAGTTTGTTGTATTGGGCTTCCAGTGCTTGCTGCCGGGCTATCACGTTCAACTTAGCGGCCTGTAATGCCTGATAGTGTTTTTTGATGTCGGTTTCCAGCTGCACTTTTTCTTTCTGTATGGCATCGGCTGCTTTGGCAGTTTCTTTTCCTATCAGATCGTAATTGGGCCTGTACGTAAAGTTAACGGACATTTGCCTTTGCCAATCGAACAACAGCTGCAGATTTTTAGGACCAATTCCTGCTATTTTTATACTGTATAGCTGCGAAATATCTGCGGCATTGCGTACGCCATTATTGTACAGCAGTTGCTTTTTGGCGGTGCCAATGCCGGGTATGGTATGGCTATTGATATCAAAGGCGCACAGAAAAAACAGTAGCTGCTTGTTATATAACTGCTCTTCCAGTTCTTTTTTGCGCTCCTGAAATTGCAGAGGCAGTTGTTTAAAAGTTTCGATAGCGCCTTCCAGCTGCGTTGCTGTTTTTTGATACTGTTTTAATTCCGCGGGTTCGTTATGGCTTTTAACCAGGCCGCTTAACCGTACCGTTTCTGTGCGGAAATCAGCATTGCGTTTTTCCAGTTCTGCTTTTAATCTGCGCCGCCAGGGCGATACATAATACAGCAGCGCCAGCGTGGCTGCCCATATAAGTGCAGTAATATTGATAGTGTAAAACAGCGCCAGTAACGGGGTGGTAAACAGGGCTGCCAGTAAGCTGTACAGATGCCATTTGCGATAGCTGTGCCACTGCTTTTCAATAAGCGGATGAATATGCTGCGGAATGGTATAGCTGGTACTCAGCTGATTCAGTACCAGCTTTTCAGGTTTAAACCCGTTTACAAACTGCTGTATATCGGCCATCAGCGGTACTGATACCTGAGTGGTGCCATCCAGAAAAAACAAAATGCCTTGCTGTTCTTTAAAATAGCACCAGGGGCATTGTGGTGCGGTGGCAGGGTAGGTGTGCAGTTTAGATTTTGGGCAGCTAACCATGTCTTTACCCATGGCATCCAGCTGCTGTACCCATTCTGCCGGTAGCGGCCTGTTGGCATTCTGCTCAAAGGCCTGGTGAAATAGCTGAATTACGAAGGTGCTAAGGTTGGTAATGTCAAAGCTGTTTAAAGCAGGTTGCAGCTTTTTATGCGTGTTGCGCAGCGAATAAGCAAACTGATGCTGGCGGATGGCTTTTTCTTCATCCAGATCTTCCTTTGACAGGTTAACGCCTGCAAACGGATGCCTGCCCAGAAACAGCAGCTGAAACAATAGAATGGCCAGTGAAAAGGTATCGGTATTGGGCGTGCGTATTACGTTTTCAAAGGTTTGCTGTTGCAACAGTTCAGGCGCGGTGTAGCGCGGTACACCTACTTCGCAGTAATAATACTGATTGCCGTTTTGTATCTGAAACGAATCACAATCAATAAACGCTACCATGCCCTGGGCATTTACCAGCACATTGCCTTCATTTACATCTCCAATAACAATACCTTCCTGGTGCAGTTTATAAAAAGCGGTGGCGAGGTTACGGGCCACATGCACCAGAAAATTATAGCCTTTATCGGGAAACAGTTTTTTGCGGTCCATAGGGCTGAACAGCATGTGCAAAGGCACATAGCCGGTCAGTTTTTTCATTACAAACCCGGCAACCTGGTTGTTTTGCAGCAGTACATCTGTTGGCCAGGCCGCAAACTGGTGTATGGCTGGTTTTTGAACAGAAGCCATGTACAGCAGCTTGTTTACCCGCTGGCTATCGGGTGCTTCGTTATACAGTTTGGCCAGCAGGGCAGGGTTTTCATTTACATCAAACACCTGCCCTTCGCCACCCTTACCCATCAGGCGGCCTGTGGTATACGTTATATTTTGAAGCCCGCGATACATGGTGTACTACTGGGGTTGTTGCAGCCGTGTAGCCAGGAAAAGGGTTTTATCGTCGTCGGTAAGTTTATTAATAAGCGCGCCGCCCAGGTATTCTTCCAGCTTGCCGTTTAAAATGGCTACTTCTTCGGGTTGACTGGCAAAGCGCAGCCACTTAAACATGTCTTTAAAAAACGGATGATGGGCGGTTTCTGTTTCGTAATTCAGCGCCAGCATTTGCAGGCCATCGGTAAACAGTGCCAGCTCGGTAATGGCTTCTTCTGTTACCAATACTTTTAAATACCGGAAACTGTTGTCGTTTATAAACGCGGTGGTGTTCATGTATTCACCGTTATGCGGCCACCACACAGGGGTATAAAAATCGTTGTCGTTGTATTTAACTATAGCGCCATCGCCCACCTGTATAAAACAGGCATAGCTGTTAAATACCACGCAGCCCAGCAGGGTGCAGGAAAATTCTTCCAGCGGAAGCTGCCGTATATAAGCCTGTTGTTGCAGGGCATCGTACACCTGATCGGCCAGCTGGTACAGGTGTTTCTCGGCCAGTACGCCCTGCTGCTGTAACTGCTCCTGCACAAAACCAAGTGCAGTGGTTACTGCCAACTGCGAGGCCATAGCAGCCTGTTTGGCACTGCCGGCACCATCGCTTACAAATGCAATAAGTATTTCTTCTTCTTCGGGTGAGGTGTATACTGTGTATTGCAGTGCATCTTCACAGGCGGTATTACCCTGCAGGTGCGATACGCCTACCACGCTTTTGCCAATTGCTTTCCACATCATAGTTCGCTCCATCCGGATGGTGAAGGTAATGTGTTACTGGCTCCGGGGCTTTTGCTGCTGACCATTTTCATGGAAGAAGACAGCCACAGGAAAAACTCGCGGAACATAAGGCCCTTTAATTTTAAAGGAGTGCGTACTGAAATCTGGCTCAATACATCCAGATTAGCGCCTTCCACGCCAATGGCAAAAAAAGCAAAAGCGTTGTTGGCTTCGCCCTCTTTTACCAAACGGGCAGCCTGCTGCCAGTTATCGGTAGGGGCGCCATCGGTAATCAATATTATCCAGGGTTTGTAATAACCCACCCCATGTTGTTTATAAGTCTGTTTTCTTTTGGTAATAAGATCAATGCCCATGGTAATGGTAGCACCCATGGGGGTATCGCCGTTGGCACTGAGGTGTGGGGGCTGAAACTGATCAACCGTTGCAAAATCGCTTTGCAGGTGCAGAGGGCCAAAGCTGAGCATGGCTACTTCTACCCGTTTTACTGCCAGCGGGTCTTCGGTAAGTTCATCTTTAAAAGTGCGTATGCCTTCGTTCAGCTGTAAAATGGGCATGCCCGACATAGATGCCGATGTATCCAGCAGCAGCAGGCAGGGGCAGCGCGATTCAGGGTTATTGGCAAAATCATCTGAGCCAAAGGGAATTTGTTCAAAGGGAATATATTCGTCCATCATATTAGTTATACCGGTATTGCATGTGCAAATATGAAGGTAAAATATATTCCCTTTGTGGCGCTATATCTTCTGTTTTTTAAGCCAGTTGTCGTATTTATCCAGCACTTTTTGCGGTTCGTTGCTGTACCAGGCGTAGCCTACACGCCTTTCGTGTTCTACTTCTGCAAGGGAGTATACCACCTTGCTGTCGCGGTTGCAAAACATAGGGCGGTGGGTTTTTAGCTCGTAATAACGGGTCCATACAGGAGCGGCCTGCGCGTCGGCCACCACTACTTTATCCGTATAGGCTTTGCCGGTGCTGCTGCTATCGGCGCTTACTTTTACGGTTTTTATGGTAATGCCGGTTATTTTACTCTGGTTAAACCAGGTGGCTGCACTTTGTACGGCGGCAATGATTTCTTTGGAGGGGTTGGGCAGGCTCATCAGAAACAACACCAGTTTAGCGCTTTCGGCGCTACAGATACATGGCGGTTCAAAAGCGCGGGCCCAGGCGGGTGCCAGGGTAACTTCATCGTGCTGCTGACACCAGGCGGTGGGCGAACCGGCATCGTTAATCTGGGTTTTTACAATACAGTCCAACCCTTTGTCAAAAGCTTTTTGCAGGCGTTTGCGGTAGTTGTCATCTATATAGGTGTAGTCTGGTTTGTTTTCCAATACGTTTTTCAGCAGTATCATTATACCTGCAAATACATCATCGTTATAGGTAATATGGCGGCTGTATTTTTTTTCCAGCGGATAATACTGCGGCCAGCCACCGTTATCGTACTGAGCTTCCAGTATATAGTCAAAACCTTTCAGTGCTGCCTGTTTGTATTTATCATCATGTGTAAGCGTATACACCTGCGATAAATAAGCTACATGCGAATAAGTGGTACGGTTATCAAAAGTGGTATGCGTTTCAGCTTTGGCGGCCAGCAGCGCTTCTTTTTGCTGTGGCGTTAATATGGCCTGCATATCGTAGTTTTTGGGCCAGCCACCATTGTTTTTCTGATACAGTAAAATGTTGTCTGCTATAGCTGCATACTCGTCTGCCTTGTAACGCGGCTGATCAGGCGCGGGCTGAATAATGTTTTTATTGTCTGCAATATGATACCAGTGGTTACTGGCATCGCTGAACAAATCAGTTTTAGGTGCCGCTGGTTGCTGGCATATGGCGGCGAGGGGTAGTAAACATAAAGTGTACAGGGCCACAAGAGGGCGTACAAACCTGGGGCAATTGGCAAGCATGCTGTTTTTTATTTAAAACTAGCGATTTGTTTGGGCGCAATCGTTTGCAGGTAAACGGGTGGAAAATATTTAACAGCTATACGGTGAGCTGGTAGTTTTTTCCGGCCTGTGCTATCAAAATGCCCTGTAATTCCAGCTGTAGCAGGGCAGTGGCAACGGCTCCGCTGCTAAGGCCGCTCTGGCCGTATAGTTCTTCAATATGCGTAAGTTCTTTATTACGGCAAATGTTGAGAATGGTTTGTTCTTCTGTGGTAAGGCTACTCAGGTCTACCGCTGGTGTTGGTGTGGCAGCGGCTGCGGTAGTGTTTTCCCAGCCCAGGGTATCTAACAGTTGCTGCGCATCGGTTAGTAATATGGCTTTGTTGGTTTTGATAAGGTGGTTACAGCCTGCGCTTTTGGCATCGGTGGCTTTGCCGGGAAAAGCCAGCACCTCGCGGTTGTAGCTGTACGCCAGGTTGGCGGTGATCATGCTGCCGCCTTTTACGCCGGTTTCTATTACCACCGTAGCATCGGCCATGCCCGCCACTATGCGGTTGCGTTTGGGAAAATTGTGTTTATCGGGCTGCACACCCTGGCTAAACTCGGTAAGCAGCCCGCCCTGTTCTGTCATTTCCTTTGCCAGTGTTTTGTGCTGATAAGGGTATATGGTATCTAACCCGTGGGCCAGCACGCCAATGGTACTCAGGCGGTTGGTAATGGCGGCTTTGTGTGCTACTGCATCTATACCCAGCGCCAGGCCGCTTACTACCAATATATTACTGCCTGCCATATCGGCCATCAGTTTTTCGGTAACCTGCCTGCCGTAATGGGTGCAGCCGCGTGTACCTATTACGCTGATTACTTTGGCGGTATTTAAATCGGCATTGCCCCGGTAATACAGCATGGTAGGCGCATCGTTACAATGCAACAGCCGCTGCGGGTAGGCGGGGCTGGTTAAAAACAGGGGTTGTATTTTATACTTTTCCAGAAAGGGAATCTGCTGTTCTGCCGCGGCAAAATTGCCGAAAGCGGTAATGCTTCCGGCACGTACAGTACCAATGTTTTCAACATTGCTCAGCTCATCAAAGCTGGCTTTGAAAATGGCTTCGGCACTGTTAAAATGTTCTACCAGTATTTTAGCCTGTACGGGGCCAATGTTAGGCACCGTAGATAGGGCAATCTGGTAAACAAGGTCTTCCTGTTTATAGGCTAGCATGGTGTGTGGCTGTAATTATAATTATAATTCGGTAATAGTAAATTCTGTTCTTCTGTTAAGTGCTTTACCTGCTTCTGTATTGTTATCGCCAATGGGTTTGGTAGCGCCATACCCTTTTGAGGTGAGGCGTTTGGTATCAATGCCTTTGCTTATCAGATACTCTACAACCGCTTTGGCACGACTGGCAGATAAGGCAAGGTTTTGAGCCGCTGCGCCGGTGTTATCGGTATGGCCGCTTATCTGCACATGCAGGCTGGCATTATCGTTCAGTAATTGTACCAGCTTATCCAGCTCAATACGGCTAACCGGTTCCAGATTGGCGGAGTTGCTGCTGAACTGTATGTTTTTTAAAGCCACGGTGGCATTGAGTTGTACCGGTTGTAACGGAATATCTTTCTGGTAAGTGGTATCGGCAGGTTTACCACTGAGGGTATATAAATCGCTGTAAAACAGATAGCCTTTGCGGTTTACGGTAAAGGTGTAATCCTTGCCTATGGGCAGGGTTACAAAGTAATGGCCGGTTTCATCTGTTTGTATTTTGGTAACGGCTTTCTGCTGCTTGTTATCTATCAGTTCAACCGTGCTGGGCAGGCCTTTGCCGGTAGCAGCATCTGATACAGTACCTTTTACATACAGGGTTTTAACGGGGCGCACTTCGGGGCGCATATCAAATTTGTACAGGTCAAGCCCGCCACGGGTGTTGCCACGGTCGCTGGCATAATAGGCGGTAATACCGTTGGAGGATACATATAAGGTACCCTCATTTTCAATGGTATTAATAGGGTAGCCCAGGTTTTCGGGTTTGGCCCATTTGCCATCTGTTTTTCTAACCAGATAAATATCGGTGCCACCGTAGCCGGGGTGGCCATCGGAGGTAAAATATAAACTCATATTATCGGCATGTATAAACGGTGCCTGCTCGTCACCTGCGGTATTAATATCCGGGCCCATGTTAATAGCAGGCGTCCATTTACCGTTGGGCTGGCGAAAACATACATACAAATCTTTTTTGCCGTAGCCACCGGGGCGGTTGCTGCTGAAATAAATGGCGTTGCGGTCGGGGCTTATGCTGGGGGCGCTTTCCCAGAAGTCGGTATTAAAGTTAGGCCCCAGGTTAACCGGTTCGCTCCAGCCATCGGGAGTGTTGTAAGAGATGTACAAATCAAAATTGCCGTAACCACCTTTGCTGAAGTTGCCTGCAAACACCAGCCATTCGCCATCCTGCGAAATGTTGATGGCGCCTTTAGAAGGCTCTTCGTTAATAGATCCGTTGATAACCTGCGATTTGCTGTAGCCACCCTGCGGTTTCAACAGCGTGCTTTCCATAAAATATTCCCGTATGCCACCGGAGTGTCGGGTGTATACAAATACGCTGTCATCAATGGTAAAGGAGGGGTAGTATTCTGATTGGGGGGAGTTAATGCTATCGCCCAGGTTTTCCGGTGCAAACACATAGCTGGTATCGGGATGCGTGGCTGCATAGTCCACCGCAAACTTATAGGTGCTGTAACGGTAACGGCCCAGCGCCAGGCTGCGTTCGTTTAAACCGGGGGCGGAAAGGTAGGTCTCTGCTGCACGCAGGGCATCGCTAAAACGGCCTGCACTGGCCAGTGTAATAGAGTAGGGTAGGTGGAATATTTTACAGTAGTTACTGTCTATACTCACTGCTTTCTGAAAAAGGGGAATGCTTTTTTCGGGTTGTTTCAACTCGCTATATACGCCGGAGAGAGATAAATAAGCATCTACAAAGTTGGGATCGTATTCAATAGCCTTGCTCAGTAAAGGCACGGCATCGGGTATTAATCCATCCCGCAGTTGCAGCATGGCTTTTTCGTAAGCCTGGGCAGCCTTTTTGTTTACTTTGTCAGCATTGTACTGTGCGTTAGCGGCAAGCGAACACAACATAACACCCAGCAGCATCAACTTTTTCATAAACGAAAGTTCGGGAAAAAGTTGATAACTAGCTGTTTTAAGGCACGTTAATATACTTGTGTACCTGTGCGCTCAGCTGCCAGCGCGGGTGCGCCTTAATGTAGTCGATAATAAGGGGTAAAACGGTATCGGATTTATCCCATTCCGGCTGCAGATACAGCCTGCATTGGGGGGATACTTTGGCGGCCCATTCTTCGGCCCATTCAAAATCGTGTTTATTATAAATAACCACTTTCAGTTCGTTGGCGGCGGGCAGTATTTCCGGCACCGGCGCTTTGAACTTTTTGGGGGAGAAGCAGATCCAGTCCCAATGGCCACTCAGCGGGCTGGAACCAGAGGTTTCTATATTGGTTTGAAAGCCGGCCTGTTTCAGGGCCAGTGTTAAGGCATCCAGTTGATGCATCAGCGGCTCGCCGCCGGTAACCACGGCTATTACGTTCTGCGCCTGCCCGTAGGTGCAGTTTACTTCTGCCAGGGCAGTGTTTACAATATGCTCAATAGTTTGCTGCGGATGTACCGATGCATCCCAGCTTTCTTTTACATCGCACCAGAAACAACCCACATCACAGCCGCCCAGCCGTATAAAATACGCAGCTTTGCCCTGATGAAAGCCTTCGCCCTGCAGGGTGTAAAAGGCTTCCATCACAGGTAAGGTAACGGCTGTTGCTGCTGTTTCCACTAATTCGTTCATGAGGCAAAGTTATGGTATGTGAAACTTTACTTCAGCGTTCTTTTGTAAGCTACCAGCGTATTCTTCATTAAACCGGCAATAGTCATTAAACCTACACCACCCGGTACAGGGGTGATATAAGATGCTTTTTCAGCTACCTGATCAAACGATACATCGCCTTTAATACGGAAGCCTTTTTTAGCAGTAGCATCTTCCACACGGGTAATACCCACGTCAATTACAATAGCACCGTCTTTTACCATATCGGCGGTAACAAACTCGGGCTTGCCCAGTGCTGCTACTATAATATCGCCCTGGCGGCAAACCGCTGCCAGATCGGGCGTATGGGAGTGACAAATGGTTACGGTACAGTTGCCATAAGGATGGTTACTGCTGAGCAGAATGCTCATGGGGCGGCCTACTATATTACTGCGGCCTATTACTACGGCATGTTTGCCTTTGGTAGGAATTTTATAATGCTCCAGCATTAACATAATGCCATAAGGAGTTGCCGGAATAAAGGTTTCCAGGCCCTGAACCAGGCGACCTACGCTTACGGGATGAAAGCCATCCACATCTTTTTCGGCAGAAATGGTTTCAATTACTTTGGGCTCGCTGATGTGTTTGGGCAGAGGTAGCTGCACCAGAATACCATCAATATTATTATCAGCATTTAAACCGCGGATGGTGTTCAGCAGTTCTTCTTCGCTTACGGCAGCATCTAAACGTATAAGAGTAGATTGAAAACCTATTTCAGCACAGTTTTTTACTTTGCTGGCCACATACGTTTCGCTGGCTCCGTTGTTACCTACTAAAACCGCTGCGAGATGGGGTGCCCTGTGTCCTGCTGCCACCAGTTGCTGCACCTCTTGTGTTAATTGCTCTTTTACAGATAGAGAAGCAATTTTTCCGTCAAGTATTTGCATTGCGCAAAAGTAATACAATCAAAAATTCCGGCTTACAGGTTTTTTTAAGTGTGCTTTTGAAGTTTTTTTTTAACAAAAACAAAGCACTCCCTAACACTTTGTAAAAAGCGCGCGTAATAGTTACTGCTGTTGGGTTTGAAGAAATTTAACACTACTCTGTAGTTGTTGGGAAATTGTTATTTAGGATGGCTTTGTGATGGTGAATATTAAAAAAATATTAAGGTTTTTTGGTTTTTATCAAATGCATGACGTTAATTTTGCCTCTCCAGAATTTTCCGCGCTTACGAGAGTATCCATTGCTGAACAGATGCAATACACCACTGAAAAATAATTTGCCTTTGCTGTTTTAAAAACCAACCTGCCCCCTTAAAAGGCGCAATTATTTTTTAACATATATACACACATGAGAAAACTAACAAGCATGCTTGTTGTGTTAATGCTATTTCATTGTATGGCATTAGCGCAAGGGCGTCTCGTTACCGGAAAGGTGCGTGACAAGAACGGAAGTCCTATTGAAGGTGCGTCAATTTCTGTAAAAGGATCGCGTACAGCTACTGCTGCAAACCCCCAGGGTACATTCAGTATTAACGTAACACCAGGCGTGGTGCTGGAAATTTCTGCGCTGAACTTTGAAACACTGGAAGTGAAAGTGCAAAACCAGACTACGCTGGACATTACCCTTGTTCCCAAAGAAAGTTTAATGGATGAGGTGGTAGTAGTGGCTTATGGCGCTGCTAAAAAAAGCTCAGTATCGGGCTCACTTACAACGGTAACTACCAAACAACTGGCCGGCGCTACTACAGAATCTATTGACAAGGCGTTGGTAGGTAAAGTAGCCGGTGTGCGTGTATCTTCAGCTACCGGCGACCCGGGTTCATCCGGGCAAATCAACATTCGTGGTGTAGGTTCTATCAGTGCTTCTACATCGCCTTTGTATGTAATTGACGGGGTGCCTATGAAAACAGGCGAAGACATGGCTTACTACGGTAAAAGTTCTAACATCCTCAGCTCAATGAACCCGGATGACATTCAGAGTGTAACTATTCTGAAAGATGCGGCAGCGGCTTCATTGTACGGTTCAAGGGCTGCCAATGGCGTGGTGGTAATTACTACCAAAAAAGGTGCTTCGGGCAAAACCAAAATCAACTACAAGGGCGAATATGGCTGGAGCAAAATGGCTGTAAACGCTTTTCAGATGATGAGTGGCCCGGAGTTGGTGAAGTACGAGCAAGCTGCACTGGAGGGGTATTACCTGCAGGATGAGAAGGCTTTACTGCCTACAGAGGCTAACTATGGCAATGCTGCTATTCTGGCAGATGCCAAACAGTTTGCACTGGACAACGCAGGCTCATGGGTGGATGATGCCAGTGTAAATACCAACTGGCGCGATTATGTTTACCGCCACGGCACTTCGCAGGACCATCAGGTATCGATGAGTGGCGGTAACGAAAAAACTACTTTTTACATGGGCATTGGTATGAATAAGACTGATGGTATTGTAAGAGGAAGTGGTTTTGACCGTTACAGCGGCCGCCTGAATATTGACCACAAAGCCAATAAATGGCTTACCGTGGGTTTAAAGGAAATGTTCTCTTACACTTCTCAGAACGGTTTCAGAGATCAGAAAGATCAGGAGCAGGGTATTGGTACTACCAGCCCGCTGGGTATTCTGTTTGCGCTGAACCCAACTTCTAAAGTATATAACGATGATGGCTCGCTGAACCTGAATGCTGGCTGGGGTAAGGTTTCTAACCCTATTGCCATGTTAAATGGTTCAAGTGCTGCACGTGAAACCATCAATTCCAAAACATATCGCAACCTTACCAATGGCGAAATTGGTATTAAAATTCTGCCGGAGTTGAATTTCCGTTCTGTATTGGGGGCTGATATCATTAATGTGCAAAACTTTGAGTTCTGGAGCCCCACCAGTGTAAATGGTGAAACTACCAAAGGCTTAGGCTCGCGCTATAATTTTACCAGCACTACGCTTACTTCTTCTAACACACTGCGTTACGCCAAAACCTTTGGTAGCCATAACCTGGATGTGTTAGGCGGTTTTGAAGCGCAGAAAGAGCGCCTGACCAATCTGATTGCCACAGCACAAGGTTACTCAACTGATAAGCTGCCTGAACTGGCAAATGGCCAGCCCAACCAGGCTTCCAGCTCTACCTCTGGTGCTACACTGGAATCATTTCTGGGTAGTGTAAACTATAACTACAACAACAAATATTTCTTAACCAGCAGCATCCGCCGCGATGGTAGCTCCCGCCTGGGCGCTAACAACCGCTGGGGTAACTTCTGGTCGGTAGGTGGACAGTGGAAACTGGGTGCGGAAGATTTTATCAGAAACATCAGCTGGATAAACGACCTGCGTGTTAGGGCTTCTTACGGTACCAGCGGTACATTGCCTCCTGATTATTATGCGCAACTGGGCCTATACGCTTTTTCGGGTGGATATGGCAGTAACAGTGCTATTAACCTTAGCCAGGCCAATAACCCTAACCTGAGCTGGGAAAAATCGCGCAACATGAACGTGGGTGTAGATATCGCGTTTTTGAAAAGAGTGCGTTTTACTGCGGAGTATTATAAAAAAATTACTACCGACCTGCTATTTCAGGTGCCGGTTTCTTACCTCTCCGGTTTCTCCAGCTCCTGGCAAAACCTGGGTAAAATTCAAAACTCCGGTTTTGAGTTTGAAGTGCATACCGATAACATCATTGCAAAAAAAGCAAATGGTTTTAACTGGTCAACAGACTTTAACTTAACTACCCAGAAAGCTATTGTAAAAGAACTGCCTAACGGCGATGATATTTCTTATGGCGATGGTAATATGTATCTGCATCGCCAGGGCCTTTCTATGTATTCTTTTTATTTACCTGAGTGGGCTGGTGTAGACCCCGAAAGTGGTAACGCTCAGTTTTTGGTAAGCCCGGGAAAAAGTGATGATAAAACCTTTGTGTACGGCGAAGCCGGCAGGGCAGTGGTAGGTAAAGCCATACCTGATGTAACGGGTGGTATTACCAACACCTTCTCTTACAAAGGCGTTGATGTGTCTTTCCTGGTAACTTATCAGTTTGGTGGCAGCCTGTTTGATTATCCGGGCTACTTCTCTCACCACTACGGTGTAAGAATGGGTTCTTTTAACCTGGATAAAGACATTGAAGGGAACTACTGGACCAAACCAGGAGATGTGGCCAAATATCCAAGACCTGTGTATGCCAATGCCAACAGGCCCGACAGATGGTCTTCTAACCTGATTAAGAGTACCGACAATATCCGTTTGCGCGAGGTGAGTGTAGGTTATAACCTGCCTAAGGGTGTTGCTAAAAGAGTGTTTGCCGAAAACATTCGTGTATATGCACGCTCTATTAACACGGCTATGATATGGGCTAAAACCAAAAACATAGATCCGGATGTGCCTTTGAATGGTTACAGACAGGTGGATACACCTCCTGCCCGATTAATATTCGTAGGGGTGAACCTTGATTTTTAATGCGAAAAACAAACGCGAACATGAAACAGATTACCAAGGGTTTATTATATATGGGCGTTGCTGCGTGTATGCTGTTTACAGTATCTTCCTGCAGTAAGTCTTTCCTGGATGAAAAGCCTTCTACGGCCGTTCCTTCAGATGAAGCAATTACCAGCGTAGGCGATTTAAAAAGCGCGGTAAATGGTGTGTACAGCCAGCTGATTGATTTTAGCTATTATGGCGGCAACTTTACCTTGTATGCCGACCTGAAAGGCAGTGATTTCAGAAGCATGGGTAGTTACAACCAGATTTCTCCGCTGGGTAAATATCAGCATGATAAATACGCTAATTTCCCCAACGACTTTTACAGCATTATGTATGTAACGCTGGCGAGGGTGAATGATATTCTGGATGCTGCTGCTTTGCTGAACGTGGCTAATGCTGATACAGCTACTGTGAAGGACCTGAAGGGACAGCTGTATGCTGTAAGAGGACTGGTGCATTTTGATCTGGCGCGTTTATTTGCCCAGCTGCCTACCGTGGCTGCCAGCATGAGTGCTGCCAACTCGGGCGTTGTACTGGCTGATAAAAAGTTTCCTGTTGATTATAAGGGAACCCGCGCTACATTGCAACAGACGTACGATTTAATTATCAGCGATTTTACCACCAGCCTGCCTTTACTGGCCAGAGCTAAAAACAACGGTTATATTAACTACTGGGCGGCACTGGCTTTGCGTGCTAAAGTATACCTGTACCTGAATAAGAATAACGAGGCGCTGGCAGATGCGGCGGCTGTTGTTTCCGGTTCGCCGTATGCACTGTTTACTACTGCCAACCTTACTACGGTATGGAACAGGGAAGGGGCAGATGAAACCATGTTTGAGGCGCTTACCACCACGCAGTACAATGCACAGCGTAATTCAATTGGTTATTATACGCACGCTGTTGGTTATGCAGAGTGTGCAGCTACCGATGCGTTTTACAACTTTATGGCTGCAGATGCCAACGATGTACGTGCTAAATTACTGGTGCATGAAGATGATGGTGGCGACTATGGTGCTATGTACCCTCAAAAGTACCCGGGCCGCGATGGTAACCTGTTTTTGAACAACCCACGTATTATGAGGCTGGCTGAAGCATACCTGATTGCTGCCGAAGCACAGGTAAAAGGTGGTACTGCCTCCGGCGCACTTACTGCGGCGGCATATATCAACACTTTGCGTAAAAACCGGATTACCGGCTATACGGATGTGGCTTCTGTAACGCTGGACGACATTTTGAATGAGAGAAGGAAAGAGCTGTTTACAGAAGGCAACATGGTATGGGATGCCTGGAGAAACGGTAAAGAGGTAACAAACCCCACCAAAGGGGTAGTGAAGGGCGATAATCCCCTGGCTATTCTGCCTATTCCTGACCGGGAAATGCAGATTTCGGGTAAATATGGCCTTACACAGAATCCGGGATACGACCAATAGCAATATCGTACACATGAGAGAACAGGGCTGCCCTTTGGGCGGCTCTGTTTTTTTATGCCCGTTTAGAGCGGGTTTTCCCAATTGCGTAAACAGTTTTTCCTTAAATGGCTAATATAAAAGGTGCGGGAACAGGAGTTTTGCCACTGAATTTTTACCAGAATCGGTTTTTGCACTAAAACGCTACGTGTATGTGTAATTTTAAACAGTGGAGCCATAATAAGCATGGCTATATTATTCAATGTGACGATTGCAAGAGTTTTCAGCTGTGTTTTGGTACCACCATGTTAACCCTGCGGGAAGAAGAGTACGTTCAGTTTTCAGAATGGGTGGTGTACAAAAGGGAATCTCTCGTACCTTTGCACGACAAAAATTTAAAAAGCATTTCTTTGCCCACTGTTTGTCCTCAGGTTCAGGTAATTGTTACCGAAAAAGAGTTGAATAACCTGTATGAACTGGTTCAGGAAGCGGATAATGAAATGAAAGTGAATCAGTTATTAAGCCTTTTTCACGGGTGATTTCAACCAAGCATGTTTTAATTAGCAATATGATCCAGACTGATATTTGTATTATAGGAGCGGGCCCTGTGGGCTTGTTTTCTGTATTTGAAGCGGGACTGCTGAAAATGCGGTGCCATTTGATGGATGCACTGCCACAGGTAGGCGGTCAGCTTTCTGAAATTTATCCTCAGAAACCCATTTATGATATTCCCGGTTATCCTGAAGTAAAAGCACAGGAACTGGTGGACAATCTGATGAAGCAGATTGCTCCTTTTTCTCCCACCTTTACCTTGGGGGAGCGTGTAGAAGGAATTGAAAGACAAGAAGATAAGTCTTTCTTTGTTACTACCAACGAAGGTACCAAAGTGCATTGTAAAGCCATTGTAATTGCTGGTGGGCTGGGCTGTTTTGAGCCTCGCAAACCTGCAATTGAGCGCCTGGAAGATTTTGAAGGCAAGGGCGTTGCTTATATGGTAAAAGACCCTGAGCATTTCCGTGATAAGCAGGTGGTACTGGCCGGTGGCGGTGATTCTGCACTGGACTGGGCTATTTACCTGGCAGATATTGCCAAATCGCTTACGCTGGTACACAGAGGCGATACTTTCCGTGGTGCGCCTGACTCCGCTGAAAAAGTGGTGCACATGGCTCAACAGGGAAGAATTAACCTGATTCTGAAATCGAACATCGTTAAAATTGACGGTAACGGTCACCTGAAAGAAGTGCACATTGCTGGTGCCGATAACGAAATCAGCACACTGGAAGCCGATCACCTGATTCCATTGTTTGGCCTGAGCCCTAAATTAGGACCTATTGCCAACTGGGGACTGAATATTGAAAAAAGCGCTATTTCTGTAAATACCACCGATTATTCCACCAACGTGGAAGGTATTTATGCTATTGGCGATATTAATACTTACCCAGGCAAACTGAAGCTGATTCTTTGTGGTTTTCACGAAGCGGCTTTAATGTCTCAGAGTGCGTTTAAATATGTATTCCCCGATCAGCGTTTGAGCTTTAAATACACCACTGTTAATGGTATTCATTCGTTTTAATTACCTTGCGGCGTAATTATGATGATTAATATTACAGTGGAAAACGGGGAAGGCGTAAGGCAAAACCTGGAAATTCCGGACGATATGAACCTGAGCCTGATGGAGGCTCTGAAAGCGTACGAGTACAAAATTCTGGCAACCTGTGGTGGTATGGCGCTTTGTGCAACCTGTCATGTGCAGGTGTTACAGGGCCTGGCGGGTTTACCTCCACAAAATGATGCAGAAATGGATATGCTGGATACATTGCCTGATGCGGGTGCCAACAGCCGTTTGGCCTGCCAGCTACGGGTAGATGAAAGCATGGAAGGGGCCATATTTAAGGTTATGGCTGAGGAAGAGGAATAGTGTAACGTATATATAATTTAAAAGGCCCGGGCGTCAGTCCGGGCCTTTTTTTATGCTTAATGCATTGAATTTGACGTTAATTGACCGAAAAAGAAAGAAATATCTTGCAGATGCAACTTTTTTTAACAATGTTTTGTCATAATTTAGGTCTCTAATTTTTATTAAACGCCAACCAAGACATGAGAAGAAAAAAGTTGCTTGATAATTATTCTTAGCTACCTGGACATCTGCATTAAAAACTAACCAGAGATCCATTCCTAAATTTTTAATGGCCTATTAGCCGAAGGGATACTTATGCCCTTTTAAAAACAAAAATCTATTTCTACATGAGGAAATTATTCTTTCTTATTTGGGTGTTCCTGTGTGCAATACAGGTACAGGCCCAGGACAGGGAAATAACAGGTAAGGTTACTGACGATAAAGGAATCGCTTTGCCTGGCGTAACTGTTTCCATCAAGGGCGGGCAAAGTACTATTACCAGGGCTGATGGCACTTACACCCTTAAAGCAAAGGCTGTTGCCAGAGAAATAGTGTTCAGTTATGTAGGATTCGAAAACAAAACTGTAGCTATTTCCGGAAATACAATTGATGCCTCTTTAGTGCCGGGCGCAAGTTTGAGTGAAGACGTAATTGTTACCGGTTTTTACAGTGTAAAAAGAGAGAAATATGCGGGTGCCAATACCGTGGTAACCAGCGAAAAAATTAATAACGTACCTGTAGCTTCTTTTGACCAGATTTTACAGGGGCGCGCTCCTGGTCTTTTGGCAACCGTAGGTTCCGGACAGCCAGGCTCTGCGGCAAGAGTGCAGATTCGTGGTAACAGTTCTATCAGTGGTGGTACCGCTCCTTTGTACATTATAGATGGTGTGCCTGTGGAAGAAGGTGTATTCCAATCAATAAACCCCAATGATTTTGAAGATGTGCAGGTGTTACGTGATGCGGTAGCTACCGCATTATATGGTAACCGTGGTGGTTCTGGTGTAATAAGTGTTACCACTAAAAGAGGTAAACTGGGTAAACCTACACTGGGTTACAATTTTCAGTTAGGTAGAACAGAAGCGGGTACGCAGCGGTTTGAAATGATGAATACGCCTGAATTACTTGCTTTTCAGGAAAGAATAGCACCTATTATTAACCCTAACAGCACTTTACCAGGCTGGAGATATTCCCGTTTAAACCCGCTTTATGTAAATGGTACCGATGCGCAAAAAGCAGCTACCGACAGAATCAGAGATAGTTTACTGGGTATTAATACCGATTGGCGTGATGTGTTTTTACGTAATGGTACTTTCCAGAGCCATGACCTGAACTTATCTGGTGGTGGTGGCAGTACAAGATATTATGTAGCCGGTGGCTATTATTCAGAGGATGGCATTGGCATGCGTTCTGATTTGAAAAGATATACTTTAAGAGCAAACCTGGATATTAAAACAGAGAAGTTAACTATATCCTTAAATAACTCTATAGGTTATACACACCGCAATTTTATTGAATCAGAAGGTTCTATTACTTTGGCAAACCCCTTTGCTGCTGCTTACCTGGGGCTGCCTTATCAAAAGTTGTTTAACGCCAACGGTACAGTTTCTGTAGGTTCAGGAAGAGTAGGACCTAATGCTTACGACCGTATTGCGAATACATCTATTAATAATGATCAGTTTAAAGCAAACCTGGGTTATAATTTAAATTATGACATTACTAAGAATGTGTATGTAGGAGGTTTTGCAAGTGTGGACTATCGCCAGACTGTGAACGAAAGAGCTATTACGCCCGGGTCTTTTGCTGCCAATACAAGTACATTTCCTGTGGGACCTGATGTTGGACAAACGGAAGGACGTGGTTCTTATAACACAGGCTTCAGCAATTATTTTGAATATATTACCAGAGCATTTGCCGGCTTTAAGAAGCATATAGACAAACACGATTTTGATGTTAGAGTAGTGTCTGAATATATGAGAAGAAAAACAAAATCTTTCAACTATACTGGTTACGGAATTGAGCCTAAGTTACTGGAGACTCCTGCTGGTATAACCCAGGGTTCTGTTGATAACAAACTGATACCAGCTGTAGGTGGAGCAAAATCCGGCAGATCTATGTATGCAGCCATTGCTATTGGTTCTTACACGTATGATAACAAATACACCTTCAACGGATCTTTCAGAAGAGACGCTTCTACGCAGTTGGTGAAAGAAAGAAGATGGCAGAACTTCTTTGCATTAGGCGGTAGCTGGAACGTGCTTGGAGAAGATTTTACCAAAACCTGGAAAGGAGTAGATAATCTGCGTGTACGCCTGTCTTATGGTACCAGCGCCAACGCGGATGGCTTTACTTTTGGCAACTTTGGAAACAGACCTTCCTATGGCGCAGGAAGCTACGCAGGTGTTAACCCTTCTTTATTTCCCAGTGTGGCCGGAAACGTTGACGTAGTATGGGAAGTTATTAAATCAACCAACCTGGGTATTGACTTTGGTGTGCTTAAAAACAGAATCAGTGGTTCATTAGATATTTATCATAAGAAAACTGACGGCAATATTATTGACCAGCAGATATCTGCAACAGGTGGTTTTGGTGAAGGAGCTTCCATTCCTGTAAACGCAGGAACGCTGGTGAACAAAGGGGTGGAACTGGCATTAAACGGAGACATCATTAATAATCGGGATCTTATATGGTCTGTAGGTGGTAACCTTGCTTACAACCACAACGAGGTTACATCTTTAGGACAGGTAAATGAATTTGAGCAGGGTACCGAACTGGTAAAAGTAGGTAAGCCTTTAGGTACACACTATATTGTTAAATGGGCTGGTGTTGACGCGGCTACAGGTCGTCCGCTTTACTACACTAAAGATGGTAAAGTAACTACCACTTACAGTGCTGATTATTCAGTGTCAGATTTTGGCACGTACAATGCCCCATGGATTGGTGGCTTTAACACTTCTGTGAGATACAAAGGTTTTTCACTTTCTGCTTTCTTTACTTTCCAGTCTGGTTTCCAGCGGTTTAACAACCAGGATTATTTTCAGTTGAACCACTCCTTTATGGTGCAGGGCTTTAACCTGAGAAAAGAAATGGAAACTATCTGGACTAAACCAGGGGATGTTACCAATATACAGAGTGCTACTACACAACGCGAATTTGTATCTAAGGATATTCAGGATGCATCTTACCTGCGTTTCAGAAACCTGATTGTATCGTATGATTTCAATTCTTCTGTATTACAGAAGCTGAAGGTGATCAATTCTTTGCGTATATATGCCCAGGGCCAGAACTTATATACCTGGACAAAATGGACAGGATTTGATCCTGAAGATGATAACAACCTGGCTTCTTATGAATACCCTGTTCCCCGTATTTATACGCTTGGCTTGCAGGTTTCATTTAAATAGAGAAGGGATAAGTGAATTGATCAAATAAAAAGTAAAGTAATGCTTAGAAAATATATATCATTTTTTCTTATAACAGCGGCTGTTGCAGGAACTGTATCCTGTACCAAGCAGATGGATGATGTTAAGCAGACGGATGTAATTGATGCAGACAAGGCTTATCAATCGGTTAGTGATCTGCTGAAAGGTACGTATGGCGTATATGCCACGCTGAGCAATAATACCCGCATGTATTATGGAAGTGTGCTGGCAGATGAAGTAAAACTGTCTGATGAGAACCGTGGCCAGGGACAGGGCGAATATAAATGGCAGTTTACGGCCACCGGTGTTAGTTTTGGGTTTGGACAGTATTTTCAAACAATTGACAGATTACACAGAGTGCTGGAAGTAGCTGACAATATACCGGCAGCCAATGCCACAGAAGAAAATACCAAAAAGAGAATTAAGGCGGAGTTACTGGCCATTCGTGGTGTAGCTTACCTTGAACTGCTTACGGTATTTATGCCGCAGGGTTATCAGCCAGATAGCCTTGGCGTACCGCTGGTGTTATCATCTGCTTTGTTGGGTAAGCCAGCACGTAGTAAAGTAAGTGAGGTAATGACGCGTATTGAAGCTGATCTGGCATCAGGCAGAGCAGAAGCGCTTATTCCATCGGCCCCTACAGATCCGTTGCGTTTAAGCCAGGGCGCTATTGCTGCTTACCAGGCTAGAGCTGCTTTGTTAAAGCGTGACTGGGCTAAAGCAGCTGCGTATGCAGATGAAGCGATTGCGCTGTCTGGAAAATCGCTTTCCCGTGCTACTTATACAGCTTATTTTTCAGATGCGAATGAGTCTGAAACTATTTTTAAGTACCGGAATGGTGCTGCTCCGCAGCTGAACTGGAGAGATGCCAACGGTGATGTGTTTTTTGAGCCGGCAGATAAGGTGAAAAACCTTTTTGACAGAACGAATGATATCCGGTTTTCTACATTTTTCGGGGCAGATGGTGGTGATACTTCTATTATTATCAAATATCCGGGTTCAGAAAGAGGTCCACAGACTAACGACCTGAAGTTAATTCGTTTGGCAGAAATGTATCTGATTAAAGCAGAAGCTTCCGCCGAAGGGGAGAATCTTACTGCCGCTGCTGATGCTATTAATGCGCTGCGTGCAGCCCGTATTACCGGCTATACCAATGTTACCTTTGCCGATAAAGCAACAGCTATTAATCAAATTCTTGTGGAAAGAGCCAAAGAGTTGTGTTTTGAAGGATTTAGATTCTTTGATCTGAAAAGAAGAGGGTTGGCGGTAAACAGGAATCCATCTGACTCAAGAAACACTAACTGGCAGGATTTACCGGCAAATAGTTTCCGCTTTGCATTGCCTATTCCGCAATCGGAAATATTCGCCAATCCAAATGTTCGTCAGAACGCCGGATACAATTAATGTTTGTTATTTAAAAAAGAATGAAAATGAGAAGACTCATAAATATATTGCCCGTATGTGCTATTGCGGTGCTTTTACTGGCAGGAGCCAGCAGTTGCAAAAAGGATGATAAAGTGTATACACCGCCTGAGCAGGCTAACTTTATCAATAATACATCAGGTACTTACTTTGTTACAGGGCCAACTATTGATTATGTGATTCCTGTTGCGGTAACTACCGTTGCAGATCATGAGCGTACCATTACTATAGCAGTATCTTCTCCTACGGGGGCTGTAGAAGGGACACAGTACACTCTAACGAAAAAAAGCATAAAAATACCTGCGGGAAAAGTATTTGACAGCAGTATGGTATTGCAGGGCAAGTTTGATGTGTATAAGGATGATGCACGGAGAGATACGCTGATTTTTACCATTACAGGTGAGGGTGTTCCTGCTTCTTCTTATAACAATCAGTTTGTATTGTTAATGCGTGGCCCGTGCCAGGACTATGAAGTAGAAGATCTGAACATTATGTCTGGTGATTATGCCAGGACTTATGAAGACGGTGGTTCTTATGGACCTTATTCATCCTCAATAACAAACGTACAAACGCTGACAGCTACAACCGGTACCGCTAAAATAAACAAGCTGTACGAGTCGTACTCCGGGGTAACGATTAATTTTGATTGGTCGAATCCGGATGATGTTAAGGTGACTATTCCTTACCAGCAAACAGATAAATTGTATGCTGCAGGACAGCCTATATGGGTAAGAAGTACTCCGGGATCAACCAATACATTCTCTGTATGTACACAAACATTAACGCTTCATATTGATATTATTGTACGTATAGCTGCTACTGGAGCCGTGCTTGGTGCTTTAGCGCAGGACTACGATATTACAATGGCGAGATAGTTAAAGAAATACCTGATTTTTATAAAGGGGCCGTAAGGCCCCTTTTTGTATTTATACAATAGTTGTAATGGAGTTTTTGGAAAATAGTTTTTTTGTTTAAAACAATTACTTCTGTTAACTTAGGTTTATCACTGGTGTTTGCTTTTGTTCTGAAATGCAGCATATCAGTGGGTTTTGCTGACTAGGTAAGTTAATAGCTTACCGGATTTTATTTTTGAATTAAACACTAAAGTACATGAGAGCAAATTATCTGTTTATGATAACCCAGGCGGTAACCTGAGGTGTTTTTTACCGGCAGGGTATTTCTCTTCTCCCCCCAAGGCTTGCTTAATACCTTTTAAAATAACCTGCTGGTTACAGCTGTAAGCTCTATACCCTGTGCATATTGAAGGACAATGTGATGTGTTCCTGTGTTTCCATGCCATAACTCTTGCTGGTGGTAGTGGAAGAGGGGTGCCATTGATATGCTGTTAACTGCTACATCCGATTATGCTATAGATCAAAACTATTTACTTATTAAACCTTCACACAAAATGAGAAAACTATCAGGCCTGCTTATCGCACTTGCGCTGTCATGTATGATGGCGTGGGGGCAACAACGAACCATTACCGGTAAGGTTACCGATGATAATGGCAACGCTGTTCCTTACGCATCCATTAAAGTAAAAGGAGCCAAAACAGGCGTTTCGGCCGATGCTAACGGTGCTTTTACCATTCAGGCAGCTACCGGGGCTGTACTTGAAATTACAGGGGTGGGATTTACCAATGCGGTTGTTACCGTAGCGGAAAGTAATGTACTTTCTATATCATTAAAAACCGATGCCAATTCTTTGGGTGAAGTGGTGGTTACTGGTTTAGGCCGTGCCACAGAAAAGAAAAAAGTACCTATTGATGTAGCGTCTGTAACTTCTAAAGATTTTGCAAAAAGCGCCAATACTTCTGCGGCGCAGGCACTGCAGGGGCAGATTGCGGGGGCGCAGATACAACAGAACAGCGGCCAGCCCGGTGCTTCGTTTAATATTATTTTACGTGGTATAAACACGTTTCAGAACAGTAACCCCATGATTATGGTAGATGGGGTGGAAACAAGAAGGGATGATGCGGTATTGACAAGCCTTGACCCTTCCAGTATAGAACGGATTGAGGTGGTAAAAGGTGCCGCAGGTGGTATGTTGTATGGAGCCCAGGGGGCTAATGGTGTAATTCAGATTTTTACCAAAAAAGGCGCACGTAATGCTAAAATGGCTATTAACCTTAGCTCTAAGGTGAGTATTGACAATGTTCTGCGCGGTAAAAAGAGCCGCCCGCTGCTGGCCGATAAGCACCACTTTGTTACCGACAACCAGGGGCGTATTTTAGATAATAACGGCGATGTACTGGCCCCGGATGCTACCGGCTATTGGCCCGACCCACAGGAAGATTTAACTGTGGATTCCAAAAACGATAAAAACTATTCGGGATTGCCTTTGTATGATCACCTGGATCAGGCTTTTCGCAAGGCAATTACTTATACGCATTCATTAACCATGTCTGGTGGCTCTGCTAACAGCGACTATTCTTTTAATGTGGCGCGTCTTGATCAGCAGGATGTATTCAGTAATAACTTCAGAAGAACCAACCTTGGTGTAAATCTGGGATTTGAGCCATTTAAAGGTTTTACAGTAAGAAATATTACACAGGTTATTTATACTACAGAAGATTTGTTATCCGGTAACCGCTTTGCAGTGGTGAACGCCTGGAAATGGATAGATTTTGAAAGAAAGGATTCGTTAGGCCGTCATATTCTCCAGCCCAAAAATGAAAATCAGATTAACTCTCTTTCTGAAAGAGACTGGCATGTAAGAAACGATAAAACTGTTCGCCTGGTGCAGAACTTAAACGTGAACTACCGGTTTCCACGCTTTGTAGAGTTAGATTATAAATATGGCATTGACTATAAAACCATTGAAGGACTGGACTATTATAAAAACCAAACCGGAGACGACCAGAGTGCTTTGTTCTGGGGTAATATAAGAGGAGGTAGCAAAAGTGGCTCGGTAGAAAAAAGCTCAAACAGAAACTCCATTCAGAATTCTATTGCCAGCCTTTTTTTGAGAACAGATTTTCAGAATGATTTTCATTTGAATATTCCTATTAAAACTGTTACGCAGGTTGCTTACGATTACAGAAGGGAAGATGATAAAGAATTATTTGCTTTTGGCACCGGATTGCCAACTTATCCTCCTTACAATGTGAACGTATCTACCACAAAAACCAGTGGTGATAGGTCAACAGCGTTTGTAACTTATGGCTGGTTACTTAACCAGAGCATTGAATTTGGCAACCTGGCTGGTGTATCAGCGGGTTTCAGATCTGACTACTCTTCTGAATTTGGAGGAGCATCCAAAGCTTTTAATTTTCCACGTGGTACGGTATTCTTCCGTCCGTCGGAGTTAATGACCAATAAGAATATTTTACAGGAATGGAAACTCAGGGCTGCCTGGGCCAAAGCAGGTATACAGCCAAACAGGTACGACAGACAGGTTACTTTTGATGTAACTCCATTGGGTAGCGGCACGGGGCTATCTATTCCAACAAGAGGCAGAAATGCTAATCTCCGTGTGCAGATTTCGCAGGAACTGGAAATTGGTACAGATGTAGTGTTACAACCTTTCAAAGGCGACTGGTTTAGCCGGCTTAGTCTGAACGGAACTTACTGGACCAGAAAATCGAAAGATGTTATACAGAATGCAGATGTGGCACCTTCTACGGGTTATGCTAGTTTAACAGATAACCTGAGTACGCTGGAATCGCATGGGGTTGATTTGTCTTTAGATGCCACGATGTATAGTGCTAAAAATGTTGTATGGAATCTCGGTGCCCGTTTTGGATTTACCAGAACCAAAGTAGTAAGCATTGCCAACAATCAGGACGTAATCAGTGGTCAGTTTGCTATTAAAGAAGGAGAAAATCTGGGTATTTTTTATGGTGTTTCACCCTTGCATAGCATAGATCAACTGATGGCCGATGGCAAAACCAGATATATAGATCCATCACAGGCTGTTAACTACACCATTACCAATGGAATGGTAGTAGATAAAAGAACTAATACGGTGTTTATGACTTCTGCTGATGACCAGTCAGCAGCTGGTAGCGCCTATCCTAATTTTACTGCATCTTTAATTAACAATTTCACCCTGTTTAAGAACTGGAATGTTTCATTTCAGTTTGACTGGACGCATGGTAACAAAATTTACAACATGACCAGACAATGGTTGTACAGAGACAGATTGTCGAAAGATTTTGATGAGGCGGTTACTATTGGCGAAAAAAGTGGCGCGTTTGTACAATACTACAACAGTCTTTATAATAACGTACAACCCAGTTCGTGGTTTGTAGAAGACGGTTCGTTTGTGCGGTTGCGAAACCTTTCCATTACGTATGATTTAACAAGTGCGTTAAATGTTTCCTGGTTTAAAACGCTGGCTATCACCGTTGCAGGAAGAAACCTGCTTACTTTCACTAAATACAAGGGCCTTGATCCGGAAAACACCACGGCAGTAGATTCGCAGGGAAATTCAACCGTAGGCGTAGGGGCTTTTAAAGGTGTTGATTACTTTGGTATACCCAACCTGAGAT
The DNA here is from genome assembly GCF_014641615.1 of Filimonas zeae. GTDB lineage: Bacteria > Bacteroidota > Bacteroidia > Chitinophagales > Chitinophagaceae > Filimonas > Filimonas zeae. The sequence goes on along the minus strand of NZ_BMIB01000004.1, from coordinate 223,775 downwards.
CATGGCAGCTGGGCGTTAACGTTGGCTTTTAAACTTACAAATCAATTTTATGAAACGTTTTATTTTATATAGTATCGCGTGTTGCGGCTTGGTTTTGTTTGCATGTAAAAAAACATCACTTAATCAGATTAACCCGAATGATCCAACGCCAGAATCGTTAACAACTGAGGATGGCGTGCAGGCTTTTGCATTAGGCATTTTTCAAAAATGGATAGCAGATGTGCCCAGTGCAGGAGAGTCTAATATTATGGTAATGGTACAAACAAACCATAGTATTCTTGGTGATGAAATTTTCAGCCCTTATGGTAACTGGGGTTGGAGGTATGTGGGGCAGGTTGATCAGATTACGCTTCCCAATGGCACAGCAGTACGCAATCCGCTTGGAAAAACGCTGAAAGAGCAGCTGCAGAGCACTAACAGCCGCCAGGCAGGAGAAATAAACTCCTTTATGTACGAGTGGAATGTATGTTATTTTATGAATGTGCAGGCTAATCTGCTGTTGAGTGCGTTAGAGAATAGCGCTTTGCAGTTTACCGGTGATGCAGCCACTAAAAGAAATACTTTAAAGGCATGGGCATATTGGTGGAAAGGCTTTGCTTATTCCAGAATAGGTTCTATGTATTTGGCAGGTGTTATTAATAATGATGCCAATAGCACTACCAACGGTAATTTTGTTGATCGTAATGCCATTATTGCTGAGGCTGATAAAAACTTCGAGTCTTGTTTAACGCTTCTGAACGGGCTTACGGTAAATGAGACTTACAATGCCATGATGACGGCTATTGTACCCAGCTTTAACCGTAACGATCAGATTGTGACGCCGCAGATGTGGGCCCGTCAGATATACAGTTATAAAGCACGGAACATACTGGTAAATAAAAAAGTGGCTGCTATGACGGCGGCAGATTGGACGGCGGTTCAAACTAATGCTAATAAAGGTTTACTGAAAACAGATTATACGTTCCGGTTTGGTATGGATCCTAACTCCACCAACGACCTTACTGCTGCATTCTTTCATCCCTATACATTAGTAGGCGAAGCACAGGCATTTACTTTTGTTTCTGAGAGGCTGGTGCAGGACTACAAACCCACTGACGCGCGTTTGGCCAAAGGGTTTGAAGTTATGGCTACCGGCAACTGGCAGGTTAACCCAAGAGGCAGGGGGCTTCAGTTTGGAACCCGCTGGGCAGTGGTGCCTATTGAGGCGGGAGGGCTTTATGCTACCAACGACAACCAGGGAACTGTGCCTATTGGTTGCAGTTGGGAAGAAAATGCTTTAATGCTGGCGGAATATGGTATACGAAACGGAAATATTGAGGCAGGGCTGGGGTTGATTGATGAAGTGAGAGATTTTCAGGCTTCCGGTCTTGCACATGTTCAGGGAACAGGCCTGGCGCTGACAGCAGCACTGGAAGAGCTGAGACTTGAAAGACGTGGTGGTTTGTTTTTACGGGGTGTTGCTTTTTATGATGCCCGCCGCTGGGGGGTAACTGCTCCTGTATCGGCAGGTGGTGGCAGAAAAGGAGGTATTGTATTGGTGCCTGGCTCTTACACCAATACTACCAATCCGCAACCACTTCCGTGTACACTTGATTACAATTATCTGGACTATTGGGATGTGCCACAGAATGAATTAGATTTTAATGGGGCACTTACCGGGTCTGCTCCTATAAAAAATTAGCTGTAAACCGGAATACAATGATAAAATCCCCTGGTGCAAAACGCCAGGGGATTTTTATTTCACTTTTTAGTTTATCGCTACATTTGCCAAAACAGATATTCATCATGTCCGATCAGCAACAGAATCAGCTCAATATTGAAATAAGTGAAGAAATTGCAGAAGGCACTTATGCCAACCTTGCTATTATTACGCACAGCCATGCAGAATTTGTTATGGACTTTGTAAGTGTAATGCCTGGTACGCCTAAAAGCCGGGTGAAGTCGCGTATTATTTTCACGCCTATGCATGCAAAGAAATTTATGCGTGCTTTACAGGAGAACGTAGAAAGATACGAAGCTGCCAATGGTGACATTAAAGATCTGGATCAGTTTGACATTCCTATGAATTTTGGCGGTCCTACAGCTCAGGCTTAAATACATTCCTTTACAGCAGATCGTTATCTGCAAAGCTATAATAGCCCTCCTCACTTACAATGATATGGTCAACCACCTGTATGTCTAAAGTGAGGGCGGCTGTTTTTATTTTTTGGGTGAGTGCAATATCGGCCTTGCTGGGTGTAAGGCAACCGCTGGGGTGGTTATGGCAAAGAATCATTTGTACAGCATCATGGGCCAGTGCTATTTTTAAAATAATACGCGGGTCTGCCACCGTACTGGTAATGCCACCCTCACTTACAATTTGAAAGTGCGTTACCCGGTTGCCCTGGTTTAGAAAAAGAACTGCAAACTGTTCCTGCTTTTTAAATTGAAGTAACGGACGCACATAATCGGCAGCATTCCGGCTGCTGCTTACAGCTTTTCTTTTCGAATAACTGGCATCACGGCGAAGCCCCAGTTCAATAGCTGCACTAATAGAAACTGCTTTGGCAGGGCCGATGCCTTTTATATTTAAATTCAATATATCTTTTACAGAAAGCCGGCTTAGCTTATTTAAGTCGTTATTAAGTGCAGAAAGTAGTTCCTGAGCAAGCATAACAGCACTTTTTTGCCGGGTACCGTTATTAATAAGTACTGCTATCAATTCTGAATTGCTAAGATGGCTGGTGCCTTTGTACAGCAATTTTTCTCTGGGGCGGTCATCTACAGCCCAGTGTTTGATAGCGGTGCTTGTCATAGACAAATTTATTTATACCCAAGATACAATATCCCTCTGAATTTTTATCTTCGCCGCTCATTGTTTAGTTATGAATCCATCGGTCAAGATCTTTTCAGGCACAGGATCGCAGCACCTTGCGGAGAAAATAGCCAAAAAGTTTGGCGCTCCTTTAGGCAAAATCAATATTCAGAAGTTTAGCGACGGCGAGTTTCAGCCGGTTTTCCTTGAAAGCATCAGGGGAGATTATGTGTTTTTAATTCAAAGCACATTTGCACCTACTGATAATCTGATGGAGCTGCTGCTTATGATAGATGCGGCTAAAAGAGCCAGCGCCTATAAAATTGTAGCGGTATTACCTTACTACGGTTTTTCGCGGCAGGACCGGAAAGACAAACCCCGGGTAGCCATCGGGTCTAAACTGGTAGCCACTTTACTGGAGGCGGCAGGTGCAGACAGGGTGATTACCATGGACTTACATGCCCCTCAGATTCAGGCTTTCTTCGAAATTCCGGTAGATCATCTGGACAGCTCTGCCATTTTTATCCCTTACATTGAGCAGTTAAAGCTGGAAAACCTTACCTTTGCGGCCCCTGACGTGGGTAGTACCAACAGGGTGCGTGAAATAGCCAGCTATTTTAATGCAGAAATGGTAATATGCGATAAGCACCGTAAAAGGGCGAATGAGATTGCCAGCATGGTGGTAATAGGAGAGGTGAAAGACAGGGATATTGTTCTGGTAGATGATATCTGCGATACAGGTGGTACCCTTGCAAAAGCAGCAGGATTGCTGAAAGAAAAGGGAGCCAGAAGTGTTCGCGCTTTGTGTACCCATCCTATTTTAAGTGGTAAAGCATACGAGAACATCGAAAACAGTGTGCTGGAAGAACTGATTGTTTGCGATACCATACCATTGAAACAGGAAAGCAGCCGGATCAGATCATTAAGTGTGGCTGATTTGTTTGCAATAGCTATCAGAAACGCATACGAAAACAAGAGCATAACCAGCCTCTTTATTCATTCGCAGCGGAAGAAATAGCACAACGTAGTGTATTAAAAACCATAATAAATGAAAACGATTACAATCGAAGGACAACTGAGGACCGAATTTGGCAAAAAAGCCACCCGCCAACTGCGCTCTCAGGAATTAGTGCCAGGTGTAATTTACGGGGGTGCCAAAGAGGTAAACTTTACTGCCTCTGCCAAGGCTTTCAAGCCTCTGGTGTATACCGGTGAATTTCAACTGGCTGAAGTGAAACTGGATGGCAAAACTTATCAGTGTATTCTGAAAGACCTGCAGTTTGACAAAGTTAACGACAGCCTGATCCACGTAGATTTACTGGAGCTGGTAGGTGACAAGCCTGTTGTTGCTACACTGCCACTGAAGTTTGTAGGAACTTCTGTAGGTGTTAAAGCTGGTGGTAAACTGGTTACCAAAGTAAAGGCTGTTAAAGTAAAAGTTTTACCTAAGTTCCTGAGAGAAAATATCGAAGTAGATATTACCACTCTGGACCTGAACGGTAACATTCGCGTTGAAGACGTGAAAGCTGAGAACATGGAAATCATGAACTCACCACGTATTCCGGTTGCATCTGTAGTGATGACCCGTCAGCTGAAGCAGGAAGAAGCAGCAGCAGCGAAAGATGACAAGAAAAAGTAATTTTTCTGACATTCAGAATAGAGAGCCCCGTTTACAAAAGCGGGGCTTTTTTATGCACTTACTGTATCGGCAGGAAGTGCAATAGTAAATACACTGCCTGTTGGATAGTTGGGCTTTATAATTAACCTGCCATGATTTTTTTCAACAAACTCTTTGCAAAGCAGTAATCCCATGCCGGTGCCCTTTTCGTTTTGCGTGCCGCGGGTTGACACATTTATTCTGCCTGCTGTTAGTAATTGCAGTTGTTCTGACGCTATTCCCGCTCCCTCATCGGCAATAGAGATTAATACAAAGCCATTTTCTTTGCTGCTATAAATATGAATGCCGGTACCCGGTGTACTGAACTTAATAGCATTGGTAAGCAGGTTACGGAAGATGATTTTGAAATGATCTGTATCGGCCCGGCAGGATACATGGTGTTGTATGTTATTCACTACCCGTAGGTCCTTTTTAGTAATGACAGGACTGAAAAGATTGATTTGCTCGGTTATAAGCGGCATTACTGCAAACACACTGGATTGCACTGAAATGCCGTTTAACTGCGACCGGCTCCAGTGCAACAGATTAGAGAGACTGCCTTCCAGGCTTTCTACCTGCTGAATAAGCAATGAGGATATATCTGTAAACTCTTCCGCACTCATCATGTTATACTGCACCAGATTAAGCGAACCCCGAAGGTTACCCAATGGCGATGTCATATCATGTGCAATAATGGAGAAGAGTTTTTCTTTGGATTGATTCAGTATTTCCAGCGATCTGTTGTTTTTTTCCAGTACATCTTTCTGATCCATCAGCTGTAGCTGTTGTACGTATAGTTCGCGGTGTTTTTCTTCAATCTGTTGCTGATAGTTTATATGTTCTTTTCTAAAGTAGTTGAGTGATACAATAAATAAAATAAGCATCATGCCTATGTTCATACATGCACGCCAGCCGGTAATTATTTCAATTTCTATATGCCTGCTTATGGTAAAGTACACCAATAGATACAGCCCTGCATTTACGGCACTGAAAGCATATATAAACCATTTGTTATTGAAAAGAATTAACGCCAGTACAATGTTTAGCAGAAGATAATGCTCGGCACCGTTACGGTAAAGCATGGCAGAAGACGTGAACAGAATGGTACTGCCTGAAATAAGAATGAGCCTGGCCAGGTAAAACTTTCTCTTGTAATTAATGTAAAGGATAGAAACACCGCCCACAAATACGATAAAACAGATAAGGGCCAGTGTGTATTTGTGCTGAAGAAAGTTGACCAGCGAAAAGCTGCTGCAGATAGGCATGCAACTAAGGATACATAGGTTGATCAGCCGTGTTCGCTTTACCTCATCAAAGGGCATATCTTCACTGATACCACTGTTTGTTATTCTTTTAAACAGGGATACAGCAGCAGACACGGGGGGAACATTGATCATAAAAACGACAGTAAATGTACTAATTTTGCGAGGATTTAACTGAAACATGAGCAAATACCTTATTGTAGGGTTGGGAAATATTGGGGCTGAATACGCCCATACAAGACATAATATTGGCTTTGATGTGGTGGATGCGTTTGTGCAGAAACACGGCGGCAATTTTAAAGTTGACCGCCTGGCAGAGATTGCAGAAGTGCGGTGGAAAGGCAGAATTTTTGTTTGTATAAAGCCCACCACTTATATGAACCTTAGCGGGAAAGCATTTAAGTACTGGATGGATAAAGAAAAGCTTACGCCCGAAAATACTTTAACTATTGTGGATGACCTGGCGTTGCCAATAAGTAAGTTAAGGGTAAGGCCAAGTGGCAGCGATGCGGGACATAACGGATTGAAAGATATACAGTTGGTGCTGGGCACGGATAAATATCCTAAGCTGCGGTTTGGGATAGGAAACGATTACCCAAAGGGTATGCAGGCCGATTTTGTACTGGGAAAATGGCTTTCTGCTGAATTGCCTGTTATACAAAAGAAAATAGAGGCTTGTGTTACTATTATTGAGCAGATAGCTACTATAGGATTGGAAAAAACAATGAACCAGGCGAATAATTTAATGTTTGAATAGAAAGATAACTGATTAACAGTAAATTAGCGTAAATATAATGCAGGTAACCGGCGGAGTGCCTGATGCAGTACCACATAAGGCACGTTTGAGGCTGTGTTACCGTAGACTAAAATTTTATCTATGAAAATCTTTTGCGTTGGCAGAAATTATGTTGAGCATGCCCGGGAATTGAAAAATGACATTCCAGAGGACCCCGTTATTTTTCTAAAGCCTAAAAGTGCATTGCTGCAACCACACACTCCTTTTTATTACCCGGAGTTTTCTAACGAATTGCATTACGAAGCTGAACTGGTATTAAGAATTTCCAAGAATGGAAAGTATATACAGGAACGCTACGCCCACCGTTATTATGACGCTATTACTGTTGGTATTGATTTTACAGCCAGAGACTTACAGAACGAACTGAAGCGGAAAGGACTGCCCTGGGAAAAAGCCAAGGCCTGGGATAACTCTGCTGTAGTTGGTAAATGGATTCCGGCGGTACCCGAAATTTTTAAAGGTGCTATTAACTTTTCTTTGTTGCTGAATGGCGAATTGGCACAACAGGGAAGAAGTTCTGATATGATTTTTTCGTTTGATACCATCATTTCGCATATATCGCAGTACTTTTCGCTGAATATTGGCGACATTGTATTCACAGGCACACCGGCAGGTGTAGGTGAGTGCGTGGTGGGGGATGTACTGGAAGGATATTTTGAGAAAGAAAGATTATTTGAATTGGAGGTTAAATAAATTGAGATATAGTAAAACATGCTTGCAGTTAACGAAATAGCCAGGGCGTACGAAATTATGACTACAGCCCGGGCCATGGGCGATTTGTATGAGAACAATCGTGCTACGTGCAAGTATGTTCATTCCACATCCAGAGGTCATGAAGCTATCCAGATAGCTACAGGGTTGCAATTGCTACCCTGTGACTTTGTTAGTCCATACTACCGGGACGACAGTATGCTGCTTACCATGGGGTTTACACCTTACGAGTTGATGCTGCAGCTGATGGCAAAGGCAGATGATCCGTTTTCCGGTGGCCGGTCTTACTACTGCCATCCGAATAATAAGCGGGGTAACGGCAGGCCGGCAATCATTCATCAGAGCAGTGCTACCGGTATGCAGGCTATTCCTACCACAGGCGTTGCACAGGGTATGCGCTTTCTGGAAGAAACGCATGCATTGTATTTACAGAAAGGGCCGGGAGGAGAGCAGCCTATTGTGGTGTGCTCTCTGGGAGATAACAGTGTTACTGAAGGGGAAGTAAGTGAAGCCCTGCAATTTGCTGCCTTGAAACAGTTGCCAATTTTGTATCTGGTTCAGGATAATCAATGGGGCATAAGCGTTACCGCGGCAGAAGCCAGAGCCATGAATGCGTATGAATACGCAGATGGTTTTAAGGGCCTGCATAAAATGCAGGTAGATGGCAGTGATTTTATTGGTTGTTATATAGCTATGCAACAAGCGGTTTCGTTTGTAAGGCATAAGCGAAAGCCATTGCTGGTGCATGCTACCGTGCCACTGCTGGGACATCATACCAGCGGGGTTAGAAAAGAAACCTACCGCTCTAAAGAAAATCTGGGGCAGCATACAAAACAAGATCCCTATCCTCCGCTACATCAGCTGATGCTGATGCATGGTTACAGCAATGAGGGGATTGCACAGATTAATCAGGATATTAACGACACCGTAAATGACTCTTTTGCACGGGCAGTTGCGGCAGCGGACCCCGCACCCGAAACTGTTACGGAGTTTGTTTTTGCCCCAACGCCGGTTACGGAAGAGAAAGGAGTAAGAGCGCCCGAAGGGAAAGAACGGGTGATGATGGTGGATGCCGCTCTGCATGCGATTGAAGAGATAATGGCCGCGCATCCGGAAAGTTTGTTATACGGACAGGATGTAGGCAAAAGACTGGGAGGGGTATTCAGAGAGGCGGCTACATTGGGTGATAAGTTTGGTGAGAAGCGTGTGTTTAATACAGCTATACAGGAAGCGTATATTATTGGTTCTACCATAGGCATGGCTGCCCTGGGGTTAAAGCCGATTGTGGAAGTGCAGTTTGCCGACTACATTTACCCGGGGCTGAACCAACTGGTAACAGAGGTATCTAAATCGTCCTACCTGTCTGCCGGCAAATTCCCCATACCTATGGTATTGCGGGTTCCTACAGGTGCTTATGGCGGAGGTGGGCCTTACCATAGCGGAAGCATTGAAACCACGCTGTTATCTATTAAAGGTATTAAGGTGGTATACCCTTCCAACGCGGCTGATATGAAGGGGTTGATGAAAGCTGCTTTTTACGATCCTAACCCGGTAGTGATACTGGAGCACAAAGGTTTGTACTGGAGCAAAGTGCCCGGAACAGATGGTGCAAAAACCATAGAACCGGATAAAGATTATATTCTACCCTTAGGCAAAGCGGCTGTTACCCAAAAAGCCAGTTCTAAAAGAATAGCAGCCGGGGAATCTTTATGTGTAATTACCTGGGGCATGGGGGTGTATAAAGCAAAAGCCGCATCTGCCGATTTTGCCTGCCAGGTAGAAATTGTAGACTTACGTAGTTTATTTCCACTGGATGAAGCACTGGTATTTGAGACGGTTAAAAAACACGGCCGCTGCCTGGTGCTTACAGAGGAGCCTCAGAATAATTCTTTTGCCGAAGCGCTTGCGTATAGAATAAGTAAAGCTTGTTTTACCAGCCTGGACGTGCCGGTAGAGGTGCAAGGGGCGTTAAATTTACCTGCGGTACCTATTAATACTGCTCTTGAGGCGGCTATGATACCCGGAACGGATGCCGTGAAAGAAAGATTGCAGTTTCTATTAAACGCCTGATAATAAGGTGACTAAAAAACTGTAATTTCAGCTACATATTTACCCAAATTAGAATATTATGCTATCTAAAACCGTACAGGAAGCACTGAATGACCAGGTGTTTATGGAAGCACAGTCTTCACAAGCATACCTTGCCATGGCAAGCTGGGCCGAAATTCAACCAGGCTTAAAAGGGGTTACCCAATTCTTTTTCAGACACAGTGAAGAAGAAAGACAGCACATGCTTAAGCTGATCCATTATATTAACGAGCGTGGCGGTTTTGCAGTAGTACCTGCACTGGCGCAGCCCGTACTTACTTTTGTTTCGTTGAAGAAGGCTTTTGAGCAGCTGATGGAACATGAATTAAAAGTGAGCAGCAGCATTAACGACCTGGTAGATCTTTGTTTGAAAGAAAAAGATTACGCTACTCATAACTTTTTACAGTGGTACGTAAACGAGCAGATTGAAGAAGAAAGACTGGCCAGAGAGTGTAATGACAAACTGGAAATGATTGGTGATGACAAAAGTGGTTTATACCTGTTTGACAGAGATATTATGACCATGGATGCTCAGTAACGCTATCTAAGCTATACAACAAAAATAAAGCCCCCGATAAGTACATGCTTATCGGGGGCTTTATTTTATATAATATTCTGAAGCATGATTATTCGCTCATCATTTCCTGTATTACCTCAATTACATCTTCTGTATTGGGCTTGCTGAAATAATCGCCATCGCTGCCGTAGGCAGGACGATGAGCCTGACCGGTAATGGTGCGTGGCGCCACATCCAGCCATTTATATCCTCCCTGTTCTTCCATTACTTTATTAAACATATATGCAGCTGCGCCACCTGGTACATCTTCATCTACAAAAAGAATGCGGTTGGTTTTTTTCAGCGATGCAAAAATACTGTGGTTAATATCGAAAGGAAGTAAGGTTTGTACGTCGATAATTTCAATGTCTATACCTAATGCAGCCAGTCTTACACCAGCTTCCTGCACAATTCTTAATGTGGCGCCGTAGGAAACTACCGTAATATCTGTACCTTCTCTTACTACCTCAGGAATACCCAGTGGCACTGTAAAGTCCAGCAGGTTTTCCGGCATGCGCTCTTTTAAACGATATCCGTTCAGGCACTCGATCATAATAGCCGGATCATTGCTTTGCAATAAGGTATTGTACATACCTATTGCCTGAACCATGTTACGGGGCACACATACATACATGCCACGGAGGGAGTTAATGATCATGCCCATGGGCGAGCCACTGTGCCAGATGCCCTCTAAGCGATGGCCGCGCGTGCGTACAATCAAAGGGCAGCTTTGCTGACCACCTGTACGGTAATGTAAAGAAGCTACATCATCACTCAAAGGCTCCAGACCATACAACAGATAATCCAGATATTGTATTTCAGCTATCGGACGCAGGCCACGTAAAGCCAGGCCAATGCCCTGCCCCATAATGGTAAGTTCGCGGATGCCGGTATCGAATATGCGCTCAACGCCATGCTTTTCCTGTAAGCCGGCAAAGCCCTGGTTAACATCGCCAATATTGCCTACATCTTCACCAAATGCAACCACTTTAGGGTTGGCGCTGAATAACTGGTCAAAATACTTATTCAGTATTTCGTAGCCATTTACCGAAGGGCTGTTATTGCCATAAGTAGCTGCGTTGCCTGCAACGTGTAAAGCACTTTTAGGACCTTCGTTATAGAGCAATGTATTATAAAGCTGTTTGTTCAGCTTTTTCAGTTCACTGCGGTATGCTTTTAAATCGCCTGCAGAAGGAGAGGCACCTGCTATTTCCACTGCCTGAGACAGGGTGCGCATAATGTCTCTCCGCAGTGGCTCACGATTGGTTTCCAGATCCTTTGCCAGTTGCTGAAGGCGGCCGTGTGCTTCTATATCGTTAACTACGGTATTCTTAATTAGGCCGGTTACTTCATTTACCTGCTCTTTAATGGGAACCAGGTATTTTTCCCAGGCTCTGTTTTTGCAGTCACGTACATACTTTTTAGCATTCTCTTCAATAACGGTCAGCTCTTCCTCGTCACCAAGCCCGTTTTCAATAATGAACTCGCGCATTTGTTTGATACAATCCCATTCTTTTTCCCATTCCAGACGCTCGGTAGATTTATAACGCTCGTGGCTGCCGGAAGTAGAATGGCCCTGGGGCTGTGTGATTTCTTCTACATGGAAAACTGCAGGAGTGTGTGTATCGCGTATTTTCTGCAGGCCTGATTCAAAAACCTCGCACATGCCGGCATAATCCCAGCCTTTTACGCGGTAAATGTCGATGCCATTGGTATCTTCTTTCTTCTCAAAACCTTTCAGGGCAGCGGAAATGGAGCCCTTGGTGGTTTGATATTCGCGGGGTACAGAAATGCCGTAGCCATCATCCCAGATAAAAATAGCCAGCGGAACCTGAAGCACACCGGCGGCATTTACCGTTTCCCAGAAATGTCCTTCGCTGGTAGAAGCATCGCCTATAGTACAAAAGCAAACTTCATTTCCGTTGGTAGAAAGGTTATCAAACTGCTGTAATACAGGTGAATTTCTGAATAGGGTAGAGGCAAAAGCTAAGCCCAGTGCACGTGGCATCTGAGCAGCGGTAGGGGATATATCGGACGATATATTGCGTTGATTGGCAAGATCTACCCATTCGCCTGAAGCATCTACGTTAGGAGTGGCAAAGTGCCCGTTCATCTGGCGGCCCATGCTGAATGGTTCTCTTTCCAGATCGGGATCGGCATACAACTGGGCAAAAAACTGCTCCACAGTAGCCAGTCCTGTTGCAAACATAAAAGTCTGGTCACGGTAGTAACCAGCCCTGTAGTCACCAGGTTGGAAAAACTTGCCCATTGCTACCTGTGCCAGTTCCTTCCCATCACCAAAAATGCCAAACTTAGCTTTACCGGTAAGTACTTCACGGCGACCCAGTAAACTGGCCTCGCGACTTTCCAGTGCAACCTTATAATCGTTCAGCACCTCTGCTCTGAATCCTTCATACGAGAGCATGTAATTGCTCATTTCGATGTTTGCAGACGTATTGTTCATGCAGCAAAAATAAATTAACAATCAACTAAATTGTAACATCTTGTGCAAATGAATGAAGTTTATCTCTAACTTTATCTTTGTAAAAAATAAAATTTGCTCATATATGAGAAGATTTGTCTTTTGTGTGGCAGCTTTTTTGGCTTTTAGCAGCGTAAAAGCACAGAACCCATCTGCATCTACTCAGGCTCCTGATATAACCCGGGTGCTCAATTTTAAGGAAACAGATCACGATCTGGGCAAAATTCCTTATGGAAAACCCGTTGAGTTTGATGTTGTTATGACTAATATCAGCAAAGACTCTGTTAAAATAGAGAATGTACAAACGCAATGTGGCTGTACTACTCCAAAATGGCAGGCCGGGCCTTATGCTGCCGGGCAGAGCTTTAAAATTACATTAGGCTTTAATGGTTATACCGACGGTCATTTTGAAAAATATGTTACCGTGTTTTTCTCCGGCGGCCTAAGCCAGCAGCTTAAGTTTCATGGTGATACATTTAAAGAAACAGTACAAAATACCCCAAATAAAACCAAATAGAGATTTATGAAAAAGTTGTTATTCCTGGCGAGTTTCCTGATTGGTATCAATGTTTTTGCGCAAGCTCCTGAAACTCCGGTTAAATTTGAGGCTACCAAACATTCTTTTGGTCAGGTTCCTCAAAGCATTCCTGTTACCACTACTTTTAGCTTTACTAACACCAGCGATAAACCGGTAATTATTGAAACTGCAACTGCAGAGTGCGGCTGCACCACTCCGGAATATCCTAAAACTCCTATCTTAAAAGGACAAACCGGTGCTATTAAAGTTACCTATAACGCTGCCAGCCCTGGTAAGTTTACCAAGAATGTACACGTTAAAGTAGCAAGTGTTCAACAGCCTTTCCTGTTAACTATTGACGGTGAAGTGGTTCCTAAGAAAAGTAAATAAGACTTAAGAGTTATATATAATTAAGTAAAGCGGGAAACAGGCAGCTGTTTCCCGCTTTTTTTGTGACTGGTTTGGCTAAAATGATCTATACAAACGTTTGATAAATTAGGCGATTCGCGTAGGTTTGCGCCATGGCACACTTAAGTATTAGCAAACGAGGACAGGAAATGCCTGCGTCTCCTATTAGAAAACTGGTACCTTTTGCAGACGCTGCAAAGAAAAGAGGGGTAAAAGTTTTTCATCTTAATATCGGGCAACCGGATATTGAAACACCAAAAACGGTACTGGATGCGGTGCGGCATTCAGATTTTAAAATACTGGAATACAGCCATAGCGCCGGTAACGAAAGCTATCGCAAAAAACTGGTTCAATATTACAGCCAGGTAGGTGTGAATGTAAATCACAACCAGATTATAGTAACCACCGGAGGGTCGGAGGCTATTTTATTTGCTTTTATGGCCTGCCTTGACGCGGGTGACGAGGTAATTATTCCCGAGCCGTTTTATGCCAACTACAATGGTTTTGCTGTAGAAGCCGGTGTTAAAGTGGTGCCTATTACTGCATCTATTGAAGATGGTTTTGCCCTGCCTCCGATAGCTGAATTTGAAAAAGCTATTACGCCACGCACCAAAGCTATTATTATCTGTAACCCCAATAATCCAACCGGGTATTTATATAGCAGGGAAGAAATGGAGGTACTGAAAGAGATTATTCTCCGTCATAATCTGTATTTATTTTCTGATGAAGCCTACCGCGAGTTTTGTTACACTGGTACCCACTTCAGTGCCATGCAGCTGGAAGGAGTAGACGATAATATTGTTCTGGTAGATACTATTAGTAAGCGCTATAGCGCTTGTGGAGGCCGGATTGGCGCTTTTGTTACGAGGAACAATGAGCTGATACAGGCTGCAATGAAATTTGCACAAGCCAGATTAAGCCCTCCCAGCTTTGCGCAGATTGCAGGTGAGGCAGCAGTAGATTTGCCTGCTGACTATTTTGATGCTACAAAAGCATTGTATCAGTCGCGTCGCGATTTGCTGGTGAAAAGATTAAACGCCATGCCAGGTGTATTCTGTCCTAACCCGGGCGGAGCGTTTTATGCGATGGCCAAACTGCCTATTGATGATGCAGATAAGTTTTGTCAATGGCTGCTGGAAGAATTTAACTATAATAATCGAACAGTGATGCTGGCACCTGCTACCGGTTTTTATGGAACAGCGGGTTTGGGAAAGCAGGAAGTACGATTAGCATATGTATTAAATGAAAATGATATAAGTTCTGCTATGGACTGCCTTGAAAAAGCTCTGGAGGCCTATGTAGCTTTAATTGCTTAAAAATCAATTCGTTTTATAGTGGCTCAGTATTTTAAGAGGCTAATTTTGATGTATTAAATTAAAAAATATATCATTGTTTATATCTCTAAAAGCGTTTATTTTGTGTCATAGAGCGAGTGATTTGATATTTGTAGTCTCAAAATACGAACGGGTACCTTTCCTCAGCTTAAATTATTATTTACTTAACGTAGTGCGGAGCAGTAGGAGTTGTGTAGTTTATACATTTGCACCCTGTAAGTAACAGAAATAAGATATTTCAAGAATTTTCATATGGCAAGCAATCGAAGACGCCCTTTTGTTTCTACAGAGGGGCTTTTTCTTTTATAGGCAAAAAAAGAGGGTTTCTGTATCAGAAACCCTCTTTTAATTTTACTACTTAATTGTAAGCGCATTGTCTATAAGAAAAACGAGGTTGTTTCGATGAGCCTTGGTTTCTTCATTAGAAGATACTGCTGAGCCCAGTTTGGTTTTTATTTTCTTCAGCGTGAATCTCGCAGCTGCTTTAGATACATCATCCACAGGAGAATTGTCCGAAGATATTTGCACCAACCCTTTTACAAATGCATTCTGCAGGTACTGTCTGTAAACATTTACGTTGGTTTGCATATCCGCGTCAAAAATGCCTTTAGTAAGGTCAGTCATTACATCAGCCAGGCTATACTGGTTGCCATACAACCGGCTGTTGGTAATACGCTGCATAGTTGGTGTACTTAGTATGTGGGCTAAGGCTCCATTTACCTGAATATTTAAAAATACACTGGTTATTTTAAAGTCTTCACCGGCGTTGGGCTGGTTAAAGCCTCTTCTCTGATACTGCAGATAGGGAAACACCTGCGCGTCTGCACTAAAAGCATCAGGCGCAAACACGTATTTGTTTAAAACGGCAATAGCACGTTTTTGAGTAGCAACCGGCGTAGGGGTGAAAGGCTTGCTGGCCGATTTCTGGTCGGGGAAACTTCTGTCAACATATACACCGCCAATATATCTGCTTACAGCGGCAATCATGTTGGCACGTTGCGCATTCAGGGTGTTATATCTTGCTCTCAGTTCAGCATAAGACTGGTCTGGTTTGCTGTACTTGGCTACAATTTTTCCCATCAGGTTATTTACCAGCTGAAAACGTTCCTCCGCATAGCCAATAGCATCGCTGCTGAGATCGTTGATGTTTACGCGTGGGTCCATTGCTTTACCGGGCGCACGCATATCATCCCCATCGTTACCAAACGTTAATTTAGGATCTGTGCTGCGGGATAAAATGGTGTGCAGGCCTCTTTTTTCTTCGCTTTCGCTGTTGAACGGCGTGTAACCATATTCAATAGCCCATAAATCGTAAGGGCCGGCTTTGGTAGTATAGTAGTCGCCCTGCTTGCTTCTGTCCAGCGCAATGTTAATAGCGGGATAGTCCATCACCGAGCCGATAAGGCCGATGCGTCGTGTAATACTGGTATCATTCAATTCTGCCGGACTGAGCATCTGGCTGGCCTTCATGTTATGGTTAAGTCCCAGGGTATGCCCCATTTCGTGCATAATTAAATAAGTAAGGAACTGCCTGTGCATCTCTTTTATTTCTTCTGCACCTGCACCCGCTGCTTCCAGCGTAGTAAGGCCGGTAGTGAACTGGTTTTTTAGTTCCTGCGCCAGCTGGCAGGTAAAGTGTGAATGAGGAGTCGTTTCAGGGCTTGCTACCGGAAACGCTGGCGCTGGCGCTGCGCTAACCAGTTCATCAAAAATAGGAGTTGCGCTGCCGGAATACCATTCTACGGTAATATCTGCTCCCAGTATCTGACCTGTTTTAGGATTAACAAAGCTGGGCCCGATAGCACCATAGTTAGGTTGGGCAGAAGATACCCAACGTATTACATTATAATGTATGTCTGAAGGGTCCCAGGTGGCTGTGTCGGGCATAATCTTCATCTGAATAGCATTTTTGAAACCTGCTTTTTCAAAAGCTTCGTTCCATTTCAAACCTGCTTCTACAATTGCCTGACGATATTCCACCGGCGTTGTGTTTTCTACCCAGTAGGTAATGGGTTCTACCGGCTCACTTAATGCAGCACCGGGATTTTTCTTTTGCAGGTTCCAGCGGTGGATGGCATCTTTATAAGGTACGGGGCTGATGCTGGTTAAATCTGTAACCTCTTCCATAAAATAGCCCACCCTGGGGTCATCCCTGCGGGGAAGGAACTGATTCTCTGGCATGGCAATAAGGCTGTGCTGCATTCTTACCCGTACATATCTTCCATCGGTAATGTCTGCACCACTGGGAGCCATATTGTTGGGGTTATCATAAGCCAGGTCTACCACCACATCTGTATTATCGGGGAAAGACCTGATTTGTTGGTATTTACTTTTTTGCCCGTTAAGCATGCCCAGGTTAAAAACATACATGGTGCTGGGGCCGGGTGGAAAAACGGGTTTAATACCATCCAGTTTGTCGCTCAGAAAAAGCGCGTCTGCATTAATAAGATATCCCACAGAATCTTCACCTGATATCTTCTCGGCAATTACCACTGCTTCAGGCTTGTCTACATTAGCCGTTTTGCTGACTGCATTGTTTTTATTGTAGTAAAAACTGGTGTTTACCTCAGATATTTCCAGTTTATCAAACGCTTTTTCAATTTTAAACACACTGGTTGTCCGGTGCATGCCCTGGTTTAAAAACAGGGAAGTGGGGCCATTAACAGAAAAGCTTTGATAAATAAACTCTTTACCCAGCTGATCGCGACGCACGTAAAGCTGCACACTTCCGGTGGCAGTATCCTGGTAAAGTGTGAAGAGCCCTGTTTTTTTTTGGCTGCTTTTCACTTTTTCACTGATAGAGGGCTTTTTTGCCTGTTTGGTAGAATCTGCTTTAGGCTCACCCGGTTTTGTGGGAGAGCTGGTTTGGGCCATGGCCATAGTGCCGGATAATCCGCAAACCAGTAGAAAATATTTCATGAGCAATTGTTTGTCTGAATTTATTCCATTTACACGTTTGTAAAAGGGCTTTTACATGAACGGCAAGTGTTAAAAAAAAGTTTAGATGAGAAAAAAGCTGGGTGTAGAGTGAAAACTTCTTACTTTTGGACCACAAAACCTTTTTGGTCTAAAAATTTATGCTTCTCTCCAAAGATGAAATAATAAAAGCAGAAGTGCTGCAGGAAGCAGGAAAGCTTTTCCGTCATTTTGGTCTGAATAAGACCACCATGGAGGACATTGCGCGTGCAGTAGGCAAGGGAAAAAGTACCCTCTATTATTATTATAAAAGCAAGGAAGAGATTTTTGATGCGGTAATGAAGCATGAAAAGGATGCCATTTTTAAACGTATTCAGGATGCGGTTGCCTTGCAACCCACTGCTACCGCTAAAATGGAAGCCTATGTTCGTGTGAAGTTTAACGAGATTTCCAAAATAAGCGTTCTTTATCAGGCGGTTGTGCGTGAAGTGCAGAACTGTAACGAAATTGAACGCAATATCAGAAAGGGATTTGACAGCGTAGAAACGGATATTGTAAAAAGCATTCTGCAGTATGGGTTGGTTACCGGAGAGTTTTCCCGTTTAAAGCAAAGTGAGCTTGATCTGCTGGCTTTTACATTGGTAAGCAGCCAGCGCGGGGTAGAAATTGCAGCTATACTGGGTAACAGGTTAGGAGAGTTAGAGGCGCAGATTGATTGGTATATGGAAGTGCTCTTTAACGGGATTAAAAATTTGTAGATATGTTTTTAGACCCGGATACGTTTGGGTTCTAAGATTTGGAGATATAAGGTTGGGTTATAAGATCGAAAGAAGGGATGTAAGGTATTAAGGATGAGTATTGGTATTGATTTAAGTTGTCCGGTGCATCTTAGCTGAGTGCAACAACGTTAGCAAGGAATGTAAGAGGAAGATGTACCGGATAATCAATACAAAAATTAAACAAGATGTGAGTCAGGGAGGCGGAAGCCTGCCCAAACTATAAACTTCTACAGTTGGATTTGGTTATAATTTCACGGCGGTTGTTTCTACAGCCGCCTCTTTTTTAAACACAATAGCTTAATTAATATATAACATTCGCAATATGTTGAGAACGGGCGTTTTTTAAATTTTTTTGAACAAATAGCCATTTTGTTCTAAATATCCTGTTATTTTTGTTTTTCGTTCTCCGACCAAACTGAAATAAATTCGTTCCCTGTAAACGTTTTACAACATATTGAAATACAGGCTAAATGCAGAAAAATCTAAAAGAAAAGATTGCGTTGTTTAAAGACGCCGCAATGATTAAAGAAAAAGGCTTGTATCCTTATTTCCGCCCGATTGAATCAGCGCAGGATACAGAGGTAATGATTGAAGGGAAAAGGGTACTGATGTTCGGTTCCAATTCTTATTTAGGTCTTACTAATCACCCTGCTATTAAAGAAGCCAGCCAGAAAGCGATAGAAAAATATGGCTCTGGTTGTGCCGGTTCCAGGTTTTTAAACGGAACTCTTGATCTTCATGTAACCCTCGAAAAAAGATTAGCCCGTTTTGTAGGAAAAGATGATGCGGCAGTGTTCAGTACGGGTTTCCAGGTAAATCTGGGTGTTTTAAGCTGTGTAACCGGTCGTAACGACTATATTATATTGGATGAGTATGACCATGCTTCTATCATTGACGGTTGCAGGTTGTCTTTTTCTAAAGTAATTAAATACCGCCACAATGATATGGCTGATCTGGAGCATAAACTTGCCCAGCTGCCTGAGAATGTGGTGAAAATGATTGCAGTTGACGGTGTCTTCAGCATGGAAGGGGATATTGTAAAGCTTCCTGAAATTGTTCGTCTGGCTACCAAATACGGTTGTAACATCATGGTAGATGATGCACACGGTTTGGGTGTTATTGGCGAAAAAGGTGCAGGTACTGCTTCTCATTTCGGATTAAACGAGCATGTGGACCTGATTATGGGAACCTTCAGTAAGTCACTGGCTTCATTGGGTGGTTTCATTGCCGGAGATTACGATACTATTGATTATATCAGACACAGAGCACGTTCACTGGTATTCAGTGCCAGTATTACCCCTGCTTCTGCTGCAAGTGTTATTGCTGCGCTGGATTTAATTGAAAGCGAGCCACATCACATTGATAATCTGTGGAAAAACACAGATTACGCTAAAAAAATGCTGCAGGAAGCTGGTTTTGATCTGGGAAGAACAGAAAGCCCGATTCTGCCAATATATATCCGTGATAATGATAAAACTTTCATGATCACCAAGTTATTACAGGAAGATGGTGTGTTTGTGAACCCGATTGTATCTCCTGCCGTTCCACCGGAAGATACGCTGATTCGTTTCTCGCTGATGGCTACCCATACCTTCAGCCAGATTGAAGAAGCGGTGGAAAAGCTGGTTAAAGCAGCTAAAATGGTAGGGCTGGAGTTGACTTCAGATACTAAACATGCGAATACTGCTAACTAATAGTTAGTTATAATACCAGTCGTATTGCAGATGAATACAGGCACTGCAATACGACTTTCTTTAAGAACTACTGTGTTCATTTTTTTTGTAAGGCAGCCGGCATACCTCTCTTATGCGGCTTTTGTTTTAACGCTGTTACAGCGATGGTCTGCCAGGGCCGGTTCCGGATTGTATTAGTGGTTACAAGTTATTCTTATACGTTACGTATATCTTTGCCTCGCTTGCAAAGATTTTGGGTCTATATATTAGTTATTCTATAAATCAAACAACAATATGAAAGAGCAAATTCAGAAAGCCGAAGGGAAACTAGGCATTTTGACGCCAGGCATGGGTGCAGTAGCTACCACGTTTATGGCAGGGGTGATTGCTGTGAACAAGGGTTTAGCTAAGCCTATTGGCGCTTTAACTCAAATGGGTAACATTCGTTTGGGTAAAAGAACCGAGAGCCGCTACCCGCTGATTAAGGACTTTGTGCCTTTGGCTAATCTGCAGGACATTGTTTTCGGTGGCTGGGACCTGTATGAAGACAATGTGTACCAGGCTGCTGTTCATGCAAAAGTGCTGGAATCTTCTTTACTGGAAGCCATTAAGCCCGAGCTGGAGGCTATTAAGCCTATGAAAGCTGTGTTCGACAGAACTTTTGTAAAAAATCTGGATGGTACTTATATTAAAACCGGCGCTACCAAATGGGATTTGGCGAAGCAGGTGATGGACGATATTGAAAATTTTAAAGAGGCGAACGATGTAAACCGCGTAGTAGTGGTTTGGTGTGGCTCTACTGAAATATTCTTTGAAGCCTCTGAAGTACATAATTCTGTGGCAGCTTTTGAGCAGGGATTGAAGGACAACGATCCTAATATTTCTCCCAGCATGATTTATGCTTACGCAGCTATCAAATTGGGTGTACCATTTGCAAACGGTGCTCCTAACCTTACGGTAGATATTCCTGCTCTGGTGGAACTGGCCAAAGAAACCAATACGCCTATTGCCGGTAAAGACTTTAAAACAGGTCAGACTTTAATGAAAACAATCCTGGCTCCTGGCTTACAGGCAAGAGCGCTGGGTGTACACGGATGGTTTTCTACCAACATCCTGGGTAACAGAGATGGTCTGGTATTAGATGATCCGGACAACTTTAAAACAAAAGAAGTTTCCAAGCTGGGTGTTCTGGAAGATATTTTCAAGCCGGAAACCAATCCAGATTTGTACGGTGAGATTTATCACAAGGTGCGTATCAACTATTATCCGCCACATGGCGATAACAAAGAAAGCTGGGATAACATCGATATTTTCGGCTGGTTAGGTTATCCTATGCAGATTAAGGTAAACTTCCTTTGCCGCGATTCTATTCTGGCAGCACCTATTGTACTTGATCTGGCATTGTTTATCGATCTGGCTAAAAGAGCTAATATGTCGGGTATTCAGGAGTGGTTGTCTTTCTACCTGAAATCGCCGCAAACAGCTCCCGAACTGCGTCCGGAACATGACATCTTTAAGCAATTAATTAAATTACAGAATACCTTACGTCACATGATGGGTGAAGATTTAATCACGCATCTGGGACTGGATTACTACCAGGAACTGGTAGATGCATTGCATTAATGATGTTGATATCTAAAATTATAACTACCTGTCTGGGAATAGGTTACATTCGAAAGGGTGGTGGAACATATGCTTCTATAGCTACTTTATTAGTTTGGTACGCTGCCCAGGCAGGTGGCAATTATAGCCCTAATGGACAATTAGTGGCTATAATTGTATTATTGGTACTGGGAATTTTTTGTGGTGATGTGGTAGAAAAGGAATGGGGAAAAGATAGTTACAGAGTTGTAATAGATGAAGCAGCGGGTATGTGTATTACACTACTCTATATTCCGTTAAAATGGGAGTATATGCTTACAGGTTTGGTGCTGTTTCGTTTTTTTGATATAGTAAAGCCCTTGTATATACGAAGGCTGGAGAAACTGCCCGGCGGACTGGGCGTTATGATGGATGATGTTGCCGCCGGTATATATGCTTATCTGATATTGAGGCTGATCATCGCAATGCACTTATTCTAGCAGCATGTTTATAAAAGCTCAGTTGGCTTCTCTCTCTGCTTCCATTATTGACTATTCAACTTTTTTGTTGCTGAATAAGTTGTTTCATGTGCCAGGACAATTTGCTACTGCAGCAGGTGTAACGGCAGGAGGTATTTTCAATTTTACTATAAACCGGCGATGGGTTTTTGCCGGCACTGAAAAAAGCAGGTGGAACCAGATACTAAGATATATACTGGTTTGGTGCGGCAATTTTTGCCTGAATGTGGGGGGATACAAGGTTTTATCCCATGCAGTGAATTGGGATCCAGCCTTTATTAAGGTATTAGTATCGGTTATCGTAGGTATATCCTATAATTATATTCTTCAGAAAAGGTTTGTGTTTAAATAGACATGTAAAAATGGAGCGGAAAAGTAAAATTGGATTGGTGGTTTGGCTGCTATTGATGATGGGCGTTCAGTGGGCTACAGGGCAAACTATCACGGTAAGCGGAACTGTAAAAGATGCAGTTACGCATTTACCATTACAGAATGTGAGCGTATTTTTTACCGGTGCACAAGGTGTTATTACAGACAGCGCCGGACGATATACACTGCAATCAGATGATCAGGTGAGTTTTCTGGAATTTACCATTCTGGGATACCAGTCTGCAAAGCGCAAGCTGGGAAGTGGTACCAGTCTGGTAATTAATGTGGAGTTAACCCCTTCTCCTAAAAATCTGAATAATGTTACGGTTACTACCAACAAACGGGCTAAATACAGAAACAAAAATAACCCTGCGGTAGAACTGATAAGGCAGGTAATTGCGCATAAGGATGACAACAGAATGCAGGCTTATGAAACTGCAGCCTATGAGAAATATGAAAAAATTCAGCTGTCGCTGAGTAAAATCTCAAAAAAACTAACAGACAGCAAGCTGCTAAAGCGCTACAACTTCGTTTTCGACAATCCCGATACCACACAAATGGAAGGAATGACGGTTACGCCCGTTTATCTGGAAGAAACTTTGTCTGACTTCTACTATAGAAAAAAGCCACAACAGGAAAAAACTATTGTAAAAGGGAAGAAAAAAGTTGATTTTGGAGAGTTTGTGGATATGGTAGGGGTGAGCAGTTACCTGAATCGCCTGTACGAGGATATTAATATATACGATAACAATATTTCTGTACTTACCAACCAGTTTTTAAGCCCAATAGCCGATCTGGCGCCTACCTTTTACATGTTCTACATCAGAGACACGGTAGAAATGAATGGTGAGAAACTGGTGAAAATGTATTTTACCCCGCGTAACCCCGATGATTTGCTGTTCAGAGGTACTATGTTTATTACATTGGATGGCAACTATGGTATTCAGCAGATTAACATGTTTGTAAGCTCCCGTGTAAACCTGAATTTTGTGCGTCAGCTGAAAATCGGGCAGGAGTTTGAGAAATCCAAACAGGGCAGATATGCACTTACCAAAAGCGATATGGTAGTGGATTTCGGGCTTTCTAAAAACGGTGGTGGTATATTAGGAGAACGTACAGTATCCTATAAAGACTTTAAGACAAACATTGCCTTAAACGACAGCGTTTTTCATGGCCCCGCAATAGTGCTGCAGGAGAAAGCAGAAGAGCGTGTAGATTCTTTTTGGGTACAGAACAGGCATGATTCACTTACGCAGGCAGAAGCGAAGGTGTATGCTAATATTGATAGTCTGAAAAACATGAAGTCTTTCAGACGATTAATGGACTGGGCAACTTTTGCATTGGCTGGTTACAAACAAGCTGGTCCTTTTGAAGTGGGGCCTGCCAATACATTTTACAGCTTTAACCCGGTAGAAGGTTTCCGGTTGCGCTTAGGTGGCCGTACCACTCCTAAATTAAGCAAGCGCTATTATTTTGAAACATATGGCGCCTATGGCTTCAAAGATGAAAAATGGAAGTATTTCCTTAGTGCTTCTTATTCCATCAACAATAAGTCTATTTACTCTTATCCGTTGCATTATGTACGCGCCAGCTTTCAACGGGATACCAAAATACCCGGACAGGAACTGCAGTTTGTTCAGGAAGACAACTTTCTGCTGTCTTTCAAACGTGGTAATAACGATAAGTGGCTGTACAACGACATCTTCAATTTTACCTATGTAAGGGAGTTTGGCGATCACCTGCGTTACACGCTGGGGTACAAATACTGGAAGCAAACTCCGGCAGGAAGCATTATTTATACCAAGCCGGTGGCAGGAACGGATATGAATGTGCCCGATATTACTACTTCGGAGCTGTCAGCTGAATTCCGCTGGGCGCCTCACGAGCAGTTTTATCAGGGGAAACTGTATCGTATTCCTATCATTAACAAGTATCCTATTTTCACGTTACGTTACATTGCGGGTATAAAGGGCCTTACTGGCGGCGAGTATACCTACCATAATATTAATCTGCGGGTAGAAAAGCGTTTCTATTTATCTCAGTTTGGCTTTACAGATATAACAGCAGAAGGTGGCTATCTTTTTGGGAAAGTACCTTTTCCGCTAATGACTATTCACCGGGCCAACCAAACCTTCTCTTACCAGCTTACCTCCTTTAACCTGATGAATTTTATGGAGTTTGTGAGCGATCATTACGCATCGGTTACCCTGGATCATTACTTTAATGGATTCATTTTCAATAAAGTACCGTTGTTAAAGCGGTTGAAGCTGCGCGAGGTAATTGCAGGAAAAATACTGTATGGTGCTACACGGGATGAAAACAACCCCGACAAAAATCCAGACCAGATAAAATTTCCTACAACAAACGGTGTAGTATCTACCTTTGTGTTCGATAAACAGCCTTATTTTGAGGCCAGTGTAGGTATTGCGAATATTTTTAAATTGGTGCGGGTAGATTTTGTGAAACGTTTTACGTACCTGCAGCATCCTGATATACCAACCTGGGGCATAAGAACAAGGGTTAAATTCGATTTTTAAGTAATTATCTAATAAAGAAATATGTCATCTGTCCGTACAGATCTGCAACAAGGGATTTATAAAGTCATAAATCCATTTGTTCGATTTTTAATTAAACTGGGTCTAACGCCTAACGCTGTAACCACCATCGGCCTGATTTTGAATATTTGCGTGGCTGTTATTTTTATTAAAGGTGCTGAAGTGGGGCATAGAGGAGATTTGTCTTATGTAGGCTGGGCTGGTGCGCTGATATTATTTGCCGGCTTATTTGATATGCTGGATGGCCAGGTGGCCCGTTTGGGAAACATGAGTTCACGTTTTGGCGCTTTGTACGATTCTGTACTTGACCGTTACAGTGAGATGGTATTGTTTTTAGGTATTTGCTATTATCTGGTTGGGCATCACTATTTTCTAAGTTCTCTGTTTGCTTTTATTGCTTTAATAGGAAGTATGATGGTAAGCTACACCCGTGCCAGAGCAGAAGGGTTAGGTATTGAATGTAAAGATGGTTTAATGCAAAGGCCTGAGCGGGTTATTACTATAGCACTCTCTGCTATGGCTTGCGGTATTACCTCTCATTATATTGGAGGTGATTACAAGTTGTTTATTCCGGGTATTAAGTATCATGTATTCGAAACCATGTCCATATTTACACTGCCTTTAACCTTTATGGCTGTGTTAACCAATATTACTGCAGTTGGCAGGTTAAGAGGTGCTAAAAAAACAATGGAGCTGATGGAGAAGCAAAAGCAGGAGGAAGCACAACAGTTGGTAATTAAGCGCCCTGCTGTTGTAAAAACTTTACTGCTGGCGTTAGCGGTTTCTTCTTTTACCGTAACATTTGCCCGCACCGAGCCGCAGGATACATTTCCTGTGCCTCCAAGAGAGTTTGGACATTTGTTTTACCTGCAGCGTACACCAAATGCCAATACCATCATGTACGATCTGAATGTTAAAGATGGCGCATTGGTAAAAGATGATCCTGTACATGCCTACTGGATTCGTTATACGGAGAAAAAACAAAAGGAAGAACTATCTTTTATACAGCGTAAGTTTGCGTACGGGATAAAATCGAAAGATTTAGGCAACAATAAATATGAACTGCATTTTGTTTCCTATAAAAAAATGCCCATTTACCTGGAGTATGCGCCTGCGGAAAAAACGTATCATGCGTTTGCTACAGTTAACAACAGATATATGCGTTTAAGCCGCATATTCATTATGATTAACGGGGGCAGCTTCTGGTCGCCCAATATTGAATTTGTAGAAATCAGAGGTTTTGATTCTGCAACCGGAAAAGAAGTAGTTGAAAGATTAAAAATATAAGAGGTTCATGGCTAAGAATTACGTATCTAACTCAACCGAGTCTACAAGGATGTTTAAAAGTGGTTTGCTGGAGGCACTTTCTAAAGTGCACTTTACTGTTCCGCTGTTTATATTCATTCCCATAATAGGTGTATTCATTTATCTGTCTTTTAATGAAGGGATAGCGATATTATCTTTTCTGGGTTATCTGGCCTTAGGCTTGCTGGTTTGGACTATAACAGAATATATTCTTCACCGCTATATATTTCATTATGTGCCTAAAGCCAAATGGGCTTTACGGTTACATTTTATTTTCCATGGCGTGCATCATGATTATCCGCGCGACCGGATGAGGCTGGTAATGCCGCCTTCTGCAAGTTTACCACTTGCTACACTTTTTTACTTTCTGTTCTCATTGTGTTTTAGTGTAAAGGCTCATTTTTACGCCTTTTTTCCGGGATTCTTAATCGGCTATCTTATTTATGATATGCTGCATTATGCCATGCACCACTATAACTTTAAAAGTGGGCTTATGAAAAAAGTAAAGCAACATCATATGTTGCATCATTATCAGGACCAAACCAAGGGTTTTGGTGTAAGTTCGGAACTTTGGGATAAGATTTTTCATTCAGGTTTCCCTAATCAAACTAAAATATAAGCGGTTTGTCTTCTACGTCGGTGGCTGAAAAAGCAAATGCACAATTACTCAGAAATCTGATTATCACTACATCTGTTTCGGTTGGCTATCTGTTGTTGTCCTATGTTTTAATAGGGTATAAGACAGAACAGCTGATGTTGGTACTGTTATTTAATATTCTGTATTATTTGTCGAAAGGCACCCGCAGGTTCATTATCGGCTTTTCTATCTTCATTATCTTCTGGATTCTGTTTGATTATATGAAAGCCTTCCCCAATTACCGGTACAATACTGTACACATAAAGGGGATTTATGATCTGGAAAAAATGCTTTTTGGAATTGGTGAAGGGGCTTCAAGGGTAACACCTAACGAGTTCTGGCTGAGCAGGCAATCGACTTTTCTGGATATATTCAGTGGCTTGGCTTATTTATGCTGGATGCCGGTGCCTCTGTTTTTTGCAGGCTATCTTTTTTATACCAACCGCCGACAGTTCTACTACTTTTCACTTACATTTCTTACTGTAAACCTGGTAGGCTTTGTGGGTTATTATGGCTGTCCTGCCGCGCCACCATGGTATGTGCAGTTACATGGTTTCGAATTTGATCCGCATACACCCGGAAATACGGCAGGGTTGGGAAGGTTCGATGCCTATTTTAATGTGTCCATTTTTAAAGGGCTGTACGCTAAAAGTTCTAATGTGTTTGCGGCTATGCCTTCTTTGCACGCAGCTTACCCCTCTATTGTATTATACTACGGTATTAAAAACAGGATGAAGTATGCCAGTATGTTTTTTGCGCTGGTAACCTTTGGTATCTGGTTTGCGGCCGTATATTCCACTCACCACTACGTGCTGGATGTATTAGCGGGCATTCTTTGCACCGTTATAGGTATTACCCTGTTTCACTATCTGAAAAAAGCAGCGTGGTTTGAGCGGATGATCAGCCGTTTAATTGCTATTTAACGGCTGATATACAATTAAGCTGACGGCAGATTTTTTCTGGGTCTGCCTATTCCTTCCACCATCATTTCTACAATAAACGAGATGCGGCTATCCAGGTCTGGTTCCTGAGTATTGGTTACCAATGGACTTTCTATGCCGCGGAATGAACTTACTATTATGTAAGCAAAAGCATCTATTTCGCTGGCAGTCATTTCTTTAAACTCCTGTTTCTCTATTCCTTCCTGTAAAATTTTCCTCACCAGCTCTAATTGAGCAGTATCAAACTTATTCTTTATAGGGGTGATTACACAGGGAATATCCTGATTCTCATCTTTTAATGCACCGTTTAAGTTGCAGAGCGATGCCAGATGCTGAAACTGTGCTTTGCAAAACAGCACCAGTTTTTGCTTGGACGACTTTGAATGCTCCAGTGACCGCTGAATCAGCCGGAAAAAGCGTTGCATTTCTTCATACACCACCGCCTCAAAAATATCTTCCTTGCTCTTATAGTAATAGTACAGCGAACTTTTGCGCCGGCCTATTTCCCGGGCAATATCCTCCACTGTGGTTTTTTTAAAGCCAAACTTCCTGAAAAGATTTCCCGAAACGGTAATGATATCCCTGTTTAAATCCTCTTTTTGTAGCCATTCAGTCATGAGAGATCTGCCCATATCCGTTGGTATAGAACTTTTTATAAGATAAGAAAGCGCAAAATATAAATAAAAGCCAAGACATTGCAAATCCCACACAGTAATGTAGGTAAATTAATTAAACTGTAACAGTTTCCGGAAGTCAGGTGTAGGTTTTACGAATTTCGTAATTCAATTTTCCTAAATAGTAAAGCGCTATTCGTCTGAATAATCTAATCTTGTAATACCATTTACTCCGCAAACCGTGCTCAATAACCGGGCAAGGTATTTTTTTCAGCCACAACAGGCGTATAGCTATTGACGCTTACATAGCTCCAATAGGCATAGCACTATCGCTATGCTTGTAAGTGCTGTGTATAAACCGGGCTAAAACGACTTATACTAACAACTTATAGCAAATAATTATAAAAAAGTTGCTGAAACAAAGCGAGTAAATGGTTTCAGTAAATCCGAGCCCCGTTTCCACGGGGCTTTTCACTGAAATAAATGGACAACAAAGATGCAAACTTAAGTGCGAAGGCACCCTAAAGTAATTGTCAGCTTTTTGTAATAAATAAATCGTTGTAAATTGAGTAACACAAATCTGATAATGAAAAAGCACGCTATTCTTTATACCTTGTCAATATCGCTTTGCTTGTTTTCCTGCAAAGACAAAAATACAGACAGCCCTGCTCCGGCATCTGGCAGCCGCTCTCAGCTTAGCATGGATTCGCTTTTTCTGTTTGCTAGCCAGACTTATTTGTGGTACGATGCACTGCCTTCTTACGAGCAATTTAATCCCAGGCAATATGCTGGCACTGGCGATGATCTCGGTGCTCTGAAGACGGAATTATTTGCTTTGGTACAGTATAAAATTAACCCTGCAACCGGTAAGCCTTACGAGTATGCCGTTGGCACTAACCAGGGTAAGTATTCATTTGCCGAGGCGGGAAATGTTATTACGGGGCAGCAGGCAACCGTAACCCTGGAAGGTCAGGGAAACGATCTTGGGCTGGAATTGTCTGTTGTAAATAATCAGGAAGTATTTATACGCTATGTTAATACGGCTTCTCCTGCCTGGCAGGCTGGCCTAACCAGAGGATGCAGAATTATCACTATGAATGGCTCACCGGTTTCTGTAAATCCTACGGTGTTAAATAGCGCACTTGCACAATCTTCTTTAAGCTTGACGGTACAAAAAACAGATGGCTCAACCGCTTCCGTAAAACTGGATAAAGCAACTTATTCCAGTAGTCCGGTATTAAAAACAGCGGTAATAAATAAAGGCAGCAAGGCCATCGGGTATGTTGCTTTTGCCAGATTCAGCAAATTGTCTGGTGCTCAAAGCGATCTGGATGTGGCTTTTGCCACTTTTGCAGCTGCCGGTATTGAAGATATTGTAATTGATCTGCGGTATAACGGCGGAGGTTATGTTGAAACAGCCTCTTATTTCGCCAATCTCATTGTATCGTCTAAGGTAAACGGACAGGTAATGTATGCAGAAGCTTTTAATACGCTCATGCAAAATAGAAAGGCAGAGGTGTTAAAAGGCATACCATATCTTGATTCGGACCGTAAGCCCGTGCAGATAAATGGCCGGCCGGCTACTTATTTCGATGTAGACTATTCTCTGGCAGGCAATACAAAAACATACACAAAAAAAGGTAGCCTGCAAACGGTAAAAAATGTGGCATTTATAGTTTCCGGTAATACAGCCTCTGCCAGTGAATTGCTTATTAACAGTCTTAAACCTTATCTGAATGTAAAACTGGTGGGCTCTAAAACCTATGGCAAGCCTGTTGGATTTTTTGGTATAGGTATAGACAAGTATACTGTTTATATGACGCAGTTTAAAAGTACAAATGCTAAAGGGGAGGGAGATTACTTTGACGGGTTTACCCCCGACATGCCTGCTGCTGATGACGTAACACACGATTTTGGAGATGTGAATGAATTGGCACTGTCCAGAGCAATTACCTGGATTGCCGGTGGAGCCCTTGCAGGTGGACGCATTATGATAAATGGCAGGGAAATACCGGAACCGGCACTTTCCGTACAGCATAGCCGGATAAATGAATTTAATGGCATGATTCAGCCGGGAGCAGATATGCGTTTGCGGCAGTAGCAACACAATTTCCTTATTGGGTATTATTTTTTCTCTTTTCGATAACGGGCAACGGGCAATTGTATTTATGTTTGTGCTCCATTCACTCGCGCCTGCACACAAGTGCTGTTTCAGTATACATATTAATTGTAATTGATTTAATGTATATATCGTAGTATGCAAACAGCAGCAATGTCTTTAAAAGATAAATGGGTTTCTTTCCGTAAAGAAAATCCCCGTATCCGCATCAGAGATGCGGCTAAGCAATTAGAAACCACAGAAGCTGAAATTATCGCCTCTTTTGCCGGGGCAGAAGTAATAAGGCTGGTAAACGATTTTCCCGGTTTAATGAAGCGTTTGCCTGAGTTGGGGTATGTTATGATGCTTACCCGTAACGAAAGTTGCGTACACGAGCGTAAAGGGCTGGTGGAAGAAGTGAGTGTAAACAATCCCCATGTAGGCCTGATACT
Organism: Filimonas zeae; assembly: GCF_014641615.1. GTDB lineage: Bacteria > Bacteroidota > Bacteroidia > Chitinophagales > Chitinophagaceae > Filimonas > Filimonas zeae. Next base: position 192,732 of record NZ_BMIB01000004.1, on the reverse strand, counting down.
GGGTAAAGATATTGATCTGCGCATGTTCTTCCGTGTATGGGCCTTTGGTTTTGCCGTGCAGGAAAGTGAAGAAGCAGGCTTTAAACAATCTATTCAGGTATTCGATTATCAGGGCAATGCAGTCATCAAAATATATCCGCAACAGCCGGAAAATGCTGCTGCTTTTGATAAGCTGGTACAGGACTTTACAGCACCTGAGCAGTTTCCCATATTAGCCTTGCAGCCTGCACCTGCTCCACATCAATACAGTGATGATACTGTTGATGCTGTTGCATTACGTGAAGACTGGAGTAACCTGAAGGATACGCATGATTTCTTTCCTATGCTGAAGAAGTTTAACGTATCACGTGTACATGCACTGAAGCTGGCTGGCGATTTTGCCAAACAGGTAAGTAACGATGTGGTAAAAACATTGCTGCAGAGCGCTTCTGAAAAGCATTGGGAAATAATGGTTTTTGTGGGTAACCATGGAAACATACAAATACATACCGGCCCGGTTGAAAAGATACTGGAAATTCCGAACTGGATAAACGTTATGGACCCCTCCTTTAATCTGCATCTGAAACTGGATGATATTGCCAGCACCTGGGCAGTTAAAAAGCCAGGCACAGATGGCGTTATACATTCTCTGGAATTATACGATGCAGCAGGCGAGCTGATTGTGCAGTTTTTTGGCAAGCGCAAGCCGGGCGTTCCTGAACTTACGGAGTGGACGGAGTTTATCAGCGGACTATAATTAAGGATTTATGCATCGAAAGATGTTCTCTTCAAATATGTGGAAAAATGGTGCGGCCTTAATCTTAGGGCTGCACTAAAAACTATTCTTCTTCTTCGCTGTCAGCAGTTAAAAACAGCGGTATCATAATCCATGCTATCCCTAATACTATCAGCCAGAATTGTCTGAAATAAAAATAAGATGCACCAAGGAGTACCCCAAATGCAATCATAGCAACACCAGTCCTATCCGGATATCTGTTCAGTTTCATAGTAAATACCTGTTGTACCAATCAAAATAATCGGAATCTCAAACGGCTATTGGATTTATACAACATGCTAAACAACAAACAGATAGCATACTTTAAAAGTAAGCTATCTGTTTAAGATATCAGGGAGTAAACCTGGAAAATCTGGAGGAACAGATGCGGATGGTTCCGGTTATTCGGTTAATCCTAACTGTAAAGCGCGCTTTACCAGGCCCGCAGTATTTTTTACATCCAGTTTTTGCATAATACTAATGCGGTGGTTTTCTACCGTATGCGGGCTGATAAATAGCATGGAAGCTATTTCCTGGCTGGTATGTTCATCAATAATCAGCTGAAGCACTTCTTTTTCACGGCTGGTAAGCATGGCCTGCTTTTTCTCGCTTTGCCTGCTTTTGAACATGTCTTCTACAATACGCTGCTGTAATACGGGCGACAGAAACTGGCCACCGTTGTATACGGTTTCTATAGCGGTTACAATGGTGGTGTCTTCAGAATCTTTCAATAAATATCCCATACACCCCAGCTGCAGCATCTTTTTTACCTGAATCATTATATCGGTGCTGCTGAGTACCAGAATACGTACACCGGGGTACTTTTTGGTAATGTTTCTGGCTATTTCAGTGCCTTCCATATCTGGCAAATGCATATCCAACAGCAGCACATCGGGCTGTTTGCTTTTAATATCCTGCAAAAGGGCAGCGCCCGTATTGTATACTGCAGTCACCTCAATATGCGGAAAATCTGCCAGCACTCTTTTAAGGCCGTTTACTACTATAGGATGATCGTCTGTAATAGCTACCTGTATCTTTTTCATCAGTCCGTTACGTTTTGGCGGGTAGTAATAATGTTCAGTTCAATGTATACACTGGTTCCTTTGCCCGGGCTGCTGGCAATATCTATCTGCCCGTTTAACGATTTTACCCGCTCTTCAATCGTTTTCAGCCCCATGCCATCCAGCTGCTGCCAGCTTTCGCCCGGTATACCGGTTCCGTTATCTTCCACCGTAATACACAGCAACGAATCATGAAACACTATCTGCACCAGGGCCTGTGTGGCACGGGCGTGCTTGAGTGTATTATGAATCAGTTCCTGTATAATACGATAAGCTGTTAATTCAAAATCTTTAGGCAGCCGCCTCACCTCACCCCATATTTCCGTATTAATTTCCAGCATATGCCCCTTGCGCACCCGTTCGCAAAAGAGAAGAGATGCTTTGGCCAGTCCTTCCCGTAACAAAATTTCAGGCATCAGGTTATGTGCGGTCTTGCGCAGTTCCACAGAAGCTTCCTCCAGTAACTGCAATGTTTCTGCAAAATCGCTACAGGCTTCGCCACGGGTGTCCAGTTTCCGGAATACATAACTTAAGCGGGTTCTTATGGCCGCCAGTGTACCGCCCAATCCATCGTGCAGTTCACGTGCAATACGGCTGCGTTCCTTTTCCTCACCGGCAATCATAGCCTGTAAACTGGAAATCTGCAGCTCCTGATGCAGATTTCTTATTTTCTCTGCCTGCAGCTTTTGCTTGTGTTTGTTGTTGCGGTACAGCAGCAAACTCAGCAATATTATCAGCAGGGTGCCCGATAATATGCCGCCTATTAAATAACGTTGCGCTTTCAGCCGGCTTTCATTGCGGGCTATCCACAATTCTTTCTGAGCCAGCTCGCGTTCTTTATCAGCAATGCGGTAACGCATTTCCACGTTATATACCAACTCCATTTTTTTATCCTTGTTCAGGCTGTCTCTTATATCAGAGTACAGGCGCCAGTGTAAAGCTGCTTTATCCGTTTTATGCGCTGCATCAAATGTTTTGGCCAGTATTTTATGGGCGTAGTCGCTGTAAGCAAACATGTGTATCTCATCAGCCATTTTCAACGCAGGTTCCAGTATCCGTATGGCCTGGTCGTAGTCTTTCAGCTGATACCATACTTCACCCAATGCAAAACGTGAAAAAACAAAATAACGGTTAGATGCCTTATTAGGTTCCGGCATTTCTTTTACTGCCTGTTCTATAATAGGCAATGCAGCACGGGGATTATTTTCCTGCAGATAGCTGATGCTCATGTTTAACAGAGAGGCAACTATATAAGAAGGAGTAACTTTTACTCTTTTGCCCAGTTCAACTACCCTACGGCAATAGTAACGGGATGAATCTCTTTTCTGTATGTTCTCATAATACGCTTCTTTTTGAAAATATACACTTACCAGCATCACGCTGTCTTTAGCAACAAGGGCTTTTTGTTCAATGGTGTTAATGTGCTGCATCAACTGCTGAATAAAGCGATCGTTCTGAATATCTTCATGTGCATTCATCCAGAACTGAAGAATGCTGCCATACGCCCGCATCTGCAGTTGCAGACTTATATTGGGGGTACTTTCTACAATGTTCAGTGCTTTGTACCGGTACCAGGCGCAGGAGTCGTACTTCCCGAGGTAATAAAAAGATTGCGCCATGGCATGATAGATATTCACTTCCCGCTCACGCCATTTTTTATCGTCTCTCCCGTAAAGTAAAGCGCTGTGTGCAGCTGCTATAGATGCCTCGTATTTATTTAAAATGCTTAGTATACGGCTTTGGCCCAGATAAGCCTCACTAATGCCTGTGCCATAGGCTGCCTGCCGCGACAAGGTAAGGGCCTGCGTATACATTTGTAATGCACTGTCAGGGGCAGCCTCGCGGAAGGGAAATGCAGATTCCAGTAGTTTATTAATAGCAGCAGTATCGGCGGTTGAAGTAATGCTGTTGCCTGCTCCTGCATTGTGTTGGGCAGGTGCGTGTAAGCACATCAGTAAGCAATAAAACAGCGGCAGCCATAACAACCCGCAGACTCTTTTCTTCATAGCCAATTATTTCAGTTTATGGCAGCAAGCGTATTCGCGTGTTAGTTCATTCAATTCTTTTAACAGAGGTGCAATATCCACAGGGTAGGAGAAATGTGTAATTGACAGGTAAACTATGGTTATTGCTCTAAAATTACATTAAATCACGCCAATTTGAAAATTGGCTGGCGGTTTTCCACTGGTTTTCGGTCAGTCGTTCCATATTTAATGATAGATACAGTATGTTTAAAGTTGTTGTACCATAACGGTTGTTAGTAATGCCTGGTGGTTTTCCACTGTTTTTTAATACGGCTGTTTATTATAGCAACCCCGTATCTGTGTTAAGGTAACTTTATCTTTCAAACCAATTTTTGACTGCTGTGCAATTCTTCCTGTTGTGCCCTTTCAATAGTGGGTTACAGACTAAAACTGAGGTGTATGAGAAAAAAGTGGCTTCTACCATCCGTGTTTATGCTAGGTGTTTCCGGCGTGCTGGCACAGCAAAAGCCCCATTACACACAATATGTATTAAATCAGTATATCCTTAATCCTGCTTTAACAGGCATTGAAAACTATACAGATATTAAGATCAGCCATCGCCGGCAATGGGCCGGTTTAAAAGATGCGCCTGTTACTACTTATTTCACTGTTCACGGCGCATTAAACAAGAAAGATTATCGTACTACAGCTACTTCATTTCAGGTAGATGGTACCAACCCAAGGGGTACAGATTACTGGCAGGACTATTCTGCTGCGGAGCCGCATCACGGTATAGGTATGCAGGTGGTGAACGATCAAACCGGTCCGCTTAAAAACTTTTCTGCCTACGCAACTTATGCATATCATATAGGCATCGGCGCCCGCACCAGTTTATCTGCGGGCTTTGGTGCAGGCTTATCTAACGTTAGCCTGGATGCCAACAAACTCAACTTTGGTAATACACAGGTAGACCCGGCAGTGTACAACAGCGGCTCTGTAAACAATATGAAGCCTGATATCATGGCAGGTTTGTATTTATATGGTGCAGACTTTTTTGTAGGCGTTTCTATGCAGCAACTGATGGGGCAAAGCATTTACTTTTCCGGCAACAGAATAGGGCAGGGGAGCAAGTTAGCGCCGCACCTGTTTGTTACGGCAGGGTATAGAATGCTGCTGGGAGAAGACTGGAATCTGATTCCATCGGTATTACTAAAATCGGTAAGCCCGCTGCCGGTGCAGTTTGATATAAACACCAAACTACAGTATCACGATTTTGTATGGTTTGGCGCAGGCTACCGCAAAAGCGATGGCTGGAATGCTATGGCGGGTGTTAACATCAGCCATACGGTAAACCTCAGCTATTCTTACGACTATACTACTTCTGCATTAAATACAGTAAGTAACGGCACACACGAAGTTGTGCTGGGCTTTTTGTTAGGGAATAAATATGGCGACTGGTGTCCGAGAAATGTGTGGTAAAATGAAAATTTTTCAATTCAATAATATTTTTTTTTCTCATGTGTATGACCGGGATATCTCTATATCCGGGTGTTTTTATGCTCATCCTTTTAATACGCTATGCCCTTAATTCACCATGTACATATTGCCGGCGCAGGTATTGCCGGCTTAACTATGGCTTTATGCCTGCAACAGCAGGGCATACCCTATACGCTGCACGAGCAGGATGCTAAGATCTCTTATAACGATGTAGGTATTGGCCTAAGCAATAACATATTCCCTATTCTTGAAAAACTGGAACTACTGCCGGCTATCCGTTTAATGGGATGTGAAATTGCACAATTTCGTTTTGCAGATAAAAAACTGGAAACCTTAAAAGAGTTTCAACTGGCAAAGCCTGCTTTAAGTGTAAACAGAAAACAACTGCACGAGCTGCTGTTCAGCCGTATTGATAAAAACAGATTACAACTCAGCTCCCGTTTTCCGGCTGCTTATGCAGTGGAGGAGCGTGAAGTAGTTGTGGCTGCCGATGGCATTCATTCTGCTATCAGAGGAGCCCTGTTTCATGATATTCCTATCCGCAACAGCGGGCAGGTATTATGGCGTGGCATTGCGTGTATGCCTTTACCGGAAGATTTTAAGAATACCTATCACGATATTATCGGAAGCAATCTGCGCTTTGCTATTATACACAACCGGGGCAACTATTACAGCTGGTATGCCATTACACAGGGCGATGCGGGTAAGGTAATAATACCCTCGGCAGCAGCAAGGCAAATGCTGATGAAGCAGTTTGCTGCTTACCATCCGGTGGTAAATATGATTATTCACGCTACTGACAATATTTACTGTAATTACCTGCAGGATATTAAACCGGCAGACAGGCGCATTCCCTGGTTTAAAAATAACACGGTACTGGTGGGCGATGCTATTCACCCTACCACGCCTAACCTGGCTAACGGGGCCTGCCTGGCTATAGAAGATGTATATGTACTGAGCAGCCTGTTAGGCCGGCACCAGCATGGCAGTATAGATGAGGTTTTCAGGCAATACCAGCGGCTGCGGGAAGCCAAAGTAAACAAGATTGTACAGCAAAGCTGGCGCTTAGGCAAACTAATGCATCAACCCAACAAAGTGCTGGATAAAGCAATGCTTCTGGGGGCCAGAATAACGCCTGCTTTTGTATTCAAAAGGGTGTACAATCCTGTATTGGAAAAGGTTCCCATGCTGGCAGAAAACGTCGGTTAGCGCTTAATGTGCAGCTACCGTTTTCCGTGCTGCTTTTACTTCTGCAACTGTCACCGCGGTGGCTTTATTACCAAAACTGTTGCGTATATAAGTAAGCACATCTGCCAGCTCCTGATCTTTCAGAAATGCCTGGGCAGGCATGGTATTAGAATAGTAGTTGCCATCAATTTCCACTTCTTCATTCATGCCCTTTAATAAAATACTAACCAGCTTTTTCTTGTCTCCCAATACAAAACTGGTTTTGGCAAGTGGCGGGTTCAGGTTGGGTACACCGCCGCCATTGGCCTGGTGGCAGGCAAGGCAATAGGTGGTATATACTGTTTTACCGCGTGCAACGGAGCTTTGTAAGGTGGCATTGCTGGCGGAGGCTGTGGTTTGTGCCTGCGCCTTTATGGCAAAAGCACCTAATACTATCACTATCAATTTTTTCATAAAAACGTGCGAGGTTTCAAACCTACTCCAAAAAAATGGAATAGTAAAACCCCAAAATGCCTTACTTTAGTTGCAATAAATGTCAAATTGATAATTATCCGATTGCAGCACCGCAGGCCATATATTGCCATAGCAGGCAGCTTCGTGTAATCATCTTATTTTCAACCAGTAAAATCCGCTGAACTCAGTAGTGTATGCAAAAGAAGAAGATCATTGGTTTATCGCTGGCAACAAGCTTGTGTATGGGGCTGGCCGTGGCGCAGAAAACATTTACCGTAAAAGTAAATGAGCCTGTTGCGCCTATACAATCCACTATGTGGGGGGTATTTTTTGAAGACATTAATTTTGGTGCCGATGGAGGCATTTATGCAGAACTGGTAAAGAACCGTTCGTTTGAGTTTTTTAAGCCACTGATGGGCTGGTCGGTAAAGCGCAAACAGGAGGGAGATATACTGGTACTCTCGCGTAAAGAAGCTACCAACAACCCGCGCTTTTTACGTTTAACTGCCCGCAATGCCGTTAAGGGCGATCTGGAACTTACCAACGAAGGTTTCAGAGGCATGGGTATTAAAAAAGACCTGCGTTACGATTTTTCTTTCCTCTACCGCCAGGCTGCTCCCGGTATTACTATGCACCTGAGCCTTATTAACAGCAAAGGTGAATCGCTGGGCCAAACCGTAATTAAGCCGGCAGAAAGTGGTGCTGCCTGGCACAAACAATCCGTAAGTTTTCAGTCTGTTGCGGCAGATCCCAAAGCTAAATTGTATATCTGGCTGGAAGGTACCGGTGTAATAGATGTAGATATGATTTCGTTGTTTCCCGGAGATACGTGGAAAAACAGATCCGGCGGAATGCGGGGCGATATGGTACAAATGCTGGCCGATATGAAGCCTGGCTTTATCCGTTTTCCCGGCGGTTGTATTGTGGAAGGGGTAGACCTGGCCAACAGATACCAGTGGAAAAAAACAATAGGGCCGGTTGAAGAAAGGCAACTGATTATGAACCGCTGGAATATTGAATTTCCACACAAAGCAGCACCTGATTACTTTCAAACATTTGGCCTCGGCTTCTTTGAATATTTTCAGCTGGCAGAAGATATTGGTGCAGAACCCCTGCCTATATTAAACTGCGGTATGGCCTGCCAGTTCAATACTTCTGAACTGGTACCGCTGGAAGACTTAGATCCTTATGTACAGGATGCATTGGATTTAATTGAGTTTGCCAATGGCGATGTTACCACGCAATGGGGCAAAGTGCGTGCATCCATGGGCCATCCACAACCTTTTCATTTAAAAATGCTGGGTGTGGGTAACGAAAACTGGGGTCCCCAGTACATTGAGCGTGTTAAAGTGTTTACCAAAGCGCTGAAAGCAAAGTATCCGGATATTAAGCTGGTAAACAGTTCGGGAACAGATCCTGATAATGAGCGTTTTAATTACCTGAACGGTGAGCTGCGCAGTATGAATGCAGACATTATTGATGAACATTACTATCGCTCACCCGATTGGTTTTTATCTAATGCCAGCCGTTACGATAGTTATGATAGAAAAGGCAGCAAGATATTTGCCGGCGAGTATGCAGCCCATGCCAAAATTACCGGTGGTACTAATAACGTAAACAGCTGGAGAACAGCGTTGGCCGAAGCTGCGTTTATGACCGGACTGGAGCGTAATGCTGCAGTGGTAAACATGGCTTCTTATGCGCCGCTGTTTGCTAATACCGATGCCTGGCAGTGGTCGCCCGATTTAATATGGGTAAACAACCTGCAGGTATATGGCACACCCGATTACCATGTACAAAAGCTGTATTCATTAAACAAGGGTACACAGGTGGTGCCACTTACGTGGGAAGGCAAAGCACTTGCGGGGCAGGATAGCTTGTATGCAACGGCTGCTGTAGACGAAAAAACAAAAGAGCTGATTATTAAAATAGCCAACGTTTCTGCTAAAGCACAAAACAATGTGTTGGCGCTGGAAGGGGTTAAAAAAACAGCAACAGTAGCAGATTGTATTGTGCTGAAGGGCGATCTGGAAAGCGTAAACAGCTTTGAGAAGCCGGATAATATTGCACCACAACAATCAACCGTAGCTGTAAAGAACAAAAAGGTAGCACTTACACTGGCGCCTTATTCCTTTACAGTACTAAAAGTAAAATTGTAGTAAACTGATGGAACGAAGCCGTAAAAGCAGCCCGCTGCTTTTACGGCTTTTTGTTTATACACCGGTATCATCCAACGGCAATTCTATGTAAATACTGGTGCCTTTACCTGCGGTAGCCGATATATCCATTACGCCATGTAGCGAGGTTACTCTTTCCCGTATGTTCTTTAAGCCGGTACCCTCATTTTGCCCGGTATTGTTTTCATGAATGCCCGTGCCGTTATCTTCCACTGTAACAGACATTACGGATGTGTGGTATACTATCTGCACCAATGCCTGGGTGGCGCGTGCATGTTTCTGAATATTGTGTATCAGTTCCTGTATAATACGGTAAGCTATCAGCTCCAGATCGTCCGGTAGTCTCCGTTGCTCACCCCATATTTCTGTGGTAATTTCCAGCATATACCCTTTGCGTATACGCTCGCAAAAAAGGAGGGTAGCGTTGGTTAGCCCTTCACGTAATAATATCTCCGGCATCAGGTTGTGTGCGGTTTTCCTTAACTCGGCCGATGCCTCTTCCAGTAACAGCAGAATGTCTGTCATATCCGTTTGCGCCTGCACGTTGTCTGTTTCCACTTTTCTGAACACGTTGCTCAAACGTGTGCGTATTACAGCCAGTGTGCCTCCCATGCCATCGTGCAGGTCGCGGGCAATACGACTGCGTTCTTTTTCCTCGCCTGCAATCATTGCCTGCAGGTTACCGATGGCCAGTTCCTGATGCAGGTTTCTTATTTTCTCCGATTGTAGTTTCTGCTTGTTTTTGTTATTGCGGAAGAACAGCAAACCCAATACTATTATCAGCGTGGTAAAAGTGAGAATAATGCCTATCCAGATATTCCTGATTTTGATCTTGTTTTCATTAATGGCTATCGACAGCTCTTTCTGTGCCAGCTCTCTTTCCTTATCTGCCAGCCGGTATTTCATTTCCACGTTATACACCAGTTCCATTTTCTTCTCCCGCGTCATGCTATCGCGCATGCCTGAGTATACGCTCCAGTGCCAGGCCGATTTTGCATAATTACCCGTAGCGTTATAGGCCAGGGCCAGTGTGTGGTTGGGGAAATCGGTTGCCAGTAAATGCCCCAGCTGCTGCGCCTGCTGCAATGCACGCTCCAGGGTTTCTATAGCCAGGGTGTATTTCTTTTGCTGAAAATAGGCATCCCCTATGTCAAAAAGCGCATACAGATAAAAGCGGTTCTGTTCTTTGTTCTTTTCCGGTACTTCTGCAATGGCTCTGCGAAAAAATGCCAGTGCCTCTTCGGGCCGGTTTTCGTCCAGGTAACTTTCACCGCTATTCAGCAGGCTGGCTATGGTTACAGAAGGGGTAGATTTCAGACGTTGGGCCATGTCTATAGTAAGATTGCTGTAATAGCGCAGAGAATCACCTTGTCCACAGCTACCGTAATAGCTGGCTTTTCTGAAATATACTTCTGCTAAGCTGGCACTGTCGCCTGTGGCAATGGCAGTTTTTTCAATATCATTAATGTGCCGCATAATGTTCTGGATATAAGCATCATTGCGTATATCGCTATGTACCGTAATCCAGAACTGCAGTACGCTGGAGTAGGCAGTAAGTTGTACCTGCAGGTTTTTAATACTACCGGTTTCTACCAGGTTTAATGCCTTATACCGGTACCAGGCGCAGGAGTCGTAACGGCCTTCGTAGTAGTATACAAATGCCAGCGACAGGTAGGCATTGGCTTCCTGCTCATATTTCTTCTGTGGGTGGGTACAATAACGCAGTGCGTTGCGGGTGTCTGCAATAGACAGCTCGTTCTGGTTAAGAATAGCATGGGTGCGGCTCAGGCCCAGCCAGGCGTCACAAATGCCTGCATCGTAGTGCAGCTGCCGGGCACTGGCAAGCGCCAGATTGTTTAAATACAAAGCGCTGTCTGTATTACGTTCCCGTAATAAATAAGCCCGTTCCAGCATACGGTTTATTGTAGCGGTGTCTTCCACCAGCATACCACTGCCTGTGTGCTGAAAGTCCTTTGCAGTAAGGCCCCCCGGCAACAGACAAAGCAATACCAGCCAAAAGAGAAAATTCTTTTTTGTCATAAATACTGTTTTGGTCTATAGCAGCAATGTTGAAATTCTGTTGGATGTACAGAACAGGCAGCCACATATGCGGAAGGGGCTATGTTCAGGCTGACGGTGTAAAATAAAAAAAACTGGCTAAGCGGTAAAACCCGGAAAAGGTTTTACCCAAAAACATGGGCTGCTGTTAAGTAACAGCAGCCCATGAAATATAATGCGGTAGGTGGGGGAAAGGCGGTAGAAAGCTAAGCTTTGCCCTTATGGCGGCTTAACAGGTATTTGTTGTAAATCACTTCGCCCATGGTTTTCTTCTGCACCTTGCTTTCTATCCACGAAATAATATCCAGGTAGGCAAAAGAACGGGTGGCAAACATGCTTTTCTCAAACTTCTTAATCTTTTCCAGCAGGCTTTCCAGCTCAGGCTGTAACGCCCGTGGTGAGATGTTGAAGGAGCGGCGTAAAAAGCGGAACATCTCCTCTTCTACTACAGTTACATTCTCCATTTTGGCCATGTAACGGTATACCGATTTAATCAGCGATTCCATAATCTCAAAATTACCCAGCTCGTAATGCGCCATCATATGCAGCAGGCGTGCGTAACACTGCAGGTCAATACGCAGGTCGGCATTACCATTCATAATCTTCTGCAGGTAGTCAATGGCAGTATTGTAGTCGCCACTGCCAAAATACATGGTAGCTATTTTGTAATTGAACACCAGCATACGGTGGTTGTCAATATACAGGGCATACTCATTCATCTTTACTTCCATATCCGGAATCATGCCCAGGCCTTCTTTAAAAGTACCCGTCATCAGGTGCCAGTTTACCTTAGCACCATGTATGTATATAAAAGTGTGAATGCGGAAGTTGTCGTGTGTATTGGCTTCATGTGTTTCTGCAAAATGCTCAAACTGCTTCAGCGTATGCTGAAACTCTTTAAAGTTACGCAAGTCAAAATGGGCATTCAGCAGGTTGTGCATGCCTTTTACATAGTGCCCTGTTTCCACGCCAATCATTTCAGGCTGGTCGTTAAACAGGTCAATCCACTTTTTACTGTACCGGTAGTACATTAAAAAGTCCTGCCGTATAAACGCGTACCAGTTATGGCTCTGGTACAAATATAACTTCACATAAAAGTCAGAATAGGTGGTAATATCTGCCGGCAGGTTTTCTTTAAAAAAGGCTTTAATAGCCAGTTCATCCTGCTCGTTACGGGCGTGCCCGTTTTTAATATACCAGCGGTACAGCAGCAGGGCCAGGTTGCTCAGCTTTACTACACGGTCAATATGGCCGCTTATTTCCAGCGCTTCCTGGGTTAATACTTCGGTTCTCTCCTGCGAGCTGCGGGTAATATGCAGGGTTTCAATTTTCTTCTCCAGCGATATTACCTGGGCCAGAAAATTGTATTTATGATTGGCTTTGGCCATTTCCTTGGCCTTTTCCAGAATTTTTAAGCCCTGTAGTTTCAGGCCTTTATTATATAATACACGGGCATAATCCAGCTGCTCGCTCAATTGTAAATCAATATTATCGGTAGTTTTCAGCAGCCGTAAACTTGCCAGCAGCTGCTTATACAGGTGGGTTTTTAAGTTGGCCAGCTGGGGTTTTTGAATGGAAGGCAGTTTTTTCAGTAACAGCTTCTCATCGTATTCGGGTAATTTATCCAGAACATCAAACAACTGTACAATCTTCAGATCCTCTTTAGCCGAGCTTCTCTTAATATATAGCTTAAAATGCCTTTTTTCAGACTTTTCCAGGGACATCACCAGTTGAAAAAGTGCATCTGTAAACCGGTTGGGCGTCATAATTATTTTCTCCTGTAACGCAGCGCCAGACTGCGTTTTGTGTTTTTTTTCACGTTTTTGACATGGTTAAATGACTCATAAGTTGTGTTTTTTGGTGCTGTAATGCAGTATACCTTTACATTATCAAAATAAAACATACAGCAAGCAATCGTCAAAGAAGCAATCGAAGAGGCCAAAAGCAGCAAACATTGCTACTCACGATACAAAAATATTTTTGAAGATTTTTCATATGGCAAGCAATCGTTAGAGGCCGTCTGTTTCTACAGAATGGCCTTCATTTTTTGGTGAAGGCGAAGATAATGTATAAACGTGAAAACCTTGTTAACAAAATTCTGCCCGCTGCCATTGCATACTCCAATCCGCTTCTCTGCTAATTTTACACTTCACAAGCAGTAAGTTATGAAGCTTTTTGTAAAAAACATGGTTTGCGACCGGTGCATTATGGTAGTAAAAGACCAGTTGCAGAAAAACAATCTTACACCTGTTCAGGTAACACTGGGCGAGATTGAATTACCACAGGCACCAGCACCGCAACAGCTTCAGCAACTGGAAACTGATTTAAAGGCTTTGGGCTTTGAAATTATGGATGACCGGAAAAGCCGGATGATGGAGAAAATCAAAAACATCATTATAGGGCTGGTACATCGTTCTGATGAAAAGCCATCTGCCAACCTTTCCACTATTATAGCTGCCGAACTGCATTACGATTACAATTACCTCAGCGCCCTTTTTTCAGAAGTGGAGGGTATTACTATTGAAAAATACTTCATCCGCCAGAAAATAGAACGCGTAAAAGAACTGCTGGTGTACGATGAATATACCCTTTCTGAAATTGCCGGCCAGCTGGGCTACAGCAGCGTGGCACATTTAAGCAGTCAGTTTAAACAGGTAACCGGTCTTACACCTTCTCATTATAAAAGCGTTGGCAACAACAAGCGTAATCCGCTGGATAAAGTATAGGAAAATTATGTAACGGATACCGTGGAATCTGTAACAACGGCGCGGGGCAGTTGTGTCAACTTTGTGTTGTAAACAACAACGCAAATGTCAATCACCCAACAAACATGGCCGGTACTGGATATGAGCTGTGCATCCTGCGCAGTAAGTGTAGAAAGTATGCTCAGGGCCCAGCCGGGTGTATCAGCCGCTGCCGTTAATTATGCGGCTGCCACCGTGCAGATAACTTACGATACGGCTATTACCAACGGCCTGCAACTGAAACAGGTTATACAAGGCATCGGATACGATGTGCTTGTGCCTGAGCAGGCGCAACAAACACCACCGGAAGTATTACATCTTATTAAATACAGGCAATTACAACGCAAAACCATTTTATCGGTAGTGCTGGCGGTACCGCTTATAGTAATAGGGATGTTTTTTATGAACATGCCTTATGGCGGTTATATTACGTGGGCACTGGCTACGCCGGTAATAATAATGGGCGGCGGGCAGTTTTTTAAAAATGCCCTTAATCAGGCCAGGCACTGGCGGGCCAATATGGATACGCTGGTGGCAGTAAGTACAGGCGTGGCCTATGTGTTCAGTGTGTTTAACACGTTGTTTCCGGCGTTCTGGCATAGCAGAGGCCAGCATGCCCATACTTATTTTGAGGCAGCAGGTGTTATCATAGCCTTTATTCTGCTGGGTAAGCTGCTGGAAGAAAAAGCCAAAGGAAATGCCACAGCCGCTATACGCAAACTGATGAGCCTGCAGCCTAAACAGGTAACGCTGGTTATGCCCGATGGGGCACACCGGCAGGTACCCATAGAAAGCCTGCAGCCCGGACAGCAGATACTGGTAAAGCCGGGTGAAAAAATAGCTATTGATGGTAAGGTGTTTTCAGGCGGCTCTTATGTAGATGAAAGTATGCTTACAGGCGAGCCGGCAGCGGTGGCCAAAAAAGAAGGTGACAGTGTTTTTGCAGGTACACTTAACCAGAAAGGCAGTTTACAGGTAACTACAGAACAGGCAGGCGCCGGTACTGTGCTTGCACACATTATAGCGTTGGTACAACACGCGCAGGGCAGCAAGGCGCCGGTGCAAAAACTGGTAGATAAAATAGCAGGCGTATTTGTGCCTGTGGTTATGGGGCTGGCAGTGCTGAGTGGCATGGTGTGGGTGCTTTCTGGTGTTGACAATGCAGTTACACAGGGCTTGCTGGCTACGGTAACCGTGCTGATAATTGCCTGCCCCTGTGCGTTGGGGCTGGCTACGCCTACCGCTATTATTGCAGGCGTAGGCAGGGCAGCGCAGGCAGGTATTTTAATAAAAGATGCAGAAAGCCTGCAACTGGCTGCCGGTATAAATGCCGTGGTGCTGGACAAAACAGGTACGCTTACACAGGGCAGGCCGGTGGTAACCAACAGCTGGTGGGCCAGTGAAAAAGATAAAGAATGGTTACCGGTGTTGTATGCGCTGGAGCAACAATCTGAGCATCCGCTGGCAGAAGCAGTAGCCACCTGGGCTGCGCAACCGGCTCCCCTGCCTGTGCAACAGTTTCAAAGTTTTCCCGGCAGGGGAGTGTGTGCCATTGTTGCAGGCAAACAATGGTATGCGGGCAATACAGAATTGTTACAGCAATACCATATAGCAGTGCCCGAAGCCATAGCCACCAAAGCAACCGAATGGCAGGCACTTGCACAAACAGTTATCTATTTTGCCGGCGCTACCCATGCCCTGGCAGTAATAGCCATTGCCGATGAGGTTAAACCCGGCTCTGCAAAAGCAGTAGCACAGTTACAGCAGCAGGGCATAGAAGTATATATGCTCACCGGCGATAATGCGGCTACCGCGCAAGCAGTGGCAAACCAAACGGGCATTACCCACTACAAGGCAGGCGTAATGCCGGGCGAAAAAGCAGCTTTTGTGCAGCAACTGAAGCAGCAGGGCAGGGTAGTGGCTATGGCGGGGGATGGTATTAACGATAGTGCTGCACTGGCTGCTGCCCATGTAAGCATTGCCATGGGCAAGGGAAGCGATATTTCCATGGAAGTTGCCGGTATCACTATCGTGTCATCCGATCTTACCCGTATACCTATGGCCATCCGTTTATCTGCCCGTACCAGCCGCACCATCCGGCAAAATCTTCTCTGGGCCTTTATATATAATGTAATAGGTATTCCTGTAGCGGCCGGGGTGTTATATCCTGTCAACGGCTTTCTGCTCAATCCCATGATAGCGGGCGCAGCCATGGCGCTAAGCTCGGTAAGTGTGGTATTAAACAGCTTGCGTAATACCCGCACTGGTTTCTAAACTTAAAAAGTAAACATATGAAAGCGTTATTATTCAGCAGCAATGTTAAATGTGGTGGTTGTATAGAAAAAGTGACTCCTTACTTAAATGCAGTAGCGGGAGAGGGTAACTGGAAAGTAGAAACCGGTACACCCGACAAACGGATTACGGTACTGGGAGAGGAGATAAGCAGTGCCGCTGTAGTAGAAGCAATACAAAAAGCGGGCTTCGTGGCATCGCTTTTGCCGGTATAATAATAATCGTATACACCGTATAAAAAGGGCATTCCGCACATGGAATGCCTTTTTTTGTAGTACCAGTACTACAAAAAAAGTTCCCTTCCCTCTACATCGTTTCCCGTGCTATTCTACAACGCTTCGTTTTGCGTCCGTATACTTTTGTATGCTGGGTAATTTAACAAATAGTTCAGAATTATCCGGGTCCGGCAACGGTTAACCTCTTAATTAAAACAAACCAGACAGGAAGTAAATATGAGAACACATCTACGTATCATCATCTTATGTTTGTTAACAGCTGCATACAGTGCTGCCTTTGCGCAAAACTGTACTATTAACGCAGGTGTACCTACAAGATTGTGTCCTTTCGACGAATTTATTTTAAAAGGTACTTCCAGCGGCCTTATTAAAAAAACAGGCGTATGGAAGCAGGTAAGCGGTCCCGCTGTTACCATTGTAAACCCCAACAGCCTTACCACAAAAGTTACCGGCTACGCCCCCGGCAATACCTATAAGTTCCGGTTAACAGCTACCTGTACAGATGGTGCTGTTATTTATGATGAGGTAACGTACGAAACACTGGTGGCCAGTACGGCCAATGCAGGCGTAGATATTAATGCCTGCCCCGGTACCATACAGCTGAATGCTAACAGCCCCGGTGCCAACGAAACCGGTGTATGGTCTATTGTTGGTTTATCCAGAGATTCTATTTACGATTTTAATGCTCCTGCCACGCAGGTAAAAATAAGAGATACCCCTGCTGCGGTATCTACCTATCGTTGGACTATTACCAACACCAACGGTTGTTTAAGCAGAGATGAGTTGGTGGTGCGCAACTCTGGTGGCCGGGCAGTAAATGCAGGTCCGGATATTGTTTTGAATAACTGTTATTCCGTTTCTCACTCCGTAACCATGCACGATGCCAGTTATGGTGGAGATATTACCGGTAACCCGGTAAATGGCCAGTTTGGTACATGGACCCTGGTAAGCGGCCCCACCGTTCCTACCTTCGAAAATATCCATAACAACACCTGTTTTATTTCCGACTTGTATACAGGCACCTATGTTTTCCGTTGGACGGTAGTAGGCCCTTGCTTCAGTGGGTCTGATGAGGTAACCGTAACCGTGCCTCCGCCAACACAATCAGTAACTGCCTCTTATAATATTAAAGACATTTTTTGTGATAGCCGCAACACCACTATCGTACAGGCACCTCAACCCAAATATGTAAATGAGGTATTTACCTGGACAAAAAACTGGGGTGATGGTAATATCACCGATATTCATTCCCCTACTGCTACCGTAACAGGCCTGGTAGGTAATTCGGTTTCTTTTAACTATGAAATAAGGAATACCGTTACCAACTGTGCTACACTGGGGCAGTACGAAATTAATTTTGTGGATCCTGCTAAAATATCCACGCCTCCTGTAATTACAGCTATCTGTGGCGCTACTTCTACTATCGTACCTATTACAGCAGATGGTGGTGGCAGTGCTGCCAGAACCAGATGGGCGCTTATTGGCGCTCCGGCAGGTTCGTTTATACTCAACGGCGGTATTGGTAACTTCTGGGATGTAGGTAATTTAAACATGCTGGTAGAAGGTATGGATGTAACCGGCGATTACCGGTTACGTTATAAGCGTACTACCGAGTCAGGCACCGGCGGTTGTATTGATGCTTATGCTGATGTACTTATCCGCGCATCTAAAGCACCTACTGCATCTAACGCAGGTACCAGACAAATTCTGGCCTGTAACGTAACCGAAACCAACCTGGCAGGTAACGTGCCTTCGGTAGGTACAGGTTCCTGGTCGCAGATCAGCGGACCCAATACCGCTACTATGGCCGATAAAACAGATCCTACTACGCTGATTTCAGGTTTAATCAGTGGCGAATATAAATTCAGATGGATTATAACGGGTAACGTAGGCTGTACCGATCAGCAGTCTGATGTATCCGTGTTTGTGTCTCTGGCAACACCTACTGTTGCTTATGCAGGCGTAGACGAAACAATTTGTAGCAACACACCCTATACTTTAAAAGGAAACAGTCCCGTTTTAAATGAATCCGGTACCTGGACAGTAGTTACCCCTTCCGCAGGAGGGGTAACTTTCTCCGATGTTAACGATCCTCAGGCCACTATTTCAGGCATGAGCCCTAATACTACTTATACATTTAAGTGGACTATTACCAACCCCTGTAGCTTTACAGAAGATGAAGTGTCTATCACTACTTCTGCCGCTGTTGGTCCTAAACAGGCCCAGGCGGGTAACGATGTGTGTCTGGCAGGCAGCAGCACTTCTTTCGTGCTCAGCGGTAACGAACCTACGGGTATTGAAACCGGCGCATGGACGGTAGAATCCGGCCCATCGGGTATCTCTTTTACCGATGCCACGCAATATAATACTACGGTTACCAATGTAACCGATGGTACCTATACACTGGTTTGGACGCTTTCAACCCCTAACGGTTGTGCACCCAGCATAGATAAAGTAACCTTTACTGTTTCAGATCCGGCCACTACCGCCGTTGCAGGTACAGAAATAACTGTGTGTGCTGCAGGTGGTGTAGGTACTGCTACTATGGCTGCCAACGCTGCTATCATCGGCACCGGTAAATGGAGTCAGCTTGATGGACCGGGTGGTGTAGTTATAACTGATCCTTCCAATCCTGTTACTACCATTACCAATATGGGTGAAGGCCGTTATACTTTCCGTTGGACTATTTCTAACGGCGTATGTGCCGAAAACTACAGCGATGTTAAAGTGAATGTATACAGCAAGCCTACCGATGCTAACTCAGGCGGTAATATGGAAATATGTGATGCGGCAACAGCTACTTTACATGCCACTCCTGTTACAACCGGTACCGGCTTATGGTCGCAGATTACAGGCCCAGGTAATATTACCTTCTCCAGTTTCTCCGATCCCAACGCCAGCTTATCTGGCCTTATATATGGTGATTATGTAATCAGATGGACGACTACCAATTCAGGTAACTGTACCAGCACTTCTGATATGACATTGAAAGTTACCGGTAAAGCGGTGGCTGTTACTAAAGATGTAAAGCTTTGTAATTTATCTACAGCCAACCTGATAGGTAACGAACGTAGTACCGGTAAATGGACGCTGACTTCAGGCACGGGTGTTACCGTAACAGATAATACCTCTAACACCGCCATTGCTACCGGCATGGTGGCAGGTAACACGTATCAGTTTACTTATACCATTCCTGCTACTGCCAATTGCCCGCAAACTACTGATGTGGCTACCGTAGCGGTAAGTGAACTGCCTTCTACGGCTGATGCAGGTGCAGACCAAACCAATTGTATTCTGCTGCCTGCTACAACAGGTACTGTTAACCTGTCTGCAGTAGTGCCCACCAAAGGTACAGGTACCTGGTCTTATGCGGTACAACCTAATGGTTCCAGTCCTGCCCTGTCCAATGATCATGCAGCTAATGCTACCCTCAGCAACCTGGCTAACGGTGTTTATCTGCTTAACTGGACGGTAGCTAACGGCGCCTGCGCTGATAATATTGATGTGGTACGTGTATCTGTTTATCTGGAGCCTTCCAATGCAGATGCCGGTACTACCCAAACAGACGTGTGTGCGGCCAATGTGGTGCTGAAAGGAAATACTCCGGCGGTAGGTATCGGTACCTGGACGCTGGTAAGTGGTCCTAACACGCCGGTGATTGATGCACCTAATTCGCCTGAAACCCGTGTACTGGGTACTATTCAGGGTACATATGAGTTTAAATGGACCATCTCTAACGGAAGCTGCACCGAAAAATCGGATAACGTAAGCGTAACTGTAAGTTCTATGCCTGCTTCCGATGCAGATGCCAATGTAGGTAACGCTACCATACAGGCACTGTGTAACACTTCTTCCGGTGCTTCTGCTCCGTTACATGGTAACGCACCTGTTGCGCTGGAAACAGGTTTGTGGACGGTGGTATCTTCTTCAACAGGTGCCGGTGTAGCCAACTTTACCAATGCAACAGTAGCTACTACTAATATTAATAACTTATCTAACGGAACTTATCTGCTCCGGTGGACGTTGACAAACGGAAGCTGTCATACCTCCGATACCGTAAGCCTGAACGTGTTTAACGATCCCAGCAATGCCAACGCCGGTGCGCCTAAAACAGTTTGTTTGTACAGCCCGGTAATATTACAGGCTGCCTCACCGGTAACCAATGGTACAGGTGCATGGAGTTTTGTATCAGGCACCAGCACTCCGGTAATTACACCTGTTGATAATATCAGCGCTACTGTAACCGGTTTGGGTGCAGGGGTTTACAACTTCCTGTTCACTACCTCTAATGGCGTATGTACGCCTAAAACAAGCCCGGTTGTTTTAACCGTGGAAGATTGTAGCGTACAGGTGGTTAAAACCGCTTCTACACCTGAGTTGCAGGCAGATGGCAGCTATAACGTAACCTTTAAGTTTGTGGTTACCAACCCCAACACTACGGCCAACGTTAAAAATGCACAGGTAAGCGATAACCTGCGCACCACATTCCCGCTGCCTAAAACATTCACTAAAGTATCTCTGTCCGCTACCGGCACACTGGCATCCTCAGTAAACGCTGCGTTTGACGGAGAAACAGATATTAACCTGCTGAATGCAGCTACTGCAGTGATAAACCACGGTAGTACTGAAACTATCACCCTTGTTGTAAACGTTAAACTGTAACCTATCACCCGAATACCTTTTCAAATGAAAATGCTGAAAATAACATACTCATTACTGGTTGCCTTTCTGTTCGCGGCACTGTTGCCGGCAGCAGCACAGGCGCAGTACGGCCCTTATAAAAACGGGGCATCGGTAAGTGGTAAGGCCAGTATTGACGATAAAGACCTGGATAACAATACAGATGTTACGTTTAACTTTCCCATGATAGGTTTGGCTAAATCGGTTGCAGCGCCTGTGGCACTGACGGATAGCACTTACCGGGTAACGTATACATTGAAAGTGAAAAACTATGGTCAGTTGAACCTGGTAAAAGTGCAGGTAAGAGATACGCTTACAAATACTTTTCCTTTGCCTGCCGTGTACAGCAATGTTGTGGTAACAGCATCCGGTACACTAACGGCTTCTGCCAGCTACACAGGTGCAGCAACTGCTGCTGCCTTGCTGGATGAAAGTGCCAGTACACTGGCTGTAGGCGACTCTGCCACTATTACCATAGCGGTAACGTTGAAGAATAAAGACGCCTATGTATTCAGCAACAGCGCTACAGCTTATGCAGAAACTGCTGATGCCACAAAGGTGTTTGACGTTTCTGTGAATGGTTTGGTTGGCGATGCCAATGGCAATGGCAACCCTTTCGATGACAATTCAAAAACCCCCCTTGAATTAAGCAAGCCGGATATTGCCGTTGTTAAATCTGTAAACACCACCAGCCCGTATTTTGGCGATACCGTAACATTTAAAATCATAGTTAGCAATAATGGCCCGGGTAATGCAGCCAACTTCATTGTAAGAGATGTGCTGCAGAGCGGATTCAGACTGGTTTCTGCAACGCCGTTTACGGGTACTTATACCGCTTCCAGCGGCGAATGGCTTATTCCTGCACTGAGTGCAGGTGGTACACCTGATACTTTAACCGTAATAGCAGTAGTAAACGCAACCGGTATCTATACCAATACTGCTAAAAGCCTGCTGCCTAACGATGAAGATCCTGCTAATGATGAAAGCACGGTAACCGTAACACCTATACCGGCTGCCAACGTATCAATAGTTAAAGCAGTTAGCAATGCTGCTCCTTATACCGGCCAGCAGGTACAGTTTACCCTTACTGCTGCCAACGCAGGGCCAGGCACTGCTACCAACGTAACGGTAACAGATACGCTTAAGCAGGGGTATACTATTGTTACGCCGTTACCTTCCGGTGTTAACTATAATGCCACTAACCATATTATTACCTGGGCAGTGGGTACATTAACCAATGGTCAGTCAGTTAATGTAAACATTGATGCAACTGTAAACAGCGGATTTGCAACTGAAGATTATATTAACAGAGCGGTTGTTACCAGAACAGAGCACGACCCTGTTACCAGCAACGATACCAGTGTAGTAGTAGTAACTCCACAGGAGTCTGTTGATCTGGTAATGGAAAAAAGCATTGCTACCGGTACGCCTTTGTATGCAGGTGGCGAGGTTACTTTTACGCTGAAGGTTACCAACAACGGCCCTTCTTCTGCCACACTGGTAGAAGTAAGAGATACCCTGCGTAATGGCTACGACTTTGTAAGTGCCACACCGGCAAACTATGATGCCACAACCGGCATATGGTCGGTGGGTACCCTGGCTAAAGATGCCTCAGCTACTTTAACCATTAAAGCAACTGTAAAAGCTACCGGAACTGCGTACGATTATGGTAACGTAGCAACCGCTTACTCTAAAGAGTTCGATAGCGATTATACCAATAACAAAGATTCTATTACTGCACCAACGGTAACGCCGCAGGCAGATCTGGCTGTTACTAAAACAGTAGATAATGATAAGCCTGATGTGGGTAGCAAAGTAACCTTTACAGTAACAGTTACCAACAAAGGTGCAAGCACTGCTACCGGTGTGGTGGTAACCGATGTACTGCCTGGTGGTTACGAAGATGGTGTGTTTACAGCGCCGCTTGGTCAGTCTTACGATAAAAATACCGGTAAATGGACTATCGGCACCCTTGCCGCTAACGCCACTGCCACACTTACAGTAGAAGCTACTGTAAAAGCATCCGGAGATTATAACAATAAGGCCTCTGTTACAGGAAATGAAAACGATCCTGATCTCAGCAATAACGAAGCAGAAAAAACTACTGTTCCTGAAGCAGTAGCAGATCTGGCTGTTGAGAAGAGAGCAGATAATAATACGCCGGATAAAGGCAGCGCAATAACCTTTACCATTGTAGTAACCAATAAAGGCCTCAGTACTGCTAACAATATAGCAGTAACGGATGTGCTGAAAAGTGGTTATACATTCTCTGCAGCAACTGTAGAGAGAGGAACGGGTACTTACGATGAAAATTCGGGCATATGGAATGCAGGTTCACTGGTGTCTGGCGATTCTGCCAAACTGAAAATAACTGCAACGGTAAATGCAACCGGCGATTACAGCAATACGGTTACCGTAAAAGGGGATGAAAAAGACCCTGACGGAAACAATAATACCAGCACCATTACCCCAACACCGGTAAATATTACCGATCTGAAGGTGAAGAAAGAGGTGAGTAATAAAACACCTGATGCGGGTACAGATGTGGTATTTACCATTACCGTTACCAACAAAGGCATTAACGATGCTACGGGTGTGGAAGTGCAGGAAAAACTGGCTACCGGTTATACTTATAAATCTAACACGGCTACAACAGGCACTTATGATGATGTTGCCGGTTTATGGACAGTGGGCAACCTGGCCAATGGCGCTACAGCCATTTTACAGATAACTGCTACCGTAAACGCTTCCGGTAACTATGTAAACACCGCTACTGTAACAGGCAATGAAAAAGACCCTGTTACCAATAATAACGACAGCACTATTACTGTTACACCAGTGCCGGTAACGGACCTGGCGGTAACCAAATCTGTAAGCAACAAAACACCCGATGTTGGCAGCAAAGTAACCTTTACGGTAACTGTTACCAACAAAGGAGTAAGCAATGCTAGCGGCGTTACGGTAACAGACAAACTGCCTGATGGTTATGATAACGCGACCAGTACTATAACAGTAGTACCGGCGGGCAGCAGCTACGATAAAAATACCGGTGTGTGGACCATAGGTGCACTGGCTGCCAATGCCACTGCTACCCTTACGGTAGAAGCAACGGTAAAAGCAAGTGGTACTTACCTTAATACTGCTACGGTAACCGGTAACGAAAAAGATCCTGACGATAAAAACAACACAGGTGAAGAAACTACCAACCCGGTACCGGTAGCTGATCTGGCTGTGGTGAAAAGAGTAAGCAATGAAACGCCTGATAAAGGCAGCCTGGTAACCTTTACCATAGTGGTAACCAATAAAGGCCTCAGCACTGCTAACAATATAGTAGTAACTGATATGCTGAAAAATGGTTATGCATTCTCCAACGCAACCGTGGAGAGAGGTACTGGTACCTATGATGCTAATTCAGGTGTATGGAATGCAGGTTCTCTGGTAGCAAACGACTCTGCTATACTCAAGGTAACTGCAACAGTAAATTCCACCGGCGATTACAGTAATAACGTTACTGTAAAGGGCGATGAAAAAGACCCTGAAGGAGGCAACAATACCAGCACCGTTATCCCAACACCGGTAGATATTGCAGATCTGGAACTGAAAAAAGAGGTGAATAATGCAAGCCCTGATGCAGGTACCAATGTAATATTTACTATCACTGTTACCAACAAAGGCATTAATGATGCTACCCTGGTAAAAGTGAACGAGAAGCTGAAAGATGGTTATAGCTATCTATCCAGCGATGCTTCGGTGGGTACTTATGATGCTGGCGCCGGCGTATGGGATATTGGCAATCTGGCCAATGGCGCTACTGCAACCCTGAAGATTACTGCAAGGGTAAATGCGTCAGGTGAGTATAGCAACACCGCTACCGTAACCGGTAACGAAAAAGACCCTGACGGAAACAACAATACCCAAACCATACAAACCACACCGGTAGCGGTTACCGATCTGGCTGTAACCAAAGAGGTTTCTACTATTAAACCTGATGCGGGCAGCGAGGTAACCTTTACTGTTAAGGTGGTAAACAATGGCCCTTCTACTGCCAATAATGTAGTAGTGAGCGAACCATTGCCCACCGGATACACCTATGTACGCCACACTGCTAACAGAGGTGTGTACCAGAACGGTATCTGGAGTGTAGGGGTACTGGATAGCAGCAGAACAGGCGAACTGTCTATTACTGCACGCGTAAACGCAGGTGGCGATTATAAGAACTTTGTGAAGGTGAGCGGCTCTCAGAAAGACAGCAATCCGTTAAACGATACTGCATCTGCAACAGTAGACCCTGTGCCGGTAGCTGATATGCAGATTACCAAAAGGGCTTCTTCCCTGGGCTTTAATAAAGATCAGCAGATAACCTTTACACTGGTAGCACGCAACAACGGTCCTTCTAAAGCAACCAATATTGAAGTAACCGATAAGCTGCAAAGCGGTTTCACCTTTGTAAGTGTACAAGCAGACAATGGTACGTTTGATGCTGTAGCAGGTTTGTGGAAAATAGCTTCGCTGGATAGTGGTAAAGAAGCAACAGCTACCATGGTAGTAATTGCCAAAGCCACCGGTAACCACGTCAATACAGCAAACGTTACCGCTACAGAAAAAGACAACAACACGGGTAATAACGAGTCTTCTGTAACGCTTACCCTTAATCCTGATCCGGTAGCTACAGATGATGCAGCTACAACCGAAGAGCCTACGCCGGTAACTATTAACATACTGGATAACGATAAGGCCCTGGCAGGTACACTGGCCCCGGCAACTGTGGTTATTAAAACACAACCCACTACCGGAACGGTAAAAGTAAATGCAGATGGTACGGTTACTTATACACCAACAGATGGCTTTGAAGGCACAGTAACATTTACGTATACGGTTAAAGACAGCAATGGCAACGAAACCAATGTGGCTACTGTTACCGTAACGGTAACCAAACGTAAAGTAGACCTGGCTATTACCAAGCGCATTGTTACTGCTCACGATCAGATTGAAGTAGGTAAAAATGTAAGCTTTGAAATAGTGGTAACCAATAAGAGCACCAAAAAGGCTTCCAACGTTGAAGTAGCAGATATACTGGCTGCCAACCTGGGTGGTAACGATGTGGTGCTGGAAACCAAAACTGGTACAGCGGTGTACGATGCAGCTACCAAACGTGTTACCTGGACAATAGGTGGTATGGAAGGCAATGCCAGCGCAACGCTGATGGTTACTGCCAAAGTAATAGCTGGTGGTGCGGTAGAAAATACAGCAGTGGTTAGTGGTTCGGATGAAGAATCGGATATGACCAACAACACCGCTACTGTTACTGCCAATTCCGGCGCAGATGATCTGTTCATCCCTAACGTAATTACGCCAAATGGTGATGGTAAGAACGATAAGTTCATGATCCTCGGTCTGGCAGCGTATCCTAATACCGCTATCATGATTTACAACCGCTGGGGTAACATGGTATATCAGTCTTCTGATTATAAGAACGACTGGGATGGTACAGGCCTCAACGATGGTACTTACTACTTTGTACTTACCGTTCCTAAACCTGCCGGTAAGAAGGTGTATAAGGGATGGATTCAAAAATTAAACTAATTATCAAAGGGTAATTGATAAAACTATAGTTATGGGAACTTGCAAAAAAATGGGGCTGCTGGTGATATTGGTAGTGGCTATGCTGAGCAGCCGCGCACAGCAGGACATACAATTTAGCCAGTATGTTTTCAACCCCTTGTTTATAAACCCGGCTTATTCCGGCTACCGGGGCGATACCTATATCAGCGGTATCTACCGCCAGCAATGGGTAGGCGTACCGGGCGCCCCGCGCACAGCTGCTGCTTCGGTAGACTGGCTGGTGCCCGGCCGCGAAGAGCGTATGGCTTTCAGCGCCAAAGTAATGAGCGATAAACTGGGCCCGCAGAATACGCTGTTTGCCAGCGGGGGGTATGCGTACCGCATTCCTATGGATGAACTGGGTGCTAAACGCCTGTGTCTGGGTTTTGGCGTGGGTATTACCCAATACACCATAGATGGGCAGGCCTTTAAATATGTAGACAATAACGATGCGGCAGTACCGGTAGGTAAAACCAATAAACTGGTACCCGATGCCAACATAGGTGTATATTATTATACACCTAAATGGTACATTGGTCTGGCAGCTAACGATCTGTTATCTACCAGCACAGCCGATGTTAAATATACCTGGAGTGCGCAAACCTTCCGTTCTATGGAGCGCTCCGCGCACCTGTATCTGAACGCGGGTTTTGTAGTGCCGCTTTCTGCCACTGTTAAGTTAAAGCCCTCTTTTCTGTGGAAGGAAGATTTTAAAGGCCCCAGTAACGTAGATCTGAATGCATTTTTCCTGTTACATGATATTGTTTGGCTGGGCGGATCGTACAGAACCGGTTTAAGAGTATGGAACCAGGCTAAACTGCAGAAAGGACTGGAAAGCACAGATGCTATTGCTGCTATTGTAGAAGTATATGCTACGCCTACATTGCGCATTGGTTACTCTTACGACTTTACTACCAGTAAATTAAACCCTTATCAGAATGGAACCCATGAAATATCCGTAGGTATGCGTGTGCTGAGCAAGAAAGCAGAAAGAACGTTAAGCCCCAGATATTTCTAAAAGCATATAACAGATGAAAAAACAGATACTATTTCTTTCCCTGCTTTTACCGGCCATGTTTAGTAAGGCACAGGAACAGCCTACGCTGGAAAACCTGGCAGATAAAAGGTACGAGCGTTTTGAATTTGTGTCGGCTGCGCCTATTTACGAGCGTATTATTAAAGAAGGTAAAGAAAAGGCACAGGTACATTATAAACTGGGGTATTGCTACGAAATGATGCAGCAATACGAAAACGCTATTAATACTTACCGGCAGTATATGTATATGAGCGACAGTGCTGATGTTCAGCTATGGACGCGCATAGGCGATCTGCAAAAAATAATGAAGCGCTACGAAGAGGCTAAATGGTCGTACAACCGCTATGCGGAAAAAACGAACAACTACGCCGCTGTAGCAAAACGGATAGCAGGCTGTGATTCTGCTACGATATGGCTGGCAGATACGGCTGAAAAGCTCTCTCTGGTAAATGAGCGGTTGCTGAATACCGATGTTTCTGACTGGGGGGTTAGTTTCAATGGCAATAAGCTGGTGTTCACCTCCGATCATCCCATTGAGCAGAATAAGCCTATGAGTGAGAAAGAGCGTGCCCGTAAAACTTTTGGAAGAAACGGTCACGCATTCTTAAAGATGTACGAAGCGGATACTATTCCGGCTGCACAGGCAGGTGATAGCGTTCGCATGAATATAAAAGAGTTTAAGCCAGGTGGCGATACCTATGTGTATCATGCAGGCCCTGCCACTTTTACTGCCAATGGTGATACAGTATACTTTACCATTACCAATGAAGACAATAACCTGCTGTATGCCAAAGCCATTACCCGCAGTGTAGGTACCCGCAAGCTGGAGCTGTATTACGCCGTAAAAAACAGCAGCGGTGGCTGGAATACTCCCGTAGCTTTTGCTTACAACAAAGTGAAGTATTACTCCATAGGGCATGCGGCGCTGGCTAAAAACGGCAGCCTGCTGTACTTTGCTTCAGATATGCCGGGTGGCTATGGTGGTACCGATATATGGTTTTGCCGCAAAACGGCAGAAGGTAAATGGGATAAGCCTGTAAACTGCGGTGCGGTTATTAACACACCCGGTCAGGAAGCATTTCCTACCATTGTAGGCGATACTGCCCTGTATTTCTCCAGTAACGAACATGCTGGTTTAGGTGGTCTGGATATTTTCTCTGCCGTTGGTTCAGATACTGCCTGGCAACTGCCGGTAAACCTGAAGCCGCCTTTCAACTCCAGCTACGACGATTTTTATTGTGCTATTGCAAACCGCACCGGTTACCTGGCTTCTGACAGGGAAGGTGGTTTGGGTAGTGATGATATTTACTCTTTTATATTACCTCCCGTTGAACACCTGCTGCTGGTTAACACAGTCTACAGCCGTAAAGATTCTTCTGTGCTTACAGGTGCACATGTAGCGTTTACCTGCGCGGCTGTAGCTGTGGATACCGTTTGTACTGCAGATACTAAGGGCAGCAACAGGTTTGAGGTTCATAAAAACAACACCTATGTTATCCGCGCCAGCTATCCGGGTTATGTGTCTAACGCTATAGAAGTATCTACTTCCGGTTACAAACCCGTAGATACGGTGTATGCACAACTGTACCTGGCACCTGTACCGCCGCCGGTAATCATCCCTACCAAACCTAAGGTAGTACCTATGCCCGACAGGCATTTTGAAGTGGGTGAAACTTTTGTACTGGATAAGCTGTACTACGATACGGATAAGTACAACATTCGCCCCGATGCTGCCAGGGAGCTGGATAAACTGGTAGCTATTCTGAACAAATACCCCACTATTGAAATTGAGCTGAGTTCGCATACCGATAGCCGTGGCAGTGATGAGCATAACATGATATTATCTCAGAACAGAGCCAAATCTGCTGTACAATATCTGATTAAGAAAGGGATTGCGGTTACCAGAGTGGTGGCAGCCGGTTATGGCGAAACCAGATTAACCAACGGATGTATGAACGGCATAAAATGTTCAGCAAAAGAACATCAGATGAACCGCCGTACAGAAGTGAAGATTTTGAAAAATTAGGTTTTATTACATATTGAAAACAGGCTGCCTTATTCTTAGGGCAGCCACGATTCACTACGGAGTAAGAGAACGGTATTTCTGAATCAGCTCCACAATGTTTTTGATACTCAGTTTCTCAAATATTCTTTTCCGGTAGGTACTTACCGTACTTATCTGCAGGTTAAGAATAGCAGAAATTTCAGAAACACTTTTTGCTTCAATCAGCAATTGCATTACTTCTGTTTCGCGGTTGCTGAGTGTTTGCAGGGGATTGGCTACTGCGTTTTTATCGGCCAGGCGTTGCAGTAAAGATTGTTTTACATATTCGCTGGCATAAATATCGTAGTTGAGTACCGTTTTAATGGCTTTATCAATTTCCGGCCCTCTGGCACCTTTCGACAAAAAGCCGTTAGCACCCGCTTCAATGTAACGCTGGGCATACAGGTCTTCGTCGTAGGCAGAAAAGATCAGGATTTTGGTATCCGGTTGTCTTACCCGTATAGTATCAATCATTTGAATGCTGTTACCATTGGGAATATTAATGTCCAGGATAATTAAATCAATGGAGTGTTGATTAATGACTTTAATAGCTTCATTAAAATCATCTACCTCCAGAACGTTGGTTCCCGGATATAGATTTTTCAAAAGAATGCTGATGCCCAGTCTCACGATGGCATGGTCTTCCGCAATTAAAATATTAGTCATTCAAGGGCGTTTATACTAAAATCTACACAAATAAACACTATTTCTCCTGCAATTCTACAATTTCGGGTGTATAATCCCATGCCCGGAACGGAAAAACAAAGTTGGCCCGTCCATTTGAAAATTTCCCCGGCTTGCCTTAAATTGTACTTACAACGCCTGCCATGCAGGCCCTGAATCCGATATTCTCTCCCGAAAATCCGGTAATGCCGGCTATTGAAGCCTGTTTCTGAACCGGAAAATCCGAAAAACCGATAATAAATACGCGGCTATTGCGCCGCGAATGCAACTGCTGAACGGTTGGGATGCCCTCACCGGGACATGGTGAGTCCTCATCGGGAGGTGGTGAGCCCTCACCGGGACATGGTGAGCCCTCATCGAGACGTGGTGAGTCCTCACCGAGACATGGTGAGCCCTCATCGAGACGTGGTGAGCCCTCATCGGGAAGTGGTGAGCCCTCATCGGGAAGTGGTGAGCCCTCATCGAGACTTGGTGAGCCCTCACCAAGACTTGGTGAGCCCTCATCAAGACGTGATGAGCCCTCACCAAGACGTGATGAGCCCTCACCGGGTCGTGATGAGTCCTCACCGGGACGTGGTGAGTCCTCACCGGGACGTGGTGAGCACGGCCGGAAGAGTGGATTGTTAGAGCGATTTGTTTGTAATTGATTGAAAAACAATATAGCGTATGAAAAAGTTTCCTGGATTTTTTCCCAGAAAAGAGGCTGATAAGGTTCTTTGGTTCAGAAATTATGCCCTTAAACTGGAGCAGTTGGGCACAGTTGGTAGTAAGGGGGCCGAAGAAATACAATATCAGATTAATCTTGCCCGAAAAGTGGCCAACGTAATAGAAGAAACCAATACGGTAAAAAATGAATACCGGTCTAAAGTGGAAGAGAAAGATGCGCTGATTGTAGCGGCGGAAAAAGAAATCGGCATCATGGCGTTGTATATAAAAAAGGTATGGGGGGAAAATGAAGGCCTGGCGCATTCACTGGGCATTGTAGGTGGAAGCCAGCAGATGGATAAAAATGAATTGCGCCCGGAAATTACGGTAGAACTGGCCAACAAGGCGGTAAGAATTATGTTTAAAAAACAGTACACACATGGCATAGCCGTTTACGGAAGGTTGCGTGGGGAGTATGACTGGACTTTTCTGGGCAATGAGGTTACTTCGCCTTTCTGGGATAAGCGGCCATTGCAAAAAGAGTTTGTGGCTGAAATGAGAGAGTACCAGGCCAGGTGTACTATTAACATGCAGGAAGTAGGACATTTTTCATCCATTGCTTCTGTGGTGGTAGGCTAAAGTTGCAACAGAAATTTTGCCTTCAGGTTGGTGAACAGTTTTCAACTGTAATGCGTTATTAAAAAACAGGCGGCCACTTTCCACCCGCCTGTATGCGCTGAGTTACTCACCTATCTGAATACTAATATACTATGACCAAAGCCGTATTTATCGACCGGGATGGAACCCTTATCAGGAACAAGCCCTGGAACATTAATCCAGACACCGTTGAGCTGGATGATTGCGCTACCGATGCCCTGCGGTTGCTGCAACAGAACGATTTTTTATTGCTGGTACTTGCTAACCAGGGAGGAATAGCCAAGGGACATTTTACCGCCAAAGAAGTAGATGTGGTAAACAAACGCATTGCCGATATGCTGGCTGCCGAAGGCGTATATATTGATGCCTTTTACTACAGCCCCTATCACCCCGATGGAATTGTAACCGAGTTTGCCCGCAATTCAGACGATCGCAAACCCGCATCGGGAATGTTGCTGAAAGCCGCTGATGCTTTTGGTATAGACCTCTCGCACAGCTGGGTAATAGGCGATATGCTGGATGATGTGGAAGCCGGACACCGGGCAGGGTGTACTACCATATTATATAATAATGGTAACGAAACAGACTGGCGTACCGACCGGTTTCGCGAGCCGGATTATATTGTAAACGACCTTTATAAAGCTGCCTGTGCAGTTTGTGAAATACATGAGCCGAGAATTGTGAGTTATGAGTTTTCGTTAGATCCGTTGTAGGGGGCTGTTGCGCTTCCGGCTTTCAAATTTACTCATCAAATAACGGTATAGATATAAGGATATAGGGATGAATGAATATTTTTAGTATGTTACATATTCATCCTTATATCCTTATTTTAATATGCCCGTTGCTCCCCGTCAACCCTGTGTAGGCAAATACTTTTTTATTAAAATCATAAGTGAAGAACCGGAGGGGGCGGTGGTGTTTTTAAAAGAGTATCCGGTTCCTGATTGTATACTGCGGAGAAAAATACCCCCGGAGGGATGGAATGAAATACCCGGTTGTGACAAATAATAAAAATTACTTACGCTGCTTAAATTGTATCTTTAAAGGGTAACATACTCATCCCTATATCCTTATTGTAATAATACTATGCTTATTCTCCATGACTTTTTTCTTAGAATATTAACCGTAGATAATAATAAATGGCTAACTGTAAAAAAAACCATACTGCTTTTCTGTTTTTGCGTGTTGAGTGTCGGAGCATTTTCCCAGAAGTGCAATTTGGTTTCTGCTGTTAGTAAGTATGATGCGCTAAGTGCTGAGGATACAGCTTCTGGTGTTGGCGATGATGGTATATATACAATTCGTGAGCCGGAGGTTTTTTTAAACGTAAAAGATAAGCAGCGGTACTCTTGTCGCAATCTTTCTGACTTTAATCTTCGGACAGCGTGGGTTATGGATACGTCTGAACAGAGTAAAGTGGTGGTGAGTTATAAGTTCGACTTGTCTGCAGCCTCCGGTAAAGAAAAAGCTTTTAGAATAACGAAGCTATTCATCGTTAACGGCTATAGAAAATCTGCATTGGTATGGGCATCTAATTCCAGAGTCAGGTATGTAAATATGTCAATTGGCAACCGCCTGGTTGGCCGCGTTGAATTAGCGGATACTTACAAAATGCAGTCAGTGGATGTGACGAAATTAAATATGGTAGCTTTTTGGGGGAAGGTGCTGGAGGTTTCGTTAACGTTTGATGGGTTTTATGCTGGAACAAAGTTCCCGAATGATATTGCCATTAGTGAAATTAAGTTTGAAGGAGAGAGGTTTCAGTAGTTGTAATCTTTGTGTTTATTTGGCTCACATAATTGTAATAGTGAGATTACAATTATGCTGGCAAAGGAATAAGTATAGCTTATGGGTTTGTGATAATGTTAAAATATTGTCTGTGTAGATATAGGCTTGTAAGGAATTGCAAAAAGCCATCACATAATGAAAGTTATTGGATGGCTTTTTTACTAATTTAGAAATTTTGTGGTTACAGAAGCGCTAATTGGTTTTCTTCTTCGGCCGTATAATCATCCTCAGCGACTGATCTTTTGTCAGATAAGCCCCCGCCCAGTTATAAAAAGTCCTTAACCGGTTACGGTAATTAATCAGCGACATCAGATGCACGAATATCCATATCCACCAGGCAATAAAACCATTGAGGTGTAATTTGGGGCGCGGAAAATCTGCCACCGCTTTGTTTCTACCTATAATGGCCAGCGTGCCTTTATCATGATACCGGAAAGGTTGTAAGGGCTTACCTGCTGCCAGTGCTTTAAAGTTTTTGCCTACGTTAATCCCTTGCTGTATGGCTACCTGTGCTACCTGCGGGTGGCCGTCAGGAAAGGCAGGATCGCCTGATGCTATAGAAGTATCGCCAATGGCGTATACGTTGGTAAGATCTTTTACCTGGTGAAACTCATTCGCTATCAAACGGCGGCCTGCGCCGTAACACGCTGTAGGTATGCCGGGTAATACAGATGCAGAAACGCCTGCGGCCCATACCAGTGTTTTGGTGGCAATGGATTTACCATTGGTAAAAGTAACCACATCATCAGCATAGTCTTTCACACGGTGGTTCAGCAGTACTTCCACACCCATGCGGGTAAGTTCGTTATAAGTATCCTTCTGCGATTTTTCACTCATGGGTTTCAGCAGGCTGGTACCACCATCTACCAGATAAATATGCGCTTCGTAGTTTTTGCCGCTTACTTCGGGGTAGTCTAAGGGCAGTATGGTGCGCCGCATTTCGGCCAGCATGCCCGATACTTCTACACCGGTAGGGCCGCCACCGGCTACCATAAAGGTGAGTAGTTTGGTGCGTTCCGCTACATCAGTAGTTACAGTGGCTGCTTCCATTACCTGTAAAAAATGGTTACGAAGCAGCAGTGCATCGTTTACCGTTTTCATGGGTAATGCGTTGTTTTTAAGATTTTCCATGCCGAAATAATTGGTTTCGGCACCGGTTGCAAAAATGATATAGTCGTATTGGAGTGTGCCGGTACTCAGCACCACTTTGTTTTCTGCGGTTATCAGTTCCTGAAACTCGCCCATGCGGTAGCTTACGTTTTTAAACGGGCGTATCAGCTTGCGGAAGGGGTAACTGATGTTGGAAGGTTCCAGAAAGCTGGTGGCTACCTGGTACAAAAGCGGTGGAAAGAAGTTGTAATTGTTCCTGTCTACTATTATGATACTGTAAGCCGGATTTCTGGCCAGTTGCTGCGCCACATTAATACCGGCAAACCCGCCCCCGATAATAACAATCTGTTTCATGATTCATTCAATTTTGCTAAAGGAGAAAGCCTGGACCTGAATACGGTGGCTAAGTTACTTCAGGAAAGCACAAAACTTTCTTAAACCAGTTTTATTACTTGTGTGGGCTTTTTCACTATATTTAGGTATATTGAGTCTGAAAAGGATAGAAAAAAGGCTGGTAAGTGGCTGGAAAAGCGGGTCTTTACGGTTTAGGATTTACTTATGATGGATTACCGTACCTTTACACTGCCTTAATTCCTATCTTTAGGCGACTAGATATTCCTTCTCCCGTTGCAAGAAGCTCATCCGGTCATAACGATCAGGGGCATAAAAACACGCTGACTCCTTCAAAGTGTCGAAATCTTAAAGTAGTCAGTATTTAATTGTATTAAAACGAACTATTTTGACATTTCAGGATTTGAAGTTGTCAGAGCCCATATTAAAGGCGCTGGCAGAAGAGGGGTACACCAAACCTACTCCCATACAAGAACAGGCGATTCCGATCGTACTTGATAAGAAAGACTTACTGGGCTGCGCCCAAACCGGAACCGGTAAAACTGCAGCTTTCGCCATTCCTATACTGGAACACTTACATACGCAGGAGGCTTCCAAAGGATACAGACATATTAAAGCATTAATTCTAACGCCTACCCGCGAACTGGCGGCGCAGATTGATGATAGTTTTACTGCCTATGGCAAGTATACCGGTTTAAAGCACGACGTTATATTTGGTGGCGTGTCGCAGCATACACAAACGCTGTCGTTACGCAACGGTACCGATATATTGATTGCCACGCCCGGACGCCTGCTGGATCTGATGAACCAGGGCTATGTGCATATTGCACACCTGGAGTTTTTTGTGCTGGATGAGGCAGACCGTATGCTGGATATGGGTTTTATCAACGACATTAAAAAGATTATCCGCGAATTACCTGAAGAACGGCAAACACTGTTTTTTTCGGCTACCATGCCGCCCACCATTGCCAAACTGGCCGATTCGTTGTTAACAGATCCGCTGAAAGTGGAAATTACTCCGGTATCTACCACTGCGGAAAAAATTAAGCAGGGGGTACTGATGGTATCCAGAAATGATAAACCGGCCTTGCTGGAATATCTGCTGAACCTGGGTAATATTACCCGTACACTGGTGTTTGCACGTACCAAGCATGGTGCAGATAAAATAGCTAAGCAACTTACCAAAGCAGGTATTAAGGCAGAAGCACTGCATGGCGATAAATCGCAGCAGTCGCGCCTGAGTGCCCTGCATAACTTTAAAACCGGGCGTCTGCGTGTGCTGGTGGCTACCGATATTGTAGCACGGGGTATTGACGTAGATAACCTGGCATATGTAATTAACTACGACCTGCCGGAGATGCCGGAAACATATGTACACCGCATTGGCCGTACAGGCCGGGCAGATAAAAGCGGTATTGCACTTTCGTTCTGCAGCCGGGAAGAACGTGAAAACCTGCGCCTGATTAATAAGGTTACCAACCAGAATATTCCGCTGGTAAAAGACCATCCTTTTCACCAGGAAGTAGCTGCTGGTAGTGCCAAAAGTGGTGGTGGCGGCAACCGTGGTCCGCGCCCGCATGGTAATGGTGGTAACAAGCCTGATTTTAAAAACAAACGCCGCCCGCAAAGCGGAGGCGGTAACAGACGCTCCGGCAACGGGCAGCATGCAGCACATGCACCGCGCCAGCAGGGAGCAGAATAAATATAAATCTTAGTGTAAAAAAGGCCCTTTGTTATTGACAAGGGGCTTTTTTATGTAGATAAATAATTGCCAGGTATGTGGATTATTCACGTATCTGATAAATGATTATGTGTTACCTTACAGCACCACAACCCATGGAAGCTATGCGACTTGTGAAACAAACAACGCTGTATTACAAAGAGGGCAACTCCGATAAAGTATACGAGATAAGCCTTTGTGATGTAGGAGGCAATACCTATGTAGTTAATTTCCGGTATGGAAAAAGAGGCGGGCAGTTGAAAGAAGGCACCAAAACACCCGCACCTGTAGCACTGGCTACTGCTGAGGGCGTATTTGATGCACTGGAAACGGAAAAGCTGAATAAAGGGTATACTACTACCGAAGGTGCGCCGGTAACGCCCAAAGCATCTTCAGCAACTACAGCTGTTAAACCGGATGAATCGCTTTTTCCCTTATCTGAAAGCTGGAAGCAACTGCCTGCTGGCAGAAACAAAGCCATTCTGCGCCGTTTACATGCAGCTGTTACCGGCGAGGCTACCGGTGTAGCGCGTAACTGGAAACTGAGCAGGGTAATATGGAAAGCAGGCGAGTATCATATTCAGGAAGCTACTCCCTACCTGATAAGGCTGTTTAATACGGGCAATGCCCTGCAGCAATACTGTTGTTTATGGGCTATGGTACGTAGCCGCAGTACTTCTGCTATACCTGTGCTGCAGCTGCTATACAAACAGGGCAGCGTTCAGCTTTCGCGGCTGGCGGGTGCGGGTTTATTACAGCTGTTGGAAGGGGTAGAAAAGCAGAATCATCTGAACACCTACGTAAAGGCGCTTCCGGAGGCTTTTCAGGAACTATATGCAGAAGGCCTGCCGGATGTTTTTTTGCAGGAGCGGCTGGAGCAGCCACAGACAGATTATAAATGGCTTACTACTTTATACCTGATAGCTACTCAAAACCTGCGGCTGAAGCAACAGTTGAAAACGCTGTTGCTGCCGCTGATATTGAAACCGCCGTATTTTAAGCAGTTCAGAGTCATATTTAAACTGGCTGAGTTGCTGGACGATTTTGATATGCTGGGTATGCTAAGCTGTAAAACAGAGCGCGACCAGGAAATGTATAAACACTATCTCAGCTATGCCGATGCGCAGGAAGAGGAAGTATATGTGGCAGAGATAGAGGACTGGATAACGCCCCGCAAGGAATCTAAAAAAGCAGGTAGCCGCATAGCCTTTTCTAACAGAACCAAATGGTATTTACACCGGCGCACCTTACGCCGGCTGAAAATGCTGGGTAATGCCCACAGCACAGATTATGTAAAACTGGCTACCGCCGTTTTAATAGCATATGAGCGTGACAGGGATGTAACGCCTTACTATAGTGAATATAATTATGAGTGGAAGGGCCGGGAATATGTACGGGTAGAAACCCGTTTTCCCAATAACTCACAGGCCATTTATCTGCATCAGATACTCAGCGCCGATCATCCTGATCTTACACTGGTTTCCGGAAGGTGGAAAATGCGCAACCCCGATGATAAAAAGCCTGTAAC
The DNA here is from genome assembly GCF_014641615.1 of Filimonas zeae. Classification (GTDB taxonomy): domain Bacteria; phylum Bacteroidota; class Bacteroidia; order Chitinophagales; family Chitinophagaceae; genus Filimonas; species Filimonas zeae. Next base: position 154,464 of record NZ_BMIB01000004.1, on the reverse strand, counting down.
AACCACTCAACGGCAGCCAGGTGCTGCTAATGCAGAAGGCGGCGGACTATTAAAAAAGCTGGCAGGTTTGTTCGGGCGTAAGAAAACACCAGATGCAGCAGTACCCACAGAACAGCCGGAAGCAAAGCCCGAAATAATTGTTGCGGAGGTGCCTAATGAAAACGGCACGCCTTACCTGGGTTTATGGAATGCCATGCCGCAGGCCTATGTGCAGTTGCTTATGCAGGCGCAGGTGAACGAGATACACCGGTTTGCTATAGAAAACCTTACCGTGCATCCGCAATATGCAGCCATTAAGCAAAAGCTGGATAAGGAAGCCATTAAGTTGTTATTGCTTTCTCCTTATCCGCTGCCTGCCTCTTTTGGCCGTACAATGGCAGAAGAAAGATATACGGCAGATGTTACGCCGGATAGCGATGTAATTATTGCCATGCTGAATAGTATTGATGAGGCTGCCCGCGCTACAGGGCGGGGATGGGCAGGTTTGCATAAAGGCGTGGTAACGGCTGATCCGGATTTTATTACCTGTATTGCCTTTAACAGCGATGCGGGTATAAGGCAGTGGGGGCGGCAGTTGCTGGCTACTACATTGTTGGATGAGCGGGTAAAACAAGCTGCTGCCGGTAAAGTAATCGTGTTTTTGCTGGGGCTTACCCCCGGTAAAACTATAGATGAGGCACTGATAAAAGAAGCTACGGACTGGTGTTTTACCTTATTGGCGCAGGAGCTGAAACAGGTGTCTGCAGGGGTACTGAGCGATATGCTGCAACATCCGGTAACAGCTACTTTATTATTTGGCCTGCGGTTACTGCAGCATAGCCAGGTGCAGGCAGGAAGTTTATCTGAAGATTTTATATATGGATTGCTGTTACATAGTTACCAGCCGGTACGCGAAGCAGGTGTTGCTTTACTCAATAGCCTGCATACAGAAGAGCTGCTGCAGAAGCAGCACCTGGTAATGATGGCTTGTATAGGTAAGCATGAAGATGTGCGGAAAGGGATAGCACCCATTGCCGGCAGAATGGCGCATACAGATGCCGGCTTTGGTAACAAGCTGGTAGAAGCATTGCTGCCGTATTTATTAAGAAAAGAAACGATAGAAGGATTACAACTTTGGGTAAGTGAATTGTTGTGTAATGAGCTTACGCCTTTTCTGAAAGATGTAGATAAGCAGGCAGCCCTGCGATTACTGTATTCCACCTTTGCGCCCGCACAACAAACCGGTGCCTTTATACTGGAAAAATATACTGACCCGGCACAGCTTACCATGCCGCAGATAGTTGCATTGGGTAGTCATGAAAATGTAGCGGTACGTGAATGGTGCCAGCGTTTATACAACCAGCAGGTAGCACGCATACGGTATGAAAAGGACGAGAGTCTGCAACTGCTGAATAGTAAGTGGGATGATATGCGCGCGTTTGCCAGGGAGTATTTTCTGCAGCATTTTACTGCGGAGGACTGGACGGTGGAAACACTGGTTGCACTGGCTGATAATGTAAAGCCGGATATTGAAGCGTATGGTCGCGAACTGATTACGCGCTTTTTTAAAGAAGAAAACGGAGAAACCTATCTGCTGAAGCTGAGCCAGCACCCCAGCGAAAAAATGCAGCTGTTTGCTACCAACTATCTGGAGCGGTTTGCGGCAGACAATCTGGAACGGATACAGCAGCTGGAGTTTTATTTCCGCTCTGTGCTTACGCGGGTTAACAAAAGCCGCGTGGCAAAAAAGCGGATTTATCATTTTCTGTACACAGAGGGTGTAAAGCATGAAGCGGCAGCCCGGCTGGTAGGTAGTATACTCTCTGATATTTCTGCTACCATGGCTATTGGCGATAAAGCAAAATGTATAGAAATACTGCTGCAGCTACAGGCGCTGTACCAGGTGCAAACACCGCTTACAGTAAAAGAAACAGAGGTGCGATAAAAGAACTGATTGTATTCACGTAAACACAGCAAGGTTATGTTGTTTAATTACCGGTTTGCAGGATCATCTACCGTTAGCAGTACATCGTATATGACGGGTATGTCGTTTGCACCTGATACACTGCGCGAGAGTGCCTGGTTTATAGGAAAACTGAACCGGAAAATTGCTTTCCGCGAAGCTATTTCTGCATTGCATGATGTGGTGGTGAGCGACCTGCGTTTTAAACCCAAAGATAAAACGGCTTATAAAGAATGGGTGGCGCAGAACGAAGCAGTTTTTCTGGCAGAATATATGGCCGGATACGATGCGCAGGCGGCGGATAAAAGAATAGACGCCCTGCGGGAACAGCTGGTGGGGGTGCGGGCGGAACAGGCTAAACTGATGGGGCCCTACTGGAAAGCGAGAAGTAAATATTTTGATTACCTGTATAAGAACGACCGGGATGCGTGGATTGTACTGGACCCGGTAATTACCATTCACCCCGATGAATTGTTTTTTGAATGTTTTAGTCAGGATGAATCTACCTACGGCAAACTGGGTTGTAATTACAATGTGTTTACGCAGCTGGACGATTTTAAATGCGGTACCACCAATGTAGATTATTCAGCTGCTTTGTATGAAGAGTTTCAGAAGATACGTGACTACAAGGACACAGAACTGAAAATAGACCCTTCGGGCTTTACAGTACAAACCACCGATGAAGATGTTTTTAAAGAGGTAAAGATTGATGTGCCGGATAGCTGGGTGCGTGGTTTTTTACAGGTAAGCAGTGCTATGACTATGGCTGCCACGCAGTTTGAGCTGCACCCGATGGATATATACAGCATTTGTTTATTACTCCGCAGGCATAAGGAAAAGCGCGGCCCAAGATCGCTTCGTTATGTGCTGGAACCCGGCAAGCCGGTAACCGTGGTGCTGGACCCCTGGGGCACAGCAATTGAATGCCCCAGAAGTATTTACACCGGCAATACCCGCCAGGAAATAAGAACCTGGGGCAGAAGGCGGTTGCTGGTACTGGAACGGTTGATACCCGTTGCCAGGAAGTTTACCGTATACCTTACCGGAACGGGGTTGCCTGCTTTTTATGTGGCCGACCTGGGCGATATGAATTTTACCCTGGGGCTAAGCGGGTGGACAGCGAACAACTGGAGCCATGCAGGCAATTTTGATTTACTGGCGCCTCGTATGGAAGTGCCTGATGGCGTAAAGCAGCAGGTGTTTACACAACTGCATCACGACTGGCTGGGCACGGCAGCAGAACTGGCTGTTAAGCTGCAGTTGAGTACCGCAGAAGTATCCGGCGCGTTAAGTGCATATACACAGGCTGGCCGGGTAATATATGATATGAACAAACAACTGTACCGCCTGCGGGAACTGAGCAGGGAACCTTTGCCTTTTGAACAGTTGCGGTTTGATAACCCACGGGAAGAAATGGCGGCAGAGTTGTTGCTGAAAAGCCAGATAAACTATAAAACAGCAGACCGGCCGGAGGGAGGAATTGTGCTTACAGGCACTGTAAAAGCAGCGCGCAGAACGTATAATACAAAGCTGGAGATTGACCTGGACGAGAAAATACAATCGGCCGGTTGCGACTGCAGCTACTATGTAGAAAACAAACTGTACAAAGGCCCCTGCGAACATATGCTGGCTATACGGCAGGCTTATAATAAAACACGTATACAGGCAGATAAACTTGTATAAAAGTGATGTTGAAAAGGAATTAGTAATTATATTTGTTAACAATAGTTCATGTTCTTTGACAGAAAGATGGTAATGCACCTTGCTTCCGAAAGGAAAGAGCGATGTTTCGTCGTTCAGGTACAATGACTTTGTCATGCATCACCAAATATAATCTTTACTATGGCCCGGGGGTACTATCTCACCATTATCGGTGTAGGCCCCTTGTGCCAGAATAGTGAGATAGTACCCCCGGGCCTGGCGTTGATTAATCTGGTCCCCGGCGTGCACGAAGGCAGCTGCCATCTTTCTGTTATAACATGACCGCTCTTCTCTACCTGAATCATGGCAGATAACCGATTAACCCGCCAGCAGATTTACGACCGCATACGGTCATCCTCCAAAGAAGAATATGTTCGTTCAGAAATGTTACGTCTGGGTTTTTGGACTGCCAAATCCGGAAACACGCAGATAACAGAAGTGCTGTTGCAGCAGGAAGCGACCCTTACCAAAGAGCTGAACCAGCTGATGCAGGAGCGTACCCGCTATAGAAACAAAGAAGCGGTGCTGAAGGAGATGCGCATGAAGCGTATGGCCGAAGCGCGCCGTAAGCGGGAAGAGACTAAACAGAAGCGGGAGTTACAGCGCCTGGAAAAAGCAGAAGCCTGGCGTAAAAGAAAGCAGGATGAAATTGTTTACCTGGGCGAAACGGTTTCTGCAGGGTTGCAGCCAGGCCAGAGTAATGAGGCTTTATTGTTACAAAGAGGGTTACCGGTATTTCATACAGAAAAAGAGCTGGCGGCGGCGGCGGGTGTTGACTTACGGGAGTTGCGCTTTTTATGTTACCACCGCAAAGTATCGGCCGTTAACCATTACCGTAAGTTTTTACTGCCTAAAAAATCCGGTGGCCACAGGTTAATATCGGCTCCAATGCCCCGGATTAAGAAAGTGCAGTATTGGGTACTGCATCAGATACTGAATAAAGTGCCGTTACATGCAGCGGCCAATGGCTTTGCTACCGGCCGTTCTATTGTTACCAATGCGCAGCCGCATGTGGGCAGGCAGGTGGTAATTAATGCAGATGTAAAAGACTTTTTTCCCTCTATACATTTTAAACGCGTAAAAGGCGTATTTGAAAAGCTGGGCTATAATGAAAGGATAGCCACCATACTGGCGTTGTTGTGTACTGAAGCGGTTACGCAGGAAGTAGTAATAGATGGTAAAACTTATTTTGTGCAAAAAGGCTGTCGCGTGCTGCCACAGGGTGCACCCGGCAGCCCGGCCATTACCAATATTCTCTGTTACCAGCTGGATAAGCGTTTACAGGGTGTGGCTGGTAAGCATCAGTATCAGTATACGCGGTATGCAGATGATATCAGCTTTTCGGGCAGTGAAACCACACTGGCAGCCGAAGCCATGGTATGGCGTATAAGAAAGATATTGCAGGAGGAAGGTTTTACCGTGCATCCTGATAAAGTACGCATTATGCGCAAAGGAGCCCGGCAGGAGGTTACCGGCATTGTGGTAAATAAACAACCGGGCATTCCGCGTGAAAAGCTGCGCCGGTTTCGCGCTTTACTGCATCGTATTAAAACCAAAGGCTGGGAAGGTGTGCAATGGGGGGAGGGTAATATTGTAAGTGCTATGCTGGGGTATGTGAATTTTATAAAAATGGTTGATCCGGTAAAAGCGGCCAGGTTTGAGAAAGAGATTGCTTTGCTGGGGCAGTTGCCCGGTTTTACAGAAGCGCAAAAGCAGGTGCCGTTAACACCTGCACCGGAAGCATTGCAAAAGCCATCAGATACTAATCCGCCATCAGCACCCAATACCGGTGAAGGAGACTGGTGGAAAGTGGTATAATAATAACCGGTTATATAATAGCAGAATGCCCTTGTGTATGGTGCAGTAAAATAAATAGTTTTGCACTATGGGTAAAAAGCAATCGGGAATCAGCGTTACGGTAGATGCCATTGTATTTGGCTACGAAAAAAACGAAGGCGTATCGGTATTACTGATTAAACGTAAATACGATCCGTTTAAAGATAACTGGGCTTTGCCGGGGGGATTTGTGCTGGAGGATGAGTCGCTGGAAGAAGCGGTGAAAAGAGAATTGCAGGAAGAAACCGGTATAAAGGTAAACTACCTGGAACAGCTATATTCCTTTGGCGCCCCTAACCGGGATCCGCGCCAGCGGATTATTTCCATTGCTTACCTGGCGCTGGTAAAAACAGCTTTGTTTGTAGAGCTGAAGGCAGATACCGATGCCTCATCGGTACAGTGGTTTAATATTGACAATTTACCCCGCCTGGCTTTTGATCATAAACTAATACTGGAAAAAGCTGTACAACGTGTGCGTGCCAAAGTACGGTACGAGCCTATTGGCTTTGAACTGCTGGATAAAAAATTCTCCTTTGCCGATCTGGAAAAACTATACATGTCGCTACTGGGCAGGGATATAGACCGCCGCAATTTCCGTAAAAAAATGATGGGGCTGGAAATACTGGACGAACTGGATGAATGGGCAAAACCGGAAGGTGCCGGGCGCCCCAGTAAAATGTTCCGGTTTAACAAAACACGCTACGAGCAACTGCAGCAGGAAGGCATTTTATTTGAGATTTAGCAAGTTTGCGTAAAAAAGACGCAAAATATTTGGTGTGTAAATTTATTTGCTTTTATATTTGCGTATAAATAACGCAAAATGAAAAATACAGGCGTCATCATAGCAAGGTTCCAAACACCGTTTCTGCACGAAGGGCACCATTACCTGATTGAATCGGTAAGGGCCTTACATCACAGAGTGGTAATTGTGTTAGGTACTTCTCCTGTAAAAGGCAGTAAGCGCAACCCTTTCGATTTTTATACCCGCGAACGCATGATTAAAGCAGCTTACCCTGAAATACCGGTGCTGCCCCTGCGGGATTGCGCTTCTGATGAAGTATGGTCGCACAAGCTGGATGAATTGCTGGATACGGCGTTTACAGGTGAAGCTTTTATTTTGTACGGCAGCAGAAGCAGTTTTGCAGATGCATACTCCGGCAAATGGGCCACAGAAGTACTGCCGGAGAAAGGCGACTTCTGCGGAACAGATGTAAGAGAAAAGCACAGCGATCTGGTGCTGGATTCTCAGGATTTCAGAATGGGTATTAACTATGCCTGTTACAGCCGTTATAACACCGTATACCCAACCGTTGATATTGCATTGTTTAATAACAACCGTACCCGCCTGTTGCTGGGAAGAAAGAAAGAGGAAACCACCTGGCGTTTACCCGGCGGCTTTGCAGATACTACAGATAACAGCTATGAAGAAGCGGCCAGAAGAGAACTGACAGAAGAGTGTGGCGAATTAGTAACTTCAGTACTCAGCTACCTGGGCAGCTGCCGGGTAGATGACTGGAGGTACCGTAGTGAGAACGATAAAATTATGACGCTGCTGTTTACGGGTAACCTGCTGGAGGGCGAACCGGCTGCCAATGATGACCTTGCCGAACTAGCTTGGTTTGAGGTAACCGAATTACCTGCCATGGTGCAACAACAACAAATTAATCCGGTACATCATCCATTAATCCATATTATTCTTAACCACTTAAATAACTAATTATGAAAACCGAAAACATTATCATGCTGGCAGATGCCTATAAATATTCTCACCATAAATTATACTATCCGGGTACTACCAAAATATACTCTTACCTGGAAAGCCGGGGTGGTGCTATGGAAGACACGGTGTTCTTTGGCCTGCAATACATTATTAAAAACTATCTGGCCGGTGAGGTAATTACCAAAGAAGCAGTGGATGAGGCAGAGCAGGTGCTGAACGGCATTTTTGGCAGAAAGGATGTGTTTGACAGAAGTAAGTTTGACTACATTATTGAAAAATACAACGGTCGTTTACCGGTTACTATTAAAGCGGTAAAAGAGGGTACAGTGGTACCGGTGAAAAATGTGTTGATGACTATTGAAAACAATGATCCTGAATGTTACTGGCTTACTAACTTTCTGGAAACACTGCTGATGCAGGTTTGGTACCCTGCAACGGTAGCTACCGTAAGTAACCATGTGCGCCGGGTAGTGGAAATGTATTATGAAGAAACTGCTACAGAAAGTGCACGCCAGGGTATTGACTTTGTGTTAAACGATTTTGGTTTCCGTGGTGCCAGCTCTGTAGAAAGTGCAGGTATTGGTGGTATGGCGCACCTGCTGAACTTTAAAGGAAGTGATACAGTGCTGGCACCAGTATATGCACAACGTTATTACGGTGCTGCCGGCTTTCTGGCTGCTTCTGTGCCTGCTACAGAACACTCTATTATGACGCTGCTGGGCGCTGAGGGAGAACTGGAAGTATTCAGGCATATTCTGGAAGCATATCCTGAAGGTATTGTGTCTGTGGTGTCTGACTCTTTTGATATATTCAAAGCCTGCGCAGAGTATTGGGGTGGTACTTTAAAAGAAACGATATTAAACCGGAAAGGTACATTGGTAATAAGGCCCGATTCAGGTGATCCGGTATATACGCTGCTGCGGGTATTTGAAATACTGTTTGAAAAATTCGGATACACCATTAACGAAAAAGGATACCGGGTATTACCGCCTCAGGTGCGGGTAATACAGGGAGATGGTATTAACCTGGACAGCATCCGTACCATTTACAGTGCCTTAAAACTGAACGGTATTTCTGCTGAAAACCTGATACTGGGTATGGGTGGCGCTTTGTTGCAGAAGATAGACAGGGATACACAGAAATATGCAATTAAATGTGCTTATGCTGAGGTAAATGGTGTAAAAACCAACGTACAGAAAAATCCGCTGGAGATTAATGGTAAAGGGCAACTGGTACGTTCTTTCAAAACCTCTAAATCAGGCCGCTTGCAACTGGTAAAAGAAGATGATACTTATAAAACGGTGGCGGAAGATGAAGCGGGTGATAAAGGTGAACTGGTAACTGTATTTGAAAATGGAACACTGATGCTGGAACAACAATTTGCAGATATTCAGGCGCGCGTTATGGCTCATACAAGTGTCAGCACTACTATAACAGCTTAAACTAAAACGGGCTGGCGGGCAGCGGTATTTGTGGTATATTAGCTATATGCAAGCCAAAAAACGCGTTTCGATTGCAGACATTGCCCGTCAGCTGAATATTTCAGTTACCACGGTTTCTTTTATATTAAATGGCAAGGCCAGAGAAATGCGCATCAGCGATGCGCTGATTAAAAAAGTAGAAACGCTGATACAGCAAACGAATTACCAGCCCAACGCACTGGCTAAAAGTTTCCGTACCGGTAAAACCAATACCATAGGATTGTTGATAGAAGATATCTCCAATCCTTTTTTTGCACAGATAGCCCGGCAAATTGAAGACAATGCTTATAAACGAGGCTACCGTATTTTTTACGCCAGTACAGAAAACAGTATAGAGAAGGCGCGTGAAATGATTCAGCTGTTTGCTGACAGGCATGTGGATGGGTATATTATTACCGCACCTGCCGGAATAGAAGCGGAAATAAAAACGCTGATAGAGATGAAGCGGCCGGTGGTGTTGTTTGACCGCTACTTTAAAGGCCTGCAGACAAGTTATGTAGGGGTGGATAACTATACCGGTACTTACGATGCTGTTATACACTTACTGGAAAATGGCAGCCGCAATATAGCTTTTGTGACTACCGATTCGGCCCAGTCGCAGATGAAAGACCGGCTTGCCGGATATAAAAAAGCTTTGCAGGAATACGGGGCCACTGCTTATGTAAAAAAGATTCCATTTGATGGACAGGAGGGTAAAGAGGTAACCCGTCATATAACTGCTTATCTCCACTCCAAATCCAAAGTAGATGCTGTATTTTTTGCTACCAACTACCTGCTGCTGCGTGGCCTGGAAGCGCTGGCGGTTTTAGGTAAAAAGGTGGGGGAGGAGATGCGGGTGGTTTCTTTTGACGATCATGAGTTTTTTGCGCTCTTTAACCCGGCTATTACAGCGGTGGCGCAACCGGTGCCGGAAATTGCCAGTCAGCTTATAAACCTGTTGCTACAGGAACTGGAGCAACCTGATATACAGGAAAAACAGTTTATTCAACTGCCTGCCACCCTGCACGTAAGGGCTTCCTCGGTAAAAAAGACGCATAATGCGCACGTTAATAACTAAAGTGTTTTAGCTTTGACCATATTGCCATTGAAACACACTCCTTTGCATTAGTTGTTCTATACTTCTTCTTTTGTTTTGTCGTTTGGAAAAAATGTATACTACTCATGGTAATGCGGGATGTTTTACGGGTAGCTTTGCTACTTATTTCAGGAGGTGCATTGTCACCAGCTGCAGCGCAGCAACCGGTATTGTGGAAATACGTGCAGCCTATGGCGGGCACGGCAGGAAGTACTACGCCGGCTGCTATGAAGCATGGCGAGGGAACAGAAAAAAATGCCAATACCATACCGGCAGTGGGGTATCCGTTTGCCATGACGCAATGGACGCCGCAAACACAGCTGACGGAACTGAAATGTGTGCCTCCTTATTTTTATAAAGATTCTGTATTTACAGGCTTCCGGGGTACGCACTGGCTTAGCGGCTCCTGTACGCAGGACTATGGTAGTTTTACCGTAATGCCTGTTGCAGGCAAACTGGTAACGGCTGCTGCGGATTATGGTGTGTTGTTCAGGCATAACAGCGAACAGAGTTCGCCCGCTTCTTATAGCATTACCCTGCCACAAAAACAGTTGCAGGCGGCGGTTACAGGCACAGCCCGTTGCGGTATTATGCAGTTTACCTTACAGCGCGCAGACAGCCTGTATGTATTAATTACACCCAACAGCGATAAGGAAAAAGGTTTTGTACGCATAAATGCTGCCACAGGTGAAATATGGGGATACAACCCGGTACACCGTATATATCAGGGCTGGGGGCAATCAGCTGGGTTTAGCGGTTACTTCTATGCCAGGTTTAGCCGCAGCAAAGGAAAAGGCGGTGTATATTCCGGCAATCAGCTGCTTACCGGTGATAGTTTACAGGGCAGGGCAGCGATGGGGGCCTATCTGGGCTTTGCGCTGAAAAAAGGAGAAACACTTACTATACGCATTGGTACATCTTTTACCAGTGTAGCAGATGCCCGTAAAAATCTGGCGGCAGAAATACCGGCTTTTACTTTTGAGCAGGTAAAGAAAACTGCGGAGCAGGTGTGGCAGAAATCACTGTCGCAGATTACCGTAACCACAGGCATTGAAAAAGATAAACGTATTTTTTATACAGCCTTGTATCATGCTTTACAGCATCCCCGTTTGTTTAGTAATACGGATGGTACCTATCCCACTTTTGCGGGAAATTATTCTTTGCAGAAAATGAAAGACGGCCATTATTACGACGATTTTTCTATGTGGGATATTTACCGGGCGCAGCTGCCTTTGCTGGAGATATTACAACCGGCGCAGGTGAATGATTTTGTGCGTTCGCTGATTGCCAAAGGCAAACAGGGGGGCTGGTTGCCTATATTTCCCTGCTGGAACAGTTATACCGCTGCTATGATTGGCGACCATAGTACGGCTTTTATTGCTTCGGCATGGGCAAGAGGTATCCGTAATTACTCAGTGGAAGATGCTTATGCTTTAATGCGCAAAAATGCCTTTGAACAGGCAGATTCCGCAGGCTATATCAATGGCATGGGCAGAAGGGCAATAGCCTCGTATATGAAATATGGGTATATACCTGTAGAGGATAGCGTGCAGGAGGCGTTTCATAAAAAAGAACAGGTGAGCCGCACGCTGGAATATGCTTATGACGATTATGCTTTATCTGTGGTAGCCAAAGGGCTGGGTAAGGAGAACGATTATAAGGTGCTTGCCAACCGCGCACGTAACTACCGGCATGTGTTTGACAGTAGTGTGGGTATGGTACGGGCCAGATATGCAGATGGAAGCTGGTACAAGCCTTTTAATCCGGATGTGCGTGAGTTTTATATAACAGAAGGAACACCGCGTCAGTATACGTTTTACGTGCCGCAGAATGTGCCGGGGCTTGCCGCTGCTATGGGTGGAAAAAAGGCATTGGAAAAAGCACTGGACAGCTTGTTTATAAAAGGAGAGTACTGGCACGGCAATGAGCCGGGCCATCAGATTCCGTTTTTATACAATTACACCGCAGCGCCCTGGAAAACCCAGCAGCAGGTGCGTACTATATTGAACGAAGAATACAGCGATGGGCCAGGTGGTTTGAGTGGTAATGATGATGCCGGGCAGATGAGTGCCTGGTATATATTTGCCGCGTTAGGGTTTTATCCGGTAGATCCGGTAGCAACTGAATATGCTTTGTGTGCCCCGTTGTTTGAGAAGGCAGTAATACAATTGCCAGGTAATAAGCAGTTAACCATACGGGTGAAAAAAGAAAGTGAACATGCGGTATATATCAGCCATGTATTGTGGAATGGTAATCCTGTAACGGAAAAGTTTATTCCGCATACGGCTATGCAGCAGGGGGGCGTACTGGAAATTACGCTGGAAAATAACGCTCTCTAGTGTTTCTGTTTTCAGTTGCGGATAAAGTAAGTATAACGTTCGCCAACGGGAAAATACCATCAGATATCCTTCTGTTGCCCGGCCGGGTGTATGCTTTAGTTACCTTATTGTAACTGAAAATTAAGCGATTGTGGGGTAAGAATGAAATGTTCGGGAAAAGCTCTACTTTGTGTAACCACAACACAAAGTGTTATGAAAGCATTTCAGAGTTATAAAAACCCCTCGCTGGCAGTAGACCTGGTAGTGTTTGGGTATCATAATAATATACTGTCCGTATTGCTGCTGAACCGCAAAGAGGAACCGTTTAAAGATACCTGGGTATTGCCTGGTGCCTTTGTGCAAATGGAAGAAACCTTTTTGCATACCTGCTGCCGTGTATTACAAACCAAGCTGGGGATGGATAATGTGTATCTGGAGCAGTTGTATTCGTTCGATGCCATTGAGCGCGACCCGCGCGGGCGGGCAGTGTCTGTTGCTTACTTTGCCCTGGTGAACCCACAAAAGTTTACAGTAACCGCCGGGCAAATGGCGAATGATGTAAAATGGTTTCCTGTAAAAAAGCTTCCGGTATTGGGGTTTGACCATAAAGAGATTTTTAAGATGGCCAGGCAGCGGCTGCAGTCGAAAATTTTATATGCCCCTGTGAGTTTTGAGTTGCTGGATGATTTGTTTACGATGACGGAGCTACATGAGTTGTATGAATGTATACTGGAGGTGGAGCTGGACCGGCGTAATTTCCGGCGTAAAATACTGGATGCGGAGTACATTGTAAACACAGGCACCAAGCGGGAAGGGTTGCAGAACCGCCATCCCGATCTGTATCGTTTTAACAGAAAACTGAGTAAACATCATTTTCATCTCAACATAGCTACAAACTGACAGGTATGGCTGTATTTGTAATAGGAGATATACATGGTGCCTGCAGGGCATTACAGCAATTGATTGAACGGGTGCAACCACAACACGGAGATACCTTTATTTTTTTAGGAGATTACGTAGATGGCTGGTCGCAGTCGTCGGAGGTAATCCGTTATCTGATAAAGCTGGACGAGTCTTTTATCTGTTTTTTTATAAAGGGAAATCATGACGCCTGGTGTGAGCAGTGGATGAATACGGGTATTCCCGATCCACTCTGGCTGCGCCAGGGAGGCGCTTCTACCGTACAGAGTTATGAAACATCAAAGCCGGAAGAGTGGGCCATACACCGGGAGTTTTTAAACAGACTGATGGATTACTATGTAGATGATGAAAACCGCCTTTTTATACATGCGGGGTTTTCTTCCATGCACGGCCCGGAGAAAGAACATTACGAAACCAATTACTACTGGGACCGTACACTGTGGGAAATGGCTTTGACGATGGACAAGCGTATACAGAAAGACTCTAAGCTATATCCCAAACGATTATTGCTGTTTAAAGAGATATTTATAGGACATACACCCACACTGGGGTACGACGAAACCCTGCCTATGCATGCCTGCAATGTATGGAATATGGATACGGGAGCAGCGTACTACGGAAAGCTTTCTGCTATGAATATTGATACCAGAGAAGTATGGCAGAGCGATGAAGTGTACCAGCTGTATCCCGGAGAAACCGGACGTAACAAAAACTAAGTGCTTGAACATTCGTTTTTACGTAATATTACCAAAACGTTTTTCCCGTGCGTATACTAGTAATGGCAGCAGCTGTATGGTTGACAATACAACCTGTCAGGGCTCAGCAGACAATAAAGAAAACATCAGGTAATCCGGTGTTTCCGGGGTGGTATGCCGACCCCGAAGGGGCGGTGTTTAACGGCAAGTACTGGATTTATCCTACCACTTCTGATTTGTATGAAAAACAGGTATACTTTGATGCATTTTCTTCACCCGATCTGGTGCATTGGACTAAACATGCAGCTGTATTGGATACAGCCCGTGTGCTATGGGCAGATAAAGCGATGTGGGCACCGGCAGTGGTGGAAAAAGATAGCAGGTATTATTTCTTTTTCAGCGCTAACGATGTACACCCGGGAGAAGTGGGAGGCATTGGCGTGGCGGTAGGTAATACACCTGCGGGACCTTTTACCGATTATTTAAAAAAGCCGCTGATTGATACTATTATAAATGGTGCACAGCCGATTGATCAGTTTGTGTTCAGAGACAAAGATGGAACGTATTATATGTATTATGGTGGCTGGCAGCACTGTAATATAGTGCGGCTGAAGGCTGATTTTACCGGTATACTGCCGATGGCAGATGGTACCCTGTACAAAGAAGTTACTCCGGAAGGATATGTGGAAGGTCCCTTTTTATTTGTGCGGAATAACCGGTATTACTTTATGTGGTCGGAAGGAGGCTGGGGCAGGCCGGATTATAAAGTTGCTTATGCCATAGCCGACAACCCTTTCGGGCCTTTTAAACGTATAGGCGTGGTATTACAGCAGGATACTACAGTGGCTACCAGCGCGGGGCACCATTCTGTTATACAGGTACCTGGTAAAGACGAATGGTATATTGTATACCACCGCCGCCCGCTGGGCGATAAAGGGCGCGACCATCGTGAAACCTGTATTGAGAAAATGCAGTTTGATGCGCAGGGGCACATTTTGCCGGTAAAACTAACCAGAGAGGGAGTGGCGCCTGTGCAGGCTGGTAAGGTTACAGGAAGATAACGGAAGCAATTGTTTGCCTACTTTTATATACTGAAAGTGTATTTATGGAGCAGCTGAGGCAATTTGCAGTTAAAAAACTGGGCTATACAGATATTGACAGTAACGCGGTAGAAGAAGGAAAGCTGGCCTTGTACCGCGATTTTATTAAAATCATATTTCTCCGTTCGGGCAGCCATATACAGGTAGATTTTAAAGAATACCATTTACAGCAGGATGCACTGTTTTTTGTACAGGGTGGTCAGTACTGCCAGATAGATGAAGCGGTAAGTAATGGTGCTTTGCTGTTTTATAACCGCGATTTTTATTGCGTGGAAATTCATGATAAAGAGGTAGCCTGCGATGGTATTCTCTTTCATAATATATATGAAATACCCGTGGTTTATCTGGAAGAAGCGCAGTCTGCTATTATGCAGGGTATTCTGGCAGAGATAAAGAGTGAGATGCAGGAGGAAGAAAGTGGCATGGAGGAAATGCTGCGGATATTGCTGAAGCAGATAATTATACGGAGCACCCGCTTATGGAAGCAGGCGCACCAGGTACAGAATGAAGAAAGCAGGCAGGATGTAGAGTTTGCCCGGCGGTTTAGCCAGCTGGTAGAAGCGCATTATATTACCCGGCATAGTGTGGCAGACTATGCAGAACTATTGAATATTACACCCAAGGCATTACAGAAGCGGGTAGCCAAATACAGTAAACTAACCCCTAACGATATTATTAAAGACAGAATTATTCTGGAAGCCAAACGGCTGTTGGTGCATACGGAGTTGAGTGTAAAAGAGATTGGGTATAAGCTGGGGTACGAAGATCCTGCCTACTTTATCCGCTTGTTTACCAATCATACAGAAGAATCGCCGCAGCATTTCCGGAAGTCGTATCAATCAGCCGTGTAAAGGTGGTTGAGGGAAAAAATGCAATTTAAAACGGCATAAATACATTGAGCAGGTATAGCAGGCCCGGTAGCTTTGTGGTATTGAATTAATCGAATAAAACATACACACAATGAAAAAGTTAATCGCCTCTGCTGCGCTGGCAACTGCTGTTTTAGGCACCGAAGCACAAACCGTTACTCCGGTAAATCCTGCTACTGATCCGCATATTGAAAGCCATACCAAAGCCTTTTTAAATATATTGAATGCAGGTAATGGTAAGCCATTGGAGCAGCTGCAGCCTGTTGATGCACGTGCTGTACTGACGGGTGCACAGAATTCTGTAAAAGTAGATTTGTCTGGTATAGAAGTATCTGAAAAAACAATTACAGAAGATGGTTTAACTGTTCAGTTGAATATTGTACGCCCTGCCGGCCATAAAGAAACCTTGCCTGTGTTTATGTTCTTCCACGGAGGTGGCTGGGTGTTAGGTGATTTTCCTACCCACCAGCGTCTGGTGCGTGATCTGGTAGTAGAATCCGGTGCAGTAGCGGTTTTTGTAAATTATACTCCTTCTCCCGAAGCACATTATCCGGTAGCCATTAATCAGGCATACGCGGCTACCAAATGGGTGGCAGCACACGGTAAAGAAATAAATGTAGACAGTAAAAGACTGGCTGTAGCAGGTAACAGTGTAGGTGGTAATATGGCAGCAGTGGTTGCGTTGATGGCTAAAGAAAAGAAAGGCCCTGAACTGAAGCTGCAGGTATTGTTATGGCCTGTTACGAATGCTGATTTTGAAACTGCTTCTTACAACCAGTTTGCTACAGGACGTTTTTTAACAAAGAATATGATGATGTGGTTCTGGGATAACTATACCACAGATGCAGCTGCCCGTAAAGAAATTTATGCAAGTCCTCTACAGGCTAGTCTGGAACAACTGAAGGGGTTACCTCCCGCACTGGTGCAGGTAGCTGAGAATGATGTACTGCGTGATGAAGGTGAGGCTTATGCCCGTAAGATGGATGAGGCAGGGGTGCCGGTAACACTGGTACGTTACGATGGTATGATACATGACTGGGGCCTGTTAAACCCACTGGCTGCTGTGCCCGGTACGCGCTCTGCAATGACGCAGGCAGCAGCCGAATTAAAAAAGAGCCTGAAGTAATATAAAACAGTGATAACAAAGCCCCGGAATATTCCGGGGCTTTGTAGTTTTAAGCGTGCTTATATTTACGTATGAACTTTAAAGAACAGTTTCCGGTGCTGGCTAACTGCACCTATCTCAATACTTCCAATTCAGGCATTATCCCGCGATCTGCTGAACTGGCCTGCTCCTGTATTGTTTATCAGGGATACAGCAGATATTTCTTACGCATGGTTTTGTAAGCAGATAAAGCCGGCTCCCACGATTGATATATTTCTTCCGCTGACTTTCCGGCTATAATCTGTTGCTTAAATGCGGCTACCCCTGCCAGCCCATCAATACTGCCTATCTGATTGCTTTGTGTTCTATCGAAAAATTTCTCTTTTTCCGGGTAAGCCTTATAAAGCTCAATCATCCAATCCAGACAAATGCGTTTTGATTTTCGCAAACGTTGTATATCATAATTGCGCAGATCTAATCCGTAACATAGTTCGTTTTTATATAAAGGCGATTCGCTCATGCCGGGTATACTTACCGGAGTGTAAGAGAAGGAATATTTTCCTTTGAGTGCGGGGCTGCCCAGAATGGTAAAAGGATATTGGGTACCACGACCGTGATTGAGTGCTGTGCCTTCGAAAAGGCAGGTGGAAGGATACAGTAAAATGCTTTGTTGGGTGTTGAGGTTGGGTGAAGGTTTTACAGGAAGTGTGTATTCCATATCGTGCCGGTAGTTCTTCACCGGAATAATATGCAATTTGCATTGTTTGCCATCTGGCAACCATTGCTCTCCGTTAATCATTTGTGCAAATTCGGCAATGGTCATACCATGTGCAATGGGTATTGGAAACTGGCCTATGCCTGATTTGAATTGGGTATCCAGTATGGGGCCATCTACCAGATAGCCGTTGGGGTTAGGACGATCGGGTATTAATAGTTCTTTATTGTTTTCTGCGCAGCCTTCCATTACATCCCGCAATACGTTGATGTAGGTGTAAAAACGGCATCCCACATCCTGAATGTCAAAAATTACGATATCGACATTTGCCAGGTCTGCAGCAGTGGGTTTTCTCCTGGCGCCATATAGCGATATTACAGGCAGACCTGTTTGCGGGTCTTTTTCGTCGTTTACATGGGTTCCGTTGCTGGCATTGCCTCTGAAGCCATGTTCCGGGCCAAAAACCTTTACTATGTTTACGCCAAGGGTAAGCAGGCTGTCTACCAGGTGTTTGCTGCCCACTATAGTGGTGGGGTTGGCAAGTATGGCTACCCTTTTATGAGCAAGAATGGGCAGATATTGCCGGGTTTGTTCAGCCCCGGTAATAACAGCGCTGGTTTGGGTAGCTGTGCAGTTGGCATCAGCTACTCCGGAAGAATGTACGCCCCAAAGGCTAAACATGGCAAATAGAACGGCCAATAATTTCATATACGTGCGGTTATGCAGGTAAAATACGCATAAAACCGCAGATGTTTAATTGCCGAGCCAGCTTTGCAGGATGCTTTTTTGAAGTGGTGTGCTGTTTATGTTTATGGTAATGCGAAAAGAGGCGGTGGGTTTGCCTGCGTTGGCAGGTGCTGGCTGCTGATCAATGCTTAATCCGGCATAAGCCAGGTATCTGGCATAGTCGGGCTGTTTAACGGTGTATACGTAATCAAATATTTCGTTCAGCGGCACACCGGCAGTTTCTTCACATACCTGCCTGAATTCATTGTCAGTAAACCCTCTTCCGGCATCCTGGTAAAATCTGCGATAAAGCGTTCGCATTACATCATCCAGCGAGCGGCGGTTGCCGGTGGCGTTACGGATGGCAAAATCCAGTAGCAGACCTATAACCGGACCTTTTTGGTAGTAAGAGATGGTAGAGTCTGGAGAGCGGCCAAAAGGCCCGTCTGACTAGGTAAACTCACTGGCTTGTGCCAGTGTCTGGTGCAGGTGGCCGGTACGGTTTTCGTACGAGGCAGTCAGCTGCTGAAAATGTTCCAGTAGTTGTTCGTTACTCATAATGCCTGCGCGGCGTAGTATCATATACTCATAATATACGGTAAGGCCTTCGGATACCCACAACTGGCTGGTGCGGTTTTCACGGCTGTAATCAAACGGGCCTAAGGCAACAGGGCGGATACGTTTTACATTATAGTGGTGAAAGTATTCATGCGCAATAAAGCTGAGCATGCGTAACCTTCCGTTGGGAGATTGCAACTCTTCACCCGAAAAGCTGATGGTGGTGGAGTTGAGGTGTTCTATGCCGCCGCGTCCGGGGCCAATGGCCAGAAAGGTATATTGGTAGTAGGGTATATGCCCTATAATGCCGGAAGCAGTGGTTACAATTTTTTTCAGATCCTGCTGGAAGCTGGTACGATCAAATTGCCCCATTTGCCAGCCGATAAAGTGGTGCGGAATATGCTGAACCGTAAAATCGGGCAGTTGCTCCAGCTGACCAATAAGAAAGGGGCTATCGTAAAGAATATCAAAATTGGCTGCCTGCCACGTGAGTGGCTGGTCGTGTATAGCCGGAAGGCCGGTAGCCACAGTTTGGCTGGCGGTAAATGGGGAAATACTTACTGTTACCGGATGGTTGAGGTAGTTTTCTGCATACAGAAAAATTCCTGTTGGGGCAATGTATGCATGGCCGGTATCCAGCCAGGGTTGTGCTACAAATGCCTGGGAGGCTTTGATGTGGTAGGAAACCTGTAGTGCTGTGCCTGTTTTATGGGCAATGCGCCAGGTGGAGGACGAAGTCTGTTGCCATGATACAGGTTGATTATTGCTGTCCGTAACCTTAAAGCTATCCAGCGCAGCAGCATAGTTGATAAGCTGGTAATAGCCGGGCATCCATACCGGCATTTTCAGATCCACTACCGGCCCGGTAAGGCCTGTGGCGTTCAATGTAACCTGAAAGCGTTGCGACAGGGCTTGTTTCATAGATATCTGATAGTGAAACTGCACAGCATTCTGTGCATACAAAAAAGAGAAGCGGGTTACGAACAGGAGGGCTAATAAAAGATAGCCTGCTGCATGCATCTTCATATCCGTTAATTTAATAACCGTAAAATAGCAGAGGCATTGCAGGATGAATTTGCTGATATTAACCTTTCCTGTGCAGATTTCATCTGTTAATACAGGTGCAGATTGATATCATCACTTTCCTGGATAGTAACCTTTTTGCCCATTTTTTTCTGAATAACGCCGAAGTGGTGCTGATCTTCCGGGCAAATGAGAGAAATGGCTTTGCCGGATGCACCTGCTCTGCCTGTACGCCCTATGCGATGTATATAGTCTTTAGGTGAGCGTGGCAGCTCATAGTTAATAACAATAGGCAGTTGCTGAATGTCTATACCCCGCGAAGCCAGGTCAGACGCTACCAGTACCCTTAGTTCGCCAGCTTTAAAACGTTCCAGTGTTTTAATACGGGCACTCTGACTTAAATGTCCATGAAGAGAGGCTGCATGGATGCCGTTTTTAATAAGCTTTCCGGTAAGGTTGTCTGCTGTTCTTACCGCAGAAGTAAACACCAGCACCTGTTGCATGTTCTCTTCCTTAATCAGGTAGCGTAACAAAGGGCCTTTGCGCTCGGGTGTTACGTTGTAAGCCAGTTGTTCAATGGAATCTATATTTACTTCTTCTTCCGCTATGGTAATTTGTACCGGCTGGTGCAGCAGGTGTTTCTGCATATCCGCAATATCATCGCTGGTAGTAGCGGAGAACAGGGCGTTCTGCCGTTTGGCTGGTAAAAGGCCAAATACACGGTTCATTTCATCCTTAAAACCCAGATTCAGCATTTTATCTGCTTCATCCAGTACCAACATTTCCACCTGCGATAAATGCACGGCTTTGGAGTCCACTAAATCTAACAGGCGGCCGGGCGTGGCAATCAGCACATCTGTGCCGTGCAGCGACATCATTTGTGGGTTAATTGAAACACCGCCATATACTGCCATGTTTTTTACTTTAGTAAGCAGATGGGCGCTGAATTTTGCAAACTCTTCATTTACTTGTATCGCCAGCTCGCGTGTAGGTACCATTACCAATACCCTTACGTGCCTGTCTTTTTTCTCCATTTTGCGCTGGCAAAGCTCCAGTGCGGGAAGCACGTACGCAGCTGTTTTACCCGATCCTGTTTTAGAAATACCCAACAGGTCTTTGCCTGCCAGCAGTGCAGGTATTGCTTTTTCCTGAACAGGATAAGGTTTGTTGTACTGCTGTTCGGCAATGGCTTTCAGTAAGGAGGCGGATAATCCCAGCGTGGAAAACGACATTTTTTTGTGTAAAGGTATTGTTATTTAAGTAATTGCATGGTTGGGGGTTTCCGGAGGTATAAATGCTTACATTGTTATAAAGTTGAATGGATGTGCCGGGTAGGACAGTGATAACCCTGTAGGCAAACGAAATGCATGCATCTGTGTATTAGCGAAGAGTAATTGCAGTCTATGGATTTATTAACAGAAGAACAGCTGATCTGGTCGCCCATAGTGGCCAATAACAGTATGAACCGAAAGCGGAGTGCCAGTGGTGTTAACAGCTATGAGCATGAAATTGGGTTTAAACCCGAAAAGTATCTGGATAGTCGTCTGGAACGGCAGGAATGTGTGAAATGGCTGGACCTGTGTTGTGGGGAA
This sequence comes from Filimonas zeae, assembly GCF_014641615.1. Lineage (GTDB taxonomy): Bacteria > Bacteroidota > Bacteroidia > Chitinophagales > Chitinophagaceae > Filimonas > Filimonas zeae. The sequence goes on along the minus strand of NZ_BMIB01000004.1, from coordinate 133,087 downwards.
GGGAACGCATTGTTGCAGTACGCCACCGGGGCGTTGAAAATGGGGAGACAGGCACGGGTTGTTTTGCTGGGCATTGATTTGGTAGATTATTTTCAGCCACTACCGCCAGCCATTAGTTGTTTAAAATTTCAGACAGGTTCGCTGGTAAATTGGACTAGTAAAGAGCAGTATGATCTTGTTATCTGTGTGCATGGGCTTCATTATATCGGAGATAAATTAAAAGTGCTGTAAGCAGCGTTAAAGGCTGTGAGTAGCAGTGGTATGCTGATTGCGAATTTTGATATCAGCAGTATAAAGATAGAAGGGGATAAAAAGCAGGAGTATCTGAAAAAGCTTTTTCAGAAGTGCAATGTTGAATATAATGCGCGTAAGAAACTGCTTTATTGTGAAGGTGGGCGGGAGGTTGCATTTGGACTGATGTATCAGGGGGCGGATGATAAAGCCGGGCCTAATTATACAGGGGCAGAATGCAGTGGCTTCTTATTATACAAATTGTAGCAATAGATAGTTATGAGCTACGCTGGTAAATGTGGATTGTTTGTTGAATTTGCTGCTGGGGGGAGAAAGGGAAAATTGCTTTGAGGTGATTAGCCAAATGAAATATTGCGCTTCTGCTTTTGTAATCTCAATCAAAGCGTAGTTCTCTGTGTTGCTGATAGCTATCATATCTAACATATCCTGTGAGATCTTCTGGTGCGTTTCTTCGCATGGTTTGAAGATTACTGAGAATTGCTTGTCTGAGCGTTTTTTTTTCAAGAGTTCCGCAAGTGCGTGGTAAGTATAAATCCTCCCGCTTTCAATATTGTATCCCCAATAAGCGTAGATGTGTTTGTAGGCGAAAAGTACTGTTAACTGCGACTCTTTAGTAAATCCGGATAGTACATTTGCAGTGTCAGACTGAGGGTGCATAGATAGTTTAAGTATTTGTGCTTTATTGGCTACGTTAATTCTTTTATCATAAGGTGGATATGTTTCATAGGTATAGGTCGTATCTACTTTTTTCAGGGTGCTGTAGGTGAAAAATCCTGATAAAAAGCCTGTTGTTTCACCACTTACAACCGGCGTACATTGGGAGTTGGCGTGAAAGTAATAACAGCTATCATGCTGGTAAATGATTAAGGTGTTGTTAGGGGCATCAAAACAACTCCGTTCAGGCCATTCCAATGTTTTCAGCTGAGAATATTTTAAAATGCTCTTAAGCCAGTTTAGATCTTCAAAGGAAACTTTTCCAAAGTAATTGTCGTTTTAGCCGTGTCTGTTACTCCATTTCCATTGTCTGTAACCTTTAAATTGCCAGAATAGTCCAGTTCCAGGTGCAGCTCATTACACAGGCCCAAACATCTGCTGCGATAAAAATATATTTTGGTGAAATAATTCGTTGGATCGGCGAATTTGTATTTTGTTTTAAAAGTGAGGATGATTCTATTGTCGAAATATTCTTTTGCTAACCTGGAGATAGGAGAAACCTTGAATTCATCATCCGTTTTGGAGAGCAGTTTGAAATGATATTTGTAAACATGCTTTCTGAATAGTATTCTGCCTAATGAAAGTGTTGCGTGACTAAATTTTAGTTTGGTTCTGGTTTGCTTCAGTTTCAGGCCCCGCATGGGGATATGTGTTTTTGATTCAAGCAGACCTTCATCATCGTTAAAACGAACGCAATCCTGCTTGTCTGAGTAAAAAGTGCCGTCAAGTTTGGTGAATTGTGAGCAAGCTGTTAAAAGCAATATCAGAGATAGGAGCACTAGTCGCATACGGTTGTAATGATCTGTGAGGTTGTAAGGTTGAATGGTCCTGCTAAGATAAACTTCTGCCCAGAGAAATTAAAAGGCCGGAAATCAATTGACTTCCGGCCTTTTAAGAGTAGCGAGGAGCAGACTTGAACTGCCGACCTTCGGGTTATGAATCCGATGCTCTAACCAGCTGAGCTACCTCGCCATTTTTGTTTTACGCTGTGGTTATCAGCGCTAATGGGCGGCAAAAATAAGGGGAAATATTTATTCCGTCAAAACTGTTTTAAGAAAAAAACAGTTTTGACGGAGAATTTTTTAATAGTGCCAGCGACGGAAGGCCTCCATGGCAGCATATTGAGTAAGACCCAGTTGCGCGTAAATATTGGCGGTATTGGCATTCCGCTCTTCAGCACGTTGCCAGAATTCGCGGGAGTCGCTGCCCTGGAACGGAACGGCGTCTTTCTGGCTCTGATGAATAAATATGCCAAAGCGCTTTTTCATTACCTGATCGGGACTCATGGGAATGGCCATTTCAATTTCTGAAATATCCCATTCCTGCCAGGCACCTTTGTACAGCCATACCCAGCATTCTTTTATCCATTCGTCACCAGCCTCTTTAAGGCGGCGCATAGATTCAAATATGATATCCAAACATACTTTGTGTGTTCCATGTGGGTCGGCAAGGTCGCCGGCGCAATAAATTTGCTGTGGCTTGATGCTGCGGAGTAAGGCCATGGTAAGAACAATGTCTTCTTCGCCCATGGGCTTCTTTTCAATGGCACCCGTTTCGTAAAACGGCAGGTTCATAAAATGCGCCTTATCATCGGTTAGGCCAACATACCGGCAGGTAGCCTTTGCCTCACAGCGGCGGATAAGGCCTTTAATGGCTCTTATCTCAGGTGTATCTATCTGGTTCGATTTTTTAGATTGCAGAAAGACACGGGCTTCCTGTAAAATTTTCTGAGACATTTCGCTGTTGATGCCGAACATATCTTCAAAGCCTACGGCAAAATCCAGAAAGCGGGTTACAAACTCGTCGGTTACCGCAATGTTGCCAGAGGTTTGGTAGGCAACATGCACTTCATGCCCCTGATCGTGCAGACGCTGGAAGGTGCCACCCATAGAAATAATATCATCATCCGGATGCGGTGAAAATATTATCGCCTTTTTAGGATAGGGGGTAGAACGTTCGGGGTGATGCGGAATTACTGCGTTGGGCTTGCCGCCAGGCCAGCCCGTAATGCTGTCGCGCAGCATATAATATACCTGTAGGTTTACACCATAAGCTTCTCCTTTTTCTACCAGCAGGTCGCTCAGGCCAAAGTCGTTATAATCACGGTCGGTAAGGCTTAAAACTGGTTTGTTTAGTTTTAGTGCCATCTGTGTTACTGCTTTTTTAATCATGTCGGTGCTCCACTCACAATCGCCTGTGAGCCATGGCGATTTGTTGCGCGTGAGTTCAGTAGCAGCAGCAGTGTCCATAAAAAAGGAAACATCATCGTGGTGTTGCAGTAACGAGGCAGGTACATGGTCTGTAACGGCTCCTTCCGCCGCCATTTGCACCACCGGAGCTTTTAACGGCCCCCATGCCATAAGTATAATTTTCCTGGCTTTTAAAATGGTACTGATGCCCATGGTAATAGCCAGGCGGGGAACCTGCGACACGCTGGTGAATTCAAAGGAATTGGCCAGGCGTGTAGAGTTATCCAGTGTAATTAAGCGGGTTTTGGAAAAAAGGTTAGAGCCTGGCTCGTTAAAACCAATATGTCCGTTATTGCCTATTCCCAGCACCTGCAAATCAATACCGCCTGCGGCTTCAATAGCTGCCTCATAAGCTACGCAGTGCGCTTTTACCTGGTCTTTGGGTATGCTGCCGTCCGGAATATGAATGTTTTGGGGCAGTATATCTATGTGGTTAAACAGATTGGTATGCATAAAGCGTTTATAGCTCTGCAGGGCATCTGCATCAATGGGGTAGTACTCATCCAGGTTAAAGGTTGTTACGTGTTTAAAGCTAAGCCCTTCTTCTCTGTGCATACGAACCAGTTCGGCATAAAGCTGTTTGGGGGAGGAGCCTGTGGCTAGCCCCAGCACGCACGGTTTGTTTTCCTGTTCTTTGGCTTTAATTAAAGCGGCTATAGTTTTTGCTATGGCAATGGAGCCTTGTTTGCTGTTGTCGTAAATAAAGCAGGGCACCTTTTCAAATGAATCTACCATTGAAATGCTGGTTTATGATAAAGTTTCTGTTTGCTGTTAGTCACTATTAAAATAGCATCTTTTTGCGATTTTGTTGTTCTGCGAGTTTTTGCAGATTGTAGATTGAAGTTACGGATTTGTTTGCAGTTTTTTGCAGGAAATTAGTGCGATATAATAAGGTAACAGAAAACTAAATACCGGGGCATTCATCAGGCGAAAGCTTACACAGGTCGTTTTTTTTATTATTATTGTACAAACCTTTTTACGCCCAATCCCTTTTTTGAAATAGCTTATGACTTGTAAAAAACTACTGGTTGCTGCTTGCGGCTTTTTGTGGCTGGGAACAGCTTTTGCCCAGAAAAACAGGCCTAAATTTAAGTTTGGCGATGTAAAGCCGGAGGATTTTGCACCCTCTGCCTATAGTGTTGATAGCACTGCCGATGCAGTTTATTTATTTGATGGTGGTAGTTCCTCATTTGTTGGCAATAACAGCGGTTACTTTAGTGTGGTATTTAAAGAGCATGTGCGTATTCGCCTGCTGAATAAAAATGCGTTTGACCTGGCTACCGTTGAACTTAACCTGTATGGTAAAAATGAGAGTGCACAGAAGCTGAACGAGCTGGAAGTATGTACTTACAATCTGGAAAACGGTAAAGTAGTAGCTACCAAACTGGATAGAAGCAGTTTATTTAAAGACAAAGCGGATGGGGTTAATACTTCTAAATTTACCTTCCCCGCCATTAAAGAGGGATCTATTATCGAATACTCCTACCAGGTAGTATCACCAGGTATGCATTATATCCGTCCGTGGTATTACCAGGGAAACTACCCCAGATTATGGAGTGAGTACGAAGTAACTATTCCGGTGCTTTTTGACTTTGTGTTTGTAAAACAAGGGTATCACCCTTATGCCATTGATACTGCAAAAGTATCTTATAGCTCTTTATATATTACAGACCCGGGAACCGCCGGGCAGGCCAGCCAAACCTACACCTGGAGTGGTAATACTGTAAACAGCATCTGGGCAATGAAAGATGTGCCGGCGTTGAAAAAAGAGCCTTATACCACTACTGTTGGTAATCACGTTGCTAAAATTGAGTTTCAGCTTTCGGCTATTCGCTTTCCGGATCAGCCTGTTAAACGTTACCTCTCCAGCTGGGAAGAGGCTGCCTCTGAACGGTTAAAGGATGAAGATTTTGGACTGGCACTGGGAGAAAGAAATGCCTGGATGACAGACGAACTGAAACAGGTTGCCGGGTCTGTTGCAGGCTTGGAAGCTGTAAAAAAAGTATACTATCACGTACGTGATCATTATTCCTGTGATGATGATGAGGCTATCTGGTTGTCACAAGCCTCTTTAAAAAAGATATATCAGAACAAAAAAGGGAATGTGGCAGATATTAATCTGCTGCTTACTGCCATGTACCGAAATCTGGGATATGAAGCAGACCCGGTTATGTTAAGTACCAGAGATAATGGTAAGGTGGTGGAGAGTTACCCTATTATGAACAAGTTTAACTATGTGTTATGCAGGGTAAGGGCAGGAGATAACTACTATCTGCTGGATGCAACACAGCCGGATATGGGTTTTGGTAAAATACCCGGCAAGTGTTACAATGGCTCGGGCCGCATTATCAGCGATCAACCTTTTCTGGTGCAGTTATCAGCCGATTCTCTCAAAGAATCAAGCCTTACTTCTGTTTTTCTGATAAACAGTGATAATGGTATTTTAGGAACCGTAACCAGTAACGAGGGATATTTTGCTTCTGCAGGCATTCGCTCAAAGCTTCGTAAGGTAAAAGAGGAAGAGTTTTTTAAAGATATAAAGAAGAGTTATTCCTGGGAGGTAGAAATAGCGAACAGCGGAGTGGACTCTCTGAAAATACTGGAAGAGCCTGTGTCTTATCACTACGATCTTAATTTTTCTTGGAACGATGGGGAACTGGTTTATTTTTCGCCTATTATTGGTGGAGCGCTTTATAAAGAAAACCCATTCAGGGCGGCTGAACGGCTATATCCTGTAGAAATGCCTTATTGTATAGATGAAACTTATGTGCTGAACATGGAAGTGCCTAAGGGGTACAAGGTGGAAGAACTCCCCAAATCTACACGCGTAAACCTGAACGAAACAGAGGGTAAGTATGAGTATATAGTTGCTGCCTCTGCCGATCGTATTCAGCTAAGAAGCCGGTTGGTATTAAACAGGGCCACATTTATGCCGGAAGATTATCAGACACTGCGCGACTTTTATACCTATGTGGTAAAAAAGCAAAGTGAGAAAATTGTATTTAAAAAGATTAACTGATAGGGTAATGCAGATGCGTATAGCTTTTTTTATTTTGTTGCAGGTGCCTCTGTTGCTTTGGGCACAGGATTACAATGTTGCATCTATTCCTGATTCTTTAAAACTGAATGCCAATGCGGTAAAACGTTTTGAGGAAAAAAGACTGGTTATTAAGGGACCGGGCAAGGCGGTGTTATATAAGAGATATGTTGTTACTGTTTTTAATGAAAGTGGTGATATACATGCCATTTACCGGAATAGTTATGACAAGCTGCACACGCTTAGTGATATCTCCGGTACACTGTATGATGCTTTGGGTAAGAAGCTGAAAACGGTAAGGAAAAAAGACATTGCAGATGCTTCACTGGATGATGACATAAGTCTGGTAACAGATAATCGTTATAAGATGCATAGCTTTTATTACAGGCAATATCCTTATACGGTGGAGTATCAGGATGAAGTAACTATGGATGGCGTTTTTTTTCTACCCGGCTGGCGGCCTGTTGATGATGATGAGTTGTCTGTTCAGCACAGCACGTTTGTGGTAGAAACAGTGCCTGGTTATGTACTCAGGCATAAGCAGTTTAACTACCCAGGCGGGCCTGTAGTTACTGACGATGGTAAGGTAAAAACTTATAAATGGGAGGTGAATAATATTCTTGCTCTTCAATCTGAACCTTTGCAGCCTGACTGGGAAGAACTTACCTGTTCCGTTCAGGTGGCTCCTGTTGATTTTGAAGTGGGTGGTTACACCGGTAATATGAGCAGCTGGCAAAACCTGGGTAAGTTTATCGCCACGCTGAATGAGGGAAGAGATGTGTTGCCCGATGCTGTTAAAAAAGAGGTACATGCACTAACAGATAACGTTACCGATCAGCGGGAGAAGGTAAGACTGTTATATGAGTATCTGCAAAAAAATACACGTTATATAAGTATTCAGGTGGGCATTGGCAGCTGGCAACCATTTGATGCTGCCTATGTGGCGCAGAAAAAATATGGTGATTGCAAGGCCTTATCTAATTATATGAAAAGCCTTTTAAAAGAAGCAGGGGTAGTTTCTAACTACGTGCTGATAAACTCAGGGTATGGGGAAAGAGGTTTATGGGAAGATTTTCCGGCTCCTTACTTTTCGCATGCTATTCTTTGCGTACCCAATAACAAAGACAGTATATGGTTGGAATGTACCAGTAATACGGTTAGTGCAGGCTATATGGGAAGTTTTACGGGAGACAGGCAGGCACTGCTGATTGATAATGATGGTGGGCATGTTGTATGGACGCCCAGATATACCGCGGCAGATAATAGCCAGCACAGGAAGATAGTTGCCCGTTTAGATGGAGAAGGTAATCTGGTGGCGGATGTGCATACTATATTTACAGGTATCCGTCAGGAAGAACCTCATGATCTTATACACCGGGTAAATAAGGAGCAAAGAGAAAGATATTTGAATAACGCGTTAGGCTTGCCAACATATAAGGTAGATAAGATTGATTATGCAGAAAATAAAGGTGCTGCGGGTTTACCATTAATTACTGAAAGCCTGCATGTAGAATCTGCTGCTTATGCTTCTGTTTCGGGAAAACGCTTATTCATTACTCCCAATCTTTTTAACAAAACACGGTCTAAGTTTTCTACAGATAAACCCCGGAAGTTTGAAATAAAATATTCCTATTCTGATATAGAGGTAGACTCTATTGATATTGCTATTCCCGAAGGATACACGGCAGAGGCGCTGCCAAAGAATGTGTCTATTGAAACCAGATTTGGCAAATATGCTATAGCGTTTGTTTATACAGGCAATCGTATACAGGTAGTGAGAAGCTGTGAAAGAACGGCAGGTCGCTACCCGGCAAGCGATTACAAGGCACTGGCAAAGTTTTATGCTGACATGTATAAGGCTGACAGAAGTGCTATGGTTTTTGTGAAAAACTAAAGCAGCCCTTCTTCCATAGCTTTCAGCATAAGACCTGCTGTATTTTTTACATTGAATTTTTGCAGCAGGTTATTGCGATGGTTTACAATGGTGTGTGTGCTTAAAAATAATTTATCTGCAATTTCCTGAGTGGTCATTTCCTGGGCAATCATCTGCAGAATTTCCTTTTCACGTCTGGTAACTTTTACAAAGTGTGCAGGGGTGAAAAGGTTGTTCACCAGGTGTTTTCTTAAATCTTCATGTATAAACTGCTCATTTGCATATACAGTGCGTATAGCAGTAATAAAAGTAGCTGCGTTAATATTTTTAAGCAGGTAGCCCATACAGCCTAATTGCAGCATTTTCTTTACCTGTGCCAATACTTCTACGCTGGACAGCACTATAATTTTAATGGCCGGAAATTTTTTGCGTATAATAGTTGCCAGCTCTATGCCGTTTTTACCAGGCATCTGAATGTCAAGTACCAGAATATCGGGCTTGTTAAAAATTAAATCATTAAGCAGTGTGTCACCATCTGTATACATGCCTGCGATAACTATATCCGGTTCCTCCGCCACAATTTTCTGAAGACCATTTAATACAATATTGTGATCGTCGGCCATGCTAATCTTAATCATACCGTTTCCAGATTTTCCTTATGCAGGTCTAAATTAATGTAAATAGCCGTTCCTTTTGTATTACTGCTTTCTATAAAAATTTTTCCGTTAATGGCTTTTACCCTGTCATAGATATTTTTAATGCCAATTCCTTTGCCGGATGCATTGATATCCATGCCTACGCCATTGTCTTCTACGGTAATAGTTAGTTCGCTTTCAAAAAAGCTTACCTGTATAAATGCTTCTGTGGCTCGGGCGTGTTTTATAATATTCTGTACCAATTCCTGTACAATGCGGTAAAGTGCCAGTTCCAGCGAGGCCTTCAGTTTAACCGGAGTGCCTATTATTTCAAAGTAAATACTGGTGGTATTGCTGGCAGCAATGCTGTTGCAGAATTGTTCCAATGCTTTCAGTAAACCGTCCTGCATCAGTATTTCCGGCATCATATTATGCGCGGTTTTCCGTAAGTCAGAGGCTGCCTGATCAATCAACTGTAGCCCCTCCATAAAGTTAGATTCGTTATTAAAGTGGTATTCTTTTTTTACCAGGTCCAGGTTAATTCTGGCGGCTACCAGCAGACCTACCACACCATCATGCAATTCTGCTGCAATGCGTTTACGTTCTTTTTCTTCGCCCTGAATGCTGTAACTAAGCCTGCTTATTTCCATTTGCTTTTCAAAACTGATAGCCTGCAGGCGTTGTTTGTGCCGGCTGTTACGAAGCCATAATAAAAACACCAGGAAAACAACCACAGTAACAAATGAAATGGCAACTACCCAGAAATTCTTTCTACGTGCGTCGTTTTCTGCGCGGGAAATAGTCAGGTTTTGCTCTGCCAGCTTCTTATCTTTTTCAGACAGGCGATACCGGCTTTCCATTTTATACATGGTATTCAGCTTGTCTTTCTTTACAAAGCTGTCGTACAGCGTGATATAAGTATTTTTATAGGCAATAGCCTGTTCTTTCATACCCAGCGCTTCATATGAATCGCCATATATTTTATAGGCATCAATAATGTCTTTATTCAAATAGTTGATTTTGAACTGTTTCCAGGTACTATCCAGTATGGCAAGGCAGGCGGCATAACGTTTTTGCTGATAATAAGCGTTTGCCAGCTGCAGGTTGGCGGTAATATAATAGCGCTCCTGCGAAGGCATGCCTTTATACATGCTTTTTACCTTGTGTATATAAGGAATAGCCTCTGCGGGCCTGTTTTCCATAATATAAGTGTTGCCAAGGTTCAGGTAAATAGAAGGAAGGTTGGAAGGCATAGGAACTGTTTTTTCACATAGCTCTATGTGCTTCCGGAAGAAAAAACGTGCAGAATCGTAGTTGGCTATGCTGCAATAATAAATGGCTTGCAGCTGATAAAAACCCGCATCGGTGGTAGCGTTGGCGGGCAGATGGGATAAAGTTACCTTTGCCTTGTCTATAAAATTTTTGAGCGGACGTGCATATTCTACATCAATATCATTGCTGTTGTTGAGCCAGAATAGTGCTAATGTGGTATATAACGACAGTTCAAAATAAGGGTCTTTAATTCTGCCTTTATCTACTTCCTCGTTGAGGTAGTAGTAATAATAGGCAGCTGAGTCCATTACAGCGGTGGTTTCATAGCCTTTAGCAAGAGACAGATATACCTGAGATTTAAGTGTATTATTGCTAAGGTGTTGCTTTTGATACTCCTTTAATGCTGCTGCTGCGTGTTGCAGGCTTAACTGTATGTTACTGCTATAATACCATCTGCTGATCTCAAACAAAGAACTTACCACACCTTCCCCGTAATTGGCACCGTAGCTGGCATGTAATGCTTTTTGATAATAATAAAGGGAACTGTCTGGATGAGCGTGTTTTAAATTTCTGCCTGCCTGAATAAGGCGTTGAATAACTGCCGTATCCTGTAAACCATCATGTTCTGTATCTGAAATAAGCTGGGCCTGTAGAAAAAAAGACGGGAATGCCAATAGCATAAGCAGCAAAGTACCGCAGTTCCGGTATCTCTTACGGGCAGTCAGTTGGTACTTTTGCATAAAGCTCATTTTATCAGCAATTAGTTCAATATTACTTTTCTACGGCATAGCAGGCATTTTTTCTAAGGAAAAGGTGATTATAGTGGTTTTCTTGTCCCCCAAATTAGCCATTTTATAGCTAGAAATAGCTATTTTTTAAATTGAATATTTTTACACACGAATTTACAAACTCTATATAAATACCTTTAGAACGGTAATAAAGCGACTATTTATCCCGGAACTGAACTGCTGTCGCTGATACAGAAAATCTCTAAACTAACTGCATTCTCATGAAGAGGAAGTACTTACGACTGTTCGTTTGTAGGCAATTTTTATTGGCAATACTGTTGTGTCTTTACGCAATAACCGGCCATGCGCAACCAGCTTGCGGCACTGTTGAGGTTGGGAAAATTAAAGTAAGCGACATTTCTAACTTATGTGCCGGCAGCCCCATTACGTTTTCGTTGGATCATAATACTACTGATCCTTCTATTATGTTTTTTATACAGCGGGCAGATAATTTAAACGGACCTTACACACCGGCCGGGCCCACCTCGCTTGATCCTGCCAATTCACCCATAAATACAAATGCTGTAGCTGGTATCAGTTATTACAGAATTGCAGCTATGTGTATTTACAATGGCACGTTTTCGCCTTTTTCTGATACAATAACTGTACAAACAAGGCCTGAAATGTCGGGGATATACACTATTAATTCCGGTGTAACTTCTGGTGGCCGCACCTTTGCATCGTTTACAGAGGCTGTAGAAAAGCTTACCACTTCCTGTATTACAGGGCCGGTTGTTTTTAATGTAACTACTACGGATGCAACTTATAAAGAGCAAATAACTATACCGCAGCTAAGAGGTACTTCTGACATAAATACCGTTACGTTTAATGGTAATGGTAATACCATTTCATACAACGGCACGGGGTACTATGATAACCGGCATATTATAAAACTGGATGGTGCAGATCATATTATCATCGACAGCCTGAAAATAGATGCCACTACAGGGCAGTCAGGCATAGGGGTTACATTAACCAACGATGCAGATAAAAATATTATACGCCACTGTACCATCAATGCTGGTGTAAACTCCAACTTTAGTGGTTACATGGGTATCCTTATCAGTGGTTCTGCAGATAATCATGACTGGAGAGGAAGTTATTGTGATGACAATATTCTGGAGGGTAACCTTATTACAGGAGGCAGTTTAGGTATTGGCATTACCGGCCAGGCGGACAGAACCCAGGTAATTAACAATGATATACGTGATGCGCAATTGAGAGGTATATCTGTAGGAGTTACATCTCAAGCCCTTATCAGCGGTAATAAAATATCCCGGCCTAAGCGTACGGTATTTGGCAACTTTTATGCTATGGAATTTACCTCTGATAACTATGGTTTAGTAATCAGAGATAACCGCATTTTTAATCTCAGTGGGGGAGATAAAACCAATGGCGCCATGCTATATGGTATTTATTTCAGTGGTTGCGATGCCGATGCTGCCAACCCTAACAGAGTGTTTAATAATCTGTTTTATAATTTCAACAGCACTGGTCAGGTGGTGGCATTATACAATGGCTCTTCAGACTATGTATCATACTATCATAATACCATTTCTTTTGACAATACCGTAACCCAGACTTCTACCCAGCCTTCAGCGGGTTTGTTTCTTAACGCTGAAGTAACAGGGGTGGAGTTTAAAAATAATATTGTAAGCATACAAAGAGGGGGGGCGGGTTTTAAATATGGTATTTACAAAAGAACAGAAGCTATTCTCTGTAACAGCGATTACAACGATCTGTTTTTATTGCCCGATGCCTCTTATTTTGTAGGTTTTGCAGGTAGCGGTCAGCAAAGCCTGGCTGCCTGGCAAACCAAAACAGGAAACGATCTTGCCACTGTACTGATGGATCCGATGTTCCTGAATGCAAAGGAGGATAATTATAAGCCCAATAATCAGCTGCTGGATAATAAAGGAACCGATGTAGGGGTAACAGAAGATTTTGATGTAATTGCACGTAGTAGCTCTACACCGGATATAGGTGCTTATGAGTTTGCACACCTGGTGTGTAGCAGTCCGCCGGCTGCCGGAACAATTACTGTGTTGCAAAACCCCGTTTGTTCCGCAGCGTCTGCTTCGCTTACAGTTTCGGGTGGTGAACTGGGAGATGGTATCAGCTATCAATGGCAGTCATCTGCAGATGGTACCAGTTGGAATAATATAGCTTCTGCAACTGCTAAAGAAGCAGTAGTAACGCAAACTGCAGATACCTGGTACCGTATGGTAGCTACCTGTGGTGCCGGCAGTACCCCTTCTGATAAGGTGTTTATTCAAACACAGTACCCTATATCAGGCCTATATACAATTAATAAAGCCGTTGCCACCGGGGGTAAAAACTTTCAATCGTTCAGTGAGGCCTGGAATGCGGTAAAATGTGGTATAACGGGTCCGGTGCAATTTAATGTGGTGCCAGGTTCGGGACCTTATGTGGAGCAGTTAATTACCAGCCCTGTGCCCGGCATGTCTGCCATTAATACCATTACCTTCCTGGGTAACGGTAATACGCTTGAGTTTGCATCTGACAATGCATTTGAAAGAGCTACCGTAAAACTGAATGGAACCGATCATTTAATTATAGATAGTCTTATTATCAAGGCCACTGCTTCGGGAACAGGCCGGTATGCTTACGGCGTACATTTAACTAATGATGCAGACTCCAATATCATCCGCCGTTGTGCTATATATTCAGATACCGCTATGGGCTTGTTCGATTGGGGATATTCAGCCATTGTTGTTAACGGACCTGGAAATATTAACCCGGGCTTTGGTGAGGCTAATGCGGACGGAAACATTTTTGAATACAACACTGTTGTAGGCGGGTATTATGGTATTGTGCTTGCCGGTTCTTCTTCCTCACCTAACAGGCGCAACGTTATACGCGGCAATCAGTTCATAAACTTTTTACACTCAGGTGTAAACAGTTCTTTTGCAGCGCAGCTGGTAATAGACAGCAACTATTTTAGCAGGCCTACGCGCGCCGGTGTAGGTGTGTTTAATGGAATATACCTGAATAACAACCACGTAGCCAGCACTATTACCCGTAACCGAATTTTTAACGGATTTGGAGGTGAGGCTTCTTCAACAGAAGATTTTTACGGTATCCAGTTAAATAATGCAGACGCCTCTTCAGGTACAGCTAATATAATTGCCAACAACGTTATTTATAATACGAACGGTGCAGGCGCTGTATATGGTTTATATAATTCAAGTTCAGATTATGCCTGGTATTATCACAATACGGTTCATATAGATGGAAGTGGCTCTTACGATGCTTGTGGGTTGTACCAAAGCGGTCAGGCGGTAGGTATCTTGTTCCGGAACAATATTGTTACGGTAAACCGTAGTGGTGATGGTAAAAAATACGGCATGTATCTGGCTACGCCCGGAACGGTGTTTATTTCAGATTACAACAACTTCTTTATACAATCAGAGACTACCAATGCTAACGTGGCTTATCTGGCTGGTGCAAACCGTAAAAGTGTAGCCAATATTCAGTTGAATGGCAATGATGCGCATTCTACCTCTGTAGACCCGGTGTATCAGAACCTGGCAGCAGGTAATCTGCAGCCTAAAAATGGCGCTATTGACAATACCGGTTTACCGGTGGCTGTGGCCATAGATGTTAACGGTGTGGAAAGAGATGCTACCAACCCTGACATAGGCGCCTTTGAATTTATTGCCGAGCCTTGTTCCGGTGCTGTAACAGCAGGAACGGCTGTACCCAGCAATACCGAAATTTGTGAAGGCACTAAAATGGAACTGAACCTGAGTGGCAATTCCACTGGTGGTGGACAAACCTATCAGTGGGAAGCATCCACCAGTGCCACAGGTGGTTTTGGTGCGGTGAGTGCAGCACAGAAAACGCCTACCTACTATTTTACACCAGACGTAAATACCATCTACTACCGTGCGGCCGTAACGTGTAACGGTGTTACCAGCTATACGCAGCCGGTTACCTTTAGCGTGGGGGCTATGCTACCTGCGGGTATTTACACTATTGATAAGAATGGTACCGGCGATTTCAAAAGCTTTAATGAAGCAAAGGCTGCAATGGCTTGTGGTATTAAAGGTCCGGTTGTGTTTAACGTGTTGCCGGGTGGCACCGCTTATAACGAGCAGTTACTGCTGGATACTATTGTAGGCGCTTCTGCTATTAACACCGTTACCTTCAAAGGCAATGGCGATACTCTTGTGTATTCTTCTGAAGATTATGATGCACCAGCAGTTATTGCCATGAATAAGACTGACTATGTAACGTTTGACAGTCTGGTAATTAGTGCCATGGGTACCGGTTATTACGGTGTTGGGGTATGGGTTGGCAATCAGGCTAATAACAATACCTTCCGTAAGTGTACTATTCTTATTCCGCAAACCTCTTCCTCTTCTTCTTATAACGGGGTAATAGTAGGTAGCAGCGCAAGCAGCCCAACAAGTACTTCTTACACCCAGGATTTTTATAATGGCAATAACCTGTTTGAGAACAATACCATCATTGGTGGCTATTGTGGTATGAGTATGCAGGGGTCTATCTATGGGGCTGTAGCCAATAACCGTTTTATAGGTAACACTATTTCCGATGTATATTCTTACGGTATTTACACAGCTGCTTCGGTATATCCGGTAATTGACAGTAATATCATCAGCAGGCCAACCAGAAAAACAATAGGTACCTTCTATGGTATCTATGCCAGTGGCTCTAGTTCTTATCCGGTTTCTATGAACCATGGATTGCGTATTAATGGCAACAGAATACATACATCTGCAGGCGGTAACACTGCATCTTCGTCAGCTGCGTATGGTATTTATTTCAGTACTACTACAGCAGCAACACTTACACCGGCTATCGTTTCTAATAACCTGATTTACAAGTTTAACGGCTCCGGTGCGGAATATGGTATTTACAACAGTAATGCAGGCAACGTGCGTTACTATCATAACACCATTTCACTGGATAATAAAACCTTTGCCGGTACAACAGCTGCTTATGGCATATACATGAGTTCAGCAGCTTCTAATGTAGACGTCAGAAATAACATTGTGTCTGTTTCCCGTAGTGGAACGGGTGTAAGATATGCTATGTATTTCCCGTCTTCTGCCTCTTTTATATCAGACTTTAACAATATTTGGGTTGAGCCTGGAACCAACAGATCGGTTGGTTATTTTGGTGGAGCAAAGAAAACGCTTGCCGATTGGCAGGGTATAGCTAACTCCAATACAGATAAAAATTCGGTAAGTATGTATCCTGCTTATGCAGATACTGCCAATGGTAAATACAATTCAACCTTAACGGAACTGGATAATACGGGTACACCTGTTGGCGTTACTGCTGATATTTATAAGGCGGTGCGAAGTGCAACAACGCCCGATCTGGGTGCCTACGAATCCAGCGCCGCTCCGTGTACAGCTCCGCCGGTAGCAGGTACTTCTGCTATTACGCCAGCTACGCTTTCCTGTATGGGTGGTACTGTAACCCTTACGCTTACCGGTAACAGCACCGGTGGAAGCCAGAAGTATGTGTGGCAACGTGCTGCGTTGGCGGCTGGCCCGTGGGTAAATATTACAGACTCCTTGTCTTTACCTGATTATGTGTATCAGGTAAATGAAAAACAGGCCTACTTCCGTGCGGCAGTGGTGTGTGGTACAGGTATTACTTATTCTGATGCGGTGGCATTAACGGTAACGGGCGGGCTGGATGCAGGTGATTATACCATTGATCCATCTTTACCTTCCGGTAACAGAAACTTCCTTTCTTTTAACGAAGCCGTTTCTGCCATGTTATGTGGTATTAATGGAAGTGTAAGGGTATTGGTAGCACCCGGTTTTTATGAAGAGCGGGTGCGCGTGCCGGCAATACCGGGCACAGGTGCCGGAACCACCGTTACCTTCCAGAGCAGGGATAATGCAGCTGCTTCTGTGGTGCTTACCGATAGCTGTACTATTGACAGTAACTATGTGGTAAAACTGGATACTACCAGCTTCATAATATTTAAAAATATTACTATTAAACCAATAGGTGCTGATTATGCAAGAGCAGTGGTAATTACCGGAGGCTCTGCAAACGATAGTATAACAGGCTGTACTATACCATTGCCGGCAGTACAAAATACATCTGATAATGTAGTGGGTATTTATGGTAAGGAGTTGCTGGGCAATAGGCTGGTGGTTACCAAAAACACTATCAGCAACGGTATGGCAGGTGTTTACCTGGAAGGTGCAGAACCTTTTGCACAAGACTTTGTAGTGGATAGCAACAACGTAAGTGGCGGCTATTGGTATAGTATTTATGCCAGAAATCTGATTCGTGTTTCTGTAAGTGGAAATACCATTACCAGAAGCGGTATTCAGAATGTGTATGGCTACGGCATTCATCTGCAGAAATGCGATAGTGCAACCCGTGTAGATAAGAATAAGATTACTATTACCGGTACGGCTACCTCCGGCGCTGCTATTCAGGTGTTTCTTAACACCGGAGGCATAGACGCAAGAGGAAGTATTTCCGGAAACATCATTCATGCAGATGCTTCCAATACCGGTGATATATATGGCGTAAGGGCATACACCAGTGCAGCCAATTTTACCGCCATGAACAACGTAGTGGTAATTGCCACCAGCGGTAATGGGTATGGTATTTATAGTGTTGGTGCATCCGGTGGCGTTAATTATTATAACAACTCTGTATTGATTGAATCGCAAAGCCCTGCCAGTACTGCTGCCTTTATTGGTGATGGTAATGACAGAAACGGTGGAACGGGACTTTACAATAACGTACTGGCTAATACCGGTGGGGGACTGGCTATGAGAATGTTTAATTCCAATGCCAACAGAAGTGATTATAATATGTACTATAGCAGCGGAGCCGATCTTATTTCTACTGCAAGTGGTAATGTGGCTACGTTGAAGGAGTGGCAGGACAGAAGTAACTGGGATTACAGTTCTATAGTATACAAACCTTCTTTTGCAGATAATATAACACTGAAGCCGGATGTGGCTAAACCGGAGGTGTGGGCTATGCACGGCCGTGGTGCGCAGATTACGGAAGACAGTGTGGATATTAACGGAACAAAGCGCCCGGTTACTTTTGAAACCGGCGTGCCAGACCTGGGTGCTTACGAATTTACCCCTGCTACCACACCAGTAGCGCTTACGGCAATACCTGTTGTGCCGGAACCTAATAAGGTGCAGACTTTTATGCTGGGTACTGATACCGTTACCCAGATTACGTGGGGAAGTATAGTACCAACGGCTGTTGAAGGTAAACGCTACTCTGGCGTAAGCCCCGAAGGTTTACAGCCTAACCAGCCGTTTATGTACTTCTATACCAACTTTACTTATACGGGTACAGCACCTAAAGACTTTGGGGTAAAACAGTTTTATGTAAACTCCTGGAGAGGATTGATTCCTAAAGAAAATATGATTAAGCTGGGTAAGTCTAATACTTCATCCGGATGGGATATTTCGTCCAGAAGCCGCCTGGATACAGTAGCTAATTCTATTGCTGATATTGGTATTGGCCTGCTGGCTAAATTTACCGGCCTTACAGATGGTAAAGAAGCGCCAACCAACCCGGTGGTAATTGGTTTCCGCGACAGCAGCAACCGGGGTACCATGTTCTGGGTGCCTTATGCTAATACCCAATCGTTTTATAGTAACAACGATCAGGATATGATGCTTTACCTGGGTGCAGGTGAAAAAGAAGCTCATGTAACCATACGGGTGAATGGAACATCGTGGATGAAGCGTTATACTGTTCCGGCATTTGGTGCCATAACTACAGATGCCATTCCTAAGTCCGGCCTTTTTGATGCAAGGTTGCTGAAAGAAGGATGGAGCGAGAGAGGTATCAGTATTCAGAGCGATGTGCCTGTTGCAGCTTACGCTCATATTTATAATAGATTTATATCAGGAGCCACCATGCTTATGCCGGTGGGTACTTATGGGTATGAATATTATGCGCTTACCGGAAGACAAACCAATAATACTACCGGCCTTAACTACTCTGTTGCAAGTGTGGTAGCTGCGTACGACAGCACGGTGGTAGAAATTACTCCTTCTGTTAAAACGCAGGGTAACCGCCCGGCTGGTGTACCGTTTACGGTGATTTTGATGAAGGGAGAAACTTATCAGTTAATGGGTGCCATAGATAATATTGTAGGGGAAGCTTATGATTTAACCGGTACTAAATTCCGTTCAGTTAAAAATGAAAATGGTAAATGCTGGCCCATTGCCGTATTCTCCGGAAGCAGCCTTACCGGTTTTGATTGTAGCTTAACCGGCAATGGTGGTACAGGCGATAACCTGTTTCAGCAAAACTTCCCTTACCAGGCGTGGGGTAAACGATATCTTACTGCACCGCTTTCGCATCACAACGATGCAAAAACACCGCAGATAAGCTTATATAGAGTTTCTGTAAAAGATCCTGCTGCCGTGGTACTGGTAAATGGTAACCCGCTTACCAATCTGGTAAACAATAGCTATTACGAATTTGCCAGCAATACGGCTGATTATATTACCTCAGACAAACCGGTAATGGTGGCTCAGTTTGAAATATCTGCTATGGTACCACATTGCGGAAACACCGAAGACATAGGTGATCCTGAAATGTTCTTCCTCAGCTCTATTGAGCAGGGGGTTAAAGAAACACAGCTTTACAGAAATACTTCTGCAAGAATTGATGTGCAATATCTGACTATGGTAGTGCCTACCAAAGGGCTTCAGTCGCTGATGATTGATGGCGTACATTCATGGGATTATGATTACCCGCATCCTAACATGCCAGGCTATTCAGTGGTAGTGGTAAGATGGGTGGCTGAGCGCAAGCAGGCATTTGTAAAATGCGATAGCGCTTTCACCGGTGTAACGTATGGTATGGGGCAATTTGAGAGTTATGGCTACAACGCCGGTACCAATGTATTTAACCTGAATACACGGGTGGTTTTAAATAACACGCATACGCAGGGAGGAAACGGTAACGATTACACCTGTGCCGGTACACCGTTTAACCTGAGTCTTTTTACAACGGTTCAGCCTACTGCTATTGATTGGGAACTCAGCAAAGTGCCACATATAACACCTGCCGGGGATGTACATGTGAATAGTCCGAAAGCAGCAGATACGATGGTGATAAATGGAGTTACTTATTACAAATATGTATTAGAGCAGGAAGTGAGTGTTGATACGGTAGGTGAGTTTTATATATCTGCATTTATTACACACCCTGATATTGATGCCTGCGACTCCAGACAGGAAACCCGTTTCCCGGTAACCGTAGTGGGAGCTCCGGTGGTAAATTTTGTAAGTGTTGGTTCGTGCGCGGGCAGTGAAGTACAGTTTGCCGGAAGCGCTGAGCTGGAAAGCGGAGCAGCTGTTACCGGATGGACGTGGGACTTTAATGATGCAGGTGCCGGATCGCACGAAAAAGATACCGTACATACCTATAAGCAGGCAGGCGACTATAACGTGCAACTGAGTGTGGTATATGCCAACGGTTGTATTGGCGATACCGTAAAAGTGGTAAACATTAAAGCACCGTTACCTGCACCGGTGGTTAAAAAAGGCGTGATTACTGCATTTACTGTACAGTTTACCTGGGATGCTGTTGCTGGTGCCACAGGGTATGAAATTAGTATGGATAACGGTGTTACCTGGGTTACACCTTCTACAGGTAACGAGGGGCTTTCTCATACGGTAACCGGCCTGCAGCTGGCACAAACAGTAACTATTAAAGTACGTGTGCTGGGTAGTTGTATGCCTGCAGAGTCTGCACCGCTGTCTGCTACTACCATGGTGCAGGAGGTGTTTATTCCTAACTCTTTCTCACCTGATAACAACGGGCCTGCTGAAAACGAATATTTCAGAATATATGGCAACAGCATTAAGCAACTGCGTCTGCTGATATTCAATCAGTGGGGTGAAAAAGTATTTGAATCGAACAACCAGATGAATGGATGGGATGGCCGCTACAAAGGCAAGCCGCAACCATCGGGCGTATACATTTATGTGGCAGATGTGTTAATGGAAAATGGCACACGTGAAACAAAAAAAGGTACGATTAACCTGATAAGGTAAATGAAGAGTATTGTTTATATAGTATCGCTGATATCAGCAATAAGTGTTTGTATCCCACTTTCAGCACAGGAGCCTACCAATATGGGTACTGACTTCTGGGTGGGGTACGGGCATCATAGTGACTTTGAAACGCCACCTCCGCCTGTTGATCCGGCAGCAAAAAACGAAGATAATCTTGTGCTGTATTTCAGCGCGGAGGGGCAGGCGGCAGATGTAACGGTAACCATTAACAAACTGGGATGGACAAGAACTTACCATGTAGAAGCAAACACAGTAAAGGTATCTGATCCTATGCCTAATGGCAGAGATGCCAGTATGCTGGATTGCCGTTTGTGGCGCGATGCGGGGCTGGGAGGAAGTGAGGGGTTGTTTCCTAAACACGGTATACATATCCATAGTACTGCGCCCATTGTAGCTTATGCACATATTATAGCACCAGGCTCGTCAGGTGCTGCTATGCTAATGCCGGTAGATACCTGGGGGTATAGTTATATGTCCCTGAACTCTAACCAGATGAGTGGCCGTCCGCTGAATTATTCATGGGCCTATGTAATTGCCAGCCACGATAATACCAGGGTTGAAATTATACCCACGGTACCTACACATGGAGGCATGGAGGCAGGCAAACCTTTTTATATCACCTTAAATGAAGGCGAAATTTATCAGGTATTGGCTAAAAAAATAGGTTTGCCCGCTAACGATCGTGCTGAAATGTCGGGCTCCCGCTTTAAGTCTGTTGACAACGGCAGTGGCCAATGTTATCCTATTGCAGTTTTTTCAGGTTCCAGTGCCACTACAGGTAATATGACCTGTGGTAATGGTTTTCTTGAAGCAGATATGCAGCAGGTATTTCCTACCCATGCATGGGGGAAAAGGTATCTTACGGCACCCACCTCCAGAGAAGATAACCCTACTGTAATGGCAGCTAACTCCTATAAAGTACTGGTGGGCGATCCGGCCACCCAGGTTAAGGTGAATGGGAATGTGCTGACTGGCATGAAAACTAATTTTTATTATTTCGAAAGCAAGCTACCTGCACTTATTGAAGCGGATAAGCCTATAATGGTGGCGCAGTTTCTTCCTGGTGGCAGCGGAACCTCTTCATGTAATGGAAGTAATCCCAATTCAGACCCGGATATGATATATTTAAGCCCGGTAGATCAGGGTATTAACCGCATAGGCTTTTACAGAAACAATCAGGCTAAAATACTTACTCACTATCTTACATTGCTGGTGCCTAATAAAGGAACCGGCTTATCTTCATTAAGGATAGACGGAAAGCCACTGGCAGGTTTATCAGCAACAGAATTATATACGTATGTGCATCCACGCATGGCAGACTATACAGTGGTAGTAAGGCGCTGGTCAGGATTTTTTCCTCCACCGGCAGATCCGCCCGGTCAGTGTCTGGTATATTCTGATTCTGCTTTTACAGCGGTTACTTATGGTTTGGGAAATGCAGAAAGTTACGCTTATAACGCAGGAACGCACATTTACAATCTGGATGCCAGAAGTTCTATCCGTAACACGCTAAGTGCTTCTACACAGCCCAACGCCTTTACGTGTGTAAATGCACCGGTGTCTATTTTTGCACTGGTAGCTTACAAACCCACAAAAATTATCTGGAAAACCAGTGCGCTTGCTGCTGCGTTGTCGCCTGCGGCAGATGTAACTGATAATGCACCCGTACCGGACGGAACGGTAGAAATAAACGGAGGTGTTTATTACAAATACTCATTGCCTGGCACGTACCGGTTTAGTGCAGCAGACACTTTTTATCTGCCTGTGGTGCTGGAAAGTCCGGAAGTAGAAAAGTGCGATCATTCAGAGGAACTGAAGCTGCGTATTATAGTAAAAGCCCAACCGCAGGCAGATTACTCTTTCACGCGCAGCTCTGACTGTGCGTTGGATACTGTTTATTTTACAGGAACCGATAAGAGTATAGATGGGTATACGCTACAGGCATGGAACTGGAACTTTCCGGATAGCAAAACAGCTACCGGCAAAGAAGTTAAACAGGTACTTGCCGCAGGGGCAGAGCAGGCGGTAGCGCTTTCTGCTGTAACGGTAGAAGGCTGTGTGGCAGATACTATAAAAAAGATAGTAGTATATGCACCGCCTAAAGCAGATTTTACCGCAAGTCCGGCAGCTATTTGTGAAAAAGGAACTTATACTTACACCGGTACTGCTACGTATGAAGGCACAGGTGGGTTACAATGGATATGGGTAACGGGCAACGGCAACACACAAACTACTACAGTCAATACCACTAAGCCGGAAACATATACAAAAGGCGGGGAGTACAAGGTAAAGCTGGTAGTAAAACGCGGTGCCCTTTGTGCAAGTGATACTATTATTAAAACGATAGTGGTTTACGGAGCTCCTGCTATAGATATTGTATATCCAGAAGGTTGCCTGCCTAAAGATGGGAGGGTAGTGTTTACCAATAATAGCACAGCCTCCAACGGGCAAACCATTACGGCCCATGCATGGGATTTTGGTGATGCCGATGCCACCCTGCCGGATAATCCCAATACGGCTACTGTTGCAAGCCCATCGCATATTTATAAAAAGTACGACAAGTATACCATACGCTATCAAGCAACCAGCTCTAACGGCTGTACGGCTGATACCGTTATTAAGGCAGAGTTCAATCTGGCTCCACTGTTTTCCTACAATAGTCTGGATGCTGTGTGTGCCAATGCGGCTGCGGTTACTATAGCTAAAGCTACTGTTACCAACGGTGTTGCAGGTACAGGCATCTATAAAGGGCCGGGCGCCAGCACAGATGGTATGTTTACACCATCTGTTGCCGGCGCAGGTATACATACTTTGTGGTATGTGTTCAATGCAAAATCGGGCTGTATAGATTCTGTAAAACAAACTATTGAAGTGTACCCCACACCGCAGGCTGCGTTTACTTTTAATAACAACGCCTGCGTGGGCGATGCTACTACTTTTACATCGGGCGCTACTATTACCGGTACGGATGCAATTACAAAATGGAGCTGGAGTTTTGGTGATGCCACGAAAGCGGAAAAAACAACGGCTGCTGCATTTGGGCATACGTATGCAGCGTATGGTAATTACACCGCATCGCTTACTGCAACCAGCAGTCATAACTGTGTAAGCCAGCCGGCTACACAACAGGTAGTAATACAACCTTTACCGGTAGCAGGTTTTCTTACACCGGACACTATATGTATGCCGGGTGGTGCTGCTGTGTTTACGAATAAAAGTACTATCCCTTCTAACGGAACACTTTCCTATAGATGGGATTTTGGCGACGAAACCGGGACTTCAACCGCTGTAAACCCCTCTCATGTGTATGCTGCTGCGGGCAGCTATAACGTGCAGCTTACTGCTGCATCTGATTATGGCTGCCGCAATGCAGTTTCCCAAACGGCAAACCGTTTTTCCGGCCGGCCTGTAGCTGCGTTTACTGTTGCGCCTGCTGAAATTTGTCAGGGAGGCAATGTTACATTTACCGATGCCAGCACTGCTTCAGGCAGCACTGTAGCTGCATGGAGCTGGAACCTGGGCAATGGTAGTACCTCTGTAGCAAAAGCGCCCACTGCTACTTATACCACTGCCGGTAAAGCAACGGCAACACTGGTAGTGAAAAATGCGCAGGGTTGTATTTCATACCCGGCTACCGGTACGGTAACTGTGCACCAGCAGCCTGTTATTGATGCAGGTGTTTCCTTTATGGTAAAAGATGGCGATCAGGTGCAGTTTACTGCCAGCGCTAATTCCGGCAACTATCAGTTTCAATGGCTACCGGTTACAGGGCTAAGTAATGCAACAGTTTTACAGCCGTTACTGAAAGTGAAAGAAGATATGTTGTATACGCTTACTGCTACGGGCGAATTTGGTTGTACGGCAAGCGATACCATGTCAGTAAAACTGCTGAGAGATATAGTGCCCCCGAATGCTTTTACACCCAATGGTGATGGTATACATGATGTATGGGAAATTCCTTATCTGAATGCCTATACCGGTGCGGTAGTAACTGTATACAACCGGTATGGACAAAACGTATACCGCAGCACTGGGTATAGTAAACCATGGGATGGTAAAATGAACGGAAAGGATGTGCCTTCCGGAACGTATTATTATGTAATTAATCTGGGTGCAGGTATAGGAACCCTGACAGGGCCGGTAACCATCATCCGATAATTAATATATTTCAAAAACTACTGTAATGAGAAAAAAGTACAAAGTATGCATGTCGCTGTTACTGGTGCTGGGAGCTTCAAAGCTGCAGGCACAGGTAGATCCGCATTTTTCGCAATACTACATTTACCCATCCTGGTTAAACCCGGCACTTACGGGTGCTTTTGATGGCAGTTATCGTGTTTCGGGCATTTACAGAAGCCAGTGGGGCAATGTAGCTAAACCCTTTGCTACCAGCGGACTTTCAGCAGAGTTTACCACAGACAAAAACATCAATGCCGGTGTAAGTGTGTTAAGGCAAACTGCGGGTGATGGTGGTTATTCGTATACAACAGCCTATGGTAACGTTGCTTATACGGGTGTTAAGTTTGGTAAAGAGGGCTTTCATCGCTTACATCTGGGTTTACAGGCGGGCTTGATACAGCGCCGTTTTGACCGCAACAAAATGACCTTTGGCTCGCAGTGGAACCCTATTACCGGTTTTTCGGGTAATACTGCTTCTGGTGAAACCTTCAGCCGCACTTCTGCAGCAGCTTTTGATGCAGGTGCAGGTGTTATGTACTTTGATGCTACCCCCGGAAAGAAGGCTAACTTCTATGGTGGCTTTTCTGTATCACACCTATCGCAGCCGGATGATAAATTCAGCGCTTCGGGTAAAGAGAAGTTTCCGCTTCGCTACACCGTACACGCGGGTATACGTATTATGATGTCTGATGTATTTTCACTTACCCCCAATGCCCTGTATCTGAAACAGCGTACCTCGGAAGAAAAAATGCTGGGTGCCTACGGCCAGTACAGTGTAAGTGGTGAAACCAGTGTTATGGCAGGCGCCAACTACCGGTTTAAAGATGCCATTTCTCCCTATATTGGTTTTACACACAAGCAATGGGTGCTGGGGGCCAGCTATGATATTAACAACTCTGATCTGAGTAAACTGGCAGGTACTTCTAATAGCTTTGAAATATCCTTATCTGTGGTGGGTATCCGTTCAGCCAAAACGCCACAGGTAGAGTTTGTGTGTCCGCGGCTGTAAGTATTGTTTTCTTTAAACCTTCATCCTTCATCATACCTAACTGTATGAATAAAAAATATATTATTGCAGGCTTGTTCAGCCTCACTGCTACGCTGGGTAACGCACAGTTTGTGTACGATTACCTGAAAGCGGGCGACAACTATTTTGCAAAGGCAGATTATTCTTCTGCTGCTGATTACTATGAGAAATACCTGAATAAAGACAAAGGCGATAAGGCATTGCAAAAAGGCTTCGACCCTTATAAGCCTCAGTTGTCTGCTGCTAAAAAAGATGCCTCGGTAAGCAGCCGTGAAAAAGCACAGTGGCAGCTGGCAGAAAGTTACCGCTTGCTCAATTATCCTGGCAAGGCAGAGGAAGCGTATAAAAAGTTACTGGATAATAATAAAGCAAAATTCCCGCTGGCCACGTTTCATCTGGCACAGCAGTTAAGGGCATTGGGTAAGTATGATGAAGCGGAAGCAGCTTTTACTGCTTTTTTAAGTGCTTATTCCACCCAGGACGAAAACAAAAAAGCAGCTGAGCGGGAAGTGCTGAATCTGCAGTTTATAAAAAAAGAACTGAATAAGCCCGAAGCACAGTATTATACCGTTAAGCAGGCTTCAGGAGTATTAAGCAGTGATGGGGCTAATTATGCACCTGTATGGCTGGATGCCTCTACACTTTTGTTTACCAGTACCAGACCGGAAAGCAATGATGGCCACCATACCAATCGTTTGTACCTGGCAAAGGTGAAAGAAGAAGCTATCAGTATTGCGTCTGTGCCGGAATTGAAAGGCACAGAGCAGGGAGCTGCTGCTGTTACCCCCGATGGTAACACACTGTACATTACCCGCTGGAAAGCAACCGGTGTTAAAAATGCAGCACTGTATACCAGTACCAAACAGGGAGAAACCTGGAGCCAGCCGGTTCTGCTGTCTGCCGCTGTTAATAAAGAAGGTTACAGCGCGCAACAACCTTTTGTTACAAAGGATGGTCGTTACCTGCTGTTTTCCAGCAACCAGCCTGGTGGCGAAGGTGGCTTTGATATCTGGTATGCACCCATAGGGGCAGATGGTAAGCCAGGGCAACCTGTTAATGCCGGTAAACAAATTAATACCGCTGCTGATGAACATGCGCCCTATTATAATGAAGCGGCACATACACTGGTGTTTGCCTCTAATGGCAGAGTAGGCATGGGCGGCTTTGATTTATTTACCAGCAAAGGTGCGCCGGGAAGCTTTGAAACGCCTGAAAACATGGGCTATCCTGTAAACTCTGTTAAAGATGATATTTATTTTACCGCCAAAGCAGTAGATTCCGATTGGATGGGAGAGGCCCTGGTAAGTTCTGACCGGTCTGCCGCCTGCTGCCTGGAGTTGCTTGCTGTAACCAGAAAGCTGCCACCACCGCCGGTAGTAAAAGCACCGGAGCCGGTAAAAGAACCGGTGGTAACACCGCAACCTCCGGTAGCGGAAATTGCAGATTCTGGTGTACTGGAGAATGTGCTGTATGCGTATGACAAAGCAGAACTGCTGGATGGTTCAGAAGCTTCTTTAAACAGACTGGTAGCCATGTTACAGGCGAATACTAATATGGTAATTGAAATAGGTGGCCATACCGACGGTAAGGGCCGTGAGGCGTATAACCAGCGCTTATCACTGGCACGTGCACAAAGTTGCGTTAACTATATTATTGGCAAGGGCATCAGTGCTGACAGAATCATAGCCAAAGGCTATGGTGCCAGCAAGCCGGTAGCGCCTAACACCAACCCCGATGGCAGCGATAATCCGGAAGGCAGACAGCTGAACAGAAGAACAGAATTTAAAATACTGAAACGATAGCCGATCGGTGACATACAAACAATAACGGGACTTCTTGCAGGTCCCGTTGTTGTTTGTAAAAAAGCTGTTTTGCTTTTCTATAAGTTTGGTGGAAGAGTATAAATAACTGTTGTGACCAGCATAAAACTTATTGCGGGGCCAATACATTTTATGAATCTGGTAAACACCTGTTCTGCGGATGCAATACAACTTGTTCCCTCGTAAAACAGCTGTTTATCTGTTGCCAACAACTGTATGCGCTCTTTCTACAGCTATTTTCCTGCCCGCGACACTTGTTTTGCCGTCTCCGGCAACTGCTTGCATTTGTGCAGCAGATTGAATGTCCCACCAGATAGTTATAATCAGATCTGTAGAAACTGTATGAATGCAAACAGGCGTCTCAAAAAGAAATGAGACGCCTGTTTGCTATTCAGTTTTACTATTATTATCCCATGTTATGGAACACTTTGCTCACATCATCATCCTGCTCCAGGCGCTCAATCAGTTTACTGATGTCTTCAGCCTGTGCATCGGTAACAGGAACAGTAGTGGAAGGTATCCATTCCAGTTCCGCGCTGATAGTGGCAATACCTTTGTCTTCCAGTGCTTTTTGCAGGTTACCAAAGTCGGTATAAGCGCTGCGTAATACCAGAATGTTTTCTCCGTTTTCACCGGTGCCTTCACCCAGTTCTTCCAGACCAAAATCAATCAGTTCCAGTTCCAGGTCGTCAGCGCTAACACCAGCGGGGTTCAGCTTAAATACGCCCATTTTTTTAAACTGAAAGCTTACACTGCCGCTGTTACCTAAACTGCCGCCGCCTTTGTTAAAAATGGCTTTTACGTTGGCTACGGTTCTTACGTGGTTGTCGGTAGCGGTTTCTACCAGCAGTGCTACACCGTGAGGAGCATATCCTTCATACAGAATTTCCTCATAGTTTTCCATTTCCTTACCCTGCGCCCTTTTTATAGCCGCTTCTACACGGTCTTTAGGCATGTTTACGCTTTTGGCGTTTTGAAAACAGCGGCGTAAGGCAGGGTTAGTGGTAGGATCAGGGCCGCCGGATTTTACGGCAATGGCAATTTCCTTCCCTATGCGGGTAAATTGTTTGGCCATACGGTCCCAACGGGCAAACATGGTGGCTTTACGAACTTCAAATATGCGACCCATATACTCTTGTAAATTATTTGACTTATAATGCCCAACAGTGTGTTGAGTGTGCGCAAAATTACTATTTAACCGGCAAGCCCGCAAATGAATGCGTAAGTGTACCTTTTTTAAACAAAAAGGGGCTGACCTGTGGCCGCCCCTTTCAAACTATTCTAATATGCAACGGTTTTAATCATTGTCAGTTTTTTCTCCTCTCAGCGTTTTTTGTACTATGCTGTTCTTTTTACTGTAACCGAAGTATACAATAAAACCAAGCGCCAGCCAGCCAATCAAACGCAGCCAGTTGGTCCAGCCCAGGCCAAAAATCATAGCGCCACACACAATAATACCTAAAATAGGAACCAGTGGTACCAGTGGTGTTTTAAACTCACGCTTCAGTTCCGGATTGGTTTTGCGTAATACAATTACCGCGGCACATACCAGCATAAAGGCGAACAGGGTACCAATACTACTCATATCACCCACTACATCACCCGGTACAAACGCAGCAAAAAGTCCTACCAGTATCAGTACAAAAAGGCTGGCTTTGTGTGGTGTTTTGTATTTGGGGTGAATGGCGCTGAAGGTTTTAGGCAGTAAGCCGTCTTTACTCATAGAGTAAAACACGCGCGACTGACCCAGTAACATTACCAGAATTACAGAAGAAAAACCTGCCAGAATAGCAATGGTTACGAGTTGGCCTAACCAGCCATAGCCCTGCATATAAGTGTTGATAGCGTAAGCTACAGAAGCTTCTTTACCGGTAGTTCTGAAATCATCGGTAGAAGCTACGCCGGTAAGTACGTGTGCAAAAAGAATATACAATATGGTACAAACAGCCAGAGAGCCTAATATGCCTATTGGCATATCGCGCTTGGGGTTTTTAGCTTCCTGGGCAGCGGTACTAACCGCATCAAACCCGATAAAGGCAAAAAAGACGACCCCTGCGGCCCCCAGTATACCCATTATGCCACCAAAGTTGTGAGAAATGCCCTGGTGATCGGTATAGGTGCCTGTTGGTGGAATATAAGGTGTGTGATTGGCAGGGTTAATAAACTGCCAGCCAATAATAATTATGAGTACTACAATGGCAACCTTGGTTACTACAATAATGCCGTTTACCAGTGCAGATTCCTGCGTGCCTTTTATCAGCAGCAGCGTTAAGGCAGATACAATAAACAGGGCGGGCAGGTTAATTAAACCATGCACACCATCTATGTTATGTTCAAAGGGCGAGTGGCACCATTCGTACGGTATGGCCTTCCAGTGCAGCACATTTACCAGTAAGTTATTCAGGTATTCGCTCCAGGCAATGCCTACCGTGGCAGCACCTACCGCGTATTCCAGTATCAGATCCCAGCCAATAATCCAGGCAATCAACTCGCCCATAGTGGCGTAGCTATACGTATAAGCACTACCCGCAATAGGTATAGAAGATGATAATTCTGCATAACACAAACCTGCCAGCGCACATCCAATGGCGGCAACCACAAATCCTAACGTAACAGAAGGCCCTGCATTTTGTGCGGCCGCGGCGGCGGTTCTTACAAACAAACCAGCACCAATAATAGCCCCGATACCCAGTGCAACCAGGGAGCCGGCACTAAGGGTACGTTTCAGTCCCTTTTCCGATTCCGCTGCCTGCCCCAATAGCACCTGGAGCGATTTCTTAGCAAATAAACTCATAACAGTGTGTAGATTTTTAGCTGAACGATTTGGAAAAATAAGGCATTATCATTTTTCCCTCCAAAACTTTCTACAGGATGTGGGTATTTTTCCCCCGTTCCAACGGCCGCTGCGTAAGGCTTTTTGCCATTTAATGCTATATTGCGCAACTATAAAGGGCCTGCATGACGAAAAAAAACAGACTTACCGCATTCATTATCATAGCTATGGCGCTGGGTATGGGTGTAGGTTATATTATACACACAAATGTTTCCCCAGCGGGAATTGCGGCGTTCTCAAAAGATATTAAGTTATTAACTACTATATTTTTAAGGCTGGTGCAAATGGTAATTGCACCGCTGGTATTTACCACGCTGGTGGTAGGTATTGCCAAACTGGGCGATTTAAAAACAGTAGGCAGGGTAGGTGGCAAAGCCATGTTATGGTTTATTTCTGCCTCGCTGGTTTCACTGCTATTAGGCCTGCTGCTGGTAAACATTACCCAGCCGGGCAGTTTAATTGAATTGTCTGTTGCTGATACCAGTGCTGCCAGTGATCTGGTAGGTACGGCTAAGAAATTTTCACTGGAAGATTTTGTAAAGCATGTGTTCCCCAAAAGCGTGTTTGAGGCAATGGCTGCCAATGAAATATTACATATAGTTGTATTCGCCATTTTCTTTGGGCTGGCAGCAGCAGCTATGGGTGAGTTTGCCAAACCCGTGGTACATGCTATGGATGTGGCGGCGCACATTATATTAAAAATGGTAGGCTATGTAATGTACTTTGCGCCCATAGGGGTGTTTGGTGCATTGGCAGCAGTGGTGGCTGAGAGAGGGTTTGAAGTGTTTAAGTTTTACGGTGGCTATATGCTGGCTTTTCTGATTGGTATAGCTGCTTTATGGATAGTACTGGTGGGGGTAGGTTTTCTGATACTGGGTAGCAAGCGGATGATAAGCCTGTTTAAGCATATAGGTAATCCTTTGCTTATCGCCTTCAGCACTACCAGCAGCGAAGCAGTGTTCCCCCGCCTTACAGAAGAGCTGGAACGCTTTGGCTGTAAAAATAAAATAGTATCGTTTATTCTGCCGTTGGGCTACTCGTTTAACCTGGATGGCAGTATGATGTATATGACGTTTGCGAGTATTGCCATTGCCCAGGCGTACCATATTCCGTTGGATTTGGGTACGCAGCTTACAATGCTGCTGGTGTTAATGCTTACCAGCAAAGGTATTGCCGGTGTACCGCGGGCCTCACTGGTAGTGGTAACCGCTACCTGCACCATGTTTAATATACCGCCTGAAGGTATAGCGCTGATTTTGCCGATTGACCATTTCTGTGATATGTTCCGCACTGCTACCAACGTACTGGGTAATACCCTGGCAACCACGGTAGTAAGCAAGTGGGAGGGAGAACTGGCCCCGGAACCAAATAGCCTTTAAAAAAAACAAAAATTGTATGGAAAAAGGAATGATTCAGCAGTTTATTGAGTGGATAATTCATAACGGTGGATTGTATGTAATGCTGCTGGTTATTTTTGCGGAAACAGGATTATTGCTCGGCTTTTTTTTGCCGGGCGACAGCTTATTATTTGCGGCAGGTTTGTACATGGAAGAGCTGGCTACTGAGTTTTTTGGCCTGCACTATGTGTTTATTATTCTTATGGTAATTATTGCCTCTGTAATAGGTAATATGGTAGGCTACTGGTTTGGCTACAAAACCGGCCCTATGCTGTTTGAAAGAAAAGACACCTTTCTGTTCAAGAAAAAACACATGTATAAGGCTAAGGATTTTTATGAAAGGTATGGTAAGGGTACTATTTTCCTGGCCAAGTTTCTGCCCATCATACGCACGTTTGCCCCCATTATTGGCGGTGTGGTAAAAATGGACAAAAGCACTTTCTTCCTGTATAATGTTTTAGGCAGTGTATGCTGGGTAACTTCTATGATGCTGGGCGGGCATTTTCTGCAG
This sequence comes from Filimonas zeae, assembly GCF_014641615.1. Taxonomy (GTDB): domain Bacteria; phylum Bacteroidota; class Bacteroidia; order Chitinophagales; family Chitinophagaceae; genus Filimonas; species Filimonas zeae. Next base: position 100,412 of record NZ_BMIB01000004.1, on the reverse strand, counting down.
GGCTGGGTAGCTGATAAATTCGGCTTCAGCTTAAAAGATCATATCGAAGGCATTACGCTGGTAATTGTACTGGTTACCACCCTGCCGGTGTTATTTAAAATTGTATTTGGTAAAAAGTCGCCTGTTGGTACTTCTGCTACCGGACAGGAACAGAACTAAAACATATAACGGTTGCTTGTTTAATTTCACCTTCAGATGTCGAAAAAATACACCCTTTCCAGCCTGGTGGTATGGGTAGCTGCGCTGGGCTACTTTGTAGATATTTTTGATCTGCTACTGTTTGGCATGATACGAACCTCCAGTTTAAAAGATATTGGCATTACTGCCAAAGAAGATATTGAACGCATGGGGCTGATGCTGGATAACTGGCAGATGATAGGTATGCTGGTTGGTGGTATTTTCTGGGGCATACTGGGGGATAAAAAAGGTCGCTTATCAGTACTCTTTGGCTCTATACTTACCTACTCGCTTGCCAATATTGCCAATGGTTTTGTTACCGATGTAAGTGTGTACGCACTGCTGCGTTTTGCCGCGGGCTTTGGCCTGGCGGGTGAATTGGGGGCGGGCGTAACACTGGTAAACGAACTGCTGGATAAAGAAAAGCGCGGCTTAGGTACTGCCTTTGTAGCAGGCACCGGTATACTGGGGGCGGTTGTAGGCGGCTTTGTGGTAAAATGGGTAGGCGACTGGCGCATCTGCTATTTTATAGGTGGCGGTATGGGTGTAGTGTTGCTGTTAATGCGTGTAGGCATTATGGAGTCGGGCATGTTTGAGCACATGAAAAACAGCCACGCGCAAAAGGGTGGTTTCCGGCTCATATTTACCAATAAGCAGCGCTTAATGAAATATCTGGGAGTGGTATTTGTAGCCGTTCCCCTCTGGTATGTGGTGCAGTTGTACGCCAAGTATTCGCCCGAACTGGCAGATTCTATGGGGTTACAGTTTTCGGAAGCGGAAAGAAAAACGGTGCCGGTAAATGCTATTATGCTTACTTACCTGGGCCTTACCTTTGGCGATTTTGCCTGTGGCTTATTATCGCAATACCTGCGTAGCCGTAAAAAAGCTATCTGGATTTTTATGGTTACTTCCATAGCAGGCATTGTAGCCTTTTACCTGCTGGCACCACGTGGACATATATGGTTTTACGGACTTATTTTAATACTGGGCTTTGCTGTAGGCTATTGGGCAGTGTTTATGAGCGTGGCCGCAGAAAGCTTTGGCACCAATATACGCAGCACCGTTACCAATACAGCACCTAACTTTGTGCGGGGTACGGTGGTGGTGATTAACCTGGCCTACGAATTTTTAAAGTACCGGCTGCATTATAGCTCTATGTGGGCCAATATAACGGTGGGCATTGTGGTTTTTGCAGTAGCTATATGGGCGCTCACCCGTTTGGAAGAAACTTTTGGTAAAGATCTGAATTATATAGAAGAATAGATGAAAGTACTGGTTATCCGCTTTTCCTCCATAGGAGACATTGTTTTAACTACACCGGTAATGCGTTGCCTGAAGCAGCAGTTGCCGGACGTTACGGTACATTATCTTACTAAAAAATCGTTCAGGGGGCTGGTGGAAACCAATCCCTATGTAGATAAGGTGCATGTGCTGGGTGATGATTGGGAAGCGATGATTGCAGAACTACAGGCAGAACAGTTTGATCTGGTGGTAGACCTGCATAAAAACCTGCGTACCCTGCGCGTAAAGCGTGCCTTACGTAAAGTAAAAAACGTTTCTTTTCCCAAACTGAATATTGAAAAGTGGCTGTTTACTTCCTTCCTTAAAATAAACAGGTTACCCAAAGAACATATAGTAGACAGATATCTGGCCACTGTAGCGCATCTGGGTGTAAAGAATGATGGCCGTGGCCTGGATTACTTTATACCCAAACAGGATGAAGTAGATGCCGGTGATTTGCCTATGAGCCACCAGGCTGGTTATGTAGGTGTGGTAATTGGCGCTGCCCTGAATACCAAAAAACTACCTGTAGAAAAGCTAAAGGAACTGTGCCGGTTAACAAACCGCCCCATTGTGTTATTGGGTGGCCCGGAAGACAGGGAAGAGGGCGAAGAAATTGCATCTGTTGATCGTGTGAAAATTTACAACGCCTGTGGTAAGTTTAAACTGAATGAAAGCGCCTGCCTGGTAAGAAATGCCCGAATAGTAGTAACCCACGATACCGGGCTTATGCACATAGCAGCAGCCTTTAAAAAGCCGGTTATTTCTATCTGGGGTAACACCGTGCCCGACTTTGGTATGACGCCTTATTACGGCGATGCTAAAGTATCCTCCACCTTATTTGAAGTAGAAGGCCTTTCCTGCCGCCCCTGTAGTAAAATAGGATACAAAAAATGCCCCAGGGGGCATTTTAAATGTATGAATCTGCAGCATATACGGGATATAGCAGCGGCTGCGGAAAAAGGCTCCTGAGTGGCCAGTAAAAGTGCCAGGGAGGGCATTAGCTTCAAGCATTTTAATATACCCACGTTATATAGCAACGACCTGTAAACGATATTTTATTTACTGAACGGTGCCTACTGATTTTATGCGTGCAAACTTCAGCGCCGCCAGATCTTTAGAGGCTACATAACTGACCATGTAAAAGGTATCGCAGTTGGAGTTGAAGTAAACGTTAGCCTCTGGTACCACACTACGTATGCCATGCGAATAGTTGGTAAACCAGGTACTTTTGTTACGGAAATCTACCCGTCCACCGGTGCCTATAATAAAATCGTCAGCAGTAGATACAGTGTAAGTGCTGTCTGCTTTTACGTTAAGCTCAAAGCCATTGCTAACAGCTTCCCATTTGCTTTCGCCTGTAGGCTTCATTTCACCTGCCAGCTTCCATTTGCCCAGATAAGTAGACGGAAGGCCCGTTGCGGGGCACGTAGTCATTTCGTTTTCAGGCGCATTGGCTTCTTTTATACAGGAGGTAGTTAGAATGGCAACAGCAAGCACAAGAAAAGTAAGTGCCTTTTTCATGGATGAATCGTTTGGTAGTATGAAAACCGCCATAGGGTTTTCGTTGCGCGCATGCCCAAAATTGTTGTTGCAGCAACCGGTGCTAAAGAAACCCTACATATTTAATAACAAAGGCTGCGCAGAGGCAGCCTTTGTTATCAGAAATAAGAATATCATTTACAGCGTTTTCAGCACATCATTCATGCTTCTAACCGCATCAGCACTTTTGTTAAACAGTGCCTGCTCTTCTGCATTCAGTTGATAATCCACTATTTTTTCCCAGCCGGTTTTGCCAATAATTACCGGTACGCCCAGGCATATATCTGTTTGGCCATAAGCTCCTTCCAGCGATACGCAGCTGGCTATCAGTTTTTTCTCATCACGTACAATGCTTTGTACTACCGAAGCGGCTGCTGCGCCGGGTGCGTACCACGCAGAAGTGCCTATCAGTTTGGTTAAAGTAGCGCCGCCTACCATGGTGTCTGCTACAATCTGCTGTTGTGCTTCTGCACTTAACAGGCTGGTTACCGGTATACTGTTCCAGGTGGCGTAGCGGATAAGCGGTATCATGGTAGTATCGCCGTGGCCACCAATTACAATAGCGTTAAGGTCGGCAGGGCTGGCCCCGAGGTGTTTGCTTAGCTGGTATTTAAACCGCGCACTGTCTAACGCGCCACCCATGCCTATAATGCGGTTTTTGGGTAATCCTGTAGCCTGAAGGGCCAGATACGTCATGGTATCCATAGGGTTACTTACTACTATAATAATAGCTTCGGGAGAGTATTGTAAAATGTTTTCTGCTACGCCTTTTACTATCCCTGCATTTACGCCTATCAGTTCTTCCCGCGTCATGCCGGGTTTACGGGGTAAACCGGAAGTAATTACCACCACATCAGAGCCGGCGGTTTTTGAATAATCGTTGGTGCTGCCGGTAATGCGGGTATCAAAGCCTAGCAGTGCAGCCGTTTGAGATATATCCTGCGCCTTTCCTTCTGCAATTCCTTCTTTAATATCCAGCAATGCCAGTTCTTCACATAATGCCTTTCTGGCTATATTATCGGCCGTAGTAGCGCCTACGGCACCGGCTCCAACAACTGTTACTTTCATAGTATTACCCGTTTATAGTGTTAAGGTTAATAAATGTATGTATTTATAAAGTTAGGGGGAAACATCTGTTTCCCCCTGTAGTCCTTTGCGTGTTATTGTTTTTTGCGACTGGCTTTTTTATTATCGCCCTGGCGCTTATTAATAGCTTTAGCCAGCTTTTCGGCACCCGCACCGTTACGAAAAATATCTACCAACTGATGTTTGGCATTGTAAACGGCTATAAAAGGCGTTTGGGTAACCTGGTAAAAGCTGGGCAGATAATATTCTGTGTCGCGGCCTAAACGTACGTTATCCAAACCTTCCAGTTGGTATTTATGCGCAAAACCTCCGATATCCTGGGGTGAGTGGTAGCTTACCATTACAAAAAAGGCATTTTTCAGTTCATTCATGTGTTTTACAATGTCTTCCGCCTCCAGCTGGCAATGGCCGCATTCCGGGCTGAAGTACACAATTACCACCGGGCGGCCTGCGGGTATCTTACTATCTGTAAACCAGGTGCTATCACTCTGTAATATCTGAAAAGTAGGCAGGGTGGGGCGTTTCCGGTAGGGGGCGCTGCTGTCGCTCTGCTGTGCCTGAACAAAATTTCCAACGCCTGTCATCAGTAAAAAAGCCAGTATCAGTTTTCGCATCTCAACATATTTTATTCAAATATCGGATATCTGTTTTCTCAGAAAAATGCGTGTTGATGGTTTTTGCCCTGTAATCCCTACTTTTGCCAGGTTTTCCGGCAACGGAAATTAAAAAATTACAAAATCTTTTTATGGCAACTACATCAGATATCAGCCGCGGTATGATATTAAAACTGGACGGCAGTTTATACTCAGTGGTAGAATTCGGTGAAAACAAAACGGCCCGTGCAGCAGCCAAGGTATGGGCTAAATTAAAAGGTGTGGATAACAGCCGCTCTATCGAAAAAACCTGGAACAGTGGTGAAACCATTTTTCCGGTACGTGTAGAGAAAAAAGCGTATCAGTACCTGTATAAAGATGAGTCTGGTTTTAACCTGATGGACAACGAAACTTTTGAGCAGATTATATTGGCCGATGGAATGATTGATGCTCCTCAGTTTCTGAAAGATGGTTCTGAAGTGTTTGTATTTATCAATACTGAAAGCGAACAGCCGATTGGTGCAGAACTGGCCGAGAAAATTGTATTGCAGGTTACTTATTGCGAGCCGGGTTTAAGAGGCGATACCGCTACCCGCGCACTGAAGCCTGCTACCGTTGAAACAGGTGCCACTGTTAACGTGCCACTGTTTGTAAACGAAGGCGAACTAATCCGTATTAACACCAAAACCGGTGAGTACGTAGAAAGAGTAAAAGAGTAATTAGTTACCGGATTGAAATCCCGCGGGGAACGCGGGATTTTGCTTTTGCGGGTATAGGAAAAAAGCTGATTTTAAGTGAAAAATGGCTATTTTGCCTCCCCTTTAGCTAAAAACTGGAATATAACAAAGAACCCCCAAAAAAGAGCATATGGACTTCAAACAGATTCAGGAGCTGATAAAAATCATTAACAAGAGCAATATCGGCGAACTGAGCATAGAGGAAAAAGATTTCAAAATTACTATTAAACAGAAGGAAGACCAGGTACAGACTGTGTACGCTGCGCCATCCGCTCCTGTATATACTGCTGCTGCATTGCCAGCGGTTGCCCCTGCTGCTGTTTTACCGGCTGCCAGCGGTGCTGCTGCTGAAGCAACTGCGCCTAAAGCGGCAGATAACCTGGTTACCATCAAAAGTCCAATGATTGGTACCTTCTACCGCCGTGCTTCTCCTGATAAGCCTTTATTTGTAGAGGTAGGAGACGAAATTGCACCAGGTAAAACTGTGTGCATTATCGAGGCCATGAAACTGTTTAACGAAATTGAAGCTGAAATCAGCGGTAAAGTGGTAAAAGTGCTTGTAGATGATGCAAGCCCGGTTGAATTTGACCAGCCTTTATTCCTTGTAGAACCAGCTTAATAAGTCATATTAAGTCATCGGTTTCCCGGTCATAACTATGAACGGGTTGCCGATGGCTTCTTTTTTTTGACTACTAAAAGAAGTTCTGACTAAACTACTAAAGTAAATGTTTAAAAAAGTTCTCATAGCCAATCGCGGAGAAATTGCATTACGCGTTATCCGTACGTGCCGTGAAATGGGCATCAAAACCGTGGCTGTTTACTCTACTGCCGATAAAGACAGCCTGCACGTGAAGTTTGCAGATGAAGCAGTTTGTATAGGTCGTCCTCAGAGCAGTGAATCCTACCTGAATATCCCTCATATTATGGCTGCTGCAGAAATTACCAATGCAGACGCTATACACCCCGGTTACGGGTTTCTGGCCGAGAATGCCAAGTTTGCCCAGATCTGTGGCGGACATGGTATTAAATTCATAGGCCCCACCCCCGAAATGATTAACAAAATGGGGGACAAGATTACCGCTAAAGAAACCATGATTAAAGCAGGGGTACCTGTAATTCCGGGCAGCGACGGTTTGTTGCAGAGCGTGGATGAAGCAAGGCACCTGGCTAAAAACGTGGTAGGTTACCCGGTAATTCTGAAAGCTACCGCCGGTGGTGGTGGTAAAGGTATGCGTGTGGTTTGGGAAGAATCTGAACTGGAAAAAGCATACAACACTGCCAAAGCAGAAGCAGCAGCAGCGTTTAAGAACGATGGCATTTACATGGAGAAATTCGTGGAAGAGCCCCGTCACATCGAAATTCAGGTTGCGGGCGACAGATATGGCAGAGTATGCCATCTGAGCGAGCGTGACTGTTCTATACAGCGCCGCCACCAGAAACTGGTAGAAGAATCACCTTCTCCTTTCATGACGCCCGAACTGCGCCAGAAAATGGGTGAGGCTGCTATTAAAGCAGCAGCAGCCATTAACTATGAAAGCGTAGGTACCATTGAATTCCTGGTAGATAAGCACCGCAACTTCTACTTCATGGAAATGAACACCCGTATTCAGGTAGAACATTGCGTTACCGAAGAGGTAATCAACTTCGATCTGATTAAAGAGCAACTGAAGATTGCTATGGGTGAGGAAATTTCAGGTAAAAACTATGAGCCTCAGATGCACGCCATTGAGTGCCGTATTAACGCCGAAGACCCGTATAACGATTTCCGTCCTTCACCCGGTAAAATTACCGTATTACACACGCCAGGTGGCCATGGTGTAAGGGTAGACAGCCACGTGTATGCAGGCTATGTAATTCCTCCTTACTACGATTCTATGATTGGTAAGCTGATTACTGTAGCACGCACCCGTGATGAGGCTATCAGCACCATGTACCGCGCATTAAGTGAGTATGTAATTGAAGGCGTAAAAACTACTATTCCTTTTCACCTGCAACTGATGCAGAACGAAGATTTCAGAAACGGTAACTTCAATACCAAGTTCCTGGAAACCTTCCAGATGAAATAGTGGTAACTCCTGTTTATTGAATAAATGATTTTCATACACAAAGGCTGTAACTCTGGTTATAGCCTTTTGTTTTTACGGACATGAAACTATTGTTCTCTAAGATGGCTCAGGGCAACTGGTAGAACGGTATCAATGTCGGAGTTTGGAAGGTAGTAAAACAAAGCGCCTGCATACCTGAATACGCAGACGCTTTGTGAATAGAGGTAGAGATTTTGTGTAGTGTTTAATTCTGGGTTGGTGCTCCGCCACCATTACCACCCTGTCCACCAGGACGGCCACCACCGCCACCGCGGCCACCACGTCCGCCACCAGGGCCCATACGGCCTCTGTTACGCTCCTGAAATGCTTCCAGCTTAGCAGCTTCCTCATCCGTTAACACACCTTTCAGCTTCTTCTTCTGCTCTTCCTGTAATGCTTTCAGTTTTGCTTCTTTAGCGGCCTGATCCAGCGACTGATCCATGAAAATCTCCCTTTGCTTAGGGCGAAACTCATCCTGAACAGCAAGCACCTTCTCAATTTTTTCATCACTTAACTGAACGCTGTCTTTCAGTAACTGCTTTTGTCTTTCCTTCATTCTGGCCATTCTGTCGCCATCCTGAGCGTTGCTCTGAAAAGCGGTAGCAAGTGATAATACCACTGCTACACCGGCAATGAACTTCTTCATATGTTTAGATTTTATAGAGGCGCAGTTTACTTGTTACTGCTGTTTAAAAATACCGATTTTCTTTATCTACCATCTTCTTCGTATATCACATTCGGCGAACCGGTTTTCTTTAGAGGTATAACAAAAAAGCCGTTCCACAGGGTAGTGGAACGGCTTTTTGTATTGTAAAACCGGTTGTTACGTAATTAGCGCAACAGTAACATTTCTCTGTATTTTGGTAAAGTCCAGTCTTCATCACTTACCAGGTGTTCTAATTTGTCTACATGGTAACGGATTTCATCGAAGAACGTAGCTTTTACCTCTGCTTCGTAAGCAATGGCTTTTTCACGTGTATCGGTAAGGTTGTTTACCTTTTTACGTGCTTCTACCATTTCATTTACTTTGGTGTAGATGATATTGATACGATCGGAGATTTCTTTCAGCATAGTCAGCTGGCTGGCATAAGCACTCTCAGGTAAGCCGGTAGCTTTGATAGCGCTGATGTTGTTGGCCAGTGTAGTCTGATAGTTGATAGCCGCAGGCAGGATGTGGTTAATAGCCAGATCACCCATAATACGACCTTCGATCTGTACTTTCTTAATGTAGTTTTCCAGCTCAATCTCATGACGGGCTTCCAGCTCGGTGTGCGTTAAAACGCCGCAAGCTTCGTATAAATGCTTCGCTTTGTCGGTAACCATTGCGTCCAGTGCCAGCGGAGTGGTTTTAACGTTGGCCAGGCCACGTCCTTCCGCTTCTTTAGCCCACTCTTCGCTATAACCATCACCTTCAAACAGTACTTTTTTGCTTTCAACAATGTACTTCTGAATAACGTGCATAATAGCAATTTCCTTCTTGTCGCCTTTCTCAATCAAAGCATCCACATCTTTCTTGAATGTTTTGAGGGTTTGCGCCATGATGGTGTTCAGAACAGTCATCGCATTAGCACAGTTGGCGTTAGAACCTACCGCACGGAACTCAAACTTGTTACCGGTAAACGCGAACGGTGAAGTTCTGTTACGGTCGGTATTGTCCAGCAGCAGTTCAGGAATGCTTCTGTGCAGATCCAGTTTCAGGATAGCTTCGTCTTGCTCGTCGAATTTATCACCTACTCTGGTTTCAATATCGCTCAGTACTTTAGCCAGGTATTGACCGGCAAATACAGAAATGATAGCAGGAGGCGCTTCGTTGGCACCCAGGCGGTGATCGTTACCTGCAGAAGCAATAGAAGCTCTCAACAGATCAGCATAATCATGTACAGCCTTAATGGTGTTCACAAAGAAAGTAAGGAACATCAGGTTGGTCTTAGGCGTTTTACCTGGAGCCAGCAGGTTAACGCCGGTATCGGTAGCTAAAGACCAGTTGTTGTGCTTACCGCTACCGTTGATGCCTGCAAATGGCTTCTCGTGTAACAGTACGCGCAGTCTGTGACGTTTGGCAACGCGGCTCATAATGTCCATTAACAAAACGTTATGGTCCACCGCAATGTTTACTTCTTCAAATATAGGCGCACACTCAAACTGAGCAGGTGCCACCTCGTTGTGACGGGTTCTTAAAGGAATACCCAGTTTGTAAGATTCTTCTTCAAAGTCGCGCATGAAAGCATACACTCTTTCAGGAATAGAACCGAAGTAGTGATCTTCCAGTTGCTGACCTTTGGCAGGAGAGGCACCAAACACCGTACGGCCACACTGAACCAGGTCAGGGCGGGCGTTAGCCAGTGCTTCGTCAATTACAAAGTACTCTTGTTCCCAACCCAGTGTAGGAGTTACTTTGGTAACGTTTTTATCAAAATAGTTACAAACGTCTACAGCTGCTTTGTTAATGGATTCCAGTGCTTTCAGCAAAGGACCTTTGTAATCCAGCAGTTCGCCGGTATAAGAAACGAAAATGGTAGGTACACATAAAGTTTTGCCTAAACCAATTTCCATAATAAATGCAGGAGAAGAAGGGTCCCATGCAGTATAACCACGTGCTTCAAAAGTAGCACGGATACCACCGTTAGGGAAAGAAGAAGCATCAGGCTCCTGCTGAATCAGCGCAGCGCCGTCAAACTCTTCAATTGCAGTTCCGTCACCTTTCAGGGTAAAGAAAGAATCGTGCTTTTCAGCAGTAGTACCTGTTAAAGGTTGAAACCAGTGTGTGTAGTGTGTTACGCCTTTGCTTTGAGCCCAGGCTCTTATGCCATTAGCAATCTGGTTGGCAACAGTACGGTCAATTTTTTTACTTCCTTTAATGCTTGCTTGTAAGCTTTTATAAGCTTCATCGCTTAAATATTCGCGGGCGGTTTTAAGGGTAAAAACGTTCTCGCCAAAGATGGCAGTTACTTTGGTTGTACTGGCTACAGCAACCTCTTTTGCACCGGTGAGGTCATTGATCGCCTGAAATCGTAATGACATAAGTGTTTAAATTTTTTCTGTTGACAAAACAAAGACAATTTGGAACAAATAACAATATCCTTCTGTAAAAATGCGAAAAAAAAGCCGCGTTTATTCAAAAATGTTGATTTTTTTATCCGTATTAACGTTAGTTTCAATCGTTTCTTTAGAAATTATTGAAACATATGAAATATTTTAATGAGAAATTCGAATCTGGATACCGGTAAGCGGTGAACAGGCATACAGCCGCCGGCAGGTTTCTCCATGTATAGTCCATGTTAAGTCCATGTCAGGTCCGTGTCTAACCCGCCGCTCCTTCACAAATGCTACGTAGTTCCTTGCACCCATCTCCCGGGATGATACTGGGTGAATGCATGAATAGCTGTTGATTTTCTAACGCTTTAGCCGGTTATATCCCCAGGTTGCACCCGGCTGGCTGCCCGCTTTTGGCTATTAAAACGTAGGTTTGCGCCTGCAAAACGGGCATATGTTTGAATCACAGGAAATAGCAGCAGGTCAGCAGGTAATTGTTGTAACAGGGGCCGCCGGGTTCATCGGCAGCTGTATGGTACAGTATCTTAACAGCAAAGGGTTTGAAAACCTGATATTGGTAGATGATTTTGGCGAGGAAAAGAAACGCTCCAACTGGGAAGGCAAAACCTTCCTCCGCACAGTGGAGCGCCAGTCGTTCTTCAACTGGCTCGAAACTGCCCGGCCGCAACTACAGTTTGTGTTCCACCTCGGCGCCCGCACCGATACCACCGAGTTTAACTATGCTATTCATGAAGAACTGAATGTGCAGTACTCCATAGATATGTGGAAATACTGCACCCTGCATCAGGTGCCGCTGGTATATGCCTCTTCCGCTGCTACCTATGGCGGAGGCGAACTGGGCTACGATGATTCGCATGAAGTAGTAAATCAATTACAGCCGTTAAACCCCTACGGTGTAAGTAAAAATGAATTTGACAAATGGGCCTTACAGCAAACAGAACAGCCGCCGTTCTGGGCGGGCCTGAAATTCTTTAACGTATACGGCCCCAATGAATATCATAAAGCGCGCATGGCCAGCGTAATCTTCCACTCCTTCAACCAGATTCAGCAGAACGGTGTGGTAAAACTGTTCCGCAGTCACCGCGAAGGCATTAAAGATGGCGAGCAACTGCGCGATTTTGTATATGTAAAAGATGTGGTAAAGGTGATGTACTGGCTGATGGAGCAAAGTGCGCAGCCTGATACAAAGGCCAGCAACGGACTCTACAATCTGGGTACCGGCCAGGCCCGTTCTTTTATAGATCTGGTAAAATCTACCTACGCAGGCTTAGATAAAGAACCGCATATTGAGTTTATAGATATGCCCGAAGATATCCGCGATAAATATCAATACTTCACCGAAGCTAACATGAAGAAGCTGCAGGACGCTGGTTATAACGAACCGTTCTATTCGCTGGAAGCAGGTGTGGATGATTACGTACGCAACTATCTGAAAGCGGGTAAGATTTGGTAAATTTGATCTCTTCGTATAACAACCAAAACCATGAGCAACAAAATAGCCATCATTGGCGGGGGGAACCTGGGAACTGCTATTGCAGAAGGATTAATCAGCAGTGGTTATATACAGCCACAGCATATCATCGTTACCAAAAGAAATACTGCCACGCTGAAGCCGCTGGAAGAAAAAGGCGTGCTGGTGAGCAATAACAATACAGAAGCGGTGCGGTATGCCGATTGGCTTATACTGGCCGTAAAACCTTTTCAGGTAAAAGAAATTCTGGAGCAGTTACAGCCTGATCTGGACCCCAAACGTCATGTACTCATCAGTGTTATCACCGGTATATGGGTAAAAGACATGCAGGAGGTAGTAGGAGAGGAGTTTACGCTGTTCCGCGCTATGCCTAATACCGCTATCGCCATCCGTGAAAGTATTACCTGTATTTCCCGTCACAAAGCTTCTGCTGCGCAGGAGCAGTTTGTAAAGGGCTTGTTTGATCAGCTGGGTAAAACGGTGCTGATTGAAGAAAAGCTGATGGATGCCGCTACGGTACTGGGTGCCTGTGGTACTGCCTACGCCATGCGTTATATCCGCGCCAATATTCAGGGCGGTATTGAAATTGGTTTTGACGCAGCCACAGCCTCGCTGATTGCTGCCCAAACCGTAAAAGGCGCGGCGGAACTGCTGCTGACCAAACATACCCATCCGGAGCAGGAAATAGATAAAGTTACCACACCTAAAGGCTGTACTATTGCCGGGTTAAACGAAATGGAGCATCAGGGTTTCAGCTCTTCTTTAATAAAGGGCGTAGTTACCAGCTACAAAAAAATTGTCAACGATATGTAATTGCGGTACCTCTCCGTTTTTAACACCCCTTTTTTTTCAAACCGGAAAATTAGGTTAACTTTGCATGACCTTCACTAATTACAGGTCATCCAATCTGCTTTTAAGGCATTAGAGAGAGTATAATATAACAACCATTATATATGGCAAAGTACATTTTTGTGACTGGTGGTGTAACCAGTAGTCTGGGTAAGGGTATTATTGCGGCCTCACTGGCCAAACTGTTACAGGCACGTGGGTTTAGCGTAACTATTCAAAAACTGGACCCCTACATTAACGTAGACCCCGGTACATTAAATCCTTACGAACACGGTGAGTGTTATGTAACGGAAGATGGTGCTGAAACGGACCTTGACCTGGGCCACTACGAGCGTTTCCTGAACATTTTCACTACCCAGTCTAACAACGTTACTACCGGCCGTATATATCAGCATGTAATTAACAGAGAGCGTGAAGGTGCTTTTCTGGGTAAAACCGTTCAGGTTATTCCGCATATTACCGATGAAATCAAGCGCAGAATGCTGCTGCTGGGTAAAGATGGTAAATATGATATTGTAATTACCGAGATAGGTGGTACTGTAGGTGATATTGAAAGCTTACCGTTTATTGAAGCGGTACGTCAGTTACAGTGGGAGCTGCCTGAAGAAGATGTAGCCGTAATACACCTTACACTGGTGCCTTACCTGAAAGCAGCAAAAGAGCTGAAAACCAAGCCTACACAGCACAGTGTTAAAATGCTGAGCGAAACAGGTGTACATCCTGATGTAATTGTATGCCGTACAGAAGAGCCGCTGGGCAACGATATTAAACGTAAAATAGCGCTGTTCTGTAACGTTAAACCAGAAGCAGTTATCGAAGCAATGGACGCACCTACTATTTATGAGGTGCCATTGGAAATGCTGCGTGAAAAGCTGGATCTGATTTGTCTGAAGAAATTTCAGCTGACTAACTATAAAGAGCCCGTACTGGACAAATGGAAAGGCTTCCTGGATAAACTGAAATATCCTAAATCCAAAGTAACCATCGGTTTAATTGGTAAGTACATTGAGTTACAGGATGCCTATAAGTCTATCCTCGAAAGCTTTGTACACGCCGGTGCTATGAACGAAACCAAGGTGCAGATTGTAAATGTGCACAGTGAATATATCTCTCAGGAAAACGTAGCTGAAAAGTTACAGGGCCTTGACGGCTTACTGGTAGCCCCCGGTTTTGGTATGCGTGGTATTGATGGTAAAATTGTTGCCATTCAGTATGCACGTGAAAACGGCCTGCCTTTCTTCGGTATCTGTTTAGGTATGCAGATGGCAGTAGTAGAATACGGCCGTAACGTACTGGGACTGGCCACAGCGCACTCTACCGAGATGGATGCTAATACTGTTGACCCGGTAATTAACATGATGGAAGAGCAGAAGCAGATTACCATGATGGGTGGTACCATGCGTTTAGGCGCTTACCCTTGCGATATCAAAGCCGGTACATTGGCAGAGAAAATCTATGGCAGCCTTAGCATCAGCGAGCGTCACCGTCACCGTTACGAGTTCAACAACAAATACCTGGATGCGTATGAAGCCAGCGGTATGAAGGCGAGCGGCCGCAACCCCGAAACCGGTCTGGTGGAAATTATGGAAGTGCCATCACACCCATTCTTTATTGGCGTACAATACCACCCCGAACTGAAGAGCACCGTAGAAAACCCGGCGCCACTGTTCGTAAGCTTTGTAGGAGCAGCCAAGCAATACAACGAGAAAAAGAGCAGCATGAAGAACCCTGTGTTACAGGGCGAAATTATATAAGCAGTACGCCGGTGCAGGCCGGTAACTGTTTTACCACAGCACGAAATACACATTACAGGTGTGTATTTCGTGTTTTTTTATGTCATTCCTGTAAATTGGCGTTTTAATTACTCTTATCAACATGAAACAAGTACGTAAACTAGCTGCTTTGACCTGTCTGCTTTTATCGCTGCAGGCAACCGCACAGCATTGGACTGCCGATGGTAAAGGTTATTACGAAGCGGAAGACAATGGAATTGTGTTGTATACGCTGCCCGCTTTTTCCAGTAAGGTAGTGATAGAAAAAGCAAAGCTTACCCCTGCCGGCAGCACTGCTCCGTTAAAAGTGAGAAACTTCAGTTTTTCAGAAGATGGTAAAAAAGCACTCATCTATACCAATACACAAAGAGTATGGCGCCAGGATACCCGCGGCGATTACTGGGTGCTCGATCTCAATACCGGCAGTTTACGTCAGCTGGGTAAAGGAAAGCCGGTTTCTTCTTTAATGTTTGCCAAATTCTCACCCGATGGTAATAAAGTAGCGTATGTAAGTGAGCATAACGTATATGTGGAAGATGTAAAAAACGGCGCTATCAAAGCTCTTACCACAGACGGTACCGACCGTATGATTAACGGTACGTTCGATTGGGTATATGAAGAAGAGTTTGACTGCCGCGATGGTTTCCGCTGGAGCCCCGATAGCAAACACATTGCTTACTGGCAGATAGATGCCCGCCAGATCAGAAACTATCTGATGCTGAATACCACCGATTCTATTTATTCCTTCAACGTACCGGTAGAATATCCCAAAGTAGGTGAAGCGCCTTCTCCCTGCAAAGTGGGTGTAGTGGATATTACCACAGCTAAAACTACCTGGATGCAGGTGCCCGGCGATAGCCGCCAGCACTACATTCCCCGTATGGAATGGGCTAACAACACTACCGAGCTGATATTGCAGCAACTGAACAGAAAACAGAACGAAAGCAAAATATTCCTGTGTAACAGCACTACCGGTGCCGCCCGTGCTATCTACTCCGAAACGGACAAAGCATGGATAGATATTAAAGCACGCTGGGCAGATGATCCTACCGGCTGGGAATGGCTGAACAATGGTAAAAACTTTTTATGGGTGTCTGAGAAAGACGGCTACCGCCACATTTACCTGGTAAGCCGCGATGGCAAATCAGAGAAACTGGTTACCAGCGGTAAATATGACATCATTACTATACAGGCCATTGACGATAAAACAGGTAACATCTACTTCATGGCTTCTCCTGACAATGCCACCCAAAAGTACCTGTACCGTGTAAATATATCCGGTGGCGAAGCAACGCTGTTATCACCCGCCACACAAAAAGGCACCCATGGTTACGAAGTATCGCCCAGCGGTGCTTATGCCATGCACTCTTTTTCTTCTGCTAACAGCCTGCCTATGCAGGAATGGGTAAGCCTTCCAGCGCACACCGCCCTGCCCGGTACAGAAAAACATGCCAGCCGCCGCCCCGGTACTCCGGTATATCCTGTTGAGTTTTTTCAGGTAACTACCGAAGAAGGTGTAACACTGGATGGCTGGATGGTGAAGCCCGCCAACTTTGATGCGACTAAAAAATACCCCGTACTGTTTAACGTATATACCGAACCAGCCTCCCAAACCGTGAAGGACAGCTATGGTACCGGCAGCACCCGTTTGTACAGTGGTGATATTGCAGCAGATGGTTATATACAGATTAGTCTGGATGGCCGCGGCACCCCTGCACCTAAAGGAGCAGCCTGGCGTAAAGCTATTTATCGCAACATTGGTCAGGTAAACATCCGCGATCAGGCACTGGCAACCAAAAAGATACTTGAGTGGCCATATGTAGATAGCAGCCGCGTGGCTGTATGGGGCTGGAGTGGTGGTGGTTCTACTACGCTGAACCTGCTGTTTCAATACCCCGATATTTATAAAGTAGGTATTTCCATTGCCCCGGTAGCCAACCAGCTTACCTACGACAATATTTATCAGGAACGCTACATGGGTATTCCGCAGGAAAACCGGGAAGACTTTATAAACGGCTCACCCGTTACCCATGCTAAGGACCTCCGCGGCAAACTGCTGCTGATACACGGCACCGGTGATGATAACGTGCACTATCAGAATACTGAAATGCTTATTAATGAACTGGTTAAACACAACAAAGTGTTTCAGTTGATGAGCTACCCCAACAGAACGCACGCTATTTCTGAAGGCGAAGGCACCAGCCAGCACCTGAAAAGCACGTTTACTGAGTTTTTACGCAGAAACTGCCCCGGTGGTGGCCGTTGATAAGGCGTAATAGTTAAATTATACAGCTTTTTACGAACGCCGTCCCAAAAGGGGCGGCGTTCTACGTTGCAAACCCTACCTTTGCCGCTCAATTTTTATAGTCATATATGAAGACGGATAAGAATACGGTCATTGGGTTTGTATTATTGGGTATTCTGTTTTTTGGTTTTTTCTGGTACACGAACAAACAACAGAAGCTGATTGCAGAACAGCAGCAGCGGGAGAAAGATTCTACTGCCCTGGTGGAGAAATCCAAAATCCCTGCTATTGATACTGCGTTAGCCAGAGCACAGGCAGCCGCACAGGATTCTGCCGCAAGAGCAAACAAAGCAGGTACCTTTTTAGGTGCTGCTAACGGTACTGAACAACTGACAGTGGTGGAGAACCAGGTAATGAAAATTACTTTCTCTAATAAAGGTGGTTCCGTTAAGCAGGTACAACTGAAAAATTACGCTTCTTACGATAAAAAGCCCGTGGTATTAAATGGTGGTGCTAACGATGAGTTAACCTACCCCATCAACACAGCGCCCGGACAAATTGCAGATGTAACGGACTTATATTTTACCCCCTCTCAGGTAGTAAAAAATGCAGATGGCAGCCAAACCATCAGCTTTACCCTGGCGGCTAACGGCCAGTCTGTTACCCATGCCTATTTGGTAAAGGCTAACGATTACATGATTGACTGGAACGTGGGGTTTGTGGGTGCAGACAAACTGCTTACCAACAATACCATGGGTATCCGCTGGTATGTTTCTCCTGAAAGACATGAAGGCTCACTGGAATATGAAAGACAACAGAGCAATGTATGTTTTTCTGAGGATAACAGCTTCGACTATATGTCTGCCAAAAACGAAAGAACTTTTGAAAAGCCTGTTCAATGGGTAGGTGCAGTTCAGCAGTTCTTCAACACAACCCTGGTAGCTAAAAACGGCTTTGCCAGTGGTGGTTCTGTTAAGTGGAACCGTAAAACAGATTCCTCTGCCGTGTTGGGTAACGTAGTGGCAACCTTCCAGTACAAAGGTACGCCGGCAGCTAATTTCAATGCGCCTTTCCAACTGTTCTTCGGACCTAACGAATACAAGGTGCTGAAAAATGAAGCGCCTGAAATGGATAAGATTGTGAACCTGGGCCGCGACGTATATTCTTTTGTACGTCCTATTAACAAGTTCATCATCATGCCGGTGTTTAACTTCTTCGCCAGCCTGGTAAGCAATTACGGTTGGGTAATTCTGTTCCTGACGCTGTTTATCCGTCTCGTTACTTCACCTTTAACGTACACCAGCTACCTCAGCGGTGCTAAAATGAAAGTACTGCGTCCTGAGCTGGATGAACTGAAGAAGAAACTGAACGGCGATCAGCAGGCTTTTGCCATGGAGCAGATGAAACTGTTCAGAGAAGCAGGTGTAAACCCAGTAGGTGGTTGTATTCCCGCGCTGTTACAGATTCCGATCTTCTTTGCATTGTATAGCTTCTTTAACTCTAACATCGCACTGCGTGGGCAAGGGTTTTTGTGGAGTGATGACTTATCCGCTTATGACACTATCGTTCATTTCCCTTTCAATATCTGGGGCCTGGGCGATCACCTGAGCTTGTTTACCATTACAGCGGTATTAACCAGCTTCCTTATTTCTATTTACAATATGAGCATGACACCTACGCAGGATAACCCTGCCATGAAGTACATGCCTTACATATTCCCTTTCATCCTGTTCTTCGTGTTTAACAAACTGCCTTCGGCACTGACCTGGTACTACACAGTATCTAACCTCATTACCCTGGCAATGCAGTTTGTAATTCAGCATTACATTATAGACCATGCGAAAATTCTGGCTAAAATGGATGCCAACCGTAAGAAGCCTAAAACACAGAGCAAGTGGCAGGAAAAGTATTCTGCGGTAATGGAGCAGCAGAAAAAAATACAGGATATGAAAAATAAGAACCAGAAGAAATAAATAAAAAGGCCCTTCAGCAATGAAGGGCTTTTTTATGTAGCAAGGGGAGAGGGAGCAGCTAAACTATCGGAGCTGCCCGCATTTGCCAATACCTAATTATGAGTATTTTTGGTGCCATAGGTATGCGCACCCTTTATACTGCCACCATATTACTACTGCTTTTGCTACAGGTGTTTACCCTGCGTGCACAAAACTCTGTTCCGCAATCTAACGCGGTGTTTTATGTATGGGAAGATACCAGCCGTACCTTTCAGCCTGCGGACGTGTTGCTCCAATACTGGCAAGGGGCTTTCCGGCAAATGGATAATCTGTTTCTGAACCCCGGTTTTACCGGTTCCGTATTCTGGATTGCAGTTGCTGCTGATACGCTGAATGAAGAGGAAGTATTACTGGTAAATAACGCTGCCATCAATTATCTGGAATGGTATCGGGTAACACCGAAGGGCAGCATTGATTCCCTCGCGTTTACCGGCGATGGTTACGTGTTTCATCAACGCCCCATATTATATAACTATTCTGCGCTGCCGTTACAACCTCGTGCTCCATTATACCTGCTGAAGATTGATAAGCATTTTGAATCGCTACAGGCACCTTTGCAACTGGTAACCCGCAGCCAGCTGGCAGCCACCATTGCGCAGGAATCGCTGGTGAATGGTTTGTTGTCGGGCGTTGCGCTGCTGATGGTGCTGTTTGGATGTTTTCTTTTTGTAACCACTAAAGATCAGCTGTATATCTGGTACGCCCTGTATGTATTTTGCCTTTCTATGTGGATATGGTCTGACAAAGGGCTGGGCTTTCAGTACCTATGGCCATCATCGTCTTATTTTCCCAGCCGGTCCCGCCCGTTTTTTCTGGGTGCCACCATGTTGGTGTCCATACAGTTTCTGCAATTGTTTATAGGGCAGGGAAAGGATAGCTGGTGTTACCGCCCCATGAAAGTGGTGCAGGTTTGTTGTATACTGATGCTGGTGCTGGTGTTATGGCCATTTGATTATACCCGCGCAGGAGCGTTTATGCTGGTGTTCCTTCGGTTTATCACTTTATTGTCGGTGGTATACTCCGTACTATATTTTGCCAGTCTGATAGAGAAAATACGCAAGGGCAGCAGGCTGGCCAAAGTATATTTTCTGGCTACCATAGTGCTGTTTGCTTTTTCATTTGCTGAGAGCCTTTCCCATTTTGGCCACCCCCTGTTTACACCTTTTCCGGGCCGTTATGGTATGTTTACCGGTGTGGTACTGGAAGCGATGATTATAATGTTTGGTATGGCTGAACGTTTTAACCGTTACCGCAGAGAGCGGGAGGACCTGCTGGCAGAGAAAAGTGAAGAACAAAAACGCCTTACCGATACCATTGTTTCTGTACAGGAGAATGAACGGAAAGCAGTGGCCGATCAGTTGCATGATGAAGTAGGTTCCCTGCTGTCGCTGGCCTCCCTGAATCTGGATGCTGCCCGCGAAAAGCAGGGCTGGGAAAGTATGGCCAAAATGGAGCAGGCCGGTGAAGTATTGCAGATGGTAAGTCACTCCATCCGTAGCATCAGTCACCAGCTATCCCCCCTGGCTATAGAGCAATACGGGTTTCGCCGTGCGGTAGAAAACCTCGTGGGCATGGCCAATCAGTCCGGCAAAATTCAGGTAGAGCTGGTGCTGATAGGGTTTGAACAGAACAGCAATATATCCGTCAACTTCAGAAACACCTTATACCGTTTAGTGCAGGAATTGCTGCAGAACATACTTAAACATGCGAAGGCGGTTCATGTACTGGTGCAACTGATTGAGCACGAAGATAGTATTGGCATTATGGTAGAAGATGATGGTGCCGGCATGAAGCCAGACAGTAACGGTACGTTTTTTTTACGCAGTGTACAGAGTAAAGTGGATTACCTGGAAGGGCAGATGGTAATAGAGTCTGCCGAAGGCCGGGGAACCATGGTGAACATAGAAATACCTTATACCCTTACCAAACCAACAGATAACTATGCCTTACCGCCTGATTATAGCCGATGACCATCAGTTACTGATAGATGGACTCTCCGCTGTATTAAATACCAATACAGAGTGGGAGTTGCTGCCTGCGGTAAACAATGGACGGGAACTGTTGTATGTACTGGAACGCGAACAGGTAGATCTGGTACTACTGGATTTGAACATGCCACAGCTGGATGGCGTAAAGGCCCTTTCTATTATTAAGCGCAACTATCCTAAAATAAAGGTGCTGGTACTTACCAACTACGGCCAGCCACAACTACAGGCCGAAATACGCAAAGCCGGTGCAGAAGGGTATCTGCTAAAAAATTCCCCCGCTGCCTTGCTGCGTGAAGTAATTCAACTGATTTTAGAAGGTGGTATGCATTATTCAGAGGCAGAGGAAACACCTGCGGAAGAAAACACCTGGTTTCTGGACGATTTTATGAAGCGTTACCAGCTTACACGCCGGGAGGTGGAGATTATTAAGATGATAGGTCAGGAGTTAACCAGTAAAGAGATTAGTGATCGTTTATATATAAGTGAATTCACCGTTTCTACCCACCGGAAGAACATTCTGCGCAAGCTAAACCTGAAAAACACAGCCGGAGTGGTGAATTTTGCCCGTGAGAACAGCCTTATCTGAGAAATTATTTTTCTTTCAATAATAATTGGATGTCGTAATAACTTTGCTTACAAGGTGTTGGTATACATGTTGTTGTGTGTTTGTTTGGCACATTTGCGATAATAAAAGTGGTCTAAACATGGTTTGCACTACCCTTTTTCTCCTTCTACATTTGTACTGTGATAATAAGGTAATCACAAGGTTATTCTGAAACGTTTGTTCGCCAGTGGTAACATCAAAAATTAAATTATGAAAGGTTTAAATGTTCGTTCCGCTGTTGCAAAATTCTCTTTTACCGCTTTAGTTATTGCTGTAATGGCAGTTAGCGCTCAGGCCGCTGAGAAAAATGAAAAAAAGGAAACACTGGTTTCTGCTAAACAGGTTTCTGTACAATACGCAGGTTACAACGACAACAGTGTTGTTTTCCGCGTAAAATTCGACAACCCTACTGCACAGAAGTTCAGCCTCATTATCAAAAACGATGCGGGTGATGTACTGTTCCAGGGCCGTTACAACGACTCTACTTTCAACAAGGCCATCCACATTCTGAAAGAAGAGTCAGAAATGAACCCCACTTTTATCATTCGTGTTGGTAATCAGAAGATTGAACAAACTTTCTCTGTAACCAGCAACACCGATGTGGTACAAGACGTGGTGGTTACCAAACAATAATAAGGTTAGGTTAGTATAGTGTTTTTAAGTGCAAAGAAGCTGCAGAATATTCATTCTGCAGCTTCTTTGCTTTAGACAGGTGATAGCGGGATGTGTCATTTTTGCATTGCGCGCCCATATAAGGCAGTTTGTGGCATTGCGGGGCTTATAATAGTTGAAAACCTGTATAAATGCCCTTTTATAGGTAGCTGTAAAGTAGTTTGTATACTACCGGTTCAGTACAGGTTCATACATAAAGCGTTCAAACCGGGCAGCGGTAAATTGTCAACCCGTCAAATTGGCGTTTTTATATTACTGGTACTTTGTTTGAACAAATGAACCAAAAAGTATTTGAATATGCAAAAAGGACAAATTCGTGTTCAGACGGAGAATATTTTCCCGATCATTAAAAAGTTCCTTTACAGCGACCATGAAATTTTTCTGCGTGAATTGGTGAGTAACGCCATTGATGCTACCCAGAAACTGAAAACCCTGTCTTCCATTGGTGAGGCTAAAGGTGATTTAAACGACCTGCGCATTGATGTGGTGTTGAATGTGGAAGAGAAAACCCTGAGCATTATTGATAAAGGGGTAGGTATGACTGCCGAAGAGGTAGACAAATATCTGAACCAACTGGCTTTTTCTGGTGCAGAAGAATTTTTAAGCAAGTACAAAGACGCTAATATTATAGGTCACTTTGGTTTAGGTTTCTACAGTGCCTTTATGGTGAGCGACAAGGTGGAAGTATTTACCAAAAGCTTCCGCGAAGGTGCTACCGGTGTATACTGGAGCTGTGATGGCAGCCCTGAGTTTGAACTGAACGAGATTGAAAAAGAAGAGCGTGGTACACGCATTGTATTACATATTAACGAAGACAGCGCTGAATTTTTAGACGGTTACCGTATCCGCGGTATTCTGGAGAAATTCTGCCGTTTCCTGCCCGTGCCTATTTTCTTCTCCGAAGAAGGAGTAAAAGAAGAGGAAAAGGATAAAGAACTGGAAGAAAAGCCTATCAACAATCCCAATCCAATCTGGGTAAGAAAGCCTTCTGAGTTAACTACAGAGGACTACCAGAATTTTTATAAAGAGCTGTATCCTATGGGCGAAACTCCGCTGTTCTGGATACACCTGAACGTAGATTTTCCGTTCAACCTTACTGGTATTCTGTATTTTCCTAAAATTAAACAGAGCTACGAAATACAGAAGGATAAAATTCAGCTGTACAGCAACCAGGTATTTGTAACCGATGAGGTAAAAGATATTGTACCTGAGTTTCTGATGCTGCTGCATGGTGTAATTGACAGCCCGGATATTCCGCTGAACGTAAGCCGCAGCTACCTGCAGGGCGATCCGAACGTGAAGAAGATTAACGCGCACATTACCAAAAAGGTGGCTGACAAGCTGGACGAAATGTTCCGCAATGAAAGAAACTCTTTTGAAGAGAAGTGGGACAGCCTGGGCCTGTTTGTGAAGTACGGTATGATGACCGACGACAAATTCCTGGACAAAGGCAATAAGTTTCTGTTACTGCAGGATACTGCTGACAAGAAATTTTATACGCTGGAAGAATATAAAACCGCAGTAGAAGCTGTCCAGAAAAACAAAGACGGTAAAACCGTAATTATTTATACTACCGATCCGGTACAGCAGGATGGTTATATTAAAGCTGCACAAGGGAAAGACTATAAGGTAGTTAAACTGGAAACACTGATTGATAATGCTTTTATCAACCAGATGGAAATGAAATGGGACAGCGTGCACTTTGTGCGTGTAGACTCTGATATTGCCGATAACCTGGTAGATGTACAGGAGCACAGCAACAGTGTTCTGTCTGGCGAAGAGGAAGAAAAGCTTAAAGGCTTATTCGGCTTCCAGGTACCTGACCTGACTTTAAAAGTAGAAGTAAAAGGTCTGAGTGCTGACTCCGCGCCGGTAATAGCTACCCGCCCGGAATTCATGCGCCGCATGAAAGACATGGCCGGCATGGGCGGCGGTGGTATGAGCGCCTTTTATGCCAATATGCCGGATGAGGTAACCCTTACTGTAAACGGTAACCACAAAGTATATCAGACTTTATTAAAAGAAGTAGATACACAAAAGCAGGAAAATCAGATCCGTAACCTGGCAGATCTCGCCTTACTTTCTCAGGGATTACTGAAAGGTGCAAGCCTTACAGAATTCATTAACAGAAGTGTGGCTTTGTTGAGCTAGTTCGTATTATGACGATATAAGAAGAAGAGGGTGTATCAAAGTTTGATACACCCTCTTTTCGTTTGACTAGCTAATGGAATCAGTTGTCGGCTGACGCGGTTCTTATTGCCCTTAAGCCTGCTGCTCTGAAAGGCGAAAATCAATCACCTTCATTTGTAGGTATTTCTCCCCATTCCACTCATTCATATCCAGTGTGTATACAATATCAACCGGATGATTCATTTGCAGCAAAGGAAACAGATGCGCCATGTTAAAGCCAATACCCGATAGCGGTACTATTCCTTGTTTAACCACAAATCGTATATGTAAATCCTTTACTATTTTGGAAGCACCGGTGTCTTTTACATAACGGCTTACAAAAACAGGCCGCATATTGGCCGGGCCAAACGGCTCCATTTGTGTAAGGATATTATAGAAAGTAGGAGTGAACTCATGAAAGCTTACTTCTGCATCTATAATAATTTCCGGAACCAATGATGCCTCAGTGATGGTGGCTGCTACTACTTCTTCAAATTTCTGGCTGAAGGCTTCTACCTGGTCGGGTAGTAAGGTCATCCCGGCAGCGGCAAAGTGTCCACCGTAACCCACCAGATGTTCGCGGCAGGCGTGAATGGCCTCGTATAAATTAAAGCCGGTTACGCTACGGGCACTGCCTGCCACAATATCTCCACTTTTAGTAAGCACCACTGTTGGGCGGTAGAACGAATCGATAAGGCGGGAAGCCACAATACCCACTACACCTTTATGCCAGTGTTCCTGAAACAATACGGTGGTTCTGCGTTGCGGGTGCCGTTCATCTGTACGGATCATATGCAGCGCTTCTTCTGTAATAGAAAGGTCTGCTTCTTTCCGGTCGGTGTTATCACTGTGTAGTAACTGTGCTATCTGCAGCGCTTTGGAAAGATCTTCTTCCACAAACAGCTGAACTGCTTTACGGGCGTCGTCCATTCTGCCCGCAGCATTAATGCGTGGTGCAATTACAAATATGAGGTTACCTATATTAACTTCGGAAGTAATGCCTCCGGTTTGTATCAATGCTTTAATACCCGAACATGGTTTGGTGTTAATCTGCTGTAACCCCAGATAGGCCAATGTTCGGTTCTCACCGTTCAGAGGTACAATATCCGCAGCAATAGCAGTAGCTACGAGATCCAGATATATCAAATAAGAGGAGGGGGGGAGATTTCTGCTTTGACTAATAGCCTGCATTAACTTGAAACCAACGCCACATCCACAAAGTTCTTTGTAAGGATAGGGGCAATCTTCCTGTTTGGGATTTAAAATGGCATGCGCAGGTGGCAGTATATTATCTGGCAGATGGTGATCGCACACAATAAAATCAATACCATAATCGAGTGCCTGTTGAATCAGATCTACAGATTTGATTCCACAGTCAAGCGATATAACCAGTGAAAAGTAGTTGTCCCGGGCATATTTAATACCCTCCGGAGAAATACCGTAACCCTCTCTGTAGCGGTGAGGAATATAGAAGTCGATAAGTGGATGGAGTGCTTTTAAAAAGCGGAACATACAGGCTACAGACGTAGTGCCGTCTACATCGTAATCGCCAAAAACCAGTATCCTTTCGTTGTTTTCAATGGCCAGGTTAATGCGGTCAACCGCTTTCTGCATATCCTTCATCAGAAAAGGATTGTGCAAATGGTCCAGTGAAGGTCTGAAAAAGTGTTTCGCCTCGTCAAAAGTAGTATAGCCTCTCTGCACAAGAATGCTGCAAATGGTAGCATTTACGCCCAGCGCCTTTTGAAGGCTCTGGGTTTGCAGGGGAGAGGTAGGTAATATATTCCAGCGTTTTTGCATGAACAGGGATAAGTGAGCTCGTCAAAATGTCATTAATAACAATCCACAGATTAGTATTCCCTGTCGGTGGTGTAGCGTACCAGTTGTTCCAGGGCCTGCCTGACTTCTCCATCGTCAAATTCATGCAGAATGGCCAGCGCCTCATCCCGGAAGGATAGCATTTTTTTAGTAGCATAAGTAATACCGCCTGCGTCATTTACCGCGTCAATCACAAATTTCACTTTGTCTTTCCGGGTGTTTTCGTTCTTCACAATGTAAATCAGCTTTCTTCTCAGTGCTGCATCACAATTGTTAAGTGTGTATATAAGTGGGAGAGTGAGCTTTTTCTCTTTAATATCATTTCCGGTGGGTTTGCCTACATTGGCGCTGCCGTAGTCGAAAAGATCGTCTTTTACCTGAAAAGCCATACCCACCTTTTCGCCGAATTGCTGCATTTTAGCCACAGCAGCCGGGTCGCTAAAAGTGGTACTTGCGCCGGCGGCACAGGCGGAAGACAGGAGGGAGGCGGTTTTACCTTTAATAATATCGTAATAAATGCTTTCTTCCAGGTTCAGGTTGCGGGCTTTTTCTATCTGTAGCAATTCGCCTTCGCTCATTTCCTTTACTGCACGGGAGAGGATCTGTAGTGCCTGAAAATCACCATTATCCAGGGACAGCAGCAGTCCTTTGGATAGTAAATAGTCGCCCACAAGAACCGCTATTTTGTTTTTCCATAGTGCATTGATGGAGAAAAATCCCCTCCTTTCAAGAGAATCGTCAACTACATCGTCATGCACCAGGGTAGCAGTGTGTAATAATTCCACCAGCGAAGCTGCGCGGTAAGTTGCATCAGTAACGGGGCCGCCCAGGCGTGCACTGAGGAATACAAACATCGGACGCATTTGTTTACCCTTACGCTTAACTATATATCCCATAATCCTGTCTAACAAGGCTACACGGCTTTTAACGGCCTCTCTGAAATGCGCCTCAAACAGTTCCAGTTCTGCTGATATTACCCGGCGTGCTGCTTCCATTTTCTAAACTTGACTGCAATATAACCACATAAAATTAAATGTTAAAAGCAACATTGGCACTGCAATTGCTGTCTGATTAACAACTTAGTATGGCAAATTAAGCGTTAAAAATTTGGTTTTGTTGACTCAATAGTTAACTTTGCCGTGCCAAGTTTTATTTAGGGTTCAATGTTTTAAACAAAAATTAAATTATACCTATGGCAAGCAAAAAGTACACAGCGATACTAGGCCTTTTAGGTCTGGTACAGTCGGCCACGTTTGCACAAAAAAATGACGCCAACGCAGATTGGTGGAAAGATTCTTCGAAGGTAGCTACAAAGCGCCTGCCTCAGTACAATGAGTTCGCAAATAACCAGTACCCTTATCCCGCGAAGCCGCGCGATATGTGGGAATTAGGTTTCCATGGCGGTTACTCAACGATTATTAGTGATATCGATTCAAGACCAGGTTTCGGTGGTGGTCTGTCTCTGAGAAAGTCTTTAGGACATATCTTCTCAGTGAGAGCAGATTATACCGGTTCTTTCAGTTATGGTCTGGACTATCGTACACGTATTTCTGATGGTACAGGTCCTTGGGGTGCTGCTGGTACCCGTTATGTAGCTAACTACAAAAATGCTACTCACCAGGGTAACATTGATGTGATTGCATCTCTGAACACTTTAAGTCACTACAGAGGCAATCCTAAAACTAACATCTATACCTTCTTAGGTTATGGGTTAGTGTTAACTGATATTGACGTTGATAACAGCCTGCAAGGTGCTAACCTGAATGGTGTTAACTTCAACACCAAGAGAAAAGACATTAAAGATCAGCTGAAAAGCAAAATGAATGATTATAATGTTAACGCTCCTGCTACAAACGGTAACCGTGAGCCTATCGGTCGTATGGATGATAACAAGCTGATTCGTCATGCTGTTAGCTTCGGTGCCGGTATCGCTTTCAAATTAAGTTCACGCCTGTCTTTAGGCATCGAAGAGAGACTGACTCTGCCTTTCTCTGATGATCTGGACGGTGTAAACGCTGGTAAGTCTAACGACTTCTACAGCTACACTTCTATCCGTGGTGGTCTGGCTCTTGGAAACTCTTCAAAAAGAGTTGCTCCATTATGGTGGATCAACCCCAACAACTTTATCTACAATGAGCTGAACAATCCTAAGCACATGAAGTTACCTCCACCGGTACTGCCTGATGCTGATGGTGATGGTATTACCGATCAGTTCGATCTGGAGCCTAACACTCCTGCTGGTGCACCAGTTGACGCCCGTGGTCGTGCTTTAGATACAGATGGTGACGGTGTTCCTGACTACAAAGACAAGGAATTACTGACCGCTCAAAAATGTTTCCCTGTTAACGCTGATGGCGTAGGTAACTGCCCAGAGCCTGAGTGCTGTAAAGAGCTGCGTGATAAAATGGCAAACTGGACACCTCAAAATGCCTGTGCTATTACTAACCTGCCTAGCGTACAGTTTAAATCAGGTTCAGTAAAAATCAGCAAAGACGCTGAGTCAATTCTGGCTAGCATTGCTGAGAAACTGAACGCTAATCCTACATGTAAAGTTAAAATCATCGGTTACGGTGCTTCTGACAAACGTGCACAGCAATTAAGCTGGGATCGCGTAAATGCAGTTGAGAAATATCTGGTTGAAAAACAAGGTATCTCTGAAAGCCGTCTGATCTTCACTTATGGTCAGGATGGTGATTCTAACACTGTAGACTTCCAGGGTACAACAGAAGAAGGTCCTAACTCAGTACCTGCTCCTCACCCAAACTTAAAAAAGACTAAATAAGTTTGTGATACTTTTTGCCCTATAAAACCCTCCGTTCGCGGAGGGTTTTTTTTGTTTGTTTTTCTTTTTGTACCTTACCTTCAGCCTTTAGCGATTTATCGCTAGTGTCTTTTCTGGCACAGGGCATACACTTTGATCCTTAGATATTTCGGTTTTACATTATGAGAATAACCCAAAAAGGGGATATGCCACCATGTTATAACTGGATATATTTAAGCGCTTAAAACCTATAGCCATGATTAAAGTGATTATTGCCGACGAAAACAGTGGGGATATTGACGGCATAGTTGAAAAACTCACGGGTTTTATACCCGGAGTTGAGATTGTAGTAAACAACCGTACCTCCCCCGAATTAACTGCTCCTAAAAATCAGTCAGAAACTATCATGTTGCAGTCTGCACGTGAGGTTCATTTTATTCCTGTTTCCCAGATTGTAAGAGTAGCCGGTGAAAACAATTACAGCGTATTTACACTGGTGAATAAACAGAAAATTACCGTAGCAAAAACTTTACGGGAATATGAAACACTACTAACTCCGCACCAGTTTTACAGAATTCACAAATCGCATATTATAAACCTTAGGCACCTGTTAAAGGTGAATAAGGGAGATGAGTTTTTTGTACAAATGGCAGATGGAGCTATACTGGAAGTTGCTGCACGCCGTAAGGGCGACTTTCTGAAGTGTATGTATGAGCGTTGTAGTAATTATACGTTGCCTATGTAAAATAGTACGTATTCTAAATAGAATGCTACGTTGCCTAAAGTGCAGAAATCAGCGGAAGAGAGGAGGCTAGCTTTGTTATTCTGAAACAAAAAGGCTAAGCTTATGCGTAAAAATTTACTTCAACACCCCTCTCCATTATTATTTCCGGTTACTGTGCTTTTTGCCGGTGTTTGTTATGGGCAAAGCATTGAGCGCTCCCTGGTAGGATCGGGAGGCAAGCTATCTGTTAAAGGAAATATTGAACTGAATTATTCTGTAGGCGAAATGGCGGTAGCAACCCTGCAGAGTTCAGGAAACGGTACTGCCTTCGTATGTACAGAAGGCTTTCAGCAAAAACAAATTACCGATGTAAAAGAGGTGAATATCAGAACTGCCTGGTATAGTCGTCTTCGGGTGGAAGCCTATCCTAACCCGGTGCGGAATATGTTGACTGTGTATGTGTACGATGACAACTTTGATGAGTATCGTGTGGACTTATACGATGCATCAGAGCGTTTACTGCAGCAGTATACATTAAACAGAAACAAGCTGGAAATTTCTATGCAGCAATACCCTGCCGGCTTTTACTGGCTCAAATTCTTCAACACCAGACGTCAGAAAGACGGTACTTATCAAAACTTCAAGCCTTATAAAATAATCAAGGTTAACTAACCACTCTTTCCTTCATCCTTTAATCTGTTATTTGTGAAAAAAGTAATTTACGCTTTCATAGCATGTCTGTTGCTATGCCTGCAGGCTGTTGTTGCGCAGGTGCCACAGGCCTTTAATTATCAGGGCGTAGCCCGTACTGTTGACGGGAATATTATCGCTCAGAAAAAAATCAGCCTTCGTTTTACAATACATAATATATCAGCCTCTGGCCCAACTGTATACCAGGAAATACATAGTGTTGAAACCAATGCTTTTGGCCATTTTTATGTAATGGTAGGTAAGGGCACAGCATCAGGTTCTGCATTCAATGCGGTTAACTGGGGCAATGGTGAAAAGCATTTACAAACCGAAATTGATATTAATGGCGGTAGCAGCTTTTCTGATATGGGTGCAACACAATTGTTGAGTGTACCTTATGCATTATATGCTGCTTCCGGCACTCCCGGCCCTACAGGACCTAAAGGAGATGCAGGCCCGCAAGGGGCGCCTGGTCCGGTGGGGGCCGTAGGTCCGGTTGGACCAGCAGGCGCTACGGGAGCTAAAGGTGATGCAGGCCCTCAGGGTATACCTGGACCTGTTGGAGCCACAGGGCCTGCAGGAGCAGTGGGACCTGCGGGGCCGATTGGGCCTCAGGGAGTACCAGGTGTACAAGGTTCAGTTGGTCCGGCAGGGCCTGCAGGTGCCATCGGTCCTGTTGGTCCTGTTGGACCTGAGGGGCCGCAAGGGGCAGAAGGACCTGTTGGTGCAGCTGGTCCTCAGGGAGATGCTGGTCCTCAGGGTATACCAGGGGCTGTGGGGGCAAAAGGAGCTACCGGTGCCGCAGGCCCTGCTGGTCCTGTGGGTGCTGCCGGACCTGTTGGTCCTGCTGGCCCCGTTGGTCCGGCGGGTGTGGCTGGTCCTGTTGGCCCTGCCGGTCTTGTAGGTCCCGCTGGTCCCGTAGGGCCTGCCGGGCCTCAGGGGCCTGCTGGTGAAGTAAGCGGTGTGGCAGGTGGAGATCTTTCGGGTAATTTCCCCAATCCTTTAGTTGTCAGGCTTCAGGGAACCCCGGTGATAAATACAGCACCTATAGCTGATCAATACCTGAAATTTGATGGAACATCCTGGGTGCCATCCTCTATAAGTGGTGGCGGCGGCGCGTTAACACTGCCTTTTGTAACCAATGAGAATAACGCTGGTACACTGTTTTCAATAACTAATGCCGGTGACGGAACTTCACTGGAAGGCATTAATAATACTACAACATCCAGTATTGCTGCTGTACGGGGTATTGTAAATTCAACAGCACCCGGCGGTTTTTCTTCTGCTGTGAGAGGTATTAATAACGGTACCGGCGGATTAGGTATTGGTGTATGGGGGTCTCAGGCTGGTTCTGGCTGGGGGGTATATGGTACAACTCCTAACGGACTTGGTGTATATGGTAATGCTACTGCAAATGGTTATGGGGTATATGCCAATAGTAATAGTGGTACAGGATTAAATGCTACATCAGTTAATGGAATAGCTGCCAATATCAGTATCAATAATAATTCAAATAATAATGTTGCCTTAAGTGCCAATACGGTAGGGAATGGCACTGTAGTCAATGTATCAACCACGGGTAATGGTACCGGAGTATTAAGCTCGGCCGGCGCCGGATTTGGTGTACATGGTATAACTTCCCAACAAACATCGGCAGGTGTGGTAGGCGATAACAATGGTGCAGGTGAGGCGATCGTAGGCCGGACTACCAGTGATATAGCAGGCGCGGTCGTGGGCCGTAATGACGGTGGTGGTTATGGGGTACGTGGTTTTGTGGCCACGAGTACTGCAAATACTGGTATTGGTGTTTACGGACAGGTAGGTTTGAACAATAGTACAGGCCGTGCCGGTCGCTTTGAAAATTTCAACTCTGATAATACGGAAGCTAATACACTGGAAGTGCATACCAACGGTAACGGCAATATCCCGGACAACACTTTGGGCAATGCAGCTTCTTTTACAGTCGATAATTCAAATAGCGTGGCGGCAGCTGTACGTGGAGAAGTAAATACCATCTTTGGCAACTTTGGTGCAGCAGCAATCTTCGGTACTTCTTCAGGAACAGGAGGCTTTGCAGGCTTATTTCATGCTTCTAATCCGGCGGGAAACGGTAATGCACTGGTTGCTATTAATGATGGTAATGGTAATGCCATTACTGCCAATTCATCTAAAAATGGCAATGCAGTAGAGGCAAATATTGATGGTGCCGGTACGGCAGTATATGGGTGGGTACCTTCCTTTGCATCAGGCCGTCCTGCGCGTTTTCAGAATTACAATGAAGATAATGAGAGCGATGTGGTATTGGCAAAAACGGTAGGTAATGGTATAGCCGGCAACTTTATAGTGGATAGAGTTACCGGTACTTCTCCCGCTGTAAAAGGAGAGGTAAATTCTCAGTTTGCCAATTTTGGTACAGCAGGTGTATATGGACTTTCATCCGGTACAGGTGGGTATGCCGGATTATTTTATGCTTCCAACGCTGCCGGAAACGGACCCGCATTACTTGCGTTATGTGACGGCAACGGTAATGGTATTACGGCTAATGCAGGTGGCACCGGAGACGGTGTGGAAGCAACCTGTGATGGTAACGGCAATGCCATATTTGGTTGGGTTCCCAACTTTGGTACGGGTAAGGCTGCACGTTTTGCCAACTTCAATACCAGTAATGGTCAACCGGTTATGCATATCACCAATGCAGGTACGGGGAACGGTCTGCTGGTGAATCACACAGGCGCTTCCGGCAGCGTAGCCGTTTTTCAAAGTGCTTCCGGAAATGTAGCCAGAATCAATAAAGCAGGTAGAGGCTTCTTTAACGGAGGTACACAAAACAGCGGCGCAGACGTGGCGGAAGTATTTGACGTAACCGGAAATATTACTGCTTACGAACCGGGTGATGTACTGGTTATAGCTGTATCCGGCGATAGAACTGTAGAAAAATCCGCGGAAGCATATTCTACATTGGTTGCCGGCGTATATGCTACTAAGCCTGGTGTTTTACTTACGGAAGAGGATATCGATGCTGATATTTCCGGCAAAGTGCCAATGGGGGTAATTGGTGTTATTCCTACCAAGGTGTGTAATGAAAACGGTGCGATTAAGCGCGGCGATATGCTTGTAACAGCTTCCCGCGCGGGATATGCGATGAAGGCCGACATAAGTAAAGTGCATACGGGACAGGTGCTTGGTAAGGCACTGGAAAACTTTGATGGAGAAACCGGTAAGATTAAGGTACTGGTAAGCGTAAAATAATTGTATAACAGATAACAGTATCAAATATGAAATATTCTTTGCTATATAAAATATTTATGTGTACACTGGTACTTGCCATTACGATAACTGTAAAGGCACAGCAAAAAGTACCCGATATGACCCGCTATAGTAAAGCGCCCCTTGCTCCTGCGTCCAGCGCGCAGGGAGGATCGGCGAAGATGTCAAAGTCCGGAGTTTCGGGAAGGAGAACTACACTGGAAAGCTTTAATAACGCACCCATTCAGGGTGGTGGAGGTACTAAAGCTGGTTTTGCCAGAAAGGCTGCGAGAGCAGCAACAATTCCGGCAAATATAGAACTGCCGAGCAATGCAAAGCCATCCGCAGGGGCTGCTCAGCAGAAAAGTGCGGCACCAGTTATACCAGACGCTATTCAGGAACAACTGAATATGAAACCAGAGTCTGCTCCCGCTTCAAAGGCGGCTGGTAATAAGCCACCTGCTGCGGCAAAGTCGTAACCCATTTTCATTACTCTTAGACGATGATTATGCAAAGACAATTATATGCGTCTCTAACTGCAGCTTTTTGTATGCTGGCTTTGCTGACGCACGCGCAGGACAGGCCGATGAGTGTTGTTTCTACAGCAGTACCTATGTTGCGGATATCTCCTGATGCAAGAGCAGGTGGTATGGGCGAAGCAGGAATTGCTTTGTCTCCTGATGCCAATGCTGTATTCTGGAACCGGGCTAAACTGCCTTTTACAACAGAGCAATCCGGACTGGCACTTACCTATTCACCCTGGATGAAAAGCGGAGGATCAAACGACGTGTTTCTTGCCTCAGCAGGTGTTTATAGGAAGCTGGGCGACCAGCAGGCGGTAAGTGTGGGTATGCGCTACTTTAAGCTAGGTGAGGTGCAATATGCTGATGAAAACGGTCAGCATCTGCAAATGGCTCATCCCAACGAATATGCTATTGATGCAGGTTACAGCCGTATGTTGGGTAAGCGCATGTCGGTAGGTATAGCATTACGCTATATCAATTCCGGTCTTGCAAACGGTTATGTGGCAGATGGCTATACCTATAAAAACGCCCATGCGGTGGCGGGAGATATTACTGCGTTTTACAGTGGTGTTAATGCAGAAGGAACCGGCTGGGCTGCTGGCTTAACTATCAGCAATCTCGGGTCTAAGGTGTCCTATTCTAACAGTGCAATGGACAAAGATTTTCTGCCGGCCAATCTGGGACTAGGCGCATCTTATACCCTGAAATTGCATGAGGGTGGAAAACTTACCCTTGCAGTGGACGTTAACAAAATGATGGTGCCCACCCCACCAGCTGATAAATCAGATTCGTCTATGGAGGTCTACCGGGATAAATCTGTGTTTTCCAGCTGGTTTAGCTCTTTTGGCGATGCTCCCGGTGGTTTTAGTGAGGAACTAAAAGAATGGCAGATTTCTACAGGTGCAGAATACTGGTACCTGAATATGCTGGCAGTAAGAGGTGGATACAATTACGAAAACCGCTGGAAGGGGGGAAGACGGTATGCTACTATGGGAGTGGGATTTAAATATCAATGGCTGGGCGCTAATTTTTCTTATCTGGTGCCAACCGGAAAAGATGTTGCCAACAATCCTATAAAGCAGTCGCTACGGGTAAGTTTGTTGTTTAATCTACAGAAATAAAGATGCAACTGATTGTATAACAATTGTTTGTTTCAGGATGTTGGGCCAACGCCTTATTCCTTTCCAGGAAAAGGCAGCCCAACACTTTTCTACAATTAACTATTATTTCGGAAATAAACCAGCTCGCTAAAAGACTCTCCGTTCTATATTGCGGGTAAAACCTTAATTTTGCCCACTTTATGAAGAAAGCTGTTTATTTCGCACTTATTTGTATCGCATGTACCTCCTGCGCATCCAGATTCAGCCGGGTGTTAAAGAGCAAGGACAATGAGTACCGGTACAAAATGGCAGAGAACTACTATGCGCAAAAGAAGTACACTTATGCGCAGCAGCTTTTTGATGAGTTGTTTCCTTACTTCAAAGGCACACCCCGCTTTGAGGAAATGTACTACAAGAACGCCTACAGTTACTTCTATCAGAAAGATTATCTCAACGCTGAGAATATTTTCAAGTCATACATCGACAACTTTCCTACCAATCCGCGTGCGGAAGAGTGCGAATACATGAGGGCTTATTGCTATTACAAGCAGTCTCCCAAGGTAGAACTGGATCAAACGCCTACTACTAAAACCATTGGTTTAATGCAGGCATTCATCAATATGCACCCAGGTTCACCAAAAGCCAAGGAAGCAGGACAACTTATTGATCTTTGTCGTGCTAAACTGGAAGAAAAAGACTTTAAAAGCGGCGAGTTGTATTTTAATCTGGGCTATTATAAAGCAGCAGGTATTGTATTTGGGCTGTTGATGGATGATTTTCCGGATTCTGAAAAAAGCGATCAGTATAAGCTGTTGATGATTAAAGCTTACTTTAAATACGCAGAATTAAGTATATTGGACAAGCAGGAGGAGCGTTTTGAAAAGGTGATTTCGGAAACGATGGACTTTAAACAACGTTTTTCTGATAGCAAATATGCCAAAGAGGCAAATGACTATAAAACACTTTCTGAAAACTATATAAAAAATATAAAGCAAAATGAGCAAGCTAAGACGGCAGATCAGCGCTAATATACCCAGTGTGGTTGAAACAAAGAGCCTGGTAGACATCAAGGCTTACACCGGTAATCTGTATGAGTCTATTGCTATTATAGCAAAAAGAGCGAACCAGATTAACATTGCGGTGAGAGAAGAGCTGCACAATAAACTGGAAGAATTTGCCAGCCATACTGACAGCCTGGAAGAGGTGCATGAAAACAAAGAGCAGATTGAAATATCCAGAGCGTACGAAAGAATGCCCAATCCTGCTATTCTGGCTACCCAGGAGTTTATGGAGAATAAGGTATACTATCGCAAGAATGACGACGATCTGTTCAGATAACAGCGCGTACGACATAAAATAAAAATAGAGAAACGACAGTGCTACACTGTCGTTTTTTGTTATTTTGATTAAGCATTGGCACAACATGTTAACTGGGAAAAAAATATTGATTGGTATTACCGGAAGTATAGCTGCCTATAAGGTGATATTACTGGTAAGGCTACTGATGAAAAAGGGTGCTGAAGTACGTATTGTGATGACTTCTTCCGCTGCTGCTTTTGTATCTCCGCTTACTTTATCTACTCTTGCCAAAACAGAAGTGCTTTCTGAACTGGCCGACCAGGCTACCTGGGCCAACCATGTAATGCTGGGGCGCTGGGCAGATGTAATGTTGATTGCTCCCTTAAGTTGCAATACGCTGGCTAAAATGGCGCATGGCCAATGTGATAACCTGTTACTGGCGGTTTATTTATCTGCTACCTGCCCTGTGGTGGTAGCTCCTGCTATGGATGAGGATATGTGGCATCATCCGGCTACCAAAGCCAATCTGGCTACGTTGGCATCCTATGGTAACGCTATTATTCCGGTAGGCAAGGGAGAGTTGGCCAGTGGATTGTTTGGTGATGGCAGAATGGCTGAGCCGGAAGATATTCTGTTGTATCTGGAACATCACTACTTCAGAGGCAAGCAACTGGTGGGAAAGAAGGTTTTGATTACTGCCGGGCCCACCTACGAGCCACTTGATCCTGTGCGGTTTATTGGCAATCATTCTTCCGGTAAAATGGGGTATGCGCTGGCTACTGCTTTTTATAACCAGGGCGCAGATGTGGTGCTGGTGTCAGGCCCTACCGATTTACAGATACATAATTCTGCAATACAGCTAATTCGTGTAAAAACAGCGGCTGAAATGTATCAGGCCTGTATGGGTCATTTTCCAGATACAGATATTGCGGTGCTGGCAGCAGCAGTGGCTGATTACAGCCCGGCTGAGGTGGCGCCGCAGAAAATAAAGAAAACTGAGGAACAGTTTTCTTTGCAACTGGTTAAAACCAGAGATATTTTAAAAACACTGGGTGAAATAAAAAAAGAAAACCAGCTGTTGGTTGGCTTTGCTTTGGAAACAAATGATGAAGCAGCTAATGCGCAAAAAAAGCTGGTTAGTAAAAACGCAGATCTGATTGTACTTAACTCACTGCGTAATACTGCCGCCGGTTTTGGTGTAGATACCAATCAGGTGATTATTTACGATAAAGCAGGGGTTGTGCTGGAGTCGGATGTAAAACTAAAAGAAGAAATTGCTCTTGATATAATACAGGTAATTCATAAAAAGATAGTATGACCAGGCGTAGCTTACACATAGTGTTGATTTTACTGCTGCTGTGGGCTCCGGCTTCTGCGCAGGAATTACAGGCCAAAGTAACCGTAATGTCTCAGCGGGTATATAACAATATTGATAAGAAGATATTTACCACCTTGCAAAATCAGCTCACCAACCTGCTGAATAACCGTAAGTGGACCAACGATACTTATCAGCCGCAGGAAAAGATTGTATGTAATTTTCTGATTACTATCAATGATATGGTAGAGCAGAATGTATTCAAAGCCAGTCTTACTGTACAGGCGGCGCGTCCTGTATATAGTTCTTCGTATCAGACTGCGTTGGTGAACTATCAGGATGCAGATTTTACATTTAAATACCAGGAGTTTCAACCGGTTGAGTTTAACGAAAACCGTATTCAGGGCTCCGATCCGCTGGTGGGTAACCTTACTGCTACATTGGCTTTTTATGTAAATATTATCCTCGGGTTCGATTATGATTCGTTTGCCCCTAAAGCAGGTGCTCCTTATTTTCAGAAGGCACAGAATATAGTAAGTAATGCGCCGGAAAGCCGGAATATAAGTGGTTGGCGTGCGTTTGACGGACTGCGTAACCGCTACTGGCTGGCTGAAAATATGATCAATACCCGCTATAATATTATTCATGATGTTATTTATGCGTATTACCGTAATGGCCTTGACCAATTATTTGAAAAGGAAAACGATGGGCGGAAAAGTGTAATGGAAGCACTTACCAGGTTACAGGCTATGAACCAGGAAAGCCCGAATACAATGATCCTGCAGTTTTTTATGCAGAGTAAAGCGCAGGAAATGATTGGTATTTTTAAAAAGGCACCACCTCAGGAAAAAGGACGTGCGGCTGATATTTTGTCGCAGATAGATATTCCCAATCTTAGTAAGTATAAGCAGGAGTTGAAATGAAATACAGCTGTATAATAGCTCTGGCGTTGATATGGATGGCATGTGGCAGATCAGGATCGGATGTGCTGAAACCTGAAGAAATGAAACTTGTGATGTGGGATATGCTGCGTGCTGATGAAGTGGCTTCTCTGGAAGGTATAAAGGATACTGTGCCTAATAACCTGTTGCGGCATGCGGTAGAAAAATACGGACAGGTGTTTGCTGTACATGGTATTACCCGTGAACAGTTTTATAATAGCTACCGGTATTATCAGGAGCATCCGGAAGAACATAAGGTGCTGATGGATTCGTTACTGGCTTTTGGCAACAGAATAAAGGAGCAGCGGGAAAAGTTAAAGACTGCTAAAATTGATTCACTGCAAAAAGCTACACTCCGTGCAGACTCTCTCGCTGTAAAGAAAGATTCTGCTGTTGTTAAGGATTCTACTCACGTCAGAGATTCAGTTGCTATTAAGGACTCTATTAATAAGGTTAAAGGGGGGATGAAAGTGGTTCCCCGGCTGATAAAAGATACCGGAACAAAATTGCATACGGTTCAGCCACACTTTGATACGTCCGGACGGAGGAAGTTGATGCGCCCTGGATTCCGGCCGGATAAAAAGTTTATGCCTACCAGAACCAACCTGCCTGTGAAGAAACCATTCTGACGATAATATTGCCTGTTATATGAATAAAGTAAAGAATGACGCCGAAGAAGCCCTGTTTGATATATCATCAGGTACTACTTTAATGCTGGGAGGATTTGGCCTATGCGGTATTCCGGAAAACTCCATTGCTGCGCTGGTTAAAAAAGGGGTTACAGGGCTTACCTGTATTTCCAATAATGCCGGTGTAGATGATTTTGGACTGGGACTATTGCTTAAAACCCGGCAGATTAAAAAAATGATCAGCAGCTATGTAGGAGAGAACGCTGAGTTTGAACGCCAGTTGTTATCGGGAGAGCTGGAAGTTGATCTGGTGCCGCAAGGTACATTGGCCACCCGCATACAAATGGCGGGCATGGGAATTCCGGCCTTTTTTACCCCTGCCGGTGTAGGTACCGAAATTGCTGTTGGAAAAGAAGAAAGGACGTTTGAAGGAAAACGTTACCTGATGGAACTGGCATTGCATGCCGATTATTCTATTGTGAAAGCCTGGAAAGGAGATACGATGGGTAATCTGATATTCCGTAAAGCTACCCGCAATTTTTCAACTTCTATGGCCAAAGCCGGAAATATTACCATTGCAGAAGTGGAAGAACTGGTGCAGCCGGGAGAGTTGGAGCCTGATGCCATACATGTGGCCGGTGTATACGTACATCGTATTTTTCAGGGGGCCGGTTATGAAAAGCGTATTGAACGAAAAACGGTTCGTTTATCCTGATTCTTCTTATTTCATCAGACTAATTAAACAGCTTCTATGGCACTTGATAAATTTGGCATAGCAAAACGTATAGCCCTTGAACTGAAAGATGGCATGTACGTTAATCTTGGTATTGGTATTCCTACACTTGTTTCTAATTATATTCCGGAGGGTATTCATGTAATTCTGCAGAGTGAAAATGGTATTCTGGGCACGGGCCCCTATCCCGTGGAAGCAGATGTTGATGCAGATTTGATTAATGCGGGTAAAGAAACCGTTACCCTGTTACCCGGCGGTGCATTTTTCGACAGTGCAGAAAGCTTTGGAATGATACGGGCCGGCAAAATTGACCTTACTGTACTGGGCGCTATGGAAGTAAGTGATAGCGGAGACATAGCCAACTGGAAAATTCCCGGTAAAATGGTGAAAGGGATGGGAGGTGCAATGGATCTGGTTGCCAGCGCCCGTAACATTATAGTTGCCATGCAGCACACTAATCCTAAAGGAGAAAGTAAGCTGCTACCGGCCTGCACCCTGCCCTTAACAGGTGTTGGATGCGTTAAAAAGGTAGTAACAGAACTGGCAGTACTGGATATTACCCCCGAAGGCTTTTTGCTGCGCGAATATGCGCCAGGTGTTACGGTAGATGAAATTAAACAAAAAACAATGGGCCGTCTGTTAATTGCCGATGAAGTAAAACAAATGCCCGTTTAACGGGGAATATATAGCATAGCAACGGGCGCGTTTTATATTTGTATCCTTACTCAACAACTATTTATCTATGACGTCTTCAGCCAGTTTATATGAGCAATATTGTGAGCACATGCGTCGTATAGCCGATGTGCGTTATGCTGCGGCTGTATTGCAGTGGGATCAGGAAACCTATATGCCCGCAAAAGGTGCGGCAGGCCGCGCCCGGCAGCTGGCTACATTAAGCGAAACTGCGCATGAAATGGCTACTGCACCCTCTTTTGAGCAATTGGTAAACGAACTGTCTCAAAGAAGTGATCTGAGTCAGGTGCAACAGAAAAACGTATCGCTTACACTGGAAGATCTGACACGGCAAAAGAAACTTAGTGGTGCTTTTGTACGAAAATTGTCAGAAGCGGTAAGCAAGGCTTTTAACAGCTGGGTAGCAGCACGTAAACAAAATAACTTTTCCGTATTTGAGAGCGATCTGGAGCAACTGGTAGCCTTAAAACGTGAATCGGCAGAATTATACGGATATGAGGGGCATCCTTACAACGCTCTTACGTATGAGTTTGAGCGTTCTGTAACGGTAGAGAAGCTGGACAAAGTATTTGCGTCTGTTATTCCTTCTCTACAGGAAGTGATTGCCAAACAAGGGAAAGAGCCGGAAGTGGATAACGATTTTCTGCGTGAGTTTTACCCAAAGAATATTCAGTGGGAGTGGGGGATGTGGCTGGTGAGGGAGCTGGGTTTTGATCTGGAAGCAGGCCGTCAGGATGTTTCTGTACATCCGTTTACCACCAATTTCAGCGCAAAGGATGTACGGATTACCACACGTATTGACGAGAATGATTTTGCCAATATGACGTGGAGCTGTATTCACGAAACCGGCCATGCTTTATACGAGCAGGGCCTGCCCGATAGTGAGTACGGTTTACCGTCAGGCGAGTTTTCGTCTCTGAGTATTCATGAATCACAAAGCCGTTTGTGGGAGAATTGTGTAGGGCGTAATCTGGCTTTCTGGAAAAACTATCTGCCGGAATTGCAAAGCTATTTTCCGGAGCAACTGCAGCATATTACTATACAGGAGTTTTATAAAGGCATCAATAAAGTGCAGCCTTCCTTTATCCGCACAGAAGCTGATGAGGTTACCTACCATTTTCATGTATACATCCGTTATCAGATTGAGAAAGACCTGATAGGCGGAGCGCTGGCGGTAAAAGATATACCTGCCAGATGGAATGAATTGTACAAGCAGCATCTCGGTGTTGTTGTTCCGGATGATATTCACGGTTGCTTGCAGGATGTACACTGGAGTCATGGAAGTTTTGGTTACTTTCCTACGTACAGCCTGGGAAGTTTTTATGCGGCTCAGTTCTGGGCCCAGGCTCAGAAAGACATTCCTGCTTTGCAAAAGGAGGAACTGAATGAGACGGCATTGGCGCAGTTGCTTGGATGGTTGCGTAAGCATATTCATTCGCATGGCAGACTCAAAGACAGCGAACTGCTTTGTTCATCTGTTACCGGTGAATCGTTGAACGTATCTTATTTTCTGGACTATGTAAAAGGAAAGTTTTAATACAATCTGTAGTGTATCCAGCGCATGTTACAGTAAAAGTGTTTAATCGAAAGGGTGGGTAACTGCGAAAACGTAAACAATTATTTTAAGACAACTAATTGGCAATCAGTACTACTAAAGGTTCAGCTATATAAAGAGTCGAAATTTTAAGGTGGTGATAGGGGGCATTCCTTTACTGGTTGCACAATTTTTGTATTTTTATAGAGGGAGGATACTATAAATCAATGAAGCAAATTTTACACTCCAACTTTTTGAGGGCGTCCCGGTTTGGCAAATCAGCACTATTGCTGGTGTTGCTGATAGCGGCTATATGCGCTTTTTCGCGATCCGATATATGGGAGGCCGGAACAAGTGTTGCCGTAGTTAAATGCTATCCTAACCCGGCAACCTCCTTTATTAACTTTGAATTCGCTACCGAAATTGATAAAACACATACATTATATATCTACAGTTTTGTAGGGCGTAAAATGTATGAACAGCCGGTAACCGGCAAAAAGGTAGTGGTTACTTTAAACAACTACTACAGAGGTATTTATGTTTTTCAATTGCGCGATAAAACCGGCCGTATTATTGAAACCGGTAAGTTTCAGGTAGAGCAATAAGTATTTATTGAATAGAATACCATAAAAAAACGGTTTACTAATTACAAGCAAACCGTTTTTTTATGCGTATCACTTATTTATCACAAACCTCTACAATCAAAAATTTCAGGTAGTTGGTATTTTCCATACCCCAGATAATAGGGTGATCACTGGCCTGTGCCTGAAAAGTAACCTGTCTTATACGTTTGCGTGCATCTTTAGCTGCCATGTCTATTGTTTGCAGAAATAAATCGGGCTGCACCAGATTGGTACAGCTGCTGGTAACCAGGAAGCCTCCATTCTTTACCAGCTTCATGCCCCGCAGGTTTATTTCTTTATAACCGGTTATAGCTTTCTGTATGTTTTCCCGGCTTTTGGTAAATGCAGGTGGGTCCAGCATCACCACGTCATACTGTCTGCCATCTTTGGTCCACTGCTTCAGCACGTCAAATGCGTTTACGGCTTCAAAATGGCAGATATGATCCAGATTGTTCAGTTTGGCATTGCGGTTTGCCTGTGCAACGGCATTTTCGCTTATATCCAGGCCTAATACGCTTTTAGCGCCGTAGTGTGCTGCATGTATTTCAAAGGTGCCTGTGTAAGTAAATGCACCCAGTACATCTGCTCCTTTTACAATATGCTGAATGGCGCGGCGGTTATCCTGCTGATCCAGAAAGTAACCGGTTTTTTGTCCATTCTCAATATCTACATTAAACTTAAGGCCGTTTTCATGAATAACAATTTCCGGAGAAAAGGGGGCTGTTAAAAAGCCTTTTTGTTGCGGCAGGCCTTCCAGTTCTCTTACAGGTACATCATTACGCTCATAAACGCCTTTGGGCTTAAATATTTTTTCCAGTGCTGCTACAATAGCTGGCTTCCATTTGTCAATACCTAATGCCAGTGTTTGTATAACAAAGTAGTCGTTAAACTTATCTATAACCAGCGCAGGCATTTCGTCAGCTTCTCCAAATACCAGGCGGCAGTTTTCGGTATAACCAGTGCGCTGGCGGTATTGCCAGGCCTGTAGTATGCGTTGATAAAAGAACTGTTCGTTTATTTCTTCTTTCTTTCGGGTAAGCAGCCTTACCAGTATCTGTGATTTGGGATTGCTATAACCTCTGCCGCAGTATTTCTGATCGTGATAAAAAACATCCACAATGGCGCCGGGCTCTGGGGAATCGCCTTCAATACGGTCTACTTCATTGGCAAATATCCACGGATGGCCGTTGGCAATGCGCGGGGCAATTTTTTTCTTCAGAATCACTTTTGTCATCGCGCAAAGATAAAAATCTAATATGCGGCAGCCTGCCAATTTTTCCACTTATTTTGCCCTGGCAAAAAATTTGACCCATTGGGCATATATATCAATAAACGTTATGGCAGAGAAAGAAACACTGGAAAACACGCAGGATACTGTTGAAAATGCAGAAACAGGGATAAATACTGACGAAAATGCAGCTGGTTCTACTCATTTGAACGAGCCTGTAGCTGAAAATGAAACGGAAAAGTTAAAGGCGGAAGTTGCCGAGCAGAAAGACAAGTATCTGCGTTTGATGGCCGAGTTTGAGAACTTTAAGCGCAGAACTTCTAAAGAGCGGTTGGAATTAATGCAAACTGCTGGTAAAGAGGTAATTGTGTCTTTGCTGGATGTGCTGGACGATTGTGACAGAGCGGAAAAGCAAATGGCAAAAACAGAAGATGTTAACCAGATTAAAGAAGGC
The DNA here is from genome assembly GCF_014641615.1 of Filimonas zeae. Classification (GTDB taxonomy): domain Bacteria; phylum Bacteroidota; class Bacteroidia; order Chitinophagales; family Chitinophagaceae; genus Filimonas; species Filimonas zeae. The sequence continues at coordinate 55,764 of NZ_BMIB01000004.1, read as the reverse complement.
ATTCAGCTGGTTTTCAATAAATTAAAAACAACCCTGCAGGCTAAAGGTTTAAAGCCTATGGAAAGCATTCGTGCAGATTTTGATGTAGAACTGCATGAGGCTATTACAGAAGTACCTGTTCCTGACGAAACCCTTAAAGGAAAAGTGATTGACGAAGTTCAGAAAGGTTATTATCTGAATGATAAAATCATCCGTTTTGCTAAAGTGGTGGTTGGTAAATAAAAATGTATGAAAAGAGATTTTTACGAGATACTGGGTGTTAGCAAAACTGCTACTGCTGATGAGATAAAAAAGGCTTACCGTAAAGTGGCCATGCAATTTCACCCAGACCGAAACCCCGGCGATAAAGAAGCGGAAGAAAAATTTAAGGAAGCAGCGGAAGCTTACGAAATATTAAGCGATGCAGATAAACGCGCCAAATACGACCGCTTTGGCCATCAGGCTTTTGGGCCGGGCAGTAATGCAGGTTATGGTGGTGGTGGTATGAATATGAATGACATATTCAGCCAGTTCGGCGACATATTTGGCGATGACCTTTTCGGTAGCTTTTTTGGCGGTGCCGGTGGTGGTCGTGGCAGAGGCAACGGTGGCAGACCCCGTGGCGTAAGAGGTAGTAACCTGCGGGTGAAAATCAAGCTTACCTACGAGGAAATGGCCAATGGCGTTACCAAAAACATCAAGGTAAAAAAATATGTACCCTGCGGCACTTGTAGCGGCAGCGGCGCAAAAGATAAAAACAGCGTTCAAACCTGTACAGGTTGTGGCGGTTCCGGCCAGGTGAAAAGGGTAACCAACACTTTTCTGGGGCAAATGCAAACAGTAACAACCTGTCCTACCTGTAATGGAGAAGGTACTACCATCACTGCCAAGTGTGGCTCTTGTAAGGGTGAAGGCCGCGTATATGGCGAAGAAACAGTGAGTATAGATATTCCAGCCGGCGTTCAGGAAGGCATGCAGTTAAGCATGGGCGGAAAAGGTAACGCCGGTGAGCGCGGCGGGGCTCCTGGTGATCTGCTGATTCTGGTGGAAGAAGAAGCGCATAAGGAGTTACAACGCGATGGCCTGAATGTGGCTTACGAGCTTTATCTTTCTTTCTCTGATGCTATTTTTGGCACTCAGGTAGAAGTTCCTACTATTGACGGCAGAGCGAAAATTAAAATTCCGGCAGGTACCCAAAGCGGTAAAATATTCCGTCTGAAGGGCAAAGGCTTCCCGGAAGTACAAGGCTATCAGAAAGGAGACCAGTTGATTCATGTGAATGTATGGACGCCGCAGCATGTTACGGCAGAAGAGAAAGAAATGCTGGAGAAGCTGAGCAAAAGCCCCAACTTTCAGCCCCAACCAGGTAAAAACGAAAAAAGCTTTTTTGATAAAATAAAAGAGGCCTTTAGCTAAGGGCCTCTTTATTTATTCTTCTTCACTGTTTTTTTTCTTCTTTTTGGAAGGGGAATATATCTTCTTCGCTTTTTCTACCAGAGAAATAAATTCAGCCTGCAGCACTGCAGGCTTTTTTGTGCAGGCTTGTTGAGCCATAGTACGCACATCATCCCAGGTAAAATTTTTGGCAAAACGACTCTGTTTAAGTAGTTCTCCAAACATGGTGAGTGCCGTGGCAAAACGGATATTGCTTTCTGTTTGTTCCAGAGGAACGTAGTTAATGGGAATGCTAAACTGCTGCAGAATACGTTCCTTTTTTTCTGAAGGCAGCTTGTAATGCAGTTTGATAGTGCCATACCTGCCAGCAATCAATGTATCTTTATTAGAAAGCGTCTGGTTGCTGATATGCGGTACAATTTCAAAAACCGCTGTTATGCTATGGCCAGAGCCCACTTCACCGCCTTCCAGTTCACTGGTACTATCTGCTAATGCGTCCATTTTGTTATCAAACCCTATCAGCCGGTACTCCTGCACCATTTTAGGGTTAAAAGAAATATTTACAAAAGCATCGCTGGCAACTGCATACAAGGTTTTGGTAAACTCGGTAATCAGCACTTTTTCCGCCTCGTTCATGTTGTCCAGATAGGCAAAGTTACCATTGCCTCTTTTGGCCAGTAGTTCCAGCTTGCTGTCTTTATAATTACCCATACCCACCCCCAGGCAGGTAAGATAAATGCCAGATTGTTTCTGTTTGGTTATCAGATCTTCCAGTGCTTTTTCTGAGGATTCTCCTACATTAAAATCGCCATCGGTAGCCATAATAACGCGGTTGTTACCTTTGGCATTAAACGATTCTTCTGCCTTTTTATAGGCCAGTTTTATGGCGCCTGCACCCGGAGTGTCTCCATTGGGTATAATCAGGTCAATAGCATCATTAATCTTCTTTTTATCCGCTCCGGAAGTGGGGGCCAGTTTTACACCAATATCTCCTCCGTATACCACAATAGAAATAGTATCAATGGCCCGCAGATTTTCTACCAGTAGTTTAAATGCAGATTGTATTAATGGCAACCGGTTAGGCTTGTCCATAGAACCCGAAACATCAATCAGAAATACCAGGTTACTGGGGGGCAATCCACTTAAATCCAGCTTGGGAGCTTTTAGGTTGATGTATAACAGCTGATTCTCTTTATTCCAGGGGGCACTGGTTAACTGGGTTGCACAGGTAAAGCCTCTGGTTATTTCGTCCTCATCTTCATCTGCTGCAGGCAGTGTAAAGCTGAAGTAGTTGAGCATTTCTTCTATGCGCACTGCATCTGTAGGTACAGGATTACCATTGTTTAAAAAGCGGCGGATATTGCTGTAGGCAGCCCTGTCTACGTGCAATGCAAAACCTGTTTCCGGCGATTGCAGGCTGGAAACAAAATCATTTTCAACAAGGGTGGTATAGCTTTCGCCGTTCTGAGGAAAAATGGTTTGCCGGTTGGTTGATAGGTTTTTGGTTACAGAAGAAAGATGCTGTTGCGCCAGTTTGGCGGTAGAAGCCTGCATCTTCAGGGTAATTTTTTGAAACTGGCTGGTGCGAACCGGCATTTTCAGCGTTTCATACCCCTCGGCAATCAGGGTAAGGGTATCTACCGCCAAACGGCTGGGAATACCAAAGCTGGAAGAAATATAACCGATATATCCACGGGAGAATAAGTAGGTTTTGATATTGGAAACTTCAGCGCCTTTTTCATTGCGTATTTCACCGCGCAGATAATATTGGGATATACCTTCACGTAATAAGCAGCCAAGCAATAATATAACAAGCAACAGTTTCCGCAAATTTCCGCTGTTTAACTGGGTTGATGTTTGTACCCTTAAAACTAGGGTTAATCTGAATACAATTGATATATTTCCCTGATATTTCTTCCTAAACCATCGTAGTCAAGGCCATATCCTACCACAAACTTATTCGGAATGGAAAAACAGCAATAATCTATAGGTACGGGAAATTGCCTGGCTTCAGGCTTATTAAGCAATACAGCAATTTTTAAAGATGCAGGCTGCTGGTTGTGCAACTGAGGTAAAAACTGGTTCAGTGTTTTACCGGTATCAATAATGTCTTCCAGTATTATCACATCACGCCCGGTAATATCTGTATCCAAACCTATGGCAGTAATTACCTGCCCGGTTGACTTGGTGCCTTTATAGGAAGCCAGTTTAATAAAACAAATCTCTGCATCAATAGTCAGGTACTTAAACAGGTCCGATGAAAACATGAAGGAGCCATTGAGAATAGCAATAAACAAGGGACGTTTGCCCGCATAATCTTTGTTCAGCTGTGCTGCCAGCTCCTGTAGCTTTTCATGAATGTCTTTTTCAGACAAGTACGGAGTAAATGTTTTGTCGTGTACCTGAATCAGTGCCATAAATACTTGTTTTGCAATGCGCTTGCTAGCTGGCTTTGGCCGTTTTACCGGCGGGGGCAGTTGCAGCAGCTACGGGAGCATTTCCGCGAAGATAAATTTTATCTCCGGCATGCAAGGTTTTATTGCGTGGTATACGGTTGTATAACAATACATTCTCCAGCCTCACGCCTTCTTTCTGCGCAATCGCCTCAAGGGTTTCACCCTGCTCTGCTACATGAAAGTCTTTAGCACCTTTGCGGGGCTTCTTTTCCAGAAAAATAAGGCTGGCATTCTCCAGTATGTCTACATTGTCTAACTCGTTAAACTCCAGCAACTTTTTATAGGTAATGTTGTGGTTATTGGCCAGTGCAAATAAAGAAACGCCTGCATCTGCATACATTACATTGGTTTCATTTATTTTAAAAGTACCGGTAGGGTAGCTGGGCGGCGCAGCCATGGTTTGTGCTATTTTAACCGACTGGCCGGAAGGCGTAGGTTTATCCGCGGCTTCTACCTCATTGTTAAGTGCGTTTGCTACAGGGGCAGCAGTTTCATTTGCCGGCTGCTGCGGTTTAGCAGTATTAGACGCAAAAAAATCGCCGTTGTTACCTGTTTCTGCCGGTTTGTTCATGGCCAGCAGGGTGTATTGTTGCAGGTTGTTGTCTACAATAATTTTCATCAGCATCTGTGCGTAAGCCGGGTTGGTGGCATAGCCTGCTTTCCGCAATCCTTTTGCCCAGCCTTCGTAATTGGTAGGATCTAACTGAAACAGAAAGGCGTAGTGGGGGCGGTTACGCAAAAAGTCAGAATGATCTGCATAAGACTCCTCAGCAGTATTGTAGCTGCGGAAACATTCGCCTTTAGCGTCATCATCATGATACACTTTGGCGCCTGTCCATTCTGTTTTACACTTAATACCGAAGTGGTTGTTGGAAGATCTCACCAGGTTGCTCTGGCCCGATTCGGTTTCCAGTATGCCCTGTGCCAGGGTTATGGATGCCGGAACGCCTGTGCGTATCATTTCCTTCATAGCTATGTCTTTATACTTGTCAACATAGCTTTTCGATGCTGTGGTTTGTTGGGCCTTAGTCACTTGCAGCAGGCAGAGCGCGCTGGCTGCAATAATCAATTTCTTCATCCGGTAAGGTTTTTATTTCTTTCTGATAAGCATTAGTCCATCGCGAACGGTAAGTAGTACCTGTTCAGTCCGTGTGTCATCCCGCACATGCTTATTAAATTGGTCTATGGCTTTGGCGCTTTTTCCTTTTACAGGCTCTGTAAGCACCTGGCCGTGAAATAATACATTATCGGCAATTATAATGCCTCCGTGCTGTAAACGTGGTAATACCATTTCGTAGTATGCAACATAGTTAACTTTATCTGCATCTATAAAAACGAGGTCCCACTCCAGCGGTAATGCAGGAATGATATCCAGAGCATTACCTATATGCAAAGTTATTATATTATTCATGTTTGCCTTGTGGAAATTTGCCCGGGCAATTGCTGCGTCTTCTTCCCGCACTTCTATGGTGTGCAGGTGCCCGCCAGGTTGCAGTCCTTTTGCCAGGCAAAGTGCACTGTAACCCGTAAAACTGCCTATTTCCAGAATGTGCCGGGGCTTTTGCATAAAGCTCATAAACTCCAGCACCTGGCCCTGAACATGGCCGCTCAGCATATGTGGCTGGGCATGGTGCAGGGTGGTTTCTTCATTTATCTGGTGCAGCACGCTGCTTTCCGGGCTGGTAAAAGCGGCAGCATATGCTTCTATTAACGTAGGAATCAGTTCATTGTTCATGCCGCAGCCGTATTGGAGGTTATTCCGGGTTTAGAAATCATCCGTAATCCCAGAAAGGTGAGTAACCCGTTTATAATCAGCAGTTCTATACCTATCTGATAGCCGTTAAACCAATCTTTGGCGTGTTGTGCCAGCAGGTACGATAAAACAGGTGCTATCAAACAAATGAGGGTAATGGATAGCGAGTTGGGAAGTGCGCGTTTGGTGAAAATACCAAACGCAAACAGGCCCAGTAACGGCCCATAGGTATAACCTGCCAGATCGAGAATAATATCTATAATACTGTTATTGTTCAGAAAATGAAATACCATTACGCACATCAGAAATACAATGGCAAACGTGAGGTGCACGGTTAAACGCAGGCGTTTTTTTCCGCTTTCCTGCAAATCAGTCCGGTGTTGCAAATCCAGCAGGTCTATACAAAAAGAAGAGGTTAAAGCGGTAAGTGCCCCATCTGCACTGGGGAAAAGCGCAGAAATCAGCGCAATGATGAAGATAACTCCTATGGCAGTGGGCAGGTAGTTCAGCGCTACAGAAGGGAACATTTTATCGCCTATTACATTATAGGCATGGCCTGCCCCGTCTGTAAGCATAAACTGCTTCACCATTTTACCATTTACCATTACATCCTGATAGCTGCCACCTATAGAGGCTCCATAGAGGTATAACAATCCGCCCAGCAGCAGAAACAGAAACAATACGCCTACCAGTACAATAGCCATGGTAATCACGTTTTTCTGCGAATCGCCCAGCTTTTTTACGCTGATGTTTTTCTGCATCATTTCCTGGTCCAGTCCCGTCATAGCAATAGTAATAAAAGCACCGCCAATAATCTGTTTCAGAAAAAAGCCTTTGCTGTTTACATCGGTATTAAATACGTTCAGATAGCCTTGTTGTTTCAGCTGGCTCAGTGCTTCGCCGCCGCTGAGGTTCAGGTGGTTCAGTATATACACCACGCATACAATCAGTCCGGTAATCATCAGCGATGTTTGCAGGGTATCGGTATAAACAATGGTTTTTACGCCGCCTTCAAAGGTATACAACAGTATCATCAGCAGTATTACCATGGCGGTTACCACAAAGGGCACCCCCATGCGGTCCAGTATAAAAAACTGCAGAATATTAATAACCAGGTACAAACGGGCAGTGGCGCCTACGGTACGGCTGATGATAAAAAACAAAGCGCCGGTGCGGTAGGCTACCTTACCAAACCTGTTAAGCAGGTAATTGTAAATAGAGGTAAGGTTCATGCGGTAATACAGGGGCAATAGTACAAAGGCAATTACACAGTAACCTATCAGATAGCCAATGGTTACCTGCATATAGGCAAAGCCTTTAAAGTTTCCACCAGCCACATCGCCTACGGCGCCAGGCACACTTACAAAGGTTACTCCGCTTAACGAGGTACCTATCATACCAAACGCCACTAACATCCAGTTACTGTTGCGGTTACCAATAAAGAACGATTCGTTATTGGAGTTGCGGCCCGTGTACCAGGCTACCACCAGCAGCAGTATAAAGTAAGCGACCACGAACGAGAAGAGGAGTACCGGCGACATACAGTTAAACAATGGTAAGTAACAAATATATTGTGTTTATATGGTCTGGTTGCAGTTTTTTGCGGTAATGGAAGAATTGGTGCCCCGTTAGCAGATACGCACGATTATGGTATAGAATGCACCGATAGACACATGCAGATATTTTAAATATTCATAAATTGTCAGCGATATTTTAATTTATGAACGAAAACCACAACCCATCCCTTTCTCAGCGTCGCAAACGTATTCCTTTAAGTGAGGAAAACCGGCCGGTTGCTTTTACTGATAGCCGAAGCATGCGCCTGCACGATCTGGAAGTAAAGTGCAACGCTCTGGAAGAGCGGAACCGGAAATTAACCGAGCGCATAGAGGAATACCACGTGCAAATGCAACAGGCTAACAGTAAAACACTGCAGCTGCAAAAGAAAATTAAAGGGGTGCTGCTACACGTTAAAACCACTGCCAGCCAAACTAACATACCGGGCACTTTACCCAAAAGTGCTGCACAGGAGCAGGAAATTGAACTGTTGCAGTGGAAGTTGAACGTAATTAACAAGTATCTGCATGGTATTTTCCCGGAGATTACCGAAGTGTTGTAATTTGCTGCTGCAAAGTTTCTAAAGTATGGATATCAAAGCAGTGACTGTTTTTTGTGGGTCCCGCACCGGTCTTTCCCCTTTATACGAGCAACACGCCAGAGAATTGGGCACTTTACTGGGCCAGCGTAAAATTACTATGGTGTATGGTGGTGGCAATAAGGGGCTTTTGCAGGTGGTAGCTAATGCTGCCATGCATGCAGGGGGAACGGTAGTAGGCATTATTCCGGAAGTATTGGTAGAATGGCAAAACCAGCACGAAGGTATTTCTGAACTGCGGGTAGTAAAGGATATTCAGGAGCGAAAGAAAATGATGTACGATAGCTGCGATGCCGTAATTGTGTTACCAGGCGGTTTTGGAGTAATGGATGAAATGTTTGAGATGCTTACATTAAACACGCTGAGCACACACCCTAAAAAAATAATCCTGCTGAATACAGCAGGATATTATAATCATATCATCGGTCACGTAAATCACATGCAGCTACAGGGCTTTTTATACGAAGACTGGCGTGGAAGCCTGAAAGTATGCAATACCCCTTTTGAAATTGCTAGCGATTTGGATGGAGGTAAAAGTTAAAACCTGCCCTTATAATAGGGAAGTAGCTTCCATCGTAGTTGCGGTAGGGTGAATTCTGATCTTTATTTACATCGAACAGAATAGCCAGGTAAAAGGCATTTTGCCCTATTACACGCTGGCTATAGCCTACACCGGCCAGTAAGCTGGGTGCTGTGGCACTGAACTTTCTTTCCACGTTGCTGGCTGTTGCTTTTTCAGTAATATTCATCCAGTTGTACTCTGGCTGTAGCTGAATAAAGAAGTTTTTAATGGGGTACAGCCTGGTAAATAAACCAGCACCATAATTAAACGTTCTGTACTGGCTTGCTTCCGCTCCGTTGCTATAGTACGATTTCTGCGTCAGGTAACTGATATTAAACGCCAGCCCCGCATCTATCCATTCCGAAAAACTGTATCCCACTTCGGGGTTTGCACCAAGATTGGTATATCCGCTGCCAAATCCCAGGTTCAGGTTTCCACCAATAAACACACGGTTGGCATCAAACCCGCTTTCGCCGGTAGAAGAGCCACCACTTTCGTAAGAAGGGGGAATACCCTGAGCGTACAGGCCATTGGCCAGCACAAGTGTAAACAGAATCAGAATTAGTTTTTTCATAAATCGAAGATCTTACCTGCGTTTAAAATGTTGTTTGGATCAAATACTCTTTTTATCTCACGCATCAGTTTCAGGTTGGCTTCTCTGAATACGATATCCATATAGCCCTTTTGTATCAAACCAATACCATGTTCGCCACTGATAGTGCCTCCCAGGCTATGTACGATTTTAAACAACTCACTCAGTATGTGCTGCATTTCAGCATTGCCATGGCTGTTAGGAATGCCTTCTTTATGAATACGCACATGCAGGTTGCCATCGCCGGCGTGGCCATAACATACTGCTTTAAAGTCGTACTGTTTACCCAGTTCCTTAACACCACGTATTAATGCGGGTAATTCCGCGCGGGGCACTACGGTATCTTCCTCAATGGTATAACCGCTGCTTTTTACTGCTTCAGCCACCCGGCGGCGCAGCTTCCATAATTCCGCTTTCTGCTGCGCATCATCGGCAAAGAAAACTTCACCCGCTTCATACTGCTGCAGCAATTCAGCAATAGCCTCCATTTCGCTCATCAGTACATCCAGGTTATTGCCATCTACCTCAATAATCAGGTGCGCTGCAATATCGTCGTTTACCGGAACGGCATGGCTGTCTACCATTTTGCTTACAATCTTCAGCGCGTCAATCTCGGCCAGCTCCATAGCGCTGGGTGTAAAGCCCGCTCTGAAAATGGCGCTTACCGCTTCACTCGCTTTTTCCAGCGAGGCAAAAGGAGCCAGCATCAGCAGATCGTATTTAGGCAGGGGTATCAGCTTCAGTACAATTTTAGTAACAATGCCCAGGGTACCCTCACTACCCACTACCAGTTGGGTAAGGTTATAACCCGTGGAATTTTTTAATACATTGGCACCGGTCCAGATAATTTCGCCGGTAGGTAATACCATTTCCAGGTTCAGCACATAATCTTTTACCACACCATATTTAACCGCTTTAGGGCCGCCGCTGTTTTCGGCTATGTTACCGCCAATAAAGCAGGAGCCGCGGCTGCTGGGGTCCGGAGGATAAAATAAACCTCTTTCCTTTACCGAGTCTTGCAACACCTCGGTAATAACACCCGGCTCGGTTGTTACCTGCAGGTTTCTTTCGTCTATCTGAATAATGGTGTTAAAACGTTCCATGGCAATAAGCACACCGCCCAGGTGGGGCAGGGCTCCACCGCTTAAACCGGTTCCACCGCCACGGGGTGTAACGGGTAAACCATCGCGGTTACATATTTTCATAATCTCACTTATCTCTTCTGCTGTGCGGGGTTTTAATACCACTTCCGGCAAAAACAATAAGTGTTCAGTTTCATCATGGCCGTAATGGCGCAGCGTTTCTTCGTCTGCCATTACATACTCTTTTCCTACTATTTTCTGAAAAGCAGTTACGTGTTCGGTGGTTATCTGTCCTTTTTCTACAACGGGTTGCATCCGCATCAAATTTTAGTAAATGTAAACGCTAATCATTACATGATATAACATGAACATTAGTTAGCCGATATCAGGTAATACACACAAGTGGTAAAGTAGTTTCTGATATAGGGTATATCTTTCAGTACCGGTAATTGCTTAATAGCTTCCCGGCCAAACTTCCATTTATATATAGGATTCAGCAGGTAAAATGTTTTATGGCTTATGCTGTATCCTTGCTCTCTGGTTATCCTTTCAAAACGTTCAATAGAAATGCCGGTATCTCTTATTTCCAGTAATGCTGCCACATCTTCGTTTTTAGAGCGTAATATGGCTTTATACATAAAACGGGGCAGCAGATGGTACCAGGGTAATTTGCTCAGCCACTTGTTCTGACACATTTGCTGGTGGCCTCCAAAAGGCATTTGCCATGGAGGAAAGCCAAAGAATATTTTGCCCTGGGGGCGTAGAAAGGTTTTCATCCAGCCAATCAGTTTGGGCTGGTCATGTATATGTTCAATAACGTCTTTCAGTACAATAATATCAAAAGTGCCACCCAGATCACTAACTGCATCTGTTTTATAGATGTCTTTGGTTACAAAACGAATCAGGCCTTTTTCTATATCTTCCTGCAGCCATTTCTCTCCGTTTGCTACCCGTTCAGGAGCCAGTTCCACACCCACACCCGTACAGCCGCGGTTAATAAAGGCTTTTAAAACTCCGCCTTCACCACATCCTATTTCCAGTACGCGCATTCCGCGTTTAACGGCAAACTTTTCTTCAATAAAAGGAATTACGTATTGCTCTGCATTCAATACCTGAATATCAAAGTACCTTTTTCTATCTCCGTGAAACTCAAACATGAACCGGGTTTGTTTTCCGCAAAGTACGTAAAGATGCGGAAGTGTACATCTAAAACTTGACGGTTGGACACTTCAATGCTTTCACCGGATCAAACAGGCCCGTTTTAACCAGCGACAGCTCATACGCGCCTTTTGTCTGGTTGTAAGTACTGAGAGAAGAAGTAGTGGCGTCGTAATTAACCGTTATTTTAAAATCGTTCCACTGGTAACCCACCACCGGTATAAAAGCGTCTTTGTTTCTGTAGTACAAACCGCCTATAAGCTGCGTTTTACCATCCCCGCTCAGGTTGTAGTTGGCATTAACGCCCAGTACGGTTTCACTGGCGTTCGTCATTCTGCTGTAGTAAATATTGGGATTCACAATCCAGAGGTCGTTCAGTTTCAGGGAGGCATTTAAAAAAACGTTGTACCGCATATCCAGCTGCTGCGATTCGGTGCGATCTGCAAAAAAGCTTTCTTTAGGCCTGTTCAGGTGGTTTATACTTACACCAGCATTAAAGTAAGCGTTCTGGCTGGCAAAATAAGCATAGTTCAAACCCAGGTTTAAATCCATATAACCTACTGCACTGTAGGCAAACGGCTCGCCGTTGGGTATGGTAATATCAAAGAATTTGTTATTCCACTGATCGTCAAACGTAAGCTTGGAAAAATCTACTCTTTTGTTCACCCATCCACCACTGAAACCTGCGCTTAACAAACTGGCCAGACCCAGCATCTGGTGGTAGGCTACAGAGCCTTGTATTTTGGTAGAGGTTAAGCTGCCGGCACCGGCTACATCCCGTAAAATAGCACCGCCTACACCCAGCCATCCGTTTTCCAGGCGGTCGTTCAACAGCTGCATATCGCCCCACAAGCTCATGGTTTTGTAGGGGTTATTGGTAATATTTGCCCACTGGTTGCGGTAGTTAATGCCTACGCGCCAGTCTACATCGGGCGCAAACCCGGTATTGGCGGGGTTTACCAGTAACGGGGAATTGAAATACTGAGAAAAATGCAGATCCTGCGCCTGAGTGTGCAGGCTTGCCAGCAGGCAGCCCAGCACTAAAGTAATGCCCCATCCCGGTTGTCTTTTTCCAATTTTCATACATGCCTCCTTTTAAATATTCCGGCACCTTGTGGCTAAGCTCTATTATCTCAATAAGGTAATATCCCCGCGCTTCTGATACCTCTGTCCATCACTGAATTCTATATCAAGAACATAGGCGTATACATCCATAGGTTGCAATGTGCCGTTATAGCGGCCATCCCACACACCGCTTTTGTAACTGGTTGATTGAAATACCTGAACTCCCCAACGGTTAAAAATGCGGAAGTTCATTTTAGCTATACCAAACCCACGTACTCTTACTACGTCGTTAATACCATCTCCGTTAGGTGTAAAAGCACTCGGTACATCTACCAGCGGGGTTATCACTGCTTTTACAGTGGTACAGGTATCGCTTACGCAACCGTATTGGTTGGTGGCTTTTAAACAAATCTGATAAGTACCCGAAGCAGTATAGATATAGCTGATTAATGTATCCCTACGGTTGGTAGCTATACGTTCTCCATCACCAAAATCCCACAGGTAGGAAGTGGCTCCTATACTGGTATTGGTAAAGTTGAACGGCGTGTTTTCCTGTGCCTGTATAGGTGAATACGTAAAGCTGGCAATAGGGTTGGGGCTTACGGTGATGGTATAAGTAAAGCTGTCCACAATATTACAGGTAGATGAGTCGGTAGCTACCATTTTAATGGTATAAGTACCCGGCGTGGTATACAGGTGTGTAGGACTAACATCAGTGGAAGTTGTGCCATCACCAAAATCCCAACGGAATGTTTCGCCGCCCATACTGGTATTGGTAAACTCTGCATTATACGGCACACAGCCACTGGCCGGTGTGGTAAATTGTGCGTCTACGTTAATGGCAATACGAATCTGCTGCGTAATAGAGTCCGGATAGTTACAGTAATTGGTATCTGTTAAGCTGAGCGTTACATTATAGGTGCCCGCGGCGGCATAGGGGTGCGTAAAGGTTTGTGTACCCTTATCGCTGTATACAGTACCGTCACCCATGGTCCAGCGGAACGAAGTGCTGGTAAACGGACGGGTAGCGGTAGAGGTATTGGTAAATTCATAATTCAACTGATCGCAGGGTAACAGCTTTTTATAATCAAAGCCCAGTGTGGCCGGGTTATCTCCTGCTTTAATGCTGGTGTAAGACGTATCTGCTACGTTACACGCAGTAGAGTCAACAGATACCAGCATTACTGAATACGTACCTACGGCGGTGTAGGTATGGGTAACAGTGGGGGCGGTAGTGGTTTGTGGTGTACTGCCATCTCCAAAATGCCAGATGTATTGTTTACCCATGGCCAGGGTATCTGAAAAAGTTACATCCAGTGGTATACATCCGGTATTTCTGGACATGCCGCGTATAGTAGATTTTACGCCGGAACCTACCCCCGCCAGGTTAAAAGCAATTTTAATAGCTGCCATATTACAGCCACGGCCCGATAATGCCCCGTTGGTACGGGAATAGGCACCGGCAGTGGTGAAGAACTGAGCACCTCCGCCACAGTTGGCACATAATGCCTGATAAATAATGCCCTGCTTGTCAAAGCGGCTGGTGCCCCCATCTACATGGTCGCCCAGGCCACCTTTTTGCCCAAACATGGTACCGTATAGTTGTGAAGCGGCATCTTTCTTCAATACAAAAAAGTAAAAATCGGCTCCATCCCTTTCCGCAACGGTATTGGGAAAAAGTGCATCCGGCGTAGTGGTTAAGCCGAATGTACCGCTGTTATCATATCCTTCAGTCTGGTCAATACCGCCGCCCCAGCCAGATACATACACGTTCTCACAACGGTCTACCAGAAAAGCAGTAGGCGAAATGGAAGGTTTGCTGTTGTTAGGCCCAAACACGGTGGAGTATACATAACTGCTGAGGTCGCTGTTGAGTTTGGAAATAAACTGCTTGCCACCTGCCTGCGAAAAAGCGGCATTCATTACCGGCCAGGTACCCGTGGTGGTACCCATTATATAAGGATAAGCAAACCGGTCGAATTGAATACCGAAAAGCAGATCGTGTCCGTTGGTACCAAAGTACGAACTTTTGATAAGGGTGGTGCCGGTATTGTTTACTATGCTTACAAAGCCATCACAATCGCCTCCGTTATAGCTGTTGGAAATAACACTGCCATTGCCAACACCCGGAAAGTTGTTGCTGCCGGTAGCGCCTGCTACATAAATATCATTGGTTACGGGATGTAATGCCAGTACAAAACCTGCATCATCGCCATTACCCCCTAAAAAGGAACTGAAAAGTACATTCAGATCTGGCGCTGTTTTAATAAGCACTGCATCCTGGGTGCCACCACCAAAAGTGGGTTGAAACGCGCCTGCAGAAGTACGGAAGGCAGTAGTGCCTCCTGCGCCGGTTGAGCGGGTTTGTGAGGTGAAATAAATATTATTGGCTGCATCCACAATCACTTCACTTCTTGCATCATCGCCATAGTTCCGCCGGGTAGATAAAGAGCCTGCGGTGGTGGGGTATTTGGGCTGAATATTTACACCGTCGCTGCCGCTACCGCCAAACTTGCGGCTGGATAACATGGCGCTACCGGTGCTGTTGAGCTTCATAATAAAAATGTCGTAACTGCCTCCGGCGCCATAGGTTTCCAGGGTAGTAGGAAAATCGCTGGAAGTGGTACGCCCTGCTATTACCAGGTTACCGGCATTATCTACAATCATACTGTGTGGCTGTTCGTTGCCTTTGGTGCCACCAATATAAGTGCCGTATATTCTGTTACGCCCGCTGGGGTTAAACTTCATAAGGGCAATATCGCACGGGCCACCATTGTCAGACTGGTCGCCACCGCCCCAGGTAGTTTGAAAGGCTCCATTGCTAACCGGGTATTGATTGGCAAACACAATACCGGCACCATACAGGTTGCCTGCACCATCATAAGTTGCAGAAAAGCCCCAGTTATCTGCACTACTACCCGAAAAAGTGGAAAATATCAACGAGGGGTCAATTACCAGGGTTGCATCTGCTGCATGTGCTGCTACTTTAAATCTTACCGTATTATCTTTTACCTGATAGCCGGCTTCTACCTCTGCACGGCCGGTATTGGCCAGCTGATAGGTATAGGGCTTTAATTCGGTTACATTACCTACCGACGTTTGTACCTGTAAACTACCTTTTTGCACACTCACTTTGTCCGCACCGTTAAACTGCAGCACAATGTCATTTACATTACCGCCCGGGTTTACAATAATGTCGTATTTCAGTTTACCATTGTCGGTATAGTAACGTACGTCAATATTGGGGTAAATGTTTTTGTACAAAACAGCCTGGTATATTTTACAGTCGCCCGCCCATTGGCTGGAATCTTTTCCTATAAAATAGTTGTAGTAAGAATCTACTGGTTTATCCGGAACAATCTGCGGGTGTTCAGAAGCGCCTGCAAAAACCACTTCATAGGCATGTGAACGTACGGTGAGTGCATCAGAACCGGTGGAACCGGAGGATGTGCGGGTAGCTACCGGTATTCCTACATGGCTTCCACCACCTGGTTTACCCCCTCCGCCGGGGTTACCGTTACCGGGTGTTTCGTTGTGGCGGTGGCCACTATAATATTCAGCAAGCTTTTGTACATCTTCGGAATTGTTCAGCAGTATCTTATACCCGGTTTCCTGCAAAAAAAACGCTCCGGAACTCAGGCTGCCTTTAAACTTTACTTTGCTGTTCCACTGCCCCTTGTTTTCAACAAACTCAAAATCCTGCGCATGCGCAACTGATTGCAGCAGCATAAGCAGCGCCAGCAAGGGAGATAATCTGGTAAAGGTTTTCAAGCTGAACGATTTTTGTATAAGATATAATATAAATAACGAAAAAAAAGCCTAAAATGTTGTCAGGATATTTTGCTCCAGGAGGTTTTTCCCTCTTTCGCAAGGAGATGACTTTTTAACGGCAAATTATCTGCCGAAGTCATATCCGGGTCCTGTTCCAGCAACAGTTGCGCATATTTTTTTGCCGATTCCAGAATGGCCTTATCGTTTATCAGACTTGCCAGCTTAAAGTTAAGCATGCCGCTTTGTCTGGTACCCTCAATATCGCCGGGGCCACGAAGTTCCAGGTCTTTCTCGGCAATTTTAAAGCCATCGTTGGTCGCGCACATTATCTTGATACGTTCCCGGGCATCTTTGCTTACCCGTTCTCCTGTTAAAAGTATGCAAAAGCTTTTTTCGCTACCTCTGCCCACCCGCCCGCGAAGCTGATGTAATTGGGATAATCCAAATTTTTCCGTGCTTTCTATAACCATTACCGAAGCGTTGGGTACGTTTACACCCACCTCAATTACGGTAGTACTCACCATAATATGGGTATCGCCGGTTACAAAACGTTGCATATTAGCTTCCTTCTGTTCTGGCGGTTGCCGGCCATGTACCATGCTTATGTAATACTTCGGCTCGGGAAAAAAGCTTTTTACCTGCTCGTACCCCTGCATCAGATCTTCATAGCTCAGTTTCTCGCTTTCTTCAATCAGCGGATATATAATGTAGGCTTGTCTGCCTTTGGCTATTTCGGTTCGTATAAAATCCATTACACCTGCCCGCTGCATTTCATTACGGTGTACCGTGGTAATGGGTTGCCTGCCGGGTGGTAATTCGTCCATTACGCTGTAATCCAGATCGCCATAGGCCGTCATAGCCAGTGTACGCGGAATAGGGGTGGCCGTCATCACCAGCACATGGGGCGGTATAGTGGCTTTTTGCCACAGTTTGGCGCGTTGGGCCACACCAAACCGATGCTGCTCATCTACAATGGCCAGCCCCAGGTTTTGAAACTGCACACTTTCTTCAATAACCGCATGGGTGCCTACCACCATTTGTATACTACCATCTGCCAGGCCAGCCAGTACTTTTCTGCGCTCGGCTGCTTTAGTGCTGCCGGTAAGCAGGCGCATGGTAACCGGTAAATCTTTCAGTAAGGCCGTTAAACCCTGATAGTGTTGCTGAGATAGTATTTCGGTAGGCGCCATCAGGCAGCTCTGGTAGCCATTGTCAGCCGCCAGCAGCATGGTTAACAAAGCCACAATGGTTTTGCCGCTTCCTACATCGCCCTGTACCAGGCGGTTCATTTGTTTGCCACGGGCAGTGTCCTGCCTGATCTCTTTCAGCACCCGCTTTTGTGCGCCGGTGAGCTGAAAGGGTAGCACATGATTGTAGAAATGCGTGAAAATATCGCCTACCTTTTCAAACACCACACCCCGGCTGTAACGGTGGCGTTGCAGTTTTATCAGCGCCAGGCGTATCTGTGCTATAAACAGTTCTTCAAATTTCAGCCGTCTTACCGCCGCCTGGTAGTCCTGAGGCGATTTAGGAAAATGTATATCACAATACGCGCGGTAGCGCGAAGGCATTTTCAGCTGCTGCAATAACGGGGCGGGTAGGTTTTCGGGTATATCCCGCTCTGCCACCTGAGGCAACAGCACGCTGGTAAGTGTGCCCAGTTGCCTGCCATTTAAACTTCTGGCTTTCAGCTTTTCGGTAGAAGGGTAAATGGGCTCCAGAAAGTTTTTACCGGCACTTTTTACGCTGGCCAGCAGTTCCATTTCCGGGTGCGTCATTTGCGGGCGACCGTTAAAAAAGCCGCACCGGCCATATATCAGGTAGTCTTTACCCGGCAGCAGGCTTTTTTGTACCCAGGTTATGCCCTGAAACCAGGTTAGTTCCAGTATGCCGCTTTTATCGCGTATGCGGGCTACCAGCCGCTTGCCTCTTTTTTCTCCTATAATAGTACTGTCAACAAGGGTACCCGCCACCTGAATAAATTCTGTTTCGGGGTTAATCTCGTTAATCAGGTTTACCTGTGTTTTATCTATGTGCCGGAGGGGAAAGTGTTCCAGCAAATCGCGGAAGGTGAATATATTCAGTTCTTTCCGCAGCATATCTCCCTTTAAAGGGCCTACACCCTTCAGATATTCAATAGGAGAATCCAGTATGGAGTTTGACGCGCTAATGTATCTTTCGTTATTCGTTACTCAATACTGCAAATATCGGTGATTTACATTTTTATGCCTTCCGCTTTTCGCTTTCGGCCCGCAGCATTTCACCGTACGACATATTATTGCGCAAGGCTTCCACCGTCATAACAATGCGTTTGGTGCGGGTAGCTTCCGTTTTGGCGCTGTCAATCCATTTAATGTAATAGTTGCGGTGCGATGGGGCAAGCTTTTCAAAAGCCTCCTGCGCTTTCGGCTCATCTGCCAGGCATTCCTGCAAATCTTCCGGCATTACTATGGCAAAGGTTTTATCTTCTGCTATTTGCACTTCCAGCATGGCGCCTTTTTTCTTACGAATACCTTTTCGTATTTCAGCGTTTAAAGCCAGTATAAAGTTGCCTCCGCCCATAGGCACCAGGCTTAATCCGGCGTAAGCATACTTATCCAGCCTGCCCTTCACCCGAAAGGCTTTTTTATTGCCGGGTTTCAGTTCCTGTGCCAGATCGGCCGGAATTTCAATATAGGTCCAGCCGGTTTTGTCTCCTTTTTCTTCAAACTGATGTATGGTAGCAGTAAAACGAATCATAACGGCGTAAAAGTTAATGGAAAAATCAGAAATTCAAATAACATTCTATCTTCGCGCCCTATGAGTAAGGAAGTAGTATTAAGCGGTATTCGCCCTACAGGCTTTTTACACCTGGGCAATTATTTTGGCGCTATGCGCAACTATGTTCGCATGCAGGATGAGTATGAATGTTATTTTTTTGTGGCCGACTGGCATAGCCTCACTACACACCCCGATACCAAAGAACTGAAAAACAGTGTACACCGCGTAATTGCAGAAAACATTGCATGCGGCCTGGACCCCGAAAAAGTAGCGTTATATGTGCAGAGCGATGTACGCGAAATTTCTGAGTTGTACCTGTATTTAAATATGCTGGCTTATAAAGGTGAGCTGGAAAAGACCACCACGTTTAAAGATAAAGTGCGCCTGAACCCGGAAAATGTAAACGCAGGTTTATTGACTTATCCGGTATTAATGGCAGCGGATATTCTGGTACATCGCGCGGTAAAAGTTCCGGTAGGTAAAGATCAGGAGCAGCATATTGAAATGGCCCGCAATTTTGCCGAGCGTTTTAACCACCGTTATGGCGATGTGTTTCCTGCACCGCATGCGTTTAACTACGGCACGCAGCTGGTAAAAATTATGAGCCTGGACGGTACCGGGAAAATGAGCAAGAGCGAAAACCAGATGGCTACCCTGTACCTGGCGGATGATGATGACCTGATCAGAAAAAAAATAATGAAAGCCAAAACGGATAGCGGCCCTACGGAGCCCGATTCGCAGAAGCCGGATTATATTGAAAATATGTTTACGCTGATGAAGCTGGTTAGTACAGAAGATGTACTGCAGCACTACGAAGCAGCGTTTAATGGTTGCAGCATCCGTTACGGCGATATGAAAAAGCAACTGGCGGAAGATATGGTGAAGTTTATGTCGCCTATTCGCGAAAAGGCCGCTGCAATGCAGGCGGATAAGGAATACTTGGCGCGTATTATGAAAAACGGTGCTGAAAAGGCAAGGGTAAGTGCGGCAGCTACGCTGGATGCCGTACGCAATGCAGTTGGGGTTAATTACCTGTAACGGCGCGGAATTTGCTAATGCGTGTATGACCTTTTGCAACCACATCTTTTCAACAGTAAATCATTCCCTGAATGGTTAAAACCAACAAACCCAAACACGTGGCAGTTGCCGGCAATATCGGTGCCGGTAAAACTACACTTACCGAAATTCTCAGTAAACACTACCGGTGGATTCCCCAGTTTGAGGATGTGGATCATAATCCGTACCTGATGGACTTTTATGAAGACATGCCCAGGTGGAGTTTTAACCTGCAGATATACTTTTTAAACAGCAGGCTTACACAGTTGCTGGAAATTCATCGTGGTACCGAAACCGTAATTCAGGACAGAACCATTTACGAGGATGCCAATATTTTTGCGCCCAACCTGCACGAAATGGGGTTGATGAGCAAGCGGGATTTCGAGAATTATTACGACTTTTTTCAAACGCTCAAATCCATGGTGCAGCCGCCAGATTTGTTGATTTACCTGAAGGCTTCTGTACCCACCCTGGTAGGGCAGATTCAGAAGCGCGGCAGGGAATACGAAGAAAACATACGGCTGGACTATCTTAAAAAGCTGAACGATTTATACAACAAATGGATTGACAGCTACAATGAAGGCCCGGTGCTGGTAATTGATGTTGATAAAAACAAATTTGTAGAAAAGGAAGAAGACCTGGGCGATATCATCAGTAAAGTAGATGGTATGCTGTTCGGCTTGTTTTAAGCCCTTTAACTACTGTACCAATTTTTTCTGCAGCGCCAGTTTTACCAGCGCTGCAGTATTTTTTACACCCAGCTTCTGCAGCAGCCTGTTGCGATGGTTTTCTACTGTACGCAGGCTAAGAAATAGCTGATCGGCAATCTGCTGATTGGTAAAGCCTTCCACTATTAAATGCAGTACTTCTTTTTCGCGGCGGGTAATAATATTGTCCTGGTTTTGCGAAAGCAGATTCAGTAACTGCTTCTTCAGTTCATCGTAAATAAACTGCTCACCTCTGTTTACCGTTTTAATAGCTTCTACCAGTACACGTGGTTCCGTATCTTTTAATAAATAGCCCAGGCAACCTTGTTGCAACATATCTCTGGCCTGCTCGGGCGAGTCTATATTGGTAAGCGCTATAATGTGTACAAAGGGATATTGTTTGCTGATAATACCGGCCAGCTCTATTCCGTT
Organism: Filimonas zeae; assembly: GCF_014641615.1. GTDB lineage: Bacteria > Bacteroidota > Bacteroidia > Chitinophagales > Chitinophagaceae > Filimonas > Filimonas zeae. Next base: position 34,841 of record NZ_BMIB01000004.1, on the reverse strand, counting down.
TTTTCCGGGCATCTGAATATCCAGCAGCAGTACATCCGGCTGGCTTTGTGTTAACCCGGCAAGCAGACTATCGCCACCCGTATAAACACCTGTAACCACAATACCCTGCTCTTCTTCCAGTATTCTACCCACGCCATAGCGTACAATGGCCTGATCATCGGTAATGGCAACTTTAATCATATGCTGTTTGTTAGTTCGGGGGCCGTTTCAAACTCCAGGTAAATGCTGGTGCCCTGATGGGCGCTGCTTTGTATATCAACAGTGCCACCAATGCTTCTTACCCGGTGGTAAATATTGGTAAGCCCAATACCATGGGGCTTTTCCGTATTGCTTTCAGGCATGCCTATGCCATCATCTTCAATGGTTATAGTAAGGCCATTATCTGTATACTCCATCTGCACTACAGCGTGCGCTGCCTGTGCATGTTTCAGTATGTTATGTATCAGCTCCTGAACAACACGGTAAACTCCCAGCTCAAAAATAGTGTTGAATCGTTTCTCCGTGCCATAATGCTGAAAAATAAATTCAGTACTGGCGTTGTGGCCCATTTTGTAACAGAACGAGCGGATGGCTTGCAACAGGCCTTTGTTTTCCAGTACATCGGGCAGCATGTTATGCGCTGTTTTCCGCAACTCAACAGAGGCTTCTTCCAGCAGTTTTAAACCACCGGAAAAATCGCGCTCTTCCCGTATTTCCTGCTTTCTGCCTGCCAGTTCAAAATTAATACGGGCAGCTGCCAGTATGCCGCCAATGCCATCGTGCAGCTCACGCGCCAGTCTTTTACGCTCCTGTTCTTCACCGGAAATAGTAGCGTTCAGGCGGGTAATTTCCATCTGTTGCTGAAAGCCATTTATTTTTTCCTGTTGCAGCCGTTGCTTGTGCAGGCTGTTGCGTTGCCATAAAATAAATATGGCAGCCAGCCCCGCGGCTATTACAGATATAATACCTATCCAGAAGTTCTTTCGGCGTACGTTGTTCTGTGCCTCGGTAAGCGTAAGTTGCTGCACGGCCAGCTCTTTATCTTTCTGGGCAATGCGAAAGCGCATTTCCAGCCGGTTAATCATTTCCAGCTTGTCTTTCTGTACCAGGCTATCGTGTAAGCGTATATGAATTTTATTATGCTCCAGCGCCTTTTTATACTGCCCCAGGTTTTCGTAGCACTCACTCAGCATGCGGTGGGCTTCTACTACATCGGGCCTTCGCAATTTGCCATGCCCGTTTACATCCGATAGGTAATCCTGCAGCAGCGTTATACATTCCGGGTATTTATGCTGCTGAAAAAAGGCGCTGGCACGCATAAAGTCTGCCGCGCCCAGAAAAAAAGCCAGCGATACTTTATAGTCCGGATTGTTACGCAGGTCGCGCACTTTTTCAATATACCCCAACGCTTCAACCGGCCGGTTCTGCATCAGATACGTATCGGCTATATTAAGCAGGGTAGATATACGGCGGGGCAAATTCAGGCCCTTCCGTTTTACCAGGTATTCTTCAAAACAATACCTGGCCGAATCGAACTGCTTAATACTATGGTAGTATAAGCCCTGCAGGAAATGGATATTATATCGGTTATAGTCATTTTCAGGTAACCGCGAAGCAATAGCCACCGCTTTTTGCACATATTGCTGCGAAGTATACTTTATAGATTCGGGTTCGTAGTTTAAATGCCCCCAGAATACAATCAGCTTTATGTAAGTTTTAATTTCAAAAGCCGCGTCCTGTATATGCCCGCTCTCAATTTCATCACTTAGCCGGTAAAAGAAATAAGCAGAAGAGTCATGTTTGCCCTTTTCATCATAGGCTTCTGCCAGTAACAGATCAATAGGGGCTTTCAGGTTAATATTGCGCAGGTCTTGTTTCTCGTACAGTTGTAGTGCCTGGTTGCCGTACAAAATAGCCTTGTCTATATCGCTGCCAAAATACCAGGTACCGGTTTGGGTTAAAGCAGCTATCATACCCGGCACAAACTGTATTTGCCGGCTGTGTTCTAAAGCCTGTGCATACAGGGTAAAGGCGCGGGTGGGGGCGGTATCGGCTATATGCTGCCCTTCCCTTAATAACGTAAATACCACCGAACTATCCCGGGTGTACTGGTTTTGTGCCTTAACGGTAAGGGTACATATACTGCAGAGCCATAAGAATGTTATGGAGAAGATGAAAGAAAACTTCCCGGATGGTCTGCTGCTTGTACTCATTAACAGTAGTAATATATTTAATAACGCAGTATGTATGCTATATGCACAAAAATAGCCCTATTTGAGTGTTTATACCCGGTTGAAAATGAGTATAACTGCTCTGTTTTTTTGATAAGCCGGGGGCTAGATTTGGCAAAGTAAACATTATAGCCAAATCTAATTTACTGCTGTGAATTGCTTGCGAAAATCTTTATAAAATACTGATTCTTAGTTCTGTGTATTTGCTGTAGCTGGTTATCGGGGAGCCGGGCCACAGCAAGTAGCGCTGTTTTTTTAATAGGGTTGATATGGACATAAGCGGCGCGGTGTCTACCGCAGCCGCTTTAACCTTTTATCGGCTGAAAAACGGTTGCGTAAGGCCTATTCTTCCCTCTCAGCGCGTTTTTTAAGCCAGGCGGCCTGCTGGCAGATATCATTTTACAGATGGCTGGTTTCATGGCCCTGCTGGCTGGCTGCATCTATAAGCTTCTAAAAAGCAGCTTCCGGCTTTAAGATGAAACCCCAAAGCTTTAGGGAAGCAGCTTTCAGCTTTAGGGAAACGCCTCTCAGCTTCAGGAGGTAATCTCAGAACTTTAGGATGGAATACGCAAGCTTTAGCATGTAATCCAGGAACTTTCGGGCGGAATTTCACAACTTATAAATGGTATCGCCCAGCTTTAGGAGTAAAATTTACAACCTTCTGGTATGATTTAGAAGTTGTTTGATAACATCAAAAAGTTATGGCATGGTAAACAGAAGTTGCAGGATGATAATTATAAACCCTCTGGGGAGAAAAAGCAGCTTTGCGAAGAAAATTTACAACCCGCCGGTGGCATTTAAAAGTTGTTTATAGCAGGGCGATAACCCTGGCGGGGAAATCAGAAGTTGGCTGATTACATTTAGAAGTTCTCTGTGCAAAATCTCCTGCTGGCTGGTGAGAAAAAGAAGTGACTGCTTTTGCATGTGTAACCTGCTGAAAATGAAAACTCCACCTTGAATGGTGGAGTTTTGTATGTCGAAGCAATCGAAGAGGCCTTTCGTAAATTTTCAGAAGTTTTTGAAAATTTGAGTTGTTAAATGTAGTTAACATATTTCAATCTTCCAAGGGCGAAGCGGCTAAAATTTCAGAAGAAACACGGTCTGCATACTTCGCAAAATTGCTTCTGAATTCCTGCGCCAGCTTGTTTGCAGCTGTATCGTAGGCAGTTACATCAGCCCATGTGCTGCGTGGATTTAATAATTCTGTAGGCACGCCGGGGCATTGTTTCGGTATATCCAAACCAAAAAACGGCATTTTTTCAAACGGCATATTATCCAGGTTGCCATTTAATGCGGCTGTTATCATAGCCCTGGTATGCCGTAAGGGCATGCGCTGGCCGGTGCTATAGCCACCACCCGTCCATCCGGTGTTTACCAGCCATACGGTTACTTCGTTCTCTTTTAATTTCTGCCCCAGCATATCAGCATAAACAGCCGGGTGTAACGGAATAAACGGCGCACCAAAACATGCGCTGAAGGTAGATTTGGGTTCGGTAACACCTGCTTCTGTGCCAGCAACTTTAGCGGTGTAGCCACTTATAAACTGGTACATTGCCTGGGCAGGTGTAAGCCTGCTTATAGGCGGTAATACACCATACGCATCGCAGGTTAAAAAGAAAATATGCGATGGTATATTGCCTATACTGGGTTCTACCGCGCCAGGTATATAATGCAGGGGATAGCTTACGCGGGTATTTTCTGTAATAGAAAGATTACAGAAGTCTACCTGCTCTGTACCTGGATAAAAAACAATGTTTTCCAGCAGCGCGCCGGGTTTGATGGCGTGAAAAATATCTGGTTCCTTTTCTTCATCCAGTCCTATACATTTTGCATAACAGCCGCCTTCAAAATTAAAAATGTGGTTGTGGTTCCAGCCATGCTCATCATCACCTATCAGTTTGCGGGCAGGGTCGGCACTCAGTGTGGTTTTACCGGTACCACTCAAGCCAAAGAATAAGGCAATATCTCCCTGTTTACCCTTGTTGGCGCTACAGTGCATACTCAGCGTATTTTTAAATCTGGGCAGTAAAAAGTTAAGTACGGTAAATACGCCTTTCTTTATTTCTCCTGTATAACCGGTGCCACCAATTAAAATAACCTGGTGGGTAAAAGAAATCACCGCAAAGTTGTGCTGGCGTGTGCCATGTATTTTGGGGTTGGCTTTAAAACCGGGCGCATGAAATATCTGCCACTGCGGTTTAAAAAATTCCAGATCGTCTTCTGCCGGGCGTAAAAACATATTGGATGCAAACAAATTGGCCGAAGCGGTTTCGGTTATTATACGCAGGTTAAGCCGGAAGGCAGGAGTGGCGCAGGCATAGCTGTCTCTTACCCATAATTCGCTACGCTGGTTCAGATACGCAATTACATCGTTCTGTAGCTGTAAAAACCCGGATTCTTCTATAGGCTGGTTAAAATCGTTCCAGTTTACTGCCTCGCTGGTAATATTATCTTTTACTATAAACTTGTCTTTGGGGCTGCGACCGGTAAATTCTCCGGTATTAATGCATAAAGCGCCGGTATCGTTTAATACACCTTCCTGTCTTTGCAGGGCATCCTGGGTAAGTTCACTGGCGGTAAGCTGATAATGGATAGCGGGGGCATCTATCCCTTCTTCCTGCAGGAAGGATATTGGCGCGGATAAAATAGAAATCGAAGACATGGCAATTTGTATGTTTAGACTAACAAAGTAAACGAAAAGCTTACGGTTGTTTGTTTTTGAAGGGTGCCCGAAATTCGATAATATTCAACCGGTCGCGCTTTTGGTTGCGATTATGTTATTTTATACCCCCGTAAGTGAGATGAATTAGAAAATATTCAAACCGGCCTTGCCGAATTTGAAAAACTTAAGGTTTAGGTACCTTCTGCTGTTTAGGCTTGTTGCCAAAGATTTTTTCAAAGTCACGGGTGTAGCTGATACTCACACCTTGGCGGTTACGACGGCCAATGCCTACGGCGTTACCAGAGCCTACATCCATACTGCTTTTGTTAAACACTACTGCGCGCAGTTTGCGGTCGCGGGATAGTACAATTTCTACCCGTATATCCGGAAGCCACTGAAAATTACCGGATTGTGCCGCCTGGGTGGCAGATAAATTAAAATCCAGATCGCTACCGAATGTTACTATCAGCTTTCCATCCAGCAGGCTTTTATTTACTTTAAGGGTAATATTCTGCCGGTCCAGCTTGCTGTTGCCGGTTTCCGTGTTACCAAACAGGCTGGCGCTGCTGTAATAACTGGTACCTACATCAAAATTCAGGCTTTTATCGCCGGTAATCTTATACAGAAAGTTAGAAACCAGCTTGTTTAACTCTGCAGTTACCACAGCCGAAATGGTGTTTAAGCCAATAGCACCTGCATTGGCACCTGTACGGGCTTCACCATAGGGTGCAAAAGAGCCAAATACTATCAGGTAGGTTACCTGCTTCAGCATTTCATTGGGCTCGTTTTCAATCCTGTTCAGCAGTAGTTGCAGGTCATTGTCATTTTTAACAACGCTGTTAGGGGGGAAGTCTATTTTAAAGCCGATATCCGGGCGGCTCAGTTTACCTCTCAGTTCAGCTATTACAAACACCTCACCACGGTAGCCCATCAGCGAGCCTTTGTTGGTACTTAGGTTTAAAGCCTGGTTGCTCAGTAACTCATTCAGGGTAACGCGTTCTGCTATATACTGGGCGTCTATATTTAATATGGCATTGTAAGGGTCGCCGTTCCACTCAATAAAGCTGCCTGCGTTAGGTAACAGTATAAATGGTTTGCGTATAAACGACTGAAAGTTGAAATTGTATAAACCGCTTTCCACGTTATAACGGCCCTTCATGCTCAGGGCGCCTGTGGCAGGTACATTTATTTGCAGGCGTCCATTACCGGTAGCGGTAATAACATCACCGGTTAGCTCGTCCAGTATTACATCTATCGTAGCCTGGTTGTTGGCGGTAAGGTCCAGATCAATGCTTAGTTTGGTAGAGCTGTTGCTGCTTATCTGCTGTACCTCCGTACCATATCTTTTAAACACAATAAAATCAGCATCGGCGGTTTCTTTACTTACCGAGCTGGGAATGAAAATATGTGTAGTATCATTTACCTCACCCGTTATAGCCATACGCATGTTATCCATAGGCCCTTTCAGGCTAAGGGTAGCCTTACCTATGGCTCTGCCATAAAACTGCTGGTTGTCTTTTGCCCTGGTATCCAGTAGCAACAGCTTAACCGTGCTCATGTCAAAATCAAACCGCATGTTATTAAAACCGCGTTCATATAGTTTGCCGCGTACTATACCGCGGTTATTACGTATATCCCGTACACCAAACTGGCCAAAGTTAATGCCGTCTTCTTCAAAGCGGATAAAGGCGCTGTCTATGTAATAATACACCTGTGTATAATCCACCTTCAGCCCACCTTTACGCAGGGTTACACTGCCCAGTAGCTGTGGCGAATTGGGGTTGCCGCTTATGCGCAGTTTGCCGCTGGCTACACCGGTTATGTTACTGAACAAACCTTCCAGCAGTTGATTTAATATGGTAACCTTAGCCTCCTGTAAATCTGTTTCAATTTCCATGGGCGCACCGGAGGAGTCTTTGGTATTATAGGTACCACTGGCAGACAGCTTGTAAGTGGCATTGTCTGATTTAACCGAGAAGTCTGCCATACCTGTAGTGCTGTTAAAACCACCTTTCAGTAATACCACACCTACAGAGTCATCATTTAAACGAAACTGATCGGCCTTAATATCACCTTCCAGTTTAAACCTGCCAAAAAAGTCGTGCATGTGTATGCTGCCATTGGCGATACCTTCCAGGCGGGGCTGCTTGGTAAACAGGGGCGTAAAGTCACCCAGGTTTACATCTTTCAGCTTTAATACCAGCGTGCTGTTATTGGTGCCTTCCACCTCTTCTGTTTCCACCGTCATTTCCTGAAAGCCCTGGGTAAAGCGCACGTTTCTGGCTGAAGCAAAATTCTGCCTTATAACCAGTTCACCTTCTTTCTCCAGTATCCAGTTTTTATCGTTCACTACAAACGAAGAAGGTTGAAAGTTAATACGCACCCCATCTTCCAGTGTATACACATCTGCATTCAGTTCTGCATTGTTGAGTGTACTATTGGCGCTGGTTTTAATAGCAATGGCGGAATGGTCTTTTTCAGATTGAATGTTGAGCGTGGTATTGGGGAAGAAAAGGCTATCACCTATAAATACTTTACCCACTTCACCCGTAAGCTTCAGTTTAATAGAATCACCACGGCCCTGTATACGCGCATTCTCCAGTTTATAGTTGTCGTACTTTATAAACGGAATATCGGTTCGCAGGTAAAATACACCTGAATCCTGCGTGTTAATACCTCCTATTAACAAGGCGTTGTTCAACCCCGATAATTTGGGGTCTAAAACCCGGGTATAACTTTCAAAATCGCGTGTTTGTAACGAAACCAGGAAACGCTGGTTTTTAGGCGTAACCTCGGGCGCCTTAAAGTAAGAAGGGAAATATTTATTCAGAAACAGCTGAAAGCTGTTGGGTAAATCCATCAGTTTATACTGGCCGCGTACCCGTACATCAAATTCATTACTGCTAACGGTTAACACCCTTCTGTTGGCGGTATCGTAGTTAGCAGTTACCAGCAGCGAGTCAAAACTTAACCGGGTACTGTCGTGTACCAGACTGGCGTTTAATAGTTTGGCCGATCCCATAAAGGCATCAATATCCAGACCATAAAAGTCAAGGTCAAACAGGCCGGTAAGCCGGAAATCCTGGTTAGCAAAATGGAGGGCTTTCAGGTTCGATTTGGCAAGATCGCCCAGTACGTTTACATGCGGTACAGAATCATTCAGGTCAATCTGAATCTGACTGGTAAAGTCAAAATTGGGGTCGTTGGCTTTAAACTCTCCGTTGAAATGTTTTTTCTGAATATCGCCGTTAAACAACAGATCGCTGTAAGCATAATTATTAAACTCAAACTGGCTGAACGAGCCGTCCAGCGTGGTTTTCAGTTTATCCAGATCAAAGCTGGTACCTGCTACTTTACCATTAAAACTAACCCTGCCAATCAACGGCTCATCAATAAAACGGCCCAGGTTAAACTGTTGGGTAACCAAGGTGCCGGTGTAAGCAGGCTCGCCCTTTATGGGCAGCTTCAGCGTGGTATTGGTATAAAACCCTCCCAGGCTGGTACTTACATTACCGGTGGTGGTAAAGTGGTGAATGGTGCCGGTGTAGTCGCCTTTAAACAACACATTGCCCAGCGCTTTCAGGTTGGGTGAGGTTACTTCCCGCAAGGGCGGCAGCCAGAAGCTGGCATTGGCATAGTTGGTCTGCACCGTTCCTTTGGTAAGCGTAATGTTGGTATTGTCTATATCCGGCAATCCCTTCATGGCAAAATCGCCCGACAGATAAGTGGCATCACCACCACGTATAAAAAGGTCTTTTACATTAAAGTTGGCTACTGAACCGTTAAACCGGCCGCTCATGGTTACCTGTTTATGCCAGGTACGTAGTTCGGGGGCAAAATAAGCAATATCATCAGAGTGTACTTCCGAACCGTTAAAGCGTGCATCCATTACCACACTGTCAATATACTCTCCCATGTCATCGTTAAAATCACGATACTTCATTGCATAGTAATTATGCACGCGCGATTTATTGGTACGCAGGTCCAGTTTGGCAAACTCCATAATCTGCGGCGTAAAGCGAAACTGTGCTTTCAGCTGTTTTACATCCAGGCCCGATCTTTCTTTTGCGGCAATATTGATATTGGCGCGCATAGTATCTTTAATAAAGGTGTAACCGGTAATAAGCGTGTTAATATCGGAGAACACAATATTAGACCCATCAAACCAACCTGGGTCTGAATTGGGCTTTTGCTTGCCTATAGAAAAAAAGCCGTTGGTAATTTTTATACGCCCTGCCTGCACCAGTATGTCCCCGGCATTAAAATACATGCCTGTATCTGGTACGGCAACGCCTGTTTTTTTAGGTGGCCGCAGGCCATCAAAATCCTGTATGGTAAAATAAGGCTTGTCTACCGTTATATCATTTACCTGGTAAGTGCCACGGGCAAAGTCAATCTTATCTGCATCCAGCAGCAGGGTACCCAGTTTTACCTGCATACGCTCGCCCACCCACAGGTCGTTACTAATGTAGTTTACATTCTTCAGGTCTACCTTTTTCAGGTTCAGCGCAAGGCCTCCCCCTTTTTTCTTTTTACTGGTGGTATCAGATGAGGCAAAATGATCGGCAATAAACTGGTAGTTCCATACACTGTCTTTCCGGTTGGTGTAAATAACGGCGTCTTCCAGCCCCACATATTTTAAATCTGCGCGGCTTTTCCAGAAAAACCAGTCAGTAATACGTACTTTCAGTTTACCGGCATACAGCAGTGTATCTTTATGCAGGTCTCTTACCAGTGTACCCTCCAGGTTCATTTTGTTAAAAAAGGTGAGGCTCACATGGTCAATACGTACTTCTGTTTTCAGGTCTTTAGAAAGGCGGGCGGTTACCTTGCGAACAATGATGTTCTGCACCGTTTCTGTTTGTAACAGCAACCAGGCCAGCAACACAAATGCCACAAGCGATAACAGAATACGACCGGTTATTTTAAGGAATTTCTTCAGAAGCTACCTGATTTGAGTGGTAAAAATAATGATAAGCGGGGAGATAGGAGAGGTGTGATGGTGGTTAGCAATGATAAAATTGATAAAAGGTTTTATAAATGAAATATACAATAGGCCAAAAGGTAACGTTTCTGGTGCTGGTTTTGTTCGTATACATGCGCAGCCAGGCGCAAACAACCAGTACCCGCAACAACTATGTACTGGTTATTCACGGTGGTGCCGGTACCATTTTAAAAGAGCAGATGACCCCACAGAAAGAGGCTGCTTATAAAAAGGGCCTCAACGAGGCACTGGAAGCAGGCAATAAAATACTGAAACAGGGCGGCAATGCACTGGATGCCGTGGAAGCGGCAGTAAAGGTAATGGAAGACAATCCGCTGTTTAACGCCGGTAAAGGCGCTGTTTTTACCAACGAAGGTAAAAATGAAATGGATGCGGCTATTATGGATGGCAGCACCCGCAAGGCCGGATCGGTGGCAGGCATTACTACGGTTAAAAACCCCGTTACTGCGGCACGCGCAGTAATGGATAAAAGCGAGCATGTAATGATGGCGGGTAAGGGTGCCGAAAAGTTTGCGGCCGCTAATGGGTGCACTATTGTAGACCCTGCTTATTTTTTTACAGAAGATAGATGGAAGGGATTGCTGAAAGCCCGGCAGCTGGATTCGGTTAAAAGCCGGCTGGACCATGATAGTGCTAACACGCTGCTGAAACAACCCGGCAACCGCGATTATAAATATGGTACCGTAGGTGCCGTGGCGCTGGATACCAAAGGCAACCTGGCGGCTGCTACCAGCACAGGCGGTATGACCAATAAAAAATACGGCCGCATTGGCGATGCACCGGTTATAGGTGCGGGAACGTATGCCAGTAACGCCACCTGCGCCATCAGCTGTACCGGCTGGGGTGAGTATTTTATACGGCTGGTAATGGCCAAAAGTGTAAGCGACCGGATGGAACTGGCCAATGAAACCTTACAGCAGGCTACGGGTGAAATGATTTATAAACAACTGCCCGCTATGGGCGGTGATGGTGGATTAATAGCAGTAGACAATAAAGGCAATATTGCCATGCCCTTTAATACCAAAGGCATGTACCGCGGGTATATTAAAGCCAACGGAGAAACAGCGGTGGAAATTTACGGTGATAAATAATCAGGAACCTGAAAGCTGATGCAGGGTAGTAGCCAGCTGCTGCAAATCCTGCTCTGTATGAAGCGCGTTAATTACAACGCGCTTTATTTTTTTACTCTCTGGTGTAGGGTAGGCAAAGGATGATATAATTATATGCCGCTCCAGCAGCAGCTGCTCACTTACTGTATCTGGTAATACAAACACAGGCAGCTGCGGGTGGTGCAGTATACCGGGTATAGAGGCTGTCATTTGTGCAAACAGCTGCATGTTATGCAGCAATTGTTTGCGCTGCTGCTGATAAAGCGGTTGGCCTTGTATAAAAGCATATACATAAGCAGGCGAAAGGGAGGTGGCGGCAGTATACTCCGGAAGGCTTCTTAATTGACTGGCTTGCTCCTGGCTGCAACTAATGGCGCCCCCCACCAGGTTAAAGGCTTTGGACAAACTATAGGTAATAATATAAGCAGGCCCATGCGGCAATGTGCCTGTTACACCACTGCCATCAATGCCCGTAATACCTATACCATGCGAATCATCAATAAGTGCTGTAACGGAATCCAGCCCTTTCAGAAAACTGAAATCCCGTATACCGGGTTGGAATATATTCACTGCATCTGCTACAAAAGCGGTAGGGGCTTTTCCTGCTGCTGTGTGCACAGCAACCTGCCAGCTGCTTTCATCTGGTAGAGGGGAAACACCTTTATAAACAGCCGGGTGGGTACCTGGTGCAGCCAGCACCGCAGGCGAAAGCAAAGTGTTGGCCAGCGTACCGGCGCTAAAACCTGAGGCCATACACACCGTAGCCTGCTGGTTTGTTATGCTGCTGAGCAACTGCTCCATTGCTTCAAATAAAGAAAGCCGGGTATTGGATATACGGGAAGAAGGGAAAGACAGTCCGTATTTTTCGATGCCCTCTTTTACCAGATCAGTAAACGCAGGTACATGGTTCATGCCCAGATAGGCATAGCCTGAAAAGAAGAGATAGTCCCGGCCGTTCATACGCAATGTGCGGCCAGGCTTATCATCGGTATGTATAGGAAAAGTGTCCTGCATACTTATTTCATTCCCATACTTTCATTAAAAGCGTTGCTTTCGCCTTTGGCTATGCTCAGGCTTTGCCATTGCTCATCTTTCAGCATGCGGGCAATGGTAATAATCTGCCCTACATGGTAAGGGTAATGTGCCAGCTGGCGCAGAATGGCATCGTAAGCTGTAAGCGGTTCTGTGCGTATGTATATGGTTTTGTCCAGGTCTTCCGGTTGCAGGCTTTCCAGTGTTTCCAGCAGGCACTTCCAGCCTGCCTCCCAGAACGATAACAGGTCTGCGCGGCTTAGCTGCATAGCTGTAAACTCATTATCCCGCCTGCGCCAATGCTTTTCGCCATCCTCTGTTAAAAAGTTAGTCCAGCGGCTCATCATATTGCCATACATATGTTGTATAATAATGGCTATGCTGTTGCTGGCGGGTGAAGGGCAGAAAAACAAATCCTTTTCCTCCAGTTGCACCAGGGTTTTATCGCCCAGCTCTTTATAATTTCTGAATCGCTTAATTACATCTTTCAAAAAAGTAGCTTCCATAACAAATCCGTTTAACGGGTCATGTATTTAAAAACCGGCAATGCTGTCGTCCCCACGGCTATCGGCAGCGGCGGTAATCTGTTTGCCGTTGGTGCAAATTACTTCAGTTCTGCCTATTGCCGCCCGCTCTGTTACCGTATATCCCATTTTTTCCAGCTGCTGCTTTACTATGGGCGAAAAGCTTTTTTCTACATACACTTCATCCGGCAGCCACTGGTGGTGAAATTTGGGTTTGTTTACCGCGTCTGCTGCACTCATTCTAAAGTCTATCATATTTACCAGTGTCTGAAATACAGAAGTAGGTATAGTGGTGCCGCCTGGCGTACCTGCTATAATATAAGGTTTGTTATGGCGGGTTACCAGTACGGGGCACATACTGCTAAGCATGCGTTTGCCGGGTTGTATGGCATTGGCTTCGCCACCTACTGCCCCGTACTTATTAGGCACGCCGGGTTTAATACTAAAGTCGTCCATCTCATTGTTCAATAAAAAGCCGGCGCCTGCTACTACTGTTTTGCTGCCGTAACTGCCGTTAAGGGTGGTGGTAACGCTTACCATATTGCCTTCTGCATCGTAAATGCTTATATGGGTGGTTTCTTCGCTTTCTGTAAAACGGCTTTCGGTGATAGCACTGCTGCGTGTGGCTTTGCCGGGCGTAAAGCTGCTCATGCGTTGTTGCAGGTAGGTACTGCTGGTAAGTGCCTGTACCGGCACTTTGTAAAAATCAGGATCGCCCATGTGTGCGGCCCGGTCGGCAAAGGCCCTGCGTTCCGCTTCTATCATCAGCTGCACGGCCTGGGCCGATTGAAAGCCATATTGTGCCAACGGATACTGTTCAATCATTTTCATTACCTGCCATAATATAATGCCGCCGCTGCTAGGTGGGGGGAAGCCGATAACATGATGGCCTTTGTAATCAAATTCCAGTGGGGTGCGTTCTTTAACGGTATAATGGCGTAAATCTTCCAGGGTAATAATGCCATTGCCCTTTTGCATTTCAGCTACCAATAGGGCCGCAGTTTCTCCTTCATAAAAACCAGGCGCGCCCTGCTGCTGTATGCGGCGCAGGGTAGCGGCCAGTTCTTTTTGTACCAGTGTGTCGCCTGCTTTCCAGGCAGTAGCTTTTACAAACACAGGTGGAACGCTGTTGTATTGGATAAAATCATTTTTATGGCTGTTGAGGGCGGCAGCTTCTTTTGCGGTAATTACAAAGCCCTGCTCTGCCAGATCTATAGCTGGTTGTATAAGGCGGGCAACAGGTAGCCGGGCATGCTGTGCCGTGGCAAACAAACCCGCAACAGTACCGGGTATACCGGCAGCCATACGGCCGTTTTGCGATAGCTGGGTTTGTGCATTGCCGGCGGTATTCAGGTACATATTGCGGTGGGCCGCTGCCGGTGCCGCCTCCCGGTAATCCAGCCCCACCAGTTTACCATCGGTTTTGCGGGCTATTAAAAAGCCGCCACCCCCCAGGTTACCGGCTCCGGGGTATACTACTGCCAGTACCAGCTGCGTGGCAATGGCAGCATCAAAAGCATTACCCCCCTGCCGCATAACATACACTCCGGCTTCACTGGCCAGCGGGTGGCCACTGGCTACTGCTGCTTTGTTAAACTGCCCGTTTTTGGTAATGGTATAATGATAAGGATTAAACGGCGCTTTGGAGGTTTGGGCCCGCACGTCAGCAGCCCATAACGTAAGGAATATACCGCCCAGAAAGTAACTGATACTATTCATAATGTACCATTTTAATGGCTGAATACTAAGCTTGCCACCCTAAAGTTGGGCAAACATTGCTTTATAAATATATAAATCTCCGGTACACCGGTAATTATTCCGGTATACCGCGAAATAGTGCGCGCTTTTCTTCATACATTATTACATTCGTAGCATGAGAAAATACATCTTTTGGCTGGCTTTTATGGCTGTGGCAGTTTCAGCGGCTGCACAGCAGGTTCCCTCTCCGGAACAGTTTTTAGGCTACCCATTGGGCAGCCGTTTTACCCCACACTACCAGGTGGTTAATTATTGTAAGGCAGTAGCTGCTGCCCGGCCCGATATGGTTAAAACCGAAAAATATGGCGAAACCTACGAGCACCGCGAGTTAATGGTGGCGTATGTAGGGTTACCTGCACAGTTGCAGCAACTGGAAGAAATACGGTTGAACAACCTGCGCATGGCCGGCCGGTTGAAAGATAAAGCGGCAGATACCACCGGGCTGCCGGCAGTGGTATGGCTCAGCTATAACGTACATGGTAACGAGCCTTCCTCTTCCGAAGCGGCCATGCAAACCTTGTATGCATTGGTAAATCCCGATAACAAACAAACCAAACAATGGCTGGAGCATACGCTGGTGGTTATTGACCCCTGCTTAAACCCCGATGGCCGCGACCGCTATGTAAACTGGTTCAACAGCATGGTGGGTAAAAGATACAATGCCAACCCCGAAGCCAGAGAGCATGATGAACCATGGCCAGGTGGCAGAAGCAACCACTATAACTTTGATCTTAACCGCGATTGGGCATGGCAAACACAGCAGGAATCGCAATACCGTGTAACACTGTATAACAGATGGTTGCCCCAGGTGCATGTAGATTTTCACGAGCAGGGTTATAACGATCCCTATTATTTTGCACCTGCCGCAGAGCCTTTTCATGAAGCAATTACACCATGGCAGCGCGATTTTCAGGTGCTGATTGGCCGTAACAATGCCAGCTACTTTGACCGCGAAGGCTGGTTGTACTTTACACATGAGCGCTTCGATCTGTTTTATCCTTCCTACGGGGATACTTATCCTATGTATAATGGTTCTATTGGTATGACGTTCGAGCAGGGGGGCCATAGCCGTGGCGGCCTGGCGGTAGTAAAGCGGGACGGGGATACGCTCACCCTTACAGATAGGGTGGCGCACCATTACACCACCGGTTTATCTACCATAGAAGTATCAGCCGGTCAGCATAAAAAACTGTTGTCTGAGTTTAAAAGGTTTTTCGATAACGGTAATGCCGGTAAAAACGCGGTATACAAAACTTATGTGCTTACCGCCAATACGCCCGGACAACTGGCAGGTGTAAAAAAGTTACTGCAGTTACATGGCATTCAGTATGGCGTATTAAACAACAAAACCTTCCGTGGCTGGAATTACTTTACCGGTAAAGATGAAAGCTTTAAAGATGAAGGGGTACACCTGGCCATCAGCGCTTACCAGCCGCAGGGTAATATGCTGAAAGTGTTGTTTGAACCGGTGAGTGCGTTAAGTGATTCTGTTACTTACGATATTACTGCCTGGTCTATTCCTTACGTATACAACGTAAAAGGCTATGCGGTAAAAGAACGCCTGGCGGTTGAAAACACTCCGCCTGCCACAGACACCGCTTTTAAACCGGTTAACTCTGCCTATGGCCTGCTTATTCCTTATAACTCACTTACGGGTGCTAAAGTACTGGCATCGCTGCTGAGCAATAAGGTAAAAGTGCGTTTCAGCCGTTTACCTTTTTCCTTCAAAGGGCGTGAATATGCAAGGGGGACGCTGATTGTACTGAAGGGCGGCAATATTCCGGAATGGAATACGGTAACCAACAATGTATGCCGCCGCTTTAACCTGCAACCGGAAGCAGTAGAAACAGGCTTTGTAGATAAAGGGGCTGATTTTGGCTCATCTGATATTGGTTTTATTCATGCACCCAAAGTAGCGGTACTTACCGGTGAGCAAACCTCTTCTCTGGGCGCCGGCGAAGTATGGGGCTTCTTTGATCAGGTACTGGATTATCCGGTAACCCTGTTGAATGCAGCAGACCTGGCCGATATTAACCTGAAGCATATAGATGTACTGATTTTGCCTGATGGTTACTACCGCGCACTGAACGATAAAGAGGTGAACAATAAACTGAAAACCTTTGTACGCGAAGGTGGAAAAATAATAGCCATGGAAGGGGCCGTTTCTAAACTGGCCGATGGCGAATGGGGCATTAAGAGCAAAGAAGAGGAGGAGAAGGAAGGCGATAAAAAAGATGACTATGCCAACCTACGGAAATTCAGCAACCGGGAAAGAGACTGGATGCCCAATGCTATACCAGGTGCTATTTTTAAAGTAGAAATGGATGATACCCATCCGCTGGCTTATGGCTATGGCAGCGATTATTATACGCTGAAACAAGACCCTACCGTATACAACTTTCTGAAAGATGGCTGGAACGTAGGCGTGTTAAAGAAGGAAAGCTATGTATCGGGGTTTGTGGGTAGCAAACTGAAGCCTAAAATAAAAGATGGGCTGGTGTTTGGTGTTCAGGATATGGGGCGTGGCTCAGTTGTATACCTGGCAGATGATCCGCTGTTTCGTCATTTCTGGGAAGGTGGTAAACTGCTGTTCAGCAATGCCGTGTTTCTGGTAGGGCAATAGTAGCAAGCCGCACTATACATGGTCCATAGTGAAAAGGTGATTTACTTTTTCGCTATGGACTTTTTTAATTGGTGCTACAAAGATTATAGAAATACTGTGCCGATTTTACGTATTCGCTAAACGTAAGCGGCTTAATAATATAGGAGTGAGCTCCCAGCCGTATACACTCATCTTTCTCAATGTTATTGAGCGAGGTGGAGTAAATGATAATAGGGATATGCTTAAAACGCTCGTCTTTTTTGGCCAGGCGTAGGGTTTGGGTACCATTCATACGTGGCATATTCAAATCCAGTATAATCAGTTGGGGTAATGCATTTTCCACGTAACATTGTTCCAGATGCCGTAGGGCGTTCTCCCCATTGTCAACAAAGTGAACAACATTCGTAATTCCAATTTGCTCAAACGCATCTGATAATATCAGCTGATCCTCTTTATCATCGTCTGCTAGCAGTATTTTAATGGCTGATGACATTGCGCTACTGTTTTTTGTTTTGTGTTTCAGGTAACGAAACTATAAAGTCGGCGCCTTTACCCGGCTCACTCACAGCGTCTATTACTCCGTTATGCAAATCAACAATTTTTTTGCAAATAGCAAGACCAAAACCCGTGCCTTCATATTCATCTTTTCCGTGCAAACGTTGAAAAAGGGTAAACATTTTGGGCAAATACCGGGTATCAAAGCCAATTCCATTGTCTTTAAAATGCAGGTGTACCATGCCTGTGTTGTCTGTTTCCGGATAAATATGTAGCTGTAGCGGTTCCTGCTCTTTGCTGTATTTCAGGGCATTGGAAACAATATTCTGAAATACCTGTGTCAGCTGGCTAAAATCTCCTTCAATAACAGGAAGGACATCTACGGTTACTTTCGCTTGCTTTTCTTTAATTGTCAGTTCCAGATCCTGTAGGGCAATGCCTGCTGCTTTTTGTAAAGATACCTGTTCAAAAGAAGTGACTTCCTTGCGTATTTTAGAATAGGAGAGCAGGTCGTTAATCAGATTACGCATACGGTGCGATGCCTGTAGCATGTTTTCCAGGTAAATGCTACCCTTGTTATCGGTAAGGTGTGCGTATTGTTTGCTGAAATAATCACTGTAAAAAATCATCTTCCGCACCGGCTCCTGTAAATCATGACTGGCTATATAAGCAAACTGCTCCAGATCGTTATTGCTGCGGTTCAGTTGGTGAATTTTCTGAGTCAGCTCCAGTTCATTTTCTTTTAAACGTTGCTGGGTGGCTTTCAGCTCCGTATTATCGCGCGAAGCCTGCTCAAACTCTTTCTGAGCGTGTATGTCTACTATGTATCCGATAAAATAATCATCGGGCCGGTGTACCTCCTGCAAAGGCGCTACAAACACCTGGTGCCATATATAGCTGCCGCTGTGTGCTTCGCGTATGCGGCATTGCAGTTTAAGGTTACCTGCCTGTGTGGTTACAATATCACCCAGCAGCGAGTAAAAAGAGGAGTAGTCTTCCGGATGTAGCACTTGTTTCCAGTTAGCAGTGTTAATCTGGTCAGGCGTAAATCCTGTATAGGTATGCATCCAGTTATTGGCGTATACAATACTGCCTTTCCTGTTAAGGGTAAATATTATTAACGGCAGGGCATTGGTAAGTACCCGGTATTGGTTTTCGCTGGCTTTCAGCCGGTCGGCCAGTTCCTGTAACTGCTCGTTTTTGCGTTTAATTTCATCGTAGGGAGAAATGGGGGCGTCATAATTAAACTGCTCCTGCCATTCTGTTATCTTCTGGTCCAGCTGGCGAACCACTGTGGGTAAGTGATAATACATTTCAATGCACGAAGCTTCCGGAGTGCCGGTATACTGAAAACGGTTTACCAGTTTACGGGCGTTTTGCAGCGCTGGTGCCTGCAGGCTTAAATTGGTACGACTGTCGTAAATATAAGCGGCTACTGATTTCTGAGGCGTGGCGGTATAAATACCCAAAACCAGATAGCCATTAATACCATTATCAATAACATCCCTCGCAACCTCTGATACAGCTGTGGCAAAAGTGGTTTGTGCTGAAAGAGACAGACCTGCCAGCTCAGCCAGCTTCATAGAGCGGCGGTGGGAGAGAATCAGATCCATTTCGTTTTGTAAGGATACCTTAGCTATCTCTTTCATGTCATGTCAGGTTTATTTTGCCCACCACCACAGACATGTCGTCTGTTTGCCGTGCATAATCTTTATACAAAGCTGCGGCCAGAATAGAAGCATCGTGTTTATAGATAGCCGGATTCCTGTAAAGCTCCAGGCGCGACTTTAATCCGTCTGAATAAAGTAATATCTGCTGACCAGGCACCCAGGCAATTTCCTGATCGTTAATGGTAGAAGGTATGTTCATTCCTATAATACCATTATAGGATAAATTGTTTTTAAACTGGTCGGTACTGCTTCCTATACGGCAGGATATATTGCCTACACCGCATACCAGCCAGCTGCGGCTGGTAAAATTGAACGTAGCCACCGTGCCTACCAAGCCGCGTGTTTTTCTTACAGCCTGGTGTATATAACGGATTACTTCTGCCGGGCTGCTTTCAGTACATTCCTGAAAGGCGTTTACGGCAGCAGTAGCCACTTTGGCAGCTTCGGGGCCATGCCCCAGACCATCACCCAGTAATATAGATACGCTATGCGGGGTGTACTTACAGCACATAGCATCGCCACAAAAGGTTTCGCCAGGTTTAGGTACAACAATAGATCGTACTTCGGCCAGCATACGTTTGTGTGGGGCAGGAGGTTTGTTAAAGATACGTGATAGTACCACGGTACCCCACCCCTTTACAGTATATACCTGAAAAACATCCGACAGTCTTTTAATAGCGCCAAGGCCCTGGCCCAATGTGTTACCGGTAGAAACACCATCTTCCAGCATACGGCTTACATCCGACATGCCGGGCCCTTTATCTATACTTATTAATTCAATTCCGGAATAGTTATGTTCTGATACGGATTTAACCAGCAATTGCCCTTCTTTGCCATATTTCAATAGATTGGAGGCCAGTTCAGCTACCACAATATCTATCTCAGCTACTTTTGTTGCAGTAAAATCAACTTGTAGGGCCAGTGAATGGATGTCTTTTTTTATCAGGGCTAAATAACTACGGTCTGTTACATCAAATGCGATATGGTGGGGTTTAGCCATTTTTCCATTTTATAATCGTTATCACAGTTCCTGTGCCCGGTGTACTTTTAATATCAAACTCGCTTACCAGCCTTTTGGTTCCGGGTAAACCCAGCCCCAGGCTTTTACCGGTGGAGTATCCATCTTTCATAGCCATGGCAATATCAGGAATTCCCGGACCTGTATCTTTAAAGGTTAGCCTAACACCATTTTCACGGCCTTTGCTAACCGTTTCAACCAGTACGTTTCCACCGCCTGCGTAACGCAGCATGTTACGCGCCAGTTCACTGGCAGCGGTAATAAGCTTGGTCTGATTTACCAGACCCATGCCTGTTTTAGTAGCGCATTCTTTAATGCGGTTGCGTAAAAAAATGGTATCCTGCTCTTTTTTTACCTCAACGGCTTCCTTGTTAAGCGGAATAATCATCGTCGTCAGAGGTGTCTTCGGTAGGGAGAATGATTTTCGTTTGCAACAGTTCCATGCCTTTCTCCACATTCAGTGCCGTGTGCACACCTTTCAGTTCCAGTCCCAGCTCAATCAGCGTAATAGCAACCGCAGGTTGCATACCCACCACCACTGTTTCTGCATCCAAAATTTTACACATACTGGCAATATTGCCGATAATTCTCCCCATAAATGAATCCACAATACTCTGGGCAGAAATATCAATCAATACACCTTTAGCATTGGTTTTACTTACCATCTGAACAAGGTCTGCTTCCAGCGACATGGCCAGCCTGTCATACAGGTCAGTTTGTATGGTCACCAGTAAAAAATGACCCATCCGGAGAATAGGAATTTTATCCATAGGATTATTAAGCCTGTTATTTTTCTCTTATAGTTTTCTTTACATCCAGCTGTAACATACCGAAAGCGTACCGAAGCGCGCTGGCCAGGGAGGCCTTTGTAACAATATTAGATAAATCAATACCCAGGTGTACCACGGTTTGGGCTATTTCAGGGCGTATGCCGCTTATAATACACTCTGCACCCATCAAGCGGGTGGCGCTTACTGTTTTAATGAGGTGTTGTGCTACCAGTGAATCTACAGCAGGTACACCGGAAATATCCAGAATAGCAATGCTGCTGCCGGTATCTACAATTTGTTGTAACAGGTTTTCCATTACCACCTGTGTGCGGGAGCTATCCAGCGTACCAATAATAGGCAGCGCCAGTATATTATCCCACAACTGAATTACCGGGGTAGATATTTCTGTTATTTCATCTGTCTGGCGCAGAATTACTTCTTCACGCCCTTTAATAAAGGTTTCAAAAGTGGTAACGCCAAAGCTGTCAACCAGCTTGCTGATGGTAAGCACAGCGGTTACCAGTTGCGCAGGATCATCTTTCAGTTCCTGTTGAACCACTGTTAAAAGGGCATCTTTCAGGCTAAAAATGTACAAGCCGGTTTCACGGGGCGTAAAACCTTGTTTGGCCCGGCTGATGGAAATACCGGAAAGTACTTCCACCACCGGTTCAAAATCAGCAGATTCTACCTCTGCAATATTCCTCTCATTTAAATTCTGTAATAATACATCCAGTAATTCTTCCGACTGCGCCCGCAACTCCTCATTCGTTAGCAGATCTTCCCGTAAACTAACATCGGCCAGTTGGTTCTTCATCCACAGTTCCAGTATGTCGTTTCTCTTTTTTCTAAGCGTTTTTGCCAGATCGGGCGATTGGTTGGACATTGTAGTTGTATTGAATTTAAATGTATTGTTTATTTATTGGATAAGATGTTATGGCCCAGTTTGTCCCTTTTTGTCTGCAAGTATTTCTCATTATAGGGGTTGGGGCTTACCTCAATGGGTACAACGTCAACAATTTCAATGCCATAGCCGTGCAGGCCGGCACGCTTGCGCGGATTATTGCTCATCAGCTTCAGGCGGGTGGCATTCAGGTGACATAAAATCTGTGCACCTACACCATAATCCCGTAAATCCATATCAAAGCCCAGGTGCTGGTTGGCTTCTACGGTATCCATGCCACCTTCCTGCAGTTTATAGGCTTTCAGTTTGTTCATCAGCCCTATACCACGCCCTTCCTGGTTCATATATAATATAATACCCTTGCCTTCAGCCTCTACCATTTTCATGGCTTTATGCAGTTGTTCGCCACAATCGCAACGGAAACTGCCCAGTATATCGCCGGTAAAACAGCTACTGTGTACCCGGGTTAATACCGGCTCATCTTTTTCCCACTCGCCCTTAATTAAGGCCAGATGTTCGTTCTGCGTGTTCTTTTCTTTAAAAGCCACCAGCTTAAAGAAGCCGTATTGAGTAGGCATATCCACACGTACTACTTCTTCAATCAGCGAATCCTCCTTCAGGCGGTACTCAATCAGGTCTTTAATAGATACTATTTTCAGATCGAATTTTTTGGCAATCTCTTTCAGTTCCGGTAAACGTGCCATGGTGCCATCTTCATTCATAATTTCCACCAGTACGCCGGCAGGCTCAAAACCAGCCAGGCGGGCCAGGTCTACCGTAGCCTCAGTGTGTCCGCTGCGGCGTAATACGCCACCGCTACGGGCGCGTAAGGGGAATATATGACCAGGGCGACCCAGATCTTTCGGGGTAGTAGACGGATCAATAAGGGCCTGTACCGTTTTAGCACGGTCGTGGGCGCTGATACCGGTGGTACATCCATGCCCCAGCAAATCAATACTTACGGTAAAAGGAGTGGCATGTAAAGCCGTATTATTGTTCACCATCAATTCCAGTTGCAGTTCTTCTGCCCTTTCCTCTGTGATGGGGGTGCAAATAAGGCCTCTGCCTTCTTTGCTCATAAAATTGATAATTTCAGGAGTCACGTTGCGGGCGGCGGTAACAAAGTCACCTTCATTTTCACGGTCTTCATCGTCCACTACAATAACCAGCTTACCATTTTTCAAGTCTTCTATTGCACTTTCGATACTATCCAGCATAATCTGCGATTAAGACACAAAAATACGCTTTTGCCACCGTTGTTGTTGTTACGCTATACGGAAGGAAAGTGCTGCATTTTGATTAAAATATAATTAAAGTGGGGAAATGTTATAACATCCATAATAAACTGTTAACATAATGTTGAAATCTGCAACATAATATTGTTTTTCTTTGCATCCGTAAACACACATCAAAGTAAAAAGCTTAACATGAGGAAATTTGCGTTACTAGCAGCTCTGCTATTCGTGCCTTTCTGTATGATTATGGCACAGGTAACAACCAGTACCCTGGGCGGTACGGTTAAAGCTCCGACAGGAGCAGCGCTCGACGGAGCAGTTATTGTGGCCAAACACGAACCCACAGGAAGCGTTTATCAGACAATCAGTAAGGGAGGAGGAAAGTACACTATCGGTGATATGACCCCAGGTGGTCCATACACTATCACCGTAAGTTTTGTAAATCTGGAAACAGTTACACGGAAAGACGTATTTCTGGTTCTGGGTGAAGCCCCAAAGATCGACATTGACATGCAGGACAAGTCAAACGAACTGGCGGGTGTAGTGGTAACAGGCCGTGCTGTACAAGGCAAAAACGGCGTGGGTACCAGCCTGGGCAAAGAAAGACTGGCTGTTCTTCCTACTGTAGGCCGTAACATTACCGACTACTTAAGAGCAACTCCACAGGTAAAGTATACTTCTAACGAAGGTGCTATATCTATTGCCGGTCAAAACAACCGTTACAATGCCTTCTATATTGATGGTGCTATTAATAACGACGTATTTGGTCTGGCAGCATCTGGCACCAATGGTGGTCAGGCTAATATCGCTCCTATCTCTCTTGATGCGATTGATCAGATTCAGGTAATGATTTCTCCTTATGATGCCTCTCTGGGTAACTTTACCGGTGGTGGTATTAACGTGGTTACCAAGTCAGGTACCAACACATTCGGAGGTTCTATATACCACGTGTTCAGAAACCAGTCTCTGGCAGGTAAAACACCAACCGGTAATAAGTCTAATGCCATTAAAATACCTGATTTCAGCAACAAAACCACTGGTTTTACATTAGGTGGTCCGATTATTAAAAACAAGTTGTTTTATTTTATCAGCGGCGAAATGCAGCGTGATGAAAGACCACAACCTTTTGATACTTCATTCTATACAGGTAATACCAAAGGTGCTGCATTACAGGCGCTTGCTGATACCCTGCTGAGAAGATATAATTACAACGGCGGTGGTTTTATTAATAACCCCGAAAAAGTAAAGGCAAACAGGATTACTGCAAAAATTGACTGGAACATCAGCAACAAAAACAAACTGTCTTTAAGCTACCGTTATAATGACGGAGAGCGTAACAACGTTTCTTCATCCAGCTCAAGAACCATTAACTTTTACAACAACGGTTATAAGTTTCCATCTACCAGCCACTCCGCTTCTGCTGAATTAAGAACCAGCCTTAATCATGGAGCAAGCAACAGATTGCTGATTACTTATACAAATGTAAAAGACAACCGCGATCCGCTGGGTAACCCTTTTCCAAGAGTAACCCTTACAGATGGTGCCGGTTCTATTATATTTGGTACAGACAACAGTTCTACTGTTAACCTGTTAACGCAGAAAAACTATACCTTATTCGATGCTTATAAGTTCAGCACCGGTAAGCACTCTTTCTCTGTAGGTACAGATAACGAAATGAGCGATGTATATAATGCCTTTATTCAGAATACTTTTGGTAACTATACTTATGGTTCTGTAAATGCATTTTTAACAGGAGCAAATCCTACCCGTTACCAGGTTGGTTATCCGTTGGTAGATAACAAAACTGACGAAACAACAAGCGCGGCTGCCAAGTTTAAAACTTTGCGTCTGGCCCTGTTTTTCAACGATGAATTCAGACCTACTGATAACCTGACGTTGAACTTTGGTGTGCGAGCTGATTATTTCAACTTCTTAACCAAACCAGGTACAGATGATTATACTAATAATACTGCTATCCCAGTATTTGAGCAGTATTATGATTTAAAAGGAGCGCGTTCCGGTTTAAAACCAACTGTTCCTGTATCTGTTTCTCCAAGATTTGGTTTTACCTATAAAATACCTGCAGCAGGTATCACTCTTCGTGGTGGAACAGGTATGTTCACCGGTCGTATTCCTCTGGTATGGCCCGGCGGTATCTACAACAACAACGGCTTCTACCAGGCTGGTCTTTCTGTAAACAACCCAAGTATTGCGTTTCGTCCTAATCCATACGGACAATACAGAGCAGCTGATTTGGGTGCTACACTTACAAAAGGTAACCTGAACCTGATTTCTTCTAAGTTCAGACTGCCTAAAGTATTCCGTACCTCATTAGCTATTGACAAGCAGGTGGGTGATGGCTGGACCCTTTCTCTGGAAGGTAGCTACACTAAAAACGTAAACGAAGTTTATTATACCAACATTAACCTGGC
Source organism: Filimonas zeae (assembly GCF_014641615.1). GTDB lineage: Bacteria > Bacteroidota > Bacteroidia > Chitinophagales > Chitinophagaceae > Filimonas > Filimonas zeae. The sequence continues at coordinate 9,418 of NZ_BMIB01000004.1, read as the reverse complement.
TCCGGCTATAGGTACTTCTAAAGGCCCCGGCTCACGTAATGTGTATCTGGCTGACAATGCCTGGTTACCTGTAGATGGTACAACCAGCCCTTATGGTTCTGCTATTCTGCTGTCTAACTATGACGGTGCTAAAAAAGGAAGTTCTTATAACGTAACCTTTACTGTTGACAAACGCTTTAGAAACGGCTGGTCGTTTAACGCCAACTATAACTATGGCAGAGCAACCGTGATTCATGAGCCTACCAGTTCTACCAACACTTCTCAGTGGCAGTTTATGGAAACTGTTAACGGTAGAAATAGCATCAGCTCTACTTCCTATTCTGATTTTGATATGGGCCACAGGTTCTTTGCATACGGTGGCAAAACCTTTAACTATGCAGGTGGCAGATTAGCAACTACAGTATCTCTGGTGTACAACGGACAGTCTGGTAACCGCTTCAGCTATGTATATGGTGGTAACGCAGGTATGGTAAGAGATGCTGCTCCATCAAGCAGTGTTACCAGCGACCTGGTTTACATTCCAACACAAGGCGAAGTTGCTTCAATGACCTTCCTGTCTAACACAGTAGGTACTTCACCTAACACAGTTACTTACACTCCTGACCAGCAAAAGCAGGCTTTCAATAAATTTATCGAAAGCAACCCTTACCTGAAAGCACACAGAGGTCAGTTTGCTGAAAGAAACGGTGATAGAATGCCATTCCAGCACGTAGTAGATCTGAGAATTGCACAGGATTTCAACCTCGTAATCTCCGGACATAAGTATAAGTTCCAGGTGATTTATGATATGAATAACTTCACCAACTTCCTGAACAGAAAGTGGGGCAGAACTTATTTCCTGAGCAACGATCAGTTCAGATTGTTAGACTTTGCAGGTTATGTTAGCAATGCAGATCTTACTCCTCAGTATAGATTTACACCTACTATTGCACAACCACAGTCTGAAGCTAACGTAAGCACCAGCACTGCACCGAGCTTTACTGCCCGTTGGATGAGCCAGTTTACTTTACGTTTCATTTTCTAATCAATAGTTGTTTAGTAACTTATAAAAGGGAGTCTCACTGCGAGGCTCCCTTTTCTTCTTCCAATAACTTATAAATTCTCTGTTGCATACACCGTATTTACCATGAAATTTGCATTTGACTTTCTATATTTACCCCGTCTTTTTTCATACAACTCCCTTTTTATGGTTATAAAACGCTGGTTTTTAATGCTGTTACTTCTTCCTTTCGCTGCATCCGCCCAAATGGGATATGGAGGCAGGGGCGGAATGGGAGGAGGTATGGGTGGAATGGGCGGTGGTTCACAGCCCGATTCTAAATCTTATACAAATATCTGCCGTGTATCGGGCAAAGTGTTAGACAGTACGGGCAGTCCGCTGAAGGAGGTTACCATTATTCTTCAGCAGCTGGATCATGAGCCTAACCCAATGGCCCAGCCTGACGACAAACCGGAAGACCCTTATTTTAAAGAAGTTACTACTAAAAAGAACGGTAAGTTTACGTTTAGTTCTCTGCCATTTTACCATGAATATAAGGTTACTATCATGGCCGATGGGTATAAGCGCTGGGAGCAGGATGTGCGTTTTATTCCTAAAAAGAATGAGAAAAAGATTCCTTTTGAGCAAATGAAGCCCGATAGCATTCCGGTACAGGAGCCACCAAGAAGCAAGCCTTCTCCCGAAAAAGACCTGGGAGACATAAAACTGATTCCTTTGACAGCCAGATAGTGTAATTACATATATACTTTATAAAAGTGCTTCCCTCACCGGAGGCATTTTTTTTTGAATAGTACCAAAGCATGGCATAAGCGGCTTTGCAAACGAATGGCAGGCTTATTGATATTGCTCTAGCTTTAAGAATATAACACTGATAACCAATGAATAATTCTACCCTGCCTCTTACCGTAAAGCGGTCTATTGAAATGCTGGGCCTTTTTTTAGTAGGCGCGCTCGTACTAATGGCCAGCGATGTAATAATGCCGCTGATCCTGTCTTTTTTTCTGTCGTTGGTATTATTGCCGGTATGCCGTTTTCTGGTAAAATATAAAGTACCACGAGTGCTGGCTATAGTGTTGTCTATTCTTTTGCTGGTAATAATAGTGGCGTTTTTTGCCTGGCTGTTTTTTATGCAGATCAACAAACTGATTGTAGACTTTCCCACCATCCGGGACAATCTTACCCAGCACGTAAACAATCTGAGCGCATGGATTGACAAGAAGGGGCATTTTTCCACCCAGGAGCAAACCAAAATAATTAACGAACAGAGTAACAAGTTGCTCAACTACGCCGGTGGGGTACTCGGTGGCGTTGCTACATCAGCTACTTCCGTGTTACTGTTCTTCGGCTTAATTCCCATTTATATATTCTTTCTGATGTACTACAAAAACCTGCTGCTGAATTTTGTATTCCTCTGGTTTAAGCAGTGCCATCACGAAAAGGTGCAGGATGTAATGCACGAAACGGAAGCCATTATCAAGAGTTATATAGGCGGGCTGATTATTCAGATTACTTACATGACGCTTCTTATGGGCATTGCGCTTACCATCTTTGGCATTCCGCACGCTATTCTCATTGCCATCATATTCGCTTTTTTAAATCTGATACCCTATATCGGTGCACTTATAGGTAATCTTATCGGGGTATTGCTTACCATTTCTTCTTCGCAGGAACTGGGGCCTGTGTTTACGGTGCTGATTGTAATTGCGGTGGTGCAGTTTTTAGATAATAATATACTGATGCCGAGGATAGTAGGCTCCAAAGTAAAAATAAATGCCCTCGCCAGTATTGTGGCGGTGTTTGTGGGGGGGAAGCTGGCAGGTATTTCAGGTATGTTTTTATCGCTGCCTATTCTGGCCATCTTCAAAATTATATTCGACAGAACGGAAATGTTCCGTCAATGGGGTGTTTTGTTCGGCGAGGAACAACCGCCTGCCAGTCCGTTACAAACCCCTGCTGCTGAAATAGCAGAAGAAACACCACGGCCCGCAGAAGGGGAAAACCGATGAGCTTTTACGGGAGAGAATAACGCTTACCTTCGTTCCATCAATAGCATGGTGAAATGAATAAACTGATCTCTGGCTTATTAGGAACGATACTCACAACAGGAATTATCCAACACGCCCAGGCCCAGGCACCCGTAGTTACCAACAGTACGGACATTTACCGTAAGATAAAGAAGTTAAACGTACTGGGTACAGTGCTGTACTTTGCAGCGCATCCGGACGATGAAAATACACGGTTGATTGCCTGGCTGGCAAAAGAAAAACAATACCGTACCGGTTATCTGAGTTTAACAAGAGGAGATGGCGGTCAAAACCTCATCGGCAACGAGCAGGGATTTGAACTGGGGCTTATCCGTACACAGGAATTACTGGCTGCCCGCCGCGTAGATGGTGCAGAACAGATGTTCAGCAGCGCGTACGACTTTGGATTTTCTAAAAGCGCTACGGAAGCATTGAGCATCTGGAACCACGATAAAGTGCTGAGTGATGCGGTATGGATTATACGCTATTACAAACCTGACGTAATTATCACCCGCTTTCCCGGCGATGAAAGAGCCGGACACGGACACCATACTGCTTCTGCTTTGCTGGCAAATGAAGCATTTACCGCAGCGGCAGATAGCACGCGTTTTCCGGAACAACTGAAAAACGGGCTTACCACCTGGCAGGTGCAACGTATTTTATGGAATACGTTCAGCTTTGGTAACATGAACACCACTAGCGAAGACCAGTTTAAAATAGATGTAGGTGTGTACAACCCACTACTGGGGCAGGGGTATGGTGAAATTGCCAGCGAAAGCCGTAGCCAGCACAAAAGCCAGGGTTTTGGCGTTGCCAGGCAACGTGGCCAATCATGGGAGTATTTTATTACTACCGGTGGTAAGGCCCCGAAGAAAGATTTGATGGATGATGTAGTTACCAACTGGTCTCGGGTAGCAGGCGGCAAAGCCATACAGGCAGAAGTGGATAAACTGATTGCCGGTTATAACTTTGCGCAGCCTGATAATTCTCTTATTGCGCTGGTATCCTTACATAAAAGCATCAGCCGTTTACCGGAATCTACACCTTACCGCACACAGAAGCTGAAAGAAGTAGAAGAGATTATAGTAGCCTGCAGTGGCTTTTTTGCGGAAGCTGTATCGGGTACAGCCTATGCGGTAAAAGGACAGCCGGTTAAAATAAACCTCATGGCCAACTCACGTAATACTAAAGCGGTATATCTTAAATCGGTAAGTATTAATAACGCGCTGGATACCGTTGTTAATACATTACTATCTACCAACCTCAACTGGGCGTTACCTTACATGTTACAGGTATCAGATACTCAGGAAGAATCGCAACCTTACTGGTTGCAGAAGCCGATGAACTCCGGAAGCTTTGAATTACCTGAACAGCATTTTCTGGCGCAGCCGGAAAACAATGCCGCTTATACAGCCCGCTTTGTAATACAGGTAAAAGAGCTGGAGCTGACTGTTGAAAAACCGGTGATGTATAAGTTTACCGACCCGGTAAAGGGTGAAATATATGAGCCGATGGTGGTTATTAATCCGCTGATTGTAGCGGTATCACCTGCTACCACTTTATTGAATGTGCAGCCTGGTAATGAGCGTACTGCGCACCCTTCTGTACAGGTTGATTTCAAAAGCTATTTTACTGCTGCCAATGTTCCGGTAAAACTGCACCTGCAGCAAAACGGTCAGCATATTTATACCAGAGACACTACTATCAATTTTGCATCAGGCAACACCTATACCAGCCACATAAACCTGGAAGGTATTGTTAAAAATGGAGATGCGGCACCGTTAACCGTAGCAGTTGACGTAACATTGAACGGCAAAACATATCAGTTTACAAACTATCTGAAGCATATTGCCTACGACCATATTCCCGATATTAATTATGGTTACCGGAGTATGACGAAGGTGATACCGGATGAAATAAAAACGGTGGGTAAAAAGATAGGGTATATTACTGGTGCAGGAGATAAAGTGCCACCGGCGCTGGAGCAGATGGGATATGAGGTAACACCGCTGGGTGAAAATGATATTACGCCGGCCAGCCTGAAACGTTTTGACGCAGTACTTACAGGTATAAGGGCTTACAATGTAAACCCCTGGCTGGAGCAGAAGTATGGCGTGCTGATGCAGTACATTCAGGAAGGCGGCAACCTGGTAGTGCAGTACAATACCAATTCCGGTATAGGGCCTATTAAATCTAAAATGGCACCCTATCCGTTACAGGTTACCAACAAACGTGTAACGGACGAGCAGGCGGCGGTAAATGTATTGTTGCCACAGCATCCGGCATTGAATTATCCTAATAAAATTACCAGTGCCGATTTTGAAGGATGGATACAGGAGCGTAGTATTTACCAGGCAGAGCAGCTGGATAGTCATTATGAAACCCCATTGTCGATGGCTGATAAAAGTGAAGCCGCTTCCAATGGAAGTCTGGTAATTGCTCCTTATGGTAAAGGAAACTTTGTATATACAGGATTAGTGTTTTTTCGCGAACTGCCTGCCGGGGTGCCGGGTGCCTTCCGGTTAATGGCCAACCTCATTGCATTGCCTAAGCATTCGCTGTAAATATTTTGTGCAATGAGTAGTAAACACGCGAAAGACAGGAGAAGGGTAAGCATAGGCTTATTGATAGTAATAGGCGTAGTGATAGGATTGATTATAAAAAATGTACGGGCAGGTCTGCTGCTGGGGTTGGTAATAGGCTTACTGGCGGGCAGCCTGGCCGGAGGCAGAAAATAAATTGTATGAGTAACATACCTGTGTTTAAAACATGGCGGGCATGGTATGCTGTGGTATTTGTTGTATTGGTACTGCTGATATCGGCATTTGTATGGCTCACTAATTATTTTTCATGAGCACGGTAGATTGGATTATACTAACGATTACGCTTGCGGGTATTATTTTATACGGGCTGTATAAAAGCCAGACCGAAAAAAATCTGGAAGGCTATTTTCTTTCCAGCCGCAGTATGCCGTGGTACATGGTACTGTTGAGTATCATGGGTACCCAGGCCAGCGCCATTACATTTTTATCCGCACCCGGTCAGGCGTTTACCGATGGAATGCGCTTTGTACAGTATTACTTTGGCCTGCCACTGGCCATGATTATATTGTGTATCACTTTTGTACCTGCTTTCAGCAAGCTGAGGGTGTTTACAGCTTACGAGTATCTGGAACAGCGGTTCAATGCGCGCACCAGGTTGTTTACTTCTGCACTCTTTCTCTTATCCAGAGGTTTATCTACAGGTATCAGCATTTATGCACCTGCCATTATTCTCAGCTCGCTCATGGGCTGGAATATATACTGGACTAACATATTCATGGGGGGCGTATTAATCATCTACACGGTTAGTGGTGGGGCAAAGGCAGTGGCTTATACGCAGCAGTTACAAATGCTGGTAATATTTGCAGGTATGTTCATTGCTGCATATATGTTGGTGCATTACCTGCCGGAAGGTGTAGGATTTATTGATGCGCTTAAAGTAGGAGGGGCGGCAGGTAAAATGAATATTATTACCACGGGCATTAGTAAAGAGGGCGGATTTGACTGGAAAGATAAATACAATATCATCAGCGGTGTAGTAGGAGGTTTCTTTCTGGCGCTATCTTATTTTGGTACCGATCAGAGTCAGGTAGGTAGATACCTCACTGCTAAAAATACTACCGAAAGCCGTTTGGGACTGCTTATTAACGGCCTGGTAAAAGTACCTATGCAGTTTTTTATATTGCTAATAGGCGTATTGCTGTTTGCATTTTATCAGTTTAACCCGCAGCCCGTATTTTTCAATAATGCTGTCTCTCATAAAGTGTATACTGCTCCTTACGGAGATTCTTTGTCTGCTACAGAAACGGAGTATCATCAATTAACCACTTCTCATAAATCGTTAACAGCCGCCTGGCTGCAGGCTGATAAACAGGGTAACACCGCTAAGGCGGTTGAATACAGGCAACAGTTGCGGCAGGTGTTGCAACAGGAAGAAGCCGTAAAACAGCAATACAAATACTATCTCCGTAAAGCAGATAGTTCCGCTGATCTCAACGATACCAATTATATCTTTCTCCGGTTTGTGGTAGACTACCTGCCTAAAGGGCTGGTAGGGTTGTTGATAGCTGTTATTTTTCTGGCCGCCTGGGGCTCCATTGCAGCAGCGTTAAACTCACTGGCTTCCTGTACTATGATTGATTTCTGGTGCAGAGGTACCCGACAGGATATTTGCAACTGTGGAGATGATGAAAAACTGAAACAGTATAAAGCCTCCAAATGGATTACCATGGCATGGGGCGTTTTCTCTATAGCAGTTGCAGGCTTTGCCAGCAAAATGGGAAGCCTTATTGAAGCAGTAAATGTTTTGGGGTCATTATTCTACGGTGTTATACTAGGCATTTTTCTGGTGGCTTTTTATATAAAAAAGGTGCAGGGGAATGCTATTTTTATAGGTGCGCTGGTAGCGCAAGCCGCAGTAATACTGTTGTTTATACTGGATAGGTATGGGATAACAGGTATTGGCTTTTTATGGTTTAATGTAATAGGAGCATTGTTAGTAGTAGGTATTTCTTTACTGTGTCAGCTGTTCAGCCATCCATCCGCAAACTGATATGGCATGGTTTTTTAAAGCTTATCTCTACAATTTAATCTTGTTAAACTATGAAAAAGCAGTTCCTCCACGTGAGCAGAAAAATGACATGGGCAGTGGCCCTTATGGGTATTTCCAGTTTCGGTTTTATTTCCTGTAGCAGTGATGATGATCCGGTAGTGCAACCTGATTCTCAGGTAAAAGTGATTCATGCAGTACCTACTGGTGGATCAGTAGACTTTTATCTGAATGGTACTAAACAAAACTCTTCCGCAGTGGCTTATGGTGAGCAAACAGGTTATATTGCTACTTCTAATGGCGATAAAACTGCCGAGTTTAAAACCTCAGTAGATAACAACACTATTCTGAGTGCACCAGTGTCATTTGATGGTGGTAACTACACACTGTTTGCTACGGGCCAGGCTGGTAACAATTCACTTACCACGTTACTGGTAGAAGACAATCTGCAAACGCCTGGCAATGGTAAAGTGCGTGTTCGCTTTGTACATGTGGCCCCTGATGCACCAACCGTAAACGTAGTAGCTAACGATAGTACATGGGCAACCGGCCGTACTTATAAGTCTGCTACTGATTTTGTTGAAGTAAATGCAGGCAGCTATGTATTTAAACTGAACAGAAGCGACAATGGTACCACTGCTTATACCAGCCAATCTATTGCGCTTACCTCAGGTAAAAACTATACCCTGGTAGCTCGTGGTTTAACAAGTGGTGCTGGTGCTGTAGTGGCTCCATTAACCCTGCAGGCTTACGAATACTAGTAGGAAGAACTTACTACCAATCCGAACAGGCTGCATCAGGCTATAATCTGATGCAGCCCGTTTTGTTTCAACACTTGTCGCAAGCTATTTCTTACCCGCAACATGCGTTATATCGTAATGTTGCGCTGTCGATGCAGGTATTTTTATTTTTTAAAGTTGTGCCTGAGAAAGAAGTACCGTTGTGCTGAAAGAACGGGCGTTACTGCCGCTGAAAATTGCAGTTGAGCCGGGAAAAAAAGCTGTTACTGTCAGGAAGAATTGCGTTTGTGCTAAGAAAAAGGCAACACAGTCACAGAAAATTGCAGATATGCTGAGATAAATGTTGTTACTGCCCCAAAGGATTTCAGTTGTGCTGAAAAAGTGGTTAAAGCTGTCGGGAATAATTATAGATGTGCTAAGAAAAAAGTCGTTACTGTTATAAAGAATTACATTCTGCTAAGAAAAAGGAGAGAATTGACCAGAGATATTACAGTTGTGTTACGGAAAAAGTGAGAAGTGCCAGAAAGAAATCCGGTTGTGCTGAAGGGCTGGACAGAGCTGTCCGTTTAAATTGCAGATGAGCTGAGATAAACTTTAGTAGCGTCCGGAAAAAAATCAAATGTGTTGAGAAGAATATCACATGTGCCCGGATATTTTGCAGTTGCGCTAAGAAAAATGACAAAGCTGCTATAAATAATTGCAGTTGCGCTGAAAAAAATCAACTACCTCTTTAAATCGCTGCTGTTAAAATAAAACGAATGGCTTTAATGTCAAACGAAGCCGCTGTTACATTGGAAATATTGGGAGAAGCGCGAATGCCGGCTGTATTTCACCGTATTTTTTAACAAGCTGCCACTCAAATAGTAGTTCTTTGGAGAATTATATTTGGTGCGGAACAAAATCCTCTTATCTTTGCCGCCCGTTCAACGAAAGCGGAAGCTCTTTAATGGTTACAGGCAGAATAAAAAAGGTTCAGAATTTTGAAAATAAATTTGGAACTGAAACTTTAAAACTGCTACCTTTGCAACCCGCTTTAAAAGCGGAACAGTTCTTAAAAAGTATTG
>NZ_BMIB01000003.1 GCF_014641615.1 Filimonas zeae | reverse complement strand
GTAACTGGTTTTGGTAAATCTGGCCTTGTTGTAGAAAATGGTGCCATATCCAGTTTTACAAGTATTGATGCTACGACATATACCGCAACTATTACACCGGCTGTTGATGGCGAAGTGAAAGTGAGCGTGGCAGAAAATGCAGCATCAGATGCGGCAGGCAATGGAAATATTGCCTCAGATACATTGGTTCGTAAATATGATGCTACTAGGCCAATGGCATCTATTGCTACTACTGCTGCAAATCCGCTGAATAAGGTATTTGATGTTACCGTTACGTTCAGTGAAGCTGTAAATGGTTTTGGTAAATCTGGCCTTGTTGTAAAAAATGGTGCGATATCCAGCTTTACAAGTATTGATGCTACTACATATACCGCAACTATTACACCTGCTTTTGATGGCGAAGTGAAAGTGAGCGTGGCAGAAAATTCTGCATCGGATGCGGCAGGCAATGGTAATGTTGCTTCAGATACGTTGGTACGTAAATATGATGCTACCCGGCCAACGGTTACTATTGCTACTGCTGCTAAAAATCCCCTGAATAAAGCATTTGACATTACTGTTACGTTCAGTGAAGCTGTAACAGGTTTTGGTAAATCTGGCCTTGTTGTAGAAAATGGTGCGATATCCAGTTTCACAAGTATTGATGCTACGACATATACCGCAACTATTACACCGGCAGTTGATGGGGAAGTGAAAGTGAGCGTGGCAGAAAAATCAGCATTGGATGCGGCAGGCAATGGAAATATTGCCTCAGATACGTTGGTGCATAAATATGATGCTGCCAGGCCAACGGTTACTATTACTACTACTGCTGCAAATCCCCTGAACAAATCATTTGATATTGCCGTTACGTTCAGTGAAGCTGTAACTGGTTTTGGTAAATCTGATTTTGCTGTAGAAAACGGTGCAGTATCAGGCTTTACTGTTATTAATGCTACAACATACACTGCCACCATTACACCGGCTGTTGATGGCGAAGTGAAAGTGAGCGTGGCAGAAAATTCAGCATCGGATGCGGCCGGCAATCGAAATATTGCCTCAGATACGTTGGTGCGTAAATATGATGCTGCCCGGCCAAAGGTTACTATTACTACTACTGCTGCAAATCCCCTGAACAAACCATTTGATATTGCCGTTACGTTCAGTGAAGCTATAACTGGTTTTGGTAAATCTGGCCTTACCGTAGAAAATGGTGCGATATCCAGCTTTACAAGTATTGATGCTACGACATACGCCGCAACTATTACACCTGCTATAAACGGGGAAGTAAACATAAGTGTTGCTGAAAACGCAGCACGCGATGCGGCAGGTAACGGAAATATTGCCTCAGATACATTACTGAGGAACTATGATGCAACCCGACCAACGGTAACAGTTACTACTGCTGCTGCAAACCCGCTAAATGGTGTATTTGATGTTGTTGTTAGATTCAGCGAAGCTGTGATAGGTTTTAATAAAGCAGGTCTTGTTGTAGCGAATGGTGCTGTATCTGGCTTTATGCGTGTAGATGCCACAACATATACTGCTACTATAGTGCCGGCCATGGATGGTGAAGTGAAAGTAAGTGTGGCTGGGAATACAGCACAGGATGCTTCTGGAAATGGCAATATTGTATCTGATGCGCTGGTGAGAAATTATGTAGCAGGCAAACCAATAGTTACTCTCAGTAGCGCTTCGCCTGGTTTATTAAATAATGCTTTTGAGGTTACTGTTGTATTCAGCCGGCCGGTGAAAGGATTTGATAAAGCCGGTTTGAATGTGATAAATGCTACCGTTTCGGGCTTTGTAAGCACTAATCCTTCAACCTATACCGCTACAATTGCGCCGGTTGCAGATGGTGAGGTGAAGGTAAGTGTTGCGGAAAGTGTAGCACTGGATACAGCAGGCAACGGGAATCTGGCTTCTGATATATTGGTAAGAACTTATGATGGAACAAGACCGGGTGTTACTATTTCAACTGCTGTGAATAACCCGGTAAATAAGGCACCTTTGCATTTTGAAATCAATTTTACGGAGGAGGTATCCGGGCTTATTGCAAAGAATGTTACAGTAACAAACGGCATTGTTGCTAAACTGGAAGGTGCGGGTAAACATTACACGCTGGAAGTAACCCCAGTAGCAAGTGGCCCTGTAACAATAACTTTGCAGGAGAATGCCGTAACAGATGCGGCAGGCAACGGAAATACGCTAAGCAATATATCTTCTGTGGTGTTTGATAACGTAAATGCAACTGCAACTATTGTTGCTCCGGCTGGCGTAACAGCACCCTATACGGCCACAATCTATTTTAGTAAAAAAGTTTCAGGGTTCTCTGTAAATAAAATCAGCATTAGTAACGCAACACTCTCTTTGTTCACAAAAATAAACGACAGTGTTTATTCCGTACTGGTAACGCCGGTGCATGAGGGGCAAGTGGAAATTTCTGTAGCAGCAGGCGTGGTATTGGATGCTGCTGGTAATATAAACAACCCGTCAGCTATTGTTGCTACCATTGCGCGATTTGATGCGGTTATTGATCAGGTATATCCTGTTCCTGCCAATACAGTATTGAACATACGTTTTAGGGGTATTACCAAAGAAAAAATGCGCGTGCTGTTGATGGATATGAAAGGGAATATAGTACGGGATAAAGAGGTGCCGGTACAAACCAGGCTGCTGAGCTTAGAGGTAGCTGATTTGCCTTCAGGCATATACTATATGATGATACCGTTTATAGGCAATACTTCGAAAACAAAAATAATGATCGCGCGATAGTTGCCCCCTGTTTAATAAAGAAGCCGTCTGCCTGATTGTAACAAACATAGGAGACGGCTTCTTCTTTATTTTCAATTGTATCCGGATGGCCGGGCGCCGATTATTGTTTTACCAGCGACACGTCATCCACATAACAAAAAGCATTTTCGGTACCCGTAGCCAGAAAACCTACCTCTGCTTTTCCGCCTTTTATAGAAACGTTTTTCAGTTGAATGGTTTGCCAGAAAGTATTCTGTTGGGTAATCCGGTGCTGTTGTTTTGTACCATTACTTTCTGCATACATTTCCAGTTGTGTAAACCCTTCGCTGTTTTTAATTCGGGCGGTTAATGTATACAACCCGTCTGGCAGCGGCACATAGGGGGAAGAGCTTACTGTTTGAAACACCTTACGCTGAAAAGGTACATTATCGCTTATGTGCAGGCTTTTTTCTCCAATTACCTGTTTGCGCTCGTCTGCTGTGTTAAAATGGTTTAACCGGGGTGAACTGCTGTCACCCACTTTAACGGCGGTGCCTTTGATTACGATGGTGGCCCAGCCGGTAAGTTGTTCCTGTATGGGTTTAAAATTGCTGGGTATGGCGTTGCGGTCGGCTTCAAAGCTTCCGTTTTTGATATAGTTGTTATCAGCATTTACTGTCCATAATCCGGTGGTGGCATCCAGCTGCCAGGCGCTGAGCGAGTTAAAGTAAGGCGTGGCGCCGTTAAACGAAAGTGGAAACCATTGGTTGTAGCCCAGACCATTACCGGCAAAATTGCTCCACCTGTCGCCGCAGTACAGTACGGTTTCCTGCCGGGTGCCTTTAATGGTGTAAAAGAAACCGGTTTGGGTTACATGGCCAAAGTCGTCCTCGCAGCCTGGCATTACCTGCATGTTGTTGGTGGGGGTATAAGGTCCCTTAATATCATCCGCTACCAGATAATATACGTGTGAGGCATCCCATCCATAAATGTTAGAGGCGCACATGTAGTATTTGCCTTTGTACTTGAACATACAATTGCCTTCGCGGCTGGCGCCCTGAAATACCTGGTTGCAGTTGAGTATATTTACTTTACCCTCTTTTACGCCAATTTCAGAAATATAGATTTTGTTACGGCCTTTGCCATAGGAGTAGATGAGGTACGATTTGCCGTTGTCTTCATCGGTAAACACCGTTTGGTCGCCGGTGTTGCTGGTGCCGATAATGCTTTCCATACTAATTTCCTGGTGCCAGGTAAAGTTGCCGGTGGGGGAGCTGGCAGTAAGTATGCCTACTTTGCCCCCATGCTGCACAAACAAGGCATATTGATTTATAGAGGAGATATAAGCTACCCCCAGGCGGCCTACCCACGTAGGGCGGCTGTTGCGGTTCATTTCTTCTTTGGTTATCACATCTTTTTCAAAAGTCCAGTTAACCAGATCATCTGAGCCGTAGCAGGTAACAGATTCAAATGTATTGCGCGCATAGGTAACCGATGGATCATGACGGTACTGTTCCGCTTCTTTATAATGCACCCCATACCAGTAATACCGGGCCTTGCCGGTAGCCGGATTGGTAAAACGGAATATGCCGCCGCCCTGGCTATAGACGGGCTGCCCATCCTGTGTATTCCGGAAAACATCGTTCTGAATGGTGCCTCGCTGTGCATGGCTGTTATAAGCGGTAATGCATAAGCAAAGAAGTAGTACACCTGTAGTTAAAAAGCGCATATGGCTTGCCTTATTCAACCTTATCATAGATGGTAAAAATGCGCTATTGTTTTAATTGCCCCGTCCTGTGCTGTTCTGATGTTGTGGCAATGTTTTTCAATAGCATCGCATCTTCATAAGCGGTACCCAGGGTGTTGTTAAAGTAGGCGTATACCTGCTTTCCGGCCTGTAACCATTGCTGCATTTGCTGGTGAACAGCCTGCAGGTGGGCGGTGGTATAAGTGCCGCCATAATTATCATCTGTGCCATGAAAGCGTATAAAGGCTACGGAAGCATGCTCATTCAGCTGCATGGTGGCAGAACGGCTTTTATCGTGCAGTACGATAGAGCAATGTTGCTGGTTGAGCATCTGGTATGTCTGCGGGGTATACCAGCCGGTATGCCGGAACTCTACCACGGTATGCCACTCGTTATGTGGATTGTGCCTGCGTACTAACTGCAGCAACTGTTTTACCGGTGCAACATAATCGACTGTAACAGATGCCGGAAACTGTATCAATAAACAGCCCTTTTTATTGCCCAGTTGCCGGGCGGCCTGCATAAACTTTATCACATCCTGTTCCTGCCAGGCCAGTGCTCTGGCATGTGTAATGCCTTTCCACAATTTTACGGTAAATCGAAAATTGTCCGGTACTTCCGCAGCCCAGCGTGCAAAAGTTTCAGGCTGGGGTACCTTATAAAAACTGCTGTTTACCTCCAGGGTATTGAACAGTGAGGCATAGTAGGTTAACCGGCTTGCGGACCGGTATTCTTCCGGAAAGCTTTGTTTGTTACCCGGAAGCACAATATTGCTGGTGCCTATTCGTATGGTGTGCATGGTAATGGTGCTATGGCTGATGATGCTAGCTATAAGAATCATGCCGTAGCAGGCAGCGCTGCCAAACCGGAGCGTATTCCCGTGCATCTGATGAATTATCTGGCACCGGAAAAAAGGGGGGGAAGCTGGTTCTGCCTGATTTCCATTACTTTTACTTCCTTTAAGATTCAGATAAAGCGAGCAGGTAGATTGTCAGATTCTTTGATGCATAATGAGAAAGCATTGTTTCAGCGTATTGCGGAGGGAGATGAAGGGGCATTTGAAACGCTGTTCCGTTGTTATGTGCCGCAGGTGCGTGCAGCGGTAGCAGGAGTGCTTGGAACAGAAATCTATGTAAAAGACATACTACAGGAGGTGTTTCTGAACCTCTGGCTAAACCGTGATAAGCTGCCCGCTGTGGAAAACCCCCGTAACTGGATTTTTAAAATCACTTACAACCGTTGCTATACCTGGCTGCAGAAACTGCAGAAGGAAGAAGCCCGTAACCATACTGCCGCTATACAGCTGGCAGGTGGCGATAACGGGCCGGAACAACTGCTGCATTTCAGAGAAACCCGTTTGCTGGTACAGGAAGCCATTCTGCAGCTGACACCCCGTAGCAGGGAAATTTATGAACTGCACCGCAACCAGGGTTTAAAGGTGCCCGAAATTGCACAACAGCTGGGCGTAGCGCCACAAACTGTAAGCAATTCGCTGCACCAGAGCGTACTCCGTATCCGTCAATATCTGCTGGAAAAAGGGGTGGTAATACCGCTGGCGATACTTTTTTTACTTTTTTTCTAAAACAGACAGTATAAAATGTTTGCTGCTGAGTCGTACTCAGCAGAGCAGGTATTTTATTACGCCAAAACAAAAACTGTGTATACCCACCACCGCCTACAATATTTAATGGAACAGGCGCGCAGCCGGCAGGCTACGCAGGAAGAAATTACCGAAATGCTTACCCTGATTGCGCAGGATGAGGAGGGGAGGGTGATTGCCGCGCTGAACGCTTTTCACCACGTGCCTGATTCTGCAGCGGAAGCAGCGCTTACACCGGAGCTGTACGCGCTGGCAAAGGAAATACTGGCTGCCGATAAGCTGCCCGCCGTTGCTGCCCGCAGGCTGCCCCTGCGCCGCTGGTGGCAGGTAGCCGCTGCTGTGGTACTGCTGGCGGGTGCCAGCTGGTTATGGCTGCAATACCGCCCGCAGGGTAAACCGGGTAGCCCCACTGCGCAGCAGCCTGTGGCAGATACCGCCACGGCGCGGGGTACCGTGCTTACGTTATCTGATGGCCGTAAACTGGCATTAGATAGCCTGGGCAACGGAGAAATTACCGCTGAAAACGGTACCCGGCTGGTATTCCGCAATGGCAGCCTGCAATACAACGCCGCCGCAGCTACAGACAGTACACTCGCCTTACGCTATAATACCATTACCACGCCCAGAGGCAATCCTTTTCAGCTTACGCTGCCCGATGGTACGCGTGTTTGGCTGAATGCGGTATCCTCCCTCACTTACCCGCTGGCTTTTGCACACGGGCAGCGGCAGGTAGCCCTTACCGGTGAAGGTTATTTTGAAGTGGCTGCCAATACCCAGGCACCGTTTATAGTAACAAACAACCGGCTGCAAACCCAGGTACTGGGTACGGCTTTTAATATGAAGTGTTATGACGATGAGCCGCTGGCACAAACTACGCTGGTGAATGGGGCGGTGCGGGTAACAAAGGAAAACAGGAGTACGCTGCTGCAACCCGGCCAGCAGCTGAGTGCAGCGGAAGATACCTGGCGGGTAACACCGGCAGATATGGAGGCAGTACTGGCCTGGAAAAACGGGCAGCTGCAGTTGAACAACGCAGATATAGCCACGGTAATGCGGCAGGTAGCGCGTTGGTACGATGTAACGGTGGTATACCCCAATGGCGTGCCTGATATACCGCTGGATGGGTATGTGCAAAAGGAAGCAGGGCTGGAGCAGGCAGTGGAAATTTTAAAGGCCGGAGGGCTGCATTGTAAACTGGAAAACAAAACGCTTATCATATTCCATCATTAAAAATCCAATGCTTATGAGGTAATGCACACAGGGTAAAAGCATAAAAAACCAGGAGTGTTCCCGCACCCCTGGCTATAAATGGCTTTTACAACAAAAAAGAACTGACGTGTAATTGATCATTGTTTAAAACCAAGACTACAAAAGTATGTATTTAAGCGCACGTAGCAGAGTCTGCACGCTGCAAAGGCGGCTGCTATCCAAAACTGTACTCATTATGAAACTAACAACGGTAGTTGTACTACTGGCAAGCCTGCAGGTTGCGGCCCGTGGCTTTTCCCAGAAGGTAACATTGAACGTGGAAGAGGTACCGTTGCAAAAGGTATTTAATCAGGTAAAAAAGCAAACCGGTTACTTGTTCCTGTGCGATACGCGTTTACTGCAACGCGCGCAACCGGTAAGTATTCATGTATCGCAGGCCTCGTTACAGGAGGTAATGGATGCCTGCCTGCAAAACCAGCAGCTTACCTATAAAATTGTAGGTACCACCATTGTGTTAACGGAAAAAACAGTGGCCCGGGTTACTGCAGAGCAGGCTGCGCCGCCACCCGTACCTGTTAAAACAGAAGGGCTGGTAAAGGATGATAAAACCGGTAACCCGCTGGCCGGTGCCTCTGTAACGCTGAAGGGTACTAAAAAAGCCGTGTTTACCGATGCCAATGGTAAGTTTACCCTGGAAGCAGCTGCCGGTGCTTTACTGGTGGTTACCTATGTGGGGTACGAACCTAAAGAGATAACCGTAGCAGCCAATACCCGTGGTGTGGTGGAAGTAAGGCTGGCTACCACTACGCAATCGTTAAACGACGTGGTGCTGAACGGTATTTATGCCCGCCCGGCGCAGAACTTTACGGGTGCAGCCTCTTCCTTTACCACAGAGCAGATTAACCGCGTATCCAACACCGGGCTTATTGCAGCCATCAGTGTGCTGGACCCTTCTTTTCAGCTGCCGGAGAACATTTCTGTAGGTTCAAACCCCAATGCCCTGCCCGATGTGCAGATACGGGGCGGAAACAGTATAGCCAACCCTGGCCTGGGCACAAGCAGCAATGATGTGTTTGGTTACAGCACCAATAAGGTAAACACGCCTTTGTTTATTCTGGATGGGTTTGAAGTGCCTTTACAGCGCATCAGCGATCTGGATGTAAACCGCGTAGCCAAAGTAAGTATACTGAAAGATGCCAGCGCTACCGCTATTTATGGTTCGCGTGCCGCCAACGGTGTGGTGATTATTGAAACCATTGCCCCCAAAGATGGCCGCCTGCGCATGAGTTATAACGGCGCGGTAAATGTAGAAGCGCCCGACCTGCGCGATTACGATTTGCTGAATGCAGCGGAAAAGCTGGACCTGGAACTGAAGGGCGGCGTGTACAAAAGCAGTATTAACTCCAGCCAGGAAAACCTGAACGTATTATACAACGCCCGGCTGGCACAGGTAAAACGTGGCGTAAATACCTACTGGCTTTCGCAGCCATTGCGTACGGCCTGGGGCAGCAAACACAATATATTGCTGGAAGGGGGCGCGGGTGGTGTGTTATACGGCATAGGACTTACCTACGATAAAAGGGCAGGGGTAATGAAACAATCCGGCCGCGATAACATCATGGCCAACTCGTACCTCAGTTACCGCGTAAACAGGTTGTTGTTTAAGAACGATGTTACCTTAACTTTTAATACTGCCAATAACTCACCCTATGGCAACTTCAGCACCTATGCGGCTATGAACCCTTACTGGTCGCCTTACGATGCCAATGGCAAACTGGTGTATGAAGTAGAAAAGCTGTATCAGGAAAACGGACAGCTGGTATACGGTACCGCCAACAACAGTTACGGTATTTTTATAAACCCGCTGTTTAATGCAACCATTAATGTGGTAGACCGGCAGAAGTACCAGAATATAACCGATAACTTCAGCATACAATACCAGGCTACCAACTGGCTGCGCCTTAACGGCCGCTTTTCAATGCAGCTGCAGAAAAACCAGAGCGATGTTTTTTTGCCCGCTACCCATACATCGTTTGCAGCACTGGCTGCGGCAGATTACGACAGAAAGGGTTCTTATGCAAAAGCAGAAGGCCAGCGTAATTACTACGAAGGATATTTAACCGGCGATGTAAACAAGGTGTTTAATCAGCATCTGATATTTGCCACTGCCGGTTTTAATTTCAGCAATACCAGCGAGAATATCTACGCCATACAGGCCACCGGTTTTCCTAACCAGCGCCTCAGCGAAATCTATAACGCCGTGCGTTATGCGCGGGATAGCAAACCTTCGGGCTACGAATCTAAAAGCAGGCTGGCAGGTTATCTGGCCAACCTCAGCTACTCGTACGATAACCGGTATCTGCTCGATCTCAGTTACCGCCTGGATGGTTCTTCGCTGTTCGGTTCCAATAACCGCTTTGCCAACTTCTGGTCGGCAGGTGCGGGCTGGAACCTGCATAAGGAGCGTTTGCTGGCGCATGTACGCGGACTGGATCGTTTAAAGCTGCGGTATTCCTTCGGCTATACCGGCTCGCAGAATTTTCCTACCTACCTGGGTAATACTACTGCGCAATATTATACCGACAGAACCTATAACAACAGCATAGGCGTGTACCTGCGCGGCTGGGGCAACCCCGATCTGGCCTGGCAGCAAACGCGCAAGCAGAACATTGGTGCAGACGTTACGCTGTTTAACCGCTTAACGGTTACGGCTAACTACTTTGTAGAAAAAACGCAGGGTGCACTGGCTACTATTAATACGGCACCTTCTACCGGTTTCACCAGCTATAACGCCAACCTGGGCGATTTACAGAACAAAGGCTGGGAATTGTATACCAACCTTACGCTGTACGCGAAAAAGCGTGGTATGGTATCGGTATTTGCCAATATTTTTTCTTCCAAAGGAAAATATACCCGCATATCTAACTCGCTGGATGCATTGAACAGAACGGCAGATACCAGCAAAAGCACCAAACCGCTGGTGAGGTATGCGGAAGGGCAATCGCCCACCGCTATCTGGGCCGTACGCTCGCTGGGCATTGACCCTGGTAACGGCCGTGAAATATTCCTGAACCGCGAAGGCAAAACCACCAATGTATACAGCAACCTGGATCAGCAGATTACAGGTGACAGCCGTGCAGATGTGGAAGGCACTTTTGGTGGCAATGCGGAAATAAAGGGCATTGGCATGAACGTGTATTTCCGTTACCGCATAGGCGGGCAGGTGTATAACCAAACCCTGGCAGACCGGGTGGAGAATGCGAACATCTTATACAATGTAGACAGAAGGGTATACACACAACGCTGGCAAAAGCCCGGCGATCATACCTTTTTCAAAGGCATTGTAACGCCCGATGGCTACAGCATCAGCGAAGGGCCAACCTTACCTACCTCGCGGTTTGTGCAGAACTATAACTTTCTTACCTGCGAAAGCTTATCGGTATACTATCGTTTTTCAGATAAGCTGAACAAAAGGCTGCATGTAAGCAACACCCGTATTACGGCATACACCGGGCAACTGTTTCGCTTATCCAGTGTGAAACAGGAGCGGGGGCTGGACTATCCTTTCAGCCAAACGTTTACGCTGCTTTTACAAACCACTTTTT
Source organism: Filimonas zeae (assembly GCF_014641615.1). GTDB lineage: Bacteria > Bacteroidota > Bacteroidia > Chitinophagales > Chitinophagaceae > Filimonas > Filimonas zeae. The sequence goes on along the minus strand of NZ_BMIB01000003.1, from coordinate 1,420,878 downwards.
AATGTTTTTGAAATACCCCGATTATGAATTTATTACGCCGATATATATGGACGCCGCTGTGTGTGTTGCTGCTGGGGCTTACAGCCTGTAACAAATGGCTGGATGTAAAACCCCTTTCGCAGGTAGATGAGGCAGAACTGTTTTCGAGTGCGCAGGGTTTTGAAGATGTGATGGTGGGTGCATACACCCAGTGCGCTATGCGCAGCCTGTACGGTGCCACACTTTCCACTACCTTAATAGAAGTGCTGGCGCAGCGCTACACCAATATTAAAACCAATACCTTTCACCAGTATTACGAGGCTGCTTTATACAACTATGCCAATGGCACGGTAAAAGCACTTACCGATAGTTGCTGGTACGGCCTGTATGGTGCCGTGGCGCAATGTAATTTTCTGTTGAAGAATGTAGACGCGGCCAATGGCAAAGGTGTGTTTGCATCTGACCAGCAATACCGCCTGTACAAAGGGCAGGCGCTGGGCACCCGTGCGTTTCTGCATTTTGATCTGCTGCGTTTGTTTGCCCCTTCCTTTGCGGCAGATGCCGGTGCACGATCCATTCCTTACATGGTTAATTTTACCGTAGCGCCGCAGGCCAGCCTTAGCACTACGGCCGTGCTGGACAGCTGCATCAGCGATCTTACCAAAGCCGATACGCTTTTATGGGATGCCGGCAAGGGCAACGGTTTTCGCTTTAGCCGCTGGGCTGCCAAAGCCTTGCTGGCGCGTATATACCTGTACAAGGGCAATAAAGCGCAGGCCCTCAATTATGCCCGTCAGGTAATCAACAGCGGGCAGTACCGCTTTATAACTTCTGCCGAAGCCAGCGCTGCCAAACCGGATCGTGTGTTTACCCCCGAAAGCATTTTTGCACTGAGCGTATTTGGATTGCAAACCCTTTCTGATACCTATTTCAGCGAAAAGGCCAATGGCAGCACACTGCCCGAACGCAGTTATCTGCAGGTGAGCGATGCCACGTTAAAAGCCAATTACGATTACACGGTTTCCGGCTACGGATCTGACCCACGGTACAAGCTATGGTGGCAGCTGCAAACCGGCGCTACCACAGTATTCTTTTCCAAATACTGGACGGCCGATAACGCGCTGAATCGTGTGCCGCTGATAACCTTGCCGGAGTTATATTATATAGCCGCAGAAGCGGAAACGGATGTGGCAGCAGGTAAAGCGTATATAGACTCGGTGCATATTAAAGGCCGTTTTATTCCGGCCATTACGGCTACTACTACCGCAGAGTTGCAGGCACAGATTGCGAAGGAGTATGTGAAGGAGTTTTACGGGGCAGGTCAGTTGTTCTTTTATTACAAAAGAAGAAATGAAGCCGTACCCGGTGCTTCTGCCGCCGGCAACGCCTTGTTTCTGCTGCCGGTGCCTGTGGCTGAGCAGGAGTTCAGATTTTAATTACCCCTGAAATGAATTTACATGAAACCAGTATTCTATGCAATAATAGCAGCCGGCTTAGGTATGTTACTGCCCGGCTGTAAAAAGGATGATTTTTATATGTACAGCAGCCAGCCCGCCATTTACTTTTATTCGGGTGTGGGTGTAAACATGCCGGATTCTGCTGCGTACAATTTTATTCTGCTGCCCGTAACGCAAACTGCTGATACGGTATACCTGCCGGTAAGGGTGCAGGGCTTCAGCAACACAGCAGACCGTACTATTTCGTATACGGTTGCCGATAGTTCCACGGCGGTAGCAGGTACCCATTATACCATAGGTAAGGCTGTGCTGCATGCAGGCAGGTATGTAGATTCTATTCCGGTATACCTGAAGCGTACGGCAGATATGGCTAATAATACCCTGAAACTATATGTGCAGCTGAAACCTTCGGCTGATCTGGAGCAGGGTTATAGCAACCACCTGGTGTATAAGCTTACCGTTACTGACAGGGTGGTGCCACCCAGCTGGACGTATACCTTATCCAGCACCTTTGGTGCATACTCCCATGTTAAGTTCCGTTTTATAGTATCGGTATTGCAGGTAACCAGCTTTACAGGGTTGCTGCCTTCACAGGCAGCGGCTATGGCTACCAAATGCAAACTGGCACTGGTGGAATATGAAGCGGCCAATGGCCCGCTGATAGATGAAAACGGCGCGCGGGTGGTGTTTCCCTAATACTTAAATCTGATTTCCATGAAACCATTACTGATCATAACCACCCTGGCATTACTGATTGTTGCCGGGGGGTGCTATAAAGACAAGGGTAACTATGCTTATGTGGGTATTGATACCGTACGTATTGATTATGATGCAGCCGGAAAAGCCTTTACCGTGCTTCAGTTTGATACGCTGCGTGTAAAACCGGTAATTATACAATCTGCCGGCAGTACCGAAGCTGTGCTGAAATATGAATGGAGTGCCCGTTTAATAGATCCTTCCAGCGCTTCGCAGCAGTTTCCTGTTACCGTACTTTCCTATCGCCGCAACCTGGATACGGCTGTTAATCTGGCTCCGGCCAACTATGCGGTTACTTTTAAAGCTACAGATACTGTAACCGGCATCAGCAGTTATCTGTTTTACACCGTAGCTGTTACCTCCAGCTTTAGCGAGGGCTGGCTGCTGCTGGAGCAAATTGGGGGTGTGGGTGATGTGGCTATTATTACCTCTTCCGGTAAACTGCTGAATAAGGCTTACAGCCAGGTGAATGGTGTATCGCTGCCGGCTGATGTAAAAAAGGTAGATGTATCATCGCTGCTGAGCCCTAAAGAGGTATACCTGTTCAGCGAAAACGAAGGGATAGAAGTAAGCCCGGTGAGTTTTGCGCGCATTAAATCGTTTAACAACTGGTTCTTTTATCCGCCTGCTACACAAAAACCACAGGTAAACACTTACCTGGTGGAAGGTTATGCCAACTGTGGTGTGGCCATTAACAACGGCCTGGTACATATCCGCAGGTTTGGTGGGTTTCCGCCACCGGTGCTGTATGGCGCGGAAATATTGCTGGATGGTAAGTCCGGCTACCGCATGGCACCCGCTGTGCTGAAAGGCAACTTCAACGCCTCCTTATATCTGGCGGCGTTTTATGAAACCACCGGCAAGCGGTTTATAGGCCTGCGTGGTGCTACCTACGGGCTGGATGGTAATCTGGTACACTTTAGCGCGCCGGATGCTGCTGCCGCTTTTGACCCGGATAATGTAGGTATGGATCTGCTGTATATGGGTGCAAGCCGCGAGGCTAATATTTACAATGCGGTAATGAAGCAGGGTAGTGATGCGTATCTGCTGCAGCTGAACCTGAACGTGGCGCAGAGCGCCCGGTTAAAGCAAAAGATGAATGCACCCGGCGCGGCAGACCTTACGGCGGCAGTAAGCTCGTTGCAGCTGGATTATATTTACTATTCCTTTGGTAATAAGCTGTACATGTATGAAATTGGCCCCAATACCGCTTCGCTGATTTATGAGTTTGCGGCGGGTGAAAATGTAACCACCCTCACCATTGATCCGGAACGTTCTGCCACTGAGCTGCTGGCCACTACCTGGAATGGCAGTACCGGCAACGCTTATCAGTTTACGCTGGATATAACCGGTAAGCCGGAAAACAATACCTATATCAGAAAATATGAAGGCCTGGGTAAAGTAGTATCAACCAGGTACAAAGCAAAATAAACAGAAATGAAAAAGAGCGTATTTAAGCAGGGCTGTATGCTGGCGGTGGCACTGATAGGTTATACCGCAGTAACCGCACAACAGAAAAACTTAAAGGTTACGGGCAATATCACCGGCCTTACCGGAAAAGTATATCTGGCTAACTATACCGGCGAAAAACCGGTGCTGGATTCAGTAATAATTAACAACGGCATATTTGCTTTTGAAAAGCCGCTGCAGGATGCAGATTTTTTTGTACTGCAGTTTCCGGGCGATCGTGCCCGCCTGTCGTTATTTACAGAGCCGGGTGTTACCACAGCGGTTACCGGTAGCAGCGATAGCCTTAACCACCTGCGGGTAGCCGGCGGCCCTGCGCAGAAGCAGTATGAACAATGGAAAAACGTATGGGGTACCATTACGGCCACAGCTGGCACGCTGTACCGCAAATCGGATGCTGCGGAAAAAGAAAAAGACACCACCGTTAAAGCACAGATGAAAGCCGAAGTAAAAGAAGGTTTTGCTGCGCTGGACCAGACGCTTTACCTGGCGGTAGATTCCTTTGTAAAAGCGCACCCTGCCTCACCCGTATCGGCCTATATTATCTATGAGCGCTTTGTAGGGTATCCTTACCCGGAAAATGCGGCAAAGCAATATGCGCAACTGTCACCCGCTGCCAAAGCTTCGCTGTACGGAAGAAAAATTGAAGAATCGCGTAAGATTGACGCCAGAACCGCTATTGGAGTAAAGCCGCAGTTTACACAGCCGGATACCCTGGGCAAACTGGTGAAGGTATCTGACTTTAAGGGCAAGTATGTACTGATTGACTTCTGGGCCAGCTGGTGCGGACCCTGCCGCAAAGAAAACCCCAATGTGGTGGCTGCCTACAAAAAGTACCACGACAAAGGATTTGAAATACTGAGCGTATCGCTGGATGATAAAAAAGAAGCCTGGTTAAACGCCGTGCATAAAGATGGCTTAACCTGGACGCATGTATCAGACCTGAAAGGCTGGAAGAATGAAGCTGCCACAGCGTTTGGCGTTAAGTCGGTGCCTACCAGCCTGTTACTGGATAAAAATGGGGTAGTGGTGGCCCGTAACCTGCGTGGGGAAGAATTACATACCACGTTGGAAAAACTGTTGAAATAGACAGTGGTATTCCCCGTTTTTCTGATTTCAGCTCATTTTGGGTACCAAACCCTGTTTTTTTGTGTACGAAATCCGTTGTTGGAACAACTATTTTTTTAAATTTGATTACCAACACTGATATAGGTTTCTATATATATTCGTTTTTTCGGAAACGGGGAAAAATGATCCTGTTCATTCATGAACGGGATTTTTTATGTATAAAGCAGTATGTGCTGCTTACATAATGTAATGATTTTTAGGTGGGCTTACCTCTGGTATTGTGGCTTCACCCAGTAGTTGCCTTATATTCTTTTCTATTTGTTCAGCAATATGTGTAACCGGTACATCGCTTGGCCGGTTCCGGAAGGGGTCCTGCAAATGAAAGGCAATCTTTTCTATAAAAAAAAAGCCTGCGGAAATAAGAAGTAACAGCGGTACTACCAGCAGGTTGCTGATGTCTTTTAAAGAAATAGCCAGGGTGATAATAAAAAGATAAATAATAAAATGAAGCACCAGCCGGTAGGTTGAAGGAAAAATGGTACGGTTAATTCTTTCTACACCGCCCATAGAATCAGTGAGGCGTCCTATGGTTTCCTGTATATGAATATGTGCAAGTACGTCAATTGCATTGTTCCGGCGCAGGCGCTGCAGGTCACGCGCATTTAATTGCATAATAGCCAGTGGGTGATGGGCTTGCAGGATAACCCCTTTTTGTTCGGAGCCGGAAAGCAGATGGTCTGTGTTTTTTAGTGTTTGCAGCCCTCGTAACGATCTGCCCAGTGCATAACACCAGGCAATGTGGCGGTAGGCTATTTTTTTTACAGCAAGCTGTTGGTCAACCGGCATAAAAGACTGTAGCTGAATTATCAATGTTCTGGAGTCGTTTACAATAGAGCCCCATAATTTACGGCCTTCCCACCAACGATCATAACTCTGGTTCATTTTAAAAGAAAGCAATACAGATATAGAGGTGCCAAGGAAGGCAGGTATGCCCAAAGGCATAACAGGTAAATCGTCGGTAAACCAAACAGCCAGAAAGCGGGTGCCCATTCCGGCCAGCAGCGCAATTATCAACTCGTATTTAATAATGTCCAGTAAATATTTAGCAGGTATTCTATGTTCCAGTATCATAACAATATTATATTCATATCCACTTTTAATCTGATGCGCCGGTATAACAATGCCTGTGGTAAAGCGTTTTGATTATTGTTACAGGTGTTCAAGTGCATTCACGTGTTTGTTTTTCATTTGCTTAAAAAAAGAGGGTGTTAGGCCGGTTACTTTTTTAAACTGGTTAGATAACTGCGCAACGCTGCTGTAATGAAGCTTTTCTGCAATCTGTGTAAGATTTAACTCATTGTATACCAATAGTTCTTTTGCGCGTTCAATTTTATGCGCAATAATAAAATTGCCAATGGTTGTCCCCCTTACTTCCGAAAACAGATTAGATAGGTAATTGTAATCGTAATGGAGTTTTTCACTTAAAAAAACAGAGAAATTCTGAACCGGAGGCTCTTCACTGTAGTGGACCATTTCAATAATAATATTCTTTATTTTTTCAATAAGAATGCTTTTACGGTCTTCCAGTAATTCTAAACCTGATCTTAACAGCGTAGCTGCAAGCGTTTTCAGTTGCGGGGCAGATAACTCTTCTTCTATATCCACTTCTCCCAACTCCAGAACAGTAAAGTGTAGTTGCATGTTTTCCAACGCTGATTTTACAATCAGTTTGTACCTGAAACTCACCATGTTTTTAATCACTAATTTCATTTTTCACAGAGGGGAATTTATGTAATGTAACCTATTTCACTCAGTAGTATGTTAAAATAATACCATAAATACATAATCAGTAAAATTTATAACTTATCTGCACGGAGATGAACCATAACCTTCTCTTAACAAACCGGAGCTACCTTTATGCAATGTTGCATACCACTACTATTCCGCAGGAAGCCTTTGAAACGGCTGTAACCACCTGGTGGGATAAACTGCTGGGCATTGCGGTGGCGAAAACCAATAAGCAGGATGGATTTGATCTGGTGCAGGATGTGTTACTGGCTGCCTGGGAAAAATGGGAGGAATTGCCTAAAGATGAAACCCTGGAGTTTTATTTGCTACACGCTTTAAAACTGCGCATATTTAATTATTACCGCAGCACCACCCGCTACCAGCAACGTTTGCTGAAGCTGGAGTTGCTGCTGGATTCTTCTATAGAACAGGAAGATGCCATGGCAGGTGAAAACCTGCATGCCTTTCGCGAAGCACTTTTGCAGGAGGCGTTGGCTACGCTGCCTCCACACCAGCAGCAATTGTTTACCCTTCGCGTACATCATCAGTACTCTTATCAGCAAATTGCTTCCATGCTGAATATTGCCCCAGCCAGCGCACGTGTATTGTATGCCCGCGCACTGGAACAGATTAAAAGGCATATCAGAACTAACCCCGCCGCTTCTGAAAGCATTCTTTCTGCATTGGTGTTGTTTACAATTTGTTAACCTACGCCGTGGTTGACATTTTCAAATGGCCGGTTATTATATGGGTATATGGCACACGACAATCCATCCAGGGCACAGGCCTTATTACAGAAGTTTGAAAGCGGCACCTGCACGCCGGAAGAGCTGGCTATTCTGGAACAATGGTATACTACGCTGGAGGAAGATAACCCGGTGAAGCTGTCTGCACAGCAAACATTGCAATACAGGCAGGCATTTCTGCATATATTCCGTAACAGCCTGCAACAGCAGCAACCTGCACCGCCTCCTGTTATACACAAACGGGTACATATTATTCCATGGCTGGCCGCGGCCTGCCTGCTGTTGCTGGCGGGTATAGGTTATCAATGGCTGCTGCACCCACCGGTAATACCTGTGCCTGCCGGTAAATTGCATACGGTGGCTAATACTACAGCGCATGTTAAAAGAGTGGTACTGGCAGATAGCTCAGTGGTATGGCTAAATGCTCATGCTACTTTAAGCTGGATGGATAATGAAACGAATGCCCGCTGGGTTACCCTGAGCGGAGAAGGCTATTTTGAAGTACGCACCACCGCACAGCAGCCCTTTACAGTAAATACCCGCCATATGCAGATAACGGTGCTGGGTACTGCTTTTAACATAGAAGCTTATGAAGCGGAAAAAATGACCCGCGTAGCACTGCTGAATGGCAGTGTGCGTTTGCATAACCCGGCCGATGACAGCCGCACACTGCTGAAACCCGGACAACTGGCTACATTGGCTGCCGGTAAACCTTTGGCAGTAACGGCTGCGGATACCGATAGAATGGCCAGCTGGACAAACGGTGGTTTTGTGGTAAACAACATACCGGTTAAGGATGCCATTGCCCGCTTGTGCCAACGCAACGGCTGTACACTACAGTGGAAGAATACAAAAGACATTCACAAGATCATCTCCGCGTCTTTTATGCGCGAAAACTTTGAGCAGTCGCTCGCCAATCTCTGTTACCTCAGCCACAAACAATACAAGCGCCAGGGCAACCACGTCACTATCTACTAAACATAAAAAAGGGGTGCTGCAAACACCCCTTCCGGTAAAAACCTTTAAAACAAATGAAGATCAAAATTAGGCTTTTCAGGTCATACCCGTTCCCCTCCGGGTGTGTCCTTTTTCCTGTGCGGCAACTGTTGCTGGCGGGTTGCGTACTGCTTTCTGTAATAACAGGCTTTGGGCAGCAGGCAGGCATGGCCCGTAAAGTGAAGGTGGATGGCACCCCTGCCACACTTTCTAAAGTATTGGATGCATTGGATGAGCAGAGCGATTACTCCTTTAATTACATCCGGGAAGACTTTGACAAAATTGTGGTGAAGGGGGTGAACATTAACAACATTACCCTGCATGATGCTTTGCAACTGCTGAATAAAAAAGCAGGCATTGAATACACTGTAAGCGGCGGTACGGTATTGTTTCGCAAAGCAACACCGGTAATAGCTGCGCCTAAAAAAGACCCCGGTAAAATAACCGGTAAAATACTGGATGAAGAAAACGGCTTACCTGTAGTGGGTGCTACTATTACTATCAACGGCAATATTGTGCTATCAGATACAGAAGGTGAGTTTGTACTGGCTTTAACGCAGGGCAGTTACACTGCTACCGTAAGCTTTGTAGGTTATGGCAGCAAAGAAGTAAGCGGTATACAGGTAAAAGACAATGCCCTTACACCACTGGCCATTACCCTTAAAAGAGAAAAGGGGCAGCTGGCAGGCATTGTGGTAAAATCTTCTGCCCGCAAAGAAAGCATTGCGGCCCTGTTTGTGCGTCAGAAGAATGCCGCCGGTTTGTCTGATGGTATTTCTGCAGAACAGATCAGCGCCACGCCTGACAAACATATAGGAGAAACCTTAAAACGTATTACCGGTTTAAGTACCAACGATAACCGTAAGGTAGTGGTACGTGGTATTGCAGAAAGGTATAACGTGGCTATGCTCAATGGCAGTACGCTACCCAGTACCGATATACAGGAGCGTGATTTTGAATTCAACCTTATACCCTCCAACCTGGTAGAAAGTGTGGTGGTATCCAAGTCCTCCACGCCGGATATGCCGGGCTTTGCGGGCGGTCTGGTACAAATCAATACCAAATCAGTACCCACCACCAATTTCACTACTATCAGTGCGGGTTTGTCTTTTAATACCCGTACGGTTGGCAACGATTTTTTAGGCCAGCAGCGTGGTAAATATGATTACCTGGGCTTTGACGATGGAAAGCGGGATCATTTTCCGGATAACCTGTTGCCACTTACCGGAAACTACGACCCCCGCAGCAATCCCAGCCAGAATCAGTTCACAGCCGCACAGGTAGCAGAACAAAACAAACGTATTGGCGGTACGGAACGCTTAGGTACCCGCGCGTACAAGGCTATGCCTTCACAAAACTACCAGTTTAGCATAGGACGTTATTATTCGCTCAACAAAACGAAAGTGCGTACACTTGGGTTTGTGGGTTCTCTTTCTTACCGTAATACACAGAGCAATGATTATATAGCCAATATGCGCCGTGGCAACTGGAGCCGGCAACCTTCAAAAATAGACGATCCGGAAGATGTAAATACGGGCAATATTTATGGCTTTAATACTACCTGGGGCGTAATGCTGAATGGTGGTTTTAAAACTGCCAAACACCAGATCAGCACGTATAACCTGTATACCCGAATTTTCGACGACCGGTTTAACCGTATTAAGGGTTGGACACATGAAAACCCCAAAGGCCCGGATGTAACACCCATTATGGAAGAAGATGACCGACCTGAGTTCAGCGATCTGGTGCAGAATAAAATTGCCGGCGAACATCAGCTGGGGCGTTTTAAACTGGAATGGGATGCTGCGCGTACACACCTGCACACATTGGAGCAGGATGCTTTTTCTTCCCGTCTGGGCGTTCAGTCATACGCCAATCTGCTGCCCGTATTCCAATACGGTCCGCAACAGGCTTCCGAACCTGGTTTTGGAGATGTGCACAGAGATCAATACAGTTACAAAGAGCGCAACCTGGCTGCTGATATAAGCCTGGCTTACGATCTGAAGCTGGGTAAAACCAGTCATGTTTTTAAAACAGGGTTTAATATAGTATCCAAACATGCCTCGTATGATTGGGTAATTTTACCTATTGTTACTGTAGATGGCTTTAGTAAATTTTATAGTGAAATGCCTATTCAGGAATGGGGCAACCATATGACAATGGAAAATCCCATGAAGGATATTTTCTATAATCCCGGTACGGTTTCCATCAATTATTTTGAAGGAAAAAGCATTAACCGTAGTGCCTTTGTAATGTTCGATAGCAAAGTGTTGCCTAACCTTCGGTTAGTGGGCGGTGTGCGGGCAGAATATTTCAGAAGCGATACGCTGGGAAACAGCGCCAGTCTGCTACAGGACAGGAATTACAAATTATATATGGATGATTCGGTGCGTACCTGGTGGCTACCGTCCTTAAACATTACCTATACTCCTTTGTCTGATTTTAATATCCGCGCTTCTTATTCGGAATCAGTGGTAAGGCCTGGTTTAATGGAGAATGCGCGGTTTGCCCGTTGTAACCCTGGTTTTGGTACTATTTTAAGAAGCCGTGGTGTGGTGAGTACCCATATTAAAAACTACGATGCCAAACTGGAATGGTTTCCCTGCGCCGGTGAAATTATGTCGGTAGCTTATTTTTATAAGTACTTTGATAAGCCTGCTGAGTACTATGCTTATGACCCCGCCAACACAGCAAAGTATGATGTGCTTATTACCAATTCAGACTGGGCTAAAGTACGTGGATGGGAATTTGAGGTACGTTAAAACCTGGAGTTTCTTCATGAAGGCAGCGGCATTTTAAAAGAGATGTACCTGAGTGGTAACCTTACGCTGCAGCAATCTGAAGTACGCGCCCGGCAAAAGTATATCAAAACCTTTCCGGATGGCAGAGATTCGGTATACTTCGCCTATCTTAAGTATCCCCGCGCGCTGTATGGTCAGGTGCCTGTATTATACAACCTGGGTGCCATGTATACCGGCAAACGGTTGGGGGTAAGCATTAATTATAACCATTCGGGTTACAAAACATTTACCACGGGTGATGATCCTAACTTTGTGGAGTACGAACGGCCCCGTTCGCAGCTGGATGCACAGATTACTTACAAATTGCTGAATGGCAAACTGGAAGCGAAACTGAATATGAGTAATCTTACAGATGCACCCTTCCGCTTTTTTATCAACGATCAGTCTACCATGGATCAGAAAGTAATACCTCCTGGTGTGGAAGCGCCTGAGTTTAGCGACAGGTATCAGTATAAAGAAGGCTTCAGCGAAAAGTACGAAGCGGGGTATGCCGGAAAAGATGGTCGCCCGGTTGGAGACAGGAATAGCTTTACCCGCTATGTGGGCCGCACGTTTAGTTTTACGCTTTCTTATCATTTCTAATGTTTAAAACAAATTATTATGCGAATAATAGCAGGTAAGTGGTATGTATTGCCACTGTTAATAGCACTACTGTCATCCTGTACAAAGGGAGGAGATACCTTGTCAAAGCCTATAATGTCCGGAGCCTTTGAATGGCTCCGGACATTATAATTCATCCACGCTAATGGCTGGTTTGAACATCTTGCGGAACATGCCGGGTTTCCCAATAGCAGGAATAGGAATACCGGCTTTATAGGCTATTCTTCTTCATCTTCGTTGGTTTCGGAAGCGGCTTCGTAATTGATAGATTCTGCTATAACGCTCAGGTTTTCGTCTGTTTGTTTTTCCTCGGCCAGTGTTTGTGCCAGAAGGCTGGCTGCTTCACCCAGATTCAATACAGTTGCCAACTGCGCCAGTGCACCGTAAGTAGCTATTTCGTAGTGTTCTATTTTTTGCGAGGCCAGTATAATACCTGCATCGCGGGTAGAGGAACCTTTCTGTGTGTTTTCAATAATAGAGGCGCCTTCCAGTGCCAGGCCTTCCATCGCTTCACATTTCACGGCTCTTGGTTTTTCTTCCAGCAAACCAAATACCTGTTCCAGCCGCGTTACATGCGTTTTGGTTACTTCCAGGTGCTCACCAATGGCGGTAGCCAGTTGCTCGCTGGTAGCGGCTTTCTGCATTTTAGGCAATGTTTTTACCAGGTGTTTTTCGGCCCAGTAAATATCTTTAATCTCATCTTTAAATAGTTCCAGTAAAGCCGGTTCTATTTCTTTTGGCTGTGCCTGGTTATGGGCGGCAATCGGGCGTTTTTGGGTATTGGATGCTTTTGACATATTTTATTATTTAACAGTATGAGCGAATAACCGTGCCAGCAAACAGAATGATAGCCAGGGCAGTAACGTGCTGATTTAGTGGAGGTGTTGGGTGCATACAATATCAGTATGTTTTGCTTTGGGTACCAAAGGGGGCAGCGGCAGGCGGGGTTGTATTGTAATGAGGTAAATAGTGCCCCTTTCCGCTATTCCGTTCTAAGCAGAATGTTTACAATATATAATGACTTTTTTTAACAATCGCTTCCGGCTTTGCTGCTTCGCCCAGCAGTTGCCGTATGTTTTTTTCTATGGTTTCTGCAATATCGGTAACCGGTACATCGCTTGGCCGGTTGCGGAAGGGGGCCTGTAAATGAAACGCAATTTTTTCAATAAAAAAGAAGCCGGCAGAAATAAGGAGCAGCAGTGGTACTACCAATAGATTGCTGACGTTTTTCAGAGAAATAGCCAGTGTGATAATAAACAGGTAAATAATAAAATGCAATACCAGCCGGTAGGTAGAAGGAAAGATAGTACGGTTAATTCTTTCCACACCACCCATAGAATCTGTAAGGCGTGTTAATGTTTCCTGAATATGAATATGCCCGAATGCATCAATAGCTTTATGCGAGCGCAGGCTTTGCAGGGCACGGGCATTCAGCTGCATAATTGCCAGCGGATGATGGGAGTGTTGGGCAATGGCTTTTTGCTCGGTAGGAGTAAGCAGGTGGTTTGTGTTATCCAGTGCAGCCTGCCCGCGTAATGATTTGCCCAGTGCATAACACCAGGCTATCTGGCGGTAAGCCATTTTTTGGATAGCGGGGGCCTGATCGGTACTTACAAACGATTGCAGTTGTAGTATCAGACTTCTGGAGTCGTTTACAATTGCGCCCCATAGTTTCCGGGCTTCCCACCACCGGTCGTAACTCTGGTTCATTTTAAAAGAAAGCAGTACAGAAATGGAGGTGCCCAGAAAGGCAGGTATAGCCAGTGGCATCAGCGGTACGTCATCTGTAAAAATACCCGCCAGTAAACGGGTGCCCATTCCGGCCAGTAATGCTATAATCAACTCGTATTTAATAATATCCAGTAAGTATTTTGCAGGTATTCTGTGTTCCAGTATCATAATGTTGTATGGCAGTTAAAATGCCTCTCCCAGGTTTAGCATAATATTGCTGTACCCTTTACTAAATCCGTAATCAATTCCAATATTGGTATTGGAGCCTTTGTTAAACTTAACCCTAAGGCCTGCACCTGCCGCCGGGTGCCAGGCTGCCCCGAATTTTCCAGCACCGCTAACCGTATTGGCGTTGGCAAACACCACAAAGCCAAACAGGCCGTTGTTTGTAATATCCCGGCGGTATTCACTTTCAAGGTACAGCAACGATTTGCCGCGGTACCGGTTTTGATCTATACCACGGGCAGAGCGGTTATAAGGGTCCCACCCGGTACTGGGCAAATCCAGGTAAGGGGTGTTGCCAAAGGCTGTCCATAGGTAGCTCCAGAAGGCGATCATGTTTTGCTGGCGGGGCCTGGCTTTGTTTAACGATACATATTTTCGCAGATCCAGGTACACCGATTGCCAGTTGTTATTGCTGCCCAGAAAAGTGGGGTTAATGCGGTACACCAGGTTGGCATAAGCGCCGGGTAAGGGGTTAATGGCATTATTACGTGTGTCGTACAGCAGGTTACCGCTTATGCCGGACGAAAATGACCGCCTGTTTAACCCGTAATTATACTTTGTAAACGCTGTTAAGTCTATAACGGGGTTATCGCTTGCGATATTAAACCGGTAGTCCAGATGGTATCCCAAACCCGCAAACAGGTAGGGTTTAATACGCTTAAGTGCACTCTGGTAAAAGCGGATGTATTTATAGTTCACCAATACCCGGTTCTCATAATCCCCTTTTATATTGCCCAGGCCCCAGGTGTATTGCGGGTATACCATAAAACGGGTATCGCCCTGTATAGTCCAGGTATTATCCGGTAGCCATATACTGGTACGTAAGGGCAGGCCAAAACGTCCTTTAAAGTTCCAGTAAGGTGCAAATGAGGCAGTGGATATATAGGTAGTACGGCGGGGCCCCAGGTATATACCTGCCGTGGTGCTGGTAATTAAGGCACGGCCGGTACCACCGGGCAAGGTGCCGCCAAAAGGCAGTATAGAAAAATAAATTCTTTTGCCTTCCTGATTTCTGGGTTTTTGCGGGCTGATATGAAACAGCTTTTTGGCCACATCTATCAGATCGGTTTGCCGGGCGGTGTCTTTATTCTGCTTATTCTGTGGCATCATGTTAGACGTGCTTTGTGCAGCTAACGTGCAGGGGCACAGGCAACATGCCAGCAGCAGGTATTGGTAACTAGTATTCATAACCGCTTTTAATAATGGTAGAAATCATTTTAAACTGCTCTGCGGCATTGAAGCTGTGTGGCTGGTGCGCGGGAATTACAATGCCTTCACCCAGTCTGAGATTGTACCTTTTGTCATTAATTACTATCTGGGCCGTGCCGTCTATAATCTGAATAAAGGTGTCGAAAGGGATGGTTTTTACAGACATTTCCTCGCCCGTATCCACGGAGGTAGCTGTAACGTTACCGGTTGTTTTTTTAATAATGGTTTTTGTTACAACTGAATTGGGCACATATTCAATAATTTCCACAATAATGTGTGGAACCTCTTTTTCCAGTTCCTGATTGTCTGCTTGAGTACTCATAGTATTGGGGTGGTGTTTTATATAGTTAATTACAGGTCTTCCAGCGCAATAAGGCGTTTGTTTTTCATTTGTTTAAAAAAAGACGGTGTTAAGCCGGTTACTTTTTTAAACTGGTTAGACAAATGCGATACACTGCTGTAATGAAGTTTTTCTGCAATTTGTGTAAGGCTCAGTTCATTGTATACCAGCAATTCCTTTGCCCTTTCTATTTTATGGGCAATAATAAAGTTGCCAATGGTGGTGCCTTTTACTTCTGAAAACAGGGTGGAGAGGTAGTTGTAATCGTAGTGGAGTTTTTTACTCAGAAAAACGGAGAAATTTTGTACAGGAGGGTCCTCGCTGTAATGAATCATTTCAATAACAATATTCTTGATTTTTTCAATGAGAATGCTTTTCCGGTCTTCCAGTAGTTCAAGCCCCGATTTTAATAAGCGAGCTGCCAGCGCATCGCGTTGTTGTGCAGATAACTCGTCTTCTACTTCTACCTCTCCCAGTTCCAAAATAGTAAAATGAATGTTGAGATGTTCCAACTCAGATTTCACAATCAGCTTGCATCTGACACTCACCATGTTTTTGATCACTAGTTTCATTTTGCACAGAAGGGCTCTTTGTAAGATAAGTTATTTCATTCAGTATTGAAGTAAAATGGTGCCATAAAGCAGAAACAATGAATGTTACAACTTATTACAGGAAGGATGTAACGCCTGGGCTGTGGTAATGGTTAGTTTTGTATGTGCTCTTTCATAGATAGTACGTTGTTTTCACGCCTGAGGGGGTTTGAAAGCCTGATAAGGTCTTTGCTGGTCAAAGGCCTTATCTTTTTTATAACCAACGCTGTGCATTTGCCAATGCGGTTGCTGAGGGCGTATGCAATACGCGGTTTTGGGTTGCAGGGTCCGGAATATCCCAGAGTCCAGACCGGTGCCAGGGTGTTAAATGATCCCAGTCAGGACGGTCGATGGCAGGGTACCAGCAAATGCCCCAGAGTGGAATTTCATGTTGTAGTATTTTGTTACATTCTGTGGCAATAAAGGTTATCCATTGGGGGCGATCCTCTTCAGGATGACTGGTTTCGCTGAGTACCAAAGGGCGTTGATACCGGGCATAAGCCGCCGTCAGCAGGCTGCTTAGAGGCAACCATCTGTTGTCTGTATCCCGGTTTAACCAGGAGATGGGTTCAAACGAATCGCTGACCCACTGGTTGTTATAATAAAAATTCAATCCCAGCATGTCCAGATAGTCGCTCCGGCCACCCAGTTCCGGGCACATACGGCCGCATAATATATCTGTTACCTGAAACTGTGCTTCATGTTGTAACTGAGCCCTTTGCTGCTGTTCGTCTGTAGCATCGGGCGGCGGAACAATATTGATCAATGGTTCCGTGGTAAGTATACGGATATTGGGATCACATTGCCGGAGTGTTTCCACGCCCTGAATATAAGCCCTCATTAATTCGTATTTTACCTCCCATCCATTGTGCCTGCAATACGGGCTGGTGCCTGCTACGTCACCTCCCAGCCAGGAGATAAAGCCTACTTCATTTATGGGCGTTACAATAAGTGTTCCTGTAGGTTGTATCAATCTGTAAAACGCAACAAAAGCCTGGCAAAGGGCACAGAACCGTGCGGTAAAATGCGGGTGTAAGGGCGTAAGGTCGTCAGGATATCCAAAATGACACAAGTCCCATATCACCTGAATGTTATGGGCTGCGGCAGATTCCACCATATTCCTTACCGATGCAAAGTTATATTGATAGGGGTGTGTTTCTACCTGGCTCCACCGGATGCCCTCTCTTATTGTGCGTATCTCAAACTGCTTCAGGTTCTGATAATCCTCATCCAGTTTTTCCAGATGTCCGGTTATGTGTAAAAAGTCAACCCGGTTGCCAAACGCATTTAACTGATCTGTACATTCAAAGCCGGCCATCCAGAACGATTGAAAGGGATTATGCATATACGTCTTTAACGGGTTGCTGTATAAAAGGAATTTTTTTGTACATCGCTTTTTTAATGTGCAATTGCATGTCGCTTACGGTAATATCCCAGGAAGTATCTGCCAGAAAGGCGTCTGTCTTTAGCAGCCGGCTGTGTTGGTCTTTTGCTGAAAGGCGCGCGGCTGCCAGGATAACAAATTCTTCCGGTGTATGGGCTATGTCTACCAGGCCCAGCTTTTCATAGGGGTTAATTACATCCTGTATAGCGGTTGAAATAACCGGTTTGCCTGCTGCCAGGTACTCCGGCGTTTTGGTAGGGCTTATAAACCGGGTAGATTCGTTTAAGGCAAATACAATCATGGCTACATCCCATCCGCTTAAATAAGCGGGTAATTCACTGTAAGGCTTTGCACCCAGGTAATGTATATTTTTCTGCCTGGGTAAACTATCAGTGTCTATTTTTACTACAGGGCCTATTATCACCAGTTGCCATTCGGGCCTGGCAATTGCAATGGCATTCACCAGTTCTTTATCAAACCGCTCATCCAGTACCCCGTAAAATCCCAGCCGCGGGTGTGGAATGCTTGCCTGGTCTGCAGGCTCTGTGTCAGCGGTACGTGCCTTTTTAAAATGCAGTTTATCAATACTGCTGGGAAAGGGGTGAATGTTCAGGTGCCGGGCTTTTTTAGCTTCATACAAACTGTATCCGCCGGTAAATACAATATCTGCCCTGCGCATCAGCTGTTGTTCCAGTTGTTTCAGTGCGGGCGGGGCAAATTTAAACGCACTTAATTCATCCATACAATCATACACCACCAGAGCGGGCTGTAACAAAGTGGTCAGTGGCAATGCCATAGGTGTATAAAACCAGCACAGATAATCTACCACGGTGTGCTGTAGTAGCAGCTCCTGTAACAATGGTAATTGCCGGGCGTTTATTACGTTTTCCGGGTCGCTGCTATGCAGCAAATGCGGCGTAATTACATATACTTTTTCGCGCATCGTTATCCTGAGTGTATCGGCATATGCGTGATATACCGGTTCTTCGATGTAAAATACCCGCGTAGTATCGGCAAACCGAGACATCAGGTGTTGTGGGCGCTGGTAAACAAAATCCCATCTTAAATGGGAGAAGCAGAGAATGTCCATTGATAAAAAAAATTTGATAGGTGACGTATAATGAAAATGTCCACATTTCTGCGGACATTTTACTGGCAAAAGGTTAAGAGGCAGAGGTGGCGTGTGTAAGGCATAACAATAATTTATTTTTATTGTCAAATAATCATGCCACCATGTTGCAACAGCATTGCTTACGGTAAAACTGGCTTGTGGGTAGTAAATAGGGCAGTAAACGGCCGGGCTGCCTTCCTTTAACGGGTAATGCCCTATTTATTACCGGTTGCCCTATCATGCTTGTTTATGCTTTTTTTAACAAAACAATTTTCACTTCTTTATTCCCGTGTATTATTTTGGCTGTAGTATATCCAATGTCCTGAATTTTATTTCAATCCATTAAACAGGACACCCCTATGCAAAATGATCCTTGCTGCGTATTTATTAGCACAAAATCTGCTATTACGCAGCTGCACAATGTTGTTTTTACTAAGCTAAAACCAGCCTTTATCGGGCCTCATTTATCCTGCTGCCTAACGGGATATTTTCATTCGGCCACTGCCTATTGCTCTACTTTTTTACGGGAAATGGAACAGGAACAAACGGTAGAACGTTTTAAAGACACCGTAAACCAGGCGCGGAATGCGCTTTGTGTTATGTTAAACCAACTGTATGCCTACCGGCAGCAGCCAGATACAGCACAGGATTGTGTAGACTTTTATTGTACCTGTGGCGGGTTGGTACGTGAAGCTATGGATGAGGTAGAACTTTGCTGGACCAACCTTTGCACAGAGGAATGCCGTATTCCGGATGAGTATCTGCATCATGTACGGCCTATGTTAAAAGAGAAACTGAGTACGTTTAAAAGAAATCTGTACAAGTCGGATGTAAGCCAGGCGTTGGCCCTTATAATAGTGGAGCCGGTAAGCCGGTTTGTAGAACTGGCAGATACGCGTAGCATTACTATATATGATATGATTTATATGGAAAAGCTGCTGGCTGCGCTGGAAGAATGGGGTAATAGCGGCCCTTTGTCGGAAGATAGCCTCAATAACCTGATGCTGGAAGTGAATTTTAACGCGGAAGAGTTTATTGAGTATTATTACTCCAGCCAGCAACAGCAGCTAAAAAAGCAGCAAAGTGTTGCAGATAAACTGATGTTTCTGGAGCAATTGGCCGAAAAACTGTTTCGTCATATGTTGGCAGAAAAGCCCCCCAGATGGCGGGGGCGGCCTGCGGTAGCAGAAAGTATGATGAAATGGGTTGCGCCGGAGTGGCGGCGTAGAAATCAGCAGGCTATGTTACCGGAAAACAATGGCAGCCATGCGGCTGCTACAGCATCCAAACGTGCAAAAGCTAATTTCAGGCTGCAGTTTACAGATGAACCTTCGGTTATCAGCGCTGCTATACACATGATACACGATTCTGGTATAGCCAAAGGGCCTTTAAGGGGTTGGTTTGAGCATTTGGCGGAGCATGCTGAATTTCCCAACGGTAGTAATATGAATGCCGAATACCTGATGAAGGCAGGCAGAAAGTATCAGGATAAGGCGCATGAGCGGTTGTTAATGAAGTATCTGCCCAGTTGGTACACCCTTGCGGGAGGAAAACTGCCCGGTAAGCGCAGCTGAAATCCTTTTCCAGTAGGCATTTGCGCGTAAAAAAGGATATGGAAGGATATGAGGGGGCAGAAATAAGAATATATAAGTGTGTTGTAAACCAATGCAATGTGTCTGCTGCGGTTCTTTAGCACAGATAGCGCAAATAAATATGTAAAAAATCTTCCCACGCCCGTGCTGTATTACAGCCGTATCCGGGGCTTATCCACGTTGTTTACGTAATTATTTCTTCGTCATTTTACAGTGCAATCGGGCAACGGTGCAGAACGGCCGTTCGGCCGCGGTTTACTTACTCCTGTTTTACCGGGTACTGCGCAGAAAACGGGAATAGTAAACAACGGCTTGCCACCGCCCAACTGTCAGGCATGTTATCACTTACAAGGCATTTTTACAGCTGTGCATCAGGCGTGCGTGTTGCGTACATGGGGTTGGTATAGTCCACCCGGGCTGCGCGGCACAACAAGCGCAACCCTGTGTGTGTACGCTACAAGGGTTGGTACAGTCCACCCGGGCAGCGCGGCACAACAAGCGCAACCCTGCGTGTGTACGCTACAAGGGTTGGTACAGTCCACCCGGGCAGCGCGGCACAACAAGCGCAACCCTGCGTGTGTACGCTACAGGGGTTGGTATAGTCCACCCGGGCTGCGCGGCACAACAAGCGCAACCCTGCGTGTGTACGCTACAAGGGTTGGTACAGTCCACCCGGGCTGCGCGGCACAACAAGCGCAACCCTGTGTGCGTACGCTACAAGGGTTGGTACAGTCCACCCGGGCTGCGCGGTACAACAAGCGCAACCCATTGTGTGTGCGCTACAAAGGTTGGTTCAGTACACCCGGGCTGCGCGGCACAACTATACAAAGGCCTTGTAAGCAACTGCCGGAACCGGAATTTTTATTACAACACATTCTAAATGAAACAAAATGACCAGAAGATATAATCATTTTATTCCACGTGGCGATGCAGATCGTGGCAGATGGTGCTTTAATTTAAAAGAAAAGGTTGTTACGTATGCCACGGCACTGAGTCTGCCGGCAGAGTTGGTTACTTTGATAGAAACACTGTGCCAGGGTACCATCGACAAAACCAATAAGGTTACCGTAAAACAGCAGGAATACCAGGAGGCCGTTGCCGCCAAAAACATGCTAATAACCAATGAGCTGGCTGAGCTTTCCAAAATAGCCGGTATTATTAAGCGCAATCCCGCCTATACAGAGAGTATAGGAAGAGATCTGAACATTATTGGTTCCAGCAGTAGCATTGATACCAATTATGTTAAACCCACCATGCGTGCAGAAACCTTTCCGGGTTATGTATCCATTACTTTCAGCAAGCAACAGCAGTTGGGTATCTGTTTGTATTCGCGCCTCAAAGGAAGTCTTGGGTGGGAGCTGCTGGGCAGGCCACGCGTATCGCCTTTTAAAGACAGGCGCCCACTGGCAGACAATGCTATTGCTGAAACCCGGGAGTACATGGCGGTTTGTTGGGATGGCGAGGAAGAGTTTGGCCAGCAAAGTGATATAGTGTTCACCTTATTCGGAGGCTAAGCTATGATACTTACACTCACCAGAACCTACTATGCCAAAGGAACCAACGGCGTGTTGGAAGTAAACGGTAAAGTTTTCTGTTATACAATAGAACTGCCGTGGAATAACAATAAGCGCCAGGCTTCCTGTATACCGGAAGAAACCTATTTTCTGGCAAAGCGCTTCAGCGTAGACTTTAAGCACCACTTACTGGTGCAGGGGGTAAAAGATCGTACGTATATCCTTATTCATCCGGCCAATAATGCCCTGCGGGAACTACAGGGGTGCATTGCACCGGTAACCACCCTCACCGGTGAAGGATGTGGCGATGAATCACGGGCAGCGTTTCGCCCGTTGTTGAAGCTGGTTAGCGCGGCTATTGATAAAGGAGAAAAGGTTACACTTATTATTCAATCAAAAAAATGAGCATGTATGTCTCAGTCATTAACCATTAAGCAAAGGCTGGTGTTGCCTACGCCCCCTTTCTTCATAAAACTACAGCTGGCCGGTGCCATGCTGGCAGCAGCAGGCGGCGCGTTGATGGCTGCGCCCGTACCAGCCCTTGTGGCAAAAATTGCAGGTTACCTGGTGGTAGCCGGTGGGGTAGCTACTACTGTTGGCCAGACAGCAGTAAAAGACAACACCCTGCAGCAACTGGTTGCCAATGAACAGCAGTAACTATTGGGATGAACATTCCAAAGCAGGTATGGCAGGCGGTTTATTATGCACGCTTACTGTAACCATACCAGGTGCCGAAATTGTAAAAACCATTGTACTGGCAGCAGTGGGGGCGTTGGTAAGCTTTGGAGTGCCGTTGTTACTGAAAACAATAGTGCTGTACTTTAAAAAAGGAGGGAAGTAGAAGGAGTAAGCCGTCTCAGGAGTGAGGCGGCTTTTTGTTTATTGACTGGCAGTGTAGCTCTGAATAAAATGAACAGAGTATTTATCATGCTGGAAAATATCTTCGCCAGCTTTCCATGAAAAGCACAATCATTTAAACATATGAAATATGAAAAGTATGATGATGTAAAGGTTTCTTCCGATAGGTTGGAGTATGGTTTTATAAGTTATGGCCCCAAAGGGGCTATACAGAAGATTATCCATTTTGATTTTATTGAGGAGGTGGGGGTGTATAACCTGGCATTTGGGAATTTGAAGCCAGATGGTAGTATTGATGATTTATCTGTAAATGACAATCAGGATAGAAATAAAATTCTGGCAACGGTAGTATATTCGGTATCTCTTTTTTGTAAAGAATACCCTCATGCCTGGATTTATTTTTCTGGCAGTACTGCTCATAGAACAAGATTGTACAGGATGGCTATAGCTGTCAATCTGGATGAGTTATCTGCTGATTTCGAGATACTTGGGTTGGTAAAGGATATGGAGGGTTTTGTTCATATTCCTTTCCGGAAAGGGATTGATTATTTTGGTTTTTTAATCCGCAGAAAAAATGTTTAATTTTGTAATTATGAAGGAGAAAGATAAAGAACTGATTGAGTATGCAAAGACGCTGGGCATCAATTTAACCATTGACCCCTCTCTGGATAAGTATTCAGGCAAAACGATATTTCCGGAAAAGCTTGCAGAAGCTAAGAAGGTTTTATTGAACATGAAGCCGCTTCCTAAGTAGACCATTCTAAATAAGGAATATTAAAATCCACCTCAAAAGGGTGGTTTTTTATTAGTGGTACTCACTTCATCTTCCTGAATATCTGCAACATGCTTTGTTTATCCAGCGCCTCCATATCCACCAGCCTCAGTTGCTTCACCATCTTCTGCGTAGAAGTTTTATAAACCAGAAAGTGAGGGGTTTTTAAATGGGCCTGATAAGCCTGCTTACCGGCGTAAATTTCCACTATCCTTATTCTTGCAGAATCCTGCTGCTCAAACATGGGAAAGATAGCAATTACGCCGGGTTCTTTTGCTATAGAAGCGGAAGCTTCTTCTTTCAGAATCTCCTTGTACTGTTTCAGATGTTCCGGATACACTTCAATTTCTGCAATGCTTACCATCATATCTTCCCCGGCCTGCTTTTTCTGCGCGCCGGCGGTTAATACTATAAATGAAAGAAGAAGGGTGGTTACAATTGATATGGATGTATAGCTGGTCATTACAATATTTTAAAGAGGTAGTAAAGAAAGTGGTTTAAAGGTAGCATACATCAGCTTATAATGGTCCGGCATTTGCGGGCATTGAATACTTGTTAACCACAATTCTATGGAAAGAAGAAGATTTTTGGAAAAGGCCGCTATGGCTTCGGCAGGAATAATGTTCAGTTCAGCTATCTCGCCTGCCCTGGGTGCGGGCACAGGCAGGAGTGAAGAGCGGAAGCAGACCGCCCCTGTAGCCTCCGGTAAACGCTACCGCCCCCAAACGCTTTCCGGCTTTGGAGGTGTTGCACTGGGCAATGGTTTTCAGGCCAATCCGGATGTGGAATGCCTACAGGCAGTAGAGGCTGCATGGAATGCTGGTGTGCGGTATTACGATACCTCGCCCTGGTACGGCCTGGGTATTAGTGAGCGCAGGATGGGGCTGTTTTTAAAAGATAAACTGCGGGAAGAATTTACGCTTTCCACCAAAGTAGGGCGTATACTTACCCCACATGAAAACTTTACACTGGAGCGTGGGTTGTGGAAGGGTAAACTGAATTTTGGGTATAAATATGATTATACTGCTGCGGGCGTGCGCCGTAGTGTGGAAGAGAGTCTGCAACGGTTGGGGCTTTCTTCTATTGATATTGTGTTTATTCACGATCTGAGCCCTGACAACCAGGATATGAAGGAGAAGTGGCTGGATTACTTTGCTATAGCAGCAAAAGGTGCAATGCCCGAACTGACAAAGATGCGGGAAGAGGGATTGATTAAAGGCTGGGGCCTGGGGGTGAATACCATTGAGCCTATTTTGAAAACCATAGAAGTAGCTGATCCGGATATTTTTCTTTCTGCCTGCCAGTATTCCCTAACCAAGCATGAAGATGACCTGAATAAAGTATTCCCTAAAGTGGCTGAGCGCAACATAAGCATTGTAGTAGGCTCACCGCTGGATGCAGGCTTTTTATCGGGTAAAGACCGGTACCTCTACAGCGGTAAGTTTCCGCAAGGCGTTAAAGAAAAACTGGCGGCGTTACAGCGTGTTGCGTCTAATCACAATGTTGACCTGAGAACGGCGGCTTTACAGTTTTGTGCGGCACCGGAGGTGGTTTCTGCGGTAATACCCGGTGCGCATACTCCACAGCAGGCAGCTGAAAATGCGGCTTCCTTTACAGCAAAAATACCGGCTGCTTTTTGGGAGGAATTAAAGAAGGAAAAACTGATAGCAGTCAATGCGCCGGTACCCAAAGGTTAACCCGGCTATTGTATAGGTTGATTGGCAAGAGGCAGTAGGAAACCAAATACTGCCTCTTGTTGTATTGCTTAGCTGCTTATTTATTGGCGTCAATAGCCTTTTGAATATACTCAATGGCCAGATCTAAATTTTTAGTAACGCCAATACCTTCCTCGTAGCATTTGGAAACTTTTTGCATACCATAATAATAACCATGGTCGGCAGATTTTTTAAACCAGGCAAATGCTTCTTCATTACTTTTAGCCACGCCCGTACCGCGTTCATATAAAAGGCCGATGTTATACATGGATGCTCCATGGCCTTTGGTGGCGGCTTTAGTATACCACGCCAATGCTTCTGCTGTATTTTTTTCAAGGTTTATACCACCGTAGTTGTATAACCTTCCTATGGCATTTAATGCCTCTGTACTTCCTGCATTCACTGCCTTCGTATACCATTGTATAGCCTGGCCGTAATCTTCCGAAGACCCATAGCCATAACTATACATATTTCCCAGATATTCCAGTGCCGTTGCATTTTCCTTTGCTGCCGCTTTTTTAAACCAGCTCATTGCCTCGGGATAGTTTTTAACACCTTTCATACCAAAATAATTCAGGAATCCTAATCGTACCATGGCCATAGAATTGCCTTTTTCAACTGCTTTTAAATAGGAGGCTATTTTGGTAGTATAGTCGGTGTAGTTAGTATCATTGTACCCTGCCAGGTACTCGGGCATTGTTTTAAATGCTTCTGTTTCCTTTAGCCTGTTTATAATTTTCTGGATATTGTAAACGGTTTTAAACTTGTCTTCCACCACGTTATCCTCATTGGCATTGCTAAACTTCATGTACGCATCTACTTCCTTAGTCAGATGCGGCAGATGTTTATCCTTCGGGTTTTCATAATCACATAGTTTATCCAGCGATGTAATGGTAAGGTAGCTGATATTCGGTGCCCATTTACCCAGCAGTGTTTCAGCGGTAGCCAGTTTTTGAATCGCTTCTTCATAACGCTCCTCACTATAGGCTGCTTCAGCTTCCTGGTATTCTATTTTTGCCTTCAGCTGATCCTGTGAAAAGGTCTGGATACAGAGTATTGTAAAAACGGACAGTAGTACCTGCTTCATAATTCTTATGCTTAAAACTGCCAAATATGAAGCAGGCGCTCCGTTAATTCAATACCTGGTAATGGGTATTTTGCTTTTTTATGCTTTCGGAGATGGGGAAAGTGCTGTGCGCTGGCCGAAAATCCGCAAAAAAGCAGCACTATTCCATTGTATATGAGCAGAAGGGGCTAAATTCGGTGTTGATTATATTATCGCACGATTTAATGCCATGCCGGAACAGAAATGACGCACTATTCTGCTTTGGACGATATTAGGTTACTTCACCTGCTTCAGGAAAATGACGAAGCTGCATTTGCAGAGATGTACAACAGGCACTGGGAAGCGTTATACGCCACTGCTTATAACATTATACGCCAGGAAGCCGTTGCCAAAGATGCGGTGCAGGAGGTATTTATTACGTTATGGCAGCGTAGAAACGAAGCGGATATACAAGCATTACTCCCTTATTTAAAGCAGGCGGTTCGTTTTCAGATTTTAAAAGCCATACGTGCGCAAAAGGCGGATGAGCAGTTTTACACACGGTTAGCTGCTGTAACCGTGGATGTTATGTATAACAATCCCCTGCTTTTTAAAGAAAACGAAGCCCTGTTCAGAAAAATTATCCACTCACTGCCCGATGATTGCAGGCAGGTTTTTCTGTTAAGCCGCGAGCAGCAATTTACCTACAAACAAATAGCCGGCTGGTTAAATATATCGGAGAAAACCGTGGAGAAAAAAATGACTATCTGCTTAAAGCATGTAAAACATATGCTGGCGCAGAGCGATGCCCTTACCGTATCCGTACTCCTCATTGTCTGTTTTTGTGATTAATTTTTCCGGTTCAAAAAAAATATTCCATTTTCCGTAGGGTATACCTTATTGTTTTGGTACCTACATATACAGGCATGATCAAAAAGACCTTCATAACGCTGATAGATAAGTACCTGTCTGGTACCGCCACCACAAGTGAACGGAACCTGATAGAAGTGTGTATGGATAAGCTGGAAACAGATGCAGATAGCAGTGCTGTTACCGGCGGGCCGTTAAAAGAAGCGATGTGGCAGGCCATACTGGCTGGTACGATGCACGAACAGGAACCAGTGCCGGTGCGCAAAATAGCCTGGTATGCTAAAACGGGTGTGTATTGGGCTGCGGCATGTGTGGCCTGTGTGGTAGCAGCAACGGTGGTGTTGGTGAATAACAGGGAGCAGCCTGTACAGGAAGTAGCAAAAGAAACCAGTAAGCCTGGTGTTCCGTATATACGGCATATACAGAATATACATAATAAAGATACTCCTATACTGTTACCGGATGGCTCTGGTGTGGTATTGAGTGCACATAGTGCGCTTAGTTATACCGAACCTTTTACCGGTAAAAGGGCAGTTACATTAACCGGCAAGGCAGAGTTTAGTGTAAAAGCAGACAAAGCGCACCCTTTTAGTGTGTTGAGTAAAGCGGTTAATACCGTGGTATTGGGTACTAAGTTTATGGTTACGGCGTATGAGCAGTCTGCACAGATAAAAGTGCGCTTATTTGAAGGAAAGGTAGTGGTGCAGCCCGTTAGCAGGCATGACAAAAAGATGCCGGA
This sequence comes from Filimonas zeae, assembly GCF_014641615.1. Lineage (GTDB taxonomy): Bacteria > Bacteroidota > Bacteroidia > Chitinophagales > Chitinophagaceae > Filimonas > Filimonas zeae. Next base: position 1,393,525 of record NZ_BMIB01000003.1, on the reverse strand, counting down.
CGATTTCAGGTTGGAACCCGGACAGGAGTTTGTGTACAGCAACCGTGCTATGGCTTATGTAAGGCCCTTTGGTAAAAAGGCAGAAGCAGAGCATGATGCCGTGGAGCTGGCAGGGCAGGCCGTTACGCTGCCTGCGGGAACCAGCGGTGCCTGGAACCTGTTTAACAACCAGCCGCTTGGGCTGGTGTTTGATCAGCTGTCTGAATTATATAACGTAAAGATTGTTTATAATAAACAGGATGTAAGACGGAAATATTTTGTGGGCAGGTTTAACAAAGCCGATTCGCTGGATATTATTCTTAAGTACATCACAACTGCCAACAGGTTGACTGTTGTGAAGGAAGAAGAGGTGTATTACATCCGCCGTTAACGAATGCTTCAGACCCTATCCGGAGCTGCTATTATTCACTTTTAATTGTTTGCTTTATGAGAATGCAACGTTCCCGCTGCAGGTGCTTCCTGCTGCTGTTTACTCAACTGTTTTTCTTTGCCGCCGTGGCCCAGGAAAAGGGCAGTGCCGTTACCGGTGTGGTACACACGGCTAAAAACGAACCGGTAGTGGGTGTTACCGTTATAGCACGTAACACAAAAACCAATTACTCGGCAGGCACTTCCACAGACTCATTGGGTGTTTTTTCTTTTTCACGTTTGCCCTCGGGAGGGCCTTACAGCTTTACGTTTTCTGCCATGGGGTACGAGGGGCAAAGCCTGACGGGTTATACCATTAAAGCCGATGCTTCTTTATCGCTGGTGGTAGAAATGAAGGACAGCGTAGCTGCCATGCTGGATCAGGTAGTGGTAGTAGGCTATGGTACCAGAAAAAAGGGTACGGTAACCAGTGCCATTGCCAGCGTAAGCGCGGAAGAAATACGCTCACGCCCGGTAGCCAATGCGTTACAGGCTATACAGGGTAAGGCGGCTGGTGTGGACATTACTTCTAACGAACGGCCTGGTGAATCTGGTGGCATTACCATACGTGGTGTACGCTCCATCAGTGGTGGCAACGGTCCGCTGTTTGTGGTAGATGATGTGCCTTTGAACTTTGGTGGTATCAATGCCATTAACCCCAACGATATTGAAAGTATTGATGTACTGAAAGATGCATCTGCTACGGCTATTTACGGCTCACGTGGTGCCAACGGTGTGGTGCTGATTACTACCAAGCGTGGTAAGAGTGGTACTTTAACCGCCAGTTATGTGGGAACAGTAACGCTGGAAAAGCAGTACGACAGAATGGAAATGATGAATTCGGCTGAGTATATTGAGTTCAGGAGAAATGCTTACCGCAGAATCAGATACCTGAACCCTGCCACTACTGCGCCTAATTACCCGGACCAGCCTACACTGGCAGATGATCAGCGTATTTTTGGCCAGGACCCTATTGCTTTTGCCAATATTCAGAAGGGATGGGTAAACGGCGTATGGAATCCAGGATTGGTGCCTACTACTGACTGGACGGATTATGCTTTACAGGATGCGCTTACGCAGGACCACACCATCAGCCTCAGCGGCGGCTCGCAGAATGTAAGGGCTTATGGTTCATTCGGTTTTCTGAATAACCAGGGTACACAAAGAGGGCAGGATTACAGGCGTTACAGTGCCAAGTTTAGTGTAGACCTTGCTGCCGGCAAATGGTTCAGCATGGGCGGTAGTGTAAACACCTCCTATGGTTTTCAGAACTATGGTTTTGCCACTACCAATGCTACCGGACCGGGTAATTTTTACGCAGCGTTGCAGGGTATGCTGCCCTATGCGGTTCCTTACGACAGTTTAGGTAAGCGTATTTTGTTACCAGGGGGCGATATTAATATTGTAAACCCGGTAGATGAAAACCGGTACAACATTAACCTGCGCAAAACCTTACGGGTGCTGGGTTCTATTTATCTGGAAGCGAAACTGGCCAAAGGCCTGAAGTACCGTGTAAACTTTGGCCCGGATTTTCAGACTTATTACAACGGCCGCTGGATGGATGCGCTTTCTGTTAACCGTGGCGGCGGTAACCCCGGATCAACCAACCAGGCGCAGTTGAACCAGACAAGTAACATTTCCTGGACACTGGATAACCTGCTTTACTACGATAAAAGCTTCCGTGGTAAACATTCACACGATATTAATCTGACTTTGTTGCAGACTGCGTTGTATAACCGCTCAGAGAATTCTGCTATGATGGCAACCAAACTGCCATTGCCCAATCAGAAATGGTATGCGTTAAACACCGTTTCTGCGCTGGATGCGTTCAGCACCGGCCTGTCAGAAAATGCACTTACTTCTTATATGGCCCGGGTTAACTACACCCTGGATCAGAAATATATACTGAATGCCTTTATACGTTGGGATGGCGCCAGTCAGTTGGCAGCCGGTCATAAATGGGATATGTTTCCCTCTATATCGCTGGGCTGGAGATTGGACAGAGAGTCATTTCTGGAAAATGTAAAATGGATAGATCAGCTGAAATTACGCGGCGGCTATGCCACCGTGGGTAATGCTGCAGTGGGGCCTTATACCACACTGGGTGCCTTACAGGGGCTTTATTATACTTATGGCAATGCCGCACAGCTGGGTTATGTGCCTTCAGACCCTACAGCAGCTAACCCGGCTACTTACCCGGATCAGAACCTGGGTTGGGAAAAAACCACACAGATTAACCTGGGCGTAGATTTCAGCTTTTTCGGTGGCAGACTGAATGGTTCACTGGATGTTTACAACACCAAAACCACCGACCTGCTGTTGAACAGGGCATTGAACCCGGCTACAGGGTATTCAGCCATTCTTACCAACATTGGCGCTACCAAAGGCAAAGGGTTTGATCTGAACCTGACCAGCGTTAACCTGCGTAACCGCGACTTTACCTGGAGCAGTACGTTGAATATGTCTGCTTCGAGAGAGAAGATTGATGTGCTGGCGTATGGTAAGCAGGATGATCTTGCCAACTTATGGTTTATAGGCCAGCGCGTTTCTGTGTATTATGATTATGATAAAGCCGGCATCTGGCAAAATACAAAAGAAGACCTGGATGCGATAGCTAAATACAAAGCCAACGGACAAACCTTTAACCCCGGTGATGTTAAGGTAGTAGATCAGAACGGTGATTTTAAAATTGACGCTATTAATGACCGCGTATTACGTGGCCATTCACAGCCCAATCTGGTAACGGGCCTTACCAACGATGTAACCTATAAAAACTGGGGCTTCTCTATTTTCATGTATTCCAGAATGGGCTTTACTATTCCAACAGGTGCGGAAGTGTTACAGGGCCGGTTTTCACAACGCAGAGTAAATTACTGGACGCCCGATAACCCTACCAATGAATACAATGCGCCCAACTACAATAGCGCAGGTGGCGATCCGTACCGCAGTGCTATGAATTATCAGGATGGATCATTTATTAAAATCAGGAATATAACGCTGTCTTACAACCTTACAGCGGCACAAAGCAAGAAGTTGCATATGCAGCATTTGAAAGTATATGTGCAGGCGCTGAACCCCGGACTCATCTATTCTAAAGTAAGCTGGATAGATCCGGACCTGGGTGGTAACACCTTTAACAGAGGCCTGGTGCTGGGCGTAAATGCAAGTTTCTAATTTTAAAACAACTTACTATGCAACTTACCATATTGAAAAAGATAACAGCGGCATTAACGGTTTGTGGTGCTATGATGCTGATGCCCTCCTGTAAAAAAAGTTTTCTGGAAGAAAACCTGATTACTACCAAAAGTTTGCAGGATTATCAAACCCCGCTGGGCCTGGATGATTTGTCTATTGGTATGTATCAGAACCTCAAGTTTCATTTCAACTATGAGTGGGCGTACACTACTACCAACTATGGGGTAGACGAGTTTTGCGTGGGTGGTGACCGTACCATGCAATTCTGGAACTCGTACGATGCAAACCTGAACAGCCTTACCGGCGATGTGGGTACGCTGTTTGCCAGTATGTATGCCAACATTAACTCGGCCAATATTCTGATTGAAAATGTGCCGTTGTATTATGGTGATGGTGCCAACAGGAATACGCGCCTGGGTGAGGGATATTTTATGCGTGCATTTGATTACTTTAAGCTGGTAAAGCAGTTTGGTGGCGTACTGTTGAAATTAACGCAAACCAAAACCCTGGAAACAGAGTTTGGACGTAGCACTGCCAAAGAAACCTACGCACAGGTAATTAAAGATTTTACAGAAGCGTATAACCTGCTGCCACCCACGCCTGCCGAAACCGGTAGAATTACCAAATATGCAGCAGCGCATTTTCTGGCAAAGGCATATTTGTTCCGCGCAAGTGAATTGTATGATGAGTGGAACAGTGATACCAAAACATCTGATCTGGATAGCGCTATTAAATACTCTGAAATTGTAATTACCAGCGGCAAACATTCCCTGGCTTCCAATTTTGCAGAGTTGTGGAATTTTACCACGCCTGATGGCCCTAACGAAAAACTGCCTGAGATAATACTGGCTGCACAGTTTTCTAACAACGTTACCACGCAGGGCCGTTACGGCAATCAGGTACACCTGTATTACCCTTCGGTATATCAGAACCTGGCAGGTATGGTGCGTGATTTGTCTGGTGGCAGGGAGTTTCAGCGCCTGCGTTCTACCGATTATGCGCTGGATGTATTTGACCGTGTAAACGATTCCAGATTCTGGAAAAGTTTTAAAACCCGTTATGTATGTAATAACCCGGGTACCGCTCCCAAATGGGATACCAGCAATGCAGCTACGCCTGCAATGGTTGGGCAGCCGCGTTTTACACTGGGGCAGGAATCTATCCTGTACATTGTTAACAATGCCGGTGATACCCGGTATACAGGCATCAGCCCTAAAATACCTACCAGCATCCGTTTCCGGGCGCCACATATGTTTGTTCGTTATTTTGCCGGACAGGCCGAAAATATGATTGGCTCGCATGGCAACTATGAGGCAAGCCGTTTTGTAGCGCTTTCCAAATTCATGGATGGCTCACGCAACGGAGTACCTTCTCAGTTTGGACAACGGGATGGTATACTGGCCCGCCTGGCAGAAACTTATCTGATAGCAGCGGAAGCCTACGGACGTAAAGGCAACTACGACCAGGCCGTTACTTACATTAACATGGTGCGCGACCGTGCTGCCTACAAAGCAGGGGAGGATCGTGCTGCTTATACAGACGGTGGTGTGGCGTACAAAACCAATCCTGTAACAACCAGTAATGCTTCTTATTCAGACAGAAATACGTATTATGAATCTAATAACAATATGGCGGTAACTACCGCCAGCACCTTATCATCTATGCACCTGAACAGCTCTGCAGATATCTTCAACTCCACCGGTGATTTCTACGACAAGCTGGGCGCGGGTAGCAATGGCGATAAGTTTATAGCCTTTATATTGAACGAGCGTTCCCGCGAGCTGATGGGAGAGCTGATGCGTTGGGAAGACCTGGCAAGAACCAAAACACTGGTAAAACGTTGCAACACGTTTAACGATGAAGCAAGGCCAGTGGCACCCAAACATTATCTGAGACCTATACCACAAAGCTACCTGGATGCCAATAACAAAGACGGTCGCCCGCTTACCGCAGCGGAAAAGACTGCTTTGCAAAATCCGGGCTGGTAAACATTTTCATATAGCACAAAGCACACACGGGGCGGGTATTATTACCTGCCCCTTTTTATTGGGGCAGTGTTTTAGGAAATACCAGGCAAAACCGCGTGCCTTTACCGGTTTCAGAGTCTACTATAATAAAGCCGTTATGATGCTCTATAATTTTTCTGGCCTGCGATAAACCCATGCCTATGCCTGCATATTGTTCTTTGGTGTTGAGCCGTGCAAACAAATCAAAAATCTGGCTGCTATGGCCCCGGTCAAAGCCAATACCATTGTCTTCAATGCATACTTTATAATAGTTGTCTTTATCTGTAAGGTGTGTATAGGCTGCCAGTTCTTCTGCTGTTACATCACAGCCATACACATTAATTTCTACCGGCACCAGCGGGTTGGTAAAGGTTAAGGCATTATCCAGCACATGATAAAAAAGCTGGCTGATCTGCTGGGGAATGGCAGGCAGAATAGTTAGCGTGCTCCGGTGTACAAGGGCCTCTTTGGCCGCTATTTTAAACCGCAGCCGGTTTAAAACTGCTTTTAACACGGTATCCAGATCCACCAGTTGAAACTCGTCTGTTTTTTGTTCAAAATCTGAGAAATCTGTAAGGTCGTTAATCATGGTGCTGAATTCAGCAGCCAGAATATTAATCTTGCCTGCAATGGTAACTGCCTTATGGTTAGGCGGCAAATTCATATCCTGCTCCAGCATACCTGAAAACAACTGTAGTTTACGCAGCGGCTCCTGCAGGGTGTGGCGGCTGATGTGTGAGTACTGGCGTAGATTATTCTGTGATTGCTGGAGCTGAAACCGGGTAGATTCTAACAGTTGGTTTTGCTGTGCCCGTTGCTCCTGCGAATAGAGGTGGAAAGAAATAAGATCGGCATACAGGGCGAACATAGTAGCCGCATTCATGTCCGATAAGGGAATGGGCAGGGGATCAATAGCGCACAGTGTGCCGAAAAAAGTGCCGTCTTTCAAAATAATGGGCATAGATATATAGCTTTGAAAGCCATATATCCGGGGTGTATGGTGATTTTTAAACCGCTCGTCTTCACGCACATGATCAATTACTACCGGTTCGCCGGTAGATCGGATATCGTTACAGATGGTGGTTTCAATCTGTAGTTCTCCACCTGCTTTTAAACCAAACTCAATATCATCTTTTACCACACAGGCAATCCACTGTTTTTCTGTTACCCGTGCCACAGCGGCAAAGCGCATTCCGGTACTGCGGCAAACCAGATCCAGGATAGAGGGAATTATTTCCAGCGACTGAATTTTCTGAATGTCTTCCAGTAGCTTTTTATCAGGCATCTCCATATTCTCAAACATAATTACTGAACAACCATTCCGGCATAAAACCGAGGCTTATTTGCTAAAAATAGCTTTTTCCTGCAAACCTCCCTAATTTACGGGTGTGGATGCACTAATGTAAACCGGACTGTAATCATGCTGATTGGTTATTACCTGCCTGCCAGGCAGCGTGGTGCAAAATAAAAGAGGGTACCGGTTCATTTACACCTATCTTTAGAATACTGATAAAACGGCTGATCGCTTCACATGTCCGCAAAATCTTCACCCCGCGTAATCTTTCTATCAGCAAAAGATAATTTATGAGTACAGATGACAATCCGCTTCCACGATCGGTAATACGTCCTAATTCTTTTGTGTTGCTGAATGGGATATGGAATTTTGAACCGGATGCTGATAATATAGGGTTAACGGAACAATGGCAGCAGGCGCACGCCTATAAGCATATTGCCCACTGGCCGGGCAGTGTGGAAGCGCATATGGCTAAACTGCAGCCCGCACAGGCAAGCTGGAAAGACAGGGTGGTGGTGTGGTATGAACGGCTGTTTACTGTTCCGGAAAGTTTGGGAGCAAGCCTGAACCCCAATTCGCTGTTACAATTAACACTGGGTGCCTGTGGTTATGAAACGCGGGTATGGTTAAATGGCATTTTGCTGCAAACCATAGAGGGAGAGGAGGTACACCGGGGGGAATACACTTCCTTTTCGTATGAGCTGGATGCGGCGCTGCTGCAGCCGGAGAACCGGCTTACCATTCGTATAGAAAGTACAATGGATGCCGATACGCCCAGGGGTAAGCAGGAATCATCGGTATACAAACGCGGAGGTATCTGGTACCAGACCTATACCGGTGGTGTACGCAGCATCTGGCTGGAAACAGTAGAGCGTAACCGCCTGCGCTCGCGCATTGGCGTGGTAAGTGTAATAGAAGACAATCTGGTGCGGCTTAATTTTACCACCCGCATACATGATGCGGGTATGTACACCATAAAACTGCAGGTTTTTAACCGCGCAGAGCCAACGGCCCTGCCGGTTGCCACAGACGAATATGCTCTTTTTATAGAAGCCGGACAGAAAAAGCAGCGCCTGGTAATTGAAATACCGGATGCACAGCTATGGACACCGGAAAACCCGCATTTATACCGGCTGGTGGCGCAGTTACAGGATGCTACAGGGTATAGCGCGCAGATTAAATCGAGCTTTGGATTAAGAAAGATAGAGGCCAGAGGCAGGTATATATACCTGAACAACAAGCCGGTATATCTGGATGGCATTTTATACCAGCCCGGGTTAGCTGATTACGAGCTGATTCAGCTGCACATGCACGCGATGAAGAAGCTGGGTTGTAACCTGGTGCGTATTCATATAGCCGGTGTGGACCCGCGCATATACGACCTGGCGGATAAACTGGGCCTGTTGCTGTGGGTAGAAGTACCCAGCCCGCACCGTTCCTCTCCCAAAAGCCGTGAGAACCACCAGGCAGAGTTGCTGAGGATGCTGGCGTTGATGGGTACGCATCCTTCCATTGTAATATGGAGCCTGTATAATGAAGACTGGGGCGCACAGGATATAGCTACCAACCCGGAAACGAGAAAGTATATTACAGATATGTATCATTATCTGATGATAGCCCATCCGGAGTTTCTGGTGGTGGACAATGATGGCTGGCAGCACATTTCTTATGAAGGGCGTTTGAAGAGCGATTTGCTTACCGCCCATTTGTATACGGCTAACCTGCCCAAATGGAGCGAACTGCTGGATTTGTTTATAACCGGCAGACAGTCTGGCGTAGCTGCTTTTCCGCTGGTAGTAGGCGACCCTTTCTTTTTCAGAAAACAGGTGCCCCTGGTGGTAAGTGAATGGGGCGGCTTTGGTTTTGTGGAGTATGGCGGCCCTAATGATAACCAGGAGCGTAGCCGGCAGATACAACTGTTTAAAGCCGAGTTACGGAAACGGCCCATTGCCGGAGATGTATATACCCAGGCTACAGATATTGAAGAGGAGCGCAATGGATTAATTGATTTTGCCACGGGAGCATTGAAAGTACCTGCGGGCTTACTGGCATCTCCCCTTTAACGTGCAACGGATGTTTCTATTGAATACTGGGTAGATGGCGTGTTGAAAAGTACGCAGACAGGCGCCAACTTTGTAGGCAAGCGCTTCAATATTATTATTGATTATCAAATGGAAGGCTCTTCCGGTTCGCCTGGTCCTTCCAGTACTACCTACATGCGTGCACGCAACGTACTGGTAGAAAAGAGTGCTACTTTATAGCTTTATAACATGATCAACTAACAGATTGCTTTGGCTTCCCTTATTTCCCGTTCTGAATTCCGTACTGCTTCGGGTGATTATAATACTTGTAATTTGAAGTGTATCTTTGAGTAAAGTGGAGACATGATTAGCCTTTGAGGCTGGAAGGGATACAACGTTGCATTGCTTCTGATCTGTTGCCTGCTTTGCTAACAAGCTGTTTTTCAGTAGCGCTTGTATTAAAAAAGCACCTATGATAAATTACAGGCAAATTTTACTGGTAGATGATGATGTGGACGATATTGCCTTTTTAGAGCAGACCATCCGCAGAATTGATCCATCCATAGAATGTAAGCATGCAAAAAACGGGATGGAAGGGCTTCAAAGCCTGGCTATTGAAAAGCCCGACCTCATTATTTCTGATATTAATATGCCCGTAATGGACGGAATATTGTTTTTACAGCAGGTACGGGATGTATTGAAGTTGTCTGTTCCTTTTATTATGACTTCCACCTCTTCGTGGGAACAATATCTGGCGGTATCATTAGGTGCAAATTATTTTCTGCCTAAAAGCACCAGCCTGTCAGAACTGTATACGCAGTTACATAATGTGCTTCTGATGGATTTTTCCGGTTGAACAACGCAATCCATCCCATAAATAACCCATAATCATTTTTATTAAATAAGTGTTGGCCTTATTTGGGCAAAATAAGTGGCGTTACCGGCATAACCGTGCCCATTAATACAGGGTATAGTTTTTATGTTGTTAATGCTATGAACATTATATCAACCAAAGTACACGGATACCTCGATTACATTGTTGGCATTGCACTGATATTACCCTGGGTACTAAGCTATGAAGGAACGCCGGCATTGGTTTCTTCTTTAGTAGGCCTGATAATACTTGTGTATAGCTTTATGACCAATTACGAAGCGGGAGCCATTAAGGCAATATCTATGAATACCCACCTGGTTATGGATTGTATTACCGGGGCTTTGCTGATTGCCTCTCCCTGGCTGTTTAAATTTTCTAACACCATCAGCACTCCATTTGTAATGGTGGGCGTGCTGGAAATACTGGTTGTGCTGTTAACCAGGCCGAAGCCTTCCGGCAGACTGAATGAAGTGGCCGCGCAGAAAGAGCGGGAGCGGAAAGGGGCTGTTACAAGATAGTATTTCAATAATTAACACCCAGGTTTGTGAAAAGAGATGAACGCCAGCCTGGATAAACCAAAGGAGGATATATGTCTGAATTGAATCCGCAGGCGGAAGGTGAAACCACCAAAAAAATTGAGTCGCAAACTGCGAAGCTGCCATCTACTGTTTTTTTAACCGCTTCGCTGGCGGCAATGGCAGTATCGTTAGGGTTAAGATGCGCCGGTAAAAAGCACGCCAGCCTTTTTGTAGGGCAATGGGCTGCCCCCTTTTTACTGCTGGGCATTTACAATAAAATTGTAAAAACAGAAGGGCACGATTAAACTTGTTTGTACGCGTGTTTTAAGGAAGAAGGAGGTCGTGATTATCATCATGGCCTTCTTTGTTTTCAGGATGTTGTAAAACCCTGAATGGGTACTGTACGGGGCTTTTTTTGCAATAGTTGCAAAATTATCATATTACAATAAATACTTTAATTATCAGGGTATAGGGTATGCTTATTGGGGCTATAGGGTAAATTAATTATTATGTTCTATCATGTAAAAGAACTTCAGTTTAATGCCCGGGTATCGCGTCCCGATCCAGGTTTTGCTTCCTTATTGCTGGAGCAGTTTGGCGGCGCCAACGGAGAGCTGGCAGCGGCATTGCGTTATTTTGGACAGGCGTTTGGTGCGCGTACCCCTTTTCCGGATAAGTATGATTTGCTGATGGATATTGCTACAGAAGAGTTTAGCCACCTGGAAATTGTGGGTGCTACTATTCAGATGCTGTTGCAGGGCATAAACGGCGATCTGAAGAACGCCGCCAATGAATCTGAAATTATGCAGATGCTGGATGGTAAACAGCGGAAAGAAGAGTTTATTCATCAGGCTATTGTTGCGCCTCAGTTTCTTACTTCCAGCGGCGGTACACCTGCCTATACCAACAGCCAGGGTGTGCCATGGACGGCAGCCTATATTAATGGCGATTGTAACGGCGATTTATCGGTTGATCTGCGGTCTGATATTGCGGCAGAGTCCAGAGCAAAAGTTACGTACGAGTACCTGTTACAGTTTACCGATGATCCGTATGTAAAAGAAACGCTTCATTTTCTGATGGCCCGTGAAGTAGCCCACTATCAGATGTTTGAAGCTGCTCTGCAAACGATAACACCCGCTTTTCCACCAGCCGTGTTACAAAGCGATCCCCGATATACCAATCTGTACTTTAATATGAGCAACGGCTCTGAAGTGCGTGGCCCGTGGAATGAGGGCGAGAGTACACAGCTGGGAGAGGTATGGCAGTATGTGAATGATCCGGTGCAATATGTGCTGGACACCAATGGTATGCTGAATACAGAGCCGGATGGTACTGAACGCACTAATGACAGTGTGAATGTGTTAGATCAGCAGATGAGTGCAGAAAAGAGTGAGGAAATAAATGCGGCGGTGCCCGTGGGTGAGCAGGCGTGGAGCCAGAGTGCCATAGATTAAACCGTAAAATGACTTTGTGAACATAGAACAAACAGCAAAGGACATAAGCGCAAACAGTGTTTCTGCAGCAGCGGACAGGATAGAGATAGTATACTATACCGATCCGCTTTGCTGTTGGAGCTGGGCTTTTGAAAAGGCCTGGCAACAACTAAAACACAACTATACCATAACTGTACGGTATTGCATGGGAGGCTTACTACCCAACTGGAATAATTACAACGATCAGCTGAACTCTGTAACCAAACCCCTGCAGATAGGCCCGGTATGGATGCTGGCCGGGCAGCTATCCGGCACGCCCATACATCACAGAATCTGGTTTACCGATCCGCCTGCATCTTCTTACCCCGCCTGTGTGGCCGTTAAATGTGCTGCAAGGCAATCTGCGGAAGCAGAAGAACAGTACTTAACTTATTTAAGAAAGGCAGTTATGATAAACGGGCAGAATATTGCCCGTAAAGCGGTGTTACTGGAAACAGCAGCAACGTTAGCGAAGGCATTACCGGGTGTGTTGGATGTGGAAGTATTTACCAAAGATCTTACAAGCCCGGAAGTAATAAACAGTTTCAGGGCAGACCTGCAGGAAACCAGTTACCGGAACATTACCCGTTTTCCTACACTGATGATTCACCAGGCGGGAAAAAAAGGCGTACTGGTAGTAACCGGCAACCGGCCTTATGAAGCAATAGCGGGGTTAATAGACCGGTATATTCATTCGTGAACCCGGGGCATATGCATACGGCTTGCAGGCGCAGTAGCCGGTAACTTTATAATCTTACACCAGCTCAACAACCGGATAACCGGATACACCGGATCAATTTCATGCCAGCGCTTTCCAAAATTAACGGACGAGGGATTTTTGTGATGGTTGTTATGATACGATTCCCCTAACATCAGCATATCAATAGCCAGTAAATTCTGAGAGGTGTTTTTAAGCTTAAAATTCACATACCCGTACTTGTGTGCAAACCAGTTAATAACCGCCCCGTGAAAAGCGCCCATAGCCACCATAACCGGCAGCAATAACAAAAACCACAGGGTAGGCGAGAAAAGCAATACAACTACAGTATACAACGCGGCCCATATAATTCGCGAAAGGGAGGAGCTTGCAAGCTTGTCAAACACAGGCCAGCTGGGCAGGTTTTTGGTAAAGCGTTCTTCCACCTTCATTTTACCTTTGAATATGCTTACATAAAACTGACGTGTACGCCACATCATACCAAATAGGTTTTTGGAAAACTGGGGAGAATGCGGGTCCATATCGGTGTCTGTATAAGCATGGTGCATTCTGTGCATGATAGCATAGGCTGCGGGGCTCATATAGGAAGAGCCTTGTGCTATATAGGTGCAGATGAAAAAAAAACGCTCCCACGGGCGGGTCATTTTAAAGGCCCCGTGCGCGGCATACCGGTGCTGGAAAAAGGTTTGAAAGAACAGGGAGGAATACCACAGGGCAATAAAAAAAAGGATAACGGCCATAAAACAGGTTTTAAAAATAAGGAGAGAGAAAACGCCTGAAAAGATTTAAACCGGCCCGGAATGCGTGAGGTACGTAAGGGGAAAGAAAAGAAATTAAAATGCGGTTTCTGATATATGCAAGGTAGGGAATTACTTGTTAATTGAAAGGTAATACTTGCGGTTTGAAGGTTTTGCCACCTGCTATCTGCCGTGTACGGTTGAAACGGCATTTTTTACATTTCAACAATAAGCCTGGCAAGGTATGATTTCCGGGAACTAATTTTGCTGTAACAGTACCCAATACAAACCGATTGCAAGTTATGCATACTGAAGTGTTTAAGCTGATTCCGGATGTGGCGGAAAACGGAATGATTACCTCTGCATTTTCTTTTGAACCTTTTGTTCGTTACCTGGAAGGGAGGGTGGCAGAAATTCCTGTAATAAACCGTGCAGGAATGGAATCTGCAATAACTTCTTTCAGAAACAGTTATAGCATATGCTGTACCATCTACAAGTACCTGGTAAAAGCCACTGCCGGTTGCTTCATAAGTGGCGCTGGTGGCGCCGGAAATGTCAACCCACGGGCCGCTGGCGCTGGTGCCCTGCTACCATTTGTAGCTACTGCCTGTTGGGGCTGTTAACACGGTACTGCCTCCCTGACAAAAACTGGCATTGCCGGTAATTCCGGATTGGGCAAAAGGGCAGGTTGCAATCAATAGCAGGGTTATCAGGCAAATAAATTTGCTCATGTATTAAAAACGTTGTGATAGATGAACGGATAAATAGGGCAGACTATGCCTGAGTAACGGATAACAAATCTGTTATATGTTTTTCCGGAAAATAAAGTGCAACATGAATGGTTGCTGCATAAATGAATTTATCAGCGTAAAGCAGTTGGGTAAAAGTAGTTTGCATAAACAGCAATGGATATTTAATAACTATAATATTTGTGCTATTATGCTTTAATAAGCATAAACTGAGCGCTTTGTCTGGGGGGACTGCTAACAAACTGTTAGCGAAGTTTGAAATAAATTCCTGTTATAACAACTATTAGGGTTGATTTTTTTATTAAGTAATCCTGCTGTTTTTCGCTGTGTGGCCTTTGATGGTGCGGGGCTCCGGCTTTTCACCCCTCTATTTTCCGGGTTTGCCCCCTGCATGGTTAATTAAAATTTTGTTTCTTGTTAATACCTAAACACCTGAAAAACAAGAGGGAGGCCATTAGTTAACCAAACGAAAAAGTATGAAAAAAATTCATTGTATGATTCTACTCCTTTTGCTGGGGGCAACAGCCTGCAAAAAAGAGAATGCTGCAGAAACGGCAACAGATGAAACCACCACCACTAACAATCACAATTCACCCAATGCCGCGGCTTTGTTATCCTGGGTAAACGTGATTCCCACTTCATCTTTTAGTTCCTTCAGTACGTATTGGAACAACCTATATCCCTGGGGATCAGATCATAACGGATCTGCCAGAATGCGGGCGGCCAATATTTCGGTATCGTCCGGCGTGCTTACGTTTACCAGTACACCCACCAGTGGGGTAGGCAACAGCAACAAAGACCCTTATCTGCCTATCCGTTACTATTCCGGTACTATTTACGCCAAAGCTGTACCGGTAATAGATGATGCCTGGCCCAAATGGCATTTTAAGGGCGAGTTTCAATGCGAATCGCAAAGGGGTACCTGGCCGGCTTTCTGGGCTACGGGTGCCGATTCCTGGCCGCCGGAAAGTGATTTTATGGAGTTTAAAGGCAGTACTACCTGCTGGCTGAACACCTATAAAAACCCGGCTGGCGGCTGGAGTAGTGTGGGGACCGTTGTTTCTAATCCGGGCAACTGGCATACTTACTCCGTCTATTTTACCAAAATAAGCGCTACCGATGTTTCTATTGAGTACTGGGTGGATGGGGTATTGAAATCTACCCAAACAGGCGCCAACTTTGTGGGCAAGCGCTTTAATATTATTCTTGATTATCAGATGGAAGGCTCTTCCGGTTCACCCGGGCCAACCGGTACTACCTATATGCGTGCGCGTAATGTACTGGTAGAGAAGAGTGCTACTTTATAGTATTATAAACATGATCAACTAACAGATTGCTGAAGGCCTCCCTCTTATTCAATAATCTGCTCTCCCTATCACCGCGATATTTCGCGGTACTTTCCGGTAAACCCTCAAATAAATGCTTTGCCGGAAACACTGCGCAACAGTCTTCCCAACAAAGAAATTGCATCAAACCGGCTGGCCTTCATTAACTGATTACTATGCGGATATTGTAAAAAAGCTTCCGGAAAAACCTATACTGATTGGCCAGCTGCCTCTATCAACATTAAGATCAGGAATGATAAAGCTGGGACTGAAAGAAGGGATATAGCGAATAGGGAGAGCCATAAAAAAGAGAAGGGGGGAATAGACATTCCACCCCGTTTTGTTAAATCCAATATCCTATGAAAAACCTGTACGAAGATAATATTTATTGCATTACCTGTACGTTTACACTTCCTGATTAATGATAATTTAAGCCCGTATTTTAACCTTTCCGGCTTAAAATACTCATTTCCAGGTACTGAAATAATACCGGTTGACTTTGCAGGTGCCTGACCATCAGGTTAAAGGTTGCAACAATGACCAGGTGGGGCCTGCTTTGCCATTGCAACTTTTATATATCTTCGTTACTATACCTTAATCAATCATATGAAAGTAGTTGCATTGTTGTTCGCGCTGTCTTTGGCTGTTGCAGCCCACTCTCAGAATACCATTCATAATTACAGGTACGTGCTGGTGCCGGAGCGGTTTGAGTTTTCTAAATCAGACAATCAGTATGGGCTGAATACATTTTCAAAGGCATTGCTGGAAGGAGTGGGGTTTACGGCTTTTATGAGCGATGAAACTTTACCGGCAGAAGTGGCTGCCAATAAATGTGGGGTATTGAAAGCGGAAGTGGTGGAAAAGAAGCGTTTTTTATCAACCGGGTTAACGCTGATACTAAAAGATTGCCTGGGAAACGTTGTTTTTAAAGGAGAAGAAGGGAAAAGCCGGGAAAAAGAATGGGAGCTGGCGTATTCTGAGGCCCTGAGAAATGCTTTTGCCTCACTTACTGCTGCGCAGTATAAATATGACAGCACTACGGCTACACCCGTTGCGGCTGCACCCGTAGTAAGCTCCGTACCTGCTGCTATACCCGCCGCGGTACCCGCTACAGTGGCCGAAAGCGGGAATGTATTGTATGCGCAGGCCAACGCAAATGGCTACCAGCTGATAGATACCACGCCTAAAAAAGTAATGACCCTGCTGAAAACTTCGCAGCCGGATAGCTTTATTGCAGATGACGGCACATCGAAAGGCATTGTGTT
Source organism: Filimonas zeae (assembly GCF_014641615.1). Lineage (GTDB taxonomy): Bacteria > Bacteroidota > Bacteroidia > Chitinophagales > Chitinophagaceae > Filimonas > Filimonas zeae. The sequence continues at coordinate 1,376,943 of NZ_BMIB01000003.1, read as the reverse complement.
CAGAAGAAACGGCGAATGGTTTTTTGAGTATTATAAGGAAGACAAGCTGGTTTCTCAGAAGCTGAGTATTAAGTTCTGATATATACCTGCTGCTTCCGGAACTATTGCCCGGAAGCAGCAGGTTGCCTTACTGGCAATTACTTTTCCGTGGATTATCTGTAGAGCCGCAGGGAAAAAGGTATTTGCTTTGCAGAAACAAAGGGGTTGGGTTATCTGTAACAGTAAGCGGGGTTAACGCCTGTCCGTTGTAGGAAGGTAGTGTAACCTGTGCTGCTGACCCGTTGCCCAGTGCTGTGTTTTTTGCAGCCGCATTGCCGTTAAAGCTGTAGTCTGCCAGGGCGTCCAACAGCCGGTATACCACATAATAATCATAGGCATCATAAGCATTACGCGTGTTAGGTAAATCGTGCCCGGCAGTATACGTGTAGCCAGGCAGTTCTGTCTTTTTTACCAGAATATAATCCTTCTCTGCTGCTGGTATATTAATGTTTTTAAAAATATCTATGGCCAGCCTGTGGTCGTTGGTTACATCATCGTTAAACACTTCCGTAATAAGTCTGGTATTGGCAGGAAAGCTCTGCAGCATGCTATCGGTAAGCTGATGGGCATACCACTGCGCCATTACAAATAAAAACCGGCCATTCGCGCCCCAACCCTCCTGCGTAAAAGCACGGTGGCCCAATGCAAAAGAAGCGCCGCCGCCAAAAGAGTGGCCCATAAAACCCACTTTGCGGGTATCAAGCATGTTGGGATAGTTAGCAACAGCCTTTTTAAAACTTTGCCACAGGGTATTGTACCGGTCATCTATAGAAACGCCTGTAGTAGGGTAGGGCGCAAATACCACTGCATAACCCTTTTTGGCAATAAACCCGTACAGTCCAATGTTGTAAGAGCTTTCTTCACCACCATATGGGTGCGAATAAAATATAACAGGCACAGGGCCGGTAGCTTCTTTGGGGTAAAACACTTCTACCAGCTTGCCGGTGTAAGTGGGGCTGGCAAAACTAACTTTGGCAACGGTGTAGTTGCCATCTTTTCCGTACCCGCCGGAAGGCCGGCTTACCGGCCCGGCCAGATCATCATCTGTAGTTCCGGAACTGTCGTCATTAGCGGTGGAAGATTTGGTGCACGCGCATGCGCACACAAACAAAAGCGAAAGCAGAAATACAGGTTTCATATCTATAGTAATGGGTTCGGGTGTAAAGTAAAGATACAGGAACAACCGGCACAAAGGTAAACCGGGCGAGGCTGGCAAATAGCAGGGTAAACTGTACGCCCCGGCCCGGTGAGTTTAATTGATGTAACTATTTGCGGGTGCTTTTTAAAGCCCATGCTATCAGCAGTGGCTGAAAAAACAACCGGGCAAAACGTTTTCGGTTGGTATTGAGCCCGAATGCATTACGATGGTGCGTGTACTGTGATATATTACCTGGAAAAACTGCGGTAAAAAACGCAGAAGCAATATTGCCGATTGTTTTTTTGTGTTTACCCTGTGCCAGCATTAGCGAGGCACCCAGCGTAATTTCCGCTACGCCAGACCATATTACGGTATCGTCTTTCTTTACCGGTACCCAGTCGGGCACCTGTGCCTGAAACTCTTTCCGCGCAAATGTAAGGTGGCTGATTCCTGCAAAAACCAGACTGGCGCCCAGCACAATCCGGGCGGCGTTACGGATGGTTTCTCTTTCCATAGGACTATTTTTACAGATAAGATGCAAATATTATTCCCGTGCCCCTGTATTTAAGGGGGATAAATAGGGCCGGTACAATAAAGCAGGGCCGTTATCTTTGATGACCACACTTTGTTAAGCTAGCAACAATAACTATGGTCAATCTGGATTTTAACTACGAAGAAGATGAACTGGAGCAACAGGAGCGACAGGAGGAGGAAGAAATTGAGGCGAAAAAGAAGAAAAAGCGCCCTGGAGGATTCTTTTTAATCGCTGCTATTGTGCTGCTGCTGGGCCTGTTAGGGCTGGGCGGTTGGGTTATTTATGATAAATCCAGAAAGCAATCTGAATGGATATCGCTGCAGATGTCGTTCGATTCTTCCCGTGCTTCGGCCAAAGAAGAATACAACACGGTATTGCAGAAAATGGACTCACTGAGTACCACCGGTCTCGATTTACAGAACGAACTGGAAAGCAAGAAGAAAGAAATTGAATCGCTGAACAGCGATATGGAGAAAATAGTGAAGGAAAAAGACCGCGATCTGAATGCTGCCAGACAGAAAATTCAGGAATTGCGTGCAAAAATTCAGGATCTGATGGAAGAAGTGGAATCACTGAAACGCCAGAACGAAGAACTGATTGCCCGCAAACAAGCCGGAGAAACCTTTCAGGTTATTAACGGGGATACTGTGGTGGTAAACACCCGTACGCTGCAATTTGCTGAAATGACTGGTAAGTCTGGTTACCCCACTACCACCAGCGAAGGTGCCCGCCCTTTACGTGTAACGGATATGCAGGTAGTACCGGTATCGCCCGATGGTGCTGAAAAAGCAGGTGGCCTGTCTAAATTTACCGCAGGTATTAAAGTTTCTTTTGTATTGGCGAAGGATGATGCTCAGTCTTCCGGTTCCCGTGAGTTGCAGCTTATTTTATCCGGCCCCAATGCAGGCAGCGCAGAAGCGAAAGCAGTGGCAAGTGCAAAAGAGCAGGGTAAAACTAAAGCGGACCCTAAAGCTACAGCTGCCACCGGAAAAATTGATCCTAACTCGGGGGTTACTGCAGGAAGTGGTATTCAGAAAGTATACACTGCTAAAGTAAATGCCAACTACGATAAGAAAAAAGGCACCAAAGTAGAATATACCTGGACGCCGCCCACCAAATTGAACGCAGGTGATTACAAAGTGGATGTACTGTGCCAGGGTAATAAAATAGGAGAAGGCAGAATGTTCCTGAAAAGAGGTACAAAAGCTTTTCCTTTTTAATGGATAACATGGATTTGTGTTAGTATTTTAAAAGAGAATGCCTGTACATAAGGCTGAAACGAATAAAAAAGGTCCGCAAGCGCGGGCCTTTTGCATTTTCAGTGCTGTTTTCCGGCGGATGAAGAACAAACTTTTCCGCTCCGCATGGGGTAATTTTCTGCGTTTATGTGTTATACAGGGTACAAACTGATTATGAAACTGAACTACACATGGGCCGCTGCACTGGGTATAGTACTATCCGGCACCGGTAAAATACAGGCACAACAGCAACATTTTACTGAAAAAACAGACAGTGTTTACCAGGCACTTGCGCAGCATAATACTGCCCTGATGCTGCCGCTGCTGGATGACAGCTGCCGTATTGGCAATTTGCCCAGAGGCATTAACGCGCGGTTAATACCCGCTATACTGGAAAAATTTCCTGCAGTAACAGGTTACCGTATACTAAAAGCAGAACCGGATAGCACCGGTACGCTGGTTTCGCTGGAATTACAATATCAGACAGGTAAGGCAGGTACCCCCAGCTATCATATTAACCGGCAGGGAAAAATTGACGAACTGAATATTATAAAGAATGCCACCATTGCCGGTGCGGCAAAGCCGGTTGCCTTGCGGCAGCTGGAAGCGCCGGATACGCTGTCGGTACCCTTTGATTTTCGCAACGGGTTAATTTACATAAAAGGTGCGGTGGACGGCCGGGAAGGCTGGTTTTTACTGGATACCGGATCGCCGGAAATGATATTGAACCGCCAGTATTTTACCGATTCGCTGCTGCCCATGCCTGCTGAAATGGGGTATACGGGTATTAATGGCCGCATGGAAGGCGTTAATATACGCCGCATGCGCAATTTACAGGTAGGGGCATTTACCCTGCGCAACTTTGCCGCTATGGTAATGCCAGAGCCGGAAGCAGATTACGAAGATGGGCTGCCTGTGCTGGGTTCTATTGGTTATAACACCATCCGCGATTTTGAAGTATGCTTTCGGATGCAGCAGCGGAACCTGTTGCTGATAAAAACAGATAGCCTGGGTAACTATACCGCTGCCAGCGTGCAGCAGCCACCGGTAAAGTACGCTGCGCCGTTTGAAATGCGCCGCCATATACCGGTAGTTATGATGAACATAGGGGAGCATGTGCTGAGAATGGGTATTGATTGTGGAGCAGCTAACAATGTACTGTTTACCAGTAAAAAAGCTTTGGCAGCACCCTGGATGGATCAGTGGGATGAAGTGAGTATGGTAGGCCAGGAGGGCACAAGCGTATGGGTGGATAGGGCGAACCTGAAACGGGCTGAAATTGGGCCGGTGGAGTTTGCCAATATGTTAACCCTGATAACGGATAACAACATGCAGTACGACGCAGCTACCGATAAAACGGCGCTGGACGGATTGTTGGGCACTGAATTTTTAAAGTGTTATAATACCAGTCTTAACTTTCGTAAAAAGCAGGTGTATTTCAGGTAACCGGTTTACCGGTGGTTTTTATCCCGTACCGTGACAAAAGTTGTACTGAGCCGTCTTAACATAGCTACATAATGTATACTACTATGTTTATACGGTTAAGCGCGGGGCTGATGAGCGGCCTGATAGCGTGTTGGGGTGGTGCGGTTGCTCAGCAAACTACGGTGCCGCAGAACTGGCATTTGCTGGATAAAGTGCATGATGGGGTGTGGGGCATTGGTATTAACAGCGCTTATACAACATTGCTGAAGGGTAAAACACCCCGCACAGTACTGGTAGCGGTAATTGATTCCGGTATAGATACCCTGCATGAAGATCTGCGGCCGGTATTATGGCATAACCCCGGCGAGCAGAATAATGGCCGGGATAATGATGGCAACGGATATAAAGGCGATGTGTTTGGCTGGAACTTTATAGGCGATACTGCTGATGTACACCATAACCTGATTCGTGATTCTGACGAGGGTACACGCTTTTATTATGCACACAAAAGCCGCTTTGCTAAGGTTACAGATGAACGGCAGCTGGCTGCAAAAGATAGAAAGCTGTATAGCGACTGGCTGAGAAGTGCCAGGGCATTGGCGCGGAATACAGAGGCGCAGCGGGCAGTAGATGAATTACAGTCTTACCTGCAAAACAGCTATCCACGTTGGGATACCCTGTTTCAGCACCTGCTGGCAATGGATACCTATACAGGTAAAGAGGTGGAGGCGTTTACAACGGATGACAGGATATTGAAAATGGAGCGTTTTTTCTATGCCCGTTTATTTGCCAAAGTAAAACCGGGCACCACCAATAAAACATTACCCCAGGCGTTGAAGCCGGTAATGGACAGCATGCAGCTGCTGGTAAAAATACCAGACACCCCACCGGCAGATTACCGGGCGGCAGTAGTTAAAGACGACTACTTTAATTTGAAAGACCGCTTTTATGGCAACAGTAATGTAATGGCAGAAAACATGCTGCACGGCACACATGCCTCGGGCATTATTGGCGCGGTGCGTAATAACGGCATAGGGGTAGATGGCATTGCTGATAACGTGCAGCTGATGATGGTGCGGGTTACGCCCGATGGCGATGAGCACGATAAAGATGTGGCGCTGGCCATACGGTATGCAGTAGACAATGGGGCGCAGATTATTAACATGAGTTTTGGCAAAGCCTGGTCTCCACAGCAGCAGTGGGTGGAAGAAGCCATTGAGTATGCCAGGCGTAAAGATGTACTGATAGTTAAGGCGGCAGGTAACAGCGGTATTAACCTGGATAGTTTACCTGATTACCCCACCAATCGTTACCGTAAAAGCCGGCGGTTAATACCCAATATGCTTACTGTAGGTGCCAGCGGCCCGCTGCGGGAAGAACTGGTTTCTCCTTTTTCTAATTACGGCCGCGAAACAGTAGATGTGTTTGCCCCCGGTATGCAGGTGTATTCTACCGTAGGGCTGCTGCGGGCCGGAACAATAGTGCATGAGTACCAGCCACGTAGCGGTACCAGTATGGCCGCACCGGTGGTAACCGGAATTGCGGCGGTACTAAAAGCCTATTACCCCCAATTGTCTGCCGTGCAGATAAAACAGCTGATTGAAGCCTCTGTAACCAAAGTGGAGGGCATGGTATACCAGCCACAAACCAACCGGCAGCTTATAACAATGGCAGCGTTATGCCGCACGGCAGGCATTGTAAACGCATACCGTGCGGTAGAGCTGGCTGAGGCATTTACACGGGGCCGCTAAAACCGTCACGTTTGCAGTGCAGCACGCTATGCCAGAACAGTTGTTGCGCTACTTTCTGTATCAGTTGCTAACCGGAAGTGTATGCGTAGTAGTAAAGCGCAGGCGGATAAACAAACCATTATCATTCAGTAATTCCAGTTCGCCACCCAGCTGGGCGCTCAACCCCTGCATCAGATTCATGCCCAGTGAATCGCTGGCGGCAGGGTCAAACCCTTCGGGTAAGCCAATACCATTATCCGCAATGGAAAGCAGGCAGTGTTCACCCGCTGTTTGCAGAGATATGGAAATGGTGCCGCGGCGGTTGCCGGGGAAGGCGTATTTAATGGCATTGCTTACTGCTTCGTTCAGTATCAGCCCCACGGGTACGGCCTGCACCACATCCAGCTCAACCGGTGCAATGTTCAGGGCAAATTCAATTTTCCGCTCAATGCTAAAGCAATGCTTCATGTAATCGGCCAGCTCGCGGAAATACCAGGGCATATTAATGGTGGTAAGGTTATCGGTCTGATACAGTTTCTGGTGTATCAGCGACATGGCGTGCATGCGGTGCTGACTGTTTTGTATAGCGGCAATGGCGGCTTCGTTATCCAGGTAAGCGCTCTGGCTGTTGAGCAGGCTTATAACAATCTGCAGGTTGTTTTTTACCCGGTGGTGAATCTCTTTCAGCAGCCACTCTTTTTCGCCCAGCAGCTTTTTCAGTTGTTCGTTCTGTTGGTGAATAGCGTGCTGCTGTTGTTTCAACTGGCCGTTTGCTTTTTGTTTAATGCGGTAAGCCTGGTACAAAGTGCCGCAAAACGCCAGCAGCAATATAACAGCGCCTATAATAATATGCCGTATGTTTCTTTCGCGTTGCAGGCTGGTTTGCTGCAGGGTATCCCGGTGTTGCAGCAGGGCTATGTCTTTGTCTTTCTTCTCTGTTTCAAACGCCAGCTGTAATTGCCCCATCTGCCGGGCCTTATCTATAGATAAGGCGGAATCTGATAAGGCTTTGTATTGCTGAAAATGTTCCAGTGCGGCAGCAATGTTACCGGCGGCTGAATCTGCTTTTGCCCACAACCGCTCTGCAATGGCGCTACGCTGTACAGATACCGGATATTCTTTTTTATGCTGGTCGAAGGCGGATAAAAAAGGGGCAGATGCGGCGTACTGTTTATTGGCCTGCAGGTAGGTAGCCAGCTGCAACCGTACAGATTGTTGTACCCTGGGGTGCAGGTTGCCATTATTATACAGGCTGTTGAGCTGTTCAAAATAAGGTTTGGCTTTTACCATGTTTTGCAGCGGTATCAGCGTTTTCAGGTACAGCATGGCAAAATAAGCCCTGTCGTTATCATCCGTAAGCGGCTGTATGCTTTCTGCCAGTTTAAGGGTATCTAATGCCTGCTGGTAGCGTTTGGTTTGTTTATAAATATCCGAAAGGTTAATCAGCAGGTTTTGAATGCCGGAACTGTCTTTCAGCTGACGCGCCAGTTTAAGGCCTTTGGTATAATATACTATGGCCAGGCTGTCAGCATACGTGTCTGCATAAAACACGCCCAGCCGGTTGTAAATGGCAATCATAAGGCTGCTGTTATCGCCCAGCTGTTCTGCTGTTTTAACGGCCATCAGGTTGTATTGCAGTGCTTTTACATACATATCCAGCTCGGAATATACTACGCCCATTAAAGCGTAAATGCCCTGTAACCGGTTGTAGTGCACACGCTGGTACAGCGCCAGCGATTGGGTAAGTACATCTATAGCAGTACTGTAATCTCTTTTTACATGATACAGATCGCCTATAAATTCTTTCAGCTGGGCCTGTTTCAGCGTCCGGTTCAGGCGGCCGTAAAGCGCTGCGCCCTGTTCGTAATACTTTATTTTTTCTGCAATTTCTTTATCGCTGTTGTCGTAAGCGGCCCCGTGCTCCAGAATAGCTTCGGCCTGGTCTTCCAGGGTGCCATACTGGCTCAGGTGCCTGAAAGCCTGTAGTGTGGTGCGCCGGGCTTCCTGCTGCTGCCCGGTTTCCCGCTGTGCCATAGCCTGTAGCAGCTGTGCCAGCCCTATGCCGCGCTGGTAGTTGTTTTTGCGGCTGGCATTGGCCAGATTGCCGGCGGTGCGCAAAGCGCTGTCTATATCAGCCGGTGCGCTGCCGTTTTTATCAATAAAAAAGCGTCCGGTGCGCATGAGATCCGACACCAGGCCGGTATCAAATTCGCCTTTCAGCAGCCGGGCTTCCAGCTGTGCAAGTGTGGCCGGGGTTTGGGCGTGCAGGGGAGTAAAAGCCGGATATAACAGAAGTAACAGAATGCACGGAAGGAAGAGGTAGTAACAGCTTTTTCTCATGAGAATACCGGATAAAAGCCGCAAGGTAACGTAAACAGGGTACAAACAGGCACTGAAAAGCGCTGAAACCGGTTTCGGATACCATAGATTCAGTAGTTATGACAAACGCCGCGCGTGGGTTTACTACAGGCCTGCGTTGCCCGCATAAGGAGATTGGGATGGTTTTTTAACGAGAAGCTTTACTACCCGTGGGTACAGAAAATAAGCTGCCTGGGTAGACAATATGCCCACACCCGCGCCTGCAATTACATCGCTTAACCAATGCCGGTTGTTATACATTCTCAGGTAACCGGTGGTGGCAGCTGCGGCATAACCGGCTATACCATACCAGGGCGATACATCTTTGTATTCCATACGCATAAACTCGGCGTTGGCAAAGGCGGTAGCCGTATGGCCGGAAGGGAAGGAGAGGTTGTTGGATTTATCGGGCCTTGGCTCCTGTACCGCTCTCTTTACCACATGGGTAACACCCCCCTGGATAAGATTGGATAAGCCAAACAGAAAAGTGCGGTCTATAATGCGGTGTTTGCCTTTTATACCCGTAAGGTTTAAGGCGTATACGGCTACGGCTGGTGACCATTGCAGGTAATCATCTATATGTATTTTTTTTTCGGGATGATCTACCGCTACACGTTCATGTACCTCTGTATTCCAGTTTTCCAGTACGGAGGTGTGCAGGGCAGCTACGCCGTAGGCAACCATGGCGGTGGGAATGATGAGGGGGCGCAGCGGCGAAGGAAAGCTGGTATCCTTTTGTTGCTGGGCGCACACAGAAGTACACAGTAGCAGGGATGCTACGATCAGTCGGATGGTTGTATACATATTGTAAACTTACCAATCTATTCTGTAGATAATCTTAATTTCCGATTAAACCATACAGGCAATCGGTTAAAAAAAGCGCGGTAAAATGCGGGTGTGTTTAATGGGTTGTTAATCAGTTTTTTATATGGATTGCTGCCTTTTATGGGCGGGTTTTATCTGTATTTTTCCGCTTGCTGTTACGGCAGCTTTTAAAGAATCTTCTTAAATGTAACAAATGTCACAATCAGGAAATAAATAATATGTCACATTTGCATTGTTAATCACAGTAGAAAAGAACGCTTATGAAAGTTGAACAGATTTATACGGGTTGCCTGGCACAGGGTGCATATTATATTCAGAGTGGCAATGAAGCCGCTATTATTGATCCTTTGCGTGAGACAAAACCTTATGTAGAGAAGGCGAAGGCGAACGGTGCTACTATTAAATATATATTCGAAACCCATTTTCACGCAGATTTCGTTTCTGGTCACGTTGATCTGGCAAAGGCTACCGGTGCATCTATTGTATACGGCCCTTCTGCAAAGCCTTCTTTCGAAGCGCATATTGGTAAAGACAACGAAGTGTTTAAAGTAGGTGATGTAACTATCACGCTTATTCATACACCAGGCCATACCCTGGAATCATCCTGCTATCTGTTATCTGATGCCAGCGGTAAAAACGTAGCGCTGTTTTCGGGCGATACCCTGTTTATAGGCGATGTTGGCCGTCCTGATCTGGCACAGCAGTTTGTAGGCAAGAGCAAAGAGGAACTGGCTGGTATGATGTTCCATTCATTGCGCGACCGTATTATGCACCTGGCTGATGATGTGGTGGTATACCCTGCACATGGCGCCGGTAGTGCCTGCGGTAAAAACATGAGTAAAGAAACTTCCGATACTTTAGGCCATCAGAAGCAAACCAACTACGCGTTGCGTGCTGATATGACAGAAGAGGAATTTGTAAAAGAAGTTACTACCGGTTTACTGCCCCCGCCTGCTTATTTTCCTACCAACGTAATGATGAACCAGCAGGGGTATGATAATATTGAAGAGGTGGTAAAACACGGTACCCGTGCGCTGGATGCAGTTGCATTTGAGGCGGTTGCCAATGAAACCGGTGCTTTACTGCTGGATACCCGCAAACCGCAGGTGTTTGCCAAAGGATTTATACCCAATTCTATTAATATTGGTATTGACGGCAACTTTGCCCCCTGGGTAGGTGCGCTGATTACCGACCACAAACACCCTATTCTGCTGATTACCGATGAAGGCCGTGCAGAAGAAGTGGTAACACGCCTGGCCCGTGTAGGGTACGACAATGCTATTGGCTACCTGGAAGGTGGTGTGGAAGCATGGGCTGCTGCGGGTAAAGAAACAGACAGCATTGTTAGTATCAGCGCAGATGAACTGCATGATGCTTATACTGCTTCGGACATTGATATTCTGGACGTGCGTAAGCCGGGTGAATTTAACTCGGGCCACATTGATACCGCTAAAACATTGCCACTGGATTTTCTGAATGATACCATGGACCAGGTAGATGCTTCTAAAACCTACTACGTGCATTGCGCAGGTGGTTACCGTTCTATGATATTTATTTCTATTCTGAAAGCCAGAGGTTATAATAATCTGATTGATGTAAACGGTGGTATGGGGGCTATTAAAACTACCGGTAAGTTTAACCTTACCGAGCCTGCACCGGTTGCTTAATTTGTTTTTCCCGAGTACAAAGAATACATACCCATGATGAGGGGCCTGGCAACAGGCTCCTCTTTTTTTGCAATAACGGCATGCGTATTGAGTATAAGTGTTTTGGGGTATTTTTAACAACATGTCTGACAAAACGCTTACTGAAACAATGCCGGTACCGGAATTTCTTGCAGGAGGAGGTGAATTAGGACAGAGGATAAGGGAAATTGACTGGTCAGCCACATCACTGGGGCCTGTGCACACCTGGCCACACAGCCTGCGTACCTGTATACGTATTATGCTTACTTCCCGCCAGCCTATCTGGATTGGCTGGGGTAAAGAGTTGATAAAATTCTACAACGATCCTTATAAAGCCATTGTGGGCGGCAAACATCCGCAGGCGCTGGGTAAACCCGCCTCTGTGGTGTGGAAAGATATCTGGAAAGATATTGACCCTATGCTGAAGCAGGTAATGGAGAAGGATGAGGGCATTTATACCGAATCGCAGTTGCTGATTATGGAGCGGAATGGTTATGCCGAAGAAACCTATTACACCTTCTCTTATACACCCATACCGGGCGATAACGGTGGCACGGAAGGTATGATCTGTTATAACACCGATGATACCGACAAGGTAATCAGCGGCAGGCAGCTGCGCACCCTTACCACCCTGGGCAAACGGCTGAACGATTGCCGCAGCAATAGTGATATAGCAGCTAAGACTATTGAAACCCTGGCCGAAAACACGCACGATTTTCCGTTTGCCCTGTTTTACGAGGCGGAAGGGGATGTTTTCCGGCTTTCTCATCATACACAACTGGGTGCAGCGCAACAGCAGGTGCCTGCCATTTTCAACCTGACAGATAAGGGACTTTTTGCTGAAAAGGTAAAAAAAGCGGCAGAAGAAAGGCAATGGCAGGTGCAGGAACAGCTGAAGACAGTTATAGGAGAAATGCCATCGGGCGCATGGGCCGTAGCACCCGACAAAATGATGGTACTGCCCTTGCAACAGGCCACCTCTAAGGGTTTATACGGCGCGCTGGTTATAGGTGTAAACCCGTACCGGCTGCTGGATGAAAAATATGCAGGCTTTTTTTCGCTGCTCAGCGACCAGATAGCTACCAGTTTTGCCAACGTACACTCCCTGGAAGAAGAACGGAAAAGGGCAGAAGCACTGGCGGAGATAGACCGGGCAAAAACCACTTTCTTTTCCAATATCAGCCACGAATTCCGTACCCCGCTTACCTTATTGCTGGGGCCGGTAGAAGAGGCGTTGCAGGATGACAGCCTTTCGGAAGAAAACCGCTTTCGTATGGAAGTGGCTTACCGGAATGCCCTGCGGATGCAGAAGCTGGTAAACACCCTGCTGGATTTTTCGCGTATTGAAGCAGGGCGGCTGGAAGGGCAGTTTGAGCAGGTGAATATTGTTTCGTTTACAGAAGACCTGGTAAGTACTTTCCGTTCTGCCATTGAAAAGGCGGGTATGGAACTGCGGATTACAGCCGGGGAAATTACCGCACCGGTGTATGCTGACAGGGATATGTGGGAGAAGATTATGCTGAACCTGGTATCCAATGCCTTTAAGTATACCCACCAGGGCGTAATAGATATTAGTATAGTACAGCTACATAATGCCGTTACCGTAGCGGTAAGCGATACGGGTATTGGTATTCCGGAAGAGCAGCAGGGCCGCATATTCGACCGCTTTCACCGGGTGGAAAACACAGGGGGCCGCAGCCAGGAAGGCTCTGGCATTGGCCTGGCTATGGTTAAAGAGCTGGTGAAACTGCACCACGGTGTTATTGCAGTAAGCAGTACGCCGGGGCAGGGCAGTACTTTTTCGGTTACCATACCTGTGGGTAGCGCACATTTACCGCAGGACAGAATTGTAACCCCCGAACAGGTAAATACCACACCGGGTGCTGCTGCCTTTGTAGAAGAGGCGCTGAAGTGGCTGCCGCATACGGGCAATGCAGCACCACAGGGAGCACAGGAAACAGCGGACGTACAACCGTTGGTGGTGAATGGCACCAAACCATTGGTGCTGCTGGCAGATGATAATGCCGATATGCGGGATTATGTGTTGCGCTTGTTATCGCCCCAGTTTGGGGTAGTGACGGCGGTAGACGGGCGCGAAGCGTATCGCCTGGCGCTGGCACAAAAGCCGGCACTGGTGCTTACCGATATTATGATGCCGGGGCTGGATGGTTTTGGATTACTGAAAGCTTTGCGGCAACATCCGGATACCAGCCAGATACCGGTAGTGTTTCTGAGCGCACGTGCGGGCGAAGAAGCCAAGGTGGAAGGGCTGGATGCCGGTGCAGATGATTACCTGGTAAAGCCTTTTTCGGCCCGCGAGCTGACAGGCCGCATCAGTAATCTGATACGGGCGCAGCAGGTAAGGCTGGAAACGGAAAAACGCTTCCGCGACCTGGTAATGCAGGCACCGGTAAGTATTACGGTGCTGCGGGGACGGGAATTTATTGTGGAAGTGGCCAACGATAAATATCTGGAACTGGTAGGCAAAAAGCGGGAGCTTTTTGTGGGCAGGCCCCTGTGGGAAGGTTTGCCGGAAGTACGTACGCAGGGTTTTGATGAGCTGATGGCCGGGGTATTGCAAACCGGTGAAGCTTTTGAAGGCAGGGAGTATGAAGTGTACCTGCAGCGCAACGGGCGCAGAGAGCTGGTATATGTAAACTTTATATACTCGCCCCTGAAAGATTTTAACAACCGGGTAACCGGCATTATAGTGGTAGCCACCGATGTAACCTTTCAGGTACTGGCCCGCAAACGCATAGAGGAGCAATCTGTACTGCTGGAGCAGGAGGTAAAGAACCGTACCCGCGAACTGAATCTGCTGAACGGATCGCTACGGCAATCCAACGCCGATCTGCAGCAGTTTGCGCATGTAACCAGCCACGACCTGAAGGAGCCTGTGCGTAAGATTAAAACTTTCAGCGGCCGTTTGCAGGATGAGTATGGTGAGCTGCTGCCACAACGGGCGCATGAGTTTCTGGAAAAAGTAATGAATGCTACCGACCGTATTTATGCCATGATTGAAGGAGTGCTGAAATACAGTACCATGAATGCGGATGCGCAGACAGTTTCGGTAGTAAACCTTACGGAAACCATTGCGCATATAGAGGCTGACCTGGAAGTATACATTCAGCAGAAAAATGCCCGGATACAAAGAATACCCCTGCCGGCACTGGAAGGGGCACCCATTTTAATATACCAGTTGTTTTATAACCTGATTAATAACTCGCTCAAGTTTTCGGCAGAAGGCAGGCAGCCGGTAATAACCATCAGCAGTGAGGTAATGCGGGAAGAGGAGCAGGACTGGGTGCGTATAGAGGTGGCTGATAACGGAATTGGGTTTGACCAGGTGCATGCGGATAAAATATTTAATACTTTTGCAAGGCTTAACGCAAAGGATGAGTATGAGGGAACAGGGCTGGGGCTTGCACTTTGCAAAAAAATAGCAGAGCGGCACCATGGCACGCTTACAGCACATGGTACTAAAGGCGAAGGCGCTACATTTACTGTTCACCTGCCGTTAAGGCAACCCCACTCAAATATCTGATAAAAACGGAATATGGAATTTTTGCTGATTGATGATGATGCAGATGACAGGCAGTTGTTTAAAGAGGCCCTGGAAGCGGCCGACGCCTCTGTTGAATGCCGGGAAGCAGCCGGCGGGGAAGAAGCCTTTCATCAACTGGAGAAAGGGCAGGAACCCGATCTGATATTTCTGGATATTAACCTGCCGGTGATGAACGGCTGGGAGTTTCTGAAAAAGCTGAAGCAGCGCGATCAGTTGCGGGAAATTCCCGTGGTTATTTATTCCACCTCCTCGCACCAGCGCGATAAAGAAATTGCAGACAAACTGGGGGCCACCTGTTTTATTACCAAGCCCGATCAGTACCGGCAGATACGGCAGTTGCTGGCCAATATTGTGCAGCATCTGAAGCACCATACCATTGCCTCTCTGAGCCAGGCAATCGGCTGCTGAGTTCACATTTCCTTAATAATCTTACAAAATACTGGTTTCTAACTTTCTCAAGTGCCGCTTTTTGGTACCTTTGCGGCCAATATGAGCAGGATCTACTTCTTCGAAATCCCGTCCCGGGTTTATGCAGTACAAGTAAACCAGAGTCTTACCCCGTCAGATACCGAAAAATTATGCTGGTTATTCGGGGGCGCACAAGTTAAATCAGAAACCACTTTACCAGGATTTTATGTAGGCCCCAGGGCTGCCATGGTTACTCCGTGGAGTACCAATGCCGTGGAAATTACACAGAACATGGCTATAGAGGGTATTGTGCGTATTGAAGAGTTTGAGCCGGTACAGGCAGATGCCACCGGTTACGACCATATGCTGTTTCAGAAATACGATGCACTGGGGCAGGAACTGTTTACCATTAACATACAGCCTGAGCCGGTACAGGAAATAAGCGATATTGCTGCTTACAACCAGCAGGAAGGTTTATCGCTGAGTGCAGAAGAAGTAGCCTATCTGAACGGTTTAAGTGAAAAGCTGGGCCGCAAACTGAGTGATTCCGAAGTATTCGGTTTTTCGCAGGTAAACTCCGAACACTGCCGCCACAAAATATTCAACGGAACATTTGTAATTGACGGGGAAGCCCAGCCGGCTTCGCTGTTTAAAATGATCCGTAAAACCTCAGAAGAAAATCCAAACAGCATTGTTTCTGCCTATAAAGACAATGTGGCTTTTGTAAAGGGCCCTACCGTGCAGCAGTTTGCACCTAAACGCCCGGATGTGCCTGAGTATTATGAAGTTAAAGAGTTTGATTCTGTAATATCCATCAAAGCAGAAACCCACAACTTTCCTACTACCGTAGAGCCTTTTAACGGCGCAGCCACCGGCTCGGGTGGTGAAATACGCGACAGGCTGGCAGGCGGGCAAGGCTCGTTGCCATTGGCAGGTACGGCGGTGTATATGACCGCTTTATCGCGCCTGGAAGAAAACCGCGACTGGGAAAAAGGCATGGACGAAAGAAAATGGCTGTACCAGACGCCGATGGATATACTGATTAAAGCTTCTAACGGTGCTACGGATTTTGGTAACAAATTCGGACAGCCCCTGATTACCGGTTCTGTACTCACTTTTGAGCATGAAGAAGCAGGCCGCAAACTGGGCTTTGATAAAGTAATTATGCTGGCAGGTGGCGTGGGTTATGGTAAAGCTGACCAGGCTAAAAAACATACTCCGGACACCGGCGACCAGATTGTAATACTGGGGGGCGATAACTATCGTATTGGTATGGGCGGTGCAGCCGTATCCAGCGCTGATACCGGTGCCTTTGGTTCGGGCATTGAGCTGAATGCGATTCAGCGCTCTAACCCCGAAATGCAGAAGAGAGCAGCCAATACCGTAAGAGGTATGGTAGAAAGCGATCATAACACTATTATATCTATACACGACCATGGCGCGGGCGGACACCTGAATTGTTTATCTGAACTGGTAGAAGAGAAGGGCGGCCGTATTGAGCTGGACAAACTGCCGGTAGGCGATCCTACCCTGAGTGCCAAAGAAATCATTGGCAACGAATCGCAGGAGCGTATGGGCCTGGTGATTGGTAAGGAAAATATTGACCTGCTGAAGAAGATTGCTGACCGCGAACGCAGCCCTATGTATACCGTAGGTGAGGTAACCGGCGATCATCATTTTTCTTTTGTAAGCGAAAGCAAAGGCATTAAGCCTATTAACCTGGGCATGGGTGATATGTTTGGCAGCTCGCCCAAACTTACTATTGAAGATAAAACGGTAACCCGCCAGTATGCGCCGGTTACGTATGATACGGCAAAGCTGCAAACCTACCTGGAGCAACTGTTACAGCTGGAAGCGGTGGCCTGTAAAGACTGGCTGACCAACAAGGTGGACCGTTGCGTGGGTGGCCGTGTAGCCAAACAACAATGCGCCGGTCCGTTACAACTGCCTTTAAACAACTGCGGTGTAATGGCGCTGGACTTCCAGGGTAAACATGGTATTGCCACTTCGGTAGGGCATTCGCCTTTAACCGCCTTGATTGATGCAGGTGCCGGCAGCCGCAATGCTATTGCCGAAGCACTTACCAATATTGTATGGGCGCCTTTACAGGATGGTTTGAAAAGCGTATCGCTTTCTGCCAACTGGATGTGGGCCTGTAAAAATGAGGGCGAAGACGCCCGTTTATACCAGGCAGTAAAAGCCTGTTCTGAATTTGCCATTGCACTGGGCATTAACATTCCTACCGGTAAAGACTCGCTGAGCATGAAGCAGAAGTACCCCGGCAGCGAAGTAATTGCACCAGGTACCGTTATTATTTCTGCCGGTGGCCATTGCGATGATATTACAGCGGTGGTAGAACCGATACTGCAAAAGAACGGTGGCAGCATTTACTATATTAACCTGAGCGCAGACGGCTACAAATTAGGTGGCAGTTCCTTTGCACAGATACTGAATAAGATTGGTGATGCCGCACCGGATGCCAGAGATGCCGGTGTGCTGAAAAACGCGTTTAACGCATTACAGCAGCTGATAAAAGCCGGACATATACAGGCCGGACACGATATTGGCAGCGGCGGTTTAATTACCACCCTGTTGGAAATGTGTTTTGCTGACAGAAATCTGGGCGCGAATGTTGACCTGAGCGCACTGGGTAAAGAAGATATTATTGAGGTGCTGTTTGCGGAGAATGCCGGTGTGGTATTTCAGGCAGATGCGGCCGCAGAAGCCGTGTTACAGCAGGCGGGCGTAGCCTTCCATAAAATTGGTACTGTTACCGGTACTGCTACCCTGGCAGTAACCAAAGATGGCGCTACGCATGAATTTGCTATTGACACGCTGCGTGATGTGTGGTTTAAAACCAGCTACCTGCTGGATCAGCAGCAGAGCGGTAAAGTGAAAGCGAAAGAGCGTTTTGACAACTATAAAAACCACGTACTTACCTACCAGTTTCCTGCACAGTTCACGGGTAAAAAGCCGGTAATTGATGCTTCCAAACCACGCCCCAAAGCAGCCGTATTACGCGAGAAGGGCAGTAACTCTGAAAGAGAGCTGGCCAACGCTATGTTCCTGGCAGGTTTTGATGTAAAGGATGTACACATGACTGATCTGATTTCTGGCCGTGAAACGCTGGAAGATATTCAGTTTCTGGGTGCGGTAGGTGGCTTCTCTAACTCAGATGTACTGGGTAGCGCCAAAGGCTGGGCCGGTGCCTTCCTGTACAACGAAAAGGCAAGAGTAGCGCTGGAAAACTTCTTCAAACGTAACGATACGCTTTCTGTTGGTATTTGTAACGGTTGTCAGCTGTTTGTAGAACTGGGGCTGATTAACCCGGAACATACGGAAAAGCCGCGTATGCTGCATAACGACAGCCATAAGCACGAAAGCATTTTTACTTCGCTTACTATACAGGAAAACAACTCTGTAATGCTGAAGTCGCTGGCGGGCAGCACGCTGGGTGTATGGGTATCGCACGGTGAAGGCAAATTCAGCATGCCTTACGAAGAGAGCCAGTATAACATTGTGGCTAAGTATGGTTACGAAACTTACCCTGCCAACCCCAACGGTAGCAGCTTTAACACCGGTATCCTGTGCGATAGCACCGGCCGCCACCTGGTAACCATGCCGCATATTGAGCGTTCTGTTTTCCAATGGCATTGGGCTAATTACCCTGCCGGCCGTAAGGATGAGGTTTCGCCATGGGTAGAAGCGTTTGTGAATGCCAGAGAATGGGTTGAACAAGTAAACGCAGAATAAAGCGTTGTTGAAATAGCATAAGCCGGATGTTGCTAAGCAGCATCCGGCTTTTTAATGTGTTCTAAATAGGTAATAACCTCATCAATATTATTGGCACGCATTCGCTTACGGTAATTTCACTTAAGATAATTACTCATAGGCAAATAGCAAGTGTGCCGTACCGGGCGTTAACTGCTCCTTTAAATAAGGATAGCAGAATCTACCTGAACCAGCACTTTGTAGAAAGAGGTATACAATTGCTGTAACTCTGCCGGATCGGTAATGCCGCGCTGAATAGTAAACTCCAGTATTACCTGATAGTTTTCATTCTCGGTAACGCTGAGCAGATAATCATCCAGATTCTGATACAGTACACGAATGCTTTCGTCTTCAAACAGGCGTTTTACCTCTTCTTCATCATTGGTTTTAACAATCACCTTTTTGTCGAAGTCGGGATAGCCGATGGTAACATCCTGTATGCCAAACAGCTTTCCTATTTCGTACAGGAAATCCTGCGGATGAATAGCAAAACGGAAAGGAGTATCGTGCAGCACGGCGGTAAGCGTGGTAATTTCATAACCACTCTCAAAGCCGCCCCCCAGGTCAATATCCATATCCAGCTGGATACTCTTGTCTTCCTGGTGGATGGTTACATGATAATCAGTCAGTAACTCTTCAGCTGTGAGATCGGCTTTGATTTTTGCACAAACCTCGTCAATGCTCTCTCCTGTAATTAGTTTTTCGGTTTTCATATAATATGATTTAGGCTACTAATAATGACTCAACAAGTAAGCCAGGTACTTGTTGCCGGTAAAAGCATAATTATGAGATAATATTTACCCGCTTTTTTAGAAAAAAAGGTGACCTTTTCAGCATTTCTGACATGTATAGTCTGGCTGCCTCATTACAAACACGTGCCTGTATAAAGAACATCAGATCCAGTGAAACGCTGCTTATACATGTTATGAAATGAAACTGAAGTGGATAGCTGCTGCTGTGGATTGAATCTGTTTACCTTTGCCAGGTGTTTAAACAGATTGCGGATACCTACAAACGTTCTTTTTCCGGCCTGGGCCGTGAAAGCTGGTTATTGAGTGCAGTAATACTGATTAACCGCTGTGGTAACATGGCGGTACCTTTTATGAGCCTGTATGTTACGCAATCGTTAAAGCGCCCCACTGCTGATGCGGGATGGATTATTACTTTGTTTGGAGTGGGTGCGGTAGCGGGTTCGGCCTGTGGCGGGGTGTTTACAGATAAAGCAGGGTTCAGGCGGGTGCAGCTTTTTTCTTTATTGCTCAGCGGCAGTTTTTTTCTGCTCTTTTCTATAGTAAAAGATTTTACGTTACTGTGTGTACTGGCAGTGGTCATCAGCTTTTTTTCAGATGCTTTTCGCCCGGCCAATTTTACGGCGGTAGCGGCGTATGCCCGGCCGGGTACGGAAACACGATCTTATTCTTTAAACAGATTGGCCAGTAATATTGGGTGGGCGTTGGGTGCCAGCCTGGGTGGTATTATATCTTCTTTTAATTACCAGTTACTGTTTGTGGTAGATGGGGCCAGTAGCATTATTGCTGGTGCCTGTATCTGGTGGCTGCTGCCTTCTGTAAAAGCGATGGCTGAAAAAGCGAAAAAAGCAGGGCAGGTTGTGAGCGAAGCAGTACTAAAGCCATGGCAGGATAAAGTGTTTGTGTACTTTTTACTGGTAACGGCTGTGTTTGCTACTACGTTTTCCTTGTTGTTTCGTGTAGGCCCGCTGTACTTTAAAACAGTATGGAACATGAACGAATCTGTTATAGGGGTGCTGATGGGCATGAATGGCGTACTGATAGCCTTATTTGAAATGGTGGTGGTAAGCCACCTGGAAGGGCGCAGGCAGTCGCGCTCTTATATTGTAGCCGGAACCGCCGTTGTGGGAATGGCGTATCTGATGCTGTTATTACCCGCAAGCGTTGCGGTGGTGGCACTGGCTTTATCGGTGCTGTTTTTTACTGCTGGCGAAATGCTGGCGCTACCCTTTATCAACTCATTTGTTATTACCCGCAGCAATGCAGTTAACCGCGGCCAGTATGCGGCAGGCTATACCTTGTGCTGGTCTTTTGCTACGGTTGCTGCACCGGCAGGTGGTTTCTGGCTGGCGCAGCATACCAGCTTTCATACGCTATGGCTTACCTTATGTATACTGCTGCTGTTGTGTGCATTTGTATACAGACAGTTGTTTAATAAGCATCTATCCGGGCAATAACCCTGATAAGAAAGCGCTGACAGCGCGTTAATGCAAACTCACTATCCGGCTCAGCTGCCAGCGTGTGCCGTTTTGTTTCCAGATAACAATAAACTTGCCGGGGTGCGAAGGTGCATCCGGCTCCTGGTTGTTATGAAAACGGTGTGTGGCCATTTCTACAGCACCAAAACCTTTTATGGGGTATACTTCAATACTGCCGGGTTGCAGTTGGCGGGTAACCTTGCCGCAGATGTATTTACGGGTAGACTCCAGTATCTCTTTCTTAGAAGTCATCAACCCGCCTTTATCATGATAAAACTCAATACTATCTGCGTACATGGCTTCCTGCGTGGCCATATCGCAGGTGTTATAGGCATGGAAGAAAATACTGTCCTGCTGTACAATAGTGCGGTATAAAGCCGTATCGTCTGGTATATAAGGCGCAGCAGGTGGTGTTTGTGCTTTGGCAGCACCGGCTGCAAACAGGGTAATGCAAATGGCCAGTAACGGTTTCATATTGCGGTTGGTATTGATTAGTGAAAACAATGTACATACCCAAGATAAGCACTTGCGTATACTTTACCCGCCGAACTTTATGAACGGTGATTTGTAGATAGGAGAGATCTTATGTAAAAACCGTAAATGAGTAACTATGGCAACATCAGTATCGGAACAGCTGGTAAACATGCTGAGCGCTTCCGGAGTAGAAAGGATTTATGCAGTAACGGGCGATAGCCTGAATCATGTAAACGATGCCATACGGCGGGATGGTTCCATACAATGGATTCATGTGCGCCATGAAGAAACGGCGGCGTATGCAGCAGGTGCAGAAGCACAGCTGACCGGTAAGCTGGCCTGTTGCGCAGGCAGCTGCGGGCCGGGCCATGTGCATCTGATAAACGGCTTGTACGATGCGCACCGCTCCGGCGCACCTGTGCTGGCTATTGCCAGTACCATTGCCACGCAGGAGTTTGGATCGGAATACTTTCAGGAAACACAAACAGGAAAATTGTTTGATGATTGCAGCCATTATAACCAGGTGGCCACCACGCCTGGCCAGGTGCCGCGCATGTTACAGATGGCTATGCAGCATGCCGTAAGCCGTAAAGGCGTATCTGTATTGGGCCTGCCGGGCGATGTAACGGAGATGAAAGCGGCAGATAACATTACCACCAACACCGTATTTACTACCCGGGCCGGTATTGTACCGGATGTAAAAGAATTGCAGCAGCTGGCTGCTTTATTAAATGCAGCTTCTAAAATAACCATCTTCTGCGGTATTGGGGTGGAAGATGCGCATGCAGAAGTGGTAGCATTGGCGGAGTTGCTGAAAGCGCCGGTAGGCTATTCGTTCCGGGGTAAAATGGCCATTCAGCATAACAACCCCAACGAAGTGGGTATGACGGGTTTGCTGGGCCTGCCTTCTGCCTACCATGCCATGCACCATGCAGAGCTGATATTGCTGCTGGGTACAGACTTTCCTTACACCCCCTTTATACCGGAAGACCTGAAGATTGTACAGATAGAAGCAAAGGCCGAGCGGCTGGGGCGCAGGGCACAACTGAATCTGGGATTACAGGGTACGGTAAAAGAAACCCTTTTAGCGCTAAAGCCTTATCTGGAAGCGAAAACTGATGACAGCTTTTTACAGCAGGAACTGAAGGTGTATGCAGATGTGAAGCAGAAGTTGCTGACTTATGTAGAAGATTGGGGCAGTGAGCATAAGATACATCCGGAATATGTGGCGCATACCATTGACCGGCTGGCTACCAGCAATGCCATATTTACAGTAGATACCGGTATGACCTGTGTATGGGCTGCCCGTTACCTGCACGCAACGGGTACCCGCCATCTGCTGGGTTCATTTAATCATGGTTCTATGGCCAATGCTTTACCACAGGCCATTGGTGCAGCATTGTGCCAGCCACAACGCCAGGTAATTGCCTTGTGTGGCGATGGGGGTTTAAGTATGAGTACCGGCGACCTGGCTACTATTGTACAATACAAACTGCCGGTGAAAGTGATGGTGTTTAACAACCACTCGCTGGGTATGGTAAAACTGGAAATGCAGGTGGCAGGTTTGCCTGACTGGCAAACAGATATGGTAAACCCTGACTTTGCTATACTGGCCGGTGCCTATGGCATTCCCGCACTTACGGTAAATAAACCGGAGGATGTGGAAGCAGCTATACAGAAGGCTTTGCAAACGGATGGGCCGTTTTTGCTGAATATTATTACCGACCCCGCTGCACTGGCCATGCCGCCTAAAATTGATGCAAAACAGATAAAAGGAATGACCTTATCTATGGCGCGGTTGATGCTGCACGGACAGTTTGATGAGGTATGGGATACCATTACCTCCAACATCAAACATGCAAAAGAGTTATTATAAAACAAAAGCAGGTGGTATATTTATACTGAAGAAAGTACATTGTATATGACGGACACCGGAACAAAACGCGGCTGGCTGAGGCTATTATCGCTGGATATACTGATTGCGATGGTTTTTTGCCTGGCATCGTTGACTGTATTCGTGTTTGTGGCGAATGAAATTGTGCTGGAAAACCGGGATCTGTTTGACTCCCGCGCATTCCGCTTTTTTGAACAGCATACTACAGAAGCCAATACCCGCCTGGCAAGGAACATTACGTTCTTTGGCGGTGGGTATTGGCTTTTTCCTTTTTATCTGGTGATTATTGCGGTGCTATGGCTAAAGAGAAAAAGAAACTATGCCATTATAACCGCCGCCATAGCGTTAGCCAGTTTTCTGTTAACGGCTGTACTGAAAAATGTGTTTCAGCGTGAGCGCCCTTCCTTAGAACATCTGGATGTAGTTGGTGGCTATAGCTTCCCCAGCGGTCACTCTCTGGCCATTTTTACGTTTGCGGGTCTGATGATGTATCTGTTATGGCATACGGCACTGCCTGCTTTTGTGCGCTTATCAGGTTGTATAGTATTGTTTTTGTTTGCCTGCCTGGTAGGTGTTACCCGCATTTACTTACATGTGCATTATGCCAGTGATGTATTGGGCGGCTTTTGTGTTACGGGCATATGGTTGGGGGCCTGTTATATCTATTTCCACTGGGGTAATAAAAAGTGGCTGGTGTAGTAGTTACCATTTTTCATCATCGGGTATGTTGTCCGGGTTTTGCCGGTACTGGCTGCGTAGCTGTATCTTCTGTAGCTGGCGTTCTATAATCATATCAGCAATCAGTAACGCTGCATTTTCCTGTGGGTGTTGTTGCAGCATCAGCTTTATTTTCTTTTCGGGAATATCAATGCGGTACAACAGAAAATACAAACCATGCTGGTCATTTACAATCAGTTCACTAAGCAGGGCCGACAGGCGTTTGCGTACGTTTTCTTCACGGGTAAAGTCTACCCCTGTAAGCCGCGCCAGTTCCTGTTGTAAAAGGTGGTTTGCTGTTTCCATAACCGTTGCTGAAAGATAGATGAAAAGTACAAGAGTTACTATCATTTGTCAATTGCCACGCCAGGCGTAATGCAATAGTTTTGTTGTTATAAGCCTTGATACAGAACATGGAACTCGCAACTAAACCAAAGCAACAAACACTGGATAAAGTAAGCTGCATGCTTACAGCCCTGCTGGCTGAAGAGTTTTCGCTGTATTCCAAAACACGTATTGCACACTGGAATGTGGAGGGGTTTGATTTCTATTATAAACACACTTTTTTTGAAGACCAGTATAAGCAACTGGACGAGCTGGTAGAACGCGTGGCCGAGCGGCTGCGCGCCATAGGTGATTACACGCCTGCTACTGCTATGGAAATACTACAGCAGTCGCAATGCAACCGTGCACAGGGTTGTGGTAACGATGGCAGAAGTCTGGTAAAGGAACTGCTGTACCATCAGGAAGAACTGATTGAGCATTTGAGGTATTACCTGAAAGCACTGGAAGATGAATTGTACCAATTGGGTGGAAGAGATTTTATAGCGGATTTATTAGATGCACATGAGAAAATGGCCTGGATGTTAAGGGCGCATTTAAAATAGGGGTATATACATGACTTTTTACGCCGGAAAATACACCTTAAACACACTTCCTTCCCCTTCGCAACTACTGGCCGTAATAAACCCTTCGTGGTTATCCATAATCTTTTTACAGATAGCCAACCCAATGCCTACGTTGGTATAGTCCTGTGTTCTGTTGAGTATCTGAAAAATGCGGAAGATGGTTTCGGTGAAACGGTTGTCGAAACCGGTGCCGTTGTCTGCAAAGGAGAACGTATGATAGGTAAGCGCGGTACTGCCGTTGGCTTTGTGCGGCGGTGCGGGGTTTTGACGGTAGTCTATTACCAGTTGTGGTGCTACCGCGGGTTTGCGGAATTTAAGTGCGTTGGATATAAGGTGTGTAAAAAGTTGTTCTGCCTGGCGGGGTATTACATACAGGGCTGGCAGGTTTTCCGGTAAAATAATAGTAGCGTTTGTTTCTGCTATCTGCCCGGTAAACTTATCTATGGTTTGCTGTAATAATTGCTGAACAGAAATGGTGTCGCGTACTTCGCCACTGCTGCGCATGTCTGCAAAGGATAACATACTATCCAGCAACAACTGAATGCGGTGGGCAGAGTTTTGAATGCGCAACAGAGAATCTTTATACACTTCCAGTGAGGTTTCTCCATAGAAGGTACGGGAGGCAAATACCTGTATTTTACGCAAAGGCTCTTTTAAGTCGTGCGCGCTTATCCAGTTAAAATTTTCCAGCTCTGCATTGGCGGCCTGTAATTGTATAGTCAACCGGCGGTAGCGTTCTTCTTCCTGCCTTATGCGCAGCAGATATACCTGCTTTTGCAGGTTGTAAGCCAGCTGGGCCGCTGCATCCCGCTCCGGCCTGGTCCATTCCATGCTCTGGTTTTTCACTTCTTCCTTCCACAACTCAAAAGATTTGCGGGGGGAGAGGCGGGCGCCGTTGGAATCCATTACAATGCCTTTGCTGGGGTTGCCTGCCCAGTTGATGGCCTTTACCATTTCGGGCCGGAACCAGATAACGTAACTATCTGCCTGGGCGGATAATTCGTGATAGATAATACCCGCAGCAGCATGACTCAGATGCTGTGCTGCCGGATAGGCTTCAATCAGTCTGTCGGTACTATACCGGCCCTGGGGGGCATGTATTTTTAGCCAGGTGGCCAGTTGTTGAATAGCCGCTTCGTCCGGCACCAGGCCGCCTGTATACAGGTGATTGCCGTGCTGAATAGCAATGCCACCGGCGTTAATGCAGGTGTATAAATCAGGATTGTGATGTTGGTGAAGTATAAAATTCTCATCGGCCGAGAGGGCTTCCAGCAGTTGCTGCATGCAGTCGTTGATTTCCTTAGACTGCTCGTATTGATCTGCCAGTTCGCGCACCTTTATCTGTGAGGTAAAAAAGTACCCCTGCAACAGGGCTGACAGTCGTGTAAAATGCGGAATGTTCAGCGGTGAGTAATGGTGACAGGCTATCATACCCCACAAGCGCCCATCCTGTATCAGCGAAATAGTAAGGGTGGCTTTTACACCCATATTTTTCAGGTACTCAATATGTATAGGCGATACGCTACGCAATACAGAATAACTGAGATCGAGCGAGGCATGTGTGGCGTCTGTGGCACGCGTTAAGATTGGTACGGGTGTATAATCTACATCCGCAATCATCCGTAGCATGTTTTTAAGATATAGTTCTCTGGCCTGCGCCGGAATATCGGTATGCGGATAGTTGTGCCCCAGCAGCGGCAACAGGTCGTCCCGCTTGCTTTCGGCAAATACTTCTCCGTTATAATCTTTATCAAACCGGTAAATCATTACCCGGTCGTACCCGGTAATGGTGCGGGTTTCAGCTGCAATGCTGTGCGATAACTGCCGCAGGTTTTCTGCGTTTTGCAGGTAGGTAACCAGCTTCTGCGTTTGGCGGTACAGATCGGGCAGGGCCAGGCTGCCATCCGGAAACGGCTCAAACTCCAGAACAATAACGTCACCGGATAGATGCGGCTGTGTATTGTATTGAATATGGTTGATGGTAAATACCAGCGGCTGACTTTGATCGTACCGGGGATTGTTTACAAAAGCCTGTAGTTGTGCGGCGGCGGCTGACGAAAAAACTTCCTCAAAACCTTTGCCCAGCATAGCTTCGGGCGTGTGGCCGGTAAAACGTTCAGTATTGGCGCTACAGTAAGTAATTTGAAGAGCGGTGCTATGTACACCTAATAAAAAACCGTGTTCCTGAATACAACCGGGTATGTGTATGGGCTCACTCTCACAATTCTGTAAATTGATATTATCCCGGTTTACAATATCTCTGATATTCATGCCCTCGCGTACCTGTTTTGGGGTGAAAATAGGCAATAATCCTTATATTGCCTGCTTATACATTCCCCGTCTGCAACTATGTACCTAAAAAAACGGCCAGTGAGAAAATTAAGCGCAATTGCCACAGGTATGTGCCTGTTTGCAGCCTGTTCTAAAGAAGAGGAGGGCATATCTGGCATAGACAAGTTTTACGAAACGGTAACCGGCAAATGGCAGGTGGTATATCAGGGGCAGTTTAACAGCACCGACAGCACCCGCGATACCATTGCGGGCACACCGGCAGATTTTATGGAATTCCGCAAAACCGATACGGTATACTCGCAAACTGTATTACCGGTACCTTCCCCTGCACTTTATAGCATACTGAATGTGCGCCGCTTTCTGGTAAATGGCGATACCATATACAACCGTTCTGAAACGGATGGAATATTACAGCTGTATACCCGTGCACCACTTACTGATACCAGTTATACAGAGTGGTGGGTGGAACTGAAAAAAGCGCCATAAACTAAAAAGGCTGCCCCGTAATGGAGGCAGCCTTTTTCCTGCATAGCAGGTACAGTTGAACTATTGGTAAATAACGTTCAGTGAAATGGGAGTTGCGGCCAGTGCTTTGGAAATAGGACAGTTTTCTTTGGCGCCGTTGGCAAATTCCAGAAACTGCTCTTCAGAAACACCGTCAATTTTAGCTGCTTTCAGGTCCAGTACAATGCTGGTGATTTTTAATGTGGCGGGATCCAGCTCAACAGTTGCTTTTGTATCCAGATCGTTAGCGGTAATGCCTTTATCTGACAGGAAAGCGCTTAATGCCATAGTAAAACAACCTGCGTGCGATGCGCCCAGTAATTCTTCGGGGTTAGTGCCTACACCTTCTGCAAAACGGGCGTTGAAAGAATACTGTGTATTGCTTAATACAGTGCTTTGGGTTGAGATTTCGCCTTTACCTTCTTTCAGGTTACCGTTCCAGTGGGCGCTTGCTGTTCTTTTCATAAAGTTTGATTTTTAGATTGGAATGTTTATTTGTGTTTGTTTGATACTGTAAAGTTGGGCCAGAAATTACAGAATAATTTTAACCTGGGTTAATAAATTGTTTTAAAATGTATTTTCATGTTTATGAGATTTATGTTTATACAAAAGTTATTTACCGCTGGTGCAGTTACCATGCTTGCCGCTACGCTACACACCGCTGCACAGGAAACGCCGAAGAAGCCGGAATTGCTAAAGGATGGAAAGATATGGCTGAATGAAGATGGCAGCAACTATTTTAAGTTTACGCTGGTTAGCCAGGTATGGATACGCAATACCGATATGAACCCCGGCAGTACCATTAACGGATATGAGAAAAAGAATTTTACCGATATAGGTATCCGCCGCGCCCGTATGCAGGCGTTTGGGCAGATAGCGGACAGGGTGTTTATTTATACCCAGTTTGGGATGAATAATTTCAATTATAGTTCTGACAGAAAAGCCGGCTTTTTTATTCATGATATTACCGGTGAGTACGAGGTGGCAAAGCAGAAACTATCGCTGGGTACGGGTTTGACGGCATGGAACGGACTGGTACGTTTTGCGGCCCCTTCTGTAGGTAGCATTATGGGGCTGGATGCGCCGTTGTTTGAGCAAACCACCAACGATGTAACAGACCAGTTTTTAAGAAAGCTGAGTGTATACGCCAAAGGTAAGCTGGGCAAACTGGACTACCGCGTGGTATTAAGCAGCCCCATGAACCCGCTTAAAGCCAATGGCTACTCGCCGGCTATCGGCCCTAATTCCAGCTTTTCGCCCATGCCGCCCAAAATGCAGACGCATGGCTACCTGCAATGGCAGTTTCTGGACCAGGAAGCCAATACCACCGCTTATGCCACCGGCACTTACCTGGGCACTAAGCGTGTGTTGAATATAGGGGCCGGGTTTCAGTACCAGCCTGATGCTATGTGGCATAGCCCCGCAGCAGGTGATACCGTAACTACTGCCATGAAACATTTTGCGGCAGATATTTATTATGATGCGCCGCTGAATAAACAAACCGGTACGGCGCTGAACGCTTATGCCGCACTGATTCATTTTAACCATGGCCCCGGTTACTTACGCAACCAGGCTACTATGAACCCGGCAACGGGTACAAATAATACCACGCTTATCAATGGTTCGGGCAATGGGTATCCTTCTTTTGGAACCGGTAATCTGTTGTACCTGCAGGTGGGGTATAAGTTTAAAAATAACCTGATAGGTACCAGCACACTAATGCCTTACGCAAGTTTACAACATGCGGCGTACGAGCGGTTGGATAAGGCTATGAACTACTGGGATGCGGGTGTTAACTGGCTGCTGAAAGGGCATACCTCTAAACTCACATTCAGTTATCAGAACAGACCTGTGTATAACCAGCAAGGGGCGGGAGATGCCACGCTTACCACACATAAAGGAAGTTATGTGTTACAATACCAGGTGTTTTTAAACTAAAAACAAAAAGCGTAAATAAAAAACCGGGCAACCCTGTAAATGATTGCCCGGTTTTATTATTAATAATTCTCTACAGAAACTTCTACTATTGCCTGCTGCGTATTCAGTGTAAAAGCCAGCAGATAATCGGTAAAATCTGTACCAATTGTATAATCAAAAAACGCAAACCTTTCCGCATCTTCCGGAAAAAAGGCTATTCTTTTTAAACGAAGGGCAGCAAGCAGCTGCTGATCGCGCGAGGTGTTTTCGGTGCTGGAAACTGATGCAAGTACTGCATTCAGTTTTTCTTCATTGGCAGAATCCAGTGCTTTAGACAGGAATTCTTTGGTAACCGTTCCACTGGCATAATCAAGCAGTACATGTGCTCTGAGCGATTGCGTTATTTCCGGCAGTTTTTCCAGAAAGTTTTTAACAAAGGTTACTTCCGCCTCACCGATACTGGTTTCGTCAAAGTTCATATCCATACTCACAGTAGCTCCATCCACTTCTACTTGTGCATCGTACCAGTTTTCCAGATCGTCCAGATTAATCTCGTTAAAAATAGGGAGTTTGAATGGTCGCATATCAGAGACTGTTTTTTTACTTTCCAGTAAAAATAATCTCTGAATTGATGTTAAAAAATAAAATCGGTACTCAAAAAGCCGGAATTATGGTTTTTAACAATCTCATTGATCAGTTTTTTATTCGCATCATTCATTTTGGTAGTTACCAGCGACCGTATAGAAAACGCCCGCAGGGCATCTGCAATAGACAGGGTACCCTCGGCACTATCCTTACGGCCGGTAAACGGAAACGCATCGGGGCCACGCTGGCTAAGGCTATTGATGTTTACCCGGCTTACCAGATTTACAAACGGATCTATAAGGGAGGCCACTTCTTCCGCATCATTGCTGAAAATGCTTACCTGCATGCCGTGGGAGGAATTGATCTGATAGTCGATCGGCTCCTGAATAGATTCAAATGGCACCACGGGCAGTACCGGGCCAAACTGCTCTTCGTGGTAAAGTTTCATTTTGGGGTTAACGGGATACACTACTGCCGGAAAAACGAACGATCCGGCGGTAGCGCCACCATTTTCGTTCACCACACGTGCGCCGTTGGCTTCTGCATCCCGTATGCATTCCTGTAAATAAGCAGGTTTATCCGGCTCGGTTACCGGGGTTATCTGCACACCGGCTTCCCAGGGCATACCGTATTTAAGGTTGTTTACGGCCTGGCTAAGCAGTTGTGTAAATGCTTCAGCCACGCTTTTGTGTACAAAAATGATTTTGATAGCGGTGCAACGCTGACCGTTAAAGGATAGAGACCCCAGCACACACTCGCTTACGGCCACCTTCAGGTCGGCATGTTGCGTTACAATAGCCGCGTTTTTGGCATCCAGGCTTAACACGGCACGCAGGCGGTTGATTTTGGGGTGGCGCTTTTTCAAATCATTGGCCACTTTGCTGGAGCCGATAAAAGCCAGCACATCTACCTTACCGCTTTGCATAACGGGTGGGGTAATAACCGCACCACGGCCGTAGATGGTATTTACCACACCTTTGGGGAAAGACTCCTGAAAGGCTTTCAGCAGATAAGAGTGTAGCAGTACGCCATGTTTGGGTGCTTTAAACAGAATGGTGTTGCCCATAATAAGGGCTGGTATAAGGGTGGTGAACGTTTCATTGAGGGGATAGTTAAACGGCCCCATAGAAAGCACCACCCCCAGGGGCGAGCGGCGTATCTGCGCCACCACGCCTTCTTTTATTTCAAAGCGGGAACTCTGGCGGTCGGTTTCCTTTAACGCATCAATAGTGGCGTTGATATATTCCACGGTACGGTCAAACTCTTTGGTAGAGTCTGCGTAAGATTTAGCAATTTCCCACATCAGCAGTTTTACCACCTGTTCGCGCTGCTGCACCATGCGGTACACAAAGTTTTCCATGCAGGCAATACGGTCCTTTACACTCATGGTAGGCCATTCACCCTGGCCGTTGTTATAAGCGGCTACGGCGGCATCCAGCGCTTCCATGGCTTCCTTTTCGGTACCCAGTGGGTAGCTGCCCAGCAGTTTCTTTTTCAGTTGGCCGTTCTGCTTAATATATAAAGGAGAATATACTTCTGTAACGGGGCCATCCCAGGTTTTAATTTCTCCGCCTACCAGGTATTCTCGCTGGTGCAACGGTTGTACCCTGAATTGTTCGGGAATATTGCTTTCTTCCACAAAATGCGATTCCAGCGTGCCGGTAAAATTTGCTGTTGTGCTCATAGTAATGTTTGATTTTGATAAGGTCTGATCCTGGATTTCTGCAACGGGGAATGTTAAGTTACTGCTTTGTTGGATGAAATGAAAGTGCTAAGGTATTGGCAAGGGGGCCGGGCGGCAATGGACAAACAGTTGCAATGATTGTATATTTTATAGAAACCAGCGTGAACCGGCGGTACAGCGTTTTTGTTGAGGAAGCGGCAGCTTGTTATATTTTTATGAACTGTATAGTATATGGAAAAACGCGATTACGATGCGGTGGTAGTAGGGGCGGGGCCAAACGGGCTGTCGGCAGCTATTGCCTTGCAGCAGGCAGGCTTATCGGTATTGTTGCTGGAAGGAAAAGCCACCATAGGCGGTGGTATGCGCTCTGAAGCGCTTACCCTGCCCGGATTTATACACGATGTTTGTTCTGCCGTGCATCCGCTGGCTGCCGTTTCGCCTTTCTTTTCCACGCTGCCGCTACACCAACACGGGCTGGAGTTTATATATCCTGAAGTAGCCGCCGCACATCCTTTTGATAACGGCAGTGCAGCAGCGTTGTACAGTTCTGTGGAAGTTACCGCCGCGCAAAGTACCCGGGATACAGCAGCCTATACAAAACTGATGCAGCCGCTGTTGCAAAACTGGCAGCAGTTGCTGCCGGAAATGCTGGGGCCGCTAAAGCTGCCACCTTCGCCGGCTATGATGCGTTTTGGTTTGAATGCCCTGAAAAACGCAACTTCTGTGGCTGGTAAGCATTTTAAAACACCAGTAATGCGGGGGCTGTTTGCAGGTATGGCGGCGCATAGTATGCAACCGTTATCGCACGCCGGTACGGCAGCTGTGGGGCTGGCGTTGCTACTTTCCGGCCATGCCGCAGGCTGGCCGGTACCCAAGGGCGGCGCGCAGCAGCTGGCCAATGCGCTGGCTACCTGTTTTACGGCCATGGGCGGTACTATTGAAACGGGGGTGATGGTGCAGTCGCTGCAACAGCTACCATCTGCCCACGCTGTATTGCTGGATGTTACCCCGGCGCAGCTGCTGCGTATTGCCGGGCACCAGCTGAGTGCTTTTTACCGCTGGCAGCTGCACCGTTATAAATATGGCATGGGCGTGTTTAAGATAGACTGGGCCATTGAAGGGGAGGTGCCGTTTACCAATGAAATATGCCGGCAGGCAGGAACCGTACACCTGGGTAATACCCTGGAGGAAATTGCCTTGTCGGAACATGCGGTATGGAAGGGGCGTACCAGCCGGGAACCTTTTGTATTGCTTTCGCAGCCCGGTGTTATGGATAGCAGCCGTGCACCCGAAGGCAAACAGGCCATATGGGGCTACTGCCATGTACCGGGCGGCTCCCGGGAAGATATGACTGCCGCCATTGAAGCACAGGTAGAGCGGTTTGCACCCGGCTTTCAGGAGCGTATTCTGCAACGGCATGTAATGGATACAGCGGCTATGGAAGCGTATAATCCTAATTATATAGGTGGGGATATTAATGGCGGGGTACAAAGCCTTGACCAGTTGTTTACCCGCCCGGTCCTGCGGTATTCTCCTTACCGTACTTCAAAAAAAGGGCTGTATCTCTGTTCGTCTTCTACACCGCCCGGTGGGGGCGTACATGGCATGTGCGGCTATTACGCTGCACAAAGGGCGTTAAAAGATCTATTTTCTAAAAGGTAATAAGTGTGCCCTAAGCAGCTTGTGTAATACCTACCAGATAAACCGTATAATAATAAAAAAGCCCATGCACAGCACAAACCAGCCAAAAGTCTGGCGCAGTGCATTGTCTTTAATAAAACGGTTAAAATAGGTGCCTGCCAGAATACCTATGATGGTAAAAGCAGAAAATAAGAACAGAAAACCGGTATTGAGGGGTACGTGCCGGGTAAGATCGCCCATAACACCCAGCAGAGAGCTGAGGGTCATAATCATCAGAGAGGTACCTACTGCTTTTTTTACCGGCAGCCGGGCAAACATTACCAGCGAGGGGATGATTAAAAAGCCACCACCTACACCTACAAACCCGGTAATAGCGCCTACCAGGATGCTCTGGCCAACCAGCAAAGGTTTGTTGGGGGTAAAGTTTTCATTATCGTTTTCATCTGTGTTTTTGCGGCGTATCATGGCTACGGCGGTGCCAATCATCAGCAGGGCAAAAACTACCATCAGCAATTCAGACTTTATCAGATCGTGTTTGCCAATAAAACAAAGATGTTTGGGTATGGAAGGCATTACCCATTTACGCATAATAAAAACGGTAATGAGAGAAGGTATGCCAAATAACAGGGCTATGTTAAATATGATATTGCCGTTACGGTAATAGCGGAAAGCGCCCACGGCGCTGGTAAGGCCTACTATGCAAAGGGAGTAAGTAGTGGCCAGTATAGGGTCTATACCGAAAAAAAATACCAGAATGGGTACTGTTAATATAGAACCGCCGCCTCCGATAAGCCCTAACGATAATCCTACGCCAATAGCCGAAACATATCCTAAAATGGGAAGCATGCTGGTTCTTTTCTTTCTGTTACGGCCAAAAATAGAGAAGCTGCCTCCAAAGAAGTGTGACTTTTGTTACATAGCGGGAGTTAGTATTACCCGGTTACGGCCCAGTAGTATTTTCCCCTTCTTTTCCAGCTGTTTCAGCAGGCGCGAAATTACCTCCCGGGTGGTACCCAGCTCTTCGGCAATCTGCTGGTGGGTAATGTTGAAATCATTACTTTGGTACACTTCCTGCTTTTTCTTCAGCAGGTTCATAATACGGTCGTCCAGCTGCTCAAAAGCAATGGCATTAATTACCGTTAACAGCTCTTCAAAACGGATATGGTATAACCGGAAAATGAAGTTGGCCCATTCCGGATAGGCGGTAATCCACTCCTTTGCTTTGTTAATGGGGATGAACAGAATTTCCGCATCTTCCTCCACCATCGCCCTTACCTTACAGGTATCTTCATGTAAGCCGGATAAAAAGGAGGTAATACAGCTTTGGCCGGGTTTGAGGTAGTACAGCAGAATTTCGCGGCCTTCTTCTTCCGTACGCATAATGCGCACACTGCCGCTTACGAGTATAAAAATTGAATGGATATAACTGTTTTCCCGCAGCACCAACGACCCTGCCGTCATCGTCTTCCTCGTGCCCACCTCTTCCATTTCCTGTAATAGCGCAGGAGAAAAATTGTTCATGGCAACAAATGTAAGGGATTAACCCTTATGCCTTTGACAGCAAAAAGTAAAAGTTACTGCCCGATCCTATTTCCGAATCTACCCCGATACTGCCGCCCTGAGCCTCAATAAATTCCTTGCAAATGGCCAGGCCCAGCCCGGTACCCGCCCGGCTGCTGCCCGGCACCTGAAAATAACGGTCGAATATGCGGTCTTTATAGCGCGCATCAATGCCTTTTCCCTGGTCTTTTACCGAAAAAACTACCTGCTGCCCATCGGGGTTTACCTCAATGGTAATCTGGCTTTTTTCCGGCGAGTAGCGGATGGCGTTGGTTAGAAAGTTGGTAAGCACCCAGGCGGTTTTTTCCTCATCGGCTTTTACAAGGGGTAGCAGTTTATCTTCTTTTACCTCCAGGGCAATCTGCTTCAGATCGGCCTGTACTTTTACGGCGTCTACTGCGTACCTGATAATTTTATGGGGGTTGCTTTGTTGTATAGACAGTTGAATGTTACCGGTTTCTACCTGCGACAGGTTCAGCAATTCGCCGGTAATGGATAGCAGGCGGTTGCTATCGTCCTTAATACCATCCAGCAGTTGCTGTTGCGATTCGTTAATGCCACCTTCTTTTTCTAATAGCTGTACTCCTAACTTAATAGATGAGATAGGCGTTTTCAGCTCGTGCGATACGGTGGCTATGAAATTGGTTTTGGCAAAATCCAGTTCTTTAAACGGCGTAATATTTTTGAGTACAATTACATGGCCCAGGTGTTTTTTACCGGTTTCGCCGGTGGGGGTAATGCTTATGGTAACAATATCCTCTTCAAAATAGCTTTCCTTGCCATCTGCAAAAATCTTAATGGGCCTTGCTTTGGCGGAGTTTTGTTTAGGCTCCATCAGTTCGCGTATCAGGGTGCGGATAAGATCGTTGGTTACGGCAATATCCTGCGCCTGCTGGCCTATCAGTTTTTCCCGCTGCATACCGCTGATGCGTATGGCCTCTTCATTGGCAAACAGTATTTTCTTGTTCTCATCCAGCCCTATTACCGGGTCGTGCATGTTGTTAATAAGGGTTTCAATGCGCTTTTTTTCTACCAGCAGTTCAGACAAATTGCTGTTGTTGTATTCCTGTAGTTTTTCGGCCATGGTGTTAAAGGAGCTGGCCAGTTCGCCAAACTCATCATGCTGCGAAAGATGCACCCGCTGGTTGTAGTTTTTATTGGCAATCTGCTGTATACTGGCGGTTAAGGCTTTTACCGGGTTGGCTATATTACCCGGCAGGTTTACCAGCAGTACAAAAGCAATGATAAAACAGAGTGTACCGGCAGTGGCAATCCACAAATTGCCATTACCCGCCGTTGCCTGTGCTATCTGGGTTTTGCGCTGTATGGCCTGCATGTTCAGCGTCATAATCAGCGAAATATCTCTGCGCATCAGTGCCGGAAGTGTGGCTGAAGCCGTATTGGTACGAAACTGCATATAATGCGCTTCCAGCTTTTGCGTGGCTTCTTTTTCTCCTGTTTCGGTTACATTCACTTTCTGCAGCTGCAGGTTCTGCTCAAACTCGCTCAGTGCCATGGGCGACTGCTGTATCTCATCCAGCGCCAGCATCATTTTACGGGTATACTCCAGTGTATTGTAGTTAGATACCAGAATGTTTTCGGTATCGTTTTTCAGCCGGTTAATATAGGCGCTGCTAACAATAGCCAATACCAGTATCAGCAGAAACAGCAATCCAACCCCCAGGGTTAATTTGGTTTTGATGCGCATCAGGAAAATATTACAAGATCAATATCGTTTGAAGATAGCTTTTTCAGTATTTGGTTGAACACACTGGTGCTAAGTATCACCTGAAACAGGTTCAGGTGAGGCTTGCCAATACAGATAGTAGTTATTTCGCGCTTTTCGGCAATCTCTATAATGCCCTTGCCAATTTTAGCATGTTTAATACGTATCACTTCTGCACCCAGCTCCGTTGCCAGTTTAAAATTATTAATTAAATGCCGTTGTGAGGCCAAACCTATTTTATCCATTTCCTCGCCTGGCGTTTGCACATACAGCAAAAACCATTTGCTGCGGTAGTAGGCGGCCAGCCGCGCGGTTTTGCGTATTACCTTTTTAGCCACCTCGTGGTTACTGCTTATGCAGGCCATAAAACGCTCGTTACGCAGGTGAATGCTGCGGGGCAGTTCGGTTTCAATTTTGCGTTCTACCTGGTTGGCTACTTCTTTCAGCGCCAGCTCGCGCAGCTGTAGTATCTTTTCGGGCTGGAAGAAGTTTTTCAGGGATACGGCTACTTTATCCGGTGTATAAATTTTGCCTTCTTTCAGGCGGGTAACCAGTTCGTCTGCGGTAAGGTCTATGTTTACCACTTCATCGGCCTGTTGTAATACACTATCCGGCACCCGTTCGCTGATGGCTATGCCGGTAATGTTTTTAATTTCTTCCTGCAGGCTTTCCAGGTGTTGTATGTTTACGGCGCTGATAACATTAATGCCTTCATTCAGTATCTGCAACACATCCTGCCATCTTTTTTCGTTGCGGCTGCCTTCTATATTGGTATGGGCCAGTTCATCTATAATCACCACCTCCGGGTGTAAACTAATTACGGCGTTTACATCCAGCTCGTCCAGCTCTTTGCCTTTATAAAACAGCTGGCGGCGGGGTATTACGGGCAGGCCTTCCAGCAGGGCATGGGTTTCGGCCCGGTTATGGGTTTCTATATAGCCAATTTTTACATCCACCCCGTTGCGCAGCAGCGCTCTGGCTTCCTGCAGCATGCGGTAGGTTTTACCTACCCCGGGGCTCATGCCTATGTATATTTTAAACTTACCGCGGCGCGATTGGCGGATGAGCTTTAAAAAGTGTTCGGCATTTTTGTCTTTATCCATATACAAGGTGGTTGGGAAAATGAATGGGTGGAGATAGAGGGCAGGCTACAGCAGCAGTTGCTTTTCGTGAATAGTGAAGTTAGTGCATATTTCAGGCTGCGGGGTAACATTGGCCGGGGTGTACAGCATGGCGGTACACAAACAGTTTTTAAAGCCTTTGCTTACCAGCGTCTGGTAATTGATGCAGCTCTGGCAGCCCTGCCAGAAGGCCGGATCGTGCGAAATTTCGTTAAAAGTAACCGGCTCAAAACCGAAGCGGAGGTTCATTTTCATAATAGGCAGGCCGGTGGTAATGCTGAACAGTTTTGCCTGTGGATACAATTGGCGGGAGAGGCGGAATATTTTGGTTTTAATAGTTCTGGCTACGCCCAGGCCACGGAAAGGAGGAGATACAATAAGGCCGGAGTTGGATACAAATTCGCCGTTTGACCATACTTCTATATAAGAAAAGCCTACCCATATATTATCGCGGGTAAGGGCTATTACTGCTTTCCCTTCCCGCATTTTGCGGATGATAGATTCGGGCGAGCGTTTGGATATACCGGTGCCGCGTGCTTTGGCAGAGCTTTCCATTTCATCAGTAATCTGCAATGCGTATATGGCATCTGCTTCGGTGGCTACGCGGACTATAATCGGGTCAGTTTTCATTTGTGTTGTTTGAAAGAAGGGTGGGGCCGCTGAAAGCCCCACCGGATTGGGTTATAAACGGAAGTTTACTGCCACTATAACTCTGTTTTCAGATTTGCGTAAATCAGCTTTCCACGTAGGATCTATAGGATCTGTGTTAAAACCGGTTTGCGACGTAGTGCCGCCAGGGCCTGCGAAATAAGGAATATTGGCATTCCGGTGCAGGTACTCAAAACGGAAGGTAACGTGGTCGTTAGGCATTACATCAAACGTGGTGCTCAGCTGCATCGCCCTCAGATCTTTACCATCTGCAATAGCGGTTTCGTAATCGTTGGGTATAGCGCCGGATACTGCAGGGCTGAAGGCCAGGTAACCGCCGGGGTTGGTAATAACATCGCCCCGTACTGTCCAGGCCAGTTTATTGTTGTTAAACCATAAACGGTGCGCCAGTGAGGTACCCGCCATATAGTTGTTTTTGGCCTTTACACCTTCGCCGGATTGAAAGCCATAGTGGGTGTTAAGGCTGAAAGCTGCCTGTGAAATGCCTTTGCCGTTTGCCTTGCTTTTATAGTAGCGGGCAACAATGCTGTTGTCGTGGTGAAAGCGGCGTACTTTAGATAATTCCGTGGTGCCGCTTTTGCTGTCGTTACCGTAATAGAAGTTGGCTACCAGTTGCAGGTTTTCGTTGGGGCGCCAGTAGTTGGAGTTACCAATGCCTACGTTCCTGCTCCAGCTGTTATAGCTTTGCCAGCCGTTTAACAGCCATAACTCTGTTTTATAGTTTTTGGTAGGGTACCATTGTGCGCGTGCGCCCTGGAAATAGAAGGGAGTAAAATCACACACCATACTTCTCTGGTAACTCCAGTTTTCCTGCAGTACATAGCTTTCCAGGCCAATGTAACTCATAAAAATGCCCATCTCCACATTCAGGCCGTAGTTCACATTAAAGTGGTAACCGGCTGCTGCCTCACGTATAAATTTCAGGTTGCCCGTGCCGGTGTTGCGGCCGCGTGCTACAGAACCATCCGCTTCCTGCACCACATGCGTCATGCTTCCGGTTTGCAGCCATAAACGGCCGATTACGTTTTTGTAATTGCTTTCAATACCAATGCTGGCCTGGTTAAGGGTAAACTCATTGCTGCGGCCGGTGGCGGCAGAAA
Organism: Filimonas zeae; assembly: GCF_014641615.1. GTDB lineage: Bacteria > Bacteroidota > Bacteroidia > Chitinophagales > Chitinophagaceae > Filimonas > Filimonas zeae. The sequence continues at coordinate 1,337,207 of NZ_BMIB01000003.1, read as the reverse complement.
TGGTTTGTGTGTTGTCTTTAGGGCGGGCAAAGTTGTAGTTAAAATAGCCATCTACCAATGCCACACCGGTAAGAATGGTTTCACCGTTTTTGTCTGTAACAGTCAACGGGAAGTTCTTCTGACGGTTTTGTCCGTTAATCCAGGTAAGATCCATGCCATCAAAAGGAATTTTAGGTTTCACAGCGTCTTGTCCAAAAGTGTAAGTGCTTATGCAAACACTTAGCCCGAGTGCGAATGCACCCGCCATTTTCTTTTTCATTTACGGTTGTTTATTTGATTTGATCCAATGCAATGTTCAGTTTAAGTACGTTTATCTTCTGTGGGCCCAGTAAGGGTTTTTCAGTATGTTCTGTAATCAGCTGTTGCAGTATTTGCGCATCTATCTTACGCAGGTTACTGATGCGTTGTACCTGCACAGCAGCGCTGGCTGGTGAAATATCGGGGTCCAGCCCGCTGCCGGATGCGGTTACCATTTCTGCAGGAATCTGTTCCCGCGTTACGCCGGGGTTATGTACCAGAAACGTATCAATTCTTTCCTGTACGGTTTTCAGGTAATCGGCGTTGGAAGGGCCTTTGTTGCTGCCTGCACTGCCGGCGGCGTTATAACCCACGGCAGAAGGGCGGCCCTGAAAATAATCATCGCGGGTAAAGGATTGCCCCACATTGGCGTAACCCACTACCTTGCCGTTTACAGAAAGGGTTTCGCCTTTGCCCTGGCCCGGTGCAAAGCGGGCAATGCCGGATACTAACAGGGGATAAGCTACCGCACACAACACAATCATTACAAGGGTAAGCTTTACAGAAGGTATGATATATTTAAGCATATAATTATTATTTACAGTATTACATAAAAAAGGCCAGCAGCAGATCAATCAGCTTAATGCCTATAAAAGGCACTACTACACCACCCAGCCCATAGATAAAAAGGTTTCTCCGCAGCAGGGCGCTGGCACCAATGGGCTTGTAGGCTACACCTTTCAATGCCAGTGGAATTAATATGGGTATAATGATGGCGTTGAAAATAACGGCTGAAAGAATGGCGCTTTCCGGGCTTTTCAGGTGCATAATGTTCAGCCCCTGTAAGGCCGGTATAGAAGTGATGAACAGCGCGGGTACAATAGCGAAGTACTTGGCCACATCATTCGCAATGGAAAAGGTGGTAAGTGTACCGCGGGTCATCAGCAGCTGTTTGCCTATCTCTACAATTTCAATCAGCTTGGTAGGGTCGTTGTCCAGGTCTACCATGTTACCGGCTTCTTTGGCTGCCTGGGTACCGCTGTTCATGGCTACACCAACATCGGCCTGTGCCAGTGCGGGTGCATCGTTAGTGCCATCGCCCATCATAGCTACCAGCTTGCCACTTTCCTGCTCCTGTTTAATGTAGCGCATTTTATCCTCGGGTTTGGCTTCGGCAATAAAATCATCCACCCCTGCTTTTTCGGCAATGAATCTGGCGGTAAGCGGGTTATCGCCGGTTACCATTACGGTTTTTACACCCATCCGGCGCAGCCTTTCAAAGCGCTCACGAATGCCGGGTTTAATAATATCCTGCAGCTCTATTACCCCATATACCTGCTCGTTATGGCTTACCACCAGTGGGGTACCGCCATTGGAGGATATGGCTTTAATGCGTTCTTCGGTTTCCGAAGGGAAGAGGTTACCGGCTTTGGTTACCAGGTTTTTAATAGCATCAAAAGCACCTTTGCGTATGCGGTTGCCATCTATATCTATACCACTGCTACGGGTTTCTGCGGTAAAGGCAATAAAGCGGGCATGTTCTTTTTTTACATAGCGGTTGCTTACGCCTTGTGTATGGGCCAGTTCTATAATAGACTTCCCTTCCGGCGTTTCATCGGCCAGGGAGGCCATTACGCAGGAGGTGATAAATGCCTGTTCGTTTACACCGGTGGCTGGCCAGAAATGGGTGGCCTTGCGGTTACCTATGGTAATGGTACCGGTTTTATCCAGCAGCAGTGTATCCAGGTCGCCCGCTGTTTCTACGGCCTTACCACTTTTGGTAATTACGTTGGCGCGCAGGGCACGGTCCATACCGGCAATACCAATGGCGCTTAACAATCCGCCGATGGTGGTGGGTATCAGACATACAAACAAGGATACAAAGGCCGCGATGGTAATAGGGGTGTTAACAAAATCGCCAAAGGGTTTTAAAGTAACGCATACGATAATGAATACCAGGGTAAAGCTGGCCAGCAGAATGGTGAGTGCAATTTCATTGGGCGTTTTCTGGCGGCTGGCACCTTCTACCAGGGCAATCATTTTATCCAGAAAGCTTTCGCCGGGTTCGGTGGTAACGCGTACTTTAATAAAATCGCTCAGTACTTTGGTGCCGCCGGTTACGGATGATTTATCGCCACCTGCCTCCCGTATTACCGGTGCAGATTCGCCGGTAATAGCACTTTCGTCAATAGTAGCCAGCCCTTCTATAATCTCCCCATCCATAGGAATGATGTCACCAGCTTCACATACAAATATGTCGCCTTTGGCCAGTTGAGAGGAGGATACCACTTTAATTTCATCCGTACGTATTTCGCCAACGGCAAATACTTTTTTAGCGGGTGTATCTTCCCGTGTTTTACGCAGGCTTTGTGCCTGTGCCTTGCCTCTGGCTTCTGCAATGGCTTCGGCAAAGTTGGCAAACAGCAGGGTAATAAACAGTACCAGAAACACGGCCAGGTTGTAACCGGCACTGCCCTGTGTTGTATCGCCTGTTGCGTACGTATAAATGGTTACTGCCAGCATAATAGCAGTACCTATTTCTACCGTAAACATAACCGGGTTGCGGAACATGATACGGGGATTGAGTTTTACAAAGCTCTGTTGCAGGGCCTCTTCAACCAGGGCGCCATCAAACAGTTTATTGCGGGATGTATTGTCAGACATATATTTCGTTATATGATGTGGAAGAATTAATACAGGTTAAAAAACTCAGCAATAGGGCCTAGTGTAAGCGCCGGAAAGAAAGCCAGTGCTGCCAGTATCATAATAACGGCATAGGTCATAATGCCAAAGGTGGCGGTATCGGTTTGCAGGGTGCCTGCGCTCTGTGGTATATACTTTTTCTTTGCCAGTAAACCTGCAATGGCAACAGGGCCTATGATAGGGATAAACCTGCCCAGTATCATTACTATACCCGTAGTAATGTTCCAGAATAGGTTGTTATCGCCCAGCCCTTCAAAGCCCGAACCGTTGTTGGCAGAGGAAGAAGTGTATTCGTACAGCATTTCTGAAAAGCCGTGGCTGCCGGGGTTGTTCAACCATGCGCCGGGTTTTACGGCCCAGTTAATATCCGCATGGTGGGCGGCAAAATACGCGGACAGCGCGGTGCCGGCCAGTACCAGAAAGGGATGCAGCAGGGCTATAATAGCGGCTATTTTAATTTCACGCGCCTCTACCTTACGGCCCAGAAACTCCGGTGTACGGCCCACCATTAAACCAGATATGAACACGGCTATAATAAGGAAGATAAAGTAGTTGAGTAAGCCTACGCCTTTACCACCATAGAAACAGTTGGTCATCATACCCAGCATTTGCATAGCGCCGCTCATAGGCATAGAGCTATCGTGCATGGAGTTTACGGAACCGGTAGATATAACCGTGGTCATTACCTGCCAGTAAGCAGAGGCAGGTACCCCCAGCCTTACTTCTTTGCCTTCCATAGCAGTGGCATTGGCCAGGTGCATTTTTGCCAGTGCGGGGCTGCCCCCCATTTCAGAAAAGAAGTTGGGTATCATAAAAGTGAGCATACCCAGCGTCATTACCCCGAAGATGACATAACCCAGTCTGCGGCGCATGATAAAAAAGCCAAAGGCAAATACCAGCGCCATAGGCAGTATTACCTGCGCTACTATTTCTACCATGTTGGTTACATAGTTGGGGTTTTCCAGCGGGTGGGCGCTGTTGGCGCCAAACCAGCCACCACCATTAGTGCCCAGGTGTTTAATGGCTATCATACCGGCTGCGGGGCCGCGGGATACCTGTACACTATCGCCCTGCAGGGTAACAATGCTATCTTTACCATCAAAGCTGGCGGGGGTGCCGTTAAAAGCCAGTATTACGGCCATTATAATACTTAAGGGCAGCAGTATGCGGGTAATGGTTTGGGTAAAGAATACAAAAAAGTTGCCCAGTTTGGTAGTGGTTTTTTCCGCAAAAGCGCGGAACAATACAGCCACGGCTGCTACACCGGTAGCGGCAGATACAAACTGTAAAAACGTAACTACTATTAACTGCGTAAGATAGGTAAGGTCCGATTCGCCGCTGTAGTGCTGCAGGTTACAGTTTACCAGAAAGCTGATGGCGGTGTTGAAGGAAAGATCAGGCGTCATACCGGGGTTACCATCCGGATTCAGGGGTAGCTTGTCCTGAAAAATTAATACAAAAAACGCATACACTACCCATACCAGATTAATAGAAAGCAGGGCAGCCATATGCTGTTTCCAGGTCATTTCTCTGGTAGGGTCAATACCACAGATTTTATAGATGAAGCGCTCGAAGGGCGACATGAAATCGGTGATGGTTTTTTCGCCGCGGAATACGCGGGCTATATATTTTCCTAAAGGAAAGGCGATGAGCAGGGTAATGAAAAAGGTTACCAGCACGCCTGTTATTTCTGTGTTCATTTGCTATTGCGCAGTTTTGAGGGTTAAAACTTTTCCGGTTTCAGCAGTACGTAAATCAGGTAAATAAATACCAGCACCGATACTGCGAAGAGTATATTCATCATGATGGTTTGGTTGTGTTGTGAGGAATTACATGTTTTCAAAAAAGTCGATACACTTGTTGAAGAGGTAGAAACAAACAAGGCAGGTAACAAGGAGAATGCTGATTAACATACTATGGATATTTGAAGTGTTTAATTACATACCTGATTTTAATACCTGCTGCACGTACACAGAATACAGTGTTACCGGAATACGGGGCTGCAGCTGTTTCCATTCCATTTTGTGGCAGGTAATGCGGAATACAGAAAAGGAGTACACAAACACGTTTATTACGGCATTCTGCACGGCGGTGTTGCCTTTGGTGTACAGCTTGTCTGCCAGTTTCATACACTGCTGTATAGCCGGTAAATTGTGGGCGGCGCACATTTTTTGGGTGTAAGCTGCCAGTGTGTGCAGTACGCTGTTGATGTTGAAGGTGGCTGTTTGCTCCTTCATAGCGGTTTCCAGTTCCGGTATACTGTCGGCTATCAGAGCCGGTACTTCATATTGATTCATAACCTTTGCATTATATACCGGTAGAGAGGCCAAAAGCGTACCCCGCCTCAAAAGAGCATGGTGGTAAAACGCTGTAACGCTTTGCAGACAAGGGATAGAGGTAATATGGCTTTGCTGTGCCGGAAAATAAGGGCAATAAAAAACCTTCTCAAAATGAGAAGGTTTTATCAAAAAGAGATAGTGGAGGTTTACAAACCGTACTCGTCAATCTTCCGGTACAGTGTAGCCGTTCCTATGTTCAGCAGGCGGGCGGCCTCTGCTTTATTGTTGCGTGTGTGGTTTAATACCCGCTGTATATGCAGTTTTTCCATGCTGGCCAGGTCAAAGGCCGAAATGGGTTGCTGGCGTACGGGAGGGGCGGTAACATCTGCAGGCAGCTGATCGGTAGTCAGTTCCTGTCCGTTTAATAGTATCACGGCCCTTTCAATAATGTTTTTCAGTTCGCGTATGTTGCCCGGCCAGTGGTAAGCCTGTAACCGTTCCATAAACTCAGCGCTTATCTGCGGCGGCTTTTTATTGGTTTTGGCAGCAAACTGGTGTACAAAAAACTCTGTTAGCAGCGGAATATCTTTTACCCGCTCGCGTAAAGCGGGCAGGTGTACTTCAAATATATTCAGGCGGAAGTAGAGGTCGCTCCGGAAGCGGTGTTCTTCGCTTTCCTTTTTCAGGTCGCGGTTGGTGGCGGCTATGAGGCGGAAATTGCTTTTGGTGGTTTTGGTATCGCCCAGGCGTATAAACTCGCTGGTTTCCAATACCCGCAGCAGTTTGGCTTGTAACTCCAGCGGCATTTCTCCTATTTCATCCAGAAACAGGGTGCCACCGTTGGCTTCTTCAATCAGGCCCTTTTGATCTTTGGTAGCGCCCGTAAAAGCGCCTTGTTTGTGACCAAACAGTTCGCTTTCCAGTATTTCTTTGCTGAAGGTGCTGCAGTTAAGGGCTACAAAGCTTTTTCCTGCACGGGCGCTGGCCTGGTGTATGGCCTGTGCAAATACTTCCTTACCGGTACCGGTTTCACCGGTCAGCAGCACAGAAGTATCTACCGGAGCTACCCGCTCTGCCAGCGAAATGGCTTCCTGAATAGATTTGGATTTGCTGCTGATGGCTTTGAAAGAAAACTTTTCGCCCACCCGCTTTTCCAGTTCCTGCACCCGCTTTTGTAACTGTGCTTTTTCTATAGCCCGGTGCAGCAGGGGAACAATTTTGTCGTTATCATCGCCTTTGGTAATATAGTCAAACGCCCCGTTTTTAATGGCCTGTACGCCATCGGGTATGTTGCCGTAGGCAGTTAATAATATAATCTCTACCAGGGGCCAGCTGCTTTTTATCTGCTGTACCAGCTGCACACCGTTTACATCGGGCAGCTTTACATCGCAGAGCACCGCATCCACGTTTTCGTGCGCTAATTTTTTCAAACCGCTTTTGCCGTCTGCCGCTTCATATACCTCAAAACCTTCTGTGCGTAGTATTCTGGATAACAGTCCCCGGAGCTTTTCTTCGTCGTCAATAACCAATACAGTCTTCAATCTGTATGCTTTTTTAGTGTAAATGTAGTACAAATTACTCCTGGCCAGGCTGCTGCGTGGGTATTGCTATATTTTAAGCGTATATTTATAAAGCTCGTTAAAACTTACTCAAATGAAAACATCTCCGTACACCTGCCTGTTCGCTGTGCTGTTGTTATTAGTATGCCCTGTTGCCCGGGCTCAGGACAGTACTGCTGTAAACAAAAATGGAGAGCGTGGAATAACTGCTGCCATTACTGCCAAACGCTATCTGTTTAACGCCCAAACCGCCACGCCCATGAGCGGCCGGGTAATACAATTAACGTACGGCTACGATGTAAAAGTAAAACAGGACACGCTGAAAGTATACCTGCCGTATTTTGGCCGGGCCTTTGCCGCACCGCTTGATGCTTCCAAAGGGGGCATCAATTTTACCTCTACCCAATTTAAATATGTGGTGAAGGAACGCCGGAAGGGGGGATGGGATATACGGATTGAACCTTCCGATGCCGGAGACGTGCGCACCCTCAATTTTACCATATCGCAGGATGGATATACCACTTTACAGGTTACCAGTAACAACCGCCAACCCATCTCTTTTTACGGCGTTGTATCGGAATCTGGCAGCGGTAAATGATTCATTTGCAGCAGAAATTCGGCGAAATCGGGAAAAAACTAATCAAACGTTTAATTTATTTTGAACAATCCCGTTACCTTCGCATACGAAATTACCATCCTATCCAACTGCAGAGAATAACCCGGCTACCTTGAAAGTGAATGGACTGTGTGCAGGAGCAACGAATTAGTAAACAGGATTTATATTATAGACATAGAAGTATGAAACGACTCATTTTTACATTGAGCTGGTTGATAGCAGGCGGCATTTGCCTGCCTGTATCGGGCCAGCGTACGGCTGACTCTACCCTGCAGGAGGCTACATTGCAAAGCGTGATACAGTACGCTGTAACGCATCAGGCGGCGGTGCAACAGGCATTAATTGACGAGAATATCACCGGTGAAACCATTAAAACCAAACTGGCTGACTGGTATCCGCAGGTGAATTTCAATTACACTTTGCAGCACAATTTTCAGGTTCCGCAAAACTTTGTGAACGGACAGTTGATTCAGTTTGGTGTAAACAATACTTCTAACGGTCAGTTTACACTCAGCCAGGCATTGTTTAACAGAGATGTGTTGCTGGCTGCCAGAACCCGTGGAGATGTGCAGCTTCAGGCAAGGCAAAACACAGTAAATAACAAAATAAACGTTACCGTAAATGTAAGCAAGGCTTTTTACGACGTGTTGGCTACGCTGGAACAGATAAAAGTTACCCAGCAGGATATTGTGCGCCAGGAAAGCAGCCTTAAAAATGCGCAGGCGCAATACGAAGCAGGTACAACCGATAAAACCGATTACAAAAGAGCTACCATTAACCTTAACAATACCAGAGCTACGCTGGTTAGCAACGCAGCTTTGCTGAAGGCCAAGAAGGAGTACCTGAAGTATCTGATGGGCTACCCACCTACAGAAGAGTTGAATATTGTGTATGACAGCATTCGCATGTCATCCGAAGTTGGTATGGATACCTTACAAATGCCCAGCCTTGGCAGCCGTATTGAGTATCAGCAACTGATTACCCAGCGTAAGTTACAGGAAGCCAATGTGAAGTACGAAAGAATGAGCTTTTTGCCTACGGCTACTTTAAACGGCATGTATTCGCTGATTTATCAGAACAACGACTTTAATAAGCTGTACAATAATAACATTCCCAACTCTTATGGTAACGTTACCATTGGTATACCCATTTTTCAGGGAGGTAAACGCACAGCCAAAATCCGTTCCGCTGAGTTGCAGTTGAAAAGAACTGACTGGGATATTCTGAACCTGCAAACCATGGTAAGCAGTGAATATAACCAGGCACTGGCCAACTATAAAAGCAGCTTTGCCAATTTCCAGGCATTGAAAGAAAACCTGCAACTGGCGCAGGAAGTATATGATGTAATTGCGTTGCAATACGAGTCTGGTATAAAAGCTTATATAGAAGTAATTAATGCAGAAAGTGATTTAAGAACTGCACGCATTAACTATTACAATGCGCTTTACCAGGTACTGGCCAGCAAAGTAGATGTACAAAAAGCACTGGGACAAATTACTTATTAAGAGCACACGATTTAACTATACGACTAATGCAAAATCAATATACAATGTTGTTCAGAACGATCAGAAATTATGCAGGTGTGGCTTGTTTTTTAACACTGGCATCCTGCGGTAACAAGCAGCAGCAACAACAACAGCAGGGGCCGCCGCCAGCAGTTCCTGTTACTGTGGAAGAGGCTGCCACTACCAGCGCTGTATACTATGATGAATACCCTGGAACCGTTACCCCGTTAAACCAGACCGAACTGCGTGCGCAGGTTACCGGTTACATCACCGGTATTCATTTTAAAGATGGTGATAAAGTAAGCAAAGGACAGAAATTATATAGCATAGACCAGCAGGTGTACGATGCCAACTACCAGCAATCGCTGGCTAACGTTGCCGTACAGGAAGCCAACCTGGTAAAGGCGCAGAAAGATGCCGACCGTTACCATGAGCTGGATAAAAAAGACGCGATAGCCAAGCAGCAGGTTGATTATGCAGATGCTGCACTGGAAAGCGCCAAAAAACAACTGGCTGCCGCCAAAGCCACTGCCGAAAGCGTACGTGCCAACGTTCGTTTTTCTGGTATAGTAGCGCCTTTCAGTGGTACCATTGGTATTTCACAGGTAAGAATGGGTACTTCTGTAGTAGCCGGACAAACCGTACTGAATACCATTTCTACCGATGATCCGATGGCGGTTGACTTTACCGTAGATCAGAAAGACATTTATCGTTTTTCTCAGTTACAGGGAAAGGGCACCAAAGACTCTACTTTCCTGCTGGCTTTTGGTGATGACGTGTATCCTTACCCTGCATCTGTAAGCACTATTGACCGTGCGGTAGATGCGCAAACCGGTACCATTAAAACCCGTTTGGTGGTGGCTAACCCCAAACATGTATTAAAAGGTGGTATGAATACCATTGTTCGTGTAAAAGCTACTACCGGTGCTTCTTCTGTGGTTATACCTTACAAAGCAGTAACCGAGCAGCTGGGTGAGTTTTTTGTATATGTAGTGGGTGATAGCAGCAAAGTTACCCAGCGTAAAGTAACGTTAGGCAGACAGATAGGAACCAGCGTTGTTATTAAAGACGGTGTGAAAGAAGGGGAGAAAGTGGTTACCCAGGGTTCACAAAACCTGCGTGAAGGTTCAGCAATTACTACTGCGCCGCCACAACAGGCCGGTGCGCCAGGTGCTGCTGCTCCTGCAAAGAAATAACTGAGGGTTGAAGAGATGATTTAGGTTTCACGACAAAGCAAAGAACAATGATAGCAGATACTTTTATAAAACGACCGGTAACGGCTATAGTAATATCCATCGTGATTGTACTGGTGGGTCTGATAGCTATTACCACTTTACCGGTTGCGCAATATCCCGATATTACCCCGCCTACGGTATCTATTTCCGGTAACTATACCGGTGCGGATGCTGAAACGGTGGAACAGACTACTACTACTGCCATTGAAACGCAGGTGAACGGTACGCCGGGCATGACGTACATGAGCAGTAACAGTACCGGTAGCGGCCAGGCCAGCATTACCGTAAACTTTGAAATTGGCACTAACATCGACATTGCTACGCTGGACGTGCAAAACCGGGTGAGTGTGGCCGAGCCTACTTTACCCGATGCGGTAAAACGTTTGGGTTTAACTACCCGTAAGCGTAACCCATCTATTATGATGGCGCTGGCATTTTACTCGCCCAACGGTACGCACGATGCCACCTTTCTGGGTAACTATACCAACATTTACCTGAAGGATGCGTTACTGCGCGTAAAAGGCGTGGGTGATATTTTTACCCGTGCAGATGACTTTAGTATGCGCGTGTGGCTGAACCCGGCTAAACTGGCTGCGTTAAACATGACTGCGGCTGAAATTACCGCAGCGCTGAGCGAGCAGAACCTGCAGATTGCGGCCGGTACCGTAGGTGGTAACCCGCAGCCCACATCGCAGGCTTTTGAATACAACATTCTTACCAACAGCCGTTTAAAAACACAGGAAGACTTTGAAAACATTATTGTGCGTACCCGCCCTGCGGATGCAAGCCTTGTGCGTTTGAAAGATGTGGCCCGTGTTGAGCTGGGTAAGTTTGACTATGGTATCAACGCCTTTGTAAATGGTAAGCCCGCTGCCTTTCTGTTGATTTATCAGGCGCCAGGTGCCAACGCCCTGGATACGTATAAAGGGGTAGTGGCCAAGCTGGAAGAAATGAAAAAGCGTTTCCCTAAGGATATGGATTATGCCGTACCGCTGGAAACTGCTACCGTGGTATCTACTTCTATTGAAGAGGTAATACACACGTTTGTGGAAGCGTTGATTCTGGTAATTATTGTGGTGTTCCTGTTTCTGCAGAGCTGGAGAGCCACGTTGATTCCGGTATTGGCCATTCCTGTATCATTGATTGGTACTTTCATTGTGTTTATACCGTTTGGTTTTACCATTAACACACTTACCCTGTTTGCCTTTGTACTGGCTATTGGTATTGTGGTGGATGACGCCATTGTGGTGGTGGAAGCGGTACAACATTATATAGACCACGAAAAGCTATCGCCCAAAGAGGCTACGGAAAAAGCGATGAAGGACATTTCTGCTCCGGTAATTGCTATTGCGTTAATTCTGGCGGCGGTGTTTGTGCCGGTAAGCTTTGCACCGGGTATAGTAGGGCGGTTGTATCAGCAGTTTGCCATTACCATCGCCATCTCGGTAATCATCTCGGCGTTTGTGGCCCTGTCGCTTACTCCGGCATTGTGTAGCATGATGCTGAAGCCGAGTAAGGGTGAGAATGATAAAAAGAATATACTGGACCGTTTCTTCGCCCGTTTCAACAAATGGTTTGATAAGCTGAGCCACTCTTATACCAGAGGCGTTGCTTCGTGGATTAAAGGTGCTAAGCTGGTAATAGTAATGATGATTGTGCTGTTTGTGGGCCTGGCGTTACTGTTCAAATCCAAACCAACCGGCTTTATTCCTACAGAAGATGAGGGCCGTATGTTTGTTACCTACGAAATGCCGGAAGGTACTTCTACCTCACGCAGTGTGGCTATGCTTACCGATATTATGAACCGCGTAAAAGCGATTCCTGCGGTAAACGTAGTGGGTGGTCTGGCTGGCTTAAACGCCATCAGCTTCTCTAACAAAAGCAACGTGGGTACCATGTTCGTGAACCTGAAACCCTGGGATGAAAGAAAGAGCAAGGAAGAGCAGCTGCAAGGTGTGATAGGGGAGATTATGAAGAGAACCGGCGATATTAAAGAAGCCCGTATTCTTGCCATTGCTCCACCGGCAATTCCAGGTTTGGGGCAAACCTCTGGTTTTACCATTGAATTACAGCAAACCACCAGTACCGATAGTATTCAGGTGTTTGAAAACGTAGCCAAGAAGTTTCTGGGTGCATTGTATGCCCGTCCGGAAATAGGCCTGGCGTATACGTTCTTTACCACCAAAACGCCTACTTACCGTATTGATGTGGACAGAGATAAAGCCAAGCAGTTAGGTATTCAACTGAGCGATGTGTACAGCACTATGAGTACCATGATGGGTAGTAGCTATGTAAACGACTTTAACCTGTACGGACGTAACTTCCGTGTAATGGCTATGGCCGATAGTACTTACCGTTCTTCGCTCAATTCTCTGAATCAGATTTATGTGCGCAACAGCCAGGGCAATATGACGCCGCTGAGTGCACTGGTAAGTATAAAGCTGGCAGAAGCTCCGGCGCTTATTTCGCACTACAACGTTTACCGTGCGGTGGAAATCAACGGTTCGCCTAAACCGGGCTTCAGCTCTGGTCAGGCTATTGAAGCGCTGAAAGAGGTTGCTGCTCAAACATTACCAGCTGGTTACAGCTATGAATTCTCGGGTATGACACGTGAGGAGATTACTGCGGGTAACAGTACACTGATGCTGTTTGCAGTATCTATTGTGTTCGTATTCCTGTTTCTGGCTGCCCTGTACGAAAGCTGGTCGGTACCATTTGCGGTACTGTTTGCGGTGCCGGTGGGCTTGTTTGGTTCTATTCTTACGCTTACGCTTATTCCGCGCCTGAACAACAACATTTATGCGCAGATTGGTATGATTACCCTGATTGGTCTGGCGGCTAAAAACGCCATCCTGATTGTGGAATTTGCCAAAGAGCGTGTGGATAAGGGGGTAGATATTACGCACGCTACCTTACAGGCGGTACAGTTACGTCTTCGTCCGATTATTATGACCTCGCTGGCGTTTATCCTGGGTGTGTTACCGCTGGCGGTAGCTACGGGTGCGGCGTCGCAGGCGCGTAATACCATTGGCTGGACCGTGTTCGGCGGTATGCTTGCGGCCACTACGCTGGCAATATTTGTGGTGCCGGTATTGTTTGTGGTAATCATGAATATATCCTATAAGCGTAAGCTGAAAAAGCTGCAGGCGCAACGTGCCAACGACGAGGAGATTGATAGAAACATATTAGATAGCAGGAGTTAATCATAAGACAGGATCTATTGTCAGCAATGGCCTTAGAAAACAGAGCGGCGCCTTTACGGCGCCGCTTTTTATTTCCCCCATTATCCCCCTAACTTTGCTGCAATGCATGATATAGAACCTTTTTTTAACTGGAGACACCTGTACACCGCAGAAGAAGATCAGCGATCGCCCTTTTTTGGTCGTACCTACAGCGAGTTTGAATTTTCCCAAACCGTTTACAATTACTATATCCATCCGCAATGGGATGAGTTTGGAAGCCGTACCCTGTACCTCAAGATGTTATATGTAGACTATGATCTGCACTTTGCCGTTATTGAACTGATAGGCGAATGGAATGATGCCATAGAGAATGATATTATGACGTTGAAGCGGGATGTGATAGACAAATTGTTTGAACAGGGGATTTATAAGTACATTCTGATAGGGGAGAACGTAATGAACTTTCACAGTGGCGATAAAGATTATTACCAGGAATGGTTTGAAGAAGTTACCGATGAAAACGGCTGGATGGTAATGCTGGGGCTGAGCGAAGCGGCGCAGCACGATTTCCGCAAACGCAAGCTGAACCACTATATAGAGCTGATGGAAATACCCAACTGGCGTACCTATAAACCGGAACATTTGTTCAAACAAATTGATGATGCAATTAGCCGGAGGTTGGACTAGCTGATATGTATTAGTTTTTTTGGCAATGTTTTTGGGAGGGAGGGGCGATATTTTTTTGTTCCTCTTCTAACCTTATTTATGCCTGGAAAAACCTCTTACCTGATGATGGCAGTATTGTGCTGCCTCCTGTGCGCTACGGCTGCTTTGAGTCAATCGGCCTCTAAAAAGATCAATGGCAAATTACTGGGCCTTGATGGTTCTCCGCAAAAAGACTATGTACTGCAATCCAAAGCCTTGCAGGGTAAATCCACTACCGGCGATGATGGCCGGTTTGCACTGGAAGTGAGTAATGAAGATTCGGTGTTGATACTGTTTCAGGGTACCCAGCTGGGCGCCTTTAAAGCACCGGACCTTACCAGCTTTCAGGTGCAGTTTGCGGAAAAAAATACGTTTAAAATTACCCCATGGACGGCTCCGGCTACAGATACCACCGGCGGCGCAAAAGACTCTTCTGCACCGGTGCCTCCCCCGGTAAAGGATACCGCAGCACCTGTGCCTACTACGCCGGATACGGCTAAAAAGGCGGATGTGGTACCACTTTCGGCCAATGCGCAGGATACCGCTTCTAAAGATACGGTGTTTGTTTCCGGCCGTGTTACCGATGCGGCAGGTAAGGGCGTTCCTTTTGTAACCGTTACATATAAAGATGGCCAGGCTTACAGCGGCACCGAGGCCGGTAGCTTCCGTATTCCGTTTAAAACCGGTGCTACCGTAACTTTCTCTGCTGTAGGATATGGTAATAAAGATGTGGTAATGCTTTCGGCAGAGGCACCTATGGCGGTGCAGTTAAGTTCTAAGAGCGGTGCCGGGCAGTTACAGGAAGTACGGGTAACGGCAATGGGTATTTCTAAAAAAGGCAAAGCGGTGGGGTACGCCATTCAGGAAGTGAAAGGGGATGCCGTACAGGTAGCCAAAGAATCCAACTTTGTAAATGCTTTACAGGGCAAGCTGGCTGGTGTGCAGATTAATGGCAACACCGGTTCTATGGGCGGCTCTACCAAAGTAACTATACGCGGTAACAAATCCATTACCGGCGATAACAATGCCCTGTTTGTGGTAGATGGTATTTTTATGGGTAACAATAACCCCGCAGCCAACGTAAGTCAGGCAGGCGGTGGGGGCGGTTACGATTATGGTAGCCCCATACAGGATATTAACCCGGATGATATTGAACAGATTTCTGTGCTGAAAGGCGCAGCGGCCTCTGCCTTGTATGGCAGCCGCGGTGCCAACGGTGTGGTGCTGATTACCACCAAACGCGGTTCGGCCAGTAAAAAGCTGGGTATTACCTACAGCCTGAATGCGCAGATGGATAAAGCGTATATCCGCACCAGATATCAGAACCGTTATGGCGCCGGTGGTGCTTCGGACGCACCAGGCTTTGTAGCGTCGGGTTTTGATACGCTGTGGTACAACCAGCATCCTGAGCAGTTTCTGAGTGCTACGGCACCTACTTATAACGATCCTTCCAGAGGTGGATACGATCTGATGCCGCAGTTTTCGCTGGATGAAAGCTGGGGGCCTGAACTGCTGGGGCAGGTAATACGTCCGTATTATTCCTTCGATCAGAATAAGAACAATCCGTATTTCGGCAGAACCACTACCTGGTCGCCACAGCCGGATAACGTAAAGAACTTCTACCGCACCGGGCATACCATTACCAACAGCATCAGTGTAAGCGGCGGTAGTGATAAGGGTACTTTCCGTTTATCGTACAGCAACCTTACACAAAAATTCATACTGCCTAATTCTGACCTGAAAAGGAATAACATAGGCTTTAACGGTACGTATAAGCTGAATGATATTGTTACGGCAGTGGCCAGCGCCAACTATTCCGATAACCGGGCCATGGGCCGCTCCGGAACCGGTTTTGCGGGTACCAACCCCACACAGCTGTTTACCATGTTTGGCCAGCGCCAGCTGGAAAATGATATGCTGAAGTACTATCAGTTTCCCGATGGCTCGCAGGTGAGCTGGAACCGGAAGTCTTTCTCCGATCCTACACCTACCTCGGCAACCACACCTTACTGGACTTCTTATAAAGGCTATGAGAGCGACAGCAGAACACGCCTGTTTGGTCTGGCCGGTTTTGAAATTAAACCCACCAGCTGGATTAACCTT
The DNA here is from genome assembly GCF_014641615.1 of Filimonas zeae. GTDB lineage: Bacteria > Bacteroidota > Bacteroidia > Chitinophagales > Chitinophagaceae > Filimonas > Filimonas zeae. The sequence goes on along the minus strand of NZ_BMIB01000003.1, from coordinate 1,321,083 downwards.
TCGGCCAAAGTGTTTATGGATGAGTTTAATACTTTAATAGAAGAACGTGTGCCAAAAGATTATCAGGCAGGAGGTTATACACGCACCAACCGCAGCTTCCGCGAAATGAACTATCTGTTTTTGGCCAACGTTAAAAGAGATATTTCTAAAAAGCTGGACATTAATGCTACCGTAGGTGGTAACATTATGACGCGTAAGGATAACATCAACACCGGCGTGGTTACCGGCTTAATTGTTCCCGAACTGTATACGTTTACCAATACCACCAGCCGCGTAGCCTTCTCCGAGTTCCGGTTTAACAAACGCATTAACTCGCTGTTTGGAGATGTTACATTGGGTTATAACAACTCTGTTTTTCTGAACATCACCGGCCGTAATGATTGGTCAAGCGCTTTGGCTAAGGGCAACAACTCTTACTTCTATCCATCGGCCTCATTGGCTGCCGTGTTCTCCGACTGGCTGAAATGGAACTGGCTTTCCTTTGGTAAAGTAAGAACCAGTGTGGCGCAGATAGGTAGCGATACCGATCCTTACCGCACCAACAATGCCTACGCACAACCGGGCCTGTTTGGTACCAACCCCATTATTGGTAAAGACCCCTACCTGGGCAACAGCGAGCTGCGGCCTGAAAAGAGCACAGAACTGGAAGCAGGGCTGGAGTTGAAGTTTCTGAACAACCGTGCGGGAATTGATGCGACAGTGTACACCCGTACTACCAAAGACCTGATTGTGCCTTTACAGGTATCTGCCGCCAGCGGATACAATAACTATTATGCAAACATTGGTAAAAGCAGAACACGCGGTGTGGAAATTGAACTGAATGGCCGCCCGGTAGAACTGAAAAACGGTTTTGCATGGGATATTGCCGTTAACTTCTCCCTCAACCGCAGTAAGCTGATTAAACTGGACGTGCCTAATAACCCGGACTTTACTACCTATAATATAGGTACGGAAAGAAGGCTGGCTTCCGTTTCGGTATCTGCCATAGAAGGTCAGTCGCTGTTTATGCTTACCGGTACCGATTTTACCTACGATGATAAAGGCAATAAAATGGTAGATTCTACCGGCCACTACATTGCTTCCGCACCCGGACAAATCATTGGAACTACTCAACCTGATTTTATAGGTGGCGTTAGCAACACATTCACTTTCAAGAACTTCAGTTTAAGTGCACTGGTTGATTTTCAGAAGGGTGGTAACTTCTTCTCTTACACCAATCTGTATGGTTTGTACTCAGGTGCACTGGCAGAAACCGTGGACAACAATATCCGCCAAACCGGTGTAATAGCGCCAGGTGTAGGCCCGGATGGTAACCCCAACACCGTAAGGATTAACGCTGCCAACCACTTTAAAACCAACTTCGGCCGCTCTATTAACAAAGCCAATATGTACGATGCGGGCTTTATTTACCTGCGCGAAGTAAGGTTGGGTTACAATCTGCCAGAGAAATGGACAAATAAAATAGGTGCAGCTAATGCGCGTATCTCTTTTTATGGCCGTAACCTGTGGCTGATACATGCCAATGCGCCTAACGTAGATCCTTCCAACATCACCAATTCTGATTTGAATATACAGGGGCTGGAAGGCGGTGCTTTACCATCGCTGCGTTCTTACGGTGTAAACCTGAATATTGGATTTTAACCTGAAAAACAATATGTTATGAAACTTACTTCTTTATTTATACATACCGCATTTTCCGCTGCATTGCTTACCGGAGCGGTTGCCTGTAACAAAGGGCTGGATATTAATACCGACCCTACCAAGCCGGGTACGGCTACTCTGGAATCGTTAATTACCGGTGCAGAAAAATCAGCACTGGATATTATGTACGGTGAGGCGGTGAACGGTAGAATAGGGATGCTGTACGCTCAATACTGGGCGCAGGGGCAAAAGGAAACAGATAGCCGTTACCAGCTGGACGAATCCTCTAACAATACCCTTTGGGGTGTTTACCGGAGTGCGCTGGGTAACCTGGCAGAAATAGTACGTATTAACGAAGCTAACCCCGAAGCAGGATCGCCCAACCAGGTGGCCATTGCCAATATATTGAGTGTATGGATATACCAGGTGCTGGCAGATAGTTATGGCAATGTGCCGTACAGCCAGGCATTAAGCGGCCTTGCTGATTTTACGCCGGAATATGATGATGCAGCGGGCATATACGACAGCCTGATACAAAGGCTGGACCGTCAGGTGCAGATACTGGACACCGCCAATGGTGGTTTCCGCAGTGGCGAGCTGATTTATAACAGCGATGTGGCGCAATGGAAAAAGCTGGCCAACTCCCTTAAGCTGCGTATGGGTATGCGTATGCTGGGTGGTACCGGAGCTAACACCGCCAAAGCACAGGGTATTATAGAATCTGCAGTGGCAGCAGGGGTATTAAGCAGCAGTGATGATGATGCCCTGTTTCCTTATCAGGCAGCTATTGGCGATCAGTTTCCGTTTAACGAGCAGGCGGGTGCCGGTATTTCTAACGCCTATGTGGTAAGTGAAACGCTGGTGAAGTATATGAAGAGTTTAGCTGACCCACGTTTACCCATTTATGCCCGCCCTATAGAAAATGGCAGCATAGTAGGTAAACCTTATGGCATCAACGCTTCTTCTAACGAATACAATATTTCTAATTTATCCTATCCGGGCAGGCGTGCTTACGATCCTACTTTTCCGGGTATTATTATGACGTATACCGAGGTGGAGTTTGACCTGGCAGAAGCAGCTGCACGTGGGTTTGCAGTTTCCGGTACCGCAGAGGAGCATTATGCCAACGGGGTGAAAAGCAGCTTTGCTTTCTGGGGCCTTAGTCAGGATAGTGCCAATGCATACCTTTTGCGGGTACCTTATTCCGCTGCAGACTGGCGCAACATCATAGGCAGCCAGAAATGGCTGGGCCTGTATATGCAGGGGCTGCAGGCCTGGTTTGAGCGTAACCGCCTGAATTTTGAACTAACGGGCGATGCCGCTTCGTTTGTAGCACCGGTAGCGGGTAGTCTTGACCCCAACGTATCGTTTTTGCCCACCCGTATTACCTATCCGGTATCGGAAGCCAATATTAACCGGGTAAATTATACCGATGCAGGCATTGATATTGGTGGGGACACCAAGGCAACTAAGTTGTGGTGGATGAAGTAATATTGTAACTTTGCGGCCTCAATTATGAAATACGAAAAGGAAATTAACCGTCGCAAAACGTTCGCTATTATTTCTCACCCGGATGCCGGTAAAACCACACTGACAGAAAAGTTTCTGTTGTTTGGTGGCGCCATTCAAACTGCGGGTGCGGTAAAAAGTAATAAGATTAAGAAGCATGCTACTTCCGATTTCATGGAAATTGAAAGGCAGAGAGGTATTTCGGTAGCAACTTCGGTGATGACCTTTGAATATAAGGATACTTTAATTAACCTGCTGGATACCCCGGGACACAAAGACTTTGCGGAAGATACCTACCGTACGCTTACCGCTGTGGACAGCGTTGTACTGGTGGTGGACAGCGTAAACGGGGTGGAAGACCAGACCCGCCGTTTGATGGAGGTGTGCCGTATGCGGGATACGCCGGTAATTGTGTTTATTAACAAAATGGACCGTGACGGTAAAAACCGCTTTGACCTGCTGGAAGAGATAGAGAATGAGTTGCACATTTCGCTCCACCCCATGACCTGGCCTATCAACAGCGGTAAAGATTTTAAAGGCGTTTATAACTTGTACAATAAAAGTCTGCAACTGTTTACCGCCAATACCAAGGCAGAAGACGATGAGGACAATGTGGTAATTGAAGACCTGAGCAACAGCATTCTGGATGAAAAAGTAGGCGATAAAGATGCTGCCCAATTGCGCGAAGATGTGGAGCTTATTGATGGTGTATACGGTAGCCTGAAGGTAGCCGATTACCTTTCGGGCAAAATTGCCCCGGTATTTTTTGGTAGCGCCATCAACAACTTTGGTGTAAAGGAAATGCTGGATACGTTTATTCAGATTGCTCCGGTACCCCGCAGCCGCGACACCACCAAACGTATGGTGGAAGTGGGCGAAGACAAATTCAGCGGGTTCATTTTTAAAATACACGCCAACTTAGATCCCAAACACCGCGACCGCATTGCGTTTTTACGCGTATGTACCGGCCGTTTTGAGCGTAACAAATATTACCACCACGTAAGGCTGGATAAGGATATGCGTTTTAGCAACCCTTATTCCTTCCTGGCCCGCAGTAAAGATGTTATTGACGACGCTTTTCCGGGAGATGTGATTGGTTTGTTTGACACGGGTAACTTTAAAATTGGTGATACGCTTACCGAAGGGGAAGACTTTTACTTTACCGGTATTCCTTCTTTCTCTCCAGAGATATTTAAGGAGCTGGTGAATAAAGACCCGATGAAAACCAAGCAGCTGGAAAAAGGTATCAGTCAGCTTACGGACGAAGGTGTTGCCCAGCTGTTCACCCAGTTTGGTGGTAATAAAAAGATTATTGGTTGTGTGGGTGAACTGCAGTTTGAAGTTATTCAGTACCGTTTGTTACAGGAATACGGCGCGGCGTGTGAATTCCGCCCCATGCCATTCTACAAAGCCTGCTGGTTAACCAGTACCGACCAGAAAAAGCTGGACGATTTTCTCCGGTTTAAGCAGGTAAACGCCGCAGATGACAAAGACGGCAATCCAGTATACCTGGCACAGAGCGAGTGGTTCCTGAACACAGAAATTCAGAACAACCCGGAGATTACTTTCCACTTTACCAGCGAAATACACAAGTAGCCGGTAACTGGTTCATATAATTGATACATAAAAAAGACTTCCTCCATTTCCGGGGAAGTCTTTTTTATGTCCGGTCAGTCAACCCGGGCATTGATTAGTCTTCCCGGGAAACCGGGGAAGTAATTTCTACGGCTGAGCATTCTTCCTCAATAATCGGGGAAGTGTATTGTGTGGCAGAACAATCTTCCTCCCGGATTGCGGAAGTGTTTTCAGTGAACGGTAAGCCCTGCCCGCAAACGGAACGGGTTGTTATGGGCGGAGAATTGTTAGCAGTGGTGTATAAAAGCAGATGGCTGACCTACCGGCCAGCCATCTTAGTTTCGTAAAAGATATATTAAAACGCTGCGCTTACACCTGTGTAGTTGTGCGGCGTAATAGCTTTCAGTTCTTTCTTCACTTCGGCGCTTACTTTGAGCGTACCGATAAAGGTGTGAATGTCTGCTTTAGTAATAGAAGCCTTACCTCTGGTCAGTTCTTTCAGTGCTTCGTAAGGTTTGGGGTAGTTTTCGCGGCGCAATACGGTTTGTATGGCTTCGGCTACTACTGCCCAGTTATTTTCTAAATCTTCTTTCAGTTTGGCTTCGTTCAGTACCAGTTTGCCTAAACCTTTGGTAATAGAGGTTAATGCAATAATGGTGTGCGCTACCGGCATGCCCAGGTTACGTAACACCGTAGAATCGGTAAGGTCACGCTGCAGGCGGCTGATAGGCAATTTACCGGATAAATGTTCCAGCAGAGAGTTGGCTATGCCCAGGTTACCTTCAGCATTTTCAAAGTCAATGGGGTTTACTTTATGCGGCATGGCTGAAGAACCTACTTCGCCCTTTTTTACCTTTTGCTTAAAGTAATCCATGCTAACATACGTCCAGATATCGCGGCAAAGGTCAATCAGGATGTTGTTGATCCGCTTGATGGCGTCCAGGTGGGCGGCCAGATTATCGTAATGTTCAATCTGGGTGGTAAACTGCATACGTTGCAGGCCCAGTATATTGTCAACAAATTCATTACCCAGGGCTACCCAGTCCTTTTTAGGAAAGGCAATATGGTGGGCGTTAAAGTTACCGGTAGCGCCGCCAAATTTGGCTGCGTAAGGTATGTAAGAGAATAGTTCTACCTGGTTGTTCAGGCGCTCTACAAATACCATCACCTCTTTACCCAGGCGGGTAGGAGAAGCAGGCTGACCGTGCGTGCGCGCCAGCATGGGAACGTTTTTCCATTCCACCGCCAGTTGCTGCAGGCTCTGGCGCAGGTTTACAATGGCAGGCAGGTATTCCTGCTCCATGCAATTTTTCCAGCTGAGGGGTATGGAGGTATTATTAATATCCTGTGAGGTAAGGCCGAAGTGAATCCACTCTGTAGCGTCGTTTACGCCGGCTGTTTCCAGTTGTTCTTTCAGAAAGTATTCCACGGCTTTAACATCGTGGTTGGTAACGGCTTCAATGTCTTTAATCCGTTGCGCGTTTTCCAGGCTGAAGTTGGCCGCCACATCGCGTAACTGCTGTTTTGCTTTGGCGTTCAGTTTAAAAAAGCGCTTATCCGCCAGAAAAAGAAAGTACTCTATTTCAGTAATTACCCGGTATTTGATTAACGCAAATTCAGAAAAATAGGCATCCAGAAAGGCTACCTGTCTGCGATAGCGCCCGTCAACAGGGGAAATGGCTGTAAGATTGTTCAACTCCATGTGATTAATTTGAGTTTTCTTTTCGGTCCGGTTAATTTTGCGCAAAAGTAACAGATTTGGAGAAGATTAAAGTAGGGAGTGTGAGCTATTTGAATGCAAGACCCCTTTTGTACGGATTACAGCGGTCAGAGGAGTTGATGCAGCAAATGGAGCTGATTGAGGAATATCCGGCCAAAATAGGAGGAATGCTGATAGAGGGCAGCATTGATGTGGGGCTGGTACCTGTGGCGGTGATACCCAAAATGAAAGACTGGCATATTATTTCTGATTATTGCATAGGCGCTACCGGCGATGTGGCTTCGGTTTGTTTGTTCAGCGAAGTGCCGGTGGAGCAGATTGAAACCGTATTACTCGATTACCAAAGCCGTACCTCGGTAAACCTGTGTAAGGTGTTACTGAAACACCACTGGAAAATACAGCCCCGCATAGTAGAAACCACCGGCGAAGATTACCGCAGCAAAATAACAGGCACAACTGCCGGCGTGGTAATAGGCGACAGGGCGCTGGAACAAAGACTGGTATCTCCTTATATATATGATCTGGCCACAGAATGGCGCAAAATGACGGGCCTGCCTTTTGTGTTTGCCGCCTGGATAGCCAACAAGCCGCTGCCGGAAAGTTTTGTGGCGCAGTTTAACAAGGCCAACGGTATTGGTTTTGCCCACCTGGAAGAGATTATTGCGGCCAATCCTTTTCCGGTGTATGATCTGCATAAATACTACACAGAAAACATCAGCTACGATTTAACGGAAGAAAAGCGGAAAGGGCTGAAATTGTATATTGAGTATCTGCGGCAGATGGAAGAGAGCAAAAAACTGGCGGTGTAAGCGCGGAATGGATTACAGCATGTTTTCTATTGTTTTTTTCCCTTATTTTGAGGAAAATCCCTGAACCTGTACATGCTGTTATCTTACCTGTGGCACCGTCTGAGGTGCGTTTCATTGCTGGTTTGTCTTTTTATTTTTTCGGCCGCCGCTGTTGCCCAAACTGTAGAACTGCAAAATGGTCTTATAGGATATTATCCGTTTAACGGCAATGCTAACGATGCCAGTGGTAATAATATTCACGGTACCGTAAGCGGGGCGCAATTAACTACCGACCGCTTTGGTAATGCCAATGGTGCCTACCGCTTTAATGGCTCTACCAGTTATATACAACTGCCGTTTTCACAGCTGTACAATTTTAAGCCAACAGATGCCTATTCGTTGTCTGTATGGATACAGCATGAAGCCGGTTCGGGGCCGCGGGCTATGATTGTAAAAAGCCCATACGCCGCTAATTTCCATAACTCACAATGGAATTACGGCATTTACCTGTCCGATTTTGATCAGGTGCATTCCGGATATCATGATAATCTGCCCGTCAAAAGCACTACTTCACTTACTGCAGGCGAAACCTGCTGGTACCTGGTAACCTCTACCTACGATAATGGCAGGTGGAAACTGTATATAAACGGAAAGCAGGAAAGTGAAGATCTGAGCCAGGCCCGCAAAATTCTGCAGGACGGTGTTTCTTCCATCGTTTTTGGCAGAAAGGGGGAAGCTAACGGGGATTATTATAAGGGTAAGCTGGATGAGGTAAGAATTTATAACCGGGCTTTGAATAAGGAAGAAGTGGCCGCCCTCTATACACAAGGTACGCCGTGTGTACAACCGATAGCCTGTAACAGCTGGCTTTATAATCCGGAAGGTTCCTCAGGTGTGCGGGTGGGTGATCTGGATGTAAGCGGAACGCAGCTTACGGTAGAGGCATTGATTAACCGCACAGAGCCTTATACCGGTACCCACCAGTATGCGGGTAATATTGTGGCAAAACATACCGGTGTTACAGATTGTAACTACCTGCTAAGGCCCAATCACGCTGAATTAACTACCAGCAACGGCTTTGTAGCAACACCTCCCGCCTGCGATATTCAACTGAATAAAACCTATCATGTGGCTATGGTGTATGATGGGCAAAAACTGAAGTTTTACCGGAATGGTTTTTTAATGAATGAGGTGCCTTGTACCGGTAATATTGTAACCAATGACTGGATTACTACCATAGGGGAAATACCCGCGTACCCCAAAGTACCACGGGAAGATTTTGTAGGGTATATTAATGAAGTACGTATATGGAATGTGGCCAGAACGCAGGATCAGATTAAGCAATACATGAACACCAGTCTGCCCAATGCTGCAACGCAAACTGGTTTACTGGGCTATTATACCTTTGATAACCTGCTGAACAAGCAGGGTAACACTGCCTGGAACGGAGCGTTGTTTGGAAGGGCATCTATAGCGCAAACAAATACGCGCTGTACCATTTCAAAAGATTCCTGCCCGGTGGCAAATCCGGTGGTAACAGCTGCTTTTACGGCACCGGACACGGTTTGTGTTAATACGCCTGTAGCGGTAAACAACCTGTCTGAAAACGCCAGCCGCTATTACTGGAATTTTAACACCGCCAACGTAAACAGGCAGCCGGAGGCGGTAAACATGGGGAACATAGGGGGAATGCTGAATGTACCGGTGTTTGGAGATATAGTGGAGGCCAATGGCAATTACCATGTATTTGTAGTAAATCATAACAATTTTCAACTGATAAGGCTTGATTTTGGAAACAGCCTTTTAAACACCCCAACGGCTGTACCGGTTAGTGTTCCTTCCAGCTACAAAAATGCGGAAGGTATTCAGGTGGTGTTTAATGAAAACAAATGGTATGCGTTTGTAGTAGGTGGCAACCCGGATATAAGCGGGGAGGCCTATCTGCTTAAAATTGAATTCGGTGCCAGTGTTACCAATACCAACCCAACAGTTACCAACCTGCGTAACGTAGGTGCTATGCTGTTTCCGCACGATTTGTATATGTTTAAAGATGGTGCTGCGTGGTATGGTTTAACGGTGAATAAGGATGGGAACTCTATTACGCGCATCAATTTTACCGAAAGTTTTGATAATACCCCCACTGGTGTAAACCTGGGTTCGGCAAATGGTGTGCTGTCAGACCCTGTGGGTATTTGCTGTATTAAAACCAATGGCAACTGGCACGCATTTGTAACGGAGGATAATAATGATGGCGGGTTAGTACGGCTTGATTTTGGTAACTCATTACTGAACACCCCTACCGGAGTAGAGCTGAAAACCAATATGCCATTAACGCACCTGCGGGATGTACACATTATGCCTTACTGCGATGGTATTACGGGATTTATTATTGATGGTGATAAAAATGCCTTGTACCAGCTGGATTTTGGTAATGATATTACAGGCACTCCGGTGGTTAAATCTTACGGCAATACGGGTAATCTTTCTTTTCCTCATTCGCTTTCCCGGTTTTTCCGGGTAGGAGGCGAGCTGTATTCGTTCATTACCAATGCCCGTAACCATACCATTTCGCGGGTAAGATTCTTCAGTTCCGATGCATTACCATCGCAGGTATCTACTTTGGATACCCCGCCTGCATATACCTATACAACCCCCGGTACTTATAACATTAACCTGGTAGTGGATGAGGGATTGTTTACGCAAACTGCCTTTTGTAAAAGTGTTGTGGTAAAAGATTGTACACCACCTGCAAGTGCTGCGTTTGCTGCGCCCGATACAGTTTGTGTGAATACACCTGTTAATGTAACCGATCTATCTGTAAATGCTACAAAATATTACTGGAATTTTAATTCGGCAGATGTTAACAGCCAGCCTGCTGCTGTTAACCTGGGTAATATAGGAAACCGCCTGGTTCAACCGGTATTTACAGATGTTGTTGAAGCCAATGGTAACTATTACGTTTTTGTGGTAAATCATATACCGGCAGGTATTACCAGACTTGATTTTGGTAACAGCCTTTTAAACACGCCCACTGCAGTTCCGCTGAACCTGAATGGCAATCTGCCAACTTCAGCAGAGGGAATACAGGTGGTGTACAATGAGAATAAATGGTACGCTTTTGTAGTAGGCGGCAACCTGGTGAATGCGCCGTCTTACCTGGTAAAGATGGAGTTTGGGGCTGATGTAACCAATACCGCCCCGGTGGTTACTAACCTGGGTAATGTAGGTGAAATGGGCTTTCCGCTGGACCTATATATGTTTAAGGATGGTGATAACTGGTATGGCCTTACGGTAAATATTACCAATAAAACACTGGTGCGTTTAAACTTCACCAGCAGCTTCAATAATATTCCCACAGGCGTTAACCTGGGAACCATCAGTGGTTTATTATCTGAACCTACCGGTATTTTTCCTATTAAAGTGAAGGATCAGTGGCATGTATTTGCAGCTAATAGTACAACTACGCAAAGTGTTGTAAGACTTGATTTTGGCTCTTCTCTGCTGAATGTACCTACAGGTACAGTGCTTACTTCTGATATTCCGCTCAGCAATATCCGGGATTTATATATTCTGGCCTCCTGCGATGGGTTTACCGGTTTTGCAATTGATGGAACCAGTAATCAGTTGTTGAAACTTGATTTTGGCAGCTCCATTACCAGTATGCCGGCAGTAACTTCCTATGGCAATACCGGAAACCTTAGTTTTCCGCATTCACTGTCGAAAATGTTCCGGGTAGGGGGCGATCTGTATTCGTTTATCCCCAACGTTACTAATAATACGATAACACGTGTACGTTTTTCCAGCTCAACCGTAGTAAGCGGTTCGGTATCTACGCTGGCAGCACCACCTGCAGTTACTTACACTACCCCTGGAAAGTATAATATAAACCTGGTGATTAATGAGGGGCTTTCTAACCAGACTGCGTTTTGTAAAAGTGTGATAGTAATAGGGCGTTATGCCCAGGTGCCTGTGGTTGATACAGTGGTTTGTACAGACAGTGTGGTACTAAAAACACGCTTTACCACCCCGGTTACCTGGAATAACGGTGCTCTGGCAGATAGTATGATTATAAAAGCGGATGGCACTTACTGGGTACATACAGATAATTATGGGTGCATGGCAAGAGATAGCTTTATTTACGCTTTCCGTGGATTGCAGGCTGTTTTGCTGGGTAATGATACCACGCTTTGCGCCGGGCAGCAGCTGCTGAAAAGCTTTACTCTATCAGGTGTTAGTTATGAGTGGCAGGATGGTAGTACCGCTAATACTTATACCATGGAACGGGAGGGCAGGTATAAACTAACGGTAAAAAATACCTGGTGTAGTGTGCAGGATTCTATGCAACTGACGGTAATTCCTGTGCCGGAGGTAAAGCTGATGAATGACACGGCTATTTGTGAAAAAGACGTATTTACCATGATACCCCTGCAACTGGTATATGCAGATAGTATACGCTGGACACCGGAGGAAGGGCTGAGTAACACGGTTACTGCAAACCCGCTTACGCTTCCGTTGGTAACCACTCAATATAAATTAACGGCTTATAACAAACAGTGCTCCTATGCCGATTCGGTGCTGGTTACTGTAAATGCCCTTCCTGCATTGCAGCTGAATAATGATACGGCTGTATGTGCGGGCAGGCCGGTACCACTGCAGGCATCTGGTGCTGATGTGTATGAATGGGAGCCGGCAGAAGGTATTACCAATACCACACTGGCTGGCCAGCAGGTAACCCCTGCGGCCGACGTTCGTTATTATATAAAAGGTACCAATACCCATGGCTGTTTTGTAAAAGATTCTGTGCTGGTGCAGGTAGTGCCAATGCCTCAGGTAAAACTGATGAATGATACTGCTTATTGCCGGAGGAGCAGCCTGATGGTGCGGGCAGAGAATATGCAGTATACCGACAGTGTACGTTGGGTGCCTGCAACAGGTTTGTCTGCCGCCAACGTAGCTACACCTTTTGCATCACCTGATGTTACTACCAGCTATACCGTTAGTGTATACAACCGTTTTTGTAAAGCAGAAGATGCAATAACGCTTACTATAAAAGAGATACCTGAGGTGCTGGTATCGGCTGATACGGCCATATGCCAGGGCGACAGCCTGCGCCTGGCTGTTACCGGCGGAGCTGTTGCTTACCAATGGCGTGGCGGAGCAGATATACGTGAAGCAACCAGCGCTACACCGTTGGTACAGCCGCTGACCGGTACGCGTTATTATGTTACTGCTACGGGAGTCAATGCCTGTACAGCAGATGATTCGGTATGGGTGGAAGTAAACCCGCCGGCTGTGCTGGCGCTTTTTCCGGAAAAAACAGCGGTTTGCAATGGCGATAGTCTTACGCTCCATGTTTCCGGTAATGCTGCCCATCGCTGGCTGGTACCGGGACAGGAGGCTAATACTGCTACTGCAATTACGTTTCTGCCTACACTTCCGGGTGGTTATGCAGTGGAGATGCACGATGCGGGCTGTAACAGAACGGATACCCTGTACAGTCTGGTAACGTTGAATGATAAGCCTTTGCTGGCCGTATCACGCTCTAACGATATTGATTGTATATACGGCGAATCGAAGCTTACGGTAACGGGTGGTTCCACCTATCAATGGTACCCTACGGCAACACTGTCTGCACCGTATAGCTATAATCCCGTGGCCAGAACCGATACCAGTACCTGGTACCATGTGTTTGCTACCGGCTTTAACGGGTGTATTTCGGAGGATAGTGTGCTGGTGCGTGTGCTGAAGAATAACTTCAACGCTTACCCGATAGCCACCGGTTTTACACCCAACGGGGATGGTAAAAACGACTGTTTCCGCATTAACAAATGGGGGTTGATTAAAAGCATGCAGATGGTTATTTACAACCGATGGGGTGAGCGGGTGTTTGTAACATCAAATCCCGACGACTGCTGGGATGGCCGCTATAAGGGAGAGGCGCAGCCACCCGGAACATTTGTATATACCATTAAAGCAACCACACTCTGCGGTACTGTTACGCGCAACGGTACGGTGGTATTGGTACGATAAATTACTTTACAAACAGCTGTTTTACCCGTAACAGCTGTTTGTAGATCATCTTATTCATTTCTTCTGATATATTCAGCGCGTAAGCCAGCGGTATAAAAGCAATACAGAACAGGGTAGTGTTAACGATAGCGTCCACTATCCACGAATTAAACGCAGGAATAAAGGCAAACATAGGAGCTACAATAGCACCCGTAAGCAGTACAATTGTCAGGTGTTTAAAGGTGTAAGGCTGTAAACCGAATTTATACCACAGAAACACATAACGGATAATATTGTATATTACCTGTGAACCCAGGTTGGCGTAAGCAGCGCCTATAAGCCCGAAATAACTAATCAGTATATAGTTTAAAGGCAATGCCAGTACGGTATATATAACATTAGAGGTAAGCTCTACCCGCCAGAAGCTGGACGTGCCTATAATAATGCCGTTGGCACCCGTACCCAGATCAATCAGTTTAGCCAGCCCCATCAGAAAAACCACCTGCTCAATACCATGATAATCTTTACCCAGGTAAGCGGCCATATTGCCTGCATTCAGAAACAGTAGGGCAAACATCAGCAAACCTACCGTAAGCATATTGCTTACACTGCGGTTGTAAATATGCTGAATGTTGTTCATATCCTTCTTCATCCAGCTTTCTGATATAATAGGAACGGAAATGGCATTAATGCTTCGCTGCGGAATTTCCATCAGTGTTACTATATAGGTGGCCAGGGTAAACACAGCCGCATCGGTAAGGCCACGGTCTGCCTTGGCGGAGATAATAAACGTATCGCTGGTTTTAGACAGCAGGTTTAAAAACTGCGCCCCAAACATATAAATGCCAAAGTTGGCCATGCGGAATTTGAGCCTTCTGGTAACAGGTGATATCTGCGGTGTAAGCTGAAAACCATCGTTTTTACGCAGTAGCCAGAACAGAATAACAGAGGGCAGCAGATAGGAGAGGGAAAACACCACCATAAACACAGGCAGGTTAATAAGCCCCATAGCTATCAGTACCAGCAAAAGAGAAAACAACACCCGCGGCAGCACTTCCTTCAGGGTATTAGAGAGTACGGTTTTCTGGTACGACCATGCAAAGCTTTCCAGCCACATATACATCAACAGAAAAAAACAGAACGGATATACCAGATAACTATATTCCACAAACAACGGCGATTTGCCACTGTACTTTTTTATTACCACATTGCGCAGCAGATAACCAATACCAAAACTCAGCAGCAAACCTGCAACACATACCATCAGCGTAATAAAAGGCAGATCATTTTTTTTTGCCGGCAGGTAGTTTTTATAAAAAGGAAAGAACTTGTAAATAATACTTACGCAGCCCAGTGTACAAAAGGTGGCCAGGGTTAAGCCTACATCAGTTACAATACGGGTTAACCCCAGTTCTTCAGCACTCAGAATTTTTGGGGCTATTACCATAATGTTAAAGGCTCCCAGAAAAAATCCTGCAGTAATAATGACACTGGATTTAATACTCTGCTTTTGAATAATGCCCATATTGTGTGGTAGCTGCTTTTTTTGAATTTTTGCAATAATAACATAAAAGCGCAAAACGCGGGGCAGGCACGGGTACGGCCCAAACGGTATATTTTGTTCTTCGTGTAATTTAACTTATCTCTGCATATCGGCGCAGGAAACGGGCGTACGACAATCTGATCTAAAGCTATGAGTACTACAATAAGCAAGGATTTTGCTCCGGGATTGATGCAGCATAACTATTTTACCAGAAAGGGGCTAAAAGAAGGTATTGAGTTTTTTGCAGGGAGGATGAAGGGCCGGATGCTGGACTTTGGATGCGGCGCCAAGCCCTACAGAAGCCTGTTTACGGTAGATGAGTACATTGGCATTGATTACGAAAATGAAGGCCATAGCCATAAAAACGAACAGATTGACGTGTTTTACGACGGAAAACACATTCCTTTTCCGGATGAACATTTTGACGCGGTATTGTGTACCGAGGTTATTGAGCACGTTTTTAACCTGGAAGAGGTGCTGAAGGAACTGAACCGCGTTACCCGTAGAGATGCAAAACTGCTTTTTACCTGTCCTTTTGTATGGAATGAGCATGAAGTGCCCTACGATTTTGCCCGCTATACCCGTTTTGCTATTGAAAGCCTGTTTGAAAGAAACGGTTTTGAAATAGTGGAGTTTAGAAAATCGGGCAATTTTATTACCACCATCGGCCAGATGGTGTGTTTGTATGCACAGGAAAGTATATACCCGGTAATGAAAAAAATAGCGCCGTTGCGTTGGTTATACAAAATACTGTTTATGCTGGGGCCCAATGTTTCTGCACTGGTGCTGAATAAATTGCTGCCTGCTAATCAATCACTTTATCTGAACAATATATTTGTAGCGCGTAAAAAGTAACGCATTAAGCCTTTACAACATTTAGCAAATCAGGATACGGTATGAGTAATAGTCTCTGGAGCAATATATGGCTGGGAGTTAAACATAATGTCAATCACGTTTTTCGTAACCGGAACCCATATAAAGAAGTTGGTTTCAGTGTGCTGCAACTCAAGTATATCAAGCACCTTCCCAAACATAAAGAGGCGCAGGTTTCCTTTTTGGGCAAGCCTTTCTTTGTAAAAAATCCGCGTGAATTTATAGATGTGGTGCGGGAGATATTTATAGATAAACAATACCTGCAACAGTTGCCGGAGAATGCCGTGGTACTGGATTGCGGCGCACATATAGGTTTGAGCGTATTGTACACCAAAACCATTTGTCCCACCGCACGTATTACCGCTTTTGAGCCGGATAAGTATAATTTTCAGCTGCTATCTAAAAACGTGGCGGCTCAGCAGCTGAGCCATGTGGTACTTGAAAACAAAGCTATCTGGAAAGAAGAAACCACGCTTCAGTTTGAAGGCGGGGTAGATATGGGCAGCCATTTAATGGAAGGCGGGGGAGAAGCGCAGTTTGCCAGCAGTGAAGCCTTTACGGTAAAAACAGCACGCCTGCGCGATGTAATGATAAGCCATGCTAAAATTGACTTTCTGAAAGTGGATATAGAGGGCGCTGAGTATGATGTGTTGAAAGACATAGAAGATCAGCTGTACCGGGTAGATAACTTTTTCCTGGAATACCACGGCAATTTTGCCGAAGGGCATAAGCTGAATGAAATGCTGGCCATAGTAACTAAAAACGGCTTTGGTTATTACATACAGGAAGCGGGAAGAGTATATGCCACCCCTTTTTACAGAAAGGGAGCTAAGCCTGTATATGATGTACAACTGAATATTTACTGTTTTCGCCCCTAAACAGGTAGCCGCATTTTAATTAGCCAGGCAACCGGCTTTACAATTTATTCAGCTTAACGCCCACTGGCTTCAGTACCTTGTTAATGGTAGCCATTATGCCGGTAGGCTTCTGTACTTTACGGGCATAATAACAGCTCATGCCTGCAAACCTTTCCGCATCGTTGCGTTTAACAGCATCTGCATATTCCAGAAACAGTGTTTGCAGCACCGGAAAAGCATCCAGCCGGTACCGGTTCTGGTGTTTGCTCATTACCTCTTTACTGTGCAACGGATAACCACTGAAATGGAAAAACAATAAAGGGTCTGTATTATTCACCATGAGTACGTTATTGTTTACCGTCACCTGCCGCTCGTGCAGGTTCCAGTAGGCCACATTGGCTCCTTTATTCCGGTATATACCTGCTGTGGGAAAATACACCGGAACGTAGTTTAACCAGTTCTGATCTGCACCCAGCCCCTGTGGCAGATTAAGATAACATAAATCTTTCAGTCTCGAGCTCCACCAGGCAAGAAAATCATGTGTAGCAGTTTTGTTGCTCATGGCAAAGAAACCGGCGTTGAATAAGCCGGAGCGAAGAAATTCCTTTTCTTCCGGAAAGTGTGTGTTATCCAACGGCGTGTTAAAGTGGGGCGTTACCAGTACATCTTCCTGCTCCAGTGCCTGCTCCAGCACGGTTAATGGGTGATAATATACTATATCTGTATCTGTATAAATAAGTGTTTTTGGCTGGTATTGTTGAAACAGATATTGCGCCATATAAGGTTTAAGCGCGCAGCTCAGCTCCAGTATGGTATACTGGCTGCTCATCTGTGGCAGTGTTTCAATCTGCATCTCTTCTATGGGTAACACAATATGCGGTGCAAAATAGCTGGTATCAAACCGGTTATCTATTTTGTCCACCAGGCCAATAAACACCTGATAATCCGGGTTATGCTTCACCAGAGCGTCGGCCATGGTTTTGGCATAGGCCAGGTGACTGGCAGAACATAAAGTATACGCTATTCTGGAGTTCATATCTGTTACTTTGTCTTCGTTTGTTGAATAATAGCACGCAGCTGTTTCCGTACCTTCCAGGGTATCAGTTCTTCCAGCCGGGTTTTCCAGGTGCTTTGGCCGAATACCTGGGCAAGGTACTGCCTGCAATAGAATAAATCGGCTTCTGTATCCCGTATTACAGTATCAGGATGTTTCAGTGGCAGTATGGGCTGTACCGGCATATTGGCCAGCGGGTTATTGCTGTCTGTTGAAGTGGTTGCCGCTGCATTAAAGCCAATATTGGTTACCAGGTTTACATTGGGTATAATAGTAAGGCCGTTGTGCTGCCAGATGCAATAGGGTAAACGGTAATCCCAGGTAATGGCAGGTCGCTCTTCCCGCAGGTATTGGAGCATTTTTAACCAGAATACCTGAGCCGGTTTTTCCGGAAACAGCTGGCTGATCAGTTGCTGCCCTGCTTTTACAGATAGGGTAGCAGCAATCTGCATGTCATACTCCTGCCAGGCTCTTTTCCAGGTGGCCCAGCCCCATATGTGGGGTATGGCGGAAAAGTAATAGGAGCCCTGGCCTCTTGCTGTTCCCTGCTGAAAGTTGTTGGCACCAATCATTTTAATCACCTTGTTATGGCGGTACTTTTCCAGCAACAGCCGGTTGTATTCCCAGAAATCAGGATGTGGTACGCAATCATCTTCCAGTATAATGCCTTCTTCTACATGCGTAAAAAACCAGTCAATAGCGCCGGTAACGCCTTTATTTACGCCCAGGTTTTGGGGTCTGAATAACGTTTGTACCTCGCAGGGCCAGTCTATCTGCTGTACCACTGCTCTTGTTTGTTTACATACCTCACTTTCGCCTGGTTTGTGGGCGCGGGGGCCATCGGCAGCAATAAACAGCTGCGCTGGTGCTGCCTTTCGGATAGCAGCAAAAACCTGTTGTGTTGTATCAGGCCGGTTGAAAATGATAAACAAAACAGGAGGTACTTGCATATGATAGAAATAATTTACCTGTAAAAGGATTTACTGCATAAGATCGGCCACTATTTTCTCAAACTGTGGCTGGTATAGCGTACCATAGCCGTTTGCGCCGTCGGCGATTACATGCGGACAAACCGGATATATCTCCAACAGTCTTTTTACTTTCAGCGCCTCGGCCAGTGAGTAAGCAAAGCTCTGGTTGCCTATAAACAGGCGGCTACCAGCTATAATACGCGCCATTTCCAGAAAGTTGGCAGATTCGGCACGTTCCAGCTGGGGTACTGCCTGCTTCATATCTTCATACTCCACGGGCAGACCTATAAATACTACACGGGGGTACCGTTTCAAAAAGCTGTAGTCAATACCGGGTGTACGGTAGCGCTGGCTGCGTAACACCACTATTGCGTTGTTGTAATCGTTATTGGGCGTTACCTGCAGCCAGGGGTTCCAGGTATCGCCGGTAATACCAAACGTCCAGAAATACCAGTGGGTAATGCTGCCCATTTTGGTATCCAGCGGGTAGCTGTGTATCAGATCCAGATCGTAATGAATAGTCTGGTTGGTAAACTCCTCTACTTTATTAAACTGTGGCTGGTGCTGTAATAAGGGAGTCATCAGTTGAACACTGCGGGCGGTGAGTTTGGCGGCACCATTCGGGTGCTTCATTTTACTGGAGTAAACGCCCACCTGGTTCAGGTGCATATACAGGTTTATCTTCCTGCCTTTTGCCAGCGCCTTCATGGCGGGTATGGCATAGATAATATCGCCTATGTGGCCACTGTGTTTAAAGTGTACCTCATCGCCTTCAATAACAGGATTGAGCATGCTTTTAGCGTCTATATCAGGCAAACGCTGAGCAAAGAAGTCTTCTCCTTTACTGATAATCCTGTTGCGCATTACGTCTTTAACAAGTGCTTTAAGCTTCTCCATCTGAAGGTGGTATTACGGGCCTTATTGCGAATTCTTTCTGTTATATAATTGCGGATTAAGGGTAGGATCGTTGTACATTTTCAGCTGGCGGTATACTTTAAACCGTAGCTGGCCCTTTTCCAGCTTACCCAGTACCTCTGCCAGGCAGTTGCTTAAATCGGCAATCTGCTCATTCAGTACGGCTACCTTCTGCCGGCATTTGTCTTTATGTTCCTCCGCAGCATCTGTACGTTCAGTTTCTTCTGCCATATGATAGCGCTTTAGCGTCATGATTGACAAACGATCTATCATCATACCGGGCGTTTCTGAATGCAGGGCTGCGCCTGGTGTAATCTGCTGTGCATGCAGCCAGGACAAAATCCATTCATCAATTTTCTCCATAGCATTGTTACGTGCCTGGTTGTACTGATCAATGTTTCTTTTGGCCAGTACAATTCTGTTTGCCTCAATATCTTTAATACGCGCAATATCCTCTTCATGCCACAGCTGAAAGTTCCACTGCGTGTTTTCCTGTATATGAGTAAAAGGGGCTTCGGTTTCGCTGATGGCTACAGGGCTGCTGTGCCATTGTATAACAGCCTGCTCCTGTAAATTCAGTATCCGGGTAATATCCATCATCATGGGTATGCGTTGCTGATTAGCGGTTTCTTAACCTGAACCAGGTAAGTGCGCCGTATTGTTTGGTATAATAAATAGCCGCCCAAAGGTACCATCTGAAATCGGGATAGAACTTTTTCATCAGGGTGGCGTGGTTTTCAATAGAAGTGGTGCGTACTTTAAGTAACTGCTCTTTGGTTTTAACACTGCCCTTGTGTACGTGCATTACTTTGGCTTCAGGCATAAAATGAATTTTATAACCCAGCTGGTGAAACTCCCAGCACCAGAGTGTGTCTTCACAATACATGAAAAAATCGTCGCTTAACTTGCCTTTGGGCAGTTTAGGCAATATACTGCGGTGAAACAGCATGTAAGCGCCCCATACCCAATCCACGTCCAGCGCCCGCTGGTGATCAAAATAGTGGTGCAGCATCAGTGCCTCGCGTTTTTCCTTCGGCAGCAGCTTGTACAGCGGAAACACTTCCAGTAATTCCCAGCCAATGGTTCTGAACCGGCGGCAGTTGTACTGCATCCGCCCATCGGGATACAACAGCTGACTGGTAACCATGCCGGTATCGGGGTGCGCCAGCAGATAGTCGTAGGTTATCTTTGGCGCATTGTTAATCAGTTCCGTATCGCTGTTCAGCAGTAACAGGTATTCGCCGCTGGCATGTTCTATACCCAGGTTATTACCGCCGGTAAAGCCCAGGTTTTGCGCGCTGGCCACCAGTTTAATTTCAGGAAACAGTTTGGTAAACTCAGCCGGGTCGCATTCTTTAGATGCGTTGTCTACCAGAACAATTTCATAGCTCATACCCGTCAGCTTTTCCTGTATGCTGCGCAGGCAGTTGCAGGTGAGCTGAAAAGTATTATAGTTAATAATGATAATAGATAACTGCATGTGCTGTTGAATTAGGAAACCTTGTAGAAATAAGGTTTTTTAGATAGTATTTTAGGGCAGTACCGTAACAGTACGCCAATGTTTTTTGTATATTCCACAAAGTTGCGCCAGCTGTATTTTGCTTTTTTGCCTTTTACCAGCTTTTCTATCAGCAACCCTATCAGAAACACAGGTATGTCAGCCACATAAAACCACGTAAGTATTAAAAACCAGGCAGTGCCAAATTCTTTATAAATACGCAGCTGGTTAGATATGATGATCTGCCTTCCGCGGCGGTTCCAGAGGTTTTTGCCGTTATTCCATTCATCGGCATTGTAAAAGCTGCTGCTGGTTCCACCGCCAATGTGTACTACCTGGGGTGCTTCAAACAAACACAGCCTGCCCTGCTTTTTCAGGCGGGCACACCACTCAATTTCTTCTGCGTACATAAAAAAGTCTTCATCCAGCAGGCCGCTTTTGGCCAGCACTTCTTTACGTACCATTACAAAAGCGCCTACAATCCAGTCCACATCGGTTACTTCGCTCACACTGGTAACGCTGGGCACACGGGCATTGAGTTTATATCCCCAGTAACGTACAAAATTGCCCAGGTAGGGCAGGGGCAGTACGGTATTTAAGCCACCTTTGGTTACATGGGCGCCGGATATCTGGTGGGTGCCGTCTGTATTCAGCAGCTGCACACCGCAGGCTACATATTCCCGGCGGGCCTCAAATAAATCCAGCGTTTTATCCAATGCGCCGTTTTTCACCAGTGTATCGGTATTCAGCAGCAAAATATTGCGGCCCTTACTAACGGTAATGCCTGCGTTGTTGGCGCGGGCAAAACCGGAGTTGTAACTCATGGGTATCCATATTACCTGCGGGTAAGCCGCCAGGGTTAATTCGCGGCTGTTATCCTGCGAATCATTGTCCACCACTATAATCTCAAAGGAGTGCCTGGTGGTTTCGGCATACACCGTTGCCAGGCAATCCAGTAATAATTGGGGCGATTTGTAATTGACCAGTATAATAGATAAATCCACCATTCAAAACCCTACTTTGTTGCTTGCTCAGTTTTGGTAATGGCAATGATTTCTTTACCCAGCCAGCCTAAAAACGCCAGCAGCATTAACCAGCCGGCAATAGTACTCAGCACATAGGTTTGCTTGTATACTTTAGGCTCAAACTTAAACTCAATGGTATGCTTACCGGCTGGCACCACCAGTGCACGCAGCACGTAGTTGGCTTTTAATACATCGGCTTGTTTGCCATCAATATAAGCGTACCAGTCTTTGTAATAAATTTCGCTGAACACCGCCAATTGTGGAGCGGCACTGTTGCATTCGTAACTGACAGCATCGTTGTCAAACTTCGTCTGGCGTATCACCGCAGCAGAATCGGCTGTAAACTTGCCATCTATCAGCGATTTGTATTTGTTGTCCAGTACTGCCGTGTCTTTAGGATCAAAGTTGTCCAGTGCGGTCATTTCCTCAGCGGGACCATTTACCCAATGTACACCTTTTACAAACCAGGCATTGCCCAGTGCGCCGGGGTTTTGGGTAGGTGTTGGGTTGTTATCGGCACCTGGCTGAATAATGTATTTGGTATTGAGCATGTTCAGTACCGGCAGATTCATTTTACCGGATAACTGGTAGGTAATCAGATCGTCATAAATACCCAGCTTGGCAGGGTGGTAACCACCGATTGACTTATGGAAGTAAGAGGTATTGGCATCCTGGAACGGATCACCCTTAACCATATTGTACACGCGGTAGTTGGGATCTTTATCCTGCAGAATAGCTTTATCTGCGGCCGACATCGGGAAGTTTTCTTCCTCATAATGTTCTTTTACGGTATAGCTTTTATCGTTCAGGTACTTGCTATCCATTACCAGCAGATCAATCATCAGCACAATACCTACACCCGCCAGTAATACGGTGGCGTTGATTTTTCTTTCAACAAAACCATAAATAAAGGCAAATGCCAGTAATACATATACCAGTGCTACCAGAATGTCTTTACCCAGCAGGCTGGCTCTGTCCTGACGCAGGGCGTGCAGCACACCTTTGGATATTTCCTGATCGCCTTTGGTATTGAACATAAAGTTTTCGTACAGCTGGTTATCGGTTTCCGGCTTAAACTTAGCGTTCAGATCGCGCATGGCGTTCTGCATATCTGCCGGATTGCCTTTGATGATGTTGTTAAAGGCAGCGGTACGTTGTGTATTTTCTTTGCTGAAATCGGAAGTAACGTAAAAAGCAACCACTACAGCAAACACTGCACCGGTTGCAATCAAACCTTTTTTCAGTTGCTTCCACAAAGCAGCGGTGTTCTGGGTAGTGATAATAGTTTCTAATGCCAGTGCAGCACTCAGCGCAAACAACAGCTGCGGTACTACCAGAATAATAGTAGGTACGCGGAACTTATTGTAAAAAGGCAGGTGTTTGAACAGGAAGTTATTGAAGCCTGCAAAGTTGGCGCCCCAGCTCATTATGATAGTAAGCAGCGAAGCGGCCACAATCCAGTAAGTATATTTTTTATCAACAATAAACAGGCTCAGTATAAATAGAAAACATACCACGGCACCCAGATATACGGGACCGTTGGTAAATGGCTGCGGACCCCAGTACAGACTCTGACTTACCTGAGTGGCAATATTGGCTGCCTGATCTTCTCCCACATTCAGCTTTTCCTGAAAATATCTGGCGGTTTTAGAGTTCTCATCCAGTTTGGGGAACAGGTACTGATCTCCATCACGCTGTGCGTAATGCAGCCCATAGCCCTGTACGCCCGGAAACATCAGACTAAAGGTTTCCATGCGGCCGTAGCTCCACTGAAAAGCATACTCTTCGGTAAGGCCTTCGGTTTTGGCGGCTTTACCGTTTTTAGCTGACATATCCAGTACACCACCGCGTTTGCTTTCTTTGGCAAAATCTGCCACAGTAAACAGGTTGGTGCTGTTGCCCAGTACACCAATAATACCGGCTACCAGCGCCAGTGCTACAGCAATTACCATCGGTTTAAACTCTTTCGCTTTAATCCACTGTACCATATAGCTCACGGTCATAATACCAATCACTATCACTATATAATAACTGATCTGCTGGTGGTTCTGCATCAGTTCCAGGCAGGTGAATACGGCGGTGAGTATAAAGCCGCTGATATATTTTTTATTATAAATCAGTATTACCGAACCCAGTAGGGCAGGCATATAAGCCATAGCCAGCATTTTGGTATCGTGCCCGGCACCTATAATAATAGGATTGTAGGTGCAATAGGCAAATGCAAGCGCGGCAATAATGCCAACAATGGGGCGCAGGCGAATGCACATGCACAGTATATAAAAGCAAATACAAGCCAGGAAAAAGAAGTTAAAAGGCTTGGGTAAGCCCAGCTGTAATACAACACCTATATAAGATACAGGGTTAAAAGGCAGGGGATATACAATCTGGAAAGCAGGCATACCGCTGAACATATTGGTAGCCCACAGCGGACTTTCGCCCGTAGCTTTTTTATGTTCGTTCAGCTGATGAGCCATCCCGTTTACCGAAGTAATATCTGACTGTACCAGTGTTACACCGCTTTCCAGTGCAGGTTTACAATATATAATGGTAATGAGCAGAAATATGCCAATGGCTAACAGGTGAGGGTAAATACTTTTCCAGGAAAAATGCTTCATATTGCTTTTTTATGAGATGGGCAAACCTACAGGAAAATAGTCGATTATCAAAAATGACCGTGTATCGAAATAATTGCTAATTTGGACGCCCTGGCTATGCGTATTTTAACTTTTTTATCCCGGGTAGCGCTGCTTTGCGGCGTATTCTTTCTTATTTGCCTGGTTTTGCGGATATACCCTTTTACTTCCGGTAAAAAAGACCTGGAAGGCTTTCTTATTATTATGGGGTGGATACTGGCGCCACTGGTAAACATGGCGGTGTGCGTATGGCTGTTTGCGCTGGCCCTGCGGAAAAAGCCCCTGCCGGTAACCAAACCGGTGGTGCTGCTGCACATTGTGTTATTTGTATTACAGTCACTATTTATATTCCTGAAATGATTCATCATATATTAAAGGACAAGCCTACCAAACTGTTTCTGGGTTTTACCGCATTTTTTGTGGCCAACGCCCTGATTGCCGAATGTATAGGAGGAAAGCTGTTTTCGCTGGAAAAGGTAATTGGCATTGCACCCGCCAACTTTACGCTGTTTGGGCAGGAGGGCTTATCGTTTACCTTAACCTGTGGCGTACTGTTGTGGCCGCTGGAGTTTATTATGACGGATATTGTAAACGAGTTTTATGGCCCCAAAGCGGTAAAACGCATCAGCTATACGGCCGTGGCGTTGATTGCCTACGCTTTTATTATGTTTTACCTGGCTATATGGATAGCGCCGGACAACTGGTGGCTGGGCTCTGGTGCAGATAAGGGCCTGCCCAACATGCAAACGGCGTTTGATGGCATATTCGGACAAAGCAACTGGATTATCATAGCCAGCCTGGTAGCTTTTCTGGTAAGTCAGATAGTAGATGTACTGGTTTTTCACCGCATTAAGCGCATGACCGGCGAAAAACATATCTGGCTGCGGGCTACCGGTTCCACCCTGGTATCGCAGCTGATAGATAGCTATATTGTATTGATTATTGCCTTTAAAATAGGTAGTAACTGGAGCTGGGGCAGGGTGCTTGCTATTGGTATGATGAACTACACCTATAAGTTTGCGGTAGCTATACTGCTTACACCACTAATATATATAGCAGAGAAGCAGATTGAGAAGTACCTGGGTAAAGACAAGGCAAAACAAATGAAACTTGCTGCCATGGGTAAGGAAGAGGAATTTACCAATATACCCACGGCAGGGTAATGATGTTAACGGGGTGGCAGTTGCCTCAGCATATCTGCCACTATCTTATCTATAGGCAGGGTAACCGTATCGCTGGTAATATCCTGCCAGTTTACCCAGCGGAATATTTCATACGCTTTGGTTTTATCTGCCACCTGCTCCGGTGTAAAGTTAAACGGAGTGGTATGTGTAGTCAGATGAATGGGATCGTTGCTTTTTACAAAGTAGTAAATGCAGATGATCTGGTCGGTATTATTAAACGCCGAAATCTGGTAAAAGTCGGTAGTGTAAATATGATCGCCTACGGTTACATTCAGCCCCGTTTCCTCCATAAACTCCCGCTTCAGGCAATCCCGCGTGCCTTCTCCAAACTCCAGCCCGCCGCCGGGAAACTTGGTAATATATGCGCCTCTGATAAACTCATCGGCCAGCAGAATACGGTGGTTGTCATCTGTAAGTATACCGTATACGCGTATATTAAACTTCATGCGTTAAAACCATTTTTTCTTCAGAAAATACCAGCTGATAACTACCGATAAGGCAATGGAAATAATTACCGGGGTGTAAAAGGCATGGGGTGAGTGCTGGTAGGGGATATCCACGTTCATACCATAAATACTGGTTACCAGTGCAGGTAACGACAATATAATGGTAATGCTGGTTAACCTTTTCATTACATTGTTCAGATTATTACTGATAATGCTTGCAAAGGCATCCAGGGTACTGCTGAGGATGTTGGTGTAGGTATTGGCCATTTCCAATGCCTGACTGGTATCTACAATCAGATCCTGTAAAAACTCCCGCTCTTCCTCGTTCAGGCCCAGAAAATTGGTTCTTTCCATTTTCATCATCAGCAGCTCGTTGCTGCGCAGGGCGGTAACAAAGTATACCAGGCTTTTCTGCACACGCATCAGGTACAGCAGCTCCTCGTTCCGGTTGCTGAGGTACAGCTTCTGCTCGTATTGGTTACGGCGCTGGTTAATCTCCTTCAGGTACTCCATAAAGTTCTGCACCACCTTTTCAAATATTTTCAGCACCATCATATTCCGCTTGTCGGGATGACGTTTCTGAAAAGTGTTCAGGAACTTTTTAATAGCACCGTTATCAAACGAATTAACGGTTACAATATGGTTATGGGTAAGAATAATACAGATGGGGATGGTGATATAGTAGGCATCACTATCGTTAAACGAGTTGTTTTCTGTAGGAGTCTTGATTACAATAAACCTTACATTATCCTCTATTTCATACCTGGCCTTTTCGTCAATATCCAGCGAATCGCGTAAAAACTCAATAGGTATGTTCAGCGAGTTGCCCAGGTTGATAAACTCTTCTTCTCTGAAAGGTGGTACCAGATTGGCCCAGATACCGTCTTCCGGCTTATCAATTTCAACAGTCTGGCTGTTTACGTTTTTAAAGTAATGAATCATGTAAGGTGTAAGGGGATAATGTAACCGGATTAAATATGAATAGTTCCTTTAAAAACAAACTCTGCCGGGCCACACAGCCATATATCTTCAAATTTCTCTTCTCCGGTTTTGGTAAACTCCACCGCCAGGTGGCCACCCAGGGTTTTTACCTCTACACGGTTAAAACCGTTATCGTTATGGGCAAATACCAGTGCAGAAGCCGTAACACCCGTGCCGCAGCTAAGGGTTTCATCTTCCACACCGCGCTCGTAAGTGCGTACAAATATGCCTTTAGGCAGTTCTTCCACAAAGTTTACGTTGATACCCTCTTTGGCAAAACGATCGCTGTAGCGGATGCTTTTACCTTCTTCGCGTACATCCATTTCTTCCAGATCGTTACCGCCAACAGGCTTTACGTAGTGGGGTGAGCCGGTGTTGAGTACATAGCTGGAAAAGCTATGCTGCATGCCGTTTACATCTTTCATTTTCAGATGTACCCACTGGTTATCTTTAATTACCGCATCGTGCGGGCCATCGGTGGCAATAAAATGATACGTGCTTTTGTTAATGCCCATATGGCTGGCAAACTTTACCAGGCAACGGCCACCATTACCGCACATGCTGCTTTCGCGGCCATCGGAGTTATAATACACCATTTCAAAATCGTACCCTTCTTTGGTGCTTAACAGCATCAGCCCGTCTGCACCAATACCAAAACGACGGTCGCACAGTTTGTGCACCTGCTCCGTAGTAAGTGTAATTTCGTTGTTGCGGTTATCTATAATTACAAAGTCGTTGCCCGTACCCTGGTACTTGTAAAATGTCAGTTCCATCCTGTAAAATTTCCTGTTCGGTTATGAATGCGCTATAATACCCAGTGTTTTGGTAATGATGCTTTCCACAGCGGCAGCTCCGTCTTTGGTAAACTGTTTGGTAACGCGGTTGGCTACAATTACGTTTAAGCTAAGGCATTGATGGCCCAGTAATTTACCTAAACCATAAATAGCGCTTGTTTCCATTTCAAAGTTACTGATTCGGTGGTTACCGTATTCAAACTCTGTTAAGCGGTTAATCAGCTCCGGATTGGCCAGCCCCAAACGCAGAATACGCCCCTGCGGACCATAAAACCCTGGGCAGGTAACCGTAATACCATTGTGGTAACCTGTTACAAACTGCTTTAACAGAGAAGTGGCCGCGCTGGCAATATAAGGCGATAAACGGCCTTCCAGCTGTGTATGCGCGTTAAATTCTCTTAATATCAGCTTTTCCTCATCATTGTTCTCGTGGCGGTAGTAATGCAGTAAGTTGTCAATACCTATGCCGTGGGTACCTGCCACAAAGCTGTCAACCGGAATAGACGCCTGCAGCGAACCGCTGGTGCCTATACGGAAAATCTGCAGAGAAGTGAGTTCCGGTTTAATAGTGCGGGTGCTGAAATCAATATTGGCCAGTGCATCCAGTTCGTTTACCACTATATCAATATTATCCGGGCCAATACCGGTAGATACTACTGAAATACGCTTATTACCTACATAGCCCGTATGGGTTATAAACTCGCGGTGCTGGCGTTTTACCTCTACCCGGTCAAAATGTTTACTCACCTGTGCCACCCGGTCAGGGTCGCCTACAGTAATCACTACAGGAGCCAGCTCCTCAGGGGTAACATCCAGATGGTAGATAGCGCCGCGGCTATTGATAATCAGTTCGCTTTCAGCAATAAAACTCATACGAATGGTTTTGAGGTGCAAAGGTAGGTACAAGTTTCGGGAGTTGCCGGGCGAATTCAGAAACCTTACTTTTGCCTGAAAATCAATGTAACCAGATTATGAAGAACCAGAGAATTATCCGTGCAGTAAGTCTTGTATTTGTTTCTTTCCTTTTTTCCTGTCAGTTATTCGGCGATAGTCCCGACAAAGTATTCCAGACCATCGGCCTTAACGCCAACAAAATTAATGGCAGTTTCAGCCGTGATTTTAAAGAATTGCGACAGCACAAAGCCGGCGGTTCCATGCAGGTGCCTGCGGCAGATAATAAAACGCTGCGCCCTGCTACCTGTGTAGAGTATGTAAACTATGTGTACGCGCAAAAGCTGGACCGTGACGTTGAAAGAATAGGGAAGCTTACCGTTACCGATGAAACAAAGCCTATTATTAATGCGGCGCTGGACTTGTTTCGCTATGCAGACGAAGTGTATAAGAACGATTACCCCGCTCTGGCCAGAATGATTGATGAAGGCAAAACAGATGTGGAAATTGATGCAGCCGTGGAAAAACTGGATAGCACCAAAGGGGCAGCATTGGACCAGAAGTACAAAACCACTATGGACTTACTGCTGCCGTATGCAGATAAGCACGGTGTCAAGTACAAAGTAATGTAATGAATAAGAATTTATTCAGGGCCGCGCTAACCGAAGTGCGGCCTTTTTTTGTTCATAGCTGGCGTTAATGTAATTCTGACATTTTATTTCATTGTCTGATATTTTCGTATATATTTGATATGATATATATTGATTGTAAGTCAGAAATGTAAATAGCCATATGAATCTGCGAAACCCCAACCCGTTACGCATTTCACTTCATTTAACCTCCTTCTTTGCTTTTTTATTGTTGCATTTGTATGTGAATACTACCAGAGCGCAGGTGCCTGTTGTTCAGCCACCCTCTGATGTTGCCTCCCCGGCAGAAATCAGAATTATTCCCGATGCCGCTGCTGTGAATACGCCCGCTTCTGAATTCCTGGATTCTGTTAGATATGTTCCGCTGGAAACAACGAAAGAAAGCGAAATAGGTGAGATTTCTCAATTGATTGTTTCTGATGATTTTTTTATCATTATGGACACAAAAGCTACCTTTTCTGTGTTGCTATTTAAAAAAGACGGCCGTTTTTACAAAAGAATTAAAGGCTATAACAATAAGCCTTTTGGTAGTCTTTATGAAATACATTTCAATCCGTTTCTTAAAAGGTTAATGGTAATGGGGCGTGTTGCAGGAGAGAATACGGGTGCTTTTGAATACAGTGATACAGGAGATGAGCTGAGTCATGCGCCCTTGCAGGTATTTGAAAGCATCCATCACTTTCTCAATGGAAACATTGCTTTATCCTATTCCGGTCGTTCCAGTAGCCTGGCCTTGCTTACTGCTAAAGGTAAAGTGATGGGGAACTGGTTGCCCCAAAATAGTACGAACCTGAAAGAGGGGGAGGTTTTATCTAACGCTACTGCGTTTTGTAAGGATAGTGATACTACTGTTTTCTATTCCAGACCCTACGATTATCATGTGTACAGATTTAGCCAGACGGGAAGTTTAACAACACCGTTCCGGTTTGTTTTTCCATTGGGTATCAGCCTGCCTGCTGATTTTCTGGATAACGATGCTTATAATAATAAAAGGAGTGATTTGCTGAACGGAAAAATATTCCAGACTGATTTCTTTTTTCAGAAGAATAATACTTTGGCCTTTAAGCTTGCTTACACCGATTACTCCTTGTTTGCTTATCATACCACTTCAGGAATGTTGTATGCAGTTGAGAAGGCGGAGCCGGATTCGGTGAGCTTTTTTTTGCCTGTAGCATCTCCGTGGGAATGTGCTTCTCATAACAATGCCGTGTATTCTTCCATCTCTTGTCTGGATATGTTTCAGGCAGCAGATAAAATAGCAGATAAAAATACCTGGCTTAAAAGCCTTAGCCCTAACCTGCGCACTTTTTTTGAAAGGGGAGGGAGATACGATAATCCTGTTGTCAGCGTCCTTTATCTTAAATAACATTATTGTAATGGTATGTAAACCAATACTATTACTGCTTTTGTGCTGTCTGCTATCTGCAACCGGGGGTTACACGCAATCTGTTACCGGCCGTAATGGTATCATAACGGGCTGTGTGAAAGATTCGGCCTCAGGAAGGGTACTGCCTATGGCAACTGTTTCCGTTTACAGGAGTGCAGATTCTATGTTTATCGTTGCCTTATTTTCCGGAAACAACGGCTCATTTTCGCTTCGTTCATTGCCGGTAGATAGTGTTATAACCTTATCAGTAAGTTATGTGGGTTACAGACGGTATGTAAAGAAAATAAGACTGCCGGCAGAACAGCCGCAACTAAAGCTGGGGGATGTATTGTTGTCTGATGATTCCCGCTTGCAGGATGTGGTAGTAACGGCAGAGATGCCTCCGTTGCGCATGAAAGGGGATACGCTGGAGATTAACCCGGCTGCATTTAACGCCGGCCCCAACGCGGTAATGGAAGATGTGCTTAAGAAAGTGCCGGGTGTAGTGATTTGGGGAGATAATAAGATAACAGTAAACGGAAAGGTAGTGATAAAACTACTGGTAGATGGTAAACCTTTTTTTGGGGGGAGTTTTACCGTGGCAACGCAAAATTTGCCGCCTGAAGTTGTTAAAAAGGTACAGGTGTACACCACTGACAAAAGGCGCCCGGATGATAAAACCATGAACCTGGTACTACATGATGATCAAAAAAACGGTCGCTTTGGAAATGTATCAGTAGCAGCTGGCTCCGGCCGGCATTATGAAGGGGATGTAACCTGGAATATGTACAAACCCAAAATGCAATTGTCTGCCGGTGCAGTAAGTAATAATACCAACAAGGTAGCGGGGAATTTAAGCAACCTATTGCAATACAACACTTATCGTGGCAATATCACTCATCCTGCTTATCAAAGTGATTTTCTGGTAGATGGTGCTAATAAATACCAGGCGGGGGGGATCTTTTTTAACAAAGAGGTTGCCGATAATCGCAGCCTGCAGATAGAATATTTTGGTAACAGCCATCAGAAGGCTGTAGAACGGAAAAGTACTGAAGTTACGTTCGTTGGTGATAGTTCTCTGTCTGCAAACGAGACTGGTAAATATAAAATGAACAGCTGGCAACACGAGATAAAAGGCGAATACACCTGGATAAGACATAAAGGAACAGATTTGAAATCGGATTTTGCGGTGTTGGTTGCAAGGGAAACATTTGTGGATAGTGTTACCGGGTATATGAGGGGGGCCGGCGGCATGCTGCTGAACAGGAGTAGCAGATATGCGGGCATCACCCGGCACCGCCGTAGTGCTGAGTTGAGAACTGTTTTTTATAACCGGCCGCCTGGGACCCGGAAAGCATCTTTTGAAATAGATCATACGATAAAAGCTGGCAATGGCGACAGGGACAGAACGCTGGTAAACAATTATGAAATATACAATACCGGCAGAGACAGCACCCAGATTCAATACAATCGCCTTTTTGAGGAAGATGACCAGGTGTTGTACAATAAGGCCAATATAGCATACGATATAAATTACCTGTTTAATAAACTACGCGGACGACTGAGTAATAATAAAAGGATCTATACTAATATACGCCTACTGAATGGGATTAGTCATCGTTATAGCACGGTAAGCGCTCAGGTAAATGATTATGATCCAGCCACAGCTTTATATAAAACAACCAATAACTATCTTACCAATACCAACAGGGAATCTTTGTTTGAAGAAAGGCCAGGGCTATCTTTTTCACTCGGTAAGGATGTGGTCTTCTCCGGTCGTTATTCTAAAAAGGCAAACCTTTCCGGCAAGCTTGAGTGGCAGTATCAGTCGCTTTCTAACAAAAGTGACAAAGTGTTCAGGAACCTTCATAACAGATATACTGCAGTTCTGCCTTCTGTGGTTTTTGCCTATGGGTATACGAGGCTTCAGGCATTTTCGAGAGATTGGTCATTCAGGTATACAACACATGCCCGTACTCCGGAGTTAAATGAACTGGCACCACTGACAGATAGTACCAATCTATTATTCCTCACAATAGGTAATCCCGGTTTGAAATTGCAGTATCAGCATCATTTTTCTTTTCACTATCAGTATACCAATTTAAAGAACAACCATATAATAGGGGCGGAGCTGAATAGTGCTGCTTTTACCAACAGGATTATGCAGAATACTTTTTACAATCCGGATGGAAGGCAGGTACTTTCTTTTATAAACACTGATAACTACCGGAATGCATTTGCTGTTATTAATTACAGACTGCCGGTAAAGTTGAACAAAATTGTGTTGAACCTGGAAGCCAGAGGTGAAATGTATATGGAAACAGGTGATCTTTTTGTGAACTATGAAAAGAGTACGTTCCAGAATCGCCGTGCTAATATTCAGGCCATAGCCAAAGTTGTGCTGGGTAATACGGAGTTATCTGTAAACCAGCGTGCATTATGGCTGCACAACAGGCTCCGGTTTTCTGAATTACAAACCAGTTCCGGGTTTAACTACTTTACCAGTGCTATGATACAAAAAAGGATTGACCGGCTTACGTTGGCATCCTATACGCAACTGGACCTGTATCGTGCTACGCAGGTACCTTTTATAAGTCGTTTTATATGGAATGCGGCTATTTCTTACCGTATGCTGAAGAATGAGCAGATAGAGCTGAAAGTATCCTGCAATGATATACTGAAGCAAAACCAGTCTGTAGCAAATACGGCTTACCAGAATAAAGTGAATCAGATAGAAGTAAACCGGTTAACGCGTTTTGTGTTGCTGGGGGTAACCTATTATCCCAGAAAGTTTGGACATATAAAGCAGAAGTAGCACTGCTTACTACTGGCAGCAGGAGTATAAGAGGGCAGACCATGCAAAATCAACTGATACAACATACGCACGATGGAACCAGTCTTAACTATCAGGCATTATTGATGACAGATAAATCCCGCGGACAAACGATTATACTCCTCACCAATAATAAACAAAATAAGCTGTATGATTTAGCTGCTGCCATTAAAGTGATACTGGAAAAAGCACCTGAATAACAGATGTATATTACAAACAAAGCGCCTCTCTGATAGAAGAAGCGCTTTTGTACTGTAGAGAATCAGATCATCAGTTAGCAGCCGCAGCCATAATTACTTTTGCTACTTCATCTGCATGAGAAATGAACACCACATGGCTGCCTTCGAGTTCTGTAATATGTGCGTTGGCACGGGTATACATAGTGCGTTCTGTACCGGGGTTCAGTGCCTTATCGCTTTTGGCTACAATACCATAACTGGGTTTTGTTTTCCAGGCTACGTTCTGTACCGGCTCTTCAAAGCATTTGCCTGCAATAGGTACCTGTGAGGCGCACATAAAATCGCTTTGCGCCTTGCTGAGGTCACCGGCAAAACCACCGTGAAACTTAGCCGGATCAAAGTATACAAATCCAAACTGATCGGGTGCTGTAAAACCTGCTTCCGGAGCGGCAGGGGCTGCACCTACCCATTTACCGGCAGATTCTCCTTTATCTGGCATGAACGCCGCCACATATACCAGCGAAGCCACTTTTCTGTTTACGCCTGCTTCGGTAATAACCGTACCGCCCCAGGAGTGGCCTGCCAGTACTACCGGGCCATCCTGTGCATTAATAACGCTATTGGTGGCGTCTACATCGGCTTTTAACGAGGTGAGCGGGTTTTGTACAATAGTTACATGATACCCCTTTCTGGTAAGAATGTCGTATACCCCTTTCCAGCCTGACCCATCTGCAAATGCGCCGTGTACCAGCACAATATTTTTCACTTTAGGAGTTTCTGCTTTAGCGCTGGCCATTATAAATAAGGTACTCAGCAACAGTAAAGCCATTAGCCAGGTGTTGCGGTTGCGGGTAGTAGTTTGTTGTTTCATTGTGTTGTGTTTTATGGAGTTTTTTAATTTGTTGCCGTTTTTAATGAGTCAAAACTAGCATGGCTGGTGGTGCAGCTAAGCGGCAAATAGGGTCAGGCGGACATATCCGGTTCTTAAACCGGAATTAGCGGGCTTTAGCAAGACATTGTGTGCGGGCAAAGCAGCAGGGAGGGACGCAAAAAGCCGGGGTGTGCCCGGCTGAAACTGCTATAAGCTTTATCAGATTTCTATGATGGTTGGCTTATGCCTGGCATAATTTAATACGTCTTCTATAACGTTTGCGGTTTTCAATTTCATATAACCGGTAGTGGTGCCATCACTGCAACCATACCATTCTTCAGACAACACAGCCTTGTCAAATACCACCCGCACTTCATTTTCAGTATCAGCCAATACGCCAAATACAGTAGCAGCCCCAATTTTTACACCCAGTTTCTGTAGTAATAGTTCTTCGGTGGCAAAAGATACACGTGCAATGCCCAAAGCACTGCTGAAGTCTTTTGTTTTAAACGGTTTATCAGCGATAGTAATAAACAGGTAAAAGTCCGTTTGCTGGCGGTTACACAAGAAAAGCGTTTTCACGGTTTTCATATCCAGCTTTTTATCAATCTGAATACAATCTTCCATGGTAATGGCTTCGCCGGTATCCACCCGCTCAAAGGGTATCTGTAGTGCTGCCAGTACCTCATACACTTTTTGCTGGAGCTGGCTATTATAGGTGATGGGGGCTGTAGTAAATATTTCGCTGACGTGAATCATAATCAGGAGCTTTCGGAGGGCAAATATCTGGATTGGCTGGCACTCAACTGCATAATTTATACATAAAATAGAGGGTTTCCGCCATTGCACACCGCAAAGCAACAGGGTACTTTTACAGCTCTATTACTGTAGATTATGGCTTATGCAAACCCACTCATCGAGCAATTGCTCGACCGGTATTCTGATGTGCTTGGAATTGACGAGTTGAAATACAGAAATCACGTATACCGGGTATTCCTCAACTGCCTGTTGCTGGATTGTGATCCGGAGCATGAAGAGAAATACGCAGTGGCAGCCGTATTTCATGATATTGGTATCTGGACGGATAATACCATTGATTATTTACCACCCTCCATAGATCAGGCGCGTTTATTCCTGCTGGAAAAAGGCATGGAAAGCTGGATAGAAGAAATAACCCTGATGATTGTATGGCACCATAAAGTAACCGCTTACATAGGGCCTTTTCTGGAAACTGTAGATAACTTCCGCAAAGCCGACTGGATAGATGTATCGCTGGGCCTGCTTCGCTTTGGACTGGACCGCGACCATATTGAAGACATTCGTGAAGGATTGCCTAACCGTGGATTTCACTGGTTTCTTACAAAGCGGGTATTGAAGAATTGGGTTCGGCATCCGTTGCGGCCATTACCTATGTTCAGGAGGTAGTTATTGTAAAAGTTGGTATTTTTATTCATCATGACCCAATACCTTTTTGAAACGGATGATTTTGCCTTATCTGAAGAAGGCATTCACTTACTCAGAAATAAATTCAAATTCAAAACAATTACCTACGAAGAAAAAATCCAGTTAGGGAAGCGACTATTTCCTGAATAATCGTATATAGCTAACCAGCCTGATTGTTCTTTTTGCCAAATTCGTAAACCCTTCCTCCGCAGCTCCGCTACTTTTGCCGGCATACAGGCTGCGCAGTGAGTACCAGAGAAAAGTTGACTACCGGCGATATTCGCATTAACGCTGCTTCTTTTGAAACGCTTTACAAACTGTACTGGAAAAAGATGTACATCATCGGTTACCGGTATACACAGGATGCAGAGTTGGCAAAAGAAGTGGTGCAGGACGTATTCAAAAGCCTGTGGGAGCGACGCGATACACTGATTATAGAAGGCGCTGCTGAAAATTACCTTATCCGCGCCACCAAGCTTAAAATACTGGAACGCCTCCGCAGCGAGAGCCGTATTCAGGAGCATCTTTCCGCCGCCGGTTATATGCAACCGCAGCAGGGCAATATTACAGAAGACGAAATACGGTTTAAAGAGCAATACCAGCAGTGGCAGGAAGGGATAGCGGCATTGCCGGAGAAATGCCGCATGGTATATCAGCTGAGTCAGCAGGCTGTATTAACACCCCAACAGATTGCCACCCGCCTCAACATATCCGCTAAAACAGTGGAAAACTATCTCTCCGAAGCCAACAGGTTGCTCCGGAAAAAAATATTCTGAAAATATTCCGCATTTCATCGGGAGAAAGATTGTCCTCAATCAACTAATCAATAA
Organism: Filimonas zeae; assembly: GCF_014641615.1. Lineage (GTDB taxonomy): Bacteria > Bacteroidota > Bacteroidia > Chitinophagales > Chitinophagaceae > Filimonas > Filimonas zeae. Next base: position 1,284,004 of record NZ_BMIB01000003.1, on the reverse strand, counting down.
ATGTCAGATATGGATATTACGCCCGAATTGCTGAACAGGTACCGCAAGGGCCTTTGCAGCCCCGCCCAAATGCGTGCGGTGGAAGCCTGGGCGGAACGGCATGAAATGGTGGACGATGCCGATTTTCCGCTGCCTGGCCGGGAAGCGGAGCTGGAACAGGAAATATGGACCTCTTTAGATAATTACAGGCAGAAGCCGCCGGTGCGTGCCATGCACAGCCGCCGCTGGTTTACCGGGGGGATAACCGCAGCGGCTACCCTTGTTGTCGCAGCCGGCGTGCTTCTGTTTCTATACCACGGTCGTTCGGGTAAAAACAACGCTTTGCTGGCTGAAAAGAACGCGGTTAAAGCGGTTTGGGATACCATTAAAACCTTAGCGGGAGAACGCCGTACCGTGCAACTGCCGGATGGCTCGCAGGTAATACTGAATAGTGGTTCTGAACTGGCATATTCCAGGCAGTTTTCTACTGCGGCCCGCAATGTTTTTCTTTCCGGAGAAGCCTTTTTTACGGTAGTGGCAGATGCCCGGCGGCCTTTTACTATTCACTCCCCGCTTACACAGGTGCAGGTGCTGGGTACATCTTTTAATATGCAGGCTTATGCAGAAGATACTGCTGCCTGGGTTACGGTGGAAGAAGGGAAAGTTGCGCTCACCAGTCTGCCTTATATGCAGGGTGCGCGCAGTATTACGCTTATCGCAGGTGAGCAGGGCGTAGCTGGCCAAAGCGGCAGCCTGCGTAGCCGTAATGTATATGCAGGCAATTATCATGCATGGACGCGCAATCAGCTACTGATACAGGATAAAACCCTGCCCGAAACTGCATTGCTGTTACAGAGGTGGTTTAATAAAAAAGTAGTGATTGATAGCAACGCATTGCAGCACGAACGGTTTACCGGAAGGTTTAATAATCCGCAACCAGAGCAGGTGTTAAAGGCTATTGCGTTTGTAGTGAAATGCCGCTACAGCATCAACGATCAGGAAATTCATTTATATTAATTCACATAAAAACAGTTACACCCTAAACCGTTATAAAACAAAAACCCGGTGCTACGTCTGGACAACTTACACCGGGATTGTATTTAACCAGGTTTCTGTCAGCTAAATACCCGATAAAAATATGCAAATAAGTGAACAGCTTAAAAACTGTATTAAGTTTCTGTGTGCCTTTTGTATGGCCTTTTTGTTAGTGTTGCCCTTTAAAAGCCTGCATGCGCAGCAGGGTGCGGGCTTGTTGCAAACTAAAATTACCCTTCGTTTAACACAGGTGCCGCTGGCAGATGCACTGGCTGCCATTGGCGATAAGGCGGGCTGCACATTTTCCTACAGTTCTAACCAGCTGGATGCGCAGAAAAAAGTAAACGCCGCCTTTCAGGATACGCCGCTGGAAACAGCGCTGAAGCAACTGCTGGGCAACCGCTTAAAGCGCCTGCGCGTAAGTGGCAGCCAGATATTTATTCAAACTGCCGCAGATAAAGGCAGTGTAAAGGGCAAGGTAGTTACTGCCGATGGGCGCCCTGCGGCTGATGTTATATTACAGCTGCAAAGCACCCATTATACCACTACTACACATGCAGATGGCAGCTTTCAGCTGGAAGCGGAAGAAGGGCCGTATCAGCTGGCTGCTTCTTTTGTAGGGTTGGAAACGCAAACACAGGCGGTGCAGATAACGGCAGGCAATGCTGTTGCAGTAAACTTTACCCTTACGGAAAGTAGTGAGCAGCTGGAAGGTATTATAGTTTCTACCGGTAAGCGTAACAAGTTTGCCAGCCGCAGCAGCGAAACGGCTGGAAAAATGCCTTTGAAGAATATGGAGAATGCGCAGGTGTATACTTCTGTTTCCAAAGAGCTGATTGCCGAGCAGGTGATTACCGATTTTGGCAATGTGCTTAAAAACACCCCCGGTGTTTATAAAATTCAGGGCAACCGCGGCATCAACTCCGATGGCGCATCATTTTATACTATCCGCGGCTTTCGTACCGAAGCTGCGCTTACAGATGGGCTGCCCATGCAAACCAATGGCGAAATAGATCCTGCCTATGTAGAAAGAGCAGAGGTGCTGAAAGGCCCTTCCGGAACCTTGTATGGTGGCGCTATTACCAACCTGGGTGGCTTAATCAATATTATTACCAAAAAACCGGTAGATACACTGGGGGGCGAATTCAGTTATACCACCGGTAGCTTCGATCTTAACCGCATTACCGCAGATGTTTATGGTGCGGTAAACCGCAGCAAAACCCTGCTGGCGCGTGTTAACGCTGCCTACCAGTATCAGGGTAGTTTTCAGGATGCCGGTTTCCGCCGCACTACCTTGCTGGCGCCTGCACTGGAATACCATGCTTCTGATAAACTGTCCATTTCGCTGAATGCTATGTTTTATAATGGCGAAGGCACCAGCCCCGTTTCTATTTTCCTGCACCGTACCCGGCAGTTTATTGCCCGCACACCGGAGGAACTGAATTTTGACTGGAAGCGCAGTTATACCGGTAATGATATTACTATGAAAACGCCTACCACCAACGTATACTCCAAAATTACTTATAAGCTTAGCGAGCAGTGGACTTCGCAAACCAACTTCTCCAGCAACACCCGTAAGTCGGAAGGTATTTATCAGTACGATTTTATCCGGGCCAATACCGATGAAAGAATTGAGCGCAACGTAAGCATGCACAATACCACCAACACCACACTGGATCTGCAACAGAACTTTACCGGCGATTTTCATATTGGCCGCTTCCGCAACCGTTTGCTGGTGGGGTTGGATTATGTGCGTCAGAAAGCCAATAACAATATCTCGGCCTATGTGGCATTTGATACCATCAGTGCGGTAGCGGCCGATCCCCGTTATGGTAATATTTCGCGCGGGGCGGTAGAAGCACGTATTGCAGCAGTTACCAGCGGGTTAACCCGTAACAACAGTGCAGTGAATATTTACAGCGCCTATGTATCGGATGTGTTTAATGTTACCGATCGTTTGAATGCTATGGCCAGTGTGCGGGCAGACCGTTACAACAGCGAAGGAACCTTTGACCGTGTGGCAGGTGCTATGGTGCGCGATTCTAAATTTGATCAGACTTCGGTAAGTACCAGATTGGGTGTAGTATACCAGGTGGTAAAAGATAAGGTGTCTGTATTTGGTAACTATATGAATGGCTTTTTATATCTGGCACCTGTTGTACAGCCACTGCCCGATATTTCCGGGGTGCTGAAACCGCAACAGGCCAACCAGTGGGAAGGTGGTGTTAAGCTGGATGTACTGAAGAACCGCCTGAGTGTAACCGCCAGCTATTATAACATTGAACTGGATAAAGCTACCCGTACAGAAGTGGTGGTGCGCGATAACAAAAACTACAATGTTACCATACAGGATGGTACCCAGAAAAGCCGTGGGTATGAGGTGGAAGTAATTGCCAACCCCGCTAACGGACTTAATATTATTGCCGGTTATGGCCATAACTACAGCAAGCTTACCAAAGCTATTGCAGCGCTGGAAGGCCGCAGGCCGGTATCTGCCGGTCCTGCCGATCTGGTAAATGCCTGGGTAAGCTATAGCCTGCAAAATGGTAAATGCAAAGGTTGGGGTGCTGGTTTGGGTGGTAACTACATCAGCGAACACCTTACCGCCAACAGCGCAGTAACGGGCGTATTTACCCTGCCTGCGTATACACTTATGAACGCTACGGTGTATTACGATGCAAGATGGTATCGCCTGGCGGTAAAGCTGGATAACATTTCCAATCGCCTGTATTTTGCAGGTCAGGGGGTGTTAACAGCGCAGCAGCCACGTAGCTTCTCCGCAAATCTTACAGTGAAGTTTTAGAATTTTCCTTATTTTAAGGTATTCTAAACCTAAAGCTACTGTTTGTATTATGACAACACGCGAACAAGATGTACGTACCTGGTCAATGTTATGCCATATCAGCGCATTGGCCGGGTTACTGTTTTCACTGGGCAGTCTGCTTGGCCCTTTACTGGCCTGGCAACTGAAAAAGAATGAATTGCCCGAGATTGAAGAACATGGCAAAGAATCGCTCAATTTTCAGATAACCGTAATTCTGGTATCGTGGATATTGAAATTCATTTTTGTACCTGTTATAGGTGCAGGCCTTTTATTTGGCGGCCCCTTTTCTGCTATCGGTAATGGTTTGGGCATCGGCTCTGTTTACCTGCTGGTAAACCTGCTGGGCTGGATACTGGCGGTGGTAGCAGGCATACAGGCCAATAACGGTGGCTTTTACAGGTATCCTTTATGTATAAGATTTATTAAATAATCATGCTATGTTAATTATCAGCTTCAGTGCTGGTAATTAACATATTTTACAAGGCGTGCTTCGGGCGGCGGTATAAAGGAATCAGCAGCAGTAATACCAGCACACACGAAAAGAGGGCATACCCCGCCAGATGATGAAACCCCGTATCAGTAGCGCCGCCCTTGTACTGCACTTTCAGCGCCACGCCGGATAAAATGGCACCCAGGTAACCCACCGTACGGTATAATCCAAATGAAATTCCCGTTTTACCCGCCGGTGTTTCCTGGTACAAAGCACCCTGGTTGGCAATAGCCAGCAGCCCCAGTGTTAAACCTGTAATAGTGGAGACCACCACAACAGCGGTAAGCGTACTCTGTGCTTGCAGCAGCAACAAACCGGCCGTACTCAGCGCCAGCATGCCACTGCCAATAGCCAGTAACTTATACACCTTTTTAGAACGGGCAAACAGCAAACTCATGCAAATAGCTGCAGCAGACTGCGGCAGCATCAGTAACCCCAGCCGGGCAGGTGTTATATGCCGCGTTTGTTCTACCCACTGCGGCATGGCATACAGTACAATATACATCACGAACGTAATGCCGGTTTGCCGTATAAAGGTAATGCTCATGGGCAGGTTGCTGCCAAACAGGCGTATATCAATAAAAGGAGTGGGGTGTTGCAATTCCCGCCGTATAAATGCTATACTTAATACCAGCAGAGCTATGCTTTTCAGCCACCAGTAATGGGTGCTCAGCAGTAGCGATAATAGTGCTGCCAGCGCACCGCTAAACAGGGCAATGCCTACAAAATCGGCTGCTGCTATAGAAGTGCTTTGGTGTGTTGACGTAGCGGTTTTGTTTTTGCCCTGCCATGCAGATAGCAGCAAAGCCCCGCCTGCCAGCGGAATGTTTACATAAAATATACCCTGCCAGCTAAAGTACTGGGTAAGCATGCCGCCAATAAACGGGCCCATTACCATAGACACCTGCCCCGCTACGGCTACAATACCCAGCGCTATGCCTGGTGTGTCCTGTTGTTGGGCCTCAAACCGTTCACGTATCAGTTTTAGCGAGGAGGGATAGGCGGCGGAAGTTCCCAACCCCAGCAGAACGCGGGATACAATAAGCCAGTTGAAATGCGTGGCGGTAATGCCAATGCCTGCAGAAATCAATACCAGTGCATAGCCCGCGGAGCTTACCCGCCGGGCACTGTATATATCTGCCAGCCTGCCCATTAATGGCTGCCCGATAGCGGAAGTAAAATACAGGGGAATAATAAGCAGGGCACCGGCAGAGATCTCTTTACCAAAAGCCTGGCAAATAGTAACAAGGGCGGTTGCCAGCATGGTAGAGTTAAGCGGGTTAAGCATATTGCCCAGCACCAGCGGAACCATAAAGCGTATAAACCCTTCCTGTTTGTGTGGCTTCATCCAGGTTAGTAAATGTCTGTTCTTACCACATACACATAGCCAACGCCTTCTGTACCGTCTTCCAGGGTATAGCGTGTAAGCTGTCTTATATAACCTTCTCCTACAAATTCATCCAGCCGCTGCCAGTGGTGACCCATATCTTCTGAAAACAGAATGTGTGCGGTTATGGCCTGTGCTTCTTCTTCACCGGCTGTGCGGTAGCCCGCATAACCCAGGTCGGCACCCCAGCCCTTGTTTTCAAGCCTGCCCTGTATAGTGCATTGTTGCCATTGGCCCCTGATGTTTTTGATAAAGTTGTAATGCATACCGCCAGGCGCTAAGCCGCCGTAAACAATAAACGCATGCCCCGGATGCTGCTTTTGTAATAACGAAGCTTCTGTAGCAGATACATCCGGATAACTCAAATGCCCGAAACGATCTGTAAAAATGTTCTTTTTGTTGTTCAGCGAGTGGATAACCTGTTCCATAATCATTTGCACAAGACCCTTACTGTTCACAATCTCGTGTCCGCCGCAAAATTCCGTAATCTCTGCACATTTACGAAATGAAATTAGGGTAATACGATATTTCGGAGCCGGTTATTGATATTTCGTGGGATACAGGATGTTATAACGGGTAAATGGCTGATACTCATACTGCTTTCAGGCAGGCACGTAATTGGTAAAAACTACTAACCAAATACGTAACGTTATGCAGTCACTAACCAAAACCCGTTTTCATACAGGCGCCTGTTCCGGTCAGCCTGTGTTTGAGTTGAAGTCGTTGAATTGTTTTCATCCGGATACTGTAATGGAAGGGCTTAACAGCGTATCGGATAATTATGAAATTATATGGATTGTTAATGGAAGCGGCACATTTTCTATCAATATCAATAGCTGGCCTATAGCAGATGGGACTGTGTTTTGCATCAGACCAGGTAGTCCGTTTCATTGCCAGGCAACTACCGGCCTGCAGGGGTACTACCTGTCTTTTAACGATGCATTTCTGGGTATTACAGCGCCGGGTAACGAGGCGGAGTTTACCAGCTCGCTTATCAGAATGTTCAGGTATATACGGGGGGCAAACGTGGCTGAGGATCTGGCAGCTGAATTGCAGGTAGTGGCAGATAGAATAGCAGAAGAGTACAGTAATGAATTACCCCTGAAGAATATGATGCTGCGTATGTATCTCAACGCCTTTCTTATTGGGTTATCGCGGCGTTTTGAGGCGGAGTTTGTTTGTACGTATAAGTCGAGGGATATAGCACTGGTAGAACGTTTTTTGGGCCTGCTCAAAAAGGAAGTAAATGTAAAGCTGATGGTGTGTGATTATGCCAGCCAGCTGGCGGTTACTTCCAATTACCTCAATTCCATTGTAAAAAAGCATACTGGTTACAGCTGCGGGTATCATATCAGGCAATGCATTATTCTGGAAGTAAAAAGAATGGTGAAGTACACGGATGTTTGTACAAAAGAAATAGCCTGGTACCTCGGTTTTACCGATATGGCCCATTTCAGCAAATTCTTTAAACAGAATGCCGGACTTAACTTTTCAGTATTCCGCAAACAGACCATGGTGGCGGAGTCGGTAATTACGATGGATTATTAGCGGTGCCTGCTGACGTTTTTGGCAAAGCAAAATTGACTTTTACAGCAAAGTGGCTCCACAGTCAGGCAACTAATTTTGATGCTGTAAATAACAGAATATGAAACAGGAAAAAGTATTGGTTACCGGCGGTACCGGGTTTGTGGCAATACATACCATTCAACAGCTTTTACAGCAGGGGTATACGGTTAACACTACTGTACGCACAATGCAGAAAAAAGACGTCGTGGTAAAAGCATTGCAGGAGGCAGGAATAGCGCATACCGGCAGGATTCATTTTTTTGAAGCAGATTTAAACAGCAACGCAGGCTGGGCAGCAGCGGTGGCTGGCTGCAGGTATGTACTGCATGTGGCATCTCCCTTTCCTGCCGCAGAACCCGAAAATCCGGATGAACTGATTATACCTGCCAGAGATGGCGCCTTGCGGGTGTTAAAAGCAGCTGTTGCGGCAGGCGTACAGCGTACGGTACTTACCTCTTCGTTTGCCGCAGTAGGGTACAGCAATAACACACCGGGATATGTGTTTACAGAGAGCGACTGGACACAGCCGGAAACGCCCAACAGAGCCTATATCCGATCTAAAGCTATTGCGGAGAAAGCGGCCTGGGATTTCATGGAAAAAGAGGGGGGTGATATGGAACTATCCGTAATTAACCCCGTTGGTATTTTCGGGCCGGCACTGGGTGGCATATCTTCCGCTTCATTAGATACGGTAATAACGGGTATAGTGGAAGGGCAGATTACAGAAACGCCTCCGTTTACCATGGGCGTAGTGGATGTAAGAGATGTGGCAGATATTCATATCAAAGCTATGTTGCACCCTGCCGCTGCGGGTGAACGTTTTCTTGCCACCTCAGAAGGTGCTATGAGTTTTGCAGACGTAGCAGCACTTATTAAAAAAGAACGTCCGCAGCTGGCTGGCCGTATGGCCGATCTGCAACCAGTAGATAACAGCCTTTACGTACACATTTCTGCCGCAAAAGCGGCTAAGATGCTGAACTGGCACGCCCGCCCGAAAGAAGAGGCCATTCTGGCGGGTGCAGATAGCTTTTACAAGCCGTAAATTGCATACTCAAACCATTAATCAAATCATTTGGAGTCTGGAAAACTGGGGTCGTGTCATTTAGGCCCGGAGATATCGGCGGAGCATGTGATAAAAGAACACTTCTTCCTGTACATCCATCGCGGTGCTATGGCGGTGTATGATGGGGGAGGAAAGCATACCGTGCAGCCCGGTAACTTTGTAATTGCCCGTAAACACCAGCTGGTAAGGTATATCAAGTACAGAGAAGATGATGCATTTGAAAAAGTGGTAATTGCTTTAGACGAGGCGTTTCTGAAACAATTTCAGAAACGCCACCCTGAATGGAATAAAGAACAAGAGGCTGCTGCCGGTAACGATGCGGCTTTTCTGTTTGTGCAGAAAAACAAATGGCTGGAAAGCTTTATTACTTCACTGGAACCCTACCTGGGTAGCAGTGAGCAGCTGGAGGAAGCTTTTGCGGATGTTAAAAGGGAGGAGTTACTGCTGATACTGTTAAAAACAGATGCATCGCTGGCGCAGGTATTATTCGACTATGGTATTCCCCAGAAAATAGACCTGCGTGAGTTTATGAATAAAAACTTCCGGTTTAATGTAAGTCTGGAGCGCTTTGCATTTCTTACCGGCCGCAGCCTGTCTTCTTTCAGAAGAGATTTTCAGAAAACCTTTGGTGAAAAACCTGCTATATGGCTTAAGCGCAAACGGCTTAACGAGGCTTATTTTTTAATTCACAATAACCATCTGCATGCCAGTGATGTGTATCAGGAGCTGGGGTTTGAAGATCTGTCGCACTTTTCCTATGTATTCAAACAACAGTTTGGCGTTACACCTACACAGGTCTATGCAAAGGCAGTTGGTTAAACCATTGCCTGCGTTTGCCCGGTTTACGTAAACAGTATTGATATATCGTGAGTGCCGCATAGCGGCATCGCCGCGTTGTGCTGAAAACCAGGCAGATAGAGATCGGGCACTCTAATGGCTTACCAGATCTGTTATCAAATCCTTTCAACTTTTGTAAAAAAGAAAACATGAAGTTTTTAATTATCGGTGGAACAGGCCTGATTGGTTCTAATGTAACAAACAAACTAAAGGCGGCAGGTCATGAGGTGGTGGTGGGTGCGCCCGCAACGGGGGTAGATGCGTCAAGCGGGGCAGGAGTGGCGGAAGCTATGAAGGGGGTAGAAGTGGTAATAGACCTTTCTAATTCCAGAGCATTTGACGATGAAACTGCCCTGGGCTTTTTTCGTGCCGCAGGCGGCCATCTGTTGCCTGCGGCTGTGGCTGCCGGGGTAAAGCATTATCTGTGTTTGTCTATTGTAGGGGCAGACAGAATGGGCGCAATGGGATATATGAGGGCCAAGCTTTTACAGGAACAGCTAATTAAAGAATCTGGTTTGCCTTACACCATCATCCGCAGTACACAGTTTCAGGAGTTTGTGCCTTTTATTGTACAGGCAGCAACGGCTGGCAGTGAAGTACATATTTCCACGCTGGATTTTCAGCCGATAGCTACGGAAGAAGTGGCTTCTTTTGTGGCTGCCTTTGCTACTGAAGTACCTGCCAACGGAATTACCGAAATTGCAGGCCCCGAGCGTAAAACCATCGATGCTTTTGTGCAGGAGTATCTTGCTTTAACCGCTTCTGCTGCTAAGGTGGTAACCAATAATCAATCTGCTTATATGGGTACGGTAGTACCGCAATCAGCACTGGTACCATTGGGGCAGGCACATCTGGGTAAAATAGCTTTCCGGCAAACGGCTAAGACGATAGCTGGTTAAGGTTATTCTATCACACTACCGACAGGAAGGCTGGTATAAAGCCTTCCTGTTTTACGTATCTTTTTCAGCAGAGGTTAACAGTCGGTCAATACCCAGTTTTTTCATTCTTGAGTTGAGTGTGTTGGCGTTGATGTTCAGAATATCCGCAGCGCCGTTCTTGCCTGCTATTTTTCCGTTGCAGCTTTGCAGTACTTCTATAATATGGTCGCGCTCGTTTTCTGTTATGGTTTTAAACCTTCCGTTTACGCGGGCGCTGTCTGTAACATGTAGCTTCTTAAATGCGGGCATCTCCAGCGTTTCAATTACCTGCCCCTTTGCCATTACTATGTTCCGCTGTATCGTATTTTCCAACTCCCGTATATTGCCCGGCCACAGATAGCTGGTGAGTTGCGCCATAGCTTTGGCAGATAACTCCAGCGGGGTTGGACTTTTCATGCTGCTGTACTTCTGCAGAAAATAGCTGGCCAGCAGGGGTATATCTTCCTGCCGCTCTCGCAAGGGGGGCATGGTAACAGGAAAAACATGCAGGCGGTAAAACAGGTCAATTCTGAAACGGCCGCTGGCTACTTCTTCTTCCAGGTCTTTATTGGTGGCTGCAATAATACGTATGTCAACCTTTCGTGTATGGCCGCCAATCGGCTCTACCTCTCTGTCCTGTAACACCCGTAAAAACTTTACCTGCAGCTCTGGCGGCAGTTCGCCTATTTCATCCAGAAACAGCGTACCTCCGTTGGCCTGTTCAAATTTGCCGCATTTGCTGGCGATAGCACTGGTAAACGCACCTTTTTCATGACCAAACAGCTCCGATTCAATCAGGTTGGCGGGTATGGCTCCGCAGTTTACGGCTATAAAAGGTTTGTGTTTGCGTGCAGACAGCTGGTGTATGGCTTCGGCCATTACGCCTTTGCCCGTGCCGCTTTCGCCCAGTATCAGTACAGAAGTGTCGCAACTGCTCACATTCATGGCTCTTTCCATAGCAGTAACAAAGGCATTGCTTTTACTGGTAAGGTGGGTAAGCTCTGGTGGCAGGTTATTCATTACTGCTTTTCTGCCGCGGCTTTCCTGCTTTTCCTCAGGCCTGTTCCGGTGCAGATATAATGCTACATCCAGCATATTCAATACATCTCTGGCCCTGAAGGGCTTGGCCATGAAGCCATAGGGCTTTGTAACCTTTGCCTGTTCAAGGCTTTTACGGCCGGAATTGGCTGAGAGGTAAATGAAAGGAATATCGCGCTCATGCAGTATATGGCCCAGATCTATGCCGGTTTCGGCACCGTGAAGGCAGATATCCAATAGTACTATATCTGGTTTTTCTTTTTCCAGAATAGTCAGTGCCTGAGGTACCGAACGGGCTATAGTGCAGGTAATATAGTCCGCTGCGGTTAGAATTACATTCAGGCTTTGTGCCTCAATAAAAATATCTTCGACAATGAGAATTTTTGCTTTCAAGATAAAGGATTTTACTGCCCGCAGACAGGCTGTATAAAAATACAATAACTGACCCATAAATCATATGCTATGAAGACCATAACTGTACTGGCAGCTATGTTGTACTGTTGTTTACTACCTGTGAAGGCAACAGCACAAGCTACACGCGATACAAAAGCAGACTCGCTCTTAAAGGTGCTTGCTGCAAGCAGAACAGATGCGGATCGCATACGCTTATACGGTGAGCTGGCGGAACATCATATTTTAAAGCCGGATGAAAACAAGGCAGATATAGATAAAGCAGAAGCTTATTTATATAAAGCCGATCGACTGCTTGCAGAAAGGCCGGTTCAGGAAGCTGGAGCTTATTTGTTACTGGTGAAAAGTTATCTGGCAAAAGAAAAACACCAGTTGGCTAATGGCAAGGCGCTGGTACTGAAAGCGCTGGAAATGCTGAAAGCGGGTTCGGATCAGTTGCTGCTGGGTAGAGCCTATCTGGGCGTAGCAGATTATTATGGTTTCAGTGAGGCGGAAGAAGCTAAGGAAAAGATACGCTGGACAGAGTTGGCCTGTCAGGCGCTTGCCAGGTGTGCCGATTCTATCCGATATGCAGGTGTGGTAGTGAATCTGGCAGAGCTTTACAACGTGGTGGGTAATAATAAACAGGCTTTGACACTGCTGGATCAGGTAATACCCCTTTATCACAGGCATCAATATAAACGCCTGTCAGGTGTTTATATGGTATATGGCAGTGTGTATGAAGAATTGAACGATGATAAGAAGGCGTTATCTTATTTTCTTTTGGCCCTGAAGGAGGCAAGGGCTGCGAATGATACCTCATTTGTATTGTGCCAGATGAACAACCGCATTGGAAGTCTGATGATAAATGCGAGAGAGTTTGAAAGCGGTATTCCTTATCTGCTGGAAGCCTTACGCATAGCCCTGAAGTTTAAGGATGCTAACGCTGTTCTTACAGTATTATATAATTGCGTAAACGCTTATGTATTTCTGAATAAGCCGGAGGATGCATTAAATCTCCTCCGGTCTTTGCCACAGCAGTATGTTACGGCGCCGCCTAAAGAATGTGTAGCTATTGTTCCATTTTGTTATATGTATGTATATGCAAGGATGAAAAATTATGCACTTGCTGAACAGTATGCAGGCAGGGTGGCTGTATTAATTGAAACTGCAGCTGTTTCTCTTCACGAAAAAGCAAATTGTTATAGCATACTCTTCAGGATATACCTGGCTCAGCAAAAGCTTGACCAGGCAAGTCTGTATATGAAAAAAATGGATTCCGCTGCTCACGTTACGGGCGACAGGGAGTACGCAAAAACTGTCACTCACATGCAATTCAGGCTGGATACGGCACAGAGTCGTTACCAGCAGGCGCTGGTCAACCTTATAAAATACCATAAAATCTCAGATTCGCTATACACGCTGGAAAACAAAAAACAGCTGTCAGAGTTACAGTTGACTTATGAAACTGAAAAATCTAAAAACGAAATCAAGCTACGCGATCAGGATATCCTTATGCTGAACCAGAAGAATCAGCTACAGAAAAGCACATTGGAAAAGGCTACCCTTATCAGAAATATCACTGCTACAGGGGTGGTAATATTAACAGCGCTGCTGGCGCTGGTATATCATCTGTTTCGTTTAAAACAAAACCGCAATAAAACTATTGAAACACAGAATACACAGCTACAGCGGTTGGTGTCAGAAAAAGAGTGGCTGGTAAAAGAAGTACACCACCGGGTAAAAAATCATTTTCATATGGTAAGCAGTCTGTTGGAATTACAAAGCAGTTACTCTGGCGATAACCAGAACCCGGTATCTATGGCCATCAGAGAAAGCCAGAGCCGTATACAATCTATGTCACTGGTACATCAGAAACTCTATCAGTCAGAAGAGTCTTCCGATATCTATATGCCCGAATATATTTACGAGCTGATGGATTATCTGCGGGACAGTTATGGTATACGTAATCAGGTGAGGTTTGCGCTGGATATTGAAAAAATCTCCCTCCATCACCGCTTTGCGGTTAATATTGGTCTTATTATAAACGAGGCAATTACCAACGCCATTAAGTATGCGTTTCCTGCATCCAATGAAGCGCTTATCCGTATTGCGCTTAAGGTGGAGGGCGGCTCAGACCTGGTGCTGGAAATTGCAGATAACGGAACGGGCATGTCACCAGTGCTGCCAGGCAGTTCCGGAGCTGGTATGGGGATGGATCTGCTGAAGGGACTTACAGAAGATATGGGTGGCCAATTACATATAACTGCAAACGATGGCATGCATATTCACATTTCGTTTCAGTTGCCACAGTAGTAAACTGTCTGGTATTTCGTTGCGGCTCCCGATATTTCGGAAGTAGCCTGGCAATTGTTATGCGTTGCGCCCTCGGTAGCAGTATGTTAGCAACCGGGCATGCTGCTGGCTATGTGTGAAGTAAACAGAGCTATGAAGAAATTTGTGTCAACGCTGTCTGTAACAGCCTTATTATTCATTGTTTTAAACTCAAACACCATGCAGCAAAGCAACCATTACACAGGTAAACCGGAAAACGATCCTAAGATATTCCGGGAGGTAAGAGCTTTTTTAAAGGCGTTAAATAACAGCGGCGGAAAGCCGTTGGAGCAGCTATCCCCGGCAGAGGCCCGGAAAGTGCTGGAAGGGGCACAGCAATCCGTGGCTGTAAATGTATCAGGTATTGAAGAGTCTGAGCGGCTGATTACACAGGATGGTCACACCGTAAAAATTCATGTGGTGAAACCGGAAAAGGTAAAAACCGGTGGAGGCGTGTTTGTGTTCATTCATGGTGGCGGATGGGTGCTGGGCGATTATCCCACCCACCGCAGGTTGGTGCGCGATCTGGTGGTGGCCAGCGGGGCAGTAGCTGTTTTCCCGGATTACACACCATCGCCCGAAGCGCAGTATCCGGTAGCCATTAACCAGATTTATGCTGTTGCCCAATGGGTACAAGCCCATGGCAGCGAAATAGGGGTAAACGGTAACAATATGGTTATCGCGGGTAACAGTGTGGGAGGGAATATGACGGCCGCTGTGGCGCTGATGGCTAGAGACAAAAAAGGCCCTGCCTTTAAACTACAGGTGATGTTATGGCCTGTTACCGATGCCGATTTTGATACAGAATCGTACAAACAGCTGGCGGAGGGAAGGTTTCTTACCCGTAATATGATGAGGTGGTTCTGGGATAATTACCTGCCGCAAAAAGAAAAGCGGAAGGAACGCTATGCATCTCCGTTGCAGGCTACTATTGAGCAACTCACAGGTTTGCCGCCGGCACTGGTACAAACTGCGGAAAACGATGTGCTGCGCGATGAAGGGGAGGCCTATGCCAGGAAGCTGAATGAGGCTGGTGTACCCGTAACGCTTACCAGATACGGTGGCCTTATTCACGATTACGGGCTACTCAACCCTATTGCAACGGTACCCGCCGTTAAAACAGCCCTGTTACAGGCTGGTGCCTGTATAAAAGAGGCACTGGATAAATAAGTGCCCGTATTTTGCATTGCATCCCTTACATTCTGTTTTGTTTACACAGTATGTAAGGGATGTTTGCTTTCGGCTGTACAGGCTCACTTCTCAAATTCAGATATAATTAAATATGATAACCTGCATACCCGGCACCTGGTTACCAGATATGCTGTGTGCGTTTAACACTTTACAGCCCCATGGCCCCCCTTACAGGCAGGGGGCACCCTGTTATGTGCTGTAAATTATAGGTTTACCCCCCTTAATTAGCAAATTTACCCCCCACGGATTTACCCCCTTCGCGCCTACTTTGCAGTAGCGCTGCAAGCTGCTCTTTTAAGGGGTGCCTGCAGATTTACCGCCAAAATAATTGCCGTATGTGTTGTATAAGAAGCTTTGCGTATTTACCAAGATTACCTGCGTTGTGTACTTCTGCTGATTATTTGCAATCGGCGTCAATTATTAAACGTCTGTTTAAAAGAGTGTAACCGTTCTTCTGCCATTAAAAAAACAATTATGCTTAAAAATCTGTCCTGTAAACAAAATGGGGCTGCGCTGCTAAAAGCCGGCGGGTTCATTTTGTTTTGCTTTCTGTTAACCCTGCCTCAATTCGTGCTTGCGCAAAACGCAAAAGTGAATGGCAAGGTGTTAGACTCGCTCGGCAACGGAATTGCCGATGTAACGGTACAAGTAAAAGGCAAAACTGCCAATGCAATAACCAACTCGTCTGGTAGTTTCTCTATTCAGGCAACTGCGGGCGCAGTTTTGGTAATTACGCACATAAACTACGCCAGCCAGGAAGTTACCGTTACCGGTAGCGATCTTATTACAGTAAGCCTGAAATCTACCGCATCTGCTTTAAACGATGTGGTGGTAGTAGGGTATGGTTCTATGAAAAAGAAAGACCTTACCGGTTCGGTGGTACAGGTACGTCCGGAGCGCCTGGCCAATGAAAACCCTAACACTGTGCAGGACATCCTGCGCGGTACGCCTGGTTTGCAGGTTGGGTACGACCCCTCCGCAAAAGGTGGTGGTAGCATGCAGATCCGTGGTCAGCGTTCTCTTTATACTGCTGGTGGGCATAACGATCCACTGATTATTCTGGATGGTATGCTGTTTTATGGTGAATTATCGGAGATTAACCCCGATGATATCAGCCAGATTGATGTATTGAAAGATGCATCTGCTGCAGCGGTGTATGGTTCAAGAGCAGCTACCGGTGTTATTATTATCACTACCAAAAAAGGTAAAATTGGCAAGCCGGTGGTAAACATCAGTGCCAACTACGGCGCTACCACTAAAAGTGCTTACCGCGAGGTGTTTGGGCCTGATGCCTATATAAAATACCGTGAAGACTGGTATAAAAAAGATTCCTATGGTATTAACCCTACCACTGGCAATTACGAAGCCTACCAGGCTTCTACCAACGCAGGTAAATATGGCTTTTATGATAACCCGGCAAACCTGGGTAAATACGGCGTAACGCTGGATCAGTGGCGCGCTTATACCCCTAATACCGCCGGCGAATCGGATGCCAGCATTTATGCCAAACGCCTTGGCCTGGAAGCAGATGTGCTGAACAACTACCTGGCGGGTAATACTTTTGACTGGTACAAGCACACCTTCCGCACTGGTATTAACCAGGATTATAATATGAGCATTTCAGGCGCCAGCGACAAAATGAATTATTATATGTCTGCCGGTTACCTGCGTAACGAAGGTGCTGTACAATATGATAATTATAAAGCCGCACGTGCCAACCTGAAACTGGAAGGCAAAGTGAATAAGTTTCTGGAAATTGGTGCCAACATTAACTTCCAGAATCGTAGCGATGGTGCACTTACACCCGGCCTGGGATTAAACTACTGGGATGCAAACCAGATTCGCAATGCGCCGTACAGCCAATACCGCGATGCCAATGGAAGACTGGTACAGTACCCCGTACATGCCGGTCAGCAGAGAGGCGTTAACTACGATTTTGACAGGCAATATCTGGAACTGGAAAAAGGCTTTACCGTACTAAACTCTATGTTCAATGCAAAAGTAAAACTGCCTTTTAACATCACTTACCAGTTTAGCGCATCACCACGTTACCAGTGGTTCTACAACCGCTACTTTATGTCTGCTGCATTACCTAACTCCGCAGCAGTAAACAGAGGGGTTGACCGCGAAACAGCCAAGAACTTTGACTGGTCGCTCAATAACACCATTACCATGGATCAAACCTTTGCCGGAAAGCACCGTGTAACGGTTACCCTGGTACAGGAGGCGGAAGAACGCCAGTATTGGCAGGAGCGCATTGAAGCGCGTAATATTCAGCCATCTGATGCATTGGGTTTTCATAATATTGGCAGTGGTACAAAAGAGAATAATACTATCAGTTCCAACGATACCCGCCAAACGGCTACCGGTTTACTGGCAAGAGCGTTTTATTCTTACGACAGCCGGTATATGTTAACAGCCTCTTTGCGTCGTGACGGTTATTCTGCTTTCGGACAAAACAATCCATACGCAACCTTCCCATCACTGGCTGTTGCGTGGAACTTTACCAATGAAGACTTTTTTAAGTGGAAAAACGTAATGAGCTCCGGTAAGCTGCGCCTCTCATGGGGTGAAAATGGTAACCGTGCGCTGGCCGATCCGTATATTTCACTGGCAAACCTCAGCTCTGGTTTAGGTGCTACTATGGGTTATATTACAGGTGCTACTATGAACGAGGTGAAGTACCTGATTGTAGACCGTATGTCTAACCCCAACTTACAGTGGGAGAAAACACAATCCACCAACCTGGCTTTGGATTATGGTTTCCTGAACGACCGTATTACAGGTTCTCTGGAATTCTATACCATGAAAACGCACGACATGATTATGACGCAGCGTTTGCCCGATATTACCGGATTTCCAAGCATTACCACCAACCTGGGTGAGGTGCAGAACAGAGGTTTTGAATTTTCTATCAGTTCTGCCAATATTCAGAACAGAAATTTCAGATGGAATACGTCACTCAGCCTTTCTTACAACGTAAACAAAGTAAAACACCTGTACTACCAGTTTGAAACCACGCTTGATGCACAGGGTAATATTACAGGAACCAAAGAGATTGATGATCAAACCAACGGCTGGTTTATTGGTCAGCCTGTCAGCGCCATCTGGAGCCACCGTACCAACGGTATCTGGCAAGCAAATGAAGTAGACGAAGCTAAACGTTACAATCAGAAACCAGGCGATCCTAAAGTAGTAAACAGTTATACTGCCGATGATCAGGTAAACGCCAATGGAACCATAACGCCTGTGTATAACAACAACGACAGGCAGTTTCTGGGTCAGACAGCACCTCCGCTTAACTGGCAGTTGCGTAACGATTTTACCGTGTTTAAAAACTGGAATATCGGTGTTAACATCTATTCCTACATGGGGCATAAAAGTCTGGACGGTAACTACCTGAACAACGATAACGGTGGTTCCTTAATCACTTATGGCTTTAATACTTTTGCCAAACCCTACTGGACTCCGGAAAACCCAAGTAATAAGTATGCAAGGCTGGATGCTGTTACACCATCAGGTGCTAACGCAAGCAGACTGTATAACCGCAACTTTATCCGTTTAGAAGGTATTTCATTTGGTTATACATTCCCTAAAGACAAGATTTCTAAATTCGATATATCTAATGTGAAGATATACGGCTCTATACGTAACGTAGCGGTATGGCAAAAAGAGTGGGAGTATGGCGATCCTGAAACAGGCGGCCTGGCAACCCGTATTTTTCAACTGGGTCTGAATGTTAACTTTTAAAATCAAGGGCAATGAATTTATCTAAATATAGCAGCATAAGGTCGTTATCGGTAGTAGCTGTATCAGCCGTTTTGGGCGGGTTACTGTTAGGAGGGTGTAAAAAAAGCTTTCTGGAGCCCGATCCGTTGTCTTTTTTCGAGCCTACCACCACTTTTACCACTGAGCCAGGTTTAAGAGCAGCTTTGGCTATCTGCGACCGCCATCTGCGTTCGTACTGGACCAATACTTCTTCTAATACCAACTCTGTGGTAATAGGTACAGAATACATGATGTCTGATGTAGCTGTTTATGGTAAAAGTGATGTGGATGGTAACAACGTAAATTTCAACTTTGCAGATGGATTAACACCTACAGGTGGTGCAGGAGGTCCGGGAGGAAATGATGGTAACTACATTAATCATTACTGGGATGAAACATATAACGGTATTAAGTATGCCAATACCATTCTTACCTATGCCGATAGAGTAGCGGGTTTAAATGAGACTACCAAAAATCTGTATAAAGGCAGTGCTTACTTTCACCGTGCCTACCGTTACCTGGCGTTGGTTTTTCAGTACGGTAACGTGCCGCTGATTACCAAAATTATTGAGGTGCCCAAGTTGAATTACAAAAGCACTAAAAAGGCTGCCATTCTGGAAATGATTACCAAAGACATGGAGTTGGCGGTAGAGTGGGTGCCTGAGCAGAAAAACATGACTCAGGTAGGTTCTGTAAATAAAGGAGCCTGCCGCATGCTGCTGGCCAAATGTTATCTCGCTACCGGTCAGTGGCAAAAAGCCAAAGACCAGCTGGATATCATTATCAACCAGTCTGGCTATTCCTTAATGCAAAATACTTTTGGCACCTTCTATCCAGGCGGCGAAGCCAGAACCTGGAATGTTACCCGTAACGTAATCTGGGATTTACACCGTTGCGAAAACAAGCTGATACCAGCCAATACAGAGGTAATTATGGGTATGCCTAACCGTGGTGCCCAATCAAACATTGCCTTTGCTACCATGCGTATTTTTGGGCCTTTATACAATTCCGGCAACCTGAAAGCGCCGGATGGTATTAATGGATTAGACCTGTATGCACGCAACAGCAGCAATTACCGGGCTGATCTGGATTTTGGCCGGGCACTGGGCCGCGGTATCGGAACCATCCGTCCTACGCCTTTTGCAGAGCATGCACTGTGGAATGTAAACGGTGTGGAAGATAGCATAGATCTGCGCCATAACGGAGCTTCAGGCAACTGGGTGAATATGACATCGCTGCGTTATATTACCAATACTACTTCTTACCGTGGTCAGAACCTGGTATTAAGACACCCAACAACAAACGCACTTTTATGTGCTGATACCATCCGTAGCTGGTTCAACTGGCCACATTATAAACTGTTTATAACAGATGTGGTAGCAGAAGCTGCTTTGGGTACCAACGCGTATCAGGGTGCTTCTACCGGCAGTGTTGCCGATTGGTACCTGTATCGTTTGGCAGAAGCGTATCTGCTGCGCGCAGAAGCTAAGTTTTATCTGGGTGATGCTACCGCAAAAGATGATGTAAATGAAATAAGAAAAAGAGCAAAGTGTGGCCAGCTATATACTTCCAATGTTACCATTGGCGATATTATGGATGAGCGTGCCCGCGAGCTTTACCTGGAAGAGTGGCGCCGTACCGAGCTGTGCCGTGTTTCTCATTGCCTGGCGTTAAGCGGCAAGCCTGACGAATGGGGTAATGTATACAGCGTAGATACGTACGACAAAGCTTCCGGAACTGACCTGGCTGGTGGTAGCTACTGGTACAAACGTGTTGTGTTGCGTGGCGGGTTGTATAACATAGGTGGCGTAAACTCTAACAACAGGTTGTTAAACTATAAAATAGATAAGCGTAACCTGCTGTGGCCTATTCCTAACGATGTTATTACAGCCAACAACAGAGGCGTGCTGTTTCAAAACTATGGTTATCCCGGATACAATGCTGCTACAGCTATGTGGGATAAGTGGGAAGATGCAGTGGCAGATGAAGATAAAACCAACTAATAGCTGATATAGCTTTTAATAGACATGCCCCGCTGCTGTTTTAGCACGCGGGGCATGTTTGTTTTTATACCATATTATAGCCTGCAGCAACTCTGCAATAGCATCAGGCATCTGCCGGCTGCTGCCTTTTCTTTTTATCATCTTGTTTCTTTTCCTGCCCCATAAGGTAAGCATACGGTTGTAGGGCAGGTACATGATCGCAGATAATTTTAAGCATTCCCATCAGGGGTATCGCCAGTATCATTCCGGGTATACCCCATATAAACTCACCCGCCACCAGCCCCACAATGGTGGCCATAGGGTTAATATTCACTTCTGCACCCACCACCAGTGGTTCCAGCAGGTACGATTGTATAAATTGCACCAGTGCATACGTTACCAGTATACCAATAATCAGATTAGTACCACCGCCCTGCACCAGCGCCATCAACAGGGTTACTGCCGTGCCTGTAAGGTTACCCACAAAAGGTACTATTTCCAACAGGCCACAAAGTATGGCAAAAAACAGGGCATTTTTTACTCCGGCAATGGAAAAGCCAATGCCATACATTACCCACAGCATTGCAATCATCAGCGCCAGCCCGCCCAGGTATTTCTGAATTACCTGCTGTACTTCCTGTATAGTTACTATTGCGGCTGCCTGCGAGCTTTGGGGCACCAGGCGTATAATAAATCCTTTTATCCGCCCCCTGAAGTGCATAAAAAGAAAAATATATACAAACACCAGCAACAGGTTAGTGAGAAAAGAGCCCAACCCGCTTATTATCCCGGTTATTATACTGGCAGCTTTACCCGAAGAGCCAGACTGCTGCTCCTTCAGCATCTGCTGCTGCTTTTCAGGTGAAATGCCATATTCAGTAGCTATATACGTACGCAACTCCTGATAACGCCGCGCTATTTCCTGCTCCAGCTTACCGGCATTTTCCGCAATATCCGATACCTGCCAGCTGATAAACAGCACGATACCCGCCAGCGCCAAAGCCAGCAACAGCATAGAACACAAAATGCTTACAACCGGCGGCCAGCCGTTCCGCTGCAACCACCTGGCAACAGGCAGCAACAACATAGCCAATAGCCCGGCAAAACAAATGGGAACAAAAAAGGGCTTACCTGCCACCAGAATGGCAATCAGCAGCACAGGAATGGCAAGTACAGCAGCGGCTTTGAGTATTTTTATAGATTGCATACTTACCGGGCTTCAATAAGTATACCTGATTTATGGAGCGGTGTAGTAAGTTGTTTTGCGCTGAATATTATCTCCTTTGACGGTATTTCTGTTGCTCTAACGTTTTTTCTGCTAACGTAACTGATAGTTTGGTTACTGTAAACCTGATGCTTGTTAACCGGAATGGAAATTTGGTTAACGAAATTCTCTTTTCGGTTACTGTACATGATAATCTGGTTACTGCGAACGTCGTATTTGTTAACCGAAACGGAAATTTGGTTAACAAACTTTTCATATCCGTTAATGTGAATGATAATTTGGTTTACTTAAACCATTTGTTGGTTGACGGGAACGGGAATTTGGTTAACAAAATTCTCATGTTGGTTACTGTAATTGGTATGTGTGTTAACCAAATTGGAATTTTGGTTAACGAAAATTCCATGTGCAGTAACGGAATTGACGCCTATAGTAACCAGAATGCCGTGTACAGTAACGGAAATACCATGCACAGTAACCGGATTAGTAATTTGAAAACTGTTCAGGCAGCTGAAAGTATTCCTATTTCTGTCTCCGGAACACTGAGGGCTTTTTAATATTCTCCGGTTCTGTTACGGCACAACGAAGGTGTTACCAGTTTTATATTTATTGGCATTTAAACTAACCATGATGCCGGTTACATTCACTACTCCGCCCGCAAACTCTTCAAAGGCGATAAAATCGCTGCCTTAAACGACCGGTACCCCGCCGTAAACACCGCTATCCCCACACTACACAACATCGCCGTTACAAATATCCCCGGCCCTATAGATATCCGGTAACTAAACTCCTGCAGATATCTGTTCATCACCCACCACGCCACAGGCACTGCTATTACAAACGCAATACACAGCAGCACCGCCAGCTCACGCCCAAACATCCAGAGTATATCTGCCAGGTGCGCGCCCAGCACTTTTCTTACGCCAATCTCTTTGTTCTTCTGCGCGGCCATAAAAGCAATCAGGCCATATAACCCCAGGCAGCCTATGAAAATGGCTATTAAAGAGAATATCTGTACAAACCGCAGCATAATGGTATCCAGCTCGTAAAACTTTGCAAGGCGGTCATCTAAAAACTCATATTTATACAGGTGGTTGGGAAAAGTTTCCGACCATATTTTGTCTATGGCCGCGAGGGTATTGTGTGCAGAGGCCATGTTAAGATTGATGGCGCAGTTGCGGTAATATTTCGGGCTTAGCACCAACGCTACCGGTTCCATAGTGCTGCGGAGGGAGTGGTTGTTGAAGTCTTTCACTACGCCGGTAATGGGTGCTGTATACACGTCACCGTTTAGTATGGCTACCTGGCCTATGGCTTCGCGGGCGTTGGTAAAGCCCAGTTTTTTTACCGCATTTTCGTTCAGAATAATGCCGGAGAGGGTATCGTTGCTAAGGAAGTTGCCGCCAGCTATAAAATGCAAACCAAATACAGTAGCGTATTGCTGGTCTACCTCTTTCATGTTAACACTCCAGTTGCGGTTTTTGGCTTCGCCATTCAGGCGTAGGCCGGTATAGTTGTTAGAGGAGGAGGCAGGCGCCTGTACGCAAAGGCTGATGTTTTTTACGCCGCTCAGTTGCTGTATGCGGGTGCGCAACGTGTGCTGCTTGTCTTTATCTGTAGGGGGCAGCGGCACCATTACAATGCCATTTTTGTGAAAACCCATGTCGGCAGTGGTGTTGTAGCGCATCTGGCTCATAATTACCAGACTGCCTATAATCAACATCTGGCTGATGCCAAACTGGGCTATCACCAGCACACGCCGCAGCGGAAAGCCGCCGATATGTTTCTGAGTAAGCTTGCCTTTTAAGGCAGCTACCGGCTGAAAGCGGGTGAGTACAATAGCGGGGTAGAAGCCGGAACAAAAAATAACCACAATCAGCAACAATACCATAAACAACAGCAACGATGGGTGTTGCAGCATGCTTAAGGACATGCGCAGACCAAACAGCCGGTTCATCAGTGGCATACTCAGCTGCGCCAGCCCATAAGCCAGCAGGGCAGCAAAGCAGCAGATAAGTGCTGTTTCTGTCATAAACTGGCGGAACAGTTGTACGCGGGTGCTGCCCAGTACTTTTCTTACACCTACTTCCCGTGCACGTTTCAGGGCCTGGGCGGTGGCCAGGTTTATAAAGTTTACACAGGCAGTAACAATTAGTAAAATACCTATCAGCGATAGGGCCCAAAGGTATTTGCGGTTGGTATAGCCATCATATGTAGTATTAAAATGAATATCAGATAAGGGCTGCAGCACAAACGTACAGGTCTTTACATCTTCTTCATCCATGTATTTTTTTATCAGCAGGGGGTAAGCCTTATTTACCTGCGCAGCGGTGATGCCGGGTTTCAGGCGTACAAAAAAGTTCATGGAGCTGCGTACGCTGCCCCAGCTGCTATCGCTGGATAGCCAGGCGCTTTTCTCGCGCATGCTTGCATACGAAAGGTAAATCTCCTGCTTGCGGTCGGTATTAGAAGGTATGTTCTCCAGTATGCCGGTAATGGTAAAGTTGGTTCTGTTGTCGTAACGTATCACCTTGCCAATGGCATCTTCGGTACCAAAGTATTTCTGCGCCAGTTGCCGGGTAATAACAGCCGTATGGGGGCTGCTGATGACGGTATTTTTATCACCCTTCCAAAGCGGAAAGTGGAATATGTCAAAAAAGGCGGGTTGCGCGTACGCTACGCCGGAGGCTTCTTCAAACTTAATTCCTGCACGGTCAGGCAGGGAAATCAACGCATCCTGGTACGTATTTACCATTGCTGCTTTTTCTGCAAAATCAAATTCATGCGTAAAGGCTTTGCCCAGAGGCTGGGGTACGCCAGACTGGTATTCGGTTACATCGGTAGTGTAAATGCTTACAGTGCGGTAAATGCGGTCCCTGTCGGGATGAAAATTGTCAAACTGCAACTGGTGGCTTACCACAGTATAAATCAGCAATGCACAGGCTATGCCCAGCGATAAGCCGCCTATATTAATGGTGGTGTAGGATGCGTTTTGCTTTAGGTTGCGCCAGGCAATGGCAAAATAGTTTCCCATTATAGTTGCAGTTTTGAGTTTGCTGTTGACTTACAACCGGCAAATCGGCTACCAAATAACAGGGGGCTGATAAACAAAGGGTTAGGGTGAAAGTGCGAGGGGAAGGTGTACGTTTTTGTTACAAACATGTCCGGTTTTATGGCAAAGGCGGGGAAATGCAGGGTTGAAGAATGGGGTATGGTACTGTTGAAAAGGGGAACGAATAAGTGATAGTGTAAACATAGGTTAACAACCATCCCGTTTTTTAAATAGTTGATAATGGGGCAAGGTTAGGCTTTATGTCAGACTGCTCCGTTTTTAACCAGAAACAGAGTATATAAATAAGATCATTGAAACGTAAAAACGGGGGAAGGCAAACGAAAAAAATGATAAAAATTTAGCCGATTGTTGTAGAATATCAGCCGCCTGCCTTTGAATACGGGAAAAAAGCGGAATTTACCGGTACTATGCCTGTTAATATGAATCGCCTTGCCAATGTTGCCCTCCTGTGTATATGCCTTATTTCCTGTGCCTTTGGTCAGGAAAAGCCTGCCGGAAGAGAAAAACTACTGCTGGATGATGATTGGAAATTTGCTTTTGGGCACCCTTCCGACCCCGTGAAAGATTTTGGTTTTGCCACCAGCTATTTTTCTTACCTGGCCAAAGCAGGGTATGGGGATGGACCGGCAGACCCGGCTTTTGACGACAGGCCCTGGCGCCAGCTACAACTGCCACACGATTGGGCGGCAGAGCAGGATGTAGACCCTGCAGGTAGCTTTAGCCATGGTTTTAAAAAAATAGGCCGCGCTTTTCCGGAGCGCTCCATCGGCTGGTACCGCAAAACCTTCCCCATTCCGGCTGCTGATAAAGGCCGCCGTATAGCCATTCTGTTCGATGGCGTTTTCCGCAATGCGCAGGTATTCATCAATGGGCATTATCTGGGCACCGAACCCAGCGGTTATCTGAGCTTTGAATACGATATCACCGATTATCTGGAATATGGCGGCGAAAACGTAATTACTGTACGTGCCGATGCCACTATGGAGGAAGGGTGGTTTTACGAAGGGGCAGGCATTTACCGCCATGTATGGTTGCAGAAATATGCGCCCCTGCATCTGGAACAGAACGGACTGGTAGTAACCACTGCCGTACAGCCACGGCAGGCAGTGGTGCAGGTGGGGCTGGCTATCCGCAACCAGCATACTATTCCGCAGACATACACGCTCAAAACCCGGTTATACAACGCAGCGGGTGCATTGGTGCAGCAAAAAAAAATAGCTGCTGCTAAAGTGGGGGCGTTGGCGGCGGCTCAACAACAGGTTACCCTGCAGGTGCCTCAGCCCAGGCTATGGAGTCCCGATGCTCCGTATTTGTATACACTGGAAACCATTGTGGAGACTAACGGGAAAGAAACCGATAAGCTGAGTACCGCAGTGGGTATCCGTACCATCCGTTTCGATGCCAGAGAAGGATTGTTTATTAACAACAAGGCTGTAAAGCTAAAAGGCACAAATAACCATCAGGATCATGCAGGCGTAGGCGTAGCAGTACCGGATGCTTTGCTGGAATATCGCCTGAAGGCATTAAAGCAAATGGGCGTCAATGCTTACCGTTGCTCGCACCATCCGCCTGCACCGGAGTTACTGGACCTGTGCGATAAACTGGGCATACTGGTGATAGATGAAAACCGGCTGATGGGTACTACCGGCCAGCCAATGAGCGAGCTGAAGCGCATGCTGATACGCGATAGAAATCACCCCTCGGTGTTCTGCTGGTCAATAGGCAATGAAGAATGGCGTATCGAAAACAACCAGATAGGGGCCACCATAGCGCAAACTATGCAGGCTTATGTAAAAAGCATGGATAGTACCCGCCCGGTAACAGCCGGTATCAGCGGTGGCTTCCGCAGCGGCATCAGCAATGTGCTGGAGGTGATGGGGTATAACTATATGGGCAACGGAGATATTGAAGCACACCACCGCCAGTTTCCGCAGCAGCCTGCCATGGGCACAGAAGAGGGGTCTACCTTTTCTACCCGGGGCATTTATACTACCGACACCGCGCAGCAACATATTGCAGCCTACGATAAAAAGCCACGCCCTTCGTTTTTCAGTATTGAAGAGGGGTGGAATTTTTATGCAGACCGGCCTTATCTGGCAGGGCTGTTTATATGGACGGGGTTTGACTATCGCGGAGAGCCTACGCCTTATGGCTGGCCCTCGGTGAATTCTTATTTCGGTATGATGGACATCTGCGGCTTTCCCAAAGACAATTACTATTACCTCAAAAGCTGGTGGCGGGATACACCCGTTATTCATCTGCTGCCACACTGGAACCGTCAGGGGCAGGAGGGCAAACCCACAGATGTATGGGTATACAGCAATTGTGAAGAGGTGGAGCTGCTGCTGAACGGTGTTAGCAAAGGCCGCAAAACCATGAAGCGCAACGGCCATCTGGAATGGCAGCTGCCCTACCAGCCAGGCATGTTACAGGCAGTAGGGTATAACAAAGGGCAGCAAACCATTACAGAAACCATACATACTTCCGGCCAGCCTGCGCGGCTGGCTTTGGAGGCACACAACAGCCAATTAAAAGCAGATGGGAGAGATATAGCTGTACTAACAGTATCTGCCACCGATAATAATGGCTACCCGGTGCCTGATGCGGCTAATGAAGTGGTGTTTACCATAACCGGCCCCGGTAAAATAATAGGCGTGGGCAATGGCAATCCATCCTCTCGGGAAAAAGAGCAGTTTATAGAGGAACAGATAAACCTGCCGTTGAAAGCCGAAGCACGCACAGAAAATAAGCAGGATACCAGCTACCGTTTTCAGGGAAGTTTTGATTTACCCGGCAGTTTTACCGGCGATAGTGTGGTATTCATTTACAAAAGCATAGGCGTTACCCAAACCATCCGCATCAACAACCAGGTAGTTGCCACAGAGTTGCCGCAACAACTAAAAGGCAATCGCTTCAGTATACAAAGGCAGTTGCTTAAACCGGGCAGCAATACCGTGGTAATTACCGGCAGGGCAATTGTTAAAAAACACGATTGGGATGTGGTAAATACCGACCCCGGTATTATTCAACTGGTAATACCCGCAAACCCCTGGCAACGGAAACTGTTTAGTGGAAAAGCACAGGTAATTGTACAAAGTACCGGTGGTACAGGAAGTATTCAGTTGCAGGCGGCTTCACCCGGTTTGCAGAATATAACATTGCATATTTCAGCCCGGTAACTTCGGATAATAAGGCCCTGGAATCCCCTGCAAAACAGGGGGAGTTACAGTTGTGGTTTACTTTCATCCGGAAGAGAATTGTCAATGTTTATAACAGAAGTGTTATCTTGACACCCAATTTGCTTCAGATGAAAAAATTGCTATTATCTATCGGTGCTGCCATTGCGCTTGGGCAATACGCTTTTGCCAGCCCTTACCCGCCGGCCAACGAGCCTGATTCCGTGTATTTGTTCTCTTATGCCACCGGCAAAAACGGTAACCATAACGGGTTGCATTTTGCGTGGAGTGCCGATAAAAACCATTGGTTTCCCATCGGCAATGAGTTTGGTTTTGTAAAAAGTGATTATGGTCGCTGGGGATCGGAAAAAAGGATGATTACGCCTTATCTGATTCCGGGACATGATGGCGGCTGGCAGTGTGTGTGGACGCTCAACGAAACAGAAGCCCGTTTTGCGCACGTAGCCTCGCCCGATCTGGTATACTGGGCCCGGCAGGATTATCCCGGTGTAAACCTGGGCAAACGTTGTAACGGGCCGGTAATTGCCTGGAACAATCAACAGGGTGTATATACCATTACCTACTCAGGTGATGATGGTAAATATTACCAGGTAGTCAGTAAAAACTTTGATACCTACAGTGCTGCACGCGAAGTGCCTGCCTCGGCCTATATCAACAACAGCGTTACTATTGAACTGCCTGGAGGCAAAGGTACCGGACAGGTGTATAAAGTGGCCTGGCCTGTTGCTAACAAACTCATCGAAACCTGGCAGGGCATGCAATACCGCGCCCAGTTAAATGCTGAAACCACTAAACAGGATTCTGTACGTTTTGCCGGCTTAAAGCCCATAGAAGCAGGCTTTACCATTCAGGCAGGCAATAGCAAACCTATCAGCGATCTGTTGCTGGGTATCTTTTTTGAAGACATCAACTATGCGGCAGACGGTGGCCTGTATGCCGAACTGATTCAGAACCGCGATTTTGAATATGTAGTAAGCGATAAGCAGGGAAGGGATACCAGCTGGAACAGCAGGCACTCCTGGAAGGCTAAAGGGGCAGGCGCTTCTTTCCGCATAGATACCCTGCGTCCCATTCACGCCAACAACCCGCACTACGCTGTTTTACAGGGCGCTGATGCCACACTGGTAAACAGCGGCTTTGACGGTATTACCGTTGCCAAAGGCGAGTCTTATAACCTTTCTTTCTTTGCCCGTAGTGAAAAGCGCACCAAAGTTCAGGTGCGCCTGGTTACCGGTGGGCAGGTGTTGGCACAGGCTACCGTAGACGTTTCAGGCGGCAACAAATGGAGCACCGTAAAAGTGAAGTTTACCGCTACAGCTGCCGCAGCATCGGCAGAGCTGGAACTGCAACCGCAGAGTGCCGGCGAAGTAGCATTTGATATGGTATCGCTTTTTCCCGTAAACACTTTTAAAAACAGACCCAACGGTTTACGGAACGATCTGGCTACGGTTATTGCAGATATACACCCACGTTTTGTTCGTTTTCCTGGTGGTTGCGTTGCACATGGCGATGGACTGGATAATATCTACCGCTGGAAGTACACCATAGGCCCGCTGGAAGCGCGTAAACCTATGCGCAACCTCTGGAACTACCACCAGACAGGCGGTCTGGGGTATTTTGAATATTTCCGTTTTTGTGAAGATATTGGTGCAGAGCCATTGCCCGTACAGGCTGCTGGCGTTCCCTGCCAGAACTCTGCTACTTTACCGGGTGTAGGTGGTGGCCAGCAGGGCGGCCTTTCTCCGGAAGAAATGGATGAGTATATTCAGGACATTCTGGATCTGATTGAATATGCCAATGGCGATGTAAATACTACCTGGGGTAAAAAACGCGCGGAAGCAGGACATCCGAAACCTTTTAACCTCAAGTACATAGGCATAGGCAACGAAGACCTGATTTCTGATGTGTTTGAAGCGCGCTTTACACAGATTTACAATGTAGTAAAAGCCAAACACCCCGAAGTGACTATAATAGGTACCGTAGGACCCTTCTCTGAAGGTACAGACTACGTGGAAGGCTGGGATATTGCTAAGAAACTGAAGGTGCCAATGGTAGATGAACACTACTACCAACCTCCGGGATGGTTTATTAATAACCAGGACTACTACGACAGGTACGATCGTAATGCTTCTAAGGTATACCTGGGCGAATATGCAGCACACCTGCCCGGCCGCCCCAATAACCTGGAAACGGCACTGGCAGAAGCGTTATACCTAACAGCGCTGGAGCGTAATGGCGACGTAGTAAGCATGGCTTCTTATGCACCGTTACTGGCTAAAGAAGGCCGTACACAATGGACGCCCGATCTCATTTACTTTAACAATACTACCGTTAAACCAACAGTAGGCTACGAGGTGCAAAAACTGTTTGGGGTAAACGCCGGTACAAAATACCTGCCTGCCACCATCCGTTTATCGGATAACAGAGATGCAGTTGCCAAAAGAGTAGCCATTTCGGTGGTGCAGGATGCTGCCAGTGGTGATGTTATTGTGAAGCTGGTTAACCTGCTGCCGGTGCCTGTAAAAGCTACTACTGCCTTACAGGGCCTTCGCGTGAAAAATACTACAGCGGTAAAAACAGTACTTACCGGCCACCCGGCAGATAAAAATGCCCGCCCGGTTACAGGAACCTGTGCAGTAAATGAGAATTTTGCAGAAGAATTGCCTGCTTACTCCTTTATCGTTATCCGTATTCAGGCGCAGTAGATCAAAGAATATAAGCTGTTCAGGGTGAAAATCTTATCATCCTGAACAGCAAATGATAGAATTCCTATATTTGTTGTTATGGGTAACACTTTTGAAAGCATTTTGACAGACCTTCAACTGTTTGTTGAAGAAACACAACCATCTATTCCACGGGTGCTGACTTCCGGTAAAAACATGGCCAACTGGTCAGACGGTCGTTTAAAAGCCATCAGTCAGCTGGTGATTAATGCCGTAATTATTCCCCGTTCAGAATTTGAAATGCGTCTGGAAAGAATTCAGCATCATATCGAAGGCGATCTGAACAGAGAGTCTGTGGTAAAAACGCTGTCTTACTATTTTGAAGACCAGTCAGCTATGGAAGAAGTAATTAAGCAACTGACTACCTATTATAAAGTGCAGTTGAATGCCGCAGATGTAATTAAAGATATGAGCGGTTATGGTGGTAGCGGCCAGGAAACCATTGGTTTTCTACTCATCACCATTGTAGAAACCCACATTTTACAATAGCTTTTACAGTATAAACAACAAAGCAGAAGGTAGCAACCGCCGCCTTCTGCTTTGTTGTTTGCGGTACTGCTGCTTAGGCAACACCGTTTAAAGCGTGTAGCGCCTGCTCGGGCGATTGTCTGTCCAGCGCAAATATCTGTGCAGTGGCACCTACGTGTATTTCCCATTTATTGTTTTCCAATGCATTTACCAGATCGCCTGCTACCTGTGCAGCAGGTATACCGTTTTCCAGTCCGCCTATTTCTTTAGAAAACTCCGTAGCAACCAGCGGCGGCATTAGTTCAAATACTTTTACAGTACTGTCTTTCAGCGATAAACGTAGTAACCGGGTATAGGCATGTACCGCAGCTTTGCTGGCGCTATAAGTAGGAGTGCGCATACCAGGCGCAATGGCTACAATAGAAGTTACGTTTACTACTGCGGCAGCCTCCTGTTTGCGCAGTTGTGGCAGCAGTTGCTCAGTAAGGCGCACCAGGGAGAGGTAGTTGGTATTCATTTCCAGCGCTGCCTTTTCTGCTACGCCGGTAGCATCGGCCACGCTGGTTTCATAGCTGCTGGCATATCCCGCATTATTAATCAGTATGTTCAGTTGCGGAAACTCGTCAGCCAGTCTGGTAGCCAGCTGTGTGGTTTGTGCGGCATCTGTAACATCATACGCAATAGCAGTTACGTTATTCAGTTTAGCTGCCGCTGCTTCCAGCCGGTTTTTATCGCGGCCCGTGATAATAACATGATTTCCTTTCTCAGAAAGCTGTTGCGCTATTTCAAATCCAATACCCATGCTACCTCCGGTAATCAGTACTGTGTTGTTAGTCGTTTTCATTTGACTTGATTTATCTGTATATTTGTTATTGCAATTTGCAAGAACAAAGTTATAGGGTTCTTGCAAATTGCAATAGCTTTTAACGAAATGTTTTTTGGAGATAGTTTTATGAAACCTATTCAGAAGAGATCGGATTGCCCTGTGAGTAGTGGGCTGGACGTGTTTGGTGACAAGTGGACACTGCTGATACTGCGGGATATGATGTTTTTCGGCAAAACGTCGTTTAGTGAGTTTTTATGTTCCAGCGAAAAAATAGCCTCTAATATATTAACCGACCGCCTGAATCTGTTGCACCAGGAAGGCTTTGTAACCAAGCATCCTGCACCGGAAAACAAAAGCAAGTTTTTGTACACGCTTACAGACAAAGCCATAGATCTGGTGCCCGTGATAACTGAAATATCTTTATGGGGCATCCAGCACACCAACGCCAAAGATGTTATGCAGATTGCAGAAAAAATGAAGAAGAATAAAACACGGGCAATAAAGGAAATACAGGATCAACTGCGTGCTGCAGCCAATCAATAAAGCCGTACAGCCAGCATCGGAGCCGGTGTACATTACACCGCCAGTTCAGGAAGGTTCTGCCAGGTGTAAGGTGCTGTTTTGTCCAGATCATCGGGCCTGGGCTTGCGTGAACGGATAGTATATACCGGGTAATATTCCAGTGCCGCATCGGGCAATTGATAATCCAGCATAGCCTGTATCTGTTCATCGTTCAAATCAGGTTGTAACCATTGCAGCTCCAGGGCCTGCGGTAAAAACAAAGGCATGCGTCCCGTATTAGGCCCATCGTTGTGAATTTGCTTCATTACGTTATTGGCACTGCGGGTAATAATGGTAAACGTGCCAGTCATTTCTCCGGTTTCCACCTCCGGAAAAGGAGAATGGTGAAAGAGGCCGGGCAGGCAAAATACCGGGCGTTCTCTCAGTTGAATGTGGTAAGGTATTTTGTTTTTAAACCCGGCAACCCCCCGGTGCTCATAAATACCCGTTACCGGAATAAGGCAGCGGTTTTGCCGTATCCGCCGCCAGAATGAGCGGTGATCGTTTACTACTTTTTCGCTCTGTGCATTGCACATAAATGACCGGCCTTTTTTTACATCCTCCACCGTACGGAAGTAATCCGGAATAACACCCCATTCAAAAGGTTTTACCACCAGTTGGTTGTTACTGTTTGTAATAACAGGGAAGGGCGCGTAGGCTTGCGCCTGCACATGATCGGAAGTAAAATCGACATTTACCTCCGGATCAATGGTGAGTCCTGGAAAATAATCCTGTAGCTTTCGTATGTTGCTGGTAAAGGAAATGTCGTAGCACATGGTCTGGTTGTTTCAAGAACAGTCAGGCGTTCCTCCCGCTTTCGCTGTCCGTGTTTAAAAGTAACGAAAAGCTCGCCAAAACGTAATTCCAATGTGGCTTTTACCGTAGTGTTGCTTGCGGGACGCCAGTTGGTTTCATTGTCAATATAGGTTTTAGCCGCATTAATAAGTCTTTTGTTATTCTTAAGCTCTTTATCAATACCCTTATCGGTAAAGGCGGCGTATAGCCCATATTCTGAATACGGCTGACACATCTCCTGCAACTTGGCAAGATGTTTTGGATGCTGCATATCAATAATGGCAGCCCATTTATCGCCTGAAATGCTGTTCAGGTGTCTTCTGGCCTGGTCCAGCGTAGGATAATCCGTCAGTAACAGGGGCAGTTTTTCCGAATCAGGAAGCTTGCCCCGGTAATACTGCTGGGCCACCAGATACCGCACCTGTTTGGCGGCAAAGCCGGGTATCATCTCCGGCATAAACTTAACAAGGGGGTTGTAATGCATACGCTCTCAATTTTGAAAAAGATATTGAATGCTAAAACGGTAATCAAAAATACTAATTAAATTAGTTTTTAGCCGCTGAGGCGTGTATTTAGTTGCCTACAGGCTTATCTGCTGTAAACCAGTGTATTAGCAAAAAGGGAGAACTGTAACCGTTACAGCTTTGATTTGCGCGGGGGGAGGAGTTGAAAGGCGTAACCATTGGCAGTAAGCTTCCGGTATCGGGTAGCCCGGCTTTTATTTTATCGGGCCCCTGTATGCAAAAGGTTCTATATCATAAAAGAGCATTATGCCGCAGCATTCTAATGCAGATAGCTGTAAATTGCATGCCCGATTATTCAAAGCAATAGCGTATGTCAGCGAAACTGGAAGCACATTTTGAAAACAGGATTTATTTTTTTGTGATAGAGAAAAAGGAACCGAATGAATTAACCGTAAACCTGTACGGCACCCAATACACGTTTGAAAAAACAGATAAAGGGTGGATGAACAAAAAAGGTAACCGGATGAACATGGTGCCGGGGCTGATAAAAGCCGTGGTTAACACGGCGTATTCGCTGTAGGAAAGGTTCAGGCGATGTAGCTGTAAATGCTAAGGCATATTTTTTCTGTCGCTTTTGCACCCTTTTAATGTCCTTTCTGCACATGCTTCTTCCAACACAACCGGCGTAGGTTTGTTAGTACAATAAACTATGCAGCCATGGAAAGAAAGCAATTCATTACTACTATTCAGGCCAGCCCGGAAAAAATCTGGCAGGTGCTATGGGGTAAAGACACCTATCCGCAGTGGACAAGGGTGTTTTCTGAGGGTTCCAGAGCAGAAACCGACTGGCAAAAGGGCAGTCGCGTACTTTTTCTGGATAATAACGGCGATGGAATGATAGCGCTTATAAGGGATGCGGTGCCTAACGAATATATGTCTATTGAACACCAGGGCGAAATTATAGATGGTAAGGAAGATACAGAGAGCGCAAAGGTGAAAGAATGGGCAGGGGCGCAGGAAAATTACCGGCTTACACCCAACGGAAATAGTACACAGCTGGTGGTGGAAATGGATATGGCACCCGACTTTGAAAAGATGTTTACGGAAATAATGCCAAAGGCACTGGCGCTGGTAAAAGAAATAGCCGAAAAACAATAATGTTAAAAAGCCGCTCTTTCGGGCGGCTTTGTTATTTTGCCCTCTTTAAATGTGGAATTGCCCCCCGTGTTTCCGGGCGGAATAACAGTATTTAGCAATATCATGAAAAAAGCTTTTCTTTCTTTTTGCAGCTTGTTTGCCGCCATCAGCTTGTCGGTGGCACAACCCAAAACCTCCGCTTACCTGTTTGCCTATTTTACCGGTAACAGAATAGAAGAAGAGGCCATCTGTTTTGCATTGAGCAACGATGGATATCATTTTAAAGCCCTTAACTACGGCAAACCAATAATTGCCTCGGAAACCATCAGTTCGTCTGGTGGTGTGCGCGACCCGCATATTCTCCGGGGTGCCGATGGCAAAACCTTTTACATGGTAGCCACAGATATGGTAAGCGGCAAAGGCTGGAACTCTAACCGCGCCATGGTGCTGCTTAAATCCACCGATCTGATTCAGTGGACTTCTTCCGTAGTAAACATTCAAAAACAGTTTCCGGGTAATGAAGATTTGCAGCGGGTATGGGCCCCCCAAAGCATTTACGATAGTAAGGTGGGCAAATACATGATTTACTGGAGTATGAAACATGGCAACGGGCCGGATATTATTTATTATGCCTATGCCAATGACGATTTTACCGGGCTGGCTACCACGCCACGCCAGTTGTTTTTCAGTCCCACCAACAATGCCTGTATAGATGGTGATATTGTGGAAAAAGACGGTAAGTTTTACCTGTTCTTTAAAACAGAAGATAGCTCGCCTGGTATTAAAGTAGCAGTATCTGACAGCCTTACCGGCGGTTATAAACTGCGTGATAAATATGTACAGCAGACCCCGGAAGCGGTGGAAGGTGCAGGTACGTTTAAACTGAATAACAGCAATGAATACATTCTGATGTACGATGTGTATATGAAAGGCCGTTATCAGTTTACTAAAACCACCGATCTGGAGCATTTTTCTGTAATAGATCAGGATGTTACCATGGATTTTCATCCACGCCATGGTACGGTTATGCCCATTACTTCAAAAGAAGCTGACCGCTTAACCCAAAAATGGGGCGCTGAAGCACTTGCTAAAAAGCCTAAAGGCTGGCATAACCCCGTATTACCCGGTTTTTATGCCGATCCCGACATTATTTACTCTAATAAAACAAAACGTTTTTATCTGTATCCTACCAGTGATGGATTTACAGATTGGTCTGGTACGTATTTCAAAACCTTTTCTTCTGCCAACCTTACCGACTGGAAGGATGAAGGCATTATTCTGGATTTGAAAAAAGACGTAAGCTGGGCCAACCGCAACGCATGGGCGCCTTGTATTGCAGAAAAGAAAACAGCAGACGGATACAAATACTATTACTACTACACCGCTGCCCAAAAAGTGGGCGTGGCAGTATCTGATAACCCTGCCGGCCCTTTTGCCGATATAGGTAAACCACTGGTAGCTGATAAGCCGGAAGGTGTTAAAGGCGGTCAGGTTATTGACCCCGATGTATTTACCGATCCGGTGAGTGGTAAAAGCTATTTATACTGGGGTAATGGTTTTATGGCGGTGGCAGAACTGAATGAGGATATGATTTCCTTAAAACCAGGCACCACCAAAGTAATTACACCCGACCACACTTTCCGCGAGGGTACTACCGTATTTCTGAGAAATGGTAAATACTATTTTCTGTGGAGTGAAGATGATACCCGCAGCGTGGACTATAAAGTAAGATATGGTACCTCCGGCACCCCCGATGGTGCTATTCAGGTGCCTGCACAAAACCTGGTAATAGCTAAAGACACAGCTGCCGGTATTTATGCAACCGGGCATAACTCTATTATTCAGATACCTGGTAAAGACGAATGGTATATTGTATACCACCGCTTCCATTATCCGGACGGCATTAAAATGGGACGTGCCGCCGGATATAACAGGGAAGTTTGTATAGACAGATTACTGTTTGATAAAGAAGGTAATATTATTCAGATTATACCTACCCATAAAGGCATTAAGCCGGTTAAAGTAAAATAAGCTTTACACGGGTATATTTTCAGCCAGCTTTTCCGGCATTTTCCAGGTAACCGGCCAGTCCGGTATCCGCGGAAACTGATTGACGAAAAGGCTGGCTGTTTCTTTTCGCAGCAACGCATACCAGTGTTGCTGCCATTATATGGCCGGGAGGTTGTAGATAAGTACCAGACTCATCAGCCGGAAAGGGGGTAAATTCGTAGTTTAACCCCCATTTTGTACGAATTTACCCCGCCATGGTGCGGGTAATCCACTTAGTTTTGTACAGGTTAACATAGGGTTAACTTAGAGCGAGATTAAACAACCAGCCCATGATTCCGATTGATTTGTCAGTTTACAATGCCCGCTTGTACCGGGTGGCCGCTTTTGTATTGTGCCTGGCCAGCTTTTCTGCCTGTAGCACCCATCGCCGGGCTGCACAAACCAACAACTTATCCCGTAAAGAAGTATTGCAACAACTGGAATTGGCCAACGATTATTGGCAACAGCGGAACCCGGAGCCGGGAAAAGCGTTCTGGGATGTGGCAGCTTACCATACCGGCAACATGGCCGCCTGGGAAATAACCGGTAAAAAGGAATATCTGGCGTATTCTGAAAAATGGGCAGAGCATAATTTATGGATGGGCGCCCGTTCCACCAATAAAGCTGCCTGGAAATACAAATACGGCGAAACGGACGATTATGTGCTTTTTGGCGATTGGCAGGTATGTTTTCAAACCTATGCCGATTTGTACCAGGTTAAAAAAGACGAAAAACGCATTGCCCGCGCCCGTGAGGTAATGGAATATGAAATGAGTACCCCAAATAATGATTACTGGTGGTGGGCAGATGGATTATACATGGTAATGCCGGTGATGGTAAAAATGTATCATATTACCGGCAACCAAGAGTATCTGAACAAGTTGTATACTTATTACGCTTATGCCGATTCGGTAATGTATGATAAAGAAGAAGGCCTGTATTACCGCGATGGAAAATATATTTACCCCAAACACAAAAGCGTAAACGGTAAAAAAGACTTCTGGGCCCGTGGTGATGGTTGGGTGCTGGCAGCGCTGGCTAAAACCCTGAAAGACCTGCCCAAAAACGATGCACACCGTCAGTTATATATTGACCGTTATACCCGATTGGCAGAAGCCGTGAAAAATAGTCAGCAGGCTGATGGTCACTGGACACGCAGCATGTTGGATACTGCCCATGCGCCCGGGTACGAAACCAGCGGTACTGCATTTTTTACCTACGGTTTATTATGGGGCATTAACAATGGTTACCTGGATGCGGCTACTTATGCACCGGTAGCCCAAAAAGCATGGCAATACCTTACTAAAGTAGCCCTGCAGCCAGATGGCAAGGTTAGCTATGTACAACCAATTGGCGAAAGAGCAATCCCCGGCCAGGTAGTAGACCGCAATTCTACCACTGGCTTTGGCGTAGGCGCCTTTTTACTGGCAGGCAGTGAAATGTATCGTTACCTTTCTAAATAACAGCCATGAAAAAATATATACTCAGTTGCGGGCTGTTGTTAACAGTGCTGGCAACAAGGGCACAGGATAGTGTTTGGATGCAACACAAGCGTGTGGCCAATCAGCCACTGTTTACCGTTGAAAATCCGGATTATACTGCCAGCCCCTTTACCGGCATGACCCGCAAACACTGGAAAGATGCAGCCCTGTATCTGCTCTCAGGCGCTTTCAGTTATATTGATTCGCCGGACGATCCTATGCAGTTTCCCAAACAGCCGGGTAAAAGCTACCCGCGCAATCAGGGTGGGGTAGTTACTGAAAAGCTGGAAGGTTTATGCCGCACGCTGTTTGTGGCAGCTCCGTTGCTGAAAGAAAACCCGGAGTTGATAGTGCATGGTATTAAAGTGGGAGATTACTACCGCAAACAACTGGTAAAACTAATAACACCCGGTAACGATTCGTATGTAAAACCACGCAGCAGTACCACCGGCCCCACGCAAACATTGGTGGAGTTTGGTGGCCTGGCAGTATCGCTGTTTACTATTCCCGAAGTACTCTGGGAGCCTTTAACGGCAGAGCAAAAAGAAACGCTGGCACGCACCATGATCAGTTATGGCGATGGACCAACCGTGGGATCGAACTGGAAGTTCTTCAACATTTTTGTCCTCAGCTTTTTTAAAGACAAAGGCTATACGGTAAACGAAAAACTGCTGAAAGAATATATAGAAAAAAGTCTGGAGCATTACCGGGGAGATGGCTGGTATAATGATGCGCCTGCCTATGATTACTACAGCATGTGGGCGTTTCAGATGTATGGCACTTTATGGTCTAAGTTCTTTGGCGATAAGTATTATCCTGCTTACGCAAAACAGTTCCGGGCTAACTTCAGCGATCTCAAGGGCAATTATCCTTACATGTTCAGCCGCGTTGGCGAAATGATTATGTGGGGAAGAAGCATAGCCTACCGGATGGGCGCTATTGTGCCTTTTCCGCTGATGGGGCTGGAAAAAGATGCGGCTGTAAATTATGGCTGGATGCGCAGGATTGCATCTGGCGTATTGTTACAGTTTTTACGCAATCCTTCTTTCCTGGAAGATAATATACCTGCCATTGGTTTTTATGGCGCTTTTGAACCTGCCGTACAATCGTATAGTTGCCGGGGCAGTGTGTTCTGGATGGCTAAAGCTTTTCTGGGCTTACTGGTGCCCGGAGAGAGCGATTTCTGGACGGCTACAGAGAACGAAGGTGCCTGGCAGAAGGAGTTGAAGAAAGGGCAGGTGTATAACAAATTACAGGATTCTTCTCATATTCTTATT
This sequence comes from Filimonas zeae, assembly GCF_014641615.1. Classification (GTDB taxonomy): domain Bacteria; phylum Bacteroidota; class Bacteroidia; order Chitinophagales; family Chitinophagaceae; genus Filimonas; species Filimonas zeae. Next base: position 1,243,930 of record NZ_BMIB01000003.1, on the reverse strand, counting down.
ACCGACTACCCCAATATAGGCGCTGCCGAATTGCGTGCCTGGTGCCATGTAAAAGCAGTAGGTGCATGGGAGCAGTTCCGCAGCAGCGAAAACTACAACCGTTTATCGTACAACAGCGCCTTTCCGTGGCAGGCAGATGGCCCCAGGGGTGAGGTAGCTATGAATTATGTATTCCTGAACGATAAAAAAGAATGGGAGCCGGCACGTTTATTTACGTACAAAAAGTTTGAAAACGGCATTTATTACCGGGATGTGGAAATGGAAACCCGCAAAAATATCCGTTTACAGCTGGCTGACATGCCGCTTCCCAACGGTATACTGCGGGTTGATAAAAACAGCAGCGATGCTGATGCAGCGGTAAGACTGGGGCATTACGCACTGCCTGCGGTAAAAGGTGCCATAAAAACCACTACCCGAAAAGTAAAAGGTTACACGGCAACTATTATCAATAACGGCGTGTACCAGCTGGCTATGGTGCCGCTGAAAGGTTGGACGAAAGCGGAAGCTGTAGCTGCTACCGGCCTGCATCCTGTGGCACAGGAAAGTACGGTAATAAATACTGCAGCTGACTTTAAAGCCAGTCCGAAACCTGACCAGGCCATCTATGTAACTTTGTTGTTGTGGAAGAAAGCCGGGGAGGCATGGACGGATAACGAGCTGCTACCCGTTAAAAAATTAACCGTTTCAGCAGACGCAGGTACAGTAACAGTAATATTGGCAGATAAAAGTGTTAAACAAATAAAATATTAATCCGCTCAGACGGAATTACCCCCTTTATTATCCGGGTTTACCCCTGTTGTGGCAAAATACCCCTCTCTAATTTCGGAAGGCGGCTACAAAAGCGTAGCACATAACAGACCGGAAACCAGGAGATAAAGTTTTTACATGATACAGTGGAGAAGTATTCTGATTGCGATAACCTTTTTACCGGTGGCAGCCTGCCGTATTGCAGGTAACCCGGCCACCACACCCCAAACCCTTACAAAAGAAGATGGGGCGTACCGTTTAGTATGGGCTGATGAGTTTAATAACAACGGGCGCCCCGATTCTTCCAGATGGAAGTATGAGCATGGATTTGTACGCAATAACGAGTTGCAGTGGTACCAGCCGGACAATGCTTTTTGCGAAAACGGTAATCTGGTAATAGAAGCCCGGAGAGAGGATAGGGCGAATCCGGTGTTTGAGACGGGGAGCAAACGCTGGCAGAAAAGCAGGCCGCGTATTGAATATACATCCTCGTGTTTAATTACCGAAGATAAAGCCAGCTGGCAGTATGGCCGTTTTGAAATGAGAGGACGTATAGATATCAGTCAGGGTATATGGCCCGCCTGGTGGACACTGGGGGTAGATAAACCCTGGCCCGCCAATGGTGAAATTGACATAATGGAGTTTTACAAAGGCCGTTTGCTGGCAAACATTGCCTGCCAGGGCGGTAATGGTGGCGCAGAATGGTATAGTAATACTTTTTCTGTGGATTCGCTGGGAGGTAAAACGTGGGCAGAAAAGTTTCATGTGTGGAGAATGGATTGGACAAAAGAATATATTGCACTGTATGTAGATGGTCAGTTGCTGAATAAGGTAACTGCGGAGAAGCTTATAAATAAGAATGGTTCTGATTTTAATCCGTTTCACCAGCCGCACTATATGCTGCTTGATCTTGCCATAGGAGGCATTAACGGCGGCGATCCTTCTGCAACCACATTTCCCAAAAGGTTTGAGATAGACTATGTAAGAGTGTATCAGAAAGAATAATAGTTTAATTGCCTGCTTATATGAAGAATGCTTGCCTGTTACTTGTTGGATACTGTTTACAGACTTTGTTACTGTATGCACAACCCGGTGTGCCGTTAACAGAACTGGGTATTGAGAATGGCATGAGTAACAATTCTGTTACCAGTATTTATCAGGACAGAAGAGGCTTTATCTGGATTGGTACCAATGATGGCCTGAACCGTTACGACGGTTATGCGTTTAAAATTTTCCGCAACACTTTTGGTGATAGCACCTCTCTTTTATCCAACCGCATTAATTGTATTACGGCTGATAAGTCAGAACGGCTGTGGATTGGTACCAAGGAGGGGTTATGTGTGTACAGGCAGGATAGCGCATTATTCCGGTTACCCAAATACCGTGATAAGCTAAGTAACCAGCTGCTTCCTTTTAATATTATTATCAGCGACATTAAAGTACGTACCGATAATGCAGTGTATGTGGCCACCGCCGGACGGGGCCTTGTAGTGTTTGACAATGGCCGCAAAGAAGGGCGGCAGGTACTGTTGAAAGAGCGTAACAAAACCACTGGTAAATACAATGTGCAGGCCATAGCCGGAGAAAATATGGCAGCGGCCTGGCTGTTTGTTACCGGGCAGGGCTTGTGTGTGTATAAAGGTGATAACGTGCTGGTGGTAGATAGCAGCCTGCGTTATGCCAACAGCATGGTGCTGGACCGCAATGGTAGTTTATGGATAGGAGCAGAAAACGGCTTGCACCGGTTTGATATAAGAACAGGCAGGTATACCGCTTTTTACAACGAGGCTTCCGGTGTACTCAACAGCAATGTGGTGATGAGCGTGTTTCTGGACAAAGACCAGCAGTTATGGGTGCAGACTGACGGAGGCGGTATCGCCATACTGGATCCCGCCACAGGTATATGGAACAAAGGCCGGAGCGATACGCTTAACGCCGGTTTGTCCAGCAGGGCTATGACGGTGGTGCAGCAGGACCGCGAGGGGCGTATGTGGATAGGCAGCCTGCGGGGCGGTATTCACTTATGGGATAACAATAAACCGGTGTTTGTAAATAAAAGTCACGACCCGGATGCCAGCAAAGGCCCGGTGAGCGATTTTATGCTGAGTTTTTATGAAGATGCAGAAAAGAATATATGGGTAGGTACCGATGGTAACGGTATCAGTATCTGGAACAGGCAAACCAACCGGTTCAGCCACATGAGTCATTCTGCCGCCCCTGGCTCACTCGGTGCCAACTTTGTAACCGGTATTACCGGCGATAAAGAGGGAAATATATGGGTGGGTACGTTCGGTGGCGGGGTAAACCGTTACAGAGGTAACGGCCGCTTTGAATACTACCCTTTATACAACAGCGAAGCGGAAGATAAAAACGTATGGCGCATTTACCAGGACAAAGATGGGGATGTGTGGGCCAGTACGGTGCGTAATGGCCGGTTATACCTGCTGGATAAGACGTTGAACCGGTTTGTACTGTTTGATAGATTTATTTACGATGTAATTGCCTTGTATGAAGATAAGGCCGGTCAGTTATGGGCTGGTAATTTTAACGAGTTAATACGTATAGAAAAAAAGGCGAAGAAGTATACCCGCTATGTAATTGGTAAACCAGTGCGTGCCATGGCAGAAGATGCCAACAACGATTTGTGGGTAGGAACAGAAGGCGGCGGATTACTGTTGTTCGACCGTAAGAGCGGCACCATTAAAGAAAGACTTACCGAAAAGGAAGGGTTAAGTAATAACGCAGTACTGAATATCCTTACCGACCACGCCCAGCATTTCTGGATAGCTACGTATAATGGTATAGGAGAGTTTGATCCGGTTACCCGGGTGTTTACAAACTACTATCAGGCCGATGGGTTGCCAGGTAACGAATGGAATTATAATGCTGCCCTGAAGCTGCATAACGGAGAACTGCTGTTTGGTGGTATTAACGGCTTTACGGTACTGAACCCTGAGCAGATGAAGGAACGTACTGCCGAAGCTCCCGTATACCTTACCGGTATGCAGGTAAACGGCTCGCCGCTGGATGGCTTCAGGGGATCGCTTACCCTGCCTTTTCACCAGGCTACCATTGCCTTTGATTATGTGGCGCTGGAATACTCTGTACCCGGTAAAATACAATACGCTTATTACCTGGAAGGCTGGGATAAAGACTGGAACTACGTGCATAAACGCCGGTCTGGCAACTACTCCCATTTAACAGAAGGCACTTATCGGTTGCTGGTAAAAGCTACCAACGGGGCAGGCGAATGGGGTAAAGAAACGCAGGTGCTGGAAATTGTGGTGCTGCCGCCCTGGTACCGCAGCTGGTGGGCATATATGTTATATGTACTGGTGGTTTCCGGTGGTATATATCTGGTGCATACCTATAAAAAAAGGCAGGAGTGGTTAAAGTATGAAGTACAGGTTGAAAAAATCAACGCCAGGAATGAAAGAGAACGGGCACAGAAAGAGATATTGATTGCAGAAAAAGAGCGACAGATTGCGGATAACCAGCGGCAGATATCCGAACAGGAAAAAGAACTGGCGCTGAAAGAGAGGGAGATAAACGAGAAGCGCGTATCCTTCTTTACCAATATAGCGCACGAATTCCGGTCGCCTTTAACGTTAATTATAAACCCGGTTCAGTCGCTGCTGAACACAGAAGATTCTGAAGGTATAAGAGATGAGTTGCAGGTAGTACAGCGCAACGCCAAACGTATGCTGGGACTGGTAGATCAGTTGTTGCTTTTCCGCAAAGCGGAAAGCGAAGCAGGTTCACTGGCAGTATCACGCATATCTGTAATAGACCTGTGCAGGGAGGTGTATCAGTATTTTGTGCATGAGGCCAGAAGTAAAAAGCTGGAGTATGTATTTGAAGCCGTGGGGGAGAAGCCGGAGTTATATGCTGACAGGGAGAAGATTGAAGTATCGTTATACAATCTTATCTCCAACGCGCTCAAGTACACGCCTGCCGGCGGCCGCGTGGTGGTGGCGGTAAGGGAAGAGGGGGGATACATTTGCTTATCGGTACAGGATACCGGTTATGGTTTTACACCGGAAATAGGAGCGCGTATTTTTGATAAGTTTTACCGTGCCGAAGGCAACGATATTACTTCCAAACCCGGCTTTGGCATTGGTTTGTATCTGGTAAAATATTTTACAGAGTTACAGCATGGCAGGGTTACCTGGCAAAGCGAATCTGGCAAAGGCTCTTGTTTTACACTAAGTTTCCTTACCGGCAAAGAACATTTTGCTGCTGCAGATATGGTGGTGGAAACTACGCCGGTTACCGCTGCGGCCGTGTTACCTGAAAAACCACAGCCGGTAGCAAAAGCATCTGCCAAACAAGCGGCTTTGCCCGCGCTGGCCAGTAGTAAGCCGGTAATGCTGGTAGTGGATGATGATGCAGAAATGCGCAGGTATATACAGGATATGTTTGCTGAAGAGTGTATTACCTATGAAGCAGAGAATGGTACCATAGGCTTTGAAATGGCCAGACAACTGGTGCCGGATATTATCGTAAGCGATATTGTAATGCCGGGTATATCTGGGGTTACCTTTTGTAAAATGATACGGGCCGAAAGAAGCCTGGCGCATATACCACTGCTGTTGTTAACAGCTACCAGCTCTGCCGATACACAATTGCAGAGTGCCGAGGGGGGAGCCGATGATTATGTAATTAAGCCTTTTTCTGCCGAGTTGCTGCGGGCAAGGGTAGGCGTACTATTACGTAACCGCAGTCAGGTGCAGCAGTATCTGTTTGATGAGGTTACCCATCATATTAATAATGGCCGCATTTCTGCAGAAGATAAAGCACTGATAGAACGTTGTGCAGCTATTATAGAAGAACATCTGGACGATGCGGGCTTTACCATTGAAGTGCTGGCGAAAGAAATGGGTATGAGTACTTCTAATCTGTATAAAAAAATAAAGGCCGCCACCAATTACTCCACCAACGGCTTTGTAAGGTTTGTACGGCTACGGAAAGCTGCCATGTTGCTGATTGACAGTCACCTGAATATTAATGAAATTGCTTTTGTGGTAGGCATCAGTGATATTAAGTATTTCCGGGAGCAGTTTCACCGGCAGTTTGGCGTAAATCCATCGGAGTATATGAAGAAGTACCGGCGTAGCCTGGGCAGGCATTTTAAAATGCAATAGCCGGTATGTACTATCTTTACCCTCCTGGAAAAGAACGATCAACTATTATGGCAGGCTTTCTTAAACGGTGATAAACAATCGTTTGAGGAAATCTATGCCTTTTATTATCGTAATCTGTATGAATATGGAATGCGGAAGCTGGATAATGAAGAGGTGGTAAAAGATGCTATCCAGGACTTGTTTGTAAAACTCTGGCTGCGGCGTGGTACCATCAGCGTTACAGATAATATTAAGTATTATCTGCTGGCTTCCCTTAAACATCTGCTTATTAACGCAGGTATGCAAAAAGCCCGTACTCCTGTAGAAAGTATAGATGAGCCGGGCATTTTTACCCTTCATTTTACCACACAGGATGGTGGCGAACGCGCCAACCAACCCGATCCACGGTTGCTGGATGCCTTAAACCAGCTTACCGGCCGGCAAAAGGAAGTGCTTTATCTCCGCTATTTTGAAGAAATGAGCTATGAGCAGATTGCTGAACTGATGGATATATCGGTTAAAGGTATTTATAAGCTCAATTACCGTGCGCTGGATGCATTGAAAGAGCTGATGCAGTTACCCAAAAAGGATATTTTATTGTTGCTGGCCGCCTGCCGTATCTGGCTTTTTTCATAAGCCCCCTCTCTTATTAAATATCGGCTTTGTAAATCCTATCTTCCTGTGAAATGCCTGGTTAGGTATTGTATTTTAAAATATATACGTGTTTCTTAAAAAAAGTAGAAAAGCCGTGGGGTAAAAAACTTCCCTTTTCTGTTTACAGGTATAAGGGCACGTTTAAAACTGCAAGTTGAGTGGAGAAGTACAACAGTTATACTACCGCTGAGTTTTTAGAAAGCAATGCTTTTATAGCGCATATCCGGCATCCGCATACGCCGGAGGCTGAGCAATGGGCAGAATGGCTGAAAGGCAATCCTGCCAGCGCTGCTGCTTATCTGGAAGCTGCTGCTTACCTGCGCGCCGTATATACTGCGGAGCGTATTGTGCCTTCTGCAGAATCGCAGGCTTTGGTGCTGGAGGGAATAAGAGAAAGTATAGCTGATGCCGAAAGAAAACAAGGGAATATTACCCGCCTGCGTTTTTTAGCAATAGCAGCGGCTGCCTGTGTAACCCTGGTATGTACAGGGGCCTGGTATTTTAACTCCAAAGTAACCGTTACCACCCGGCTGGCCGAAAGAAAGCAAGTGACTTTACCCGATAATAGTGTCGTTACCCTTAACGCCAACTCTACGCTGAGTTATTACCGTGCGTTTACCTGGCATAAGCGGGAAGTATGGTTAACCGGTGAGGGATTGTTTAAAGTAACATCCGGCAGCGTGGCGGCAGGTAAGGCTGGCGAACGTTTTACTGCGTATGTGAGCAATTTACAGGTGCAGGTACTGGGTACTACATTTAATATTAAAGAACGCCGCAAACAGGTAGCCATATCGCTGCTGGAAGGGCGCGTACAGGTAAGCGGCAATGGGCAGCAACAGCCGGTGATACTGAACAAAGGACAGGTGATTAAGTTTGGTGAAGGGGTTGCTGAAACAACCGTGATACCCAAATTGACCAATCAGCCGCAGGCATGGGCAGATGGTAAAATTATTGCCACCGGCATGAGTGTGCAGGATATTATTGACAACTACGAAGATACTTACGGATACCGCATTGTATTAGACAATCCGGAATTCGCCAAAAAGACTATAGACGGTACTATTTCCATAGGAACAGATGATAATCTGTTGTTCATGTTGGCCAACATTCTGAATGCCGATATAGAAAGACAGGGAAACGTGATATACCTGCGATCGAGGTAATCACCTGCCCAAACTGCTGATTTAAAAAGAAAAAAGTATGACAAGAACAACTGTTTATGTACTCCGGTTGTGTATGCTGCTATTGTTTGTTGAAACGGTAGCAACACAGTCAGTAACGGCCCAGGCGCAGCAGGAGAAGAAAATTACCCTGAAGCAGGCACTGGAAGCGGTAGAGAAAAAGTTCGGGACCAAATTTGCTTATGAGCACAGTCTGCTCGACAAAAAATTTACCACCACACAGGCGCTTGAAGGCGCAACGGCAGCGGAAGTATTGAAGAATATTCTGTACCCCAACAATCTTATCTTTTTATATGTAAGCAATAACGCTTATTCCATTGTAAGCAGAAGCGCCAGCTTCTTCAATAATAATAACAACCAACCTGCTGAGGCAGTTAAGGAGGCAGTTACCAGTGCCGGACAACAGAGCCCGGAGAAGTTTACTTTAAGAGGTATGGTTACCGACCTGAATGGTGCAGCTTTACCTTTCGTAGATATATGGGTAAAAGGCACTAACAATGGAGGTCAAACCAATGATAAAGGTGATTTTCTGATTGCCAATGTTGCAGTATCTGATTCTCTGGTGTTTACTTATGTTGGGTTTACACCGCAGCGGGTGGCTGTTAAGGCCATTGACAAAATGGTGGTGCAAATGCTGCCCGATAGCAAAAGTTCTTTAAGCGAAGTAATTGTAGTAAGCACCGGTTTACAGCAATTGCCTAAAGAAAGAGCTACCGGTTCTTTTGCTACCGTCAGTTCAAAAGAACTGGAAAAAATACCGGTTCCTAACGTAATACAGCGTTTGGAAGGTTTGGTGCCTGGTGTTAAGATTAATGTACTGTCTGGTGACCGGAGCTTTATTTATGGAGGTGGTAACACAAAAAGTTTGCAAAGTGTTACCCGTACGGTGGGAACCAACGACTATACTACAACTATCCGGGGTACGGGCACATTAGGTGGAGAAAACTATCCGCTAACAGTAGTGGATGGTGCCATTACAGATTTGGATATCTCTGCTTTTAACCCCAATGATATAGAAAACATTACTTTTCTGAAAGATGCTGCCGCTGCGTCTATATGGGGCGTGCGTGGTGCCAATGGCGTTATTGTTATTACTACCAAAAAAGGACGCGCAAACCAGGTTCCGGCTATTTCTTTTCAGGCAGGGTTTAATATTGCAGAGAGGCCGGATTTGAATTATCTGCGCGTAATGAATGCTGCACAGATGATTGATTACGAAACCGAATTGGTAAACCGTAATCTGTTAACCAGCGCAGCCCTGTCTAACAATGTGTTTAGTTATAACCTTTACCCGCATCAGGGTGGTGCACTTGCCCTGATGTTGAAAGCAGGAACCATTACCCAGGCAGCCTACAACAAGTCTATCGATTCGCTGAAAAGCATCGATAACCGTTCACAAATAGGGCAGTATCTTTTACAGGCATCCAGAAACCAGCAATACAATCTTTCTGTAAGTGGTGGTAACGCCTATTCCAACTATTACTATTCTGCATCCTATAGCAGAGAAGAGCCAAACATTAAAAGAACTATTGGTGAAAGGTTAACACTTACCCTGAATAACAGCTGGAAGTTGTTTAAGGTAGCTACGCTTACTACCAGTTTTAAAGGTTCCTTTTTTAAGTATGCTAATAATGGTATTGATATTAATACATTGTATGGCTTAAGCTCTCCTTATGTGTTAATGCCGTATGAACAACTGGTAGATAATAATGGGAACAGCATTGCCCGAAACAGGTATAATCCGGATTTTATTAATTCATTAATGCCGGGCAGACCTTCCTGGAAATATGATTATCTGCAGGAGCAACGCCTGAGAGATAATGTGCAGAAGGATAATAACTATGTAGTAAACGTTGAATTGAAAGTACCGGTATACAGAGGTCTTTCCGGCTCTGTTATGTATACCAATGAGCGTTCTTTCGGAGAGTTAAGAGAGTATCAGGATCCGCAGTCTTTTCGCATGCGTGAATTGTTAAATCAGTTTACGCCAATAAATTCAGCCACTAACTCACTCAACTTTACCAGTAGCTATGGTGCATTGGGGATCGTAAATACCACAACCAATAACTACGCCGTGCGTGGGCAGTTGGCTTATGACCGTACTATTAACCAGCGTCACCAGATTAACGCTATTGCAGGCACCGAATTAAGACAATCTCAGATAGGTCAGGGTGCTTTCACGTTGTGGGGGTACGATATGGCTACCGGCAATGCTCCGCAGATGAACATTAATAGTTCGTATGAGGGGCTTACCGGTCCTGCAAATTATAATCCGGGAGGCTCTCCAAACCAATCAGACAAAAGACGCCGTTTCCTTTCTTATTTTTCCAATGTAGCTTATACACTGGATGGTAAGTATTCATTATCGGGTAGTTTGCGGTACGATGACTATAATAACTTTGGACTGGACAGAAAGTACCGTGCCACTCCTATGTGGTCTACAGGTGCAAAATGGGATTTGTACAAGGAAAAATTTATGCAGAGCACTACGGGTTGGTTAAGCACCCTTAGTGTAAGAGCTACTTACGGTGTTACCGGGAATATTGGTTCCGGAACACCTTATACCAATCTCTCAGTCAGCCCTTCCGACTGGCAAACCGGTTTACCTTATACCAGCCTTACTGCATTGGCCAATCCTCAGTTAAAATGGGAAAAAACATATGTGACTAACCTGGGGGTTGATTTCGGTTTTTTGAACAATAAACTGGGTGGTTCAGTAGAATATTATGTAAAAAATGGCCGGGATATTCTTTATGACTTACCTATAAACGCTGCTTACTCAGGCAATCTGACTGTATTAAACAGGAATACAGCTTCTATGTATAATAAGGGGGTAGATATGAGTTTGCGTGCTCAGGTGTATAATGATAGCAAATGGACGGTAAGTGTTACAGGTACTTTTGCTTATAATACCAGCAAGATTACTGACGCCAGAATGGATTCTACCCTGTACTCAGCATTCAGCTACAACTACCTGCCCAACGGCATCCGCTTTCTTAACGGATATCCTATGGATAAACTGATGGTTTACAGGAATGCAGGGTTGAGCGCTACCGGCATGACCAGAATTTACAATAAGAATGGTGATACGGTTGCTATTCATCAGGCAGCTTATCTGGCAGATATGAAGTATGCCGGCCGTACAGTTGCTCCTTACTTTGGTAGCTTTAATACATCTGTACGTTACAAACGGCTTACCTTATATGCATTGTTTACTTACCAGTTTGGAAACGTGTTTATGAAACCTGCTATAGGCACTTATTTTTACAGCACTTACAGGCAGGTGTATGATGTAAGCGGCATTATTGCCAACCGCTGGAAGAAGCCGGGTGATGAAGCTATTACAAACGTTCCGGGTATTGGAACGCCCAGCTATTCTTCTTACAGCGTAAGCCGCTTCCAGAATTCTGATGCTAATGTGCTGCCAGCTGATTATATCCGTTTCAGAGAGGTATCGCTTACCTATCAGTTGCCCGAAGCACTGCTTGGTAATATTGCTAAAGGCCTGAGCTTTACAGCAACGGTTCGCAACCTGGGCTTACTGTGGAGGGCGAATAAGGAAGGGTATGATCCTGATTTTCTGGCCTCTCCGGCAAGAACCAGCTCGCTGCCCGCTGCCAGATCGTACAACTTTTCTTTAAATGTTAACTTCTAATCCTGCAAATATGAGAACAATCAATGGTGTAAAACTCGCAGGCTTATCACTGATATTTCTTACCGCCTGTAGCAAGTATACTGATATTAAAACGCAGGGCGCGCTGGTGAATGGCAAACTGGATAACTATTCGCTGCTACTGAATTCTACAAGCAATTTCGCAGCAGGCCCGTCTATTTGCGATTATGCATCGGACGATATACAACTGGTAGATGGAAGCAACCAGCAGAAAGAGCTGGCTGCCAACACGCTGTCGTACGATTATTACATGAATGCTTATACCTGGCAGCCAACCATCTATGCTATTGCCTCCGCAAATTATCAGGACTATACCTGGTCTAATTTGTATAACTCGGTAACCATTGCCAATATTATTGTGAATGAAGTGCCTACTGTAGATGATGCTACACCGGCGCAGCAGGAGCCGGTAATTGCGCAGGCATTGGTGCATAGGGCAGATGCATATTTGTCTTTGGTAAATGTATATTCCAAACCCTATAACCGCACTACTGCCGGTGCAGATTTGGGTGTGCCGTTGGTATTGGTGCAAACCACTACGCAGCCCTTGGTACGTGCATCGGTACAGACTGTTTATGATCAGATTCTCTCTGATCTGAGAAGGGCTATTCCATCATTACCACCTACGCAGAACTTCAGCTTTATACCTTCCAAAGCCTCCGGCTATGGTGTATTGGCCCGGTGCTTTTTCTATATGAATATGTACGACAGTGCGGCCCGTTATGCGGATAGTGCGCTGGCTTATAAAGCTACAGTACTGGATTTAAGTACAGTTACGGATCCTGCTATGTCTTACCCGCAATATTTTAATAACCCGGAGATTCTGCTGGCAAAGCAGGCGCGCGGTTATAGCGGTACCACATACGGTCCGGCCACTTTTCGTTTAAGTGATACGTTGCTGCATGTGCTGGGAGATGATGATCAGCGTTATAATCTATATACTACCACACCCGAAAACATTTCCTTTGATTATACCGATGCAGGTGGCCGCTTCTTTTTTATGGAGGGTAATGTCAGTAACTATAACAACCGGAACGTGGGCGTTACAGTACCTGAAATGATGTTGATTAAAGCAGAGTACTTAGCCCGTACAGGTAGCGCTAATGCAGCTATGGATCTGGTAAATCAGCTACGCATTAAGCGTATCAAACAAGGTAGTTATGTAGCGTTAACTGCTACCAATGCAGATGATGCGCTGGTAAAGGTGATACAGGAAAGACAGCGTGAGTTTTTCTGCCGTATGCTGCGTTGGTGGGATCTGCGTCGACTTAACAGCGAAGCACGTTTCCAGACTACTATTACCAGAAGATTCAATGGAACCACGTATACTTTAGCGCGGAACAGCAACCGGTATGTATTTCCTATATCGGAATATAACCGCAGGCTGAACCCGGAAATAGAACAGAATCCCCGTTAGTTTCCAATATCCTGAAGCCCGTTATCGGGTTGGTTTTCTCATGTAGCCGCCGGTTGTAGTATACGGCCGGCGGTTTTTTATACGAGTTGATATGAAAAGAATTGCAAGTATATTAATGTGTTTCTCTGCGGTGGCGGGGTTGGGTCAGTCGGGCAGGTTTAATATTGAACCGCAGCGTCCGGTGGGTGGTAGTAAAATTACCATCGAATATCATCCGGATACGGTTTTGCAGAAATCGGCTTTTGTAAAAGGTGATATTTACATGTACGATACCTTGTATCGCTGGCATACGTATGACCTGCCTATGAAAAAAGTAAACGATACTACCTGGCAGGCTGAATGGCAGGTGCCGGGCGATGCCGGTTTTACTGCCTACCGTTTTACAGATGGTACTTATTATGATAACAATTACGATAATGGCTTTTTCTGGATGATTTATACGCCGCAAGGGCCTATGGCCGGTGGGGCAGAAGCAGGGTACGGTTTACTGCGTTCTCCTTCTTATGGTTTGTCAGTGCCTGGATATTTTCAAAACTATACCATCAGCGATACAGCTACCTATATGTGGCTGAGCAACGAAATACTGCGTCATGCTGCCAATGCACGTCCGCGGCTGGTGTTGCCGTACCTGCAGGCGGGTCAGCGTTTTAAAGGAGAGGAGTATGCTGCTGCTACCGCACGTAAAGCGGCTAACATACTGGGTACCTATCCTGAGGCAAATGAGAAGCTGCTGCTGAAAGTGATGCTGATGTTGCAACGTTTTGCAAAGGATACTACAGCGGCCGATTCTGTGGCGGCAGTAATATTGAAAAAGTATCCTGATGGTGCCATTGCCAGAATGCGTGCTTATAAAGAAGTGTTTGCCGATCGTAACAGCGAAAATATCCTGAATAAAAGCGTGAAATTTTTACAGAACTATCCTGTTCAGGATTCCCTGTATGATGGTAACATCATGCTGGGTATTGATTACGATAAATTGTACCGTGCTTTGTTTGCCATTGCTATTGCGGGGCAGAAAATGGATACAGTAATACAGTTTATAGGTACTGCACCCGTAGATCGTTTAGGTGAAGTGTATTATAAAGGAGTAGACATTCCTTATGATGCCTGGAAAACGGTGCCTGCTAAACAGGTATATCCACTGGCTGCGGCGGTTATGCAACGGCTGGAGTATTTTAAAACGCATCAGCCACGCAGTCATTGGTACTACACACCACAGGAATGGCCGGTGTATCTGGAAAGTTTGTTTAAATCGGATTTTTATGTTCAGGCGGCTATAGAACTGGAAATGGGCAATGTAGATGCTGCACTGAAATATGCTGCTACGGCGCAACAGTATTATCAATACAGCCGTGCAGTAGTAAATGATGTACAGGTACAGGCACTGGAAAAGAAGGGTGATATACAACAAATGCATGAAGTGCTGATACAGGGTATCCGGTTAAACCAGGCTACAGGAGGCATGATCAGCAGATTAAAGAAAAGCTATCTGGAGAAGCATCCGGGCGCTAATGCTCAGGAAGTGGATAAATACCTGGAATCGTTGAAAGATGCACATACACTGGAATTGATGCGTGAAGAACTGGCGAAAAACAAGCTGAATATACCGGCGGCTGATTTTACATTGCCTGAGATGAATGCAGGTAACGTAAGCCTGTCTTCTCTGAAAGGGAAAGTGGTAGTGCTGGATTTCTGGGCCACCTGGTGTGCGCCTTGCAAGGCAGGCATGGCAGGTATGAAAATGGCTATGGAGAAGTTTGCCAAAGACCCCAACGTAGTATTCTTTTACGTAGATACACAGGAACATGTTGCGGATTATAAAGACAAGGTGAAAGCGTTTCTGAAGCAGATGAACTATAACAACTTCCGTGTACTGTTTGATAATGGTGAAGAAACCTATGCTAAGTATGCCAAACAAATACGTACATCCGGTATACCTTTTAAAGTGGTAATTAACCCTAAGGGAGAGCTGGTATTTGCCAATGTAGGTTATATGGGTAGCCCAACCGGCCTGGCTGATGAAATAAGCATGATGGTAGAAATGGCGCGTAAAGCTGATTAATACAAGCAAAGACAGGATATGAAAAAGATACTTATTACCGCTGTAATGGCAGTTTGTATAATAAATGGCAGGGCTCAACAGCCTCCGGTTAAAAAGGGCAGTAAAAGCAGCAAGCCTGCTACAGCAGATAGCATACACTGGCAGGGGCAGATTGGTGCTAAGCGCATACTGCTTACAGCCGTTCCAAAGCAGGGCGGGTTAAAAGCAGCGTGGTTTACCTCTCCCGAAAACAGTATCTGGCAGCTAAAGGCCGATACCTTGTACAAAAAAGGCGATACGCTTATAGTACAGGGGCCTTTGTACTTCGGTACTTTTTATGTAAAACGTTCCGCAGATGGTAAGGAACTGAATGGTTACCTGCTGAAAGATACGGTACGCAAGCCACTGGTGCTCACCAGCGTTAGCGCTATGCAGCCGTTGGTATTGCCGCAAACGCCTAAGGCTCCGTTTACCTATACCAGCGGGAATGTGCAGTATTACAATGCAGACAGCAGCATCCATTTTGGTGGAACACTAACGATACCTAAGGAGGGTGCAAAGCATCCGGCTGTGGTGATTGTATCCGGTACCGGGCAGCAGGATAGAGATGGAAACATGGCAGGGCATCCTATGTTTGCAGTAATAGCTGATTACTTGTCTCGCAACGGCATTGCGGTGCTGCGGGTAGATGACCGTGGGGTGAATGAAACTACTGGGAACTATTTTAATACCACCACCCGTGAGTTTGCAGCAGATGCACTGGCGGGTATCCGTTACCTGCAGGGGCGTAAGGAAATTGATGCTGCTAAAACCGGGTTGATCGGGCATAGTGAAGGCGGCGCAGCTGCCAGCATAGCCGCCTCAGAATCGAAGGATGTGGCTTTTATTATCAGTTTATCCGGCGTTGGTATTACAGGTATGAAAGCATTGCTGTTGCAGAACGAAGCCATTGTAAACAGCTCGCCTATTACGGCAGTGAATAAGCAACGTTTTAATAAGGTAAATAAAGTTTTGTTTGAGATTGTATATGAAAACGCCAGCGATACCGCATTGGAGCAGCGCATGCGTACAGCTTACCGGCAATGGCAGGCTGACGACAGCGCCTTCATTGCGCCGCTGGATAAAAAACAAACAGATCATTTCTTTTACCCGTTTGAGAGGTACCTGAGCCAGGCTACAGGCCCCTGGTACCGTGGGTTTATGACTTACGAGCCTTCTCAGGTATTTCCGTTGATTAAAGTGCCGGTACTGGCCATTAATGGCGATAGGGACATTATTTCGCTGGCTACTCCTAATCTGGAAGGTTTTCAGCGTTATGTACCTGCAGGCTTGATACAGACCTGGCAGGTGCCGGGCCTTAACCACCTGTACCAGCATTGCGTTACGTGTGCTACCAATGAGTACAGTGAACTGAGCGAAACCTTTGCACCGGAGGTACTTGAACGGATGAAGCAGTTTATTCTTTCTGTGAAATAACCGGGTTAACTGGTATGGCAACAGCCCCTGAAAGCCGCAAATTTTCAGGGGCTGTTTTATCAGGAGTGTACCCCAAAGCGGGCACGCCTAACCTAAAGCAGAAGCCAGGAATACAGGGTAGCCGGGCAGGCGGAGATTATTCTGCCACAGCATTGTCTGGCAGGGTTACGCAAAAGATGCTGCCTTTGCCGGGTTCGCTTTCAAAGCTGATGCGTCCGCCGTGCGCTTCCACAATTTGTTTAGAAATGCTGAGACCCATACCAAAGGATTCTTCCCCATTGGTGCCTCTGCGTTGTGCGCGGGTAAACATATCAAAAACTTTGCCCTGCATCTCGCTGGAGATGCCTAATCCGGTATCAATTACCTGTATTAATACTTCGCCGGGGCGCTTTTCCATACGTACGGTAATAGTGGCGTTGCGGGAGCTGAATTTGATGGCGTTGGTAATAAGGTTGGTGAATACACGCCAGATGCTCTCCTGATTCAACAGCAGGGTGGCAGGTATAGTTTGCAGCTGTAGTTTCTGGGTTTTAGCCTGGGCTTTGTGCATCAGCATTTCTACACAGTAGTGTAGTAGCTGCTCCATATCTACCGGAGACTTTTCCAGGTTCTGCCGGGCATTGGTATGCAGCAGATCGGTTACCAATTGTAATGAATTGTTGCCGGAAGTTTTCAGCATTTCCAGCAGCTGGCGATCACTTTCGCTGCGGTTGGGTTCTTCCAGCATTACATCGGCAATGGCGGTCATGTTATTAATGGGGTTACGCAGGTCGTGCGCTACCATTTTCAGCAGTTTTTTGTTTTCTTCCTGGCTTTGTTTCAGGGCATTAAGTGCGCTGCGCATATGGCCGTTGAAACTGGTAAGCTTTTTAATCTGATAGCGGGAACGTTTCAGGTAATAAAAGATAACCACCGTAAGGCCAATGGCCATTAGCAGAAATACCACAGCAGCTGTCAGCCAGGCGGTTTTTATCTGTCCGTTTTTCTGCAACAGGGTTAGCTGAAAAGCATGCTCCTGATCTTTCATAGACTCTGTTAAGTCGGTATGCTTCAGGGCGCTCCGTACCAGCGCCATAGAATCATCAAACGCGCGGTAGCGTTTCATGTATTCGTAGGCTTTAGGTATATCGCCTTTCTTTTCGTAATATTTCCATTTCAGGTTTATCCATTTGCCAATTACCTGGTCGGCTTCCAGGCTTTTACCGCGTTGGGTAAGTATGTCTTTTTCCAGCTGGGTAAGCAGCGAATCGGCCTGGGCAAACTTTTCCTGTTTTAAAAACAGATCCGTTAATTTATTCCTGGCGGTTTGTGCATCTTCAATAGCACGGCCGGGGCGGTCGTTAATACGGATACTCTCCCGCAGGTGTTTCTCCGCTTCGGCAAAGTTGTGCAGGCTTATATAATTGCCTCCTATATTTCCCTCTACCACACCACGGGCTACGGCTATGTCATTCTCCCGGCCGGTAAAGTACTTTTCCCGGCTGGCAATGCTTTGCAGTGCGTGCTGGTAGTACACAATGGCACTGTCTGGCTGTTTGGCCCTTTCGTAACAGAGTGCAATGGTATTCATTAACCCCTGCGGAATAATAAAGCTCTGGTAAAAATTATCACTGATGGGGCAATGCATAATTTCTTCATACGCTCTTTTGGCAAAGGGTATGGCTTTCAGAAATTCCTCCTGCTGGTAGCATATCTTGGCCAGGCAACCATCAAACTCACTCAGGCTACAGTTGTCCAGTTCCTGCTCGGCAAATTTTCTACCATCAAAATACACCTTAAATGCCTGTACATATTTCTTTTCCAGTAGTAACAGACTGCCTTTCTTTACCTGCGTTTGTGTATACTCAAAGGGGTATTGCTTTTCTGCTCCCTTCAGCACCATTTCCATACTATCCACACATGCCCAGCGGGCGGTAATGTCCCGCTGGTAATCGGTATAATAACTGCCTTTCAGATTGTACTTTTTCCACAGATCGGTGGTGCCGGGGTTGGAGAGCGTAGCGTAAGAAGAATCCAGCCAGTGAATAGCCTGTTGCATTTGTCCTTCTCGTAACCGGCGAGTGGTTTGCTCACAAACACTATCTGCCCATGCCGGATGCCCGGTGGTGGCAGTATTGTGTGAATGACAAGCCTGGAAAACCGGTAGAAAACCAGTTGCCAGGAGCAGGTAAAGAGTTCGCATAGTACGGAATCAAAAACAAGGATACCTGTAAATATAACACCTTTACCGGATATGTATCTCATTATCCGGTAAAAATCAGTCCGTTAGAGCCGGACTTTGTGGTTTAACCGCCAGTAAGTAATTTCATAAGGTTTGTATTATGCCATTACTAACGGGAGAATTCTCAATATGCGATCTGCTATTATTGCCATTATCTGCTGTTGCAGCTACCTTAACACCGTGTATAGCCAACCGGCTGCTGCGGCTATCCGTTTTATGCATGCCGGTATTGAAAACGGGCTTTCTCATAATCAGGTAAATGTTATTTACAAAGATGAGGACGGTTTTGTATGGGTAGGCACCCAGGAGGGGCTGAACCGGTACGATGGTTATGCGTTTACCATATACCGCCACCGGCAGAATGATACATTATCGTTACAGGATGATATGATTACCGGCCTCTACGGCGGCCCGGAACACACGCTATGGGTGTATACGGTAGCAGGCCTGCAGGTAATGAACAGCCGCACCCGCTGCTTTTATGCCGGAACAGATAGCCTGCTGCGTGCCTGGCAGCTGCCGGCAGGTGTAAAAGCAGTAGTGCGTGCAGGCGATGCCTGGTGTTTTATTTATCCGCAGCAGGTATATATACGCAAAGCAGGAAAGGTAACCGCCTATACTCCACAGGAAGCCGCAGTAAAGGGTACGGTGATAGATGGAGCGGCGGTGGATAAAGAAAACCAGCTATGGCTGGTATACCATAACGGCCGTATACAACGTGTGGATGTGGGGGCTGCAAAGCTGCTGCATACCTCGCCGGCCTTGCCTGCACGCCCGCAGAATGCCATTGGCTATTCGTTGTATACCGATAATGCCATGCATTGCTGGCTGTATTGCATGGGCGATAATACGGGATTGCTGGAATACATACCCGCCACACAGAAGAGCCGTTTATACAACACGCGGAGTAGTAACAGCCCCATCAGCAGCGATCTGGTAACCGGGGTAACGGAAAACGAAGGATATATATGGATAAGTACCGACCATGGCGGCGTTAACATCGTAAACCGCCGTACTGGTGTGGTACAGGTGCTCACCAGCCAGGAAGGCGATATACATAGTCTGGCGCAAAACTCTATTACCTGTTTGTACAAAGATGATAATGGTATTGTATGGGTGGGCACTTATAAAAACGGGTTCTGTTATTATAAAAAAGGCGCGTTGCCTTTCAGCCTGTACCGGTATAACCCGCTTACCCGTACCGGACTGCCTTTTAATGATGTAAACAATTTTGTAGAAGACCCTAAAGGAAATATATGGATAGCTACCAACGGCAGCGGGTTACTCTATTTTAACCGTGCGGAGGAAAGTTTTCAAACCTTCCGGCGCGCGCAGGGGCTTAGTGCAGATGTGGTGGTAGGTTTATGTCGCGATGCTGCAGGGCGACTATGGGCCGGCACTTATATGGGCGGGCTGAACAGGATTACGCCACAGGGCATACAGCATTTTACACATGCTGCGGGCGATAGCACCACCCTCTGCGATAACCGGGTGTTTACCGTATTTGAAGATAGCAGGCGCAGACTATGGATAGGCACTATGGCAGGGCTGGATTGTTATAGCGAAGCCAGCGGGCATTTTGTGCATTATGGCAATTACCTGCAGCAGCAGGTGGGGGAGCAATATGTATCGTGTGTGGCAGAAAGCAGTACGGGTGAAATATGGGTGGGCACCACCAAAGGCATTGCTATATTCAACCCGGGTACACAACAGTGGCGTACCCTTACGGTAGCCAATAGCGCATTGGTATTTAATGATATTCATGATATATACCGGGATGCAAAAGGCAATATGTGGATAGCTACAAGGGGAGGGGTAAGTATGATAAGCCAGGACGCGCAGCGTTTTACCAATATTACCACACGCGATGGTTTGCCCGATAATGCCGTGGTAAAAATACTGGGTGACAGTGAAGGGCGTATGTGGATGAGTACTGTACGCGGGCTGGCGCGGGTAACCTGTGTACCGGATGACAAAGGGTGGACGCCGCAGGTAACAGTGTATGATGCGGGAGATGGCTTACAGAGTACGGCCTTTAATAAATATGCTGCTATGCGTGCCCGCTCGGGAGAACTGTTTTTTGGTGGGCCGGGCGGTTTTAATGTAATTGACCCTGTGGCGGTGCGTACGGGGTATGAAACGGTGCCGGTAGCAGTTACCGGTATTACCGCCACTGACCGTAAGGGAAACCTGGAAGCCAACCCTGCCTGGCAGTCAGCCGTAGCGTTGCCTTACCGGCAAAACACCGTCACACTCAGTTTTTCTGCACTGGCCTATGGCAACCCTGCCCATTACCGCTACCGGTACCGGCTGGCGGGGTTGCAGCAGGAGTGGATGGAGCCGCTGGATAAAGGGCGCAGTGTAAGCTTTGCCAGCCTGGAACCCGGCACTTATGTATTTGAGGTAATGGCTGCCGGTAATGATGGGGCATGGAGTAAAGTGCCTGCTCGTGTGCAATTAACCATATTGCCGCCCTTCTGGCGAACGGGTTGGGCGTATCTGCTGTACGTGATGGTGGGCATAGCGGTGCTGGTTATGGCACGCAGCTATATTATCCGCCGTACCCGTGCACGTATGTCGCTGGCTGCCGCCCGGCGGGATGCAGACCGGGTAAGGCAGCTGAATGAAATGAAGATTAAGTTCTTTACCAATATCAGCCACGAATTACGTACCCCTATATCACTCATATTATCTCCACTGGAACATCTGCTGCAGCAGACCGATAAAAAAATGCAGCAGGCACAGGTAGAAATGATGCAGCGTAATGCCAGGCGTTTGCTGCATCTGGTAAACCAGTTGCTCGATTTCCGGAAGATGGAGTTGAGTGAGTTGCATCTGCATCTGGTGGAAGAGAATATCATTCCCTTTCTGGAAAGTACGGTGAATTCATTTCTGGATTTATCGGTACAGAAACATATCCGTCTCTGTTTTCATACCACCCAGCCCCAACTGGTAATGGCGTTTGACCGGGATAAGGTGGAGCGGATACTGTTTAACCTGCTTTCCAATGCGTTTAAGTTTACCGCTGCGGGCGGTACTATTGAAGTGGTAGTAAGTGTGGTTGCCGGTGATGGGGGTAACTGTTTACAAATAGCCGTAAAGGACAATGGTATAGGCATTAGCACAGCGGCGCAGCAGCACATATTTGCTCCTTTTTACCAGGCAGGTCTACCTGCAGGTATGGTAAATCAGGGGGCTGGCATAGGGCTGTCTATTTCCAAAGAGTTTATGCATTTGCATGGCGGGGATATTCAGTTACAAAGCCAGCCAGGGCAGGGCAGTTGTTTTACCCTGCAGTTTCCGGTAAAGGTGCGGGAGGCGGAACTACCTGTTGTAATAGCAGAGGAAAAAGAAGAGGCCGAACCGGCAACGCCCACTCAAAAGCCTGCTCGTGCGCGGGTAACCGTGCTGCTGGTAGAAGACAATGAAGACTTCCGGTTTTATTTAAAGGATAACCTGATGAGCCATTACGAGGTGATAGTGGCGGATAACGGAAAAACAGGCTGGCAAAAAGCATTGCAGGTACATCCGGATATTATTATCAGCGATATCAGTATGCCGGTAATGGATGGTATAACCCTGTGCCGCAAGCTGAAGGCCGATGAACGAACAGCGGGTATACCGGTGTTATTAATGACCGCCCTTACCAATGAGGAGTTTCAGCTAAAAGGGTGGGACACGGGTGCCGATGGTTACCTGGTAAAACCCTTCAGCTGCGAAGTACTGCATTCGCGTATCCGCAACCTGCTGGAGCAGCAGGTACGGATGCAGAAAAAGTGGCAGAAACAGGTAACGGCGGTTCCGGCAGCTATAGCCGTGGAAACACCGGATGAAAAACTGGTGCGGGAGGCGCTGGAGTTGATAGAAAACCATATAGGTGATGCCTCTTTTTCGGTAGAGGAACTAAGCCGGGGGCTACGCATGAGCCGGGTAGGTTTGTACAAACGTTTATATAGCCTTACCGGAAAAGCGCCGCTGGATTTTATACGGAGTGTGCGGGTACAGCGCGCAGCCATGCTCCTGGAAAAGACGGATAAAACCATAGCCGAGATAGCCTATGAGGTAGGTTTTAACGACCCCAAATACTTCTCCCGCTACTTTAAATCCGTATACCAGCTTACCCCTTCAGGGTATATGGCGCAATTCAGAAAGGGGGGAGTAGGGAGTGTGGAGTTGGAAGTTGGGAGTTGATAATGGGTGTTTTAGCGTGGGCTGCCTTTTGAATTTTGGCTTTTACCTTTTGACTTTTGAATTGGGTACCAGTCGATTAGAAAAAACGTCCTCCCCAAACCGGTTAACATTTGACCCCCTATTTATAAACAAACCACGCCGCTGGTTGCCTGAAAAGGCAGGTATTTTAGCAACCGGATACGACAGATTGTAAACAGTTGCCAAATGAATTGCCTGATGAGGAAACATTGCCTGCGTGCCTGGGCTTTTACTGCCTGCCTGGGATGGATACAGTTATATGCACAGGAAAAAGGAACCTGGAAAAAAGACGATCAACAAACAGTATGGGTTACGCCGGTTGCCAATGAAGCTGGCGGGGGCAGGCTGGTACGGGTACAATTATACCAGCCACAGATTGTGCGGGTTACAGTATACCCCGGAACTACCGTTACGCCAGACAGCAGCCTGAGTGTAGTGGCGGCTGCGCAGGTACGAAAAACTTTCACCACCGAAGAAAAAGGAGACAGTATATATATACATGCCGCCCCCCTGCATGTAGCTATAAGCCTGCGCACCGGAAGACTGGCCTACACAACAGGCCGGGGAGGGGTGTTGCAGGAGGTAACGGAAGGAAAGCGTTTTCAGCCACAAGTGGCGGATGGATTACCCTGTTATGCAGTTACCAACCGCTTTGCCGTTCAGCCGGATGATGCCTGGTACGGGCTGGGCCAGCACCAGGACGATCAGTTTAACTACCGCCACCGGCAGGTGCGTTTTTTTCAGAACAATACTTCCGTTGCCGTGCCCTTTCTGCTTTCCCGCAACAACTATGGTGTGCTGTGGGATCATTACGCTTTATCTACCGTAGGTGATATCCGCCCTTTTCGCCCTTTGGGCGATCTGAGGTTGTTTAATGCTGCGGGTAAGGAGGGATGGCTTACACAGACGTATGCCAACAACCCGGCTCGTCCGGAGGAGCTGGTGTACACCAGTGCCGTATCGGATATTAATATTGCCTTCCTGGGTGATTCAAAAGCGGCTTTTCCGGCAGCCTTTCGCCCCGATAAAGGCCTTGTAGTATACACCGGAGCGTTTGCCTCTGGTTTTACGGGGCTGCACAAGTTTGATTTTACCTATGCCGGGTATGTAAAAATGTGGGTGGATGGAAAACTGGTGCTCGATCGCTGGCGCCAGGCCTGGAACCCCGGCGCGGGTGTGGTGGAACTGCCATTGGAGAAGGATAAGAAGTATGATGTACGTATAGAATGGTTACCCGATGGCGGGGAATCGTACTTTACCTGCCGCTGGCTGCCACCCGTACCAGATGAAGAACAGAACCAGTTTGCTTTTACGTCGGAGGCAGCACATGCCATTGACTACTATTTTATTGCCGGTGAAAATATGGATAGTGTAATTGCCGGTTACCGCCGCCTTACCGGTAAGGCAACGCTGATGCCCGAATGGGCGTTTGGCTTCTGGCAAAGCCGCGAGCGGTACCGTACACAGGCAGAGCTGCTGGATGCGGTAAAGGAATTCCGGCGCAGGCGTATTCCGCTGGATAACATTGTGCAGGATTGGAGTTACTGGCGGGAAAAGGAGTGGGGCAGTCAGGATTTTGACCCCGCACGTTTTCCGGAACCGGATAGCATGATAGCACAGCTGCACCGCGATTATAAAACCCAGATAATGATATCGGTATGGCCAAAGTTTTATACCGGCATACCTGCCTACAATCAGTTTGAACGCAAAGGCTGGCTGTATGGGCGTAATGTGGCGGATAGTGTGCGCGACTGGATAGCACAGGGCTATGTAAGCACTTTTTACGATGCTTTTAACGCCAGTGCCCGCAAAGGCTTCTGGAATTTGTTACAGCAGAAAATATATAGCAAAGGCATAGATGCCTGGTGGATGGACGCCAGCGAGCCGGATATATTATCCAATGTGAGTCCGCAAAAACGCATTGCCCAGATGACACCTACCGCGCTGGGGCCGGCGGCGCTATGGCTGAACGCCTACCCGCTGGAAAATGCGCGCGGTATTTATGAAGGGCAGCGTGGCACCGGTGATAATAAACGGGTGCTGTTGCTTACCCGTTCCGGCTATGCTGGTTCGCAACGGTATGGGGCTGTAATATGGAGTGGAGATATAGCCAGCCGGTGGACGGATATGAAAGCACAGATAAGCGCAGGTATCAACTTCAGCATGAGTGGATTGCCATACTGGACAATGGACATTGGTGGCTTTTCAGTAGAAAAACGCTTTGAGCGCCCGAAAGAAGCTGACCAGGAAGAGTGGCGCGAATTGCAGACCCGCTGGTATCAGTTTGGTGCGTTTGTGCCTTTGTTCCGCGTACATGGGCAGTTGCCTTTCAGAGAAATATATAACATAGCGCCGGAAACACATGCAGCTTATCACAGCATGCTATATTACAATAAACTCCGCTACCGTTTACTGCCCTACATCTATTCTCTTGCCGGAAAAGCGTACTGGCAGGATTATACGCTGATGCGTGGGCTGGTAATGGATTTTAGCGCAGATACAGCTGTGAATAATATTGGCGATCAGTTTATGCTGGGGCCTTCTGTACTGGTAAACCCGGTGTATGAATACAAAGCAAGAAAACGCCGTTTGTATCTGCCTGCTGGTACCGGTTGGTATAATTGGTATACCGGACAATACGAAAATGGTGGCAGGCATATAGAAACCGATGCCCCCTATGAAAAAATGCCGCTGTATGTAAAAGCGGGTGCTATACTGCCAACAGGACCTGAACGCCAGTATGTGGCTGAGAAGAAAGTGGATACGTTGCGGGTATATGTATATGGCGGTGCCGATGGCAGTTTTACCCTGTATGAGGATGAGGGGCGCGATTATTCCTACGAGAAAGGAAGCTATAGCGAAATTCCTTTCACCTACCAGGAAAGCAGCCATACCCTTACCATTGGTAAACGAACGGGAAGTTTTACGGGAATGTTGCCAAAGCGTACTGTTCAGGTGGTATATATAGATAAGGCACATCCGCAGGGTATTGCAGATAAAGTAAACATCCTAAAAACCATTGCCTATACCGGGGCTGCCTTACAGGTGCCTCTTATGCATAAAACTTTGTAACACAGTAACCGGCTGCCTGCGGGCAGCTTATTTCAGAAAATACACTCGTTTGCATATGAAAAAAGAAAAGCCAATACGAAAGGCAGCGTGGCTGCTGCTACTGCTTATTAATTCTGTTAACCTGTTGTTGGCACAAGCCGGCAATACCAGCCGCACTATTACCGGCACAGTTACTTCTAAAGGCGTACCGCTTTCTAATGTAACTGTATTTGTTAAAGGGGCCGTTGGTGCTGGTAATGCTACTATCAGCGATGGCAAAGGCGCCTTTTCTATTCGCGCAACCGATGGCAATGTACTGGTGTTTTCCAGTATGGGCTATCTGAGCATAGAAGTGAAGGTAACGCCTGGTATGAGCAGCACTACCGTACAGCTTACGGAAGACCCCGCCACACTTACCGATGTGGTGGTGGTAGGTTATGGCACGCAGAAGAAAACTGACCTTAGCAGTGCGCAGACTACGGTTACCGCCAAAGACATTTCAAGAACGGTAAACACTACGTTTGACCAGGCTTTACAGGGCCGGTCGCCCAACGTATATGTAACCAATAACAGCGGTCAGCCTGGTGCTGCCACGTCAGTGGTTATACGCGGGCTGGGCTCATTAACCGGTTCTACCCAGCCACTCTATGTAATAGATGGCGTACAGTACAAGCCGGATAATATGGCCGATGATCCTAACAACCGTCCGCAGGGTTTTGCCAACCTGCTCAGCTCCCTCAACCCCGATGATATAGAAACCATCAACATTCTGCAGGGGCCTTCTGCTACCAGTATTTATGGTTCAGTAGGTGCCAACGGTGTAGTACTGGTTACTACCAAAAGAGGTAAGGCAGGCGAAACGAAAATTAATCTGAACTCTTTACTAACGTTGCAGGACAGACCTAACCGTATTGAAGTGATGGATTTGCCTGCTTATGCGCGTTATCGTAATGATGTACAGGCGGTAGGCGGCCCCGCTGCTGATCCGGAGTTTAAAGATCCTGCTGTGCTTGGGCCTGGTACCGATTGGCAGCATGAACTTTTCCGCAGAACCTTGCTCAACAAACAAAGTCTTTCGCTGAGTGGCGGTAATGATAAAAGTACTT
Source organism: Filimonas zeae (assembly GCF_014641615.1). Lineage (GTDB taxonomy): Bacteria > Bacteroidota > Bacteroidia > Chitinophagales > Chitinophagaceae > Filimonas > Filimonas zeae. The sequence goes on along the minus strand of NZ_BMIB01000003.1, from coordinate 1,217,031 downwards.
TTTACCTGTCTGGCGAATACTTTAACCAGGAAGGTATTGCACCTGGCTCTGGTTTTAAAAGAGGTGCCTTCCGCATAAACCTGGATAATAACGCGCGCAAATGGTTGAAGGTTGGTACTAATCTCAGTGTAAGCCTTACCAATGAAAGGGTTAACACCACCAATGCCGGTGTTATTGATCTGGCTATCCGCCAGTCGCCCGCCGTGGCAGTAAAAAATGCAGATGGTAGCTGGGGCGGCCCGGCTGTTACGCAGTTTGCTTTTTCTAACCCTATAGCGCTGGCCAGTATAAACAATGACTATAACAAAGCACTCGCGGCTATCGGTGGTATATATGCCAATGTAAATGTTACGAAAGATTTAGAGGTGCATGCCGATTTCAATGGTAATTATCAGTACCGCAATAATTATATTTTTCACCCCTCTTATAAGTTTGGTGGCTTTGTAAACGCAACCAGCAACTCCAGCCGCACGGCTTCCAATAACTACTGGTGGGGGTTGAACGCCCGTGTGCAGTACAGCAAATGGTTTAACGGACACTTTATACAAGCCATGGTAGCACATGAGGCACAGCGTTATGGCAGTGAAAACCTGCATGGCTACCGTAAAGATTTTGTTACCAATACTGTACAGGAGCTGAGCGGTGGTGATGCAGAGTCTGCAGTAAATAACAGTGCCAAAAGCAGAGGCAGCAGGGAAAGCTATTTTGGCAGGTTGAACTATACGCTGAAAGACCGTTATATACTGCAGGGTACTTACCGCAGGGATGGCTCTTCAGTATTTGGTTCTGAAAACCGCTGGGGTGGCTTCCCTTCTGTGTCAGCTGCCTGGCGTTTAAGTAAAGAAGACTTTTTCAACCAGTCTGTAAAAGCTGTGAACGATGCCAAACTGCGGGTAGAATACGGTGTTACCGGCAACTCCAATGCGCAGGGGTACTTTGCAGTGCTGCAAACCATTCCTACCGCCTTTGGATCCGGCTTTCTATCGCAGAACTTTTCTAACCCTGCTATGCAGTGGGAAGAGGCCAAAACCTTTAACGTAGGGCTGGATGTAAGTTTATGGAACAACCGTGTTCAGATAACCGCTGATGCCTATATCAAGAACATATCCAGACTGCTTACAATAAGCCCATACTCTTATTTTTACGGTGGTGATATTGCCTACTCGCCCGGGTACCTCAGCTGGCCTACCACCAACGGTGGGTCTATGCGTAATAAGGGCATCGGCATTTCCGTTAACACCGTCAACGTAAGCAATAAGCAGTTTGTATGGAAAAGTACGGTGAATTTTTCTATGGACAGAAATAAGATCACAGCCCTTTCGGCTCCCATCAACATCAGCTACAACACTACCCAGGCGCAGTTTACATCACGCGTAGGTGAGCCTGCCAGTATGATGACAGGTTATATAGCGGAAGGATTGTTTCAGAATCTGGCAGATATACGCAGACATCCATCGCAGGCTGCGTCTAAAGCAGTTTCCCCTACACAGGGTAGCTGGGTAGGAGATATTAAGTTTAAAAACCAGAACAACGATAACGTAATTGATGCGGCAGACCGTGTGGTAATTGGTAACCCATGGCCTAAATGGACATTTGGTTTTAACAACGCGTTTAACTACAAAAACTTCGATCTGAATATATTCATTACCGGATCGGTAGGGAACGATCTGTTGAACTACGAGCGTTATATGAATGAGATACCGTTTAACTCCGGCACTTTCGCCAACTATTTTTCTTCCATTACCAACTATGCGCGGCCAACCAGCATAAATGTTAACGACAGCAGCACCGTTACCCTGCGTAACCCCGGCCATAACATACCGCGTATGGCACCCGGCGACCCCAACGGTAACAACCGTATGAGTCAGTGGTTTGTGGAAAGTGGCAGCTACCTGCGTGTAAAAAACATTGCACTGGGCTACAACCTGCCCGCTAAACTGATTAGTCCGCTTACGCTGAAAAGTCTGCGCGTGGCTGTGAACGTACAAAACCTGTTTACCATTACCGGCTATAAAGGCTACGACCCTGAGGTGGGTATGGTAAACTATGGTGGTACTACCATGTCGGGGCTGGATAACGGCCGTTACCCCAACACCCGTATGTATTCTTTTAACCTGATTGCTGAGTTTTAACTGTTTAAAGCGCATGACAATGAAATCATCTATTACCTGTATACTAACGTTGGCTGCTTTGCTGGTAGCCGGCTGTAACAAAGACTTTCTGAATAATCCGCCTATAGACCAGGTTACCTCCGACAACTTTTATAAAACGGATGAGGAGGTAATTGCAGGTACGGCGGCACTGTACAATATCGTATGGTTTGATTATAACGACAAAGCTTTTCTGTCCTTTGGGGAAGCCCGTGGCGGCAACCTTAATTCTAACGACCGTACTGCGTATATTCAGTTTAGCGTACCCTCTACTGATCAGAATACATTACTGGCAGGGTATAAATCGTTTTACAAAATTGTTGCACAGAGTAACCTTACCATGTACAATATAGAAAACGCACAGGGAAGCACTGTAAGTGATGCTGTAAAAAAGCAGGCTTATGCAGAGTGCCGGTTTATGCGTGCCATGGCCTACTACTATCTGGTAAGCAACTGGGGCGCAGTACCTATTATGTACAACCCGCTTACCCAGCTGGGTAAGGTAACGCACCGCAATACTATTGAAGATGTGTGGAAGTTTATTATACGCGATCTGCGTTATGCGGCAGATAACCTGCCGGCTACACCGGCTTACAGCCAGAAAGGCCGCATCAGCAAATACACAGCAGAAGGAGAGCTGGCCAAGATGTACCTTACCAGAAGTGGTTACGGACAAACCGGCACCCGTTTACAAAAAGATCTGGATAGTGCTAAATACTATGCTGCGGATGTATGTAATAACAGCGGCCTGCGGTTGCTGGACAATTATGCTGATCTGTTCAGAAGCGCTACCAACAATGCCTCCAGCGTAAACGACGAAACCCTTTTTGCACTGCTATGGATGGACATAAGAGTGCCGTGGGGGGTAAACAACTCCTTCCAGGCATATATGGCCTTCAGTACCGATATTACCCAAACAGGTGATGGCTGGGGGGCTGCACAGGGCGGTTCTGCCGACCTGGTAAAATATTATGTAGCCAACCCCAACGACTCGCTGCGGCGCAAAGAAACGCTGATGTTTGAGGGAGATTATTATCCCGACCTGAACAAGAAGAACGGTGGCACACGTGTTACCAATAATACTATTGCCAATGTAAAAAAATATATAATCGGATCGCCGGAGGATAACAATAAGAGAGGCGACTTTATGACGGCATATATTAACACCTATATGCTGCGGCTGGCGGAGGTATATCTTATTTATGCAGATGCTATTCTGGGGAATAATGCCACTACTTCCGATGCCGAGGCGCTGAAGTATTACAATGCCGTACGCACACGCGCAGGTATGCCGGAAAAAGCAGCTATTACCTTCGGTGATATTTTTCAGGAGAAACGGGTAGAGCTGGCTTTTGAAGGCAATGCCTGGTATGATATACTACGTTGGTGGTATTTTAACAAAACGGCTGCCAGTAACTATGTACTGGGGCAGGATAAAGCCAATTATACCGTTACGTATAATGCTGGCTCTACCCAGCCACGCAGGTGGACGTTTGCCAGCACGGCGCAGTATTTCGGCTTTACCGATCAAACGGTATACCTGCCCCTGCCGGAAGAAGAGCTGGGCTCTACACCAACGCTATCACAAGCACCGGTAGCTTTTGATTTCAGTGTGCTGCCATAATCTGTTTTATTAACCGGATAAATGATGAATCATGAAACGCATATATTATTCTATACTGATGGTATTATTGCTGGCTGCCGGTCAGTATGCCTGTAAAAAGGAAGAAGGCGCCCCTTTTATAAGCAAAGTTGCGCTGGTAGATTCTCTGAAACGGGATAGCGGCATTACAGCCGTATTGCCCGGTACGCTGCTGCGTATAACGGGTGGTGGGTTTACAGATGTACAACAGGTGTTTTTTAATGATGTGGCTGCGCCTATTAACCCGGCGTTGAACACTTCAACCTCTCTGATAATTCCGGTTCCGGCCAGTACGCCCACCGGAGCAGATGGCACCATAGTGCCCAATATACTGAAGGTGGTAACCCCGAATGGAGTTGCAGAGTACAAGTTTCAGATTCTGGCACCACCGCCAGCGGTTATTGCTACCAGTAACGACAATGCTGCCGCAGGCAAAACCATTGTAATTACCGGTACCAATTTTTATAAGCTCAGCGCAGTAAGCTTTGGTGCTACGGCTGCTACTTCTTATACCTACACGGTTACTGCTATTACTGCTGTGGTACCCGTGTTAAGTGGTGCAGTGCCGCTGATTGTGCGTGGTGAGTATGGAGCAGATACCACCTCATGGACGTTTAACAATGCAGCCCAGCCGGGCGTTGGCTTTATGGCCAATTTTGATGTGGGCAGCAGTTACAGAGGCTGGCAGCAGTGGGGGGGCATCAGTACAGATGGCAGCGCTACGTGGTACAATCAGTTTCCCGGCCATACCGGTGATTTTATTGTAGTAAACCCTTCCAGTGCCATAACACCGGGCAATAACGCGTGGTGGGGCGATAACCGCGCAGTAATGGTTGCCGGAAGCCCCTGGGTGGCTGCTGCCAATGCGGCTGCCCCGGCGGCAAATTATGCCCTCAGATTTGAAATTTCTGTGCCGCCTTCTACGCCATGGACACAGGGTGCTATTATGATTGTGCCTAATGGCAACTTTAATTACATGGCGCGTTATGCACCATCCGAAACGGCACCCAACGGTACCTTTAGTACCAATGGCTGGCAAACGGTGGTAATACCGCTGAGTGCCTTCCGTAAGGGAACGGGTAGTTACAACGCTTCCGGTGAGCCGCCTATATCTATCAGCGATCTTGCAGGTGCCGGTGCCAATGGTTCTTTACAGCTGATGCTGTATAACGATGGGGAGGAAGATATTACCACCTTCCGTGCTGCATTTGATAATGTACGTATTGTTAACATGAATTAAACTATAACAATAGCTGATGCGTGTGCGTATAAGCATATTTTTTTATAACATACTATTGTTGCTGATGGCAGGAAACATGCCTGCTACAGCACAGTCTTATGTTTGGAGGAACGTAAAAACAGGGGCCGGTGGTTTTGTCACCGGCCTTATTTATCATACCAGGGAAAAAGGTTTGTTATATGCCCGTACCGATGTAGGTGGCGCTTACCGGTGGGATACCACTTACCGCAGCTGGGTGGCACTTACAGATGGTTTTAGTAACGAAACGTATTCGGGTATATTAAGCCTGGCAACAGATCCTTCTGATGCCAACCTGGTATATATAGCTACCGGCCTGTATACGCAACCCTGGGCAGGCAAGGCGGCATTGTTTGCCAGTACCAACCGTGGGCAAACCTGGCAGCAATACGATTTACCTTTTCAACTGGGCGGTAATGAAGATGGCAGGCAAACAGGAGAGCGGTTACAGGTTGATCCGCATAACAACCGCATCCTTTATCTGGGCACCAGCAAAGATGGCTTATGGAAGAGTACCGATTATGGCGTTAGCTGGGATAAGCTGAAGGGGTTTCCGGTACCAACGGGTAAAGGCGGAGTAGGCTTTGTATTGCCAGATGAGCAAAGCGGTACGGCAGGCAAGGCTACTCCGGTATTGTATGCCGGATGTTTGCAAACGGGGGCAGGTTTGTACCGCAGCAATAATGCAGGAAAAAGCTGGCAATTAGTGCCGGGACAGCCAACCGGCCTTATGCCCCAGCGGGCAGTGCTGTGTGGCAACGGTAATCTGGTTATCACCTTTTCAGATCAGCCCGGCCCCAACGATATTAAAAAAGGAGCGGTGTTTCAGTTTAATACACATACGGGTATATGGAGGCAGCTGCCCGTACCGGAGGGGATGGGCGGCTATGCAGGTGTTGCAGCCAGTGTTACAGGCGATACTTTGCTGGTAAGTACATTAGACCGTTGGGCACCGCATGATGAGGTATACCTGAGCACAGATGGTGGTAACACCTGGAAAGGATTGCTGGAAAAAGCGGGTTACAACTGTGCTTCATTTCCTTATGCGGCTTCCTTAACCCCACACTGGATTGGTGCGGTGGCTATGAATCCTTTTAATAGTGAAGAAGCATGGTTTGTTACCGGTTATGGTGTATTTCATAACAGCAGCGTGTTTGCCGTTACAAACGGGCCGCTGCAATGGGATTTTGATAATGAAGGATTGGAAGAACTGGTAGTATCTGATCTGGCTTGTCCCCCGCAGGGCGTACCCCTGTTAAGTACCGTGTGGGATCTGGATGGCTTCCGGCACCCAAGTCCTGATGTTTCTCCCCCGGCAGGTACTTTTGCACCTAAGCAGGGAGGTAGTTTTAGTATAGACTTTGCGCAGCAGCAACCAGCCTATGTGGTAAGGGCTTTTCACAATAGTAAAGGAAATTATGGCGCTGTTTCTAAAGATGGCGGTGTCAGCTGGCAAAGCTTCACCGCTTATCCGTCCGGAACCACCGGTGCAGGCACCCTTGCCGTAACTGCTGATGCGGGTGTGCTGGTATGGAGTCCGGCAGCAGCAGAGATGCACCGCTCTGTTAACGGAGGAAACAGCTGGCAGGTTTGCCGGAATGTACCTGCTAAGCTAAAGCCTGTTTGCGACCGTGTAAATGCCGGCAGGGTATACGCTTATGATGCTTTGCAAGGCGTATTCTATTACAGCATGGATACAGCAGCTACCTTTGTACGCAGCAAGGCTGTGGTGCCGCAACTGCCTTCGTATCAGTTGGGGCAGGCTCAACTGAAAGCCACACCAGGCAGGGAAGGGGATATCTGGTGCACGGCAGGGCCCGAAGGTTTACATCATTCTACTGATGGTGGCTTCCGGTTCAGTAAAAACGAAACTATGCAGGAAGCTTATAAAATAGCGTTAGGTAAGCAGGCTCCGGGGGCAGACTACCCTGCTGTTTACGTGGTAGGAAAGGCGTTTGGCCAGTATGGCTTTTTTCGCTCCACCGATGGCGGGCAAAGCTGGTTGCGTATTAACAGTGATAATAACCAGTATCTGGGTATAAGAGCTATAGCAGCAGATGCAAATGTGTTTGGAAGGGTGTATATTGGAACCAGCGGCAGGGGTATTGTATATGGTGATGAATATACCGGCAAATAATCTGGCGGTAACACAGAGATAACATTGGCTGAAGATATTTGCCGGGTTGCCGCACCTGTTGCCTGGAAGATTTTTTAGTAGTCGCTGAAACTACTATCATGCGGGCGTATCTTTTTGACGTTTGTCATTACAGATCGCCCGTTTTTGTGTATGCTGTTAATAATGGCTTAACATTTTACCGGTAACTTGCGTGCACAGAACAGATATGTACATGAACAGAAGAAGTTTGTTTTTAATGGCTGTGGCCACTATGTTGGTTACCCTGGCGGGAGCCCAGCAATACACGGTAGGTACTTATAACCTGCGCTTTGCCAATACGGAAGATAGTGGTAACCTTTGGACGGATCGCGCCCCGATAGTGGCTAACCTGATCCGTTTTCACGAATATGATATTTTAGGTACGCAGGAAGCACTGGAAGGCCAGCTGGAAGATCTGAGCCGTTTATTACCGCAGTATTCGCGGTATGGTGTTGGGCGTAATGATGGTAAAATAGCTGGTGAGCATTCTGCTATCTTTTATAAAACAGATAAGTTTCAATTACTGAATAAAGGCGATTTCTGGCTGTCGCAAACTCCTGATACGCCTTCGCTGGGATGGGATGCCACCTGCTGTAACCGTCTTTGCAGCTGGGTGCAGCTGAAGGATAAGAAAAGTGGGAAAATATTTTATTTCTTTAATGCTCATTACGATCATCAGGGCAAAATTGCGAGAGAAGAAAGCAGCCGTTTGATTCTGCAGAAAATGAAGACTATTGCCGGTAAAACCCCTGCGTTGTTTACGGGCGATTTAAATGGTGGCCATAGTACCGACTGTTACACCATACTGGAAAACTCAGGTTATCTGAAAGATGTGTATCATCAAACTAACAATCGTTATGTAAACAACGGCAGCTTTAACGGTTTTAAAAACAAGATCATCAGCAAAGAACTGATTGATCATGTTTTTGCCACACAGTCTTTTACCGTACAGCAATACGCTGTATTAACGGATACTTATTACGGCAGGTTCCCCTCAGATCATTTTCCTGTAAGAGCGAAGGTTACGTTGGGGAAAAACAAATAAATATATTCCATAATATCAACACAATCTATATGTTAGCGCATCTCCGGATGCGCTTTTTTGTTGTATATTGTTAAAGTATTACAAAATAATCCGTATAAAACAATGGGTTAGAATGAATTCTAATCTCATTCTAATGCCATTCACAGCACTTCTTAAACTGCTGAGATTATTTTGCCGACCATAGAGGAACTATATAAAAAGATATGGCAACAGACAAAATTTCGATCAGTAAATCCTTCAGCCGGTTTTACAACCTTCTCCGGTTAGACAAAAAGGATGTTTCTGCTGTGTACATGCTGGCCATACTGGCTGGTTTGCTGCAGCTTTCCGTACCCCTGGGAGTTCAAACCATTATTAGTTTTGTAATGGCAGGTTCGTTTTCCACTTCCATAGCGGTGCTTATTATTATGGTAGTACTTGGTGTGTTCATTAACGGACTGCTGCAGGTACGCCAGTTACAGGTGATAGAGAAAATGCAGCAGAAGATATTTCTGCGGTACTCGTTTGAGTTCAGCGACCGTTTACCCAAGCTGAACATTGAAAAAATGGACAATTATTACCTGCCGGAACTGGTAAACCGTTTTTTTGATACGGTTTCGTTACAGAAAGGGCTGGAAAAACTGTTGCTGGATTTACCGGCTGCTGTAATTCAGGTAATGTTCGGTTTAATGCTGCTGGCATTTTACCATCCTGTATTTATTGCTTTTGGTGCATTGCTGCTGATTATCGTAATTATCATTCTCCGCACCACTTCACCACGTGGCTTAAGCTCTGCTTTAAAAGCCAGCGATTACAAGTACCATGTAGCGGCCTGGCTGGAAGAAACGGCGCGTGTAATACGCACGTTTAAGTTTGCAAAAAGCACTACCATGCACATTGAAAAAACAGATAAGCTGGTAAGCGGCTATCTGGATTCGCGCACGCAGTACTTCCGCGTATTGCTTACGCAGTTCTGGAGCCTTATCAGTTTTAAGGTAATTATTACCGCCGCAATGCTGATAGTAGGTGCCATGCTACTGGTAAATCAGCAGATTAATATTGGTCAGTTTATCGCTGCCGACATCGTAATTATTACCATTATTGGTTCTGTAGAAAAGATTATTCTGAGTCTGGATAAGGTATATGATGCCCTGGTTTCCGTTGAAAAACTGGGTAAAGTAACCAATGCAGAAATGGAAGAGAGCGGTTCTATTATACTGGCCGATAGTAAAGAAGGGGTAGCAGTATCTTTTGTAAATGCCGGTTTTTCTTACCCCAACGGCAGCAAGGCTTTACAGGATATCTCCTTATCGGTACCTGCTGGCAGCGTAGTGCATGTGGCGGGTAGCAGTGGCTCGGGTAAGAGTACCTTACTGCGCCTGCTTACCGGTAACTATAAAAGCTTTAGTGGCAGTGTGCTGATTGAGGATGTGCCGGTGGGTAATTACCAGTTGGACAGCCTGCGCGCTCAAACCGGTATTCTGCTGAGCAGTCAGGATATTTTCCATGGCACTTTACTGGAGAATATTACCCTGGGTAACAAGATTCCTATGGATGAAATTACCACTCTGGCTAATAAAACAGGGCTGGAGCATTTTGTACGCTCGCATAAAGATGGCTACGATATGGTGCTGGACCCTACGGGTAACCGCCTTTCTAATCATGTAAAGCAGAACATTCTGCTGGTACGGGCACTGCTGGGCAAACACCGGCTGCTGCTGCTGGAAGAACCTTTTGAACACCTGGATACGTCCTGCCGCGAGTGTATGATTGATCTGGTGAAATCGGAATCCAACGCTACCGTATTTATCGCATCGGAAGATGAGCGGCTAAGCTCCCGCTGCGATATTGTTATTGATCTGAATAAAGGAACCATTCAAAAGAATTCTGCCTAGATTTTATGGAGAAGTTTATTGATACCAACATAGAAGAAGCATTGCCGGATACCCGATGGACGGCATTTAAAAGAATATACCGCATACAACACAAAAACAATGTAAAACAGTGGCTGCTGGGGGTACTGATAGTACTTATAGTAGTATTGTTTTTACCCTGGACACAGAATATCCGCGCCAAAGGCACGGTAACCACACTGCGCCAGGAGCACCGTCCGCAGGAGGTGAATACCCTTATTGCCGGCCGCATAGAAAAGTGGTATGTAAAAGAAGGTGATTTTGTAAAGGCGGGTGATACCCTGCTGCAACTGGGGGAGGTGAAGGTAGACTATTTTGATCCGGAACTGTTAGCACGTACCCAGCAGCAGATTGTAGCCAAACAGCAAAGTATTGCCGGCTACAAGGGTAAAGCCGGTACGGCAGAAACGCAGGCAAGGGCCCTGAATGAAGCACGGGAACTGAAACTGCAATCTCTCGATAACAAATTGCAGCAACAGCAGCTGAAGGTAGTGAGTGATAGTACCGACCTGATTGCTGTAGAGAACGAGCTGACGGTATACAAACGTCAGATTGGTGCAGCACAGCTGATGCTGGATAGCGGTTCTATTTCGCTGGTTGATTTTGAAAAGCGTAAAGTGGGTTATCAGAATGCGCTGGCCAAACGCATCAGCAGCGAAAACAAACTGATGCAGAGCCGCCAGGAACTGATTGCCCTGCGTATTGAAAAAAACAGCGTGGTACAGGATTACACAGATAAAATATCCAAAGCGGAAGGTGATAGATTCTCCTCTCTCAGTAGTGTAGCTACTACCGAAGCCGATGTGGCCAAGTTACAGAACGTATATGCCAGTTACGACATCCGTAACAAATTGTACTATATTCTTGCTCCGCAGAACGGCCAGGTTACCAAAGCCCGCAAAGAGGGTATTGGCGAGATGGTGAAGGAAGGCGATATGATTGTGGAAGTAGTACCCAATAATGTACAATACGCGGTGGAAATGTATGTAGAGCCTATGGATTTGCCACTGATGTCTATAGGCCAGAAAGTGCGCTTTGTATTTGACGGTTTTCCCGCGATAGTGTTCAGCGGGTGGCCTTCCAGCAGTTACGGAACTTTTGGGGGCAAAGTGGCTGCCGTAGAAACTTCTGTAAGTTATAACGGCAAGTTTCGTGTGCTGGTACAGGAAGATACTACAGACCGCCATTGGCCGGAGTTACTGCGTATGGGCGGCGGCGCCAGTGGTATTGCACTGCTGAAAGATGTGCCGGTGTATTATGAGTTATGGCGGAACATAAACGGATTCCCGCCTGAGTATTACAAACCCGTACCCGCTACCGACAAGGGCGGCAGTGGCAAAAAGGAGAAATAAATGAAACAATACAGGATATTATTGATACTACTGCTGCTGGCAGTAAGCACGCTTCGCGTAACCGCGCAGCAGCTGTTTACGCCGGAGGCGTTTATTGAATGGGTTAAACAATACCACCCGGTAGCACGACAGGCCGGCTTACAGGTGGAGAAAGCGGAGGCGGAGCTTACGAGCGCCCGTGGCGGATTCGACCCCACGGCGGGCCTGGCTGCCAGCCACAAAACCTTTAACGGCACCAACTATTACTATTATACAAACCCTGAACTAAAGATACCTACACCCATTGGTATTGACGTAAAAACAGGCCTGGAGAACAACGGTGGTACTTATATCACTGATGAAGCATCCAAAGGCAAAACCAGCTATCTGGGGGTGGAAGTGCCCCTGGGTAAGGGTTTACTGATGGATAAGCGACGGGCTGTTTTACGGCAGGCAAAAATATACCGCAGCCAGAGCGAGCAGGAGCGGCTGAGCATGATTAACGATCTGCTTTTTGATGCTTATGTAAGTTACTGGCAATGGGCCGGCGCCTACCAGCAATACAGTATATATACAAAGTATATTGAGGTGGCTGGTAATCGTCTGCGCTTGCTTCGCAATGCTTACGCCAACGGCGATAAGGCTATGATGGACACACTGGAAGCCTATACCCAGATACAGGGCTACCAGATGCAACAGGCAGATGCCCTGCTTAAACTGACCAATGCTTCGCTGGATTTGAGCAACTACCTGTGGCTGAAGAACGACACAGCTGTATTGCTGCCCGAAGACTACCGGCCAGATACGGTGCAGTTTACCGTAGAAAGGCCTATGCCTGGCATGGAAGATCTGGTAAGCCAGGCTATGGCTAAAAACCCCGACCTGCGTATTTACGACTTTAAGTTGCAAAGCCTGGAAGTAGAACGCCGCCTGAAGTTTCAGAGCTTGTTGCCTTACGTTACTGTTAAAGCCAACCTGCTGAACAAGAATTATTATGTGCTGAAAGATGTTAGCGGCACCATGCTGGAGAACAACTATAAATGGGGTATTGATGTAAAAATACCGCTGCTTTTTCGCGAAGGCCGTGGCGAGTACCGGAAAGCAAAACTGAAAATACAGGAAACCCATCTGCAGTTTGATAATAAACGCTGGCAGGTTGCCAACAAAGTACGCTCTTACTACAACGAATATGTGCTGTTGCAACAACAGCTGCAAACCACCGGAAGTATGTACCGCAACTATTCTGCCTTACTGCGTAATGAAGAACTGAAGTTTTCGCAGGGGGAGAGCAGTTTGTTTGTAATAAACAGCCGGGAAAGCAAACTGATTGAGTTATTGCAGAAGCAGAACGAACTGAGGGTAAAATACCTGAAAGCGGCTTATGCAGTAACATGGTCTGCGGGTTTGTTGCAGTAGAAACTGTTTTGTTACCTGAAACGGGCCACTTCAAATTAGTATTGAAGTGGCCCGTTTTGGTTTACAGATGTTCTGCTTATACTAAGCCGTTACTGATTCTTATATATAGTCGGAAGGGGCTTTGCCAAACATCTTTTTAAAAGAATGGGAAAAGTGGGAGAGGCTTTCAAAACCTAAGTCCAGATAAATGGCAGATGGCTTTTTGTGTTTGGTTTCTATCAGGTGTCTGGCTTCCAATAGCCGTTTTTCCTGTAGCCATTGCCGGGGAGAAGTATTGAATGTTTTTTTGAAGTCGCGTTTAAAGGCGGCCAGACTTCTGCCGGTAAGCTGTGCAAACTTCTCTACCGGTATGTTGTAGTGGTAGTTGCTGAGCATAAACTTTTCCAGATTTATTTTGTGGTGTTCAGAGAAGTCGAACAGCAGGTTGCGGAGTTGCGGCATGGTGTGCAACAGCAGCTTTACCCCTTCTTTCACCTTTAGCATGCCCATGGCGGTGGTAAGCTTTTCTTTAGGGTTGCGTACATAGGGTATAATGGATTGGAAATACCCGTGCAGAAAATCGTTAGGTGGAATAAGAATGTTGGGAGAACCAATGTACTTTTCAGTTACCTCAATCTGTTCCTCCAGGGCGATGGTTCTGAGAAAATCCTCCTGTAAGGTAATTACAATGGTTTCATAATCCTCATCGGGCAATGGTGTTTTGGTAATCTGCCCCAGCTGGTTTTTACCCACCAGCAGCATTTGCCCCCGGCGCATAGAAATGGTTTGGTTAGTGGTTTCAAACGTAAACTGTCCCGATACCTGCATTACCAGGGTATTGTGTGCCAGAAAGGCCACGGTATCCCTGCGCATGGTAGAGAGGTAAGAGAAAAAGATAACTCCCGGGATGATTTCGTTTGGATGCGTCATTACATAAAGTTAGAGTAAAGGGGGCTTATACAGCCCCCGTATATCTATCGGTGCAGGTAAGTACTACCCAGTATAGCGCCCGGCGCAAAATGGGTATTCAATGTATTCAGTTCATTTGCGGTGAAGGTAATTTCCATTGCCTGGGTGTTTTCGGGTAAGCGTGCTCTGCGGCTCATGCTTACCAGCGGCATAATATGGTTGCCCTGTGCGTTTACCCAGGCAATAGCCAGTTGAGTGGGGGTATAACCTTTGTCTTTTGCCATTTGTTGTAATACCTCCACCTTCTCCAGGTTCTTTACCAGATTATCGCCCTGAAAACGGGAGAAGTGGTTCTGGTAGGCATCTGCTGCCAGCGGGGCTTTCATATTACCGGTTAGTAAACCCTCTGCGGTATTGGCAAAAGCCACTACACCTATACCCAGTTCTGCTGCGGTAGGTAGCAGGTCGCTTTCTATCTGCCGGTCGGCTAAGGAGTAGCCTATCTCCAATGCGGTTAAGGGGTGAAGGCTATGCGCCTGGCGTAGTTGTGCTGCGGTAATTTCCGACACACCCAGATGGCGCACTTTACCTTCTTTAATAAGGTCGGCAATAGTACCAATGATATCCTCCATGGGAACGCTGTTGTCCATGCGGCAGGGCTGATACAGATCAATATAGTCTGTGCCCAGGCGTACCAGTGAATAGTTGATAAAGTTTTTGATGGCGATAGGGCGGAGGTCTAACCCCAGCATCTGGCTGCCGTAGAAAATGCCACCAAACTTAACGCTGATAAAAGCATCTTCGCGTCTGCCTTTAATGGCTTTGCCTACCAGCAGTTCGTTATGGCCGGCCCCGTAGAAATCACCGGTGTTAAGAAAGTTAATACCGGTGTCCAGTGCCATCTGAATTGTGGCGATGCTTTCGTTTTCGTCGCTGGCCTTACTGCCCCAAACGGGAGACATGCGCATACAGCCCAGTCCCAGTTTAGATACCAGCGGGCCATTATTACCCAATGCTATCTTTGTTATTGTTGTCATAACTGCTGTTTTATGATAACAAAGGTCGTTGGTACCAGTGCAGGCACCATGTTCTTTACGGCTCAAATTACTTGTCTATACGGCTCACTCTGAAGTGCTAATGCTGTTTTACAGAAAGCGCCTCCTGTAAATCTGTCCACGCGCCACCATTGAATACGTGCTTAAAGCCCTTTTCTTTCAGAATATCCGCCACTTTTACGCTGCGTAAACCGTGGGAGCAGCAGGTGATATAGGTTTTGCTGCTGTCCAGTAACCGGTAGTCTTCCCGTATGCGGCCCAGCGATATGTTTACCGCGCCGGGAATGTGTGCTCCGGAAAATTCCTTTTCTGTTCGTACATCCAGTATAATGGCTCCGTTTGCTACCAGTTGCGGCAGACTGGCCGATACTTTGTGTTTACTCCAGGCCGTAATGGCTGCATAGGTCAGTACCAGTAAAACGGCAATAATAAGTATGGTTTTCATGTGTAGTTACAGGGGTAGTTTGCTTAAATAACGTTTGTCCATATAAAAAGTACCAAAGGGTATAAAGCAAGCCAGCAGCAGTTTACCGGTAAAGCCTGTAAACTGCCATTGTCTTTCTATGCCTACGCCAATGGCATTGATTACAAACAATACAAACAAGGCACCATGCACCGGCCCCAGCAGTTGTACCGCTAAGGGGGTGTTGCCAAAATGTTTTAAAGGAACTGCTATGCCTGCCAGCAGTAATAACGAAGTGCCTTCTGCATAAGATAGCAGCCGGAGGCGACCGAGTGATGAAGTGAGATAATGTTTCATATATTATCGGATAAGAGGTCTGTGTGCCAATGGTGAAAAAGGCCAGGGGATTGCTATAACCACAACAACAAAAGCTATCAGGTACCAGGTAAGCAGGGTTTTATGCTTATGCGCATCAGCAGCCTGGCGTTTAGCAAGCGCAGAGCCAAAGGTAACCACCACTACAGCGGCCAGCATTAACAGCGCATGTATCAGCCCAAAGAACAGAAAATCCGGCTGATGCACAGCGGAGGAAGTATGTTGCCGGAAGTAAGCGGTTACGGGGCTTTGAAAGTATAGCACCATGCCCAGCATAAACTGTATGTGTACAATAGTAGCAGTGAGGTGCCGGGCGGTATTGTCTGTTTTACTGAAAGCTGTTTGCATATAACACCCGCGGGCAGCCCGGTAAAGGGTATATACCAGACTTACTACTACCAGCCATCGAAAAAGAGAATGTGCGTAGAGCAGAAAAATAAACCCGGAGAATTGCATGAACCATGTGTTTTGATTACAGGTGCAAAGCTCGTACACGCTGCTTCAAACGGGTAGCACATAGAAATCCATTATCAGGATATTTCAATCTTCTTCCGGTAGGCGCCCGGCGTAAGGCCGGTTTTCTTTTTAAACAGCCGGGTAAAATAAGAAGCATCCCATATACCTATGGCAGCTGCTACCTGTGCCACGCCCGCCTGTGTCTGGCTAAGCAGTATCTGGGCTTCCAGTATCAGTGTATCATCTATCCATGCGGCAGAAGACTTGCCTGTTACTGCTTTCACCGCTTTGTTCAGGTGGTTGGGAGATATGTGCAGCATGGCTGCGTATTCTGCCACACGGTGCTCCTGACGTATTTGTTTGGATAGCTTTTCCAGAAACTGCCGGGTAATATGGGCAGCAGCCGTTTGCCCTAAGGCGGCATGCGGCGGGTAAACTGTTTTTATTTCCAGTAAGGCTGTAAGCAGGTATGCCTGTAAAAGAGATTGCTGTTGCAGACCCTGCTGCTGGTAGGCTGTGTTAAGGCGGCTAAACAAATGTTCCAGATCGGGCTGGCGGGTGGTGGGTATATCAACAAAAGGGGAGCTGTATATACGCAGAAAGTCCAGCTGCTGTTGCAGATCGGTCTGTGCCAGCAGCCCGGCAAAAAACTGGTTGCTGAATATGCAGATGTATCCTTTGTTGTAAATATCCCGGTGCCAGGCATCAAAGGCAATTACCTGCCCCGCAGCTATGGTAAGCATCTGGCCGGACAGCAGGGTGTAGTGCTGATTGTTTACCTGCATATCGGCCCGTCCTTCTGTAAAATATAACAGAATATGGGTAGAAGAGCGGGTGGGGGGTACTGCCCGGTGTACATGCCGGTACATATCCTCAATCCGCATAATCATAAAATCGGCATAGCCGGGTTTTAGGAAGGGGTTCATTTCAGCAGCGGGAATGAACTCCGATATAAAAGCGGGGGTACTGTAAAACGGAATGGTTTCCTGCTGCTGCATGTTATGGTTGTTTTTGTTTCAAAATTACGTAGCTATCAGGCATAGCTTTTGAAATGCTTACAGCTAAACACGAAACTTATGAAAAATGCAAACAAAGTAGCTATAGCTGCTGCGGTAGGTGTGGGAGCATTGATAGTGCTGGGTGCTACCTCCTGTGTGTCTATACCGGAAGGTGCAGCAGCAGTATCGCCTTTTGATAGTGAAAAGTATCTGGGTAAGTGGTATGAGATAGCCCGGCTGGATTTTAAGTATGAGCGCAATCTTACCAATGTTACCGCCACCTATACCCTGAATGAAAACGGCAGTATACGGGTTGATAACCGGGGATTTGATACTACTAAAAACGACTGGAAGCAAAGCATAGGCAAGGCGAAGTTTGTAAAGGGTAAAAATGTTGGGCGTTTGAAGGTATCGTTCTTCGGGCCGTTTTACTCCGGTTATAATGTAATAGCCATAGATCCTGAATACAAGTACGCGCTGGTTATGGGCGATAACCTGAAATACATGTGGCTGTTATCCCGCGAAAAAGACATGCCCCAAGCGGTGAAAGCGGATTATCTGGCAAAAGCAAAGGTAGTGGGGTATGATACAGAAGCACTGGTGTGGACACGGCATGATAAGGAATAGCGGGACAATTTTACTATTCAGTCTGTTTGGCCGGGCCACTTTTGCCCCGGCAGCAGAAATAGATGAAAACCGCTATTTAAAGTTCATTAACAATTGGTTTGTCGGGTTTTTCCCAATTTCATAGCCGGTATAAACCCGAAAAACCAATATCATGAAATGGAATTTGCTGGCGTTGATTGCTTTAGCACCCGCCGTAGCCGGTGCGCAATCTGCCCCCTTTAGTATTACCGGTAAAATAGGAAACCTGGGTAAGCCCTGTAAAGTGTACATTGACTATATGGACAATGGCCAGGGCAAGGAAGATTCTGCCGATGTAGTAAACGGTGTGTTTACCATAAAAGGCACCGTTGCCGGTATTGTATCTTCCCGTATGTCGCTGGACCATGAAGGCAAAGGCAAGCCGTTTTCAATTTACAGCCCCGATGCCGATGTGGTGTACTTCGATTTTGGCCAGGAGAACATGCAGTTTACTTCTGCCGACTCCATCATCAACGCCAAAGTAACGGGTTCCAAGGTATATGATGCGTTTGTAGCCTATAATAAAGAGATTGGCGGTTCTTTTATAGAGATGATCCGCAAGCATAATGCGATATACAAAGAAGCCTCACCGGAAGATAAAAAAGATCCGGCCTTTATAGAGGCGTTGAATAAGGATATGGAAGAGGCACGCCGCACACACGCGGAGAATCAACTGGCATTTGCAAAGGCGCATCCTACCTCTTACTTTGCGCTGGAGGCACTGGTAGATGCTGCGGGTTATAAAATGGATGTAGCAGTAATTGAGCCGTTGTTCAATGCCTTGTCTGACGACCTTAAAAATCTGGACAATGGTAAAGCCATGGCACAGCGTATAGCATCTGTACGTTTGGTAGCTACCGGCAAACCTGCCCCCACATTTACTCAAAACGATATAAACGGTAATCCTCTGGCGCTGAGTTCTCTGAAAGGGAAGGTGGTGCTGCTGGATTTCTGGGCCAGCTGGTGCAGCCCCTGCCGTGCAGAAAACCCGAACATGCTAAAGCAGTATAAGCTGTATAAAGACAAAGGTTTTGAAATACTGAGCGTATCGCTGGATAGTGATAAAAAGCCCTGGTTACAGGCCATTGAAAAAGATGGTTTGCCCTGGTTGCATGTATCTGACCTGAAAGGCTGGAATAATGAAGTAGGCCGTTTATACGGTGTAAGAGGCGTACCTGCCTGTTACCTGATAGATACCGAAGGCAATATTATTGCTACCGATGTAAGAGGCGAGAAACTAAATGCAAAACTGGCTGAAATATTTGCCAACAAATAACAGCCACACATGCCTGTAAAATATTCTTTTCTGCTGCCGGTGTTTACCGCACTGGCACCGCTTTGCAGCGCTCAAACAGCGCCGCAACTGCAAAAGGCGGTGCAGCAGACTGTACAAAAAGTAACCCCTGCGTGTGTAAAGCTGCAATGGTACGATACGCTTACCCACGAAGCCCGTGGCGTAGGCAGTGGCGTAATTGTTACCGCAGAAGGGCATATTCTTACTGCTGCCCATATTACCGACCCCGGCAAAACCTATAAGGTTACGTTTGCCAATGGTAGCGAAGCCATTGCCGTAGCGCTGGGTAAAATTGTGTTTCAGGATGATACGCGTTTGCCGGATGTGGCTATGATGAAAATGGTTACGCCTGGTACCTGGGCGTTTGCGCCTATGGGGCAGAGCGCTGCCCTGCATACGGGCGATCCGTGTGTAAGCATTGCCTGGCCGGAATCGTTAAACCAGCCGAAACCCATGGTGCGTTTTGGAAGGGTGCTGGAAACGGCAACTGAACTGGGGTTTATCAGAACTTCTGCCATTATGGAGCCGGGCGATAGTGGAGGCCCGTTGTTTGATTGCGAGGGTAATGTAATAGGGTTGCATACTGCTATATTGCCTGCGGAAGACTGGAATATGGAAATTCCGGTAAACTGGTACCGGAAATACTGGCAGGCACTGCAAACCGGGGAGTACTTCCGGGAGTGGCCAGCCACCGTTTCTGATACTACTTACAAAGGTGGTAAGGCTACCACCACCTGGGCCAGCCAGCAGCAGGTGGCAAGCCAGGCACATGCTATCTGGGGCATTACCGGTGGCTACTGCCATAATATTACCAGTACTATTGATACCGCCACACGCAGTGTGTATGGCATGTTGCTGAAGATAAAAGGCAAGTCTTATATAATAAGCAAAAGCTCCATGGTAGCGGATAAGCCGGTATTGCAATACAACCGGAAATCGGTGTTGCTGAATGTAATAAAACGCGACCGGGAGAATGATCTGGTGTTGCTGCAATGCAATGCTGTTTTGCCGGGCGGTTACCCTCTTTCATCTGCCGTAGCGGCTAACGATTCCATAGCTGTTGCTGATATGGGCGGCTTTTTAGTTTCTCCACGCACAGATTCCCAAGTGGTAATCAGCGTTACAGGTAGCCAGGCAGTATCTATGCCTAAACAATGGAGTACCGGATACTTTGGTGCTTCTGTTGCCTACCGTAAAGGGCCTGTTACGGTTACACTGGTACGTGGTGGCTCACCTGCTGCTGCAATGAACCTGCAAAAAGGTGATGAAGTAAAGCGTATAAACGGATTAACGCTGGACAGTGCAGCCGCTTATGGCGAACAGATGAGCCGCTACTGGCCAGGTGATACACTTACAGTGGATTATCTGCGTGCAGGAAAAGAATACTCCGGTAAAGCGGTATTAACAGAACGTCCTGTTTTTGCAGCCACTCACCCGGTAGATATGTTTCCGGGTGGTAAAAGCAGCCGCAGGGATGGTTTTAAGCAGGTGTTTATGCACGATGCCATTCTTACCCCCGAACAATGTGGCGGGCCGGTGTATGATATGGGAGGCCACTTCAGAGGGCTGAACATTGCCCGTTATGGCAGAACATCGGTATTTGCCTTACCAGCAGTATTGGTAAATCAGTTTGTTCAGGAAGCGCTTCGCTAAAGCCAGAACCCTGCACATTGTGAAACCGGGGTACAACCGATAAAAGTATAGCACGTGTTCGGTGTAGGTTCGGTACCGGTTCGTACATAAAGCGTTCAAATTACCAATAGCATACAAAAAAGAAACCCCGGCAACGCACTCGCCGGGGTTCTTTTATTAAAGCTGACAGGGATATTCTATTGCAGGGTAAAAGCTACTTTACTTTTTACGTCTGCGGAAGAAGCACCAATTACAGCTTCAAACTCGCCAGCTTCTGCCACCCAGTCGTGTTTGGCAGTATCAAAGAAGCTTAAAGCATTTTTGCCAATGGTAAAGCGTACTGTTTTTTCTTCACCGGGCTCCAGGCTTATTTTTTCAAAGCCTTTTAATTCTTTAACCGGGCGCGGTACAGACGATTTAACATCGCTTATGTACAGCTGTACGGTTTCTGCGCCAGCGCGTTTGCCGGTATTTTTAACGGTAACAGCAAAACTGATGCTGTCGGCCGCAGTTATTGATTTTTTATCAGCCGTTACTTTGCCGTACTGGAAAGTGGTATAGCTTAAGCCGTATCCAAAAGCAAACAGGGGTTTAATCTGCTGCTTTTCGTGCCAGCGGTAGCCGGTAAAAATACCTTCGTTATAAGTCTCTTCTTTCGTACCAGGAAATTCGCCTTTGGCGTGTGCTGCCACATCTTCCAATTTAACAGGGAAGGAGAAAGGCAGTTTGCCGGATGGGTTAACATCACCGGTTAACACGGCTGCCAGTGCATTGCCGGTTTCGGTGCCCAAAAACCAGCCTTGTACAATACCCGCTACTTCGTTAGCCCAGGGCATTGCTACGGCGTTGCCGGATATATTTACTACCACCAGGTTTTTGTTTACTTTGGCCAGTTCGCGTATTACGGTATCTTGTCCGTAAGGCAGGCCCAGACTTTTGCGGTCGTTTCCTTCGCTATCCTGAAAATCGCTTTTGTTTAAGCCGCCTATAAAAATTACTACGTCTGCATTTTTTGCTACGGTGCGGGCTTCCTCCAGCAATTCGGCTTTAGAACGTTTTTCTGCCAGGTTCTGCCCGGTAACCACACCGTTGTAGTTGCCACTGGCATCGCCTACGTAACCGCGGGCAAATACTATCTCTGCCTGTGTGCCTATTCTCTTCTTCAGGCCATCCAGCGGACTTACTTCATATCTGGCTTTAAGAGATGAGCTGCCACCGCCTACTGTCATCATTTTCAATGCATTCTCACCAATAACCGCTATTTTTTTAACGCTACCTACCTGCAAAGGCAGTACGTTGTTTTTGTTTTGTAATAGTACAATACCTTCTGTAGCAATGCGGCGGCCTGCCAGTGCATGCGCTTCTGTGCCAAAGCTGCCGAAAGGTCTGTTTTTATTCATGGTAGTAAGAAAAGACAGGCGCAGAATGCGGCTTACTTTCTCATCCAGCTCTTTGGTGCCAACTTCGCCGGTTTGAATCAGGTGCTGGTAGGGCTTAGCCAGGTAGTACGCATCGTAAGCGTTGCTTTTACCCCAGCTTAAACCGTTTGTCCACGAGCCAAATTCCATATCCAGTCCATTAAAAATAGCCTGTCTGGTATCGTGTACACCACCCCAGTCACTTACTACCACGCCTTCAAACCCCCATTCTTTACGCAGAATATCGTTCAGCAGGTATTGGTTATGGCAGCAATGCTCCCCTTTGTATTTGTTATAAGAGCCCATGATGGCCCAGGCCTGTCCTTCCTGTACAGCGGCCTTAAAGGCAGGCAGATAAATTTCGTATAAGGTGCGGTCATCTACATTCACATTTACACCGTGGCGCTCGGTTTCCTGGTTGTTAAGCGCAAAGTGCTTAACGCAGGCGGCTACACCGTTGCTTTGTACACCTTTAATATAAGGCACCACCATTTTACCGGCCAGGAAGGGATCTTCACCCATGTATTCAAAATTGCGGCCGTTTAAAGGCGTGCGGTACATGTTTACACCAGGGCCCAGTAATATGTTTTTGTTACGGTAACGGGCTTCCTCACCAATGCTGGTACCGTACAGCAGGGCCATATCCTTGTTCCAGGTGGCTGCCAGGCAGGTAAGGGCGGGAAAGGCAATACAGCTGTCGTTTGTCCAGCCGGCTTGCGACCATTCATCCCACAACACCTCGGGGCGTATGCCGTGGGGGCCATCAGTTGTCCAGTTTTCCGGTATTCCCAGGCGGGGTACGCCGGGCGAACTGAACTTAGATTGTGCATGAATCATGGCTATTTTTTCTTCCAGCGTCATGCGGGAGAGGGCGTCAGCTACTCTTTTGGTAATAGGCTGACTGTCGTCGAGATACACGGGAACATCCGTTTTTTGCTGGGCGTAGGCGCCTGGCATCGCAATAGCGAGCAGGGCGGCAAGCGTACTTTTTCTGCTGAACATATTCCGTAATTCTATTAAGTGGCAGTAAAGCTAGCTTGCTGTGTGGCTGGATGTTTTAATTGGGAGTAGAAAGTAGTAGGTTGGGTGTTTAGGTGATTGAAAAATAATGTGTTACGATTTGTAAGGCCGTCAAAAAAGTAGTGAAGCTGTAGTGTTATCAGGCCGTTTTTTCGCCCGAAATACCCGCTTTCATCACTTGTTTTTCAAATTCATCCCGCGGTACGGCAGCTTTGTTACGGGCTTTGGTGCGGTAGTTATAAATGGTGCTAACGGAGTAGCGGAGAAAGTCGGCTATTTTATTGCTATCCGTAATGCCCAGGCGTATCAAGGCAAAAATGCGCAGTTCGGTATTCAGCAGTTCACCGGGTTTCAGCGTTACCTGTTCTTCGGGTAACAGCAGGCTGTTAAAGTGGCGCACAAAATCAGGATACAGGTGCAGAAATATATGATCAAAATGCCGGTACAACTCCTCCAGCTCCGTATCCACCAGGGTGGTACTGCGCAGCATTTCAAATAATTCATCCATTTTTTTGCCGGTAGCCTTCTGGTTTAACGTTTTACGGTAAGTCTCCAGTTTGCTGATGTAGGCAGAGCACAGATCGAAAAAGCGGGCAATGTATTCTTCTTTAATATGATTGGCCTCAGACAGCTGACTGTTTCTTTCCTGCAACTGGGCATTTTTCTGAATAATGTCTTTGTTCAGTAAAGCCAGCTGTTTGCTGCCGGCGTCAATTTCCTCTTTCAGCCGCTGCATTTTTTTCATTTGCCGGTATACATATACTACCGCTGCCAGCAAAAAGAACGACAGAAGGCTTATGGCCAGCAGGTACTGCTGCAGTTGTTGGCGCCTCAGCGTTTCCCTTTCCTGGTAGGCGGTACTTACCACGGTTAAAAACTCAGCCATTTGCCTGCTGCGGAACTGCACCCTGGCAAACAAGGCATCTTCAATTGCGCTGCGGGTGTAGCGGTAGGCGCGGTCAACATCGCCCGTGGCATAGCAGAGCAGGGCCAGGTTTAACAGAGAGGCATGGTCTTTTACGGCAGCCCGGGTGTCAGACAGGGCAGAGAGGGCATAATAATATATCTGTGCAGCTGTATCCCGCCGTTGCCGGTACATACTACCCAACAGGTAAGGCACCATGGGGTGGTACCAGTCGTTCTGTGGTAAGGTATGTAACAACCGGCGTAGTACTGTTTCGGCCCCGGCGGTTTTTCCGCTGTAAATATCCTGTTCTGCTTTCAGCACCTTCCAGGCAGTGCCGGAAGTATCCAGCACCTGAATCAGCGAGTCGCGGTACAGGTGTATCTGCCGCGCGTAAGCATCTGTATAGCCGTTGGTGGCATAGTGCTCGTAAAAACGCATCCAGGCTTCGTAATATTCTGCATATAGATAGGCAGGAAGGTCTTTTTTCTGTATCCCGTTCAGTAACTGTTCCGATTCCCGGTATTTGCCCAGCGAGGAATACAGAATGGCCAGCCGCAGGTGTGCTGATTGTTGTTCAGGCTTGTTATGTGTAGCCTCTGCCAGTTGCAGGCTTTGTTTTACATAGTAAATGGCAGAATCCAGATTGTATTTTGAAAAATTGAGGTACAGCAGTTGCAGCCGGTTAAAGCCGGTGTCAACAGCAGCGTCCCGGATATGGGCAATGCGGCTTTCCCGGTTGTGAATGTATGCTGCTTTGTTGCGGATGGCTTCATCCAGTTCGTGTAAAATGCTGTCACGGCCGGCATCGGCGTACAGGTTACCAGCCTGAAGCGTAAACAGAAGCACCAGCAAACAAGTTTTCAATCCGTTAATTTTCAGCATGGCGGCAAAGATAGAATTACGGGTTATTCCGGCAATACTGACGACGATTAAACAGGAGGGTGATGCCCGTCATTTTACAGGCCCTGAAACTGATGTTAGTTTGCTGTATGAAAGTTAGCAGCATCAACATCAGACATTGGAACAGTGCTTACAGCGATTGGACACGCGCTTTACGTTTTTACAAGGAAGAAACGGTTATTCTGCGGCACCGTTTGCAGGATATTGCTTCTAAAAACACATGGCAGGATATATTGTCGCAAGTAGAACATTTTGAAAATCAGTTTGTGCTGCATACTGAAGCTATTGAAAAACTGCTGCACAACATCCGCCAGAATGTAGTGGCCATTGGCAAAGAAGCGGAGAATTATGTGGGCTTTATCGACAACAAACTATCTGCACAACTTAGTAAACTGGAAGATCAGTACATAACCGAAGAACGTTTATGGCTGGAACTCCGGCAATCATTTCACCGTTTCTGCGCCGAATGGATGTAAAAACGGGAACAGCCTGATGCACCTGTGGGCAACGATTTCGTTGCCCTTTTTTTGGCGTACCGGTCGCTGATCACCGGTTGCAGAACGTGTTCCCGCTAATAAATTCGGTATCGGGTTATTGTCAATGTGCCTGCAAGTGTGCGTCAAACGCTTCTTTCATCACGTTAAACTCTGTCTGTAGTTTTTCCATGTCTTTTTCCAGTGTATAAAAACGTGTATGCCAGTGTGGGTGCCTCAGCGCCTGCACCGGCGTTTTAATTTCCTGCCACAGATCGGTAATGTCGTGTCGCAGCAGTTCCATCAGCTGATCTTTAAACAAAAAGCGCTGATGAAAATATTCTGCCGTTTCCAGGAACGATTTACTGATGTCCTGCTGCAGATAATGGGTTAACCGGCTTTTGAGCAGATTGTTCTCCTGCCTGAGCATATCCAATACTGCCTGCCATTTTCTGATGGCCCCTGTTGCTTCTTCTGTAGGTGTGTGTTGTTGTGTCATATGGAGAAACCCAAAATAACAGCCATTCCCGCCGGATAAAGCTGACCGGCATCAGCCGGTAGCCTGATTCTTGTCAACCTGCTCATATTCCCTTATTTTTAAATCTATTATCAACTGCAATGCCGTATGCGTACAATTACCTTAGCCCGTAAACCATGGTTCCCTGTTTTTAGCATGATGTTCCTTTTATGCCCCGCAGGGGAGGGCAAAGCGCAGTCAACCGCCGGCATTACCCCCATACCAGATACCTCGTATACAAACTACAGTGCCTATATAAAAACCCGCAAGGGTAACCCGGAAATAGTGCCGGTACCCGAACTGAAAAGCAGGGCGGTGAAGGAAAAAAGAGAAGTTACCTATGCCACCACTGGCAGCCGGGTGCTGAAACTGGATGTGTTTTACCCGGCAAAAAAGGCAAAGCAACCCCGCACAGCGGTAATTATTATACATGGCGGTGGCTGGCGCAGTGGCAACCGTACCCAGCACCACCCGCTGGCACAGCACCTGGCTGCACTGGGGTATGTTTGTTTTACGCCGGAATACCGGCTTAGTACCGAGGCTTTGTTTCCCGCAGCTGTGTACGATGTTAAAGCAGCCATCCGCTGGGTAAGAAAGCAGGCAGCGGATTACCGTATTGATACCAGCCGCATTTCCATTATGGGCTTTTCTGCCGGGGGCGAGCTGGCAGCTTTTGCAGGTACTACTGCCGGAGATACGGCTTATGAAGGCAACGGTGGAAATGCAGCAGTCTCTTCCCGTGTAAATGCTATTATTAGCCTGGATGGTACCTTGTCCTTTGTACATCCGGAAAGCGGAGAGGGGGATGATAGCAAAAAGCCTTCCGCAGCCACTTACTGGTTTGGCTATACTAAAAAGGAAAATCCGGAGTTGTGGAAACAAGCTTCGCCGCTTACCCATGCGGGTAAAACCACACCGCCTACACTGTTTATTAACAGCGGGGTAGATCGTATGCACGCCGGCAGAAACGATTATATCAGCATTCTTAACCAGTATGGTACCTATACCGAGGTACATACGTTTGAAAAATCGCCCCACGGCTTTCCATTGTTTCATCCCTGGTTTGAGCCCATGGTAACTTATATAGATGGCTTTTTGCAAAAGGTGTTTCCGGTGCATTAATCTGTTAAGGGGTTACCTGTGCGTTTATCCAGTCTGCCAATGCATGGTTGCCTGCTGTTTGCGCATGGTCTGCCGCAGTATTGCCGTACAGGTCTTTCATCTGCATGTCTGCACCCGCATCCAGCAACAGCTGTATTTTGTTCATACAATCTTCCAATACCCCGGCGCGGCTAAATAAGCCGCTTTGTGCAAGTAACATCAGCGGGGTTTCACCGCTTGTGCTGGCAGCGTTTACATTCAGTCCCAATTGTATACAATAGCTTACCAATGGCAGCGGCTGCAAAATTACGCTGTGCAGCAAAGAGTGTTTTCGTATGCCTTTCTGATGCATATCCAGCCCCAGCGAAAGCAGGTAGCGCAAATCTTCCACTTCTCTAACGCCGTGCAGGCAGGTTTCTCCATAATCACTTTTTACATCTGTATCTGCCCCATACTCAATTAACATCCGCAGGGCTTCTCCGCGGGCATGAAAAATGGGTGTTGAACCTTCATAAGTTTCCCGTACGTTGGGGTTAGCCCCGTGCGTAAGCAGCAACTGTAAAATGGGTAGCTGCTGCCCGCCCGGATGATACAATACGTAAAAAACAATCGGGTTACCCATTTCGTCCTGCATGTTGGGGTTGGCACCTGCTTCCAGCAGTGCCTGTACTTCGGAGGTTGCGTTATAAACGATGGTGTTCCATAGATTTTTTGCATTTCTATGGTGTGCTGCATTTTTTAATACCCTGAGCATAAGTTGTACGGAATAAAATATAAATGCAATAATAAGCTTGTTAATCAATGAGATATTACTCTGAACAAAATGAACAGGAGGCTCATGGCATCGATTGCGTAATACGCTGTTGCACTATAATAGATATTTTATATTTTTCGGGAACAAACGCATTTTCATGCAAACGATTGTCACCCAGGAAGATTGCTTGTTGTACTGCTTTTGATTGTTATGCTTTACTGTCTTGCCTGGCTACCTGAATAGAAATTCACAACAAAACCAATTCGATATGAGAAATGCTATGCCATTGCTGAAGTGCATAATGCTTTCACAACTCCTGCTTTTTGCTGTAGTACACAGGGCCCATGCCCAAAACACCAGAGTAACAGGAACCGTAAAAGACGATAAGGGAACTTTGCTGAGCGGGGTAACCGTGCGGGTTAAAAACGGTAACGGCGTTACGGCCACCAACGGTAGCGGAGCTTACACCCTGGCGGTGCCCGATGTAAACAGTACGCTGTTATTCACCTTTATAGGCTACGATACGCTGGAGCAGCCGCTGAACGGCCGCAGGCAGCTGGATGTTAGCCTGGTACCTTCAGACAGGTCGCTGGAGCAGGTAATTGTGGTAGGGTACGGTTCTGTTCGCAAACGCGATCTTACCGGCTCCGTAATTTCTGTAAAAACAGAAGATATTACCAAAGTGGCCTCTGCCAGCCCTATGGAAGCCTTACAGGGTAAGGTTTCGGGGGTAGATGTGGTACGTACCAGCGGCGGCGCGGGTGCCAATGTAAGGGTAACTGTAAGGGGCAACCGTTCTATTGCAGCAGGTAATAACCCGCTTTATATAGTAGATGGTATACAGTACGCCAACTTTGAAGATATTAACCCCGGCGATATTGCTTCCATGGAGTTTTTAAAAGATGCGGCTTCTACAGCCATTTATGGTTCCCGCGGTGCCAACGGGGTTATAATTATCACCACCCGCAAAGGGGCATCCGGTAAAGTAAGGGTAAACGGAAGCGCGTATTATGGTATAAGCAGCCTGGCCGGTTATCCTAAACCTATGACGGGAACGCAATACGCCGATTTAAAAAGACAGGCTTACCGTACCATTGGTACCTGGAATTCTGTGGCAGATGATAATAAGGTATTTACCAGTGCTGCCGACCTGGAAGCGGTACAAAAAGGTGCGTCGTATTACTGGCCGGATTTACTGGTTGATAAGGGGTCGCAACAAAACTACAGTGTAGGCCTGGCAGCGGGAACAGATAAAACCAAAGTATTCCTTTCGTTTGGTTTTTTCCGCGAAAAAGGTATTTATTATAACGATTATTCCAATCGTTATAACGTGCGCCTGAATGTAGATCAAAGCCTGGCTAAAAACTTTACCGTAGGCTTACAAAGCCAGCTGGCTTATTACGATCAGAACCTGCGTGATGATGGTATATTAAACGTGGGCAACAAAATTATTCCTTACTTCAATCCTTATAACGCAGATGGCAGCCTGGCCCGGTTTCCCGGTAATGGCAACCAGGTAAACCCACTACTCAGTAATGAAGACGGTGCCTTTATTAATCAGAACAATATTACCCGCCTGCTGTCTGTTGCGTATGCTGAGTGGAAGCCGGTTACCGGTCTTAGCCTGCGCTCTAACCTGGGTATTACTACCGCCAGTACCCGTAATGGCAGGTTTGAAAATGCCAATACCCTTAGCCGGGCGTTATCCACCGGTTCTTCTGCTTCTATTACCAACAGTTCCGGTGTAAACGTGCTTTGGGAAAACATTCTTACTTATCAAAAGCAGTTTGGCGAACATAGTTTAACGGCTACCGGTGTAACCAGCTACCAGTCTAACAAACTGGATCAGTCCACCGCTTCCGCCACCGGGCAGTTACTGGCCAATCAGTTGTGGTATGCTTTACAAAACAACCCTGCCAACGTAAAAAACAGCAGCAGTTATGTAGGGCAGCGCCTGATATCGGGTACGGCACGTATTAACTATAGCTACAAAGGCCGTTACCTGTTAACTGCTACCACACGGGCAGATGCTGCTTCTGTACTTTCTCCCCAAAACCGTTGGGCGTACTTTCCATCGGTAGCAGCGGGCTGGCGCATTTCTGATGAAAGCTTTATGAGCACACAGCATGTAATTACCGAACTGAAGCTGAGAGCCAGTTACGGCCTGGCAGGCAATGCGGCTGTAAATCCATACCAAACGCAAAGCGCGCTGATGCTGATACCTTTTGCTTTTAACGATATAACCACACTGGCTTACGGTTTACACCCCACTATCGGAAATACAGATCTGAAATGGGAACTGACCAATTCTGCTAACATAGGTATCGACTTTGGTTTGTGGAAAGACCGGTTAACGGGAAGTCTGGAAGCGTACGATTCCAGAACACGCGATCTGTTGCTGTATATGCAACTGCCCGGTTCTACCGGCGCACAGCGTACACTGGCTAACGTGGGCAAAACCAGTAACAAGGGTTTAGAAGCGCAGATACGGTCGGTTAACATTCAGTCTAACCTGTTTCAGTGGAGCACGCAGGTTACTTTTCAAACCAATAAGGAACGAATTGAGTTTCTGCCCGGTAATACCAACGATATAGCCAACCGCTGGTTTATCGGCCACCCGGTAAACTCGTTTTATGATTACGAGAAAACCGGCATCTGGCAAACCAAAGATGCAGCGCAGGCAGCAACCTATGGGTATAAGCCAGGCGAAATTCGTGTGGCAGACCTGTTGGCAGATGGTAAAATTACCATTGCTGACCGGCGTGTGCTGGGCTCTGCCGTGCCTAAGTATACTATTGGCCTGAATAACGATTTTAAAATAGGTGATTTTGATATTAACATATTTGTGTTTGCACGGCGCGGACAAATGTTTGTATCGCAGTATGCATTGAAGTTTGAACCCAATGGTATTGAAAACGGTGCAGTGGTAGATTACTGGACGCCTGAAAACCCTACCAACGAGTATCCAAGGCCTAATGTAAACATCAGCCGTTCCTCTATGCCATTTGCCACCACACTGGGATATAAAGATGGTTCGTTTGTTAAAATAAGAAATGCCACCATTGGCTACACATTGCCTGCCGGGCTTACCAAAAGAATGCACCTGGGGCGTGTACGGGTGTATGTTAGCGGCCGCAACTTCCTTACTGTTTCTAAAGTTAAAAATTACGATCCGGAAGGGGAGGGCTCGTTCGACAGGCCTCTTACCAAATTATTCCTCGGCGGTATCAACATCGATCTGTAAACACCTTTCTTAATTATTGTTATGAAAAAGAATCCATTCATATATATCGCAGTTTTAGTAAGCTGTTTTACAGTTTGCTCTTGTAATAAAAAGCTGGAAGAATACAACCCCAGCGGCCTTACTGCCAATACGGTGTATACCAAAGCAGTGGGTTTTGAAACGCTGGTAAATGCCGCGTACACCTATAACCGCAGCTGGTATGGTAAAGAAGAAGGTTACCAGGTTTCTGAAATGGGTACCGATATATGGACAAGCGGCACGGGCGATGTGTATACGCAACTTACACAGTACAACAACCTGCAGGCAGATGCTGCGCCTTTGTTATGGTTATGGAATAATATGTATGCCGGCGTTAACCTTTGCAATACCGGTTTGTTTTACCTGCCGCAGGTGACCGACCTGGCAGATGCGCAGAAAAAAATAAGGGAAGCGGAATTGCGCTTTTTGCGTGCTTTTTATTACTGGCATATTGTAGAGCATTGGGGCAGTGTGCATTTTGCCACCGAGCCTACTTTTACTGCCAGCACTATTGCCAACCGTACACCGGTTGAAACCTTTTACAAACAAATACTGGAAGATCTGGCTTTTGCTGTAACCAACCTGCCACCCACTACTACCGATTATGGAAGGGCAACCGTACCGGTGGCAAAAGCCTTTCTGGCCAGAATTTATCTTACCCGTGGCATGAACCAGGAAGCCTTTACTATGGCAGATGATGTAATTAAAAATTACGGATACACACTGGTACCGCGTTATGTGGATTTATGGAATATGGGCAACCTGAAAAATAAGGAAGTAATATGGGCAGTGGATTACTCCACCAACCTCTCTAACAATGATATTGCCATTCCGGATATCTTTCCTACCGGGCATACCAGAGGCTCTAATAACGGGCACCTGATGTTTCTGATGGTGTACGATCAGGTAAATACCCAGGCGCTTACAAGAGATATACCTAACGGTCGCCCTTTTAACCGGTATATGCCTACCAAAGCTTATCTTAACCTGTTTAACCAGACTATAGATTCGCGTTTTGCCGGTTCTTTCCAAACGGTATGGTATGCCAATAAAACAGGGGGCGTTTTTAAAGTAGGAGATACGGTGGCTTATTGCCCCAATGGCATTATTCCCCCTGCGCAAAAGAACCCTAAAACGTACCTGTACGATCTGGATAGTGTATACCTGCCCACCGGTATTCCCCGCCAGCGTAAGTTTTACGCTTCTCTTTCCAAGTTTAAAGATTCTACGCGTACCAGTGTACCGGAAGCACAAAGTGCAAGAGATGTATTCCTTATCCGACTGGCTGAAATGTATCTGATTGCAGCGGAGGCAAAACTGAAACAGAACGATGCTGCTACTGCCGCCACTTACATTAATGTGGTACGCACCAGAGCCGCTTTACCCGGCCAAACCGCTGCCATGCAAATAGGCGCTGCACAGGTAACGCTGGATTTTATACTGGATGAAAGAGCGCGTGAACTGGGAGGGGAACAACTGCGTTGGTTTGATTTAAAGCGTACCAATCAGCTACAGGCACGTATACAGGCTATGAACCCCGATGCTAAGCAGTATTTTCAACCTTATCATACTGTGCGGCCTATACCACAATCGCAGATTGATGCGGTAACTAATAAAGCAGAGTTTACCCAAAATGACGGGTATAACTAACCATAAGTTGTAAAAGAGAAGCCATCTCTCTGCTGTTACAGGCACAGGAGATGGCTTTTTTATTTTTACAGCTACATGGAAAGTGTTTATTGCTGGCTGAAAATCTGATCCAGATTTTCCATTGCAGAAGCAAAGCCTTCCTGAAAGCCCATTTCCACAATGGCTTTAAGCCCCTCTTCGGTTGCAAAAGAAACTTCTATTACTACTTTAGTACCGGCTGCTTCGCCATAAAAGGTGTTTGTCCAGTGCATAGCCGGTATTATATCATTGGTAACGCCGTTTTCATCACTAAACAGGGCAATGCTGTCAAAGCTTTTTCCCGGAACAATGTTTTTAAACTCCACCTTGCACCAGTTTTTATCGCCTTCCGGGCCTGCCATAGCATACAGCCAGGTGCCGCCGTTTACAAACTCCAGTGTTTTTGTTTGTGCCTGGTAAGGTTTGGGTGCCCACCACTGGTCTAACAGTTCCTTTTCTGTCCATGCGCGCCAAACCTGTTCTGGCGTTGCGTTAAAATACCGGGTAACGGTCAGCTTTTTACCAAAGGCATCTTTTTCAATGTTCAGCTTGTTCATCGTTATACTGATTTGGTTTCGTAATAGCATTACTGCAACTATCCGGTTGCGAATATAAAAGAAACCGTTTGGTTGCAAAATTAAATTTCTGCGTTGTTCTTCCGGGCTGTACCGGAAACTAATGAAAGTTACGGCCTCCATAAAAGATACTTTCCTGCCGTACCTGTTTCACCTCCGATGCAGGTGTGGTAGTAGAGGAAGCGGTGGAGCCTGCACTTTCATTACCAGGCACCATTTGGCGTAACAGCTTGTTACCATTATAGCAGCACTTTACTACAATGTGTATCACTTCGCCTTCTTTCTGTACCCGCCCATCTATCAATAGCAGACGCGATTGTACTATCTCTCTCCGGTACTGATTAAACAGTTTCTGAAACACTACCAGGTTTAAGGTGCCGGTTTCATCTTCCAGGGTAATAAAACATACCCCTTCGGCGGTGCCGGGTCTTTGGCGCACCAGTACCAGGCCTGCTACTTTTACAAAAGCGCCATCTGGTAAATCGGGTATGCGGCTGGCGGGCAGTACGCGCAGCATCTGTAGCTTTTCGCGTATAAAGCTTAGGGGGTGCGCTTTCAGGCTCAGGGTAGTGCTGGCATAATCCTGTATTACATGTTCCGCAGGGGTTATTTCAGGTAGTTGAATGTTGTTTTCGTAGCTGCTGTTGCCGGGCTGGGCGGCAAACATATTTACAGGGGTATCCTGTAATGCGGCTACTTCCCACAGGGCTTTGCGGCGGTCCATGCCCATGCTGCGGAAGGCATCTGCATCGGCCAGCTTCTCCAATGCGGTTAAGGGTATGCCGGCATGGTATAATTGGGTAAGGCTGGTATAGGGTTGGGTGCGTGCCTGCACCAGCAGGTTCATTTCTTCTTCTTTTAATCCTTTTACCTGGCGGAAGCCGAGACGCAGTGCACAGTAGTTGCCTGTTTTTTCTTCCAGTGTATTGTTCCAGTGCGAAAGGTTTACGTCAGCGGGCCTTACGGTAACGCCGTGGCTTCTGGCATCAGATACCAGTTGTGCAGGCTGGTAAAAGCCCATAGGCATACTGTTAAGAATAGCGCAGGTAAACACATCCGGATAATAACATTTCAGGTAGCAGGATACGTATACCAGCAGGGCAAAGCTGGCCGCATGGCTTTCCGGAAAGCCGTAGCTGCCAAAGCCTTCCAGCTGTTTAAAAATACGTTCTGCAAAGTCTTTTTCATAACCGTTCTTCAGCATGCCGTTGATCAGTTTATCGCGGAACATGGTTACCTGACCGGTTGCTTTAAATGTGGCCATCGATTTGCGGAGGGCATCTGCTTCAGCCGGGGTAAAGCCGCCAGCTACAATAGCTATTTTCATGGCCTGCTCCTGAAACAGCGGAACGCCTTTGGTTTTAGATAGTATGGCTTCCAGCTCTTTAGAGGGGTAGGTAACTTCTTCCTCATTGTTACGGCGGCGCAGGTAAGGATGCACCATATCGCCTTGTATGGGGCCGGGCCTTACTATAGCCACTTCAATAACCAGATCGTAAAAGGTTTTGGGCCTCAGTCGTGGCAGCATGCTTTGCTGGGCACGGCTTTCAATCTGAAATACACCTATGGTATCTGCATGGCTTATCATTTCATATACCTTAGTATCATCCTGTGGTATGTTGGCCAGTGTAAAGTGCTTATCATGGTGTTGCCGGGCCAGGTCAAAGGCTTTGCGCAAACAGGTAAGCATGCCCAGTGCCAGTACATCAATTTTTAAAAAACGTAATGCATCTATATCGTCTTTGTTCCATTCAATACAGGTGCGGTTTTCCATACGGGCATTCATAATAGGGCACAGATGGCTTAGTTGTCCCTGGGTAATTACAAAGCCGCCGGTATGTTGCCCCAGCTGTCGGGGAAAGCCTTTCAGCTGCGCCGTTAGCTCCAGTATTTTCATCAGATGCTTATCAGCAGGGTGAAAGCCTTGTTCGCTACGTTGGTTACCGGCTCTCCATTCCTCCGTTAATTCCCATGAGCTGGAAGAGAGGCGGGAAAGCGCATCGCCGGATAGGCCCATGGCCTTGCCTACATCGCGTATAGCGCCTTTGGTATGCAGTTGCGTTACGGTGGCCACAATAGCGGCCCGGTCGCGCCCGTATTTCTCATAAATGTATTGTATCACTTCTTCCCGGCGCTCATGTTCAAAATCCACATCAATATCCGGCGGCTCGTTGCGGGCACTGGATATAAACCTTTCAAACAACAAATCAAATTTAGAAGGGTCTACACTGGTAATGCCCAGACAAAAACATACGGTGGAGTTGGCGGCCGAGCCACGGCCCTGGCACAGAATATTACGGCTGCGGGCAAAGCGCACAATATCGTATACGGTAAGAAAGTAAGCCGCAAAATTCATCTCTTCCATAAAGCGGAGTTCGTACCGGATGTTGTGCTGAATTTTATCCGGTACGTTTTCTCCGTAAAAATCCCTTGCTCCTTCCCAGGTAAGCTTTTCCAGCTCCTGCTGCGGGGTGCGGCCACCGGTAGTTATTTCTTCGGGGTATACGTAAGTAAGGCTATCGAGATTAAACTGGCAGGCTTCGGCTATTTCCTGTGTACGCCGCAGTGCATCGGGGTACTGGCGAAACAAACGCTCCATTTCGGCAATGAGTTTAATATGCCTTTCTGCATTGGGGTACAGGCGGTAGCCTGCATTATGAATGGTGCATTTTTCCCGTACGCAGGTAAGTATATCCTGTAACTGCCTTCTGGCAGGGTGGTGGTAATACACATCGTTGGTAGCTACCATGGGTATTTGCAGGCTGGTACCTAATTGCTGCAACCGGTGCAGGCGTTTACCATCCCGGCCCTGATAATTGCGGCTGGCAGCCAGATACAGCTGTTTGCCCAGTGCTTCGCGGTATTCGGTTACTGATTTCTCAAACTGGCTGCACAGCTCATATTGCGGGTTCAGGTCTGCCGGGGCTACAGCTGCAAACAGCAGGTCTGTGGCATGTTCGTATACATCGGCTTTGTATAAAAGGCAATCGCCTTTTTCTGCACGCAGGTTGCCAACGCTCAGCAGGGTACTCAGCTGTTCCCAGCCACGTTGGGTAGTGGGCCATGCCAGCAGATCGGGGCCGTTTTGTAACTGCAGGCGGCAACCGGGCAGCAGACGTATGTTGTTTTCTTTGGCGGCCACATGCGCCCTTACCACACCTGCCAGGGTATTGCGGTCTGTAACCGCTATTGCGCGGTAGCCCAGGCTGGCTGCCTGCTGTACCAGTTCTTCGGGGTGCGATGCGCCCTGTAAAAAGCTGAAATTGGTGGTAACCTGTAAATCTGTGTATCCCATACCTTATCTGTTATTGATAAATAGTACAGGGAGTAAGAAGTAAGTATGAAAGCTAATAAGTTTAGTAAAGGTAGGGTAAACCTGTATACGGTAAAAAATAAAGTGCAGCTTTTGGCTACACTTTCTCTTTCGTAATCCATTTACCGGTGGTGGGGGGGTGGTAGTTGTGCATCATTTGCAGCAGCGTTTCTATATCATCGCTCACCAGCAGCATCTGCTGATTTACCGGTTTCAGAAAGCCTTTGTTTACCATTGTTTGTATCATGGTAATCAAATCGTTATAAAAGCCATCTGTATTTAAAATGCCAATGGGTTTACCATGCAGGCCCAGTTGTGCCCAGGTAAGCATTTCAAAAAACTCTTCCATGGTACCAAAGCCGCCGGGCAGGGTAATCACCCCATCGCAAAGGCTTTCCATTTTCGTTTTTCTTTCGTGCATGGTGTTTACCAGTATCAGCTCTGTAAGGTGGCTGTGGGCAATTTCCTTCTCCTGCAAAAAATGGGGCAGTACACCTATTACTTCGCCCTGGTGCTCCAGTGCACCGTTGGCTACGGCACCCATTAACCCTACATGCGCCCCACCGTATACCAGCCCTATGTTCTTTTGCGCCAGTGTTTTACCCAGTAAAAAGGCCTGCTGTTCAAATACCGCATCAGCCCCAAAGCTGGAGCCGCAGAATACACTGATTCTTTTCATATTGTTGTTTTAAAAAACGGGAATAAGCCGGCAAAACTAACTGATTTAAGAGAAGTAGCCATGCAGGTACCACTGGTGTAGCGACTGGCCGGTGTAATGCCCGCTTCTGAACAGCCAGTACCGCTGCCCGCTGTTATCTTCCACACAATAATAATCGCGGTGTTCGCCCTCCTGCAGCCACCATTCCTGTTCAATTCTTTCCGGCCCGTCTGCTTTTACAATGTTATGTACCACGCCTTTGTAACGGAATAACATGGGCGGATAATCGGGCACGGGGGCAGAAACTATAATGGGTATGGGCTGTGGCAACAGGCGCACCGGGCGTTGCAGTTGCTGTGGCCATGGGCTTTGCGGCTGCTGCCACAGGTGGCTGGCGGGTTGTATACTGCGTTCGGGCCAGTAATGTTCTGCCGGCAGGTACCGTTTAATGGCATCATTACCCAGCTTGCCGGCAATACGGTCCAGCAGTTCTGCTATATGTGTTTGCTGTTGTTTGTTACGGGCACCCCATAACTGTTCCTGTGCAGAAAATACCGGCGCTGTTTCCGGCGCTTCCAGGGTAAACAGTTCAATGCCCGGCCCGGGCTCAAACTGCGGTATTTTCATTTGCAGCAGCTTTAGCAAATGGGGGGCATGGTGGCTGGGGCGAAAGGTGTTTATCTGCAGGGTTGCTACCTTGCCATCACTACGGTACCCTTTAAATACCGCGCAGCGTATACCTGCTTCTGCTTTGGCCAGGCGGGCACACAGCTGTTGCAGCAGGCGGCCGGCAGCAATAGATACAGCAGCTGCTCCGTTTACAGGTTCCGGACAGGGCAGGCGCTCCTGCCAGCTAATGGGTGGCTGAAGGGGCAGCAGCAGTTCCATTTCCAGGCCCAGTGCCCTATCCAGCATGTGCAGTAACTCCTGCCCAAACCGGCGGCGCAGGGCGGCACGCGGCAGCTGCATAAAGCTGCCGGTATGGGTAAGCCCCAGCTTATGTAGTTTTTGTACCAGTGGGGTGCTTATGCGTAGTGCAGCAGGTGGCAGCGGCATCAGGGCCTGTGCCTGTTTACCGGGTTTAACCAGCGTGCTGGTAGCGGCGTAGCGGGAGAGGGCCCAGGCTGCACCGGGCGTATCTGCTATGGCAGCTTTTACATGGTAGCCACCACGGGTAAGCCGTTTCAGTATCTCTTCCAGGTAGGCACGTTCGCCACCCCACAGATGGGGGCAGCCGCTTACATCTAACAGCAGGCCATCGGGTAAATCCAATGCCGCTACGGGGGTAAAACGAATGCACCAGTCGCCCAGCGCCTGTAACCGCTCCTGCGCCATTTCCGGTTGGTGCTCCAGCACTTCCAGTGCAGGTTCTGCGGCGCGGGCATCGGCCACTACCATACCGGTACGTATGCCTCTGGCTTCTGCGGCGGGGCTGGCGGCCGTAATTACCTGGCGGCCCCGCTCCGGCGTTGCTAATACAAAAGCCTGATGCTGCAGGCGCGGATTGCGCAGCGTTATACAATCGGTAAGTAAATGCGAAAACCATATTGCTGCATACCGGCCGGCCATGTTATACAATTTTACGTATGGGTGTAGCGGCTGCACCGGTGGCAGCAGCAGGCATTACTTCCGCAAAGCGGTTATGCCGCCATTCCAGCTGCCACTGGCCGGGTTTACCATTGCGTATTTTATCCAGCTGCACTGTAAAACGTGGAAAGCCAATACCCGGTAACTGATTGTAGCTGCTGCTGGCTGCCGGGTGTATATGCCAGCGGGCAATACTGGCCAGGGTATTCAGTTGCCGGGGCTGCTGCCGTATAATAAAACCGGTTACCTGGCTTTGTTCCACTGCCAGCTGCAGGCGGCGGGAGGCAGTAAAATCCAGTTCGCTCACCTCGGCTATCACCCCCGCCAGCCCTTCGCACTTCAGTGCCTCTTCCATTACCCATATACGCTCTTTTTCTGCAGGCGCCTCTATAAATACTACCTGATGTGGCAGCAGGCCAAAGGGCAGCAAAGCGGGGGGAAACACCTGCCGCCGGGCACTTATCCAGAGGCACAAAGCCTTTTCTGCGGCCAGAAAAGAGGCTATGCCGGTAATAAAACCACAGGTTGCAGCTGTGCTTTCGGGGCTGTTGCTTATAAACTCATGCACGGCGCCCACCGGAAAGGTATGGCCGGGAAAAGCCCTGTTTACCGGGCCCAGCGGCACACGCACGGTATTATCACCGGCAGGTTTGTACCCCTGCAGGGGCAGCAGCGATTTTTGCAGCTGATGGATAATATCGGCTTTTGACTGGGACATCCGGATTTTTGAATACTAATAATATTAGTAAAGGTAAAGGGTTTTTATCATAACCCACCGGATGTTTTATTTACAGCAAAAATCAATATCCCCATCCTTTCCCTTAAGGCGCTTTTAAGCATTTATGTACGGGCTTAGGAATACATTAAACCGGTATGTTTTATTAATGGGCAATTAATTACCGGCATACACAGTCCCTGCAAAGCCTTGCTAACTTTACCACAGCGGGTGTAAATACCTGTTTTGTCAAAATGAAAAACAATGTAACAGATGTTTCGGAGCAGGAGCGGTTAGCGGCACTACGCAGCTATCAGATACTGGATTCTGCATCTGAAACTGACTTCGATTGCTTTACCCAGATGGCTGCACTGTTATGTGATGCGCCGGTAGCTTTTTTATCCCTGGCCGATAAGGACAGAATATGGATGAAATCGAACACGGGTTCAGACATACGCGAGTTGCCCCGTAAAGCTTCTTATTGCGAACATACCATACAGGCAGATGGTTTGTTTTGTGTAGAGAACGTAAAGGAAGATCCACGGTTTATGCATACGCCTTTTGCCAGGGAGGTACCTTATCCTTTTTATGCCGGTTATCCGCTTATTGACAGAAATGGTTTTCGTTTAGGCGCTTTGTGCGTGCTGGATCATGTGCCGCGTAAGCTGAGCGATAAACAGCGGAAGGGCCTGCAGATGCTGGCAGAAAAAGCGGCAGAAGCCATAATGGAGCGCCGGAAGAAAAGTGAAGACCGGTATTTTGAAAGCCTGTTTCTGTTATCGAACGATTTGCTGTGTATTGCCGGGGTAGATGGGTATTTTAAAAGGGTAAACCCGGCTTTTACCACGGTGCTGGGCTGGGAAGAGGAATACCTGCTGGAACATGCTATTATTTCTATGATTCACCCGGAAGATGTAGACAAAACCAAAGCTGAATTTGCGAATATATATGAAGGAAGGCCTACGGTACATTTTACCAACCGGTATATGGCCAGCAACGGCAGTTATGTATATCTGGAATGGGTTACCACTACCGAAAAAGAAACGGGTAATATTTATGCTATTGCCCGCGATGTATCGGCCGAGGTACTGCGCGATCAGAAACTGCGTTCGAGCGAGCAGCGGTTCCGCGATTTTTTTGAAAGCTCTTCGGGGCTTATGTGTACGCACGACCTCAGCGGCCGCTTTTTATCGCTGAATACAGCAGGCGCTGCCACATTGGGTTTTGACAGGGATGAACTGCTGAAGAGTTCTTTGTTTGATATTATACCCGGAGAGCGGCATGAGGCGCTGGGCCTGTACCTGCACGAGATACAGGAGCGTGGACAGGCCAGCGGTATAATGCAAACCATACATAAAAGTGGTTATAAAAAAATATGGCTGTTTCATAACGTACTGGCCTGGACGCCCGAGGGCGATGCTTATGTAATTGGCAATGCTACAGACATTACTACTTCCTATTACCTGGAAGAAGATCTGAAGCGGGTGAAGGAAATGATGGAGCAAAGCAGCAGCCTGGCAGGTGTAGGGGCGTGGGAAGTGAACCTGGTAAAACGTTCTGTTTTCTGGAGCGATGAAATACGCCGTATGCACAAAACGCCGGCTGGTTTTACGCCCGATTTCCAAACCACCCTGCTGTTGTATAAAGAAGGGCCGGGCCGCGATAAAATTATAGCGGCTGCCACCCGTGCCATACAAACCGGGCAAAGCTGGGATATGGAGGCGGAAGCGGTAACCGCCACAGGCGAAGTGTTATGGGTAAGAACCATAGGGCATGCTGAGTTTAAAGATGGGGTTTGCTACCGCATTTACGGTGCATTGCAGAATATTGACAGCCGTAAGCAGATTGAACTGGAAAACGAACGGCAGCGGCGGGAGCTGAGTCGTGCCAAACGCCTGGCAGAAAGCGCCAGCAAAGCCAAATCGGAGTTCCTGGCCAATATGAGCCACGAAATACGTACGCCGTTAAATGGTATTATAGGTTTTACAGATCTGGTGTTGAAAACCCAGCTGAACGAGTCGCAACAGCAATACCTGTCTATTGTAAACCAGAGCGCCAATTCGCTGCTGAGTATTATTAATGATATTCTTGATTTTTCAAAAATAGAAGCCGGCAAGCTGGAGCTGAGCGTAGAGCGGTGCGATATGTTTTTGATGATGAGCCAGGCGGCAGATGTAATAGCCTACCAGGCCCAGCAAAAGAAACTGGAAGTATTGCTGAATGTACAGCCCGATTTGCCCCGGTTTATTTATGCCGATGCCGTACGTTTAAAACAGATACTGGTAAACCTGTTGGGTAATGCGGTGAAGTTTACGGCTAAAGGCGAAATAGAACTGAAGATTTACCCGCTGGAACAATTGCCCGACCATTGCACCCGTTTCCGCTTTGAAGTGCGGGATACCGGTATTGGCATTCATGCCGATAAGCAGCATAAGATATATGAGGCCTTTTTGCAGGAAGATGCTTCTACTACCAAAAAGTACGGCGGTACAGGGCTGGGCCTTACCATCAGCAACCGCCTGCTGGCCTTAATGGGTAGTACGCTGCAACTGGAAAGCGTGCCAGGCAAGGGCAGCACTTTTTACTTTGATATAGTGCTGGAAGCAGAGGCGGGCGAGGTAATGAGCAGTGTTAACCTGGATAATATACGTAACGTATTAATTGTGGATGATAATGCCAGCAACCGCCTTATTTTAAAACAGATGCTGATGCTGAAGCAGGTAGCTTCGCGCGAGGCTGCCAATGGGTTTGAAGCCTTGCAGCTGCTGGCAGCAGGGGAGCAGTTTGATGCCATACTGATGGATTATCATATGCCTTATATGAATGGGCTGGAAACCATACGTAAAATAAAAGAAGCGTTTTTTGAAACAGCAGGCAGTATTCCGTTAATGCTGCTGCACAGCTCTTCTGACGATGAAACCATGGGCAAAGCCTGCCAGGAACTGGGTGTACAGCAGCGGTTGGTAAAACCGGTAAAAATGCAGGATTTGTACCAGGCGCTTGCAGCCCTTACGGCAGATGTGCAGGTAACTGCACGCCCGGCGGTTGTGGTACACGAAAACGAAAAAATACAACAACCATTTAAAGTACTGATAGCGGAAGACAATGCTATTAACATGCTGCTGGCCCGTACGGTAGTGCATCGCATTGCGCCACATGCCTCTATACGGGAGGCTGCTACAGGTACTGAAGCGGTAGCTTTGTATGCACAGGAAGCACCGGATATTATACTGATGGATATACAGATGCCCGAAATGAACGGCTATGAGGCCACTTTAAAAATAAGGCAGCTACAACAGCAGCATACCCCTATTGTAGCACTTACCGCTGCTAATGTTGTGGGCGAGCGGGAGCGTTGCCTGGAAACCGGCATGGATGAGTATGTTACCAAGCCTTTTGTGGAAGAAGAAATAAGAGAAGTGTTTAACCGCCTGCTGATAGCGGAAAAAGAAACCACCGTTGCCGATCCGTTTGAGGGCCACCTGAATATGGAACAATTGCGCATGTATACCGGCGATGATGAAACATTTACCAGAGAGTTGCTGCAGGTAGCATCGGAAGAGCTGGAAAAGGCAGCAGTAAAACTGGTAATTGGCAACAGTAATCAGAATGTAAAGGTGCTGAAAGAAACCGGGCATAAACTGTATGGTACCGCAGTAAGTTCCGGCATGGAAACACTGGCGGTACTGGCCAGAAAAATTGAACAGCTTACACCGGGTGAGGTAGATACTACTGCACAACTGGTGCATGAAGCGCTGGAAGAAATTAACTCGGTAGTGCGGGTAATACAGCATTATGCTGAAAACAAAACCCCGGCTGCTTAGGCCGGGGTTTGCCCTAAAAGGGTTATTAAAGGGTTTTGGCTGAATATACTTTTACCACACCATCATCTTCACTGCTTATAATAAGCAGGCTTTTGCCGGTAGGGCTGTTTTTAGCTGGTACAAACAGTACACCTTCCGGTGCATCGCCACACTTCAGCAATTGCTGAAATACGGGGGCAGCCGGGTTGGTTACATCATATACCGCAACTGCGTCTGCTCTTTCCATACCAATAAAGGCTACTTGCTTATTACCCATCTGGCCAATAGCAATGCCTTCCGGTTCTACACCTTTATCATCGCTGCGGTTATCATCATAATACTTAGCAGCATTACATTTTACTTCCAGTTCGTTTTTGCTGTCAAACACCAGTGCGCCGGTATTGCCATTCCATACGCTGAACGAGCGTGCGCCGAATGAGTACAGTGTTTCATATTTACCATCTCCATTTACATCGCCCAGGGTTTTGGTAACGTTCAGTCTGCCCAGTTTAGGGTCTTTCTGCAGGTTGGCAGCGTCAGGGAATGCAGTGGCATCCAGTGTAAGGTTTTTAATGCGGTCCGCTTCTTTAAAGCCGTCATACTCGCGTACATCGCCTTCGTTAACGGTAAACAGGTAAGGAATGTTGCCGCTTTGTAACACGGCAATTGCATCGGGTTGGTACATGCCTTTAATGTTCCAGTTGGCAAAAGCAACAGCATCATCTTTATCAGATAC
This sequence comes from Filimonas zeae, assembly GCF_014641615.1. Lineage (GTDB taxonomy): Bacteria > Bacteroidota > Bacteroidia > Chitinophagales > Chitinophagaceae > Filimonas > Filimonas zeae. The sequence continues at coordinate 1,172,989 of NZ_BMIB01000003.1, read as the reverse complement.
ATCTATAGCATTACCGGCTGCGTTATAATCTTTAAAGCCCAGCGGGAATATATCCGTAGCTTTTTTAGTAGTCAGGTCAATTTTAGCAATGGCGTTGTTTTCCTGTAAGGTAACCCATGCTGTTTTAGAATCGGCCGATACGGTAATGTATTCAGGCTCTATATCACTTGCAAAGGTTGCGTTTTTGCCAAATATGCGCAGGCCCTTTTGCATCAGCGCTTCCTGCTGGGCGGCAAAACCGGCAAAATCAACATTTACCACACTGTAATCGTTGTTTACGCTTATTACCGATACAGAACCTATGGGGTCAATGTTGTAAGCGGCATTGGGTTCCCCTTCATTAGCGGTAAGTATATATTCCCCATTGGGGCTAAAAGTTACCATATCGGGTAAAGCACCGGTAGCAATGGTTTTAATTTCGCTGTAATCGCTTGTTTTGTACACGGTTACTTTACCGGCCGCTTGTTTATCTGCCGCTTCAATGGCAGCAGCCAGTTTGCCATCGTGTATGCTAAGGCTGTTTACAGCACCACCGGTAATGGCAATAGATTTAATTACGCTCATTTTAGCGGGGTCGGCCATATCCAGTACGTCTATCTTGTTTACGCCGCCGTTGTTTACCACAAACAGTCTTTTGGTAGCGGGGTCGTAAGCGCTTATTTCAGCAGCACCGGCTTCGCCAATGTCAATGGAGCCTATTTCGGCAAAAGTGGAAGGATCTTCATTCAGAATAGTTTCGGAAGCACCGTCTTTTTTAGAGCAGGATGCCAGCACCGCCACCAGGGCAAGCGGTAAAAGATATTTTCTTTTCATGTCTTCAGCGCCTTTTTTAAGCGCATGCAAGAGTAGTTTGCCTGTGTAAACGCAATGTAAACAGAAGGTGTCTAAATTGTTAAGCGCAGTTGCTGCAGTTGCTGGGTATAATCGTACTGCAAATCTTCATGCATGCCGCTGATGGCTTTTTCGGCCTTGTTGTATTGCTGCAGGTACATATTGCGTATTACCGTGTTGGCTTTGGGCAGTATGCGGGCTTCCTTCATTTTACTGCAAAAATACAGGGCCAGTTCTGCCTCTACCTGTTTGCTGGCCGCGTACCGCATGTGTTTACCTACCACCCTGGTAACACGGCGCAGGTTTTTTTTCAGTATATACTGGCTGGTGGTGGTAATAGCTGCAAACTCTTCATCTATATCTGCTTTTACAGATTGGATGTAACCATCTATATCATCTGCTTCAAACAGCAGAAAGGTAAGCAGCTCTTTGTTTTCCTGTTTAAACTTTGCCAGCCGCAGACACAACTCAATCAATTCTTTGGCAGGTACATTTTTCAGTTCCGTCTTCAGTTCCTGTATAGCCGCAGTTCTCATGCTGCTAAAATAAGGCTTCCCCCTTATAAGTATAAAAAAGCCCGTTGGTGTAACGGGCTTTTGTTTATGCGGTTATTCTGTAATACGTATTTCTTTCCCAGAAGCGGTGCCGGGCTATGGCGGCAATCAGCTCGTTGGCCAGGGTATCTGTATCTTCTGCCAGTAGTATACCGGGTGGCATTTGTTCTGCACTGCCCTTAACAGGCAGCTGTTTGCAAAAATACGTTGCTTCCAGCACGGGCAGGGCTTGCGCGTGGGCGGCAATGGCTTTACAATGCTTGTATATGTCGTTTAAAAAATGCAGGGCATAAGGCATCTGCTGTAAGGCTTGTACACTTCTTTCTCCGCCGGGTACATACACTGCATCGTAAAATGCGGCGGTGGCATGCTGAAAACTGTGGTCTGCGCCAATAGGCAGGTCGTCTTCGGTTAATATGCTTCCGTGTACCGGGGCAATAATTTCCACAACCGCTCCGGCGGCGGTAAGGGCTTTTTTCATAGCCAGCACCTGTTTGCCGTTTACACCTGCTGCGGCCAGTATGGCTACCCGGCGGCTGCGTATGTGCAGCGGAATGGTATAAATGCTGGTTAATGCCTCATCGCTCAGCAGTGGCTCATCGCCCTCTTCGCCGTTATCGCTTTCGCGCAGGCTAACTACCGGTGCTGTATGCTTTTGCAGTTGCTGTATGCGGCAGGCATAGGCTACACTGTCTGCCAGTTCTTTATTTACTTCTGCCAGCATCTGCAGCATGTTCTCCCGCATAGGGGCAGAGGCGCACTGTTCCAGTCTGCGGCTTAATTCTTCTACAATCTGCTGTTTTTCTGTTGCTGATTCGCTTTTGCAGTACTGTTTGGCCTGGCTGAATTGTTCATAAAATCCGGTATGGATGTTATGAGCAGCCTGTGGTAAGGATAAGGATTTGGCGCGTTTTCGCGCCGGCTTCTTAGATGCCATAAGGTATATTTTTTCAAGGTTGCTATACCAGAATAAAATATCATGCCAGGAGTTTGAGCGTTTAAAATGGGGGACAAAAAATTTGTGAAGGAAGCTTCAGCCGGTTTGGTGGAAATGCCAGGAGGATTGTATAGGGTGGGCAATATACGGACTGGAAATGGTCAACAGCATTAGTTGGAATAAAAACGGACAGACTTGTCTGTTTTTGAAATTAATCTTTACATTTGCTTTCGTAAAGAGCGATGAATATGAGCACTCCTAAAAAAAGAATAATTGAAACAGCATCACTTTTGTTTCATCAGCAGGGTTACAACAGTACCGGTATTAATCAGATCATCAGCGAAGCCAACGTTGCCAAATCGAGTTTTTATGAGCACTTTAAATCAAAGGACGATCTGTGTATTGCTTTCCTGAATGCACGACACGATTATTGGTTTGCTGAATTAAATGCGTATTGTGCAAAATCAAAAAGCACTAAAAAGCGAATATTAAGCGCCTTCGATTTTATTCAACATATGAATGAAAAGGAGAATTTCAGGGGATGCAGTTTTTTAAATACACTGTCTGAAATATCCAGAGAGCAGGGCGCTATACTTGCTGTTATACAGGCACACAAAAACGACCTTAGAGCATTCTTTGAAAAGGAAGTGGGAGAGAAGTTGTTATCAGAACATATCTATCTGTTGTTTGAAAGTTCAATTATAGAAAGCCAGCTTTTTCAATCAAACGAGCTGGTAGAGAAAGCAAAAAAAATTGTAAACACTTTAATTTAAAAAACATGGAACAGAAACATCCTTTGCCTCCATTTACATTGGAAACGGCATTACAGAAAATTCAAATGGCCGAAGATGCCTGGAATAGCAGAAACCCCGAAAAAATAGCATTGGCTTATACCATTGACAGCGAGTGGCGGAATAGAAACGTGTTTGTGAATGGCAGGGAAGAGATTGTGAAATTTTTGACCGGCAAATGGGAAAAAGAGTTTGACTATAAACTTAAAAAGGAATACTGGGCGCATACCGATAACAGAATTGCTGTGAGGTTTGAATATGAGTATAGAAACAAAGAGGGTAAATGGTTTAGAGCTTACGGTAACGAAAACTGGGAGTTTGATGAAAACGGTTTAATGCAAAAGCGGTACGCCAGTATTAATGATCTGGAAATTAATGAGGAAGACCGGTAATTGTAATGGATGAGGAGATGGGAGGTATATTAAAAAAAAATAGGCCTGAGTCTTAGACAAGACAGGCCGTTGCTAACCTATGAAAAACACCTAGTTTATAATAAGGTAATAATAATTTTTTTGTTAGTGAAGCACTATTGCTGTGCTTTCTGATGTAAATGTAGATAAAATTTCCATATTGCCAAACAAAAATTTCATTACTAAGCTTATTTTAAGCTGCTTTTTTGTATATTATATTAACAGGTATGGTTTTACACATTACCATAACTGTTTGATTGTCCTCCGTCAATAGCCAGGGTTTGTCCGTTTACGTAACTGGCATCATCACTTAGCAGAAAACATACTACCCTGGCCACCTCTTCCGGCAGTCCCAGTCTTTTAGATGGGTTGGCCTGTGCGTATTCTGTTTCAGCCGCTTTGGGGTCTGCAGGGTTTACCTGTTTAAACGCGCCTGCTACCATGGGGGTAAGTATAGCACCCGGTGCAATAGCATTGGTGTTAATGCCATAACGTGCATACTCCAGTGCAGCGTTTTTGGTAATGCCCGATACGGCGTGTTTGGTAGCCACATAGGGGGTTTGGTTCATTACCCCTCTTATACCACCTACTGAGGCCACGTTTACAATACGGCCATACTGCTTTTGCTGCATATGCGGTATTACGTGCTTCAGGCCAAAGTATACGCCCATCAGGTTTATATCAATTACCTTTTTAAATACTTCCAGATCGTACTCTGTTAACGGCGCCTGTTTGCCTTCTATACCAGCGTTGTTATATAAGCCGTCTATAGTGCCAAAAGCTTTCAGCGTGGCATTTACATAGCTTTTTACATCTTCTTCGTTACTTACATCGGCTTTAACCGTAATCACCTCCGCATCTGCATATTGCTGCTGAATACCGGCCGCAGCCTGTTTCAGTGCATCTTCATTGTAATCTACCAGGCAAAGCCTTGCACCGCGTGCAGCGGCTTCCAGTGCTGTTGCCAGTCCTAATCCCATACCTGCGCCTGTAATAATAATTGCTTTCTGTGCCAATGGTTTCATAATTCATCTTTTTAATTGATTAGCAATGTGGTTATAACACTAAGGCAAACAAATTGTTTTGCTTATAGGGTAATACAAAGTTACTTTAACAGGGGTAGGGTATATTGGTCAGATGGCGTACATAATTGGTCAGATTGCGGCTTGTTGGGTAAGCGGGCTTTTTATTGCCCATGGCAGCAGCCATCAGACAACCTTATTTTCCAAAGCGGCTGTAACCCAAAAGGGCTTCCTATGTTCTGTTTACATAGTGAAGCCCTTATAACTTGTTTTTGTTTAATAAATAATGGTTTGCTTAACGGCATGTTACCTGAACCACTTGCTCAGCAACTTCTTTATCAGTAAACCTACTATCACACTCACTACCGAGCCAACAGTGGCCAGTATTATAGTTTTAGTAAGGTCGCCACTGTTAAAGCTGGTTGCCACTGTGCAGATAATGCCACCTGTTATACCGGCATTTGCGCCGAAGGTTGGTATCTGCTGGCTCATACTTCATCGGCGGTTTTAGGGTTATCGTCTGTAGTGGTAATGGTAAGCTGGCTAATGGCTCCGGTTATGCTACCTGCCAGTGTAAGGTAACCGGCTATGGTGGTGGCAACCGCGGGTAAGTCCGCCGCATTGGCCATAATAGCACCACCCGTAGCAGCCAGTACCAGGCCTATGTTGCGCAGCTTTTTAAAGAAGGGCGGGGTGGGGGCCTGTGCCCGTTGTACAAAACTGATTAATTTATTTGAGTTCATTTTTTACAATTTGAATGGTTAAAGAATGTTGTTTGTTTAGCGCCGCGTAAACTTGCTGTAGCACCGTGTTAAATGCCATGCGGCTTCTATCGCCACAGCCGGGGCCGGTTAGTTTGCTTACCGGGGCAATGCAGCCTTGCAGTTCACGTATTGCGTTGTTGGCCGGGTGTATCAGAATTAAACTTCTGTTGGGTACATTTTTCAATAACAAACATTTGCCATGGTTGGGGCTAAGCCTTTTTGCCAGCGGATACTCACCCTCGGGTATACAGGATACCCGGGGTTCGTTATCGCGCCATGGAAGTTCAATTGTGTAACACACCAGCTGGTTATCCAGCATCAGCAGGCCATTGGTGCCGTTGCTGTAGTAGGTGCGGTGCAGTTTTATTTCCATAGTATTCAGGTTTTAACCAGCAAATACAATGGTTTCAATAGCTGCCATTTCACCTATTTCTTCCTTACCGTCAAAGTAGCGCGCTGTGTATTCGCGTATTTCGGGTTGCAGTGCTACTGCCAGCGGTCGGGTATCAATAAACGGCGGGGTTTTATCGTGGCCCAGCCTTTCCCATCCATGACTGCCTTTGGGGCGGCTGTATATCACAATGCTTTTCATACCCTGCAGGTTAAAGCCCACATCTACCTGCCCGGGAAAAGCCCGGAGGGTAATGGTAGGGCGCAGATCTTTAGGATCAATAACCGATACCGAACCCACAATACCCAATACCCCGCCCAGTGCTTCTGTGTAATTGACATGTGCTTTTATTTGCTGGGCATATCTGGCAATTATTGCCAGGTCTGTTTTACGGCTTATTTTTTTAGCACTGATAGCTTCTTCCAGCTCGCGCTTTTTAACTTCAACAAGGTCAACCGTAGTTTTGTAGTTGATGGCTGCTGTTTGTATTATGGTTACGCCTGCCGGGTCTACACCCACCTGAGGGCCCACAATAACAATTTTATCGTTTACGTTTCCGCACCATACACCTGCTTCCGCATCTGTTTGAGGAATGAAATATGCATGTTTTTTCATACTATTTAATTTTTTTGAATGTTTGAATAATTGCAGTGGCGGTTTGTTATCCCCTCCGGGGCTTTATCTGTTTTGCTGCGCAGTAACCGGTTAAACAGATGAGCCTTTTGGGGCGAACGGCCGTTCCTTTTTGTTTGCCGCTGTTGACAGTGTAAAATTGCAGCACGCAAAAAAGTTTTCAAAACATGTAATACACATGTAACGCCCTCAAACGCAGTGCTGGTAAGGGAAAATAGTTTTAAGAAACTTTTTTTTCAATGCCCGGAATTAACCGGATATATGTAGTGTGCTGGTTGTTAATTATTTGCAGGCGTGTGTTTTTCGCTGGCGTTACATGTCTGGTACATGTTTTTTTATGAAACCTATATAGACAAGGGGCTGTAGCCGGTGTTTTTTTGAAATTGCCGAATGTATAGTTGAAATATATATCTGTTTTTAACGCTTTTTTGCTTGTAGCAGGACAAAAAAAACTTCTCCGATTGGCGGGGAAGTTGTCGGACGAAAACTTACAACAGTAAAATAGAGTGCTACAACTGTCGAACGAAAATTTACAACTATAAAATGCCGGGCTACAACTGTCTAACGAAAACTTACAACTGTAAAATTCCGTTCTATAACTATCGAACGAAAATTGATAACTGTAAAATCTGGTGCTACAACTGTAGAACGAAAAATTACAGTTATAAAATGCCGGACTACAACTATCGCACGAAAATTTACAACTATAACATACAGCGCTACAGCTGTAAAACCAGTATTTACAGCTGTAGATTGCGGGCTTACAGTTGTAAATTCCCGTTCTACAGTTATAATAATCAGCCTCACACAAGAGTAGTGTGTTTTTAATATCGCTTTTTCGGGTATGGAATATGCCGGTTATTGTTTGGTTTTGGTGTTGGCTTTTCTTTTATTAATAGCAATTGTATCCGTTTTCTTTTTAGACGGTCTTACACCTTTTTCCGGTACTTTTAGCAATTGCGCCATGCACCTGTTAAAGTATGCTTTCAGTTCATCTTTTACCTGCCAGGGTATTTCAATGCTTCTTATTAGTTTTTCAACACTATTAAAAGAAGGTGCAGGCGTATTTTTAGTGGAAATATAGCCTGTTATAACCCGTATAATGTGCGTAGTAATTTCTTCACTGTAAAAACCTGCTTCTATAGATATTCTGGTATGCCAGCAAAGAAAGGCAAGGTCTTTAGCAATTTGTAAACGTATTTTTTCATCAGCCTCATGGTTGCATAGCACCAGAAACTCCTTTTGTTCCTGTAGCCAATCAGTAAAAAAGCTTGCTACATGCCGTTCTTCTGCATTATAACTTTCCCTTACTGCAGTATGGGTGGTTATCCATACTTCTTCGCGGTATTGCTGATGCCAGTTTTTTATCTGCTGGTGTTTGGCGGCTTCATCTGCAAAAGCGTCCAATGCTTTTTTGCCCATTACAGAAATGTATTCTAAAAAAGCCTGGCTGTTTACATTCATGCTAAGTGCAATGCCATACAACTCATCATAGCTGCCTTTGCGCTGGTGCCATAGTTTTACCCTTCCCAGTAATTGAAACGCATATGTAACGCGGTGGTAGGTGTTGTTGCCTTTTCCGGGGTGTTTAATTACTTCCCATGCGGGGTGTAAAAGTGCCTTTAACAGACCGTTTTGGTTGTGCGCCTGTAGTAGTTTATGGTAGGCACGCTTCATGGTAGTAATATATTTCTCAATAATTATATCGGGCATTTTACTGCCGGCAGGGTGCAGTTGTTTAAAATGGGTATCTAAAAAATTATATACCTCAATTATTGCATCTAAAGCAGGCTGGTATACTGTTTTTAGCTCCGGGTGTATTTTAATATACCTGTAAGCTATGTCCAGCAGTGTATTTTCAGCACACCAGCTGCGTTGCAGGGTACTGTTTCCGGTAGCATCAGTGCCATAACATATAAGGCACGAAAATTCGTGAATGAGGTTGTGGCACTGTTGTTTTACATCATTTACCCGGCTTTCCAGTTGCCCGTTTTGAAACAGAAGAGGAATGTTGTCTGGATGCAGATCGTGTTGCAGTAATAGAAACAGATTAGGCAGCGCACCTGTGTATAGTGCATAAGGCTGCTGAGCTGGTTGAGGCAGCAATTCAGTTTTCATGGTATTTTCTTTTATCGTTAGAGTTAAAAAAACGGATTTGGTTGGGGTGCCGCCAGTTTGTTTCCGGGGTGTGGTAGTTGTTTAAGTGGGTTCATAGTTACGGTTTAATATAAATATTTAGTTTATAGAATAACGGAAACCTGCTTATTTACCGGGGTGGGGGAAAAGTGAAACGAATTTAATTTTCCATATTAAAATGAAAAGTTAAAGCATAGGGTATTTATTTACAGATAGCCTGGTTAGCCTCTGTTCATTTTGTTCAGGGTGTTTATTCGTGGATCAGGTGAGATATATTTGATGCGCAGTTGCCTTGGTTGTTAGCTTACATGCACATAACCGAAGCCGCTAATAGGTTTGCGTTAACATATAGATGTAGCCCGGTAAGTTTCTACTGCCGGGCTTTTAAAAACAGAAGAAATGTATCTTATATTATATGCTATTCCCTGAATTTATTTACAATTTCAGTGTGGTCTTTTTTTGCGTTTAACATAGCAAATAATGTAGCAAACTTCTGTGCAAAACTAACCCAGTTGGCAAGTGGTGTATGTTCCTGGCCTGTAAGGGCGCGTAATTCCAGTATAATTCCGTCTGCACGGTGGCCTAAGGTGCTTTCTCCAACTTTATCGTATCCAAACGCAGTTCCTGCATCGTTTCTGGTTTCACTCCATACAAAGTCTGTTCCCGTTAAAAGCTTATTCAGCCATTGTAATACGGTAATATCCTGCTGGTCATCTATGCTTCTTCCGGTAACTGCTGAACCGGGCAACTGGTGTTTAATAAGCTTTGTATCACCTGGCACCTTTGCTGTAGTTAATACATCGTTGATGAAAGCTTGTTTGCTTGCAAAAAAGGAAACTTTAGACACTGCCGCTCCAAGGTCTGTTCTGCTTAAAATACTTACAGGAATTTTAGCAGTCCGGCCGTTCAGGTATTCAACACGGTCAGCTGAATTTGCTAAGTCTGAAATCTGGAGGGCAACCAAAGCTACTACACTTTTATAATTCGCCCCCCTCATACTTATACCTTCAGCCCGCGTAGCAAGGGCTTCGTCTGTTCCTTCGCTTTTATCGTCACCGGCAGGATAAAGTATTTTTATCAATTCGCTGATGCGACTGAGCCTTAAACCACCTGTTACGTGAAAATTACCTTCTATTTCGTCTTCTTCATTTTCAATTGAAATGTTTTGGCCATTAGACCAATTGCCAGGGTGAATAAGGTCGTTAGCAGCATGTGCAGAAACCTCGGCTATTTTTACAGGTATTTGCTCTGGATTGGTAGTTTCGTCTATAGCCTTAACTATATATTCAGGAGTCCATAATCTATCCAATTTACTGTCAGGTGTCAGTTTCCAACCCGCTGCCTGATGCAATGCTTCCCCTTTTGCTAATGCCCTGTAATGTGGATTAGTGCTTTTTCTCTCTTTTATACGCTTACCTACTACCTCAATTTCAAAGCCTACTTTTTTTTGAGTAACGGGTTTGTAAGAAGATGCTTTGGCTGCAAGCAATTGTAGTGGATTATATGGTAATTGGGTTTTATCTTTTTGCTGTTGAATTAATACCAGGGGATTAAGAGATTTTTTTTCTGTTGATGTTTGTGGTGGTGTTTTACTTTCAGCGGTATGATTAGATTTCATACGATTAATTGTTGTTTCTCTAAATATAATGAGTTATTCTCATTGTTTTGGTAATATATACCTTATGTTGTAAGGCAATCGCATTGTGCTGGAAGAAGAGGTAAAATCAATAATTCTACTTACGTATAGCCAAAAAACATATACAGCTGATATTTCCATGTCGTAGCATTATTGTTATACATTCGAGCTCTCAACCTATGAAACCACCGTATTTGTTTTGCTGCATACAAAATAAATTGTTTTGCTATCTACGTAATTCCCCTTTTTTATTAGTGCCTTCCCCGTTTGAAAATCCGTACAAAAAAGGCATAACAGCAATGTTATGCCTTTACCTAAACAAAGAACACATTTACCTGAAACAAAAAGGCCGGCCTATAGGCCAGCCCTGTACAGCTGCTTTTAAGTTTAATAATCCATTGCCGGCATTAGGGGTGCCGCAGCTACTTTTTCTTTGGGCTTATCTGCTACCACACATTCTGTAGTAAGCACCATACCTGCAATAGAAGCGGCATTTTCAATAGCCACCCGGGCTACTTTGGTAGGGTCTATTACACCTGCTTCCAGCAACGGTTCATACACACTGGTGCGGGCGTTAAAGCCGTAGTCGGCTTTACCTTCCCTTACTTTTTGTATTACCACGCTGCCTTCTTCCATGCCGCCGTTGCGTACAATCTGGCGCAGGGGCTCTTCCAGGGCACGCTGCACTATATGTATACCGGTGGTTTCATCTTCATTAACGCCGCGCAGTTCGCTTATGGCTTTCTGCGCGCGTATAAAGGCCACGCCACCACCGGGTATAATACCTTCTTCCACTGCAGCTCTGGTGGCATTCAGCGCATCATCTACCCGGTCTTTTTTCTCTTTCATTTCCACTTCAGTGGCAGCGCCCACATACAACACCGCCACACCACCGCTTAGTTTTGCCAGCCGCTCCCGCAGCTTTTCGCGGTCGTAGTCAGAGTTGCTGTTTTCTATCTGGTTTTTCAGCTGATTCACGCGTGCTGTAATAGCCTCTTTATCCCCGTTACCGCCTATTATGGTAGTATTGTCTTTATCTATTACTACTGAGGCGGCGGTACCAAGGTAGGTTACATCGGCGTTTTCCAGTTTATAACCCTGCTCTTCACTAATAACAGTGCCTTTTGTAAGTACGGCTATATCCTGCAGCATTTCTTTGCGCCTGTCGCCAAAGCCAGGTGCTTTAACCGCTACCACTTTTAATACCCCTCTTATGCGGTTTACCACCAGTGTTGCCAGTGCCTCGCCGTCAATATCTTCCGCAATAATCAGCAGCGGCCTGCCCGTTTGCGATGTTTTTTCCAGAATGCCTACCAGATCTTTCATGGCCGATAGTTTTCTGTCGCATAGCAATATATAAGGCTGCTGCAGTTCTGCCTGCATTTTATCGGTGTTGGTAACAAAGTAGGGTGATATATAACCTTTGTCAAACTGCATACCTTCCACTACTTCCACCGTGGTGGCGGTGCCTCTGGCTTCTTCCACTGTAATAACACCTTCGGTGCCTACTTTGGCAAATGCCTCTGCTATCAGCTTACCAATAGCTTCATCGCTGTTGGCAGATATAGTGGCTACCTGTTCAATTTTTTTATGCGAGGTATCTACCGGTAGCGACTGGCTTTGCAAGCTTTCCACCACTGCCTTTACGGCCTTATCCATACCTCTTTTTATATCCATGGGGTTGGCTCCGGCAGCTACGTTTTTAAGGCCTTCGTTTACCAGTATCTGTGCCAGCACGGTAGCGGTGGTAGTGCCATCGCCTGCAATGTCGGCTGTTTTAGAGGCTACCTGTTTTACCATTTGTGCCCCCATATTTTCAATGGCATCTTCCAGCTCAATTTCTTTGGCTACGCTAACGCCATCCTTGGTTACCGCCGGTGCGCCGTATTTCTTTTCCAATACCACATTGCGCCCTTTGGGGCCTAACGTAACTTTTACAGCATTAGCAAGGGTATCTACCCCTTTTTTCATTTTGCTTCTTGCATCTGTTTCAAAAAAAAGCTGCTTTGACATAATGATTGTTTTTAAAAATGCTACAATAACAATTGCGTTTTTACACTATAGCCAGTATATCAGATTCGCGCATAATAAGCACCTGTTCGCCCTCAAACTGAAATTCGGTGCCTGCGTACTTGCCGTATAAAATACGGTCGCCCTGTTTAACGGTAACAGGCTCATCTTTTTTACCTGGCCCTGCTGCCAGTACAATGCCCCGTTGTGGTTTTTCTTTGGCAGTGTCGGGTATAATAATGCCGCCGGCTGTTTTGTCTTCTGCGGGTGCTGGCTTTACAATAACCCTGTCGTGTAATGGTTTTACCTGATTGTTGTTTGCCATTTTACTTATTTGAAAGATGAAATAAAAACATTGATTAGCTATACAGCCGTGTCCGGACAAACGGCTGTAAAAAATCGCTCTCAAGCCTTGTGCCAGTACAGGTTTCTGTACATTCTGACATTTTGTGGTTTGAAAATTTGTCACCCTCGCTGACGAAAATTCATCCCCCTTTTGCAGACCACTATACTTCTTCAAAAAAAATAAACCGGTGTTTTTTTTTACGCTATCAGCGTTTTGTTGTTGTTGTTGCGTTTGTTATTAGCGGGTCTTCGATTGTGCATTGCCTTACAGGCACCTGCTAAGGCAGGTTGCCAGAGCTGTCTCATAAATACATGAGGCAGCTTTTTGGTTTCTGTTAGCAAAGCTGCTGTTAAGCTGGGGTTTATTACCCGCAGTTAAAGGCTACATGTTTACGTTAGCTTTTTATGTTATAGTTGTTAAGTATGTGTTTGCATCCGGGTAAAGAAAGGGTAACACATAAATGGTAAATACGGGGATGATTATTATGGGTAAATAAACTGAAGGCCTGTACTTTTTTAATAACAGGTAAAGGCATACCCAGCGATGTATGGTATATAAGTTCCTTTGCGCACTGTATTAAATGTTGCACGTCTAGTTGCACGTTGTTTAATGATAGCAGGTTGTTTTGGGCTATAAGGGCTGTGTGTAAATTGCATGTAAACATGTTGGGTTTGCCGGTGTTAAACTGGTACTGTTGTATAAAAGCGTAGGTGTTGCCTGTTAACCCGTTAAAGGGGTTTAGTAGTAGGCTCCGCGTTTGCCTGATTAGCTTTTCAATTTGTAGCATAGCGGTTTATTTGTAATGTGTATCGGCTTGTTGCAAAAGTTATTCCAGGGTAGTTGGGTTGATAAAAAAGAGAGGGGTTAATGGCTGTTCCGGTATTTTTTTTGTTGAAATAAATATTGTGTAAATTTAAACAGTTTTATTTCCTCCGAATAGAGGGAATCAGCGGAGGATACTCGTATAGTTTTAATTATCAGTAGTTAATACCATTTGAGGTAAAATTTTTGATAGTATGGAATCGGGTAAATCTGAAGACGCTCTGGAAGTACTGCTTGCTGACGATGACAGAGAGGATATTATATTTTTTTCTGATGCTATTAATGAGGCATTTGAGGGCATTACTTTGAGAACAGTTGAAAACGGCCTTCTGCTGATGCAGTTGTTACAAAAGTACATGCCAGATATTCTGTTTTTAGATGCGCATATGCCTTGTATGGATGGTAAGGAATGCATAAAATCCATAAGGGCCGATAAAAGGTTTGACGCGTTGCCTGTTATTATTTACAGCGGTATGGACATGCCGGATATAATATCGGGCTTTTACCGGGCCGGTCCCATAATTACGTTATTAAGCCCGCAACAATGGATGAGTTGAAAAGAGCGTTGTCAGAAATATTCAGTATGGCTCTTCAAAGCAAAATTGTATAGATAAATTCCTGAAGCCTGGTAATTGTTTGTCCGTTACATTATTGAGATAGTGAAAAAGGTTACGGGAGGTCTATTAAAAAAAATAGGCCTGAGTCTTAGACAAGACAGGCCGTTGCTAACCTATGAAAAACACCTAGTTTATAATAAGGTAAAATGATCTTTTTGTTGTGAAGCACTATTGCTGTGCTTGCTGATGTAAACTTACGGTAAAATTTATTTACACCAAATTTTTCTGTTGCTTATAAGCTGATTTTAATAGCTGCTATAGCGTTCGCCGATGAAAACCTTTAGGTGGCTATGTCGTATTAAAAAAACATTGAATGAAAAGTAATACCCTTTGGTGTGTATGGCCGCTGTATAACCGGTTACAGGATGCCATAAAAATGAGGATGAATCCAAATGGTTGTGGCAATTCAAAAAAATAGGTAGTGGCGCTCTTATTTTATACCGTGATGTTAAAACAAATCGAAATTTGTCGATATATGGTTATCTTTGTTCCGACAGGTTATTAAAGATCATCAGACAAATCCGGTTAAATGGAAGGAATTCAATCAAATGGCGTAGCCTGGTCGGTATTAGACCTGGCTACCGTGCTGGAAGGGAAAACACCCGCAGATACTTTTCCCAACAGTCTGCGTCTGGCACAGCTGGCCGAGCGGTTGGGGTATACCCGTTACTGGCTGGCAGAACACCATAATATGGTGGGCGTTGCCAGCTCTGCCACATCCATACTTATTGGTTATATAGCAGGCGGTACACAGCATATTCGTGTTGGCAGCGGTGGTATTATGCTGCCTAACCATGCCCCGTTGGCGGTGGCAGAGCAGTTTGGCACCCTGGCATCGTTGTATCCGCAGCGGATAGATCTGGGGCTGGGGCGCGCGCCGGGTACCGATCAGGTTACGGCCCGGGCTTTACGGGGCGAAAATATGCATGCGAGTCATAATTTTCCGGGCGATATACAGAAGCTGCAACGCTTTTTTTCTGCTGATAACAGCAGCGCCCAGGTAAGGGCTATACCGGGCGAGGGGCTGGATATACCTATCTGGATTTTAGGTTCCAGCACCGATAGCGCTATGCTGGCAGCGGCCCTGGGTTTGCCGTATGCTTTTGCCAGCCATTTTGCCCCCACGCATTTTACGCAGGCTATTGAGCTGTACCGCAAAAACTTCCGCCCATCGCAATGGTTACAGCAGCCTTATGTAATGGCATGTGTAAACGTGGTAGCGGCTGATACTGATGAGCAGGCGCGTTACCTGATGACCTCACTGCTGCAGTTTTTTATGGGAGTGGTTACCGGTGAACGCAGAAGATTGCCAGAGCCGGTGGAAAACATGGATGCTATGTGGAACGATCAGCTGGAAGCAGCGGTAAACCATATGCTGGCTTACTCTTTTGTAGGCAGCCCGGCCCGGTTAGAAGAGGAATTGTTTTCGTTTCTGCAGCAAACAGGTGTGCAGGAAATTATGGCTACGGCGCATATTTACAATCAGGAAGCAAGATTACATTCTTACGAGCTGTTTGCACAGGTTATTCAAAACCTGCAGCAACGGTTATAAATTAACTTTATTAAAAGGGGCTGCTTAACAGGCAGCCTCTTTTTTATTTTACAGTGGGTGGTATGTTGTTATGGTGTGTATCCAGCACACCATGCAGCCGGTGCTGGTACAGCATAAAGTTATCTTCGGCCGTGGTAGCCATCGCATCATATTCCGGCTTGCTGCCAAACAGGTCATCTCCCTTCATCTGATGAAATAAGGTAAAGCAGGCACGTTGTACTTCACTACAGCACTCCAGCAGGCCTTCCAGTTCAAAACGGCTACCCGTATATTTCCATTGTAACAAGGCTTTGCGCTGCTCTGTTTTGCTGGTAAGGGCCAGTATAGCATCCAGCTTTCTGCTATCGTTACTATGGCATTGCAGCCAGTTGCGCGTAATTACGCCGGGCAGGCTATCAGCATCTGCATGCAGGCTGTCTAACACACTTACCGGCAGGTATCGGGCCTGTTTTATATAGTATACCATGGTGCCCAGCTTGCCGGTTACCCATTGCAGCGAGTCGGCAGGGGTAAGGTTGTGTTGCTGCGCGTATGTACCTGTAGTTAACAGGCAGCTTAGTAAAAGGCAGGGTAGTAATTGTTTCATATTTCTGTTGCTGTACTTAAAAATAACCCATTACCCGCATTTTAAACCTATACTAAGGTTCGGGTGTTCAATTTGTGGTACTTTCACGCCTGTACCTTATATGTTATGAATAAATCCGTGCTGTTTTTTCCGCTTTTACTGGCTTTGTTTACGCGGTGCCAGGCCCAGAATACCGCTGGCGCCGATGGCTTTATATATGGTAAAATACCTGTTGACTCTACCCGCTGGTACCAGTTAAATACTGCCGGCAGCGGACTGGCGCCTTTGTTTAACGGTATTACCGATGAAGTGGTAAATACCGGCCATGGTAAAGTGCTGGACAGGTGGGAGGCCTGGTACCCCTTGCTGGAGGGTGAGGAGATACATATAGACAGCATTAAGTTTTTTGACGGGGAAGGCAGTAATGCGGATAAGCCTATGACTTTGTGGGTGGTTACGGAAGACTGGCAGCGCATACAGATTGCTACATTTACCGGAGGCACCTACAAACGCTGGGTAGGTCCTTACCCCGAACGTACCGGGGGCAGTAATCAGTTTCAGCTGAACAATACCATTCACAACCCCCGTTATCTGATCATAAATACCTGGTGGGCTTACCCATCTGAAATAGAACTGTATGGCCGCTATAAGCCTGCCACGCAGGTACAAACACCTTATACACGCCGCAACGTGGCTATGAAGCAGGGCTTTGGGGTAAATGCGTTTGAATGGAATGTGGTAAACCCCACCAACCCCATGGTAATTGATGAAACCCGCATGAAAATGCTGAAGGGCTTTGGCGGCTTCAGACATTATATGGACTGGGACAGGATAGAAGCCAGCCAGGGCAGTTATACTTTTAACCCCTGCAACCAGGGCGGCTGGAATTATGATACTATTTATGCACGTTGTAAAGCGGAAGGTATAGAGGTGCTGGGCGATCTGAAACAGATAAGCTCGTGGCTGATGAATACCTGGCCTGCGGACCAGCGTAACTGGGAAAATGTACCGGTTGCGTATAACGCTGATTTTAGTAATCCCGCATCGTATATAGCACAGGCAAGGGCAGGCTTTCAGTACGCAGCGCGTTATGGCCGTAATAAATTGGTACCGGACGAGCTGTTGCATATAAACAGCACCCCACGGTGGACCAACGACCCGCCTAACCAGAAGCGGAAGGGGCTGAATTATGTTACCTATATTGAATGTGATAACGAGCGCAATAAATGGTGGCTGGGCCGTAAGGCATACCAGACCGGCCGGGAATATGCTGCCAACCTTTCTGCCTTTTACGATGGACATAAACATACACTGGGGCAGGATGCGGGGGTTAAAACCGCCGACCCTTCCATGCAGGTAGTAATGGCTGGCCTGGCAGGGCCTGAAACGGATTATGTACGTGGTATGATTGACTGGTGTAAAGAGTTCAGAGGCTATAAAAGCGATGGCCGGGTTAATCTTTGCTGGGATGTAATTAACTATCATTACTACGCAGGCAATGCCACCGGTATGCAGCAGCCTACCCGGGGTGTAGCGCCTGAAATGTCTGAAGCGGCGGTAAGCGCGCAGCGTTTTTTGCAGTTAGCGCACGATTACTGTTACGATATGCCGGTATGGGTTACAGAAGCCGGATATGATATTAACAGCGGCAGCCCTTACCATGCGGTGCCTATAGGCAGTAAAACTACTTACCATACACAGGCCGACTGGATATTGCGCACTACGCTGCTGTATAACCGCCTTGGTATAGAAAGGGTGTTTTTTTACCAGATGTATGATGATAATGCGCAAAACCCATCGCAATACGCATCTTCCGGCCTGGTGAATGATAATTTTACCCGCCGCCCTGCTGCGGACTATCTTACTCAGGTAAAAAAGCTGCTGGGTAATTATACCTATCAGGAAACCATTAGTGCCAGCCCGCTGGCAGACAGGTATAGCCTGAATGGAAAAGATGCTTATGCTTTAATGATGCCCACACAGAATAACAGCACGCTTAGTTACGAGCTGGATATGGGCGATGCTACCGGCGCAGCTATATACACCCCCACCGTTGGTAAAGATACCATGGTGCCCAAACAGGTTACCGTAGCAAACGGCAAACTGTATATACAGGTAACTGAAACACCGGTGTTTGTAATACCTACCGGTAAAAGTGCGGTAAAGGGGGTAGTGGATGGCGTGGTAAGTACTGCCAGAAATCTGCTGGCTGCGTTACAGATATATCCCAACCCCGTAACAGACGATTTGCTGGTGCAGCTGAACAATACCGTTAGCGGCGCTGTACAGATAGGTGTATACGACTTTGCGGGTAAACTGCTTAAAAAAGCTTCTTTTAATAAAACGGCCCGGGCATTTACGGGCAGCTTAGATATGTCTGCCCTGCCGGCAGGTATGTACCTGATTGAGGTGATACAAAACAACGAAAAAGCAGGCAGAAGCATCTGGAAGCAATAGTTGCTTTTACCTGCCGGTAGTTATTAGTATGCGCCTGGTAGCTATATGCTTTTTGCTTTCCTGTATGGTAAGTATATACATGCCTGCCGGTAATGGAGGGGTATACAGCAGTTCCAGCTGGTTGTTGATGTTTTGTGTAAACACACGGCGCCCCTGCATATTAAAAAGTGTTACCGATTTATTGAATGGGTTATTGCTGAGTAGCCGCAATGGCTCTGTAGCAGTTACCGGATTGGGAAATAACAGATAATCATCTGTTTTATTCCAATAGTATACGGTAGAAGAATCGCTGTAAATACGGTGGCCTTGTGTGGTGGTAAGCAGGCAGCGGTAAGTGTTTAACCCGCTGAACAGCGCAGTGTCTCTTATGCTGTATTGCATATTGCCGTTTACTGCATAGGTGTTTAATAGTTGCCAGCCATTGGCATTGTGTTTTTCAAAGCCAATACTATCTATCTGATACAGGCTGCCCAAACGGGCGGTAACTGCTGCGGTAGCAGGCGGCAGCAGATCGGCCACCAGGCTGTAAAAATAACAACCTACCCCCTGGTTACGTATATCAATAGTATAACTTTTGCCTCCTGTATACTGCGTACCTGTTACAGGGGCTATTGCATAAAAGGCACTGGCGCCCCGGGGTGGGTGCAGTATTATATGATTGGCGGTTACAGCGGGTTGTATCTCCTGCATCTGTTTTCCTGCCAGCCTGAATATTTTGTAGTAAGCAGCGCCTGCTTTCTCCGGCCAGTATAACAACAGCGAATCTGCACACTGAAAGCCAACAGCGGGGTATTGCTGATTGCCCAGCAAAAATGTATCTGAGTAAAAAATGCGCTGGCCTATCTGCATACGGGCAACGGCGGCGGTAAGCGTGTCCGGGGCATGCCAGGTAATATAAGGGGCCTGCAAGGTAACATCGGGTTTAATAGTATGCCATTCTTTACTGCCTGTATATTGTATAGATAACTGGCCGGTGCTTTCTGCTCCGTAGTATTCCCAGCTGAAATGCTGTATAACATCTGAGGGCCAGTAGCTGTTACGGTTGGGGGATAGCCAGGTAAACTGCTGTGCGCTATCCCATTGCCATGCAACAGCATAAGGTTGCCTGCTTTGTATTTTATAACCGGTAACCAGTATACGGTAGGTGCCGGCGGCAGGTGTGCTTATGGCAACCTGCTCGGTTACGTTAAGGCTATCCCGTGCCGGTGTAGCGGGTAGTTGCAGAGAGTCTTTATGTGGTGCGTGGTGTAATACCAGTGGCTGCAGGCGTTGGCTGCTACCGGGGGCTATTACTTCTATATCCACATCGTTTACCAGCGCAGTGGCAGCATTGGGTGCAGCCGCTGTATCGTTCCATGCCAGCGTAATACGCAGGTTGCGTGCTGCTGCGGGTACCTGCAACGTAAAAGTATCCGTATGCCCGGCATAGGATATACCTTGTACATACTGGTGTTGCAGAATGGTGCGCACTGCTTTAAACGTATTAAGCGCACCGTAGCCGGAAGTATAATCGGGGCCGGGCTGTAACAGATCTGTAGCGCTGTTAATAAGTGCAGCTTTTACCAGCGCGGCGGCTGGTAGCTGGCCATTGTGTGTAACACGCCAGGCATCCTGCAGCAGTAACACACTGCCTGTTACCAGTGCTGCTGCGCCGGAACTGCCTTCATCGCCATAAGCTACCAGCTGTGGAAATATACGTCCATCATAAGCCGGGCCGCGCGAGCTGGCGGCAGGTACGGCAAACAATGCATCCAGTGCGCCAACGGCAATGCTGTTTTTAGCCATTTTAAAACTGCCGGTGCTGTTGGCAACATAGGGCAGGCCATGGTAGTGGCCGCCCAACGCTGTATCTCTACCGGCATTGCCGGCAGAAAATACGTGCATCAGCACTGTATCCTGCCAGGTGCCTGCATCGTAAGCAGCGGCATCTGCACCGTAATAGTTTTCTATACCCACACCGTAGGAGTGGTTTTGGGCAGTAATGTGAAATTGTTTATAAGCTTCCTCATCGGGTAGCATGCTGGTATAGTCTGCTCCGGATAAGGTGGCTCCGGGGGCTGCCCCCATACCCGTATAATAACTATTACCGGCGCCTGCAATGGTAGTGGCTATTATACCTGCGTGTGCAGAGGTGGTAGCGGCTTGTATGCCGGTGTGTAATATGCGGTTGGCAAAATCTATATCGCTGGTATCAAACATTTGCTCTTTTACAGATACGGTAAGGCCTGTTGCAGAAAGAAACGGGTAAGCTGCATGCGTTTTTTCTATACGGTTGAACACCATATTATAATTGCGTACAACACCTTCTTCCTGCGGTGCGCGTTTACGGCTGTCTGCAAAGCGTACAAAGGGTAGAGGTAGGGTGTGTTGTATAATAAAAGAATCGGTAGCTGTAGTAACATAGAGGCCGTACTTTGATAAACGATTTATAATATGTAAGTGCTTGTTGTGTGCCTGTGCAAACTGTAAAAATGCCGCAGTGTCTGATACGCTTAACAGCCAGGTGGCAGGTGGGGTGTGGGTATAAATGCTTGTGCGCAGCTTGTAGGGTAGTTTGTGAAAGTGAGTAGTATCAATGGTTGTAAGCTTATAAGCAGGGTGTTGTGCCAGTGTGTAAAAACAGGAGTGTAAAAAAAGGAGTGTATAAGTAAAGGCTTTTTTCATCAGGTGTATTTGTTTGATAAAAATAAATAAAAAAACATGTTAAATATTGCAATTGCCGTATTTGTGAAGTAAATTAGTTGAAATATAATCTACATATGAGAAAACACTTGCTCCTCGCGCTGTGCATCGGCGCGTTCGCTACCTCTTGTCAGAAAAAGGACGCTGACAACACCAACACAGACAATGTAAGCACGGCTACGCTTGCAAAAATCAAGACACTGGGTTTTGGAACCGACGGGGTTAGAAAAGTAGAAAACGGTTACCTGGTAGAGGGGGACATTGTACTAACAGATGAGCTGCTTAACGGCAACAACGAAAACAAGTTGCTGCGTGTGGCTACGGATGAACAGTACAGAACTACCAACCTGGTGTCTAAACCAAGAAACATCAGAGTAAAAGTGAGTAACCTGGGCAATGCCTTTATTGTAGGTACAGATACGGCGCTTGCGCGGTATAATGCCCTGGGCCTGGAGCTTACATTTACGCGTATTACCACCGGTACGGCTGATATTAATATTACCGGTTTTTATCAGGGGCCAAGCGGTGGTTATATTACGCTGGGTTCAGCTGGTTTTCCTACCGGTTCGGGCAACCCCTATAACAGTATTCTTATGAATACACACCCTCAGGCGTATGGCAGCAGTCCCAACATATTGTATGTGGGCTCTGTAATACAGCATGAGATAGGCCATTGCATTGGCTTCCGCCATACAGACTTTGCCAACAGAAGCTACAGCTGTGGTGGTGCTGCGGTTAATGAGGGCGCCAGTAACGTAGGTGCTATTCATATACCGGGTACGCCTACCGGCCCCGATCCTAATTCGTGGATGCTGGCTTGTAGCAACGGCGGCAACCGCACTTTCAACGCAAATGATAAAATTGCGTTGTATTACCTGTATTAACAGTTAAGCGCATTTTTTGTATGCTGCTGCCAAAGTCCTTATGGCAGCTGGCACCGTCATGTCCCCCCGGACAGATGTAACAAAGCCCTGGCCCGCAAGCCGGGGCTTTGTGTAAGTGTATATATTTGCCGGTAAATAAACCCGTTTTGAGTTACACGTATATTATTGAAGTGGTAGGTACCATTGCATTTGCAGTGTCCGGAGCCGTTTCGGCCATTAACAGGCGCTACGATTTGCTGGGCGTGCTGATGATGGCATTTGTTACCGCTATTGGCGGAGGAACCCTTAGAGATGTATTGATAGGTAATACCCCGGTTACCTGGCTGCGCGATATGAATACGCCTGCCATTATTCTGGCCACCGGCTTTGCCACCATTTTATTTCGCAGGCACATTAAAAACTTTCAGAATACCCTGTTGATATTCGATGCCCTTGGGTTAGGCTTTTTTACCATCATCGGTATACAAAAAGGACTTGCTATTCAGCTGCACCCGGCCATAGGCGTGGCATTGGGTACTATTACCGGATGTTTTGGCGGCGTGTTAAGAGATGTGCTGCTAAATACCCCACCAGCATTGTTTCATAAAGAAGTTTATGCCACAGCCTGTATTGTGGGAGGGAGTTTTTATTGCATTGCGCTGCGTTTTCTGCCCGCTCAGATGGCAGAATCACTTTCGATAGTACTTATTCTTACCATTCGCATACTGGCCGTAAAACTGCACTGGAAACTGCCCTCAATAGGCCCGGATATTACGGAAGACGGCGCATAGGAAAGCTGCGTGTTTGATAAATGCCTTTCAGTGTTCCTGAGATTTCTGCAACTGCTGAGTCAGGGTTTATCAGTTGGTAGCTGATCTGTTGAGGAAAGTCGTGTGTTTTATTCTCAAATATCAGCTTGCCGGCTGTTATTCCGGCTTGTGTAAACTGTACCGGCTGCTCATTGTTTTGCCCTTGCACCACGGGAATATAATAAAGCCGCCTGTTGCGCCAGACAATGGTGGTTTGTTCCAGTAAAACAGTATCGGTACCTTTTAACCAGTAACTGCGGCCTGCAAAAGTGCTATCGTTAAGCTGCTTCCATTCTTCTGTTTGAATGCGTTTTCCGGCCTGTTGCTGCCAGCTGCCCAGTAGCCAGCGGGCCTGCTGTATGCCGGTTTGTGCAGGCGTTATGCGAAAGCAGCAACAGGTAAGCAGTGTTATGAATAAAACTGGTTTCATGCGTTGGTTATTTTTGGTATTGGGAAGGAGTAGGCATACCCGTAATTTCAATACGCACCGGCAGCCCGGTAAGCTTTTGCAGCTGATACTCCTGATCGGTTAATGCTTTGGTGCTTAATGTGGCTTTAATGGCCGGCAGGTATTGTTCCAGCGCTTTCTGATCCAGGTGTTTAATAATCTCCTTTTCGTCAATATTCACGGCCGGGTTTACAGAGGCGTCTTTTACCTGTTTCAGGCTGGCCATATCCAGGCTTACGTAAGTAATTTGTAAAGGCGCCTGTACCAGTACCGATTCAGCAGTGCGGGTAATGCAGGTGTGAATAGAATCGGAGAGGTCTATATGAAAGCCCATGCGGCCACTTACAGTAGTAATAACAGATTCTTTGGTGGTAAACCACTTCATATAAGTGCGCTCTTTGGTCTGCAGATCGTTCAGGGTAAAATCCTGCTCCCATATAACCAGTTTGTTTACCCCGCGCAGCTGTTGCAGGGTTACATTATACTGACTGGTTTCTGTGCTGTCTGTGCAGCCCTTGCGGGTAAAAAGGTAAAGGGCGGCGGCAGCAAACAGTACTGCCAGCAATAAGTATCTTTTTCTAACGTGCATATGCCTGTCTTAATTCTGTTAAACTACGCAAATATCGTATATCAGCGGCAAGGCACAGGCACCAGTAACAGGGAAAAAAATTCCCCCTTCGTTTGTAAGGGGGAATTTTAACTTATTGGTTCACTTATTTTTTCGGTTTTTCTTTTTCCTCTTCCGGCACTTCATCATCGTCCATTTCTTCTGCCGCCTTTTTTACCAGCGAAGAAACAGGGCCTTCCATATGCTCCTGCGGATCGGTAGTATGCAGCGTTTCCGGATCGGGCTGCACCGCAGCGTCCTTATTATCTTTTTGTTGCTCTTTTTTGTCGTTCAGGTTCTGTGTCATAGGTAACAGCTTTTAGTTCAATACCTATGCTTACAAAACCGTGCCAGTTGCTGTTTTTTAAGTGCCGTTACGGTGCGGTACTATCTGCCGCAGGCCTGCCTTTATACAACAGGTTAAAGCCGGTAAGTAAACGGCTGAACCCGTTGTTCATTTTCCGGTAAAATGCATCATCATATATATCCGGCCAGGGGGCTACCATTTTAAAATCTTTTATGGTATCGCCCTGTGTTTTTATACCACTGAAAGTAGTTGTGCGGTATATGCCCTGCTGCCCCCGGCCCCGGTAAGGGTAATTAATGCTGGCAATAAGCGTATCGCCCCGGAAGTAATAACTACCCAGCATACGGTAGCGGTTGTATATCTCTTCCCGGTTTACGGCTAAATACCGGTTCAATTCATCCTGCTGCTGAAAGCCTATATGCCCTATGCCTATTACCGTGCCGTTGGGCAGAAAAACAAATGGCCGTGATAAAAATGTGCAGGATGTGTTGTTGCTGCAGGCCTGTTGCCAGGCGCTATCCATACAGGTATATACCCCGTTCAGTGCTTCGTTAGCCAGCGGCTTTTGGGGCAGGGATGGTTTTTCCAGATGCCCGAAACTGGTGCATCCGGAAAAAACAATACCTGTTATGGCACTTATAAAACCTCTCATATGCTAATAAAATAAGTAATTAGAGTTAAAGCCTCCGGAATAAAAATACGATTGGGAAGGCAGCTGATGATCGTAAAAATACGCGGTTTGCACTACGTTTCTATGTATCCAGTTTTGAATGTTGTGCAAACGTGTTTCGCTGTTATGGCCGTAAAAAAATGCCTGCCCTTTGTAAATAACCCCACCATACATAGTGCCGCCACGGAGTGTGGTGTTTAATTCGCCCGCAGGGTTATAGGTACCCAGGGTAGGGTGGCCGAAATCAAGGTTAGGATGTTTCTCGCTTTCCTGCGCCTGTCCGGTCATCATACTACCACCCAGTGCCAGTGTAATTTCATCGTTTACTTTATACGTAGCCAGCAGCCCGCCGGTGCGGTAACGGTCTTCACCATCGCCCAGAAAATCTTCATCTACCCTCAGGGTAAAATCTCCTATCAGTAACGAAGGCGCGGCAACGTTTTGTTTGGATGTGCCGGTAAAGTAGTTAACGCTCCATCCGGCGCCGTAAGTAGTATGGCCATCAAAATATCCGGCAGAAGCTCCCCAGTTCCAGTAATTGCTGCTGCCTACACTTTCGCCCAGGCTGCTTACGCCGGAGTTAAAGCCCATACCAACGCTGGCAGAATAAGCAAAATCGCCAATTACGCCGCTTGCATTTAAACTTATGCCGCTGGTAACACCGCTGGAGCCAAAGCCTATCATAGGAGAAACGCTGAGATTGAAATGTTCTGACTGATACAGCGGCATGGCCGGGAATAGCTTGTTTAGTTGCCCCACACCGGCACCAAAGAAGGCGCCGCCCACCGTAGTAATACTGCCGCCACCTAAAAAGCCACCTATGGCACCGGATACAGCACTCATGGCTATCTGCCCGAAATTCATATTGCCTTTGTTCATCACCAGGTCTACGGCTACATTCACAGCAGCGTATATTAACGGCACAAACCATACAATTTCGCCGTTAGGATCGGTATAACGTAAAGGGTTGTTAAGGGCATATGCAAAGCGGTTAAAGCCCTGTGTATTGCCATTGCCCATTACATATGGGTCGGGGCTTAGCATGCGGCCGGTTACAGGGTCGTACAGCCGCGCATTCATGTTAATAAGGTTTATAACCGGTATATGTTCATGTCCGGTATAACCGCGCATTAGCCAGTTGGGTACTGCTGCCACATTTGCATACTGCCATGTTTGGGCATTGCGGTTTCTGCCCCATGCATCAAAATTCTGTTGCGCTGCTATGGTACCGTTTTCGCTGGTAACGGTAAGTATGCTGCCCAGATAATCGGTATATACGGTATAAGCATGGCCGTTAACAATCATAGCGCAGAGGCCATTGCCACCTCCAACGTATACTACTTCATTAACAGTGCCGTTGGCTAAGGTTTGTTTTTCGTAAGCGCCCAGGTACAAACGGGTTTGGGTTTGTGCACCGGCATTCAGTACCATTCTGGTGCGCTCATTATCTACCCCGTAAGTAAAATCGGCTATTGCACCATTCTGTTCCAGATGCAGCGGCCGCTGAAAGCTGGTATACGTAGCCGTAAGCCCTGCCGCAGCTGTATTTACAGCGGAACTGAGCGGGCTTATATAGGCAATGGCATTGGGTTTGGCAGATTGATATACATAAGTACCTACATCGCTTTTCTCCTGTATGTTGCCTTTGGTGGAATTGTTAGTGCCATCATAAGTAATAGAAAACTGCTGGGTGCCGTTTACCGTTGCACTGGTAAGCCGGTCAACAGCATCGTACGTGAAGGTTTCTGTAATACCGGCTATATCATCTCTGCGTGAAGTAAGGTTGCCGTTCTGCGCATGGAAGGTGAAATTCAGATCCTGCACACCGGGTGTATAATAACGTGCCGGCAGGCTTTTGTTATAGGTAATGGTACTGGTGCGCCCATCGGCAAGTGTGTATTGTACCGGTTGCCCTGTTCCGTTAACCGCCTGGGCATTATACAGTACTTTGCTGCCCCAGGTAAGTTGTGTAACCATACCCGCTGTATTGTAGGCGCTTTGTATAGTTACATTGTTGGGGTAGGTTACTGATAACTGTTTGCCGGCGGGGTTATACTGGTACGTGGTAGTAAACGTGCCGGAACCGGGTACTGTTTGTGTTTTTCCGGTAAGACGGCGGTAACCATCGTAGGTATAAGTTTCTGTGCCGGCAGGGCCTGCAATACTCTGGATTTCTTTGTTCAGGTTACTGTTGTTATACGTGTAACTATAAGCACCCTCTTTGGTGGTGCGTACGGAAACGCGTTCCAGATCGTCATAACTGATATGGGTTATATCGCCATTGGCATCTGTTTGCCGGGTAAGGTGGCTGAGTGCATCGTATTCATAAGTAATAGTGCCGGTGTTGGGTTCTGTTTTACTGGTTTCCCGGCCGTAGGCGTCAAAACCGGAGGATGATACTGCCTGGCCGTTAAGTTGTACAGACTGCTCTTTACCCAGGCTGTTGTAGGTATAGGATAAAGTGCCGCCATTGTCTGTGGCATTTACCAGCAGGCCCGTAGCATCGGTAGTGCGGCTGGATGGCTGCCCGGCTGCATTGGTAACCGTTACCGTAGTTTGGCCATTACCAGCCTGATAATACGTGTAGCTGGCAGCACTGTTGGGTGTGGTTACCGTGAGTTGCCGGTTAAGATGATCGTAGCTGGTGGTGGTAAGCTGCGGGGTTTCTGAACTGTAATACGGCAGCGCCTTTTCGGTAACACGGCCTCTGGCATCGTATTTAGTGGTGGTGGTAGCCCATTGGTTGCTCCAGCCCAGCGACTGACTTTTAATTGCTCTTCCATACACATCATACCACACTTTTACATCCGGGGCCACACCGTCCGGAAAATCTGTTAGTGCATAGTATAACTGTGCGCCCGCAACGTCCCAGCCGGTGGAATGCGTAATCTGGTGCCCCAGTGGCGTAGTGGTTTTAGAAAGCACACCAAACCCATTGTACTCATAAACGGTGGTTAATGTGCCCGAAGCAGCATCACCTTCAACTTCTGTAACGGGTTTACCCCAGTATGCGTGGTAGGTAGCCTTTTTAGTACTGATAATACTTCCGGTTTGCATAACATGTTGCTCCGGAAAACGATGCGAGGCATCGAAAGTAATAGTACTGGTAACCGTTGCTTTTCCGGCAACAGCAGAGGTGGTGCCGGTACAGTTGCCATAACTATCGTAACTATAGGTAACCGTAGCGGCAAGCGGTGTTGAGGCCCAGGTGGTTTTAGAGGCCAGCAGCCCACGGTCTGCCGTATAACTCATGGTGGTTTGCTGTGTAATAGCAGCAGCGCCTGAGCGGGTACGGGTTTCCTGTACGGTAACCGGCTGTAAAGGGGTAAGCGCGGGGCCGGCCTGTGTATACGTGGTGCTGGTAGCAATGGTTTCTATGGCTGATACGGAACCGCCGCTCCAGGCGCCTTTGGTTTGTGTTTGACTGGTTATGTTACCATGTGCATCATACACCCATGCCGTTTTCCTGGCAGCAAGTGATTGCATGTCTATAGTAGTGGAATATTCCTGTTCTGTTTTATACCTGCTTAAGGGGTAGTAGCGGGTACTGCCGTTGGCCAGGGTGGTAACCGTGTATTTGTTTTGTACTTCCTGTACCTGCAGGTTATTAATCCACGTTTTGTCAGTAGCTGGCAACATCAGCGCTACGTTCTGGTTCAGCTCGCTGGTGGTTTCTGATTTGCTATCGGTAGTGGTATTGCTTACCGTAACCCCTTTAAAGCCCAGAAAGCCTTTGCTGCGGTGTACAATGGCATCCTGGTACAGATACGAATCGGTTTGCACACCGCCAATACCATTGGGTTTGGTGAGTGATTTTACAACGGTTATAGGCAGGCTTACCGTGTTATACGGGTACCACATAGTGTTGCCCGGGGTGCGCGTGTATACGGTAGTGCCCCCGTTGGCCAGTGTATTGTAGTTAAAGGTGGTTACATTGCCAAAGCCATCTGTTACTGTTTGCAGGCGGCTGGTATTGCCGTTGCCGGCTATGCCGGAAAAGTAACAGACAATGTATCCCGTACCGTTTAAAGATTGTATGATTTCTGTTTTGCCATCGCCATCAAAATCGCCTGTTTCCATAGGCATTCTGAAATTGCTGGCCATTCCGCTCAACCAGGATGTTTTGTAAGTGTATTTGGGATATAGATTTTCTACCTCCTGATAATTATAGTGTACAATATAAGCAGGAGAGCTTTCGCCCGGATCAACAGGTAAACGCATGGGCTGCGGCAATTCCGGGTTTACGCCGTAACAATAAATATCGTTGGAGTAGCCTGCTATCTGTGCATCGGGCCAGGAGTTTACAAACCACGCATAGTCTGATGGGCATAACTCGGTAGTAGAGTAAATATAAGAGGTGCTGTAGGTAAGCCCCTTCATGTAATACACTTCCTGCCGGGGCGAATAGCTGGTTTGTGTGCCGCCGGGTATGGGAATAACTACCGGGTATTCGTATGCGTGCAATATATCGGTAATGCCATCGCCATTGTAATCAGCAGCAATAACGCGGTCGGGCCAGGCACTGGTAAAATTGGTAGTACGTTGCAGTGGCACGTTGCCGGTTAAAAAGCCGGTACCGGTGCTGTAATAAATGGTGGCGGTAGAGCTGCCGTTGTATATGCTTAAAATATCTGTTTTTTTATCGCCGTTAAAATCGCCCAGTTGGTACATGCGTGAAGTGCTGTAGGTAAGCTGCATGGTTTGCAGCAGCTGGCTGGCAGCGTATAAATAACCAGTGGTGGCAGAAACGCGGTATATAGAAAAGATGGTGGAATAGGTATCTTTAATTACCAGCAGTTCCTGTTTGCCATCGCCATCATAGTCAATTGGGTAAATGGCTTTTGCATCTTTCAACTGATCGGTAAGGCCCAGTATTTCGGCATTGGATTCCCCCGCTGTCATATTCACTACAAAGCTTTTATACACATAATCGTATATAGGGGTGCGGCGGTAAATATACCAGCCGTTGAAAATATTAAACCTGCGCTCAATGGTTTCGCCCGATTGATACTGGCGGCCCAGCACATGAATAATATCCACGCTGCCATCCCCATCAAAATCGCCCTGGATAGAGGAGTTGGCATCTTTTAGTGTAAAGTTGTAAGTGCCCATGTAATCGTTGGGTACAGGCAGGGTAGTAGTGGTGCGCGATACAGCAGTGCCGGAGGGTGTAAATTTGTCAACGCTCAGATTATCTACATAATACATCCCATTGTTGTGCCAATCGCCCCTGGAATCCTGAAAGTTGTTCAGGTTTTTACCAATACGCAGCATATCGTCAATACCATCTCCGTCCAGATCGGAATTCATATATACAAAAGGGTGGTTTTCATCATTCCCTTTCAGATAGTTGTTGGCATTGTAGCTGGTTTGTAGTTCGTATTTTGATGTGGCCAGCGCGTAAGGGGAAGATGGAACACCGGCATTGGTAATGAGATTGTAGTAAGAAGAGGTAACGTCTTTAATTTCATTATCCTGCACATTATACTGCAGATTGGCTACCACAAGATCAGACTTACCATCGCCATTAAAATCGCCGGGTGTAAGTGTCCAGTTATGCGATCCGCCCTGTACAGGGTAGTTGCTTTGCAGGGCGGTGGCATTTTCTTCCTGCGACAGCTGTCCGTAATTGAAACGGGTAATAACCGATTGGTTATCGGTACCAAACAATTCTGCGGCGGTAAGGTAGTTGCGGCCCAGCTGCGTATCGTACTGAAAGGTTATTTTCTGCTGCTGCACGTTATTCAGCAGAATACTTATCTGCGATAACAGGCGGGAGTTGATAATCTTATGGCCATTGATGAAAGTGATGTTGGGGTTAGCCTTTGTGGTATAAGTAAACCTTACAATGGTATTGCTGTAAGCTATTTCGTACAGGGCCAGTTCTGCATCGTACCGGGAATAAGTATAATCAATTTTATTGCCGTTTACATCTGTAATGGATGATACCAGCCAGCTTATGTTGGCACCGGCTGCAATTTTATCATCTGCTTTTTTACCGTATTCTACCGTGCTGCCATCTTTACGGGTTACTTTCCACCAGTCCGGATTGCCGGTAGTACCACCGAAAGATTCTATGCGTGCCTGATTTTCTGTCTGGGTTTTGTATTGCGTGGCGTTAGCACCGTTGGTGCCGGATACAGGCATCAGTAACTGCCCGTCTACAAAAAAGTTATCATCAGCCGTCATTTTAAACGGCTCTGTTCTGCCATTGAAAAACCTGCTTTGGTTTACACGGGTAATAAGGCTTAACCCTTCCAGGTTCCAGCCCCATCCGGCTTGTCCGTCTCCTGCCTGCGAGCTGTATGCCAGTGCAAGAGAGGGTTGCATACCTGCAACGCCGGCAGGTACGGGAACAGGTATTTTATACGTGGCTGCTCCGGCTGGCGATACAGAGGCTTCGCCTTTTATGGAGCCTACAGGTTTGCTTTGGTCGGGCTGTGCAAGCAGTACCGTTGCGTGCAGCAGCACGCAACACAACAGGTGTATTTTCTTTCTCATACAGAAGTAAGGCTGGTGCTGGAATAATAAGGTGAGTAGGCGGTTAACGCTTATAGTTTAATTATTTTTTTACGTACAGTAAAGTCTTTATCTGTAACAACAATGTAATACAGGCCGGCAATGAAGGTGCTGATATCTACCGGTACCATACTGCCGCTGGCGTTGTATTGCTTCAGCAGCCTGCCATTGTTATCGAAAAGACGTACCACCGCATTGTTTAGTGGTTTTACAAAGCTAATGCGAAACAAACCGGTGGTAGGGTTGGGGTACAACGCTTCAACCAGTTGCACTTCGGTAGTTTCCTTTGTAGCAGCAGCTGTGTCTGTTGTTTGCGGGCCTGCCAGCCTGCCGCCCGAAGGGGCATTGTTACATACATATTCCCTTTTAATAAGGTTGCCCGCAGCATCGTATGTATACTGCAAACCACATTGACCGGAGGGTATGTTTTGCGCCTGTGAACAGATGGAAAAAAAGAATAGACAAGCAGTGAGTAGAGGTTGCTTCATGGTGTAGGCCGGGTGTTTTAGTTAACAATGTGCTTTTAAGAGAAAGCTAATGTCTGTATTTTTAATGATACAAACCTCAATAAAATATCATGTTTTTTACAAACGGTAGGCAGAAAGGGATAACTGATTGAAAATCATTAAACGTTTTTAAAAGGCTTTCAGCAGTAAATCTTTATAGGCAGGAGACACCTCTATTTCGCTGCCATCGTTCAAACATACGTACCCGCCGCTGCCTTTATGATATGATTTTACGTAATGTATATTGATGATGTGTGATTTATGTACGCGTATAAAAGGATGGGTTAGTATTTCTGCAAAATGTTTGAGAAAGCGGCATACCATTTTTTTATGGCCGCTGGTTAAGTATACATCTGTAAAGTTGCCGTTGCCTTTCAGTCTTACAATTTCTTCCATTCTTACCACATCAAACCCGTCTACTGTAGGCAGTATTACCTGTTGCCGCGCAGGATTGTCTTCCCGCGCATTCTCCATAATAATCTGGTTGCGGTTTAGCAGCTGCTGGTTGTGTAGTTGCTGCTGCACCTTATTTACAGCCACAATCAGTTCTTCAATACTTACAGGTTTTAACAGATAATAGGCTGCACTCTGATTAAGTGCTTTAAGCGAATATTCTGAAAAAGCGGTTACAAAAATAGTTTCAAAACGCAGGTTCTGGCAGCCTTCCAGTACATCAAAGGCATTACCAAAGGGCATTTCCACATCCAGAAATACCAGCTGCGGTGTAAGTTGGTGCAATACTTCAATAGCTTCACGACTGTTGCGTGCAGTGCCGGTAACCTGCACCTGCGGGCAAAATTTCTGCAGATAGCTTTGCAGTGCTGCTATAGCAGCGGCCTCATCTTCTACAATAACGGCAGTAATTTTCTCAAACAGTGTCATATCTTATCTAATAAAACCAGTTGAAGTATAATGCGTGTTCCTGATAGTGCGTCTCCGGTAATTTCTTCCATAATAAGCCGGATATTTACCGGATAAAGATCGTTTAATAACTGTATTCTTTCACGGGTATTATTCAGGCCTCTGCTTTCATGCGCCCGTTGATTCACTGTTTTCAGTCGCTGGCTTTCTGTTAAGCCAATACCATCATCTTCTATTACCACTTTCAGTTCTTTACCGGCTTTGCTGAAATGCACTTTTAGTAAACCTTTGGTGGCCTTGTACCGGAGCCCGTGCCATATGGCATTTTCCAGATGCGGTTGTAACAGCATATTGGGTATTACAACCGCATCTGTATCCAATGCTTCATCTGTGGTAAGCTGCCAGGTAAACCGGTTGCTGAAGCGCAGGTGTTCCAGGTTCAGGTATTCTTCCAGCTGTGCTATTTCTACACTGAGTGGTACAAAGTCTTTATGCGAATGTTCCATTACCGTACGCATTAAACCGGAATAAGTGGTCAGATACTTGTTGGCCGCCAGTTCGTTATTTTCTGCTATGTACTGGTTAACACTGTTGAGGCTGTTGAATATAAAATGCGGATTCATTTCGCGGCGCAGCGATTGCAGGGCTATTTTTTTGTTTTTGGTACGGATGGCGTAGAGGGAGCGGATAATAAAACCCAGCAATACCAGCATGGCTATTACGGAACCTATAAGAATGGCGTTGAGTGTATTTTTTCGTGTAATAAGTTCCTGCTGCAGTTGTTTTTCTTGCTCCAGATCTTTAATACGCCCTTCGGTAAGCTCAAACAAATGTGCATCTACCAGTGAGCTGTCAGTTTGCAGTAAAGTATCCAGATGATTTAAAAAGTACTCGTACCGCGCCAGCACTGCGGTGGGGTTTTGTTGTGCCTTGTAATAAGCTGCCAGTTGTAACAGGCAGTCTTTTGCTGCCAGAGTGTTGCGGTTGCGGAGTGCCAGCTGATAAGCAGCTTCCTGTAACGCATGTGCCTTTTCGGGTTCATGATTGCGGGCGTATAGCCGGGCCAGCTGCTGTAGCTGGTTAATCTGCAGGCCGGTATCGTTCTGGTTTCTGGCTTTTGCCAGTATGGTTTCTGCCAGCTGTATGGCGGTGTCTATTTCGTTTACATTACTAACCGCATCATTCATTTTTTTACTGATGTCGGCAATGTCGCGCGTGTCTTTACTTTTTTCCACCGCCTGTTTAAAGCTGTTTACCGCGGCGGGTGTATTGTTTTGCAGCAACTGGCTTTCTCCCAGTTTTTTATAAGCGTCTACCACCTCCCGGGTTCTGCCTTCTTTTTCAAAAATGCGTATGTTAGACCGGGAGTATTCTATTTGCGCCTGCGGGTTATTGTTGTTGCGCAGGCGGTTGGCATCGTTTTCATTTACCTGTTCCTGGTTTCTGTTGCGTGCCGCCCTGCCTGCCTGCTCGTAGTTGCCAATAGCTTGCTGTAGCTTATTTTGTTGCTCCTGTATTTTGGCCAGTTCGCGGCTGCTGGCGGCAGCCTCATCCGGCATTTTCAGCCGCATATAAATGGCCACGGCTTTTTTCTGGTTTTCTTCTGCGCGGGCATAATCGCCTTTACCGGCCAGTTCTTTTGCCAGCACCTCGTATTGCTTTGCGGTAGCCAGCTCGTTACCGGAAGAGAGGGAGCTGCTTAATGCTTTGGCGGCCTTACTTACCTTCAGCTTTGGGTTGGCTTTTTTTTCAACACTGTAATCAAGTGTGTCTTTCTGCTCCTGTGCAGCAACCTGCCCTGCGGTAAGCATCAGCACAAGTAAAACAGGTATATAACGGCTACGGCCCATGTTCACGTAATTTCTACTGTAAAATACCGGTTTTTGTGTGGCAATTCCCAGTGTTTCACCCTGCCGGAACGGGGTTTTACCCAGTGGGCCGGTAGCGGGCCGGTTTTGAGGATACTTTCACAGGGTAAATATTCAAAAAACGATAGTTATGAAAAAGACGCTATGCACCGGCCTGTTGTTTTGTACTGCCAGCCTGCTGTTTGCCAGATGCGCTTTGCGCGGCAATAATCCGCAGGAGAAGGAACCTGTAATGGCTTATACCGCCACACCTGCTGCGGATAATACCCGGGTGCAGGTGGCCCTGCTCCTGGACACTTCTAATAGTATGGACGGATTGATTGAACAAGCCAAATCGCGGTTATGGAATATTGTAAACACACTAACCACTTTAAAATATAACGGCCAAACGCCCGTAATTGAAATTTCGCTGTATGAATATGGTAATGACGGCCTGGCGCAGAAAGACAATTACATACGCCAGGTAACACCTATGACTACTGATCTTGATTTGATTTCGGAGAAATTGTTTGCCTTGCGCACCAACGGCGGCCAGGAATATTGCGGGGCAGTAATTTCAGAAGCCACCGGCAAGTTAACATGGGGTAAGGGGCAGGCCGATATGAAACTGATGTATATAGCCGGCAATGAACCTTTTAACCAGGGCGGTGTGAATTATAAAGAAGCGGTAAGCGGAGCACTTGCTAAAAACATCTATGTTAATACAATTTATTGCGGGTCAGGTTTGGAAGGCATTGAAGGCTTTTGGAAAGATGGTGCAGAGCGGGGGCAGGGTAAATACTTTACTATAGATTCTGATGTAAAAGTTCGTTTTATTGAAACACCTTATGATAAGCAGATTTCTGATTGCAACGAGCGTATTAACAGTACCTATATTGCTTATGGTGCAGTGGGCAGGCAAAAACAAATGAATCAGTTACAGCAGGATGCCAATGCAAAGCAATTGTCAACCGCCAACGCCGTGGAACGTTCTGTTTCCAAGTCTAAGAAAATATACAAAAACGACAGCTGGGATTTGGTAGATCGCGTAAAAGCAGATTCTACTGCTGTATCTGCTATGCGTACGGAGGAACTGCCTGCGGAACTGAAAGGCAAAACAAAGTCTGAGATAAAAATAATTATCGCTCAGAAAAGTCAGGAACGGGATAGTACCCAAAAACAGATGGCTGTGCTGGCTAAAAAACGCCAGGCTTACATTGATGAAGAAATGAAGAAAACAAAGAATAATGATGATATAGGAGAGGCCATTAAAACATCTATTTACACAGTGGCCAAAGTAAAAGGCTACACGGTAGAACAATAATCAACCCTGAACGCAGGCAACCGGGGGGAGGCCTGAAATTACAAAGCTGTCTCCATCTTTTTTAAAACGTGGGAGACAGCTTTGTTTGTTATAGAAAATGTAAGGAATTCATAATAATATTATCCCGTTCGCTTTGTGAAACCCGATAAGGCTTCTATATTTGTCTACTGTTTATATGGGGTATTATATTGTGTCATCCGAAAAACCAACGTTATGAATGCTCGAAAACTGCTTATGATTACTTACAGTATGCCTGTTTATCAACCGGTTTACTGTTGCTGTTAGCCTTTCTGCTTCGTTTTTTCTTTCCGTTATTGCCTCCATACAAAAGAATAGTGTTTGCATTGCGTCTGTTTTTGTAACAGACTAATCTGCTACGGGTTTCCCGTACCGGCAAACTATTGTACATCAATTTAATTAAACAGATATGAAGCAACATCTGCGGATGTGGTTACTGGCAATGGTATGTTTGCCATGGTATGGTATTTCTCAAAGTGTTCCCTCTACTATTAATTCTGTATTGCACGGCAGGGTAACAGACGCTAAAAGAGGGGTGCCCCTGGAAGGCGTAAGTATTAGTATAAAAAATACAACCCACAATGTACTTACAGGCCCGGATGGACGGTTTAATTTCCGTACCGGGCAAAAGCTGCCGTATACATTGGTGGTAAGCAATATAGGGTACAAAACGCTTACCCTTACTGTTGAAACGGAGGATGTAGCTATACAGCTGGAAGAGGCTGCAGGCCAGCTGGACGATGTGGTGGTAACGGGTGTGGCAGAAGGAACCAGCCGTAAAAAGCTGTCTTTTGCTTTAACCAAAGTAAGCACCGAACAACTGAATACTGTGCCTGCCACAGATGCTTCTCAATCGCTTCGTGGCAAAGTGGCCGGTTTGCAGATTGACCAGGCAGCAGGCAATGCCGGTGCTACTGTATACCTGCGTGGCGCCAAGTCTATCAATGGTAATATTGCGCCACTGCTGGTGATTGATGGTTTTGTAACGGCACTGTCTCTGGCAGATCTGAACCCGCAGGATATAGAATCTATTGAAGTGGTGAAGGGGGCTGCCGCATCTGCATTGTATGGCACCAGGGGAGAAGGGGGCGTAATACAAGTAATTACTAAAAAAGGCAAGGGGCTGAACCGTATCAGCATTACTGTTGACAATGAATACGGTGTTAGTAATGTACAGCGCACACCACCCACCTCGCAATATCATTTTTATAAAGTAAACGCCGATGGTTCTTTTGTATTAAGCTCCGGCAATAACCGCACGCTGGATTTGCAGAGCAACGGATTTTCTCTCAATCAGCATCGTTATACAAAGTATAACGATAATGTCGGCAACATGCTTAGTAATAACCCTTACTATACCAACTTCGTTTCTTTGTCTACTGCGGGTGACAAGTATAGCCTGTATATCTCTTTTCAGAATCAGTCAAAGGGCAGTGTAGCTGGCCCCATTGCATCCGATACACGCAGAACTGCGTTGTTGAACATAGGGTATAAACCCGTTAAAAACCTGGAAGCGGAAGTAACAGTGCAGTACTTTAATACCAATACACCTTCTGCTTCTCTGGCTTCCAGCGGTGCCGGTTCTGTGCTGTACTCCGCTTTGCTGTATGAGCCCTTTATTGACCTTACGGAGCGCCAGGCAGACGGACGTTATGCTTTTAAACCGTATGGTTTTGACATACAAAAGTTTAATGTAGGTAATCCTTTTTATCAGCTCAGCTACCGGGAGTATGCCAGAAGCAACAATAACTATCTGGTAGGTGGTAAGCTGCGGTATCGCTTTTCTCAGAAATTCTCTGCTGAGCTTAACGGCTCATTTCAGAACGAATATGGAGAAGCGGAAGACTATTATCCTGTGGGCTACCAAACCCTTACGCCTGAAATTAACCGCAATAACGGGTATTATGGGCTGAGCAACAGCAGGGTATCTTCTAAAAACGGGCAGATTCAGCTGAACTATAATGACCGGGCAGGTGATTTTGATTTTGGGGTAAATCTGAAATCGGTATATGAGGAAACATTGGTAAAAGACCTGAGTGCTTCTGGTTATAACCTGAGTGCGCCGGTTAAAAGCCTGGATGTGGTAGAGGCAGCTACCCGTTCTTCCTCTTCTTCCTGGAGCCAACTGGTAAACTATGGCTATTTTCTGAACCTGAAAAGCGTATGGAAAAATAAGGTGTTTCTGGATGTGCTGGGCCGTATAGATTTGAGTTCGCGTTTTGGTGCCGATGTAGGCGCTGCATTTTTTCCGCGCGCTTCCGTGGCCTATCGTGTTACGGAAGATGTACACCTGGGTGCTGTTACCGATTTAAAATTGAGGGCTGCCTATGGTAAAGCAGGCAGCCTGCCGGGCTTTGGTGCCAAAGAAAGCCGTGTTACGCTTACCAGTTCGGGCGGTGTAAGTTATACGCGTAAAGACAATACCGACCTTACCCGTGCCGTAACCTCCGAGTTGGAAGTGGGGTTTGATGCGGTGTTGTTTAAGAGAATTAATATTCAGGCCAACTATGCCAGAGCCACCAGTAAGAACGATTTTATACTGGTACCTGCTTTTCCACCTACCAGCGGCACAGCAGGCATCTGGGATAACCTGGGCGAAGTTAAATCCAGCTCTGTTGAACTGGAGATAAACGGTAACCTGGTAAACCGGGGTAAGTTTTCGTGGAATGCAGGGGCAACCTTCAGCCGGGTAAGGAGTAAGATTACTTCTCTGGGAGATGTGCCGGAGTTTACCTCTGGTGATTTTAGAAAGGCGGCTGGCATAAGCCCTTATTCTTATTATGGTTACAGTATCTTAACCAGTTTGTCGCAGTTGGAAACGGATAAGAATGGTTTTGTATCTAATGCTGCAGGAGGCACTTTAAGGCCTGAATATTTTGCAGTAAATAAACTGGGCTTTGTGGTGCTGAAGAGCCAGCAGGGTACCGCAGCCGAAGCGCCGGTATTTTATCAGAATGCCGCTACCGGTAACAACAAAGTAATTGGTGATGCACAGGCTGACTTTCTGGTGGGTTTTACCAATACACTTACGTGGGGGCCTTTATCCTTGTATACGGTGCTTGACTGGAAGCAGGGTGGGCAGAAGTACAACGAAACCGTAAATTATCTCACCTATCAGTATCGTTCTGTATTTACCGATAAAGCTGTTGCTGCGGGGTTGCCCCTGCCTTTTGTTACCGGGGTGTTTAACGCCCAGCAAACCACGGACTACTGGCTGGAAAACAGTGGCTATGTAGCACTGCGCGAAGTATCGCTGGGTTGGCAGCTACCTGTACAGAAACTGCGCGTTGCCAGCGTGGTAAAAGGCGCAAAGCTGAGCTTTATTGCACGTAACCTGTATACGTGGACAAACTTTACCGGTGTAACGCCAGAGGGCTGGGATATTGATTTTTACGCTTATCCCACCTTCCGCACATTCAGTGGCCGGCTTACCCTTAATTTTTAAACCGTATGTACATGAAAAGAATAGTTTTTTTTATACTGACGATATCTCTGTTGGGCAGCTGTAAAAAGACCACGTTTGATGATCCTTCTTCTTTTACCAATGATGAGGCTAATGCCCTTATAAGAGATCTGGGATATAAACTGGTTACCAGCAGCGTACAAACTACGTTTGCTACCACCACCAGTTCGGCAGGTACCCATTTCAGCCTGCTGGCAGACCAGACAACCAACACCAATGGCAACTCTTCGTGGTGGGATTTTGCCAATGAGCCCCGGCTGCGGCTGAACAACAATGCCTCTTACCGCGGTGCTGTTACCTGGAATACCTTTTATAACAACTTTTACCAGGCCAATCTGGATGCTACTATTGCGCTGGATATTATCAACGTGCAAAAAAAGACTATTCTGGATAACCTGGGTAACGACCGTACAAAGGACTGCGAAATAGCCGCTTACTTTTCCAAAGGGGTAGCACAGGGCTATCTGGGGGTAATATTTGACCGTGGATTGATTGTAGATGAAGCCAACCTGAATACGCGCAGCTTCCCGCATTCTTACAAAGCGCTTATTGCCAACAGCCTGCGGCTGATTGATACTTCTATTAAACTGGCGGAAGCCTGGCCATCGCTTAAATTCGATTTCCTTACCGGTGTATCTGTCAGCCGCGAAAACTTTATTCAGCTGGCTAATTCACTGGCAGCACGTATTTTGTCTTCACTGCCGCGGGATAAACAAGAGGCTGCGGCGCTGGGAGCAGAACACTGGAATAAGGTGATTGCTTATGCAGACAAAGGGATTAAAACGGATTATACCATTACCACGGTAACGGGAGGCTACTACAATCAGCTGGTAACTAATCTGGTGCAACGCAATACAGACGGCTCCGGCTGGCTGGCGCCGGATATTAAGATTGCTTACCTGGCAGATAATACCGGTAATACGCCTTCGTTTTATCCGGCAACCGGCGTATTGCCGCCCATTACCTCTAACGACAAGCGTTTTGCGCAATACTTTGGTTATACGGCCAGTTTTGGTATTATGCTGGAATCGCGCGGAAGAGGGCTTTTTACCAACTACTACCGCATACGCTGGTACAACAGCCGCAATACATTGAATACGCCCGGTGCCATCAATCCTTACTTTTTGTATGAAGAGATACGGCTGCTAACGGCGGAAGCTAAATTATGGCTGAAAGATTATACAGGTGCGGCAGCAGCATTAAACAATGCTACTGCCCAGCGTATTGCCAAAGGCGAATTACCGCCGGTTGCAGCTACAGAAGATGCTTTGCGTAAAGCACTGCATTATGAGTATGCTATTGAAATTGATGGTGCCGGCGGAGCTTTTGTGCCATTTACATTTATGCGGCGCAACAACCTGCTGATTGGCGGTACACCTACTGAATATCCGCTGCCACAGTTACAGCTGGAGCTGGCTAAAACCACTGTGTATTCGTTTGGAGGTAAAGCCTTTTTTAATGAGAAGGGAAGTTTTGGAGAGGTAGCTACCGCTGCCAATGAGGGCTGGAAATTATCGGAATAATAAATCTGTTCATGCTTTAATCTGATGTATGCAAAAGTTATTATCTGTTTTAATAGGTGCAACCGCACTATTGTACACTGTAAACCTGCGGGCAAATGATGGTAAGACTGCCGTTAGCATAAAGGGAGAGGCAAGCCTGGCCAATAAC
This sequence comes from Filimonas zeae, assembly GCF_014641615.1. Classification (GTDB taxonomy): domain Bacteria; phylum Bacteroidota; class Bacteroidia; order Chitinophagales; family Chitinophagaceae; genus Filimonas; species Filimonas zeae. Next base: position 1,131,920 of record NZ_BMIB01000003.1, on the reverse strand, counting down.
AGTAAAATTTACCTGCAGCGCTACTATAATAAGATGTTTTTTGTAATTGACTCTGCTGTAGTAAGAAACGGCTCTTTTTCTTTTACCAGCCGTTTAGAATTGCCAGAGTTGTACGGTGTTACGGATGATACCACCGGAATGTCTTCTTTATTTGTTTTTATTGAGCAGGGGAATGAGCTGTTTATCCGTTACGATACTGCAAGGGGAGGGCGTAATGCTGTAATTACAGGATCGCCGGCTACTGACCGTTACAAAGCCTACCTGCAGAATGCCCGCAATGTGAAAATTGAGGAATATATTAAAGAGCAACCTGCCTCTATTGTATCGGCTTTTGTGTTATACCGCTATTATTCGCCCTCGCTGTCTGCGGAAGATATAGAGCGTTATACCAGCCTGCTGGCTCCCGCTTTATTGCACACCCAGTACGTAAAACTATTGAAGGATTTGCCTGCTACATTACGCGCCAGGGCTATTGGCTCTCAGGCGCCGGATTTTGCGCTGCCTGCGCCGGATGGTAAAATCATCCGGCTTTCTGATCAGTTGGGTAAATATCTGCTGATTGATTTCTGGGCTGCCTGGTGTGGCCCCTGCCGTCGGGAGAACCCTAATGTGGTTAGGGTTTATAATAAGTATAAAGACAAAGGATTTTCTGTACTGGGCGTATCGCTGGATAATAATAAAGATGCATGGGTAAAAGCAATAGCAAAGGATGAACTGGCATGGCCGCAGGTATCTGACCTGCAGTTCTGGAACAGCGAGCCTGCCATGCTCTACGTCATCCGCGGAATACCGGGCAATGTATTGTTAGACCCGTCAGGTAAAATCATAGCCAGAAACCTGAGAGGGGAAGAGCTGGAGAAGAAGATAGCTTCGTTGGTAAACTAATACTGCAAAGCGTGCGTTTCTGTACAGGGAAACGTACGCTTTTACTCAACTAAATAATTTCCGGAAAAATTATTTGCCGCATTACTCAAAACAATACTTTTGCTGTTAAATAGTTGAGTAGTCAAGTATATGTCAACAATAAACGAGTCTTTATTATTGCTCATTAATCTGGCAAAAGCGCAAACAACAGTGTCGCGACGGTTTGACAGGTTGAGTGCCCATGGAATCGGGTTCAGCGATTTTGTGATTTTGTATTTGCTAAACAACGCGGCTGACGGCCGTATGAGAAGGGTAGACCTGGCGGAAAAGACGGGGTTTACTGCATCTGGCGTTACCCGTTTGTTGAGCCCTTTGGAAAAAGTTGGCCTGGTTACAAGAGAAGTGAATGAAAGAGATGCCCGGGTAAGTTACGTGCTGATTACAGCTGCGGGCAAAAGAGTGTATGAGGAAGCGGTGGTAACCGCGGAGTATACGGCAAAAGATATTTTACAGGTTACGAAAACAAAATCACTGAAAGCCATTACAGAACTACTGGCTGATCTTGGAGGCAATATTCAATAATTTATTACGGTAACTACATGGACAAATTGTTACGGAAACAGTTGGCAGAGGCAGCAAAGAATAATAAACCTGTGATGGGGGTGTTAGTACTGAAAAATACTTTAACAGGAAAGCAGTACGTTGAGGGATCGCTGAATACAGATGCGCTGGTGAACAGATTACGTTTTTCGCTAAACAGTGGTTTGTTGAAAAACGAAGCCTTGCAGAATGATTGGAGGGAACTGGGCGAAAGCCGGTTTGTTTTTGAAGTGGTATTTGTTGTAAAAAGGGATGATGGGTTGTATACCAATTATGCAAAAGAAGTACAGAAAGCCACTACAGCAGTAATTGCGCAGGAGATTATAAACGGTGGTCTTTTGTATAATGAAGTGTAATGAAATAGCCGCCTTGCCGGTAAATAAAGAAAAGCTGCATAAAGCAGGTCTGCTTCATGCAGCTGTATAAAATAGGTTTAAACTTTTTCTGCGTGCAAAGTCTGCATCATGCTCTTTATCCGTTCTTCGCTGGTAATAATCTTTGCTTTTAAATCGCTGAGTATAGAATATAAACCAAAGTACGTACGGTTTATATACAGAGAGTGCCGGGAGCCCCTTGCTACCTTGGAATCTCTTACTTCTTTCAGGTTATACAGATAATCCATATAGGCATAGATTTCTGTAAAATAAGACTCATCTCCAAAATCGAATTCCGCTACGGTAAAGGGTAGCGTTAACAGGTTTATCATCTGCTGGAAAAGACCGGAAAAGAAGATGATTTCTTTTTCGGTATCGCTGGGGTGAATCATTTCCAGATTGGTATAGATTTCCTTTCTTCTGGCCTCATCCTTCAATACCTCTTTATTGGTAAGCAGGAAGTAGTTTACATAAAAATCTTCCGGAATTTCTTTAATACAGCCAAAGTCAAATACAGCTACCGTGCCATCGTCACGCATCAGAAAATTGCCAGGATGCGGATCGGCATGTACTTTTTTAAGCGCATGCACCTGAAACTGATAAAAATCCCACAAAGCCTGTCCTATTTTGTCGCGTACTTCCTGTGATGGGTTACGTTCCAGAAACTCCTTAAGATGGTAGCCCGAAAGCCAGTCCATGGTAATAATACGTTCGCTGGAAAGCGCTGGATAATATACGGGAAATACCAGGTTGGCAATAGGGGCGCATTGGGCAGATACTTCCATAGAGCGTTGCAGCTCCAGTTTATAATCTGTTTCTTCCAGCAGTTTGCCTTCTATTTCATCAAAGTATTTATCCATATCCACTTCGTTCATACCTACAATACGTATGGCGAAGGGTTTAACAATACGGAGGTCTGATTTTACACTGTTGGCAACACCCGGGTACTGAATTTTTACGGCCAGTTCTTTATTCCATTTTACTGCCTTGTGTACCTGGCCGATAGAAGCGGCGTTGCGGGCCTGCATTTCAAACTGATCGTACAGTTCGGTGGGAGTTTTACCCAGTGTTTTTACAAAAGTATTTACCACCAACGGGCCGGAGAGGGGTGGGGCGCTGTATTGCGATAAAGCAAAACGTTCGGTATACGCTTTGGGTAACATGCCCTTATCCATACTCAGCATCTGCGCTACTTTTAATGCGCTGCCTTTCAGGTTGCTGAGGGTATCGTATATATCTTCTGCATTATCTGCATGCAACTGCTCCTTACTAACGGAAGGGTCCATCAGTTTGCGGGTATAGTGTTTCAGATAATTGGTGCCTACTTTAAATCCTGTGCTTACAAACCTGCCGGCACGTTCTACTTTGCCGGTAGGAATGTTGGTTTGTTCTTTCATCGTGTGCTTATTTCCCTGCAAACATAAATTTCCCAAAATCTACTATACTGTCCAGCGTGTTAGAACTGGTTAACTGAAAGCTCAGGTTTACTGCTTTTTCAATAGCAGCATCTGTCATTTCAAAACGTTCACTGTGATCTTTAATCCAGTAGCGCAGTACAAACAGGGCCTGTAGCCAGAACCCGTGTACATACTGATCGGAAATGAATTTGCGTTCTTTTATTTCGCCAGTCTGATAACCTTCTTTTACCAGGCTGCGGATATAATCGTAAAATGCTGCCCGGAAAAATTCCAATTTATCAATATGCAGGCCCGGTACCAGGTACTGATCTTTCTGCTGCAGTATGTAGCTTCTGTTTTCGCGCAGTTGCTGCACCCACATAAAATAGAACGTCAGTAACTTTTCCCGGGCGGAGTAATTGCGGTAAGTTTCATCTCCTTTTACTTTTTCCAGCGTAGCTTCAAAAAAGGAGCGCCAGATGTCTTTTTCCAGCGCATCGAAGCTGGAGTAGCTGTCGTAGAATTCAGTTTCCGGTACATTCAGTTGCTGGCAGAAAGCATATACAGAAACGGGGCGTTTTCCGTTTTCCAGCCAATATTTTTTATAAGCCTCGCGTACGGTTTGTTTATCCATGATCAGACAGGTTAATGGTTAAAATTTAACCCTATCAAATTTACCCCATAAACGCAGTATTTGATAGTATTATTTGTATGTGCGGTGTTAAGGAAAGGCTAAATGGACAATGGGCAGGGTGTTTTGAGAAAACAAGTTTACCGGTTGCTTTTTATGGTTTTTCAGTAATTTTCATACCTATAATTAACCTTTGCTATGATTAACTGCTCTTTTCTGCCTGTATTTTACCAGCACCACCTGCACCGGAAAGAACGTAAACCAGCCCCGGAGTTTGACAATTATTCAACAGTGGAAGATATCTGGATGAATCTTTATGGGCTGGGAAAGTTTGAAACTTACCAGTTTGTGTATGAAAAGTGTACCAGCGAAGCTCATTTGCAGGAATGGCTGATACAACTGAAAGGTGCAGCGCAGATAACTGCTTCTGCAAAAGCTTTTGAGGATTGGCTGCAGGGCGCTGATAATAAGGCAGATAATAACCATAGTGCGTCGGCTTTACTTACAGAAGCACAGCACCAGAGCTGGCAAAAGCAGGGTTATTTAAAAATAAGCGATCTGGTTGCGCAGGAGTTGTGCGATGCAGTTGCTGAGCTTATTTGTGATACCATGGAGGTAGATCTTTCCAGACCGGAAACCTGGTATAACCCGCATGCGGGCTGGCACGGCCTTATGCTGCAGTTGTACCAGCATGAAAGTATACAGGCCATAAGAACACATCCTGCTGTTAAACAGGTTTTTGCTGAGTTGTACGGTACCACGCATTTGATTGCCCGGACAGAAAAAGTGAGTTTTAACCCACCTGAAACGGATACCTGGAAATTTGCACATGGAAAACTGCATTGGGATATTGACTTTAATACCGGCGAGTTGTTTTATATACAGGGACTGATTTACCTGAACGATGTACCTGAAAACAGAGGCCCTTTACAGCTGGTGCCTGGTTTTCAACACCGGTTTGAGGATTTTATGAAAACATGGCCGGATTTTCAACGGGCGCATGAAGAAATGCAACGTTTGGTGAACCCTGTACCCGTGCCTGGCAAAAAGGGTGATATTGTGCTGTGGCAACAGACTTTGCCACATGCGGCCAGTGCCAATCATTCTACGGTGCCGCGCTTTGTTCAGTATCTGAGTTTTTCTAAACTGTAATATTTGCTACCGGGCCGGAGTGAAAGGCGGTAACTGTCCACCCCGGCACTCAGTAGCACGTACTTATGCTGCTGCTTTTTGCCAGCTGGCGGTATACAGTTTTCTAAACATAATATAGGTAATACTGATAGCGGTAAACGCCACTACAGCATCAATGGCGGCTGCAAAACCCAATACTGCAATTTTTGAGAAAAAGGCGAATGCAATATCAAAGAAAATGCCTGCAAACACCCATTCTTTTAAACGCAGTAATTTACCCGGGGTAAGCAATACTACCACGCCCGTAAGTTTACATACGCCCAGTATATAGATAAAGTGAGCTGGGTAGCCCAGTTGTTGTGTAATACCCCATACCAGCGGGTTGCGTGTAAGTTCAAAAAAGCCGCTGGCACCAAACCATAAAGAGATAAAAATTGCGCCTGACCAGTAGATTGCTTTTGTAGTTTGTAAGTTCATAACGTTGGTTTTTGTGTTAGTGATAGCACAAAGTTGGCGTAGAACAAGCCGGGCGCAAGCTGCCAGGTTGCCGAAGCGGACAGGATAAGGGGGCAAACGGACATTCTTACGGACTAATCTGATGTAACAATGACCTCCTTTCTATTGTAATAAAAAAGCCCCGAAAACAGGGACGTTTTGGGGCATTGTCTGATCAGAGTGCGTATGCTTATCTACTGGGCATATTTATACTCTGCCGATTTCAGAATTTGTCTGTTATGATCTCTGATATTTTTTAACCGTTGAAAGTTGTCATATTCGTAGTACACGGGTACACTCCTGGCATCAGTAACACTGGTAATGCCGGTGAGAGGTTTTAGTGTATAACTTATCATTTGGGCGCTATAAGGATAAAAGCGCACATCATCTATCTGGCCATTAAGTGTTATTGTGTAGCTGCCATTATTTACCGTTATTTCATTTTGTATAAGCTGCCAGGTGCCTCCGCTTTTTAACCGGTAAGAAAGTATGTATTTTCCGTCACCAACCCCGGTAAGCGTTTTCTGATAGCTGCCATTGAAGGCAAATCTTCCTGTGTAAGCATCTGCAACCAGACCGCTGAAATTGGATTCTTCAAATCCTTCAAACCAGATTTGTGTATAATCTGCATTCTTGACTTCGGCTAACGGTTGCTTTAGGTGATTGCCCCATATATACGATACCGGCATTCCCTGAGCAAAGGATTGACGTAACAGCCGGTTTGTATTGTCGTAATAAAAATTAATACGCTCTTTATACGAGGTGTTTTTTACAAAAACATCATTTTGTATTATAGAAGGTGTGAATGTGGCAAGTGGCGCTGTAATTTCCATGAACTGAATTTGTTTAACCAATGGTTTGTTGGCATAAAACACCTGCAGAACTCCATTATAATAACGGCTGGCACCCTGCGGTGTTACTTTTTCCATATAGGTTTCAACAGGCTCAATTACATGTTTGTCTTGCATTTGTTTAATGCCGGCCACTGTTAAATCTTCCGGATTGTCAGCAATGTTCGTATAATCCTGTGCATATTTAATATGCGAATGCACAACATTACCTTTTGAATCTCCGGTGGTTTTCTTTATTAACTGATAATGTTCATTTACCTTGTCGTATGTGTAAGTTTCGTATTGGTTAAATATCTGATTACCATCATCGTCGTATAAATAGCTGTTTTTTGTGGTTAAAGCATTCCGGTATACGGGGATAGAAAACTGGTGGGCATACATCTGATATACCCTCGCTCCACGAGGTGCAGGCAAATAAGGGCCATAACCCATTTGGAATAAAAACTGCCAGATTCTGCTGGTTCTATCCCGGTTGTAGATATAGAACGTACTGCTTACCGGTTTCAGTCCCCCCTCTTTTTTTCTGAATATTTTTTCCTCAATTAAATCACCGCGCCCACCGCCAATAGAAGGTATGGATGGTATTATACAATTGGGCATACCAGTTTGAGGTAAAACGTTGGAATAGGCTATTATGGTATTAAGGTTAAGATTACCGGTAGCATTATAAGTATACTCTGTGGTACCGTTCAGATCGTTATTTTCACTTTCCGAAATGGTTACATTTTTATAGCCAAAATAAGGAGCATTGGTGCCATTTGAAAACGGGTAAATAGACTGCCCGAAGCGTTTAAAAAAACCATTGCTATAAACGGCAACTTCTGTGTTATGCATTTCCATCCAATGGTCTGTTCCGGCTTGCGATATATAAATCGGAAGGTCGTCTTCATTACCACCAGAGTAGGTGTATTTTTTAATATTGGTTTTACCACTCAAGGGGTCGTAATTCGATATTTTGTTTACGCGCAGCCCTCCGGAATAACGCGTTCTGGTTACATAACTGCTGGTGCTGGACACTTGTTTTATATACACCTGCATCCGTATCTGCAGGCTATTATAAAAATCCTGAGATGCAGGATCTAAAACTACTTTATAAGTTCTTCCACCAACCAGGCGAATGGATGAATCTATGGATGAGGTATTGGTAGTAAATATCCGGATACGCTTCAACACCATATTGTTCTCGTATACCACTGCACTTAATTCATAGTGAGATGGATAGCTTACAGTAGCACTAACCATATTGAAGATGTAAAGTTTTTTGTCGTTCCATCCTGAGGCGGCTGTAAAACTACCATCTGCGTTCATAAACCCGGAAGAGTTCATGATAGCCGATCCTGATGCCTTATAGTAATTCTGAGAGGCATCCTGGTAGGTTGTTACAAGTTCTGTAAAGGGGAATTGATTGGTTTCGTAGGTGAACGTAGTCGTGCCCCCCGTGGGGTGGGTGATGGATGTTAATATTCCTGATTGCATTACGTTTGGGTTAGCCTCACGATTGGCGCCTTCAAAAGAAATTTCCTGCGAATTCAGATTAACAGTTCCTGGAGGCGTTAAGCGGTAATTATATGCTCCATTATAATATCCCCAATGGTCTATAGAGTATGACAGTTTATCAGGAAGTTGTATTTGTTCATTATAGGCATATCTGGTAGTTTTAACGGCTCCGCCAACTGCATCTGTTTCGGTAATGCCATTTAGTTTCAGCCTTTTATCTATAACTCCTGCCGGATAGCCTGGTAGGAACATAAAGGTGGAATTTGATAGGTATCCTGCCTCAGCTGTTGAACTTGAATTGAAATAGGCATTATTAAGTAGCTGAACTTTCCGCTGCAGTTCGTCAGATTTGTTATATATCTCAATGCTGGTTAGTCGTTTGCTGTTATCAAGATCCTGCCGGTCATTGTTATAAATAAACCGGATACTGCCATCTGAAAAACTGATGGACGATAGATTTACCTGATCATAAACAGAGTAGTTGGTGGTGATAATTCTTCTTGATGGAGGCACATTGGGCGATGAAGTACCTGCTACCCATTCAACTTCTGAAACCGAAGGCAGTGGATGAATAAAAGATTGCATTGGCTTATCGTAATTGAAGTTGATCTCTCCATGAACTGCTGATACAATTTTTGTCAGGTGCCAGGTATTCAAAGACTGGTTGGTGCGATTACTTATATAATAAGGGTCGTTGCCTCCGGTATTTGTGTAATTGAATTGCCGAAAGGTAAAGTAATATATGGTGCCCTTTTCATCTGTTACCTTCCAGTCAGGATAAGTTCCGGTATTGGTAGTTATCAGTTCAATCTTCAACGAACCGTCTCCTAGTACTACAGGCTTAAATTCGTTATTAAAAACAAAATTGTAACTTCTTTCACCAATATTTATCATATACAAATCAGAAGCAAAATCTGGCGGACGTTCATCTCCGATATTGAAAAAGTTACCGTAGTGCCGCATTACTCCTTTATAAGGTAGTGTCATCCCATAATACAACAATCCCTCTGGTGAGTCACCTACTATGGATAAATCTCCGCCCCACAGATAATAGTGATCACCAAAACTGGCTATCGGATTGCGTGAGCTTGTTGTAGCATCCGGCGCATCAGGCATGTCTGCTGCATAAGTTGGAAATCCGGCAGGAAAGTCCGGACGTTCTCTTTCACTACTTATAATAGTGCCGCCAGCACTTAATGCCCAGCCAAGACCTACTTCACTGGCGTCTTCTTTTACTTTTATACCAGAGGCGTGGTATTTTAACGAAATAGGAAAGCTGATATCTCCTTCTTCAATTGTAAAAACAGGATAGCTGATGCTGGGTACCCCTGAAAAATTGTTCACAGGTATCAGTCCGAATTTACCCAATGCACTTACCTCAGGTGAAGGTGGTGTTAGTACTTTAAGCTGAGGAGCAGTTTGTGCAGAAGCTAAAACTGATACTAATATAGCAGCAGCCAATGAAAATAAGCCGAAAACGCGACGGATCATGGTTTAAATCAGGTTTAGGATGTGGAGTTACGAAAGTACTTATTTATATAAAATTAAATGCTGCTCTCAGCTGTATTTCAATTATTTACCTACAGCTTGTACTATAGAGGCGTAGCAAAACGGGGTCATTTCGGGTTATAAAAGCGCGGAGTTTCTGTCGGTATCTCCAGCATCAGATCTTTCGCATGGTTTGTTTTAACAAAGGTGCAATCTGCCTGCCCCCAGAACATTTTTTAGCTATGTGTTGTTGCAGTATTTCTTTTGCCTTCATACCGGTATGTGTTCTTGCTTCAAAAATAACAAATGCATCTGCGGAAGTTGTGTTTTGTTATTGCGTCTGTACTTTTTTGAGGTACGGGCCCGTGTTACTATATTTGTCTACTTATAAAGTAGGGTTTATGAAACAAACTGCTTCGCACCAGCTGATAAAACATTTATTACTGCTTCCGGCTCTTGGGATGGTTACACATGCACTTGCACAGGATAACGAGGTTACCACCTACCGGCAGGAAGTAGAAGCATGGCATCAGAACAGAGAGGATGAGTTAAAAAAGAAAGATGGCTGGTTAAGTCTGGTGGGGTTGTACTGGTTGAAGGAGGGGAGTAATTCGTTTGGCGCAGATAGTAGCAATGCCATCGTTTTTCCAAAAAACTTTCCGGAACGGCAGGGAGGAAGCTATATGCTGGATAAGGGGAAGATTGCTTTTCATCTGAATAATGCAGCCATAAAGGTTAGCGGTTATAATGGCACAGACAGGGTTATCACCGTTGGTGAGGCAGACAGGCAACCCGTTCGTTTTGCTATAGATGGCTTTCAGTGGATTATTATCAGGCGACAGGATAAATATGGCCTGCGTGTATGGGATACCAATAGCCCTGCCGTAAAGCAGTTTACAGGCGTACCCCGGTTTCCGGTTGATACGGCATGGAGGATACCTGCGCGTTTTATAGCTGCTGAAAGTGAGGGTGGCCCCATATTGTTTAAAAACAAAATAGGGCAGTCTTTTGAGAACAAAGCAGTAGGTAAAATTGCATTCAGCTATAAGGGAGCACCTTATACGCTTGATATCATCAGTGCCTCACGCGAAGGCTATTTCATTGTATTTGGCGATAAAACCAGTGGTGAGCAAACCTACGCTTCGGGCCGCTTTATTACTGTTGATAAGGCAGATGACGCGGGTAATACTTATATAGACTTTAACCGGGCCATTAATCCACCCTGTGTATTTACTGAATATGCTACCTGTCCGTTACCACCACAGTCTAACGTATTACCGGTAGCTATTCTGGCAGGTGAAAAGGATTATCATATTCATTAAGCACTACAGGTTATTTAACTGCCATACTATTGTTTCTGATATGCGTGGTGTATTGCTGCAGATAGGCTTTTAGCTGGCGTTCCATGCCAGTGCTGATACTATCGCCAGGCTGGTTTAACAGATTGCGCTGCAATAGAGAATCCGCTTGTATATTATACAGGCCGATTCCTTTTTTACCATCGAATGAGTACAGGTAGTTGCCTTGCGCTATGTTATAGCAACTGTTGGTATAATATACCGCGAAAGATGGATGCTGGTAAATATCATTACCCAGTGCAAAGAACGGTTTCTGATATCCCAGAAGGTGCAGTAGGGTGGGTACTATGTCTGACTGTGATAGAGTAGCAGTTTCTTCCTTTTTTCCAATACTGCCGGAGGGATCGAATATTAATACGGGAATCTGGTATTGCCCTGCCAGATTGCTGTAGAAAGGATGATTTGACATGCCGGTATGATCTGCTGCAAAAACAAAAACGGTATTTGTATACCAGGGCTCGTTTCGGATGCTATTGAAGAATAGTCGCAGGCTGTAATCTGTGTATTGTATAGCCCGGCTGAGCGGATTATTGCCATCACCCTTAAATTGCTTTTCGTATTTAGCCGGAATGGCAAACGGATGGTGCGAATTAAGGGTAAATATAGCTGTATGGAAGGGCTGTGGAAAGCCGCTCATTTTTTTACCTGCAAACTGTAGAAAAGCTTCATCCCATATACCCCAGTTGCCATCATAATCCTGCTCGTTATGGTACTCGCTTCTGCCATAATAATCGTGGTAGCCTGCCTGACTGGCAAACGCATCAAAATTAAAGGAACCATTATTGGCTCCGTGGAAAAAAGCTGTATAGTAATTTTCATCTCTTAATATACCAGCCAGCCCTTTGTAATTGTTACCTGCATACACGGAATTAGTAAAAGGGGCATCTGAAAGGCTGGGTATAGATGCCAGAATAGCTGGAATTCCCTGTATACTTTGTTTGCCGTTTGACCATGCGTTGCTGAAAAACAGACTTTCTTTTGCCAGAGAATCCAAAAACGGCGTATAGGTAACCGCGCTGCCTGCGTTGCCGGTAAACTCTTTACTAAAGCTTTCCAAAGCAATAACCACCACGTTACGTTTTTGAAAGCGGTTGCCCGCCACTTTTACGGGCTGGTGAACGGGGGAGTAGAATTGGTTGGTTGCTTCAGGCGTATAATAAGCCAGATTGGGCAAGCCCTGCGCTCCGATAGATTTGGCAAAGGTAAAAGGCGTGTTAAGCACCAGTGGAATGTTTTGGGCGCTGGCAAATTTACCGGCATCGGTAATGCTGATAGGTATCAGCGCCAGCCAGCCCCTGAAGTTAAGCAACATTAAGCCCATCCAAACCACCAGCGTCAGTAGCGTTCCCGTAATGCGGCCCGCTTTATGCCGCGCAGGCATTATAGGAAAGCGGGCTATATAATTACGGGCAAACCGTCGGATTACGTATACCATCGCCAGAAAGAAAACCGCCAGATACCAGTAGTTTTTCAGGAAAGCAGGTACCAGGGTAAGGAAATTGTCTGATTTGCCTCCAAAGTGGAAGATATCTGCTGTAAGGCGTTTGTGAGAAAAATCAAAGAAAGCAATATCAAATACACTCAGCGCAATACCGGCAGCATTAAAAACAATAAACAGCAACAATGCAATACGCATGTGTGTTTTTTGCCAGGCAGCGTTTACCGGAATACACATCCATACAATAAACAAAGCATTTTGTACGGCAAGTGCTGAAAGATCAAAATAGGCGCCTCCGCAATACACCCGTAGAAAGTCTTTCACCGACAAATGGGAGAAAGTAGTATGATAGTATACATGAAAAACAATACGGCAGGCCAGAAAAAGGGTCAGTACAAAAACAGAACTGAAAAAAAACAACCGGCTTTTTTGAGCAGCGGTTGCAGCTATCTCTTTAACCATACTGTAGGGGTATAAAACGAATTAGCAGAACAAAAACCTGCTTTCGCCGCGCAAAGTTAGTATTCTATGGATTAGTAACAATAACTTAATGCAGGTGTATGGTAATAAGCCGCCTATCCGATGTAGAAAGCGGCTTATTATCACCTTTTTAACGGGCCAGCTGGTCTGCTTCCTCTATGGCAGCAGCAAATGCTACCGGAGCTTCCTGCGGAGGATTATGACCTACGCCGCCCGTAAGTGTATGGTGTACATATTTTCCGGTAAACCTGGCAGCGTAGGCTGAAGGGTCGGGGTGCGGGGCGCCATTGGCATCGCCTTCCAGGGTAACGGTGGGAACGGTAATTGCCGGGCCTGTAGCCAGTTTTTTCTCCAGCGCGTCGTATTGCTTTTCTCCGGCAGCCAGTCCCAGGCGCCAGCGGTAATTGTGTATTACAATTGCCACATGGTCAGGATTAGTAAAAGCGGTGGCAGAAAGGGCAAAAGTGCTATCTGTGAATTGCCAGGCAGGAGAGGCTGTTTGCCAGATAAGGCGGGCAAAATCACTGGTGTTAGCCTGGTAGCCTTCCTCACCGCGTGGTGTGGCAAAGTAAAACTGGTACCACCAGCTCAGTTCTGCTTTAGGGTTCAGCGGCGCTTTGTTTGCCTGCTGACTACCGATAAGGTAGCCACTTACCGATACCAATGCTTTACAGCGCTCCGGCCACAGGGCGGCAATAATATCCGCGGTACGCGCACCCCAGTCAAAGCCACCAATCACTGCTTTTTCTATATGCAGTGCATCCATCAGTGCAATAATATCAGCAGCCAGCGCCGCCTGCTGGCCGTTACGCATGGTATTTTTATTCAGAAAACGGGTAGTGCCATACCCCCGCAGATAAGGTACTATTACATGGTAGCCTTTAGCGGCCAGCAGGCCTGAAACCTGTGTGTAGCTGTGAATATCATAAGGCCATCCGTGTAGCAAAATAACAGGTTGACCGCTGGCTGGCCCCAGTTCTGCATATCCTATGTTTAATACACCGGCATTTATTTGTTTAGGGTGGCTGAAGGCATTGGCTGTTTCTGTAGCATTGGCCCAGGCACTATCTGTCAGCGAGGCTTTGGCTTTAGTATTTACGATGCTTACATAGCTAAGGACGACGGTTAATAAGAGCGCTTTCATGACTCAGGCATTTTGTGTTAGTGATAGCACAAAATTGGGGGGCGCTTCTCCGCTAACAAGGTGTAAAATGGTTGAACCGGACATACTCGTGGCTAAACCCGGCAACAGGGTAATTGAAGTTTCCGGTTTGTTTACTTATTGGCACTTTGCTCAAGGCTGTTAACACCCGTATAGGTTATTGAGGCGTCATCTGGTACCTGGTTATCCGGGTTGTCTGCATTTGCTTCATTGGAGGTGTCTCTTCCATAGCATCTTCCGCCAGAAGTTAATGCTGCTTTAAGGTACAATTAAGTGTTTTATCAGCCCTGTGTTTAAACACCTGACTACATTTGAAACAGAAAATATTCAACGATGACTGGTGTGCCTAAAGTGAAATTACAGCTGAACAGGAATAAAGAGATCAGCAAATGCCTGGAGTTACTTGCAGCGGAATGCGACATACCTGTTGCTGTTTTAACAGTATTGGGTGAGCGGGTTGGTTATGTGAAAGAGAATACCGGTTTCCCTGCTGATGTGTGTGATATATTTATGTCATTTCTGTCCCGTACCGCGCCTGAGTTGTATATGATGTATAATCTTGTGTGGACGGCGGAGCAAGAACAGGCTGGTGCACCTGTATATGCAAAATTTTACGCCGGGCTGCCGTTGGTTACCACTTCAGGCTTGTTTCTGGGTAGTATATGTGTAATGGATGCTCAGCCACGCAAGCTATCGGCAGAGCAACAGAATTTGTTGATGCAGATAGCAGATAAGTTGTTATCTATGGTGGTAATAAATAATCCGGTTAGTGCATCCGGTGTAGCTTCTGTATCTTATAATTAAATGGAAATGTGCCTCACTGGGCTGGGGTATTGGTTAATTTTGTAGTGCTACTCATATATTTAAAACTTCATCTGTCATTGTAAGGGCATACGGCTATATTTGTTACAGTAACACTTATTCTTGTCCATAGAAATGCATGTCCGATGAAGATAAAACCAATGCTTTTTCTTTGCTGTTTTGCTACCCTGTCTGTATGTGCCCAGCAGCCAACTGTATCCATTGAAGTAGATGCCGGCAGGCAAAAGGGGGCGTTGAAACCCATCTGGGCCTGGTTTGGCTACGATGAGCCCAACTATACGTATATGAAAGATGGCAGAAAGCTGCTGTCTGAGCTGGCTGCTTTAAGTCCGGTTCCGGTATATGTGCGTGCGCACAATCTGATGAATACCGGCGATGGAACGGCAGCCTTAAAATGGGGGTCAACCAATATGTATACGGAAGATAAGGATGGCAATCCCATATATAGCTGGAACATTGTGGATTCCATTTTCGACACTTACATTAACCGCAAAATGAAGCCTCTTGCACAAATTGGCTTTATGCCTGAGGCATTGTCTACCAACCCCACGCCCTACCGCCATTACTGGAAGCCCGGTGTTAATTACAAGGAAATATGCACAGGCTGGGCCTATCCGCCCAAGGACTATGATAAATGGGAAGAGCTCATTTTTCAATGGGTTACCCATTGTATTCAGCGTTATGGCAAAAAAGAAGTAGAAAGCTGGTATTGGGAGCTTTGGAACGAAGCTGATGGTTATTATCTGATGGTGGAAGACAAAGTAAAAGTGTATTGTAAAATGTACGATTATGCTTCTGCCGCAGTAAAAAGAGCTTTACCCACTGCTAAAATGGGCGGGCCGCACGCAACAGGCGGAGCCGGTGAGTTTATGCGTAAGTTTATTGTGCATTGCCTGACAGAGAAAAACGAGGCTACCGGAAAAATTGGCGCACCTATTGATTTTCTCGCATTTCACGCAAAAGGTTATCCTAAGTTTATTGATAACCGGGTGCGGATGGGAATGAGTAATCAGCTGAAAGATGTAAACAGGCATCTTAAAATTATTTCGTCTTTTCCGGAGCTGAAAAACATTCCTGTTATTATAGGCGAGTCTGACCCGGAGGGATGTGCTGCCTGCGGTATGAAAACAGATCCGCAGAATGCCTATCGCAATGGTACTATGTATTCCAGCTACACGGCTGCTTCTATTCCCCGCATTCTGGATTTGGACGAGCAGTATGGTACTAATATTATAGGAGCAGTAAACTGGTCTTTCGAGTTTGAAAACCAACCCTGGTTTTATGGCTTCCGCGAGCTTGCTACCAATGGGGTTGACAAGCCTGTGCTGAATGTATTTCGTATGCTGGGCATGATGACGGGCAACAGGGTAGAGGTGTCTGGAAATATGGCTTACAATGCAAAAACGATTATTGATTCCGGAGTAAGAGGAGCTGCTACAGATGTAAACGCACTGGCCTCACGGGATAAGAAGTCTATGGGCGTAATGCTCTGGAATTATCACGATGAGGATGTTGCCGGAAATACAGCGGAAGTGGAATTGTTATTAAAGAATATACCGGCCCGTAAAGCTACTTTGCACCATTATCGTATTGATCAGGAACATAGCAACTCTTACGAAGTATGGAAAAAAATGGGTTCTCCACAATCGCCTACTGAGCAGCAGTATGCTGAGCTGGAAAAAGCCGGGCAGTTGCAGTTATTGTCTGCTCCCGAAAAAATAAGCATACAAAATGGAGCGCTGAAAATGAACATACAGCTGCCCCGTCAGGGCGTATCTTTTATCCGGCTTACTTATTAATAAAGAACAGGGCTACGTTTTCGCAAATGCAGCCTGGGTATTCGGTTAATCTTACAGATGTACGGGATAACTAGTTAAATAATATATGTTTTTAACCGGGGCTGAATAGCCCCGGTTACTTTTAAAGCCAGCGTTCTCTCCGGACGCTTTTTTGTTTTCGCCATGGTTTGGGCACAACTTTCCCGCTTATCAATAATTTATATTACATTCGCCGCGCAATGGTTCTTAACATACATTTCACAATGTTAGGATTAATAGGGAATCAGGTGTAAATCCTGAGCAGTCCCGCTACTGTAAGTTCTGTAACAACACTTTAGCATCTACTCGCCACTGTTTTTAGTGAATAAAAATGGGAAGGCCGCTAAAAGTGAGAACAAGCCAGGAGACCTGCCACTGCAGATAAATTGTAAGCTTTCGCGGATGAGGCTTGGAATAGCAGAAACTGAACTGAAATTTATTTCAGGCTCTATTTGTTTTCATGCATCATGGGTAAAGCGGTATCAGAGACCATAAGCTAATGCCTGCAAGGCCTGGCAATGGCTGGTATTGTTTTGCGCAGTAGTGGGTAACGCCGCTAATGCTGCTGTTGAATGCTGTAAGCTTCATTGGATAGGTTAACTGAATAAGCCGAAATAAAACATATGAAAATATATATATTTTTACAACTGTTCACTGTTTTTATTGTACTTGTGTTCTCCTGTAAAAAAGATCAGTATCTGGCTCCTGATATATCCGGAGTAAATGCAGATACCATTGTATTGAATATAGGGGATAAAACAGTGCTTGCGCCTAATATCACTAACCTGAGAGGCAACAGTTACACCTGGCTGGTGAATGGTAAAGAGGTTGCTGCCGGTAAGGTAAATTATACCTTTGAGGCAACTAAGTCAGGCAATTTTGAAGTTACTTTTAAAGTAGATAATAAGGGCGGCTCTGCTAAGCAATCGTATCAGATACAGGTACAAGCTCCTGTTATTATAACATTAAACAATGCCTTCACCGTGCCACTGAGTGAAGTATTGGAAATTATGCCCGAAGTAACGGGCCCTGCGGGGGCTGACTATGTTTACGAGTGGTTAATAGGTGATTCCATAATAAGCAAAAACCGTGCGATCAGTTTTATTTCACCTGCATCGGGTGCTTATGCGGTAACATTTCGCGTAACTGCCGGCAAGCAGGTGGCAACGGCTACCAGTAATATTACGGTAGTGGCGGCGCAGTATGTAAAAAATGCGTATACGGTATTGGAATACGCACCGGCACCGGGAAAGTTTCATAACTGGTCTGTTATAGGAGATAAGGAGCTGTGGGATTTAGGATTTGAACATCCCCTCGCGTACAATGATTTTTTAGCCAAAGCAACTGCTTTAAGAAAGGGAGATTTGTATGCTTCTCTTTTCCTGGGCTCATGGGGTGGCAGTGCTACCTTTCAATTTGACCACACCGTGGTAAATGCACCTGGTAAAACAGATCTGGAATTAACAGCTACTTACTCCAACCGCGATTTGCCGGCGATATATGTGGCATACGATCGCAATAAGAACGGAAAGCCGGATGAGGACGAATGGTATGAGATTAAGAATACGGATTACGGCCTGGAAGATACCGCTTCCTATGAGCTCACCTTTACGTACCTGAAAACTGAAACGGATAGCAGGAGAGTATATACTTACTACAATTGGATAGACAATAAATCAGAACCGGCCCAGGGTGAGATTCTTACCAATAAAACCTTCAACAGTTCTAAAACTCCAGATGGCAACCTTTCTACCAGAGGCTTTTTTCCGGGCTGTTATATGGATATTAATACAAAGCAGATGGTATTACTGAACGGATGGAAGGAATCTTTTTCGCGCAAAGGAAAACGTATTACCAGAGACCTTACAGGTGCCAACCCTTTTTCGCAGAAGCTGAACATTGATATTGACATGGCGGTAAATGAAAAAGGCGAAGCTGTTCAGTTACCAGGTATCAACTTTATAAAAATCCGTAAAGTGGTTTATCCATACGTACAGGATTTTATAAACAATGGCGGTAAGTTAATGGATTACAATATGGAAGAAGGACGCATGTTACAGGTGGGGGCTATTGTAGACAGAAATCTTAAAAGTTAAGCGGAAAGCCGGGCTCATCCCTATATATACACTCATTAAAATTAGCACTAATGAAAAAAACACTTTTTAGTAAAACACTACTGGTTGCAGGCATTGCCGCCGTGTTGGTTACCTCTTGTTCTAAACAGAACGATTTACCGGCTACACAGGCTGAAGCTGTGCCAACCGCAGAAAAGCTGGCTAAAGCACTGGCAATTACTTATACAATTACTTTTGAAGGCATAAGCCGCAGTTATATGGCAGATACCAGTTCGTATGGAGATAATACCTATTCTTCCTACGGTGGTACTCAGATAGCACCTTATGTTCATTCTCCCAGTAACCTCAGGTTTGCTATCAAAGGCGCCGGAGGCGCTTCTCCTGTAAACTATTGGGATGGAGGCTTTGTGGTTTCTGACTGGAATTACAAATCCAACATTCCCGGAAAAACAGGCGATTGGTGGTATTCCTACCTAAACCAGTGCAGCGTTTATTCTGGTACGCATGGCGCTAAAAACGGCGGTTATGGCGGTAGCAGCAATTTTGCTGTAATGTTTGGTTATGTAGACTTTTATAATACTTCCTATGCAACACGCCCTACACTTAATTTTACCACCGGCAGTGGTGTGGTTGAAGGTATGTATGTGTGTCTTTCTTCTTACACTTATGGGGTAATTCAGAACGGCAATGCATTTGGTTCGTCTGGTGTGGCTACGCCGCTTAAAGATATTGCTAACGGAACAGGTTATCTTAAACTACTGGCTTATGGTTTTAATGGCAGCACGGCTACCAATGGTGGTGCTCCGGTTACCATTTATCTGGCAAGGTATGTCAATCACTTACCGGTATCAGGTCCGTTAACAGCATGGACTTATTTTGACTTGTCTGCTTTAGGTACTGTTACACGTGTTGAGTTTAACATGGAAGGTAACGATTCCGGTACTTACGGGCTTAATACGCCTGCCTACGTTTGCATGGACAATGTTGAAGTAACACTGTAATTGTAAACTCAATAAATGCCCGGCTTTTTTTGCTATCCTTCATTAGTGGAATGAATCAATTTAATAAAATGAAATATCAACATATTTTTACGGGTTTTCTAACCTTTGTTGTACTGTTAATAAGTAGCTGTGGAAAAAAAGATGCAGAACTGCCGGAAGCGGCCCCTGCTATATCAGGCATAGAAGCGGAATATTACGTAGTAGTGAGGGACTCTATACAATTAACCCCTGTTATCGCCAGCAGGGTAGACTCTATCGTATGGGTGGTTAACGGTGTAAGGGTTGCCAATGCATTACAATACACCTTTCAGGCACCTGTAAATCCCGCCGTACATAGTGTTATTATCATGGCATATAATTCCGGCAACGTATTTCAGAAAGTGGTGCAGATTACCACCGGCAGGTACCGGAATTGGGAAATAAAAGCGCATGCCGTTTTAACCCTGCAGGCATCTTCAAAGTTTGCCGGTAAGAATGATGTGAAATGGGAAGTGTTGTCTGCACCATCGCATCTGTACCGGTTGTGGCCCGGTAAAGATACTGCGCAGTTTATTGCTATGGAAAGAGGCGCCTACCAGCTCCTTGTTTCTTCCGCAGAGCTGACAGATACGCTGCTGGTAACAGTGCGGCAACCTGTACAGGCTCCTTCGCCGTATATTTCAAAAGTATTTGACTATTTGCCTGCGCCCGGTCAGTTTGTAAACGAGCTGCCCAGGTATGATGTGGGCGATACCTACGAAACAATGGTGGGCAAAGTAAACAAACAGCTGGCAGGAGAGAATCCGGTTATGATTACGTTAGGAGGATGGGGTGGTTATGTGGTAGTAGGTTTTGACCACACTATTGTAAACGTTGCCGGTAAACGGGATTTTCGCATTCAGGGAAATGCATTTGGAGCAGCTGCTAACCCACGCCCCAACGCACCTTTCGGCGGCAGCTGTGAGCCGGGAATTGTAATGGTGGCGTACGATAGGAATAAAAATGGTAAGCCCGATGAGGATGAGTGGTATGAGATAAAAGGCAGTGGCAGTTTTTCGGCAGAAAGCGAGCCCTGGTATAGTGCTGCCGTTAGCAATAAAAGTGATGTACGCACGTTCCGTAATTATGAAATGACATATAATCGCCCGGCAACGGAAATGCCGGACAGCGCACCTGTCAATAGTTTTACCCGTATCAGCAACTACATAAGCTGGGCAGATAATCAGGGCCAGCAGGGGTACAAGATAAAAAATGCTTTTCATGCCCAGAGTTATTACCCGCTATGGGTAAAGGATAACGCTATTACATACAAAGGTATACGCCTGGCTAACAATGCAATTGATGAAAGTAAGCAGGGTAGCTACTACGTATTATATGCTTTCCGGTATGGATATGTAGATAACTATCCTAACGGGCATGATAATTCCGGTATTGATATTGACTGGGCTATAGATAAAAATGGCAATAAGGTAAATCTGCCGGGTATAGACTTTGTAAAGGTGTATAACGGAACAGATCAGGAAAATGGGTGGCTGGGAGAAGCTTCTACCGAAATTGGAAGAGGGGAAGACTTACATCTGCTGAAAGCAGATATCGCTACCGTACATCCTTAACAGATCATAACAGTAAACTACACCAAAGGTGATTTACGGCTAAAATGTTTTCTGACGGGTATTAATTCACCCCCTTTTTTTGATGAATTCACCCCTCCCGGCAAAGTAGTATCCGCCCTACTTTACAAGCGACTAATTCAGAACACTTTAAACAATTGCTAATTATGAAGAGAGTACATCCTGTGTGCCTGGAATACAGTGCCATAGCCCGGAGGCCTATACTTCGTTTGTTGCCTGAAATCACCTGTTTCCTTATTTTTTTGTTGTTGAGTGTTGGTGCCTATGCCCAAACAAATGTAGTAACCGGTAAAGTACTGGATACTGCCGGTAATGGTGTGCCGGACGTGTCTGTGCTGATTAAAAACACCAGTACCGGTGCCACTACTAATGCTGCCGGATGGTTTAGCATAAAGGCAGCTAAAGGGGCCGTGCTTGTTTTTTCCTCTGTTGGATATGTTGATAAAGAGGTAGCTGTAAATGCAGAAGACCTGGGCAACATTTCACTTTCGCGGGTAGTGGCAGACCTGGCAGATGTGGTGGTGGTGGGTTTTGGTACCCAGCGCAAAGTAAACATGACTGGTTCGGTGGGTACGGTAACTGCTAAGGCGCTGGCAGATCGTCCGGTTCGTAACGCCGCACAGGCATTGCAGGGTTTGGTTACCGGCCTTAACATTTCTCAGAACAATGGATCGCTGGAAAGTAACCCCAGTATCAATATCCGGGGTATAGGTACTATTGGTACCTCATCGTCCAGTCCGCTTATTCTGGTAGATGGTATGGAAGGTTCGCTGAATGCTATTAACCCGCAGGATATTGAAAGCATTTCCGTGTTAAAAGATGCTTCCGCCTCTGCTGTATATGGTTCAAGGGCGGCTTTTGGTGTAATATTAATTACCACCAAAAAAGGCAAACAGGGTAAGGCCCGTTTAAACTACAACAACAGCCTCCGCTCGGCTGGCCCGTTGTTACTGCCCAAACAAATGGATTCCTACACTTTTGCGTTGTTTTTTAACGATGCCAATTTAAACAGCGGCAGTAGTGCCTTTTTTAGTCCGGAGCAGTTGCAGCGTATTAAAGATTACCAGGCCGGTACGTTAAAAGAAAGTATTATACCCAACCCCAATAACCCCAGCCGTTGGGCAGATGGATATGCGTATGGTAACGCCAACGTAGATTGGTATAAGGCCATGTACAAAAGCAATAGCTTTGCGCAGGAGCATAACCTCAGCCTGAACGGCGGTAACGATCGCTTCAGCTATTACCTTTCGGGTAACTATATGCATCAGGATGGATTAATGCGTTTTAATACCGACTGGTACGATAGGTATGGTGTTACAGCCAAAATAAACGGTAAAATTTCAGACGAGGTTGCTGTAAACTATACTAACCGGTTTATTTTTGAAGGTTACCAGCGCCCCGCTGCGTTAACCAACGGCTTTTATAATGATCTGGGCCGTCAGGGATGGCCTACTTTGCCGCTGTACGATCCGAATGGATTCCTGTACAGTTCGCCATCACCTGCCTTAAGCATGGCAGAAGGTGGGGTAGATAAAAATCAGCGCGACTGGAATTATCAGCAGCTGCAACTGGTATTTGAACCTGTTAAAGGCTGGAGAACCTTTGGTGAGTTTAACTACCGGGCCAGAACCGATTTCCGTAACTGGAATACACAGCGTACTTATAATCATGATGTAAATGGCAACCCATATGTGTACGGTCAGAACTCTGAAGTATATGAATATGGCTATAAGGAAAACTACTACAATACCAACATTTACAGTGAGTATAATAAACGTTATGGGGCGCATAACGGTAAAGTAATGGCTGGCTTTCAGTCTGAGCTTACCAAATACAGAGATTTGAGTGCTACCCGCCAGGGCATTATTGTGCCAGGTAGTCCAACCATTAATACTACTTCAGGTGTAAACCCTTTAGGTGTAGCAGTGCCACCCACAGTCTCCGGCCAGTATCAGAACTGGGGTATACAGGGCTTCTTTGGCCGTATTAACTACGACTTTGATGGTAAGTACCTGTTTGAAGCCAATGCGCGGTACGATGGTTCTTCCCGGTTCCGTTCCGATTCACGCTGGGGGCTTTTCCCATCTGTTTCCGTTGGCTGGAACATAGCACGTGAATCTTTTATCAGAAACCTTTGGAGCGAGATAAATACCTTAAAGCTCAGGGCTTCTTATGGCGAACTGGGTAACCAGAACACCAATGTATGGTATCCTACGTATTTAACCTTGCCGGTGGGTACTGCTTCAGGCAGCTGGTTAATAAACGGTCAGCGTCCTAACACTGCCGGAGCGCCCGATGCATTAGTAAGTTCTACACTTACCTGGGAAACTATTAAAACCCTGAACATAGGGTTGGATTTCAGTTTGTTTAACAGCCGGTTAAGTGGTTCGTTTGAAGTGTTTCAACGCAAAACCATCGACATGGTTGGCCCGGCTCCTCAATTACCCGCAACGTTGGGGGTAGCTACGCCAAGTACAAACAACACCAATCTCACTACCCGTGGCTTTGAATCTGAAATTACCTGGTCTGATAATCTGAAAAACGGCCTTAAATACTCATTCCGTTTCCTGTTGTCCGATTATCAGACTACTGTAGATGCTTATCCGGCTAACAGAACCAATGCACTCAGTACTTATCGTACCGGCCAGAAGCTGGGTGAGATATGGGGTTTAACTACCATAGGCATTGCTAAGAGCAAGGCGGAAATGGATGCACACCTGCAAAAGCTGAATGGTGGGCAGAATGTACTGGGCAGCCAGTGGGATGCCGGAGATATTATGTATGCAGATGTTAATGGAGATGGTAAATTAGATAAGGGTAATTCCACCCTTTCTAATCCGGGCGATTTACGGGTAATTGGAAACAGTACCCCCAGGTATACGCTGGGCTTTGATGCCAGTGCTAACTGGAAAGGCTTTGATGTAAGGGCATTTTTTCAGGGTGTGATGAAGCGCGATTACTGGCAGGGCAGCTACTTCTTCTGGGGTACTACCGATCAGATATGGTGGTCAACCGGTTTTGTGGAACATACCGATTACTTCCGCGCCAACGCTGATCATCCACTGGGCCAGAACCTCAATTCTTATTATCCCCGCGCGCTTTTTAATAGTCCTAAAAACCGCGAGGCACAAACACGTTATCTGCAGAATGCTTCCTATCTCCGTTTAAAAAACCTGCAGATAGGATATAGCTTACCCGCTTCGCTGCTTGATAAACTGCATATTCAAAACCTGCGCATATACCTGTCGGGCGAGAATTTGCTTACGCGTACCAAAACTGCTAAAATGTTTGATCCTGAAACCATTGATGGTGGATCTGATGGCAGTGTGTATCCATTACAAAAAACAATTGCAGGTGGCATAAGTGTAACTTTCTAAACTTAATTAACTATGTACTCTATTATAAAAAATGTGGCGATAGGTGCGTGCCTTGTAGCAGTGGTAGTGCTTACAGGTGGCTGTAGAAAAATGCTGGAGCAGCAACCCCCTTCTCAGATTATACCGGAAAACTACCTGAACGATGAATCGCACCTGGCTGCCTATGCCATTGGCAGGTACGGTATTTTGCCTTCTCATGGCGGCTGGTCTTTTGGTACGTTTGGTATAGATGGTAATACGGATAATATGGCTACGCCTTTTATTGATACCCGTTATGTACCCGGCCAATGGCTGGTAGGGGCTGAGGGAGGTGACTGGAACTTTTACAACATCTACCAGATGAATTATTTTTTCCAGGATGTGCTGCCTAAGTGGAATGCGGGAAGTATTACCGGTACCCCGGCCAATATAGCCCACTACGTAGGTGAAATGTACTTTCTGCGTGCTTATGAATATTTTGGTAAGCTACAGGCGCTGGGCGATTTTCCTATACTTAAAACCACCCTGCCCGATAACGAAGCCCTGTTAATAGCGGCCAGTGAAAGAAAACCCAGAACAGAAGTAGCCCGTTTTATATTGTCCGATCTGGATTCGGCTATCAATCTGCTACTAACCACTTCACCTGCCGGTAAAAACCGTATTTCCAAAGCGTGTGCTCAATTACTTAAATCACGTGTGGCCTTGTACGAAGGTACCTGGTTAAAATACTTTAAAGGCACTGCATTTGTACCCAATGGACCGGGTTGGCCGGGAAAGGATAAGAGCTATAACGCCAGCTATCAGTTTCCATCGGGCAGTATAGATGGTGAAATTGAATTCTTCCTGGGTGAGGCTATGGCTGCTGCAAAAGCAGTGGCAGATGCCGTACCATTGGTAGCTAATACAGGTATTATAGAATCATCTGGTAACGAAAACCCTTACTTCAGCATGTTCAGTGCTGTTAACATGTCTGGCTATAGCGAGGTGCTTTTGTGGCGTCAGTATGCCACCGGCCTGGTTACCCATAACGTGCCCGTGTATGCGCAGCTGGGTAACTATGCGGTAGGTTTATCGCGTGGTATGGTAGAAAGCTTTCTTATGGCAAATGGCTTACCTATATACGCTGCCGGAAGTAATTATAAGGGAGATGATTCCATTGGTTCTGTAAGAGAGGGAAGAGATGGAAGACTGGTGTTGTTTTTAAAGCAACCCGGCCAGCGCAACATTCTGCTTAATCCTAATGCCGGTACCCATGGTACTGCTGTTGAGCCTATACCGCAAATATGGTTGTCCAGCGTGGAAAATAAATATTCCACTGGTTATGCCATCAGAAAAGGTTTGAGTTATGATGGGGCACAAACACTGAATAATGGCGCATTTACCGGCAGTATCACCTTTCGCGCAACAGAAGCTTACCTCAATTATATGGAAGCAGTTGTGGAAAAAACAGGATCGCTGGATGCCACTGCTACCGATTACTGGCAGAAAATACGTGCCCGTGCACAGGTAAGCACCGATGTAGCCCAAACCATTGCTGCTACAGATGTAAGTAAGGAAACGCTTGATTGGGGTGCATATTCTGCCAACCATTTAATTGATGCAACACTGTACAATATCAGGCGCGAACGCAGAAACGAGCTTATGGCAGAGGGCCTGCGTTTAATGGATCTGAAACGCTGGCGTGCAATGGATCAGTTAATCAGCACTCCCTATCACCTGGATGGCTTTAAACTCTGGGGCCCCATGCAAAACTGGTATACTGCTTCACAACTGGTATATGGCGCCGGTAATGCAGATGCGGTGGTTTCAGACCCTGCACGCAGCGTTTATCTGCGCCCCTACGAAATACGTGACAATGCATTGGGATATAATGGTATGAAATGGCATATGGCGCATTATTTAAGCCCGATTGCTAACCAGCATTTCACCGTTTCAGCAGGGAATACTGATCTTACTACTTCGCCTATCTATCAAAACCCCGGCTGGCCGCTACAGGCAGGGCAGGGGCCGCGTTAGTATAATATGTTTTTAAACAGCAAAGGCGTCTTCGATTATTCGGAGACGCCTTTGCTGTTTAATGTTATCCGGGCTGATAGTAGCCTGAATGTATATAACGGGGCTGCAGTGTTTGCCCCATTACTTCCAATACGAATGGCTTTTATTATCTTAAGCAAAATGATACAGGAATATTACATCGCCGGTATAGGCGGGCTTTTTCTGGTCTTTTATCATCAGGGTTGCTTCAATTACCACCTTAACTGTTCCCCGCAGATTCAATATGTTCTTAAGTTTTGCCTTTAACTGCACTTCGTTATTTACCAGAACTGCCTGGCCAAACTTCAGATTTTCTACGCCGTAGTTAATTTCCATTTTAATATTGCGCACGTCTGCAATCTGCTTCCACAAGTAGGGAATTAACGACAGGGTTAAATAACCATGGGCAATGGTAGATTTAAAAGGCTCTTCTTTTGCAGCTCTTTCTTCGTCTACGTGTATCCACTGGTGATCCAGCGTTGCATCGGCAAATCTGTTGATCTGATCCTGGTTTATAGTATGCCAGTCAGAAACTCCCAATTCTTTGCCCACATACGACTGATACTCTTCGAAATTGTTGATTACTACCATATTTGATATTGTCCAGGGGCCCAAGATAGTGTTATTTGAATAAACGAGGCAGATTCCGACCCTTAAATATCAATTGGTTAGCCAGCGAATAAGGCATAGTTACCGAAAAAACCGGCCGTTAGAGGCCTTTTTTCTTCAACGCTACATTGTATTCGTTCTCATTTTCGGAAAGGCTGACTTCCTGCTGCTGGTAGCCATCCAGGCTAAAAACCAATACGGCATCAGGGGCTGTTACCGGAATATAATATACACCATCCTGCTGGGTGCCTGAATAATAATCGCTCCCTTTTATCAGTATCTGCACACCTTCCAAACGTACACCTTCGCAGGTAACCACACCGGTAATGGTTCGTCTGGTATGCTGCGGATGTATTTGCGTGTTAGCCAGCATAACAGAAAACATCAGTAGGTATAAGTATTTAAGCGGCATATTTTGAGGAATAATTAAAGTCTAGTAAATTAGTAGGTAAATATAAGCGTTTAATTTTAACACCGGTTAAATATCTTATGTACTTATTATCCGATACTGAAACTACCGGGCTGGCAACAATTTATGTAGTCTGGCTGGCTATATCATTCATACTAATGATGCTGTTTGTATACATTGCTGCCAGAAAAAGGCGTAGCTGGCTGGCTGTACGAAGAAAGACCTTATGGCTGGAGGAAGATTTTATTCCTTAAAGCCATTGATAAAGGCAGTAGCTTCTATAACATCGTCAATGAGAATGTTTTCATAAAATGCCGTATATCCTTACTGCCCTGGGGCATTTTAGTTACTTTCGCCATTTGTTTACCAACAGTTACAGGGATGGTTGTACCAATAAATAATGCTTCCGCTGCCAGCAGATTTTCTAACCGCGCAGCTAACTATGCTAAATACAGACCCGGTTACCCCGAAGAGTTATTCCGTTATATAGAACAGGCTATGGCGTTGCAGCCGCAATCTGGTATTGTAGATATAGGATCCGGTACCGGTTTGTTTGCGGAGCCTTTGTTACAGAATGGATATAGTGTAGTGTGTATAGAGCCTAATGAGGAAATGCGCAAGGCAGGAGAAGACAGGCTGAAGAAGTATCCTTCTTTTCAGAGTATACAATCTACCGCAGAAGATACAAAGCTGGCGGAAAACAGTGCAGACCTTATTACAGTTGCCCAAACGTTTCATTGGCTTGACCCTGTTGCTGCCCGTGTGGAGTGCCGCCGGATTCTTAAACCCGATGGTCATGTAATTCTGGCCTGGAACCGGGAAACCCGCAAAACAGAATTTGAACAGAAGTATAACGATCTGCGGGGTAAATACCGTTTGGGCGATAATGGGCCTTTGCAGATTGATCCCGTACTGATAAGTGCTTTTTTTGCACCCGGCGTACCGGAGTCAAAAGTATTTGCCAATAAGCAGCAGCTGGATTTTGAAGCCTTGAAGGGGCAGTTACTGTCAAAGTCATATATACCATTGCCGGGGCATGAGGAATATGACGACATGATTTCTGAGCTGATAAAATTGTTTGTGCTGTATAATGAAAATGGATTAGTAACCATTCACTACGAAACGCTCATGTACTGGGGCCAGCCCGGTTTATAAAAGTTATATAATTAAAACGGCCTTATATCAGTAGTACGCCTGGCGTAAACCAGGCGTACGGTTGTTGAATGATAATGAAGCGGTTAACAGCTATCTATTTGCCGTTTAAGTTAATGGTATAAGTAAAGGCTGTATTATCGCTCCATACCAGAAACTCATCTAACGGCCTTGGCCCGCAACTGTTAGAGCCTACGCCCAGCGTTTTGGCCGAAAGGCAGAACACGGTGGCTTTGCTTGCGGGTAAATCAATTTTATATTCAACCGGAAACATTTGCTCATCGGTATGCGGCAGTGCAGAAAACTGCATGTGGTTTTCATCTGCCTGCAGCAATACCGATGGTTTGCCTGTGCCGCTTAGCTTTGCCCAGCGTACCTCTTCATGGTTGCCTCTTTCCATCGGCTTTTCGTATTCATATTGCTGGTTCACATTCAGTGTATACAAGCCTAGTTCTGCGGCTGCTTTTCTGTCTGCATAGTTTTCAAAAGGCCCACGTCCAAAATATTGTACTTCATCCAGCTTTTTATCAAACATAAACCTTACACCAATTCGCGCCAGGTTTATGCGCCATCCGGTAAACTGTACTTTGTTTTCTACCTGTATGCTACCATTGCCCTGTACCAGGTAAACAGCTGTATGGTACGCATTAAAGCCTTCTTTGCCCGCCGCGCGAATCACAGAAGTTATCTTTACTGCTCCCGTACCTACAGCTTCTACCTTACAACTAATCAGCGAATCGGTAAGGGTTTGTACGCCAAACCGGTTCCAGGTTTTGTGTGCCCACATATCATCTGTCTGATGCGCAGCACGCGACAGGTAAATTTTAGGGGCACCGCCTTCCGCTAACAGGTTTGTGCCATTTTTTACCAACTGCGTAAGTAACCCGGTTCTTTTATCTAACTGCACTGCAAACCCATTGCCTGTTATGGTAACCAGTGTTCCGGTCTGGCTCATTTTTACTGCCGGCAGCGATGTTTTGGCCAGCATCAGCGGCAGGGTATTAACGGGCAGCGTAAACTGCTCCGAAGCCACTTCAAAACCTTTTGCAGCCCATGTAGTAGCAGTCCGTTGTTTATACGCAACGCGTAAAAAGTACTCAGCGCCGGGCGTAAACTGTTCAATCTTCAGGGGAAGGTTTACGTTCCGCTCACTACGGGCTTCTATACGGGGCAGGGCAAAATCTCCCTTTGCTATTTCTATCCCGTTTTCTGTCAGGCTCCAGTAAGCTTCAAAATCATCCAGTGCTATAAACTGGTATTTGTTTTTAATCCGGATGGTTCCGTTTAAAGGGTTAATCAGTTCT
Source organism: Filimonas zeae (assembly GCF_014641615.1). Taxonomy (GTDB): domain Bacteria; phylum Bacteroidota; class Bacteroidia; order Chitinophagales; family Chitinophagaceae; genus Filimonas; species Filimonas zeae. The sequence continues at coordinate 1,101,965 of NZ_BMIB01000003.1, read as the reverse complement.
GTGCCTATCCACTGAAATGCTTTTTTCATTTCCGGATAATGGGGCTTTACCTGGTTGCCTTCCACGGCACGGTCGTAGGATATAACACCTTTGTGAATAAAGTAATGATCGTTAGGTACCTCTCCAAAACCGCCACCAAAAGCCAGAATAGAATGGTCGGGCGTGCGGTTGTTAAGCAATGCCTGATCCTGAAACTCCCAGATAGCGCCGCCCAGTATTTCCGGGTTTTTATCAAACACTTCAGCGTATTCTGCCAGCGAGCCCATAGAGTTAAACATGGCATGTACAAACTCGCAGATGTAAAAAGGCTTTGTCAGTTCCTGGTTCTGCGCCACTTTTGCATAGTCCTGTGCAGTGCCATACATTCTGCCATCTAAATCTGCCGGGTTGTTTTTTCCTGTTCCAAAACGTTCGTAGTGAACAGGGCGGCTGCCATCCAATGCTTTTACCGCATTCATAGCCGCTACAAAATTGGGATTCTCGCCCCAGCCACATTCATTGCCCAGCGACCAGATGATTACAGAAGCGTGATTTTTAAAGTTTTCAATATTGGCAATGTTCCGGTCTACAATAGCTGCTTTAATGGTAGGCTCATTTTCAAAACGCCTGTCGTAACCATGGCATTCCACGTTGGCTTCAGCTACCAGCCATATGCCCCATTCATCGCACAGTTCGTACCAGCGCGGATCATCACAATAATGGCTGGTACGTATATGGTTACAGTTGCCCTGCTTTATCACCTGCAGGTCGCGTATCATCTGTTCTTCCGTTACAGCATGGCCTACATCGCTCCAGTGTTCGTGGCGGTTAACACCTTTTAATTTAATGGGCACACCGTTTACGGTAAACACACGTCCTTTAATTTCTACTTTTCTAAAGCCCACTTTGGTAGAAATAATTTCACCCTCAGCACTGGTTAATACCAACGTATATAAATAAGGTGTTTCAGCCGTCCATTTGGCAGGGTTGGTTACCGGAAATTGTATACTCAGCTGTTCTTCCGCTTCTGCCCGCAACGCTTTTGAAGTTACATTGCCTTTTGCCACCACGCTGCCCTCTTTATTATACAATACAGCAGTTATGGCCTGGTCTTTACCTGTAGCGGTGCCGTAGTTTTTAGTGTTTACCAGCACCTCCACAGTGGCGTCTTTATAATTGTTATCCAGGTTCTGTTTTACAAAAAAGTCACGCATGTGCACCTGCGGACTGCTCCAGAGGGTTACGTTGCGGAAAATGCCATGCAGGCGCCACATATCCTGATCTTCCAGCCACGTGCCTGAGCTGTATTGATATACTTCCACCGCAATAGTATTAGAGCCGGCTTTGGCATACTTTGTAATATCAAACTCCGCAGCATTTCTGCTGTTTACGCTAAAACCAACCTTCTGGCCGTTAATCCATACAAAAAAGGCACAGTCCACGCCATCAAAGGTTACAAACAGGCGGCGGCCATCCCAGTCTGCCGGTACTTCAAAATTTCGCCGGTAGCAACCCACCGGGTTACGTTCTTTATAAGCCGTATAGCTTTTGTCCGGCTCGCTCATCAGCCTGGGATAATCCTTTTTAACCGTGTATCCATAGTTCCGGTAAAAAGGGGTACCATACCCATGTACTTCCCAGTTAGAGGGTACGGGTATTTCTTTCCAGGCAGATACATCGTAGTCTGCCTTGTAAAAATCTACCGGTCGCTTTTCGGGGCTGGGTACCCAGTTAAACTTCCACTTGCCATTCAGGCTGCGGCACCAGGAAGAAGCCAGCCTTTTGCCTGCCAGTGCTTCCTGCAGGTTAGCGTAGGGCATTAATGTGGCGTGATAACGTTCTTTGTTTATACCCAGCAATTCGGGGTTCTCAATTTCAGCGGGGTAGTCAACGCCTGCTTTCAACGTGGTGGTGGGCTGGGCATAAGCCGTATGCAATAACAAACCGGCAGAAAATGCAAACAGAAAATAACTTTTGATGAGTTGGTTTTTCATTCTTAAATGGAATCGTTAGAACTGTAAGATATTGTTTGCCCTAAATTACGGTAAGAACCGGAATATAGCTGGCAAACGTTATTTGTAACGTAATTGCAAATAATTTTTTCTTTTGAATAAAGAATTTATATTTGCAATAACAGTGCAAATGTAAAATTTGAAACTAACGCCTTCATATCGCCCGAAAATTGCCATACTGCTGTTGTTGCTATATACCTTTATAGCAACACCGGTGCGTCTCTGGCACCATCATCCGGCAACGCAATCCCAGGCGTGCAACAGTCAGGAAAAAAAAGAGGGCAATAGTTTACATAAAGCCGGGCACGGGCATTGCAGCATCTGCGACCATCAATATGCGGTGTATCATAATGATGCTTCAATAGCCGCTCCGGTAAGGCCTGCATTATTTTCCCTTCTTTTTTTAACTGCTCCGGCACCGGGCGTTTACAGGCTGGCAGCCAGCAGCGCTAACAAGGGGCCACCTGCTGTGTAATATCGTTTTCTTATCAGTTCCATTTTACTTCCACCATTGCATGTAAGGCGGCTGTATGCTGTTGTGTGTATCTGATTACAGGTACACATAAAAAAACAGTGCAGTTGTCTGTTTGCCGGGCATAACACAATGTGCTAATGCCGGCAGTAGCAAACGTAGCAGTGTGTTTATTACTTCCACATATCCTTATGGCATAGGGGGTAGCCTTGCTATACAAAATATTGTTGCAACAACCGGCGTTGCCGAAAACCGGAAACAGAGTAGGCATCATTCATTAAAACAATTTTTATGCAAAACATCTCTAAAGAGGCTTTGATTGCTTCTATCCTTACAGAAAGAACAGTAGGCGGTAGCACACACTGCAGCAACTGCGGTCACTGCACATCAACACTGTAATGTATCCGGGGCAGCGGGCTATCCGCTGCCCTTTTTCTAAAAAAAACTGTATGCAAACGATATTGCTGGAAGAGATACTGAGCTATCAGAACGAAAACATTCTGTCCCGCTTTACCGATATGTTCGCCGTATCGGATAGTGAAGCGGAGGATATATTTACCGAAACCAAAAAGTTTCTGTTTGTGTGCCGGGAGCAGGGCATGTTTATACCAGACGAGCTGTTAATAGTAGATGAAATGTGGCACAACTTCATACTGTTTACAAAAGATTACCAGCATTTCTGTGCTACTTACTTTGGCCATTATATACATCATCTGCCAGCATCCAGGCAGGAGAAAGTGCAGCAAAGGCTGAAATCCGAAACCGATCCGGAGCAGGCTGCCAGTGAGTTTAACCAGCGGCTGTCGGTGGTTATAGCCACGGTGTACGATAAGCTGGGGCAGGACACGGTAATCAAGTGGTTTCGCCAGTATCCCCAACAGTTCAGTAAAGACATTATCAAAAGCTTAAGGCGTAATTAGCTATGAGTATTTTTCCCAAACGTACTGTGCGCAACAGCACCGTTACTATTCACTGGAATTATAATACATCGGGTTTAACCAGCCGGCATATTTACCCTTTTGTGCGCATAGGCGTACAGGCGCCGGATGGCACGGTAACTATGCTGATGGAAAAGCATATTCTGGCCCTGCCGCCTGTTATGCTGCCACCTGCAGAAGCGGGCCCGGTTACGCAGAAAAACCTTTACCTGAATAAAAACACCCCACTGCTGGTACTGGCAGATTATCTCAGCGGTGCACATTCCAGAGAAACGCTGGTAAACATATTGCAGCATATACAAAACGGCCGGCATTACTATTTTACCTATACTATACCTGCAGATGCACCGCTGGGCAAATACACTTTGTTATCTGAACTGTATAATGAAGGGCAGGTGAAATATTCTAAAACAGCAGCAGACGATTGTTTCTGGGTAGAATCTGTTACAGTAAGCAATGTAGTGTATGAAGATGGTGCAGGCAGCGCACTGCTGCAGAATCAATGCCCCGAACCTGTTCCGGTGCGTGTGGTTCAATATCATCCGGGGCATGCTTTACTGCCGCAAAATGTAACTGCCTTTGAATTGCCTGCACGGGCAAAGCATACTGTTTCCTTTGCTTCCATGCCTGCGTTTCTGCTGTATAACGAAGAGCGTGTTTGCATACCGCTTGTACCACAGGGCGAGCCGGTGGTATTACGCAACCAGCAGTGGATAAGTGTAAGTAAAAATACGGGCAGCGAACCCGCTGTTTACCTTATGGCAAGGGAGGGCGATGCGGCTATTACTTTAACCGGTGTTTGCCTGCAGTTATGGAATGCGGCGGATGGGTTAACAGCCAGGCATACCCTGCAACGTATAAACGGCGATGCCTATGATGAAATGCTTTTAAACGGATTGTTACACGAACTAAACCCCTGATAATTGCGGAAGCTTATTCTTATATTATTGTTATTACCGCTGTATGCAACAAGCCAGCAGGAGGCAGAGAAAACGCATGAATTATCGGAAGTGCGTGTATTGCATACCGGCGCTGCCACTGCGCTCCGGCAATCTGTACAGCAGGTTACGGTGGTAGATGCAAAAAAATACTATAGCCGCCCTTCCGGTGCTATAGATATTCTGGGGCAGGCATCGGGCATACGTATCCGCCAGGATGGTGGCCTGGGCAGCCGGGCCGATTTTGCTGTTAACGGCATTTCGGGCAAACAGGTAAAGTTGTTTATTGATGGTATTCCTGCCTCTTATTTCGGGGCTGGTGCCTCACTTAATACATTACCGGTAAATACGATAGACCGGCTGGAAATTTATAAAGGAGTTGTACCCGTGCATTTAGGGGCAGATGCATTGGGCGGCGCCATTAATATAGTAACGCGGCAGCAGTTGAGCAATTACCTGGAAGCAACCTATGCGCTCAGCTCTTTTCATACACAGCGCGTTACGGTTAACGCCCGCTACCGCTTGCCACGTAATGTGTTTGTTAACACCACTGCGTTTTATAATTACAGCAGGAATAATTATGGCATTACAGCGGAAGTGCCTAACCAGTTTGGTAACCCGGTGCAGCAGAAAGTAAAACGTTTTCACGACCGGTTCAGCAATTACTATACCGCCGTAGAACTGGGTATTACCGGTAAAAAATGGGCCGACCTTGCAAGCCTTACCCTTAATGCCTCCGGCATAGGGCAGCAGGTACAGCATAATGTGGTAATGACACAGCCGTACGGAAAAGTTACCTATGCAGAGCAGGTATGGAACAGTTTTTTCAAATACAACAAATACCAGGTGCTTCCCGGGGTAGATGTGCAGTTGTTTGGTGGGGCAGGGTATACCAGGGGGCATTTTATAGATACTTCTTTCAATGCCTATGCCTGGGATGGCACTGTTGTAAACCGGCGCAGCTATGGTGGCGAAATATCTTCCTCGCGTAATAACCTGCTACTGCACACCATCAATAGCGTGGCGCGCCTGTTATTATCTTATACGCCCGATACACTTACCCGTATCAGTTTTAATGTCACCGGCACCAGTTTTCATCGTAAGGGAGAAGATACGGTGGCGGCTGCGTTCTATGGACAGGATTTCTATACTTCTCCTACCCGTATGCATAAGCTGGTTACCGGTATATCGGCAGAACGCCATACCCCGCAGCGGAAGTGGACTTCGCTTACTGCCATAAAATGGTATTACTATTCAGCCACCGGTTTTACGGTAGAAAATGCTGTGTTGCAAACGGCATCTAACCGTATGGGGCAGTGGGGGGCAGCGCAAAGTTTTCGCCATGTATTCAACCCCTCGCTTGCCGCAAGGTTTTCGTATGAATATGCTACGCGTTTGCCGGATGAACTGGAAGTATTTGGCGATTATGCGTTAACCAAAGCCAGTCCCGGTTTACAGCCGGAAAAAAGTCATAACCTTAACCTGAGTGCCCAATACACCCGTAGCCATGTGCGGGCAGAAGTAACCGGTTTTTACCGCCGTTTGCAGGATATTATCTATCTCAGAACTTCACAGTTTTTTGCCAAATACCAGAATCTTTTACAGGCGCAGATTACCGGAATAGAAGGGGAGTGTACCCTGCAGCCCTGGCCATTGCTGCAGTTTACGGGTAATGCCACCTGGCAGCGTATTCTTAATAAATCACGTGGCAGCAGTTCCGGTACTACTGACGACCGGTATTATAACCTGCAACTACCCAATATGCCGTGGCTTATGGGTAATGCAGGCCTGCAGTATACGCAGCCCCATTTGTTCAGGCGGGGCAATACACTTACCTGCTGGTATAACGCCGCTTACGTACATCGTTTTTATCTCTATTGGGCTAACGACGGGCGGGCCGATCAAAAAGCAACCATACCTGGTCAATATATTCAGCAGGCAGGCCTTAGCTATACGTGGTTGCACAACCGGTATACAGCCAGCTGCGAAATGCAAAACCTGGCCAATGCCCGGGCTTACGACAATTTTAATGTGCAAAAGCCGGGGCGTTCTATTCACCTGAAACTAAAAGTATTTATCCCATAAACATATACAATCATGTATTACTCTTTTATGCGTTTTCGCAAACATCCTGTATCCCTGGCGCTGATGATAGCGGTAGCCATGGCTTCCTGCTCCAAAAACAACAGCACTTCCACTGTTACCGGCGAAGTACATTATGCTGTTTCCAATGTAGCAGGGGCTTACCCCAGCCAAACCACTTATGTACAGGGGCTGGCCAATCTTAACATCAGCCAGCTCAGCAATGCCAATGCTGCTGAATCGCCCAACTTTGCTTCGCAGTGGACATATGATGATGCAGTATACCTTACTTCTTTTGGTGCACCTGCTACTATTACCAAATACACCTTCGATGCTACGGGCAAAGCAGTAGTAGCCGGTAAACTGGTGGTGCCGGGGGCCAACACTTTTTCTTCGGTGGAGTTTGTAAGCAAAACAGAAGCCTATGCCTCTGTAGGCGGCGGGCTGGCCAGAATTGTAAAGTTTAACCCCACTGCGCTGCAAACCACCGGCGAAATCAATCTCTCGGCTTTTGCCAAACCTGGCGCTGCCTCTGTGTATTATCTGGGTATGAAGGCGAGAGATGGCAAGCTGTTTCTGGGCATACAGTATTTCAATGCCAGCTTTAACCCCCTTGCAGATTCTGCTTTTGTGGGCGTAATTGATCTGGCCGCCGGCAAAACGGAAAAACTGCTGGCAGATGCGCGCACCAGTAATATATTCCTGGCAGGTTCTTCTGTAAGTGGTTTTGCTACCGATGCAGCCGGGGATTTGTACATACAGGGGCAGGGGTCGGGTGCAGCTCCCAGCGGCATCCTTCGTATACGCAAAGGAGCCACCAGTTTCGATGCTGATTATTTTTTCAATCTTAAAGCCGCTACCGGTAAAGATTGCTCCGGTTTATATATCCTCAACAACCAGGCATTTACCACCCGTATAGAAGATGCTACAGATGCCTATGAAACCAAAGGCCCCAACTTCCGCTATTACCGGATAGATCTGGCAGGTAAAACCTCACTGGGCGATCTGAGTGCCAGTCTGCCAAAAATATATGGCTCTTCCACTTCCATTATGCGTGCGTTTGATGCCGCTACGGTAAGTTTTGTGGTATCGTCCGATAAAGAAAACAGCATTTATACTTATAACGTGGCTGATGGCAGCGTAGCCCGCAAAATAACCCTGAGCGCAGGCATGTGCACCGGGTTTGATAAAGTGAATTAATCTGTTGTAAGGTTATTGAAACAATGGTAGCAACTATGTGCATTGGATTTGTTTGCAAAAGAACTTTTACGCAGGCGGTATATACGGCTGCAATACTACTGTCAGGTGGTGTTGCAGCCTGTAGCACCGTGCAGGCACAGGAAATGACTGGCGATACGTTACAGGGCGTAAAGGTTACTGCCGGGCGGCGGTTGCTGGAAGCTAAAAAAGGAAAACTGGTGTTAAACGTAGATAAAAGCACTGCTGCGGCAGGCAGCTCTGCGTTTGATGTGCTGCAACGGGCACCTGGCATAAGCGTAGATCAGAACGATCATATTCTGCTGAAGGGTGCCGGAGGTGTAAACGTACTGCTGGATGGAAAAATGACATACATGAGCGCGCAGCAGCTGGCAAACGTATTAAAGGGCATGCCTGCTGAAAATATTGCCAGTATTGAAATTATTACCATGCCGGGTGCAGAGTTTGATGCGGCAGGCAATGCTGGTGTTATCAATATTATTACTAAAAAAAGTAACCGGCCAGGGTATGCTGTTCAGCTGAGCAGTTCACTGGGCGCAGGGCATTACCTGTTGCATAACCAGCAGATAACAGGTAATCTGCGTTTGCAAAAGATGAATTTCTTTGGTACACTCGGCTACAACCAGCGCAAAACGTTTAATACCCGCAGCGCTGGCAATTCCTTTGAAACTGATACGGACACGGTATATCTAAGCCGGCTATCGCTGGAACCCTGGTTAAGCAGGTTTTATACCTATAAGGCAGGGGCGGACTGGTATATCAGTAATAAGCACCAATTAGGGTTTTTATACAACGGTTCGCTGGACGACTGGAGTAAAGATGCCGGCGCCACAACGTTGCTGAGCAGCGGCGGTAAAACCATACAAACTATTGAAAACAGAAGTGTAGCCATAGAGCCGTACTACAACAATGCCTTTAACCTGAACTATGCTTACAAATACGATACAACGGGCAAAAAAATAAGTGTTGACGCTGATTATATTTCTTACCGCAACCATTCAGATGGTTTTCTGGCCAATCAGTCTTACAACAGTAATGGCATGCCGGATGATGTATATCAGGAGCTGCGGTTCAGGCAACCCAGTTATATTAAAATACGTTCGGTAAAGGCCGATGCAGACTGGCCAATGCCGGTTGCACACTTTAAGGCGGGGGTAAAACACGCGGCAGTTGCTATAGACAATCAGTTCCGGTACGATTCGTTGCTGAACCATGCTTATACACCTGCCGAAAGCCTTAGCGACTATTTTCAGTATACCGAACGTATATCGGCAGCCTATGCTTCTGCAGAACGTTCATTTGGCAAAACTGCTATTGCAATGGGTGTACGTGTGGAGCATACTTATACAAAGGGGCAGGCCATACACGCAGGTATTACCACGGAGCGTAATTATACCAATCTCTTTCCTTCCTTTTCGGTGGAGCAGCCATTCCATAACCGGCATTCCCTGTCATTTTCGCTCAGTCGCCGCATTAACCGGCCTTCCTATGCAGAGCTGAATCCGGTAAGGTGGTATGCAGATAAATATTCTTACTATACCGGCAACCCCACGCTACGGCCAGAACTAACCTGGTTGTTTGCCTTGTCGTATACGCTTATGAATAAATACACCGCAACACTCAGTTATAACCGGCTTAACCATTTTATTTCCCAAACAGTAGTTACAGACAATGTTACTGGCACCGTAGCCCGCCAAAACGCCAATTTCAGCCACCAGAACCGGTGGGATTTGCTTTTGCTGGCCCCCCTGCGCGTTGCAACTTTCTGGAACCTTACTGCCACGGCCAATCCCAGTTACACAGCTTACCCGGTAATGCAGAAGCGTGGTGCGCTGCAAAAAAGCAGAATAGCACTGGCCCTGGGGCTAAACCAGGTGTTTACGCTGCCGGCAGGCATAGTGCTGGAACTGAATGGCAGATACAGCAGTGGCGAGCTTACCGGTATATTCTTTACCAGCAGTTACGGTATGCTGGATGGTGGTATTAAAAAGTCTTTTCTCAAAAACCGGTTCGATCTCAAATTGTCCTTTTCAGATGCATTTCATACCAACCGTTTTAAGGGCTATTCCGTCAGCGATCTTTCTTTTTATAACTACCATTTTATTTCCGATACCCGCCGTGTTTTTATAACTGCGGTATACCGGCTGGGTGGTAAAGTAAACGGCGTACAAAACCGCCTTACCGATGAACAAAAAAGACTATGATGGCATTACAAAAATTATATCCGCTCAAAGCCCTTGCGCACAAAGAAATGATTACGGTGTGGCGCGATAATACTTTTCGCGCAGCTGCTATAGTACTTAGCCTGTTGCTGCTGGCTGCCGCGCTAACCGGTATACAACAGTACCGGCAGGAAGCGCAGGAGCGGGAGGCGGCTGCACAGCAGTTCAGGCAGCAATGGTTACAGCAGCATCCCAAACATCCGCATATAGCCGCACACTTTGGCAATTTTGCAGTAATGCCGCTTACAGCGCTCAGTTTGTTTGATCAGGGGTTGAATGCCTATACCGGTAAAGTAGTGTATCTGGAGCCGCATAAACAAAATGAGTTTTCGTTTAAGCCTTCGGAAGAACAGGATGGTACCGCCCGGTTTGGCGGGCTGTCTATGGCTTTGTTGCTGCAATGGTTGTTTCCATTGATGATTGTGTTCAGTTGCTTTAATGCCTTTACGGCCGAGCGGGAATCGGGCAATCTTAAACTGCTGTACAGCCAGGGTGTATCGTTTACACTGCTGTTTACCGGCAAGTTTGCCGGGCGCATGGTATTAATACTGCTGTTATTGCTGCCCTGCATACTGCTGCTGGCCGGGGCCTGTTTGTTTATACCCACTGCACAGCCAATGGCGGCAAGGGTGCTGCTGCTGGTACTGTTATATACAGGTTATCTGGCTTTGTGTGTTGCCTTGTCTCTGCTGGTATCTGCCCATGCAGGCAATGGCAGAACCGCTGTATTAAGCCTGTTGCTGCTATGGATGGTAAGTACTATTCTGCTGCCCAAATGGGCGGCCAGCGCCGGTAATAACCTGTACCCACTGCCTGATAAATATGAGTTTGCGGCTGCCATACGTGCCGATATTATCCAGGGCATTGATGGCCATAACCCCCAGAATGCACGTGCACTGGCATTGAGAAAGCAGCTGTTGCAACAGTACGGGGTAGATACCATCAGCAAACTGCCTTTTAATTTTGAAGGGTATGTTATGCAGGCGGGAGAGGAGTATAGCAGTAAGGTATATGATGTGCATTTTGCCCGTTTGCAGCACACACTGGCATTACAGAACCGGTTTACACAATGGGCAGGCATCATTAACCCTTATCTGGCGGTGCATCAGCTATCTATGGCTTTATGCGGAACTGATTATTACAGCCATCTGCATTTTCAGCAACAGGCAGAAGCTTACCGCAGATATTTTGTACAGCAGATGAACGGCGATATGAAGGATCATTCTGTATTGGGCGATTGGGATTATAAAGCCAGCGCAACGGTGTTTAACAACGTAAGGCCTTTTAGTTACACACCGCCGTCGGTTGCCGTTGCGCTCCGGCCTTATGCCACAGGGGCTTGTTCCTTCCTTATCTGGTTTATCATTCTGCTGGGAGTGGTAAGCTCTGGCAATCACACAAAATTGTAAAGTAGCATGCGCAGCACCTTCGCCGTTTTTATGCATGAATGTATTTTGTTTGGCAGAAACCGCCTGCAGGTATGGGGTGTGTTGTTTTTTATAGTTATTGGCGGCTATAGCATCAGCTATGGGCATGCGGAAATAGCCAGAGAAAACAGCAGGCGGCAAGCCGTGGCCGATTCTATACGGCAAACGCAGTTGGCACATGTAGCTGCACTGCAGGCAGACACCTTGCAGCCTGCCGGAAAGTACCGGTACGAAACAGCTGCCCTTCCTTCACTGGTACGGTTTAGCTTCCATTTTCTTGCCGCACGTAAGCCGTTGCCCCTGGCCTCGCTGGCGCTGGGGCAGCTGGATGTAACGGCTCCTTATTACCTGCTCAATGCCCAAAGCCTGTATATACAAACCCTTAAAGGCGAAATAGCCAATCCCTTTCAACTGAAGGCCGGTAATTTTGATCTGGCTTTTGTACTTGTATATCTGTTACCATTGCTTATTATAGCCCTGTGTTTTGATGTGTTGTCTGCTGAAAAAGAGGCTGGTATACTGCCACTGTTGCGGATGGGGCGTTACCCGCCTGGTAGCGTGGTGCTTGTTAAGTTTTCCTTCAGATGGCTGTTAGCTTGCGCGGTAGTGGCAATACTTTCGCTGGCGGCCTTTTTAACCGCACCTATACCGTTGCTGGGTATGAGTGCTGTGTTGTGGATGTTTATTGTTTGCGTTTATTGTTTGCTGTGGCATGCGCTGCTGTTGCTTATTGTTTCCTTTAACCGTTCTTCGGCGCTTAATGCTATGTTATCACTGGGGGTATGGGTGCTGCTGGTGGTAGTAGTACCTGTAACTATACAGGCGCAAAGTAAGTTAAGGGGCGCTTCTTCACTATCGCTCTCTACGCTTATGCGCAGCCGTAATATGGAAGAAAGCAGTACGGCCATGCAGCAGGCGCTGAATCAGTTTTACCAGTATTACCCGCACCTTATACCTGCTGATAGTACACGGCCGGCCTTCTATTATTTTCAGGGGTATTCTGCGTTTTTATATAATACCGATAGAGAGGCGCAACAGCAGGTTGCTGCCTGGTACCAGGCCATACGCAACAGGGCACAGCGTACTGAACGGTTGCTGTTTATAAGCCCGGCCGCCAATACGTTTTTGTTGTTGAACCATTTGGCAGGTACCGATGTGCAGGCGGGGCTGGCTTTTCAGCAACAGGTGGCAGCCTTTCACCGGCAGGTGTTCTGGTTTGCCAATAATGCCCTGTTTCAAAACCGGTATATGAACGCAGCAGACTATGCCCGTATACCTGTATTTGAACCACCGGTAATGCAGGTGCAACCAGGTTGGGTGGCTGGTCGCCTGCTGCAGATGTTGCTGATGGCAGGCGCTTGTGTAGTTGTTGCCCTTTATCAGTTGCAGGAAAAAAAGCTTACACATGCGTAACCATAACACCGCCCTGCTGCTGCAGGGTAACCTGCGTACACTGCTGGTAAAGCTGTCTTTACCAGGTATTGCCGGTATGCTGCTTATAGCCCTTAACGGTTTAATGGATGCCTTTTTTGTTTCGCGGCTGGTGGGGCAGGCTGCTTTTGCAGGGGTTACCCTGGCGTTGCCGTTACTGGTGTTAAACAGCGCCGTAACCAGTATGTTATCATCCGGTGCTGCTTTATTGTACAGCCGTCAGCTGGGGCGGTTAGAGCATGGGGTATATGGGCGTGTATTACTGTACCAGCTGCTGTGTATGGCCGTTGTTGCAGCAGCCTGCCTGGCATTGCTGGGGTGCGTTGCGGCAAAGCCGGTGTTGTATAGTTCAGGCGGCAGGGCAGATGTATTGCAGCACGCAACCCTGTTTTACAAAATCAGCTGTGCCGGTTGTTTTCCTTCCGTAATGGGGTTATGCATTTCCGGCCTGTTGCGCGCAGGCGGGCAGTTTAAAAAGGTAATGGTTATTACAGGTGTTACCGTGTTGCTTAATCTGGTGCTGCATCCTTTGCTGATACAGTGGCTGGGAATGGGTACGGGGGGCGCTGCTGTAGCATCTGTCATTTCCATGAGTGTATACATGCTGTTAACATTGCGCTTGTTCCTGCGTTTGCATCCGGCTGCTATTACAAATATCCGTTTGCAATGGCATGCTATGAAGGAGATATTACTAACCGGCCTGCCCGCCCTGCTTATGCAGCTGAATGGCCTTTTACGGCAGTTTGTACTGTTCAGGCTGGTAATGTTAACCGCGGCTAACATTCAGCAGTTTACTTTTTTTGCAGCAGTATACCGTTTGTTCTCGTTTGCAGCTATACCTGCTATGGGCGTGTTGCAGGCATTGCAACCTGTGCTGGGGGCCAGTTACGGAGCAGGTAATTATACACGGGTAAAAAAGGCAAAAAGCGTGTTTTGTACCGGCCTGGTAGTATTAATGGTAATTACTGCTATACCGGGTTTACTGTGGCCGCAGCAACTGTTGCTGTTGTTGCTGGATAAGGCTACGCTGCAACAGGCACCGCTATGGTGTTTTCGCCTGGTGTTGCTGGTATTGCCGCTGATGCCCTTTGCCTCTACCGGTATTGTGTTATTGCAGGCTACCGGCCAGCGTAAAACTGCTACGGCCATTACCGGCACCCGGGAGGTATTGTTGTTTCTTCCGCTTATTTATACAGCTACCGCACAGTGGGGGTATGCGGGGGTATTTTACGGTTTGTTTGCAGAAAATGTATTGTATAGTGGTGCGGTATGGCTTCTTGCCCGTTATGCCTTTACAGGCGCTTTGCGCAAACAGCAAAAATATGCCAGTGCTTAATTTTGCCGTTTGCTGCCGGTGCCTCTTTTTCAATCTCCCGCTGCCATGTTATTTCAAACCCGCTCAGCAGCGCATCTACCTCCCGGCGGGAATGTGTGGTTACATCCGGTCTTTCTTTCCATGAATCGTTTACACCAAAAAAATGGCCACAGAAATAACCACCTGGCTGCAATGCCTGCACTATCTGCTGCCAGGTGCGGGCAAAGGCAGCACCGGTACAGAACGGTAGCGAAAAGCTGGCATTAATCAGTTGCCAGTTGTTTGCCGGCAGTTGCATGTTTTCAAAACTGCTGTGCAGCACCTGCACCGGTGCGCCTGCCAAACGCTGCTGTAACAGGGCCAGGCTACCTGCATCTTTGTCTACAGCCGTAACCTGCCAGCCCCGTTGCAGTAATGCGGCCGTATCTATGCCCGCACCGCTGCCCAGGTCAAGCGCATGGCCCGGCGTTTTTTGTTGGCCCTCCCATAAAGCTAATGCCTGCAGCAAGGTTTCTGCCGGGGGCATCGTTTGCAGGCCGGTAAGTACATTGTGTTTTGTCCAGTGGGTTTCATTCGCTTGCATGTGGTAGAGGAGTGCTTATGCTACATAAATGTAAGTGTTTGGTACAATGTTGTTGCATATTTGTGTGTGCTTTTTAACAAAAGCGATGCTAAAAAAGGGGCTATTTTTAACCTTCTGTTTTAACTTAACGAATCCCGCATCTATGAAAATACTATTCTCCGCTCTTTTGTCTGCATTATGCATCAGTTCGCTTACAGCACAGCATAGCAATACCTGGTATATGTATTACAACGGCGATTCTTCTCTTACTGGTTATAAAGATGCCAGGGGCAATGTAATGATAACGCCTCAGTTTTCCGGCTTAACCTATGCCCACCGGTTTGATGATATTATAGCCGTTACTGTAGAAACCAAAGGCATGTGGAACAGCTACTATCTTACTAAAAGCGGGCGCATTACCGGAACAGACAGTTTGTATATATATGACAACACGTCTGATTGTGAATGTGAAGGCTTTATCCGCTTTCATGATAAAAAAACAGACCGTGCCGGATTGTTCAACAGCAGAGGACAGGTGGCTGTGCCTGCACAGTACAATGCCTTGTCAAACGTAAAAAACGGTATGTTGTCGGGTTTGATGGATGCAAAAAAGGAATACTGGGATAATGATGCTACCAAACATGCGCATGAACACTTTTCGTGGAAGGGGGGCAGAGAAGTATTGCTGGATACATTAAATAACGTACTGATCGCAGCATTTACCAGCGGCCATACACTCAATTTTTATTCTCTGCAAAAGCACCGCACGCCTTCCACGGATAAAAGGAGAAAGAATTTCAAAGCAACTGATGGGTTGTATTACTCTTTTCTGGACTATGAGCAGGAATTTAATGCCTGGTTTGCAGACAGTTTAATGCCCGGCCTGAACCAGGCGCGCCTGACTGCTACAGCGCAGGATAGCATTGTTTGGTTTGGTGCAGATGGTTGGGAAAAAACGGAACGGGTTGCTTTTATAAGTAAAAATTTTGCAGTACTGCAGACTGCGTTACAAAAGGCAAACAGCCATCCTGCCCAATTATCTGTTTTTAAAGAGCGGCTGAACCCGTATTTATATGAAGGGCCTGAATGGCAGCAGTATTTTGATAACTGTGGCAACGCAAAAGAATGGAGGTATCCTGTTATGCAGCTGGTATACAGTTATACTATTGATGGTAATACGGTGCAGAATCATTTTGATTTCCTGCGTACGGAGAGCGGTTACCGTTTGATAGGGGTGAGTATACCACCAACGAAGGAATTCGCTGGTATCTATAGTATAAGCATTAAATAATCCTGTATTTACACAAAAACACTGTAATGCCTGGCCTATAATGTAGTGTTATCAGGATCTTCGTCTTCTGAAAAAACTTCTTCCATTGTATCTCCAAAATCGCCCAGGTCATATTTTGTAAACCCTGCACTCTCAAACTCGGCTTTTACTTTTTTAATAATAGTTTTGATAGGTGTGTCTGCCGGCTGGTTTAGTATCAGCAATGTTATCTTACCGAGTAAAGCGTTATCATCCAGTTTCCTTATTTTGGAGGGAGGGTTTTCCGCTATTACAGTTTGCGCCTGCTCCAGTATTTTCATTCTCCTGCTTCTTGCTATGGTCTTTTTTGCGCGTTCCTTTTGCCGCGAGGTATAGTTGCCACTTTCCGGATCAGATCCTATTCTTGCCGGGTTTCTGATACCACGAGGGTCTTCGGCATTATGTCCCTGTTTGTAAGTACGGTCTATTAATTTGCTGTTATGCGTTATCGTATGCCCGCTAAAAGGCACCTTACTGGTAAAATACTCCCTGTTCACATTATGTGGAACTACTGCTGCCACAGGAACAGCCGTAGTTTTATCGCTCCTTTTCCTTTTTTTACTTGCTTTCGGTTTAATTTGGGGCACCGAAGCATCAATTTCTACTTTAGGGTTCCAGTTTGTAGGCATTCTCCTGGGCACTGTTACCAATACCCCCTTTGTCAGGTTCCTGTTATGTTCAGGTAAATTCAACACCGTTAATGCCCCCCTTTCTACAAGAACATCAATGGGAAACTTTAGTTTGTCATCTGCGTAATCCAGTGCAATATTGGCTTTTACTGTGTACCCCTCTGCCAGCCACGCAGAGGCCGGCACCTCCACATCTCTCCGGTATGCTTCTTCATTAAACTGCGCATTCTGAGGGGCCAGGTTAGCGGCTTCGTACGCTTCGGCCTTCTGATCATCGTCAAAAAATTCATCGGCAATAAGGTGTCCGGTGTCTATGGTTTTTTCCGATAAATCGTGGCTTGATGCCAGCTTTTCCCAACGTGCCAGTGCTCCCACATCTTTATAATCTCCAGTGGCACTTCCCCTTTTGGTACTGCTTTGCGCACTGAGTGTGGCGGTAGCCATCCGGGCGCGGTCAAATTGTGCTGATCCTTTCCGCGGTACTTTTTTAAATTCGTTCGGCAGCGCATACACGCCCTTAAAGGGCTTCTTTTTTAGTACTTCAAGTATGGTGTCTTCATTGCTGTCAGGAGTCAGGGTGAGATCGCTCACTTTCCGTTGTAAAACGGAGTTGTCATTAGCTGAAGCAGACTGCCTGCTGCTATATGTTAATTGTGTTGCAAGAAGTTGCAGGGGATTATAGCCCGTTACAGCAACGGCAGTGTGTGCAGATTTCTCTTTCAATAGTTGTACAGGATTAATGGAGTAACCCGTTTTGCCGGCAATTCCCTGTTGCTGCTGAATAGGTTGTTGTTGGGCTGTTTTCATTTAAGGAGGTTTGCTGTTCAAAAAATAGTAATAAAAATTAAGATAATCAAAAATTGCATGTTTGATGCCTTTTGAGCCGTTATAAATAGCCAGATGGGGTTATATACAATAAAGGGAATTCACATTTTATCCACTCCTTTATCTCAGGGGGCTGGATAAAATGGTGATATTCTGTGTGCTGCATATTTTCATTTCAAAGCAAAGCCTGCTACTTTTACCACCTCAAAAAACGGTAACAGCATGCATAAATACTACTACAGAAAAGCGTATAATTCAGGCGAAGCGTTAATTGAATTTTACAAAGGCACGGAGAGTGATGGCATATTAAGTAACGTATTTAACGCCCTCAGTAGTGTACGGCCTACCATCAGTAACATATGTGAACTGTGGAAAAACAATGAAATGATTGTGGATGTTAACAGCGATCTGGGACATTTTCTGCTTCAGAAAGATGTGCATAACCACTCCCGCATCGTGTTTCGCAGAAACGCGGGAAGTATAGATAAAATAGACCAGTTACTGGCAGCTAACCCCATGTTTGAGCGGGCTTGCTAGATAAAATACCTGTATAATATTTTAACATGCCCTGAAACCTGCCGGCGCAGATTTTCAGGGCATATTGTACATAAAGCCTGCCTGTCGGTAGCTTTTCCTCAAAGGTTTCCTAGTTCCAGTTGTCTATTTTTATATCGTAAGGATCAGGATTTCCCTCGCCTGTTTCTACCAGTTGCTTCAGGCTCATCAGAAAAATAGCCCATTTGGTGCTGCAGTGGTGCATAAACTCATTGGGCGTTTGCCAGTTCAGGTGGCTAAAAAGCACTATCACATATTCACCGTCTGGTTTTAGCTCAAACCGTATCTTAGTTCCCTGCCATTCTTCCGGGCCATCCACCACTTCCCATACAACCAGTACGGGTGCCTGCAATTCAATTACTTTCATATCAAAACCGCCTGCTCCAAAACGAAATTGAATGGTGTTGCCCACTGCATTGCCTTCACCGGTAGTGTTATTCGTCCACCAGCCGGCAAGCCCGTTACGGCTGGTTAGTGCCGCATACACCTGCTCTGCAGAGGATGTTTTTACGCCTATTCTGTGTAAGATATTTGCCATAAGTGCTATTTTTTTGTCAAACTTACCGGTAACTATCTTAGCATACACAGTACCATATAGACAATATGAGGGGGCTATATGGACAGCCATATTGCGCTATCTTTAAAGGTATTATGAAGCATATTACCATTCTGGTACCCGATGGCGAAAATAATATCAGCAGCATAGCCGGTGCATATAAAATACTCACCCGGGCAAACAGCTATTGGAAGGAAAACCGGCATTGCACACCGTATCATATTCAGTTGGCTGGCATATCGCCCAGCGTGGATTTTCATGGGGGCCTGTTTTCAGTAAAGCCACACGTACATATTGCAGATATAGCCCAAACTCACCTGGTTATTATTCCCTCTCTCAATCACAACTATAAGGCCGCTTTAGCGGGCAACCAACCGGTAATAGAATGGCTGAAAGTGCAGTATGCCAACGGGGCAGAACTGGCCAGTGTGTGTACCGGTGCATTTTTGCTGGCAGCAACCGGGTTATTGAATGGTAAAACCTGCAGCACCCACTGGGCCTTTGCCGGCACGTTTGGTAATCTGTATCCGGAAGTGGATGTGCAGAAAGATAAGCTGATAACGGACGAGAGTGGCATTTATACCAATGGCGGCGCCTATAGCTTTCTCCACCTGATTATTTACCTGGTAGAGAAATACTTTGACCGCGAAACTGCCATTTTCTGCTCCAAAGTGTTTCAGATTGAAATAGACAGACACAGCCAGCAGCCTTTTATTATTTTTAAAGGGCAGAAGGAGCATGCGGATGAAGTAATAAAACAGGCGCAGGACTACATAGAAACCCATTTCCGGGATATGATTTCCATTGAAGCGCTGGCATCCCGCTTTGCCGTTGGCAGGCGCAACTTTGACCGGCGGTTTATTAAAGCCACTGGCAATACCCCTATAGAATACGCACAGCGCGTTAAGGTAGAGGCCGCCAAAAAAGCATTTGAAACCAGCCGCAAAACTATTGCCGAGGTAATGTACGATGTGGGATATACTGATGTAAAAGCCTTCAGGGAAGTGTTTAAACGCGTTACAGGGGTGCCGCCTCTGGATTACCGGATGAAGTATCATAGGCCCTGAGCGGGTAGCTGACGCGGGTATTTGTGCTACATACATGGCATTTGTATAGTCCACCCGGAGTGCGCGGTACAACAGGCGCAACCCTGTGTATGTACTGTACAAGGGCTTGTATAGTCCACCCGGAGTGCGCGGTACAACAAGCGCAACCCTGTGTATGTACTGTACAAGGGCTTGTATAGTCCACCCGGAGTGCGCGGTACAACAAGCGCAACCCTGTGTATGTACTGTACAAGGGCTTGTATAGTCCACCCGGAGTGCGCGGTACAACAAGCGCAACCCCATGTATGTACTGTACAAGGGCTTGTATAGTCCACCCGGAGTGCGCGGTACAACAAGCACAACCCCGTGTATGTACTGTACAAGGGCTTGTATAGTCCACCCGGAGTGCGCGGTACAACAAGCACAACCCCGTGTATGTACTGTACAAAGGGTTGTATAGTACACCCGGAGCGCGCGGTACAACAAGCGCAACCCCATGTAAGTGTTGCATAGCAGAAAGAAAGTACTCCCTGGCTGTGTTGTACAACTATACAAATGTGTTGTACGTTCAGCATTTTGCAAACGCTTGTTGTATGTATAGCAGGCGGACAGCTGGCTACGCTAACAATTTTGCTACCCGAAACTCCTGTACGGCCATCGGGTGACACCCGCAGTATTGCAAACAGCTACTGAAGAAACATCTTTGCCTCTGCAAAGTTCACTCTTCCTGAACAATCGCTACACACCACCCGTAACGGAGTAAAAGCAGTTCTTTCTGTTTTACTTACAAAAGCCATTCTGAATACTCCCTTTTCACTACAATATTCCGCCTTTCGCCTACATCCGTCCTCCGGCAGCCACCGATTTTTGTGCTATCAAAATCATTCATCATGCATCTTCAAAACAACACTATCCTCATTACCGGCGGCACCAGTGGTTTCGGTTATGGGTTTGCCGCCCGGTTTATTGCGCTGGGCAACACCGTAATCATTACCGGCCGCAATGCCGAAAAGCTGAGAGAAACCCGGCAGAAACTGCCGGCAGTACATATTATACAAAGTGATGTAAGAAACCCGGAAGATATTGCCCGCCTGTACCGGCAGGTTACCCATCAGTTTCCTGCATTAAACATACTCATTAACAATGCAGGAGAAATGCGTAAGCTGATTATGCAGCAGCCGGAGCAGGCTACAGACCTTACCCGCGAAATAGAGATTAACCTCATGGGCCCTATACGCATGACGGAGCAGTTTCTGCCACACCTCAAACGACAAAAAAATGCAGCCATACTCAATGTAACCTCCGGTATTGCGCTTATGCCCATGCCACTAACGCCGGTGTATAGCGCCAGTAAAGCGGGGCTACGCTTCTTTACCCAGGCCTTACGCGTACAGTTAAAAAACACAGGAGTAAAGGTGTTTGAACTGGTGGCACCCGGCTCGCCCACACCTTTGAATGATCAGTTTAAAGAGGTGGATGGTTTTAACCCGAAAATGCTGATGCCAGCGGATAAGATTATAGATCAAGCCCTTAAAGGCATGAAAAAGGATACTTACGAAATTTACCCCGGCCTTTTTAAGGTACTCAGGTATGTAATAAGGTTTTTTCCCGGTGCTATGCTTTCCTTTGCAGGTAAAATGGGGGCGCAGCAAATGTACGCACAGCCATCTCTTAACCGCTAAACTAATTACTTATGAAAATAGTAAGCATTGTATTATTGCTGGTATCGGCATTTCTGAGTCTGAAACATGGTTGGGATGCTTTTCAGCCACCTACGCCGCAGCAGGCTAAAATGATGGCTGATCTGGGAATTACCAAAAGCTTTGTGCCTGTGGTAGGGGCGCTGTCCATTGCCGTTGGCCTGTTGCTGCTTTTTCCGCAAACGTTTTTTGTGGCCAATGTGTTGAATGCGGTTATCATTCTGCTGATTATGGCTTTTAGCTTACGGGCAGGTAATGTAAAAACAGCGCTGATTGAAATTCCTTTTCTATGTCTGCCACTGCTGCTGATATGGCTAAAGTATCCCTTTAAATTTTAATTACCTTTAAGCAATGGCCCATAGCACACCATACAGAATACAGTCGATAACGGAGGTACACCGGCTACTGGGCCTGCCCAAACCGCAGCATCCGTTAATTGGTATTATTGATTTGAAGGGGATGAAAGATGATCCGGACATACGCGCCGTTACGTTCGACTTTTATGTGGTATCGTTGAAAAGGGGATGCGATGGTCTTTTATACGGCCAGCAGAAATACGATTTTGATGAGGGGTTGATGGGCTTTACGGCACCCGGTCAGATACTGCGCGGAGAAGATAGCGGGGTGCCTGTACAGCTGGAAGGTTGGATGCTGTTTATTCATCCTGATTTTTTATGGAATACCTCACTGGCCAAAAAGATAAGGCAGTATGAATTTTTTGGTTATGCAGCCAATGAAGCCCTCTTTCTGTCAGACAAAGAGGAAAACATTATCAACGGTATTGCAGACAATATCAGAAATGAATACTATGCCAATATTGACAAATTCAGCCAGGAAGTAATTGTGGCACAGCTGGAACTGTTGTTTACCTATGCAAAGCGGTTTTACGAGCGCCAGTTTATTACCCGCAAAATTACCAACAGCAAAATACTCAGCCGGGTAGAGGAGGTTCTTACCGGTTACTTTAACCAGGAAGATTTGATTTCCAGAGGCCTGCCTTCCGTGCAGTACATTGCAGACCAGCTGAATATTTCTGCCAAATACCTGGGTAGTTTATTGAAACAATTAACCGGGTTAAGCACACAACAGCACATTCACGAAAAGCTGATTGAAAAGGCCAAAGAAAAGCTAAGTACTACGGAATTGAGCATCAGCGAAATTGCCTATGAGCTGGGGTTTGAGCATTCCCAGTCGTTCAGCAAACTATTCAAAAGCAAAACCAGCCAAAGCCCGCAGGAGTTTCGGGCGGCGTTTGGTTAAGAGGGCTTGCCCATAATATTAAATGGAAAAGTATCAAATACATAAAGCTGCATTGGAATCTGATTACGACTATGCAATGCAACTTATCGGGTTAAATACAAACCTGGATGAACTTGACAATAACGGACATACCCCTTTACATTGGGCTGTATTCAGAGGAGATATTGATTTTGTGAAACTTTTACTGGAAGCCGGGGCGAATCCTAATGTTATTTCCGCCGATGGTGTAACTCCCCAATGGAGGGCAAGAGATTTTGGCCTAACCGAAATTGATCAGTTGTTAGCAGACTACGAGGGTAAGATCCTTACAAATCATAATTTTGACCACGCTTGCTTTTCCATTTTTAATGGTATGATAAATCAACCGCTTCCGGCAGAAGACACCGGAGAAGCCGGGTTAAAAGAATCTGCCGAAAAGAGAAGGTGGTGGCAGTTTTGGAAGTAAAACTTTTTTAACTTGAAAGAAGCCGCTAGCCCTAAAATTCACCCATTCTGCGGTATTGAACTGGCCTTATGTTTCAGATACCTTTGTAGCATGAGCATTCCAGAATTGTGAGCTACTCCAGAATAGCACTGGACTTGTTCATTAGCAAAGAAACCGTACGCAGCCACATTAAGAATATTTATCAGAAGCAGGCGGTAAATAGCAAGGCTGAGGCCCTGAAGGTTGCCAATACCAATAAATGGCTGCATTAGTGGTTTAATTAGCCTCAAGTTATTATAAAGCATTATTGCTGGCCATGCTTCCTGATAGGTTTTATACCCGGAGGCAATAGACTCTTCACCAGTTGCAGAGCGGTTGTAGCATTTCCTTCCCCTACATATTGAGTACGGTTTATAATAACTACAAATATCTCACCCTCATCGGGGGGAAGGGTAATTGCCTGTGCTTTACTCTTCTCTAAAGAAAAGGCGTAATTTTCATAAGCTTTGGGGGTAACATCGGGCATTCCTTCGCTATCAAAAGGAAATTCGGCACATCTGCTGAAACGTAAGGTGTACAGACTTGTATAGGGGCACAACTGACTAAGGACTTCATCCTGTGCCGCCAGGTGAAAGAAAGTTTGCAGTTCCGGAAATTCTCCATCCGAACAATAAAAATCCCACCTTTTTTCTACCTGTTTAGCAGCCTCTTTAAAAGTGGAATTATCATAGGGCGCAATAAAGGGAAACTGATCAACCAGATCGTCTGGGCTGCATTCGCTACTCAGCCAGAGGTCAATAGTCTGTGCAACAGGAACCAGGTGGCTTATGTATCCCTCCGCAAGGCATAACCCGTTCTGCCAAAACTCAAACAGGTAAAGCCTTCTTTCCCGTTTCATGTATACCTGCACAAATCTGTTGCCGTAACTGGCAATGGCCATTGGCATAGCCAGATGCATAACAAGTTCTTCCGGAACGCACCGATAAGCTGATTGAATGTTTTGCAACGCATTATCCAATGCCGGAGTTATTCCACCCGCCTCTGTAATGTCCGGGTAAGGGGATGGTTGTGGGGTATCATTTTTTTGCTTTTTGAAAAAGGAAAAGAGTCCCATTTAGTGCTGTTAAGTTTAGATGCGCCAGCGCAATTTATTGGTAAATAAACTGATATGGGAATTTCTTTACGCCAGAGCTATAATAATATTTATACCATCGATTATTTAAATGATTTTACTGGTTAAATTATTGATGGGAGATTTGATGGGAATAAGTGTGTTTATTACTAAAACTGTTTTTATGAGTATTCAGGATAACAAAGCGCCTAATCGAAAAAAGCAGCAGTCTTCCACAGAGCGAGTGGAACAAAAAGCTGATGAACCAATATCTGATAAGGTAGTAATCGCTGATGAGTGCGGCGATTCACTATGGAATGACGTTTTAGCCCAACAACCGGATTTGTCAGAAATTATAAGGAAATCAGGTACGGTGGATGCTGAAAAAGAAGCCGGAGATCGGCAATAACAGAACAAAAATTTTTAAGGCAATGAATTATGCATCACTGGCATTTACAGATGCGGTAAGGGAAATGCAGGAGAAACTGGGCAGCCGTAAAAGCTATGCACGGATGGAGCAAAGGAGTTATGTAGATGGCCTTACGGAAAATGAGGTGGGGTTTATTGCGGCCAGGGATAGTTTTTATATGGCCACTATTGGTGAGAATGGCTACCCTTATATACAACACCGGGGCGGCCCCAAAGGCTTTATTAAAGTACTGGACAAAAAACGACTGGGCATTGTTGATTACAAAGGAAATGCGCAATATATAACAGTGGGCAATCTGGCAACCAACAACCATGTGGCGCTGATTATGATAGATTATCCAACAAGAACAAGATTTAAACTGTATGCCAGCGCCAGGGTAGTAGAACTCAACGATGATCCTGCACTTTATGCGCAGCTTGATATGGAGGAGTATCAGTCGCGCCCGGAAAGAATGATGGTATTTGATGTAGATGCCTACGACTGGAATTGCCCACAACACATTACGCCCCGGTATACCCGCGAAGAAGTAGACAAAGCTTTCGCATCACAAAGCGAATACATTTTACAATTGGAGGCAGAGATAAAAAAGCTACAGGAGCAATTGCGTACTGGTTAATAATAGCAAGGAGTAAAACACTAATCAGTCACTTACGTTTGCTGGCTTTTGCCCGGGGATTAAATTCCAGACACTGTTTTATCCAGAATACGAAGTCCTTTTTATTACGTATGGCATCCGGGCTTATATATCCATACCCTTTGTATTCTCTGTTTTTCATCTGCATAACGCGGAAACCACTTTTTTCTGCAAAAACATCCTGAAGGGCAGGGTCAAATCGTACCATCATTTCGTCTCCACTTACACTTACGCACATTTTTCCATTTATCATAAAGGTGAGGCCCCGGAACATTTCTTTTTCTTCTATCTGAAGGCCGGGTACGGTAATCAGATACTCCCGTATTCTATCAGCCAGATGTATGTCGTATGCCATGTTTGCGTATTTTAATAGATAAACTAGCTGAAGTTTTAGTATGCTCAATATACTAATGCCCGCAGAGAACTACTCTTTTCCTGCGCTTATTTTTGTCACGCCAGATGGTTTAACGTTATGCGTATTCTAAATTAACGGGCGATTTTGCGTCATCAAACGGGTGTATTCGTCTATATTTTTTCTGTCTATCAATGGCACTTCGTGCCTTTGCTTCACCAAAAAGTTGGTTATTAGCTGATAAGTGACAACATCGCTGTTTATATTACTAAATGGCTCTGTTTCCATATAATAACAGCTCAGGCAGATATTTAAAGCCGATACTATTTGTCCTCCTTTATCATAAAATACTATGGCATCCCGATAAAAAGGTGCGCATAGAAATCTCGGTACCGTTATTACTTCTGTCTGTAGAATAGCTTTAATAGTCATAAGCTTTTCATCGTTTGACGAAATGGTGCTTGTTTTCTGGGCTGACTGGTGGAATTTGCCATTTTCATCTAACAGGTATTGAGTATAATTTAAACGTTTATTTAGTTCCTCTAACCGGGCTTTATATTCGGGAGTAAGTGTCATTCCGTCCGAACTTTCGGCCTTCAGCAGATTAAATTCTTTTCTAAGAATTATCTGATTATCCTCATATTCTATTCCTCTTTGAAAAGAATAGGTTTCCACATAATCAAATTCCAGGCTATTGATAAACTCAGGGCTTGGGGTATAAGTATAAGGAGAGTCCATACCATAAAGATAAAAAGTGGATTGCGTAAATACAAACACTTGCACCTTTCGCGAGGGATTGTCTGGATTACATCGGCACACTCAGCCCACTCGTCGCACGGGTGGGCTGTTTTGCAGGGTATTTTCCGCACCGGGTTGAATATGCTATTTTTGCAGGAATATGCGCATATCTTCCAGGCAATTGGTAAACATACTGTTGCACGTACTGTTTACATCGTTAATAATGATGGTAGCCATTTTTGTGATGCCGCTGAAAGATGCGGGTACGGCGGCGGCTCCCAATTTCTACAATGTGCCGGCTTTTCTTATGACATCGCTTACTACGGTTGCCTGTTATGCCAGCGCTTATTTTTTGTACCCACGCTTTCTGTTAAAACGCAGGTTAAGTATTTATCTGATACTCACCTTATCTATCAGCTTGCTCATTGCCCTGGCCACCGGGCTGGCCAGCTATTTATTAACCGATATTCCCGTGCCCGTAATATGGGCACATATTGTGGTGAAATTTTTTATTGTGGTGTTTGTAATGGGTACCGGTACGGCTTATCGGTTTATTATGGATGTAATGAAGGAAGACCGGAAGCTGCGCGAAGGCATGGCCATGGAATTGTCTTTTCTCCGCTCGCAGGTAAGCCCCCATTTTATGTTCAATACGCTCAACAGCATGGTGGCGCTGGCCCGTAAAAAAAGTGACAAGCTGGAACCGGCGCTGATGGAACTGAGCAATCTGATGCATTATATGCTGTACGATTCTGATCAGGAAAAAGTACACCTGGCCAATGAGATTAACTATATCCAGAGTTATATAGACCTGCAGACGCTACGCTTTGGTCATAAGGTAAGCATACTGTTTAATGTGCACAACCCGGCGCGGCAAAACTCCTGTATAGAGCCTATGCTGCTGATTCCTTTGATTGAAAATGCTTTTAAACACGGCATTGGCGATATTGAAGAGCCGGAAATTGATATGCAGCTGGATATTACCCGCAACTGGCTTACCTTAACGGTAAAGAACAAATACAATCCACACACCATAGCTATTAAAGATAAAACCCCGGGCATTGGTCTGGTAAATCTGCAGCGGCGGCTGAAGCTGCTGTACCCTGGCAAACATCAGGTGAGTGTGGATAAAAGCGGGGTGTACTATAAGGCTACCTTAAAACTACAATTACATGATCAGATGCCTGGCTGTTGATGATGAATTACTATCGCTGGAATTGCTGGAAGATAATATCCGCCGCATTCCTTTTCTGCAACTGGCCGGGCTTTGCAGCAGTGCTTATGAAGCCATGGAGATTATGCATAAGGAGCAGATAGACCTTGTGTTTCTGGATATTCAAATGGGCGGCATCAGCGGAACACAGTTTGTACAGGGTTTGTCGGGTATGGCCAGCAAACCCATGATTATTTTTGTTACTGCCTATAAAAAATATGCGCTGGAAGGCTTTGAGCTGGATGTGTTGGATTACCTGGTAAAGCCTGTTGCATTTGAACGTTTTTTAAAAGCGGTAAACAAAGCAGCGGCCGTGCATGCTTTACAGCAAACGCAGGCTGCTCCCGTACCCGCATTACCGGTAGCCTCAGACTACTTTTTCGTAAACGTGGGGTATGATCTGATGCGCATTGAGGTAGATCAGGTGTGTTATATTGAGGGGCTGAAAGATTATATCAAAATATTTGTTACAGGCTCAGATACCCCTGTAATTACGCGCCTTTCTATGAAAGCCATTGCAGAGCGCCTGCCAGCTGCCCGTTTTAACAGGGTGCACAAATCGTTTATTATAGCCATCGATAAAATCAGTTCTATCCGCAAAAACCGCATTTATATAGGGCAGCATATTATACCTGTGAGCGATTCGCACCGTACGGAATTGTTTACCCTCATCGAATCCCGGAATCTGAAAGGATAAAGTCGCCACAGTTGCCCTATACGTCGCACAGTTGAGGTCATTGGTATACTCTGTTTTTTACGCTACTGCAGAAGCAGCAATTTTAGCATCCAACATCAATTACAATATGAAAAGGATCATTGCTGTTCTCTGCATCAGCCTGCCGGCTCTGACTATGCTATATGCGCAGCAGCCGGTACAAACCGTAAAAGGGGTTATTACCGATAAAGCTTCGGAACGTCCGCTGGTAAATGTATCTGTGCTCATACCCGGCACAAGCCTCGGCACCAAAACAGATTCTCTGGGGCGCTACAGCCTGCCTGCCGTGCCACTGGGCAGGCATCAGCTTAGTTTTAGTATAGTAGGATATAAAACTATCACTATTCCCGAAGTACTGGTAACCGCAGGCAAACAGGTGGTGTTGGATGTGCCGCTGGATGAGGCCATCAGTGCACTGAATGGTGTTACGGTAACCTCACGCACGCGAAAAGGCATGGCAGCCAATGAATTTGCCGGCAGCAGCGCCCGTTCATTCAGCATGGAGGAGGTTACACGATATGCCGGTGGCCGGAACGATCCTGCGCGTCTGGCCAGTAACTTTGCGGGGGTAGCCACTACCAACGATTCCCGTAACGATATTGTGGTACGGGGCAATTCGCCCACCGCAGTACTCTGGCGTATGGAAGGCGTGCCTATCCCCAGCCCCAATCACTTTTCCACGCTGGGTACTACCGGTAGCGCAGTAAGTGCGTTAAATACCAATGCACTGAAGAATTCTGATTTTTATACCGGTGCTTTTCCCGCAGAGTTTGGTAACGCTACCGGTGCGGTATTCGATATATCGTTACGCAATGGTAATAAAGACAAGCTGGAAAAAACCATTCAGCTGAATATGTTCAGTGGTTTGGAAGCTATGCTGGAAGGGCCTCTGAGCAGGAATAAAAACGGCAGTTCTTTTCTGGTAGGATACCGTTATTCGTTTGCGCAGATAGGGCAATCCCTGGGCCTGGATGTAGGTACCTCGGCAGTACCCCGTTATCAGGATTTTACCTTTCACTTCAACTTTGCCAAATCTAAGCTGGGCAGGTTCAGCATCTTTGGCCTGGGTGCCACCAGTGGTATTGATTTTATAGGAGCGGATATAGACTCTACTGATTTGTTCGCCAATAAAAATGAAGACAGTTATTTTAAATCGCGTATTGGACTCATAGGTGTAAAACATACGCTGGATATAGGACGTAACAGCTACCTGCGCACCGTAGTGTCGTATTCCCACGTAAAAAGCGAGGGCGATACTTACCGCTACTATGAAGGTGCCCATGAGCGAACGTATTTAACGGAACAATCTACAACCAACACCGGCCTGCGTGTCAGTTCTTTCATCAACAGCAAAATGAACAATCGTTTTACTGTGCGGGGTGGCCTGCTGGCAGAACAGATTGGTCTGAATACTTTTCTAAGAACCAGAGACGGCAGACCTGACTGGGAAACCATACGTGATTATAACGGGCATTCGTGGCTGTTACAACCTTTTGTACAGGGCAAATACCGGTTTACAGAAAAGCTATCGCTTAATACCGGTCTGCATGGCATTTACTACGCGCTTAACAGCAGCAGTGCGCTGGAGCCCCGCGCCTCGGTAAACTATGCCATAGCCGGCAATAAGAGCATCACATTCAGTTACGGCCTGCACCACAAGCAGCAACCCCTGCCTGTATATATGTATCAGGAACGGCAGCCCGATGGCAGCTATAACCAACAGAACCGCGAACTGGGCTTTACAAAAGCGCATCATTATGTGCTGGGGTACGACTGGAGTTTTGCCCGCGACTGGCGACTGAAAGCGGAAGCTTATTACCAGTCTGTTTCAAACGCACCGGTGGAACAAATACCTACGGGCTTTTCTGTACTCAACAGCGGCGCCGACTTTACGTTTCCGGAAAAAGCGGGACTGGTAAACAAAGGCACCGCCAGTAACAGAGGGGTTGAGCTTACCGTAGAAAAGTTTTTCAGCCGTGGGTTTTATTTGCTGGCTACCGGCTCTCTGTTTGATGCCAAATACAAAGGCAGCGACCAGATAGAACGCAATTCCACTTTCAATAACAAAAATGTATTGAACGTACTCGTTGGCCGTGAGTGGAAAATAGGCTATCAGGGCCATAACTCCTTTACCATAGATATTAAATGCAGCCGTAGCGGTGGGCGTTACTACACACCGGTTGATCTTGACCGGTCTATTGCCTTACAAAAAGAAGTATTGGATGAAACCCGGTATAACAGCGAACAGCTGAAAAGCTATTTCCGCTTAGATACCCGCTTTGGCTTCCGCTTAAACAACCCCGGTAAACACCGCTCACACACCATTTATCTGGATTTGCAGAATGTGACCAATAACGAAAACATTTTTGTGCAACGATACAACCAGGTAACCAGGAAGGTAGGGGCCGTCAATCAGATAGGCTTCTTTCCCGATATTTTATACAGACTTCAATTTTAAAAAACAGCATGGCCTGCCCGGTAAAGCAGGTCATGCTGAGCTTTTGCCAACAAGATATACAGCTGCCTGTTCCTTTATCGCATGTATACCGGTTTTTATCTGGTACCTGCGCCATTTGGTAGAATTTCACCGGGCATTGGTTTGCAAAGGCATAGTTTAGTGATTATATGAAGAGTATTCTGCTTTTTATTACCAATATACAACATTATCACGATCGTATGAATGTAACCCCCGTACTGGATGAGCTGGTAGGGGAAGACTGCTGGTTTGTTGATTTGTCAGATACAGACAAAGTATTGCGTGTAGAAGCGGATGCAGATAAAGAACCGTTTATAATAGTGGCTCTGGAAAAACTGGGCTTTTGCTGCAACCGGTTTGTGCATGACTGTTGATGAATGCTGTCATTTCTGTTCAGGTGACTGTTGAGCAGATTGTTTACAACGGCTGGTTTGTATTACAGTAATTCATACATTGTTTATCTTAGGCCTATGAATCAGCTTATTCTTTCTCCCGGTCAGGTCCGCAAAATTATATTGCATGCTACAGGCCTCGCTAAGCGTGTGTCGTTTGGAAAAGGTGCTGACGCGGTATATAATTTAATTAATCACCTGGGCTTTGTGCAGATAGATGCGAATTATGTAGTGGAGCGTGCGCATCATCTTATTATTGCGGCACGTGTACCTGATTATAAAAAGGAATGGCTGGAAGAACTGCAGGCCGATGGCCGCATCTTCGAATTTTTCATTTCCGATTCTGCTTACATGCCCATGGAGGATTATCGTTTTTCTTTACCTGTGAAGGAAGGCTTCCGGCTAAAAAGAACTGCTTTAACAACAGCCGAAATAAACCTGATGAAAAGCGTGCTGGACAGGATAGAACGCGATGGCCCGTTAACTGTTAAGGATTTTGACAATGACAGACAGGAAGCCAGTTCGGGGTGGTGGGATTGGCGTCCGTCCAAAGTAGCTCTGGAAAGGTTATACATGGATGGGAGACTGATGGTTACCCGGAAACAGAATTTCAGTAAAATATACGACCTGCCTTTAAACCTGTTGTCATCTGACATAGATACTACTATGCCCACACCGGAACAATTTGCCAGGCATATCATCAGGCGTTGCTTACAGAGCATGGGAGTAGCTTACCTGAAAGAGATAAGCTGGCGTGCCCGAAGGGTAAAGGATCACCTGGTGAAACAGGAAATGCAGAAGATGGTAGAAGAAGGTGCTGTTTGTGAGGTTTCCATTGAAGGATTGAAAACAGCTCCTTTGTACATGCTGCCTGCTTATAAAAACAAAAAAATTGAGCTAAAAGAGGACGTGTTCATTTTATCGCCCTTTGATCCTTTGAATGTTTTCAGGCACCGGCTAAAAGACTTTTTTAATTTCGATTACCAGGTAGAATGTTTTGTTCCGGAACCTAAACGCAAATATGGATATTTTTCATTGCCCGTATTAGCAGGTGATACCTTTATAGCCCGCATGGATTCCAAAGCCGACCGGAAAAAAGGCATTTTAACCATCCATAACCTCCACTTTGAACCGCTAAAGCTGAATAAAGAACAAATAGCCCAAACCAGAGAGGCTATTAAAACTTTTGCCGCCTTTAACAACTGCCAGGGCATTGTGATTACCAGATGCAACAATAAACAGTTCTCCCTTCTCTAAAAATATTTCAACATCTTTTTTGCATTTTTCTCATTTTTTATAAATTAGCGCGCCGGTTTTTTAAAACCCCGGCCACATTTTACTAAGCATTCTTTGAAGCAATTATTATATAAATTTTAGTTGTAAGGATTATGTTTACTAAATCACTTTTTACCCGTGTACGCAACCGGCGTTTTGTTATTGTATTGGCGCTTGCCGCTTTTTTTAATGGTCAGTCTGGCTTGTTGCAAGCCCGGCAAACTTCTCCCACTTCCGGGCCATCGGCCTTTACAGCAAGGCTGGTGAATATTGAGGCCGCCACCAGTGAGGTATTTCGTTATTCCACTACACTCCGTAACGGAACAAGCCAGGCGGGTTTGTACGAACTACAGGCCGTATTACCCGAGGGGTGGATGATTACCTATCGGGTTGAAGGCAGCCAGGTTACTTCTGTAAGCATGGACGCTGGAAAGGTGCAGGATATTTCTATTGAAATAAATGTACCTGCAGGCACCAAACCGGATAAATATAAAATACCGGTTAAAGCTGTGTCTGGTGTTGAAAGCCTGTTGCTTAATCTGGAAGCGGTAGTAAAGGGTACCTACAGCCTGGAGCTGACTACGCCTACCGGCCGCCTTACCGATGAAGTAACCTCGGGCAGCCGCAAAGAAATTCACCTGTTGGTAAAGAACACCGGTTCACTTCCGCTGAAAGAGCTGGAGCTTTCTTCACAACTTCCGGCTAACTGGGAGTGTACTTTTGAACCTGCCCGCGTGCAACAACTGGATGCGGGTAAAACCGCTGACATTACCGCCAGGGTACAGGTACCTGATAAAACCATTGCGGGCGATTATGCAGCTACGTTCAGTGCCAGAAATACCAACAGCAATGCACAGGCGGCATTTCGCATGGTAGTAAACACCTCGCTGCTTTCCGGCTGGGCAGGGGTGCTGGTGATACTGTTGGCTGCGGGTCTGGTGTACTATCTGGTACGCAAATATGGCAGGCGTTAACCCGCAGACGGTACATTTTCGTTTCAACAGATTTAAACAGGAAGATGGAACAAATGAATGACGTTATCATAGCACTGGAAGGTGTTACCAAATGTTATGGTACCCTGAAAGCCGTAGATGACCTGCACCTGCACATTCATAAAGGGGAAATTTTTGGTTTGCTGGGCCCCAACGGTGCCGGCAAAACCACCACTATATTAATGATGCTGGGGCTTACAGAACCTACAGCAGGCAGTGTGCAGGTATGCGGTTATAATGCTACCATGCAGCCTATTCCGGTTAAAAATAAAGTAGGTTATATGCCGGATAGTGTGGGTTTTTATGATGGTATGACTGCCCTGGAAAACCTGGTGTATATAGGACGGTTGAACGGGGTGCCGGAAAGTGAGGTGCAAAGCCGCGCGCGCGTGGTGATGGAGCAGGTAGGCCTTGGAGCAGATATGCATAAAAAAACAGCCACCTACAGCCGCGGGATGAAACAGCGGCTGGGCCTGGCAGATGTGCTGATTAAGCAGCCGGAGGTGATTATACTGGATGAGCCTACGTTGGGCATTGACCCCACCGGTATACGTGATTTTCTGCAGCTGATTAAACAACTTAGCATACAGCAGGGGCTTACCGTGTTGCTATCCTCTCACCATCTGCATCACGTGCAGCAGGTGTGCGACCGCGTGGGCATTTTTGTAAACGGCAGAATGCTGGCAGAAGGCGATATTGATTCGCTTTCCGGCAACCTGTATAACCGCGAAGGTTATGCTACCCATATTACCGTGGAAGAGGCAGTGGTGGATACACCAGCACTGAGTTGCGCACTGCAACAGCTGGATGCGGTGCAGCAGGTTACAGTAGAGGGCAGGCAAATTACCATCAGCAGCACCAGTGATGTTACACCCATACTGGTACGATGGATGGTAGAAAAGGGATATGGCATTACAGGCGTGCAGAAAAAAGAGTACGGACTGGATGATATTTATCAGAAATATTTTGATAACAATTTAACGGGAAATACAGCCGATGAAAAGTCTCGTCGTTTCTTTCAGAAATCTTTCTTTAAAAGGCATAAGAACTAACAGCGGAGGGCAGGCGCAGCTATCTCCCTTTCAGGTAATGGTGCATAAGGAGGTGGCAGACCATATACGCAGCTGGCGTTTTATTGTGCTGCTTGCACTGATTGTATTAACCTTTATTACCTCTATGTATGTATCGCTGCGTAACATTAAACCGGCGGTAAGTAATATCAGCGATCCGGATCATTTATTCCTGTACCTGAAACTGCTTACCACCACCGATAATACAATTCCGCCTTTTCATGTATTCATTAGCTTTCTGGGTCCGTTGCTGGGGATTAGTCTGGGCTTTGATGCTATAAATGCAGAAAAAAACAATGGCACCCTGATACGGCTGATGGCGCAGCCGGTATACCGGGATAATCTGCTGCTGTCAAAATTTACCGGTGCGATGGTTATAATAGCTACGCTGTTTATAAGCCTGTGCCTGCTGATGCTGGGTGGCGGGTTGTTGTTAACCGGTGTTCGCATTGAACCGCAGGAACTGTTACGGATTGCCACCTTTATTGTGTTTACCATTGTGTATGTATCGTTCTGGCTGGCCCTGGCCATTCTGTTATCCATACAGTTTAAGCAGGCTGCTACCTCAGCGCTTACTGCAATTGGCGTCTGGCTGTTTTTTACCGTGTTTTATCCTATCGTAGTAAACCTGGTAATAAGGGCATTTTTGCCGGATCCTTCATTTTTATCCCGTGATGAAATTGCGGGTTATAACGAAATGATATTAAATATACTGCGGGTGGCGCCGGGACAGTTGTATGCAGATGCAACTACTACATTGCTGATGCCGTCTGTACGCAGCCTGGGGCCACTGACGATGGAGCAGCTGGCAGGCGCGATACCAACACCACTGCCTTTTAAAGAAAGCCTGTTGATTGTATGGCCGCAGGTAAGCGGGTTGCTGGCGGCAACGGTAGTGTGCTTTGCTTTTTCATATTACCTGTTTATGCGGCGTGAAATAAGAAGTTAGTGCAATTATATTACTGCCTTTAACATCAGTCGTCAATCCTGGCTGATGTTAAAGGCAAAATGCTATACGGGTAGTATAATTTTAATCTGCGCACCTTCTCCTGGTATGCCTTCCGCTTCTACCATACCCCCGTGGCGCGCCGCAATGCGGGCACACAGCGCCAGACCAAGGCCGGTGCCTTCATATTCATCTCTGGAACGCAGGCGGGTGTATAAACCAAAAATCTTTGTTGCATCGGCAGAGGAAAAGCCTATGCCATTATCCTTAATGCAAATGGCGTTATATAATTTACCGGTAATCAGGTTGCGTTCTGTTATATCAGTGGCACTGAGTACTGATGTGCTGATGGTGATTTGCGGTGGTACACCTGTGCGGGAGAATTTAATGGCATTACCCACGATGTTGTAAAAAAGCTGATAGAGTAATACAGGAGCTCCATGCACTACCGGCAGGGTATCTTTGCAGTGAATAGTGCCTTGTTTATTAGCGAGTGCAACTTCCAGGTCATCCACTACTTCCGTCAATGTAGTATTGAGGTTTACCGGCTCGTGTTCGTACACCTCTGCCGTGAAGGAAGAGTAGCTTAACACGCCATCAATAAGGTTGTTCATGCGTTTTACCGCACGGTCAATTTTTTCCAGATGCTGATCTGCCCGGTTATAAGCAGCCTGCTGCAGGTCGCCGCGCAACATGCCGGCATAGATGCCCACCTTACGCAGCGGTTCTTTTAAATCATGACTTACCGTATGTGCAAACTGCCCCAGTTCCTGGTTGGAACGGTGCAATGCGGCATTGGCATTGTTCAGTTCACTGGTTCTTAATTGTACGCGGGCTTCCAGTACTTCTACCGAGCGTTTTTGGGTATCTATATTATGCGCAGTGCCCACAAAACCATCAAAGGTGCCATTAATCATGCGGGGCTCCGCAGTAAACAAAAACCATTCGTATAAGCCCGTATTGCGGTTGAGTAATCTGCATTCTATTTTATAAGGGGCCTTGTTTTCATAAGCAGTTTGCACGGTATGTGTAAGTTTTGCCAGATCGTGCGTGTGTACATGGGTTTGCCAGAGATGACGGTCAATAGCCGAAAAGTGCTCAAAGCCCAGCCAGGTAAGCATTGCTTTGTTGGCGTAATCAACCTGGGAAGATTTATCGGTAAGCCATATCCACAGGGGAGCAGTGTCTGCCAGCGCCCTGAATCTTTCCTCACCACGCTTCTGATCGTCAATATCCGTAAGCGTTCCCATCCACTGTTCTATCTCGCCCTTTCCATTACAGATAGGGGTGGCGCGGGAAACAAACCAGCGGTAGCTGCCATCTTTTCCACGTAGGGGGTGAATGATTTCAAAAGGTTCATTTGTTTTCCACGCTTTTTCTACAAATCGGGTAGCGTACTCCAGGTAATCGGGGTGATGTACCTTTTGCCAGCCCCAACCCTGCATATCCTTGGCAGTTAAACCAGTGTATTCCGTCCACCGGTCGTTATACCAATACACCCAGCCATTGGCATCGGCCATCCAGGCAAGGTTCTGAATGGTATTGGCCAGTGTGCGGAATTTCAATTCACTTTCACGCGCGCTGGCCTCGGCCATTTTTTGTTCCGTTATGTCTTTGGTAACTGCTATCTGTAAATAAGTGCCATCCGGCAATACCAGCGGTGCCGCATAGGTTTCCAGGTGCCTTACGGTTCCTTTACGGCCGGTTACTTTATAATCCCAGGTACGGGCTTCACCTGCACATACAGCGGTATGATTGCGTTTCCAGAGTTCTACATAGTCCGTGGCTATAAAGTCGTAAACAAGTGCCCCAATAATACCTTCGGTACTGTCAGCTTCCAGAAACTTCAGGCCGGCACGGTTGATATACTGTACATATCCCGATCCGGATACTATTTTTACGCACTCCGGAGATAAATCCATCATAGAAAAAACGGATAGCTGGCTGATTGCTGCAAGGTAATCTGATTCCACTGGTTGAGGTTGAGTTATAATTCACCCGTAAGTTATCAATCTGAGTGCCAATGCTGTATATGTTCCTGTAAGTGATTTTGCAGTGCCCTTCTCTGCCTAACAGGAGACAGAAGCGTAAATCCGTGGCGTTTATTCCCCATAATGTGGCAGCTACCTGACAGGCGGCAGCGGACAGCATAAAAAAAGGTGGAACACAGCGTATTCCACCTTCCCACAAAGCAAAAAGGAGTTACTGAATTTCAATGGTTTTAGCTACCTGTTTTGCTTTTTCATGTTTAGGTACACGAAGACAGAGGATGCCGTCTTTATATTCCGCCTGGATGCCATTCACATCTACAGAATCATCTAAGGTAAAAGTGCGCTGGAAAGTGCGGCGCTGATACTCTGTACGTCTCCACTGGTTCTTGTCGTTTTCTTCTGTTTGTTCGTCCTGGTGGTCGTAGCTTACCGTAAGCAGATTGCCGTTTACATTCACTTTGAATGATTCCTTTCTGCATCCGGGTGCTATTACCTCAAGGTTATAGCTTTCGTTGTTTTCCCGTACGTTTACAGGCACCACATCACTTTGAAACGTACGGCCGGCATGGAAGAAGTTGTCATCAAAGAACCTGTGTAAACTGTTTTGGAAGATGTTGTCAACAACATTTCCAAAAGTGGCAGGTGTGTTACCATTCTGTCTTTTTGCAATTGTAGTTGTCATAAAAACCTCCTGTTTTTTTGGGATCTATACACATAGAAAATGCCAGTTGGAAATATCAGAAAAAATGACATTTATTCTGGTCATATTTTCAGTATTCCGCTGTTGCTTTGCTGAAAAAAAGTCATGGTATTCCCTGCCTGCACTGCCACTTTAGTCTGATGCAATTTTTCGCAGCATACCCCTGAATATAAAATAATGAAAGGGCAGCATAGCTAACCAATATAACCTGCCGGGAAGGCCTACGGGGCGAAAGGTGGCCTGTTGGCGTACCACGCCCGTATCGGATATTGTAAATTCGAGCCACGCTTCTCCCGGCAGTTTCATTTCGGCATAAAGCAACAACCTTCGTGTAGTGCGGTCTGCATAAAGCACCCGCCAGAAGTCCAGGCTTTCGCCGGGGCCTATGGTATTTTTGTGCCTGCGGCCGCGTTTAAGCCCTACACCTCCAAAAAGCCGGTCTAAAAAGCCCCGGAAGCTCCATAGCCAGTCTGCGTAATACCATCCCGCATTACCACCAATAGCGAAGATTTTATCAAGCGCCTGTTGGGTGTTATTCGTTTTCATTTCCTGAAGGTCTGTAAAGCAGCCATGCTCCGGCACCTTTACATGAAACGAAAGACTTTTAAAACGGGCGCCTGAACTAAGTGCATCTTTCCAGGTAGACAGTACCATGTCCTGCTCTATTTTGTCAAACGCCATTCTGATAGCTTCCCGATAACTGATAAGGGTGATGTTCAACGTTGTACTCAGGTTATTGGGTTGTGCAACGGTTTCTACCTTCATACTATCTACCAGGTTACGGGCAAGCGGGTAAGAGGTAGACGTAACAAAATACAGCCAGTAGGAAGAGAGCCGCGGCGTCATTACCGGTACGGTAAAAATATATCTTTTCAGCCCTCTTTCTTCTGCATACATCTCCAGCATTTCTTTGTAGGTAAGCTTATCCGGCCCGTACAAATCGTAGGTATTGCCCAGGGTTTCGCTGCGCAGCAAAACACCGGTTAAAAAGTCCACCACGTTTCTGATGGCAATGGGCTGGGTATGGGTTTTAAGCCAGGCAGGCGCTATCATAACCGGTAATTTCTCTGCCAGGTCGCGTATTATTTCAAACGAAGCACTGCCCGAGCCTACAATAATGCCGGCACGTAAAACCGTTACCGGCGCAGGGCCGCTTTTTAATACATCCTCCACCTGTTTGCGGGAGGAGAGGTGTTGCGATAGCTGGTGGGCATTGGCAATACCACCCAGGTAAATAATCTGCTGCACACGGGTGTTGTGCAGGGCCTGAATAAAATGCTCCGCAGAGTCTTTTTCTTTTTCTGCAAAATTGCCCTGCCCGCTCATGGAGTGTACCAGGTAATAAGCAGCATCTATATCTGCAGGTATCGTATCCGGCGGAACAGGCATTAGCAGGTCTGCCTCCACAGCGTGTAACAGATGGCTTTTATAAGCTTCTTTGTTTAAGCGGGAAGTTTCCCGTACCAGGCAATATACCTGATGCCCTTTTCCTAACAGAATTGGCAGTAACCGCCTGCCCACATAGCCGGTGGCGCCTGTTAACAGAATTTTCATAGTGGTACCGTTACGTTCGTTAAATAAACCATAACCATACCAGTTAAAACAACTGCAGAGCAGCCACTTTTACAAACTGCCGTAAATATTACCGGTATCCGCTGGCAAATACGGGGCGCGGGGGTATTTATTCCCCAATAACCTGTAAAATCCATACATACAGCCTTGTACATTCCGGCAACTTTTTTGTTTAAGAAAAAGATCAAAAAACCTAAACGCGTTTTTTTGCATTGCAATGAAGCTGAATAAGATGTTTTCAGTGCAGACAGGTATAGGATTTATTTTGACATTGTAAATGGACGAAGATGACAACCAGTGTTAACAACAACCCGCCTTTACAGGTAGTTCTTGCTGATGATGACGCCGAAGATTGCCTGATATTTTCTGACGCGATAAAGGAACTGCGTATAGTAGTAGATCTGGCTACCGTAAGTAATGGTGAATTACTGATGCAGCTGTTGAATAAATACATTCCGGATTTATTATTTCTCGATATTCACATGCCCTGCAAAGATGGAAAACAATGCATAAGGGAAATAAGAGCCAATCCGGCACTGGATAAACTTCCGGTGATTGTATATAGCGGAATGGGACAGCAGGATACTATAGCTTACTTCTTCCGCGAGGGAGCTAATCATTTTTTACTCAAACCTACT
This sequence comes from Filimonas zeae, assembly GCF_014641615.1. Classification (GTDB taxonomy): domain Bacteria; phylum Bacteroidota; class Bacteroidia; order Chitinophagales; family Chitinophagaceae; genus Filimonas; species Filimonas zeae. The sequence goes on along the minus strand of NZ_BMIB01000003.1, from coordinate 1,061,820 downwards.
ACCATGGACGATTTAAAATATGCCCTTGAAATTATATTCAACAATTTTTCAGGTATTAATTACCGGGCGTAGAGATTATTAACAGGCCTGTGCTAACAAGGGGCTTGCATTTACGACAGCCCCTTGTTAGCACAGGCCTGCAAGGTATAAGACCCGGCAGGATTAGCTCCCTATCTCCCCTGAATAATATCTATAATCACCGTTCTGTTGTAAAAGCGCTCTTCCGGCAGCTGGTTACCAAATGGCGACATAATTTTATCTTGTCCAAACCCATAATACTCAAACTTCACACCTTTTCTTCCTTTTGCATTTAACGCGGCTTCCAGTAAGTGCCTTGCTTCGTTTACGCGGTTGTTAGATAAAGAGCGGTTGCGGATTTCGTTGCCAATAATATCTGTATGGCCGTGAATAATTACGGTGGAACTATCTGTTACCAGGGGCGCTATTGTATTTTCCAGAAATTGCCGGTTGCCTGTTAGCGCTTTAAAGCTGTTAAAATCGAACAATACGGCATAGCGTGTGCCTGCTGCGGATGCAGGTACAGGTGGCAGGCTTAGCCGGGTGGTTTTATGTATGGCCTGGCCGTTGCGGGTAGTACCGCCCATTTCAATAATATACATACCCTGGCGGGCATCTCCCGGAAGGGCGGATACCGGTAACAGAATGGTGTCTTGTTTATAAGGCCCATAATGCATGGCTGTGCCGTTGTTAGTTACATCCATCCACCAGGATTGTAACTGATCTCCCGCGCCGGCAGCGGTAAACAGTACCGATGGTTCAGTAGCACGTGCTTCCGCACTGCTGCTGTTGAATGGCTGCATTAATTCAGGGGAGCTGCTGGCAATATCCACCCTGCGGTCGTCTTGCTGGCGAAGTGCCGGAGTACGGTTGTTACCGGATTGAACCGAAGTGATGAACATTTCACTGTCAGCGCCGGTGATAATTCTGGCAGCATCAATACCAAAGCTGGTAACCAGATACCTTTTTATCTGCGCAGCCATTGCAGCGCCATCGCCCACCCTGGTAGCTTTACCGGCAGATAGGGTAATAGTGCTTTGCGGGTAATTGCGCATGCGTGACCCCAGTATATTCAACAGTTGGTAATAAACATCCAGCTGCCTTTGCGCCCGGCTGTTATACCAGTTTACAGGGCGCCCCGCTTGCAGCTGACTTTCTTTAAAATTAAGTGCCGCTGATGCGGTTAACTGAACATAACGTTGTGGTATAGCGGTACTACCCGCATTAAAAAAGATGGAATGGCACAAGGGGAATATTTCATTGGCCGCCTCCTCATTACTATTAGCAATACTCTGCGCCGAAAATTGTATGTCCTTTACATAGATGCGCAAGGTGTCTTTCATGCCACTGCCATTTCCTGCCGTACCGGCATCGTTAGATGGTATAGCAGAGGCATTGGGAATAACACGTTTATGAGTGGAGAACTTAACGGCAAGCCCCGTACGTACAGTATAGATACTCCATGACTCTGTACGCCTGGGCCGGTTGTTGAAGTTGGTTTGAAAAGAGGCGAAGGGAGAAAGCGACACCTGATTAATGCTGCTTTTTTTGGATATGGGTATATCAATACCCAGGCCTCCCTGTGCACCCCAGTTAAATTTTCGCAGATCGCTCCAGTCGCCCCGGGCTTCATATTTTCCACCTTCCTGATAAAAAAACTCTTTGGTAGTATTGATGCTTACCAAAGGCCCCGCAAAAATATAAAAGGCGGAAGAGAAAGGCGCCAGCCGCAAGGACGGCTCTATATTCAGATACCGCAATACGGTATACAGGAAGGCCTTTTCATTGCCAGGGGTAATAACGCCGTCGAAAGACGAACTCCGGTTGCTAAATGCCACGTTCAGCATGGTGCCCAGTGTTTTGTTAGGCCTGTATTCGGCTAAAAATGAAAAGTAAAGCCGCAGGCCATCCCCGTTATGAAAGGGGGCAGAGGTAGTTACGGTTTCGTTTAAACGCTGCGTGGTGCCACGGTAATAGTTAAAGTTGCCACCTATGGATTGGCCTATCCACCACGAAGAGGGCATTCTTTTAATAGTGTCTTTAGACAATGATTGCGAACGCAGGTTGCCGGACAATAAATAAAGCGTAATAAAAGATAAAGTGTAAATAGTTTTCATGTATCAGGTTTGCTTACCGCAAAATTATGTTAACACTATTGCGGAGTGTTACACGTTTTTGGAAAAATGTTACATCTGTTTATTATTTAAGTAAAATGTGTAACTATTTTAGTTAAACGTGTAATAATTGTGATTAAGGGTATGTGTACTTTTGTAATTGTAATGAAACCGTTCCGGAATTTGTACCTGATAAAACACTTAACCTTCTTCATGCTTCTCCCATCCATGTCATATCAACTGTTTGCCCAGAATGAATGCGGCGGCTACTGGGGAGATCCTCTGGTAAATATCAGCTTTGGAGCAGGCAGTAATCCGGGGCCGGCGCTGGCAGTAGCTACTTCTGTATATACGTATACTACATCTGACTGCCCAGGTGATGGTTCTTATACTGTAAGAAATAAAAGCGAAAGTTGCTTTTATAACGACTGGCACACCGTGCAGCAGGATCATACCGGTGATAAAGACGGTTATTTCCTGTTGCTGAATACCTCTTTTGTTCCCAATGATTTTTATCTGGATACTGTGCGTGAGTTATGTGCCGCTACCACCTACCAGTTTGCGGCATGGGTACTAAACATAATAACGCCCGCCATTTGCGATTCCAACGGCGTAAAGCCCAACATCAATTTCAGGGTGGAGAAAACAGACGGCACAGTGCTGTATAGTTTTTACACCCGGGATATCGAGCCCAATTCATTACCCACCTGGAAGCAGTATGGATTTACTTTTTCTTCTTCGGAACACAATGTGGTATTGCGCATGAGTAATGTAAATGCCGGGGGCTGCGGGGGCGATTTTGCTATTGATGATATTACCCTGCGCCCTTGCATGGCACATGTTACCATACAGCTGCTTGACCCTGATAATCTGCCGGAAAATACCGGATATCGTTGTAAAAATACGGATACATCGCTCACCTTTTATAGCAGCTTTGATGCTGTTTATACAAACCCGGCACATGTGTGGCAAGTCAGCAGCGACAGTGCAAAAACATGGCTCACTATTCCCGGAGCCAATGCATCGGTTTTTACGCAACACTTTACTGCGGGTGAAGAAAATGCCCTGTATTTATATCGGTTTCTGGTGGGTGCCAAAAGTAACGTGGCTGTTCCTGCCTGCCTGGTGCAATCCAATGTAGATTCTGTACAGCTGGTAACTACCCCGGTGGTAAATGCAGGTGCAGATAAAAATATGGTACGCGGCGGTTATGTACAGCTGGAAGGAAGCGTAGACGCCACGGCAATACAACAGTACTGGACCCCAACTGTATTTGTGGCTGACGCCTCTTTGCTGCTGGCAACTGTAAACCCGGTGGAGAGTACTCTGTTTACACTGCATGCAGTATCAGTGTATGGATGCGGTGTGGCCACAGATGACGCACTGGTAACCGTTGTAGCCCCACCCGACATTCCCAATGCATTTTCTCCCAACCACGACGGCATTAATGATACCTGGGTTATCAAAGACCTTGCAGCATTTCCATCCGTAGAAGTAACCGTATTCAACCGGTATGGGCAGAAAGTGTTTGTGAGCAAGGGATATGGAGTGCCGTGGAATGGCCTGTATAACGGCCGTAGCCTGCCTACAGGAACCTATTACTATATTATTGATCTTAAAACAAAAGCCCCGGTGTGGAACGGGGCTGTAACCATACTTAAATAAAGCATAAAAAGTTTAATAGTTATATGACCCATTTGCATAAACAAAAGCTACCCCGGTTTTTTCCCGTTGTGTTAATCCTGTTGCTGGTTGTAGCCAACGGATGTGTCAATACCCGGAAAGCAACCTATTTTGCGGAGCAGCAGGATGAAATACTGAATGTATCCAATGCTGCACCTGCTACCACCATTACCGAAAATGATCTGCTCAGCATTACCGTAAGCAGTTTAAGTAACGACGCCTCTGCCATTTTTAACGCCTCCAATAATGCAGGCATGGCTACCCTTAATCAAACAGAAAATGTATTGCAGCCCAGTGGATATCTGGTAAATAAGGATGGAGATATTAAGTTTCCTTTCCTGGGTAAACTAAAAGTAGCCGGCATGTCTGAAATGCAGCTGGAAGAAATGATTACAAAAACATTGTCCGATAAAAAGCTGTTACTCGATCCCATTGTAACGGTGCGGCATCTCAATTTTAAAGTAACCGTACTGGGCGAGGTAAGCCATCCTTCTGTATTAAAAATTGCCAGTGAAAAGATATCGCTTTTAGAAGCCCTGGGCCTGGCGGGCGACCTTACCATTTATGCCAAACGGGATAATATTCTGCTGATACGGGAAGAAAAAAATACGCGGATAGTACAGCGTATTAACCTGAATGAAAGCAGCTTTCTTACCTCTCCCTATTATTACCTCAAATCTAATGATATCATTTATGCAGAGCCCAACAAAGCCAAATTATCCTCTACCGGAAGAACGCAGCAAATGCTGCCCATTATTTTAGGTAGTCTTACTTTCCTGGCAATTATTGTTGACCGTTTTGGCAGATAACCTATTACACTATGCACATTACCAACCATACCGCAACAGAGCCCGGTAGCGCTAAAAACATTGTTACTTTTAACCAGCTATGGCAGCGCTATATCAGCTACTGGCCGCTGTTTATTCTGCTACTGGTGCTGGCTGTGGCAGCAGCCCGGTTTTATACCTGGTATGCCATACCTGTTTATGAAAGCAATGCCAAAATATTGATCAATGATGAAAAAAAGGGAGCGGAAGACTCTAAAGACCGGGAGGTATTTAACAGCCTCAACAACAAAAAGATCATTGAAAATGAAATGGAGGTTGTGCAGTCAAGAACACTGATTGATATTGTAGCCAGAAAAAACCTGTTAAACGTGCCGGTGTTTGAAAAGCAGCGGTTTCAGATGGTTTCGGCTTACACTACCTCGCCCGTAAAAATAGACAACAAAGATTCGCTGGTTGGCAGAGAAGCCAGAGAAATACCTTTTACCGTTAACCGGGAGGTTACCCGCGTAAAGGTAGCAGGTAAAGACTATGCGTTAAATGAATGGGTGCGTACGCCGTATGGCACCCTGCGGTTTGTACCCAATACCAGCTATACAGGCCGCGGCAATAACAGGCAGTTTTACTTTACGGTGGCCAATCCCAGAAGAATAACTACCGATATACAGGAGAGGTTGCTGGTATTATCTTCCAGCAAATTGTCTTCCATTTTAATACTTACTTTTAAAGATGCAGTACCCTCGCGTGGAGAAGATGTGTTGAATGAGCTGATTAACCAATACAACCGGTCTATCCTTTTTGATAAAAGCGAGCTGGCAAAGAATACACTGGCCTTTGTAAACAACCGTATAAGTACAGTTACTGCCGATTTAAACGGCATTGAGCAAAGAAGTCAGCAATACAAATCGGGCAACAGCGCCATTGACATTAGTACACAGGGCAGGTTGTACCTGGAAAACGTAAGCACCAACGATCAGAAATTAAGTGAGATTAATATTCAGCTGGCGGTACTGGATGAAGTACAGGCCTTTGCACTGAATAACAATAACCGCGGTGCCATTGTACCTTCTACCCTGGGAGTGGGAGATGCCATGCTTACCCAATTGGTGAGCAAATTATCGGAAAGCGAAATGGAGTATGAAAGATTGCGGGCAACAGAAGGCCCCAATTTTCCCACAGTACTGGCTTTAAGCGGTCAGATTGCACAATTAAGGCAAACCATTATGCTTAATATCCGCAACCAGCGTACCAGTTTGCAGGTAAGCAAAACCAACCTCAGTGGCACCAATAGTAACTATTCAAGAACGCTGCAGGCCATACCTGAAAAGGAAAAGGAACTGATTGAGATTAACCGGGAAAAAGGCATTAAATACAACACCTACGCCTTTCTGTTGCAGAAGCGGGAAGAAACCGCACTGGCTTATTCTTCTGTAGCACCCGACAACAGGCTGGTAGATAACGCGCAGTCGTCAATTAAGCCGGTGAGCCCACATAACAAACAAATTTATGCCGGCTTTATACTGGTAGCCCTGCTGGCAGGCATAGCCGTTATTACCGCAAAAGATAGCTTCAGCAACAAGGTATTATACCGGCAGGAAATAGAAATCCTCACCAGACGGCCTATAGTAGGTGAGGTTATTTATGATAAATCTAAAAAGCCGTTTGTAGTGGGAAATGGCAAAGAAACCTTTATTGCAGAGCAGTTCAGGCAGTTACGTGTATCGCTTTCGATGCTGAAGAAAGATACAAAGAAGAAAAAGATACTCATTACCTCCAGTGTTGCCGGGGAAGGAAAAAGCTTTATATCCTTAAACCTGGCACTGACAGTGGCTTTAACCAGCAAAAAAGTTGCCCTGCTGGAGCTGGATCTTATTCATGCAAGCATCAGCGATAAATTCGGAATTAAAGACAATACCGGCATTACCGATTATCTGATGGGCAATGCCGGCGTAACAGATATTATTACACCCAGCCAGGTAAACGAACACCTTTTTATTCTTTCCGCAGGCACCACCGTTACTAACCCATCCGAATTACTTGCCAATGGAAAAATAGAAAATTTAATAGCCACACTGGAAGATGATTTTGATTACATTATTGTAGATACCGGCCCTGTAAACCTGGTTACAGACGCCTACATTCTTTCTCCGTTATGTGATATTACCCTGTATGTGGTAAGGCACAACTATACCGCGAAGGTGTTTGTGCAACGTATAGACGGTAACAATAAAATAAACAGACTTCATAACATAGGGGTAGTTTTTAACGGTATAAAAGCACGGGGATTTGGCACCAAAGGCTATGGCTTTGGCTATGGCTATGGGTATGCTTATAACGAAAAACGGCCTAAAACAATCAGAAGTTTCAGTAGTAAGCGCTTAGCCAATCCGGGCGCTGCTCAATAAACAACATCCATATTTCTCATTTCTACCGGCCATACATACTGATGTAACCGGATGGGCGGAGCCATTTGTTAAACAAAACAAAGCATGGAAACAAAAAATACCTGGTATGTTGTATACACTCGTTCCAGATGGGAAAAGAAAGTGTCAGCGTTGTTTACCAAAAAAGGAATTGAGAATTATTGCCCGCTGAACAGGGTGCTGAAGCAATGGGCCGACCGTAGAAAGATGGTAGAAGAGCCCTTGTTTCCTTCCTATGTTTTTGTACATACCAGCCTGCATACGCATTTATCTATTCAACAGACGGAAGGCGTGGTAGACTTTGTGTACTGGCTGGGAACACCCGCTGTGGTAAAGGACGAAGAGATTGCAGCTATCCGCCAATACCTGAATAATTCTTACACACTAAGTCTGGAAAAAACAGATGTGAACATTAATGATACCGTACGTATTACCAGTGGTGCCCTTATACAGCAGGAGGGGAGTGTGCTGGAAATACAGAACAATACCATTAAAATTCTATTGCCCTCGCTGGGGTACGCCATCATAGCTGTAAAAACAGGGCAGATAGAAAAAATAACTGCTCCCGCAAAAGTACAGGGGCTTTCCTCTTAAAAATACCTGCATGCGCGCAAACGTACTCGTTAAAAATATCGCTTCACAAGGGGTGATGCAGCTGGCTAACCTGGTAATGCCTTTTCTTACCCTGCCGTATCTTACCAAAATAATAGGGCCGGATAAATTCGGGGTCATTAACTATTGCACAGCCATCGTTACCTACTTCGTGCTCATTGTTAACTTCAGTTTTGATATGCAGGCTTCCAGGGCGGTTGCACAAAACTCCGGCGATGCGTACTTTATCAACCGGCTTTTCAGCAATGTGCTGTACACCAAAATAATGCTGTTCTTATTTTGTTCCGCGGTGTTTGGGGTGTTACTATGGCAGCTGCCGCAGTTGCAACACGAGCGGCAGGTGGCGTTATATTCCTTTGCTATACTTATAGGTTGGGTATTTACGCCTAACTGGCTTTACCAGGGCAAGCAACAGCTAAGCAAAGTGGCATTGTTTAATCTGGGGGCCAAAATACTGTTTACCGCCGCGGTTTTTATGTTCATCCATCACAAACAGCAATATATATGGCAGCCTTTGCTGTTAAGTATTTCTCAGATTGCTGCGGGTGTGTTCTCTTTTGTTTTTGCGGTGCGCACCTTTCAGATAAAGCTGGTTGCACCAAACTGGAAAAACATGGTGAAAGTATTAAAGGAGGGGAGCAATCTGTTCTTTTCCATGATTACCATTAACCTGTATTCCAATACCACTATTATTATCCTTGGCATTTTTGTAACTGTTACGCAGGTAGGTTACTATTCAGCGGCCTACCGGCTTATTATAACGGCCATCAGCTTATTATCTATACCATTAACGCAGGCACTATATCCTTTTATATCCGCCTCTTTTGGTATCAACCGTAATAAGGGCATCAGCGATCTGCAGAGTATTATGCCCGTGGGTTTACTATTCAGTTTTATGTACAGCCTGGTTTTCTTTATCATGGCCCCTTTTATCATTCCTCTTTTTTACGGGCCACAGTTTTTACCGGCTGTACCTGTTTTCAGAATGCTCAGCTTTGTGCCGTTTCTGGTAAGTGTTAACTCGTTTTTAGGGGTGCAGGCCTTGCTAAACCTGCAGCTGGATAAACAGTTTTTTCGCATTACCCTTACCAGCGCAGTGCTGGGCCTTGTAACAGCCGTGGCGCTGGGGCATTTTATAGGTATAAGGGGCGGAGCCATCTCCTGGCTGGTGGCTGAATGCTGTAACTGTTTGTTTTTCTACCTCACCCTCAAGAAAATGTCTATCCATCTTTTTAAAGCCGAATTCTTCCGCTATTCCTATTTCAAACTGGTAACCATAAAGGCTATCGGCCACCTTACCAAAAACGTTTCCCTCAAATAAATGTACCTATGTCTACATTACTACTATTGTTGAAAGCACCGGGCAGGTGGCTGCAATATATACGGAATTACGTAGCGATTAAACGCGGCCGTATTGTATATACACAGTTTCCGGAAATACACGGCCTGCTGATTGTAAACAACAACGGTTACTGTCAGCTGGGCTATGGGGTTACTTTCCGCAGCAGCCCGTATTCCAATTATGTGGGACTGTCTAAAAAATGCTCGCTCTTTATCGGGCCCGGGGCCAGACTGGTAATAGGCAATCATGCAGGGCTGTCCGGTACCACCATCTACTGCGCCAATGCCATTACTATAGGCCATCATGTAAACTTTGGCGGTAATGTGTGCATCTGGGATACAGATTTTCATCCTCTTGGTTTTGAAGACAGGCGTGCGCATGTGGAATCCAGTATTAACACCGTTCCGGTTACCATAGGAGATGATGTATTTGTGGGAGCCAATACCTTAATACTAAAAGGCGTAACCATTGGCCACCGCAGCGTAATTGGCGCCGGTAGCGTGGTAACCAAAAGCATACCCGATGATGAAGTGTGGGCAGGTAACCCCGCCCGCTTTATAAAAAAAATGGTGTTAATGCATAAACTGGCCGCGGTATGATAGGGGTAATATTGTTTCTGCTGGCCTTGTACCTGTTTTTCAATGCCGCCAAACGTTACCTGTGCGTGTGCATCCTGTTCACCATAGCTACTGCGGGTTTTCAGCTGCTTCCGGTATACCTGTTTGTAATGCCGCCTGTTGGCATTACAAAGCCGTACGATTGGCTGCTGTTATTTTGTGCAGCCTTATTGCTGCTATCGCCCGGCGTGTTTATTCAAAACCGTGCATGGAGCAGCTATCGTAATATTCTTCTGTTTGCAGTGGCGCTTCTTTTTTTGCTGGCATACAGTATTTTTTACCGGAGGGTAGAACCGCTCATCAGCATGCGGGTATGGCGTAATTATATCTTCTTTCTGGTGCTGTTTCCTTTTGTACAGCTTTCGTTACAGGATCTGCTGAAAATATTCCGGTGGGTGATCTACGCCACAACAGTGGCTTCGCTGGTGTATTGCGTGCAGCCGTTTGTAGGGCAGGGGTTGCTGAATATGGTAGGCAGTGACCTGGTATATACCAATGACGAAGGATACCCCACGCGGTACTACAATCTGCCTGTATTTATTTTCCCGGTGTTCTTCTTCTTTTTCTTTTCCAAAGCCACTTTTGGGCTGTGGGGTAAACACCTGCTTTTGGGCATCAATATGCTGGCAATACTATTGTCGCAGCACCGTAACCTGCTTCTGTCCATTCTGTGTTGTTATGCACTGCATCTGTTTCTGAGTAAAAAAGTAAAGCCTGCGCGGCTGCTGTTATATGCCGGTATAGTGGTGCTGGCTTTTAATATTGTAAAAACCCTTCCGCAAAGCCGCTTTTCAGAAGGGTTTAAAGACTTGTCGGGTGCTGCTATGAGTGTGTCGCCCATTACCCTGAATGCCCTGGAGGCAAACGAACTTTCTACTACCGAGTTCCGGTGGTACCTGTTTGTGGAACGGCTGCAGTATGTATTGGCCAACCCCGTAACCACCTGGCTGGGCATTGGCCTCTTAACGGAAGATTCGCGGCAAACGCGCCTGTTGCGTTTTAATATCGGCCTGCCCGATGACAACAATGGCGTAAAACAGGTAGATACGGGAGACATCATCTGGTCGGTAATGATACTTCAGTTTGGTATTGCCGGTATTGTATTTTTTATTTTGTATTACCTGGCATTCCTGATAAAATTTCTGGCTTTTAAAACCGAGCCTGTTGTACAGATTGGTATTTTGTTTATTGTAGTGCTGTTTATTACCTCCTTTTATGGTACAGCCATACTGCAGCCTTATACCACCTGCATGCTCATGCTGTTTGCCGCCTATGCTTACGGCCTGCGGCAGGTAGCCCCCGCAGCGCCCTCTTTTACTTATCCGCTTACCGCACCATCCTACATATGAAAGTATCTATTATTACGCCCTCGTATAACCAGGGGCAGTTTATCGAGAGAACCATACAGTCTGTATTACAACAGTCTTATGCTAACATTGAATACATTATTATGGACGGCGGGTCTACCGACAATACTATGGAAATAGTAAACAGGTATAAAGACAGAATCCATATCGTGTTTCATGGAAAAGACAAAGGGCAGTCAGATGCCATTAACAGAGGCTTCCGGCTGGCTACCGGCAGTCTGGTGGGCTGGATTAATTCCGATGATATTTTATACCCCGACTGCGTGGAAAAAATAGTCAGCCTGGTCAATAGCCACCCCGACGGCAGCATTTATTACCCGGCCATGATAGACCTTATCGATAGCAGGGATGAAAAAACGGGCGAAATAAAAAAGGTTATCAAAGATAAAGATACGCTGGTGCAGCATGATTACTGTGTGGTGCAGCAGGGATCTTTTTACCGCTCTGAACTGGTGAACAAAGTAAACTTTCTGGATGAGAACAAGCACTACTGCATGGATCTGGATTTGTGGCTGAAACTGCTGGATGAAGGGAAGATTTACTATTACGATGAGCGTGCGCTGGCCGCTTTCCGGCTGTGGGAGAATTCTAAAACCACCACCGGCGGGCTCCGTTTTTTCAGAGATATCCGGAAAACCCTGCAACTACACCAGATGCGCGCATTCTCTCCCAATAACCTGCGGCTGCAGTGGTACATGTGTAAAGCCGCTATCAAAAAAATGATCCGTTCCTGAAATTTTAACCGACAACTATGAAACTGGTTCATTGCCTTTTTACCATGGAGTCTGGCGGCGCACAGGTGCTTACCGTAGGGCTGCTTAATGAAATGTGTATACACCATGAAGTGGTGTTGATTATTGTGAATGACTGGAATGTGGAATTATTGAAACAACTGCATCCTTCCATTAAAATTCATTATCTGCACCGCAAGGAGGGTAGTCGCAGCTGGAAGCCGTTTATACGGTTAAACCTGTTGCTGATGAAGTATAATGCCGATATTATTCATTGCCACGAGCCCAATATGGCAGGTATTATCCGGTGGAGAAAAAAGGCGAAGCTGTTTTACACCGTGCACGATATGGGCATACCGGTTACCTGGCATAATAAATACGATTGCCTTATTGCTATTTCTGAAGCGGTATACCTGGAAGTGGTTGCCCAATGCATTACACCGCCTGTTATACAAATTGATAACGGTATACCGGTGGCTTTGTTCCGCAGGCGAACAGATTATGAAGCAGTTACCAGCAAACCTGTGCGGCTGGTACAGCTGAGCAGGCTGCAGCACGAAAAAAAAGGGCAGGATATTCTGCTCAAAAGCCTGCAATATATTATTCAGCAATATGGGTGTACCAACTGGACGCTGGATTTTATTGGCGCCGGTGTTTCAGAATCCTATCTGCGGCAACTGACGGGCCAAATGCAGCTGCAGAACAAAGTGCGCCTGGTGGGAGAGAAAGACAGGGAATGGATACTCAACCATCTTTGCGATTATCATATACTGATACAGCCTTCGCGGTATGAGGGGTTTGGGCTAACCATTGTAGAAGGACTGGTGGCAGGGCTGCCCGTACTGGCATCCGATATAGACGGGCCTAAAAACATCATTGACGTTATTGATGCAGGTTTGCTGTTTGAAAATGGAAATATAACAGATTGCGGCAATCAGCTATACAAACTAATACAGCTATGGCAGCAGGGACGAGCAGGGGCTGCTATGCAGGCTTCCCTGCCACATATAGAGGCCAGATACGCCATTACTGCCTGTGCAACGCGATATATGAACGCCTACCAAAATGCCGTACATGCAGCAGGCGCTTAACCCATACCAGCCCACTGGGTTTATCCACTATATAAAGCAGGACTACATAGCCAATAAAGGAAATACCACAGGGGCTATTATTATGATCCTCTTTAGAACAGCCGCCTATTGCCACGGCCGCAGATACCTGAAAATACTCTGTTGGCCCTATCTCTTTTTTTACAAACACTTTACCCGTATGTTCTTTTCGCTGGAGTTGCCCTGCACCATCAACATCGGGCCGGGGCTGCGGATTTATCATGGTATTGGGCTGATTGTGCATGAAGCGGTAGTGATAGGTAAACACTGTGTATTACGCCAGTCAACCACCATTGGCAATGCCAAAGCAGGAGGGGGGAGCCCACACATAGGCGACTATGTAGAAGTGGGATGCAATGTGTGTATTATAGGAGATGTATACGTGGGCAATGAAGTGGTAATAGGTGCTGGCTCTGTGATAGTAAAAGACATTCCTTCCGGTGTGGTTGTGGCTGGTAACCCCGGCCGTATTATTAAAACTATTAAAACACTATAAATTATGAATGTATTAATAACAGCGCCCAGCTTAGACGTGAATAAAAACGTAAGCGGCATAGCAGCGGTAGTCAATACCATTATTGACAACAACAAATCAAATACGTATGTGCATTTTCTGGAAGGTAGGGAAGATGGCGCCACAGGCATACTTAACCGTGTACTGACCATTGGCAAAAGCTATTTTCAGCTGGCTAATATCTTGTACAAACAGCAAATAAACCTGGTGCACCTGAATCTGCCCCTGAATCCGCCCTCCATTATCAGAGAGTTTCTGGCGTTTTCCATTGTACGGTTATTTGGAAAAAAAGTATTGCTGCATTTGCATGGAGGCCGGTTTCTATTACAAAAGCCCGTTAACCCAATGCTTAAAGCAATGATACAAAGCATGTATGTACGTTCGCACAGCATTGTATGTTTAAGCAGCCTGGAAAAAGAATCCCTCAAAAAAGAATATGCTTTAAACGAGGTGATGGTGCTGGAGAATACTGTGGATGCATCGTTTGGAAAATTAGAAAGGCAAATCCGTACCAGCCAGCAGTTAACCGTTCTTTTTATGGGCCGCCTGCATGCATCAAAGGGTATTGAGATAATCCTGGAGGCTGTGAGAATGCTGGCGATAAAAGGAACTACCGGTGTGCAGTTTATATTCTGCGGTATGGGGCCGCTGCTGCCCGATGTATTGCAGATGGAGCAGGCCTATCCTGATCAGGTAACCTATATGGGCATTGTAAGCGGAGCGCAGAAAACTGATATATTAATGAAGGCACAGGTATTTATACTACCTTCTTTATATGGAGAAGGGCTGCCGGTGGCATTACTGGAAGCGATGGCGGCAGGGCTGGTACCAGTTGTTACCAGTGATGGTTCTATGGGCAGTGTGGTTACCACCAATGAAACCGGCATTCTGGTGGAGAAAAACAATTCCGCACCTTTGGTACGTGCCCTGGAGCTGCTGCACCGCCAGCCGGCAGAGTTAAAACGGATGGCCCTCAACGCAAGGGCTGCCACCCTCGATAGGTTTTCTGTGCAAAAATATGTATACAGTTTAAATCAGCTGTATAGTAAGTCTGTTGCATAAAATATGCTGCTACACAAGCCGGCATTCTTTTTCTATACCTTATAAATACTTTATTATGCTTGCCAGAAAACACATTCTGTCTATCAATGTTTCTGTTGGTACCCAGCAGGATTTTGTAGATGAAATATTTCAGTTCAGCGATCTCAAACAATCTGCCTATATCTGTTTTGCCAATGTGCATATGCTGGTAGAGGCCTATAACTCCCATACGTTTAACAATGTGGTCAATAGTGCCGATATAGTAGCGCCGGATGGCTTTCCGGTTGCCAAAAGCTTTGGGCTCATGTATGGCATTAAACAGGGGCGTATTGATGGAACGGGGGTAATGAGGCGCGTATTAAGCGCCTGCCTGTTGCGCCAGAAAAAAGTATTCTTCTATGGCGGCACACAGCGAATGCTGAATAGTGCCGTTGTTTACCTGAAGCTCAACTATCCGGGCCTGCAGGTAGCGGGTATGTTTTCACCCCCCTTCAGGCAGCTGGAACCTACGGAAAAGAAAGACGTAACAGATGCTATCCGTTTGTCGGGTGCTGACTTTGTGTTTGTGGTGCTGGGCTGTCCCAAACAGGAGGCCTGGATGCATGAAATGAAGGGAGAGTTTCCTGCTGTAATGCTGGGTATAGGCGGGGCCCTTCCTATGATATTGGGCATGCAGCAGCGGGCGCCGGTTTGGGTGCAGCAGATAGGATTTGAATGGCTGTGCCGTCTGATGCAGGAACCCGGCAGACTGTTTCAGCGGTATACCTTCACCAACAGCAAATTCCTGTATCTGCTGGCAGCAGAACTTTGCAGGATTCAGTTACGGAAAATACGACCAACTGTCTGGCCTAAAATCAATTAAAATGACTACACCTTTTGTGAAAAATCTAAAATTGATTTTAATGCTGGTGGATCTGGTGTTGGTCAATCTTACCTTTTCTTTGCTTTCTGTCTGGTACAGTCTTTATTATCCGGCGCATATTCCGGTTTTCAACCAATTTGCCATACTTAATCTGGTTTGGTTATCAGCTGCCATGGTATGTAATATTTACGATGAGAAATATATACTGTCGCCTGCTTCCCGGCTCAACTGTTCCGGAAAGTCATGGGTGGTATTCTTTCTGTTTTTTTCCCTTATCAGTGTTTATTTCTTCCGCCAGGCATGGCCCCTTCCCGCTATCCTGGCAGCGCTGTTGCTGCTGCATCTGGTATTGTTTGCTGGCCGGCTAGCCAGCGGTATTGTTTTTAACTTCTACAGAAGCAAACATTTTCATGCCCATAAAATACTGATAGTAGGCTATAACGAGCTATCTGTTCAGCTGGTAACGCGACTGGAGGCTGATAACATCAACAAAAAAATTGTGGGCTATTGTGAAGATGAGTCCGGCGTGCATGAATTATCCCGGTATCCTATACTGGGCAACCGGCACCATGTGATGGAAGTGTGCATGCAATATGGCATCACCGAAATATATGCCACGGTAACGCCGGACAATACAGCCTATGTGGAAGCACTGGCGAGACAGGCCGAACAGCATTGTGTGCGCTTTAAAATAGTGCCCAACATGGGGGTATATATGAATAAACATACAGAAGTGCAATACCTGCAGGAGATACCGGTTATTTCATTGCAGAAAGAGCCTCTACAGCATGTGAATAATCGTATTATCAAGCGCCTGTTTGATATCGTATTCAGCCTGCTGGTTCTGATTATGGTTATTTCCTGGCTTATTCCGCTGGTAGCGGTGTTTATATGGCTGGAAACACGAGGCAAAATCATCTTTCTTCAGAAAAGAAGCGGAGCCAACAATATCCCCTTCCATATCCGCAAATTCAGAAGCATGCATGTGAATGACGGCTCAGACCATATACAGGCACAGAAAAATGATGAACGTATTACACGTATTGGCAGGCTTTTACGCAGTACCAGTCTGGATGAGTTTCCGCAGTTTTTAAATGTATTGAGGGGCGATATGAGCATTGTAGGCCCCAGGCCGCATATGCTGAAGCATACAGACGAGTATTCGCAACTGATTGAAAAATACATGGTGCGGCAGTTTATTAAGCCCGGTATTACCGGCTGGGCGCAGGTACACGGATACAGAGGCGAAACTAAAAACATCCGCCAGATGCAAAAGCGGATTGAATACGATATCTGGTATGTAGAAAACTGGAGTTTGAAAACCGATGTTAACATTATTTGTAAAACAGTATACAATGTATTAAAGGGGGAGGAGAATGCCTGCTAACAATATTTTCAGAATGTACCGGGTATGCAGGCAGGCAGATGCCAGCTTCTGGCTGGTATTGTTTTATTTTCTGAAGCATAAAATACAGTACGGTAAAAATATTCTGATGCACAGAAGAGTGATTATTAAAGGCGTACAGAATATTACCAGCAACACCATACTGCAAATAGGGCTGGGCAATGCCCGGTTTGTTCACAACAAAGATGTTACCTATCTCAATATCCGCGGCACCCTGTTCTTTAAAGGAAACCACACTATAGGAAGGGGCTGCCGTTTTGATATTGCAGAAAATGCCACCGTTATCATTGGGCAAAACGGATACATCAACGCCATGAGCACTTTTGTAATCAGCCATAAACTGGTTATCGGAAGCGATTGTGTGATATCGTGGAACTGTCAGTTTCTGGATGAAGACTTTCACCATATCCAATACGAAGGTAAAAACAGTAAGCCCGCTGAAATAATTGTGGGTGACCATGTGTGGATAGGCTGTGATGTGAAGATTTATAAAGGTACGGTGATACCCAACGGGTGTGTTATAGCTGCCGGTTCCATTGTACGGGGTGTTTTTACCCAGGAAAACAGTCTGATAGGAGGTAACCCCGCCAAAGTGATCCGGAGCCCTGTTCAATGGGAATAGCAGCTACTTTATTCCGATGAATGCCCTTTCAGATACCCATTCAGCGGAACATGGGTATTAATAGTAATGTAAATGCCTTCTAAAAACGCGGTAAAGGCACGGAATGATTTTACTGATAATACCGGTGAACAATCATACATTAAAATTATACTATGGAAAACACAGAAACCGGGGTACATTCTAAACTGGAGGTATTCTTTAACACCATGTTACGGGAAATGTACTGGGGCGAAACCCATCTGGTAGCAGTGCTGGCTACCATGCGTGACGAAGCAACCACGGATGCCTTAAAAGAATGTTTCTCAACACACCTTCACCAGACCAATACACATATACAGCGTCTTGACGAAGTATTTAACTTACTTCAACAACCTGCACAGCCCGAACTTTGCGTAGGGCTACAGGGCATATTTGATGAAGGCTGGCAGGTAATTGACGAAACGGAAGCAGGAACTGCTCAGCGTGATGTGGCTTTAATTATCGCCGCCCAGAAAGTGGAGCATTACGAAATGGCCTGTTATGGTAGTCTTGCACAACTTGCGCGCACCATGGATCAGGACGAGCTTGCTGATTTGCTGGAAGAAACGCTGGAGGAAGAAAAAGATACCGATGCACTTTTAACAGATATTGCAGAACAAGGCATTAACTACCAGGCCAGTAAAGAACCGGTTGACGTACCTGAATAAAAGAAAACAGTAGCCAGAACGGTTAGTATAAAAGCGGATGCTTCCGGAAACGAAAGCATCCGCTTTTTTTAATAGCATATTGTTGAATTTCTGCGGGAGGTATTAGTTGCGGTAGCGTGCTTAACGCATTTCATGCTCTATCAGTGAATAGCCATGCCCTCTGGTATTGATAATTTCAATGGAAGAATCTTCCCTGAAAAACTTCCGTAGGCGTGTAATATATACATCCATACTCCGGGCGGTGAGTGAATTATCTTCTCCCCATAGTTTAATAAGCGCAAGCTTTCTGTCCAGCAGCTGATTCTTTTGTTGAACCAGCAGCAGCAAAAGATCAGCTTCCCGTTGCGATAGCGTGTGTACTTCCGCGCCATTGGAAAGCTCCAGATACTGATGCCGGAAAGTAAACCTGCCTACCTGCATATTTGCGGGGCGGAATTCTCCTGGTTTACCCACCTTGCGGCGTACCAGCGCCTTTAACCGCAGAATAAGCTCTTCCATACTGAAAGGCTTTTTCATATAGTCATCAACCCCCAGTTCAAAACCTTTTACCACATCTTCCGCCTGTGTTCTGGCCGTAAGCGCAATCAGCGGAATATCTTCATCAACAACACGAATCTCGGAAATAAGGGAGAAGCCATCTTTGCGGGGCATCATGATATCTATTACGCACACATCCGGCCGGAATGTTTTGAACATATCCCAGCCCTCCACGCCATTTTTAGCAGTCTCCAATAGAAAGCCTCTCTTTTCCAGAGATTCCTTAATAATCGCAGCCAGTATCTGCTCATCTTCTACCAATAGAACTCTTATGTTTTCCATTATTGATAAAATGTTAGCGTGAATGTAGTGCCTTTACCCGGTTTACTGGCTACTTCAATATTACCGTTCAGGTCTGTAACCAGTTGTTTAATGTAGGTGAGGCCAATGCCGTATCCCTTTATATCATGCAGATCGCCGGTGGGTACCCGGTAAAACTTATCAAAAATGTAAGGCAAAGACTCACGCGGAATACCCATGCCCTGATCACTCACCTCCAGCTGCCACTTTTTATCGCCACGCCTGGCAGCAATGCCGATTACAGGTTGCTGCGGAGAATACTTAATAGCGTTATCCAGCAGGTTGGTAAGAATAATGCCCAGCATAACGGGGTCTGTAACTATAGGGAAGGGGGCCTCGTCAGCCATGATGGTTATAGAAGCATTGTTTACCTGACTAAACCGTAATTGTGCCTGGTGTAAAACAGGAACAAGATCTATCGTTTCGGTTACCGGCAACCGCCTGCCTTGTTCCGACCGGCTAAAATCCAAAATCCGTTCAATATTGTTATCCAGATCTTCAATAACAAGGGTGTTGATGCCCAGGTAGCGCTTCAGCGATGCTTCATCGCCGGCTGCCCCAAAGCTTGACAACGCTTCGTTAGACGATTTGAGAATGGTTAACGGCGTGCGCAGTTCATGAACCACGTTATTGATGAAATCCGTTTTCATGCCGTCCAGCTGCATTTGTCTTTTGATAATACGCCCCATATAATACAAACTGCCTGCTGATAAAACAATGAGTAAGGTGGATACCAGTGCAGGAAGAAAGTTCATTTTTAAAAAAAAAGCATTCCTGTTTTTCAATTCCGCCTTTACAATAACGGGCTCTTTGTTTAAAGTTACGGTAGCTTCTATTCCTCCCGGAAGCAGGCTTCTTCCGCTCCGTTCTATAGTAAGTATAAACGCTTCTGTAATACCATTTCGTAACAACTCCTTCTCAAAAAAATGGTTCAGCTTTTCCAGACTAAGCGCTTTGTTACTGCGTTGAGAAAACAGGCGGGCCACCAACGTTCTTACACCCGGAAGCTGATCTTCATTTATTTCTACCGTATTCAGCTGCATGGTATATGTAGGCTGCCGTGGCCTGACTGCTGAATCCCGGGCTGCAGCGCGCATAACGTTCGCCTTTTGCGTCATCATAAAAGTAAGCGTTGGTTTTTTATCGGCCAGAGAGGCAGGCAGGGTATCCTGGCCGAGCAAACAACTGTCAATGCTCTGCCTTAGCGATAGGGTAGCTGTTTGGTTAAAGTTGGATCTGGCTGTTTTATAATTAAAATAAACCCAGTAAAGCTGGCAGATAATAATACCCCCGGCCGTAAACGCTGCAATGAAAAATATATAACGTAATCTTTTTTTCATCCCTATACCATTTTAGTGATGGTTGTACAAAAGTCGTTATCTCCTCACAACGAAAGACCATCTGCTGAATATATAGTGTTAACTCCGGTTAACACAGAAAATAACCATTGAAAATCTGTTTGTTAGCACAAGTGTTAACGGCAATTAGTATTCCCGCTTCCACAGTTAACATTCAACGGAAAAGAGGTTGCTAGCTTTGTTATCACAATACAGGGAACCACTAATTACACAACTATCAAAACAATAATTTTATGAAAAAAGTACATTCTATCATCATTGCATTCCTTTTCAGCGTAAGCGCTTTCTATAATGCCAATGCGCAGGCTACCGGACAAAAAATAACCATGTCCAAAACTCCCACCTTTATAATGCCGGATGGCAGCGTGCTGCCAGCTGATAAACTGGACAGTGTTTCCAGATCCTGGGGCGATGGCAATATGACGTTTATGAAAAAAACAGCAGACGACGAAAAAGGCATTATATACCTGGTAAGGGAAACAGCACAAATGAAGGAGGAAAGCCGCAGGCGGCAGGAGGCAAGCAAACTGGCGTATGATGCTATGCTCAATAAACCCGCGCCGGATTTTGAACTGAAAGATTTACAGGGCAATAGCTGGAGTTTAAAAGCACTGCGTGGTAAAGTAGTGGTACTGAATTTTTGGTTCACTACCTGCGCGCCCTGTATTCAGGAAATGCCCGACCTGAATGAACTGGTAAAGACTTATGAGAACAGGAATGTAGTATTCCTGGGCCTTACATTTAACGATGCAGCCAGAGTGAACCGGTTTTTACAGAATCATAGCTTTACTTATACGTTATTACCTGGTTCCGGTGAGGTGGATAAGAAATACCACATTGCCTCATGGCCTATCAGCATTGTTATAGATAAGGAAGGCAATATTCAAAAGCTGGTGAGTTCTATGCCCAATATAAGGGAAGAGTTGGCGGGTGCAATTGATGCGTTGCGGTAACAACCTGTGTAAATAAAACAAAGCGCACCGGATTCAAAATCCGGTGCGCTTTGTTGCAGCCTATGTAATGTACTAACCATGCGCAGCCACAGCCACCTCTTCCCAGTCTTTCCAGGTATCCAGTTTTTCTTTATACACACGCTGTGTTTTGGTATATCCTAATTTACCCAGGAACAAACGTAGTGGCGGATTTACTGCATCTACCAGTTTAAGTATGGCGGGTACTGTAGCTTCCGGCTTGCCATAGTCTTCAGGTAACAAGCCTTCTGCGGTAGCCAGGCCCGATTTAATACCATCGTATGCAGCTATTGCTTTGCTTTGTACGGCAGAGGCACCACCAAAATCGGTAGTATAACCATTCGGTTCTAGCAGGGTTACATGAATGCCAAACTCAGCCACCTCGCTGGCCAGTGCCTCGCTTAAGCCTTCTACGGCAAACTTGGTGGCGTTGTATATACCGAGTGTAGGCAGCGTCCACACACCCAGTACGCTGGATAGCTGTATAATATGTCCATGCTTCTGTTTGCGGAAAATGGGCAGCGCCGCCTGTGTAATCCAAAGGGTACCAAACACGTTGGCGTTGAAAATATCTATGGTTTCCTGCTCACTTACTTCTTCAATAGCACCAAACACGCCGTAACCTGCGTTGTTGATTACCACATCCAGACTGCCGAAGTAATCGTATGCCTGGTTTACCGCGGCAATGCCTGCTTCACGGTTGGTAATGTCTAAGGCAATAGGCAAAAAGTTATCGCCATACGTATCAGCCAGACTTCGCAGGCTGGCAATGTTGCGGGAGGTGGCGGCTACCTTATCGCCACGTTTTAAAAAAGCTTCTGCCCACAGTTTACCAAAGCCTCTGGATGCACCGGTTATAAAGATTGTCTTGCTCATAAATGAATATTTTTGATTGTTTTGATAAGTCAAAGTTGAGGCGATTACAGCCGGGGAAATAGTCCGTTTACCGGAAAGAATAGTACAGAACTACGCAACCTGCGTTTGATGCTATTTATAAGGTACGCCCGCTGCCAGTGGTTTAAAACGGTAAATGTAAAAAGGCGCTTTGGCTTTGTTTTGTCCTTTGTTAAACACAGCCCCCAGGTGTACCTGCGCGGCTGAAACATACATATAACCATCAGCCGCATTATAGCTAACGCCATCGGGCCACAGCAGGTTATCGTCCGCCACCAGCAGGTGTGCACTGCGGTCTTTCGCCAGTATAACAGTAACGCTGTTGGTTTCCATACTGGTAAGATATAGGTTACCCTCCACGTCTATACTCAAGCCTCCGTTATTGGGTTTAGTGGCGTATGTTTCTACCAGGGTATCCAGTGCGCTGGTAGTAAGCTGCGTATTTAACAGGTGCTCCATGCGCACGCGGTATAAGTTTTTGCCGTTCAGCGGTGCATAATACAGCCACTCAAAACTGGCATCAGCCGTAATGCCATCGCAGCCCACCAGCAGGTCTTTATGGTTTACCGACAGGTGTTTGCCGCTGATGATAGTGGGCGTGTTTTCCGGCCGGGTAGTGCGTGTGCCCTGCAACACACGGCGTGCTGCTCCTGTTTTCATATCCACTATAATCAGTGAAGCTTTGCTGCCATCGCCACCGTTGCCAATGCCTTCATCGGCTATTACAAATACACCATGCCGGGTATCTACCACCATATCATTGGGCTGCGATTCGGGTACCAGCGCCGTAGCGGGCAGGTAATAAATGCGCTCCAGTTGATCGGTACGCGTGTTCCATCCCACCAGTTTGGGGGTAATGTTATTGCGCTGCCCCATATCCAGCATCCAGATAATGCCATTGGCATCATTGCGAATACCCAATATACTGCTCAGGTACTGATCGTCGGTACTGCGGGGCGTGTTCCAGGCCAGGTTGGGGAAAGGTGTGCTGCGTTTGTTTTCCGCATCGTATTTCATTACCCGTATATCGGGGTTAAAAAACGGGTGGTGGCTATACACCAGCTCGCCACGGGGCGTAAAGCTGATGTTGCCTACGGCATTGCTTACGGTGGCAAACATTTCAGGCCGGGTTGTATGGCCGTTCCATGTGGCAGTATCTTTTGTGGTAGCAGTGGCGGTATAATAGTTATCTGTACCAGCCAGCCAATCCATGCGGGCGGGGGCAAAAAAATCAATATCCAGCGTACCATCTTCCAGAGCTGTAAAGCTGTGCGGCACATTGGCGGGTATAATAATGCCTTCTCCGGCTTTTACAATTATCTCTTTACCGCCTATAGATACGCTTACGCTGCCTTTGGTGATGAGGGAGTATTGCTCGTTCAAATGCTGGTGCATGGGCACCACCGCACCTTTCTGATAGGTAAAATAACCAATGGTGCCCGCTTCGCCGGAGATGGTGCTGCGGGTAAGCAGCGCGTTAACCTGTTTAACAGGCAAGGCGTTTAATTTAAAATGCTGTACATCCTGGGCAAAGGAGGGCAGGGCAAGTGCAATAACACCTGCGACTAGTAAATTTTTCATGAGAGGGGCTTTTAGATTTTTAACCGGTAAATGTGGAAAGGGCGTTGTATTTTATCCGTACCCTTATGAAACCAGGGCATGCACTGTATCTGGGAGGTGGAGATATACAGGTAGCCATCGGGGGAAATGCTGTAGCTATCCGGCCAGATAAGCCGTGCGGTATCCGTAACCAGGGTCTGAATTTTGAGATCGGGCGTAATTTTTACAATGCTGCTCTTTTCCAGATCGCCCAGATACAGGTTGCCTTTGTTATCGAAGATCATTCCGTCTGTGGTAACAAAATGCCCCAGGTCTTTTACACTGTCTGCAATAGTTTGTAACGGTGTTTGAAAGTTGCGGAGCAGAGCGGTGCTTATCCGGTATAGTTTGTCATCTGTAAGCGGTTTGTAATACAACCATTGGTTGTCAGGCGTAAGTGCAATACCATCGGAGTTTACTTTCAGCACGTTGCCATCACCTTTCTGCAGCTCTGTGCCCAGGGGGGAAAAATGGTATGCAGTGTCTGACAGTACAGAGGTATGGTTACCCATTACAAAACGGGATTCACCGGTATTAGTGTTCAACACCACAATACCACCATTGGACGAACTTGTCATATATGCAAATCCGTTTTGATTATCTATACGGATATCATTCAGGTACACATCTGCACCTGCCACATTTTGCGGGAAGCGGTAAATACGTTCAATACGGTTATTAGCCAGATTTATCTTTACCACTTTGTTGCTCCGCTGATACACTGCTCCCAGGCCAATACCAGCCGCATCTACTACCCACAGGTTGCCTTTATCGTCCGTTACCACGCTCTGCACGCATACAAATTTGTTTTGCCCGTTTTCACCTTTGGTAAAGCTGTTCCAGCTGCTATCCGGGTAAGGCAAGGCTTTACCATTTACTACTTCCACAACGGAATAAGCATGTTGATCCAGCCAGTAGGGGTAATTGGTAAACACGCGCCCATGGGTGCTTACGGCAACACCTGTTAACTGGTAGGTGCTATCTGCAAAAACTGCTTCCAGGGTGGGTGCGGTAATGCTATCTGCCTTATTGCTGTTATCGCTTTTATCTGCGGCGGGGTTGCCGGAACAGCCTGCTACTAATAACGCCAGTGTTATGGCTGCTATGTAATTTTTCATATCATTAAAATATAAGGTGAGGATTAAAGGGTTACTACTACTTTGCCTATGGTGCGGCCGCTTTCTAGCTGCAGGTGCGCATTGGCCATTTCTGTAAAAGGATACGTGTTAGATACATGCGCTTTTAAAATACCTTTCTCCAGCAAAAGAGCCAGTTGTTGCATGTCGGCACCATTGGATTGCACCAGCATAAAATAACCATGTACCCCTTTGGCCTTTGCTTTTTCAGTAACTGTTTCATTCAATCCCGTAGGAATACTGATGACGGTGCCGCCCTTTTTCGTTACCAGCAGCGAGTGTTCAATGGTATCGCCACCAATGGTATCCAATACAAAATCAAACTCTTCCGGGTGGCTGGCCCAGTCGTACGTGGTATAGTCAATATGTGCATCTGCACCGGATGCCAGTACAAACGCCTTGTTGCGGGCAGAGGAAGTACCTGTTACGTGTGCGCCCAGGTGTTTGGCCAGCTGTACCGCAAAATGCCCTACACCACCCGCCGCCGCATGCACCAGTACTTTTTGCGCAGCCTGTACTTTAGCGTTGTGTACCATAGCCTGCCAGGCGGTTAATGCCGCAAGGGTAGCAGCCGCAGCCTCTTCGAAGGAAATATTGTCTGGTTTCAAAGCCAGGTGTGCTGCCGGTGCCGCCACATATTCTGCATAGGCTCTGCCATGGCCGGGAAAGTTGACCATGCCAAACACCGCATCGCCGGGTTTAAAAGCTTCCGATCTGGATGCTGTTACCACGCCGGAAATATCCCAGCCCAATATCAACGGATTCTGATCTTTCAAACGTCCGTATACGCCTTTGCCGGCGCGACTTTTTACATCCACCGGGTTAATGCTGATGGCTTTTACCTGAATCAGTACTTCTCCTTCCTGAATAACTGGCTTTTCTACTTCTTCCAACTGCAGCTGGCTAACGGGGCCGGGGCTGCTTACAACTATCGCTTTCATAACTGATCTTGTTTGATATAGCAAAACTATACCTGCCTGAATTATGGATTTTGGTATAACTTTGCCATAAACCGGTAAATGTTATGAAGCGCGAGAATTTGCATGAACCCTTTTCCATTGAGTACAAAACCTTGGAGGAGGGCCCGTGCGCAGGGCATAAACACAGTTTTTTTGAGCTGGTATATATAGTGGAAGGCACCGGCATACAGTGCATTAACCAGAACCAGTTTGCCTACCATCCCGGCCACATGTTTCTGATTACGCCGGAAGATTGCCATTCTTTTGATGTACAAACCACCACCACCTTTTTCTATTTGCGGTTTAATGATATTTACATACGCGAATCGGGCATTCTTACCAGTAACATTCAAAAGCTGGAGTTTATTTTACAGAACGCCAACCACAAGCCGGGCTGCATTTTAAAAAACATTGTGGACAAACAGGTGGTGAAACCGTTGGTAGACGCCATCATTAGAGAATATGAAAGCCGCGACATTTACAACCAGGAATTGATTCAGCAGTATGTAAACACGCTGATTGTACTGGTGGCCCGTAACATTGCCAAGTTTCTGCACCTGGAGTTAAGTGGCAATACCGACCAAAAGGCCGCCAACATCCTCAACTTTATACAGGCCAATATTTATTACCCCGATAAACTCCGCGCCGAGTACCTGTGTAATCATTTCAATGTATCTATTAATTACCTGGGCAAATATTTCAAGCAACATACCGGGAGTACGCTGCAGAAATACATTACCCAATACCGTCAAACATTAATAGAGCACCGCCTGACACACAGCGATAAACGTCTGGGAGAGATTGTAAACGAGTTTGGCTTTACGGATGAAAGCCATTTGAATAAGTTTTTCCGGAATAACAGAGGCGTAAGTCCCAAAGCTTTCAGGCTGGAGCGGGTGGCGGGGACGGCGGGAAAGATTTAATATAGAATAGAACTCCATCCTCAAATCTCCTTTATTATCTCCCTAATCCAGTATAATCCTGGTTTGCAAATCCAGTCGGAAATCGTAGGTCTGGAAGAATTCCTGTCGTTCAGAGTGTCGTATAATGTGGAAGTTGGGATGGCTTCTTACTTTTATGGCCGCATACGCCTTTTTATGCCTGAAACGGCTCAGGTCGTGAGATTGCTTTAATAAATTAATTGTGTCAGTAAGCTGTTGAATTGATTTGCTGATTCTGCTGTTTTGGCGTTCTTTTAATTCAACTAGATATAAGTGAATGTTTGTAGTCAGCATCCCATCGAAGCGACCGGTTTCCTCAAGCTCGTAAGATTGTAAGACGCAATTATCGATAGCTGTGAAAACAACTGGTATTTGTTGTCGGTTTTCAACTTCTGCCGTCCATGTTTCAGGATTAATAGTCTTTGTAAAGGCTCTTCCGCCTGCTGCGTCGCATATGCCAAACTGTGCATCAGTAATTGGCGGTTCCTGACATTCCCGTTTGAAAAAATTCATACTTACAACTCTTCTTCTATTTCTAAAAGTTGATCAAATAAGATGTTTCCCAGGTTAAGCTGAGCGTTTAAATAGTTTTCATCTGAGGGTACTCCGTATGAAAACTTCAGCTTCCTGATCGTGCCGTCCTTTTCAGACAGCTCGTAAATATTTACGGTGTCTGATGTAATCAGGGATTCTAAAGGAACAATATGGTTAAGCCGGGTTGTCAGCATCTGAGACTTTTCCGGCGTAATTTCTTCCGACAACCTATGGGCTTGAATGGCCAGTGAAAGATACATAATTATGTATGGGCTATGTGTTGTCAGTATCAGTTTGCTATCCGGTTGTAAATTGTTGAACTTTAAAAGGCTGTAAAGCATCTGCTGCTGTGAGCTCGGGAACAAATTCTGTTCGGGTTCTTCCACAATATTGACAAAAGAAGTGTATTGCGAAGATCGTGAAATCAATTCCAGGGAAGCCTGTTTCACATCCTCCGAAAGGTTGGGATTTGTTAGGATATCTTCGATCTGCTGCCGCATTCTTTTCTCGTCCTCAATACTGGTATTCTTTTTACTGCGATCGCTGGAGTAATTTTCAGGATTAGCAAGATATTGGCTTACCAGATAAAGAGGCACAAGCGACTGAAAACCGCTGGAAGAATTTGATAAACTGACTTTGTAATCTGCCCCGATTATGTGAGAGGTTTTTTCTATGTTGTCGTATTTGAATTGAGTATCGTTTATGGGGAGATCAATTCTTCCATTAAGATTCCTTAACGCATTACTGAATTCGTCTGCGAAAGTGTATAATGTTCTGGGAAGTCCCTTCAGGGAATTTACGTTACTGACAGCACTTACGAAATTACGTTCTGCAGGAACATACATGATTTTGGGAAGATGATAGGAGGGTATGTCAACAATGCTTGTCTCCAGATTCCCATTTGCAAAATGAAACCGGTACGCCTCTCCGATATATTCTATTTCAGTATCTTCCTTTAAGTACTCATCAATATTCTGATAAGCCAGCTTATCGCGAAAAGCGTTTATCTGAGAAAGGTTTACTCGTATACCACTTCTGGCTTTTGTATCAGACACCGCCTGAAGCCTGAAAGTGTCTTTCTCCAGCCAGGTAAAAAACGAAATGAGTTTGGCAACAGTGCTTTTACCTGCGCCCTGGTTACCAGTAAAAACAGTTACACGGTTTACTTCTATCCAACCATCGTTATCAAGAACCCCGTCTTTGATAGGGCCAAAATTCCTTATTCGTATTCTACTCATTTGATAAATTCTCCCTTTTAGCGCCGTCTTATTGCAAAAATATCCCAAAGAAGGGAAAAGTCCCTCAGATTATCGTCTCTATTCTGCTTTTGAGGCTTGTTTCTATTCTTTTTGGCAAGTATTAAGGAATGATATCTGCCTCGCCATGTTATAGCTTAATATTCCTGTTCGTTTTCTACGCATTTACCACCAGATACCACTGTGCTCTTCATGGCGGCGGGCTTGATTTTTACCTAAGTAAATACGTCCAGGCAATAAAAAACAACTGCAAGGGAATTCTAAACCAAAGATAGGAGAGCCCATAACCATCGTAAGTTCCCTTTTCATAGTTCACCCGCTTTACCGAAGCGTATATGTTGGCCGGAAGCGTCAGCAGAAAAAACAGAATCAGCAACCACGCCGTAATCTGTTGCAGCCGGGGAATAAGAAGGCCTATAGCTGCCGCTATTTTTTGGCAAATTCCTGCCGTTCAGTCCGGAAGAAAAAAGATCCCAGTCGGTATCCGTCATGGTAACCAGCTTTTCAAAGTATTGGCGTATCTGCTGCATATGTGTGCTGGCCTGTTTTACGGAAGGGGTTGAATAAAAATTGCCGCCAGGGCGATACCTGCCGGCAATGTCCGCTAATTCTGTAATATATTTTATCGGAAAATGTCTCATCAAAATAAATGCCAGTGAAATGGTTGGCTGACAATTGCGCAGACCTGCGTATCTTAGGAAAAAACCTGGTGAACTATGGCCGGCAACAACACAACTACTGTGCGCCCGTTTTTAACGGTAAAGGATGGGAAGAAGGCAGTGGAGTTTTATACAGCCGCCTTTGGAGCGGTGGAAACCAAAAGGTTTGCATTGCCAGAACAGAAAATTTCCTCCGTAATTGACATAGAAAGTGCCACCTTTTATGTAGCGGATGAAGAGCCGCATAATGGCAACCTGAGCCCGGATGCTGCCGCTCATAACCCTGTACGTATAATACTGCAAACGGAACGGGCCGATGAATTGTTTGATAAAGCGGTTCAACTGGGTGCCACCGAAATTTGCCCGATGACTACGGAAGACGATTGGCGTATTGGTAAGCTGAAAGATCCGTTTGGGCACGTGTGGGAAATTGGTTACACGCTGTAGCTGTTTAAAACTGGTCTATTCATTGCAGAACACTCTGCTATGAAAACACTACAAAATAAAGTGGCTTTTATTACCGGCGCTGATTCCGGTATAGGCCGCGCTACCGCCATTGCTTACGCCGCTGCAGGCGCAAAAGTTGCTATCACTTATCGTTCTGATGAAGAAGGGGCGTTAGATACACAAAAAAGCATGGAGCAATACGGTGTTCAGTCAGTGGTACTGCACCTGGATGTTACAGAAGAAAAACAGGTTACGGAAGTATTGGATCGCGTGGTGGCAGAACTGGGCGGCCTTGATATACTGGTGAACAACGCGGCTGTAAACGGTTCCGGTATTCCGGTAGGGGAGATGAGTACGGAAACGTTTGATACCACCATGAAAACCAATGTCTATGGTATATTCTTTACCTGCAGATGGTTTATACAGTATCTTAGAAAGAATAACAGCAAGGGTAAAATCATTAATATCTCCTCCATTCACGAAGCAGTGGTTGCCCCTGGTAATGCTGATTACAACGCATCAAAGGGAGCATTAAAAGGCTTTACGCAAACGCTGGCCCTTGAGCTGGCTGAAACGGGTACTACTGTTAATAACATTGCGCCGGGTATGATTTTAACGCCTATGAATCAAAAGGCAATTGATGATAAGGAGCAACTGGAAAAGGCCACACAAAACATTCCTCTGAAAAGAGCCGGCCAGCCTGAAGAGATAGCACAGCTCGCGGTGTTTCTGGCTTCTGAGGCAGCCGATTATGTTACCGGATCAACTTATGTTATGGATGGCGGGCTGATGTTACAGTTGGGCCAGGGGGCCTGATAACAAGGCTGATATTTTTAAGCAAAGATGCCGGCTCAAAAAAGAGGCGGCATCTTTGCGTTTAAGCGAACCTCAACTGCGTCAGCATTTTTGTTATCTGAACAACAAAGGAGCAAACTGATGCAGGCTGCGCCGCCAGGTAAGCCATTCGTGGGCTGTTTTGGGCGATTCGTAATACACATGTTTAATACCCTGCTTATCCAGCATAGCCCGGAAAGCGCCTACCGATGCAGGAAAAGGAACTGGTTCACGCGTACCCAGCCCCAGCCAGAATACTTTTAATTGTTTGTTTACCGCTGCACCATCTTTAAATTTTCCACCCAGGAACTGATTAACATCAATGGCATTGGAATCAGGATAGTTAGATGTGCCGCTAAAGCCACCGTAATAAGCAAATTTGTCGGTATGGTTCATGGCAATACGCATGGTTTGGTTAGCACCCATGGAAAGCCCTGCAATGGCCCGGTTTTCTTTATTGGCCAGGGTACGGAAGCGGCTATCGATCATGGGAATCACCTCTTTAATAAGTACGTCTTCAAAAATGGAAGCACCTTGCCGGGCAGGGGCGGTACTGGTACTGTCTGTTGGTTTAAATGCGTAACCGTTATCCATCACTATCAGCATGGGCTTAGCTTTCTGCTGCGCAATCAGGTTATCCAGAATCAGATTGGCCTTGCCCTGTGTGGCCCATCCGGTTTCATCTTCAAAACTGCCGTGCTGCAGGTACAGCACCGGAAAGCGCGAGGTGTTGCTGGTATAGTAAGCAGCAGGCGTGTAAACAAAACATCTGCGCCAGGTTTGGGTTAATGAAGAATAATAGATGTTTTCTGAAACCAGGCCATGTGGCACATCCTCCAGGGCGTAAAACGCCTCATCAGGTGCGGGTATTTCTATGCCACTACCCAATCTTCCGGCACCATAAAAATAACGGCTGGCAGGGTCAGGTATAGCAGCGCCGTCTATAATCAGCTGGTAATAATGAAACCCTTCATCCTGCGGAAGAGATTCGCCCGTCCAAACACCTTTTTCATCTTTAGCAAGGTCGTATTTTTTGCCGCCTATATCCAGTTGCACTTTGTTGGCCAGCGGAGCGGCAATGCTAACCCGTACATGGCCTGTGGTGTTTACCTGCGGGTAAAGCTTGCCGGGCTGATTACTTTCGGCTGGCCTGAATGCTGTTGGGGTAACGGGCACTGTCTGGGCCTTACCATAGTGGCATAGCAGGGCGGCCGATACAGCTATAATGGCTATTCTGTGGTTCATTGTTATACATTGTGTAATACTGTTACCACTGGTACACGTACACTAGTACGCGCCAGAGGTAACAGTATCATTAAAACAGATTATTTAAATAACTGCGGAGCTAACTCCAGCAGGCTTCTGCGCCAGGTAAGAAACTCATGTGCAGTTTTGTCTGATACATAAGATACGGCATTATAGCCCGCTGCTTTCAGTTCAGCAGTGGCATTTTTAACGCCTTCCGGACGTTCTTTGCTGCCGCAGCTGAGGAAAATCAATTTGGGTTTGGGCTTGTCTTTCAGTTCCTCTGTTTTGTATATGCCACCGCTCAGCAGTGCATAGTATCCAAATACTTCCGGCTTGTTCAACGTTATCTGATGGGTTTCCATGCCACCCATAGAAAGACCTGCCATGGCACGGTTATCCCGGTTGGCAAGGGTTTGAAAATGCGTGTCTACATACGGTATCAGTTCTCCGGTAAGCACGGTTTGAAACGTGTCAATTTTAAAGTCTCTGATGCCGCCCCATTTTATTTCATTCGTCATGCCATAGGTCATTACAATAATAAACGGCTTTATTTTCCCTTCCGCAATCAGGTTATCCATAATCAGGTTTGCGCGGCCCTGGTTGCTCCAGGCAGTTTCATCCTCGCCCCAGCCGTGCTGCAGGTATAATACCGGATAACGGGTATTGCCTTTACCATACCCCGGCGGTGTATATACAAAAGCTCTGCGTGAGGTGTTGGTGATTGCAGAGGGGAAAAGAATCTGCTGTACGTTACCGTGGGGTACATTTTTCAGTGCATAAAAGTCCTGATCCGGTGCCGGAATTTCTATACCGCTTTCCCAACGGGTAGAGCCGTAATAGTTCAACGCTCCGGGATCGTTAAATACACCGCCGTCAATAGTAAGGTGGTAATAATGGAATCCCTCATCCATAGCACCGGCAGTGGTACCGGTAAAATAGCCGTCGGCACCCTTGGTAAGCCGGGTGCCTCCCTGGCCGCCCAGGCCAAGGCTCACTTTAACACTATCGGCCTGCGGCGCATGCACGCGAAAACGGGCATACCCCTGCGAGTTTACCTGCGGATAGGCTTTACCTGGCTGATTTAAAGGAGAAGGTTTGAAATCGTCTTTTACTTCTCCGGTTGTGGTTTGTGCATGTGACAGTCCGCAGATACACGCGGCTGAAAAAGCAATCGTAATGCATTTCAGGTTCATGGTTATAGTATTTAAATGGCTGCAATTTTGCGCGGTGTTTTAAGCGCCGGCAGATAAAGTTATTGCCATTTTCCGAATTTTATGTAATCGATTGAAAAATTACTACATTTACTCCGTGGATGTAATTTTCAGGTATTCAATCCAGAGGTTGCCGCCATCTGTTTGTTCTTGCCATGGAAAGAAAGATTGCTTGTTGGTATCATAACTAATTGTAAAACAGTATTATAATTTCTCTTTCTCCATCTTCCTTTCGGTGGCCAAAATAAGCTGAACCAGAAGCCGGATCTTAAATCAATTCATTTTCATAATTGTTGCCTGACCATTCAAAAGGGCCGAAATAGAAACTTTTTATGAAATCGATTGTAATTTTATTCCTGCTTCCTATTTATCTGTAAATTTTTAACGCCAAAAACTATGCGTATTTCAGAGTCAAGTCTGCTGAAGGATGTACATCCTTACAAATGGCCTTACTGGTTTAAGTATTCTTTTGTAGGGCTGGTTTTATTTGCCTTTATCTTCTCTGCTGCTTATGCACAAAATGCAACAAAAATTACCGGACAGGTAAAAAATGAAAGCGGGCAGCCGGTGCCACAGGCCTCCGTAATGGTAAAAGGAGGTTCCGGAGGGGTTTCTGCCGATGATAATGGAAACTTTGTAATTACCGTTTCGCCCAATGCTACCCTGGTGGTTTCTTCTGTAGGGTACAATTCATTAGATGTACCGGTAAACAACCGTACATCTATTGCAGTTACTTTAACCGCAGTGGCGGGTGCCACCAATGAGGTAATTGTAATTGGTTACGGCAGCCAGCGCAAGAAAGATGTAACGGGCTCCGTTGCTTCTATTGCCGGCGATAAGGTAACGGAAATTCCGGCACCCAACGTGGCCCGTGCCCTACAGGGGCGTGTGGCAGGTGTGGTAATGGCACAAACCTCTACCAAGCCGGGTTCAGACATGCAAATCCGCATCCGTGGTACCCGTTCCCTCAATGCCTCCAATGATCCTTTGATTGTACTGGATGGTATTCCGTTCAGCGGTTCTATCAGTGATATCGATCCTAACAGTATCAAGAGCATCGACATTCTGAAAGATGCATCGTCCACTGCCATCTATGGTTCCCGCGGTGCCAATGGCGTAGTGTTAATCACTACCAATAAAGGTGCACAGGGGCAGAAAGCACGCCTTAGCTACAGCGGCTTTTACGGTGCCAAAACTGTGTTTGGTAAATATCCTATGATGACCGGGCCTGAGTTTGTGGCGCTGCGTAAAGCTTCGGCAGCGAACGGACTTACCTTTAACAATACCATTGATGAGGCTGACTCTATTAATACCGACTGGCAGGATCTGCTGTACAGAACCGGCTGGATTACCAACCAGAGTATAGACATTTCCGGTGGTGCTGAAAAAGGCAACTACAGCGTTGGTTTAGGTTATTTTAAAGAGCAGGGCGTTATTCCCACGCAGTATTACGAAAGATATACTATCCGCACCTCGCTGGAGCAACGTGTGGGCGGTCTGCTGCGTGTTGGGTTAACTACCAATACCAACTATTCCAATAACCACAATACCAACCTCAGCCCCGGAAGCGCTATAGCCCTTTCGCCTATTCTTAACCCACGCAACCCCGATGGCAGCTGGAAATCTATTGTTACCCAAAACACATCCGGTGCACAATGGGTATACACCCGCCAGCGCCTGGAATCATTGGGCGATCAGTATATAGATCTGGCAAGAGCATTAAGCTCCTATAACTCTATTTATGCCGAAGTGAAAATTCCTGGTGTGGAAGGTTTGAAATACCGCGCCAATGTGGGTTTAAACTACCGTCAGAACAACTACGGCAGCTATACCGGCCAGGGCGTTTTCAGCGGTGTGGCTACTACACTTTCTTCTGCCAACATCAACAACACACATACAGTTAACTGGGCTATTGAAAACCTGCTTACCTATGATCGCGTTTTTGCCGGCAAGCATAAAATCAACGCTGTGGGCCTGTATTCTTCCCAGCAAACTACTTCCTGGTACTCTTCTGCCTCTGCACAGGATATACCGGCAGATGCCTTCCAGTTCTACAACCTGGGCCGTGCCAACGTAAACCCCATTATCAACCCCGCCAACCAGAACTATACACAAAGTGGTCTGTTGTCGTTTATGGGGCGCGCCATTTATTCTTATGATGATAAGTATATGATCAGTGCCACCTATCGTTCAGATGGTTCTTCTGTACTGGCTACCGGTCACAAATGGCATGCGTATCCTGCGGTTTCTGCAGGCTGGAATATCAACAACGAGTCGTTCATGAAAAACAGTATGTTTGATGCGTTGAAGCTGCGTGTAGGGTATGGTCAAACCTCTAACCAGTCTATCAACCCTTATCAAACACTGGGTTTGTTAAACACGGCTCCGTATAACTTTGGTTCTACCTATGCCACAGGTATGTATGTAACACAACTGCCTAACCCACGACTGGGCTGGGAGTTTTCCAAAACATGGAACTATGGTGTAGACTTCAGCCTGTTAAAGAACCGCCTGAGCGGTACATTGGAATACTATGTACAGAATACCGATAATGTATTGCTGAGTGTAAACCTGCCACCAACATCCGGTGTGGGTAGTTATACCGCCAACATTGGCGCTACGCAAAACAAGGGTATGGAACTTACCTTAAACGGCATTATCCTGGATAACCTGAATGGCTGGACCTGGGAAGCAGGTGTAAACATTTATGGTAACCGTAACAAACTGGTAAGCCTGGCATCCGGACAAACCAAAGACGAAGGTAACCTGTGGTTTACCGGTCACCCGATAGATGCTATTTTCGATTATAAGAAAATAGGTCTGTGGAATGCGGCTGACAGTGCCCAGGAAAAAATGAATATACTGGAGCCAGGTGGTAAAGTGGGTATGATTAAAGTAGAATACTTAGGTGATCGCAACCCGGATGGCACCCCTACACGCGCTATAGGTGCGGCAGACCGCCAGGTAATGAATATTCAGAGCAACTTTGAAGGTGGTTTTAACACCCGCGTAGCTTATAAAAACTTTGAACTGAGTGTAATCGGCGCTTTCAAAAGCGGCGGTATTTTAACCAGTGCTTTATACGGTTCTACCGGTTACCTCAACAACCTCAACTCCAGATCGGGCAACAACGTACGTGTGGATTACTGGACGCCCACCAATACCGGCGCCAAATATCCACGTCCGGGTGGTGTAGGTGGTGATAACCCTAAATACGGCAGCACACTGGGTTATTTCAGCGCTTCCTATATGAAAATCCGTACTATTACCCTGGGCTACAACTTCTCACAAAAGTGGTTGAAAAGCGCGGGTATCAGCAGAATGAGAGCGTACTGCACGTTTGAAAATCCGTTTGTATTCTTCTCTCCGTATAAGAATGAATCCGGTATGGATCCTGAGCCTAACTCACTGGGTGATCAGAACGTAGCGGTAGCTGGTGTACGCCGTATGCTGATTGTAGGTACCAATACACCTGCCACACGTAGTTATCTGGTTGGTTTAAATGTAACGTTCTAAAAATTGCGATATGAATAAGATTGTATCTAAAATAAGTATAGGTGCCTGCGCAGTGGCGATAGTGCTGGCAGGATGCTCCAAAATTCTGGAAGAAACGCCCCGCAGTATTTTTACTCCTGATTATTTTAAAACTACCAATGGGGTAATGGGTGGCTTAACATCTTTATATGCACACCTGCGTACCATATATGGAAACGGTTATTTTTTAAACAACGGCGAAACCGGTACGGACGAAGCCACCTGGGGGCAGAGCGGTTCCAGCGGCAGCTCCTTTCAGGCGCACGACTTTTCTTTTCCGGGCGTAAGGCCAACGCCCACGCTGAACGATGCGGGGGCTGCCTGGTTTCAAACGTTCCCCTATATCAATACAGCTAACGGGGTAATTGAAAATGCTACTGCCGCCGGTGTTTCAGCTGCGCTGATAGCGGAGGCCAGGTTTTTCAGGGCTTTTGATTACTTTTTGCTGGTGCAGACTTTTGGAGGGGTTCCGCTGGATCTGGGTGCCGGTGAGTTGAAGTTTAATACCTCCACCGTTCGTACCTCTAAGCGCAACACCGTTCCGGAAGTGTATACCAAAGCCATATTTCCTGATCTGGATTCTGCTGTACGCAACCTGCCCACCGCTGCCCGTGTAACCGGAGCGTTAACCCAGACAACAGCAAGGCTGTTTCTGGCCAAGGCTTACCTTACGTATGCGTGGTGGCTGGAAAATCCCAATAACATACCTACTTATCCGGCAACCAGCCGCACCGATCCTAACGGACATAATGCGCAGTGGTACTACCAGGCTGCTTATGATGTGGCTACAGCCGCTATTGCTGCACCAGGTGCCTATGGCTTACAACCTACTTTTTATGATGTAAATGTGGGTTCTAACGACCGCAATAGTGAAATTCTGTTGTATGCGGATCATACGCAGAACAGTGAGCTGTACAACGGTGGTAGCCTTACTTACAGCAACGGCAGCAACACTGATAATTTTTCCGGCTGGTTTCTTACCTGGAACTATACGGCCATCAGCAGTGCCACCACTCCGGCATGGACACCAACCGTAAACTCTGTTCAGCGCGAGGCTGCACAGGCGCTGGGCCGTCCATGGGTGCGTATGGCACCGCCCATTGGCGTGTTTACCAACACCTTTGCAGATAAAACAAACGATTCCCGTTACGATGGTACTTTTACTACTACCTATCGTGGTAACTGGGCAAAAGCAGGCATTACCAATGCAACGCTCTACAATGCCAACGCCCTGCCGGTAAGCAATGGTGGTGCTATACTTACCTTTCTGGATGCCGATCCGGCGCAGGCTATTGATTACAGTAATGCTGTTTATAAAAGCAGTGTAGGCGCAGGTGTACTACCCGGCCGTGCTGATTTTGTAATAGCCCCCAGCGGTATTAACCGTATTGTGTATCCGGGTTTATGGAAACTGGGCCCTTACCGCACGGATAATGGAACCGGCCTGGGCCAGCCTAACGCGGGCAGCACCAGACCTTATAACATTGCCAAGTTCAGCGAGCTGTATCTGATTGCAGCTGAAGCGGCAGTGAAAGGGGCAGTTACTACCTCCGGCAAATCTGCCAGAGAGCTGATTAATGTATTACGTGCAAGAGCAGGTAAGTGGAGATGGAGCAACAATGGCAACGCAGCCAAAGTGGAAGATCACAGTGCAGATATGACTGCTGCCACACCTGCTACCATTACTATCGATTATATTCTGGCAGAACGTTCCCGTGAGTTTTACGGAGAAGGTTACCGCTGGTACGATCTGGTGCGTACACAGAAATGGCAGGAGATAGGCGGTACATTTACCATTGGTGGCCCTAACTATAGCGATCACACGCCGGTAACTTTTACCCGTACTATCGATAGCAAGTATTACCTGCGTCCTATTCCACAGGGGCAGTTTGATGCTATGGAAATGTCGGCCAGTGAAAAAGCTTCTTACCAGAATCCTGGTTATGAATAACAGATTTGGTTGAATAACAGTTTTTTTAATTTCGCAGAAGCACAGACGCCCCATTCCTGGGGCGTCTTTTTCTATAGGTATAAGCTTACGATAAAAGCAACTGCCTGGCAATAGAAAAGCCGCCTCGCATGATTTTAACGTGCCGTCAATGTATAGCGTTTCCCTTTTTGTGTAGGTATATCGTATAAAAAAGTAGGTACTAATTCCGGTGCGGTAATAGTTGCTCTGGCAGATATAACCGGTGTTGCCACCTCTTCTGTATAAAAGAAGGCATTGGTATTATTGCCCCTGGCGGCAGCAGGTGTTTTACCGCCTGCCATAGCAAGTGGATTGGGTACGCGTAACCGCAGGTTGCCACCCAGGTTAGATTGTATAATTACCCTGACTATTTTTCCATCCTTCCACTGCATATCCACTATTTCAAAACCACCTCTGGCGCGTAAACCGCTTATGCTACCGGCAGGTTTCCAAATTTCGGGTAAAGCAGGCAACAGGTGTATAGCGCCATCTGCACTTTGCATCAGCATTTCTGTAATGCCTGATGTGCAGCCAAAATTGCCATCTATCTGAAAAGGTGGGTGAGCATCAAACAGGTTGTTGTAAGTGCCACCACCGTCAGGGTTTGCGCCCAGCGGAGTAAGCTGATTCTGTATAAGCTGGTAGGCATGGTTGCCATCCAGCATACGTGCCCACCAGTTTATTTTCCAGCCCATGCTCCATCCGGTAGATACATCGCCGCGTTGTACCAGCGTGTTTCTGGCAGCGCTGTATAACTGCGGGGTGCGGTAGGGTGATATCTGGGCAGATGGATACAGACCATACAGGTGGGAGATGTGGCGGTGCCTGTCGTTAGGGCTGTCCGCATCTTCCAGCCATTCCTGCAGCTGGCTGTGCTGTCCTATATGCATAGGCGCAAGCTGGCTGCGCATGCGGCGCAGGGTATCGGCAAAGGCCGCATCTTTATTCAGAATGGCTGCGGCGCGTATGGTAGCGCTGAACAGATCAAACACCAGCTGATTATCCATAGTTGTACCGGCGTCTATACTGGAGCCTTCATGTGCTTTGGGGCCGTTTTCGGGCGAGGTGCCGGGGGCTGCTACCAGCCAGTGGTATCTGGGGTGCATGACCAGAAAATCAGTATAAAAAGTAGCTGCGCTTTTCAAAGCCGGATAAGCCTGCGCCAGAAAGGTTTTATCGCCGTTGTACAGGTAATGCTCCCACAGGTGTTGGGTTGTCCAGGCAGCACCGGCATTCCAGATGCCCCAGAAAGCGCCGTCTACCGGGCCGGTAATGCGCCATATATCGGTATTGTGGTGCGCTACCCAGCCGCGTGCGCCATACATGGTGGTGGCAGTGCTGCGGCCGGTTTCAGACAGTTCTTTTACCATGTTTAAAAAAGGCTCATGCAGTTCCGGCAGGTTGGTTTTCTCCGCGGGCCAGTAGTTCATTTCTGCATTAATATTCAGCGTGTATTTGCTATCCCATGGCGGTGATAATTTATCATTCCAGATGCCTTGCAGGTTGGCAGGTTGCCCGCCGGGTTGTGAGCTGCAAATGAGCAGGTAGCGCCCGTACTGGTAATACAGGGTTACCAGGTTAGCATCGTTGGTGTTGCGAAAGTTTTTCAGTTGTTCATCTGTAGGCAGTGCGGGCGCGGTGCTGCTGCCCAGCTGAAACTTTACCCGGTTAAAATAACGCTGGTAGGCTGCTATGTGGTCGCGTTTAATGGCTGCATAAGGTTTGCGTATTACTTTATCCAGCCAGCTTTGCGCCAGTTTGTTTTCATCACCACTGATATTGTTATAGCGGATAAAATTGGTGGCGATAGAAATGTAAATGGTAGCGGCATTGGCATTTGTAATGGTAATACTGCTGTCTGTCTGCACCAGGGCACCACCTTCCGGCACCAGGCGAAAAAGGCTGCTGAATTGAACCTTTCCTATTACGCCTTCATGGTCGCCGGTGGTGCCTGTTAACTGCAACTGTCCGCCCGCCTGTGTGCTGATGCGTTGCTTTTTATGCGGCGAGGTGCAGGAGGCAGTAAAGCTGAGGCTGGCTTGTTTGCTGGCGGTCAGGCGCAGCACCAGTATCCTGTCTGCCAGTGAGGCTATTACTTCGCGTGTATAGGTTACACCATTTACCGTGTAGCTGGTTTTGGCAACAGCCTTTTCTATGTCCAGCTCCCGCTGGTAGTTGCTGTATGCCTCATGCCCGTTAAATTTCAGTAACAGATTGCCGGCAGGCTGAAAGCGCTGACCAAAGGAGCGACTGCTGAAGAAAGTTTTATTGGTCAGTTGCTCCGCTTCTTTGTACTTACCGGAAAAGATAAGTTGCCTTATTTCGGGCAATGCGGCCAGTGCTTCGGGGCTGTTGTTCTGGTTGGGGCTGCCCGACCAGATAGTATGTTCGTTCAGTTGTATCGTTTCTTTTTCCACGTTGCCATATACCATGGCGCCCAGGCGGCCATTGCCCACCGGTAGTGCATTCTCCCATACATTACCGGAAGGTTGGGTATACCATAGTTTTAACGGTGCTGTGTTTGTATTGGTAGGTGCTGCTGATTGCGCATTGGCCGCCGTAGCAGCTGCTGCCAGCAGGTAAGCACACCACAATCGGTATCTGTTCATAATACTATTAATAATGGTTATCCTGATTTATTTTCTTTTCTGCGGCACCACCCATTGCTCTGTCCACGTAGGGTTGTGCATGTAAAACCTTCCATCATGGTAGTAAACAGGCTCAATGCCCATTTGCGGCAGCGTTTCCCACGGCTCCAGGGTTTTGCTGTAAGGGTAGGGGCGCTGCTCATACATCAGGTAATGGCAGCTGCTCCACAGTTGGCCATCAGGGCCGGTAAACAGGGCATTGTGGCCTGTTTCACAGTAGGGATCTTCCGTGTCCTGAAACTGCAGGTGACTGTATCCGCCACCGGCAGCCAGTTGGGGGCGGTAGCCTTTTTTGCGCGTGCCGAAGATGGGCTGGTCGCTTACCAGTTTCCAGGGGCCTAAGGGAGTGGGGGCTTTCAGCAGGCCTACTTCATAGCCTCTTGTCCAGGTGCTGAAGAACATAAAGTACATGTCCTCTTTCTTTATTACAAACGGGCCTTCTATGCCGCCCTGCATCCAATCCGGGTAGCCGGGTTCTCTTTTATCCAGAAACTTCTGAATGCTGCCCTTTAATTTGCCCGTTGGCAAATCTATCGGTGCCTGAAACAGTCCGTTGCCGCTGCAATAGAGATAGGTTTGCCCATCCTCATCTTCAAACAAAGTAGCATCGTTGTTATACTGTGGTGTTAAGGGGCCGTTTACCAGCTTATAGGGGCCGGTAACATGGTCTGCCGAAAACAGCCATACACTGTGTGTTTTCATGCCCTTGGGGTCGTCGGCTGTTACTTTGCCGCTGTTAACGGTAAGCCAGTATTTGTTTTGTATAAAATGAATTTCCGGCGCCCAGAAACGGCCGTTGTAGGGGCAATCCGCAGGCAGCTTAGCGCCATCAATCAGCCAGGAATGCTGTTTCCAGTGTATCATATCGTCAGATTCCAGCAGCCTTACGCCAGGGTTGGGGCCCGTCCATACCGGGTTGCTTGTACCTGTGCAATACCATTTGCTGCCCACCTTTATTATAAAATGATCGCGCATGGAAAGCGCGGTATCACGTGTAATGGGGTTGGTATAGCGGAAGGCAGCAGCGGTATCTGTTTGGGCACTGCTGTATTGCAGTGTAAATAACAAACAGGCAGATAGCCAGATTTTATTCATGCGTTTTGATTCTGGTGTTAATGGCATGCCGCAACGGCAGCTGAGCTGTCGTTGAGTACGACAGCATCAGCATTATTGCCGCTGGCAGAATATGTTTTATCATCCGGTATGTTTATAATGCAATACTTGTTTGTTGTGGAGTGCCTGATGTTGTGGCGGTGCCGGGCTGGCTGCCACCAACTGCTATTATTACCTTGCCTTTTATGGTTTCCGGTTTGCCGTTGTTGTCCATCAGGGCCAGTTGTTCCGGAGTAACGGTAAAAGTCACTGTTTTGCTTTTTCCTTTTTTCAGTGCAATGCGCTGAAATCCTTTTAAAGAACGCAACGGTGCATCCTTACCGGGCACCGTAGTGTACAGCTGTACTACCTCTTCACCATCGCGGCTGCCTGTGTTGGTTACTTTCACCTCAATGGTGTATTTGCTTTTGCCGGTAACGCGCAGGTTTTCGTAACTAAAGCGGGTATAGCTTAACCCATAACCAAAGCCGTATAAAGGCTTACCGGTAAAGTAACGGTAAGTGCGGTTGTGCATGGTATAATCGGTAAAGCCGGGCAGGTCTGCATCGTTGGCGTAAAAAGTAACGGGCAGGCGGCCTGCGGGGTTGTAATCGCCAAACAACACATCTGCAATGGCAGTGCCGGCGCTTTGTCCGCCATACCAGGCGTTAACAATAGCCGGTATATTTGCTGCCTCCCACGGTATGGCAATGGCGCTACCGGTCATCATTACAAACACTACCGGTTTGCCGGTGGCCTGTAATGCCTGCAGTAACTCCGTCTGTACTTTGGGTAAGGCAATAGAGGTTCTGTCGCCACCATTAAAACCGGGGTAGTCTACACGCATTTCTTCCCCTTCCAGCTGTGGAGATATACCGCCGGCGTATACAATAGCATCTGCATCTTTCAGGCGGCTGGCCAGTGCGGCAAAATCTGTTCTGGTAAAATGGCCGGCTTTCAGTTTCACGTTGGCCTTGCCTTCTGCCTGGTAATACTCTACCACCAGTTTGTAGGTGGTGCCTGCTTCTGTATTCAGTTTATACGTGCGTGCGCCCCAGCGGTTGCGTGTCCATGCGTTAATTACTTCTTTGCCATCTACCAGAAAGCGGTAGCCATCATCTGCATCCAGTTCAAAAGACATGCTGCCGGTGGTGTTGGCAGTAAATTCAGTGGTATAACGTGCTGAAAAATGATAGCCTTTCAGGGTGTCTATAATCAGCTGCCCTTCCTGCCAGTTGTTATCCAGTGCAGGCTCTGTGCGGGTAGCCAGTGGCTGGCCCTTCAGTTCTGTGTTGTTGTAATACTCAGCATAAAAGCCCTGTTTACCCTGCCAGTGGTACTGGCTGGCTACATCGGCATATT
Organism: Filimonas zeae; assembly: GCF_014641615.1. GTDB lineage: Bacteria > Bacteroidota > Bacteroidia > Chitinophagales > Chitinophagaceae > Filimonas > Filimonas zeae. Next base: position 1,018,400 of record NZ_BMIB01000003.1, on the reverse strand, counting down.
GCAGTAAGGTATCGTTGGTAAAGTTTACGGCTTTTTCATATACCACCTGTACGTTGGGGCCTACCTTATCGCGTATGCCCTGCAATAAGGTTACGGTTGTAGAGGGGATGCCGTTGTAGTTGCCTAGCACTGCAATGGCATTATCGGCATTGGGGCCTACTACGGCAATCTTTTTCAGCTGTTTGCTCAGCGGCAGTGTGTTGTTCTGGTTGCGCAGCAGCACTACACTCTGCCGGGCCATTTGCAGCGCATGTGCCTTATGGGCGGCGCTTTCCAGTACCGAAGCAGGCGTTTGTGCAAAGGATACCATTTCTTTCGGATCAAACATACCCAGCTGAAAGCGGATCATAAACAGGCGTTTTACCGATACGTCAATCTGTTTTTCGGCAATGAGGCCATTCTTTACCGCTTTTACCAGCGACAAATACGCATCTGTACCACATTCCACATCGGTGCCGTGTAATACGGCATCGGCAGAAGCGTCTTCCGCTGTTTTATGGGTTTTATGGTTTTTGAAAAAGTCGTCTATCGCCCAGCAATCAGAGGTTACATAGCCATTAAACTGCCAGCGGTTACGCAGTATATCAATCATCAGCTGATCACTGCCACAGCAGGGTTGCGATTTAAAGGCGTTATACGCACACATTACACCCGCTACATTGGTTTGGGTAATCAGTTGTTTAAATGCGGGCAGATAGGTATTCCACAGGTCGTAATCGGTAGGCGATATATTGTCCACATGGCGGGAAGGTTCGGGGCCGCTGTGTACCGCATAGTGCTTGGCACAGGCAGCTGCTTTCAGGTACTTCGGATCGTTACCCTGCAACCCGCGAACAAAGGCAGCACCCATCATCGCGGTTAAAAAGGGATCTTCGCCGTAAGTTTCCTGCCCGCGGCCCCAGCGGGGATCGCGGAAGATGTTGATGTTAGGCGTCCAGTAGGTGAGGCCTACATAACGCTGCCCTTCCCTGCCATCCTGCTGCGCTTTGTTAAAGACGGCCCTGCCTTCCAGTGCCGAGTAATCTGCCATGCGTTTGATGGAGTTGGTATCAAACGTAGCCGCCATGCCAATGGCCTGCGGGTATACGGTAACACGGTAAGGCGTGCGCGCTACGCCATGCAGCACTTCATTCCACCAGTCGTAAGCAGGTATGCCCAGCCGGGATATGGCCGGTGCGGTGTTTAACATCTGCGCTACTTTTTCTTCCAGTGTTAAACGGCCCACCAGGTCATCCACGCGCTTTTCAAAAGATAGCGCGGTGTTCTGAAAGGGATAGCTGTTTTGTGCCAGGCAGGCAGGCCCCCAGGCGCAGGCGCCAATGAACAGGGGCATAACAAACATCTTCGCAATCAATCGCATATTAATCATTATTATCAGTTCTGAAAAAGGAGGCAGGTGGGGTTAAGGCGTGCTGGTATGCAATAACTGGTTCACTGCGTTTACCAGCAGAATATAACTGGCGCCAAGCCCTACCACATATTCATTTTCGCCCCATAAAAACGGCCAGTCTTCTTTGTTTTCCGGAAAGTCGGGCGGTATAATCAATACGCCCGGTACAATGCCCCCTGCTATAAATGTAAAGTTGGCGCGGTTGTTACCATACGCTACTTTTTTAGATTCGGTACCCACGGCAGATACCAGTGATATATCTGAGCCGGGGTGCGTGCCATACAGGTAATGCAGGCTTTTATACACAGCCTCAGCACCGATAATATCGGGGAAGGCGCGGTGTAAATAATAATTGGTTAATCCAAAGTTGATAACCGCACCGCTGCCTGCCCAGCCACCGCCGGTTACAGGTACCCCGTAAGGGTTTTGTGTGCTCATTTTATCCAGCACCTGCTGCTTATAATTGGTAACCAGTTCTTTTACACGTACATGGTAAGCAGCATCCAGATAGGGCAGGGCCTGTATACAAAGCCTTGCACGGCGGTTGAACTGCTGTGCTATTTCTGCAAAATGAGCGGCCAGTGTATCTGCATACTTTTGTTTACCGGTAGCTATGCGCAGTTCCAGTGCTGCCTGCATTCTCTCATCCGGCAGCGGGCCGCCGGTGGTATTGCCGTGGTTAAATACATGCGGCGGATGTGTCTGCTCTTCTTCCCATACCTCCACTGCTTTTTGCAGGCATTGCGCCGCCAGTGTATCGTTATAACCTTTCAAAGCACGGCTGGCTGCTGCCAGTGCAGCAATAGAACCATAGTTTAAAGCAGTAGAACGGTTGGTAAAAGCCCAGCGGTCATCGGGCCTGCCGCTGAATGCGCCTTCTGTCTGGTGCGGGCCCAGTGTGGGTTTGTAAATCAGGTTATCTGTTTTGGTAACCGCATCGCCCAGGTGTGTGTATTCTTCCAGGTGTGCCTCCACTATACCGTTAATGGCATGGCCCACGGCATTGAATTGCGCCAGCAACTGTAAGGTACCATGTTCTATCTGTTGCAGCATATCGGGTTTGCCATCGGGGCGGTGCAGCTCTACATAGCGGATGGTCTGATCAACCAGTGTTTCATCGCGCATGGGGTGGAACAGTTCCCAGGCATGTACCAGATCGGTTACGGTGCCGTATACCGTTTGGGTGCGTATGTCAAAATCACCCGCATCGTACCAGCCGCCTACATTCAGGCCGGGTATATGTTCCAGGGGTTTAAAGCGGGTGTCGGTAGTAGGGCCCTGGGCATACAAATCAAAATGTACCAGATTGGTAGGTGCCTGCAAAGCATCATCCAGGTGAGAGGCGCCGTGCCATATACGGTAGGCTTCCTTCACTGTTACGTGATCCATCTGCTCCGGCATAAATATATCCTGTGTGGCGTGCCAGGCAGTCTGGTATACCTGCTTATCAATACGGAAGGGCTTTGTTTGCGTGGTGCCGTATTGTATAATATATACACCGGTGTCTTTTACAGATGAGAAGTTGAAGGTATAATACTGGTAACGCAGGTAGTTACCCCAGCGCTGTACCGGTGCAGTATACTTTTGGGTAATGGTACCGTTATCTTCTATGCGCAGCAGGGTAGCGTTGGCAAGCGCCTTGCTGTTTTTATCCAGTTCAATCGCTGCTATCTTCTGCTGATCAGGATGGTAGCCTACCTGTGAATGTGCTACTACCGGCGGGCGTGTCCAGCCGGCCTGGGTATTGGCCGTTACATGCCATTCCAGCACCGTACCGGTTTTACCTGCGGGCAGCAGGCTGCGTACCACAAACCAGCCGTTCTGGGCTTTGTTGCGGCCATCATATAGCTGTAAGGGTGTCTGGCTTTCTATGCGTACCCGGCGGTGCGCATCTTCAGGTGCCAGCACCAGCCTGTTACCCTGTGCCAGTGGCATGGGCGCGGTGCGTCCGTTGCTCAGGGCCATGTGGCTGGTAGGGTATAAGGGAAACACGCCTGCTTTTCCATCCGCTATATAGGTTTTGGAAAAATAGGCGGAGGGTAAAAACTCCAGGTTAAAACCGGCGCGTCCGGCCAGTGCAGCGGGTAAAGCTTTATCCAGTAACACGCGTATTACCACGCCCTCTGCTTCGGGCTTTACTTCAATGGCATAATCAAAATTAAAGGCAGGGTAACGCAGCCAGGCACGTACGGTATTGGTTGGTTTATCCGTTTCGCGGCGTATAAACTGCGGTATAGAATCCCATTGCTCCGGAGTGGCATCCAGGCGCACATCGCCATTGGTGGCAGTGCGTACTTCGTGGTGTATCAGTTCTATGCCTGCCAGCTTTTCATCGCCAAACAGCCCGTAGTGACTATTAAAAACAAATACATTCAGTCCGGGTTTGTACAGGTAGCCTGCATCTGTAAGCCTGAGTGCGCTTTTGTCCGTTTGCTGCGCACGCAGGCAAAAGGGGCTGAGCCCCAATGCCAGCGACAGTAAGCGTATGGCTTTGCCGGTACCGGTGGATAAATATTTAGCGGAGTACATGAATCGTGTTTTCTGTTAGTGGTGAATAGCGGTGTGTTTTTTAGTATCAATTACCCTGTAAAAAGCCGGTTTGGGTTGCAACTTCCTGTCAAACAAAAGGGGATAATTGGTTCTGCCACGTACCGGAAAATCGTTCAGCCACGATTGGCCATCATCAACACCCCAGAAGGTTACGCGGGTAACCTTGTTTTTATACTGTAAAAACAGGCGGAACAGCGCATCGTAGCTGTCTGCCAGTTTATTTTGCATCGAGTCTGGCAGGCCCTCGCGGTAAGGGTTTATTTTATCGTTATAGGTAGCACTCTGGTTTACATCTGCGCCCACAATGCCACGGGGGCTGGGCAGCACACTCAAATCCAGCTCGGTAAACATGACTTCTATACCCAGTGCACCAAACTCCTGTATACTCTTTTCAATCTGATCCAGCGGCAGGTGCTCCACGCTCCAGTGGCCCTGAATGCCTACGCCATCAATACGTACACCGGCAGCCTGTATTTTTTTAATCAGGGCAATGGCACCCGCTCTTTTGGCAGGTTGTTCTATATTGTAATCGTTATAATACAGGCGGGTGTGCGGGGCAGCCTGTTGTGCCAGTTTAAAAGCCTCTACCACAAAATCATCACCCAGCTTTTGCTGAAAAACAGATTTGCGCATGGTGCCATCTTCGTTCAATGCTTCATTCACCACATCCCAGCTATATACTTTGCCATCATAGCGCCCTGCTACGGTGGTAATATGGTCGCGCATAAACTGCCGTACAGAGTCTGCGCTGTTCATATGGCGCATAAAAGCAGGCAGCTGGCTGTGCCAGATAAGTGTGTGCGCGTTTACTTTAATGTTGTGCTTTTGCGCGTAGGCCACCAGCTTATCTGCTTCGTCAAAATAATACCGGTTCCATTCCGGGTGCATCAGTGCTGCTTTCATCATGTTCTCCGGGGTGGCTGCATCAAACTGCTGCGGCACCAGCCGGGCAGCGGCGGTATCTCTTTCCGCTACCTGGCGGTTGTTAAGGGCAGTGCCAATGGCAAAGTCTTTTTTAAACACCTCCCGCAGGGCAGGCTGGTTATTGGCGTTCTGTGCTTTTTTACTGCCGGCACAGCCCGCAAGGGTCAGCGACAGCAGAGAGGCTGTTACAAGGGAATATCTGGTTGTCATATAATCAGTTTATTATTTATCTGATAAAGTGTCTGGCGGTGGCAGATAGCCTTCTGTGCGGCCGGCAGTTTCTACCACCAGTTTCTGTAATACAACGCCTGCATCCAGCATCCAGTACCGCACCACGTGCTTGCCGGGGGCGGCCAGGTAATGGCGGCTTTGTTTTACAATATTGTTATTGGCTACCCAGGCATTCCAGGCGCCGGTATTGTCTTCTTTATTCAGGCCCAGTATCTGCGGTGCTTCGTCATCAATAGAAACGGCAAAGCGTAACCCGGTGGGCGAGTGGTGAATGTTTAATGTAGGGGAGAACCAGGTGCGGAGGGTAACACTGTCTTTACCGGTGGTATGTATTTCGTACTCCAGGTGCGGACTGTTGGCCTGCAGGTTTACCGATGTAGTTACCGGAAAAGTGGTAATACCATCTCCGTTTTTACCAATGTTGGGTATGGTTTTCCATTGCACCTTATTGCCGGCTACCGCGCGGGTGTAGCGCGTTGCGCTTATGGCTACATAACCGTCTTTTTCTGTATACACTGCTTTACCGGTTGATGCTGCGGGTGGTGTATACAGCGGTTGCGCTTTAAATACGGCGTTAGTGGCGGTGGCGCTGTCGGCCGCAACATAACTGAGCGCAGGCATAGTATTGCGGCGGGGCTCCTGCCAGGAGCGGTAACCTATATGCGTCTGATCCATCATGTGGTTCCATTTGCCACCGGCTATTTCTGTATTGTATTTTACGGAAAGCAGGGAGTCGGCCAGGTAAAACTCTTTTGTGCGCTCTGCCCACTGATTCGCCAGTATGTTTTTCTGCGCGGCCAGCTGTTTGTTCATGGCTACGGCATAGTAAAGCTGGTGCAGGTTTTCCAGCGCCTGTACGGGGTGCAGTACCAGCTGAAAATACGCATCCTTATCTGTGGCAGGTAACTGGTTATTGATGGCTTCTGCTTTCATGCGCAGCGTTGTCCATTCCTGCACCACCTGTGCAAACTCGTTACGTACGGTAAGGCTGTAAGTACTGGCATCCAGTAACTCCGGCTTTCTGCGGCTGGCATACCGTGCGTAGGTGTTTAATACTTCCGCAATGGCAGGTGCCTGCTGCGGGCCAAACTGCTGTGCGGCCCATTGGGTATAAAACTGTTCTATATTGTTTTCGTTCCACTTACCGGTGTTGTACGCATAATCCAGAAAAAAGGATATGGGCAGTTCCATGGGTTTCAGATCGCCCACGTTTACAATCCATATCTGATCAACGCCGTGCGCATAGGCCAGGTGCATCTGCTCCCATACACGGCTAATATTATTGGTGTTAAGCCATTTGTAATTACGTGGGCCACCTACATAATCAAAGTGGTAGTAAATGCCATAGCCACCGGCTCTTTTGGGTTCGCCGGGTTGGGGCAGGCGGCGTATGTTGCCCCAGTTATCATCGCACAGTAAAAGGGTAACATCATCCGGCACACGCATACCTTCATCGTAATAGTCCTGCACTTCTTTGTACAAGGCCCATAGCTGTGGTGTTTGTGTGGCGGGTTTACCGGTTACGGTAGTGATAATGTTTCGCTGATCGGTTACAATGCGTTCCAGCAGTTCAGTGGCAGTGCCTTTGGTCATAGGCATATCCCCATCGCCACGCATACCCAGGGTAACAATGCTTTCATGGGTGCCCATGTTTTCAATACCCTTTGTCCAGAACTGTTTCAGCCCGGCTTCATTTTTTGTATAATCCCATTCGCCTTTACCATAGCGTTTCCATTCCTGTTGCGCACGCTGCATGGGCTCGTGGTGCGAGGTGCCCATTACAATGCCCCATTTGTCTGCCATAATGGGGTTAAGGGTATCATCATCGTTAAAAGCATTGCCCCACATGGCGGGCCACAGGTAATTGCCTTTCAGGCGCAGCAGCAGTTCAAACATTTTCTCATATACCAGGTGGTTTACACCGCCAAACTTTTCACGCGTCCATCCGGAAAAAGCCGGGGCTTCATCGTTGATAAAAATGCCCCTGTACTTTACAGAAGGGGAAGGGAAGTGGTAGCTGCCTTTGGTAATATAAGCAGCTGTTTTCTTTTGCACCGGCGCATCGGCCCACCAGTACCAGGGCGATACACCCAGCTGGCGGCTTAATTCAAACACGCCATACGCTGCACCGCGTTTATCGCTGCCGGCAATTACCAGCGTATGGCTGTTTTTATCTGTTATGGTTTGCACCTGAAAAGCTTCCCACTGCCCTTTCAAATCGTTCAATACTACTTTTTTTTGCGTGCTTAATTGTTGTAAGGCTTTGCAACCGTTAATGGTGCCTACTATAATCAGGTTTTTAGATGCTGTTGTGCGGGTGTGCACCAGTTCCGGTTTTTTACCGGTTACCAGTTCAATATCCTGCTGTAACAGGCTGGCAGCTTTTTGTACCAGCCAGTCGTCCTGCGCATCGGTATAAATAGCGGGCATGTTAGCGGCAGTAATGGCAAAAGCGCCGGGCTGCTGCCGGGTGGTTACAAACTGCTGTGCAGTGGCGCACAGGGCTGTACATAAAAGAGAAGAGAATACAATCAATCGTTTCATGCTGGCAATCTGTTTACATGTTGCTGGTTATCTTATCCCGAAGCGTAAAGGGCAGTATGCATGCCGGTAAAGCGTAGTAGCATTTCTAATGGCTTGCACACAATCGTTTATATCCTTTCTGAGGGCTAATTTAGACGAATTTTGAATAAATTATGTAATCGATTGCAAAAATCGGGAAAAGTCCTATTATTGTCGGGCGAAAGCCGGTAACTCACTCTTCTGCACCTGCCTGTGCCGGCTTGCCATATCATTTGTTTCTATTATAAACTTTGATCATAAATACGTTCATCATCATGAAACGGCTAACGCTTACGATTGCTGGTTTTTGTATCGCCTTTATTACCGGGCATACACAAGTTGTAAAACATGCCCCGCAGGGCTTTGATGTGCTGCAAACGGCTATTGCACACGGAAAAATCGATACCATTCAATATGCTTCCAAAACCGTGGGCACCACGCGCCGGGCGTTGATTTATACGCCGCCCGGTTACTCTAAAAAAACGAAGTACCCCGTACTGTACCTGCTACATGGTATTGGCGGCGATGAAAAGGAATGGCTCAACGGTGGCACTCCGCAGATTATACTGGATAACCTGTATGCACAGGGCAAGCTTTCACCCATGATAGTAGTGCTGCCCAACGGCCGGGCCATGAAGGATGACCGGCCTACCGGCAATATTATGGCACAGGATAAGGTGCAGGCTTTTGCCACGTTTGAGCAGGATTTGTTAAACGACCTTATCCCTTATGTAGAAAAACAATTTCCGGTATTGACCAACCGCGAAAACCGTGCTATTGCCGGTTTATCTATGGGCGGCGGTCAATCCCTCAACTTTGGTTTGGGCAATCTGGATAAGTTTGCCTGGGTAGGCGGTTTTTCTTCTGCCCCCAATACTAAAAAGCCGGAACTGCTGGTGCCTGATCCGGAAAAGGCCCGCCAGCAATTGAAGTTGTTATGGATATCCTGCGGCGATAATGATAACCTTATTACTTTCAGCAAACGCACACACGATTACCTGTACGAAAACAAGGTGCCGCATGTGTATTATATTGAACCCGGCGTGCACGATTTTAAAGTATGGAAAAACGGGCTGTATATGTTCTCGCAGTTTCTGTTTAAACCCGTAGATCCTTCTGTTTTTACGCAGTATACGCTGCTGGGTACACCTGCCACCACCAATGTACGCAACGCCCGGTATCCACAGATACTGCCGGATAACCGCGTAGTGTTTCGCCTGAAAGCGCCGGAAGCGCAGCGGGTTCAGGTTGATCTGGGCAGGAAATACGATATGGCTAAAGATACCGGCGGTTACTGGACGGTAACCACCGATTCAATCAGTGAAGGTTTTCATTATTATTCGCTGCTGATAGATGGAGTAGCGGTGGCCGATCCGGCCAGCGAAACTTTTTACGGCATGGGCCGCATGGCTGCAGGTATTGAAATACCTTTTGCCGGTGGCGCTTATTATGCCACTAAGGATGTGCCGCATGGCGGGGTACGTATGCACCGCTATTTTTCTATGGTTACCAACTCCTGGCGCCGCATGTTTATTTATACGCCGCCGGGGTATGATAATGCTGCAGGCCAGCAATACCCGGTATTGTACCTGCTGCACGGCGGCGGGGAAGATGAGCGCGGCTGGAGTACCCAGGGGAAAACAGATCTGATACTGGATAACCTGATTGCCGCAGGCGAAGCAAAACCCATGCTGGTGGTAATGATGGATGGCAACGTAGGTACCGGTGGTTTTAACGAGATGGCGCTGAAAGCATTTGAGAATGAACTGAAGAATGTAGTGATACCCACGGTGGAAAGCAACTACCGTGCTTCTAAAGAAGCCAGTCGGCGGGCGCTGGCAGGTTTATCTATGGGCGGTTTGCAAACCCTGTACGCAGGTGTAAGCAATACCAGCCTGTTTAATTACCTGGGCGTGTTCAGCTCCGGCTGGTTTGGCGGCCAGCAACCGGTGGCAGAGCAGCAATATGCTTTTATGAAAGAGAATGCCACTACCATTAACAATAACCTGAAACAGTTTTGGATAGCCATGGGCGGCAAGGAAGATATTGCCTGGAACAATTGCCAGAATATGATGAAAAAGCTGGATGAGCTGCATGTACGCTATACATACAGTGAATACCCCGGCGGCCACACCTGGCCGGTATGGCGCAATAACCTGTATCAGTTTGCCAAACTGTTGTTTAAATAAAACATATGAAAAAACAATTCTTATCTATACTGTTGCCTTTACTGGCCGGTGCCGGTGCGCAGGCTCAGAACCCTTTTATCACCAACCAGTTTACAGCCGATCCTTCTGCACGGGTGTTCAACAACCGGGTATATGTATACCCTTCGCACGATATTAAATGCGGGCCGGGCCAGGGCCGCCCCAACTGGTTTTGTATGGAAGATTATCATGTATTTTCTTCTGACAACCTTACAGACTGGACAGACCACGGCGTAATTGTGAGCCAGGATAAAACCAACTGGACAGCGCCCACCGCTTACAGCATGTGGGCACCGGACTGTGTATACCGCAACGGCAAATACTATTTCTATTTCCCGGCCCCCGCCAAAGACACCACCAAAGGCAGAGGCTTTTCCATTGGCGTAGCCATAGCCGATAAACCGGAGGGCCCCTTTACACCACAGCCGGAGCCGATGGCTAACGTACGCGGTATCGATCCCAATGTATTTATTGATAAAGATGGGCAGGCTTATATGTACTGGGCACAGGGCAACCTGTACATGGCCAAACTGAAGGAGAATATGCTGGAGCTGGATGGTGAGCCGGTAGTAATAGCCAATATGCCCACACAGGGCCTGAAAGAAGGGCCGTGGCTGTTTGAGCGTGGTGGCAAATACTATCTGACTTATCCGCATGTGCGCAACAAAACAGAAAGCCTGGAATATGCTATGGGCAATACCCCTATGGGGCCGTTTACGGTTACCGGTGTTATTATGGATGAATCGCCTACCGGCTGCTGGACCAACCACCAGTCTATCATGGAATACAACAAACAGTGGTACCTGTTTTATCATAATAACGATTTGTCACCACGTTTCGATAAAAACAGGTCTATCCGTATAGACAGCCTGTTCTTTGAACCGGATGGAACCATCCGCAAAGTGATACCCACGCTACGCGGCGCAGGCCTTACCAAGGCCACCAACCCCATACAGATTGACCGTTACAGCCACATCAGCCCTGGCGGTGCCAGCATAGCCTTTCTGGATACCACCAACACATTCGGTGGCTGGAAAACCGTTTTTCAAAATACGGATGGCTGGGTGCAATACAACAGCGTTGATTTTGGCAGCCAACCGCTCAAAACCTTACAGGCCCGTGTGGTATCTGCAACCGGTGCTACCTTACAGGTACGGCTGAACAGTGTAAAGGGGCCGGTAGTTGCAGAAGTACCTGTAAAAAGCGGCAACCAGTGGCAGGTAGTAACTGCGCCCGTAAAAGGCAAACCGGCAGGCGTACAAAACCTGGTGGTTACCTTAAAAGGGCAGGGCAGTTGCGAGGTGGACTGGCTGCAGCTGGCGTTATAAGCAGGGGTGTTGCACACGGTGCTACTTGCCGCTACGGCCTTTTTCATCGCTGTTGCCGGTTTCGCGGTCCTGCGTTTGCTGCACTTTGGTATTGCCAAAGCGCCAGTTAAACCGCAGGCTGATGCGCCGGCTTTCCCAGGTGCTGTAATTGGTATATTGTAAACTGCCGAAGTTAACGGTGGTAATATTACGCTGGGTAAGAAAGATATCGCTGACCGATATACCAACGCTTCCCTTATTATTAAATAACTTACGGCTAAGCCCCAGGCTTACATTGGCATTACTTCCCTGGTGATAAATTAAGTTTGTTACCGGGGAAGCATACCGGGCGCTCAGCTGCAGTTGTAGTTTGGCGGGAAGCGTAAAACGCTGGCTGGTACTGGCGGTATAGCTCCATTGCCCAATATTCAGCATACCCCCCAAAAGCTGCCCGCTGAAATGATTGTAAAAGCCCGAGGCTTTGTTTACCATCGTCCACCATTTGCGGATGGTTATGGGGTAATTCAGGTTTATATCCCAGTTGTTCATGGTACCTGCATTCTGTGTGGTCTGGTATGTAATATCTCCTTTACGGTACTGTACGGGGTTGAAATAATTGCCGGTATGGGTATACGCTGCGGTGAGGGTGAATTTTTCTTTGCAGGTATAGCTGAGTTCTATGTTGGTATTCTTCTGCGCCTGCAACAACGGGTTGCCCGTTTGGTAATGGTAGGGGTCGGTTTGATAGGTGAAGGGTTGCAAATCGGTGTAGTCCGGTCTTTTAATGCGTTGGTTCAGCGATAGCCGCAGGTGCTGACCTGCTAAAGGCTGCCAGCTGAGGTATATAGCAGGTAACCAGTTGGTATAAGCAGAATCCGGCCGCTGAAAATGTGTGCCTGCTGCATCGGTGCCGGTTCCTTTTACGTGGGTTTGCTCCAGCCGTATGCCCAATTGCCAGCCCCATTTGCGGTAGTTTTTAGAAAGGTTGGCATACGCGCTGTTCACTTTTTCCCGGTATACAAAATAGTCATTGCCCGGTACATCGCTTTGGGTAAATCGGTTGTCGGTATTTACGGCTGACAGCTTTACGCCGCCTTCCAGTTTCCATTTGTTTTTCCAGTTGTGTGTGTAATCTGCTTTGGCAGTGGTAATGGTGATGACCGTATGTGTGATGTATTGCAAATGTCTTTGTGCATCTGTGGCTATCCGGCTGGTATCTTCTTTGGTATAACCCGCCCGGTCAACATCTACTGTAAACTCATTACCGGTAGTATCGGCATAGCGGTAGTTGATGTTGAAGGTTGTCCAGTACCGCTTGTTGGGGTTATAAGCGTAAGTGTTGGTTTGCTGTCGGGCTATTTGTGAGGTGGTTTCATAACTGCCTTTATTGGTGCTTACTTCCCGCTCTATCAGCCCGCCAATGGTTTGCCGGCTGTTGAGGTGATATTCCGCTGTTAAACGTACTACCGGGTCGCGCCATTTGTCCAGGGTGGTGTTCTGCTGTGCCAGCAGGTTGCTGTTTAGCATCGTTTCTTTGTTATACCGGGTTTGATAGGCGCCGTAATGCCAGCCCAGGTAGGTACTCACTGCCAGTTTGGGGGTGCCGTAGTTGAACAGGCCGGATACATCGCCCATGTTATGAACGCCCTGCGAGGTAGAGGCATCCAGGTTGCCCGTTAACCCGCGTATTACATGCTGCCGGGTTTTAATATTCAGCAGCGCAGTATTACCGGTTACGTCGTATCTGGCAGAGGGGTTGCTCATTACCTCCAACTGGCTAAGAGAGGCGGCAGGCATGGATTTAAGCAGTTTTACCAGGTCGCGGCTGCTTAAACGTACCGGTTTATCGTTAATCATTACCTGTACCGCCTCTTTGCCACTCAGGGCAATAGCATCTTCGTTATCTGAAATGGTTAACCCAGGCGCCAGCCTTATCACATCCAGCGCGTTATCGGCCAGTTTCAGCACCTGGCTGTTAATACTAATAGTAGTGCGGTCGGTGCCTTGCTGCACAAAGGGTAACCTGGTTTTTACCGTTACGCCGCCCAGCATATTGGCTTGCGGGGTAAGTACCATACGGCCCAGGTTGCCTGTGGGGTTGGTAATCCGGCGCAGCTGGTAGCCGGTATGTTGTATTTCCAGGTAGGTATTGGCCTGCTGCGGCAGCTGAAAATAACCCGCAGTATTGGTGCGGGTGGTATGCTGCACCGCCGAATCGGCGTTTGTACACAGCCGCAGGGTTACAGCCGGCAGCGGCTGATTTTTCTCATCTGTTACGGTGCCGCTTAGCTGTGCCTGCACTGCCAGGCTACCTAAAAGTGCTATTCCAAACAACCCAAATTTCATAGTGTGATTTTGGGTAGCAAGGTATTGTTGCGGGCATGCGCCATCGCTTCAATATATGATTTGACACCACAAGTTGCTGTTATTGGCCGGGTTGGGCCGCTCCGGGGTAGTCGCCCGGCGTTTTACCGGTTACTTTTTTAAAGGCCCGGTTAAAGGTGGATTTGGAATTGAACCCCGCTTCATAGGCAATCACCAGCAGATTCAGGTGCCGGTGTTCCCCGCTTTGCATCAGGCGAATGGTTTCCTGCACGCGGTAATAATTGATAAAGTCGTTGAAGTTCTGCTGAAAACAGGTATTGATTACTTTGCTCAGCAGCGAGGCATTGGTGTTCATTTTACGGGCCAGCTGGGTCAGGGTCAGTTCCGGGTCAGTATACACTTTTTCCGCCTCCACCAGTTGTAGTACCTGTAGCTTCCAGTCGTTCATCCAGGCCGGCGCTTCCTCCGGCTGGTCATTCACCGCCGCCAGCGGATACTCCAGCAGCAGGGGAGCCCGGTATTCCAGCAGCAGCTGCGGCTGAAAATTGAGTTTGATATACGGCACGGGCCCGGTATTGTACCCGGTAATGGCCATATAATACACCATCAGCGCAAAGGCAAAAAAGTAATACCAGGAGCGGACATAATGCAGGTTGATGAACAGTGATAAAATCTGTTCACTCAGCAGCAACAGGGTAAGCATGCAAAACACATACAAAAAATTGCGCAGCCACTTAAAACCCGCCTCCCAGGCAAACGAAAACTCGTACTGGCTAAAGGCAATGTACTGCCGGTAATAGCGTATGGCGAAAATGAGGTAGGTGAGCAAACTGAGCGACCATACCAGACTATACCAGCTGTCAAAATCGGGGTCGCTGTAGCCGTTCATCAGGTAATAGTCTTTCACTATCCATTTATCGGTAACAGCCACCACCAAACTCCACAATATATACAGGCCGCCGGGTAAAAAATGCAGCCAATCTTTCCGCGTCATCCGGTACCCGTTATTGGTAAGGCTTTTCAGATACAGGTACAGCAGCGGCCCAAAAAACAGCGCGTGTATAAAGGGCGTGTAAAACAGCACATCGCGGTAAGGCTGTGTATCGTACCAGCCGGCAAAACCAGCCATCCAGGGAAAAATAAACAGGGCCGATAAAAACAGAAATGTACCTAAGAGCCTGTCTGCCAGACGCTCCTGCTTTATGCCCCTTTTCCAGAAAAGGAAGGCATATACCACCAGGTGTGTGAAAAAGATAAGCAGTAAAGAGCTGCGCAGGCCAAACTGGAAGTACATGAATATTGGTTGAATGGGTAAGTAATATACAAGTAAAAGGAATGGGTTTGTTGTCGGGTATAAGTCATGTGATTAAAATTCCAGTTTTTGCGCATTTTCTTCATTAAACATGACCTGGTGCGCTGTTTAGTGAAAAAATGACGTGTTTTGCGCGTTTTTCCGTGATATTTTATTACGCAACGTGATAAAATATCACACTTAGGATTAATTTAGCACAAAACGTGATGGAATGCTGGTGTACTTCAAGGTGAAGAATTTCAAAAGTGTAAAAGAACCTGTTGTAATAAACTTTAATGCTGCCGGTATCAGCGAGCATACTGATTCTAATATTTTTCAGGAGGCTGGGATGGATTTGTTGCGTTCTATCGTACTATACGGCCATAACGCGAGTGGTAAGTCTAAAATAATAGATGCGTTGTTGTTTTATAAAACCTGGATAGCAGATTCAGTAAACGAGTCCTTATCTGAAAAACTTTTTCCTCAGCCGTTTGCTTTAAGCACGGAAACTGAAAAGTTACCGAGTTTATTTGAAGCTGAATTTATACTCAATGGCATCCGTTATCGGTATGGGTTTGAGCTGGATTCTGAAAAGGTACATAAGGAATGGCTGCTGGAGGCAAAAAGCCCCAATGGAAAAGATTATCCGGTGTTTTTACGCATAGGGCAGGAGTTTGAAATTGATGAAAAACGCTTTCCTGATGGTGAAGACTTAGTAAAGAAAACCCGATCCAACGCATTGTTTCTGACCGTTGGCTCACAGTGGAATGTGGAGAAGGCTTTGGAGATTGTTCATTGGTTTAAAAAAATGGCTGTTATTTCAGGACTGGATGATCAGTCCACTTCCCGCAAAACGCTGGAATACCTGCAAAATCCTGTTCATGCAGCTAAAATTAAAGAGCTGATTAAACGGGCTGATTTGGGGATAGAAGATTTGTTTGCATCCGAAGACGATGGAGTAATAAATGCAGCCAAACAGAATGATCTATTTAGAGCCAGAATAGAGCCACGTGTTGAAACAAGGCACCTGAAATACAATAAGCAGGGCGAAGTGGAAGGTTATACTTCATTCCTGTTACACAAGGATGAATCAGCAGGCACTAACAAATACTTTAATCTTATTGGAAGTATACTGTTTGCAATAGAAAGCGATGCAGTAATAGTAATAGATGAGTTTGATGCCAGGTTACATACCTTGTTAAGTAAAGCCATTATAAGGTTATTTAATTCGGATAAGGCTAAATTTAAAGCCCAGCTTTTTGTTTCCAGTCATGATACTGCTTTATTGGATAGAGTTTTACTGAGGCGGGATCAGATTTATTTTGTTTCCAAAGATGAAAAAGGAGCTTCCAGTGTAACTGCATTGGTGGAATATAAGCCCCGCAAAGAAAGCCCATATGATAAGAGCTATCTGGAAGGAAAGTATGGAGCGATACCGTTTATTGAAGAATTTGAATCCTTATTAAGCAATGCCAAATAAGAAGGAGTCTTTTTTTGCCGATTTTCTAAAGGGCCTGGAGAAAGATAAAATTGATTCCGGGAAGTCTGTAGAAACTATTGAGCAGCGACGTTATTTTTTAATAGTCACAGAAGGTAAGAATACAGAGCCTTTGTACTTTGAGCATTTCAGGCAGCTACTGCCGAGGCACATGATGGAAACGATTGTGATAACGGGGCAGGGGAGAAATACCATTGAAATTGTTGAAACGGCTATTGCAAAGCGTGACGAAAGAAGCAGGAGTGCGTCAAAACCCGCTTTTGATGAAGTATGGGCAGTTTTTGATAAGGATGATTTTACTGATAAGGATTTTGATACTGCAGTGTCTATGGCCCAAAATGCGAACATTGAACCTGGTTACTCTAATGAGTGCTTCGAGTTTTGGTATGTGCTGCATTTTCAATACCAGAATAATGCTTTGCATAGAAACCAGTATACCGATATATTGAGTGATCAGTTAGGCCGGAAGTATGGCAAAGGCAAGGCAGATGCTATAGCAATGATCAAACTCATTTCAGAAAAGGGTAATGTGGCGCAGGCCATTAAATACGGATATATGCTGGAACGTGAACATACAGGTAAAAATCCCGCAAAAAAGAATCCTTATACAAGGATATACTTGCTGGTAGAAAAACTACTTGCTTATGTAGAGCAGCACTAAGGACGAAACATCGCGCCTTCCTGATTTCCGGTAAGAACGATGTTTCATCTGATAGCACAGCTAAATTTTAATACCATACCTCATCCCTGATTCTGCTTATTTAGTCTTTACCTTCATTTCTTTTCCTGTATATACAATAGTCTTATCAGGTGCATTTGTTGTTAATGCGCCATGCCCCTGCGTTTCATTCACCCAAACAATATTAAAAACCTGCTTTTGCAACATATCAGGGTAGCTGCCCTTCCGTTTACCAATGGTCAATGTTTGCTGCCGGTTGTTCCAATGAAAGGGTATTACGGTGTAAGCGCCCTTTTCGTATGCATAGCCATCACCGGCATCGCTATACAGCTGAAAGTTGCCATCGGCACCGGTGTATATTCTTATCTCTACTGTGTCGGTGGCGTTGGGTTGTGTGTACTGTAAAGGTTTGCCTATGGGCACAATAGAGCCTGCTTTTATGTACAGCGGAATTTTATCTGCCGGGGCATCGGTGTTAACGGTTTGTCCGCCCTGGTAACGCTGGCCGCTCCAGAAGTTATACCAGGGCTGGCCTTTGGGCAGGTATACGTTCCAGGTGTTTACGCCTGGCGCGCTAACCGGTGCTACCAGAAAGGCGTTGCCAAACATATATTGGTAAGGCTGTGCCACGGCTTTTTCATCCCGGGCAAAATCCATTACCAGCGGGCGCATCATGGTGTAGGCATTTTTATGTACCTGCCATGCGGCGGAATACATGTAAGGCATCAGGCGGTAGCGCAGTTGCAGCATGGTGCGCATGCGGCTTTCTGTTACGTTGCCGTATTTCCAGGGTTCTGTTTCGGTTTGATAGCCGTGTATGCGGAAGATGGAATTAAAGCAGCCCCACTGAAACCAGCGGGTGAGTATATCGTGATAAGTGGTATCGGTATACTGATGGCGGCCGGGGCGGAAGAAGCCGCCGATGTCGGTTGTCCAGTAAGGCATGCCGGTAAGGTGATAGTTGAGGCCGGCTACTATCTGGCGTTTATAGGTATCCCAGTCCCAGCCAATATCACCGCTCCAGTTAATGGTACCGTAGCGTTGCTGGCCGGCAAAGGCAGATCGGGTGAGTATGGTTACGCGTTTGGTGGTATCTGTGTTGCGCTGGCCTTCGTACACGGCTTTGCTTACAAACAGGGGGTAGGTGAGGCGGTAAAAGTTGCCTGGGCCAAAATACGTTTGTTTACCGGCGAGCGCATCGTTTTCCGGTTCGGTGGCATCCATCCACCAGCTGTCCACTCCTTTGCTGTACAGGTTGGTGTTTAACGCATTCCAGTGTGTTTTAGCGGCTGCGGGGTTAAACATATCTACCCAGGGGCTGTTGGGTATGTACAGGTTCTGTGCCACGTAAGGCTTTGCCACGTCCGACTTTTTATCCAGGTTCTCCCATACAGATATGTTAAAGCGGGCATGCAGGTTATGCAGCTGTTGTATAAACTGCTCGGGTTGCGGGTAATGGGTTTCATCAAACTTAGGTACGCCCCAGCCGTATTTGCCCCAGTATTGCCAGTCCTGCACAATTACATCCATAGGCAGCTTGCGGTTGCGAAACTCCTGTACGGTTTTTACCAGGTGCTCACCGCTGGTATACCGCTCCCGGCATTGCCAGAAGCCATAGGCCCACAGAGGCAGCATAGGTACTTCACCTGTAAGCTGGCGGTAACCGGCTATTACTTCATCCGCATTTTTGCCGGTGAATACAATATAGTCGAGCGACCGGGCATGTGGTGAGCGGAATACGGTTTCGTTATCCGCCGGGCGGAAAGATAGCTGTGGTGTATTGCTGGCTTTGCATACCACCTGTACGGTGTGGGTACCGGCGTTGAGTTTTACTATTTTGCTTACGGCTGGTGGCAGCCAAAGGTTAGATTGATTGATACACGCAGCACCATCTACAATTACCAGGTGGCGGTTATCCATATCTCCCAAATCCAGCATCAGGGTATAATCTCCATCCTGCGGTACGGTAAAACTACCGGTGTATACACTTTGCTGTTGCGATATGCGTTGGGTGCCGGTGGTGGTAGTTACCTCGGCCTCTTTTTTGCCACCGGTGGCAGTATCTTTTTTCTGTAAGGCTATGGCGTTGTCTGCCGGGTTAAACCAGGTAAGCCCGTACTGATGCCATAACAGCCCATATCCTTTGCTGGAGTACAGAAAGGGTATGGCTATTTGTGTGTTTACCTGTATCAGTTTGCGGGTTGTGTTTCTGAGGTTGTAATGCCCATCCTGAAACTGCCCCAGGCCAAACAGGTATTCATTTTCGGATGTGGCAAAACCCTGCTGTGCCCGGTAACAGGGCTCGCCGTCAACGGAGTCTGCCAGCAGTTTTCTGCTGTTAGCGGTTTCGCTCAGCAGCAGCTTTCCGTTTTTATCGCGAAAGCTGAGTATGCCGGTGCGTTTGTGAAAGCTTACCCGCGCCTCTGCGGTGCTAACCAGCAGTGTGCTGTCTGTTTCCCGGCAGGTAAAGCCTGGTACCGGCTGCGGGTTCTGCAACACAAACTGCTGCTTTTCGGCAGGCAGTTCCTTTAGCCATTGTACGCGTATGGCTTTGGTAGTAAGGGGTGTAAGGCTCAGGTTGCCTTCTGTCAGCGCTATTACTACTTTATCTTTTGTGATAGTGTGGCTGCGGTAGGTTTGGCTGCACAGTGCAGCGGGTACCATACCCAGTAATACTACGGTTATCCATTTCATACGGCGCCAGGTTTATTGTATGGGTGTTAACACGGCCGCAAAACCGCCGCGGCGCAGCAGCTTTACGTTCAGCTTGCCGGTGCTGTCTGTTACAGAATACGTGGTGCTGAAATCTTTATCATGTTTGCCATCTGCTATCAGCGTAACCTGGTAGCGCGTGTTGCCGGGTAAAAAGGTAAGGGGCAGGCTTTTTCTTTTCTCCTTCAGCTCTGCGTTAACACCGGCTATGTACCAGTTGTTGCCTTTGCGGCGCGCCAGGGTCACTTCTTTACCGGGGTAGCCATCCACCAATCTGGTTTCATCCCAGGTGTTGGGTACCTGCTGTAAAAAGTTTTTGGGTGCATCGGGCAGTTGGTAATAGCCCTCTGGTCTGTCTGCCAGGTGTTGCATGCCGCTTTCAAACAGAACACTCAAAGCCAGCTCATGCCCGTAGGAGGTAATATGCGGGTATTGGGAATTGGTAAAGGTTACCGGCGTATAATCCATGGGGCCTATTACGTTGCGCGTAAAGGGCAGTATGGTGTTGTGCTCTGGTGCGGTGTAGGTAAACTCCGGGCCGTTGTTGTACCATTCAGCGCCGCGTACGGCTTCGTAGGTCATCAGGTGGGGGTAGGTTCTTGACCAGCCGCGGGGCACTATACAACCGTGAAAGTATACCATCATTTCAAATTGCGCAGCATCATCCAGTATATCCAGGTAATAGCGGATCATATCCTGCTTTTCACTTTCAAAAAAATCAATCTTTACACCGGCTACGCCCAGTTGCTTCAGTTTGGTAAACTCTGCTACGCGGTTCTCATGGGTAAGCATCCGGTCTTTAGGCGTAGCACTTACCCAGGTATGGTCTCCGCCGGAGTTATACCACATCAGTGGCTTTATGCCTTTGGATTTGATATAGGTAAGCGCATCTTCCAGCTTGCCGCCATTGCCCATGGCATCCCATTCCCAATCCAGCAGGGTGTAGGGCCAGTGCATGGTAGCAGCCAGATCGGCAAAGCGGCATACGGTGTTGTAATCTTTGGTGCCGTGATTGTCTGACCAATAGTTCCACGAAACCATTCCCGGTTTTACCCATGCGGTATTGGGTAGCACAGAGGCAGGGGCCACATCTTCCACCAGGGTAGAGGCTACCACATCGGCCAGGCTGCCCATTATAACCACACGCCAGGGCGATTTCCAGGGCAGGCTTATGGTGGGGGCAGATTCACCCTTACCTCTGCCATCCTTAGGGTCGGGAAAAGTGATTTTGTAGCTCGCTTTATCTGCCAGGTTGCTGAGTTTAGAGCCGCAGTAGCTGCGGTTTACATCCGATTCGTGCAGTAAAAACCAGCAGGCGCTGTCGCCGGTATTAAACAGGGCCGGGTAACACCATTCCTGTTGCTGCACTTTGTCGTTGCTCATAGCGGTATACAGGCCTTCATTGGCCGGGTTCCACTTTTCCATCCAGCGGGTGGTTTCCGGTGCTATGGTATAGGCGGTAAGCTCATCGTTTACGGTAAAGCTGCCCTGTTTTTCCGGCAGCTCGTAGCGGAAGGCTATGCCATCGTTATAAGCTCTTACAATCAGGTTTAATCTGTTTTTGGCAGCGTTATCAAAAGTCAGTACCACTTCGTTGGCGGTATTGCTGCGGTTGAGTTTTTTGCCATGCAGGGCAGTGTACTGCTCACGAATAACCGTGGGTTTGCCTGCCTTTATAAAGCGGAGTGCTTTTGCGTAGTCCTGGTTGTTTAACACCAGGCCCAGATCAATACGGGGTATGGCTTCCGTGGTTTTGCCGTTGGCAGTGTACCGCACTTTCAGGTAACCGGCTTCGGGGCTGCTGCCTGCAGGGGCCATCAGTTGTACGCTTATTTTCTGGTCAGGCGAGGTAATGGTGGCCTGTTGTGCTTTTATGGTGCCATTAGCTAACAGGGCAACACATATCGCAAGCCATCGCATATTTCTTTTCATATTGCTATTGGTATTAACAGTAAGTGCTTCCCATTGTGTTGTGGATGTATCTGTAACACAACGGGAAACACTCAAAAGTAATCGTCTGCTTTTCGTAGCTATAGTAACAAAACAGACTTTATTTTATACAAATCCGTTATCTGCACTACAATTTCACCGGCAGCGCTGTTGCCGGGCTGGCGGTTATTTCACGCCAGTAAATTTATACAGCAATACACCATGAGCGGGTACTTTAACAGGCAGGGCCCCGCTACGGGTATCCATACGGGTTACGTTCTGCTGCCGCCACAGGTCGCGCACCTGTTGTTTGCCGGTAATGCCCAGTTTGTCAAAAGCTTTATAATTCAATACAGCGCTGTCCAGCCCAAAGTTGCAGAAGCCTACGGCGCGGCTGCCATCCTCCAGTTGCTTCACGTATATGCGCAGGTCGCCAATGGTTTGTACGCAGGTGGCCTGTTTTCCCAGTGGGTCCTGGTCTATGGCTATTACTTCATCGTTGGTTAACAGGTTTAGCGTAAAGTCGTCCAGCTTTTCCATATCGCAGCCTATCAGCAGCGGGGCACTGAACAGGCTCCACAGGCTCAGGTGCAGGTATTGCTCATCGGGCTTTAGCTTGCTGGGGTGTGGGTTGCCCCAGCCTACGGTGCCTACTACCAGCATATCGGGGTCGTTCCAGTTACCGGGGCGTGCCCATGCGGCGGCTTTGTCCTGCGCCAGGGCTATTTCTTTTACACTGGCCCAGGTATCGGTTATATCGTTGGTGGTGCGCCAGCAGCTGCCGTTAACGCTGTCGCCCCATTTCCATACGTCTGACATACCGTACTGGCACAGGCTGAACACAATATCTCTCGGTTGCTGTTGCAGATAACTGCCCATCAGCTCAAAGGGGCGTTTGGCAGTAGCCAGTTCGTTGCCGCCCCGGTAGGAGAGGGAGGATACTTTATAAGGATCATTATCTTTCATACCATTGATTACGCCGCCGTAGCTGCACCAGTCGTACTTCAGGTAATCAAAGCCCCATGTAGCATAGCTTTCGGCATCCTGCTTTTCATAGCCATAGCTGCCGGCACAGCCGCCGCAGGTCCACGGGCCGGGGCTGGAATACAGGCCTATTTTCATACCAGCATGGTGTACATAATCTGCCAGCGACTTCATATTGCCAAAGCGTACATTGGGTACTATGTTGCCGTTGTCGTCGCGCAGTTTACCGCGTAAGGTGGAGTCTTTTGAGTCGCGGTGGTTTTGCCAGAAATCATCTATGTTAATATACGTCCAGCCGTGGTTTACCAGGCCGCTTTTAACCATGGCATCTGCGGCGCGTTTTACTTTATCGGCCGATACTTCACCGGCAAAACAGTTCCAGCTGTTCCAGCCCATGGGCGGGGTTAGCGCTACTTTGTCGCCACATACAATGCGCAGCTGCTTTGTGGTTTTGCCTTTGGCGTTTTGTGCGCCCAGGGTTACGGTGTAGCTGCCTTGTGTGGCAAGGGTGCCGGTAATAATACCGGTGTTGCCATCCAGTTGCAGGCCTGCAGGTAATCCCTTAGCGGTAAACGTCATAGGCCTGTTACCCGTAGCAGCTATGCGGTATTGAAAAGGCGAGCCGGGGCGTACACCGGTTACCGTGCTGCCGTTAATACGTGGTGTGGCCGGTGCTTTGGGTGTAAGTATATAAGGCACGGTGGCAATGGGGTTCCAGGTTTTGGTGCCCGCCACATCGGTGGTGGTTATGCTGGCATCGGCCCAGTTGGCATGGTCGTAATAGTTGCCGTTGCCTCCATCTGCTACCACCAGCTCCATCTTTTGTACGCCGCTAAGCGGTACGGAGCAGGGTTTGGCAGCATCGCCCAAACGCATTACACCGCTCGTCCATAACTTTTTACCATCGCCGTACACTTCAAACACCACTGCCGGTTCGTGGCCTTTTATTTCATCATCAATACCTACCTGTGCGGTAAACAAACTGGCTTTGCCGTGCAGCAGCACAGACAAAGAACTTACGGCATGGGTACCAAAACCACGGGTAAAGGTTTTGCCCGCAATGGTGATGGTTTTGCCATCTATCGACTTGTTTTTGCCAGGTACGCCATAGCCCTGTGTGGCCGCGCTCAGGTCTAACTGATCCAGCCATACGGTTTGGGCACAGAGGGTACCTGTAAAAAGAGAAAAGGCAAGCATGCCGGTAAAGGCATAAGATTTTTTAGAACAGAATAGATTCATGAGGCTGGTTATCGTTTAGTAAAATCAGGATATTATCAGGTTTTTATCTGGCAGGGTTAAACTGCCACCAGTCAAAATGGAAAAGGTCTTTTTCGCCTTTAAAAACAAAGTACAGGTCGTGTATGCCTTTGATGTTCTTTACGGGAATGGTAATGGTTTTCCATATATCTCCTTCACCGGAGGCAGTAATGTTAGCTGTACCCAGTAAAGGGCCATCCGGCTTATCGGCATGTATTTCTATTTTACCGCCATACAAGGCTGCTACGTTAACATCGGCAGAGGAAGCACCTTTGGAAAAGTCTGCCCCCTGCACCTTCACATAGTCACCATTGTGGATGGATGATACAAATATCCGGTCCTGTATTTTCCGGCCTTTGTTCCAGGGCGATTCTCTTTCCCACTCGGTGGCTTTATCGGTGGTTACGCCTTCGCTATAGGCGATGGTTTCGGCTTGTACCTGCTGGTAGGGGTTAAGGGTGCCTACCTGTTTAACGCCATCGGCCAACCAGAAGGGCAGCTTTTGTATAGTGCCATCGGCATTAAAAGTAAGCGTAGCCAAACATACAGAACGGCGTTCTGCATGTTTCTTCATCGTTTGCTTCAGCAACGCATAGTTAAAACCGAATACATACCACTGGCCTTTGTATTCAATAATGCCGGGATGGTTGCCGCTGGAACGCGGGTCGCCATCCATAATAGAACCTTTATATTCCCAGGGGCCGGTGGGGGTGTTGCTCATGGCATAACCCATACCTTCCGGGCAGCAGGTAGAGGCGTAGGCCATATAGTATTTACCGTTGCGGGTAAAAGCCCAGGGGCCTTCCTGATAATGAAAGGGATCGGGCTGGCCTTTTACTTTGGCTATCGAGCTGTCTTTTACAATGCCTCCGCTGTATGATATCATGTCTGCATTCAGCTTTACATAATACAGGTTGGGGTTGCCCCAGTACAGGTAGGCCTGTCCATCTTTGTCTATCAGTACCGTGGGGTCAATATCATCCGTGCTGTTTTTTATCAGTGGTTTGCCTATGGGGTCTTTAAACGGGCCGTAGGGGTTGTCGGCCACCAGTACGCCTATGCCCCCGCCGTTGGGCACGGGACAGTACAGGTAAAACTTACCGTTGCGTTCCACACACTGCGGGGCCCAGGCGCCGTTATCGGTATGCACCCAGGAAAAGTCTTTTAACGAGGCTACTTCGCCATGGTCTGTCCAGTTCACCATATCTACTGAAGTATACAGCAGCCAGTTTTTCATTACAAAGCCGAAGGCATTGTTTTCATCATGACCGGTGTAGAGAAATACGGTATCGTGATACACCAGCGGCGCAGGGTCGGCCGTATGCCGGGTTTGTATAATCGGGTTTTGAGCATGGGCGGCGGCTGTCAGCAACAGCATGCCCGCAAGCAATGTTCTTTTCATACGCATAGAATAATGGATGGTTTATTTGGCGGCAAACTGCCATTCTTTCCACTGAAACAGGTTGCCACTGCCGCCAGTGAATACGAAATATACATCGTGTACGCCGCTGATGCGGTTAATGCGGGTGGCAATGTTTTTCCAGCTTTGCGGCCCTCCGGTGTTGTGTACCTGGCATTTGCCTGCCAGCGGGCCGGTAAGGCTGTCCAGGTGTATTTCAATAGCACCGCCCTGCGTATCGCTGGCTACGGTGGCCGTAAACAGGCCTGCGCCCTTTTTAAAATCTACGTTGCGTACTTTAATATAGTCGCCTTTATTAATATCGGTTACCACTACACTGTTGCCGTTGGTGGTAGTTTCCACGCCTTCTTCCCAGGCAATGGTGGCAGCGCTGTGGCGTATAAAGGGGTTTAAATTACCGGTGCCGGTGGTAAGGCCGCTGGTGGGTGCAACCCTGCGCACACTGCCATCGGTGTTAAACTGTAGTTCATCTACACAAACGGAGCGGGTAAAACCGCCACCGCCGGCCAAGGCGCCGTTGTGGTAAAACAACCAGGTTTTGCCTTTGTAATCTACCACGCCTGGGTGGTTGGTAAAGGCGCCGCCTTTTTTAATTACGTCCATTACCGTATCGCGATACGTCCACGGTCCGGTGGCAGTGGGTGCGGTGGAATAGGCCAGGTGTTCGGGCACACCACCAGCGGGGTAAAACAGATAATACTGTTGTTGGCGCTTGTACAGCCAGGGGCCTTCTTCGTAAGTAGTAAAACGTTTTTCGGTGCTGTTTACGGTGCCTTTTATTTTACGGGCAAAGGCTTCTTTTTTATCGGCGGCAACGGGCTGCAGGCCGGTAGTGGCATCGTAGCTGATCATATCGCTGTTCAGCTTCGCGCTCCACAGTTCCGTGCCTTCGGCGCCCCAGGTTAACCAGGGTTGTTTGGCATCATCTGTAATAACGGTGGGGTTTATATTGCCCTCGCCGCAATGTTCGGTAATCAGCGGTTTGCCCAGCACATCGGTAAAGGGGCCAATGGCTTTATCGCCAACGGCTACGCCTATTACTTTGCGGTGGGTATTCTTTTCTATGGCGCTTACATACCAGTAGTATTGGTTGCCGGTGGGGCTTTTAATACTGTGAGATGCCAGGCCGTCTATCTTTTCTGCCCAGGCAAAAGTGTGGTGGGCGTTGTGTATCCGCAGTTTAAAAGCTTCCTCAGTCAGCGGTACTTTTACGATGCCCGTGCCTTTATCGTACGATAGCATATCGTTGTTCAGCTTTACATAGTACAGGTGCGGGTTGCCCCAGTACAGGTAAGCCTGCCCATCCTCATCTATAAACACAGCGGGGTCAATATATCCCCAGCCGCCGGTTACCAGCGGGGCGCCCAGCGCATCGGTAAAAGGGCCCTCGGGCCGGTCACTAACGGCAACGCCTATGCTCATGCCTTTGCCTTTGGCGTTTACGGGTACGTACCAGTAAAATTTGCCGTTGCGGTAAATGCAATGGCCTGCCCAGGCATCTTTATCAGCCCAGGCAAAGGTGTTAAGGGAAAGGGGTACGCCTCTGTCAGTCCAGTTCACCATATCGGTGGTGGAATACGCATGCCAGTCCTTCATCACAAACCAGGTGGCTTTGTCCTCATCGTGCCCGGTGTACAGGAACAGAGTGTCTTTATACACCAGCGGTGCCGGGTCGGCGGTATAAATGGTCTGGATAATGGGGTTCTGGGCTTGTGCAGCGGTAGCGGCGGCGGTAAGGGCCAGGCCGGCCAGCGAAATACGGCAAAACAGTTGCTTCATCAGATATCGTTCGGTTTGGTAAGTCAGATACATCACTGGCAATTTCCGGGTGCAGGCAGGGGGTGTCCGGATCATCAGGATGGCAGGCATTGGTATAATAACCCCTGCAAAAATAGCCCGGCAGCCTGGCTGGCGGATGGAACATTTGTTGAATTTACTATCCCGTATGTTTAATTATGGGTGGGGAGGAATGTAAAAAAGCCTGAAGCACTTTGTTCAGCGCTTCAGGCTTTGGGTATCTGTTATTATCAGGGAAGGCTCACTTGCAGCACCTGCAGGTCTTTTTCGGCAGAGCTGTTGCCGTACCAGAGTTCGTATGCCCCCGGCGCAGCCGCCACTTCCTGTGTGTTGTTATCATAAAACGCAAAGGCGGTGCGTGGCAACATCAGCTTTACCTGCGTGTTACCGCCTGCGGGCAGGGTAACGCGTTTAAAGCTTCTGAGCGTTTTTAACGGGCCGGTGGTATCGGCCAGTTTGCGTACATATACCTGCAGCACTTCGGTGCCGCTGCGCTTGCCGGTATTGGTTACGGGTATGGTCAGTGGCAGACTATCCTGCTGCAGGCCTGCCCAGTTGCCGGCAGTGGCTTTGCCAATGGTAAAGCTGGTATAGCTGAGGCCATACCCAAACGGAAACAGCGCATCGTTCATAAAACGGTAGGTGCGGCCTTTCATGGAGTAATCTTCAAAATCGGGCAGCTGGGCTACGTTTTTGTAAAAGGTAACAGGCAGTTTACCGCCGGGGTTGTAATCACCAAACAGCACATCGGCTACGGCCTGTCCGCCGCTTTCGCCGCCGTACCATGCCTGTAATATGGCATCGCAGCTGGTGGTTTCGGGCACCAGGGCCATGGCGCTGCCACTGCAGTTTACGAATATTACTTTTTTACCGGCTGCTTTTAATGCTTTCAGGCAGTTGCGCTGCACCAGGGGCAGTTCAATATCCGTACGGTCGCCGCCTTTAAAGCCGGGGTAAGATACCGGCATTTCCTCGCCTTCCAGCAGGGTAGACAGGCCGCCTGCAAACACTACGGTGTTAATGCCTTTGAGTTTGCTGATGAGGCCGGAGTAATCAATATCCACTTCCTTTCCAAAATCAAACTCCAGGTTGGCCTGCCAGTTGTTTAACTGGGCATAGCGTATTTCTATGTTATACTGCTTTCCTTTTTCTACCTGGTAGGGTATGCGGGAAGGCAGGGTGCGCCAGTTGTTGTAACGCGCGGCAGACTTGCCGTTTACCAGCAGTTCAAAATAGCCGGTTGCGCCGCATTTAAACACAATTTCTTCTGTACGGGTGGCGGTAAACACGGCCTCGTAGGTGGCGGAGAAAGATTCCAGGTGTACGCCGCTGGCAAACTCATGCTGACCGGCCGTGGTAAGCTTGAACGGATGGCTCAACTGCTGGCTGATCACCGCATCGCCTTTGCGTTCGCGGTTGTTCCAGTACGTAGCTTTAAAACCGCTTTTGCCATCGGCCTTTGCTTCGGCAAAATAGCTTTCGGTTACTTTGTTCTCCACCAGGTCGCAGGCTTTATCGTACACCACATTGGCGGCACCTGCCTTGCTTTGTATGCCCTGGAGTATGGTAATGGTTCGTACCGGTGTGCCGTTGTAGTTGCCCCACAGCATGGGCGCGTTATCGGCGTTGGGGCCTATAACGGCTATGCGGCCGGCGGTTTTGGCCAGCGGCAGGGCCTGCTGTTTGTTCTGCAGCAGCGTCATAGACTTTTGGGCCATTTCCAGCGCCAGCTGGCGGTGTGCGGCATTGTTTACCACCTCCATGGGTATGTTGGCCCAGGGCACCAGCGCATCATCATCCATATCGCCCAGCTCAAAGCGGGCGGCCAGTATCCGCAGCAGGTGTTTGTTTACTTCCTGTTCGTTAATCAGTCCCTTTGCTACGGCATCGGGTATCTGCTGGTAGGCATAACCTTCCCATACACATTCCACATCGGTGCCGGCCAGCGCACCTTTGGCGGCGGCGTGTACGGCATCGGAAGATACTTTGTGGCTGCTATAGAAATCGGTAATAGCACCGCAGTCAGATACTACCAGGTGTTTAAAGCCCCACTGATCGCGCAGTATGGTTTGCAGCAGGCGGCTGTTGCCGCAGCAGGGCTCATCATCCAGCCGCTGGTAGGCGCACATTACCTGGCGCACATCGGCTTCCTGCACCAGCTGTTTAAAAGCGGGCAGGTAGGTATCCCATAAATCGCGCGGGGTAACCTTGTTCAGGTTCAGCTCGTGGCGGCTCCATTCGGGGCCGGAGTGTACGGCGTAGTGCTTGGCGCAGGCCAGCAGCTTGCGGTACTTCGCATCTTCCGGGCCCTGCAAACCTTTTACCACGGCCACGCCCATGCGGGAGGTGAGGTAGGGATCTTCGCCATAGGTTTCCTGTCCGCGACCCCACCGGGGATCGCGGAAAATGTTGACATTGGGCGTCCATACAGACAGCCCCAGGAAACGTTTGCTCTGCTTCCCCATCCGCAGTGCATGGTGATATTTTGCGCGGGTTTCATCGGATGCCGCATCAAATATGTGGTATACCAGTGAGTCGTCAAACGAGGCAGCCATGCCCACCGGTTCCGGAAACACCGTAACACTATCGTTATTGGCCAGGCCATGCAAAGCCTCACTCCACCAGCTAAAGCGTTTAATACCCAGCCGGGGTATGGGTTTCGATTCATCCATCATCAGGTTGGCCTTTTCTTCCAGCGTAAGCCGCGTAACCAGATCGGCCGCCCTTTGCTGCGGGGTTAAGGCTGCATCCTGCCAGGGCTGCTTTTGGGCAGCCCCGGTAAGTGATAACAGCAATAATCCTGTGCATCCGTAATACCTTCTTACTAATCTGTATACATTCATTCCTGCTGCTTTAATCGGTAGTATTACCGGTTCATATCATTCCCTTTCAGGTTTTTGTTGTTGTCCAGTTCCGCCTGCGGAAAAGGGTAGTAGGTGGCGCGCGGCGTCCAGCCCAGTGCTTTCAGCGGCTCTAACCATTTAGCATCGGCCAGGCCCCATCTCAGCAGGTCAAAATACCGCAGGTATTCACCGCAAAGTTCAACATAACGCTCGTGTTGTATAATATTTTTGATATTGTTTAAGCGAATGCCGTTAATGGTAGTGTCTTTCGCCAGCAGCCCATCTACATCGGGTATGGTGCCGGGTGAGTGCTGGTACCACAGCTGCGGCTGCTCGGTGGGTACTACTTTGTTGGCGCGGGCCCTTACCATGTTAATATAAGGCTTGGCGCCGTTGGCATCACCGGTTTCGTTCAGGCATTCCGCATACATCAGCAGCACATCTGCATAGCGCAGCAGGCGGTCGTTAATACCATCGTCAAAATCGGCTGTCTGCACATCGGGGCAGTATTTGCGGGTGCCGTAGAAATCTTTGTTGGTTGCCAGATGCGCCATCCAGTAGGCATAGTCGGTAACCTTACCATCTATCTGTGTATAGGTAGCGCCGTTATCGCACCAGAGGGTCATGTATTTACGGGGATCACCAGGCTCAAACTCGTTATAGGTTTTCTTGTTGGGCGCCAGGTTCCACCAGGCACCGCCGGTACCATCGTACATACCTATTTCCTGCCAGCGCCAGCTACAGCTCATATCATCACCCAGCCATCCGGGGCCGTTCTGCATCTGCACTTCAAAAACTGATTCGGCATTGTTTTCGGTAGCTTCCAGGCTGTTATCCCTGAAGTTATCTACCAGGCGGTATTCCTTGCTGTCAATCACTTTCTTCAGTTCATCCCTGGCCTTATCAAACTCTGCGGTTTTACCTGCTTCCAGTATAGGGCGGTACATATAGGCTTTTGCCAGGTAAGCCTGTGCAGCGCCTTTGGTAGCACGGCCGGTAAAGGCAGCGTTGGCGTACATGGCACTGCGCAGGGGCAGCAGCTCGGCGGCCTGCTTAAAATCGTCAATAATGCGGGCGTATATTTTACCGGCGGTGCTGTTGGTAGGGTAGTAGTCCGCATCGCCCGCCACGGGCTTTTCAATCAGCGGCACGGTTTCGCCAAACATCATACACAGGTGCATGTAATGCAGGCCGCGCAAAAAATGCGCTTCGCCCAGCATTCTGTTTTTTACACCGGCATCAATGGTGCCGGTAAAGTTTTCAATACCCTGCAGGGCGGTGTTGGCGGCAAACACCCCGTTAAAAAAATCTTTCCAGCTGCTCAGGGCCATACCATCGCTGGATGGGGTGTTGTAGGTATCCTGATACATGGGCTCCCATTTAAACGTATGGGTAAAATCATCACCAGGGGCCAGCAGCTCGTAGTATAACGACCGGGCGTAGCCGCCCTGCACCTTGCCTATAATGGCCTGGTAAGCGGGTATAATGGCGGCTTCCAGCTCTGCCACGTTTTTATAATACGTACCTATTGATATTTCCTGTGGGTTGGTTAAATCCATATCGGGCTTACACCCGCCGCCCATAAAAGTGAGGCAGGTAAATGCGGCGGCTATGATTGTTGTGTTCCTTTTCATATAATGGCTTTTAAGCAGTGTTAGAATGTAAACATGGCTCCAAAGAAATACTCTTTGGTGTTGGGGAAGGTAACGCCCCAGGGTACCTGTGCATCAATACCTCTGTTCAGGTTGTACTTACCGTTGCCCTGTCCGTTGTCGGAGGCCACTTCGGGGTCGTAACCGGTGTATTTGGTAATGGTGATGAGGTTTTTGGCACCGGCATAAAAGCGCAGGTTATCTATCTTCATCCAGTTCAGCGCCTGTTTGGGTAAGCTAAACCCAATGGTAAGGGCCTTCATACGCAGGTAAGAACCACTTTCTACAAAACGGCTGCTGGCGCGCAGGTTCTGGTTAGGATCGCCCAGTACAGCGCGGGGCATACTGGTGTTGGTGTTGCGCGGGTAAATAGTGGTTACGCCGCTTACCGGGTTTTTAAACACCAGCTCTTCTGCACGGTAACGGTTAAGGGTGGTAGCAAAGTTGTTGTAGTAGTGGTACATGCCTTCACCCCAGTATTTACTGTTGTTGTAAATATCGTTGCCATAGCTGCCCTGCCATATCATAGAAAAGTCGAACGTACCAAAGCCGGTCTGGTAGCTGGCATCTGCATTAAAGCCATAGCTGAATTTAGGAATGGGGTTACCTATAAAGGTTTTGTCTGCCGCGTTCAGCGCGCCATCGGGTGTAATATCCTTAAAGCGCACATCGCCCAGCTGTGCGTTGGGTGCAAAAGATTTATCCTGCTGCAGTTGTTCTTTATTGGTGTACAGGCCATCCGTTTGGTAGCCCCAGAACTGGCCAATGGCATAACCTACTGCGGTGCGGGTTACGTTTTCGTTACCGGGGTTAACGCCGCCGCCCAGTATTTCGTTACCATTACCCAGGCTTAACACGCGGTTTTTAACGGTGGAGATATTGGCTGCTACGGAATAGCTGATCTTTTTTAACGACTTGCGGTAAGCGGCTGCAAACTCCAGCCCTTTGTTGCTGATGCTGCCGGCGTTAAGGGTAGGAAAGTTATCTATATAACCGGCGGTGTACGAAATAGGTACGTTCACCAGCATGCCCTGTGTTTTTTTGTTGTAGTAATCTACCGTAATGGTTAACTGGTTGTTGAACATAGAAAGGTCTATACCTATATCGGTAGAGTGCTGACTTTCCCATTTTACATTGGGGTTGGAAGGCGTGGCAGGTATAGCGCCGGTTACTTTTACGTTGTTGAGGTAATACCAAACGTGATCGAAGCTAACGGTGCTCTGGTACTGGTAGGGACTGATATCGGAGTTACCCAGCAAACCATAGCTGCCGCGCAGTTTTAAATCGCTGATGAAGTTTACACCGCGAAAGAACTTTTCCTGACTGATACGCCATGCGGCAGAGAACGACGGGAAGTTGCCGTAGCGGTTGTTGGCGCTGAAGTTGGCCGACCCATCTCTGCGGAAGTTGGCGGTAAGCATGTACTTGCTGGCGTAGCTATAGTTGATACGGCCGAGTATGGAGTACATGGCTGACTGGCCCACACCGGAGCCGATGATTTTAGAATCGGGGTTCTGCGCCAGACCCAGTATCAGTAAATCCGGACTGGGCAGCGCACGCGCACCGGCGTTTACAGCTTTGTAGCGGGAATGCTCGCTGGTGATACCTGCCAGGGCGCTGATGTTATGCTTGCCAATGATTTTATCGTAGGTAAGTGTATTCTCGTACAGGTAACGGTTGTTTTGTGCGGTGGAAATACTCAGCTCGTCTGGCGTGTGGTTCTGGTACTGGCCCACAGAGTAAGCAGAGATATAGTTCTGCGTTCTGCTGCGGTAAAAATCAATACCCATGTTAAACTTGTAACGCAGGCCGGGTATAATTTCATAAATAGCCCACAGGTTACCGTTTACTGCGAAGTTATCGCTGTTGTTGCTGTTGAGGTAAGCGTTGGCCAGCGCGCTGGCTACGTCTGTACCATTGCCTGCACCTGCAAAACCGGTGGAGCTGCCGGGTGCGTAAATGGGCAGGGTGCTGCTCCAGCGCTGTGCATCTATAATATTCTTATTGCTCCAGTCGCGCGTGTTATAGCTGATGAGCACGGTTTCACCTACTTTCAGTTTGCCTTTGGTAAGGTCGCTTATAAACTGCACACCATAGTTTTTATAGCCATCCTGTATCAGCACCGGCTTATCGTTGGAGTAAGTACCGTTGATGCGGAAACGGGCCTGTTCTGAGCCACCGCTGATGGCCAGGTTGTGCTTCTGATAATTACCTGTGCGCAGCAGGGCATCTACCATGTTATAGCCCTGACCTATTTCAGCAGGCTTGGACAGCGCAGGCAGGTAATCGGTTCTGGATGGGTTTTGGTTATACATTTCCTCGTTAATCAGCTCAGCCAGTTGCTGACCGTTGAGCAATGGAATATTGCGGCTCATTTTTTTGATGGCGTCCAGGCCGTTGTAATCAAATTTAACCGCGCCGGAGGTACCTCTTTTGGTAGTAATCAATATTACCCCGTTGGCACCCCTGGCGCCATAGATGGCACAGGAAGCAGCATCTTTCAAAATCTGTACGCTGGCAATGTTGTTCTCATCCGGCACCGCGCCGCCAATCATACCATCTACCACATACAGCGGATCGGTATTGTTGATGGAACCCACACCGCGTATTCTTATTTTATCGCCGGTAATCTGCACGCCGGGCACCTCGCTCTGTAATATGGCCTGAAAGCCGCCGGGTGTTTTTATCAGCTCTTTGGGGGCTACGGTGGCAATAGAGGAGGAGAGGTCAACCTTCTTCTGCGTACCGTAACCAATTACAATGACATCTGTAAGGTCGCCGGAGGCAGCTGTTAACACCACATCAATCTGCTGTTTGCCATCCACACCCACTTCCAGTGGTTTCATACCTACGTAGGATATTACCAGTGTACCGGTGAGTGCATCCAGATCTAACAGAAAGCGACCCTCTTTATCGGTAGTTACCTGGCGGCTGGTATTTTTCAGCTGCACGGTAGCGCCTTCCAGCGGCTCGCCTTTGCTGTTGCTTACCTTACCGCGTACAGGGGTAGGCGCGGGTGCAGCCTGTTCTGCACCCTGCTGTGCTTCGGGGGTAATTACAATCAGTTCGCTGCTTAAAAACTTCCAGCTGAGGCCGGTGTTGTGCAGCAGCTTATCCAGCGCTTCTTTTACCGGGGCATTGGTAACATGAATGGTTACCTTTTCGTTTTTGCTCAGCATTTCATCTTTGTACACAAAACGGTAACCGGACTGCTCCCGGATATCGTTTATAATTTTTACCATTTCGGTGTTGGTATATTTCAGCGTAACTGTACGCTGTGGCTTTTTTCCTGCAACGGACTGTGCCGTTAAAGTCAGCAGCAGTAGTGTAAACAGCTGCAGTGCAAGAAAACGGGTTACTCGTTTCATAGCAATCGTTTTAGTAAAAAGGTGAGATAATATGGCGTTATTGAATATCCTGGGGTTTGTAAATAAGCACGGTGTCTTTGTCTTTTTTATACCGGAAATTGCCGCTCAGCCGCAATGCTTCCAGCACCTGAGGCAGCGTTTCATTTGTAAAATCGCCGGTATAGGTACCCTGCTTCAGTTGTTCATCTTCTATAACAATGCGCACTTTAAACCAATGCTCCATACGGGCGGCTGCGCCTTCCAGCGTTTCCTGCTTAAAGCTGAGGCCGGTGCCGGTAAACAAATGCTCCACCGCTGCCGTATCGTACAACTCATTATCCAGGCTGTTGATCCAGTAGAGCGATCGGGGGCCTGCTTTTTTAGGGTTGTTGTCTTTAGGTGCCGTGCTGTTTACCACCACCAGCTTGTTGCCCGGCTTCAGCCGTATTCTGCTTTCGGGGTTTACTTTTAACGATACCTCTACGGCACCGCTTACCAGCACGGTTTCCGCCGTTTTTTCATTTCTGTAACTTCTTACATTAAAAGCGGTACCCAGTACCTTAATATCCATGTTGCTGGTATGTATTTCCATAGGGTGGGCCGCATCTTTTGCCACATCAAAATAGGCTTCGCCCGTAAGCCATACCGTTCTTTTACCGGTGTTGGCAGCAGCATTCCAGGTAAGCTTACTATCTGCATTCAGCCATACTTTGGTGCCATCCGGCAGCTGAATAAACTTTTTGGTGCCGTGTGCCGCCGTTACCGTTTGCTGGGTGGCATGGGGTTTCCGTTGCAGCAAACGGCTGCCGGTAACATATACCAGCAGGGCGCAGGCGGCTATACTGCCGGTGATGGCCGTCCATTTAAACATGCGCCGCCGTTTGCCCGGTTGCGGGTGGGCATTTTCAGCCACCGGCTGCAGCATTTGCACGCTCAGCTTGTGCAGGTGCCTTTCAAAGGCCGCATCTGCATCAGGCACTGCTGTAACGGGTGAACGGAAATGCCAGGTTTGCCGTATGCGGGAAAGCTCGGCCTCCAGCTCGGGATATTGTAAAAGCAGTTGTGTTAATTCCGTTTGTTCTGCTGCTGTAGCCTGATTGTCAATTGACTGCATGGCCAGCAGCAGAAAACGATCGTAGTGTAAGGGCAAGCTCATGTGGTGTAAGACACAAAAGAGCTTGCAGGAATACCAAAGGAGGTGAAAATATTTTTTAAATAGTTATTTCTTAGTTTATAAAGATGGATTTGATTTGTGTTGCCCAGTTGTCAAGGTTTTCGGGCATGGGGCGGTCGGCCTTGTCTAAAAAGGAATGTTGTACTATCTCTAACCCTGAGTAGGAATAAATGCCTTTGTCAGATGTTAACAGCAGCGCCTTATCCATTCCAATGGCTTCATACTCTGCCTTTGATTTTCCATGTGTATTGATAATTACAGCTTGTTTACCGGTAAGTAGTCCTTTTTGAATACCATTGTCATAACGGTAGGCAAAACCATAGCTGAAAACGCGATCGATAAACCCCTTCATAATAGCGGGCAGTCCCGTCCACCAGATAGGGTGTATAAAAGTGATGCAGTCTGCCCAGCGGATAAATTCCTGTTCCTGTTTTACATCATCCGCTACTATTCCGTTTCGCTGTCCTGCCATGTCTTCCAGCGATAATACGGGGTTAAAACCCAGCAGGTACAGATCTCTTACTACCACCTCGTGGTTGCCCGCTTCCAGATGTTGCACCAGAACATTTTTTAAATGACTGTTGAGACTGTTGGGATTGGGATGGGCATAAATGATTAAATGTTTCATAACTTTCTGTTTATGAAACAAAAGTAAAATGCAGCCGTTGGCCCAAATTGTAAGAAAACGAAATCAGGTGATGGGATTGCAGATATCCTGCTGAAATTTTAAATAGTTGGTAGGGCTAAGATTGATGTAGTGTTTAAAGTCTTTTATCAGTTGACTTTGGTCGTAATAGCCGCACTCAGCCACAATTTCAAACCAATCTACTTTTGCATTTCCCGAAGCCAGGGTTTGAATCAGGTTTACTGCTTCTAAAAACCTGGTAAACCGGTTATGTTCTTTGGCAGAATAACCAAAATGCTTTTTATGGTTGAGTTGTGTATTGCGCTCCGTTTGCTTATTTTCCTGAGCGATGGATTTTATACGATCTAAAGAGCGCTCTCCGAAGCTGGCCAATTGCCCGGCAATTTTATTCCGATATGCCAGGTAAGGTTCACAGAAGGTAAGAATGTGATTCACCTTCCCGTTAACATCACTTATTTTGCTGAGTTGGTGCCATAAGATACTAAAACAATCTTCTTCCAGCTGCGCCGCAGGATTCATTGGAACGTGCTCAGGAATAGACGCATGGCGGAAGAAGCGATAAAAGGCATCGTGTTTAAAGTTAACAGTCAGTATTTCAGCACCCGGAGGTAAGGTATACTCAAAAGCTTGTTTTACCGGCCCTATAACAAGGTATTTATCTACAGGAATACGGCTGTTTTCTTTTGAAAGCAACCAGGGCGTTGCTCCGAAACTAAAGATGAGGATGGTTTGATAGGAGGGTAGCAGTGTTTTGTTCATACTTTCACCTGTTTTATTCTCCGCAAAGTATACATGCGTATACACCTCTTCAAATTTTGCCGGAACAGCTATTCTGAAGTTGTTGTATTCAGTATTGTTTTCAGTCATAAGTGATTTACGGGAGCCAAGTTATAAAAAAAGGCGGTAATCTCTGCCCCGTTTATCTGGCAGTTCCGGAGAATCGTACAGCTGTCGCGGCGAGTGGTACATATGTCGCGGAGCGTGGGATAGCTGTCGCGTTCAACCAGACGTGCGTCGCGGCGGTTGGTACAACTGTCTGAGCGGTTCAGCCATACGTCCCGTTCAACCAACCGTGCGGCTGAGCGGGTCAGCCATACGTCGCGATGAGTCAGACGCACGGATGAGCCGCCGCGACGTATGGCGCACTGAGTGGGATAGCTGTCTGACTGATTCAGCCGTGTGTCGCGATGAGTGGGACACACGGCTGAATGAACGCGACAACTTCCCCGATTTCCGGGGAATATGTGGGGATGATCGCCACAGATGCTAAACTGATCGTCACATATGTGGGGATGAATCCCACATATGCCAGAATGATCGCCACACGTGTGGGGACGATCCCCACATATGCTGAACTCATCGCCACATATGTGGGGATGAGTCCCACATATGCCAGAATGATCGCCACACGTGTGGGGACGATCCCCACATATGCTAAACTGATCGCCACATATGTGGGGATGAATCCCACACATGCCAGAATGATCGCCACACGTGTGGGAATGATCCCCACACATGCTAACGGTGGCTATTCAGTAAAATGTGTCAGTGAGGTTGAAAAAGCACAAAACACGTATATCTCATACACTCCCTATGCAGTATCTATGCTGTATGTATGCTCCATCTATGCATTATCCATGCACCATCAGGGGAGTTGCCTGTAACCATCAAAGCCACCACCATTTGTATGGCAGTGGCTTTGTTCCATAAAACAGTGCTCCAAACAAGCTGTATCCCAAAAACTCCCTGTATTTTGCTGTGCGGTGTTTAATTATTCGCCCAATCCTCAAAGCGAAGGTTACCTGCAATAAAGCTTCCGGCAGGCACCAGGGCGGCTTTGGGTATTGTATGTACAAAATAGCGGTTCTCGTCATTCGCAACCACCGTTTTGTTATCGGCTTTCGCTTTTAAATAGGTTTTTACAAATTCCGGCATCGGGGCGCGGTCAGGCCCTGCAATTTCAACGGTATTGTTAAGCGGCGCTTCTACAGCAGCCTTGGCCAGATAAGCCACCACATCTTCCGCCGCTATTGGCTGGTAGTCGAGCGTAGAAATATGTACTTCGTTATCCTTCGTACCAAAGCCCACCAGCGTGGTGATATGTTCATGAAACTGTGTGGCGCGAACGATGGTGAAGGGGATGCCAGACTGTTTAATAGTATCTTCCTGTTCTTTTTTTGCCTGCAGGTAGCCAATATAGGGGGCCACATCTGTACCTACTATGGATAAAATCAGGTGATGTTTTACACCAGCAGCCTTTTCCGCCGCCGCCAGGTTTTCACCGGCTTTGCGGAAGAAGTGAATAGCTACTTCATCGTCCGGTGTGGGGGAGTTGGAAACGTCTATAACCACTTCTGTGTCTTTTAATGCCTCTGCCAGCCCTTTCCCTGTTAGTATATCCACGCCGGTTGATGGTGACCCGGCTTTTACATTATGTCCTGCCTTGCTTAATTTATTAACCAATTGCCTGCCTATCAGGCCTGTACCACCAATAACCAGAATTTTCATAATTTCAGTTTTATATTTTATGGTTCCATACGCGTGCTTTGCATTTTTATCACCTCCCTGCAATGTTTCGCTTTGGAGCCCGCTTTGTTTTGTAAAATTAGAAGCATTCCAGACGGCCATGGCCATCCAGTAATTACATTTATGCCAGTCCAGACTTTACCTTTTCACTCACTAATACCTATAGACCGGAAAGCTGCCACCCCCATTTTTCAGCAATTAACCAACGGGTTAATGCAGCTGATAAAAGCAGGCACCTTACAACCTGGTGTACCCTTACCCTCCAGCAGGGATATGGCAACCCTGATGAAGCTGAACCGGACTACGGTAGTAGCCGCTTATGATGAGCTGAGAATACAGGGGTGGATTGAAGCCATCGCGCGTAAAGGTTTTGCTATATCGGGCAAATTGCCGGTGTTACATCCCCAATCATTTCACGCACACCAGCACTCACCAGTAAAGGCTGCTGATACCCCCGGCTTTTATAAAATAATATCTCATGAAGCACCTGTGCAAATGCAGCGTAAGGTATACGATCTGGTAGTAGGAGATGGATACCCGGATGCGCGTATTGCCCCGCTACAGTTACTGATTAACAAGTACAGGGCTTTGCAGAACAGGCATTATAAACATATGGCCGTTATTAACGAACTGCCTGCCGGGTCGGCTTTGCTTAGAAGCGAACTTGCCACCTTTTTATCGCAAACACGCGGGCTAAATATAGCTGCCGACAATATTCTGCTAAGCAGAGGGGCACAGGCTGCTATTTACCTGGCGGCGCAGATGATAGTGAAGCCCGGTAGCAGGGTTATTGTTGGAGTGCTTAACTACTCTAAAGCGAATAAAGTATTTGAGCAACTGGGCGCCACACTGGTGAAGGTAAACATGGATGAAAACGGAATAGATGTAGACAGGATTGAAGAAATTTGCAAAACAGACCCGCCAAACCTGCTTTACATTATTCCACACCACCATCACCCCACCACCGTTACTTTAAGCCCGGAGCGAAGAATTAAACTGCTCAACATCATCCGCACTTATCGACTGCCGGTTATTGAGGATGATTATGACTATGACTTTCATTACGAGAATAGCCCCATTTTGCCGTTGGCAAGCGCAGACCATGACGGATTGGTACTATACATTGGCTCCATTACAAAAATGCTGTCGCTTACCATAAGGTGCGGTTTTCTGGTGGCTGGTACAGACCTGATATGGCAGGCCGGTAAACTAAAAGAACTGATGGAGCTACGTAGCGACCTTTTGATGGAAGATGCCATAGGTTACCTTTTTAAAACAGGGGAGATGCAAAGGCACATTGCCCGATCTGTAAAGCTGTACAAGGCACGGAGAGATACTTTTTGTAATATGTTGGAGAGCAGATTATCTCACATACTCCGGTTTACCAATCCACCCGGAGGTATGGCGGTATGGGCATTGTTTAACCCGGAATTTTCGCTACCGGTTATTTCAAAAGCCCTTGCCAGCCAAGGCATATATCTGAATGATGGCAGTTTGTATAACCAGGGGAATGCGGCAGTGAATGGTGTGCGGTTGGGTTTTGCTGCTATGAATGAGGAGGAAATGGAAATATTTGTTTTAAAGGTGGCTGAGTGTACTTCCAAAATATCTGGCGCAGCCAACATGTAAATGCAAGCATAAATGCATATTATGCGAATGCCGGAAACAGGGGGTACCCCTTGCGATATTATATAAAATGAAGCAAATATTAGTCTTGTACAGGTGGGCAGGGGCTGCCGGTCTTTGAAATCTTATAGTCTCATAAAAAAAGGTGTTAAATGATGAGTTGCTGGAGTCTATGTTCATCGCACTAATAAAATCCGTGTCTTGCGTCTTTTTTGTGGGATGATGATACGATACCTTGGATTAAATGGTCTAACTGGGTCGTCAAATGCTACTTCTACATAGTCTATTTCTGGTTTAATCTCTATGCCTGAGATGCGTGGAAGTGGAGTTAAATTATCCCATCGTTCAAGAATATTCAACTCTTCATATGAATAAAAATGTGGGTCATTTTCCAGTTGATAATAGCGCCATTGTTCGAAAGGTAAGATAGTTTCCTGCAAAAGAATAGCTACAAATAGATAGAGTGGTAAGGCATTTTCGGGGTGTAGATCCTGAAACGTAGGAGTCTTCCATCTATGTGTGCCGGTCTTCGTGTCAAAATGATAATACTTTTCATAAAGATATTGTGCACTGCAAATTGAACATCCATTAGAAGTAAGCTCATCGTAATTATTAGGCCATTTATTATTATTATACTTCCAATCATCAGAATAATTGTAAAGGAGATAAATGGGGAATGCTTTATGCATTTTTGCATATGCAATTAGCGATTCGATTTGCATATTGCCGGCAGATGTATGATTAAGTTCATATCGGAGATTTTCTTTTACAATCTTCGCTTGACAGGGAGCAAGAATATATCCTCTTGGAGTTTCTATAGCAAATTCCAAATCGTTGCCGTTGGATTTTTCATCACGAGCCTCCCATAATTCAAAAGGAAGTCTGCGAGACCGGAATTGGTAATATAGTTGGAAGACAAGATTTTGGGTCAGCGTTACCTCAAATATTTTACCACGGCTATTGCTTCTTGTAAAGGCAATGCGTCGCCAAGTTTCAATCGAATAATCCCGCAACCAACTAATTATAACTTCTCTATCCGTCATATACGATTAAAGTATTCTTTAAAGTAATAGAACCGCTATTAATCAGTTTGCTACGCACAAAAAATATACACGATGACCGGATGTATTTTTATGCTTTTTTAAAGAAAATTAGCATTTGAGAAGTTTTCTCGAATCTAAAATAAAATTTCACCAATCTTGCTCATTTTAAGTTTTGTAAAGTCTGCCAGAACTGATTGATCTTTATTACTTGAGGCTCTGCAATGTTAATTACTGCTTTTTGCGACTCCAGATTGCTAATAACTTCCCGCAACTTTTGCTTACTTCTAGGTGTTCCGATAAATGCCTCTATCAATTTGTAATCCTTATTGTTGATATTCAGACAAACTGGTATTTTAATTTGAGATGCGAAATCAAAGTTTTTTGTTTTGTAATCTTCCACTCCTTGAGTAAGCATGATTACCACTACTCCCTTAGATCTTAAGATTCTAAGTATATCTTCTAAAGCTTTGCTAGCATTCTTATTTTTAAGGTAAACATGAGCTTCGTCTATAACTATGACAAATCTTAAAGGTTTTATTCTGTCTTCAGAAGGCTCAGTGTCGTTGGTCGAACTGAATTCTGCAAGTAGATATTTTAGAGTTAGAAATACACATAATTGTCTTAACGTGTCGGAAAGCTCAAGTGGAAGATTGATATAGAGGCTTTGCTCATATATTTTCTCATAAGACAATCCAGAAGACTGAAATATGTTTGTAGCAAGATCGGAGATTATTGCATCGAGGCTATCAGGTGATCGTTCGTTTTCCTCATTATAATCTTGAAGAGCATTGAAGACATCGGCTAAAGTAGGATGTAGTTCATTCTGATTAGAGTCAATTAAATTTTTATTTTGTAGTCTATCAAAGCAATTTGTTATTATAGTTTGGAGAATATGTTTCTGACTTGCTCCAAGCTGGGTAGCAATAGTACAAATAAAATCCACGAAAGATTTAATGTTGAAAGCTCTTGCTCTTTCATCTTTCAAATTAACAAAGCTCAAAGGGTTTAACTCAAACGGAGCTTTGGTTAAATCTATCATTTTGCAATGTGTTGATTCGAAAAAAGACTTCAATCTTGTTGGATCCCCCTCGCCCTTGTAATCAAAAAAGATGAATTTTAATTCATGTTTAGTTTTTAAAGAAATTTGATACAATATATCCTTTACTAGCTCTGTTTTTCCCGATCCAACCATGCCAGCTATAGCAATGTTACAACTGTCGAATTCCTTCAAGTCATTTATACGAACTTTGACATCTGTATTGTCATCACTTTGTCCAAGAGTAAGCTCAATAACACTATTGTAAGAAGGTATTTCCCTTTTATTCTTGCTAGACATCACAAATGGACTATTTTCAGAAACTAATTCTAGTCCATTTTTCACCATCAGCATAAGATAAATAACATGAAAGCCGCTGGCCATATTTTTTCTTTCCAAATCTTGATTTATCTTTTCAAGGCCGAAATCCAAGTGTTTTTTAAACATTTTAACAAACTCATCCTCGGAAAGATTCATATTGTAATGTTGATCTAAAAGAGCTTTATAAATAGGGGAATATGACTTTTCATCTGAAGAAGTCCCGAATAAAGCCCGGTCGTCTCTCCATTCTTTTCCATCTGATGAGAAAACAGTTTCTTCGTCAATTAAAAATCGTTTATTTAGTTGTAAACTATAATTAAATGCAATCCTAGCAATAATTCCATCTGACTTAAAGCTGTATAGTGATGTCAAGCTATCAATAATGTCGGAATTTCGCTTACTTATTTTAATTCTCATAGCTTTGAAAATAACCTTGTTTAAATCTAGTTTTATTGTTAATGTTTTCAAGAAGAAAAGCCCTTGCGACATTCTCCTTTACTAGCTTATAGCGAGATGGTGGAATTTCGTTATTTGTCGCCATTAGGATCACTTGACTCGCTAAGTGAGGATAGTAATGTAACAACGTATGCTTGATATGCTCATCATCTAATCTTCCTAGGGGAGTGTCAATGAATATAGGATATTCTTGTATGGAAAGAGATAAAATCGCCTTGATAAGACTTGATATGTATATTTGTTTCTCCCCTTGAGATAAGGACTCCTTAGTTCTGATTTCGCCTTCCTTATTGAACAGTACTATTCTTAAGCCGTCGTTTCCGGGAAGTGGCTCCGCTTTTACAGCAGCTATAAAGTTGCCATAACTTCCCGTATTAAGTTTATGCATGAGCTTTTTCATTTCATCAAAAATTAACTGCTCTAGCAACGAACATTTTTTCTTTTTTTGTTCAGATACAAAATTTTCAATTGCTCTGATATAATAGTTTGCTTTATCTAATTTTTTCTTTTTTTGTTCGGATACACTTATTCTTTTTAAAAGAACTTGTAATGATTGATTAAGCTTTTCGTTGTCTCTTTTTAAACTATCCCTTTGATTTTGTAGTGCACCTTTTTCTTCTACTAGCTTTTCGAGCTTTCGCTCTGCATCAGATTTTTTTGTTGAATATTCGACTACTTCCTCGTCTTCAAGATTGGATTCTGTGTTTCTGATTGTTTTTTCTGTAGAATATATGTCTTCTTTTATACTATTAAAACTATCTATCGTCTGAGCAATTACATCCTTTGATTGTTTTCTTATATAATGATAGGTGTGAAACAATAAATCTTTCTCTGATTTACTAAAGTCGTGTTCGAATTCCACCTCCTCTGTTTTGTCAGATTCTCCAAAGATATCTTCTACAATATTCTTGGCCTTTTCTGCATAAAACATTTTCTTAGAAAATGAAATATCTCCATCGTAAGGAAAGGGAGCATTATTGAAAAGCCTTTCGATTAATTCATTATTTTTCTCAATAAGCTCCCTGTTTTTAT
Organism: Filimonas zeae; assembly: GCF_014641615.1. Lineage (GTDB taxonomy): Bacteria > Bacteroidota > Bacteroidia > Chitinophagales > Chitinophagaceae > Filimonas > Filimonas zeae. The sequence goes on along the minus strand of NZ_BMIB01000003.1, from coordinate 973,635 downwards.
CCTTGATAATTGAATCTTCATCCTGTTTATTCAAATGTTCAATAACTTCTTCAAGTTTACCAGCAGCAATAGTAAAAGGAATAATCTCACTCAGTTCATTAAATTTCTCTTCCAAATCTTTCTGCTTTCTATAAAGCTCATCCTTTTTTTTATAAAGCTCATCCAAGCTTGATGTGCTTGTATTTTTACTAATGTTCTTAATTAAAAAACTCTCGTAGCTTGAAATTTCACTTTTAAATTTTGAGATCTCATTTTCTTTAAAAACAATATCTGTTTCCAGTTGGTCAATCTTTTCAGTATTTAAATCAACACCTTTTTCAGTTGTAATAATTTGTTGCCTTACTTGTGAATTTGCACTATCCTTTCTCAAAGTATCAGTATATGTATTTAGGTCGCTAATTAGGCTCTCATATATGTCAAGTCCTAATATTTTTCCGAGAGCATCATTTAATACATTTCCTTCTTCGCGAGTTGACAATTCTGCCCAGCTAGCAATTTTCTCTGCATCAAAAAAAACGAACTTTGCTGCCTCAAGTGGGATTACGTAGTCGTTAATAAAATGAATCTTATCCTCTGCGGTGTGAAATAACTGCTTGTCAAAGTTTTCAATTTCAATATGAAAATCGTCTGCAGTTGTATTTATATCAAACTCCCTTTTTACAATAAGTTTGTAATTAGAATTTGATTGAGTAGATTCGATTTCTGGAAGCTCTATATCACTCATATGAATTTGAACTGAGAACTTATTAATTCGTTCTTTATTTGCATCCCAGTTCAATGAATTTTTTAAGAATTTAGCATAATTACCTTCTTTTTGAATTTCATGTTTAAAATTTTCATCAATTTTGGCAATGTCTTCTCCAAACAAACACCAAACTAGCGAAAGAAGAAAATTGGTTTTTCCGTAACCATTTTTTCCGCCTATTAACACGATATTCCTCTCATTTTCAGGGCAAACATCAATACAATTCTCACCGTAATATTGGCGAAAATTAGTTAATATAATTTTATTTATTTTCATTCTCTATAGCATTGTCTATCTCTTTATCAATATTGTGTTGAACCAAGGCGTTTCTTTTTAATAGCTTTTTTGTTTTTTCTGCTTCAAGCAGCTTCTGTATTGACATAAAACTTACTTTATTCTCAATACAATGTTTTTCCAACTCATCTGCATATTGTTTCCGAATGGTCTTAATGTGGCTCATATTTTTAATTTATTGTCAGAAGTAATAACAATATCTCCTTGGGTGACTTTTTTTTCAAACAAGGCTTTTACGGATTTAGGATGATAATTAAACTTCTGAACAAAAAAATCTACTACTCTTTCAATATCTAATCCGTCCATGTTTTTTAGTACCGAGTTTCTGAAATGTGAACCCGCCACTCTTTTGTATTTTTCTACGTCTTGATATTCCTTATTCTTTAATCCTACAAACTCACCAGGAAAGAACTTAAATCGAATGTTTCCTTCTAGATCAAGATTAGACTTTACGTTATATTCGCTCGTGTCTCTGTATTTGCAAACAAACTCTGCTATCTCAGAAATATGCTTCGGTTCATCTTCCCCTTGCAAATAGTTCTCAACTAAATCGCGTATTGTACCGCCTCTCAAATCTTCGCGTTCATTTTCCCATTTTTTCAGTCCATAAGTGCTGCTTCTGCCGATATAAATGAATAGAGATTTTTCTTTTTGAAGTGAGCTTCTAATACTCTGCTCGCTAAATTGCAAATAAGGATATTTTGCATTGATTTCGTTGGTGATAACCTCGACCTTGGTCATTTGATTGAGATCTTCCAGTATCTCCACAATGTAGTGAGAGGGCGTCTTTTTTCTATTTGATTCTAAGATCAAATACCCGTCTGTGTCGACAGCTAGGTTAAATTCGTTAAATAGAATGGATTCACAAATTACTGATAGATCTTGCAAATTTACTTCAGCTATTCCCTTTACAAACTGGGATATATAACCTAAGAAATAAAGACAACAATCCTCTGTTAGCCGTCCATTTTTAAGTTCATTTACTGAGTTTACGAAATTTAGAAAATCAAAAGATTCAAAAGTCTCTTTTGAAATTAATAGCGGACATTGCAGTCTTTTTTCATTTGACAACTTGTTTTTTGTGGAAAGAACATCTTTATCTCCGAATAATATATGTGTACGCTCAAAAAGAAGTGAAAATATGAAGGAGTAAAAATATATTGTAAAATCTACCTGTTCAGTTTCATTAACACGATCAAAGTCTTCTTTATTCAGCAATATAAATTTCAGTTCAGAGTCGATCTTATAGCTAAATAAATCTTCGACTCTTATATTCAGTATAAAATCGAAATAAGATGTCATCAATTCTTCAAATGAGACTTTAATTTGTCTTGCCCTTTCTTTTGTTATATTTAATTCTTTCGCCACATCTTCAAGGCTTCTTTGTTTTCTATTTGTATATAGATGATAAAAGATTTCTTTTTCGTTATTTTTCAACAGCAGTCCCAACTTTATAAGCAAATCTATTAGCTTAAATAAAAGAATCTTGTTATCAGAATCAAAGACGGACTCGATCGCGGTGTCGATTTCGCTAGGAATATTTTCAAAACTTGTTTTAACCACAAGTTTTGTATACTCTTTGCTTAATTGACTATTGTCTAGAGTTTGTAAAGTAGTTATGAAATCGGAAACATGATCCCTAAAACGGATTAACTCCCCAGTTGATTTCTCGCCTATGTTTCTTATGTGATTAAAATTAAATACTGGTGAAAATATTGACTGAATCAGATCACTTATTATTAGATTTCCATCAAAAAAATTAATTATCCCGTTTCTAGCCCTAACAGAAAGCTTAGAGAAAAGATATCCAACGTGCCTATTTAATGAGGCCTTTTTGAAAGGATTAAATCCTGCAATAATTTCAATTCTTGAATCTTTTGTTACTAATTCGGCTGAGATATTTTCATTAGTTGAATAATTGAGATGCTTGTGACAGATGTTAATTAATTCATTCTCTGTTCGTATCCCGCATTTACGCGTCTTGGTGAATTCACCACCTTCTTGATAAAATTTTAAAATTTTATGAAGACTATCCAAGCCTAAATCTAAACAGATGTTTACAGCACGAACAGTCATCTTTTCCTTATCGGCAAGTTCAACAAGTGTTATATCACTTTTCGGGTTCATATTTAGGGCAGGATTTTCTTTTTAAATACCTTGAATTTTTTGAGCAATTATTCCGCGATCAAGATGTTTAAAAATTAAAATACCCAAAAAAATGGATCGAACAAAAAATATTTAAATGACAGTAAATATGCTATATGAAACTTAATAATAACATATTGATTCAGTGTCGCGAGCTGGTATTTACACATAGTGTTTTGTAATCTAATAGAGGTATTGTTATAGCTTAGATGAATAAGTGCTTTACAAATTTGAGCTTGGTTCCACTTACCCCACCACCAACTCCAACACCAACACCCCAACCAACCCCAACACCGAAATCATCGTTTCCATCACCGTCCACGACAAAAAAGTCTGCTTCAAAGTCAAATTAAAAAACTCCTTGAACATCCAAAACCCCGAATCATTCACATGCGAGCCAAACACGCTACCCGTACCCACGGCCAGCACCATCAGCTCCGGGGAAGCCACCCCGGAAAATACCAACGGAGCCACCACACCCGCCGCAGTAATCCCTGCCACGGTAGCAGAACCAATAGCCACCCGCAGTATCGCGGTAATTAACCATCCAAACAACAGCGGCGGCATTTCCCATCTGGCACACAGCGCCGCGATATGCTTATCCGTACCACTATCCTGTAATACCTGCTTAAACACGCCACCCGCGCAGATAATAAACAGTATTACAGCAATTCCCCCAATAGCCTCATTCACCCATTTAACAGTAGCAGCCAAAGGCTGTTTAGCGGCATTGCCAAAGTAGGCAATAGCCAGCAGCACAGATATCAGTAAGGCAATGGTAGCATCACCGGTAAAGTCTAATACCCGCCTTAAAAGATGATCATCCAGCAGGTGATCTGCCAGTAATTTGGCGGTAATCAACCCTACAGGCAATAACCCAATCAAAAAGCTGGGTAGAACACCCGGCAGTGGCTGTTGCGGGTCATCCTTCGTTAAAAAAACAGACTCTGTTTTTACGGGTATGTTCTTCAGTAAACGGCCGAGTAATGGCCCTGCAACTACCACCACCGGCAGCGTAATAACTAACCCATACACCAGCGTTTTACCCATGTTTGCATGAAAGGCGTTTACCAGAAACACCGGGCTGGGGTGGGGCGGTAAAAAGCAATGCGTGGTGGAGAGGGCGGCGGCCATAGGCATAGCCACATACAGCAGCGGCAACCTGGCGCGGTAGGCTACGGAAAACACCAGGGGTACCAGTATCATAAACCCGGCGTTGTAATACAAGGGTATGCCAATGAGAAAGCCGGTGAGCAACAGCACCCACTGTATATTACGCTTGCCAAAAGCACCGATAAGGGTGGTGGTAATGCGGGTTACGGCGCCGCCTGCTTCCAGTATTTTACCCAGGGCGGCGCCCAGGCAAATAACCAGGGCCAGGCCGCTGAGGGTGTTGCCTACGCCGCGTTCTACGGAGCGGATCAGTTGCTCCGGGTGCATGCCCAGGCACAGGCCGGAAAGCAGGGCCACTATGAGCAATGATAAAAAGGGGCCGAGCTTTTTCCAGGTAAGGTATACCTGCAGGGCTACTGCACCCAGTATAACAAGCCATTCCATATTGCGGTGTTTGGGTTATGCTACAGTGTTGGTAAGCGTTCCTATGCCATCTATGGCAATGCTTATTTCATCGCCGCTTTGCAGCGTAAAATCGTTGCCGGGTACAATGCCGGTGCCGGTCATAATAAGACATCCGTGGGGGAAGCTGCTTTCCCGGTATACAAAGCTTACCAGTTCTTCGGGGGTGCGTTTCATCTGCGCCAGTTCCACATCGCCGGTAAAAGCGGGTTGGCCGTTGCGGGCTATGGTAAGGCGTATGAGTGCCTGCGCAGGCAGGGGCTGGTTGGTAACGTATATACAGGGGCCCAGGGCGGCACAACCATCGTAGGTTTTGGCCTGGGGCAGGTACAGCGGGTTTTCGCCTTCTATGCTGCGGCTGCTCATATCGTTGCCAATGGTGTAGCCGATGATTTTGCCGTTGCTGGTTACTACCAGCGTAAGCTCCGGTTCGGGTACATCCCAGGTACTATCCTTACGTATGCGTACGGGCTGGCCGGGGCCGCTTACACGGGCGGGAGTGCTTTTAAAAAACACTTCGGGTCGTTCGGCATGGTACACCTTTTCGTAAAAGTCGCCGCCACCGCTGGCCTTGCTTTCTTCCTGGCGGCCTACTTTGCTGCGCCAGTAGGTAACGCCGCAGGCCCATAGTTCCTGCCGGGGGCCTATGGGGGGCAGCAGTTCGTTAGCGGGTATGGCGGGTGCTGCAGTGGCCTGGCCGCTGGTGATGAGCTGGGTAAGGGTGTGGTATAATTGATCGTTGTTAATAAAAGCTTCCCAATCGGTAACGGGCAGGGTATATGTTTTTCCTTCGGCTTCCAGCAGTGCGCCGGATTGTGTTTTGTAAACCTTCATATTGCAATCGTGTGTTTGGTGTGAGCAGTTATTGTTAATGTGAATCGCGGGTGACTTCCGATCCGGAGCTGCCCTGCAGAAAATCGAGATCGGCCCCTTTATCGGCGCCCATTACGTGCTGTATGTACAGGCTTACGTAACCTCTGCTGGCGGCCGGTGGGGGCGCTGCCCATGCCTGCCTTCGCTGTTCCAGCTCTTCCTCGCTCACATGCAGGTGCAGTAATCTTTTGGCTACGTTCAGCTCTATCATATCGCCGTTTTGTACCAGCGCCAGGTTGCCGCCAATGGCACTTTCGGGCGATACATGCAGTACAGCGGTGCCATAGGCGGTGCCGCTCATTCTGCCATCGGATATACGTACCATATCGCGGATGCCTTTTTCCAGTATCTTTTTGGGCAGGGCCATATTGCCTACTTCGGGCATGCCGGGGTAGCCTACGGGGCCTACGTATTTTAATACCATCACGCAGGTTTCATCTATATCCAGGTTAGGATCGTCAATGCGGGCGTGATAATCTTCAATGCTTTCAAATACTACGGCGCGGCCGGTATGTTGCATAAGGGCAGGGGTGGCGGCGCTGGGTTTGATAACGGCGCCGTTCTGCGCCAGGTTGCCTTTTACCACTACAATGCCGGCTTCTGGCTTCAGGGGCTCCTTTATGGAGGAGATAACACCTGCATCGTGACACTCGCAGGAGCCTTTGACATTATCGTGGTGATTTTTACCGGTTACGGTGATGACGTTTTTGTGCAGCAGATCCTTCAGTTCGTTGAGTATTACGGGCAGGCCGCCTGCGTAAAAGAAGTCTTCCATTAAAAACTGACCGGAAGGCATCAGGTTCAGCAGCAGGGGTATTTTGCTGCCCAGGGTATCAAAGTCGTCCAGATGCAGATCAACCCCTATACGTCCGGCAATAGCCATCAGGTGTATTACAAAGTTGGAAGAGCCGCCTACGGCGGAGTTGACCATAATAGCATTTTCAAACGCCTCGCGGGTGAGTATTTTGTCAATGGTAAGGTTATCCTTCACCATTTGCACAATGCGCCTGCCGCTCAGCTGCGCCATTACTTTTTTGCGGCTGTCGGCTGCGGGTATGGCGGCAGCGCCACTGAGTGTTAAGCCCAGTGCTTCTACCATACAGGCCATGGTGCTGGCGGTGCCCATCGTCATACAATGCCCTATACTGCGGCTCATACAACTTTCGGCATATTCACAGTCCTCCTGCGTCATGGCGCCGGTTTTCATGTCCTCATCAAACTTCCATACATGCGTACCGCTGCCTATCAGCTGGCCTTTGTAACGGCCGTTTAACATGGGGCCGCCGGGTACTACTATGGTAGGCAGGCCCACGCTGGCAGCGCCCATTACGGTAGAAGGTGTGGTTTTATCGCAGCCGGTCAGCAGTACCACACCATCTATGGGGTTGCCGCGTATGCTTTCCTCCGCATCCATACTGGCCAGGTTGCGGAACAGCATGGCCGTGGGTTTCAGGAGGGTTTCGCCCAGGCTCATGATAGGAAACTCTACGGGAAAGCCGCCTGCTTCCAGCACGCCTTTCTTCACGGCTTCGGCATGGTCGCGGAAGTGGGCATTACACGGGGTAAGCTCACTGAACGTGTTGCATATACCTATTACGGGCCTGCCATCAAACATATCGGTAGGCATGCCCTGGTTCTTCATCCAGCTGCGGTAAATGATACCGTCTTTGTCTTTGCGTCCAAACCAGTCCTGGCTTCTAAATCTGCTGCTCATCTTGTTTACAAATTATTGTTGGGTAAAGGCCCTGCGGCCGTTGACCATGCGGGTAATATTCAGGGGGTTGCCTTCCTGTAGTGCTGCAGGCAACAGGGCATCGGGCATGTTCTGGTAACATACGGGCCGCACAAAGCGGTATATAGCGGCGGTACCTACGGAGGTGCTGCTGCTGTTGGTTGTGGCAGGGAAGGGGCCGCCATGCACCATGGCGCTGTTTACTTCCACACCGGTGGGGAAACCGTTGATCACCACCCGGCCTGCTTTCTGTTCCAGTATATCTATCAGTGCTGCCCATTCCGGCAGTTCTTCTGCCGTGCCGTGTACGGTTACGGTTAACTGGCCGGGCAGGGAGGCGGCCAGGGCCAGCATTTCCTCCCGCGTGGTTACGGGTACTGCTATAGAGGCGGGGCCAAAAACTTCCTCCCGCAGCAGGGGCTGGGTGGTGAATTGGTGGCTGGTAGTGGTAAGCAGTACCGGCGTGGCTACATTACTATCTGTACCCTGTGGCAGTTTGCCATTGGCCAGGGTGCTTACGGCCTCCAGCGCCAGCCGTTCCTGCACACCTGCCTGGTAAGCGTTATACATATATGCGGCCAGCATAACGCCGCCGGTGATATTGGAGAAGGCATTACTGAGCTGCCCGTTAAAATCTGCCGCCTGCTGCGGATACAGCAGCATACCGGGGCTGGTACAAAACTGCCCTACACCCATGGCTACCGAAGCGCTGTAGGCCTCTGCAATAGCAGCGCCTTTTTGCTGTGCGGCGGCGGGCAATACAAACACGGGGTTGGTGCTGCCCATTTCCGCAAATACGGGTATCGGCTCCGGCCGCTGAACGGCTTTATCGTAAATGGCTTTGCCGCCTTTGAACGATCCGGTAAAGGCTACGGCTTTTACCAGCGGGTGCGTTACCAGCTGCTCACCGGTGGTAATACCACTATCGTACAACAGGGAGAACACCCCATCGGGCATGCCCGTGCTTTGCGCCGCGCGTTGCAGGGCTTTGCCTGCCAGGGCAGAAGTGGCGGGGTGGGCGGGATGTGCTTTTACAATAACGGTACAACCGGCAGCGAGTGCCGAAGCGGTATCGCCACCGGCTACTGAAAACGCAAGGGGAAAATTGCCTGCGCCGAATACGGCTACAGGGCCCAGCGGTATGTTGATGTAACGGAGGTCTGGTTTGGGCAGGGGCTTTCTATCCGGCAGGGCGGTTTCAATACGCGCATCTACCCACGAGCCTTCTGCCACCAGTGCAGCAAACATACGCAGCTGGCCGGTGGTACGGGCCCGTTCGCCTTCCAGGCGGGCGCGGGGTAAAGCGGTTTCCTGCATGCAGGTAGTGATGAGTTCATCGCCGCAGTTTTCCAGCTCGGTGGCTATGGCTTCCAGAAAAGCGGCTTTGCGGGCGGGCGGTAGTTTGCGGTACACGGCAAAGGCGGCGGTGGCTTTTACCGCGGCATGGTTTACTTCTTCTGCCGTGGCTTTGGCAAAGCTTACGGCATTGCTTTCTTTTCCCGAAGGGTTAATAGAATAAAATACATCTTTACTGTCTCCTGATTCTTCGTAGCCGATTATGTGTTTTTCTAACCGCATCTTGTAAGGTAGTTTAACTGTTACCCGGAGCAAGGTATTAACATCCCTTGCCTGAAACTACCAAAAAAAACCGGTGTAGCATTTTATACAGTGAGTTAATAATTTTTGACTTTCTTTAGGTGGTAATAAAATTGCTGCCAGATGTATCAGTTTCACTACCAGCAGGGCGCTGCCGGCAGGTTAGATGCTTTTCCGCACATTCTGGAGATATATGCCAAAAAGAACACCGCCATACAACTGCAGTCTTTTCCGCAACAGGTAGCCAGTGGCCTGTGCATTTATTATATACAGGAGGGAAAGTTTGAATGGTTTGTAAATGGTAAGCATTATTTCCTGTTTCCCGGCGATACCGTACTGGTACTGCCCGGTGATACTATTGGCAACGATAAGGGTATACTGGAGTTGGGTTGTATCTGGTGCCTGCAGCTGAATATACCCCAGCTGAAACAGGGTGAGCTGCAGCCCGGTGCCTGGAGCGGACTTAGTGCTACAGAGTGTGCTGCCGTTGGCAAGCTGCTGCACCTGAAAAGTACAGCCGTGCTAAGCCGTATGAGCGAGGCGGGGCGTATACTCAGCTGCCTGTTTTACGAAATACACCACCTGGAGCTGGCTTATGTTACCCGCGTAAACCAGCTGATAGATGAACTGATTGTGGCCGTTACCCGGCAGCTGACGCGGCAATGCCTGCCTGCGCGCGATTTCAGCAGCATATTTATGAAACTGGAAGATGCGCTGCGGAAAGATTTATCGCACCAGTGGACGGTGGAAGAAATGGCGGCCATTGCCGGCATGGGCACCACCTTATTTACCGAAAAGGTAAAAGGCTTTACGGGTTTTACACCCATTAACTACCTCATTAATATCCGCATTTCGGAAGCTACGCGACTGCTGAAACGCAGGGAGGTAAGCATTACGGATATTGCGCTGGACACGGGTTTTTACTCCAGCCAGCATTTCAGTACCACTTTTAAAAAACTAACCGGTTACACACCGGGCGAGTTTAGAAAAAACAATACCTATACCGAGTAAATAACAGATATGAAGTGCATTATTACCATAGAGCTGGGCACAAATGCGGTACGCATTTTTGCGTTTGACCTGAACGGTGCAGTAATAGGCAGTATGAAAGGATTTTACCCCACGTTCTATTCGCAAACCGATTACAGCGAGCAGGATCCGGAGCAGATATTTATTACCATGCTGTATGTGCTGAAGAACCTGATGAATGAAATTATACATGCGCGTAAATATACTGTGGCTTCTATCTGTTTCAGTTCCAGCATGCACAGCCTGCTGGTGGTAGATAAAAACGGGGTGCCGCTGGGCAACGCCTTTACCTGGGCCGATAACCGCGCTAAAAAGGAGGCGCGGGAAATTAACGCCTCGCCACTGGCCGATACTATGTATGCCAGCACGGGTACGCCTTTGCACCCGATGAGCCCGCTGTTAAAAATTGCCTGGCTGCGCCATAACGATCCGCAGAAGTTTCAGCAGGCGGGTAAGTTTTTATCGGTAAAGTCGTACGTGATATACCAGCTTACCGGTGCCTACCTGATTGATTACAGCCTGGCCTGCGCCACGGGTATGATGGATATACATACGGCAGACTGGGCGGCCGATGCGCTGCAATACGCAGGCATTAGCCGGGAGCAGCTGCCGCAGCTGGTGAGTGTGTTTGCGGGTGCGGGTAACCTGAAAAAAGCCTATCAGAATTCACTGGGCCTTACGGATGATACACGCATACTGGTAGGCAGCAGCGATGGCTGTATGGCCACGCTGGGGGCAGGCATCTGGAACAGTGATAAGGCTACCATTACCATTGAAGACAGCAGTGCCGTACGCATAGCGGGCAACCACATATTGCAGGATGAAAAGAAGCGGGTGTTTAACTACCTGCTTACCGATAACTGTTTTATCAGCGGTGGCCCCAGCAACAGCGGCAGCGGCATATTTGAATGGTTTGTAAAACAGTTTGGCGACAGCACCGGGGCGTATGATATGGATACCTGCCTGAACACCCTGCTGGAAGAAGCCACCAAAGTACCACCGGGCTCGGAGGGACTGTTGTTTTTGCCTTACCTGCTGGGGGAGCGTGCGCCTATATGGAACCCCGATGCACGGGGCAGCTTTTTTGGCATACACATTAAACACGAAAAACAACATTTTATACGGGCTACTATTGAAGGTATTTTGTATGAGATATACAGCATTGGCCGTCTGCTGATGGAACACCGGGATATTAAAGGGCTGAGCGTAAACGGCAGCTTTGCCACTATACCGTTTTGCTCGCAGATGATTGCAGATATGTACAATGTGCCGGTATATGTAACCAAGCACAGCAACAGTGTTAGCGTGGGTGCTTTTTTGCTGGCGGCTACAGAAATGGGCATCTTCCGAACGCTGGATGAAGCAGCGGCGCAGGTAGAGCCAGATAAAACCTACCTGCCGCAGGAACAGCACCACCAAACCTATATGAAGTATTATGATATTTTTGAAAGGCTGAGCTATAAACTAAGCGATGAGTTTGCGCGCATTGCAGAACTGCAGGCTAACCGAACGCCATAACCGCTGAAAGCCACCTTTCGCTTCCTGTTATAAAACCATTGTTATGTTATTGAACAACAAACCGCTTTACAAGGGCGGGTTGGTGATGGCTATCGCCTGTGCCTGCCTGTACCTGTTCCTTACCCTTCGTGGCTTACATTCAACAGCAGGCTGGTGCCTGGTGCTGTGTTTATTAAGTACCGCTGTAGCCGTAAGGGGCCACCGGTTGCTGCGGGGGTTCTCGTACACCATTACCATACTGGCCGCCGTGTGCATGGCGCTGTATTACCCGCAGTATTTTGTGTACGTGGGTAGCTTTCGCTTATCGGGCCTTACCATACCGCTGTTGCAACTGATTATGTTTGGCATGGGTACGGAGTTAAGTATGAACGATTTTTCGGAGGTAATGAAAAGCCCTAAAAAAGTAATGGTGGGCATGGTGGGGCATTTTACCATTATGCCCTTTCTGGGCTTTGGTATTGCGCATCTCTTTAACTTTCCCGGCGAGGTGGCAGCAGGTATTATACTCATTGGCTGCTCGCCCAGCGGACTGGCCTCCAATGTAATGGCTTACCTGGCCAAAGCCAACCTGGCGCTGAGTGTATGCGTTACCGCGTTATCAACCCTGCTGGCGCCGGTGTTAACGCCGCTGCTGATGAAGCTGCTGGGCGGCACTTATATTGAAGTGCATTTCTGGGCCATGCTGTGGGATATTGCGAAGATTGTACTGCTGCCCATTGCAGCGGGTTTGCTGTTTAACTACTTTCTCTATGGCCGCTTTCCGTGGCTGGATAAAGCCATGCCTTTTGTATCTATGGCGGGCATCATGTTTATCATTATCATATTCATTGCCGCGGGGCGCGATCACCTGTTGCAGGTAGGCGCGCTGCTGTTGCTGGCGGTGTTTATGCACAACGCGGGCGGCTTTTTTATAGGCTACTGGCTATCGCGCCTGCTGGGCTTTCCGGAACGGGATTGCCGCACCATTTCCATTGAAGTAGGCATGCAGAACGGGGGACTGGCCAGCGGCCTGGCTTTGAGCATGGGCAAGATGGCTACCGTGGGGCTGGCGCCTGCCATATTCAGCTCTATGATGAATGTTACCGGCTCGGCACTGGCCAGCTGGTGGCATTACCGCCTGCCCGAAGAAGCACATACCGATCATTCACCAGATAACAATACCCACTATGAACCAATTGCTACTGCGGATAACCGTGCTGGCTATAACGGTTAGCAGCTACCGCGCTGCTGCACAGGAGGTGCAGATAAGCCGTAATGAATTAATAGCCTTAACACCGGAATGGAAGGGCGCGCGCTTTGCAGATGGCCGCCCCCGCGTATCAGACACGCTGCTGCAACGGATGAAGCAGGTAAGTGTGGAAGAAGCCTGGGCCGTAATGAAGAATGCCGGTTACGGCTACCAGGTAGCGGAAACTTGGCAGGTGCTGCAGCCGGATAGTGTGCTGGTAGGCCGCGCCGTTACCGCCACGTTTATGCCTGCACGGCCGGATGTATGGAAGGCCATTGACAGCCTAGGCAAACAGCAGGGCAAACGCGGGCAGAACACCTGGCCGGTAGACCTGCTGGTGAAGGGCGATGTATACGTGGCCGATCAGTTTGGCGCACACCGCAACGGGCCTACCATTGGCGATAATGTAGGCAACGCCATTTTTGCCCGCAGCGGTAATGGTATTGTATACGATGGTGCCCTGCGGGATATAGAAGGGCTGAAGGAGATACCCGGCTTTACGGCTTTTTACACCAGTTACGACCCATCGTACCACAACCCGCCGGGCGATCTGAACACCATGATTACCGCCATTAACCGCCCCACGCGTATTCGCACCGTAACCGTAATGCCGGGTGATGTGGTGCTGGGCAAGCTGGGCGTGGTGGTGTTTGTGCCGCCGCACCTGGCGGAGAAAGTATGCACCACCAGTGAGATAGTACGCCTGCGCGACATGTTTGGCCACGAGCGCCTGCGGGAAGGGAAGTACACGGCAGGGCAGATTGATACGCGGTGGACAGATGAGATTGAAAAGGATTTCAGCCGCTGGATAAACGACCACATCAGCGAGCTGCCCGTGCCCAAAGCCACCATACAGCAGTTTCTGAAAGACCGTACCTGGTAACACCATTCTACACTTAAAAACTTGCATATATGAACAATCATCACTCAAGAAGATCCTTTCTTTCCAAAGCCGCACTGGCCACAGCTATGGCGCCGCTGGCATCTCTCGCGGGCTTTGGCGCCAGCTATGAAAAAGCCATTGGTGAAGCACCTAAAAACTCATCGCCCTCCGATTTAAAAATTACCGAGGTAAAATGCGGTTATATTAAAGGCAGCCTGTTTGTAAAAATTTACACCAACCAGGATATATGGGGTTGCGGCGAAGGGGTGGATGCGGTGCCCGGCACCTACCACCTGGTAAAGAACTTTGGCCTGCGGTTAAAGAACCAGAACCCCCTGAATGTATACCGCCTGTTTGAGAACATACGCCGCCAGGGCTTTTTCCAGGGCGCACAGGCGGGCATGTATGTGGCCGTACTCAGTGCCATAGAAACAGCGCTGTGGGATTTGGCAGGCAAGGCCCTGAACGTACCCGTGTACCAGCTGCTGGGCGGTAAGTTTCGTGATAAAATACGGGTGTACTGCGATACGGCCCTGTACCAGCGCAACCTGCCGCAGCCCAAAGATTTTGCAGAGGCAGCTATGAAAGCCAAGGGCATGGGCTTTAACGCCATTAAGTTTGATCTGGATCAGTTTAACGACCCCAACAAATACGATATGTATAACTGGACGGCCAGCCCCGGCGAACTGCAGCGCATGTATGAGCAGATAGCCGCCGTACGCGAAGCCGTAGGCCCCAAAACAGATATACTGGTAGATATGCACGGCCGCTACGATGCCGTAACCGGGCAGGCCATAAGCAAACGGCTGGAACCGCTAAACCTGTTATGGCTGGAAGAGCCCATACCTGCGGAAAACATAGAAGCCTATAAACTGATAACCGAAGCTACCAGCACCCCCATTGCCGCCGGAGAAAACCTGTACCTGGCCCACGGCTTTCGCCGCCTGCTGGAAATAGGCGGGGTAGATATTGTAATGCCCGACCTGCAGAAATGCGGGGGACTTGGAGAGGGGCAGCGTATTGCCAACCTGGCTAACCTGTATTATACGCCGTTTGCGCCGCACATGGTAGCATCTTTCCTGGGCTGTATGGCTTCCTGCCACGTATGTGCTTCGGTGCCTAATTTTCTGATACTGGAATGGCAGAGTTATTTTCATACTGACCCCATGTTTAAAGAGATTGTGCATTATGATGGCGAATGGGTGAAGGACAGCTTTATTACCCTGAGCGAAAAGCCGGGCATAGGGGTGGATATTAACGAAGCTGCGATGAAGAAGTACGCCGTGCCGGGTGTGCCGTTTTTTGAATAAGATCATTAAAAAAGGCCGCATCAAAAGATACGGCCTTATCTACAATCCACCCTGTCACCTCTGGCAGGGTTCTTTCACAACAATTTATGGGTTCTGATCCCAGAATATACGGGTAAGCAAATCATCCTTTCCACCCATGCTTGTTACTGCATTCAGGTAGTTGGTGGGGTTTTTAGCTGATTCATCGTTGGGGTAAGGGTAACGCCTTACAAAGCCGCCCTGCAGGTTGTTATTGTACCGGTTGGGGCTGAGTGTGGGGTAACCGCTTCTTCTGAAGTTGGCAAACCCTTCTGCACCGTTGCTGATAGAAGCTATCCAGTACTGCGTGTTAATCAGCTCCAGTGCATTGGCATCGGTATACGCCACGCCTGTTTGCGCCAGGTAGTTATCCTGCATAGTGGCGGGTACGGCCGGTACCGGTGTATTGGGGTAGCGCTCATAATCGTTCATATTGGCTTTAACACCTGCTTCGTAATACTGGCGTGCCGTTAATGCGCCGTTCAACCCGGTTAGCCAGCCGCGGAATGCTGCCTCTGCCAGCAGCAGCTGGGTTTGTGCATAGCTTACAAAAAAGTTAGGCGCAGTGGCACTGCCCAGTACCGAGAAGTTAAGCTGGGAATAGTTTTGCCCTGTACCCAGCGTACCGCGGTAACCGGGGTAGTTGGGTACGGTTAAGTGATCGTACCCCACCGGAAAACCAAACTGATTGGCGGTAGTGGTGTCGGGCGTTAAGGTGAGTACCTGGTTGGGATCGGAATATTTACCGGATATGTATTTCAACCGCGGATCGTGCGTGGCTTTCAGCCGGTTAATAAACGGCTCGGCCATGTAATAGAAATAGGGGTTAAGCGTACGCGGGTTGGTGTTAATGCCGTTTACATACACCGATGTGTAGGTTACCAGTGCATTATCGCTGTTGCTTTGCATTACCCCGGCGTTAAAGGCTTCCTGTACAATGCTTTTGGCTTTGTTCTGATCTATTTTAGAATAGCGCATACCTATACGCAGCAGCAAGCTGTTACCCAGTCTTTTCCATTTATCTACCTGTGCGGCGGTGCTGCCGGCTTTGCCATACAGCAAATCTTCCCCCACCAGTTCACCTGCGGGGTTCAGTGCTGCAATGGCTGCTTTTATGTTGGTATACAGGCCCTCATATATCACTTCATCCTTATCGTATTCCGGGTAAAAGTTGGCTTCCAGGTAAGCCCGGCCTGCCTTGGTGTAAGGCACATCGCCGTAGGTATCTACCAGCGTCATATAAATATAGTTCTTCCATATAATGGTCATGTTTGCCAGGTTGGTGCGGGCAGCATCGCCTTTGGTAAGTGCCGTTACCTGCTCCAGCATTTTAATGGGGCCGGGGTAGTTGTCGTTCCAGCGGGTAATGTTGAACGTGTTGTTATCATCGTTCAGGTTAAAGCCTGAGGTAGCGCCGGTGTTGTACGCATTTACAAACTGCTGCACAATGGTCTGGTCGCCCTCCCACGAGCCGGGGCTGGTAAGCCGCTGTGCATTGGTAAAAAGCAATGCCGGGTTGGTGCTGGTTAACCCGTAGGGGTTGGTGTTTATTTTACCAAAGTCTTTATCGCAGCCCGTGTTGAGTAAACAAATGGCTGGCAGCAACGCTATCAATCGATTCAATTTTTTCATGCAAACAATTTTAGAATTTCACATTCAGGTTAATACCATAGTTGCGCGTGGTAGGCAGCGTGGTTTGTTCGTAACCCACACGGTTATCGCCGGAGGAAGCAAATGCTTCCGGATCCAGATCGGGCAGGTACTTTTTAATAATTAACACGTTGCGGCAGGTGGCAGAAAGCATAAGACCTTTTATGAATTTGAGGCGGTCGCCCACAACCCGGGTAAGATCGTAACTGAGCGTGATGTTGCGCAGTTTAACAAAATCGCCCTTGAACAAAAACGGATCGGCAATTTGCTGGTTACGGTATTGTGTATAGAAGGTTTGCGGATCAACTGCTTTGCTGTTGGTAGTACCATCTGCCAGTACACCGTTAAACACCACGCCACCATTGCGGCCCACCAGCGATGCTTTGGTATGGCCCTGGCGCAGGCCGTTAAGCGCGGTGGAAGAGAGTATTTTGCCCCCTGCTTTATAATCGATATGTATTAACAGGCTCAGGTTTTTGTAACGGAAAGTGTTGTTCCACCCACCGGTAGCTTTGGGTAGTGCGCTGCCAAACAATACATCGGCCCCGGTGCTGGCCTGTAAGCCACCTTCGGAGTTTAATACAATCTGCCCCTTCTCGTTTCTGAGATAGGTTTTAGCTGCCAGCTGGTTCAGCGGTTTACCCACCTCGTACACCAGCGAGCCTATAAACTCGTTACCGCCAAAAGTGCTTACCACCTGCCGTTGCTGGCCCGGTGTAAGCGCCAGTACTTTGGTGCTGTTGATAGCCGTATTGAACTGGCTGCTCCAGGTGAAGTTTTTGTTGCGTACAGGCACCAGCTCCAGCATAAACTCCAGACCGCGGTTTTGCAGCGAGCCCAGGTTTAAAGGCGTACCCTCATAACCGGAGGAGTTGGAAATGGCTACCGTAATAATCTGATCTCTCGTTTGCTTATCGTAGGCCGCCACATCCAGGTTAACGCGGTTGTTAAACATTTTCAGTTCCAGCCCTATTTCTTTTTCATGCACGCTAAACGGCTTCAGCAGCGGGTTGGGGCTGTTTAAACCCGGTATATTGCCCAGGCTAAGCCCGTTAAAGGTATTGGGTAAAATGCCGTAGGTAAGTAAACCCGTATAAGCGCCAATACCATTGGCACTGCCCACCCTGGCGTAACTGGCGCGCAGTTTACCATAGTTTAACCAGGGCTGGTTTTTAGTAAGTTCAGAAAATACAAAGCTACCGCTGAAGCTGGGGTAGAAGTAGCTGTTGTTTTGCGGGTTAAGCACGGTAAACCAATCGTTACGGCCGGTGATGTTTAAAAACAGCATGTTTTTATAACCCAGCTCAGCAAAAGCGTAGAGGCTGTTTACCTGCTCGCGGTAATAATCGTGGCGGGTAAGGTTATCGGGATCTGATTTGGTTAACCCGTTTTCAAAAGAATACAGATCGCGTACAATAAAGTCTACCACGCTGAGTACGGAGTTGCGGTTGAGTACAGTGTAAATGTTACCACCCGCACTAAGATCTACCGTAAAGTTTTTAAACGCATGGTTGGCCCCAACGAGAAAGTCGGAGTTCATTTGCCGTGCGGTGCCCTGGGCTATACTGTAGTTGCCGTTAAAGCCCGTGCCCGCCGAGTTAAGCGGCGTAGAGCTACCAGTGCCGGTGGGGCGGTTACGCTCCAGCAGGTTTACACCATAATCCATATTTACACGGCCCTGCGCGTACAGCCATTTGGTAATATCGTACCGCAGTGTGGCCGTACCCAGTATTCTATCCCGCTTGTTAATAATAAACTGGCGGGGCATGAGAAAATAGGGGTTGATAAGCGTGGTTTGAAAGCCGGAGGTTTGTGTTTCAGTACCGGTTGGCGTTACTGCTTTTTCCTTCAGCACATCCAACCCTATGGAGCTGGACATACGGTACAGAAAGTTAGGTGCCCCATCGCCCTGCGCGCCTACCTGCGGCGGGTTATTGTTTACCTCGTTGGTATAGTTGATGTTTACCTGCAGCTGCAGCTTATCGCTCAGCTTATGGTTTACACCCAGGTTAAATATGCGCTTTTTATAATCGTTATTGGGAGAGATGCCCTGCACATTCTGGTTGCTATAGGAAGCACGGAAACTGCTTTGGCCATTGCCACCGGATAATGCCAGTGTGTTAATAACAGAGCGGCCGGTTCTGTAAAACTCTTTTATACGGTTGGGGTGCGGCACATAGGGCCTTAATACACCATCAAACTGCGGGGTGGGTAAGCCATCGTATTTAGCGCCCCAGCCAAACTGACCGGTGCTGATGGCTTCGCCCTGTGTGGTGGGCTTTTTACCAGCCTGGCCCTGACCATATTCGTACTGGAAATCAGTAAAGTCCAGTACCTGGTCTGCCGAGTAGTTAAGGTTGTATTCCACGCCCAGGCCTTTGGCTTTGCTGCCGTTTTTGGTGGTAATAATAATAGCGCCATTGGCTGCGCGGCTGCCGTAGAGGGCCGCAGCAGTAGCGCCTTTTAACACCGTCATGCTTTCAATATCATCCGGGTTAATCTGCTGCATGTTATCGCCCAGGTCAATAGAGTTATTACCATCTGCACCGCGTGCCCCCTGATCCATCGGCAGGCCGTTAATAACAATCAGCGGTGAGTTGGTAGCGCCTGCAAAGGCACTCTGGCCGCGCAAACGTATTTTGGTGCTGGCACCCGTACCGGCTGTGGGTGGCGAAATGTCCAGCCCCGCCACCTTGCCTTCCAGCGCGCCCATTACATTGGTGGTGCGGTTCTGCTTCATTTCATCCACCTTAACGGTTTCGGCAGAGTAGCCCAGCTTTTTGGCCTGCCGTTTCATGCCCAGGGCTACTACTATTACGTTTTCCAGGTTATCTGCCACATCCCCCAGTAGCTGTACGTTTACCGTGGTGCGCCCGTTCAGCGCTACTTCCTGTGTGGCAAAGCCTACAAAGGATACCGTTAATACATCGCTGCCCTTGGCGGCAATGGTAAAACGTCCATCCTCATTGGTAGTTACTTTTTTGCCGGAACCCTTAACGGTTACTGTTGCGGAGGCAACCGCCTTACCCGTTGAATCTGTTACTTTGCCCGTGACGTTCTGGGCCGCTGCCAGTGTAGAAAACAGCACAGCAAGCAGTAGTGTTAGTAAGTCTTTTTTGTTCATATTGCAAGCCTTTGTTAGTTAAATGCACTTTAAACACAAAGTGTAGAGAGTACAATAATAACCGCTTTCACCTGCGTAAACTTCCAATAACAACCGCTGTACGATTCTGTACAAATTACTTTACTCTTCATCCCGGCAAAGCGGAACGGCCAGCTGAAACGCTGGTAACGATTGCAATAACTTTTTCATACCTATTACTACCTGATTACGTACCGTAGGCAGCGAAAGCCCCAGTACATCTGCGGTTTCCTGATACGTAAGCCCTTCCAGCTTTACCAGCTGAAAAATGAGGCGGCATTTGGGAGGCAGGCTGTTTACAGCCTGATTTATTTTGCGCACGGCCTCGCCGGATATAAAAATATCTTCCGGGTGCTGCCAGGTAATGCTGCTGTAAAATGCAAAATCGTCAATGGTATAATAGATATGACGGCTGTTTCTGTTAACGTGGTTGATAGATAAGTTGCGGATAAGCGTAAAAAGCCATGCTTTAATGTTATCGATTTCAGATAGCTGTTGCGCCTGCTGCCATAGTTTAATAAAAGCATCGGAAACAATCTCTTCCGCAGCTTCGTGGCTTTTTACAAAAGAATAACTGAAACGGAACAGGGAGGGGAACAATAACTTGTATAAACCCTCGTAGGCCTTCATATCGTTATTGCAGGCAATACGTTGCTGAAGCTTTTTAATAGTGGAATAGTCATTCATCATGGCAGCATATCCACCAAAGATAACCGGTTTTATGTAATCGGTTACATTGTGTTGAAATTATTTCAAAACGGTGGTTTAAACATGCCGTTTATCAGATATTCCCTATATTAGCAATCGATTGCAAGAAATGTGGCCTATCAACCACTTTTCCCTTGTATATGAAATGTTTAATAATGATTGCTTTTCGTCTGTTTCTGTTGTTTTTGTTGGTTGTGGGCAACGCTGAAAGTTTTGCCCGGCAGGATAGTCTGCATTTTATCAACTTCAGCAGTAAAGATGGTTTGCCTTCGGATAATATAAATGTAATACTGAAAGACAGATGGGGGTATATGTGGTTTGGCACCGATGATGGGCTGGCCCGCTACGATGGCTCACACTTTACCATTTACAGCCATAACCCGGCAGATACCACTTCTATACGTTCCAATTCTATACTGGAGTTGTATGAAGATGCAAAGGGTACACTGTGGATAGGCACCCATAAAGGCCTTTCGCAATACAACCGCAGTAAGGACGCTTTCATCAACAGCCCGGTTACCCGCGGGGCTTCGGTACGCACGATCTGCGCCGACCATGCAGGTAACCTGTGGCTGGGTGGTTACTCCGGTTTGTTCCGGTACACACCCGCCACACAGCACAGCCGGTATTACCGGTTTGAAGACAGTGCGCAAACCCACCTTACCGCAGGTATGTTTTTAAGCCTGTATGAAGACAGCCGCCAACGTTTATGGGTTGGCAGTAACGAAGGCCTGTACCAGTATGAGCTTGCCACCGACGCCTTTCGTTTGCATACCGGCGGTGCATCCCCCGCAGCCGCCAGGCAGCTGGCTATTAAAAGCATAAGTGAAGACCGCAAAGGCAATATATGGTTTGGCACTATAGACGGCGGCATTAATGTATTACCCGCAGGCAGCAACACTTTTTACAACTACAGCACCAATGCCCCGGCCGGTAAAGCCCTTTGCAGCAACCGCATTTATAAAGTAACGCACGATGCCGATGGCCGCGTATGGGTAGGCACTGAAAAAGGACTGGATATATTATACCCTGCTACCGGCATGGTGGAGCATGTAACCGGCAATGCGCGTAACCAGTACAGTTTGCAGGGCAGCTCGGTAAGAACCATTTATATTGATGCCAAAGGCATTTACTGGGTAGGCGCTTTTCAGAGCGGTGTAAACAAATACGACCGTAACCTTACCGCCTTTCACCTGGTACGCAGCAATCCTTTTGATCCCTATGGGCTCAGCGCACCCAAGGTTACCTCTTTTGCACCCGGTGCAGATGGTACTGTGTATATAGGTACAGATGCCGGCGGGCTTAACCTGTTTAACATACGCACCGGCCTGTTTACCCGTATACCCATAGGGCGGCAGCCCTTAACAGTACTGGCGCTGGAAAGGGTGCAGCACGAATTGTGGATAGGCACATATATGCAGGGCATTTATGTACTGAACACCCTTAGTGGCGCTGTACGCCATTATTCAGCAGATGATGGCGTTTCAGGCCTGGTGAGCGATGAGGTGTTTTGTTTACATAAAGACAGGCAGGGCAATGTATGGATAGGCACCAATGGCAAAGGGGTACAGGTGTATGTGCCCGGTAAACGTGTGTTTGTGGCCATGAAAGATTATATCAGCGGCGCCACGGGCGATAAGGCGGCCGACAAAAGTTTTATACGCGATATACAGGAGGATGCTGAAGGCAGGATATGGATTGCAGCGCCGGGCAGGGGAGTGGATATGTATGACCCCGTTGCGCGCACGTTTCGCATGTACGGCCGCTGGCAAACCAAAGACCTGCCTGTAGATGAGGTGCAGACACTGCTGCCTGGCAAAGCCGGTGTAATATGGGCCGGCACCGGTGGCCGCGGACTGCTGCGGCTGGATTATAAAAAAGACAGTTTTGCCGTATATACCGCAAGGGAAGGGCTGGCGAATAATGTAATTGCCAGAATACTGGCCGATAGTGCAGGCACCCTGTGGCTGAGTACCAACAAAGGCATCAGCGCTTTTGACCCGGTTACGCTTACCTGTAAAAACTTTACCGCTGATAACGGTTTACAGCAGAGCGCTTTTGCACGCGGCTCGGGCCTGGTTACCAGTGACGGCAATTTCTTCTTCGGCGGGCTGAATGGCTTTAACTATTTTGCCCCGGCTTCGCTGCACTACAACCACCATATACCTGCTGTGGTATTTACCGGTTTAAAGGTAGATAACAACGAGGTGGTGCCGGGTGAGCACAGCGCCATCAGCACTAATATTGCCATAGCGCAGGAAATACGGCTGAAGTACAAACAAAACTTTTCGGTAGGCTTTACCGTGCTGGATTTTACCAGCCCCAACGAATGCCGTTACCAGTACCAGCTACAGGGTTTTGACAAAAGCTGGAACGCCATTGGCAGCGGTAAAACGGCCGTGTTTACCAATCTTGACCCTGGTGAGTATACGCTGCTGGTAAAAGCCTACAGCCCCAACAGTAACTGGGTTACACAACCCGCTTCTATAAAAATATTTATTAAACCTCCCTTATGGCGTACGGGCTATGCCTGGGCAGCCTATTTATTGTTAGCAGCCTGTATACTCTGGGGCATACGCTACCGCGGCATACAACGGCTGCACCGGAAATATGCCGCCGAACAGGAACGCCGGCGGGTAAGGCAGCTGATAGAAGAGGAGCGGAAAGAAGCAGAACGGCAGCGCGCGTTTGATGAGGTAAAAATTAAGTTTCTTACCAACCTGAGCCATGAATTCCGCACCCCGCTTTCGCTGATAGCCGGGCCGGTACAGGCGCTGCTGGAAGATGAGGCAGACCCTGCCAGAAAAAGCCAGCTGAGCATGGTACGCCGTAACACCCGCAGGCTGCTGAACCTGGTAAACCAGCTGCTGGATTTTCGCAACCCCGAAGCGCAGGAACTGAGGCTGCATCAGGAGCCGGGGGATATAGTAAGCTTTCTGCAGGAAGCAGCAGAGTCGTTCCGCGACCTGGCAGACCGCCGCCACATCCGCTTTCATTTTCATACAGACCTGCAAACCTGGTATACACAGTTTGATAAGGATAAGATGGAACGCGTATTGTTTAACCTGCTGGGCAATGCCTTTAAGTTTACCGGTGAAAACGGAGTAGTAACGCTGCACCTGCAACCGCAGCCTGACAACGCCGGTATAACGTTTACTGTAACCGATAACGGCATTGGCATGACGGAGGAAGAACAGCGCCACATATTCGACCGCTTTTACCAGGGCGAAACACGCCCCGATATTATGAATCAGGGTAGCGGTATAGGTTTGTCTATTACCCGCGATTTTGTACAACTGCATGGCGGCACCGTAGCGGTGCATAGTGCGCATGGTAAGGGTAGTACGTTTACAGTAAAGCTGCCCCTGCAACAACAGCAGCCGGTAACGCCCGCACAGTCCACACCAGCTGCACCACAGCAGCAGGAAGAACCTGCATCAACGGGGTTACAGCATTCCGGAACGCCTGCACCATCACAACAACCTGTATTGCCAAATGCTTTGATGCAACAGGCACCAACGCCCACCACTGAAACCGTGCAGCCAGCGGAACAGGTAGCGCCAGCGGCTGACACAGCACAGCTACCGGAGCTGAACATACCCGAAGGCGAACGCCTTACCGTACTGCTGGTAGAAGACAGCGAAGACTACCGAAGCTTTTTGAAAAGTCAGCTGAGCCGTTACTACAAAGTAGTAGAAGCGGCAGACGGCCGGGAAGGCTGGCAAAAAGCGTTACAGTGCCACCCACAGGTAATTGTGAGTGATATTAATATGCCGCATATAGATGGTATTACCCTGAGTAAGAAAATAAGGGGAGATAAACGTACAGCACATATACCCATTATACTGCTTACAGCACTTACGGGTGATGCGAATCAGCTACAGGGGTTACAGACAGGCGCGAGTGATTATTTAACCAAGCCCTTTAGCCCCGGTATACTGGTGGTTAAAATACGCAACCTGGCAACACTGAACCAGCGTTTAAAAGATACGTATACCAAACGGGTTGAGGTGGGTACGCAACCGGCACAGGTAGAGAGTGAGAATGAAAAGCTGCTGGTTAAAGTTACCCGGTATATAGAGGAGCATATTGAAGATGAAAACCTATCGGTAGAGCAGCTGGCCAAACACCTGTTCATGAGCAGGGCTACCCTGTACAATAAACTGATGGAGCTTACGGGCGAAACACCGGTGGAATATATACGCTCTGTACGGCTGGGCAAGGCAGCGGCATTGCTGGAAACAAGTGATATGCGGGTGGCGGAAATAGGGTATGCTGTGGGCTTTGTAACGCCTAACTATTTTGCGCGGGCGTTTAAGGCAAAATATCAGATGTCGCCCACGGAATACATTGCTCAGAAAAGAAAACCGGCGAATTAGGATGTATTGGCGGTATATCATTGAACATCAAAGGGTGTTTGACATTTGTGCTATTCTTTTCATCATTTGTTGTCCTCCGTTGGGCAGGTGCCTGTGTAGTTTTGGCTTTAATAATTGCTACATGCCAAAATTACTTACCACTGCTGCCATTACCTGCTGTATGGCGCTGATCAATGCCCTGCCCGCAACCACTTACGCCCAGGCACGCGATACGGGTTTTCATATTTATCTGTGTCTGGGTCAGTCGAACATGGAGGGCAATGCCCGTTTTGAACCACAGGATACTACGGTAGACAGCCGCTTTCAGGTAATGGCAGCGGTAGATTTTCCGGCCCTGAACAGAACCATGGGTAACTGGTATACGGCAAAGCCACCGCTGTGCCGCAGCAGAACGGGCCTTACCCCGGCAGATTACTTTGGCCGCGAAATGCTGGCGCACCTGCCCGCACATAACCGTGTAGGCGTAATTAACGTAGCGGTAGGCGGCTGTAAAATTGAACTGTTTGATAAGGATAACTATAGCAGTTATGTGGCCGCTGCACCGGACTGGTTAAAGAACACCGCCAGAGAGTACGAAGGCAACCCGTATGCACGCCTGGTTGCAATGGCAAAGCTGGCGCAGCAGGATGGGGTTATAAAAGGTATTCTGCTGCACCAGGGCGAATCAAACACCAATGATAGTACCTGGCCTGCCAAAGTAAATATGGTATATGAAAATCTGTTACACGATCTGGGGCTGAACGCCGCACAGGTGCCATTGCTGGCTGGTGAAGTAGTACATAAAGAACAGAATGGTGTTTGCGCCGGTATGAACGGTATTATAGCCACGCTGCCACAGGTAATACCTACGGCGCACGTCATCTCCTCCAAAGGATGCGCGGTTGCCGGTGACCGTTTACATTTTAGTGCAGAAGGTACCCGCACACTGGGCGCACGTTATGCAGCCACTATGCTGTCGCTGCTGGGTTATACCAGCACCCATACCACCGCCACAGGGCCGGTTACCGGGTATACCAACCCGGCGCACCGGTAATGCCATTGAATTACCAATAAGAATACATAATAATGATGCAATTTTCAGTTACCACCCCTGGGGGAAGAAGAGCTTCCACCTACGCGCTTTTACTGAGCATGCTGCTGGGCTCCGGCGCAACTGCACAGGCACAGAAAGCGCAGCCCGCTAAAAACCAGCCTGTGTTTACACAGTTTGTGTATCAGGGCAATGATCAGGTTTATAAAGATTATCCGCTGAAAGAAGGGGAGTTTTACAGTCCCGTTTTACAGGGCTGCTACCCCGACCCCAGTATCACCCGCAAGGGCAACGATTATTACCTCGTCAACTCCTCTTTTGCCATGGTGCCGGGTGTACCTATTTTCCACTCCAACGATCTGGTAAACTGGAAACAGATAGGCCACGTGCTGGACAGGCCTTCGCAGCTGAAGGTAGAAAAGTCTGGCATATCCGCAGGTATTTATGCGCCGGATATTAAGTACAATGCCCATAACAATACTTTTTACATGATTACCACACAAATTGCCGCCGGCATTGGCAATATGGTGGTGAAAACACAGGATCCTGCCAAAGGCTGGAGCGACCCTATTAAATTAAAATTTGATGGTATAGACCCTTCGCTGTTTTTTGATGACAATGGCAAGGCTTATCTGGTACACAACGATGCGCCGCCCAAAGCGCTGTACAACGGTCACCGCGTTATTAAACTGTGGGAGTACGATCTGGAAAAGGATGCGGTAGTACCCGGCAGTGATAAAATTATAGTAGACGGAGGCGTGGATATTACGCAAAAGCCTATCTGGATTGAAGGCCCGCATATGTATAAAAAGAACGGACGTTATTACCTGATGTGTGCAGAAGGTGGTACCGGCGGCTGGCACAGTGAAGTGATATTTGTGAGCAACGACCCCAAAGGCCCGTTTGTGCCCGCCAATAACAACCCCATACTTACCCAACGTTATTTTCCCAAAGACAGGGCGAATAAGGTAGACTGGGCAGGCCATGCAGACCTGGTGGAAGGCCATAACGGCAAATACTACGCTGTGTTCCTCGCAGTGCGCCCGAACGATAAAAACCGCGTGAATACCGGCCGGGAAACCTTTATGCTGCCCGTGGACTGGAGTGGCGAATACCCGGTGTTTGAAAACGGACTGGTACCCTTAAAGCCTGCTATTAAAATGCCTGAAGGCGTGGTGAATCAGAATGGCCAGAACGGTTACCTGCCCGGTGGCAACTTTACCTTTACCGATGATTTAACGGCCGCCAAACCCGATTTCAGATGGATTGGCGTAAGGGGTGCGCGCGAAAACTTCATCAGCAACAACAAAGAAGGCCTGCGTATCAATCCCTTCCCGGTAACCATTAAGGCTACCGAACCTACCTCCACATTGTTTTACCGCCAGCAACACGCCAGTTTTGAGGCTACGGTTAAACTTAGCTATGCACCACGTTCAGAAAAGGAACTGGCAGGCGTGGTTTGTTACCAGAAAGAAACCTATAACTACGTGTTTGGTATTACTACCAAAGGCAGCGACCGTTATATAGTGCTGGAAAGAACCGCTAATGGCCAGTCTGCTGTAGTGGGCAGTGAAAAAATTACCGCCCGTGGTGATGTACGTTTACGTGTAACGGCTAAAGGCGATGCCTATACCTTCAGCTATTCCACGGATGAAAAAGAATATAAGGCCGTAGGCGGTACCGTTTCCGGCGACATATTATCTACCGATGTGGCGGGCGGTTTTACCGGTGCGCTCATAGGGTTGTATGCTACCTCGGCCAACGATGTGGTGATACCGTAATACACCTGTATACCTTGCAACAGGTTGATGATCAGTCAAACAGCGTTACGCCCCGGTGTTTACGGCTGTTTGGCTGTTATTCATAGACATCTGTGCTAGTTTTTTAGCGATTTGAAACATGCCCCGCCTGGCAACAGCGATACTTTTGTTTACGCTGTATAAAGCAGCCCGCTGTACTTACTAAACGATTGCAATATGAAACCGAAACAATGCTTATGTATGGACGCGCCGCGTCCTGTTGCCATTTTTGCCACCGGTTGTAATTACCGGACACTCTTTCTTAAACCACATTCAGAACTTTAAAAAGCTCATCATGATTTTCAGATTGCCGCTGCTGAAGGGGCTACGTATGTGCTTACTGGTACTGTCAGCCCTGCTATGCTGCTGTGCCGGGTTTGCACAAACCGCCCGCATTATTAAAGGAACCGTTTACGATGCCCAGAACCTACCCCTGGCAGATGCCACCGTGCGGGTAAAGGGAAAGGGCGCCGCTGTTAAAACCAATAGAGAAGGAAAATTCACCATATCTGTACCTGCCGGTAAACAGGTGCTGGAAATAAGCCATGTAGGCAAATCCACCCTGGAAATGACTGCCGACAACCAGGAAAACCTGGTAGTATCGCTCAAAGATGCTGCTGCCAACCTGGAAGATGTAATTGTGGTAGGCTACGGCCAGCAGAAGAAAGCCAGTGTGGTAGGCGCTATCAGCCAAACCACCGGTAAAGTGCTGGAGCGTACCGGCGGCGTAAGCAACCTGGGTATGGCTTTAACCGGTAACCTGCCCGGCCTGGTTACCACGGCCTCCACCGGTATGCCCGGTGCAGAAACGCCGCAGATACTGATTCGTGCCCAAACCACCTGGAACAACAGCTCACCGCTGATACTGGTAGATGGGGTGGAACGCCCCGGCGCACTGGGTGCTATTGATATAGCTTCGGTTGAAAGTATTTCTATTTTAAAAGACGCCTCTGCCACGGCTGTGTACGGTGTAAAGGGTGCCAACGGCGTTGTATTAATCACTACCAAAAAGGGTAAAGAGGGCAAGGCCAGCATCCGCATACGTTCTAACGTTACGGTAAAAACCGCTTCCAAACTGCCTGCTAAATTAGATGCGTATGATGCACTGTTACTCAAAAACCAGGTAATTGAACGCGAACTGCCCAGCACACCCAGTGGATGGACAGCTTATAAGCCACTGGCCATTATAGACAAATACCGCAATCCGCTGAATGCCGCAGAGTGGGACAGATACCCCAACGTAGACTGGCAGAAGGAACTGTTTAAAAGCAATACCAAAAGTTACAACACCAGCGCCAGCGTATCCGGCGGCTCTAAGTTTGTTACCTATTTCGCGGGTGTAGATTATACGTATGAAGGTGATTTGTTCAGAACCTTTCAAAACGGCAGGGGCTACCAGAGTGGCTACGGTTACAGCCGTACCAACGTACGCAGCAACCTGGATTTTAACCTCACCAGAAGCACTAAGTTTACCACACGCATATTTGGTTCCAACGGTGTACGTAAAGTGCCCTGGGGCGCTGCGGATGGCGATGCATCCTACTGGTCATCTGCCTACCGCTCTTCACCGGAAGCCATGCGCCCGGTGTATTCCGATGGTACGTTTGGCTTTTACTCACCCCGCAATGCAGATGTGCCTAACTCTGTTTACAACCTGGCAGTATCCGGCCTGGAAAAAAGAACCAGCACACAGCTTACTACCGACTTTGTATTGCAGCAGGAGCTGAATATGATTACCAAAGGGCTGAGTGCCAGAGGCAGCATATCACTGGATAACACCTTTGCTGAGAACGGCCGTGGTATTAACGATTTATACAATGGCCCGCAGCGTAAATGGATTGACCCGGAAACCGGCAACGTAGTGTACGAGCAACCCATAAACGCCGGCACCCAGCTGGATTATACGGATATGGTGCGCTGGTCAATTGCTGCCGGTGCGGTAGACAAAGGTGCTACTTACCGCCGCCTTAACTACATGCTGCAGCTGAACTATGCACGTAAATTCGGCAGGCATGATGTATCTGCGCTGGCATTGCTGCAGCGCGAAAAATATGCTACCGGCAGCGAGTTTTACCGCTTTCGGGAAGATTGGGTTTTCCGCCTTACGTATAACTACAATACCAAATACTTTTTTGAAGCCAACGGCGCTTATAACGGTTCTGAAAAATTCGGGCCATCGCATCGTTTTGCTTTCTTCCCTTCCTTTTCCGGTGGCTGGATGCTGAGCAACGAAGCTTTTGTGAAAGACCATCTGCCGTTTGTAGATCAGCTGAAGCTGCGTGCTTCGTGGGGTAAGGTGGGTGATGATAACGTAAGCGGCCGCTGGCTGTACAGAGATCAGTGGAGCTTTGGCGGCAACGCACAAATGGGCAGCCCCATTGTGAACACCCCCTATACCTTTTACAACATTACCCAGCTGGGCAACCCCAATATTAGCTGGGAAACGGTGGAAAAGCGTAACCTGGGCGTAGAGTACAGCATACTGGACGGCAAAATTGCGGGCAGTGTGGATGTGTTTAAAGATGAAAGACGCGACGTTATAATAGATGGCGGCGCACGCGCCATACCTACCTACTTTGGTGTGGCAGCCCCCAAGGCCAACCTGGGTCGCGTATCCGGAAAAGGCTATGAGGCAGAACTGCGTTTAAGCCATACATTCCGTGGCGGCTTTCATGTATGGGCTAATACCAACTTTACCCATGCAGTAAACAAAGTCATCTTCCGCGATGATCCGGAATTGTTACCGGCATATCAGCAACAGGCCGGATGGGCACTGGGGCAAAACCGCTCATTCCTGGACAATGGCTTTATACAAAGCTGGGATGATATTTATGGCAGCACCCAGCGCAATGCCAACAACAACGCCAAGTTTGCAGGCGACTATAACATCGTTGACTACAATGGCGATGGTATTATTGATGGTTACGACCAGGCGCCTTACCAATACAGCAGCTCGCCACAGAATACTTACAGCACCAGCATAGGAGCGGAGTGGAAAGGCTTTAGCCTGTTCCTGCAGTTTTACGGTGTAAACAACGTAACCCGTTTTGTTGACTTTCCCACCTTTAACACCTACTCCGGCTCTAACGTAGCGTTTGTGGAAGGTACTTACTGGACAAAGGCTGACGGCGGACAAATTCCGCTGCCCCGTTACAGCACGCTGATACCTGCGGGTGGCAACGGTACCCGTTACCTGTTTGATGGCTCTTACCTGCGTTTAAAAAATGCGGAGGTGGGTTACACCTTCAGCGGTAAAGGCATCAGTCGCCTGGGTGTAAAAACCTGCAGACTGTATGTGAACGGTAACAACCTGGCTTTATGGACAAAGATGCCGGACGACCGGGAGAGCAACTTCTCTGGCAGTGCTGCCTTTGGTGCTTACCCTACTATGAAACGCTATAACGTAGGTGTTGACATTAACTTATAAACTATAAGTACCATGAAAAAGTTTTTTACAACGATATGTTTGCCCTGCACGCTTTTGTTTGCCATAGCAGCAGGTTTGGGTTCCTGTAACAAATACCTGGATAAATCGCCCCTTACCGATATCAGCGATAAACAGGCCTTTAAAGATTTCCGCAACTTCCAGGGCTTTACAGAAGAGCTGTACAGCGCTATTCCTTTGCTCACGGGCATAGGATCGCACAACAACTGGAACTTTGGTGATGAAGATATGTGGGAGCCTACGGAAACCAGGGTACTGGCGTATAATATAGACCAGGGCGATTACTGGGGCTGGAACACAGCCATCTTTGGCTCCTGGTTTAAAAATGGCGGTAACCCCGCCAGCCAGGTACGTGGCGATAAGGGTAACCTGTGGGGTTTATCGTGGTATGCCATTCGTAAAGCCAACATTGGCATTGCCAACCTGGCGCTGCTGAACGAGGCTACCGATGAGGAGAAGAACCTGATTGCCGGGCAGCTGTATTTTTTCCGCGGCTGGTACCATTTTATGCTGATGCAGTATTGGGGCGGGCTGCCTTATATAGATCAGGTATTGCCTACCGATCAGTCACCCAAACTACCGCGCTTAACCTACCAGGCTACCGCAGAAAAAGTAGCAGCCGATTTACAGAAGGCGGCAGATCTGCTGCCGGTTGATTGGGATGCAACCACGACCGGCGCACAAACCACCGGTAACAACAACTTCCGCATCAACAAAATTATGGCGCTGTGTTTTCTGGGTAAAAACCTGTTGTATGCCGGCAGCCCGTTAATGAACCGCGAATCAACCGGTAACAGCAGCTACAACGCAGACTACTGCAAAAAAGCAGCAGAGGTATTTGGCCAGGCTTTAACGCTGATAGAAACTACCAAACGTTACGAGCTGGCTAATTTTGCCAACTACTCACAGCTGTTTTACACGTTTAACCAGAACGGTAAAATACCCGG
The DNA here is from genome assembly GCF_014641615.1 of Filimonas zeae. GTDB lineage: Bacteria > Bacteroidota > Bacteroidia > Chitinophagales > Chitinophagaceae > Filimonas > Filimonas zeae. The sequence goes on along the minus strand of NZ_BMIB01000003.1, from coordinate 941,589 downwards.
TTTAAAAGAAGCCATTTTTATGGAAAACCTGGCAGAAGCCGCAGGCCGCTGGCGCTGGAACCAGGTGAACGATTACCGCCCCATGACCATTAACGGCTCGGGCATTAAAGTGTACCCCACCGCCAACTATGTAGATTACTATGGTATGGCCAACGGTTTGCCTATTACTGACCCTGCAACTGCCGATGCAGAAAGCGGTTACACCCCGGAATACCCGTGGAGAAACAGAGACCCGCGTTTTTATAACGACATTATGATTGATGGCGAAAAATGCGTAAACAACGCCAGCAACGTAGGCAATAACCAGTACCGCCAGTACGCCAGTTTATACACCGGTGGCTTATTCCGTACCGATAACTCTACCAAAGCAGTGTTTACGGGTTATATGAACTCCAAACTGTGCTCTAAACTTACCAACGACTGGGAAGGCTACCGCGAAAACAACACGTTTGTGTTAAGCCTGCTGCGCCTTTCAGACGTGTACCTGCTGTATGCCGAAGCTGCATCGGAAGGCAACAATTCACCTACCGGCAAAGCCACCAACTACAGCAAAACAGCGGTAGATGCGGTGAACTTTGTAAGAGACCGGCCAGGGCTGGGTGTAGGCCATGTGGCTGCAAAATTCTTAGGCTCGCAGGATGCATTCAGAAGCGAATACCGCCGCGAGCGCGCCGTAGAGCTGGCGTTTGAAGGCCACCGCTTTAACGATCTGCGCCGCTGGCTGCTGTTAACCGAGCGCCCTTACACACAAAAAAAGGGTATTGAGTTTGACCGCGCCACACCCAATGGTGAAATATATGAAAGCCCCAGAACCGCACGTGTAGCCAATTTCCGCGAAAGGGTGCTGTTTGAAAGACAACTGGGACAAAGACATTACTGGTTTCCGTTCCTGATAAGCGATGTAAATATGTATCCGGAATTTAAGCAGAATCCAGGTTGGTAAACTTCAAAACGAACTGTTACAATGAACATTAAACATATAAGGGCCTGCTGCGTACTGTTTACGGCTTCTATGCTGCATGCAGCGGCAGTACAGGCGCAGGCAGGTAAAGACAGCCTTGTAAACGTGGCTTTTAAAACAGTGGCACGGGAAGATTTACCGGGCGCTGTAAGCTCCGTTAACGTAACTGAATTATTACAAAAAAACTATGCAACTTATAGCCTGGATAACCTGCAAAGCCTGGTAGGCGGCTATACCGGTAATATATGGGGCCAGGCTCCGCTGATACTGATTGATGGCGTGCCCCGCCGCGCTACAGATGTGCGCCCGGTGGAAATTGAAACTATTACCGTACTAAAAGGTGCCAGCTCCGTAGTATTGTATGGCAGCAATGCCGCCAAAGGGGTAGTGTTAATTACCACCAAACGCGGTACTGTAAAGCCTTTAAGCATTGATGTAAGGGCCAACAGCGGCTGGTTCTTTCCCAAAGCCTATCCCTCTTACCTTAAAGCAGCCGATTATATGACGCTGTATAACGAGGCCAGCCGTAACGATGGTATTGCCGAACGTTACACGCAGGATCAGATTAATGCAACTGCTGCCGGTACCAACCCGTACCGCTATCCGGATGTGGATTTCTTTAACTCCGCCTACCTGAAAAAGGCGTATACCCGGCAGGATGTTACTACCGAAATATCCGGCGGTAATGATTTTGCGCGCTACTATACCAACTTTGGTGCATCGTACAACAACAGCATCATGAATTTTGGCGAGCAGAAAAAGAATAATGATTTCAACTTTAATATCCGCGCCAATGTAGATATGAACCTTACCAGCTGGCTTACTGCCAATACCGATGCAGTAGCCATTTTCAACAACAGCTACACAGGCAGGGGCAATTTCTGGGGGGCTTCTGCAACTATGCGCCCCAACTGGTTTTCGCCGTTTATACCCATCAGCATGTTCAGTGCGGGCAACGCCGGTTTAAAAACCATTGCCGATAACAGCAACCATCTTATTGACGGGCAATATCTTTTGGGTGGCTTATCTACCGACCAAACCAATGCGTTTGCAGATAACCTGGCTGCAGGTTATATTAAAACCCGTAACCGAACCCTTATGTACAATGTAGGGGCTACGGCCGACCTGGGTAGTGCGGTAAAAGGATTGAAGTTTAAAACTGCGTATAGCATGGATTATACCTCCTTATACTCCGAAGCTTACCAGTTAACTTATGCTACGTATGAGCCTACCTGGGCTACGGTAGATGGAAAGGATGTAATTACCTCGTTGCGTAAATACAACAACGACCTCAGCTCTACCAACGAATATGTAGGCCAGACGGCATATACACAAACCATGAGCTTACGTTCGCAGTTTAACTACGACCGTACTTTCGGCGGTAATCACCATGTTACCGGTACCTTACTGGGCTGGTGGTACCTTACCCAGTTTTCCAGCGATGCAGATAATAACGGCGGCAGCACTTATCACCCTATACGCAATACCAACCTGGGCTTTCAGGCGGGTTACAATTTTAAAAAGCGTTACTATGTGGATTTCTCAGCAGCGGCCGTGCATTCTGCCAAAATGCCTCCGGGTAAACGCAATGCACTGTCACCCACGGTTACCGTGGGCTGGCGCATCAGCGATGAGGCTTTCTTTAAAAACAAAGTGGCTTTTGTGGACAATCTGAAGCTGAACGCTTCTTATGCCAGCATTAAGCAGGATCTGGATATTACCGGTTTGCGGCCAGATGGTACTACACCTACCGATTACTATCTGTATCAGGGGTATTATGGCAATAATGGTCAGCTCGGTGGCTGGTATCCATGGCGCGATGGCGCTTCCGGTGGCTTTACCTCCATCTCTGGTCAGGGTACCAATCCGGATTTCACATTTGTACGCAGAAACGAATTCAGAGCCGGTTTGGAAGCTTCTTTATTAAAAGGCGCTGTTACCCTGGATGTAAACTATTTCCGCCAGCACACCAATGGCCTGCTTACCAGAGGGGTGCTTACCTATCCATCGTGGTTCAGCGGTAACGGCGATTTTCGCCCGTGGCTGAATTACAATAATGACAGACGCACCGGTGTGGACTTTGCTGTAAACCTGAACCGCAAGGTGGGAGAGGTGCAGTATTCCCTTGGCGTAACCGGTATGGTGTTTAACTCACAGGCCGTACGCCGTGATGAAATTTATCTGGATGCATACCAGAACCGCGCCGGCAAAGCACTGGATGCCTACTGGGGTTACATCAGCGATGGCTTTTTTCAGGACCAGGCAGATATTAACAGCCATGCCCGCCAAACCTTTGGCGGTACGTTAAAGCCTGGTGATATTAAATACAGAGATGTTAACAACGATGGCGTGGTAGATAATAAAGATCAGGTAAACCTGGGCCGTAACGGCTGGGCTGCCAACCCTTTCAATTATGGTATTAACCTTACCGTTAAATGGAGGCATTTTACGCTGTTTGCACTGGCCAGCGGACAAACCGGTGGTATTGGTTTTAAGAACAGCAGTTACTACTGGGTAAGAGGCACCGGCAAGTTTTCAGATGCGGTATGGGGCCGCTGGACAGAAGCCACCAAAAACACGGCTGACTACCCACGCCTTACCACTACTGCCGGTAACAACAACTACCAGAACTCTACTTTCTGGATGTATAAAACCAATCGTTTTAACCTGAGCCGGGTACAGCTTACGTACGACTTCAATAACGATCTGTTTAAGAATTCTGTTATCCATGGCCTGAGTGTATACGTACTGGGCGATAACCTGCTGGTAGTATCGAAAGAGCGTAAGCTGATGGAAACAAATATTGGAACCGCCCCGCAATACCGCTTTTACAACCTGGGTATACGGGCTTCTTTTTAACCAATTAACAAAGCACAGGCTATATGAAACTATATTGGGCTATACTGGGGGCAGCGGTACTTACCGGAACAGGCTGCAAAAAAATGCTTACCCCCGATGAGGAGAACCTTAAAAATGTAGAGCAGATGTATACAGACCCGAACTATGCACAGGGTTTTCTGATGAATGCGTACCGGAGTATACCTGCTTATTACGATAACAGCGAATATGCTACTGACGATGCGGTTACCAACCAGCGCAACGATGGTTACCTGCAAATGGCTACCGGCTCGTGGACGGCAGCGAACAGCCCGGTATCGGTATGGAACCAATCGTACGGCGCCCTGCAATATGTAAACCTGTTTCTGGCTAATGCCGATAAGGTAAACTGGGCCGCAGATGCGGAGGCGGCGCTGCTGTTTAAAATGCGCATGAAAGGCGAGGCCTATGGCCTGCGTGCGCTGTATATGTACTTTCTGCTGCGCAACCATGGTGGTTTTACTGCCGATGGTCAACTGATGGGGGTGCCCATTATTACTGAAATGCAAACAGCAGCATCCGGTAACTACAACATGCCCCGTGCTACTTTTGCGGCATGTATACAGCAGATTAATAAAGACCTGGACAGTGCAGAAGCCAACCTGCCGCTGGAATACGCTGACCTGGGTAATGTAAACCAGATACCAGACAAATTTAAAGTGGCTACACAAAAAACCGCAGTGTACAACCGTGTAATGGGCCAGTACTCACGCCAGCTGTTTAACGGACTTATTGCCAAAGCCTTCCGCGCCAGAACGGCGCTGCTGGCGGCCAGTCCTGCTTTTCAGCATGCCTCTAACCCAGGTACCTGGGCTAACGCAGCAGACCTGGCCGGCGCAGTAATTGATTACAAGGGCGGCGTAAACGCCCTGCCTGCCAACGGTTATACCTACTACGCCAACGCAGCAGAAATTGATGGGCTTAGCGGTGGTAACAACCCTTCTGAAATCATCTGGCGCGAGAACATACAAACCGGCAACAGCGACCAGGAAGCGGCACATTATCCACCTACATTGTTTGGTAACGGGTATATGAACCCTACACAAAACCTGGTAGATGCTTTTCCTATGGCCAATGGTTACCCCATCGACCATAACAGCAGCCAGTTTGATGCGGCTAACCCGTATAAAAGCAGAGATCCGCGCATGACGGCGTATATCATCTACAACGGCGCCACCGCAGGGGTAAGCAACTCCGTTATACTTACCGGCAGCAATTCCGGCACCGATAACGGTATTAACGTACGGGAAACCAGTACCCGCACCGGTTATTATATGAAAAAACGTTTGCGTATGGATGTAAACCGTAACCCGGCTTCCATCAGCGGCAAAAACCGTTACAACCCGCGCATCCGTTATACAGAAATATACCTGGCGTACGCCGAGGCTGCCAATGAAGCCTGGGGACCTACGGGTAGTGGCAGCCGCAGTTATTCTGCCTACGACATCATCAAAAGAATACGCAACCGTGCAGGTGTGGGTACCGGCAATGGTGATGCTTACCTGGAAGAGTGCAAAGGCGATCAGGTTAAAATGCGGGAACTGATACGCAACGAGCGCCGCCTGGAGCTGAGCTTTGAAAGCTTCCGCTTCTGGGATCTGCGCCGCTGGAAAGCACCGCTGAACGAAACTGCGCGCGGCATGAACGTAAACGGTACCACCTATACGCCGTTGAACGTAGAGCTACGCACGTACCAGGATTTTATGTACTATGGCCCTATACCTTTTTCAGAGGTGCTGAAGTACAACAACCTGGTGCAGAACAAGGGATGGCAGTAATCGTTTTCATTCAACAGTAATTGTAATAATATATGAATATGTATAAACCTTTTGCATGGCTGGCGGTTGCCGCAGGGGCACTGTCCGGCTGCAACAAGAACCAGGATATTACCCAGCCGGATTTTACTTACCAGACGGTATATTTTGCCTCACAGTTTCCTGCCAGAACAGTGGTGCTGGGTGAAGACCTGATTATAGACAACTCGCTGGACAATGAGCATAAAGTGAGTATTAAAGCCACCCTGGGCGGCACCAGAGATAACCAGAAAAATGTGGCCATAGATTTTGATGTGGATGCCTCACTGCTCAACAATCTGTACTACAGTGCTGCCGGTGCCAGAGTGCAGGCTATGCCTGCCAACTACTATACCCTGGCCTCCAATAAAATCAACATCACCCCCGGAAATATTCTCGGGGGGGTGGAGGTACAACTGACGGATGCGTTTTTTGCCGATCCGCTGGCATTAACCAATACCTACGCTATACCACTGCTGATGAAGAATGTGCAGGGTGCTGATTCTATACTGCGCGGCACCGCATCGGTAGCCAACCCCAACCGTTGTATTGATGGTAACTGGATTATTAAACCACGCGACTTTGTTATTTATACCGTGAAGTATGTAAACCCCTGGCACGGCAATTACCTGCGCCGCGGGGTGGATGTGGTTACCGGCAAGCCGGGCAACAGCGCACTGGATGGTACCATTACCCGCAGAAAGCAATATGTGGAGCAGGATGAAGTAAAAGCTACCACCACCAGATCACTACGCAGTGTGGAGCTGCCACTGGTGTTTAAAAACACCGCCGGGCAGAACGTAAATATGAACGTACTGCTGAGCTTCGATGCTAAAAACGAAAACTGTACCGTGTCTGCCTCCGGCAGCGGCTACACCGCCACCGGCACCGGTAAGTTTATAAAGAAAGGAGAGAAGAACAGCTGGGGCGCGAAAGACCGTGATGCACTGTATCTGGAGTACACCATTGATCATCCCATAGCACAGATCGTATCTAAAGACACCCTTGTAATGCGCGACCGGGGCATTGTACCGGAATACCTGACTCCTGTAGTGAAGCAATAACAATATGAAAAAACTATTTTCTGTAACCGCTGCCCTGTGCTGCTCCCTCTGGAGCGCACAGGCGCAGAACAACCCGGTTATTCAAACCCATTACACGCCCGACCCTGCACCCATGGTACGGAAGGATAGCGTATACCTGTACACCGGCGATGATATACCGGGCTACCCGTTTTATTACATGACCAAATGGCGCGTATATTCCACCGCCGATATGGTTAACTGGACAGACCATGGCTCGCCCATATCCCTGGAGTCGTTTTCCTGGGCCGTAGACCGCGCCTGGGCCGCACAGTGTATTGAGCGCAACGGTAAGTTTTACTGGTACATCTGCGCACAATCGAAAGACAACAACATGGCCATTGGCGTAGCCGTAGGCGATTCGCCCACCGGCCCTTTTAAAGATGCCCTGGGCAAACCACTTATTGCCACCCCCAACTGGAGTAATATTGACCCCACGGTACATATAGACAGCGATGGACAGGCTTACCTGTACTGGGGCAACGGCCACCTGTATTATGTAAAGCTGAATGAGGATATGATATCCTACACCGGCGATATTACAGAAGTACCCCAAACCGCTGAATCCTTCGGTGGCGTAAGAGGTGGTACCAACAACCAGGACGTTTATATTGAAGGCCCCTGGTTTTACAAACGCAACCAGCAGTACTACATGATGTACGCCGGCATGGAAAACCGCACGGAATGTTTATCCTACGCCACCAGCCAAAGCCCCACCGGGCCCTGGCAATACAAAGGCAAAATAATGAGCAAACAGCCCACCAACAGTTTTACCAACCACGGCGGCATCATCGACTTTAAAGGCAAATCGTACCTGTTCTATCACAATGCCCTGCTCAAAGGCGGCGGCAGCTACGGCCGTTCCACTGCCATAGAATCTTTTACCTATAATGCAGACGGTACCATTCCCGCCATCAGCATTTCCGCCGAAGGCCCCGCACCGGCAGGTGTTATTAACCCTTACAAAAGGGTAGAAGCCGAAACCATTGCCAAAGCTGAAAACTGCAGCACCAGCCAGGACGAGCAAACCGGCGTATATGTATCAGACATCCGCACCGGCGGCTATTTACGCATACGCGCGGTTGACTTTGGCAAAACCGCACCCACCAGCTTTACCGCATCCCTGGCAGCAGGGTTAGCCGGTGGCATACTGGAAGTGCATGTTGATAGTGTTGGTGGTACTAAGCTCGCCAGCATCATTGTGCCGCGTACCGGAGGCTGGCAAAGCTTCAAAACCTTTACGGAAAAAGTAACGGCACCGGTTACCGGCGTGCATGATGTGTTCTTTGCTTTTAAAGGGCAAAACATTACTGCCGGGCGTAAGCTGTATAATTTTGATTACTGGAAGTTTGAGCGGTGAATACTTTGAGTAGTAGTAACCGCCAATGCGCTGAATACAAGCCGACTATCTCTACTGCCAGCATACTTTTACAATAATTTACAAGGTTTACATTAAAATTTACTACCCCGCTCTCTCACGCTAAATAGATCAGGGTAGCTTCGCTTTATCAACTTTACCAGAATACGGTAAATGAAGAAACCCCTTAAACTGATCTGATTTACCGGAAGATGGATCTATTTTAATTAAACCTATACAAATATGAAAAAAGCTATTTATGCGCTGGCCTTATTGCTGGTGGTAGCAGGTGGATTGGTATTTGCCAACCGGGAAAGCAAAAAAGACACTGCCCCCAAAGCCACCCCCAGGCCGCTCACTGCCGCCGAAAGGGAAGCCGAATTAAAAAAATGGGAAGCTACCCCTGCAGGCATCAGGTACAAACAATGGGAAGCATCTCCAATAGGTATAAAAGTACTTTCCGATGCCGCTACAATAAGGAAGCACATAAACGCCTCTGAGAACATGGAGGCTGTGGTAACCTCGTTTTCCCTTCCGCCAGGATCAAGATTAGGTTTTGGTGTGATGGCCAGGATTGATGGTGCGGATTATATTGTAACATTTGAGCCGGAAAAATCTCAACTGGAGCCATTGCAAAGCCTCAAAGTGGACGACAAACTAATTATAAAAGGTCATGTTGTTTCATTCGCGCCCAAGTACTCCTATGCAATAGTAGCGGTGGAGTATGCAGAACGGGATGGTAAAATGATTTTTAAGCATGCCCCCCGTAAAGGCTGCTGAGGAAGTACGTAACCGCTACAATAGCAGAATGCCAAATCACCACAGCGAAAAGCCGCCTCAGTAATGTGGGCGGCTTTTTTATTCAATGCCGGTTACTTTTACCGTACCTGATTCGCTTGTTTATTCATCTTCGCCTGCATCACCTGGTCAAACTGCTCTAAAGAAAGTTTTTTCCCTATGATATGCTTATCCCTGTCCAGCAGGTAAAGGGTGGGAGTCTGGAATACATCATACAGTTGCCGGTAATTGGCTCTGCCTGCTTTGGCATCTTCTTCTTTATCTGCTTTTGGCTGATAAGCATGCACCCATCCGGTAAGGTGATGGGTAGTGATATACTTCTTCCACTCATCCAATACTTTCTCATCCACATTCACCGCATATAACCCTATGCCCTGGTTTTTCCATTTGTGCTGGTAAATAGAATCAATTCGGGGTATCATTTCTTTACAATGGCCGCAGTTGGGATCCCAGAATACCAGAAAGGTAAACGGGGCGTTAATGGAATATATAGCTGCCTGTTTACCGGCAGTGTCTAACAGGTTCAGGGGAGCGGCGGCTTCGCCAATCTGATTGGCCATCAGGCTGTAGGCACGGTCAAATATGTATTGCTTTTGCCGGGTGCTCAGCCAGGTGGTGTCGCCTTTGGAAAAGTATTCGTTAAACAGGAATATAAACACCTTGTCATGCCCCATTATTTCGGGGTTAATATACTTGTCGGTAAAGCGCCCCAGCAGGTATTTAAACATATCCTTACCGGCACGGGAGGCCAGCAGCAGATAGTTTACTTCACTAATCAGGGTATCGGCGTCGGGTACCACATAATAACGGAAATAGTGTTCTATTTTATCTTCAAAAAAGGCGGGAGGTGTATGCAAAAGGCGGTTATCGTGCAACGGTACCTGATCCCAGTAATGGGCTTTAATGTAACGGGCAGCAAACAGGGAATCTTTACGGCCGTCTGGCAAAACAGGTGTGGGCGGAGGCTGGGGCATTTTTAAGCTTTGCAAAAACATCGTGAACATCGATTCCGGGTATTGCTGCTCAATTGTTTCCCGGTAATCAAACAACGCTTTGTATAACTTTTCCCACTCCGAATGGTAACGGATAGAATCAGCTGCATTCGTTGCCCCTTTCCACCGCGCCTGCAATGCTTTTAAACGCGGCGTATTTTCCTGAACATAATTGTTGTATTGCAAAAAGGGTATGTTATCCGCAGAGCCTTTAATAACCAGCTTTTCCGGATGGGCAGTATCAGCTTTCACAGAAAAATGCTGTTGATCGCCTACCAGAAATTCAAAAGAGTGGTTTTTCAGAGGAGGTGAAACATAGTAGAATCCGCCTGTTAGTTTGGTAGTTCCTTTAAACAGTCCCTTGCTGTTTTCATCCAGCCAGGCAGAGTCTATCAGCTGAGCGTATTTGCCATAATAACTGTGCAGATGTACCCAGCAGTTTTTAAGCGGGGACAGGGTTATAGAAATCTGGTAACCATCGGGTTCTTCCGGCGCAACGTTGTTTTTTGCCTGCGCCTGGGTAAGGGAAAAGCCCAGCATCAGCAGAAACAAAAACACGCGGGGGTTATTTGCCATTGAATTGTTGTTTTTGATAAATAAACAGGACAGATGTTTTGGTATTGCATGAAGATGCAAAAAAGAGGTTATTTACATTGTTAACACATTTCAAATGCAGGAGGCCGGTGCGGGAGTTTTATAAATAAAGAAGTAAACTTTCTCTTCCTTTTAGTTCGCCATAAATGAATTGGTTTTCTTAGCTTAAAAAATAAATGTTGTTTTATGGAATTAAAGACTACCTTCGGGGAGTTATAATTTTTTGAGCCTCGCATCGACATCATCTTCACACTCCTCTAAGTAGTATATAGCTGGTCAATCATTGCTTCTCTCACTTACTTTTAATGTTTTATTATGAAAATTTATGTTTCTAATCTGGACTTTAATGTTCAGAATGAAGAGTTAGCAGATTGTTTTGCTACTTATGGTACCGTTACTTCAGCAAATGTTATTAACGACAAGACAACCGGCCGCTCAAGAGGTTTTGGTTTTGTGGAAATGACCGATAATGAAGAAGCTAAAACAGCTATCAGTAATCTGGATGGCTCTACCTATAATGGCCGGCAGTTAAGAGCTGCTGAGGCATTAGACAAACCTGAAAGGTCTTTTAATAAAGGCAGTTTCAGAAGCGAAAGCAGCAATAGATGGTAAACTTTATATAGTGTAACCGGGAATCCTGAATGTTTACTATAGCATTCAGGATTATTTTTTTTAAGAAGTGCTGTTTCACGCTCTTCTTTTATCAATCCTATACCCGTAAACACTTTATGAATTATTATAACTAATTTAAAAATGAGCAATTCAATAACTGTTATCTACCCCGGTGAAGAGCCGGAAGCTATTCTACTGAATTACGATATTGAATTAACGGGTAAGCGGCAAACCATTACCTGCTATATTGTTAATGAAGGTGTAGCGCAACCTGTATGGCTGCAGCTTAAGAAGTTCAGTATTCCATCGCTGAAGGAAGCAAAAGGTTATTTACCGGTATTTGAGCAGGCAAATAACAACAACAATATAGATACCTCTCTTTTTATAGATCATGTATACCGGCAAATTATGGGGCAGGAAAAGCTGGTCATATCTGAAGGGTAAAGCATCTCTGTAGAGCTAAAAAAGGCCGCCTCATAAAAAATATGGAGCGGCCTTTTGGTTATTGGTCTACTGGTTTGCACAAAGTGCTTATACAAACGCGGCAGTGCCTGCGCGTTGTTTTTTCAGCTGTAATACTTTCTGGGCTGCTTTTACAATGTGAGCAGCATCCAGGCCGTATTTCTTCATCAGTTCGGCGGGTTTACCGCTTTCGCCAAAGGAGTCGTTAACGGCTACGTAGCGCATAGGTACGGGGTCGTGGGTAATCAGCAGCTGGGCAATGCTATCGCCCAGGCCGCCCAGTCTGTTGTGCTCTTCGGCGCTCACCACGCAGCGGGTTTTGGCTACCGATTTCAGAACGGCTTCTTCATCCAGTGGTTTAATGGTGTGTATGTTGATGATTTCGGCATCAATACCCATTTCGGCCAGTTGTTCGCCGGCCTGTATGGCTTCCCATACCAGGTGGCCGGTGGCGAATATGCTTACGTCTGCACCTTCGTTTACCATCCATGCCTTGCCTATCTCAAATTTTTGATCGGGTGCGGTGAAGATGGGTACTACCGGGCGGCCAAAGCGCAGGTATACCGGGCCTTCGTACTCGGCAATGGCTTCGGTGGCGGCTTTGGTCTGGTTGTAATCGCAGGGGTTAATCACCGTCATGCCGGGCAACATTTTCATCAGGCCAATGTCTTCCAGTATCTGGTGGGTGGCACCGTCTTCACCCAGGGTAAGGCCTGCGTGGGAGGCGCATATTTTTACGTTCTTGTTGCTGTAGGCAATGCTCTGGCGTATCTGGTCGTACACACGGCCGGTGCTGAAGTTGGCAAAGGTACCGGTAAAGGGTATGCTGCCGCCAATGGTCATGCCGGCGGCTATGCCCATCATGTTGGCTTCGGCAATGCCTACCTGTGTAAAGCGTTCCGGAAACTCTTTAATAAAGGCCTCCATTTTCAGTGATCCAATCAGGTCGGCGCAAAGCGCTACCACGTTGGGGTTTTTACGGCCTGCTTCCAGCAGTCCGGCGCCAAAGCCGGAGCGGGTATCTTTAGACTCCGTATAGGTATATTTTTTCATCTTGTTTGTTTCGTGGTTGATTAATAGTCCTGTAAGGTGCTGCTCAGTTCGCTCAGTGCCTGCTCTGTTTGGGCATCGTTAGGGGCGGTGCCGTGCCATTTGTGGGTGCCCATCATAAAGCTTACGCCGTGGCCCATGTTGGTTTTCATCAGCAGGGCAATAGGTTTACCCTGGCCCGTACGGGTTTTGGCAAACTCCAGCGTTGTTACCAGTTCATCCATATTGTTGCCGTTGGCTTCCAGTACATCCCAGCCAAAAGCAGCCCATTTGGCACGCAGATCGCCCAGCGATAATACCTGCTCTGTGGAGCCGTCTATCTGCTGACCGTTTACGTCTATGGTCATAATCAGGTTGTCTACCTTTTTAGCAGGGGCAAACAAAGCCGCTTCCCATATTTGTCCTTCCTGTAATTCACCATCGCCATGCAGGGAGAATACCAGTGAGTTATCGCCCAAACGCTTTTTGGTAAGCGCCGCGCCAATAGCTACGGAAAGGCCCTGACCCAGCGATCCGCTGCTCATACGTACACCCGGTAAATGCTCATGCGTAGTAGGGTGCCCCTGCAGGCGGGAGTTGAGTTTGCGGAAGGTAGCCAGCTCGCTCACATCAAAGTAACCGCTGCGTGCCAGTACGGAATAAAAAACGGGTGAGATATGGCCGTTGGAAAGAAAGAACAAATCTTCTCCGTTACCATTCATATTAAAGCTGGCATCATGCTTCATGATGCGGAAATACAAGGCTACCAGAAAATCGGTACAGCCCAGTGAACCACCGGGGTGGCCACTCTGGCATCCGTGTACCATGCGCACAATATCGCGGCGTACCTGCCCGGCAATATTTTCCAGTTCTGCAATGCTATAGTTATTTGTTATATTCATACAAGTGTTTTAAAAATAGAATGGTTTACATTTTGGCTGCATCTTCTAAAAACTTCGCCAGGCCAATATCTGTTAACGGATGCTTCAGCAGGCCCAGAATGGGGTCGAGCGGGCAGGTACAAACATGCGCACCTGCAGCAGCACACTGTATAATATGGTTGGCGCTGCGGATAGAAGCCGCCAGTATTTCAGTTTTAAAACCCTGTACGCGGAAGATGCCGGCAATTTCTTCAATCAGCTGCACACCATCCCAACCGCTGTCATCAATACGGCCCAGGAAAGGAGAGAGGTAGGTAGCCCCTGCTTTGGCAGCCAGTATTGCCTGCCCGGCAGAGAATATCAGGGTACAGTTGGTTTTAATACCATTATCGGTAAACCATTTAATGGCTTTAATACCATCTTTAATCATAGGCACTTTAACCACAATGTTGGGGTGCAGGGCAGCCAGTACTTTACCTTCTTCAACAATACCTTCAAAATCGGTGGAAAGCACTTCTGCAGAAATATCTCCATCTACCAGCTCGCAAATAGCTTTGTAATGGTTAAGAATGGCATCCTTGCCTTTAATACCTTCTTTGGCCATCAGTGAGGGGTTGGTAGTTACGCCGTCTAAAATACCCAGCGCTGCTGCCTCTTTAATCTGGTTCAAATTGGCAGTGTCAATGAAAAACTTCATGTACGTGTGGTTTTAATATAATAAGTGGTTGTGGTTCATGATTGGATGGTCAAGCGTTCTGACTATTGCTGTGACACATAAGTGTCATAGTGACGAATATACGAACAGAACAAATAGTATTTTCAGACACCCATATATTTTTTACATTAACACCTGTAAGTTTACTGTTGCGTTGTACATAACGTTAGTTTACTTGTACAATACAAAGAAAGTGATTGCAGTTTAGTGAAAGAGGAAGAAAAAAGCGAAAAAAATAATCAGAGAAACCCTTAAACACGATCGGGATTAACAGAGGGTCCGGATTAAAAAACAGGCCGTATCACACTGCTGATACGACCTGCATATTTTTATTGGGAAACAAGGGTGGTTACACTGGAAGGTTGCAGGTTAATGCCAAAACTACTTCCCGATACCGTGAACGGTGCGGCAGTAAGGTTGGCGCTGCTGGTGGTATAGTAACGGTTAAAACCGGTTACAGAAGCACCATTGAGTGTAAAGGGCTGATACGTAACTGCATTGTTCTGGTTAACAATTACAATTACCACTCTGCTTCCGCTTTTGTAAGCCGTAACATATACACCGGCGGTGGGGTTGGCCGTACAGGCTATTTTGGTATAACCCGGCCTTACGTATCTGGCGTACTGCGCCATTACATAACCCAGCTTGGTAATGTTGCTGCTCTCATCAATAGGGCCGTAAAAGCGGCGGATGTACCACCATACATAGGCTACCCAGCCGGCAGTCATACAATCGTGTATTTCTTTGGCCGCTGTCATAGCATTACCCCAGTCGTTACCGCTGATGGAGGAGTTGGTGTAGTGTTCTGTCATCCAAACCGACTTGCCAATATTGCCCAGGTTATAGGGCGTGGCGCCATAAATATGCCCGCACACAAAAGATGTTTTTGCTTTGGCGGTAGCATTACTTAAATAGGTGTTGAAGTACGATTGCTGCATATTAAAAGGTTCCGGAGCCATGATAGGCGCGCCGCAGTTATCGCCCTGTGCTGCCACAAAATTGGCAACTTCTGTAGCAGTAGCACCCATCCAGCCAGAGGCGGAATAGTTAGGCTCGTTCCACGGGCTGATGGCATAAACGCCGCCCACAGAGCTGGTGTACGAACTCAGGTGCGCTGCATAAGCGCCGTAAGAGCTGGTTTTCAGTTTCAGGCCATCCATCATAGAGGCAGGTGCATTCCACGCGGTAGCTATTACTTTGGCGCCAAAACTTTTGGCCGCATCAATGGTAGGCTTTTCCGCAGCAAACTGTCCGCTGCTGGTGGGTACCATTACCCGTAATATACTCATACCAATACCGCTGGTGGCGGAAAAGGCTTTGGTACGCTGGTCGCTGGTAAGGTCGCCAATCCAGATAGGAATACTGGCGCCGCCAAAACCCTGAATGGTTTGCTGAACAGTACCTGCTTCAATAGCAGCGGTACCTTTGGTGGTGTTTACATTGGCTTCGGCAAGCTCTTTGTTTTTGGAACAGGCCGTAAACAGCAAGCTGAATGCCAGCAGCGATGTACTGATTTTCACAGTAGTCATTTGTGTTGTCATTTGATTTTTAATAATTAAGTGATTTCATGAAGTAAAGGCATGGCTTTTACAGCCACCCTTTACGTAGGGGAGCGCTTTTTCATGTATAGCAATCGTTTAACAGTTTTTCATAAAAGCACTAGTGGAGTGTATTATGGCAATCGGCTTTTATGGCTGTTATATCGTGTCAAAATACGGTGGCATGGGTGCTACCAATGGTTGGTATGTTTAAAAAAGCAGCACAAATGTTTAAATGCACATTTTTGTATGCTTTTACGGTGTGGCTACAAATGTAGCTGCCCATATATGCGCAGCTGTATGCACCTGTATGTAATATACACCCGCGGGTAACTGAAAGTGAAGGGTATGGCTGCTCTCACCTGGTTGAAAACTTACCGGCACCTGCTTACCAATGCTGTTAAAACACAATACCTTTTTTACCACAGGGTTACCCGGCAAAGTAAAATGCAGATAGTTGCCGGCCGGGTTGGGGTACAGGCGTAGGTTACCATATACCGGGCGGCGTGTTTTACCGTAACATTCTGCAATGCCAATACCCGCGGCAGTGGCCAGGTTGTTATTGAGTTGTTGAATGGCACGCCAGCCCTGCGCCTGTACAAACAGCGTAGAAGGAGCTTCTTTACCCCGGTTGGCTGCACGGTAAAGTGTTAGCCGGGCCGCGGGATGAATATGGGGAATGTAACCGATAAAGAAATTGCCCCGCAATGCTATGGCTGAATCCGGTGTAAGCGTAACCATACCGGTATGCAGTTGTGAAAGGGGTATATTTTGCTCGTACACCACCCGGCCGGGCAGTGCATCACCTTCCCATACCGTAAGCGTAATATAATCAGCGGCATCAGCAACAGAAACTGCGGCAATATTCAGATACATGGCAGACACCAGCAGGTAGCCGGGCGATAAAAACTGCTCCGCCAGCGGTGTAGCCGCAGAAAAAGGCAATCCTGTAACAGGATTGATAAGCACACTGCTGTCTGTTTTTTCAAAAGGCAATAGGTTCCAGGCATCACCGCAGGCAGTGCTGTCAAAGCCATAGGGGTCGTAACCGTCCATAGCTGTTATACCAGTACCGGTTGCATCCAGCCATGCCTGCAGGGGGTTGCTGGTAACATTGCCGGCTTTCCAGGCGCTGGCCATCTTAAAAAAGTAATCATAACCGCCCCGGCCACAGGTAGCATCACCACCGGTAAGCGTGCCTACAACCCGGTGCTGTTTGTTAAACAGCGGCGCGCCGGACGATCCTGGTTGTGTTACCCCCACATCCCAGCTGCATTGCCAAAAGGCATTGGGGGCATAAGCGCTGCCATAATCCGCTGTGGGTACCGCTTGCCAGGTAAGTGCTATTTGTTTGGGGCGGCCCCAGGGGTGGTGAAGGGTAGCGGCAGGTGTGGCCGGTGCACTGTCAGTAACATCCCAGCCTGCATAATACGGTTTATAGGCGGCAGGTGGCGTTGTATTCAGCAACAGCAATGCAGCATCGCTGCCTTCCTGCGCCGCTACCAGGCTGCTGCCTGAAATGGATTGCAGGGTACCGGTTTCTGTTCCGCCGCAGGTAGTGTACTCGTAGTTGAAAACAAACACCGCTTCCTGCGCATGCTGCTGCGTAAAAATAACGTGGTATGCAGTGAGCACGTAGGGCGTACTGCTGCGGCTGGTATTGGCAAGCAGGGTGCCGGTACACAAAGCACCGTCAGCAATTATTTTACATACGGCTCGTTTTTCTGTTTGCCAGTAAATACCGCTGGCGCAGTTTACCTGCTCTTCGCAGGAAGGTGGCGTATACTTAAAGGTTGTTGTTGCCAGTATGTTCAACCGGTCGTGATACACAGCGGCTACCGTAAGGGTTCCGTAATTTTTTACTGTGGCAGGTACATTCAGTTCGAATACCATTTTATCACCGGCTATGGGGGGTAATGTAAGCAGGCTGTTGCCCTGTAAACTGGCTGCGGTGTAAGGGCCCTGTATCTGTTTATAAGCAGGGTTGTATAGGTACAGTTGTACACCGGGCGCCAGTTGCAGGTGTTGTAAAGTGGCATATAGGGAGTAAGCCCCTGCGGAACTTAGGGCCAACCGCCATACCCGGCCGGCAGCCGTTTGGCTCCATACGCCGGCATTTTGTGGTGTAAGGCGGGTTACGTATTTATCTGCAAAATAACAAGGCTGTTTGTGCAATTGAATACCGGCAGCAACGGGCATGGTTCGCTTATACACTGCCACCGCGCATCGGCTCAGTGGTTGCCAGGTGAGGTTATCAGGCAGGCTAAGTTGCCGGCTGGCAGGTATACCGGTGGCTTTTGCTACCGGCATACCCACTGTTAGCAGGCATATGCATGCAATGTAAAAAGCCTGTTTCATAGCGCGGATCAACGGGCCTGTTATTGCTTTTTAAAGGTATTGCCGTCTTTGCTGGTGCTGATGCGGTAATAATCAAAATCTGCATAGCCACCCGCTTCTTTGGTGGCGTAGGTAAACAGTCCAAAACGGTAACCCATAAAATGCGGAATGGTATACGCCATAGTAAGGGGTGTGCCAATGGGCTGCCAGGTGTTGCCATCCAGGCTGTAATAAAAATATCCTTTATCTGCTTTCTCTTTAAAATCGCAGGCAGCTTTCAGGTATACTACGGGTTGGTTTAAAGGTACGCTGGCCGCTTCTTCCGGTTTGCCGTTGCCGGCATTCATCATTACCAAACGGCGGCTGCCATCAACATCTACTTTAACACCCACCCAGCCATAGTTCTTCTGCAGCAGCGTAAGGCCTGCGCAGTCACCGGCTTTCAGCTTGCTTACATCTACTGCGGTAACAGCGGCGCACTCAGGGCCAAAGGTGCGCTGGGTAAGGGTATTACGGGCCAGCAGCAAGGTACTATCAATACGGCCGGTGGTAAGGCGTAAATAGCCTTTACGTTGCGTGAGCGACCATAAACTGTTATCCGGATTGTGGTTCCATTGCCAGGGCAGTGCCAGCGGGCGCTTGCCATTGTTAAACTCATCGCTGCATACAATACCTGGGTTATAACCTCTGGAGGCGGGCAGCGGCAGGCTGTCCGTTACTTTCCCATTTACACCAATCACCGGCCATCCATCCTGCCAGGTAACGGGTACCAGGTAGGGTATACGGCCTACCGCACCATAATCGCGAAACAGGTAGCTGTACCAGTTACCCTCCGGGGTGCTGATGAGGCCACCCTGCGCCACACCCTTATCCTGAAAAGCCACGCGGCCTTCATAAGGGCCGGTAATGGCATCTGCCCGGTGTACCACCACAGTGCGCATACCGCCTTTGGGCCAGGTGATATTGAAAAGGTAATATTTGTTATTTACTTTAAACAGCTGCGAACCTTCTGCACCCAGGCCAATATTGGGGCCGGCAGGGGCGCTGGCATTTTCTATCAGTACGCGGGTGGTATTGGGTTTAACGCCGGAAAGGTCTGCTTCCAGCTCGGCCAGCATCAGGCGGCCGTTACCGTATACCATGTAAATGCGTCCGTCGTCATCAAAAAACAGGGAGTGATCGTGCAGGGCGGGGGCAAACGAAATGGCTTTCCACGGCCCTTTTTCAATATCTTTTGTGGTATAAATGTAGGTTCTGTTGGGTGGGTTGGCAAACGTGGTAACGTAGTACATGCCGTTGTGGTAACGCAGGCTGCTGGCCCAGGAGCCTTTGCCGTATACGCTTTTGCCTTTGTTCAGCATTAGTTCGTCAATCGTGCTCAGGGTATCGTAGGCATAACCGGTCAGCTCCCAGTTTATCAGATCTTTCGATTTCATAATGGGCAATCCCGGGCTCATATGCATCGTAGTGCTGCTCATGTAATAGGTATTGCCTTTGCGTAGTATAGCCATATCAGGCACATCCGCAAATATAACCGGGTTAGTGGCGGTTTGTGCGGTGGTGCCGGTTGCAGAAAGTAACAGTAACAGGGTGGTGGTTAATGAAGAACACAATCGTTTCATGTTGTAAAGCGTAATTAATTTTCAAATATTTCCGGTTCAATCAGGTGTCTGTGGTGTAGTGCGTACCGAGGAGCCGCGTACCACCAGCCCCGAGCGCACTATAATGGTATTGGTTTGTTCCAGGTTGCCAATGCCTTTTATGTGGTTAATCAAGTTGCGGGCGGCAATTTCGCCCATATCCTCACCGGGATAATTAATGGTAGTTAAAGCAGGCTCAATCAGTTCGCCAATGGCATCGTTGTTAAAGCCTACAATGGCAATGTCGTTGGGTATGGCCACCCCTTTCTCCCGCAGGGCACGCATGCATACGGCGGCCATAAAATCGTTGGTAATAAAGGCCCCATCGGGCATGGGGCTCATATTCAGTATTTTCAGAGCGGCTTCTGCACCGGCTTTGCGGGTAAGGTCGCCCACTATCAGCAGGTCTTCTTCAAAAGCCAGTCCGTTATCAAACAGCGCATCGCGGTAGCCTTTGTAACGCTGGCTGTACACGTTTCTGTTGAGGCTGGAGGTTACATGCACTATCCGTTTGCAACCCTGCTCAATCAGGTGTTGGGTGGCTATATAACCGCATTTGGCATTGTCTATCACCACCACGGTTTTATGCCCGTCCTGCTCCACACGGTCGAAAAACAACACCGGCACACCGCGGTCAAAAAAAGGCTGAAAATGCTCCAGATTACTGGTATCAAAGCTCAGCGAGGCTATCAGCCCGTCTACCCGTTTGTTAAACAGGTTTTTAACGTTGGCCGCCTCGCGGGTGCCACTTTCAGAGGAGTGGGCAATGATGATATCGAAACCTTCAGATGCAGTTACTTTTTCTATGCCTGCCAGTACAGAGGTAATAAAGTTACTGTTCAATTCATGTACCAGTACACCAATGGTTTTGGTTTGTTTGTTGCGCAGATTGCTGGCAAAAGGATTGGTGCGAAAACTGGTTTGCGCCACAAAATCATCAATCATCTTCTTGGTTTTCTTGTTTACCCCCGGATGATCCTGAAGTGCACGGCTAACGGTGGAAGCGGAGATGTTCAGTTGTCTGGCAATATCATAAATCGTAGTCTCTTTTCCTTTTTTCATACAATCGATTACATAGCTATAGCAGAATATAACAATGTGAATTTCTGCAATTTTTATTGAAATCGATTGAAAGAATGCAGAAATATTCTAATTTACACCTGTTGACCCGGTACACTCAGACCGGACTTAAGCAGATATAAGCAACCGTTACACAAAAGGGAGTGATTCTTCACCCCCTTTCTTTTTATAACAAGTATATCCGACTAAAACAACGATGACTCCCGTATTATCAATTGCGAACGCACCACAATACGGCTGGCATTGGTAATACTGGTATTACCCTCCAGGTGGTCAATCAGGTTACGTGCTGCAATCTGTCCCATTTCAATACCGGGGTATTGTATGGTAGTTAACTGCGGGCGCACCAGGCGGCACACATTATCATCGTTAAAGCCTACAATGGCTATATCTTCCGGCACACGCAGCCCTTCATCCTGCAGCGCCCGCATACATATAGCGGCTGCAAAATCGTTGGTCACAAAAACCGCATCGGGGCGGGGGCTCATACGCAAAATGGCTTTAGCTGCTTCCAGGCCCCCCTGCTCATCCAGCTCGTTCAGCACAATCAGGTCGTTGTTTACCCGCATGCCGTTCTCCTGCAGTGCCTGCACGTACCCCTGGTAGCGTTGTGCATATACATTCCTTTTCAGGCTGCCGGTTACCAGGGCAATGTTGCGGCAACCGCGTGCTATCAGGTGGCTGGTAGCTTCGTAACCGCAGCGGGTATTGTCAATCACCACCATGGTACTGTTGGGGTGGTCTTCCGTACGGTCAAAAAACACCAGCGGAATATTCCGGGTCTGAAACGGCTGAAAGTGGGAGAGGTCTTTGGTATCCATAGCCAGAGAGGCAATTACCCCATCTACCCGTTTATTAAAAAAGTTGCGGGCGTTGGCCGCTTCCTTTACCGCACTTTCGGCCGAGTAACCAATAATTACATCGTACCCTGCTTCCGCCGCCACATTGCCAATGCCGGCGAGTACCGAGGTAATAAAATGGCTTTTCAGTTCGTGTACTATTACCCCAATGGTGTGGGTGCGCTGCGTGCGCAGGTTTACCGCGTAATTGTTACGCCGGTAGCCCAGGGCTTCGGCAGCGTCGGCTATTTTCTGGCGCGTGGCCTTGTTTATAATAGGGTTGTTCTGTAAACCACGGCTTACCGTGGAGGTGGCTATACCCAGGTGGCTGGCAATATCATAAATAGTTACCTCCGGTGTAATGGCTTCTTTTTTCATCAGCATGCGTTAATGTATTACAGAAATAGTCAATCGTTTGCCCGCTAAAATTAGCCGAACAGCCCCCGGAGGCATGCGCCCTTTGTTGAAATAAGTAGCACAAATGTTCAATTTGCACATTTGTGCAAGCGTTTTTCGTGCTAAAAAACATGGGTTTGCCGGTGGGCAGCCACCGTCGGCCTGCCAAACAGCCTTTCGCGTTTCTCCAAATTACCGTACATTCATACAGACTTTTGGTGTACTTAATGATTGCTTATGCGCGTATATCTTATCCGTTTTCTGCTCTGTCTGCTGGTAATCACCACGACTACCAGGGCAAAGGCACAGGAAAACCCCATCAATTTCACTTCACTTACCGCTCAAAACGGGTTGAGTTACAATACTGTAAACGCTATTTTAAAAGACAGATACGGCTGGATGTGGTTTGCCACCGACGATGGCCTTAACCGGTTCGATGGCACCCGGTTTACCGTATACCGGCATAAAGCGGGCGATACCACCAGCCTGCCGGATAATAATATTACCTGTTTGTTTGAGGATAGGGCGGGCAACCTGTGGGTAGGCAGCGGCCGCGGCTCGGTAAGTATGTATAACCGGAAAAAGGATGTGTTTGTATCGGTAAAAAGCTTCCGCGGGGCAGATGCAGCGCTGGACAACTGCATCAAAAGCCTGTGCGATGATTATACCGGCAAAATATGGGTAGCTAATTTCTCCGGCCTTCACCTGATGGATCCTGCTGCGCGCACCGTAACCACGCTGCCCCTGGTTACCCTGGAGGGCACCACCCCGGCAGAAAAACTGGTGGTGAGTGTACTGGAAGACCAGCAGAAACGCATGTGGATAGGCACCAACCACGGCCTGTACCTGTACCACCGGCAGCAAAACCGCTTTCAGCGTTTTGCGCATAATGCCAACCGGCCGGGCAGCCTTATCAGCGATAAAATCCATTGCATGGCGCAGGATAACAACGGCCGCCTGTGGGTAGGTACCGATGCTGGTGCCGGCATGCTGGTGCCGCAACGCGATAGCTTTATTAATTACCGTCAGCATATTCCCGGCGCGCCGGACTGCAATATTGTATACACCATGGGGGCCGACCCTAACGGCGATATATGGATGGGCACCGAAAACGGCCTTACCATACTGCAATCCGCCACCGGCCATATGCGCCGCCTGGTACCCGATGTGCGCAATGTGTACAGCCTCAGTAACAAAGCCATACGGGCAGTGTATATTGACAGGCAGGGCATTTACTGGCTGGGCTGCTACCTGGGTGGCATCAGCAAATACGATAAAAACCTGAACCTGTTTCAGCTGCGCCGCAGCAATGTGTTTGATGCGCAGGGCCTCAGCGCCCCGCTGGTTACCTCTTTTGAAGCTGCCCCCGATGGCGATGTGTTTGTAGGTACCGATGGCGGCGGGCTGAACCTGTACCACCGCAAAACGGGACTGTTTACCCATATCAACGGCGGCAGCACGGGCCTGAGCGATAAGCTGCCCATTTTAACCATGGAAAAAGAAGCGGGCGGTGCGCTGTGGCTGGGCACGTTTAGTAAAGGACTGTTCCGTTATAACCCCGCCACCGGCAGCAGTGAGCATTTCAGCAAAGGCAACGGTAAAAACGCCCTCAGCTGTGATGATATATTCTCGCTGCGGGCCGATAGCCGCGGCTGGCTGTGGATAGGCACCAACGGCGGCGGGGCAGATGTGTACGATACCCGCACCCGCACCATGGTGTACCGCTATACCAGCAAACCCAAAGGAACAGCAGAGCGCTTTCTGCCGCTGAACGGTTATATACGCGGTATTGAGGAAGACTGGCAGGGGCATATATGGATGGGCAGCTGCGGTACCGGCCTGGTAAAACTGAACCCCGCTACCGGCAAATGCGATTTATATAACAGCAGCAACAGCGATCTGCCCTCGGCCGATGTGCGGTGTATGCTGTACGATAGCAAAGGCAGCCTGTGGGTAGGCACCGGCAACGGGTTAAGCCGTTTTGATACCGTTACCCGCCGGTTTATTACCTGGAACGAAAAGCAGGGAATGGCCAATACCGTGGTACACGATATTATTGAGGCGGAAAATAACCTGCTGTGGGTAAGCACCAACAACGGCATCAGCAGCTTCAATACCGTTACCGGCCGTTTTACCAATTACATGCATTACAACGGCGTGCAAAACAACAACTTTGTCATGCGCTCGGGCATACGCCTGGCAGATGGCGAGATATTCTTTGGCGGGCTGGATGGCTTTAACTCCTTTTACCCCGGCAACCTCCGGCAAAACCACAACGTACCTTCCGTGGTATTGACCGATCTGCATGTGGCCAACCAAACCATCACCCCATCCGACAAAGGGCCTATACAGGAGCATATATCCACCACCAGCCATATACGCCTGCGGTACGGACAAAACTTTTCACTCGGCTTTGCCGCGCTGGACTATACCTCGCCGGAGCAAAACCGCTACGCCTACCGCCTGGAAGGGTTTGATAAAGACTGGATAGATGCCGGTGCGGGCCAGACCGCTTTTTATACCAATATTGATCCCGGCGATTATGTGTTTCATGTAAAAGCCTGTAACAACGATGGCGTATGGAATGCCACCGGGGCCACCGTACGCATACATATTGCCCCGCCGTTCTGGCGTACCGGGTATGCCTGGCTGCTGTATGCGGCGCTGATAGCCGGCATACTGCTGTATAGCCGCTACCGCACACTGAATAAAATGCACCGGAAGTTTGCGGCCGAACAGGAGAAACTGCTGGCCCGCCAGCAGCTGGAACAGGAGCGGAAAGAGGCGGAGGTAGCCCGCGAGCTGGATCAGCTGAAGATTAAGTTTTTAACCAACCTGAGCCATGAGTTCCGCACACCTATCTCGTTGATTATGGGGCCGGTAGACAATCTGCTTGGTAAAAAACAGGATGAAGCAGCCGCCGGTCAGCTGGGCATGATTAAACGCAACGCCCGCCGTTTGCTCAACCTGGTAAACCAACTGCTGGACTTTCGCCGCCTGGAGGAGCAGGAGCTTACCCTGCATGCCCTGCCCGGAGAAATCATCGGCTTTGTGCGCGAGGTGTTTGATTCTTTTACCGATATGGCCACGCGCAAAAAAATCCGCTACCAGCTGCATTGCGATGTACCGGCATTGTTTGTAGCGTTCGATCATAATAAACTGGAGCGCATTCTTTTCAACCTGCTTTCCAACGCCTTTAAGTTTACCCAGGCAGCCGGCACTATACAACTGAGCGTACAGGCTACTGAACAGGCAACCGATACCGGCACTACCACCTGGCTTACCCTGCAGGTAACTGATACGGGTATTGGCATTGCAGAAGAAAAGCAGGAGCGCATATTTGAACGCTATTTTCAAAGCAATACCGCCACCGCCATCCTTAGCCAGGGCAGCGGCATAGGCCTTTCCATTACCAAAGAGTTTGTGCAGATGCACGGTGGCACCATTGCCGTTAACAGCACACCCGGTGCAGGCACCACGTTTACCATACAACTGCCTTTTGCCGTAACGCAGCCGCTGTTTGCAGCCACGCCGGAGCAGCCCGCCTTACCCGAAGCAGAAGCACTGCCGGCAGAACCTGCCACTGCCACAGAACAGCCGCATGAAGCAGGAGAGAAGGTTACCCTGCTGCTGGTAGAGGATAATGACGATTTCCGTTTTTACTTGAAAGATAACCTGCGCAGCAGCTACCATGTAATAGAAGCTGCCAATGGTAAAGAGGGCTGGCAGAAAGCGCTGGCCCAACACCCGCAGCTGATAGTAAGTGATATTAATATGCCTGTAATGGATGGCCTGCAGCTGAGCCGTAAAATACGGGGCGATAAACGCACCACGCATATACCCGTAATACTGCTTACCGCCCTGCCCGGTGAGGAAAACGAGCTGAAGGGCCTGGAAACCGGCGCCAGCGATTACCTTACCAAACCGTTTAATGTGGAGCTGTTGCATGCCCGCATACACAACCAGCTGCAGATGAGCCGCCGCCTGAAAGATACTTTTACCAAACAGATAAAAGTAACCGGGCCGGAAGTGGAAATAAGCTCAGACGATGCAGGCTTTTTGCAAAGGGTGCAGTTGTATATAGAAGAGAACCTGAACGATACCGCCCTATCCGTAGAAGCGCTGAGCAAACACCTGGGCCTCAGCAGAAGCACGCTGTACAGTAAAATGATGGAACTCACCGGCAACTCACCGGTGGAATATATACGCAATGTAAAACTGGATAAGGCCGCTGTGCTGCTGGAAAAAAGCGATATGAACATAGCGCAGATTGCTTACTCCACCGGCTTTACCACGCCCAACTATTTTACAAGGGCATTTAAAGCGCGGTTTAAAATACAGCCATCGGAATACCTGCAGCAGAAACGCAAACAGGCTGCCCACTCCGCATAACGGGTGTGGGTATAAGCGGGTTGGATCAGGCTTTGGCTGCCGACTTTTTGCTGCTGCTTCTGGCAGCGGCAGCGGGTTTGCGGCGGGTACTCTGGCGTATAATAATGTTGCTTTTTATCACCAGCTTTTCATCTGCCACCACCTCTGTATTGCCACCGGCAGCTTTGCTAAAGTATAGGTTGGCCGCCTGCTTACCCAGCTCTTTGCTTTGCTGGTCAACAGTGGTTAACGTAGGGCGCAGCAGTTCCGTAAAACTTTCATTGGCAAAACCCAGTATGGCCAGCTGTTGCGGCACTTCTATGTTCATGCTTTCTGCCAGTTGTAATACGGCCAGGGCCTGCATATCTGATACGGTCATAATCGCATCCGGGCGATCTTTCTCGCTCAGCAGTTCTGTAGCGGCCTGTACCGTCAGCTCGCGGCTGAGGGCGTTTTCCACCACGTAGTTGAAAGGAATGCTCAGTTTGGCCTCTTTAATCCCTTTTATATAGCCATCTTTCCGGTCTTTAAACACCGGCAGGTGCCAGGGGCCGCCAATAAAGGCAATCTTCTTATACTTTTCGCTTATCAGGTGTTTCACCGCCGTGTAAGCCGCCTCTGCGTTATCGCTGATTACTTTGTAGCCGGGTGTTTTATCCAGATACCGATCGAACTGAATAATCTCTATGCCACTTTCCCGCGCCGCATCCAGGTGTTCGCTGCTCTGGGTTTCTTCCGAAACGGAAATAAGAATGCAATCCACATTCTGGCGTATCAGTGTATCCACCGCCTTGCGCTCCTGCGCAAACGATTCGTGGCTCTGGCAAATAATAAGGCTATAGTTGTTGGCAAAACAGGCTTCTTCAATACCTGCAATGGCCTCGCTGAAAAAGCTTTGGGTAATGTGCGGAATAATAACACCCATGGTTTTGGAGGAGCCCTGGCGCAGGTTGGCGGCATGGCTGTTGTGGCGGTAATTGAGTTCTGCCGCTTTCTTTTTCACCTTTTCCCTTACACTTACACTTACCAGCGGATGATCGTTCAATGCCCGCGACACGTAGCTGGCACTCATGCCCAGTTCTTCTGCAATATGGTAAATCGTTGCTCTTTTTCCGCTCATCTTACGGCCAAATTACATAAATTATTGCTATTGCTGTATGGTTTGCGTCCGCAATTGGCTAAAACACTTTTCCCGTAAGCATTACAGGCGAATTGTGCATTACAGCCATATCCAGCCTTTGTCCGCGTTGTTTACCTTATCATTTCTGCGTCCTTTTACGGTGCAATCGGGCAACGGTGCAGAACGGCCGCTCAGCCGCGGATCACTTACCCTGCTTAACCGGATTACTGCGCAGGAACAGGAACAGTAAGCAGCGGTTTACCAGCACCCACCCGTCAGGCATGTTATTACTTACAAGGCATTTTTACAGCTGTGCATCAGGCATGCGTGTTGCGCACATGGGGTTGGTGTAGTCCACCCGGGCAGCGCGGCACAACAAGCGCAACCCTGTGTGTGTACGCTACAAGGGTTGGTACAGTCCACCCGGGCTGCACGGCACAACAAGCGCAACCCTGCGTGTGTACGCTACAAGGGTTGGTACAGTCCACCCGGGCTGCACGGAACAACAAGCGCAACCCTGCGTCTGTACGCTACAAGGGTTGGTACAGTCCACCCGGGCTGCACGGCACAACAAGCGCAACCCTGCGTGTGTACGCTACAAGGGTTGGTACAGTCCACCCGGGCAGCGCGGCACAACAAGCGCAACCCTGCGTGTGTACGCTACAAGGGTTGGTATAGTCCACCCGGGCTGCGCGGCACAACAAGCGCAACCCTGCGTGTGTACGCTACAAGGGTTGGTATAGTCCACCCGGGCTGCGCGGCACAACTATACAAAGGCCTTGTAAGCAACTGCCGGAACCGGAATTTTTATTACAACACATTCTAAATGAAACAAAATGGCCAGAAAACAGCAGGAATACCAGAGTGATATTGTGTTGACTTACCAGCGTAAGTACTATGTTGTCAGCAATAAGGCAGGTAAACATACAGATACCCCCCGGAAGAGCGGATAGATCTCTAGTGATTTATCACTAGAGCCGGTAAACATGTCTGGTCTGCCGCCGGATATCCACTTTTTACATTAACTGCATTTTAAATATATAAGCGCCTTTTCAGCCAACAGCTTACCAGGTATAATTTCGTTTATTTTACAATATATAATATTATCATTTACGTTAAACGAAGTGCCAACATCTTAATGGCGCCTGATTTTAATTATAATTAACCCGAACCAGTTTCTACTTTTATACCAATACCATGTGAGAACAGAGCGGCCATGACAAACAGCAGATAGCCAGTGGTGGAAAGCATTGAATGGATCATTTCAAAACTTTACAGCGCTATGGGTAGCATAACCAAAAAAGACCAGACAGCCAATACAGCCCTGGACAGGGCGAGGCGGATAGCCATACATCCGCCGCCTGATCCGGTAATAACAGGGCCTTTTGCCATTACTATTAACGAGTCGGCCACCGGCAATGCTTACGTGGGCTATAGCCCATGCGCCTGCAGCATACGTGTTACCAATACACCGGCAGCGGATGTGCAGGTAACGCTGCAGAACAGAAATACGGCTGCCGGAGGGCAGGTACAATTTCGCACTACTTATGCAGGTGCAGCACAGGATACTTTATCGCTTACATTGCCTGCGGGCGGTGCAGCTGTTACCTTTTTTATAGGGGGCAAACCGGGCTTTGCCAGTACGCAGGACCAGGATGGCGGTATTGCAGTGTTGGCAAATGGCACCAGTACCCGCCTGCACGAAAAAACGCTCATGGTAAGGGTACGCAAAAATGCCAATACCCTTACTGCAGAGGAGCGCGACCGCTTTTTATATGCTTTCAGCGATTTAAACAGGAGATCGGGCGGCAATTTATACGAACCCTTTCTCGATAGTCATGATTTAGCAGCCGACCCTGAAATACACAGGCGTCCGGCCTTTTTACCCTGGCACCGGGCTTTTATATTAGACCTGGAAAGAAGCCTGCAGGAGATAGACCCCAGCGTAGCCCTGCCTTACTGGAAATTTGATGAACCTGCCCCCAATGTATTTACGCCCGATTTTATGGGCGGTGAGCCTATTAATGCTGGCAGGGTAACTATTAACGAAACCAATCCGTTACGTGTATGGTCAGCCAGGGGCAGTACGGGTATTGCGCGCAGACCTCTGTTTACTACAGCCACCAGCGGCGGTATTGTAATGGCAGAGGCCGATGTAATGACGCTGGGCGCCACTTTTACTGATTTCCGTATCATGGAGAACGACCCGCACGGCGCTGCCCATGTTAGTTTCGAAGGAACTATAACAGATCCTGGCACCGCCAGCGGCGATCCTTTGTTTTTTATGCTGCATTGTAATGTAGACAGGCTATGGGCCAAATGGCAAATGCTGCGCAACCTGTTTACAGCCACTGATGTAAACGCCTATGCGCCTACGCCTACCACACGCCCTATTGGTGATGCGCCCGGCGATACCATGTGGCCCTGGAACGGAGTTACCGGTAGCCCGAGACCTTCCAGCGCGCCGGGTGGTGCTATGCCGCAGCTGGCCTTTACTTCCAAACCCTCACCACAGGTAACCGTAGGAGAAACGATCGATTACCTGGGTAAAACACAGGGCAACAGTAACTTTTTTAATTACGATGATCTGCCATTTGTATAACTGAATACTATGAACGACCCACAGGAATACCTCAACCGTTTACAGCAGGAGTTAAAAGACGCGGAAGCGAAATACGCGCTGCTGCTGGAAAATTTTAAAACGGCAACGGACAGCGCTGCTTTGCAAAAGGCGCTGGAAGCCATTCCGTTTATAAAAGATGCTCAGGCGGTACAAAAAGCAATGGCATTGTTTAACGATAAACAGGAGCAGCCTGTAGTGCGCAGGCTGGCCCTGCAAAAAATAACAGGAGCCATTGGAGATAACAAAACCTATGTGGAAAATATACTGGCGGTACTGAATGATGAAACAGCCCCTGCTGAATTGCGAAAGAGTGTGTTGACGGCGCTGCAAACGCTGGACTTTTCTTCAAATGCCATGATAGCCAAACGAAGCGATTTTAAAGTAGTACTACGTAAACTGCTGGACGATGATGACCCCGAACTGAAAGCCATGAGCGCTGAAAAACTGGCGCTGCAAAAAGATGAATATGTACAACGCCGGTTGCTGAAAGGGCTGCAGGAGAAAGATGAATCGCTGGTATCGGCTGCCAAAGCCATACAGCTGCTGGCTTATGATGCACATGCCAATTATTATCCGGTAGTGCGTAGTATACTTAGTAATGAAGCTACAGACAGCATTACTAAGGTAGAGGCCATTCATGCACTGGCTTTTGACCAGGAATCGAAACCCCTGCTGCAAAACCTGATGCAGAATAAAACCCAGCTGAAACAGATACGTGTAAGCAGTGCTACTGCTATGGAACTGGGCCATGTAAATGATTTTATTGCCGCAGCCAAACGTATTGTTTTAGACGAAGACGACTATGATGATATAAGAATAGCCTGCCTCAGCAGCCTGGCACACCAGCCGGATAAGGATGAGGTGTTTAACGATGACCAGTTTGTGCAGAAAATAAGCCTGGCTAAAAACCTCACCGGCATTAAAAACCTGAAAAAGATGTCTGAGTTGTACCTGGGTAAAGCCAGAACCTTCCGGCAAAACAAAAAATAATTCATCTTATAAAGCTCATTGTATGCTCACAAACCGGGTTACCGCTATTACCAGGCTTACAGCGCAAAGTACAGAGGAAGAAATTGCTGCTGTTATCAACCTGGTAAAACAAAAGCCGGCTTACAGGCGCAGGTTGTTGCCATACCTGCCGCAGCAGCACCCGGTATACACCGGCAGGGGCACCAGTGAAGTAAAAAGAATAAGAGGCTATTTGCTTGCGTGCTTTTTGCATACCGGTTTACCGGCCAGAGCATTGCCCTTTGTACTGGAAGTGCTGGAAACAGAATCGCATGCCTACCTGCTGGCAGGTGCAGCCAGGGCGTTGCGCGGCCTGCCTGCGCCACAGCCCCAGCTGGCGCCCTACATGCTTAAAGCAGCGTATGCCCTGCGTTTTACCAATGATGTGGTAGATTTTACTACCTGGTACCAGGCATACTTACCGCTGCAGCAAACCACGGCTTTGCACGAGGTATTGCAAACTTTCCGGTGGATGGGCAGCGCCGCTCTCAGTGTAAGGGAAGATCTTAGCCAGTTAAGCAAAGATGTGCTGGTAGATGCGCCGCTGGCAACCATGATGCAGCAAACAATAACCGGCATTGAAAAATCACAACAGGTATATCGCAATACCTGTTGTGGCCAGGTACCGGTCACCCGGCCATTACTGTCTTTTGGGAACCGTAAAAAAAGAGCAGCCCGGTTAGCAGCCATTACCCTGAGCGACCAGGAGGAGAAAGAAATATTGTTTACAGATTTCTTTTCCGGCAAACCCACCGTGGTAACCTTTTTTTATACCCGTTGCGATAACCCCGAAAAATGTTCCTTAACCATTACCCGGCTGGGGCAGTTACAAAAAGCATTACAGCAGGCAGGTATGGCCGGGCAGGTAAACATAGCCGCTATCAGTTATGATGCAGGGTACGATACTGCTTTACGTATGAAAGTGTATTGCCACGAACGTGGTTTTATTACGGATGAATATAACCGTGCATTCCGGGTAACTGCCGGTATGCCGGTGTTGCAGCAATATTTTAATGCAGGGGTTAATTATGTGGGTTCTATTGTTAACCATCATGCCGTTGAATTGTACGTGCTTGATGCAGATGGCGCCATAGCCGCCGGTGTGCGTCAGCAGCAATGGCAGCCACAGCAGGTAATAACCTTACTGCAGCAGGTGCAAACCCGTAAACAGGGATATGCTGCAAAGGGCAAAGCCCTACTGGCGCCGTTACTTTCTTTTTTTATAGTGTTCTTTCCCAAATGCCCTTTGTGTATGGCCGCTTACCTCAGTGTGCTGGGCATTACCAATATGCACCTGCTGCAATGGAGCATGCGGCTGCAACCGGTACTGGTAGCCCTGCTGGCGGTTAACCTGCTGGTATTGTACCGGGGCGTTAAAACAAGAAACGGCTGGCTGCCTTTTTACATAAGCCTGGCCGGTTTTACCGGTATTGTAGTGCTGGTGCTGGGTTTAAAAATGGCCGCGGCAGCATATCCTTCCATAGCCTTACTGCTGGCAGGTGCCCTGCTTAACAGTTTGCCGCATGCTGTATTTATAAAACTAAAACGCATTCTTCATTACTAAACAATTGTATGTTATATGGCCGTTCGTAAAACAGAAACCAGAATACCGTTAAACATGCAGGCTGCCGACCTGGGGCAGGCAACAGTGGCTGCCGACAGCCGGTGTGCGCTTGTTTCGTATGTGCCCAACCCGCTGGCCATTAACCGCGAAAACGTATACGTGGTGTTTGTTACAGATACGGGCCTGGCAACCGCCGCCGATAGCTATGAATGGACGTTTAGTGAAGGAGGCGGCGCCCCACAGGTGCAGACCACACAGGTAGGGGAAATGGCTTTTACCCCCACAATACCCGGCACGCTTACAATTACAGTACGTATTTTAAACAGCGCCAGTACCGCACAGGCCACGCTTACGTTGCAGCAGGTGGTAGTGCCTGCCAATGCTGAACTGGAATCTTTGCTGGTGCAGGCAACAGACGATAGCGGACCCGCCATGGGAAGCCCCGATGTATTACGGGAAATGATTAATGAACACAGCATCTATTACCAGGCCGTTACCCCGCAAACAGCCGACCCTGGCGATGGTTACCAGCGCCTGGTGTTTAGCCTGGCCTACGATGGGGCTGCACGTAAAACAGCACAGCAGCGCAAACAGCATATGGAACAACTGGCGTTATCGCTCAACACCGGGGCCGCCGATTTTGCCACGCTTTGTACCACGGGCGCCGGGGTTTGTGCCGTAAGGCCGCTTTTGCTATCCATGACTATACCCGGCATGATTACCTGGACACTGCTGCCGGAAGATACGCGGCAACGGGCTGTAGCAACAGACGGCCTGCTGCAGTCGCTTACTGCACTGGACGAAAGCAAACGTATAGACCTGTTTAACATCGTACGCTTTCCCAAAAGCAATATTGTGTACTGCGGCCGTGTGCTGGAAGCCTTACGGAATGCCTATTTCAATACCACGTCGTTCAACGATATATTAACCGGCATGTCCGGTGCCAGATCGCAATGGATAATAGGGCAATACCGGCAGGGCCCTGTTATCCGTAACTAAAAATTGTATTTAACAATGTAAACACCCATTCGTATGCCTGATGCACTGCAATCTGTATTAACCCAGGTAGGCATGGCCATAGCCCCGCTTCGTGCCGTAAAAACACCGGCACAGGCAGTTGAACTGTTTCGCAAACTGGGTTATGAAATGCCGTCTAACGCTTTTGGCAATGCCTTAACCGATCTGGCATCGCAAAGCACCGAAGTGGTGAATGCCATAGAACAGTTAACCACCGCCAGCGGCGATACGGCTGTAATAGCAGCAGTAGCTAAATTGATGGGCCGGCTGGGCACTACCACCAAATCCATAGTTGATCTGCTGAACGTGGTAAAAACCAATCCTTCGGTAGCTGCCTTGCCAGGCATTAACGACCTGCCCCGGCGGTTAACTGATTATCTGATACTGGATTATTTTGACCGCTTAAAGCCCGATGTACACGGCTTGTTATTCGTGCTGGGCTTAATAGAACACGAAAACAGTGCCGCACCCGGCGTACCCACCCGCCTGGTAAACTGGAACAGGTTGGGGTTACTGTTTACCAAACCTTCCCAGTTGTTTAATGATGTATACCAATGGAACAGCAATCTGGATACAGACAAACTGCTTACCCGCATGGAAGCACTGATGCGTGCCGTTACCTTGCCCGGCGGTATTTATCCGCAGTCAGACTCCACGCGTTTGCTACTGGGCAATACATCCACGGATTTAAAAGAATTACGCTTTCCCTTTTTTCAGGCCGGGCTTACACCCGAAACCTATGCCCAGTTTGGCATTACGTTTTCGCCGGCGGAAGCGCAGGGGGGCAAGAAAAAAGGCATAGCCTTACTGCCTTACCTGATGGGCACCGCCAATTTCAACTTTAGTGTATGCGACCGTGGCGAGCTGGTGTTTAAGTCTACAGCTGATATAAAAGGCGTAGGAGTTGTAATACGCCCGCCCTTTAATGCAGAAGGCCTGTTAAACCTGGCAGCAGCTTTTAAAGCATCGGTACAGATACATGAAAAGCCCGTCAAATCGCAGGAGATAGTGCTGCTGGGCTCACCCGGTGCTACGCGCCTGGCCGTGCAGGGGCTGGGCTTTACCACTTTTATACAAAATGCGGGCGGTAAGCTGGATGTAGGTTTTGAAGGAGAAATAGAAGCCATTCGCCTGGTAGTAACCGGGGGCGATGGAGATGGCTTTTTACAAAAAATACTATCGGGCCTGAATGTGCAGGCTGAAGCCTCTATGGCATTTGGTTATTCGTTGCTGGGTGGTTTTTATTTCAGGGGCGGCGCCAGGCTGGCGATGGATTTTGATTTGCATGTAGACCTGGGGCCTTTGCATATTAAAAGCCTGAGCCTGGCACTGGAACCCAAAAACGATAAAATTCAGTTACAGGCAGGCGCCACCGTATCGCTGGAACTGGGGCCGCTGAAGGCAGTAGTGGAAAACATTGGCCTGCAAACCAACCTGGCCTTTAAACAGGGCAACCTGGGGCCTGCCGATTTGCAGGTAGGCTTTAAGCCACCTAACGGTGTAGGCCTGTCTATAGATGCAGCTGTAGTAAAAGGTGGCGGCTACCTGTATTTCGATTTTGATAAAGAAGAATACGCCGGTGTGCTGGAACTGTCTATTGCCAGCATTGTAACGGTAAAAGCCATTGGCCTTATTACCACCCGCATGCCGGATGGCTCTAAAGGTTTCTCCCTGCTTATTATAATTACGGCAGAGTTTGGCACCGGCATACAGCTGGGCTTTGGCTTTACCCTGCTGGGCGTAGGCGGCTTACTGGGCCTTAACCGCACCATGCTGCTTGAACCTATAGGGGCAGGCATACGCACCGGGGGCATTAACAGCATTATGTTTCCGCCCGATCCGGTAGCCAATGCACCGCGCATTATCAGCGACCTTAAATCGTATTTCCCGCCCCAGGAAGGAAAGTTTCTGCTGGGCCCTATGGTTAAAATAGGCTGGGGTACCCCTACCTTAATAAGCCTGGCATTTGGTATTATTATAGAAATACCCGGCAATATAGCCATAGTAGGCGTGCTGCGTATTGCATTGCCCGAAGAGCGTGCGCCATTGATTGTGATAAATGTGGGTTTTATAGGGGCGCTGGAGTTTGATAAAAAACGCATCTGGTTTTTTGCAGCGCTGTTTGAATCGCGCATACTGTTTATGACCCTGGAAGGGGAGATGGGGCTGCTGATGGACTTTAGCGATCATCCAGAGTTTGTGTTAAGCGTAGGCGGCTTTCATCCGCAGTTTAACCCGCCGCCATTGCCCTTTCCCAATCCGCGCCGTATTCATATTGATGTGCTGCGTACTTCTTTTGCCCGCATATCTGTAGAAAATTACTTTGCCATCACTTCCAATACCGTACAGTTTGGTGCCCGTGCCGAATTGTATTTTGGCACCGGTATATTCAACCTCAGTGGCAATTTCAGCTTTGATGCACTGTTTCAGTTTTCGCCCTTTCATTTTATTATCAGTATATCGTTTTCGGTAGAGCTGAAAGTGTTTGGTGCAGGCCTGTTCAGTATCTCACTGCGGCTGCAGCTGTCTGGCCCTGCACCGTGGAATGCCAAAGGCAGCGGCACACTGTCCATTGACCTGTGGTTGTTTTCTATTGACATTACGGTTGACTTTGATATTACCTGGGGCGATGCAGAAAACAACAAAATGCCTGCTATCAACGCCATACCGTTGCTGGTGGCAGAGTTTAACAAACTGGATAACTGGAAGGCCGCGCTGCCTGCCAATGCCAACCTGTTTGTTTCGTTGCGCAAAACAGATACCGCTGCCGAAACACTGGTACTGCACCCGCTGGGCAGTTTGC
The DNA here is from genome assembly GCF_014641615.1 of Filimonas zeae. Taxonomy (GTDB): domain Bacteria; phylum Bacteroidota; class Bacteroidia; order Chitinophagales; family Chitinophagaceae; genus Filimonas; species Filimonas zeae. The sequence continues at coordinate 905,100 of NZ_BMIB01000003.1, read as the reverse complement.
AGATAAGCCAGCGTGCCATACCGCTGAATATACCTATAGATAAGGTAGGCAACAACGCCGTGGCAGATGCGCACTTGTTCAGCGTAAAAGCCAACATGCCCAACCTGCAGTCCGCTGCGGCGGCCCCGCGCGAAAAGTTTGCCATAGCCCAGTACCAGAACCTGAGTGATGCAGAAAAGCTGTCGCGCCCTTCCTTCCAGGATTTTGATGCAGGGGTGGAGCTGGTGTTTTCCGGCAAACAAATAGGTGCCTCCAAAGTAGTAAAGCGCGTGGTACGTTATGAAGTGAAGCTGATGGATGGGGATGATAAATACCATTCCTTCAAATGGTTTAAAAATGTAGGCGTACTCTTCTCCCATTGGTTGAAAGGGGGCGCTATTACGCAATGTACCTTATCATTTGCCTATCAAAAAAACCTGGTGCCTACCGCCATTGACCAGCGTGTTAAAGTAGGGCAGCCGGGCTATACCGTAGCCGGTGTTAACAATAATAAACCCCTGAGCACCGCACAGGCTTTTGATTCTGAAGCACAGGCAAGGGCCTGGATGAACACACAAATACTTTCTAACCCGGCGCTGGCTGAAGAAATTCATGTCATCCCCACATTCGAAGCTGTACTATGAGCATAGCAACCTATTCCTTCCTGCCTTATCTGCGGCAGGGCATTGCCAACAACCTGCAGTCCAACGGTGAGGCGCGTGCGCGTTTTACCGTAAAACTTACCGTAGATGGCGATGGAACCGCTGCACCGGTAGAGGACAAGCAGATTGAAGTATACGGCCCGGGGGATATCATAGGCATAGATGCCCGCTCGGTAGTAAAAACCGACCCACATAACCGCGTAACCAATTTTGAGGCAAACTACCTGCCCTATATTGATTTTTATGATGAAGACATGCCCTGGCGTTATACACCTGTACCGGCCAGCGGACAGCGGTTAAACCCCTGGATAACGCTGCTGGTGCTGGCAGCCGGTGAGTTTGATGATGGCACCGCTGCCGGTAAGCCCCTGCCTTATATAACCCTGAAGCCCGGTGTGGATAAAAGCAAATGCTTTCCTAAAGCCGGTCAGTTATGGTCGTGGGCGCACGTGCACTATAACGGCGACCTTAGCAATGCAGCAGATAAAATCATTACAGACAATGCCGGTGAGGTAGATGCCGCACTGGACAAGCTGCAGCAGCAACTGAAACAAAACCCCGACCTGGCCTATTCGCGGTTGTTATGTCCGCGTAAATTAAAGCCCGGTACTTCTTATCATGCTTTTGTAATACCCTCTTACGAAAGCGGCCGGCTGGCCGGGCTGGGGGGCAGTGCGGCCGATATAGCCAATGCAAAACTGGCAATAGCCTGGGAAGGCACGGCTGTTGATTTTCCCTATTATTACCGCTGGCAGTTCAGCACCGGATCCACCGGCGATTTTGAATACCTGGTACGCCTGCTGAAGCCCAAAGTGGCAGACAGCCGCGTGGGCCGCCGGGTAATGGATATGACTAAGCCCGGTGCCAATATTACCTGGAAGGAAGATGCTGACCACCCGCTGGGCGGCATACTGCGCCTGGGGGGCGCTTTAAAAGTGCCGGAAGAATCGCTTACCCCGCAGGAGATACAGAAACAGAACACCTTTGATAAATGGGCAGTTAACAGCGCCCCTAACCAGCATCCTTTTCAGCAACAGCTGACCGGGCTGCTAAACCTGGCCGATGATTATCACCTGAAGCCTTCTCCTGCAGCCAACACCGATGCTTTCAACAACAGCGGTTTACCGGTTGACCCGAATACCGATGCTGACCCGTTGATAACACCGCCCATTTATGGCCGCTGGCATGCCATGGTAGAAAGGGTATATACTGACCGTGATGGCAACCGCATTGATCAGAATTACAACTGGCTTACCGAGTTGAACCTGGATCCACGTTTTCGCGTACCGGCACATTTTGGTACCCGCGTGGTACAGGAAAACCAGGAAGACTATATGAAAGCCGCATGGGATCAGATAGGCGAGGTGTTAAAAGCCAATAACCAGATACGCTATGGTCAGTTTGCCATAGCAGCAGGCTCCGCTTTACACACCAAACATTTTGTGCCCGGTACTGCCGCCGCTGCTGCCAAAAACATGATGCTTACCGCGCCGCTGCAGAAGCGGGTGTTAAACGATAATGCTACGGTGTTTTACGCCCTTAAACAAAGCACCCTGCCCGATACCTTACTATCGCCTCCCATGCGCCGCATAGCAAGGCCGCGCGGCAGGCTGGCTACACATCTGAACAAACAGCTGCCTGCCGGTGAAAAGCTGCGGCTGGAAACCCTGGTAAACAAAGTCAACGAGGGAGAATTGTTGCCGGCGCCTCCTAAAACCAAACCAGCGGGCCAGCCCGGTATAGATACCTTTACCGGTTCCATACAGCCCAAAGTACCTGCGGTTATACTGGCTATATTAAAGCAATACAGCTGGCTGCCCTGGGCCTTACTGGCTTTGGCAGTGCTGATAGTACTGCTGCTGCAGTTTTTTGCCGTAACAGGCCCGGCCTACACAGTAGGTATAACTATAGCCGTAATACTGGTATGGCTGTGGTACCTGCTTACCAGCTGGCAAAAAAACAACAAAGCTGCCGATGCCCTGCAACCGGAAAACCAGACACCCGAATCAGTGGATGATTATGGTAAAAGCCCGGACTTTCATTTGTCGTACCCCGGTGAAAACTTCACACCCGCTGTTAGTGGCACGGTAGATAACGACAATGCCACGCGTTTTAAAAATTCACTGAAAGATATGTTTGTGTTACTGCAATGGGAGCAGGCACAGGTACCCAAAGAGGTAAAACCCATTACGCTGGATTTGCCGGTGGTAACAGGTGTAATACTGGAGCAGCTGAAGCCGGAGAAAACCATACCGGCATGGACATGGCAGCATGTGTTTATTCCACCCTGGATTAAGGCGCAACTGGTAAACGAAGGTTTTACAGAAGCGATGGCCTACCCCAAACTGAACAAACCGATGTACCAGGATTTAAAGAAAATATCGGAAGAACTGTTTTTGCCCAATATAGAACTGATAGCGCAGAACAGCATTACCCTGCTGGAAACGAATCAGGCATTTATTGAATCGTACATGGTGGGGCTTAACCACGAATTTGCGCGTGAGCTGTTGTGGCGCGAATATCCTACCGACCAGCGTGGCAGTTATTTCAGGCAGTTCTGGGATCCGTCCGGCGCACTGGCCCAGGCTGACCTGGCCGGCAAAACAGAAGAAGAGCAGCGTGAGGCATTCTATGATATTCCCAAACTGCACGAGTGGCGGCGCAGCAGCAAACTGGGCGATCATGACCATCGTCAGCAACCGGGCCAGCCAGCCAAAGAAGAAGTAGTACTGGTGATACGGGGCGAGTTGTTAAAGAAGTACCCCACTGCCGTTATTTACGCCCATAAAGCAGCATGGACCATCAATACACAAACAGGCCTGCCCGATCCATCCCTGCCCCGCAGCTTACATATTCCGGCAGAAGGAGATGCGGTAAACCCCAACCCGGCAGTAGTACGTACGCCCTTATATTCAGCCAAGGCCGATCCGGATATCTATTTCTTCGGTTTCGACCTTACTGTACCCGAAGCCAGGGGAGAGGGCAACCCGCAGCAGCCGGTACTGAATAATGCCGGGTGGTTTTTTGTTATTAAAGAACGCCCCGGTGAGCCCCGCTTTGGGTTGGACGTTCCTGCCGCCGATACAGGCGGAAAGGCACTGGTAACCTGGAACGATCTGGACTGGAATAAAGTAGTGCCTGGCGAAGATGGGGTAATTGATGTGCTGAGCCTGCCTGCACCGGTAAGCCTGCCAGCCACCCATACTTTTCCTGCCGATACCGAAGGCGATGAAAATAAAAAGCAGTTTAACGAAGACAAGCTGGTGAAATGGGATAGTAATGTAGATGCTGCCAACCTGGCTTATATATTATACCAGGTACCTATGATGGTGTGCGTGCATGCTTCAGAAATGTTATTACAAAAATAATTATAACGCATTTATATATGTCAGATTTTCAACAAAGCCGCACCCACCTCGCCGCAGGCAGAGCCGCCAGTGAAAATGCCCGGCAGGAATTGTTTGTTTCGGGCCAGCGCCTGCAATTGCTGGAAAAAGAACGTACGGCGCTGGAAAGGCAGAAAGGAGACAACCATGCAGATTACCAGCAACGCCGCAAAGAGCTGGACAAACAGATTGCTGCCGAAAAAACAAAACATACCCAGCTACAGCAGACTTATACAGGTGCCCGCGAACAACTGGCCGGTTTTGAAAAAAACTTTCAACTGTTTATTGACCCGCGTAAAGAACTGCAGGAACATTTTGCCAACAACACCCCATTCCTGCTGTTTCCGCTGCGCATAGAAACCCGTTTTAAAACCACCGGCAACCAGCCGCAGTTATGGGTACGCGTGTATCCTGATGAATGCCTGGTAGACAGTTTTGAGCCCCTGCTATCGCGCAAGGAAGTAAACAATGCGGCCTATTTCTGGGCGGCGTATTACAGCGCCGGTAAACCGGCTGATCCTGCCAACCCCGATGCTGCCACTATAGACCAGCAAAAAGCTGCCTGGCGTTTACTGGTAAATGCCCATGGCGATGGAAGAGCCGCCTGGATTACCCGGCAGCTGGTGCCGGACGAGGCTGGCAGTGTATTCCCGGTAAGAGGCGTTAATACGTTTATACTGGTAATTGCCACCGAAAACTGGGATGCCACCCAACACGATATTATTACCGGGTTATTCAAGCAATTATGGCTGGCCGATGGTAATGACACGCTTATTACACAGGCAAAAACAGATTTTAATACCGCCAACCCCACACTGGATGCTGATACCATTATCCGCACCTACGGGCCGGTTAACTTTACCGAAAAACTGCCGCTGGGGTTAACCAAAGCAACGGCCAACCTGCAGTTTGCCATTGTACTGTTTGCCGGCCTGGAAGCTAAAACAGGGAAGGAGCATGCCTGGACGCAGCCTACCAAAGTAAACCTGTTGCCCGAAAAACTGGCCGTGATACGCTATAAAGGCAATACCGCCATGGAGCCGGTGTTTGGTAACACAATTCCTTATCCTTTACACACCAGTCCCGACCCCTCCACCGGTGCCGATGACCAGCTGACGCAAAATGCGCAGCACGACCTGGAGTTTGCTGAAGAAATTAAATGGGTGGCCGATTTTGACAGAGCTGTTGCCATAGGTATGGGTTTTAGAATAAACCTGGCGCCGGATGAAGTAAACGGCTTTTCGCGCCTGCTGGTATTAGGCGTAAAACTGAGTGCCGATGCCGAAGCGGGCAAAGCACAACTGCAGGATTTGCTCAATCACCATTACTTCACCCAAAAAGGCCTCAGTCTGCTGCCGCAGGGTACACCCACCAATAATACCGGCTCAGCCGATTCGGGTGTTACCAGTAAAGACACGCCCGACCAAACCTTTGATTTGTATTTTAAACAAAAGCCCGGTTTTACAGAAACAGCTACCCCGGCACAGAAGAAAGATGGCCAGTGGCTGAGCGAATGGCTGGGGCTGGATTATGACCTGTTTAAAAAAGTATTGAACAGCGATGGTAACGACCAGCGCGATGCTTTTAACATGAACCTGGCCTTGTGGCCGGCCACCATGGGGTACGTGATGAAGTCGGTAATAGAAAATGGTTTTTCAGAAGATACCATCAGCTACACCCGCGATTTTTTCAACAGCTTTGTCAGTGGCCGCGGCCCCGTGCCGGCCATACGTATAGGCAACCAGCCCTATGGTATATTACCCGTAACCCCCTTCAGGCGGCTTACCTGGATGAACGAAAAAAACAATACCGTGGCGGGCATTAACAACAATGCTTACCCTGCCTTTATCAGCAATCTGTACCGGTTGCTGGTGAAAATGGATATATACTGGGCCAGCCATTTACAGGGTGCTGTAGCGCAGGTAACCTCGCAGCAGGGGCAGCCTTACCAAACCTTGCTGGATGTAATAGGGCTGCATCCCAACTCGGTAGAGTTTCACCGCAGGTATATGCAAAGCCTTACCTCGGTGGCGAATGCCATGAGCCTGGTAAAAGCAGGCTTCAGAGATCAGTCTGACCTGGATAATTACTTTATGCAAACCTTTAGCCAGGAGATGCAATATAACGGGGTGCGCTTGCCTGGTATGCTTACCATGCTGGGCCTGCCCTGGCAAAAGCCGGTGAAGCACCTGGTAGATGATGTGCCTTTATCGGAAATAAATCCCATACACTCGTATACCGCAGACAACAGGAATTATATTAAAGCGCTTATAGATCAGGTACACCAGTCGCACAATGCCCTGCGCACCGGGGCAGGCCTTACCAAAAGGCCCGAAGCTGAACTATACCGTTTATTGAAATATGCGCTGGAACTGGGTTATCACGAAAGCAGCCTTGCCGCCGCCGTATCGGTAAACGCCGTGCCGGCAGCCCGCCTGGCCACCATACAGGCAGAACAGCCTTACATACACCAGCAATGGAAAGGCGCCCTTACCGAAAGCCGGTATGCACTTTTGTATGAAACTATGCCGCAGTTATCGCCGGCAAAAAACGTATCCGAATTTGTACGCGATTCTTTGCAGCTGCCCCTGATACCTTTTTACTCCCGCTACCTGGCCGGTCAGCTACAGGCGCTGGAACAACTGAAAGATGCATCTACCGCCCGGCTGGAACGCGCACTGGTAGAGCATGTAGACTGCTGCTCGTACCGCCTGGATGCCTGGAAAACAGGCATGCTTACACTGGGCATGTCGCGCCTGCGTAACAACAGTGCCGATACACCACCCGCACAGCGCCGCACCGGTATTTACCTGGGCGCCTACGGCTGGCTGGAAAATGTGCGCCCCGAAAAAAACAAAGTACTTACCCATAAAGAAGTGCCTGCCGATATGGTGGGTGAGTTTAACCCCGATGGTAAAAAAACATTTGTAACCGATGCTGCCAACGAAGGCTATATACATGCCCCATCGTTAAACCAGGGCGTAACCGCTGCTGTATTGCGCAACGGGTATATATCGCATGGCAAACCCGATGGCAGTAATGTGCTGGCCGTAAATCTTACTTCAGAGCGTATACGCCTGGCCTTATCGGTAATAGAAGGTATACAGGGTGGCCAGAGCCTGGCAGCCTTACTGGGCTATCGACTGGAACGGGCTTTGCACGACCGGGAAGACCTGAAAGCCAAAAGTATTGACAGCTATATATACCTGCTGCGTAAATTTTTTCCGCTCGGTGCCAACCACATCAAAGAAACCAACACCGCCAATAATACGGACCCTTCGGTAGATGCAGCTACCATACCGGTTACTGCCATTGAGGCCCGTAACGTAATACACGGGGTAAACCTGTGCAACCATGTAAAAAAGCAAACCACTGCCGCCGGTAAAAAGTACCCGTTTGGCCTGGCCCTGCCTGCTACCGAAGCCGTAATTGCCAATGCCATTACCACAGCAGTCAATGGCATTATGGATGTGGCCGATGCAGTAGCCGACCTGGGAATGGCGGAAAGTGTACACCAGGTAGTGCTGGGTAATTACAACCGTGCAGCCGGTGTACTGGATGCCTACAGCAAAGGTAATTACCCGCAGCAGCCCGATGTAATACGCACGCCCCGCAGCGGTGTTACCTTAAACCACCGGGTAGGCATTCCGTTTACCTATATAGCCACGGCGGCAGGCGGCACCCCACGCTCACAGTCAGAGCCTTCTGTAAACCAGTGGCTCACTACTATGCTACCGCCACTAAACCAGGTAGTATGCCATTGTTCGTATATCAGCCGTGCCACCGGTGCCACCATAGCCACCACTGTATCGTTACAGCAACTGAGTATACAGCCCATTGATTTGTTATACATACTGCCCGCTACAGATACCCGTTCGCTAACTGAGATAGACGACCGGTTAACACATTACCTGTTTACCACGGCCGATCCGCGGCTGGATACCACTATTACCATCAGCTATACCCAGGCGCCCGCCACACCGGGTACCCTTTCCCTGTTTCAGCTGATACCGCTGGTAAAAAGCCTGCGTGCTTTACTGGTAGGTACTGCACCCCTTACACCTGGCGATGTGGCACTGCCCAACGAGGCCAGCAAAAAGGATATGCCACCGGCACAACTGCCCGCCCAGCGTGTACAGGATTTGTTAACAGGGTTAAAAAACCTGGTGCAGGCTGCTACCATGCCCGGTGGGGTAATCAGTTACCTGCGTGCGTTGCCCGACCGTGCTACCGCTTCAGAAGCTGACATAACGGCTATCAGAAACCAGGCACCTGCTACCATCACCCGTTTTGCGGCCTTGCTTTCCGGCCTGGGTAACTATGGTATTCCGCAAACCGGTACCGGTGCCTTGTATACCCGCGTACAACAATGGTTTACCAGTATTAAAGAAAAGCTACAGGCCTTCCGCAACCGCTGGCAGCAGCAGGCAGATGAATATAACACACTGGCCGCCGGCGATACCACACTGCTGAAAACGCTGCAGGCTATGGAAAGGCTGGTGTCTGTTACACCCACACCACCGGAAACCATTACCCTGGCAGATGTGGAAGTGAAAAAATTATTGTTTGATGCCGCATTTGTAAAACTGAAAAATGCCATTGATAATAATCAGGACGCTATTACCACACTGCTGGCCGATGTACAGGCCATACACCTGGCCGACTACGATGTAATTGCACTGGATATAGATGCAGAATTACGCGGCATACCCATGTTTATATACGAGCTGCAAGCGAGAGCCAAAGCATTAACCGATGACCTGGAAACACAACGCATACCACAGGTAGAAGCATTATTATCAGCACTGGCGGCAGTGCCGGCCGCTGATAAAGCCACCCACCTGCAGAATGCCGCCCGCCTTATACTGGGCGATGATTTTACCATGGTACCGCGCTATGAGCTGCCCGCTGCACAGCAGGCCGAAATCAATAATAGCTGGAATGCTACCGGCACCCTGTTAGATTACAGTATTACTACCGGTAAACGAACCAACCCGCAGGAAGACTGGCTGCATGGCATAGCCAGGGTACACGAAAAAATGAAACACCTGGAAAACTGCATCCTGCTACGCGAAGCCTTTGGCGGTAATGAGGATGATCTGTATATCCATCCTGTACAACTGCCGTTTAAAACAGAAAAGTATCACTGGCTGGCATTGCCTTTTCCGGAAGCAGACTGTAACCTGGAAGAAAGTAATATACTGCTGTACACCGCCTTCACTGCCACAACCACCGGCGCGCCCACAGAAATATGTGGTATACTGGCAGATGAATGGACAGAGTTGATACCGGCCCGGGAAGAAACCACGGGTATTACTTTTCACTACGACCGTCCCGACTCGGAAGCACCGCAAACACTGCTGCTGGTAACCCCTTCGCAATTTACCGGTAACTGGCAGTGGGATGACCTTACCGATTCGCTGTTGTATGCACTGGACGCAGCCAGATCGCGCGGGGTAGAGCCGGCGCATATTGACAATACCTTTCTGGCAGGCCTGCTGCCTGCTGTAATAGGGGCAGAAAGCCTGCATCCCTATTCTATTGTGCTGGACAATCCTGTTCATTATACTACCATAAACCAGGTGAACAATAACAATACACCTATCGGATAAATATGCCTAAACAACAACGCCATGTTAGTACCAGTAGAAAGCAAACTGATAGAGATAAATAAAGCACAGGCCTTTCCCATAACCCTTGCGTGGAGCAGGCTGGAAGGCAGACCCCGCAGCAATAAATTTGACCGCGCGCTGAAAGCCGAAGTACGCGATGCCCTATGGATGCTTACCAAACAATGGCAGATGGGCGAGTTTGCCGGCGACGATGCCGGTTCGCCCGTTACCTGTAAAATAAGCACCAGTACGGCAACCGTAAATAAATACCAGGCCGGCAGCCAGCCGGTACAGCCTTTTGATAAAGAAGTGCCTTTTGAAGCACTGGTAGAACAAAGGCCACTGCCTTTCAGCACCCTGGAACAGGATATATCGCTGGATCTGCGCCTGGTAATGGGCCGGCGCTGGATACAGCTGCTGAAAAACAAAGGGGTACTGGCAGCCACCCGGCAGTTCTTTCTCGATCATTACGGTATTCAGCAGCCCATACCCGATGAAAGCGGTGCTACCATTTGTGCCCATGCCGAAGTGTGGCAACAATTTGCCGCCGTGGCAGGCCGCATGGTAGATGGTGCGCGACTGTACGCTGACTTTACCGCTGCCACCCATTATTACAACCTGCCTGATTTTCCGCTGCCCGCCGATACAGGTACCTTTGATGAAATAGAGGCCACGTTTACCGCCTGGTATAAAGACCTGTTTTACCAGCCAGCCGATGCCGCCAACAACGCCTGGCAGCCACAGCAGCTGGAATACCAGTTTGCCATTGCCGCCGGTACACCTGCCGGCGAAAAGGTAATGCATGCAGAAGAATATTATCACGGGCATTTAGACTGGTATAATGTAGATATCAACCGCAACGTGCCTGCGCTGGACCAACTGCCCGGTAACCCGGCCCCGCCGCCACCGGTAGTAAATACACAGTCCATGATTCCCGCACCGGTAGTATTTGATGGTATGCCCAATACCCGCTGGTGGGCCTTTGAAGATGGCAAAACCAATTTCAGTTATATTACCCCCGATACCACCGACCTGGCCAAACTGCTGCTGGTAGAATTTGGCCTGGTATACGCCAACGACTGGTACCTGATACCTTACCGTTTACCCGTAGGTTCTTTAACCACCATTAAAGGCCTTACCGTTACCAATTCGTTTGGCGAAACCTTCTGGATAGAAGCTGCCGGCAGAGGAGATGATAATGACTGGCAGCGCTGGAACATGTTTTCTCTGAAAGTAGACAGCGATACTCCTGTAGCTGCCGATACCGATTTGTTATTGCTGCCTTCGGTAGCCAAAATACAGGAAGGCAAACCCACCGAAGAAATAGTACTGATAAGAGATGAAATGGCCAACATGGTATGGGCAGTAGAAACCGTGGTGCCGCTGCCTTCGGGTTATAGCAAACGGGGCGCCGAAACCGCCGGTGAATTCCACGGCTTTTTACAAAAACTGGTAACCGATGCCGTAGGCCCGGTAGTTACACCGGCACCTGTTACAGATGGAGACGAAGCAGCCCGTATACGTTACCAGGTAATGAACACGATACCCGAAAACTGGATACCTTTTGTACCCGCCCATACAGCAGGCAGCCACCAGGAAGTGCAGCTGCAACGTGCTGCCATGCCACGTATACTGGAAGGCGATACGGCCAAACCAGATAAAATAAGGCCCCGCACCGCGCTGTTGCAACCAGGCCTGAAAGACAAACTGCCTTACTTTATACAGGAAGCAGAAGTGCCGCGCGCAGGCGTAAGGGTAACCCAATCGTTCCAGCGCACGCGTTGGACAGATGGTCGTGTATTTGTATGGTACGGCGTACGCAAAACCACCGGCCGCGGAGAGGGTAGCAGCGGCCTTGGTTTTGACCGGATAGTAGACAGACCGGTGGAAAAATAACAGGATGCCGGAAAATATTTATCCATAACAGCCTCCTTTTATCCCTGCATACGACCTTGTAGCGGAAAGCTCACGCCCGCGTGTTATTTTTTTCAAACTTGTACCTATGAAAAAGAATACGCTGCTACTACACTGCTTGCTGTTAAGTCTGTTTTTGTCAACTGGTATACATGCGTTTGCCCAGGAAACAGATGCGGAAATTGCTGCCATCATCCAGCACCAGGATAGCCTTTTCTGGCAGGCTTACAATAGCTGCGACACCGCAGCCATGGGCCGCATCTTTTCGGAAGATGTGGAATTTTATCATGATAAAGGCGGCCTTACCGTGGGCTTGCCAGCACTGATGACTTCCATGGGCTCCGGAATGTGCAGCGGCACCAGGGACTTTAATCTGAGAAGAGAAGCGGTAACAGGCACTGTTAAGGTATATCCTTTAAGGAAGAATAAGGAAGTATATGGCGCCATCATTAGCGGTGAGCATGTATTTTATATTACTAAAACGGGGAAGAAAGAGTTTCTGGATGGGCATGCCATTTTTTCTAACGTATGGCGCAGAACAAACGGCAGATGGCACATGGCAAGGGTGTTCAGTTACGATCATGGGCCTGCTACCTATGTAAACAAGCGTGTGGCGGTGTCTGTTCCTGACAATGTATTGAAAGCGTATGTGGGTTCCTATGTTGGGCCGCAAAGTACCATCACCATAACAGCAGGCAGCAATGTACTGTATATGCTTGTACGGGATAAGTCTTATCCACTGTATGCAGAGAATGAAAACCTGTTCTTTTCCAAAGACCGCGATCTTACGTTTGAGTTTGTAAAAACAGGCGCCGGGGTAAACCAATTGCTGATTCGGGAGCATGATGAGGTGGTGGAAACGGCTGAGAAAAAGCCGGCAGCAACACTTTAATAGCTGCAACGGTTCGCAAAGCTATTCTGATGGATAGAAAGTAGATAGAATTGCTTTTACAATTGCTTAATCTTCTCTAAAATATTATCGGTGAGTGTATAAAAATCCTGATAACTACCTCTTACAGCGCCCAGATGCGCTCCAATTGCGCCATCAGCAGGCTTTAATAGAAAAATAGGCTTTCGTACCTCCATGGCCATTGGAATCAAACTATGATAATGCTTCAGTTGCGATAAGCACCAGGGATCAGCTTCAATTGCAGGTAGCACCTCCAACGGACGCTTCAATACAAACTCCTGGAAAATACCAGGAATCCGGTTCAGCCATTTCAAATAAGATTTCACAGGCCGCCTTTCTTTAATTCCGTGCTGCATTACTACATACCCCAATGGTTGAACGTTTCCTGCTGGTAGCAATAAATCAGGATCCGGATTTCTGCCGGAGCGATCAAGCCATTCTTCCTTCCATTTGGCAAGCTGATTTCCCAGGTTTTTTAAACCCTGCAGGGAAAATAAGTCTGCCGCCATTGGTACTACTACATAATCAGCTGCTATTAACGTAGCCCGGTTTATTGCTCCAAAATTGGGGCCGATATCTATAATCGTATAGTCTGCCTGCCAACGTTCACCGGCTTCCTTAATAATCCGGTAAAAAGAGGAAACTATTCTAAACGCCGCCTCATCACGGTTAACACACTGCCCCCAACCGAAACTTAATTTATCTTCAAATAACGACAACTCCAGATCTCCGGGAATTAATCCTATCTGCTCGTTTATCTCCTCAATATGTGCGGGCTTTATATCTCCGATACCTCTGTTCAAAGGCTTTATGCTTTCTAATATTGTGGGCCGCGCTCCCTCTGTATCATATATCTCCTGCAAACGTTCGTCATTCAGAAACATAGAAGTGAGATTGGTCTGCGGATCAAGATCAACAGCCAGACATCTATATCCTCTTACCGCGAGCATATTTGTTATATGGTAAACCAAAGTGGTTTTACCAACGCCTCCCTTGTTATTAAAAAAAGCAATTACTTCCATTACAACTTTTTATAAACGATTACACCAAAACTGGTCGCTTCATGGATAATAAAGGTTGGTTCCGGAGAACCATTTTTCTGCAATGCAGCCTTTGCCCTTTTTACCCCTACATTAAACCTGTTTATAAAACCTAATGTTTTAACGGCTTCCGCAAGGGTAGGGTTTCTGTAGTCATTGGTATTGGGAAAATTTTCAGGCCGGGCATTACCATACAAGCCTCCCGGATTAGTTATTTCTATCCGATCATCAAATTCATAAAATTTAATGGGCGCATTAGATTCATAGTCTCTATGTACAATGGCGTTGTATAGCAATTCCTGAATGGCGCTTGCAGGATAAGCTTCTTCATAATCTTCACCCAGCTTTCGCTGAACACGCCTGGCTATCTGAGTCTTTACAAAATCGTTAATTACTCTTAACTGCGTAGTCAAATCACCTTCAAATCTTACTTCGGTTTCAAAATCACTTACTTCATCGTTGCCCTTAAATTTTACATACTGAATATATGCGCCAGGCAGATAAAAGAGAGGATTTGTTCCAAACATCAGGATGCCGGCATTGGTTGGTGCGTCCGACCGTAAATCGTAAAATTTGAGAGAAGCAACCTGTTGTTTCAACTCCCGGCCATTGGCGGCCAGAATTTCAGGGTCTATAGCAGACGGTAAGTAAGTTAACTTCAAAATATCGATACTCAGGTCGCTTAAAGAGCTACCCAATGTAGGCTGTACATCATAAGTTTTAGCATATACCGAGCGCTTCTCGCTAAGAATTCGCTCCTCTGCTTCATTTGCCACACCTTTTCGCTGACCTATACGAATACAAACCTTGCCTTTAAAACGCACCGGAGGCACTGGTGAAGGTTGTACTTCTACCACAGCTAAATCACCCTGCGGAAATGAAAATTTCTTAACAACCATTGCAGGAGGTGGCACCATTCTGCCATCAGTTCTAAAATCCATTAACTGTTGCAGCAGTTGTTCGGTTATTGGCGTTAATTCACCTGTTTTAGGATTTCCAAATGTACCATTATCAGCTACCCCAATAATCAAATACCCTGGTTGCCCTGTTGCACCCAAATCATTTGCAAAGGAACAAATTGCTTCACCAAACTTGTTTGTATCATTGACTGAGATGGTTTTCTCAACCCTCTCATTTTCAAGCTGCGGAAGTAAGGCAAGTAGCTGTTCATCTGTAATCATATAATAAACAGGGTCTATGTGTTTAATGCTCAAAGTTACGCAATAATATCTTTTTGTCCGCCTTTATTGCCTTGCCCTATCTTAGCCTCTGAAAAAGGAATGTATGAAATACAGAAGTTTTAAAGGCGAAGCCGTTTCTGAAGTTGGTTTGGGAACCTGGCAATTAGGAAGTGCAGACTGGGGTAACGTGGATAGTGATAACGCACATGCCATACTGCAGGCGTATGTAGATGCAGGTGGTAACTTTATAGATACGGCCGATGTATACGGTATGGGCGTAAGTGAACGGTTTATTGGCGATTTTTTAAAACACACCGATAAAAAGCTGTACGTAGCTACCAAACTGGGCCGCCGGCACGATAGCCCCAACGGCTGGCCGCAAAACTTTACCTACGATGCCATCAGAAGGCATGTGGAAGACTCACTGACACACCTGGGCGTAGATCAGCTGTTTCTGGAGCAACTACATTGCATACCTACGGAAGAATTGCGCAAAGGAGAGGTGTTTGATCATTTGCGTAAACTGCAAAGCGAGGGCCTGATACAACATTTCGGTGTAAGTGTGGAAACCGCAGAAGAAGCCCATATTTGCCTGACGCATAGCGATGTGGCCTCGTTACAGATTATATTCAACCTGTTCCGCCAGCACCTGGCAGATGATTTCTTTAGCACGGCCCAACAGCAGGGCGTAGCGTTGATTGCCCGTGTGCCGCTGGCAAGTGGCCTGCTCACCGGCAAGTTTAACCTGGATACTACTTTTGGCACTACAGACCATAGAAACTATAATGCAGATGGCAATGCCTTTAATGTGGGCGAAACGTTTTCCGGCCTGCCATTTAAAGAAGGTGTGAAACTGGCAGAGGAAATTGAAAACATACTTCCCGCAGGCAACCTGGCCACCCAGGCCATCCGCTGGATATTAGACCACCCGGCCATTACCACCGTTATACCCGGCGCTACCCGGCCCGATCAGGTACAGGGCAACGTAGCAGCCAGTGCACTGCCCGCATTGGATGCGCAAACCATGCAGCAGCTACGCACGCTGTATAACAATGATATTTTGCCCAGGGTAAGAGGCGCTGTTTAAGTGAACATACACAATCACCCTCATTGCATAGCCGGAAGCGGAATGATAAAGCTAAATTACCATGCCCGCAATAGATACCGCTACGCAAGTAAAGACAAGCACTTGTAAGTAAATTGGAAATAAGCACAGAAAGCTGCATTTTGCAGTAATTGCAATCCATTTCTCCATATAATGAAGGCCAGTTACTGCTGCAGGTAGCCGCCGGCAATGAAACTGCTTTTGCTGCATTGGTAGATCGTTTCTGGAAAAACGTGTATCTGCATGCACTGGCCTATACCCGCAGTCCGCAAAGGGCCGAAGAGGTTACGCAGGATGTTTTTTTGCATGTATGGCATAAGCGGCACGCACTGCGTGAGGTGGAGCAGTTTGCGGCCTGGCTGCACGTAGTGGCGCGCAACAGTATTATCAATGCTATGCGTAAAAAGCTTATTCAGTTGGCGCATTGGGAGGCCGCAGAGCAGGAAAGTCCGGATTTGCTGGAGACTTTATTGGTACCCGACAGGCAAATGGAGTACCGGGAAGCCTATCAGTTATTACTAAAAGGCATACAGTTGCTACCGGAAAAGCGGAGGGAGGTATTTACCATGAGCCGTATAGAAGGTCGTAGTAACCCGGAAATTGCGGCTATTCTTGATATTCACCCTGTTACTGTGTCGCAATATCTTGCCAAATCACTGGTATTTCTGCGTACTTACCTGGCAGAGAACCAGTTAGATGCCATTCAGATCATCATTTTACTAGCTGCATCTACCGCTTCCTGAATTTTTTTTCGCGCGCTACTTATCAGATCAACAAATCCTGTGTCAGTATAGGTGATGGAACAAGACCAATTCTCCTTACTGCTTCATGAATACCTCTCCGGCACCATCAGTGCAGAGCGGGCAGGTGAGTTATTATCCGCTATGGAAGATGCCGCTGCCATGGAGCGGCTGCAATCCATTATTACCGATCAGCTTAATAATGGCGTATTTAATCAGAACCTGGCATTACCACAAACACACGGCAGAATACAGGCTAAGCTACAGGAAGCGATAGCGGCACCGCCTGCGCGCAGGATACGCCTCTGGCAAAGGATGTCAGCTATAGCGGCTGTACTGTTGGTGGCCGTTGGAATAGGAATATGGCTAACGGGCCGTAAAACACCCCATTACCATGCACAGCATATTCCGCAGCACATACAGCCGGGAAAGCAAGGGGCTATACTTACATTGGCCAATGGTAAACAAATACTGCTGGATAGCATGGGTAATGGTACCGTGGCCATGCAAAATGGCACAGAGGTGCGGCTGCACAATGGACAGCTCCATTATAAGGCTGCCGCTGCACAAAATGAGGCGGTTGCTTTTAATACCGTATCTACACCGCGGGGGCGGCAGTTTCATCTGGTGTTGCCGGATGGGTCGATGGTGTGGCTGAATGCTGCCAGTACGGTTACTTTTCCTGCGGCTTTTACAGGCGCTCAGCGGATAGTAAAGATAACAGGGGAGGCCTATTTTGAAGTGGCGGCAGATGCTCACCGGCCCTTCATGGTACAGTCAAAAGACAGCTCCTTTACACAGGTACTGGGTACGCGTTTTAATATCAATGCCTATCCCGAAGAAAGCTATACCACTACTACTTTATTAGAGGGGAGTGTAAAAACAGGTAATCATAAAACAGCAATGATCCTGCAACCGGGGGAGCAGGCGGCTATACATTTGTCAGCTACACAGCCGGTATTAGTAAAGCGGGCTGATATAGAGCAGGTGATGGCCTGGAAGAACGGTTATTTTGATTTTAACAACCTGCCGCTTGAGCAGGTAATGCGTCAGCTGGCGCGCTGGTACAACCTGGAAATTGTTTACGAAAAGGGAGTGCCGGATATTCACTTTGGCGGTAAGCTTAGCAGGAATGTAAGTTTTGAAGGATTAATAAAAGGCCTGGAAAAAGCGGGACTGCGTTTTCGTATGCACGGAGAACGTACACTTGTTATTCTGCCTTAATATAGGTAATGCATGATCAAAAAGAACCAGGAGTGTCTCGAACACACTCCCGGTAAAGTAGCTGGCTGATCGGCATCTCGGTCGTGTAAACTTTGATTTGATAACCAAACTAAATGCAATTTATGCAAAAAAATGCTTTGGGTTACCGGAGCGGCATGCGCCTGCTATGCAGGTACCGGCCCCACCGAAGCCTCACTTTTAAAATGCTGTTAGTAATGAAACTAACCCTCGTATTCTTAACTGCTGCTTTTTTACACGTACACGCAACCGGTATTACGCAGCATGTAACACTTGCTGCAAAGCAACTACCGTTAAAAGATGTTTTTACGGCTATTGAAAAGCAAACCGGCTTTGTGGTGTTTTACAACGAAAACGATTTAAAAGGCACATCACCTGTATCCTTACAGGCAAACCATTTGCTGCTGCCTGATTTTCTGAATCTGGTGTTACGCAATCAACCCCTTGGTTTCAATATAGAAGACAAAACAATTATGTTGTACAGGAAGCATGCTTCATCGTTGCCACAGGCTTTACCGGCAGCGTTGCAACCTGTGCAAATACCTGTAACCGGTACGGTATTGGGTGCTGGTGGTATGCCGCTGGCAGGCGCAGGCGTAAAAATAAAAGGTAGCGCCGCCGGCGTAGCTGCCGATGAAAATGGAAGGTTTGTTATTGAAGCCGATGAAAAAGCTGTTTTGCTGATCAGCTATGTGGGATATGCAGAGCAGGAAGTAGCTGTTAACGGCCGTGCATCGCTGCAGATAGTACTCAGGCAGCAGAATAATGCACTGGATGAAACGGTGGTAATTGGTTACGGTACGCAAAACAGGCGGTATGTAACCGGCGCTATCAGTAAAGTAAGTAATATAAAGGCGGAGGAAAATATCACCTCCAATGTATTTAGTGCCTTGCAGGGCAGAGTGGCAGGCCTGATGGTTAAAAACTCAGAAGGAACGGCCGGTGCCATGCCTACTTTCAGCATCAGGGGTGTACAAACTACCAATGTGCTTAGCGCCAATCCGCTGATTGTGGTAGATGGTATGATTGTAGATGCAGGGCAGTCTGTTAATGCCAGTAATAACCAGAACTTTAATCTGAGTAATATCAATCCTCAGGATATAGAATCGGTAGAGGTATTAAAAGATGCTTCCTCCGCTGCTATCTACGGAGCGCGTGGTGCGCAGGGGGTGATCCTTATCACCACTAAAAAAGGAAAGTTTAACAGCAAGCCGGTAGTAAATATAAATACCTATTATGGGCTTACCAGCTCTACGGTAGGCTATCGGGCGCTGAATGTAGCGGAATACGGGGAAGTATTTAAAGAAGCCAGAAACAATAGAATCAAAGATATTGATCTGGCTATAGCAGGTGGTGGGCTAACGCCGGCGCAAATAACCCAGCTGCAGAATGAAAGGCAGCTGGTAAACAACGAAATCAATTCATTGACTATGGGCACGCCTGCCGGTATGGCAGATAATAACTGGCTTAACAAGGTTACGCCTGGCCATGCCGTTACTTCCAACGTACAGGCCAGTGTAGCCGGTGGCAATCAACAAACCAGCTATTACGTTTCTTTCGGTAAATATGCAGAAGAAAATGCAGTAGGTACAGGTAAGTATACCCGCTATTCGGGCAAGCTGGCACTAACGCAAAAAGTAAATGACTGGCTTAAGCTGGTAGCAGATATCAACATATCTAAAACCCAACGTGCCAATTTTTCTTACCCCCTTGCTGTTGCCCTTGCGGCACGCCCGGATACGCCAGACTCTATCCGTTTAAATGCAGATGGCAGCTATGGATGGTGGTTTGGCAGGCAAAACCATCCCTATGGAGAAACGAATGCTGCTTCCAATGCGGAAGACATTTGGAACTATATGGGAAACTTTCAGGCAGAAATAGCATTGACGCGTGACCTTAGTTTCCGATCCACGCTTTCCGGTGTACAAAACCAAAGTAGCCTTATTAATTTCTATAGCCCCATTTCCTATAATGGTGCAGGCTTTAAAGGAATGAACAGTAACTCCGGCAACTCCGGGCTGCAATACACGTTCAACAATACGTTCACCTATAAGCTGCATGTAAGTAAGCTGGCAGGCGATGTATTGCTGGGCCAGGAATATTACGATAACAAAAAAACTACTACTGCCTTTTCTTTAACCGGCTTTCCGGTCAGTTCCGGATTATGGAGCCCTGGTAATGCATCCGCTTATAGCAATGCTGACATAGCCGGCAACCGCGTATATGAAGAAAATGGCGAATCTTATTTCATGCGTACCAATCTTAGCTGGAATCGTAAATACCTGCTGAATGCAAGTCTTCGCAGAGATGCTTCCTCCAAGCTGCCGGTTAACAATCGCCATTCCTGGTTTCCTGCACTTTCTGCCGGATGGATCGTTTCTGATGAAGCATTTTTGTCCTCTTTCAAGCCGCTTAGCTTGTTAAAGCTGAAGGCGGGATACGGTGTTACAGGCAATATACGGCCACTGGGCTATTTTGATTTTGCCAATCTGGCTACTGTTAATACTTATCTTGGCCAGCCGGCTTTATCGTTAAGTACCGTTATGGGCAATCCTGATCTGCGGTGGGAAAGAACCAAACAATTTGATATTGGTGTGGAAACAAGATGGCTGAAAGATCAACTGTTGCTTTCGCTTGAGTTTTATCATAAAAAAACAGATGGGTTGATTACTACGCTGCCGCTGCCTTATTCTACCGGAGGGTTTACTACGCAGAAGGTGAACATAGGCACGGTGCTCAACAAAGGGGTGGATATAGACCTTTCTTATGCCAGCAAGGTGCGCACGTCCGGTGGTTTTCAATGGAACGCGGGTGTGGTGCTTAATATCAACCAGAATAAGCTGCTGGCGCTGCGCGATAGTGTACTTACCTATGGGCTTTATTATGGTGGCGGTCCCATCAGTTATGTAAAAAGAGGCGAGTCCATCGGCTCCTTGTTGTTATACCGCTCGCTGGGTGTGGATCCCAATACGGGAGATATGGTGTATAACGACAGAAATCATGATGGTATTATCAATCAGCAGGATCAGGAATACATTACCATGGCACAGCCTAAACTCACCGGGGGTATTCACGGTGGTGCTTCCTTCAAAGGTTTTTCATTGCAGGCGCAAATGGCTTTCAGCATCGGCAGTAAAATATACAACATGGCCGATCAGCTCAACCGTACATTCAATATCGACGGATATGGCATCATGTCTAACAAAATAGAATGGGTAAACGACAGATGGCGCAGGCCGGGCGACAACAGTTACTACCCCCGTGCTGTAGTGGGCGCACATGGAGCCGGCAAAACCACCGATTGGAATACACGTCCTTCCACGCATTATTTATTCAGTGGTTCTTATTTGCGTTGTACCAACCTCACTGCCAGTTATACCTTACCAGCGGCTTTGTTAAAAACCATTCAGGTAAATGGAGTAAGAATCTATGCTTCTGTACAAAACCTGTTTATCATTAAAGATAAGCGCCTGAAGAGCAGTGATCCGGAAGTAGGGCTGCAAACCGGTATTCAGTATAATACCGTGCCTGTACCGCGTACGGTAGCTTTCGGTATTGATATCAGCCTATAATCTTTCCTCCAAAACAATTCATTATGCGTTTTATACAATCTCTTTATATCGCACCCATACTGGTCGCAGCTATCTGCCTTACGGCATGCAGCAAAAAACTGGACGATCCACGCCCCGACACATCTATCGGAAAAGACCAGGTAACGCCCGGAGATATTCCCTTATTAATCAACGGCATGTATAAGAAGCTCACCGGTGGGTTTTATGCGCAGCCTTATGTGGTATTTGATGTGTATAGTGATGATATTATCTCACGGCAGGGTGGTGTTGCCAACTTATTCAACCCGGTATCTTATGATGATAATAATCCCTTAATAGAAGATGGCTTTGGCAATATGCGCTATTATTCGGCGGCTTTCAGTGCTATAGGCGACGCTAATTTTATTATTAACTATATCCGCAGTAATAACCTTACCGCTTTAAATACTTACCTGGGCGAGGCATTAGCAGTGCGTGCGTATGGCTATCAAAAGCTGGGAGAGGCTTATGGGGGTGTGGTTATCACATTGGGCATGGGACAAGAGGCTATTCAGCGAAAACAAAATACGGAGAACGAGGTATTTGAAAGGGTAGAAACGGATTTGAAAGAGGCGATTCCTTTATTGAGTTCTTTTGCTTCTGCGGATATAATGTCAAAGGAAGCGGCTACCCTGTTGCTGGCCAGGTTGTACCTGAACAGGAAAAGAACGGATGAAGCCGGGCAGCTGGCCACCCAGGTAATAAATGCACCCGCACTTGTATTAAGCAGTAATAGTTTTTTGAACAGTTTTCTGTTTAACAATACAGGTAACAGAGAGCTGCTGTTCAGGATAACGGAAGGCCCGGTGCCTACTGCTTACGACCGTAGCGGATTGTTTACTTACTACAGCCCTGGCACTCCCTTTAAAGGACCATCCGGCGGCACAGGCAATGGACAAACCTGGCTTGATCCGGTATTGGCCGCGTCTTATGAAGCCGGAGATATCCGCAAAAAAGCATTGCTGAATCAGTATTCATCGCTGGCGGGTGGTACCGTTACCTTTTTAATGAAGTTTTCTGCCGATACATTGCAGTCAGCCGCCAGTACTTTTTATGTATACCCTTTAATACGGCTAAGCGAAGCTTACCTGATAGCAGCAGAGGTGGCTGCTCAAAAAGGTGTGGTAGATGTAACCTATTACAACACATTGCGGCAGGCAAGAAACGCTACGCTCAAAAGCAATGCTGATTTTGGTTCTGCACCATTATTCCTGGAAGAGATAGAAAAAGAGCGTCGCCGTGAATTTGTGGGCGAGGGGCTTCGCTGGCAGGATATGCGTCGCTACAACAAGGCATTGCCCTTCCTTACTGCCAAAGGGAAGGATTCTACGCGCTTTTATCTGCCTTTTGCAACTACCGAAAGGTCAAGAAATCCATTACTGGAACAAAATAAAGGGTATTAACAGTATAAATATAATGTATGAAGAGAGGAATAACAGGGCTGTTAGTGGCGCTGCCGTTTATGGGCATGGCGCAGTCATTTACCTACCATATTAAAGCAACGCTGAAGCAGGCAGAAGCTAATTCGGTGCTGCGAATGACTTATATATTAGGTGATAAAAATGTGGTGGAAGATTCTGCAACCGCAAACAGTGGTGTATTTGTGCTCACCGGTAAAGTGGAAAAGCCGGTGAAAGCGCGTCTGGTGCTGGACCATACCGGAACAGAAGGCAGGAAAGGAAGAGATGTGTATGAGATATACCTGGAACCGGGCAATATTCTTATAACCGGCAAAGACTCTGTAAGATATGCTACTATCACAGCGGGTAAAGTAAATGCAGATCACGAAACGCTGAAAGTGTCATTGAAAACAATGGATGCTGAAATAGCCCATATGGCAGAACGCTATAAGCAGCTACAGGGGCAGGCTGTAAAAGATACGCTGGAAGTGGCAGCGGTAGACAGTGGCTGGAATGTGATCAATCAAAAAATGGATGATATACGCAAAGCCTTTATTGTAAACCATCCCGCATCGGCGGTAAGTCTGGATGTGTTAAAAATGTATGCGGGGCCTATGCCAGACTATACAAAGGTAATGGCATTGATGAACACGTTATCGCCTGCCATACGTAATTCAGCAGACGGAAAGGCGTATCTGGCCAAATTGAATAAAACGCTTACTACCAGTATCGGGCAAACGGCGCCAGACTTTGTTCAGGCTGATACAGCCGGGCACCCCGTTCATCTATCTTCTTTCAGAGGCAAATATGTACTGCTGGACTTCTGGGCTTCCTGGTGCGGACCATGCAGGGCTGAAAATCCGAATGTAGTAAAGGCATATGAAAAATATAAAAGCAAGAACTTTACTATTGTGGGTGTATCGCTCGACAATGCATCCACTGCTTCAAAATGGCTGGCAGCCATTCATGCGGATGACTTAAACTGGACCCAGCTTTCCGATTTAAAAGGCTGGCAGAATGAAGTGGCAAAGCTATACTCTGTAGAAGGCATTCCGCAGAATTTCTTAATTGATCCTTCCGGTAAGATCATTGCCCAAAATTTACGTGGCGATGAGTTGGCTAAGCGGTTAGCAACGCTGCTCTGATACGATAAAGAAGCTGTCTCCTGAATAATGAGGCAGCTTTTTTATTTAAAAAACAGGGCACTCTGTAGACTATTGTTATTCCGGAAACCAGGCCACAACCGCCCCCCCCCAATGGCGGGGTGCATATCTAACCATTATCCCTCAATCTGGTCCCCTTTCTGCACTCCTTTGGGGATTTTCACCCGCTGTAAACGCCGGTAGCTTTGCAATAAATAAAAGCTATGGAAGCAAAAGCACAACTGGAAAAAATACACTCAGAAATACGCCACCTGCTGGCAACACTGCTCTCTCAAACCACGGAGCAGCCTTGTACACTCAAAATTATACTCACAGACGGGGCAAACAATACTTCAGAAGGTTGCCTGAAACTGAATCAGCCGTCCCCATTCGGTAAAGGAGATTATCAACGTAATCATTGGATTTAGCATCCTTGTTTGTTAAACCGGTATTTGAAAAGTTAATGACCCGTCATTACGGCATCCGCTAAACAGGGGATGCTTTATACCACATTCGGTGATAGTCAGCTCCAAAGCCTCAGGCTAGTTTTGCATCAATAATCTGAATAAAAAATTAAATATACGTTTATGGACAACGAATTAAAAATGCTGCTGAAAGGCCGCAAGATATTATTTGCTACCGTACCGGCAGATGGGCATATTAACCCGCTTACAGGCCTTGCTAAGTTTTTGAAAGAAGATATGGAATGTGATGTACGCTGGTACACCTCTGCTATATATAGGGAAAAAATAAGCAGGCTGGGTATTTCCCATTACGCTTTTGTAACCGCAAAGGAAATTACCGCTGAAAACGTGAATGAAGTGCTGGTTGACAGAGAACGGATTACCGATCCTATCAAAAAGCTGAATTATGATATGATCCATATTTTCGGCGAACGCGGCCCCGAGTATTATCAGGATCTGGAGAATATACACAAAACATTCCCTTTTGAATTAATGATTGCCGATAACCTGTTCACCGGTATACCCTTTGTAAAAAACCTGATGCATATACCGGTAGTGGCCATTGGCATCATTCCTTTAATTGAAAAGTCGGTAGATGTGGCTCCTTATGGCAGTGCGCTGTATCCGCCTAAAACAGATGAGGAGTTTGCCAGCAACCTTAAAATGTACGATTCCTTTAGTGAGATGATGCACGAATCCTGCAAGGTTTTCAGGGCTATTCTCAATACTTATGGCTTGCAAACGTCTGAAGGCTCTATTGCAGATATACTGCTGCGCGAGGCAGATGCTTACCTGCAGATAGGGGTGCCTTCTTTTGAATATCCCAGAAAGGAGATGGGAAAGAACATAGAGTTTATTGGTGCGCTGATGCCGCATGTTAAAAAAGGAAGCCAGGCCACCTGGACAGATGAACGCCTGCATACGTATAAAAAAATAGTACTGGTTACCCAGGGCACGGTAGAACGGGATATTAATAAAATACTGGTGCCTACATTAGAAGCCTTTGCCGGTACAGATACGCTGGTGGTGGCCACCACCGGTGGTAACGGCACAGAAGCATTACGCAAACGGTTTAATGCCCCTAATGTAATTATAGAAGATTATATCCCTTTTCAGGATATAATGCCTTACGCCAGCGCTTTTGTAACCAATGGCGGTTACAGCGGCACGTTGCTGGGCATTAAACACCGGTTGCCGCTGGTGGCCGCAGGGGTACATGAAGGCAAAAACGAGGTATGTGCGCGCATTGGCTATTTTGAATATGGTATTAACCTGCAAACAGAAACGCCCTCAGCTGAAGCTATCCGCAACGCGGTTAACGAGGTAATAGAAAATGGTAAATACCGCAACAACGTAGCCAGGTTGCTGGACGAGATGGATTTATACCCCTCACAGGCTTTGTGTGCTAAAGCCATAGCCCGGTTGTTGTACAGGTCGCCTGCTGCCGCCTCTAAAGTACCCGGATTATTCAGTGCTGTTTAATTCCTCTCTTACTCCTCTCATCCATACAATACAGCCTTTACTTGAAAAAGTAGGGGCTGTTAATTTAATATATATGATAAAAGCTGAAAAAGCAGATGAACCATGGGTTATTGATTTGTTGTGTGCCTCTTTTGACCAAAACCCAGGTGTAAATGAGGTGGTGAACCCATCCCCCAACCGGTTAAAAAACATCCGCCGTTTAATCACCTATGCGGTTAAGCAGTGTAACCGGTACGGACAAATATGGTTATCAGATGATAAGTGCGGATGCGTGTTAATTCTGTACCCCTTCCTCAAAAAACCTTCGCTGCTGAATGTGTGGGCCGATGTCAGGCTGGCTATTACTGCAATAGGACTCAAACGGGTAAAAAGAGTACTAAAACGGGAAAGGCTCATCCGTGAAAAACAGGTGAAAGGTGAAGTAGGCTATGTGTGGTTTATAGGTGTACACCCTTCGGCCCAGGGTAAGGGTACAGGTGGCCAATTGCTGAAAGAGGTAACGGAGCATATTCACAGGCAGCAGTTATTCATCATTCTCGAAACCAACAGCAATACCCTACAGTGGTATGCGCATCGCAACTTTATCAAGTATGATGAGTTGCAGCTGAGCTATCAGCTGCATTTTATGGTATATGTGCATCCGGTAGCGCATTCCGGCCATCATCACCTGCATTGGTAGTCCATTCCACAGGTTTGGTTATTGTTACCCATGCCGCAGCCATCTAGTTTTGTACTATAAATAATTACAGATATGAATAGAAAGTTAATCAGCATGGCCATTGTTATTTTCTGCCTGCTGGCATCACAACGTACTAATGCACAATTTCTGGCAGACACCGCTTTAAAGGCTTCCGAAGGCCCATCCTGTAAAAGCCTGGCAGTGATTGCAAAGTTGCATCCTGTTATGGTTGCTGCTAACAATGATACCGGGGTATTTACCGGGCATAATGCGGGCAACAGCGTGTACTTTAATATGGAGGAGGTGAAAAGCGTTTGCCCGTATTTAATAAAAACAGAGGTGAAAAATATGCGGTGGGGAAAGAACAATTACAAAACCGTTACGGTAGAAAGTATTGATATGCAGCGGCTGGCCCTATTGCTGTTCAGCGCAATACAGGAGCTTCAGCAGATTGTAAAACCGGGTTATTCCGCCTTGTAGTTGCCCGCTGTCCGGGCATCCATGCCAGAAAAAGTATACGGCATATACCCGAATTTGGGGATATGGTTTGTGGTTTACCGGTGGGGCCATCCGTGAAATTATAGGTAAATTTGCACATACCTTGTAAATCACAACCATGTACAAAAGGGGCTTCCTTATTGCGTTGATATCGCTGTTTTCAACCCTGCCGCCGGTGATGGCCTCCGCCGGAGCACCTGATATTTTTTTCAAAAAAATAGGGGTGGAGCAGGGGCTTTCGCACCGCAAGGTCAACTGCATACTGCAGGATAGCCGGGGTTTTCTCTGGTTTGGAACAGACGATGGGCTTAGCCGGTACGATGGCCGGTATTTTGTTCAGTTTCGCCACCAGCACCATAGCAAGGGTAGTATTTCAGGCAATATTATCAGTGATATTTATGAGGATAAAGCGGGATTGATCTGGATTGCCACCAGGGATGGGGGAATGACGCGGTATGATTACCGGCAGTCGGCAGCAAAACAATTCAAACAGTATCGGTACAACCTGCATGATGCCAAAGGCATACCGGAAAATACCATTCATACAATAGTGGAGGATCGTTTTGGCTTCCTGTGGCTTGGCACCAGCAGTCACTTTGTAATCCGGTTTAATAAAAGTACGGAGCGCTTTGATGCACCGGTACAAAAAGGGCCACGTTGTGTATATGCACTGGCTATTACGCATGAGGATACTCTGCTGGTGGGCCGTGCGGGTGGTGGGTTGCTGAAGGTACATACACGCACACTTGCCGCAGTGGAAAATCCGCGGTATGATGATTTGTATGCCAAACTGCCGCATGTAACCATTACCCGTATTTTTCAGGATACGCGTAAAAACTTCTGGCTGGGCTCATGGGATAAAGCGGTGTACCTGCTCAACCCCCAAACCCATGCAGAAACGGTTATTGAAAAACAATTCCGCAACGCAGGAATACCACCGGATGATTATGTGTCTTTTGAAGAAGATGGAAATGGCCGCATCTGGATGGCTGGTAAAAATACCGGGCTGGTGCTGTATAATCCCGTTACAGGGGCTATTGTACGCTTTCAGCACGATTACCTGAAAGAAGGAAGCCTGGCAGACGATCATGTGAACGATGTATACCGCGATAGAGATGGCATACTATGGGTGGCCACTAACAACGGTATCAGTATGTATAATCCGCTTTTTATGCCTTTTGTACAGCATTATTTACCCAAAGCGGAGGCGGATATTATTACGTATGACTTTTTCAGGCTGGAGAACGGACAGTTGCTCATAGGCACCAGTAATGGCATTTATTGTAAGGATGAACAAAAAGGTACGTTGGAGCATATACCGCTCCATTACAAAGGCCAGCGGCTTGCTGTTACCAGATTTTACAGAGATGTGGATGGTAGCTTTTATATAGGAACCGATTACACGCTTTTCCGGTTCGATACAGATAAGCGAACGTTATGGCCGTTACCCAATACAGATGCTGATCCGGTTATGAAAAAACTGATCAGCTCCCGGGTAGTATCTGTTGTACGCGATACGCTGAATGGGCATCCGGTGCTATGGGTATCGCCCTACGGGCATTTTCTTACCTATTACGATCTGCAGGAGCAGCGATGGGTATCCAGATCAGATACTTCTAAGGCCATCCTGAAAAAGTATAATATTAAAGACAACCTTATCCGCAAAATGGTCCGGGATAGGGAAGGCAACCTGTTACTGGCTACTTTTAAAACGGGTTTGGGTCTGTTTGGCAACAACCAGCCTGCCATAAAATATTTTATTAATGATACAGAGGATAAATACTCACTAACCAGCAACGATGTGTTTGACATACAGGAGGATGATAGCGGTAACTTCTGGGTAAGTACCTTTGGGGGAGGGGTAAATTTTTACAACAACCACAAACATCAGTTTTTACATCTTTCCGAATCCAGCAACCTGACCGAAGGCATGCAGCTGGATAAGTACAATAACCTATGGATGCTTTGTAACGGACATATTCACAAGTACGATCCCAAAGCGCGGGTGTACAGTTGTTATGATGTTCCCCGGCTGCAATCAACCGGTGGTGTATCCGGTTATATTTTCAGGGATAACAAAGGGGCTTTTTACGCAGCAGGTGTAAACTACTATGTAACCTTCACTCCTGAGGCGGTGGCGAAAATACAGCCCGATCCTGTCATCTATTTTACTGACTTCCGTGTACACAACAATTCCGTCAGCGAACATATTTATCAGGAAAAGATTAAACTGCGGTATTCGGAAAATCAGATTGCTATTGAGTATGCAGCGCCTGAGTACAGCGGTGATAACCTGCAGTACGCCTATATGCTGGAAGGGTTTGATAAAGACTGGGTAGTGGCTGGCAAGCGCAATACGGCGGAATATGCCAACCTGAAAGGGGGTACTTACCGGTTTAAGGTAAGGGCTACCAACTGGAAAGGGTCGTTTACTGAAAAACAAAGTGAACTGGCTATTATTATCACGCCGCCTTTCTGGCAGCAGCTCTGGTTTATGATGCTGGTGGCCCTTTTTATTGGCGGGGTTATTTATCTGGTGTATCGGTATCGCATTAACGTGCTGCTGAAGCAGCAAAGCATCCGTAACGGTATTGCACAGGACCTGCACGATCAGGTAGGCTCTACTTTAAGCAGTATTACATTGTATAGCGAGGTAGCCAGAAAACACCAGCAACATGGCGATCAGCAACAGTTGAACCAGATACTGGACATCATCAGCCATACAGCAAACGAAACAGTACTGGAAATGGGCGATATTGTATGGGCCATTAATCCGCGGAACGATCATCTGGAAAGCGTATTCAACCGCATCAGGCAGTATGCCGAACCGCTTTGTGCCGTTCAGAACATTGATTGTAAACTCAGGTACGACCAAAGCATAGCCGCATTAACGGTAGATATGCGGGTGCGGAAAAACCTGTACCTGTTAATTAAGGAAGGCGTTAACAATGCCATCAAACATGCGCAATGCCGCCATCTGAAGGTTTCCGTGCTTAAAAAAGGCGATTTGCTGGAATTGGTGATTGCAGATGATGGCATTGGCTTTAACTTTCAGCAAACGCTTTCCGCCAAAAACCTTAGTATGAGCGGCAACGGCATCAGAAATATCTGCAGCCGGGCAGAAGAACTGAAAGCAACAATAGCAGTGGATAGTCAATCCGGAAAGGGCACCAGTATACGCATTTGTTTGCCTATGAGCCGCTGCCGTTCGTTGAAACATCCCTTACAATAATGTCAAAATAAATGTATCATGAGTATTAAAGTAGTCATCTTCGATGATAACAAAAATATCCGCAACAGCATCATCATGCTGCTGAATACCGATCCTGAATTTGAACTGGTAGGTACATTTACCGATGCAGAAAACTGCGTGGAAGATGTACTGGCCTGTAATCCGGATGTGGTGCTGATGGATATAGAAATGCCCGGTGTAAATGGAATTGAAGCCGTAAGAAAGCTGCGGAAAGAAGTGCCGCATATTTCTGTGATTATCCAAACCGTTTTTGAAGATGAAGACCGCATCTTCGATTCCCTCAAGGCCGGCGCTTCCGGCTACATACTAAAAAGCTGTTTGAAAGATTTGGGTAACGCCATCCGCGAAACGGTTGCCGGTGGATCGCCTATGACGCCCTGGGTGGCGCGCAAGGTGCTGAATATGATTTATACCTCTAAAGAAACCAAACGCGAACCCGCTCCGCAATACAACCTTACCGTAAAGGAAAAAGAAGTGTTAACCCATATTGTAAATGGCCTCAGCTATAAAATGATTGCGGCCGAAATGACCATCAGCTACGAAACGGTAAGAAGCCATGTTAAAAAGATTTATGAAAAGCTGCATGTAGCCTCCCTTACCGAGGTGGTAGCCAAAGCCATCAATCAGCAGATTGTTTAATACAAATAGCCGCCACCACCGCTGCATGTTTACAGCGGTGGCAGCAGCACCATAACCAGCCATATGCTTATGCTAATGTAAAGGCCGCACCTGGCCTTTTTATGGTTTCATCTCCTATAGCGGAGGAAAGTGTATTAAATAACGCCATATCTGTTGTTGCAGCTGGCATGCCTTCTTCCACCATACCGGGTATTCCCACCGCCTTTACTACCTCCGCAAAGCCCGCAGGCGCAAAAATGGTAATTATTTTTGCAGGTTTATCGCCCAATGCCTGCAGGGCATGGGGCATACCTTTGGGAATGGTATATCCTTCGCCCGCCTTAAGATGTAGGGTGCCCTGTTCGGTTACAATGTTCAGTTCGCCCTCCACAACAAACTCGGTTTCTGCATACTGGTGGTGAATATGCGGTGGTGTTCTAATGCCAGGCGGCACATGCCCGGCAATAAAATCATAGGCACCATCAGTGTCGGTGCCGGTGGCAATCAGTTTGCGATGAATGCCTAACAGCCAGAAATTACTATTCATCATTTTTTAAAGCCAAAAGTCGTACTTGCTTCTGCTTATCGCTATCCCCAAAAGCGGGCAGTTACTGTACTATTATAACATGCGGCATAAATAAAATCTCTGCCGTATCGCCATGGGTGGCATATTCGGTGTCCTGTATTTTAACAGCTATTTTATGCTCGCATCCTGCTGCTGTAAAATCCTGTAGGGCCTCATTTATCTTCCTGCATAGCTTGCCTATATTCAGCGCTTCCTGGTTAGCTGCTGCGTCTGTTTTGGGTTCCATGTTTATGGTCAATGTTACTTTTCTCATGTTTACGCTTTTTGCAAAGAACGCTTAAACATACCTTGGGTAAAATAACTGAAAGCGGTGAACCATCTCCCCGAAAGCGAAACACTTTTTTGGTGAGTGGCTTACTAAATAAGGTGATTGTACAGCCAATGTTTATGTGCTTCTTTTGTGCCGTCAAAACATCCTGCAGGTGTAAGGCATTCACCAAAAAAGTAAAAGTATATGATTAAGTATTATGGATTAAAAAACATAGCCTTCATGGCTTTCATACCTGCTGTATTATATTCCTGCCGTAAAGATGCGGGTGTTAACAGCAACACGCCTGAAACCGTTTCTGCGCTTTCTGCACAGCAGCAGTCTGCTTCTGCCGCCTCCCGGGCAGGTTATCAGCTGGTGTGGGCCGATGAGTTTGATGGCGGGCTGGATAGTACCAAGTGGACTGTCAGCACCGGCAACCTCAACATCCGTCATGAATTACAGGCTTATGCCAGGGCCAATGTGAACGTGAGAAACGGTTTTTTGAGTTTGCTGGCAGAAAAAAAGACCACCGATGGGCAGGCATTCACTTCCGGTAAAATTACCACTGCCGATAAGTTTACCACCCGTTACGGCCGCATTGAGGCCAGAATTAAACTGCCAGCAGTGCCGGGGCTGGCTGCCGAATTCAGTCTGCTGGGCTTGTCGCCTGCAGGCTGGGCTCCTGAAAGCGGGGAGATAGATGTTATGCAGCATATCAATCGTGATAACCGTGTACTCGGCGGTATACAGTGGGAGAATAGCGGTCATGCTATTTACCGCGGCAACTCACCCGATGGCTATTACTTCGATTATCATGTGTATGCGGTGGAATGGGATCCGCAGGAGATAAGATGGTATGTAGATGGCAAGCAATACTTCAAAGCCAATATTACCGATGGTGTCAACAGTACCGAAGAATTTCACAAACCGTTTTACATCAATTTAAACCTCGCAGTAGGCGGCGATCTGGCGGGTATGACGGTTGACCGTAACCTGCCCACCAGTATGGTGGTGGATTATGTAAGGGTGTATACCTTGTCACCCTCTGCATCGCGCAATCATATTACTGCCTAACCATTGTCCATACCCCTGTTCGTGTGTTAAAGCGGCCTTCTCTCCGAAGGTCGCTTTTTTTGCGCACGTGTGTAGCTGCTGATGGCTCACCATATTCGGTTAGCGGTGGCTCAGGTTTGGTGATTGTTTGCAGGCTCCATTTCATCAACCTTTGGGTGAAGAAAAATACATACACTATGAGTAAAATTCAATCGCAACCGAACAGCCTGGTTAATCTTGCCAATCCCGCAGATACAGCCTTTCTCTTCATCGACCATCAAGCTGGCTTCTTACAAACCATCACGCACATTTCATTGGCTGAGCTGCGGAAAAACGTAAGTACCCTGGCAAAGCTTGCACATACCATTCAGGCGCCTGCTATCGTTACCGGTATAGACCCTTCCGGCGCCAGTGGCCCTGTTATGCCCGAAATATTGAGGGAAGCCCCCAAAGCCATATTTATTGAAAGAGATTTTGAAATAAATGTATGGGATAACGAAGCTTTTGTAAAAGCGGTAAAGGCAACCGGTAAGCGAACACTGGTGATAAGTGGTATATGGACGAGTGTTTGTGCCACCTTTCCCGCACTATCTGCCCTGGACGATGGGTATACGGTTTATGCGGTGGCCGATGCCTGTGGCGATATTACCTTGCAGGCCCACGAAGCCGCTGTTTTGCGCTGGCAGCAGGCAGGCATTATTCCCGTAAGTGTAAACAGCATTGCGGCCGAAATGCAGCAAACCTGGAACAGAAAGGATGCCGGTACCTTCCGGGATATGTATGCAGGCATAAGCCCGCATTACCAGGCCCTGATAGAATCGCTGGAAGGGGTTACTGCAGATAAAAGCTGCTTCTGATTTTTCAGGCTTGTTAATACGCAACGGGCGGGCCAATGCCCGCCTGTTTGCGTATAGCTATCTACCGTGCCACCGCTGGTATACGTGCAGGCACGGTATTGTTTACCGGTTTGGTTGATTGTAAATAATAAAACATAGCCCGCACATCCGCTTCCTGTATGCCGCCCCAGTTATTCCACGGCATGGCGGGCATCATAGGCTGTGGCATTTCAAGCCCTTTTATTTTTGCATGCTTCAGGCCGTTGCCAAATTGTGCTTCTGTCCAGTTGCCTATACCTGTTGTATCTGAGGTAAGGTTGGCCGCAAAACTTATTCCCCATGGCCCCATTGCAGCCGTAAGATCACTGTTTACCACCACGCCACCCTCCTGAATAAACGCTTTTTGAAATTCAGGTATAGCACGTGTGGAGGGAAAGCCCGATAACATGGTTTGCGTATCTACCACCAGCCCATCAGGCGTCATCGTTTTGGGTGAATGGCAATCTCCACAGCCTAAAATAGTTACCAGGTATCTGCCCCTTGCAATAAGGCTGTCTCTGTTGCCGTAATACTTTGTTGCCTCTATGTTACCAATGGTATGGGTACAGGAAGTAACCGAGTAGCCCATAATGGCTAAGGCCGAAAACACCACGTGTATTTGTTTTGATTTTTTCTGCTTCATACATCCTTTTAACAGCTGCAAAGAAACAGCCAGCCCCAACCTTGTACAATCGCCAAATACAGCCCGCTTATCCCCAAAAGTGGGTAGTAGTTTAGGTTACAGCAGCCTTTTTAGGTGAGGTGTTATACCGTATTCGGGTATAGTGGTATTTACCTGCGTTAAGGAGTTTTGCAACTTAATAAATACGTTATGATTTTTACACGAATTACATCCGCAAAGCAGTTGTTAATGCTGCTAACCCTTCCACTGGCCATCGTCTCCTGCAGTAAGGATAACAATGAGCAGGCGCCAGCGCAGAAAATTACTTACGGGGCATTTGTAAAAGTAGGCAACGGACAGGCACGCAGTTATGTGATCAGTAACCCTGATGGTACACCGGGTAAAATAGGGTTAACCTTTACAGAAGGCGCGCTGGAAGGGCTGCCCTCGCACAACACACCTTTTAAACTACCTATGCCTGCCGGTAACCCAACATTAGTCAATCACATTTCGCTGGATTATTCCATTCATGGCCACGGGCCGGAGGGCATATATGATGTGCCGCACTTTGATATACACTTTTATATGCTTTCTGAAAAGGAAGTAGATGCCATTACCCTGGATGACCCTAAAATAGACATACTGCCACCCGCGCAGCACATCCCTAAAAATTATGTTCCGGGCGCTAACGAACCTAAAATGGGCAAACATTGGGCAGATACCACTGCGCATGAGTGGCACGGGCATGATTTTACTTCCACCTTTATTTATGGCTCGTATAACGGCAGGTTCCATTTTCTGGAACCGATGGTAGCTTTCAGCTATCTTAAAACCAAACCGAACGAAACTTTTGCTATTGAGCAACAGCCTAAGGTGCAACAAACAGGCAGCTACCCGCAAAAGTATACCATTGCCTGGGAGAAAGATGATAAGATATATAACATTTCGCTGAATACACTCACGTTACGTCAGCCCTAAATCCGTACACATGATAACCACTTATCCCGCTTACTTTTTTTATCTGCTGGCTTTGCTGCGGGTACTCTCTCTATTCATTTCCAGGCGTAATGAAGTGAGATTGCGCAGGGTAGGGGCCAGAGAATTTGGCGGTAAAAACTCAATGGGGTTGATCATCACCCATATTGGCTTGTACATCGCCTGTTTGGCAGATGTATGTATTACAGGCAACTTTCTCAAAGGCTGGGCAGGTGGGGCAGGCCTGGTTTTATATGCTTTTTCTATCGGCATTTTATACTATGTCATTCTATCCCTGGGTAAGGTTTGGACTATGAAATTGCTTATCGGGCCTGCATGGTATCATTCCGTACACCGGGGGTTCCTGTTCAGGTGGGTAAGGCATCCCAACTATTACCTGAACCTGCTGCCCGAGTTGCTGGGCATTGTATTGATTTGCCAAACCTGGATAGCTTTCTTTTTATTTCCTGTATACCTGGTAATGTTGGGCAACCGCATTACGCTGGAGGAAGAGGTGATGAAAGCACATTTTGATACTTACTAATCTGAGGCGGGCTTGCCTATGTTTAACAAAAAAAGCAGGAGTAATTACACTCCTGCCTTTTCATTTGTTGTATACCGCCTTAACCGGCAAATACAATGGTTTCAATAGCGCTCATTTCGCCAATGTCCTCTTTGCCGTCAAAATAGCGCGCACAATATTCCCGTACCTCGGGCTGGTTAGCAACCTGCAGTGCACGGGTATCAATAAACGGAGGCTTTTTGTCGTTACCCAGCTTCTCCCATCCGTTGGTGCCTTTAATGCGGCTGTATACGGTTATGCTCTTCATGGTTTGCAGGTTAAAACTCACCTCTACCTGGCCGGGAAAAGCACGCAGGCTAATGGTGGGGCGCAGGTCTTTGGGGTCTATAACCAATGTAGAACCTACAATACCCAATGCGCAGCCCAAAGCCTCTGTGTAATCTTTATGGGTTTTCATGCGTCCGGCCCATTGAACAATTAACGCCAGGTCTGTTTTGCGGCTCTGTTTTTTTGCAGCCACGGCCTCTTCCAGCTCGCGCTTTTTGGTATCTACCAGTTCTACTGCTGTTTTGTAATTGATGGCGGCGGTTTGTATTTCTGTAACGCCTGCTGCATCTACACCCAGCTGAGGGCAAATAATCGGCGCCTTTTCGTTAATCGTTCCACTCCATACACCTGCCTGTGCATCACCTTTAGGAACGTAATAGCTATATATTTTCATAATTGTTTTGTTTTTGTTTGAATGATGAAATGTTAGCGGCTTTGTATTTTCCTTTCCGGGCCTTATCTGTTTTGCTGCGCAGTAACCGGTTAAACAGATAAAGCCTTTTAAGGGCGAACGGCCGTTCATTTTGTTTGCCGCTGCTAACGATGTAAAATTGCAACAGGGCCAAAAGCTTTCCAAAGGGGAAGTTCCCGGGAAGTGGCCTCAAACGCAGTGGTGGCGCGGAAAAATAGTTGTAAAGTTGCTGCCTTTGCACAGCTAAAAACGTGCATCATATATGTATGGTGCTGATTAATAATTATTTGCGTGGGTGTTGTTTTGCAGAGGACTTCCCCTGCACTTCCCCTTTTTTTCTGAAAGGCTTACCAGCAAAGGGCTGTAGAAGGCATAAAATGAAAACGCCTACACGTATAGTTGAATTAAATATGTGTTTTCCGGCTTTTTCTGGCCTTTTTTACCAGTAAATCTACTTCCCCGGCAATCGGGTAAGCTGTCGCACTGAGTGAGACAGTTGTCGCATTCAGTCAGACGCACGTCTCACTCATCGGGATAGCTGTCGCACTCAGTGCGATAGCTATCTCATTCAGCCAGACAGTCGTCGCACTCAGTACTACGTGCGTCTCATTCCGCCAGCCGTACGTCCCGTTCAATGCACCGTACGGCTCAACCGGTGCGATAGACGTATCACCCAATGCGCCATACGTCGCACTCATTCGTACACAAGTACCATTGGGTGCGACGTATGTACGAATGAGCGGGATAGCTGTATCACTCACCGCAACAGTGATCGTATTCATTCACGCATAAGAAAAACCCACAACCACGGGTATGGTGATGGGTTTATACAATCATCTGTGCGGTGAGTGTGTTGTTACAACCAAACGGATAGCAGATTATCTGCTGCGCGGTTTGGTTTTGCCCTTTGCCACCGCTGGGCTGGCATCTTTGGGTTTACGTTTTACCGGCGGCGCACACTTTATAGGATATTTAAATAGTAGTTTAAGGCTGCGGGTAAGGTGTATTTCCAGCTCTTCCCTTGTTTTATACGGTATTTCAGAGCCATGTATCATTTTTTCTATCGTTTTTGCAGAGGGTACAGGCGCATTTTTAGTGGAAATAATATCTGCTAGCGCCAGTGCAATGGGTTTAAGCACATTGGTTTTATAATAGCCCACTTCGGCGGCAGGGCCCCGTAGGGCGATACGTCAATTTTCATAGTTGTATGTTTTAAATGGTTGGATTAATGAATGAAGTGTGGCTGAATAACTGCCGTTTTGCTAACGGCTTTCGGCAGCGGATTAACTGGTTGCATAGTGGTGTGTTGTTAATGTTGATATATAGAATAAGAATAACCTTACTGTTTTATATACTTGGGGGTGCGGTTGATTACACTAATTTAGATACCGATAATGAAACGATTAGTTAAAGCGTGGCGTAGTTATTTACATAGGGGCGTTAAAGGCTGTTCATTTTGTTCAGGGTGGTTTTTTACGTGGCTTTACCTGCGTTTTGAGGCAGCTTTGCTACCGGTAGCCACCCACGTGCGCAACAGTAGGGCGGGGGAGAAATAAAAAACACCTGCTCAACAGGGCTAAGCAGGTGTTACGGGTGTATGGCACCGGGGCAATGGCTAGCCCCTCATTTTTATATCATCTGCCAAAGGGGCTTTCTTTATTACCAGGCGCTCATGCTCTACGACTACCACAATGGTTTCGCCCACCTTAAACCCGGCATTTTGCAGCCAGTTACCGCTGAGGTTAATAAAGGGTACCTGCCGGTGGCTGCAACCATAGTTAACCGGTTTAAACTTGTAAGCAACTTTCAGCTGCCGCTGCGGGCGCATGGTGATTAGTTTAGCCGTCGTAGTGGTGTGGTTTTTAATCCTAGGTAATGTATTTTACCTGGTGCGGCAGTTGTATAATACAAGCACCGTCACTACCCGTATATGCTTTGTTTTACC
Source organism: Filimonas zeae (assembly GCF_014641615.1). Lineage (GTDB taxonomy): Bacteria > Bacteroidota > Bacteroidia > Chitinophagales > Chitinophagaceae > Filimonas > Filimonas zeae. The sequence continues at coordinate 866,635 of NZ_BMIB01000003.1, read as the reverse complement.
TATTTTACATAACAGATGCGGTAACTGACTGTAAATTAGTTAGTAGCATACCGGTAACCTACCAAAAATGGTTGTATGCTACCAGGGTTTATTGGTACGTTACCAGGTAAACAGGCACGGAACCAATTGTTAATAATCAATATATTTACCCCAATGAGAACTACCTAAATGCCGGAAACAAAACATCAGGGAAGAGCCATCAAGCGCCTTCGTGAAATTTTGAACGTAAAACAGGATAACATTGAGCTGGCCCTAAACATCAGCTAGCAGAGCGTAAGCGAGCTGGAAACCAAAGAAACGCTGGAGCCGGAGATTTTGGATAAGATAGCGAAGGAACTGGGCGTACCTGTGGAGGTGATTAAGAATTTTAATATGGAACTGGTAAATGCATAGAAGAACCACGATTGCTTGTTTTATTTTATACAATAATCCAAGCATTATTAGATGGCATGTAGCTAAAAGTTTTGAAATAATAATTGTTGTAACCAACTATTATTTACTGGCTGAGTGAATGAAATTTTTAGACAGTTAACTATTGAACATAAATAACAGTATATTTAGTCTAAAAAATGGCTGACGAAGCTCCAAAAAAGAAACCCAAAGAAGTACCATTTATATTTTACGGCGTTAATATTAAGGTTAGATCAGAAAACCCCAATAAAGAAGAGCTATACACCAATTTAATAGAAAAAATATTTCGACTACCTCGCATTGATGTCGCGAAAGATAAGGCGATGGCAATAAAAAACCTAGATCGCGTCGAGTTGCCATTTAACGAACAAAAATATTTGGCTTTTGAAGGCGTGTTAACGAGATACTCTCTTCTTGAGAACAATGAATGGTTTGATGAGGAAAATAAAGAGGTCACGACTTTCAACCAAATACCTCAGGGACTAAACCCAGGAGCAATACTCACCAACTTTATTTTCATCCCAGAAATACATAAGTTCTATTTTGATGCGAAGGCGGGCGGAGTTTCACTAAATAACGTTGTTGCTTTTTTTAAAATTGCGATCTCAAAAGTGATGGATTTTACCGGACACCTTGATGGGCAAAATTATGATGTGAGTATAATCTCAGAAACTGATCAGATTACTAAAATCATAAATGCTCCTCGTGTCAAAAAGCTCACAATATCAGTTTCATATACAAACGACGATATCGGCGGGGATGCAATGGATGAAATCGACAGACAACTAAAGAATTCGAATATCGGCCGTGCTAAATTAAATCTATCACCTGACAACACAGGCTCAATCAACACAGAAACAAATTTTGTCAAGGGCTTCTTGGAGCTGGCATCGGAGAATGGAAATGCAACCGCAACAATAATAAACGAACAGGGCAAGAAAGAAAAAATTGACACAGAACAATATCCTAGAAAAATAACCGTAAAAATAAATGATGGACAAGAAAAAGGATTGATTAAAGTCTTATTTGAGAAAATGATGCAGTACTATAGAAGCGCAACAAATGAGTGACAATAACGACTTTTCCACAGAAGCCCAATCGATAAAAGCCACACACAAAACAAGCTTTTCGGGCTTATGGGCAATATTAAATGAACGAAAAACGTTTTATAGATGGTACTATATAGTTGGGTACTGTCTTGCATCGCTTTTTGCCCTTCTCGTTTTCTGTAAGAATAAGAATTGCTATAGTGATTTGATCAATCTAATAGATACAACCTTGTCTGTATTTCCTTCCTTATGTGGCTTTTCCCTTAGCGGATTTGCTATTGTAATTAATATGGGAAATCAAGATTCATGGAAAGATACCGCTAGGTATGATGGAAAATACAGTTTTTACCAACATGCTATTGCTGTTTTTTCAATATGTGTGCTGTTTCAAGTTTTAGTAGTTATTTCCTCTTTCTGTATTAGACTGCTAGATAAAACTAAGATAAACCAAATAGAGCTACCTGAATGCTTGATTAATCTTATAAATTTCTCAACATTACTTGCAGTATTATTAACGGCAATTACGGCATTAATAATGGTTTTTTTCTTAGTAATTAGCTTATTCTCTGCTGGACAATATATAGACAGCAAATCTGCCATCAAAAGATTTGCTGCGGACATTGAAAGCCGAACAAAAAGCGGTAGCGTGTAACTTTTAACTAATAAAACTAATCATTGTCTAGGTTTAAAGGGGGGGAAGGGTACCTCTACTTTGCATTTTAAACTATCCCGAATTATGACAATAAATGCTTAATTCGAATAGATAACTTAACCCCTTTTCCACTCAAAGTTAAAGCCTATGAGTAGAGAGATGAAGCACTAAACGAGATGTTTAAAATACCCAAATTCAGGATCAACTAGCATTCTTCTATCGAGGGCAAGGTTTCTTTCTTCACACGCAGTTTCCGACACTAATGTGCAGGAAAAGCATGCGGATAAATTAAGGTTAAACAAGCCTTGTCCTTCATCTTCCCAACACAGGGGGTCCGATGAACAATCCATTGCTCTTTTCATAGCCTTTTGGATTAGAACTTTGATACGTTCCGCCTGTGCTTGCCAAATAAGTCCGCCCATGCTCCCTTCTGCCCCCTCAGCTGTATATATTAATGCACCCGACATGTCAGGAGAAATATACAGCCGCTCTTTTAGACTAGCTGTAGGATAGCCGCAAGAAAATTCAAGCTCACGCATTATTAGATGCGTATATGTGTGAATTAGTAGCAAGCGTGCTCCATTTCGCTGGATTTTGTAGCGAATTGAGTTTCCATTGAAACCACCACTGGCAGGCATTAATCTCCTTATACGATCAGACAGTGTGGAAATATGTTCATTTGTCCATTTTTCAATAGCGTATTTGTTAAACTCAAAGAAAATACCTTCACCGAAGTTCTCAACAGCTGGCATAATAAATACATCATCTGGAGCATTTGAAAATATGTTTTTACTTCCAGAGTCGATTACATTTCCAGAAACAACTATACGTTCCTTAGGTTTAACTCTATTGAAATCTAACTGAACGGAAGTGATTTTTAATTCTTCTACTTTTGTTATCTTTTGAAAAAGATTTTCCAATCCGCCATCTAATTCAATATCAGAGAAATTTAACCCTTTCGAATTATAAGAGCTATTATTACAAAATACATCATACTCTTCTTTTTTATATATCTCCTGAAGGTCGTCATTCTCCTGACCTTCAGAAAGGAGAATGCCATCAACAAAAACAGCCTTTAAGTCTCTGATAATGTCCTCCGGATTTGATGCATTAGGATAGTATTCTCCAATAAACTCCCTGTCAATTCGCCTCTCGGCCCAGTCTGATTTTCTTTTATTAGGATCCGGGCTAGCTTCAAATTTTATCTCGCATATTTTTAAAAGACGTTCAATCTCCGGAGTAATTCCCTTTAACAAAGTAACGGGAATATAAATACTACTGAAAGTATTCGCAAAGTATACGTTGTTACCTGTTGCCAGTGCAACTTTCATTCTTGTTCTATGGCCAGCTGTATCGTAGCAATTAGAATCATAAGGGATTGAGTTTTTGTCTTCTTTATCCAGTGAAATCTCCCATGGTTTATGGCCAGGGCAGTTGGGCTCCAGATTATTTATACCTTCTAAGTTGACTTTAGGGTTAGAGGCATCTCCGCTTCCCGTATGACAATTAAGGCATTCAATGAAGATACTGGCATATCCCTCAGATTTATTCTTACTCTCACTCCATTTTAATACTGGATGACTGCAACAATCTTCAATATCTGTAAATAATTTTGTTGTTTTTTCATTACCATGCGACTTCTTTTGTTCATTCTTCCACCTTAGAAATTTAGGCCATGGAATATCTGACAGATGCCCATTTTCACAAATAAGTAATAGATTAACCTGACTGAGTATTTTACAAGCATTGATTTCTTCAGCTATTTTACTTTTATTCGTAACTTTTATCTTATGGGAATAGTGACTGTTGGCGTCACGTGGAGGTGCAAAAAACTTTAAATCGTATTTTCTTTTCTCCCAATCTCTTTTCCATTCATGATAAGGTTTAAATGTTCCTTTATCATTTCGAAACCACTTAGGAAAGTGAGTAGCAGGTATCGCAAAATCCTCCGCTTTCTTTTCATTCCCTTTATCAGCTAGCTTTTTAATTACCGGATTGCTTTTTTTATTTAGACTATTGAAACTTTCATTCAATGTTAGTTGCGGAATGGCAGCCAAACATAGCAAGTTTGGCAGGTTCTTTTCTATCTTAAGAAACTTAATAAACCTTTCATCATCTACCAAATCAATTCCAATATTATTGCTTAAATCCCTTTTTGCCTCTATGTACCAATTTTCAGGAATAATAGCACCACTATTAACCATTTCCTTTATTCTGGCATTTGATGCTTTAATAAATGGCCAATGAGTTATATCAGATATTAATATGTAGTTACCAAATGCCGTTGTAATAACAGCTCCCACACCCGCATTTGTTGAGAGCAATTTATATCGGCTGATAGCCTGATTGTATTGTTGTTGTTGCTGTATTTCCATAAGTTGTTTATTTAGGGTTTATGTGTATAACAGCTTCAGGATCCACGACTCTTAACGATTGGGGTATTCGCCAAAGCTCAGTTTCTACGTTGTCTTGATATTCATCTATGTCAACGTATAATTGCCGCTGTGGTTTGTCTCCTCTGGTCTGTTGCGCTTTATTATTAAACACTAAAGTTTCTTTTGCATCTGAAGCCTTCTTGGCTTCTGTCAGCCACTCGTTTAATGCCTGATCCATGAGTAACTGAATGTTACCTAAGTTTTCTTCTGTTATAATTTGCCTAACGTCATATTCAATATCCGTATCCTCCCGCATTAGACGTTCTCTATTTCTGAAATATTTCAATAGGATTTCCAAAGTAGCTGTTCTTTCTTTTTCAGAAGGAGGAATATTGGCATCTGTTCGCTCAACGAACTGTTTAAAGGTATGCCGTATAATTGTTGCTATATAAAGCGGCAGATAGCGCTGTAATGCCTTCTTTGTGAATGGAGTAATTGAAATTGGCTCAACGTAGCTATACATTTTCTCATGAAATTCTATGAATTTTTCATAATGTGAGATATCTCTTGATCTGAAGGGATGGTGAACGGTGATAACCAATCCATCCTTATCTCTCGCAACACGACTGCTGGCTTGTATATATTCCGCGATATTCCTTGGCATGCAGTTTATTATCATGCTATTGAATCGGGAAATATCTATGCCTACAGATATCATGTTTGTTGCAATTACGAAATCAGGAGGCGTTTGTCCCTTTTCAGGATCGTTATCATTCCCATGAGCTAATCTTCTTTCTGACGACCAGGGTGTACCTATTTTAAGCATTTCTTCCACAACCTCTTCACCCGACAATCTTCCTGTTAACTCCCCCGTATGGAAAGATGAATCATACGTATAGAAACAGTGCATGAGTTTATCAGGTCGCAAAACTTTATTAAAAACACGCCTGGTTTCTTTTATTAGATAGGTAAATACCTGTGATTCAGTTTTACCAACTTCTCTCAGGCTGTTAAAGTAAGTAAGTACCGTATGATAATAGTCCATTACCCTTGTTAGATGTGGAGTATATTTATTTACATCAGTGGGGTAATTATCTCCAAGTTGTTGAATTTCAAAAATAGCCCTATGCGTAAATATTATAGCAGCTAATCGTAACTGCATCCACATTTGAGTACGGCCAGTGGGCAAGATGCCAATATATTTCCTCTTTGATATATAAAGTGGGGAGTGTTTGTTTGCTGTATCTATTTCTCTTTTATAAAATGCAAAAAAAGAATCATCACAATTAACGCCGGGTTTGGGGAATAAATTTACTTTTCTATCGAAAAGGGCCATAATCTGAAGAGCTGTGTTTCTGGTAGTAGCTGTTGATGAAATTATTTTTGCTCTTATAGGAATTCCATTTACGTATCTGGTACATAATTGGTCTATTGCACACTCAAATAATGCTACTGCAGATCCAAGAGGCCCCATCATGAGATGGAGCTCGTCCTGAATAATGAGGTCAGGTGGCAGATAACCTTCTTTTGGCTTACCCTTTTCCCAATTACCTTTTCCAAAAAGACGTCTTGAGTCAGAATTTCTTTTGCCCTCGTTATTTGATACCTTATGTGCAATCTGCGCAAATTTGTCAACTGTTCCAAAAAGCAAGGCGGGAGGGTGTTGGTAAATCTCCTCATCACACATACTAACAGGGATAGGCCCTTGATCCTCCCGCTTTTCAAGCGGAGTTGAAAATGCACACTTGTGAGTAGGATCTGAACATAGCAATAATATTCGACCATAGAAATAAACCTCATCTTTGTTCTCAACAGGTTCGGAGTACATCACCGGATTCAAATCAAGCCCACACCACGGACACTTGTTTAGCTGAATTTTTGATTTTATAGACCTTCCTTCTTCCTGGGCTCTTTTCAATTTCTTGTATTCCTCCCAAAGTGAATCATCACCATCCTTTAGTTTATTTGGCAATGAACCCTTTCCTACGTAAAGCCCGATATAAATAGGTTCTTCACCTAAGCCATAACAGCCCCAACGTCGTATTAACTCCAGGGCCATTATAAGAAGAGTAGCCCTCTGAAATTGTTGGGCTGTCAACAATCTTAGAGTGTAACGCATAATTACGGCCGTACCCCCACCTTCATTTCCATATCTTTTCCTGCGGTATAGTATAGTGAGCGATATTAACCCAAGATAGGCTTCGGTCTTTCCTCCACCGGTGGGAAACCATACCAGATCAACCCATTCATTCCTCATCTTCCAATGAGGATCATTATCAAGCTGAAAAACGCCATCGATGTTTAATAAAATAAACGCTAATTGAAAAGGACGCCATGCAGCTTTTTCATTTGGAGAAAAAAGTTCTTCTTCAGCATGGTCACGATAGAATGATTCAAAAAAACCTTCAAAACCCTCATTTTCCAAATAACCACGCACCCTATTCTTTTTTACACTGTGCCATAACTGCATAAACATGGCAGTGTTCATTAACCGGAATAGCTTCAGATGATCTGGGTTATTAGAAAGATGCCTAATGTTAACTCTAATTCTCGATTCGTCTTTCTTACAATTTTCTCTAATCCTTTCGGATATTTCAGAATGTTCTAAATCCTGTTGCCTCCCAATCCATAAACTATATTCATCAATAAATTTGTTTAGTCCTGAAATGACCTCTTGGTCATTAACATTTGATAAGCCAGACAGCCATTTAAATTGAAAAAATGCAGCATTTTCAAATATGGGAGTAGGTATTGGTGTATCGCTAATTCCTTTATTTGAATCTCTATGTCTTGGGGTAGAATCAATGTCTGGAGTCTCACACTCAGGAATATACTCGGTAGAAACAATCTGGCGATGCTCCTTAATATTCCATTTTACTGAGCATCCATGCCCTATGCCATAATCTTTATATTGCCTATAGATAAACTTATTTAAATCTTCTTCGCTAAAATTCTGATCGTTTTTTAACGATAGGTCACGATAAGGTAGCATGTATTTGCTACTCACGCTGATTTCAACACCGAAGAAGCATCGTTTATTTACTTCTTCGCTTGCCATACTAAAAAAGTTTCTACCCTTTTTTGTATCGGTTTGATCATAATGTTTAGAAGTATTTACTAACTGAACTTTCATGAAAACTCTGTCATCATCTTCATTTTTGCTGTATTGAAGATTGACAGATAAAGACGCCCATTTCCCCTTAGCATAATCTTTCCTGTAGATATTTCTAAGAGAGTCATATTTCGTATGACTATAAATTTGTTTTGCAGTTACTATCTCAGGCAAAAGGGGCTGTACGTTTATACAAAAGGGCTCACTTCGCCATACCCCATAACCAGCAGTATCATAAACTCCAATCAAGTCAAGAATATGCTGTAAAGAGTTTTCTATACGTTCTATCTCCTTTAGCTTTGCTATTAGCTTAACGCCTTCAGGCGATGTCGGCTTTATTCTTCTCCTTAAGTCGTCAAATAGAGTTTCTTTCAGGCTATCCAGTGATTTATGATTCCCCCTTTCTCCTGTTTTTAACCTGTCACAGTGTTGACGCTTCACTTCATAAATCCTTGATTTAACTGTGCCTACATCCGTTGAGTCACCAGAATAACTTATAAAAGAACACTCTGCTTCGGTTTTTTGTATTTTTATATTGGTGCGTATCACATCATCAGGAGGAAGACTTTGCAAAAAAGAATTAAAAACATCCACCTCCTGTTCTAGTCGTACTCCGATGTTCCTCTCCTTATCCTTTAAATCTATTTTTGTATAATATCTTCCCGAAACAACAAGATTTAAATCACTATCAGTAAGCACCTGTTTATTCAGGCAAACAGTCATCCCCATACTGTTAGGGTACATCTGATTAAGACTTTGTTGTTCTGGCGGCATCACTTCGTCATCATCATCATCACTTTCTGACTCAACTTCTTCCCTTGAATTGGATGTAGTAAAACTGTCAGAAAGTTCGTCTTTAGAATTGACGTTTTCTGTATGTAATTCTCCTTTGGTATCATCAACTGGAAATAATATTCCAGTACTATAAATACCTCCAGGAATAATATTTAGCAATTCTGAGGATAATTCTCTTTTTTTATCAAACTCGCAATGTGATTCAGATAGATCAGAGAATCGAATTCCAATGGCTCCCGGACCAATTGTCTGCTCCCTAATAAACAACTCCAGTCCTTTTCTTTTTTCCTCAATCATGGCAGTTCAACGGATTTTATGGTTTTCAGACGGATATTTTCTTTGAGAAGTGCAACTAATGCTTTAAGTTCAATAAATACGTTTTCCTCTGTTATACCATTCTCTTCGAGATCATGTTCGATCAAAAAATGGCCTAATTTAGTATCATCCCAATCAAACTCTTCGTTAAACATTCCTTCATTAAACATTTCTGACAGTAGCTTATTCATCTTCCGGGTGCTATGTCTTTTGCTTGACTTTTCCGTTGCACTTTTTTTAAGCTTCAAACGATAATAATTTGGAGGTAATTCCAAAAAGTTGCAAATCGCCCTAAAATGCCTTCGCTTCCTTGGAATTAGAAGTTCGCTTTGAGGAGCCAGCCAGTTAGTTTTGAAATATTGATAATTTACAAACCTTTCATCGCCAGTCAGCTTAGCAACATTTTCATATAATACCTCATCATTCAAATCCTGCCTCTTTCGAGCTAATAACACCTTCCATAGAACTTGGCTTTGATTTCTTACATCATACATTTTTTTTATCCTTTCAAGTTCAGATTCCTCATCTGGTCTAATAGTAAATAGAGCCGATGAAGTATGCAGTTCCTCTAATGGCTGTACTTTCAGGTCTTTGTCCTCTATGGTCAGCGCATCCGCCCTGATTACACTATAGGAAAGTTCCCCTGGCCGGCATATAATTAAAGGTTTGGATGGATAAAGAGCAACATGACTGTTATCAGCGTAAATTAAGTTTATCGTAATAGAAGGGTCACTGTAATCATGCTCTTGTTCATCAATGTCAGAAAAAGAGAACTCATCATCCTGAGTAGATTGAGGAACTATGTCAAATTCTTCATCCAGATACTTGCTGCGAAATTTATTCTTAGTCCTCCTTTTTAGTTCATACTCATATTCTTTAATACACTGCTCGTATCTTTTACGAAATAACGATGTAATAAAAGCTGCCTGAAAATGAACTCCTGGCTTAAAATCATTTTCTATGATATTAGGAAAGATATTGAAAGGATATTTACCTGTGTCTTTGTAGTTAAACGTCAATATATAATTAGACTTCACATCACCGTCTTTAATAGCTTTCCATGAGTACAACCTAAATCCTACAGCAGGCAAAAAGATTCGGAATTCCTTTTCGAAAGGGTCATTTTTAGTTAAAGATGCCGGAACGATAATTGCTATCGGGCCTTTATTCTGCACATTTTTCAAAATTTCACTTCTCTCAGTATTCCACACTTCAACAATTTTATACAACAGCTCCGAAACCAAAGCCTTCAATTCAAACCGATCTTCGTCTGTAAGATTCGTAACCGCTTCTATAACCTCTGTATTAAAAAAGTTGTTTTCATAGTTGTTGTTAAAAAGGTTTTCTAATATGATATTAGCAGTGCGAATGGTGATGGATACCATGAATATATTAAATACATGAATAGATTTTAAGTGAGGAATCTCTAAAGCATTAGCTAACTTTACGAATCGATCCACTTGAATGCCGCAATCTCCCATCCAAGAAATCTTTTGACTATTTCTTTCAGAGTTCAATAAGTAGTGTAATTCCTTTTCATTAAAAATAAATGAACCTTTTTTAGGAATTTCATTTTTAGGGAAGCTAAAATGGTTTTGGTAGATCTGTGTACATTTGTGAATCAACTGCTTTAAACGAAAAGTCCTCTTTCCAAAAGAAATTACAATAAAATATTCTATAGGAATACCCTGTCTCTTAAATTGTTCAAGTTGATTCCTTGTACAGTTACCGAAAATAGATCGCCCAGCACAATCATAAAGCACTATGGTTTTAATTTTTTTAAAAAAACTGATTGATTGCAGGTTCTTTATCGCTTTGGAAAAACTTTCCGTATTGGATATAATATAAGAAAGCCGGCCTTCTTTAACTTTATCAATGGAGGTTGTATAAAAGGATTCTTCAATGGAATTCGCATCCTGTATTAGTGTATTCAAAAGAACATTAGGTGAAAGGGTTTTATCAATATCTGATAGTTCACCAAGAAATTTTTTCTCCCTTTTAAAATATTCCTTTTGCTCCAACCACATCCTGAGCGCTTTATTGCCTTTAACTGCTGAAGCATTGGGAGGTAGACTTTGGTTAGCAATTCTAACTGTCAGAGCCCTTATTCGGCTTGATATATAGTCATTTTGTTCAGTGTCTTGAGCAAGCGAACGATAAAAAAGCTTAACAGCAAGGTATTCCAGTATTAAATCTTCTAAATTGGGTGATACCAATGGAAGATGAACGTGCAAACATTCAACATCGAAGCCCGTCGTATTTTCTAGCAAAAAATCAATTACTTTATCAAAATATACTAGAATATTTCGAAAAGAACCCTTTTCTGCATCCTGCATATGCAGGAATACGTGCTCGAAACCACTGTTAGGGGCTGCAATTAGTTGCTTAATATTTTTTTCATATACTGGGATCATATGGCTTCATTTTAACTCAGGAATTGGCTACGGAACATATCTTATTAATTGCATATAATGCCAATATCTGCTTTTTGGGAACTATGGGCTTCATGAAAATCTTTTCATCTTCTAGTTTATGATCTGGATCATCAAAATCGATCGACTCAATTAGGGAAGTAACTGTCGTAATAAGCTCTACAGGCGTATAAAAACCATCTATTCCTTTCTGCTCTTCATGCATTGCCTGCAAGAGCTTTTTGTCCGGTATCTTTTTTGAAAAGCCGTTATTTATCAGTTTAATGAAATGAGTGCCTTTTTCAAATGTTTCTATTAAGCTCTCTATTTCTCTGTAATAGCCATCGGGGTATTTGCGGCAAGGAAATCCATTACCATTTCCATATTGTACAGATGTAATCCATTTATTGGCATTTCTGGAAGTTTTCAAATCCCTCTTTTTCATAATATCATAATTAGAAAGAGTTACTGTAATGTTGCCATATTTAAATGGGTGACGTCTGAATAGCGCACCTTCCTTTTTGACAGGTGGGCTGTCAAATATTCTGGGTTGAAAGCTATTAAGATTAGGGACTTCATCTAGATTTAACTTAGTATTGATTAATGGCCTTTTAATTTTGGGAAGAGTTAATGCAGACCTTACTGTACGAGCAAGCGCGCTACTTACAGACGGGCACACCGCATTGCCTACTAATCTACATTTTGCATTTTCTCCTCCAATGAACTGATATGTGATAGGAAAGCTCATAAGGCTTGCTGATTCACGAACAGTAGGAGTACGATATTCTCCATCTCCAACGCGTTTATATTCTGATTTGTAAATAATGGCTTCCCTTGAAGTTCCTATCTTAGTGGCCGTTATTGTCCTGCTAGGTTTGTTTTCATTTTCGGGGAATGACATTTTACCCATATATGGGTGGTTGATCTTTTGGAATTGAGAATTACGCCATTCTGATTCGTAAAGGCCGGTATCGTAGAAGTGGTCTGTTAAATCTGAGATATTTATGCTTATATGTTCATATAATGGATCAACTATAATTCGACTTCCCTTTTTGCTGTTTGGGGGAGGAAAGCTTCTCTTAATTTTACCTAATACAATATGCTCCTTCAATTTCATACTACTATTTTTCGGAGCATATTGGTGTTTAGGCAAGACAAAACCTCCTTTATCAATAATTTCTCCGGCAACAGCTCTGATTCTCTGTTGAGGAGACCCAAAATCTGCAGAGTTTAATGTTGCGTGATTCTGTGATAAGGACAAAGCTATCTCGCGTGGGTTTATCCTTTGCTTTTTAGCCCATTCTGAAAGTTCAAGATCATTAAACGTATAATCTTTGGCTATGTGATCTATAGATTGAACCACATTTTCCATAAACCATGCCTTTAACTGTGATTTTTTCTTGTGTTTTTTAATGGCAACTATTCTTAAAAATGCCTTGGTTAGCCTTATCCCTAGAGATTTGTCAGCTTTACCGGAGTTATTCGATAATGAAAAACTAACGCATGGAGGGCTCCCTAATATTACATCAGTGTCAGGCAGCTTTTCAATGAGTTCAATGTTGTTTTCAAAATCAAGAATATTCTGGTTGTTGCCTTTTCCGGCTCCGAAGTTAAAATTATATGTATCAACCGCAGGCCGCCAGTTATCATACCCGGCAATAATTTCAAATCCTTGTTGCCTAAACCCTTCGGAAAAACCGCCGGCGCCACAAAAAAAATCAATGACAGTAAGCTTATTCATTAATATCCAATAATTAAAATTCCTTTTAATGGTAAACTAAGCCTATTACTTGCGTATAGAGTATCAAAAAAATTGACCACTGTTTCGAAATCCTTTTTAAAAATGTAAAGGTTTCTAACTGCTATACACAAATATTCGACGTCGTGCATCATACAAGCCTGAAATAAATCCTTCAAAAACTGAAAATTGGTAACACCACGTCCTGCCTCGATTTCTATGACGGTTTTTGTCGTTGAATTATAACCATCTGCATCAAAACTCTTTTCTAGTGAGCCATTCCTGCCAAATAACACCGGCACCTTAATTTTTTCTATGTGTTTCTTCCCCGTCTCTACTTTAAAGCCTAGTTCTTGTAGTCCACCCCTAAGTTTTTCTAGTACCTCATTGCTTGATAGTGTGAAATTTTGAGAATCTATGTTATTCAAATTTCTTTCGAAATCAGATACTATCCCTCTCAAATGATCAGGAGCCGAATGAGACTTGGGAAAATACTGCCAGTTTATCATTTATCCTCAATCTTTTAATTTTTGAACGTCAAAATAGGAACCGATACCATTGTCTGATTAACTCCTTTATTTTATCCTATTTAGGTGCCACAATCTTACTTAAATATAACAAGTCACTTTTACCAGAATTTAGTTTCCGCCCATATTAAATGTTGTGTACCATTCGCTATATATGTTATATATTCTGGTAACTACCGCATTCAAATAACTTGTTACCATTTCCCGATCATCCCTGTATACACGCGCTGTAATATCTTTCCAATATTCCCAGTCATTACTGCAAATAAAACTGTCCTTATGAGCATCTTCCAATCTCTCTTTTGGAGATTTCCCATTTCCTTCACTTCGATTTTGTTCTAATGCCAGAGCTCTTAAATTCCCGATGGTGTTATTCCAATGCCTAATATTTGGATCAACATTTTGCTTACCATATACCCATTCGGAGGGATATATGTGATCCCAATCCCAAGGTACATTTGTATCTTCCAAACTCTCAAACCTATCATAATCCTCAAACTGTTCTCGTATATAATCTCTTTGCGCAAATATTAATAAAGAACGATTCCAAATTAGTTTGCTAATAAAATTACTCCACATATCATTTATCCGGTCTCTTATAGCGTCAGAACTTAAATCCTTATAATAACTCAAATTTATATAAGTGTGGTAAAGTTCATCCTCTTCTTCTGGAAGTAAATTATGCCATTCAACTTTTTTCTCTGTGACTTCATTTCTTAAAAACGAGAACAACATACCGGGGTCAACCAAATAGGGCATAAAAGGTGCGTTCGCCATATTCTTTCTGCTAAACAATTCCTTCGTCCAAAACTTTTCTTCATTTATATGTGGCCACACCTGCCGTACGTACTTTTTAACATCTTTGCAAAACCAGCCGATAGCCATAATGCCACCTATCATGGCCCTTTGTTCATCCTTAGAGGGCTTTTCTGGATTAGATTTTAGCCACCATAACAATATTAATAGTAAGTCTGGATTACCATTGACTATATTTCGTATTAGGATGGGAGGGACATTAACACCTACAGCCCCCCCTTGTAAAATATCGAAAGCTTTATCAAACAGCAGCTTTATAGGACTATTTTCTATCTCCTCGCCAATTAGATTTTGCATCTTTCCCTTTAAAGATGTTTTAGCAATTCGGCTTCTAAATTCATTTACGCTCATGGCGGCCGGATAGTCCCCATTGGTTATTTCGCTATAAGCTATCCGTGAGACAATTGAAACGACAAGAGAAGAAAGAATAAAAGTTCTGCCAATATGCTCTATAAGCCTTTTTGAATCCGGAAATATCGATTTATAGATAGAGTAAATTAACTCTTCGCCACCGATATGCGTTCCTGACGAATTTAATCTAACAAATAGTGTCGGATTTTCTCCCGATTCATTTTCATCACTATCATTTTGCAACACTTTACTTTCTATGACTATTGCAGGAACTTTGAAGTCTACTAATCTTTTAATACCATTAAAAAATACATCGACATCGGATGAGTCTAACGCTCTTTGTAATTTCACTAAATAATCCTCGTCCGAGTCCTTGGATTTTATAATTTTAGTTGGTAACAAATTCTCACACTTTAAAAACAAATGTTCTTTCCAGGAGTGATCATTAGACACAACTGCCTCTAAAAGAAAAGAGAGAGGAACAGATATGTCACAGTCATACGGAAATACATTTTTTAAATCGAATTTGGTATATCCACCTTCAGAATTGGATTCGTGTTTTCTTAATAGGAACAGAGCTTTTCTTTTTTCACTAACGGTTAATGCTGATTTATTATCTTTCCTTTGATACCCCCAAGGATGAGAACGAGTAATTAATCGGGGAACGAACCGCTGGTTAAGCGTTTTTACCTGAGGAGCTAAATCTATCCAAAGCGAAGGAACATTTCTTAATGACCAAAACCGCTCATTTTGATTAGATGTCCATGGGTTATAGAATCCCAGTGCTATTGCTGTTGCACGTTGTTGACCATCTAATAAATAAAGACTTTTGCCAGTTTGAGAAAGCAAAAACGAACCAATAGGAAATCCTCTCAATAAAGAATCCCATAATTCTTCAATTTGGTTAGGACGCCATACAAAAGTTCGTTGAAGCGTAGGAAGCTCAACGTTGGATGTGTGATTATTCAGTTGCCAAAATGCAATATCTTTTATGCTAAAAAAAGTATCAAAACTATTCTGGCATGCTGCTTTATTTTCTAAATCAGGATTAAGTAGCATTTTTTACAGACAAGGTTGGAACTAAATTAGTTTTTTTTAGCAAAAAAAACAACTATACAATATTATTCTGATATTTATCATATCTTTTAAAATAGCTTCTTGCATATCCATTAAATGTATATGCCTCAACTCCCAAGCTGCTGCACCCTATACCTCGCGGCCTGCAAACTCATCTTATTCTTAAACACCCTCGAAAAATGCGGCAGGTTATGAAATCCCGTAGCCTCCGTTATTTCCGTAAGCGATAGCTGCGTAATCATCCGCAGTTATTGCGGCCGCTCGCCCGTAAGCTTCATAAACAGGCGGCTTAAATAGTCCGGGGGGTAATTGGTCATATCGGCCAGCTTTTTTACCGTAATGGCCTGGTTCAGGTTCAGGTTAATATAGCCCAGCAGGTCTACTATTTTAGCGGGTATGCCGTTGGTTACATCCTGATTGCCCTGTTGCAGGCCTATAAACCGCGCTACCAGCTGCAGCAGTATGCCCTGTGTTTCTATAAACAGGGCGTAGGGTTGTTCTGTTCTTCATACTCTTTATAATAAGTGTTTTTTCGTGCACCATGGGTTTGTCGCTGCGGTTTATTTTGCGGTGCGGGTTTATCTCCAGCAGCCGCTCAAAGCCTGCTATATCCATGTCGTTGGTGGGTGTTTTAAATATGGTACGGTGGTTATGAAACAGCGAAATGCTGTTGGCGGCACCTTCAAAAAAATGAATAAAGTATTGGCCCATGCCACCGGGACAATGCAGGTTGCAAAGGGTAAAGCCGGGTATCAGATACATATAACCTGCCCCCAGCAGCCAGTGCTCTTTGCCATTGGTTATATCGCCACATCCCGGATCTATACAATACAAGCGATGAGTAGATTTTTATAGTTCTAACACTTATCAAGGCGTACCTCTGAAATAAGGTAATGCACCGGGCATTACGGCCCGGTGATGCTAGTGTGTGCGTTTCCCGCTTTTATTTCAGCCCCCCGCCTGAATAACTCATCCATAACAGACACATAGAACCTGAACAGATTTTTATCGCTCAGGCTGGTGTTGGTAAATATAATTACAGCTACCTCTTTGGAAAGGTCTGACAGCATTTCTGTTTTTACACCGGGGTCGGTACCGCCATGGCCAATTCTTGTTGCACCTTGTTTAGTGGCCCAGAATAATCCGGAATTGAGTTTTTGAATGTTTACGTTCTCCGGCTTGTTAGCAGGGGTAAACTGATACCTGGTTATTTCTGCAACGGATTCCTTACGCAGTATACGTTTGCCGTTATATTCACCGTTGTTGAGCATAGCTATAAAAAAGCGGGACAGTTCATTTACAGAGCTTCTTACGCCACCATCGGGGTAGGTGGTAAGGCCATACAGCGGTATCTTTTTAAGGGTATCATTTTGCATATCGTAATGGCTGGAATGGTTTTTAACATCAATCTCCCGAAAAAACCAGCCCGTGTGTTTCATGCCAAGGGGGGTGAAGATGTGCTGCCTGCTGTATTGGTTCAGCTGCTCTCCGGTAACACGCTCTATAATATAGCCCGCCAGTGCTGTTGCTATATTGCTGTACTCGCGGTAAGTGCCGGGTTTATGATGGAGGAAATTATCCTTTGCATAAAACCTGCCCTGCGGAAGAAAATAATCCTGCAGAAATTTTTCTAATGGTTCAGGCGGGTCGCCACCATAAAAATAAGTACTGTCGTAAACTGGGGCTCTGTCTGTTATGCCGGATGTATGTGTTGCAATGTGGCGCAAGGTAATTTTGTCATCCGGAAAGTCTGGGTTACGCACCTGAAAGGGCAGGTAATGGTTAATATCTTCATCGAGCGACAGTTTACCCGCCTCAACCGCCTTCATCAGGCAAACACCCGTAAACACTTTGCCGATAGAGCCCAGGTTAATGATGGTGTTGGTTGTAAAAGGCCGGCCGCTTTCTTTGTCTGCAAAACCATAGCCCTTACTCCACACTACTTTTTTATCTACTATCAGCGCCGCTGCCAGGCCCACCATACCGGATTGCCTTATTCGGTTACCGATAAAAGTATCAATTCCCATCATGGTATTTTGGGTGATTGGCGTTGGCTTCTGGCTGCTCACCGGCTGCAGATAAAAGCACATAATAGTTAGCAATAGTAGTGCGTTTACAGATGTGGCGGATACTTTCTTTATCATAATTTGTAGCAATGTGGTTGGTGTGTTTAAGGGTTCAAAATTAGGCCGGCACAACTGCACATTTTGACTAAATTGCCTTTATAGATGCACAATATTTGTGTGAGTGTTAGCTAAAACGGGTAAAATATGCAGGGAGTGGATGAGCTTGATGCAGTACTGCTCAATTATCTTCAGAAAGACAATCAGATGACGGCACAGCAGCTGGGTGCGCTGGTTAATTTAAGCACCAGTGCGGTGCAAAGGCGTTTGCAAAGGCTAAGGCGCGACAAGGTAATAGTGGCCGATGTATCCGTTGTTTCTCCTTCGGCGGTTGGTTTGGGAATGTCCTGCGTGGTAGAGGTTTCTTTACACCTGGGTAATTCTGCCATGGTAGACCGGTTTAAACATCTGATTCTGGCATGCCCGCAGGTAATGCAATGTTATTACGTGGCAGGCATCTACGATTTTGTGATTATTGTTAATGCCAGAAGTATGAAGGATTACGAAGAGTTTTCGAAAAAATACTTCATGGACAATCCGGATGTGAAACAGTTTTACACGCATGTGGTAATTGACAATGTAAAAGTGGGGTATGGTGTTGAGCTTTAAAAATACCAGAAAACCAGTAGAAAAAAAACGACAAAAGTTGGTATTTCCTAAGTAGGAAACTTCTGATAACTTTGTTGCATTATCCATTCCTGAAATAAACAACGCTATGAAAACATTCCTGACGCCACTTTGTATGGTAATTACTGTGCTCTGCCTGAACGCTTGTTCAAAAGATAAAGGCGGAGGCGATTCTCCTTCCACCGGCGATTATTTCTTCAGGGCTGCTGTTGGTGGCAGAAAAGTAGATTTCCACACTGTTAACTTCCAGGGCGGGGGTAATGATAACCGCTGGGAGCATATTGTGGTTGGCGGGTATGAAGAATCTTATCCCACTTCCGGCGGACCTGTGCCGCCTTCTCTGGACTTTGAAATATGGCGACTGGGCGGCAATATTGGCCCGGGTACGTATGTTACACCTGCGGAACCCAATATGATAGCACGTTACGCTGTGCAGCAACCGGATGGAACTTTGCTTTATAATACTTCTAACTCAGATGATGTTTTTACTGTGAAAATAGAAGCCATCAGCAAAGACGGTATTAAGGGTTCATTCTCCGGCACGGTGCGCAATCTGGCGGGGCAGGCTATCAGCATAACAGACGGTTCTTTTAATCTTCCTTACGAAACTTTGATAAACCCATAAACAAGTTTTATGAAAAGATCTGTAGTTGTAATGCTGCTTTTGTTGATGACGTTACTGGCAAAAGCTGATCAGTTGGCCACGCTAACGCCGGAACAGGCAGAGAAAGCGGTAACCTATCTGAAAAAGGAATCTGTTGTGGTGTTATGGTGCAGTTGTTGCAAGGACGATCCGTTGCGAAGGGTTACGGTTAAGGAGGTGTTTAGGAAGGCTTTGCAGGACGGGAAACACTATTCTGTGGTACTAAAAGGGCGTGACGAAAACGGAAAAGAAATTGAAGAATACCTTGATCTGGCCTATGTATTCGTGAAAAAGAAGTCGGAAGGACACTCATTGGGTAAATTACTTAAATTTAAGTGTGATCCTTGTGTGCCTCCCTTTTATTGGGATGCACCAGCTGCAGGATGACATGGGTAATTGTGATTAACTAAATGACAACGGCTTATTTGACTAGCAGGAAAGAAGAGGCAGCTAAACATGCGGCTTCCACACCAGACTGACCTCAACTCCCAAACTGCTGCTCCCGATACCGCGCCGGCGGCAAACTCGTCTTATTCTTAAACACCCTCGAAAAATGGGGCAGGTTATCAAACCCCGTAGCCTCCGCAATCTCCGTCAACGATAGCTGCGTAGTCACCAGCAGGTATTGCGCCCTTTCAATACGCTTGGTGTGTATGTAACTGAGTGGCCGCTCGCCGGTAAGCTTCATAAACAGGCGGCTTAAATAGTCCGGGTGGTAATTGGTCATATCGGCCAGCTTCTTTACGGTAATGGCCTGGTTAAGGTTCAGGTTAATATAGCCCAGCAGGTCTACTATTTTAGCGGGTATGCCGTTGGTTACATCCTGCTTGCCTTGTTGCAGGCCTATAAACCGTGCTACCAGCTGCAGCAGTATGCCCTGTGTTTCTATAAACAGCGCGTAGGGTTGCTGGTTGTTCAGTGCTTCATACTCTTTGTAGTAAATGTTTTTTTCGTACACCATAGGGTTGTCGCTGCGGTTTATTTTGCGGTGCGGGTTTATCTCCAGCAGGCGTTTAAAGCCTGCTATATCCATGTCGTTGGCGGGTGTTTTAAATATGGTGCGGTGGTTATGAAACAGCGAAATGCTGTTAGCGGCATCTTCAAAAAAATGTATAAAGTATTGGCCCATGTTACTGGCGCAATGCAGGTTGCAAAGGGTAAAGCCGGGTATCAGATACATATAACCTGGCTCCAGCAGCCAGTGCTCTTTGCCATTGGTTATATCGCCACATCCCTGATCTATATAATACAAACGATAGTAGGGGCTGAGTACGTTTTTATAGTTCCAACGCTTATCAAGGCTTACGTAGTCAATGTTCAGCAGGGGAAAGGTATGTTTGAGTATTCTGCGGCTCATAATGGCAATGTCGGATTTATATAATACAAAGTCGAATCCGGTCAAAGATATTCATTTGCCTATTTCTAGCTTTGATTTACGATTGTAAGAATTCATACTATCCCGTTTTATTCACTAACATGCTGAATGTTGCCATATGAGTACGCAAAGAAAATAAGAACCATTTACAGGAGCCAGCTCCACGAAAGCATCGTATAGATGTCTTTACCTAAGGCATGCAGCTATTGTATGCCCATTACAAACTTCAAACAACAATTATGTTACCCTGTTTAATGAGTGGCGCACCGCTCAAACGCGTGCTTATTGCCACAATTGTCAGTTTTTGCTGTTATATACTGCCCGCAGCGGCGTTTCAAACGGGCAGCAGAACCATTACCGGCGAGGTACACGCTACAGACGGGCGGCCTGTTGCCGGTGCGGTGGTAGCCGCCAAGCTCAGCAAATCCAGCACGGTATGTACCGATCAGGGTACGTTTACCCTGGTATTAAACGCCGGCGAAAAGCAGCTGGTAATTACGGCGCTGGGCTACCATACCAAAGAGGTGGCGTTAACAGCCGCAGGTACGTATGCTATTAGCCTGGAGGCCGCAGTAGATTCGTTAAACGATGTGGTGGTGGTAGGTTATGCCACGCAGAAAAAGGTAAACCTTACCGGTTCGGTAGCTACCATATCCACAAAAGATGTGGAAAACAGGCCTATTACCCAAACGTCTCAGGCACTGGCGGGTCTGGCGCCGGGCGTAGTGGTATCGCAAGGTGCAGGCCAGCCCGGCAATAACGGGGCAGATATTGTGATACGTGGTGTTGGTAGCTATGGTGCCGGTGGCGGCCCGCTGGTACTGGTAGATGGGTTGGCTACTTCTATTAACGATGTAGACCCTAACAACATTGCCAGCATTTCTGTATTAAAAGATGCGGCTTCGGCTTCCATCTACGGTAGCCGTGCAGCCAACGGGGTTATATTGATTGAGACCAAACGCGGCAAAAGCGGTAAGCTGCAGGTAAACTACAACGGTTATGTGGGCTGGCAAAAAGCCACGGAACTGCCGGATTTTGTGCCTTCGTGGGAGTATGCTACGCTACGCAACGAGGCCAATAAAAATGCGGGCTACAGCAATGTATATACCGATGCGGAAATTGAAAAGTTCCGCAACCAGAGCGATCCTGATAACTACCCCAACGTACCGCATTACAACAACCTGCTTACTTCGGGCTCCGGTTTCCAGAGCAACCATGCCCTTTCGTTTATGGGTGGTAACGAGCGCAACCGCTACAACTTTGCCGTAAGCTATCTTACACAGGATGGTATTGTAACGCAGAACGGATATAAGAAATATAATTTTCTGCTGAATGATGATGGTAAGCTTTCTGATAACCTGATGTTGAAGGTAAGTCTGCAGGGCTACAGCGCCTCTCAAAATTCACCCCGCCAGTATGATGGGGGTATGAACAGCATGATTAACTATGCCCTGCGGGAAGGCCCTGTATATGCCGGCAGAAAAAGTGACGGCACCTATGGCTACCAGGATAACTACGGCCACGAAGCCTGGCTGGCCAGCGGCGCTTTTTACAAAGGCAGCAACAAATACTTCCTGGGTAGCAGTGAGCTGATATGGCAGCCGCTGAAAGGCCTTAGCCTGAGCGGTAAAGCAGGTTATAACTTCTGGGATTATTACAACAAAGATTATGCGGCAGACTTTCAGTTTGATGCCAATAAATATGTAGGCCCCAACAACCTTACAGTTACCTCAGGCCAGGGCGCACAGTTAACGCTGCAGGCGCTGGCTACGTACAACTACACCATAAAAGATCATGCTTTTACAGTACTGGCAGGTGCTTCGCAGGAAAAATACAACGATAACTACCTGCGTGCTTTCAGAAAAGACTTTCCTACCGCGCTGCTGTACGAGCTGAATGCAGGCTCTGCCACGGGTATGACCAACGAGGGCTCTGCCACCGAGTGGGCTATCCGCAGTTACTTTGGCAGGTTGAACTATGCTTACAAGGGTAAATACCTGCTGGAAGCCAACCTGCGGGGTGATGGTACTTCGCGCTTTCCTTCTGCAGGCAGATGGGGGTATTTCCCTTCTTTCTCCGCCGGCTGGCGTATTTCAGAAGAGACTTTTGTTAAAAACAACCTGTACTGGGTAAACAACCTGAAGCTGCGCGCCAGCTGGGGTAAGCTGGGTAACCAGAACGTAGGCACCTATCCTTATCAGAACCTGATTAGCCTGGGGCAGAACTATACCTTTGGCGGCGTACTTACCTCCGGTGCTGCTACCACCCGTTTAAGCAACGCAGCTATTACCTGGGAAAGTACCCAAACCACCGATATAGGGTTTGACCTGAGTATACTCAACGGCAGGCTGGGTATGGTGTTTGACTGGTTTGATAAAAAAACTACCGGGGTACTGTACACGGTAGCTACGGCTTCGGTACTGGGCCTGTCTACCTCACCGGTAAACATTGGCTCGGTTAAAAATACCGGCTTTGAAGTATCGGTAAACTACAACCAGAACATAGGGCCGGTTAAGCTGGGCATAGCGCCTAACTTCTCCTATACCCGTAACCGCGTTACCTCGCTGGCGAACGGCCTGCGGAACGATTTGGGCAGCAACCTGTTTGTAGGTCAGCCGATAGGCGTAATTTATGGCTATGAGGCAGACGGACTGTTTGTGGATAATAATGACATTACTAAATACGCATCCCAACCCTATGCGGCCGAGCCGGGTTTTGTACGCTATAAAGATATCAGCGGCCCGGACGGCAAACCCGATGGTAAGGTGGATGCCACTTACGACAGAAAAGTAATTGGCAACACCATACCTAAATACACGTATGGCCTTACCCTTACTGCCAGCTACAAAGGCTTTGATTTTTATATGCTGGCCCAGGGCCTGGGCGGCTACCAGAAACAGATAGGTAGTTACGCAGCGTTTGGCTTTTACAACGGCGGACAAATACAGCGCTGGCAGGCAGATAACCGCTGGACGGCAGACAACCCTAACCCCAATGCGGCTTACCCTAAGTTGACCGCGTTAAACGGCGGCAGTGGCACCATTATGTCATCAACCTACTGGAACCGCGATGCCAGCTTTGTACGCCTGAAAAGCCTGCAGGTGGGTTACACCTTACCGGAGGCACTTACGCGCCGCGCTAAGCTGAGCCGGTTACGTTTGTATTTCAGCGGACAAAACCTGTTTAGCCTGAATCATTTTTACAAAGGATGGGATCCGGAAATGAATATGTCCACCGGCGATGGGTCGCAGTTTTACCCGCTTACGCGTGTACTTACTTTCGGCCTCAATGCTACTTTTTAACGGATGCTATTGGTTTAACAAAACATGATTACCATGAAAAAATATATAAGTGTACTGGCTATTGTGGCGGCCTGCAGTACCGGTTGCAAAAAAGCTTTTCTGGATAAACAGCCGCTGGATGCCATTTCCGATGCCACTTTCTGGAAAACAGAAAAAGATGCCACTCTGGCTTTAACCGGCTGCTATAACATAGGCGCGGGCTGGACAGGCGAAACCTTCTGGATGCCGCGGGATATGATACATCTGGATATGATGGCGGGCCTGGGTTCTGAAAAAGAACTGATACCCGACCATGTAACAGATGGCACGCTTACTTCGGCCTACTGGCTTATCAATAACGTATGGGCCAACTCTTATAAGAAAATTGCCACCTGCAATAACTTTCTCGATCATATCGATGGCATTGCCATGGATGCCACTAAAAAAGCCATGATGGCAGCAGAAGTACGCACCATACGCGCTTACGAACTGTTTAACATGGCGCTGTATTACGGTGCGGTGCCTTTGCCCAAACACCTGCTTACCGTTGCAGAAGCCAACAGCATTACCCGCACGCCGCAGGCAGAAGTATGGGCTTTTGTGGAGAAAGACCTGCAGGATAACAATGCCGCTTTACCGCTTACCCGCATTGCGGCTGAAAACGGACGTATGACGCGTGGTGCAGCGCTGGCCATACTGGGCCGCGTGCAGATGGCTATGAAAAAATGGACAGCAGCTGCTGCTACTTACAAAACCATTATAGACAATGGCACGTACGTAATTGATCAGAACGGCTACCGGCAGTTGTTTATGCAGGTGGGGGAGAACAGTAAGGAAATTATCATGGCCTCGCAGTTTATAGAAGATACCTACGGGCATGTAACGCCGCAGTACCTGTATCCCGAGGCCTTTGGCGGCTGGCACCAGTATTCGCCTTATAACGAGCTGGTACAAAGCTTTGAATGTAAAGATGGTAAAACCATCAGCGAATCGCCTTTGTACGATAAAAACAATCCGTACGATAACCGCGACCCCCGGCTGGATTATACCATTATGATTAACAACCGCACGCGGTTTAAAGGCAATCTGTTTGTAAGCACACCCGGCTCTAACTCGCCGGACAGAATGAACAAATACAACTGGAGCGGCTATTGCATTAACAAGTATATGGATAGCACTTTCTCCGGCAACCTGATGAACTATGGCGGCAACTTTTCGCTCATCCGTTATCCGGAGGTGCTGCTGAGTTATCTGGAAGCGAAAATGGAAGCGGGCGACCCGATAGATCAGGCGTTACTGGATGCTACTATTAACCTGGTGCGGGGTCGTGCTACGGTGAACATGCCACCCGTTACGGCAACAGCTGCCACCACACTGCGCCCCATTGTACGCCGCGAGCGTTTGGTGGAGATGGCTTTTGAAGGGCTGCATTACTACGATATTCTGCGCTGGGGCACCGCTGCTACCGAACTGAACAGACAGTTTACCGGCATGAAGCTTACCAACGACCCGGCTAATTATAAAGACTACCCGGTAGATGCCAACGGCTTTTTTATTTACCAGCGGAGAAACTTTGTAGCGGGCAGAAATGAACTGTGGCCCGTACCACAATCGCAATGGGATATTAACCCGGCGTTGGGGCAGAACACGGGGTATTAGTCTGATTTGTATAAAACAAAGTAGTTTTTTTAGAAGAACTGAAAGGGCGCAGCGGTTATCTTCGTTCTGCACTAAACCCATTTACTCAGCAGCAGCTTCAGGCATATGAAAAGGTATATACTGGCATTGGATTTAAAAGATGACCCGGCACTGATACAGGAGTATGAGCAATGGCACCGTGCAGAAAACGGATGGCCCGAAATAACCCAAAGCATACAGGAGGCCGGTATTACCGGTATGGAAATTTACCGTACGGGTAACCGGTTAGTTATGATCATGGATACAGACGACCGCTTTTCTTTTGAAAAGAAAGAGGATATGGATGTTAACAACCCTGTGGTACAGCAGTGGGAACAGCTGATGTGGAAATTTCAGCAACCGCTGCCCTGGGCTAAAGAAGGGCAGAAGTGGGTACTGATGAACCGCATTTATCATTTGCAGGCAGAAAGTATTAGTACCGATAAATAGCAACAGGTTAAAAAAACAGCCGGGACATTTTCCCGGCTGTTTTAGTACCTATCAGTTGAACAGGGCCCTGAACTCTAACGGACTTTGCCGGGTTTTTTGTTTAAATAATTTGCTGAACGACTGCATGTGTTCAAAACCCAGTTCATAGGCAATTTCGCTTACAGATAACCGGGTAGTCGATAATTTTTCCTTGGCCTTTTCGATGAGTTTGTCGTGAATGTGCTGCTGTGTGCTCTGGCCGGTCAACGCTTTCAGCAACCCTCTTAAATAACCGGGTGACACGTTGAGCGCTTCTGATATCAACTGCACGGTGGGAAGTCCTTTTATAGCCAGATCATCACTATTGAAGTAATCCAGAAGCAGTTTATTCAACTTGTCCAGCAACTGGTGGCTGCTTTTTTCCCGGGTAATGAATTGCCGGTTGTAAAACCGGTCCGCATAGCTCAGTAAATTTTCCAGATGCGAAATCATGATCTGCTTGCTGAACTTATCAATATTGGAGTGATACTCCAGGCGTATATTATCAAAGATGCCGTTAATAAGGGCCTGTTCTTTTTCGGAAAGGAATAAAGCTTCATTCACCGCATAGTCAAAAAATTCGTACTGCCTTATTTTCTCTGCCAAAGGGGTGTTCCAGAAAAAGTCGGGATGTATAAACATCATCCAGCCTTTGGGTTGCGGATCGGAAACATCTCTTGTTCCCAGCAATTGGTTGGGTGCCATAAAAGCCATCATGCCTGCTTCAAAATCGTATTGCTGATGTCCGTACGGTATTTTATTACAATTCGTTTTGATGGAAATAGTATATAAATCCAGCAGCACTCTTACGCCAGGATTTCCTACTGCCCGGGGATTCATGTCTTCGCAATTCACAATACTGATGAGCGGATGTGCAGGCGGTGGCAGCTGCTGCGCCTTATGTCCCTCGGCAATAGAACTGATACGTATAATATTGTTATTCATTGTTATCTATTTTACTGCTGATGCTACAAATGATGGCTGAAATTACAACTCTACCCTTACACCGAAGGTGGGAAACACGCCCAGCCCTACGTTAGATACCTGGCCGGTATTGGGTACAAATACTTCTGCATTCAGGTTAAACCGGTTATTGATATTCACCAGATCAACAAAGGCAGAAAAAAGGCCCCATCTGGTAGGTATATTATAGTCTGCTCTTACATCCAGGCTAAAAAAATCAGGTAGTCTTTTGCCGTTCACCGCGGTTATTTCCTGTGAAGCCCTCATATAAGCGGGATTGTTCAATACATTCTGATGTACGATATAATCATCGGTAGGGCGGCCGGTGCTGTAGCGGAATTTACCGGAAAAAATCCATTTGTTATTGGGCTTGTAACTACCCATTACACTGATGGTATGCGGTATGCTGAAATTATGGTTGTAAGTGCCCCTGCCATCGTGGTCGTCTCTTTTGCTGTGTATATAGGAATAGCTGATTTGTCCATAGTAGTTTTTCGACAACCTTTTGGTGAGGCTGATATCCCCGCCATAAGCAGTTCCACTGCCATTGTTGGTGATAAGGCTTTGGTTTCTGTTGGGTTGTACTGCCACATCGTTAAACTGCTTATGCCAGCCTTCGGCTACAAATTTCAAATCACCTGAAAACTGAATTTTATAGCCCAGAATGGATTGAATAGCGCGCTCGTTTTTTAGTTGATTGCCGGCTGACTGACCTGCGATATCGGCATAGGCGGCATCTGTGTAGTAAATACCTGAAGCAAAATTGATGCTTTGCCGGTCATTGATAGTAAGGCTGCCGCTTAACCGGGGCGAAAGAGTATGTTGTTGGGTAAAACCGGTATAGTCGTACCGTACACCGGGGTTAAGGGTAAGCGCATGGGTAACCTGCCAGGATAAGGTTACATAACCAGATCCATTAAAAGCATTGTCATCAAAAACCGAATTGTAATAAGCGGGGGTTACCACCTGAAAATGATGCGTTGAATTGAGCGGAATATCATTGGTGCGGTAGCTATACAGTGTATCGGTATGGCTGAGTGTTCTTGCATAATCAAGGTTTACCAGCATGGCATCCACGCCGGCTTTTAAGGTTACGCTGTTAAAGCGCCTGGTATAAATAGAGCGATAGCCTATTTCCTGCTGATCGTTTTTGATGGTTCTCAGGTTTGCCTCGTATATGCCGTGTTTCGGGTCTATCACTTCTCCGCCTGTTGTAAGAGAAGGCGTATACCTGCCAAAGCGGTTATCTACCGTAGATGACCGGTAGTATAACACATTGTTCAGATAGCTGCCGGAGTTAAGCAGCGTACGCAAATTGAGGCCTGCCAGCGCTTTGCTGCCCCTGTGATTAAATAACATGGTGCCGCCGCTGTTATCCTCATTCAGGTTTATGCCGGGTTCCACGTCATCAATAGTTCTGTAGGGCCGCTCGGGGTTATACATGGCAATCACAGACAGCTTGTTCTTTTCGTTGAGTTGGGTAGTGGTTTTGATTAAATAATCTCCAAAGGAAATAGCCGTACGTTGCTCGTTCAGCATATTAATCAGCACTGCAAAATTCTGGTAACGGGCAGAGGCAAAAACACTTGTTTTTTTAGAAACAGGGCCATCTGCCATCAGGGTTGCCCCTAATAAATCAAACTGACCGCTGAACGACCAGCTTGCTTTGTTGCCTTCCTTTACGCCCAATGCAAGCATGGAAGAAGACCTTCGCCCGTACGTTGCATCAAAACCGCCATTTTGAAAAGTGACATTGTCTATTACCCTGGGTGCAAAAATGCTGAACCGCCCACCATTGGGATCGTTAAACCCGGAGGCGTAACCTTCTGCCTCCAGGTGCGATAGATCGAACATAGGAATATCGTCTACCATATAAATGTTATCCCGCGTACCCTGCCCGCGCGCTGCAATAGCAGAAAATTGCGAGCCACTGCTTACCACCCCCGGCAGGCTGGATAAGGCGCGCATAATATCCCCCTGTGCGCCGGGGTTTCTGAAAATTTCCTCTCTGGAATAGGAAAAGGTAGAAACAGGGGTAAGCGGATTTCTTTCACTGCTGAATCTATTGGCTCTTACAACCACCTCATTCATTTTTCCTGCTTCTTCCAACAGTTCTATTTCCGAATAGTAGGTTTTGTTGGCCACGATTGTTATTTCACTGATCAATTTGGTTTGAAAGCCAATATGCGTAATGGTTACCGCATAGCTGCCAGGTGTTATGCCGTTGATAGTAAATTCCCCGCCCGAACCTGTAGTAGCTCCGGACTGCGTTGCAGCCATGTAAACACTGGCGCCTGTAATGGGTTGCTTGGTAGCGTGATCGATAATTTTTCCTTTAAAATTACCTGTTGACTGAGCTATTGCCATGGTAGTGCCCATACAGGAAGCCAGTACAATAAGCAGCATGTTCAGGTTACTGTTGAATGTCATGTTGTATCTTTTAGTCGATACAAAAATGAAGTCATATGAAAAGGTTCCTTTATCCTAAACGCCTTTTGTTGTAGCCGAAAGTGCCGGTGATGCGTTGACTACCCCGGAACCCATCGGATGATAAAAAGCCAGTGTCGGATATATATAATACAAAGTCGAATCCGGTCAAAGATGTTTCATTACAGACAGCTAGTTTTGAGCAACGATTGTATACAACAAACCACCAACAACAGCAACCATGGATAGAAGAATGTTACTGAAACAGCTGGGAATGGCTGTACCTGCTTACCTGTTAGCTACCAAAGGCAATGCCATGGGCCTGTTAGACGGCTCTGACGGATATATGGCAAAAGGCCGCTTTCAACCCACCTGGAACTCGCTGCAGGGCTACCAGGTACCGGAGTGGTATAAGAAAGCCAAGTTTGGTATATGGGCACACTGGGGGCCACAGTGCGAACCGGAATATGGCGATTGGTATGCACGCGGCATGTATGAAGAAGGAAGCGACCAGTACAACTATCATGTTAAAAAATATGGCCATCCCTCTAAGTTTGGGTTTAAAGATGTAATAAACCAGTGGAAGGCAGACGAGTGGCACCCGGAAGAACTGGTGAACTTTTATAAAAGGGTAGGGGCAAAATACTTTTTTGCCATGGCCAACCACCACGATAACCTGGATTTGTGGAACAGCAAACACCACTACTGGAATTCCGTAAACCTGGGCCCTAAAAAAGACATCATTGGCGGCTGGGCCAAAGCCGCTAAAGCAGCGGGCCTGCCGTTTGGCGTAAGCGTGCATGCGGCCCACGCATGGACATGGTATGAAACCGCACAGCTGGCTGATAAAAAAGGCCCTTTGCAGGGCGTACCGTACGATGGCAAACTTACCAAAGCAGACGGCAAAGGCCTGTGGTGGGAAGGGCTTGATCCGCAGGATTTATATACTCAGAACCACCCTTTAAGCAGTACAGAAAACAACCTGAATATTCATGCGCAGTGGCACTGGGGCAACGGCGTGGCATTACCCTCCAAAGCCTACTGCGAACTGTTTTACAAAAGAACCATTGAGCTGATTGATAAATACGAACCGGAGCTGATTTACTTTGATGATACGGTATTGCCTTTTCATCCTATTAACGATATAGGCCTGAAAATAACAGCCCACCATTACAACAAAAGCATACAACGCAACAATGGACGGCTGGATGCAGTAGTGTTTGGTAAAATACTGGATGAAATGCAGCGCCAATGCCTGGTATGGGATATTGAACGCGGCCAGAGCAATGTAATAGAACCCTTTACCTGGCAAACCGACACCTGCCTAGGCAACTGGCACTACGATAAACGTGTGTACGACCATAAAGGCTATAAAAGCGCCCGCACCGTGGTACAAACCCTGGTAGATGTGGTGAGCAAAAACGGCAACTTTTTATTAAACGTACCGGTTAAAGGCAACGGCAGCATTGATGAGCAGGAGCGCGCCATACTGGAAGAGGTAGCCGCCTGGATGCAGGTAAACAGTGAATGTATTTACGATACCACCCCGTGGAAAGTACTGGGCGAAGGGCCTGCCATGGAAAACGCAGCGCCTTTATCGGCCCAGGGCTTTAACGAAGGCAAAGGCAAACGCATGGACGCAACCGACATCCGTTTTACACTGAAAGGTAAAACCCTGTACGCCGTGCTGATGGGCTGGCCGGAAGAGGGTGTGGCACGTATTAAAAGCTTAAGTGCCGGTAACCCCTTATGGCCGGGAGATATCAACAAAGTGCAGCTGGTGGGTGGCGCGGAGCTTACACACAAACGCAGCAGTACAGAACTGTTAGTAAACCTACCCGATCAAAAAACGGCGCAGCCGTACGCGGTGGTGTTGAAAATAGTATAAGTAGTTTTCTCCCGATTTGTTTATATCGGCTAAACCGAGACAGAATAACGGCCGCCCTCTTTTATAAGCAGGACGGCCGTTTTATTAAAAGCCACCAGGTGGCTTACTATTCATTCACAGTTAGCGCGCTGTAATTAGCCTGTATCCATTCATAATGGTTACCGGAGGCTTTCAGATGACCAATACCCGGAAAAGAGAGGTGTGGCGCTGCAATCCAGTATCCATTTTTAGCTGCCTCTTCAAATGCCTTTTTACGGGTAGCCTTAGCGCCTGCCAGATCCACATCAAAATCAATGGTAATGCCGGGGTTGGCAAACTGTACTGCGCCTGCATGTACTATATCGCCCCAGAACAGCAGCTTTTGTCCTTTGCTTTCCAGTATATAAAAACATTCGCCGGGTGTATGCCCAAAGGAAGGGGCAGATGACAGGCCGGGAAACAGCTGACTACCTGGTTGAAAGGTTTTCACTTTTCCTGCCTTTTGATAGGGGGCTATTGCTGCCTGAGCGCCATCAAAAAAGGGTTGAGCACGTTTATTGGCGGTTTGTTTGTTAGCTGCATTGAGCCAGAAATCTGCCTCCGGCTGGCTGATGTACACGGTTGCGTTGGGAAATGCCCTATTACCATCCTTCACCAGTCCGCCAACATGGTCGGCGTGCAAATGGGTAGGCAGTACAATGGTAATATCCTCCGGGTGTATACCCACTGCCAGCAGGTTTTGCTGCAGTTTGCCCAGCGATGGCCCGAAAAAGCTACCGCATCCCGCATCAATCAATATCAGCTGTCCGGCGCTCTTTACCACAAAAGCAGTAATGGATGTTTCCACCACGCTGTCCAGAAAGTTCTGATGCAGCAGCTTATCCAGCTCGCCGGGCTTAGCTTCGTGCAGTAACGTATGGAGGTTTAATGGAAGGGTTCCGTCTGATATTGCTATTACCTCGGCTTCGCCTATGGGCATGCGGTAATAGCCTGGCTGGGAGGGTAGGGCAGCACCTGGTTGCTGGGCATTGGCAGCATAGAAACCGATCAGGAGTATGCATACCAGCATACATCTTCTAAAGCCTGGTAAATTAGTTTGTGTCATCATCTTTTAATTTTAACACAAACTTCGGCCATGCTTATGGCGGCACAGGGCACAAAACGCACTTTAAAACTGTGACTTTTGTGCCGTTATTTCCGGTACAAACGGCTTATAGTTTCCCGCGATACCCCGAGGTAGGAGGCGATGATGGTTTTAGATATACGGCTATATAACTGCGGGTACTGCTCAACAAAGTTTTCAAAGCGTTCTTTAGGACTGCCCATCAGCATCAGTTGCATCCGCTTTTGTATGGCCACATACCCCAGCGCACCTTTCTCCGCCACATAATGTTCGTACTTCCACAGTTCACGGCCCAGCTTCATCCGGTTGTCGTGTGATAAAGCCAGCAGCTCACAATCTTCCAGGCATTCTATCGCTGTTGCTGCCGGAACGCCTTTGGTAAAAGCCTCCCGTTCAGATATCCACCAGTTTTCAGCAGCAAAGCTATAGGTAAACTCTTTACCGGTATCGGGGTGCGTGATATAGGAACGCAGGCAGCCTTTCAGTACAAAGTATTCATGCTTTACCAGATCGCCTTCCCGTACCAGCATATTATGCTTCTTATACTTTACGGCAGTAAAATGGCTTAGGATATACTCAAACTCTTCATCGGTAAGCTTACTCACAGATTCGATATGTACTCTAAGGGGATGCAACATATACGCAAATATAATATCACCCGGATTCGCAAATTAAAAAGAGGTGCGTTCCACAACAGACCTGATGACTCCATCCAGTTCATCAACCGATTTTTCCAGACTTATCAAAAGTGGCTCTTCAATATTGTGGTTGCGGGTATGACTGATTAAGCTGGTAATACCTTTGATATTTAATAAGGGGGCCCTTACCAGGTGTGACTGTATAAATGCTATTTCACGCAAACGGCGATGTTGCTCCTGTTCTAAACGCCTCTGTTCCAGAAGACGCCTGTTTAACTCCTTTTGCACTTCCAGGCTTCGTTTAATATTGGTAAGCAGCATGCGGATCAATAAAATTACCACCACATCTATAAACAGAAAATTGACAGAAAAAACAATCCAGCTGTAAAGGCTGATATGGTAAGTAATGTATGCGCCGGGGCTGATGAACAGATAAACGGAAAACAAAAGAAAAACAGCCACATTGGTAAGCAGCCCTGCATAGGAAATTTTTCCGGGAAAGAAGAGCACCATAAAAATGCTGCATGTAAACAGATACATACACCCCAGCTCAGGCTTATGCAAACAGCATGCGGCTGCTATAGCAAAAGCTGCCAGAACAACTGCAAACGCAATTTTCCGGAAAAAAAGGCTGATCGAACGCTGTAATACAATCAGGTTTATAGCTGCTAAAAAGCAGGTATTAGCCACAATAATATTCACCTCTCCATGCTCACGCTCATAAAAACCCATTACCAGCGTAACCAATACACTTACGGGTATTATCCATGTTATAACAAATGCGAACAGGTTGTTTTGCCAGTATTCAAAAACATCATGTGTACTATTTCTCCCGTTGCGCATGGATTTCCAGACAAAAAATCTATAGCGTCTTATTGCGGTTAGACAGTGTTCTCTGAGCGTTGCCATAAGAAGTGGAAATTGAGCTCAAATTAAGCAATGCCACCGTTAACAACCTAAATTAAGATGATGTAGATGCGGGGCTCAAAAAATTGTAACTTAGTGAGGATAGACTTTGTTTTTGTCAGCGGTACTCACAAAAACAGTCTTTACTTAAAAGCTATGCCATTTGTATATTTAACTAAATCCTGCTTATGGGGTACATTGCCAGTAGCCTGTTACAGATACCGCCTTTTATAATGGCTGCCTTTGATAATATTTCGGAAGGGGTGTTATGGGTAAACACCCGCGCAGAAATTATAGCAGTAAATAAGGCCTGTTGCAACGTTTTAGGGATGCCGGAGAAAGAACTGCTGGGTAATCCGCTGTATGATTTAATGGATACTGCCTACAGGCAGCAAAGAGCACACTCCTTTCAAGACGGGCCTTTGCAGGTATAAGGCAGAGCAACACCCTGGAAGGAGCGGTGCAATCGCTGGCAAGAATCATTATCAGGTTTTCAGGATGGAATGCAATAGAAATACGCATGCCTGATATAAAGGGAAAAGAAATGGTAATGGCCAGTGGTTTTCAAAAACGCAGCGGCCCGGTACAGGCCACTTTTTTTAAAAAGACCACCAGGGAGGTGCAGGTAGATGAATTAAGATTGTGGTTTGAGCAACACCGGATGATGCCGGTTTGCCTGAATACGGCTAAAACCATGGAAACCTGTGGCAATGGAAAGCTGATTGTAGCCGGCAATCACTTTAAAACGGTACTGGCCGTTCCGGTGGTTGATAAAGAAGATAACTCATTTATTGCAGCCATTTTTCTGCTGGACACCAAAGAACATCCCAGAAACAATGACATTAAAATTATACTCAGCCATATCTCAGCCCTGTTGGGGGGTGCCCTGCATAAAAAAGCCATACAGCAGGAATTACTCAATGTGTTTAATCACTCAGCAGATCTTATTGCCGTACAGGATATGGACGGGCGGTTTATTTCAGTAAACGCTGCCTGTAACAACATACTGGGCTATAGTGAGGCAGTGCTGTTACAAAAGCGACTGACCGATCTGGTACATCCGGATGACCACGGGTTAACCAGCAGCGCTTTTGAGTTATTAAAACAGCAGGAGCAACTTACTTATGAAAACAGAATACAGTCAGCAGACGCACGCTATAAACTCATTGAGTGGGTAGCCGTTTCAGACGTAACAATAGGCAAAGTATTTTCCATAGGCCGCGACAAAACAGATCTGTCCCATACGCGTGAAAAGCTGCGTAAAATATCCTGGTCGCACAGTCATATTATCCGGTCTCCGCTGGCTAATATCATCGGTATGTTACATCTGATACAGCAGGAAAAACTTACTTATGATGAAAAAACAGCTTCTTACCTTCAGTTACTGGAACAACAGGCGCAGGAGATGGATACTGCCATCAGAAATGCCGTATATGACGACGATACTGCGCAGCAGCTGTGAGCGGCCGCCCTGTATAAATGCTGGAATAGCCGGATTGGCACTACTGTTCCTCAATAATAGAATGCCCCTTTGACTGATCGCCCGAAGTCCATTCCCAAACTTCATGCAGCCGTATTTTACCGTTTGCCATTATTTCGGGAGTTGATTTACAGATGCCCGTCATCAATTCATGCTTATCATTTACCTGATGGTAGCGCATGTCTATACCGCCGTTTTCATCCACCAAACCAATCAGGTGTCCGGATATAATTTTACCACCTGAATATTCAGCGGTGAGAATATTGCCCTCCTGTTTGTAGTAAAACACCGTTTCCGATGAGGTTTCACCATTTTCGGTATTGCTAACCGGCTTAAATATCTTCTGATGATAATGGATCATGTAGCAAAATAATAAAAAGCTGCCTCCTGTTTTGCAGAAGGCAGCTTTTTTTACACAAACGATTGTTACTGCTTAACCAACGGCAGCGATGCATGCGCGCCACTGTTGTTAGCCACATTTATAAAATAGAGACCGGGAGGCAGCTGCCCCACATTCAGTTGTTCTGCATTGCTTTTAATACGCCTGGTTTGCACAGGCTTGCCTGTGGCATCGCACAGCATCAGCTGATCGCCTGCTTTCCAGCGGCTGCCTAAACGTACGGTTACCTGGTGTTGGGCAGGGTTGGGGAATACTTCCACACCCACTTCTTTACCGGTAAGCTTTTGCGATATATCCGTACCGGCGGGGGCATTCATGAGGGTACTGAGGCCGGTGGTGCAGTTAGCCGCAGTGCCGCCCACTACTTCTATATAATCCACATTGGGTAAACCGCTGGTGCCGGTGGCTTCCAGCCTTATATCGCGCGTACCGGAGGCGGCACTGGCATATACGGTAACCGTGCCCCAGCTTGTCCACGAACCGGTAGATGGAAAACTTACATGGGTAGCTACCACCGCACCGTTTATAAGCAGATTGGCGGCTCTGGTATCAATAGAAGCATAGCGGAAAGTAAACGATTTGGTACCGCTGGCTGCAAAGTTCAGTTTCCAGTTAACACCATTACCTATGGCATTATCGGTGTTGGCAAAACCCGCGCCGGTGTAACCTCCGTTATTGGTATCTACCGTGCCGTTTACACTGCAGAAGCCGGTGGTATTTTCCTGTATAATATTGCCACCGCTGCCGGCAGGTACAATTACCATGTTATCAAAGTACACATTCTGCGGTGCAGCTGCACTGGCGCGGTATTCAATTACATTGTTGCCCGCATTCAGGGTAATGTTCTGCGTTTGTACCGCCCATGCACTCAGGCTATCGGTTTGGGTAAACACGGGTGTAGCCACCAGGCTGCCATTTACATACAGCCCTATGGTGTTTACATTACCACCGGTTACGCTGTAGCGGGTACGTAGCTGGTAAGTGCCTGCATAGGCCAGGTTAACAGTATCACGTATGCTGGCGGCCGCGTTGCTGCCGAAACGCAGGTAGCCCTGGCCGGTATAGTTACGCACAGCACCGCTAACACCATTGGCCGTATTACCATTAATGCTTTTGAAATCAAAATGCTCCGCCTCATGTTGCAGCGGGCCTGCATATACCGCCGGGGCAGTGGGTGCATTCAGTACCGCCGGGGTGTAGGCGGTAAGCCTGCCGGTGGCCGTACCGGCACAGTTGATTACAATATCCAGCGCGCCATTGTGCTGCACCGTTAGCGTAAACACACCGCCCGACCAGCCGGATGTTACCGTGCTGGCCTGATGGCTAGCCCTGTCAGTATAAGACCAGGTAGGCTGTGTGCTGGCGCCATATACGCGTATGATGTCTGTTTTTAAACCGGTATTAAGTACGTTATCATAATTGTTCAGATACACATTCAGGCGGTTGCTGTACTCTTTAATAACACCGGCGGAATATTGGGAATAGCTCAGCTCCATATTGGTGCAGGTGTTGTACTTAAAGGGAATAGAGGCCGTGGCAGTTTGATTGGTTTTGTAGGGATTATACGTAACCCAGCCATTCTCGTGCCTGCCCGCATACAGTGTACCGGTGTATTCTGAGGGGAACAGCGTGTTGAACTCTGTTACTTTAG
Organism: Filimonas zeae; assembly: GCF_014641615.1. Lineage (GTDB taxonomy): Bacteria > Bacteroidota > Bacteroidia > Chitinophagales > Chitinophagaceae > Filimonas > Filimonas zeae. The sequence continues at coordinate 829,357 of NZ_BMIB01000003.1, read as the reverse complement.
AGGTAACAGAGGGCCAGCGTGTAGCATAGTCCGACTTGTTTACCTTAACAGCAAAAGAATTGGCATCCGTATCATCCAGCTGGTATACAATAGGCACAGCCGGGTAGCGACCCGTTTTTTTGAAGAAGCTTTTGTTGAATTCATAGTTGCCATCGCTATCCATACGGTACAGCCCTTCAAACAGCGTTTGCGGGGTGCTGTACTGATCCTGATTACTGCCGCTGCTGAGGTTGGCAATGAGTACCACTTTGGTGCGGTCTATCACTTCGCGGCGGCCGGGTATACGCATATTGCCATCCAGTATTTTCCGGAACAGATCTACGTTCACATTATGAAACTGCGGATAAAACTCCCAGCGGCGGGTAGTAAACCCATCAGGCGTGGTACCGGTGCTGAGCTCGCGCGAAGATTGCGTCATAATCAGCTCGGGCCCGTCTATCACGGTTTGCCCGGTAAACATAATGTGCTCCAGGTGGGGTGCTATGCCTGTAGCAGGCGTAAAGTTGGCGTGCGTACCGCTGGAATCTGTCCAGCCGGTTTCATCATAACGGATACCGTACTGGCCGGCATAGCCGGATACATAAGCACCCAGGCAGGTGCTCTCCATATCATGCTGATAGCTTTGCTGCGTATACTTTTCGCACAGTATATAGTTTTCGGTATAGTTACGGCAGGCCGCAGCAAAAGCAGCGTTTCGCTTCAACATACCAATAGGGTTGATGTTGGGGTTCCACTGGTTGGGGCACCAGCTTACGGCCAGATAACCACCATAGCGGTTGCTCAGCTGCAGCAGGTTAGCAAAAAGATTAATACGATCTGCCCAGGGCGGGGAAATAGCATCGTAACTACCACTGGAAGGGGGTTGCAGACTGCCATCGTACCCCCAGAACTGCTCGGCATAGTTAAAGCCAATGAAGTTGGGATAATCGCGGTAAAACTCCTCATACACCGTAAGATCGGATTGGGAGAAGTGCTGAAAGCCGCCACTGCTCTGTTGTATCATAGCCCATACCCGGTTTTCGGCACATACACGCAACCAGCTTTTGGCAATTTCATACCCATACTCGGCCTGCAGCCATTTACTGGTAAGCCGGTCGTGATTAATGGAAATAGAAATATTAAATACTACATAAGGGCGTATATCTGCCGGCACCATATTGATGATCTTTTGCGGATCGGCCTGGTTCCAGGAATCGATATGGATAAACCACGCAGGCTGCTGCGGCGAGATAGGGCGGCGCAGCGGGGCTGACTGCCCCTGTGCCGCATACTGCAGCACCACAAAGGAGAGCAGGAGCAGCCAGGCAAAGCACTGCCTGCCCCTGTTGAATAAAGGAGATTTCATTGTCAAGCTTTAGGCGTTAGAAATGATTGTGTATAGAAAAGTGTTAGTGTTTGAGAAAGGATTGGCTGGCCTTTTTACTGCCTGCGTTGGTTAGCTGTATGTAATACATACCTGGGGGCAGAGAAGCTATATTCAATTGTTCCTGATTGCTTTTCAGCACCCGGCTTTGCAGTGTTTTGCCCTGCGCATTATACAAGGTAATACGATCACCCGCTTTCCAGTACTTACCTGTTTTAATGGTAACAGCATGGCTGGCGGGGTTGGGGTATACCGAGAGGCGCAGATCAGCGTTCGCTTTTACACCCACGCTATCCTGAGCCACAGCAATAGTGTTGGCGGTAAGGCTGGTGGTGCAGGCAGCGCCGGTGCCCTGTGTTACTGCCAGGTGATCTATATTGGCCAAACCGCTGCTGCCGGTAGCTTCCAGCCGAACATCGGCAACACCTGCACTTACAGCGGCGTTAACCGTTACCGTAGCCCAGGTACTCCAGGAGCCGGTGGCAGGAAAAGAGATGCTGGCAACCACGCTTACCCCGTTAATCAGCAACCTGGCTGGCCTGCTGTCTATACACGCATAGCGGAAGGTAAAGGTTTGTGTACCTGCACCGGCAAAGTTTACACGCCAGCTAACGCCATTACCTGCTGCATTATTGGTGTTGGCAAAACCACTACCTGTATAGCCAGGATAGTTATTATCTATAGTGCCGTTGACACTACAAAACCCTACGCTGTTTTCTTCAAGTACACTGCCTAAAGAAAAACGTTTGGCAAAATTCCATATCTCCAGGCTGGTGTTTACGCCGTTAATACTATCCAGCGAATACCAGTGGCCTTTGCCCGCCAGGGTAATAAGTACTACCTCAGACTGTTGCAGGCCCGGACCCCAGTAGCGTTTGGTAGCTACAGAATTGGGTTTATTGGCAGGGTAGGGCTGGGTTATCTGCGGTGTAGCGGGGCATTGGTTACGGGTAATCCAGCCATTGAGATAGTTGCCCAGGTTGGGATAAGTAACCACATCATCTGCATCGCCATGTACATGAATAATGGGAACAGGGCGGGAACTGTTGTAATTGCCACCACCCCATAAAGGATAGCCCGATACCGGCGCAAAAGCCGCTATCTTACCGGCTATTTGTGTAGCGGCATGATACGTCATCATACCACCCATAGAAAAGCCGGATAGATACACCCGGTTGCGGTCAATAGCATACCGCCGGTGCATAGTGTCAATAATAGCGGAAATGAAATTAATATCCGTAGTGCCGCTGATATCCCACTGCAGGTTAATACCGCTGGGGAACACTACTACAAACCTTGCCGTATCGGCAATAGGTTCCCATTTACTGGCATTACGCTGGTAATCGGCACTCTGGCCGGAGCCATGCATGGAAATAACCAAAGGCCGGTTCTGCGGCAGGTTAGCCGGCACATATAAAAGCATACTGCGGGTGGTGGAACCTACCGGTATGGTTACCTGTGCGGTAACATTGGTGCATAACAAACAAAGAACCAGTAAAGCGCATACGCTCTGGAGGTAAAAGTGTTTCATTGGAATTGATTTTGGTGTTGATGATTAGTGTATTATGGCATGTGTTTTTAGGATAGAGTGCAAGCAGTTTATTAGCAATCGATGGATGTAAAATTACTGTTGCACGGGGGCAGCGTGTGCGACAGATGTATAATTTACTAGCAGAAATGTTTAGAATTTGAATGCCCTGCAAAGCGATATGCAGAAAGAAACCTGAGTGCCAGACAAAAAAAGCCAGCGATGGTGAAATCGCTGGCTTGAATAATAAAAGTTACTTATTGCCTTACCATCGCTCTTATTCCCTCCGTATAACTGGTAGGCGTAACTCCGAACCGCTGTTCAAACTTGCTGCTGTCAAACACATAATCCCGGTCGTACTGATAAGCCATTTCCGCTAACTCTTTTACTACGGGTACAAAAAGGCCGATCACGCGCATCAGCATTCGGGAAAAATGGTAGTAGCGCGGCTGCACTTTCATTTCAGCAGCTATTTTTTCAATAAAATCTTTGCCCGTAAGTCTTTCAGGAGAAGTAGGCAGATGCCATACCTGGCCAAAAGCATCTGCCGTATTACCCAACATCGCTGTTGCCCGGGCCGCGTCCGGGGTATAGGTAAAACTGTGTATTTTAGAACTGTCTATTTGCCAGAAGGCTTTTTTCCCTTTCCGGTATTCTTCCACTACCATAATGCCAAGAGGGCTGTTAGCCGCTGTGGGGCCATAGAAATCTGCACTCCTGGCAATTAATGCTTTCAGGCCGCGTTCGCGTATGGCGCTGAACAGCATGGCATGCAGCTGCGCCCTTACTTTTCCTTTTTCGCTGCGTGGCGCTATGGCAGAGGTTTCGGTCATGTGTGGAATGGCAGTATCAGCATACATATATACATTGTCCAGAAATACAAGGCGGGCCTGGTGTTTCAGGCAGGCATTAATCACATTCGCCATCACTACCGGCCAATCGCGCTGCCATACTTTACGACTGTATTCCAGACCGGCAACCAGATACACCACTTCAGAGCCTGCCACTGCTTTATCTGCTTCTTCCCGTATAGTAAGATTGGCAGCTACCAGTTCATCAGTGCCGTTTACCTGCCTGGGGTTACGGGATACAAGGCGGATACGATGGGTATAAGCTTTCAAGTCTTTTGCCAGTGGGGTGCCTATAGCGCCACCTGCGCCCAGTATAGTTTGCATGGTTATGTATTTGAAGCAAATGTATTACCGCGGCCAGGCTGAAAACAATGACCCTGGTTAAGATTTTCCGGCGCTCATTAATCGTTTTCTGATACGACTGAGACTTTCGGGAGCAATGCCCAGGTACTGGGCTATATAGCGCTGAGGTACGCGCTGCAGAATGTCCGGCTGCTCCTCCATAAGCGTAATAAATTGCTTTTCGGGCGAAAAGGAGAGTAGCGCCTGGGTTCGCTTGATACTTTTGGCGGCAATACGCTCTACCAGTTTGTTAAAGAAGGTATTCATGGCAGGAGATTCCTGTAGCAGCGTTACCACATCTGTACAGCGGCTGATAAGGCAGGTGGTTTCGGTAAGGGCTTTAATAGAAGATGCCGACCGTGTTTGCTGCGAAAAGCTTTCCAGGTCGGTAACAAAATCATTTTCAAAGGTAAAGTTGCAGGTACGCTCATTGCCTGCTTCGTCAATATAAAACTGGTGCAAAGCGCCTTCTACTACAAAAAACACCTCGTGCGCTACCTCTCCGGTGCGGAGCAATATACTGTTGCGCCTGAAAATGCGTTTTTGAAAAAAGGACAGTATGTAGGCAGCCTCTTCGTCCGTTACTGTTACATCCTTTCTTAATGCAGTAATGAGTTGCTCCGCCATGGCGATTGATTATTGGTTAATCCGGAGGCAATATACAACTGACACCGCAAATCAGTCCCAGACGATTCAACAGGCAGACACGATAATATATCAGGATAAGTAACCGGCGTAATCATTTGCCCAACTGGTAATAACCCGAAAAAATAAACGGAGGCAGTATGATACCAGAACTTATCTCCAGTATACGCAGTTCCAACGGAAGCCCTCTGCCATATCGGTATTTAAGTACGTTTACATATTTTTTAGATTCCTGCTTCATAAATACCAGCCGGTAAACATAAATGGAGAAGCCTGCCGCACCTATTAACCTGATAACTTCCGGATGATCAATACTGCGGGTTTTACGCAGGGCCGCTAACAGGTTTTGCACCTGTGGTTCGCTATGATACTGAAGTGCATTAATAATAGCTTCCGTATCACTACCGGCATTGAGTGAGGTAGTCAGTTGCAGGTTTTCCCCAAATGCCTTTTGTACTGTAGCGGGTAATTCCTGCCATGAGGGATAGTGCGAAGGAGAGGTTATCTCCACTTTGTCAGACTTCAGCGTTCTTGCGTCAACACCCGTTGTAAACGTGTCACCATCGCCGGTTTCATGTTTTTCCGGAAAATGATCAATCATGCTTTGTACAAGGGCTGCCTGTTCGTTAATACTGGCGTCGCCCAGGGATTGTAATACGGCTATAAGCTCATTCATATTCTCCTTATCACCTGACGAATAAAACCGTTTTTTCAGGCGTTGCCTGGTAGTGTCAATCCATACGAGCAAGTCGCCCCATTTTTGCAGGTCATGGGGAGCTATGTTGTTATTCCTATCCAGTTCTGTTTTAATCCTATTCCACACACGAAACAATACTGTGGTAATAATGCTGGCCGTGCCGGGCTGTGGTTCAAAATCTCCTACATCATATTTTAATGCCCGTGAGTCACTTTTAAGCGCCGTCAGATTTTCAGGAATCATATCCAGCTTATCCATATTAAGCCGGCCATGTACCTGCGCCTTTTCTTTATCTTCCCGGGTAGCATATTTTTCAATAGCACTGATAAGATGATCGCTGAAAAAGAAGTTATGCTTCGATATCTGTTTTTCATCCGTCTCCAGCTCTACAATGGCTTTGGTACGCGGATCAATCAGTCCTACACGTACACGATGTGCATCAACGCCGGGTAATACAAAGTAGTCTGCACTTTGCAGCCCCTTTGAGTTTTTATTGGTACCGGTTATTGATCTGATATCTGCCAGACCCATATTTTTGTTACTGCCTTTCCAACCCGTTGTTGGAAAACTGTCACCGGAAAGATGCTTTGTAAAGCTGGATACCTCTCCATTACGGGTTCGCAGGTTGCGGTTCTGATTCTGATCGCCCACGCTGGCATCAATCTCTAATCTGCCCGGTGCATTCTGCTGTTTCGATCCGGCCATCTTATCTCCATCGGGCACCTTAGCCAATGCCTCAGCAGCTATATAAAAGTCACCTCCGATAATCAACTCAGCCTTCCTGTCATTAGCAATTGTTTTCAGCGTTTTAAGCGGACCTTCCAGTTCTTTAAATATTTTCTGTCTGTCAAACTCATTACCATATGGGGTGGTGTGTACAGCCGCCAGCCATATTTCCTGCTGTGGCTGCTGTGGTAACGGTATTGCGTTTTTTCTGGTAAGACGATGAACAATAATCGGCCTGTAATCAAGGTATCCCTCTGTTTGCTGCTGAGATCCGGATGGCAGTTTCTTTCTTTTTTCCGGTTTCATCCATTCAATAGTATCATCTGCGTAAGCCCTGTTGCTTACGGTTTTTGTACGTTGAACACCTACATAAAAATAGCCTTTATGGTCAAACTTCTGTTTATCATATACCAGCGGGTAATATTCCCTTTGCGTACCCTGGCCCTCTTTATTCATAGCAGCCATCTGGGGGCCTTGCGCCACGCCATATTTATGTTGCGTAACCCTATCCACTTCGCTGGTAAAAGACAGAATACCGCGGTTCATTTCGTTCAGCAGCATAAAGTCAAGATTCAACTGATTGTTTGCGAGCAGGGAAGTAAGGTGCGATACAATTGCATATTTATTCAGTTCCTTATCCAGGTATACCGCCAGATTCATATCGTCTGTACGGTACTCCTCCGAACCCTTCCGGTTAATTAAGGCATTCAAGGCCTTGCTAAGGTTGCCAAGCGCCTGGTGTAAAGGATTGGTAGCATTTTCCAGCTGAAAAGTACTCAACGCTTTAATCACCTGTCTTAGTTCTTTTACACGGCTAATCAGGTGCAGCAAGGCAGGCTCGTCACCATCCGGCGGAAGTGAGGCATTCTGAAATGACTGCAGCAGGGTAGTGATAAAGCCGTAGTTATTTTTTAATTGATGAACCACCTCATTAGCACGCAGCTGATTTAATAATTTATCAATGGCATTGAACGTTTTTTTCTGATCGTCGCCCAGTATCTTCTGATAGTTTTCCAGAGCTTCTATCACTTCAACTCTATACAGTGGCGCAATGCGGTATTTGCCAGCTTCCCTTACAAAAAAACGATCAGTAAAATTTTTATTCATCTTGCGTACAAAAGCAAAAACAGCTTTTATCTGTTCCCTGGTAAGCAGGGGGCTGGCCACGCTTTCCAGTTGCTCCGTATTCAGTTTCCACATTTCAAACATTACCTCTGTTTCCTGCGCGGTTACAGCGTCCAGGCCTGGGTTATTACCCTGCATCTTGTTTCCAACACTCCCGATAAGTTCATTCACCATTCCCTTTCTGGTATTATGGCGTCCACCGCCAATGACCCGGAAGTCCGCCCGGTCTCTGTTATTGATTACGTTGGAAAAGCCATGCAGATTCCAGATTAAACCTCTCAGCAGGGGTTGTGGAGCGGGCATATTTTTATTTACAGTTGCAGGATCAATTTCAACGTATCCATCGGTGTCTTTGGCCCGTTGCATGCGTGCATGCTGCCGGTCCAGTTGTGCCAGCAAAGGGTTTTTCAGCTGTATATTTATTTTAGTAACGATCTCCGATCTCAAAGTACCAACAATTTCCAGCCCTGGCGTTAACCGGTAACGTTCAAATGCATCGCCAAAAAAAGCGGCAATAGCTTCTTCAGCTACCTGCGCTTCTCCTTTTTTGTCATCATCATCCATTAAACATCCTCTTAATGCCGCCAGTGCCGGATTAAACATAGCAGGCAAATCGGGGTAGCGGGCCGCCGCGTTTTCCAGCACCGGAATCACAATTTGTTCCAGCACAGCACGGCTGAAATCTGAAATAAGCTGTGTCGCTGCCCCGGAAGTAACTACTGTTTGCTTTAACAGTTGCAGCGGATTGTGAGTGCCTTTGCTTTCCGTAATTCTGAGAAAGGGATTGTGTTTAACAGGCTTTGTTTCTGTCTCTTCGCCCGCAGTAAGCATTTGCAGGGGATTAGCACTTACGATACCGCTTGTATGGGTGGCATTTTCGGTATTAGTATGTTGTGGCGAAGGTGTTTTCATAACAGGCAAATAGGTAGCTGTATAAACAAATATAAGTTACCCTGACTATTTTTCAATTGTTCCGCAGTTTGGCTACGCAATGCCCCGATCTCACTACGCCGGGGAGCTGAGATTCACAGGCTTTATTCTATTCCCTTTACCTGCATGGGAATGGTATAAACCGCGGTTGAAGCAGTAATAAAGAGGTCTGAATGGTTTTTTCCGCCAAAACACACATTACTTGTCCATGGCTCTTTTACCTCAATATGACCAATCTTTACGCCTTCGGGATTAAAAATGGTAACACCATTACCTGCCAGATAAAAATTACCCCTGCTGTCAAGCGTAATACCATCAGCACCCTGGTTAATGATCTGTGTCTGATCGCCGAGATCACCGTTTTTGCCAATGGAGTAACGATATACTTTGTTACGCTGAATATCTGCAACATATAAATATTTACCATCTGCTGAGCCTACGATACCATTGGGTTTAGCTACATCTTCCGCCACCACTCTTACGCTGACCTTTTTACCAGGGGGCAGGTAATAGACTTTCTGTCCTTCCATTTCAGGCTTTTTCCTTGTCCAGTAATCCCGCTGATAATAGGGATCTGTAAAATAGATGCCACCTTTAGCATCAACCCAAAGATCATTAGGCCCGTTCAGTTTTCTGCCATCTACAGTGGATAGCAATACTTTTACTTTTTTATTTTTACTAACACACCATAACTCATTGTTTTCATCCGCACAAACCAACAGCTGGCCATGTTTATCAAAATAGGTTCCATTTGCGCGGCCGGCGTTATCCATAAACAAAGAAAGGTTTCCGTTTGTGTCGTATTTCCAGATCTGATTGTTCGGTTGATCCGTAAAATAAATATCGCCTTTTGCATTTACCGCCGGCCCTTCCGTAAAGGTAAACTGGCGGGAGATGAGTTGTAAACTATCCTGGTTGAACAGCTGGGCACTGACCTGCAATGAAGTGAGCGAAAAAAGCAGTACGTATAGAAAAGAAAAGCATAGCCTGACTAAGTAATATAGATGATTCATTTTATGATTTATTATTTTAATTTTCGCGTTCACCTCACCGATGATTGCCGTACCACCAGTTTGGCAGGCAGTATCCGGTGTACAGGCTTGTATTTGCCAAACCCTTTGGTAATATGGTCTATCAGCAGCCGCATAGCCACCCGGCCCATTTCCTGAATAGGTTGTTCTATGGTGGTCAATGCCGGCTCTACATGGGCCGAGAAAGGGTTGTTACTGAAGCCGGCAATGCCCAGTTGCTGCGGCACCTGTATTTGTAAAGACTTAGCTGCAAAAAGGGTATGGGTGGTGCAGATGTCGTTAAGGCAAAAAATAGCATCCGGCCGGTCACGCATCTTCAACAGCTTTTGGGCACATTGGGTGGCATGGCGCCCCGTAAGGTTGTAAGGCAGTATGTATTTCTCCTGCACGGGAATGCGGTATTTTTTTAGTGCATCCAGATAGCCATTCAGCCGGTTCTGGCTCAGCAGCAGACTGGGAGGGCCGCCTATGTGTGCTATTTTTTTGTATCCGTTTTTAATCAGATGCTCCACGCCTTTATAAGCGCCTTCATAATCATTCACCGTTACCCGCGAGGTGTTCATGGCTTCGCAGATGCGGTTGAAAAACACCACGGGAATGTTGTGCTGCTCCAGCGACCGGAAATGATCGTACTGCTTTGTTTCTTTGGTCATGGAGGCAATAACCCCCTCCACGCGGCCTGATAACAATACATCCACATTGGCCTTTTCTGTACCTGCCGACTCCTGCGACTGGCAGATGATGACATTGTAACCTGCCTCCGCAGCCACTTCCTGTGCAGCTATAATGAGGGCAGGAAAGTAATAGTTCACAAATTCGGGTACCAGTATGCCGATGGTATTGCTCTTTTTGTTCACCAGGCTTTGCGCCATGTAGTTGGGGTGGTAGTTGAGCTTTTGCGCCATTTCCAGCACCGCCTTGCGCGTTTGGGCATTGATATCGCTGTGTGCCTGCAGGGCCCGGGACACGGTAGACTTAGAGATGTTGAGGGCCGTGGCAATATCCCGGATGGTAGGCATGGCCTGCTGTTTTTCAGCAACAGGCGCAGCGGCTGCTTCCGGCAGGGTAAAATATACATGGCAGTCTTTACAATGATAGCGTTGACGGCCTCTTACAATGCCTGCTTTGGTAATAGCATGCACCTGTTTGCATTGAGCGCATTTAATCATGCCGGTAGATAGTATTGGTTTTGGTTACAAAGAAAACAGCAATCCTGCAATACGCATGTATCGGGAACGATACCGCAAACGTTCCCGGTAGAACCTGTGGTCTCAGCTGCATACAGCGGTATAAATTCTTTCTAATATTGGCAAATAAGATTGCAGACATGCCTGTGCTTATGCGTTTCTTCTAATGCTTATGTAAAAAATATTGCCATATGAATGTAATGAAATTAAGGGAACTGACGACAGTTCCTCTGGTAACCCTTTTGCTTCTTTGCTGCTCCTTTTTTGCTCAGGCCCAAAACGGCAACCAGATTGTAGAAGGGCAGGTGTCCGATGCAAGCCATATTCCGCTTTCCGGGGCCAGCGTTACGGTTAAGGGCACCCCGCAGGTTACTACCACCAATGCCGAAGGCCGGTTCAGGCTGGCTGGGGTATTGCCCACTGCAGTACTGGTAATCACTTACAAGGGTTATAAAAGCCTGGAAGTGCCCGTGAATAACCAACGCACGCTCACTATTACCCTGGAGGTAGATGTAAATAAACTGGACGATGTGGTAGTGGTAGGGTATGGCACCCAACGCAAAGCCGCCACCACCGGCGCTATAGCCAGTGTTAAATCGGCCGATATTACCCAAACGCCGGTAGTGAATGTGGCCCAGGGGCTGCAGGCGCGGGTATCGGGTGTACAGATTACCCAGAACAATGCGGCGCCGGGGGGCAGCATCAGTGTGCGTATCCGGGGCACCAACTCCATCAACGGCTCTTCCGAACCTTTGTACATAGTAGATGGTATACAGATAAGCAATGAGGCCAGCGTAACGGATGCCAGTCCGCTATCAACCATCAACCCCAACGACATAGAATCGGTAGAGGTACTGAAAGATGCATCAGCCACAGCTATTTACGGTGCGCGTGGCGCCAATGGTGTGGTCATTATATCCACCAGGCGGGGTAAGAACGGGCCTACAAGGGTACAGCTGGAAACCTACCAGGGTATTCAGCAGGTAACAAAAACCATTGACATGCTCAATGCTGCCGGCTTTGCCAAACTGGAAAACGAAGTGTACAATGCTGCCATCTACATCAACCCCGATTCGCTGGGCAAGGGTATAGACTGGCAGGATCTGCTTTTCCGCGATGCCATTATACAAAACTACCAGCTATCCGTATCGGGTGGCAGTGAGAAAACACAGTTCAGTATAAGCGGCAACTATTTTAACCAGGATGGCATCATTATCAATTCCAATTTTAAAAGATATTCACTGCGCCTCAACATCGATCATAAAATCAGTGATCGCTTTCGCATGGGAGCCACCGTATTGGGCAGTTACTCTATCAACAATACCATCCCCACCGGTGCTACCGGGCTAGACGGCCTGGCTACTGCCAGTATTGTAGGGGCAGCTTTAGGCGCTCCGCCCACGTTGCAGCCTTACCGGGAAGATGGCAGCATTTATCCTTTCTCCGACCAGTTTAATGGCCGTTACCGCGAAGTAGTAAATCCGCTGGGCATGGCTGAGGTACTGAATCAGAAGGCTATTAAACGCAACATGGCCAACCTTTATGCCGAAGCTAAAATTACAGCGGGGTTAACCTACCGGGCCTCTTTCAATGCTGATCTTTCTTCCACCCTGGCAGACAGATATTCACCGCTATACATTCTCGGCAGTCTGGAAAAAAATTCCAGTTCCGGCAGTGCTTACAAGGGTAACAGTAATGGTACGGCATTGCTGCATGAAAGTATTCTTACCTGGCAGCGCAACCTGGGCGAACATTCCCTGAAAGTGACGGGTGTATGGGGTACGCAAAAAAATACGGGTAACTCCAACAGCATTGAGGCCAGCGGTTTTCCTAACGATGTAACTACCAACGAAGCCATTGGCCTGGCGGTAAACAGAACGGTGGGCAGCTACCGTACCGAAGAAAGGCTGGACAGCTATATGGGCCGCCTGAACTATGGCTTTAAAAACCGGTATTTTATAGATGTAACCATGCGTTATGATGGTGCTTCTAAATTTGGCGAGAACAATAAATATGGTTTCTTTCCTGCAGTGTCTGCGGCCTGGCGCATTATTGACGAACCCTTACTGCAGCGGCAGGATTTTTTCAGCGATCTGAAACTGCGGGGCAGCTATGGCGTAACAGGTAATGCAGCCGCTATCGGGCCCTACAACTCACTGGCTCTGGTGGGCTCCGGAAGCAACTACCAGTTCAATCACATTTATACCATAGGGGTAAGCCCAACGGGTATACCCAATAAAGACCTGCGTTGGGAGAAATCAACCCAGCTGGATGTCGGCGTAGATCTTTCGATACTCAACAACCGCCTCTCTTTTATTGCGGATTATTACCACAAACGTACCGACGACCTGTTGTTTGTGCGCAACCTTCCTTACTCATCCGGCTACCAGTCAGTAACAGGCAACTTCGCCAGTATTGAAAATAAGGGACTGGAGCTGAGTGTAAGTGCCCGTATATTAGAAAAGGCAGTGAAGTGGACGGTAAATGGCAACATTACCTTCAACCGCAACAAGCTCATTAACCTGGCGGATAATGTTAAAGAGTATGTGGTAAACAACTATGTGGTGCTGCAAACCGGTCAGCCGCTGGGTATTTATAAAACCTATGTATTCGATGGCATTTACCAAACGGGGGAAACCATTATGGAAGGTTCGGGCAGCCGCACCGGTGGGGTAAAGGTAGCCGATGTGGTAAAAGATGGCCGCATTACAGCCGATGACCAGGTGATTACCGGTAATGCCAACCCCAGCTTCATTTTTGGCTTCTCTACCAACTTATCTTACCGGAAGTTCGATTTCAGTGCTTTTGTTTCCGGAGTACAGGGCAACGACCTGTACAACCTTAGCCGCTATACTTTCGAAAATCCATTGGGGCAACGCAATGTGGTGGCAGGTATGAGCAACCGCTGGTCGCCCACGAATGCTGCCAATGAATATGTAAGTGGTTACCAGGGCGGGCGTTTGCCTATTACCAACCGCTTTGTGGAAGATGGTTCTTTTGTACGGGTAAAGAACATTACCCTGGGGTATACACTGCCACGCATAAAAGGGGTAAGCAACATACGGGTATACCTCAGCGGCAACAACCTGTTTACGTTTACCCGTTATAGTGGGTACGACCCGGAAGTGAACGCCTTTGGCGGTTCTAACACGCAGGTAGGTATTGACAACCTGGTATATCCCATGTCGCGCAGCTACCTGGCTGGTGTACAGTTTACCTTCTGATCGTACTCCTTATTATCACCCCACAAAACCATGTTATGAAACCATTCAAAATATATTTCCTGGTTGCTTCCCTGGCGGTACTAACTTCCTGCAGCAAACTTACCGAGAAGCCCTATTCTTCCATTTTTACCGATCAGTTTTACCAAACAGCATCGGATGCCGAAGCAGCTTTAACGGCTGCGTACAGCCCCATATCGGGCCTGTACAATACAGCAGCTGTCTGCGCTTCTGACTGGAGCGCCGATCAAACGTATCCACGCCCGGTAGTAGGCCGTAATACGCTTACGCTGTTTAACTACGACGCCAACTACACCACGCAAAAGAGTTTCAGCCGCCTGTTTGAATCGCCCCAGCAGATATGGGAAAGCAGCTACCAGGGCATTGAAAAAGTGAACTGGGTATTGGAGAAAGTACCTAACACCCCAATGGATGTGGCGCGCCGCGATCAGATTATGGGGGAAGCTTATTTTCTGCGGGCTTTTTACCACTGGACGCTCACCAAAAACTTTGGAGACGTGATACTGAAAACGACGGCCAGCACCAGCCTTACCAATGCCGTGGTAGCCAAGAGCACACAGGCAGATATATACAAACAGATATTTGCCGACCTGGATAAGGCCGTAGATGCCTTACCCGGTTACAGCAATGCCTTGCAAAAAGGCAGAACCTGTAAAGAAGTGGCCCTGCTGTTGTATGCCAAAGCAGCGTTGTACAACGGCAACTGGGCGCTGGCCTTTGAAAAAGCAAAGGCAGTGATAGACTCGAAAAAGTATACGCTGATGGGAGAGGTAACCGACCTGTACCATATAGCCAGAGAAGATGCAGCCAGGCAGGAAAACATGTGGGCTTTTGAATGCGAAAGCGCCACACCGGGCCTCAGCAGCCAGCTGATGAGCCTGTACGGCCCCAGAAACAGCGATGGCCCCGCTTATGGCACTTCTACTTTCGGCTCTGCTTTTGCCTACCAGGCTTTCTTTGATTCGTTTGACCCTGCCGATGCCAGGCGCAAACTGCTGGACACGAATTATGTAAACAAATCGGGGCAGGTTATCCGCCAGAAAGATATCACACCCATTACGCCTAAAGGGGTATTGGTTAAAAAGTATATGGATGCCAACTCAGTGGGCATCAGCAGCACTATCAATGTGCCCATTTTCCGGTATGCTGATGCGTTTCTGATTGCTGCAGAAGCAGAGGCCCGGCAGAATGGCGCTACTAAGGTAGCTTATGATCTGATGCATGAGATACGCTTTCGCGCGCATGTGAATGACCTGCCGCAAGGCTTATCGAAAGACGGGTTTATAGAAGCGGTTTTGCAGGAGCGTTCCTGGGAGTTTTTTGGAGAAGGTGACCGCTGGTACGATCTTACCCGCACCGGCAAATTCCTTACCGTTATTCCCGCTGCCGTAAATGATGTATATCCCGTGCGTACGCCACAGCCCAAACACAAATACTTTCCTATACCGCAGGATGAGATCAATGCCAATGCATCTGTACAACAAAACGATCCCTGGAAATAATTGATATTATATGATGAAAGCATCGGAAAGCACCGGAAGAACATTGCATACCCTACACCTTACTGCCGACCTGGCTATTACCGGTGGTGGCCTGTCAGGCGTATGCTGCGCCATTACAGCGGCACGGGAAGGGTTGCAGGTGGTATTGTTGCAGGATCGTCCTGTACTGGGCGGTAACGCTTCCAGCGAAGTGCGGCTGTGGGTACTGGGTGCCACCTCCCATATGGGCAATAACAACCGGTGGGCACGCGAAGGCGGTGTAATAGATGAGTTGTTACTGGAGAATGCACACCGCAACCCGGATGGCAACGCCCTGTTCTTTGATACCTTACTGCTGGAGAAAGTGCTGCAGGAAAAGAACATTACCCTTTGCCTGAATACAGCCGTATACGATCTGGATAAAAAAGATGCCGATACCATTGCGTGCATACGGGCCTTCTGCAGCCAGAACAGCACGCGGTATGAAGTAACTGCCCCCATATATTGCGATGCTTCGGGCGATGGCATACTGGGCTTTTTATCAGGTGCTGCCTTTCGCATGGGCGCGGAGCCGCGGGAAGAGTTTGGAGAGGCTTTTGCACCGGATGCAGCCTATGGCGGCTTGCTGGGTCACTCCCTGTATTTTTATTCAAAAGATGCGGGCAGGCCGGTGGCTTATCATCCGCCTTCTTTTGCCCTTACAGATATTACGAAGATTCCGCGGTTCCGGAACTTCCATCCCAAAGACTTCGGCTGCCGCCTGTGGTGGATAGAATATGGCGGCAGGCTGGATACCGTGCATGAGGCGGAAACCATTAAAATGGAATTATGGAAGGTGGTATATGGTGTATGGAACCACATTAAGAACTCCGGCCAGTTTCCGGAAGCCGCCAACCTTACCCTGGAGTGGGTGGGCACCATTCCCGGCAAGCGGGAAAGCCGCCGCTTTGAAGGTTACCATATGCTTACACAGCAGGACATTGTGGAGCAACGGCCCTTTGAAGATGCAGTAGCCTTTGGCGGCTGGTCGGTAGACCTGCACCCGGCAGATGGGGTGTTTAGTGAAAAGCCGGGTTGTAACCAATGGCATGGCAAAGGGGTTTACCCCATTCCGTACCGTTGTTATGTAAGCCGCAATATTACCAACCTGTTTCTGGCAGGCCGCCTTATCAGTGCTTCGCATGTGGCTTTCGGCTCCTCCCGTGTAATGGCCACCTGCGCACACGGCGCACAGGCAGTGGGCATGGCCGCAGCACTTTGTAAGCAATATAATGTTACGCCTAAGCAGGTGGGCGAAGCATATATAACGGAATTACAGCAACGACTGCTGAAAACCGGGCAGCACATTCCTGGCGTGGTGCTGAATGATGCAGCAGACCTGACGCAGCAGGCCACCCTTACCGCCAGCAGTACCTTGCTGCTGGATGAAATTCCGGCTGCGGATATATGGAAGCCCTTGCAATATTCAGCCGCCCAGATGCTGCCGGTACAGCAGGGCCCCATGCCCGTGCTAACGTTTACCGTAAGGGCACAACAGGCCACTGAGCTTACCGTGGAATTGCGCCGGAGCAGCAAGGTGGTAAACCATACGCCGGATACAACGCTGTATACCGAAACCTATACTTTGCAGGAAGGAGAGCAGGTGCTTTCTTTTGATGCCGGTGTGCATTTTGAGGAAGACTGCTATGCTTTTGTACACTTTATACAAAATGAGCGGGTGCTGCTGCAGTACAGCAACAAGCGCGTTACCGGCCTGTTGTCGGTGTTTAACAAAGCCAACCCGGCAGTATCCAATTATGGGAAGCAGGAACCGGCTGCCGGGTTGGGCTTTGACACTTTTGAGTTCTGGTGCCCGGAGCGCCGCCCGGAAGGGCAGAACATAGCCATGACCATTACGCCTGGTTTGGCAGCTTATGCTACCACTCACTTGCAAAACGGATTGCAACGGCCCGTGAGCAGCACCAATGCATGGGTAGCAGCTTATGAAGATCGCAGCCCGGAGTTAACGCTTTCGTGGAACCAGCCCACTACCATTCACCGTATGGTTTTAAGTTTCGATGCTGACTATGACAATCCGTTAGAGAATGTATTGATTCTGCAACCGGAAACGGTAATGCCGTTTTGCGTAAACAGGGTAGAAGTGCGGAACAGCAACCAGGAGGTGGTGGGGGTTATAGAAGGCAATTACCTGAGCCAGCGCACATTGGTTTTTGATAAGCCGGTGGTAACCCAGCAGCTGAAACTAAGCTTATACAACAGCATGGCGGAAAGCCCTGTTTCGCTGTTTGAAGTACGTTGTTATTAACCAGCAGAATTAAACGATATTAGGGTTGCTGTTTACAAAGCCCTCTGCAAACACCTGAATTACTAACGATGCCTGAGCAATTATAAAACCTGAGTATGAGTACGTCTTTAGATACGCTTGTTATTGTTGTGTTCTCTGCCTTTATTCTCTGTATGGGCATGTTGTTTGCCCGTACGGGACGCAACATCAAATCTTTTTTTGCCGGCGGGGAAGCCGTACCCTGGTTTATTGGCGGCCTTTCGCTGTTTATGAGTTTCTTTTCTGCAGGCACCTTTGTAGCCTGGGGTTCTATTGCTTACAAATATGGATGGGTATCGGTAACTATTCAATGGACCATGGCCTTCGGCGCTTTAATAGCCGGCCTGTTTATTGCGCCGCGCTGGAAGCGTACAGGTAGCCTTACGGCCGCAGCATTTATTCAGCAGCGGCTTGGCAGCAGTGTACACAAGCTGTATGTATACATTTTTATGGCAGTTTCGCTGTTTATAAAAGGGGCGGTGTTGTATCCTGTTGCCAGGTTGATCAGTGTATCACTCGGCTTTCCGTTAATGCCTGCTACCGTTGTACTGGGTATTATGATGATTGCCTATACTGCAGTGGGTGGCTTATGGGCCGTAATGGTAACGGACATTCTACAGTTTGTGGTATTGACAGCGGCGGTGCTGATAATACTGCCTTTATCGCTGCAAAAAGTGGGTGGGTTTAGCGCTTTTACAACGCAGGCACCGGATGCTTTCTTCAACGTATTAAATGGCGAATACACCATCGGTTTTGTTATGGCGTTTGCCTTGTACCATATTTTTTATATTGGCGGCAACTGGACATTTGTACAACGGTATACCAGTGTAGACAGTGCCCGATCGGCTAAAAAGGTGGCATTGCTGTTTGCATTGCTGTATCTGATAAGTCCGGTCATATGGATGCTGCCACCTATGATTTACAAAGTAATTAATCCCGGTTTGCAGGGGTTGGATACGGAGAATGCTTACCTGCGCATTTGCCAGCTGGTATTACCTCCCGGCCTGATGGGGCTGATGCTTACAGGCATGTATTTTTCTACTTCTGCCACAGCCAATACCACACTGAACGTGGTATCTGCTGTGTTTACGAATGATGTATACAAAACAGCTATAAACCCGAACGCCAGCGAACGGCAACTGATGAAGGTAGCCCGCCTTTCTTCCTGGTTCTTTGGTGCCTTTATGATTTTTATTGCGTTAATAGTACCCTCTATTGGTGGTATGGTAGAAGTGGTGTTAAGCATAGCCGCTGTAACAGCTGGCCCGCTGCTGGCACCGCCTATATGGGCCTTGTATTCAAAACGGCTTTCCGGTACGGCGGCCTTCTGCATCAGCATTGTTACCCTTGGCCTGAATATAGTGTGTAAGCTGATATTACCCTATACCATTGCCTTTAAACTAAGCCGTGCGCAGGAAATGGTGCTGGGTGTGGGCCTGCCGCTGTTGCTACTGCTTTTAAATGAATGGTACCAGCGCAACAGGCTGGCAGCCTGTACCGACTATACCCGCTATATAGGGGAACAGCGGGAGGCTACAAAAGAAGCACAGAGCATTGACCCGCAAGAGGCTTATGCCATAAAAAAGCAGAATCATTTTGGCCTGCAGGTGATAGCCTTTTCCCTGCTGTTTACGGCCCTGATGCTGTTTGGACTAAGCTTTATAGCTACCACCGGCCGCACGCTTACTGCAGGCATTGCTGTGGCCATATTGTTTGCAGCCATCATACCCCTGCTGGCAGCCCGCCGCTCTAAACAACGGCTGGCGCAGGAAGCAATACGCCTGCATCAACCCCAAAACATATCTACACCCGTTACAACCATTGTATCATGACCAAATACTATATATACACATTGCTTTGTTTGCAGCTTGCCTTTTCTGTGCAGGCGCAGACAGCCGGAGAAGATACCTTATCCTTAAACAGCGCCTGGCATTTTAAAACAGACCCAAACAATACCGGTGAAAACAAAGGCTGGTACCAGCCAGCTTTGGAAATTGCCGGCTGGGAAACCATGCAAGTGCCAGGTAACTGGGATACGCATAATGAATATGCCCACTATGCCGGTAAAGCCTGGTATAGAAGGCCATTGACAGTACCGGCCGGCTGGAAGGGAAAGCTGGTTCGCCTGCAGTTTGAAGCAGTGTTTCATAACAGTAAGGTATGGCTGAATGGCAAACTGCTGGGGGAGAGCCACAGCGGCTTTCTGCCCTTTGAATTTGATGTATCGGCAGCCCTGAATTATGGCGGCACCAATACGGTAGTGGTGTGTGCCGATAACAGCTACCGCCGCGGAGCTATCTGGAACTGGGGTGGTATACGCCGCCCGGTGTTTCTGGTGGCGGGGAATGCGGTAATAACAGAGCGGCAATGGATTGCACCGGTAGTGAATCTGAAAAACAAAACGGCAAACGTTACCGTGAAGGTGCTGCTGAAGAATACCGGTACTACCGCAGAAAACATGCGCGGCGAAGTGGTATTGACAAGCCCAGACGGATTGCGCCGGGTACTGCCCTTTACAGCCGCTGTACCAGCCAGTAATACGAAAGAAGTGCTGGTAACAGCTACACTGGCAGGTAAAGACTTTCATTTATGGGGAGTGGATGCCCCGTACCTGTACCATTGTACCGTTAGCCTGTACAGCGGACAGAACAAAGTACATGAGCTTACCAACCGTTTTGGCCTGCGTAAAATAGAATTGAACAATGCTACCTATACTTTTCTGCTGAATGGCGAGCCATTACGCCCCATGGGCTTTAACCTGGTGCCTGACGACCGCACCACCGGCAACACCTTGCCCTTATGGCGCATTAAAGAAGATATAGACCTGATGAAGGAGCTTGGCGCAAACATGGCCCGCTTATCGCATCTGCCCCTGCCGCCTGAGGCGATGGATTACCTGGATGAAAAAGGCATGCTGATATTTGATGAAATATCGCTGTGGGGGCTTGATCCACTGGCAGACAAACAACAACCCTTACCCCGCAAATGGCTGCAACAACTGATGGATCGCGACTATAATCACCCCTGTGTCATTGGCTGGTGCGTAGGCAACGAGATAAGCCAATACCCTACGGTGCTGGAATATGTAAAGGATGCCATTGATTACGTACACCGTACCGATAGCTTGCACCTGGGTGTGGTAGTATCGCACATGAGTGACCGGGAAAATGACCCGATACAATACGGCGATCTTGGCCTGATTAACAAATATGGGTCTTCCATAGGTATGCTGGCAGATCGCATTCACGAACTGTACCCTTCCAAAATATTGTTTTATACAGAGTATGGTTATGGCCAGCTGGGTGAAACACTGGATACCGATGCGCCGGCCAAAGCGATGCTGGACTCCTTGCGTTTTAAGCCGTACCTGATTGGGGGCTCGCTGTGGACTTTTAACGACTACCGCAGCAACTATGCCGGTACCAAAGAGCACTCAGAAAATCGCTCATGGGGCATTGTGGATGTGTACCGTCAAAAAAAACGGGCTTATTATTCCTTTCGTAAAGAATATGCGCCAGTGAGGGAAATGCAGCTAAGAGAAGCGAGAACCACATCTGCTACGCTGGTAATTACCCCGCGCAAAAAGCTGGATTTGCCTGCTTATACACTACGCAACTACCTGGTAGCCTGGAAAGCGATAGATACTGCACAAAAAATACTGGATGGCGGCATTGTATCGCTGCCCGTTATACAACCAGGCGATGCTGCCCTCAGCTTCCCGCTGCAATGGACGCCCAATCCGGCTATTGCGGCCCTGCACATTGAATTACTTTCGCCTTTACAATACTCCGTCTACGATACTCTCGTTAACCTGCAGAAACCAGCTGCGCCCACAGTAGTATATGCTACGGGCGTACGTACTGAAATGAACAATCTTACACCCCATACGGGTTCCATACGTATTGTATTTACTAAAAATCCACTGACAAAGTGGTATAAGGTAAGGTATGGCAAAGGCAATCTTACACAGGAAACAGCACCTACCATCAATCATTTTGCAGACATACCGCATCTGGATTTTTATGAAACGTATCAATACCAGGTAGTGGCAATGAATGATGCGGGCGAAACCCGTTCTCCTGTGCAGACAGTGAAAATTGGTTACGGGGTTGCGCCTCCGCTGATCTATTACACGGAGCCGGCTGACAGTGGCTTTTTTGTAGGCTACGCTTCTAATGCTGACGACTATCTGTACCGTATTCAATACACTACCATTAAAGGTGACTATAGTAATGCACGCACTTTGCAATCACAAACAAAAGGGGTATTGTGGGTGCCCGGGCTGGAGAATGGCAAAATTTATTATTTCCGGATGCAATTGATGAAACACAACGCTTATATGAGTGAGTGGTCGGAAGAGATCTCTATTACACCCGATGGCGGACTGTTGCCCAAAGCGCCCGTTGTGCGTGGCCTGCTAAGGAACAGCACGCAGGCTTTGGTATTCTTTACGCCTGTTAAGAAAGCAACAGGGTATATAATACAGTACCGGCAGGGTAGTAGAGCCTGGAAAGAGATGCATGTGAACAAAGGCACTACCGGGGTAGTCCTGCTCAGCGGGCTTAACGGGGCAGACGCTCCTGAATGCCGTGTTGCAGTGGAGAGCAGTGCAGGCAGGTCAGCTTTTAATCTGCAGTAGTAATCTTTTCTCATTATTGTTAAAGTGCTGTAAATACAGCACTTTTTTATTTTTAATAAATTAATATTGCTGACATGAGAATAACCCCACCAACTCTTTTACTGCTGCTTGTATTCGGGTGCAAACCAAAAACGGATAAGATAAAAATTACAGGCTATATAAAAAACATACCAGCGAGTCAGGTGTATCTGACAGACGCCTATCATTGGGAGCATATTCTGGATTCTGCTGAATATAAAAACGGAGAATTTCATTTTGAACTGGACGATACAAAATATAAAGAACCCTTTACAGCAAGCATATATATACCCGATACCAACCTTAAAAAGAATAATGGAATATTCTTTATTAATCCTATCACCTCCACAACAAAAGACACATTTTCAAACAATGGAATATTTCTGGTACACGGCAACAATATAATAAAGGGAGATTATTCTTCGAAACTAAAAAGAGTGTCCCTTACACCTACCTCAGAAAGCGTACTATATTTTGACCCCGTAATCAGCCGGTTAGGCTTGGGGTACTATAAAGAAAGGGGTAGCTGGTATGAGTATATGGAAGACCTGATAGCAAGGCATAGCGGCTCTTACTTTCTTGTTCATAAAATGTATGAATACAGAGATTCTTTTACTCCGGCAGAAATTAATGTTCTGTTAAGCCTGTTTAACGAAGATGTATGGAAATCGCCCACGGCCAGCAAACTGAAAAGCTATGCTAACAACGTTGTTCCACCGGGATATGCTTACCCGGATATGGAGCTGGTAAAGCCCGATAATACAGTGGGTAAACTGTTTGAGCGAAAAGGGAAACTGACCATGCTGGTGTTCTGGGCAAGCTGGTGCGGCCCCTGCAGGCAGGAAATTCCACTTATTAAGCAGATACATGACCGCTACTCATCCGCGGGTCTGGTAATTAAAAGCATATCTCTGGATGAAAATAAAGAGCATTGGATAGAAGCGCTGACAGAAGAAACAATGCGGTGGGAGCAATTTGCGCTTCCCTATCATACAGCTGCTACCATAAAAGCACAGTACAGAATTTCAGCAGTTCCGCTGGTGGTGTTTCTTGATGAAAATAATAGAGCTTTAAAATCATTTACAGGTTACCGGGACACCAATACTAAAGACTATGAAGAACTGATAAATCAATATATGCCAACGAAAGACTAAGATGTGTGCTGCCACAATACCTTACAACAGACATACAGAAGCATGCCTGTTGTAAAGGCGGCCTACTTAATTATTTATGCAAATCAGGAGCCGGGTAACTACAACTCATACAAATCCCAAACCCGGCCTTCCGAAACTGCCTCCTTCATCTGCGCCATGATTATTTTATCTCCATCACACCTTAGATTAATCATGCCATACTTAACCTCATCCGTTTTTACATTGGTAGAACGCGCCAGTTCTGTTGAAAACACCAGCGGCCTTTCTGCCCTGGAATATTTACCGGCACAGCCAATAGCATCTGCTCTGGGGTGAGAATAGCTTTCGTTATCGCCAGATGATATAACGGTAGCCAGCGGGTTAACTTTTGCCATGTAAGCAGTTGTAAACTCAGATGCTCCGTGATGGCAGGATTTTGCCACATCTACCTCAAAGGGGTTTTCGCCTCCATAGTGTTCCAGCAAATGATCTTCCGCCGGTATATTAAGGTCGCCGCCGAACAAAAAGCTTTTGCTGCCGTAAGTAATTTTTAACACAATACTATGGCCGTTAATGGTATGCGATTCATCATCAAAATACTTATAAGCAATGGCATTGTTAACAACAGATGTAACAGGCCCCAGTACCTCAATGGTAAACGGCAGTGCATTAATAGTAACCCCTGCTATTTTCCCCTTATAGTCTAATCGCATGAAGTTGCCCAGCCGCCCCTGTGCGCTGGCATTGTTAACTGCCGATACAAATTTCTCCAGCAAATCCAGCATGCCGCCGTTTTCTTTAAGTGCATTCAGTTCGTCCAGGGTATCAAAAGAAGTTGTCAGATACTTTGTCTTTCCTGCCTTTTCCGTCCGGCCCAGCCCCGATGTATAATCATCCGGAAAGTTTACTTTTTCCTTATTAAACTTGGCAATACCATTGTGGTAAATGGTTCCGAATGTATAATGCTCATCGTTGATGATATCAATCAGGCCATTATAGTGATCCTTATCGAAGTGGCTTATAAACACATAATCAAAGTGAACGGTGGTATTGTTATTGAACTGATATTTATACTGCCATTTACTAAGGTATCTGCTCAGGTTATCTGATGGTCCGCCATCTATCAGTATCTTTTTGCCATCCGCGTCACTCCCCACTTCAATCAATGCCCCATCTCCCTGACCAACATCAACATAAAAGCACTTAAAGCCCGGACTATCACCCAGGTGGCGTTCTTCTATCCATCCTTCAATACCAAACGCGGCAACCTTCTGCCACCCTGGCTGCGTTTCTTCCAGTAGCCTTACATAAGAACCCATTAAAATGGTATTGTTTTTTGTTTTGCCTTTCCCTTCCGGAGACAGGTTTTTAAATGTTTCTGCATAGACGGCGCAGACCACTTTGTAAATATTTCCCATAGTAGTTTTTATGTAGGTTAAGATAAATATTTTATAATTACTTAAACATTAAAAGATAGCATGAAGGTGCAGATTGCTATATGCTTGTCTGTTTAGCCTGTTAATAGGATTTTCATAGTACGTGATTATGGACCGGCAATAGCAGGCATTTCCGGTTCCATCACCTTTACCTGCAAAAAGTCATCCCATTGTCCTCCATAGGGTTATCTGAGAGTAATGTTATTTGGGGGAATGCCGCAACACATCCATATTAAGTATGTCGGGCAGGTCATCGATGTCTATCGTGTCGTTTTCTTTATACGCATCGGGGAATTTCCGCTCTGAAAGAATGGGATGCTTTTCATCGGCGCTGGTAAACATACTAATCTTCATGTTATCGCCACCTTTAATACCAGCTTTGGCGGTGGTGATCCAGCCTCCACCCATAAAGGCTTCGAGAAACTGATAGCAATCTTCGCAGATTCTAAGTTTATGAGAGTGAACGTGAATCATAAGTAATTTCGGAATGCCTGTATCCCCCAGTTCGTCTGTCACTGCTGCGGCAATAGTACCCCCAAAGTCGGGCAGACGTTCTGCCTGTAATATCATGTCCCGTTCACTATGATACCTGCCACCCGCTGTTTGTTTGGAATCTTTGGTATTGTATTTATTACCTCCGGATATAATTCTTCCTAACGCATACATATCGTTCAGATCAATATCTGTGTAATGCTTAAAGTCTGCGCTTCTGGCATGCTTGAGCGCGTTGAAGGAAAGGGGGGAACTTAAAATTTTTCCGGCATCATCATAATAGAGTGTCCAGCTGATCGATACGGAATTGCCCCTGAAAGCGGTAGAGCTTAGGGAGCCGTCATGCAGTTGCTGGTGTTCGGTTTTCCCGTCTACTGCCACGGGATCTGTTCCGCCACCGAAATCAATATTGAAGTTATTCCCCATAAGCCATGGCCTGTCTTTCGGCGCTGTTTCCGCCGTAAGTGGTAATCCCAGATTGTTAGGGATGGTATGGTGCAGATTAATAGGGGAGCCGAGGTTTTGTTTCTTTGCCGGCGGTTGCGGTTTAGAAAAATCCTGGTTGCCAATGCGGTATATCCATACAGAGCCATTTTTCATATTTTCATAATCTACCGCAAGACCATTCTGAAGATGCGCCTGTACTTCTGCGAGGTTGGCAATGGTGTAGGGGCCGTGGTTGCCATAAGTTGACATAACCTCCCATCCGGTGTTAACTGAATTTACCGTTCCGGCTGTTTTTTGAATAACCTGAGTGGATGGATAGATGGCAGCTACCGTTGATTGCCGGCTGGCAAGCAATTGCATCGGATTAAAGCGTGATTGCTTTATTAAACCTTCTGCTAATAATTGTAACGGATTGCAGGTCGTTTGGTGCAGGAATCCGTTGGATGGGGAGAGAGCGGGAGAATTGTCTCCGCTTCTGCTGGATAGTGTTGCTGTTTGGGGAACGGATGTTTTCATGGCAGGTTGTTAAGATAGATAAAAACAAAAAAGGATTACAATATTTGTAATCCTTTTTTTGAGGTCCCGAGCGGATTCGAACCGCTGTGGAAGCTTTTGCAGAGCTCTGCCTAGCCTCTCGGCCACAGGACCATCGTTGTTGTTTGGGATGGCAAAAATAGGGGAAAGTGTTGAATTACAAAATATTATTCCAAAAATATTTCAAAAAATATCAGCCAAAACAAAGTAATATACCGGCCGGCTAGGGTATTCATAACTTCCCGTAGCATATTTTACGCGCTTTTGAAAGTTTATGCATTTGCCCGCCCAACTCTCTGATCATTTCCGCCAACTTTCCGGGCATTTCAGGCAACTCTCCGGGCAAATCAGACAACTCTCTGAAACGTTCAGGCAACTTTCTGGTCATTTCAGGCAACTCTCTGAAACGCTCAGGCAACTTTCTGGCCATTTCAGGCAACTCTCCGGAATGCTCCGCCAACTCTCCGGACAAATCAGAGAGTTGGCGGAAAGGCCGGTAGAGCTCTCCGGCCGCTCCGGAGAGTTGTCCGGGCAAATGGGAGAGCTTTCTGAGCATTTCCGCCAGCTCGCCGGAGAAAAAATAAAGTCGGCATTTCCCACTGATTCATAAACAGAACCTAATTGTAAGGCACCTGTTTGTTAGCTAAATCATTCTGATCTCATCCATACCTTATCTTGTAAAAGCTAACGCTTATTATAAAAAAGCAATTACTTACTTATGAAGAAGTTGTTTTTATATCTACTTATTTCAATAATGCTATGCCCTGCCAGTGCAGGTCTTGCTCAACAATCAGCCGCCCGTATTACGCCCGCCACATCCCCGTATGTCAATGGCAAGCCGGCTCAAATGCTAAAGAGGCAGTTATTCATATAAAAGCCACCAATGCGGCTTTACAGGAAATAATTTTATGGCAAGCCAACTCAAACGACATTCACTTCTCCCAACAGAAATGGGAGCAAACTGACAAAAGAAGAGGCCGCCAGCCAAACTGTAACTCTACCTTACCCTACCAATGGCTTCCGGACGTTTTATGTAAATCTTGTATATCCTCATCCCCATGGGAGCACCTATACAGAGAGCACGTGCATATTTGTACTGGATCAGAAAAAAATATTATTGCAATAATTATATTATTAACTTTAGAACATAACCAAATAAAAATATATTATATGCTAAGGGTGCTTACCGTTAGAGGCGACTACAACATGCCTCTAAAGAATGTACTGGTGTTAGGCTGCATAGATTTACGCTTAACAGACGAAACCATGGCCTTTTTAAACAACGATAACCTGCAAAACAGATTTGATTTTTTTACCATGGCCGGCACATCCGTAACAACACAGGTAGCCAGCTATCCATCCGATTATAATCCTGACGTTTTAAAACACTACTCCAACTTCACGCATTGGAAAGATACTTTTTTTGATCATGTGCAGGCAGCTATTGACCTGCATCAGATAATGGATGTGTATATTATTGAACATAGAGATTGCGGCGCCTACAAAATATTCCTGAAAGATGGCAGCTTTGGGCCGGGAAAAGAAGACGAGGAAGAAGAAGCACACCGCAAGTATGCCAGCGCACTGGCCGAAAAGTTAGAGCAATATACAACCAGATACCTGGACCACACCGGTAGCATTAAAACAGCAAAACTGAAAGCACATGCGTTTTTGATTGATTTGCGCGGCGATGTAAAACTCCTTTATACTAAGCCGGACGAAGAAAAAGCTAAAAAATAACTGTCAAATACCAAACAAAGTGGGAAAACTAAATCCAGTTGCCCGCTACACTGTTCTACTTATAATTTCCACTACCATATTTTTTAGAATATACCCGATAAATATACTGCTCCATTCCATCACCTACAATTGAATGGAGCAGACGTTTTCAGCAGCATAATGCCAACCTTACTCATAAATTCACGGCATACCGTAAATTTCAAAAAGCAAAAAGCACCTCAAACAACTGATAATCAGCAAAATAAAAGCCGGCACAGCTTTAGCCAACTATATGCTGCAAACATTAACCACTATCAAAACCACAACACAAATGAGCACACTAAAACTGAAAGACGGAACAGAACTGTATTACAAAGACTGGGGTACGGGCCAACCGATTGTATTTCACCATGGCTGGCCGCTGAGCAGCGACGACTGGGATGCGCAAATGGTGTTTTTTCAGCAACAGGGCTTCCGTGTTATTGCACACGACCGCAGGGGGCATGGCCGCTCTGCACAAACCGCTACCGGGCACGAAATGGAAACTTACGCATCGGATGTAGCACAGCTGGCAGAGGCGCTGGATTTAAAAAATGCTATACACGTTGGCCATTCCACCGGCGGCGGCGAGGTAATACGCTATGTTAACAAATACGGTAAAGGCCGCGTGGCAAAAGCGGTTCTGGTAAGCGCTGTAACGCCATTTATGGTGCAGAACGCAGCCAACCCGGAGGGGGTGCCAATGCAGGTTTTTGATGATATACGCGCGCAGACCGCTACCAACAGGCAGCAATACTTTAAAGATTTTTCGTTACCATTTTACGGCTATAACCGCGAAGGCGCCAATGTAAAAGAGGGCGTACGCGAAAACTGGTGGAGACAGGGGATGATGGGCAGTATACTGGCCCATTACGAATGCATTAAAGCCTTTTCTGAAACTGATTTTACGGAAGATCTGAGCAGCGTTGATATACCGGTACTGGTACTGCATGGCGAGGATGATCAGATTGTACCTTACAAAACCACTGCAGTAAAAGCCGCTCAGCTGCTGAAAAAGGGTACGTTAATTACCTATCCGGGTTTTCCACATGGTATGCCTACCACAGAGGCAGCTACTATTAATAAAGACATTCTTGCTTTCATAAAAGGCTAATGCCGGCACATAATGTTACCATTAATTATCCCCTCCACGCAGGCAAAGCCGGCAGGAGGGGATAATATCATTTATAACAGCACGCTATTTTCTAATTTCCGCAAAGCATTCCGTTATTTTCGCATGTAGAGGATGAGTGGTTACCATGAAAAAGAAAAGAATATTCATAGTTGAAGACGAGTTTATAGTAGCAAACGATCTGCGGGATATGCTGCTGGGCGGCGGGTATGAGGTGTGTGGTATAGCGGCTTCTGTGGAACAGGCACGAAAAATGATTCCGGAAAAAGAGCCGGATTGGGTGCTGGTAGATATTATGCTGAAAACTGAAACTACTGGCATTACGCTGGGTAAAGAACTGCTGGCGCAAAAAATTCCTTTTCTGTATATCTCCGCTAACACCAATCAGCAAATGCTGGAAGCAGCAAAAGCAACCCAGCCATACGGCTTTCTGGTAAAGCCATTCCGCGAGCGGGATTTGTTTGTAATGCTGGATATTGCCGCCTACCGGTATGATGTGGAAACGGGTAAAATTAAAGCCAGAGATACGGCTAAAAACAGCCTGTTACAAGTAGATACCGGCATTATTGGCAACAGTGCCGCCCTTACTGCTGCATTGGAAAAAGTACATTCCGTGGCTGGCACCAATACCTCGGTATTACTGATGGGCGAAAGCGGAACCGGTAAAGAACGGTTTGCACAGGCCGTACACAAGTTATCTGCAAGGCGCAACAAACCCTTTGTAACCGTAAACTGTGCAGCTTTACCGGTTTCGCTGATTGAATCGGAGTTATTCGGACACGAACGCGGAGCCTTTACCGGAGCCAGCCAGAAGAGAATGGGTAAATTTGAGCAGGCAAACAACGGCACCATTTTTCTGGACGAAATAGGGGAGCTGCCACCGGAAGCCCAGATAAAGCTGCTGCGGGTATTACAGGAGCGGGAAATAGAGCGGCTGGGCAACAGTGCCGTAGTAAAAGTAGATGTAAGGGTAATAGCCGCCACCAACCGCAATCTGGAAAAAGAAGTAGCTACCGGCCGGTTCCGGCTAGACCTCTATTACCGTTTAAATATATTTCCTATAGAATTGCCCCCCCTGCGCAACCGTAAAGCAGACATTCCCTTACTGGCGCAACATTTTCTTACCCAATACTGCCAGAGTGTACAAAAACATATTAGCGGCATAACCCAACATGCAATGGCTAAACTGCAGGCGTATGAATGGCCGGGCAATATACGCGAGCTGGAGCATGTGATAGAACGTTCGGTAATACTAGCACAAACAGATGCTATAACAGAAATTGAACTTCCTTCAGATGCAGATATGGTATCAACCCCAGGCTCCGGGCCGCTGGAAACACTGGAAGAAATGGAAAGAAACCATATACTGAAAGCGTTGAAACTAAGCAGCGGCCGTGTATCCGGCAAATCCGGGGCCGCAGAAATGCTGGGTATACTGCCACAAACCCTGTACTCTAAAATGAAGAAACTGGGCATACAAACCCGTTACCAATAATGGCCCGGAGTTGCAACTTTACTAACACAACAAACCTGCTGCACATGAGCTGTTTATCAACCCCAGGCAACCGCCTTACCTTGTTTATATGTATAGTGGCACTGATTTGCAGTTGCACCCACAGTAATAATACCACGCCCGGTAGCAAAAAACCGAACCAGAAACAGGCACAGGACAGCATTGCTATATTATTGCAACGGGCCGATTCGGCAATTATGAAAATAGGGGAGTTTGGCCCCGATCTGGAATACGGTATAGCACAGGCAACGCAGGCAGAGCAAATCAGTAACAACATTGGATATGAAAAAGGCGTGGGCAGGTCTATTCTGGTGCAAGCGAAGGCTTATATGGAATTGAAGCAGTTTGATAAAGGGGTAGCGTTGTGCCGCAGGGCCATGAACATATTTAAGGAATGGGGCACGCCCGACGACCAGGCAGCGTGTTTAATATTATCAGCAGCGGGCGTAGACGGAAGCCATAAGAAACTGGATGAGAAGATGGCTTATTATGAAAAAGCCGCAGCCATTTACCGCTCCGGCGGTAACAGGTTAAAAGAAGCTGAAACCAAACAACTGATTGCCGATTTCTACGGCAATGATGAACAGTTAGATAAGGCACTGGCCATTATGAACGAGGTGATGAGTATTTATAAAGAGATACGGTATGAGCGGCTACAGGAAGCCTATACTTTATTAGGATCTATTCACCTGGGAATGAGCAATGTTGTAGAAGGACGCCGAAACCTGCTGTTAGCTGTAAAAACTGCAGAAGCACTCAGAGACTCATCCAATTTTATGGCAACGGTGTATAACAGGCTGGGCTTTTCCTATGTAAGGGTTAACGACCATAAATCAGCAGAAAGCTATTTTGAAAAAGCATATGCCATTGCAGAGGCTGCACATGATACAACCGCCGTTACTATTCTTATTAATAATATAGCAGATACCAAAGCAAAATTAGGACGCAACCGCGAGTCGAATGAGTTTCTGGAAAAATCACTCCGGAAATATCCCGTTAAAAATGATGAAGAAAGGCTGGCAATTACCGCTGTAATCTTCCTCAGCAATTATCTGGAACTGGACGACCTGAAGCATGCAGAAATCCATTACAACCAACTGCTGAACGTATATAAAATGGTAGATGAAGATGACCCTGGTTATCAGTTTATAAAACCTTCCCTGATCTTATACCTGCAGGCTGCCGGCCAA
The DNA here is from genome assembly GCF_014641615.1 of Filimonas zeae. GTDB lineage: Bacteria > Bacteroidota > Bacteroidia > Chitinophagales > Chitinophagaceae > Filimonas > Filimonas zeae. The sequence goes on along the minus strand of NZ_BMIB01000003.1, from coordinate 797,594 downwards.
TACGCGCAAACCTATCCCTACCTGGAAGCTTATAAAAAAGGAATAAAGTATGGCAAAGACTTTAAGCGCTCATCCAAACTGGAATTACTGTATGCCATTTCCGATTCTGCCATGGGCAGATACCCTTCCTCCCTCAGCCATTTCCGGCTACACAAAGTTTTTTCAGATTCGTTGTTAACCGTTGAAAAAAGCAAACAGCTGGAAGAGTTGCTGCTACAGTATGAAACAGAGAAAAAAGATAAAAACATTATTCTGCTGCAAAGCCGGGAGCAGGCACAGGAAACACGGTTAAAAGAAGAAAAGAACATCCGTTACCTGGTAATAGGCGGCTCGTTTATGCTGTTGCTGTTTTTAATTCTGCTATACAACCGTTACCGGTTAAAACAGAAAAGCAACCGGAAACTGCAAAAGCAGCAACAGGAAATTAACGAACAGAACGAACTGCTGAAAAAACTGGTAACAGATAAAGAATGGTTATTGAAGGAGATTCATCACCGCGTTAAAAACAATCTGCAGATTGCTATTAGTTTACTTAACACCCAAAGCCGCCACCTGGAAAACGAAGATGCCATTGCTGCTATCCGCAACAGTCAGCGGAGAATGTACGCCATGTCATTAATTCACCAACGACTGTATCAATCTGACAATCTGGGTAGTATAGACATGAGTTGGTACATTTCAGAACTAATGGAATTTTTAAAAGACAGTTTTGAAATACGGGATACTATTAAGTTCTCGGTGGATTGCGATGCTATTGCGCTGGACGTGGTGCAGGCCATTCCATTGGGTTTGATATTAAATGAAGCCATTACAAACAGCATTAAATATGCTTTTACAGATGGACGCAAAGGACATGTACATGTGGCTTTGAAAATACTGGACGAGGCCCTGTGCCTGCTTTCTATTTCCGATAATGGCGTAGGCATGCACTCCGGCAACGCCGCTTCCGGTTCGTTAGGTATGAACCTGATGCGCGGATTGGCTGAACAGGTAGATGGAGAGTTTAACCTGGAAAGCAGCCAGACAGGTGTTGCCATTCATATAAAAATGGCGTACAAAAGCCGCCTTCCTGGTTAGCATTAAGCGGGCAGTATTACTTTAAACAGAGCGCCCTGGCCGGGTACCCCTTCTGCTTCAATACTGCCACCATGCGCAGCATTGGCTTCGTGCAATTCGCGGGTTCTTTGCTGTACGCGAAACTCCAGCGCTTCCACAGAGCGTTTTTGCATATCAATATTACTGGCTGTGCCCACAAAACCGTCAAATAACCCGTTAATATGCCGGGGCACTGTGGTAAAGGCAAACCATTCATACTCCTGAGTGTGGCAGCTGCGAACCCTGCATTCTATGTTATAGGCGGCTTTATTCTCGTATGCCTGCTGCACTATCTTAGCAAGCAGATGCTGATCGGCAACATGCACAAACGTACTCCATACCTCGCGGCTTATAGCAGTATGCTGCTGAAAACCCAGCCAGGCAAGCATGGCTTTATTGGCATACTTTACTTTACCCGCTTTATCTGTAAGCCATATCCATAAAGGGGCTTCTTCAGCCAGTGTATGAAAACGGAATTCGCTTTCTATGGCGCTGGCCTCTGCACCCTTCTGCCCTGTAACATCTCTGGTAACCGCCAGCTGCATAGTAGTACCATCAGGCAGCACCAGCGGTGCAGCATAGGTTTCCAGATGCCTTACCGTTCCCTTTAAGCCGGTTTACCTTATAATCCCAGGTACGGGCTTCCCCTGCACACACGGCTATGTGGTTACCCCTCCATTGTTCTACATACTCCTGCGCAATAAAGTCGTACACCAGGGCACCAATAATACCTTCTGCACTTTCAGCCTCTACGAAGTTTAAACCTGCACGGTTAATATATTGTACATGGCCTGAGCCGGAAATGATTTTAATACACTCAGGAGACAAATCCATCATGGATAAGGCAGACAGCTGGCTGATAGCATCAGGATAGTTCACGTTCACTTGGTCGATCATGTAACAGGTAATAGTTTTTAAGAAGCGGGTTGTGCATACTGGCGCAATAGCAATGTCAATATATTCCTCCCTTCATTAAAAAGCCGTTTCCCCATACATGGGGCATATATTACACAGTTCTGCTAAAATCTGCAGCACCGGTTTGAAAGCTAAGTAGTTAATTTGCATAAACGCCTCTTATGAAACAGTTTATAACCCGTTTACTATTATGTACCGGCCTTACCGCATGTAGTAACCCTGCAAAGAAAACCACCGCACCTACAGAAACAAAGTTCAATAAAACCCAATGGGCCATACAGGAAGACGGGCAATATCCCTGGCGCGAACAAATGTTGCAGTATTTAATAGACAGCGTGCGCCTGCACGGCCTTAACATTACACAGGTAACCAATCTGCTGGGTCAGCCGGATTACACCAATAACGGACATCTTTATTACAGGGTTGGCCTTAAAACATTTCCTGGAATCCCCTTTCCCGTAGGGGTAAGAACACTGGTAATTAAACTGGGAAAGGATAGTACCGTAGAATGGCGAAAAATGCATAACTGATGGAACAAAAAAGCTATTCAAACGTATGATAGCAACTGACAACAACAAATGGAAAAGTAATATTATTATGCTTTATTGTTTAGTATACCGTAGATTTACTTTGTTGTAACAATACTTGTCAATGAAGCTTACCACACCAAACCTGCTGATTATAATACCCTGCTTTAACGAAGCGGATTCGCTGCCCATACTATTACCCCAATTAAAACAACTGCAACTGCCTGGCTATCAGGTTTCTGTGGCAGTGGTGAACGATGCTTCGCGGGATGCTACTGTAGCAGTTGCCCGCAAAGAAGCAGTAACGGTGCTGGATTTGCCGGTAAACCTGGGAATTGGCGGCGCTATGCAAACCGGCTTCCGGTATGCACATGCACACCATTTTGATCTGGCGCTGCAGCTGGATGGAGACGGGCAGCACCCGCCTGCCGAAATAGCCAAGCTGTTACACTGCTACGAGCAAAGCAATTCCAATGTGGTAATAGGCTCCCGGTTTATAAGGAAAGAAGGCTTTCAAAGCTCACAGGCGCGCCGCGTAGGTATCAAATACTTTCACTGGCTTAACAGGCTGTTTACGGGTAATTCTGTATACGACTCTACTTCCGGCTTCCGCTTACTGGATAAAAAAGCCATTGCAAGGGCAGCAGCCTTTTACCCCGATGAATATCCCGAGCCAGAATCGCTGGTGTTTTTTGCAAAGGCAGGCCTGAAGATTGCCGAAACCCCGGTGGTAATGAAATACCGGGAAACAGGCCAATCCAGCATACGCAGCTTTACCAGCATATACTATATGGTTAAAGTAACTATTTCTATGTTTTTTTCTTTTATTCGCAGCTATTAAAAGGCACTATGGCAAGGGTACAGATTATTACTATTATTATAGACCTTCTTTTTGTAATGTATATATCCTCTCTTATTATTAAAGGCAAGCTACGGGAAGAATACGCCATAGTATGGATAATCTGTACGGCACTGCTTACCATTTTCTCTTTCTGGCGCGATGGGCTGGAGGTGATGGCCAGACTGGTAGGTGTATATGCCGCCCCCAACCTGGTGTTTACAGTGTTGATATTTTTAATAATGATTTATCTGTTGCATTTGAGTGTAGCCAACTCCCGGCTACATAAACATATTACTACGCTGGCACAGGAACTGGCTTTGTTAAAGGAAAAACTGGCCAGCGAACAGGAGAAGGAGAAAAAAGAGCAATAATTACCGCCCTTTCAGCCGCCGCGCTTCAGCCAGATTACCTTTGAGCAACTGGTTATCCGGATTGTAAACAAGTCCCTTTTCCCCGGCCGCTATGGCTTTATCATACTGTTGCAAACGGTTCCAGGCTGCGCATATATTATTATAAGCCAGATCGTAATCAGGTTTAATTTTTAATGCCGCTTCTGCCGTTTCAATACATTTATTAAAATCGCCGGTATTATAATAAGCCAGGCTCTGGTTAAGCAATCCTGCCGCATCGGCCCCGGGTGTAGAAGCAGGTTTTGCAGCAGCTGGCTGCGTTGGCGTTGGCTGCTGTTTCTTTTCCCGGATAGCACTGCGCAGCTGCAATAAAGGCTCCAGACTGGGGCTTAGCTGCAGACCTTTATCTGCCAGAATAGCGGCTTCATCCAGCCGCCCCTGCTTTAACAGCATATTGCCGTACAGCGAGTAGGTTACCGGCGCAGCAGCATTCAGTGCCAGCGACTTTTTAAAGTATTCTTCTGCAACAACCGGATTGCCGGTGTATTGTTTGGATACCCCCAGGTTGGTATAGGCATAGGAATAGGTGGGCCACAGCTCCGTGGTTTTAATAAAACAACGTTCCGCTTCGGCAAAGTTACCTTCTGCCATCAGAGCAACTCCATAATTCATCCAGGCACGGCCATTACCGGGTGCTTTTACCGTAGCTTCTTTCCACAATAACTTTTCGGTACTCCATATGGCGTTGCGTTGCCGGGTAGCAAAGGCATGTGCCGTTAAAAACAATACACCTGCGGCTATTACAGGCCATTTTAATCTGGCAAACCGTGCATCATCAGGCGTAAACAGAAAATTACGGAGAAGGGTTGCTGCAGCAATAAACAGTCCTATATATGCAAAAAAAGTGCGGTGATCGTTCAAAACTTCTGCAAACGGCATAAGACTGGTAGGGGCAAGGGATAGCAAAAACCAGGCTATACCAAAAGCAACAGCACGTGTGCGCTGTTGCCTGAGCGCCCATACAAATACCGCCACCAGCGCCGCAATAAATAGCAAGCCTGCAAAAACACGATCGTCAGTAATGCTGCTTACTACCGTCCAGTCAGTATCGGCCACCAGATTAGCGGGCAGTAAAAAGTTGTAGAAATAATGAAATAACACCGCAGGCTGCGTAAGTATGTAATGCCAGCGGTCGTAACCACCGGGTGTCCATGTTTTGGCAGTCATGGAGCGTACAAATAAAAACATAGCCATAGTAATAACGAAAGGCACCACCATGACTTTAACACTGCTAAAAATAGTTTTTATGAATTGTGACCGGTTTCCGGATAAAGATTCCTGTGGTTGCTGAAATAATAAATGATAAAAAAATAAAATTGGAACAAACATTATTGTATGCTCTTTTGTTAGCAACCCAGCCAGCACAGGCAGCAGGTACAAATAATACCGGCGGCTAAATGCTGAGTAAAAATAAATAACAAAACCAGCCACCATTAATAACACCGACAATAAATCTGAACGGGCAATTATATAATTAACTGTTTCTGCATTTGCTGCATGCAACAAAAACCAGGCAGTGGTAAAAAGTGCTATATACCGGTTTTCCGTTACCTCACTTCCCTGTTGCAATAAATAACGGAACAAATAATAACACAAAACACCTAATAATAAGAAAAACAAAAAACTGCTTACGTGAAACATAAAAGGCGTTGGACTTGTCTGTCCTGACAAATAAAAGTCAACAGCCAGCGTAGTTACCAGCAAAGGACGGTAGCTCTGATTGGCAGGGAGCGTACTCATTGCAGATGCATCGGTAAAAAAAACAGGAATATTTTTAATTTCTCTTATACTAAGATTGTTACTGATGGTATGACTATCATCAAAATGAAACGCATTGTGAAAATGATTAGCGTAAACAGCAAGCGTAATGGAACAAATAATCAGTAAAATAAACACTTCAGTACTTCTTTTCATGTATCAGCAATTGGTATAAACAATTCAGCTGTAATGATACAATGAAAAATATTGTGTTCAATTAATATAAATAACATAATTTTAAACTTTAACTAACCTTATTGCAGAATTAACATGAGCTCTAAACTTCTTGCCATAGCCTTGTCTGTTTTTGCCTTACATACAGGTAAAAACACTAAAGCACAGGGACTTATAGTTGGTAACGGTGCAAACATTGTTGTTGATGGAACTGCCAGTATTGTGGTAAACAACGGCAGCTTCAGCAACTCAGGCAACCTGGTTGCCGGGGCCGGCACCTTTGCTTTTACCGGCAATACCGCCAGCATCATTACCGGCACAACCAATTCCACCTTTTACAATTTCCTTATTAACAAAACAGGCAGCACTATTTCCCTCAACCGTAATGCAAACGTTACCAATGCACTTACGATGACAAACGGGAATATAGACCTGAACGGCTTTGATCTCAGTCTGGGCACTACCGGTGTTATTAACAACGAACGGCCTGCCTCACGCGTAACCGGCCCCGCAGGCGGTTATCTGATCCGTTCTCAGGTGCTGAATACTCCCAACCGTGTAAACCCCGGAAATATAGGCATGGAAATTACCAGCGCCGGCAGTCCGGGTTTAACCACTATTAAACGTGGGCACCGTGCTGTAGAACTGGATAGCGTTGTGGGTATCAGGCGGTTTTATGATGTAACTTCCGCTTCCAGCACTGCCGGCAACAATACTATCCGCTTTCACTACTTTGAGGAGGAACTGGCGGGTATTGCCGAAAACGAACTGGCCATTTACTCGGTAAACCCATCCGCCCCCAGGGGTGAACTGGAAACTACCAGCGTTACTTACCCCACTGAAAATTATGTGGAAATTACCAATGCCTCATTGCTCGGGCAGTTTATACCAGCCAGTAAAATAGCAGATCCTGCACGTTCTTCCTATTTTACCGTTGTAGCGGTTAACAGCAGGGCGTTATTGAGCTGGGGCACTTTGTATGAGCTGAATACCGACCATTTTGAACTGGAAAGATCGGTAAACGGTGATGCATTTGTTCGCTTTGCCAATGTAACAGCGGCTGGCACTACCACCATTGCTAACGACTATACCTATACCGATCCTGAACTACTGAGTGGCCCTTACCATGGTACAAGTCCACGATACTATCGTTATAAAACAGTATTTAAAGACGGCAGCTACCGTTATTCCAATATTATCTCTATAGCACCGGATGGATACCCCAATCACATCCTGAGCGTACACCCCAACCCAACCTCCGGGCCGGTAACCGTACGTTTCAGCAGCTTCAGAAATCAGAAAGTAACACTACAGGTTGTGGATAATCTGGGCAGTGTAGTGGCACAGAAAGAAATGAATGCGATGATAGGAGCCAACATGATCAGTTGCGACATCAGCCACGTAATACGCGGTATTTACTATGTACGCCTGATCAACATTGAAAACCGGGCTTATAAAATTCTTAAGCAATAATCAAAGTCAACACTCTTATTTTGAAAAACATGCAACTAAAACGAGCGCTTCTATGCCTGTTACTGGCAGGACCCGCCGTTGCCCAAGCGCAAAGCGTAGGGGTAAACGGTGATGGCTCCACGCCCGACAACAGTGCCATGCTGGACATCAAGAGCACCCAGAAAGGTCTTTTGATTCCGCGTATGCTTGCCACGCAGCGACTTGCCATTGCCAACCCTGCTGCAGGCTTGCTGATTTACCAGACCGATGGAACGGTTGGTTTTTACTTTAACAAAGGAACAGCGGCAGCGCCCGACTGGTCGTTTCTGGGAGCCATGGGCCCCGCAGGCGCCAAAGGCTCTAACGCCCTTATACGCACCACGGCAGAACCTGCTGGCGTAAATTGCGGCACAGGCGGTTCCAAAGTAGAAGTAGGTACCGACAACAACAACAACGGTGTGCTGGATGCGAATGAAATTATTATTAACCTCACCATTTACATCTGTAATGGTACACCCGGCCCCACCGGTCCTACAGGAGCCACTGGTGCCACCGGTGCAACGGGTGCTACCGGACCTCAGGGTATTCAGGGCATCCAGGGCGCTACAGGTGCGGCTGGCCCGCAGGGCATACCCGGACTTCCGGGTGTTGCAGGCGCAACAGGCCCCACTGGAGCAACCGGTGCACCAGGGATACAAGGTATCCAGGGTGTAACTGGAGCAACGGGAGCCACTGGCCCTCAGGGACCACAAGGTATCCAAGGCATTCAGGGTGTAACGGGTGCTACCGGTGCCACAGGTGCAACAGGCCCACAGGGGCCGCAAGGAATCCAGGGTATTCAAGGCGTAACAGGCGCTACGGGTAATACCGGAGCTACTGGTGCAACAGGTGCAACCGGGCCTCAGGGTCCACAAGGAATCCAGGGCATTCAGGGGGTAACGGGTGCTACGGGCGACACCGGTGCTACTGGTGCTACAGGTAATACAGGAGCCACTGGCGCTACCGGACCTACCGGTGCAACAGGAGCTACGGGCGATACCGGCGCAACAGGACCTCAGGGACCACAAGGTATTCAGGGCATTCAGGGCGTAACCGGAGATACCGGTGCCACAGGCGCCACAGGTAATACAGGTGCCACTGGTGCTACAGGACCTACCGGCGCAACAGGAGATACCGGACCTACCGGCCCTCAGGGACCACAAGGTATTCAGGGCATTCAGGGTGTAACCGGAGATACAGGTGCCACAGGCGCTACAGGTAATACAGGTGCCACTGGTGCTACAGGACCTACCGGCGCAACAGGAGATACCGGACCTACCGGCCCTCAGGGACCACAAGGTATCCAGGGCGTTCAGGGCGCAACTGGTGCCACAGGTAATACAGGAACTACTGGCGCAACCGGCGTTACAGGACCAACCGGCGCAACGGGCGATACAGGACCTACAGGTCCTCAGGGACCACAAGGTATTCAGGGCGTAACCGGAGCCACGGGTGCAACAGGCCCAACCGGCGCGACGGGCGATACAGGACCAACAGGCCCTCAGGGACCACAAGGCATCCAGGGCATTCAGGGTATAACCGGAGATACAGGTGCAACAGGTGCAACAGGTGCCACCGGCACTACAGGCGCAACCGGAAGCGGCATCTCCAATGGTACTACCGGCGCTCAGATTATTCTGACCAGCGCAGTAGCACCATACTCCCCCGGAGTACCCCAAACAATGACCGGAGACGTTACGATAAATTCCTCAGCTGTAACCACAATTTCTAGCAATGCCGTAACCAACGCAAAAATTGCTGATGGCGCAGTAACAGTGGGAAAAATCGGAACTACATCAGGCACCGCCGGTTCAACCACTTACTTGAGAGGTGACGGTACCTGGTCCACGCCTTCTGGTGGGGGCGGGGGCGCAGTAGGTGTAATTGCAACCAATTCAAATACTACTTATAGCATCCCTACCGGAGGTTCGACAGTAACCCCTGGAACAATTACCTTCGACAGCTATCCGGCAATACCCGGCGTTACTACTACCGGCACTTTTAATGGCACTACTTATACAGCTGCCGTAGCCGGATTATATGTGGTAACCGCAGGCATTGTAACCGTGTCAGGTACCACCAACGTATCTGTAAGGCCGGGTATCAGAGTAGGTACCAACACCATTGCCTGGGGCACTACAGTAAGCAGCCTTAACTATCCATCTACTTCCGTTTGTACGGGCATGGTAACTATGGCTTGCTGGCTGGATGCAGGTAGCACGGTAACTATTCTTGGTGCAAACGTAAACACAACTGTTGCAGCACCGGTAACATCAGATGGAACTACCAGACTTTCGATAATAAAGGTTTTCTGATTGAAACAGTAACAATAAAAAAAGCATGGTAAGTTTTACCATGCTTTTTTTATTGTACACCTTACGTTGTTAGTTTCTGGAAGGATAAATTCCCAGTACGCAAATAATAAAATTAACGGCTGTATAAGGCTGAATATTATTGTGCGGAAGAGAGCTACCTGCCACACCAACGGTTACGGTAGGCAAAGGACCAGCAAAGCTGTTAATGGTAACCGCATTTGCTGCCATTGCAACAGGTGTAGCACTGCCGGGCGTAGCGTACAATGGCAGGTTATTGTCTGTACCATAAAGTGAACCCGCAGGAGTAGTGCCATTACCGCCGGTATTGGTTCCGGACAAGGTAACAGTTGCCGCAGGCGTAACCGTTTCGGTTTGAATAGTTGGCGTATGCGTGTGCGCAGGAAGCTGCGATTGCAGTAAAGTTACCCCCTCAGTACCGCTTACCTGCCCAAGGATATAATTGCTTAAGCCAGTTCCCTGACCTGCGCCCACCACCGACCTGCTGCTAATATTTGGCAGGAGAAAGGAAGTCTGCCCATCCCCGCCATAAGTAGTACCTATTATAGTATATAATGCCTGATAGTCGCTGAGACTAAGCTGCTGCCCCTGACAAAGCATCCAGCCTGCAGGTGCGAAGGTTCCTCCGAACATGCGTATTTCTCCAATAGTTCCGTCCATATAAAATAGGTTTAATGAGATGAATAATTAGTTTCTGCTGGGAAATACCCCCTGCACGCAAATAATATAATTTAAAACAGCCAGCGGCTGCAGATTGGAGTGCGCCTGAGTGGCACCTGCGGTACCTATAGTTACACCGGGTACACCTGACACCAGATTAGATACAGTAACGGAATTTGGAGCCATTGCCACTTTAGTAGAACCAGATGGTGCAAAGAAAACAATATTTCCACTGGAATCATCCGTAGCTGACAATGCGTTAGCGGGATTGGTAGTGTTACCTGAGCTGGAAGAGCCGTTAAGGGTTATACTTACAGCCGGACTACCTGTGCCCTGTGTTACCGCAACTGCGTGTGTATGCTGAGGCATTTCAGAGGTGATAAGTGTATGGTTTTCTTCACCACCTATTTGCCCGAGTGTAAAGGTTAAACCCAGCGATTGTGATGTACCTGTTCCCACAGGAATGCGACCTCTTAAATCGGGTAATTTAAAGTTAGTAGATCCGTTACCGCCATAAACAGTACCCAATAAAGCAAACAATGCCTGATTGGTAGAAAGATTCATGGTCTGGCCTGCGCATAACGCCCAGTATTTAGGAGCATAATTGCCGGCAAAGCAACGTATCTCTGCCATAGTTCCATCTTGCATGCTTAATATTTTTACTAGTTGTTGGTAATGAATATTAGTTACGTGCCGGAAAGTTACCGGTCATGCAAATAATATAGTTAAGTGTAAGGTAAGGCTGCATATTATTATGCGGTGTAGTACCACCGGTAGCTGCAAGTGTAACTGAAGTAAGTTTGGAAGCAGCTACATTGGTTACATCTAAAGAGGTTGTAGCCATAGCTACCGGGGTGGAAGTATCAGTAGTGAACAAACCCAGACCGCCGTCTGTACCAATATAATTGCCACCTGGCGTTACACTGTCGCCAGAGTTAGAACCATACAACGTAGCTGTTCCCGAACCGGGTGATGACAGCGAAACAGGAGAGGAGTGGTTGTGCGCAGCCATTTCTCCGGACAAAATGGTTACGTTGACGCTACCGCCCTGCTGACCAACAACATAAGGAGACAAGCCGGGCGCCTGGCCAACACCAATAGCTGTTCTGCCCGAAAAATCAGGCAATCCGAAAGTACTTGTTCCATTGCCACCAAAGTTGCTTCCTAAAATAGCATATAAAGCGGTGTACCTGTTGAGGGGGAGTAACTGCCCCTGACAAAAGGCCCAGCTTCTGGGGGCAAAGCCCGCTGCAAACAATCTTATTTCACCGACTGTTCCGTCCATAATGTTTAATTTTATAAATGAAGAATGAGGTTGACTAAATAAATCTTTCACCAGGCTGCCAGCCCAGCTGTGCCAGCTTGCTACCCGATAAATAACCTTCCCTTACCTGCGCTATAGTAATGCGCAAGTACTGACGGTCGCTGGCAGACACAATAAGACCATAAATCAAATCTGCATGCACAATAGTACCGGGCAACACATTTTCCTGAGGGTTATTTACCTCAACCGGTAACACTTCCAGCACCCGCACAGGGGTATTGCGGAAAGTGGTATCGGCGCCGCCATACTTAGGATTGCAGGCATTGATCAGTTGTTGAATATCCAGCGCAGACTGATTCCACTGAATGGTTCGGGCCGGTATATCAGGAGCCTTAAAAAACAAAGCATCTGAATTTTCGGCTACTGTATCAGACAATGGCCTTTCGGCTAATCTGGCGGGAAGTTGCTGCATCATAGCTGCTGCAAGATGCCCCAGCCGCTCACAATGTATACCGTAGGTTTCTCCCGGCATAAACGGCAGGGTGTTAATGAACAACACAGGTCCGGAATCTATATCACCGGTCATTTTATGTATGGTAATACCACCTTCTTTTTCGCCATTCCGGAGTTGCCAGAAAACCGGATCAGCCCCTTTATACTTCGGCAATAATCCAAAATGAAAATTCAAACAACCATGGGCGGGACAAGACAATATTTCATCGGGCAACAGCCATGGAAAAGTAAGTGCAGTTATTACAGCAGCACCGGTTTCTATCGTCAGTTCTTTTAATACAGACACCAGGTTCTTTTTGGTTACCACATGGGTTTTATGTGCCGGAATACCTGCCTGTTGCAGCACGGGCAACAAAACATGGGCCGAACGGCCTGGTATTACTACAGCGGCAAGCATACCCTTGCTCTGTAAGAAGAGGGCAGAGGGTATAGCAAGTGTATCAGCGTTGCAAAGCAGAATAGTTGTCATAATTATACGCAGAGATAAGGGTTGGTCCAACCGAAGTTTATTTCACTTACCAATGATTGCATCTGTTGGTATTCCATAACAAATGAAGGCAACGTATCAACCACCGCAACCTCTTTTTCCTGCGTTCCCGCTTTGATAGTACTGCGAAGCATTACTATTTCGTAAGAAGAATCAGCGGCCAGCGTTTCTTCGCTATCACCTTTACGTAAACCGGTAAAATGTTGTGCAAGCTGCCTGTTCAGATCTCCGCCGGCCGCAGCCGCTTTTGCGAGTACCGCGCCCGTTTCATAACCCAGCTGATAAAAGGAACGTACAGGGGCTATCATATCATCATTCAACGATGCTATACTGGAGTATAAGGTAATATCTTCCGGAAGAGCTTCCAGGGGTTCCATAAGAAAAGGCAGTCCTATAATAGCAGTTCTTTTATGCCAGCCCCTGGCAATACATTCTTTCAGAAACAAAGTAGTTTCTGCGCCGCAAAAAGTAGCAAAAATAAAATCAGGCTGATACTGCTCCATAAAGGGAAATACCACCGACACATCGGACAATTGCCCCGCAGGAGGCATCGGGCAAACAGAAAACGACCAGTCAGCATTGGCATCAGCCGCAACCATTCCCTCATGAAACATCTGAGAAAATGAATAGCCTGAATCGTACACCGCACTTACATACATCCCTTTTTTACCAAAGGTTTCCACACCCCATTTGCCGATAGCCCAGGCATGCTGCCAGAGATGTAAGGAATTAATATAAGTATATTCGTTTAAATGTTCTACACGTGGAATGTGGGCACCCAGATCATTTACAATGAATGGCATTTTCTTTTTCTTAAACTGCTCCGCCACCTCATCTGCCACCTTCTGTGATACCACGCCGGACACCACATCTACATCGTGATAGTTAAAGAAACGACTAACAGCTTCTTCCGTTTGCTTAACGCCACCCTGACCAATAAATTCTTTTACAATGCTGAGGGTAATATTGCTGGTGTTTTGGGCAAAACCTTCTTTAATGCCACGCTCAACATCTTTACTTATGGGCAATATAGAAGATGTTGGCAGCAGCAGCCCCAATGAAACGCTTGTCATAATATGTAGGTGTTGTTTTACTTAACGACAGTTAACATTTTATGTACAACAACATTACTGGGGACACGGAATGTATGCTGTACAGTGTTTTAAATAGTACGGTAAACTAACGCATGGCAATCAATTTTCTACAGTTTCCAAATCTAAAACAATTCCGTTTATAACTGCAATTATTTAAGGTCAAATCATAAATAAATATTCTATTATTGCCGGTGTTACACAACAACAATATGCATATATGTTATTGATTCAGATGACAGGATTGTCAGGCGCCGGAAAATCTACACTGGCAAACAGGGTAAAACAACTGTTACAGCAGGAAGGCATTGAGGTAAGTGTAGTGGATGGAGACGAATACCGGAAAACACTGTGTGCCGATCTGGGTTTTTCGAAGGAAGACCGCTGTGAAAATATAAGAAGACTGGGAAGGGTAGCGGATGCCCTTTGCAGAAAAGGCGCTGTTGCCATTATTGCAGCCATAAATCCTTACCAACAGGTGCGGGAAGAAATGACCAATAGGTATAACGCCAGAACCGTATTTATTCAATGCCCCATACCGGTATTAATAGAGCGGGACACTAAGGGGCTTTACAAACGTGCCTTACAGGCACAGAATACCCCAGGCAGCATTTCTAACCTTACAGGCATCAACGACACTTACGAAGCACCTTCTGCCCCGGATCTGATGCTGGATACATCGCGGCTTACTGCACATACAGCCGCAGAACAGCTTACCGCCTTTATAAAACAACAACTGCTACTGCGGCACCCGCAACAGCTCCAGCGCCTGATATAACTGAAACGCTTTTTCCATATAAGGTGCAATTTTACTTTCATCCGGAGCCAACCCCTGAAAGTTTTTTTCGGGCTCTTTGGCATCATAGACGCAACGCTCCTGAAAAGCCTGCCTGTCAGCCTGCTGCAATGAAGTATGTGTAAGTGTATATACTTTTTCTGCTACTGTTGCCAGCCCTTCATTGTAATTAATGAGATAAGCATTGCTGTCTGACAAATGAATCTGCTTCATTTTAGTATAATACTGCTCCAGCACTGCCGCCATATAACCATTGGGATTGAGATGAAAGTCTTCCGGCAGGTTACCCAGTGTAAACACCTCTTTTTCAATAACACCTGGTACCGCATGCATACCCCTTTTTTTCTCCTGCGAAAAAATAACTTCATCGGGGCGCCTGTACAAAAGAATGAAAGGGATGCCAGGATAGAGCGCCCTCCATTGTTCATAAAAGAACAGATGCCAGCTATCAGACTTAATAAACAGCCGCGTTTCATTACCCACCCGCTTTTGCCCGTAAAAAGAAATGGCATGTGGTAAAAGTGCAGACAAATCCTTGCCTGTACCTGCATATTTTGCCCGCAGCAACTCATCAAAAAACGGCACTTCAGACAACACCACATGACGTTTATCAATGCCCAGCAATTGCGACAGCAGGGTAGAGCCACAGCGGGATACGTGAAATATAATAGCAGAAGGCTGTAATGTATTGGGCAGGCTCCATTCCGGCAGAATGTCGCAGGAACTTACACTGCGTTTAAGCTTACTGTTTTCCGGGAGTGATCTGCACTTGTGAATCGTTTCATCAAAAAACGGTTCGGTATAAGGCTCCGTTCCCGTGTACATCCAATGTGCAGTTTCCTGTTCGCGTAACTTATAAGGCAGCCAGCTGCTGAGTGCTATATCGGGTGTAATATGCATAAAGGAAAATAAAATTATTATTGCGCCTGCAACTGTGCTTCCAGCGAAGCAATCATAGCTTTGGCAGTATCTGTATTATGTGTTTTTAATGCTGCTATCATAGCCAGTTTCGTAGCCACATCCTGCAAATCCGGCGCTTCGTTCTTATCTGAACGTGCAAAAAGTGCTTTTACCCAATCGTTCACCACGCAGTCAATTACGAGGTGAATGCGATCCGTAACACCATGGTTGGCAACACTGTGTGTAATGTTTGCATTGAGGTACCAGCATTGCCCCTCCTGCATAGGCACCAGATCATCTTCACATAAAAAGCGCACCTGTGCATTGGTAAATACAGGCACATGCAGCCTGGCTTCACCTTTTTCAAAACACAACTCAAAATCCCGGTGCGGTTTAATAACAGCACCACTTTGCAGGTTCAGCAACCGAACTGACATAATATCGCATTGCAAAGAGGCGGTAAATGCCTTTATACCCGGACACTGCGCCATCAACGGCGTATCGTTGTACTGCTGGTTATCCTGCATGATATCCGGCACACTATTATCGGTAATGCCACCGGGCGAACGTAGTGAAGTAACATTCCAGTTTCCGGTATAATGATAGGTGTTAAGATGGGGTATCCAGGTATGAGTAAGTTGCTGCACCTCCTGTTGTATGGATGTTATATCAGCAGTCAGTGGCAGTTGGGCAAAGCGAATCATAGTGCATCAGGTTATATAAAGTTTCCAAATATAATAAAATAGTTTAGTATAATGAAAACACCTGATTATTATTGCAATATGCCGTGGTGCCAGGTTTTAAAAACAAAAGGTATACTATCTGCCTTTACTTGTTTGCGTTGCTCATCCAATATCGCCATTACTTTGCGGAACACTGTTTCCGGAATACTATCATGCGCACTGCCGGTAATGTACACTTTGCAGCCGGTATTAAACCGCAGTTGTGCCAACAGCATATGGGTATTGGGCAGTGCATTGTCAATAGCTTCAGACAGCTTTACAGTATCATATAGCGGTATGGCAGTAGCAAACTGCAGGTCAGGCTTTTGAGCAGTATCCCGCCCCGCTGAAATAGTTTTACGTGCAGTTGGGGGATAACCGTTTTGCGGTACAAATATGCGAAAGTGAAGATACCGGCTGATACTGTCTTTCTTGTTAAATATGCTTTTCTGCATGGGCTTTGCATCCCCGTTACCGGCAACCAACATAGTAATTACATCATAATCATCAGGATGCTTAATAAACTTTCTAAGGCTTTCGTTCATCATGCCATTCTGAAACAGGGAAAGTTGTGGTGTCATTTCAGCCAGTTCTATATCAGGCAGCAACTCTAACCTGGCAGCAGTATCGTTCGTATATAGATACACAGGGCCATAATGCGCCATCTTTTCTGCCATTATCTCTTTTACTTTAGCCAGATTAGATTGCAGCTCCTGCTTTTGATACTGCGCTACAGCAGCAAAGTCAGGGTCTTTACGGAGAAACCAGTCTTTACCACAGGTACGCACCAGCGCCAGTATAGCAAAGACCAGACTTACCGGAAAAAACCAGCTCTGGCCTTTCCGGTTTTTTATTACAGCCTGTTCTACCTGGGCTGCCGCCGCGCTATAAGGCACGTCGTTTTTAGAAGGATAGCCCTGTAACACTTCCTTTTTATTCATTTTACCGGTAAGCACTTCGGTAAACAAGCTGAATACAGCCGCATCTTCCCGTGAATTAAACACACTCCCGCTCCAGGAAAGCAGCCAGGTTACTTTGTGGCCATTACGCAGCTTTAACTGCAAAGAGGGTGGGGTACGCTTCCAGCTGCCGCCTTCGGCCTTTTCGATGGACGCGTAATTGATTCTTCCAAACCAGTCAGAAGTAATTCCTTCGTCATCTACCGTAATTTCATCGCGCGCCCGGCTTTTGCGGGCAAACAGGTAAAAAGCCGGTACCAGGGGAACCAGTACTATACACAGTACCACTAAACTGTCACGGATGTTGAGGGTGCTTACGAGTACTCCTGTCAGTACAGGGGATAATGCAGCCAGCCATAAATACTTAAACCCATGGGTATTTTGGAAACGGAACCGGTATTTCATAGTGCATTGGGCGCTTTACAGCGGCTAATATAGCAATTCTATAGCCTTATATATTGAGGTTCACCGCTATTTGTTAAATAAAATGCAAGTTCATGCCCCGGAAATTTCTAGCATATGTTTTGCATTTCTGATACAATAAACCATTTGTATGACTAAACTATCTATGCTGTCACTGCTGTTTGTGATGCTTTTTGCTACCAGCTGCAAAAAAGAGTATTATACTGAAAATGTGCCTAATTATACCGTAGTTACTACTGTTACGCCTAACCAATGGGAATACAATTCGGGAGACAGAACCTATAACGCTGTAATTCAGATGCCGGAAATTAACGATGTGGTATTTGAAAACGATGGGGTAGTGGTTTCTGCAATGTTTGGCCAGAATACCTACGATGCTTTGCCGCAGGTGTACGAAGGCTATAGCTACACGTATTTTTATCAGCCGGGATATCTGACTATTTCTTATCAGAGTACCGACCCGTCTGTTACACCAGGCAGGCCCACTGGTAACATCACTTTCAAGATTGTACTGATACCATCGCAGCAATAGCAACCACATCTTCCGGAGTATTACAGTTGATAAAACAGCTGTGTAAATGCTCCGGAATAGCAATATATTCTGTATGCAGCATCGCCAGCGCCTGGTGCATGCTGCTTTTTTTTAGCCCTCCGTTTTGCACCTGCTGTAATAATATGCCAAGCCCTTTGGAGGTATAGATACCACATAACGGTTGCGCCTGTTGCTGATTACCATACACAACAGCCGTTGCAGCAGTATATAAAGCTGCCTGAGTACACAGGTATTGCAAGGCTTCCGTTTGCATTAATATCATATCACAGGCCATCACCAGCCAATCTGCATCAGGAAAAGCGAGATGAGCACTTAATATACCTTTCAGAGGGCCGTAAACAGGCAACACATCATTATCCATTAAAAGATTGCCTGCCTCTGCCGTTAAACCCGCTTTTTGCTGTAAAGAGTATTCCGCCATCTGACTGGCATTCACTGCATACAAAACAGAGCAAGTTACCGTATGTAACAGCCGGGAGGCATGTTGCGCCCAGCTATGGCCCGCCAGCGTTTTCAGGCCTTTGTCGTGTCCCATACGACTGCTTTGTCCGCCACACAACACCAATCCCTTCATCATACCTTGTCAGCTTTGATCGTGATGAAATCCTCTGGCTACCTTAAACAGATGCAGTACCTGCGGAAACAGCGCCTGCATGGTTTCCACCGCGCCCCGGGTAGAGCCAGGCAACGTAATAATCAGCGTATCATTCAAAAAACCAGCTACGCCCCGGCTCATCATGGCATAAGGGGTTCTTTCCTGCCCGTAAGCGCGGGCAGTTTCCATCAGCCCCGGCACCTCACGCGTAAGCAACGGCCTTATAGCATCAGGCGTTACATCCCTGGGAGAAAGTCCCGTACCGCCGGTAAACAACACCAGCCGGTAACCATCGTTACTCAGCTGTAATGCCGTACGCTGTATGGTATCCGGTTCATCGGGAATAATGCCATAAAAACCAACGGTCAGCGCGTGCTGTTCCAGCTGCTCAATAACCGCTTTGCCGGCAGTATCTTCTTTGGTTTGCGCAGACACGCTATCTGAACATACTACTACAGCACAACTAATACCTGCAGCAGACTGTCTACGACCAGATTTCCCACCTTCTTTAGACAATAATTTTACACTGCTGATTTCGATATCAGGATCTACCGGCTTCAGCATGTCGTATAAGGTTAATGCTGCTATGGTAGCTCCATGCATGGCTTCCACTTCCACGCCGGTACGGTAAATAGTATGCACCTCGGCTTGTATTACAATCTCAGTTACTCCCAACTCATACCTCACCGCTGTAAACTCCACTGGCAGGGGGTGACAATCCGGTATTACATCACTCGTTTTTTTAACAGCAAACAAGGCTGCTGCGCGGGCAAACTCCAGTACATCACCTTTCGGTATTTGTTTGTGTCTGATGGCCTGAATGGTTTCCGGACGGGATACCCGCACAGTAGCCGTAGCTATTGCTTTACGAAGGCTATAATTTTTATGGGTGATACTGATCATGCAGGCTGATTCACTTTCCACTGGCTTTCGCCGTTACAGAATATTTCACGCCCCCATACAGGCAGCGTATTTTTAATTTCTTCCACCATTTCGCCGCAGGCATCTGTAGCAGCCTGTCGGTGCGGGGCGGAAGCAAATACAAATAAACAGATTTCACCAGCTGCTACTTTACCAAGGCTATGGTATACATGCAGGCAGGTGAGATTGTGTTTTTCAAACAATTGCTCCCGTATGGCATGCATACGGCTATAAGCCATTTCCTCATAAGTAGTATATTCAATGGCGCTTACTGTAGTATCGCCCACCTGATCGGCCCGTACCTGGCCCAGAAAAATGTTATGGGCACCAATACCGGTTTTGCTGCTGTGCTGCTCAATGGAACGGGCGATAAAGGCAGCATCTATTGGCCCCTGTACAAAAATGTTCTTTTTCATATGTTTTGTGTCGTTAATTATCCGCCGGAAAAGGGAGGAAGGAGCGCTACCTGCGCACCATCCGGCAGTGGTATATGGCTGTTAACTATTTGCTGGTTTACGGCTATACAATAACGCATCTGCTGCAATGCAGGATACCGGTTGTGCAGCCATTGCTGCAAAGCTTCAGTAGTATCCGGCCCTTCGGCCTGCAGACCTGTTCCTGTAACTTCACTTATTTTTCCAAATGCCACTATTTCTATTGCCATTTTCACTGTTTTATTGAACACTAATCACACGTATTTCACGCAATCCTTTCACAAACCTCCTGCCGGTATTGGCATCACTGGTGCATAATACTGCAATATGGTCGTGCATCTGAGGCAATGCCACTCCGTTTTTAGCCGTAAGCAGCCAGGTATTGGCACCGGCAGGGGAGTTGAATAATTCGTTCCAACTGAACACCACCGTATACCCGTCTGTAGCAACAAACGAAAGATAATAGGTACTCCATAACTTTGGGCTGGAAGTAAGGAGACTATCCAACCGCAGCAAATCTTTCAACAGAACACCCTTAAGTCCGTGCAAAGTATCTTTAGGCACACCGTTATGGTTACGGATTACTACATCGGGCAGCGCAGCAGCAGATAATTTTTGCAGCTGTGCCGCAGTAATAATGCCTGCGTGCTTACCGGACACCGTAACAGTGATAGTGTCTGAAACAGTAATGGAATGCTGCCCTGCTGCTGACTGACAGGAGAGAACGGTTAAAAAAAGAATAAACACTAAACGCATAGTATTGGCAATTTAGGTAAACAACCTGTAAAACAAACGGGTGTGTATTAATAAGGTAAACGATCTGGCAACAAATGCACCTTTACCAGATCGCCCGGCGAATACGCTGTTGTATCTTCTTCCAGTACCAGGAGGCAATTGGCCGTATGAAAAGAAGAAAGACGATACGATTCCTGTGCCATACAGGGCGTTACCTCTTCTGTGTTGCATATCGCTTTCATAAAACAGGTAAGGCCCGGCTTTTTAACCACCCGGGCTGTAAGTCTTCGCTGCACCTGTTGCAGGCGCGTGTTACACAGGCCTGCCATTTGCTCTATAGCAGGCCATACATACTCATAAAAACAGGTAAGCACAGCCGCAGGGTTGCCGGGTAATCCAAACAGCAGCGTTTGGCCGCTACGGGCAAACAGTAATGGCTTGCCGGGCTTTTGTTTTACTTTATGAAACAAAAACTGCGTGCCGCAGGCATGAAGTGCTTCTGCCACATAATCATAATCGCCCGTGCTTACCCCACCGGTTATTAAAACAACATCGCTCTGTATAACAGCCGTATTTATTGCCTGTATAGTCTGGTGAAGATTGTCTGGCACGTGCAACACCTGCTGTACCTGCACAGGCAAATGCTGCAAGGCCGCCCGCAGGCTCCAGGAATTAGCTTCATACACCTGGCCGTATAATAATGGTGCGCCCGGCTGCACCAGCTCGCTGCCTGTAATAATAAGTGTAACGCGCACCTTGCGATGCACCGGCACTTCATACACGCCCATATTGGCCAGAAAACCAACAGAGCCGGAATGCAGGTAGCTGCCTGCCTCCAACGCCAGCTGGCCGGCGGCCACCTCACTGCCTCTGAGGCGTACGTTGGCACCGGGTGCCAACCTTTCATCCTGAATAAAAAGCCGGGCCTGGTGCAAAACCGTTTTCTCCTGCATTACCACCGTATCTGCGCCGGGGGGCAGCGCAGCACCGGTATATATGCGGACGGCATATTGAGGGGATAATGGCTCCTGTTCCGCAAAACCTGCCGGTATGCGACCATGCACCTCCAGCGGCAGCTGCTGCCAGCACTGCCAGGTAAAGGCATAACCATCCATAGCGCTCTGATGGAAGCCCGGAACATCTGCCGGTGCATGTACAGGCAGGGCTAATACCCGGCCGGATGCTTCCGACAAAGGCACTGTTTCGTACGGCACGGGGGCAGCCAGTTCCTGAATATTTTTTTTTGCAGCTGTAACACTTACCATAGTAAAGCAGTTATTAACACATCAGAATTAAAAACAGCATCAGAATTATTTCAACAAAATTTATTACCTAAATCATGCTTTGTATTGGAAAATTAAACATTCAATCCTATATTTATGACATAAATCACGATTAAAGTTTTAAATATTCACAAATACCTGTACAAAACATTACATAGGTTTATTTATAATATTAAAAACTGCCGGTTTCCGGAAACTGGAAAAACGTGAAAGAAAACTGCTGAAGAGAAAGATTCTGTGCGGGGAAACTCCCCCTTACAGCTGTAGCCGCCGGGCTGCCACCTGGTTAAGCGTAGCTATGTGTGTTTTTGCCTGAGATTGCCTGCCATGTGTACCATTACTCATTTACCACCATTAAAAATGTTGTTATGTCTGGTACAAACAATGCAAAACCGCTTAGTTCCTTGCCACTGTTTACTATGAAAGGCGTTCAGGTGCGCTCGTTTCATATTACCTGGCTTATGTTTTTTGTATGCTTTTTCGGCTGGTTTGGACTGGCCCCGTTAATGCCCGCCATAAGGGCCGATCTGGGGCTTACCAAAAGCCAGATAGGTAATATCATTATTGCTTCCGTTTCGTCTACCATTGTCGCCCGCCTTATAATAGGCAAACTCTGCGATACCTGGGGCCCCCGCAAAACCGCCGTGCGGCTGCTGATAGTGGGCTCGCTACCCGTGTTTCTGGTAGGCCTGGCACACGATTACGCTACCTTTTTACTGTTTCGCCTGGCTATTGGCGTAATAGGTGCTTCGTTTGTAATTACCCAGTTTCACACCTCTATGATGTTTGCACCCAATATTAAAGGCACCGCCAACGCTGTAGCGGGCGGCTGGGGTAACCTGGGGGGCGGTGTAACCAATATGGTGATGCCGCTGATATTTGCCACCATTGTAGGCATGGGCTATACCGATAAACAGGCATGGCGTTATGCCATGATACTGCCGGGCATAATGATGCTGGCAGTGGCCTGGCTGTACTGGAAGTACACCAAAGACACGCCTGCAGGTAACTACGATGAGACCGGTTACCAGCCGGAGAAAGATAAAAGCGACTGGAAAGTACTGGCCGACTGGCGTATATGGGCACTGGTACTGGCTTATGCCATGTGTTTTGGTATGGAAATAACCTTCGACAACGTTGCCGCACTGCATTTTACCGACACCTTTCAGCTGCCGCAGGAAAGGGCAGGCTTCTGGGCCGGCATATTCGGCTTTATGAACCTGTTTGCCCGCGCACTGGGTGGTGTAATGAGTGATAAAGTGGGCGTACGTTTTGGTATGCGCGGAAAAGGACTACTGCTGGCTTTTGTACTATTACTGGAAGGTATTGGCCTGCTGTTTTTTGCACAGGCAGGCAGCTTTGTAATGGCAATCAGCTGCATGCTGCTGTTTGCCTTGTTTTTGAAAATGGCCAATGGCGCTACCTATGGTATAGTACCCTTTCTGCACCCTAAAAACGTAGGGCTGGTGAGCGGCGTTGTGGGTGCGGGAGGCAACCTGGGCGGTATGTTCTTCGGGTTTCTGTTTAAATCCAGTTCCATCACCTATATACAGGCCTTCAGCTATATTGGTTATATCGTAATTGCCGTATCACTGATTATACTGATTACCCGGTTTAAGAGAAAAGAAGTTACCGAAACCTACACGCCGGCAGAACGCGCGCTGGCACTTACTGAATAAATAACACTTATGCCGGAAACATTTAAAACCACCTGTTGCTATTGTGGCGTAGGCTGCGGCGTGCTGGTGCATAAACAGCAGAATGGGAAAATATGGGTGGAAGGAGACAAGGATCATCCCGTTAACAAAGGCATGCTTTGCAGTAAAGGCATGAACCTGCACTATACGGTGATGGATACCAGCGACCGGCTGTTGTACCCGGAAGTAAGATATAACAAATACAGCCCCCGGCAGCGGGCTACCTGGGAGGAAGCCCTGAACAGAACAGCTGCCGCGTTTGCAGCCATTATACAGCGGTTCGGGCCTGAAGCAGTGGCGTTTTATGCTTCGGGCCAGTGCCTTACCGAAGAGTATTATGTAGTAAACAAGCTGATAAAAGGTTTTATAGGCAGCAATAACCTGGATACCAATTCCCGCCTGTGTATGAGCAGTGCAGTGGCGGCATATAAACTGGCACTGGGCGAAGATATTGTACCGGGCTGTTATGATGATATAGAACTCACCGACTGCATTTTTATAGCCGGAGCCAACCCTGCATGGTGCCATCCTATTTTATGGCGCCGTATTGAAGCTGCCAAAGCAGCCCGGCCCGATCTGGTGATTATTGTAAGCGACCCACGCGTTACCCAAACATGCGCGCTGGCTACGGTACACCTGCAGGTAACACCGGGAACCGATATAGTACTGCACCATGCCATAGGAAGGCTGTTACTGGAACAGGGGATGACAGATTTTAGTTTTATACGCGACCATACCGAAGGCTTTGACGCATACCAGAAAGCCGTGATGCAACGTTCTGTTGCGGAAGCAGCACTGATCTGCGGTATAGCAGAAGCAGACCTGATACAGGCCGCCGGATATATCGGCCGCTCAGAACGCTTTATGACCCTATGGACAATGGGCCTGAACCAAAGCGCCATTGGCGTACATAAAAACCTGAGCCTGATAAATCTGCACCTGATAACCGGTACCATAGGTAAACCCGGCTGCGGCCCCTTTTCGCTTACTGGCCAGCCCAATGCTATGGGTGGCAGGGAAGTGGGCGGCCTTGCCAATCTGCTGCCTGCCCACCGCGACCTTGGCAACCCACAGCACCGCAAAGAGGTGCAGGAATTCTGGGGTGGCACCACTATAGAAGAAAACCCCGGCCTTACCGCCACACAAATGTTTGAAGGCCTGCGCAACGGCACCCTCAAAGCCATCTGGATTATGGGCACCAACCCACTGGTGAGTATGCCCGATGTAAGGATGGCCGAGGAGGGATTACGCAACGCCCGTTTTGTGGTAGTGCAGGAAGTATCGAACAAACCCGAAACACTGGCTTACGCCGATGTGGTACTGCCCGCCGCCGCGTGGACGGAAAAGGAGGGCACCATGACGAACGCCGAACGCCGCATCAGCTACCTGCCCCGGTTAACCACGCCACCTGGTGAAGCGTTACCGGATGCAGAAATACTCTGCCGTTTTGCACAGAAGATGGGCTACCACGGCTTTGATTATAAGAATATGGAAGAGATATATCGTGAGCATGCCCGGCTTACGGCAGGTACCCATATAGATATTACCCCACTTACTTATGACACCATACGCCACCACCGCACCATTCAGTGGCCTTATACAGAAGAGGGCGCAGCCACCGGCACCAAAAGACTGTTTACCGATCAGCAATTTTATACGCCTTCGGGCCGTGCCCGTATTCATGCATTTGGTGATGACAATGTATCTGAACCCGTAACGCCCGATTACCCGCTGGTGCTTACCACCGGCCGTATACGCGATCACTGGCATACGATGAGTAAAACCGGTAAGGTAAACAAACTGAAACAACACATCAGCAGCCCCTTTCTGGAAATGCATCCGCACGATGCAGCAGAGCGGGATATACAGATGGACGATGTAGTGGAGATTACCAACCGCCTGGGTAGCGTACAGGTAAAAGTGAAAATAACAGACAGCGTTAAGAAAGGGCTGGTATTTTTACCCATGCACTGGGGCAAGCTGTTTGGCAACGATCTCAGCAGGGCCAACAACCTTACTCATACGCTGCTTGATCCCATATCCAAACAGCCCGACTTTAAATTCTCCGCCGTACAGGTAACCCGCTATCACAAGCCTTATCAGCATATTATTGTGGTAGGCGCAGGGGCAGGGGCGCATGCTTTTGCCCGCGCTTACCGGCAACTGAACACCAACGACCGCATTACCGTATTCAGCCGCGAAAATCAGCCGTTCTACAACCGCGTAATGCTGCCCGATTATGTAAGCGGCACCCAGCAGTGGCAACAGCTGGTAAAAATGACGGATGAAGAGGAAACTCTGTTGGACATACAGTTGCACCGCGGTATAAGCATAGCTGCCATAGACCGGGAAACAAAAACCATTACAGACAGCCGGGGCCAAACCCACCATTACGATGTATTGTTGATAGCTACCGGCAGCAGCCCTGCGCTACTGCGCGATACCCCAACGCTAAAAGGCATTTTTACCATGCGCAGCCGCGACGATGCAGAAGCCTTTATACGCCACCTGCAACCGGCAAAGGGTAAGGTACTTATCGTAGGCGGGGGACTGCTGGGTATTGAAATGGCAGCATCGCTGACAGAGATAGGTATAGAAGTCGCAGTGCTGCAACGCTCATCGCGCCTGATGGACAGGCAACTGGATACACTGGGTAGCACCCTGCTGCACCAGGAACTGGCTGAGCGGAATATAGAAGTATGGTATAACGACGAGATAGAGCGTTTTATGGGTACCACCCGTTTAACAGGCATTAAGCTGAAAAGCGGCCGCACCGTGGATTGTCAGGCCGTGTTACTATCAATAGGCACTGTACCTAATATTGAACTGGCCAAGGCAGCCGGGCTGGAATGCAAAAGGGGAGTAGTGGTAAATCAGTACCTGCAAACCAATGATGAAAATATATTTGCCATTGGTGAAATAGCAGAGTTTAATGGCACCCTGTATGGTATAACCGCTGCCGCGGAACAGCAGGCAGAAATACTGGCCGGTTACCTGAATGGCGATATATCCCGCTATTACGAAGGCAGTTTGTTTATGAATATTCTAAAACTGCACGGAGCCGATATTTGCTCGCTAGGCACCGTAGAAGCCCCTAACGATCCTGCGTATGAAGAGGTGGTGTTTATAGATAAAGCCAAACGCTATTATAAAAAATGTGTAATACACAATGACCGGCTTATCGGCGCTATACTGATAGGCGATCGGAGTGAGTTTCTGGAGTTCCGCGACCTGATACAGCAGAAGATTGAATTAAGTGATAAACGCATGCAATTACTACGCTCCGGTAAAAAAGCAGAACCTGTACTGGGCAAACTCATCTGCTCGTGCGGCAATGTAGGCGAAGGTAACATTTGCCAGAAAATACAGGAAGGCCATCAGGAACTGAAAGCCCTGTGCCAGGCCACTGGCGCAGGCATGGGATGCGGCAGCTGCCGCAGTGAAGTGGCAGCCATTCTTTCACGCGAAATGCAACCGGTAACGGCATGATAAAACGACATCAGACCATAGTAATGAATTTTAACGGCGGCATTGTATCGCCCGGTTATCTGCTGAATATACTGGACATTACCGAAGCATATCAAATAACCGATGTTTCGTTTAACCTGCGGCAACAGCTGTGTATTGAAGTACCGGTAAGCGCTGTAAAAGCTTTTCTGCAGGATTGTAAAAAGCAACACATAGAAGCTGCCCCGCAAAAACAATTGTCGCCCAACATTTTCAGTTCTTACGTATCAACCGATATTTTTTGTGAAGACACCTGGGTAACAGAGGGCGTGTATAAAGACGTGCTAGCCCTGCTGGCACCATCTGTACGCCGGTCTAAGGTAAACATCTGCAACCCCGGCCAGAGTTTTGTACCGCTGTATACCGGCCATATTAACTGGATAGCCGCTGCGGAAACGCATTACTGGCATTTATACCTGCGCTTTCCTGGCACAGACATGCTATACCACTGGCCCGAACTGGTATACACCAACGACCTGGCCACTGTTACCATAGCGCTGGAGCAGCAAAGCCAGAAACCTGCTAATCAGGCACTGATGGCGGCACGGGACGGGGCAGGCCTGTACCAGAAACTGCGGAAGCAACTGGAATACATTGCACAACCAGCCCAAACCACACCAGTTACACCTGCCTTTCACCTGCCTTATTACGAAGGCTTTAACCGGTACGGCAGCCATTACTGGCTGGGCATTTACCGGCGGGATGAACTGTTTCCCGTACCTTTTTTACAGGAAATAGCACGCCTGTGCCTCAACAGCCGTATTGGCGAACTGCATGCCACGCCCTGGAAATCTATCATTATTAAAAACATTCAGCCCGCGCAACGTCCTCAGTGGGATAGCATTCTGGGCCGCTACCGCATAAACGTACGCCATGCAGCCAACGAATTAAACTGGTGGGTGGAAGATGGTAATGAAGATGCCCTGGTAGTAAAGCGCCACGTAATACGTTATTTTGATAAAGAAGATGTACGCACCTACGGCCTGTGCTTTGGCGTACTGATAAAAAATGCAACGCCCGCCTATGGCTCTGTGCTTATACGCCAAAAGGAAGGGCAGACAAGAATGAGCCTGAAATCGCAGGTACGCTATGACATTTATTACTCGGAAGATTTTAACCCCAATGCCGGCAACTATATACTCTTCCGCGAAGCAGTAGCCAAAGACCATCTGGGGCCTTATCTGGTATCCATCAGTAAGCTGTTTTACGAGCAGGCGGCCAGCCGTCAGCACCTACCGGAAGCGGCTGTTGAAACACCGCCTTCTATACAGGAAGTGAACCGGCGGGTAGTATACCAATGCAACTGCTGCACCACCATTTACGACCCCCAAACCGGCGATCCGCAGCAGGGCATAGCAGCACATACCCCTTTTGAGCAATTGCCCGCGGATTACAGTTGTTACACCTGCATGGCACCCGTAGAACAACTGAGTGAAGTGTTGGTGTAAAAACGTTATCTTCAACCTGCTGTGCGGGTATATATTAACCAGCCCGCACAAACCAACACACCATGCAACTGTTTATTAAAAACCTAAGTATCTGCCTGTCGGGTATCAATGCTATAATACTGGTGTCTTGCAATAACACCTCTACGCAGCAGCCAGCAGATACCATACATTTGGTTACTCCCGCAGTTACTGCACAGGATAGCCTTAATAAAAGCATTATAGTTACCTATCATGACACTACTATTACTTATTTAATTGAGGGTATTAGCTCAGAAGGCAGCGAAGCCATTGCCGATTACCACCAGGGAAAAATTAAGGAAGCCAGATGGACAGTGTATGGTGAAACCGGGCGTAGTAAAATTAATTATGTATTTATTAATAACACCGTAAATGCAGAGGAGATAAGATATACTTATAAAAAGCCGATTATGGAGGTAAATGATAAAGATATTGCAATAGAAAGCAAACAATCTTACGTTATAAACCTTCCCGGCCCAATAGACAGTACCACTGCTGGTAAAGAACAGGTGGAATTGTTTAATGTATTTAAACAAAATGTTGCGCTGACACTGCAGACCATGCAAACTGCTGTTCAACACTAACCATCGGATTAATATTATAATCACTTTGATTTTGTTATAACTAAACCCTATATGAATTACACATTACCGCTGATTCTGCTGCTTGTAACATTCTCCTTAAAGGTAAACGCCCAGCAAACCTTCACCCGCCAGGTAGGCGAACTACATTACGACAGCGCAAGGGACGATCCTGAATTTAAAATTTGTGATACCTTACGCGTACTGGAATACTATAACACACGTTCTTACTACCTGGATCATAAAAAAGAAATCAATAACTATTTACTGGAAGGCTTTAATACCCGACCGGAATGGGAAGATCAGAGCGGATATATTACAGTGCGTTTTATTATTAACTGCAAGGGCGAAACGGGCTGCTTTCGTTTATTTCAATTAGATAGTGCTTACCAGCCCATTACGTTTAAAAAAGCACTGGCAGATGCACTTCACCAACTGGTGGAAACCATCAGCGGCTGGGAGCCGGCAAAATTGCGCGGCACGCCGTATGACAGCTATCAGTACATCACCTTCCACTTAAGAAAAGGAAAAATTATAAGCATAGCCCCATGAGTATACGTAGCATACTTCTATGCCTGGCACTTTACGCCTGTATAAACACGGGCTACACGCAGATAAACTGCCTCGCTTTCACCGATAGCGCGCATAAAAAAGCCTGTGAATTGTATAACCGGGCAGATAGTTTTGCGCAGGGCTCTTTTAAAAGCCAACTGTACATGGACAGCGCTATACGCATATGCCCTGATTTTTCCTACGCATGGCGGGAACTGGGCGTGCCTTATCTGAAACGGGGCGACTTTTATACCTGGCGAAAATATATTGACAAAGCAGTAGCGCTAAACCCGTCCACCTACCTTATTATCCGCGGCTGGTGCAGATTTAAGTTTGTAAGAGATTACGAAGGTGCACTGCAAGACCTGCAAAATGTAGATACCTTACCTAAATACATTTTACCCCGTTCGGGTGATGGTTATTGGAATGTGTATACCATGGCGGCGCTTTGCCAACAACAACTAGGCAATTACGCCGAAGCACTGAACTATTTTAACCTGGCATTGGATACGGTAGTTGTAAAATACGGCTACCACCAGACGGATATGTTCGGTTATTTATACCGGGCGGTTTTAAAAATACAAACCGGCGACTACAATAGCGCTCTGGAAGATCTTGACCTGCAGGAAAAACGCTGTAACAACTATATGGAAACAGCTTATTACAAAGGGCTGGCCTGGCAGGGTATGCATAACCAGGAAAAGGCTTCGCAGTACTTTAAGGAAGCCAACCGCCTGTATACAGAAGGTTACCACTTTAGCGACCCTTATTGTGAAATGCCCCAGGCAGTTTATATTTCCGACATTAAAAACAAGCTGA
Source organism: Filimonas zeae (assembly GCF_014641615.1). Classification (GTDB taxonomy): domain Bacteria; phylum Bacteroidota; class Bacteroidia; order Chitinophagales; family Chitinophagaceae; genus Filimonas; species Filimonas zeae. The sequence continues at coordinate 767,092 of NZ_BMIB01000003.1, read as the reverse complement.
ATTAAAAGCTATTCCGGGGCTTAAAATGCATAAAGTGCTGAAAAGTATACTCCAGGGCATAAAAAACCATCCTTTAAGGATGGTAATAGCAACGGCCAGGTTTTATAGAGGATTCAAATGCTTTAAGCAATATACTTATGCCTTTTCAGCCACTGCTCCACATCTTCCGCTTTACCGGTTGATTCGCTTACTGCAATTTTTAAGTTGATTACAGAAACACCAAACTTACTGGTCCAATAGTTTAAGTCTTTAGATTGATGGATGTTAATACGTACGTTCTTTGAAGAACCTGTTTGCAGATTTTCTGGCATGGCAATCGATTTAGTTGGGTTTACTAACTACAGCAAGTTAGTAATTTTTTGAAACAAGCTAAAAAAATCACATCTGTTTTTTTTATCTTGTTTTACGCAATGTTATAACTGTAATTTCCGGATGAATACCTACCCGCCCGGGAAAACCTAAAAATCCGAAGCCCCGGTTTACATACAGCACCTGTTCTTTGTTATGGTAAGCACCTGCCCATTGTTTATACATGTATTTAATAGGGCTCCATTTAAAGCCAAAAATTTCGATACCAAACTGCATTCCATGGGTATGCCCGCTCAAAGTAAGTTGTATGGGCTGCGGCCATGTTATTACTTCGTGCTGCCAGTGCGAGGGGTCGTGAGAGAGGAGTACCGTAAACGCATCACCAGCAACGCCGTTCATTGCCTTCCGCAGGTCGCCATGTTTTACAAAGCCCCCCTTACCCCAGTTTTCAACGCCGGCCACAGTAAGCGTTTGGCCATTCTTTTCCAGCGTAATATGTTCATTCATCAGCAGGCGAAAGCCCATTTGCTGGTGTATCTGCTTCAGCTGCTCCAGATTCGCTGCTTTTTCGCCGGGCGTGTTCCAGCGTATGTAATCGCCATAATCATGGTTGCCCAGCACAGAATATTTGCCCCCGCTGGCCTGCAGCGCAGCAAACGTGCTTATCCAGGGCATCATCTCGGAAGATTTGTTGTTTACCAGATCGCCCGTAAATACAATTATATTGCTCTGCTGCTTATTGGCCAGCGCAATACCCTGTGCAACACGTTTGGTATTCACCAGGCTGCCGGAATGAATATCGGAAAGATGGGTAATGGTAAAGCCATTAAAAGCCTCAGGGAGATCATTAAACGAAAGTGTAATATTATGTACCTGATAACGGTATTTACCGCGCCACATGCCATAAATAATAGCGAAAAACGGTATAACCGCCAGGCCTATAGCCACCTCACTTACTTCTTTGTTACGGGGTACGGCTTGCGGGGCATGATGCAGCCAGTTTACCAGCGCGCGTATAATGCGCGTAATATCTTCCACCAGTAACACCGGCAGCGCCAGCAGTTTGGGTACAATGGAAAGAATAACCAGCCCCACCAGCCATTTTACTTTCTGGGAAGCGCTGAAATCGATACGGGGGGAGAGGGCGCCATACAGAATAGAAAGCACAATAGCCGCATCTGCCAGCCAGTACGCTGCAACTATACATTGCTGGGTAAGACTGCCAAAACCGGCTGTAGCTGTAAGGATCGCCTGTAGAAAATAAAAGTCAATGGCAAACCATATCACCGTTATCGATACCAGGCGATTCATCATATACGCTGCATTAAGCAGGTAAATTATTAAAAATTGGGATACAAACGCTTAATACGCTCAATCCAGTTCTGCAGACCTTCTGCAGTAATTTTAGAACCGAAATTGGGAAGATGAAAGCGTACTGTCATTTGCCGGGCATTTTTAATAAAGATAAAATTGCCACCAACGTATACGCTGTAGCCCTCTAATGCGGCTGGTGTTTCTACCTTGTCAAAGCGACGGGTAGCGGTTATTTCTTCGAAATCAGTTATCACACATACGTTTTCCATTCCCCAAAAATAGGGATAAAATATTCAAAATAATTGTATTATACCCGGGAAAAAAAGTACAAAAACGTGCTAAATGCGTTTATGTTTCCATTTTCCGCTCATCATATACCAGAACGAAGGCGTAAAAATGGTAATCCAGTACACACATTCACTCGCCCAACCCCACACAATAGACAACTGCATCTTTTCCAGCACAATATATACGTACGTTACATATACTATGATAGCCAGCGATTCAGAAAACAGGTTCATTTTACTGTTGCCGGTACCTACCACCGAGTTAAGCCATACGGTAGCAATGCTCTGCAATATCATAGCGGCCGATACCACACGTACTACAGGTATGGCTGCCGCAATAAAATCAGGCCCCTGCCCATATACTTTTAACAACAAACCCGGCATCAGATTCAGCAGAATAAAAATGATAACGGCAAAACTGATACTCAGGCGCGCTATTTTCCACACCAGCTCAATAACACGGTTCTGAAGCCCCTGACCAATAATATTGCTGACCATGGCATTACTGGTAGCAGCAAGCGACCAGGTAACACAGCCAAACAACCCGAATATATTACGCATGGCGTTGGAAATGGCCAGGTCACGCTCGCCATGATGCTCAATCAGTATATAAAAAAACTCCCAGGCAGCAATACTCAGGGCATATTGCAGAATAAGCGGGGCTGATTGTTGTAAAATCAACGAGTTTACCGCCTTTGAAAACGGCTTTTTCTGAAACAACTGCAGTTTCCGGATAATGCCATTGTTTCTCATTACTGCAAAAATTACCACCAAACCACCTGCTTCTGCGGCCACGCTGGCGTAAGCAGCTCCGTCAAACCCCAATGCTGGTAAACCCCAATGCCCGTAAATAAGCCCATAATCAAGAAAGATATTAATCAGTGTTTCGGCCAGCGTACCTATTACCAGAAACCTGCTTTGGTTAATACCCACCAGCAGCGCGTTGCGCATCTGATAAATATACAGGAAGGGAAGCCCCCATATGCGGATGTAAAGAAACCGCACTGCCATATCCACATGTTCCTGATTATGAAGCGTCATCCGCAATATAAAAGGAGCCACCAGGTAGGTAATAATAATACCTGCCAGCGCCAGCCCCATAGCAATACGCACACCCTGTTGAAAAAGCCCGCCAATTTCCTCCGGACGATTTTCGCCTGCCCGGCGGGCAATCAGTGCCTGCAACCCATTGTTTAAACCGCCGCCCACTACAGCAAACATGAGATAATATACGCCGGTAATACCGGCTACCGCCAGCGATTGCCGGTCAAGCCCGCCCAGAAAAATATTATTGGTAATAAAATTAATCTGCGGAACCACCATGGAGGCGGCTATAGGCAATGCAATGCTGAAAATCTGCCGGTTTGTAATCGACACCTGTAAACCGGCTGTGTTGTTCGTGCTGCTCATAACGGGAAGCCGCAAAGTTAATTAATACCCTGCAACCAGGGTTAAGGGAGTTGGCAGTCAACGGCTTTTTAGTATCATTGCAATTTATTTGGAGAAAATGGTACAGAAAACCTTTGGTATATACAACCCCGAAACCGCCACCGGAGCAGAGCAGTTTTATCTGGAACTGGGTAAAAGCCATGTGGCTACCTGGCTGAAAGACAGCAACAGCAATGTAATCTCCGCATTTGAATTGTTTGAGTACGACGCAGAAATGTCTCCTGTTTTTGCCAACGTATTGCGCGATGTGAAGCTGGTATCTAAAATAATGAAGGATTACCACCCACAGGTGCAGGTAATCTGGGAAAACAGTGAATGTTTACTGGTGCCGGCCAATTATTACCACGAACAGGTTTCTACCCAGTATCTGAATATTGTATTTGGTAACGCCCTGCATGCAGATGTATCGGGCCATACGCATACAGCTACCAGAACCGCCGCTGTATTCCGCGTACCGCGTGCCTGGAAAGAAGCCGTGGTAATGACTTACCCCAACGCTACTTTTGAACACAAATACCTGGGCTTATTTAACAGCTTCAATTACGACCGTCAGGGATTATATGCTTTCTTTTACCGAAACCATTTTATACTGGTAGTGGTAAAACAGCGGAAAGTGCAACTGATGCAGACTTTTAATTACCAGACGCCGGAAGATGTATTATATTATATACTCAATACCTGCAACCAGTACGGGATGGATTATGAGAGCACGCCGGTAAGGGTATCAGGCCTGATTGACTTTAAATCGAGCCTGTACGAAGAAATGGTAAAATACCTGCCGGATGTGGCAGTAGATTCCCTGCCTGGTAACAGGTTGGGGGGTGCTTTTACCGAACAACCGGTACATTTTTTTGTACCTTTTTTTAAAACAACTACATGAGGATTATTTCCGGAAAATGGGGGGGCAGAAGAATAAACCCACCCGCTAATATGCCACACACACGGCCAACCACGGATATTGCCAAGGAAGGCCTGTTTAATATATTACAACACCGCATAGACTTTGAAGGCGCCAATACGCTGGATTTGTTTGGCGGCACCGGCAGCATCAGCTACGAACTGGCCAGCCGCGGAGCCGATAAACAGATTATAGTAGAGAAAGACCCGCAGATGCATGCTTTTATTAAAAAGAACACCGAAATGCTGGGCATGCCCAACTGCCAGGTAATTAAAATGGAGGTGTTTAGTTTTTTAGCTACCTGCAGCGGACAGTTTGATTTTATATTTGCCGGCCCGCCTTATGCGCTGGGTACCATTGACGAGCTGCCTAAAATTATTGTACAGAAAAAACTGATTGCACCAGGTGGTTTTTTTGTACTGGAGCATACGCCCCGCAACGCTTACGAAAAATTTGCAGGTTTTAGTTTTGTGCGCAACTACGGCAGTACTTTGTTTTCCTTTTTTGAAAATACGGATGACCAAACAGCAACTTCGTAAACTATACCGCGAAAAAAGGGCGGCTATCTCTTCGCACGAAAAGCTGAAGCTGGATGATCTGTTGCTGATTCAGTTTCAGCGGCTGGCGTTTGAAGAAGTAGAAACCCTGCTAACCTACTGGCCCATGCCCAGCCAGGCAGAGCCCAATACCCACCTGTTTACCGGCTATCTGCGCCATACCATACCAGGCCTGCAAATGGCCTACACCATCAGCAATTTTGCAGATTACAGCATGGAAGCCTATGCTATAGATGAAGACACGGTATACCTGGCCAATGAATGGGGTATTACAGAACCTGTAAACGGCACGCAGATAGAACCGGAAAGCATTGATCTGGTATTTGTACCCATGCTGGTATGTGATGAAGCCGGTTACCGCGCCGGGTATGGAAAAGGGTTTTATGACCGTTATCTGGCCCGCTGCCGGCCGGAGGTTTTAAAGGTGGGTTTCAGTTATTTTGAGCCTGTTGAAAAAATCATTGATACTCAGCCTTTTGATGTATCTTTAGATTATTGCGTTACACCCGCAACCATTTATGAATTTTAATGCATTTTTTTTGAAATCATTTCGTGTTCTCTTACTGCCGTTTGCATTGTTATACGGCCTGGCGGTTACCATTCGCAATTTCCTTTACAATAAAAAATATCTCCGTTCCGCAGAATTTGGCTTACCACTTATTTGCATAGGCAATGTAGCGGTGGGTGGCACTGGTAAATCGCCCATGGTGGAGTATCTGGTGCATCTGTTACGGAACAAATACAAAGTAGCTACGCTAAGCCGGGGTTACAAACGCAAAACCAAAGGTTATGCACTGGCAGGCGACCAAACCACTGCACTGGATATTGGCGATGAGCCTATGCAGTTTCACCTGAAATTTCCAGATATTACGGTAGCAGTAGGTGAGGAGCGTATTGTAGCTATTCCGCAATTGCTGCACGACCGCCCGGAAACACAGGTAATACTGCTGGATGATGCTTTTCAGCACCGCCCGGTAAATGCAGGTATGAACATTATGCTTACCGATTACAACAATTTGTTTACAAGAGATTATTTTCTGCCTACCGGCGATCTGCGCGATCAGCGCAGCAGCTATAAAAGGGCGCAGATTATTGTGGTAACCAAATGCCCGGCCAACCTGTCTGAGCTGGAAAGAGACCGGTTATTACTGGAAATAGCACCGCTGCCGCACCAGCAGGTATATTTTACTACTATTGAATACGGCACTCCCTATCACATTATCAATCGTAACGCGCATAATCTGGCCGCGGAAGATGAGGTATTGCTGGTATGTGGCATTGCCAATCCCAAACCATTAAAACAGTATCTGAACGAGCAGGTAGCTACCTATGACCTGCTTGACTATAACGATCATCATATCTTTAGAATTGACGATTTGAAAGACATCCGTAAAAAGTACGAACAGCTTACCGGTAACAGGAAAATAATCCTTACCACAGAAAAAGATGCCGTTCGTCTGCTTAAATTTAAAAACGAACTGGACAGGCTCCCCCTCTATGTTTTGCCGGTTAGGCATGGTTTTTTGTTTAATGGAACGGATCAGTTTAACAGCCAGATGATTCATTTTATTGAAAACTATCAATTGCACACTGCATGAGTGGAAAAAAACACAAGAGTAAAAACAAACACCACAAGGGAAAATCTTCTTCCTCCCAACCAACCTATAGCACCCAGGGAACCCTTGATATTACCCGTTCCGGAATTGGCTATGTAGTAATAGCCGATGGCAGCGGAGACGTACTGGTACGTCCCGGCGACTTTAACAACGCCATGCATGGCGATACAGTAGCCGTAAAAGTAACCCGCGAAAACCTGAACAGCCGCCGTAAGGAAGGCCGGGTGATAGAAGTATTACAACGCAAACAAACCGAATTTATAGGCACCCTGCAACTGGCGCCCAATTTTGCCTTTTTTATACCGGACAGCGAAAAACCGATGCCTGATTTTTATGTACCGCTGGATAAAGTGAACGGTGCAAAAGATAAAGACAAGGTAATTGTGAAGATGGAAAAATGGGGCAAGGATGATAAAAAGCCCGTAGGTGCTGTAGTAACTGTAATTGATGCTACTGACGCCAATGATATGGCTATGAAAGAGCTGCTGGCAGAAGCTGGCTTCCCCTTATCCTTTCCACAGGTGGTGATGGATGAAACCGCACAACTGCCGGAACTGATTGCCGAAGCGGAAGTAGCACGGCGCAAAGATTTCCGCGATACACTCACCATTACCATTGACCCGGTAGACGCAAAGGATTTTGATGATGCTATATCATTACGCGTAATTAAAAAGGGCTTGTATGAAGTGGGGGTGCATATAGCAGATGTAAGCCACTATGTAAAGCCCGGCACCGCACTGGATGATGAGGCTTATAAAAGGGCCACATCTGTATACCTGCCAGACAGGGTAAACCCTATGCTGCCGGAAAAGATAAGCAACGAGCTTTGCTCACTGCGCCCGAAGGAAGACAAACTGAGTTTTGCAGCGGTATTTGAAATGACCGATAAAGGCAAGGTGAAAAAATACTGGCTGGGTAAAACCATTATCCATTCCAACCACCGTTTTACGTACGAAGATGTACAGGAAATGATTGAAGGAGCAGACGGTATTTACAAAGAGGAACTGCTGCTGCTGAATGGCCTGGCCCGCCAGTTACGTGCAGAGCGCTTTGGCAAAGGCGCTATCAATTTTTCATCACAGGAAGTACGCTTTAAACTGGACGAGAACGGCAAGCCTATAGGCATTGTAGTAAAGGAAAGTAAAGAAGCACATCAGCTGATTGAAGAGTTTATGCTGCTGGCAAACCGCACCGTGGCAGAACATGTGGCTAAAATTAAAGTAAACAAAGAGCCACTGCCTTTTCCCTACCGCGTACACGACCAGCCAGATGAGCAAAAGCTGGCACCCTTTATTGCATTTGCGCGCAAGTTTGGCCATAAGTTCGATATCAGCAGTCCTAAAAGAATCGCTGAAAGCTTTAACCAGATGCTGGGCGATGTACAAGGCAAACCGGAGCAGCATGTACTGGAGCAACTGGGCATACGCACCATGGCAAAAGCCATTTATACCACAGAAAACATAGGCCACTACGGCCTTGCTTTTGAATATTATTGTCATTTTACCTCACCCATCCGCCGCTATCCCGATGTACTGGTACACCGCGAATTAGAGCAGGTATTGGCAGGCCATCCGCATGCCGATAAAAAGATGGAGGAAAAGTGCAAGCAAAGCAGCGACCGCGAACGGGCAGCTATGGAATGTGAGCGCGCCGGAAACAAATACAAACAGGTAGAGTATATGAGAGACTACCTGGGCGAAGAGTTTGACGGTGTTATCAGCGGGGTATCCAGCTTTGGCTTTTGGGTAGAAACGGTGGCGCATAAATGTGAGGGCCTGGTAAGTGTTGCCAGCCTTAGCGATTATGACGATTTCCGCCTAAACGAAGCAGACTATGCTTTGTATGGCCAGCGTAGTGGCCGGGGCTTCCGTATGGGGGATAAGGTGAAGATAAAAGTGATAGCCGCCAATCTGGATAAAAGACAACTGGATTACGAATGGGTGAAAGAGGGCGCTGACACCATTGATAAGGCTTTTGAAGCCAGAGGCAACAACAACGGTAACGGTAACCATAACCGTAAAGATAAAGCCAAAGGCAAGGATAAGTTTAAGGGCAAAAAGAAAGATGCTCCTTACCAACACACAGCACCATCTGTGCCTCCGGTTATTGTGCCTCAGGCACCTGTACCGGTAACGCCTGTTGTGCCTGTGCCCGAAGCACCGGCCCCGGCAGTAAAACCTGCTACAGTAACAACACCTGCGGCAAAGCCTGGCAGGTCTGTACCTACAGCTGTGCCTGTTACTGCTAAAAAACAAGCAAAAACTACTGCTGCCGCACCGGCAAAACCGGTGGAGGCTAAAGCAAAAGAAAAAGCTGATGCGGTAGCTGCCAAAGGCAAAGTAAAAGACGTTGCAAAAAAAGAGGGTAAAAAAACGGCTGCTAAAAAAGCAGTTTCAACCAAAGAAACAGCCAAAGCCGGCAAGGTAACCCCAGCGCCTAAAACCGGTAAAAAGGCCCCTGCGCCAATACAGGAAGCATCGGCTGTTGCAAAAAACAAAGACAAAAAAGCAAGTGTAAAAGCCAGCCCTGCAAAGGCGGCAGATAGCAAAAAAGAAAAAGCAGATAACAAAGCCAAACCCGCTGCAAAAACAGCGAAGAAGAAAGGAGCTAAAACCACACAGCCAAAAAATAAAAAGAACAAGCCAGGTACTCAATTATCGGACACCGCAGATTAAACACAGGAAGTTTAATGTGTTTAGTTATTGCTGAATTGAATACTTTTGAGTTTTGACTTTAATTTCTATATGCATTCATTTAAAGAACTGGTGGGCATATTTGCTGAAAAATTCAATGTGCCCCACTTTCCTGCACAACCCGCCACATTGTACGAACCGGGTATTTATTTTCTAGGCATTGCAGGTAAGCGGATACGACCCGTATTATGTTTGATGGGCAATGAGTTGTTTGATGAAATACACGCCGATGCGTATCATGTAGCAACCGCCATTGAACTGTTCCACAACTTTACTTTATTACACGATGATATTATGGACAAAGCTCCGCTAAGGCGGGGCTTTGCTACTGTACATACTAAGTATAATGAGAATACTGCATTGCTTACCGGCGATGTAATGCTGATTGTAGCGTATGAGTACCTGGCAAAAGTAAGCCCGCAAATGCTGCCCCGTATTATGCATTTGTTTAACCGCACCGCACGTGAAGTATGTGAGGGGCAACAATGGGATATGGACTTTGAGAAGCGGGATAACGTAACGCTGGAAGAATATATTCACATGATTCAGCTGAAAACATCTGTATTGCTGGCTGCCAGCCTGAAAACAGGCGCCATACTGGGTGGAGCCAGTGAGGGCAATTGCCTGCACATGTACGAGTTTGGCCGTAACCTGGGCATAGCTTTTCAGATACAGGATGATTATCTGGATGCTTTTGGCGATCCGGAGAAGTTTGGAAAGGAGCCGGGAGGTGATATTCGTCAGAATAAAAAAACCTTTCTGCTGCTGCGCGCGCTGGAAGTAGCTAACCCGCAACAGAAACAGGAGTTATTACGCCTGATGCAGGAAAACCCGGAAGATAAAGTAGAAAAAGTATTGGCTATCTTCAGGGAATGCCAGGTAGATGCGTGGGCCCGTACGCTGAAACAGTCTTATCTGGAAAAAGCACATCAGGAACTGGAAGCAGTAGCAGTAACCGGAACCAGAAAACAACCACTGCTGGAACTGGCCGATTTTCTGGTAGCAAGGGAACATTAATACAAAACAACTGACATGAGTAATTCGATCTTCCGCAAAAAAAGCATTAGCGTAATCATGAAAGACGCGGCCGAGGGGCTGGACGACGGGCACGGCACCGGCGGACTGAAAAAAATCCTGGGCGTTCGCGATCTTACTTTCATGGGTATTGCAGCGGTAGTGGGCGCAGGTATCTTCAGCACCATCGGCGGTGCGGCATACCATGGTGGCCCCGGCATTTCGCTGCTTTTTATTATTACAGCTGTTACCTGCGGATTTTCGGCTTTATGTTATGCTGAATTTGCCAGCCGTGTACCCATTGCAGGCAGCGCTTATACTTACTCTTATGTTACGTTTGGCGAGCTGGTTGCCTGGATTATAGGCTGGGCACTGATTCTGGAATATGCTATTGGAAATATTGTAGTAGCCATATCGTGGAGCGGCTACTTTAACAACCTGCTGGTTCATATATTTCATATTCACCTGCCAGACTGGATGCTGATTGATGGCACTACTGCCTCTGAAGCATTCCGCGAGGCTTCAGCCGCGCTGGCAAAAGGTGGTATTACCGATGCAGCAGTGCTGAGCAAGTATCAGTTTGCCGTAAAGGCCTGGAATGAGGCGCCGTTAATAGGCAATACACACGTTTTTTTTAACCTGCCTGCTTTTATTATTGTAGGGCTGATTACCTGGCTGGCTTATGTAGGCATACGTGAGAGTAAGCAAACCACCAACTACATGGTAATTTTCAAAATTGCCGTAATCATATTTGTAATAGTGGCGGGGGCCTTTTTTGTAGATACCAATAACTGGCGTCCATTTATGCCCAATGGTTTTAAAGGGGTATTGGAAGGTGTATCTGCCGTGTTCTACGCCTACATTGGTTTTGATGCCATTTCTACCACCGCAGAAGAATGCCGTAATCCGCAAAGAGATATGCCCAAGGCTATGATTTACTCCCTGCTTATTTGCACAGGTCTGTATATTTTAATAGCATTGGTACTTACCGGTATAGAAAACTACAGCGCTTTTAAAGATGTGAATGATCCGCTGGCGTTTGTATTTGCCAACCGTGCACCATGGATTGAAAAAGTAATTTCAGTAAGCGCGGTTATAGCCACCACTTCGGTATTGCTGGTTTTTCAGTTGGGGCAGCCCCGTATATGGATGAGCATGAGCCGCGACGGACTTTTACCTAAGCGTTTTCAAAAAGTACATCCCCGTTTTCATACACCTTCTTTCGCCACTATTATAACTGGTATACTGGTAGCCGTGCCCTCGCTGTTTTTGCAGAGCGGGCTTATGACCGATCTTACCAGCATAGGTACACTGTTTGCGTTTGTACTGGTAGCGGGTGGCGTTTTGCTGCTGCCTCCCCAGCCCAAAGCGCCCGGCAAGTTTCAACTGCCATATATTAACGGACAATTTATTGTGCCCATCCTTACCGGTTTGTTTATTTATGGTTTCCGGGAAAGGCTGGAAAATGCATTTCACAATCTGGGCAGTGCCGCACAGGATCATCAGGAAATTCTGTTTCTGTTGTTTGTACTGATAGCCGTAATACTGGCAGTATTAACGCTGCTGAAAAAGTTCTCACTCATTCCCATACTGGGCGTTGTATCCTGCCTTTACCTGATGATAGAAATACCTACCAAAAGCTGGTATATGTTTCTGGTTTGGATGGTGCTGGGCCTGGCTATTTATTTTTTATATGGGTATCGCAACAGCAGACTGCATACAGCATTGAAAGTTCAGAAGTGAAAATTCAAAAATCAAAAATAGCTACCCCGTCATACTGTTCCGTCTGCCATTCGAATTTTGACTTTTGATTTTTGAGTTTTGGCTTAATTTTGCAGTATGAAATACCAGGTAGGAGACGAGATATTAGTATTACATAGCAACGAAGAGGGGAAGGTAATTGAAATTATAAACGATAAGATGGTGCTGATTGAGGTAAGAGGCGTAAAGTTTCCTGCCTATATGGATCAGATCGATTTCCCCTATTTTCATCGTTTTACCAAAAAGAAAACAGCGCCGGAAGCACCTAAACCGGCAAAACAATATGTAGATCAGGTACCTAAAGAAAAACCAACACCTAATCAGATAAAAGTGCAGGATGGTGTATGGCTTTCCTTCATACCCAAATTTTCTTACGATGAATTTGATGATGAGGTAGTGGATTATCTGAAAGTGTATCTGGTAAACAAAACGGGTACTGCCTTCGCCTTTCATTACAAACAGCTTGTTTTTGGCAATGCCAATTTTGAGCTGAAAAGCGAAAGCCCGGCGTTTAAAGACTTTTATCTGCACGATGTGCCTTTTGGCGATCTGAGCGATAACCCGCATTTCCATTTTGAATTCTCCCTGCTTACGCCTGATAAAAAGAAGGCAGAGTTTTACGAAACAGAAGTAAAACTGAAAGGCAAACAGGTATTCCAGCGTATTGAAGAGATGAAGGATAAGAATGAACCTACGTTCTCTTATCAGTTGTTTAAGGAATACCCGGAAAGACTGGAAGAAGATAAGTTTGAATTAAGCCCCTTACTGGCCAAAGGCTATAAAATATATGAAGCCAACAAAATAAGGCAGAACCTGCCACCCGCACGCAGCGTGGTAGACCTTCATATTGAAAAGCTCACCAACGAGTGGCAGAAGATGAGCAATCTGGAAATCATCAGTCTGCAGATGAAGGAATTTGAAAAGTGGTACGAACTGGCGTTGGCTCATCACCAACCTACATTGGTGGTGATACATGGAGTAGGCAGCGGCCGCCTGCGGGATGAAATTCATGATCTGCTGAAAGTTCGCAGCTCGGTAAAAACCTTCATTAACCAGTACGATGCCCGGTTTGGCTACGGCGCTACAGAGATATTCTTCCAATACTAGTCAACGAATTGTATATTTGATTTAACTACAAACCCGAGCTATCGTGCCACACCCTGGTGTGGTAAGGAAAGTCCGGACAGCACAGGGCAATCTACCGGTTAAGAGCCGGGTTCCGGGTAACCGGAAACAGCAAGTGCCACAGAAAATAACCGCCTGTAACAGGGTAAGGGTGAAAATGTGAGGTAAGAGCTCACACCGGGCTATGGTAACATAGCCCGGGGGTAAACCTTAGGTGCTGTAATGCCATGTATAGGTTCGTTCGAGGGCGGCCCGTCCGAAGAACCAGGGTAGGCAGCAACAGCTGAACAGTAATGTTCTTCGCAGATAAATGATAGTTTAGAAACAGAATCCGGCTTATGAGGTTTGTAGTTATTTTTTTGTATTCATATAAGGTGGTAACCACTGCAGCTGCAATACCTTATCCAGCATTTTGCTGATAAACAGTCTGCCAGGCAGGCCCTTCAAAAACGCCCGTACTTCCTGTACACCTTCAAGGTAAAACCTTGCAGCAGATATATTGCTGTTTACCTTAATGGTAATAACATCATCCTTCATTACCTTAAACATATCTTCATCTGTATTGTCATCGCCAATAGCTGCTATAAAATCGTAGTTATCGTAATGCAGGTAATATTGCGCCGCTTTACCCTTGTTAATTTCACTGTTCTTAATCTCTACCACCTTATTACCTGGCATCAGATGCAGGCCCAGATCGGCCACCATATAACGCAGATTGTTCATCATTTCACTGGCACGCATATCGCCCAGCTCTTTTTCGGCTTTGCGGTAATGCCATACCAACGAGTAAGATTTCTCTTCTATAAATGCACCCGGTGTTCTTTCTGTATAAGTATTCAGAATAGGCAATATGCTTTGCTTCCACATATTACGCAGTCCCTTGGTTTCCTGCCAGGGGGCGCCGTACATTTTATGCCATACACCATGTTCGCCCACCAGATCTACCTTCATATGTCCAAACCATTCTTCCAGTGTGGTATAGTTACGGCCGCTGATAATTACTACCCGGTTATGGTCGTCTTTGGTAAGTTCCTCCAGTATGGAATAAAGTTCTTTATCCGGCTTAGCCATGTTTATATTGGTATTAAAATCGGTAAGTGTACCGTCATAATCCAGTAACAACAGGCGTTTATGCGCTCTGGCATACTTACGCTTAATATAATTTAATGTCTTATTACCAATATGCCTTGCCTGTAAAGACTGCTGCATGCGCTTCGTTTCCTCTAATCGTTCCATAAATATCTTTACCCAGTGGTTTACGTTGTATTTACTTACCAGGCTGCGCATTTGTGTCATGCGCTTTACCTGTTCGTCTGTTGACATATTGAGCGCCTCAACAATAGATTCGCTCATCTGGTTAATGTTATTAGGGTTGACTATTATGGCATCAATCAGTTCTTTGCTGGCTCCGGCCATCTCACTCAATATCAGCACCCCATCGTTATTGCTACGGCTGGCCACATACTCTTTACATACCAGGTTCATACCATCACGCATAGGGGTAACCAGGCATACATCAGCAAAACTGTAAAGGGCAGACAGCATTTCAATAGGGAAGGAGCGGTAGAAATAGTTTACCGGTGTCCATACATTAGTACGGAAGCGGGCATTGATATTACCCACCATTTTATCAATTTCATCCCGTAATTCTTTATACTGCCCCACGGTATCGCGTGAGGGTACCACAATCATATACAGCGATACTTTTTCCTTGTACTCAGGATGATTCTGCAAAAAGCAATCAAAAGCCTGCAGGCGCTGTAAAATACCTTTACTGTAATCCAGACGATCAATAGAAAGAATTAAACGGGTATTACCAAAAGACTCCTGTAAATGTGTAATATTATCTCTTACCGCCTGCTCTTCTCCAATCTTTTCAAACTTTTCCGCATCAATGCCCATGGGGAACGATTCCACCACTACGGAGCGGTTATGCACTGTAAGAACATTAGAAGATGATTTTACCTGCAGAATACGCGTAGCAGAAGAAAGAAAATGCCGCGCATCGTCGTAGGTATGAAACCCAACCAGATCAGCCCCCAGCATTCCCTGTAATAACTCTGAACGCCAGGGTATTAAACGGAATAATTCGTAAGAAGGAAAGGGGATATGCTGAAAAAAGCCGATGGTAATATCAGGCAAAGCCGCTCTGATAAGACCGGGTAATAATAATAGCTGGTAATCGTGAATCCAGATAGTATCGCCAGGCTCAGCTACCTGTAATACCGCTTGCTTAAATTTTTCGTTTACCTGCTGATAAGAGAGCCAGTATTTATCATCATACCGCGCATAGGGCGACATATAATGGAAAATAGGCCATAGAATTTCGTTAGAAAACCCCTCGTAAAAAAGAGCGATTTCATCCTTCGTCAAAAACACCGGACTTAACCGCATCTCCTTTAACTGACTGGTAACCTGCTTTGCCTGCTCATCTGCCACCTCTGTTCCTGGCCAGCCAATCCATACGTTATTTCCGTTCTTATATACAGAGCTTAATCCTGTAGCCAATCCGCCTTCGCTGGGTTTCAACTGCAGGCCCTGTTCTGAAGCGTCAATTTTAATAGGTAACCGGTTTGATACAATGATGGTTTTACTCATAGTCCTCCTTCGTTTGCAAAAACAGTTCCGTTTTCACAAAAATAAAAATGATAAAAAAGGGGTATGTTGATTGAAAACCAGCTTATTGCAAGCTCTGCGGTTATAGATAATAAGGGGTTTGCGTAAACTACGCTGTTTCATGCCCGCTGCGGGCTACGATCTCTGCAATATTAGCATAAGTATTCTGTAAATAGGTTTTTAAAGCAGCTTTATTTGCCCATTCAATTTTTTCAATATCCTCTTCTGTCTGAGGAACAAGCTGTTGTACGCCCGGAGCCAACATTTTAAACCAATGGGTTTCTTTTTCTATTTCCACACCATCCTGCTCATAAGTGTGGAGCGTAATCCCCAGACTGTCGCCCAGTATCACCTGCTTCAGTCCGGTTTCTTCTTCTACCTCTCTTACCGCACAGGCAGCAATGGACTCTCCATCATCCTGTTTTCCCTTGGGTAAATCCCACTTTCCCCTTCTGTAAATCATCAGTAAATCTCCCTGGTCATTGGTAACAAGACCGCCTGCGGCAATTATTTTTTTCATCAGGTAAATGGTTTTCTGCAAATTAACGCGAATTTCGTGCTACTTGTTTTGAAAATAACGTTATGACATCCAACGAAAAAGCGGTAGCAGAGAAATTATTACAGTCAGGAGCGGTTAAGTTGAACCCAACAGAACCCTATACCTGGGCCAGCGGCTGGAAAAGCCCTATTTATTGTGATAACAGAAGAGTACTGAGTTTCCCTTTTATAAGAGATTTTGTAAAAAGCGAGTTGTGCAATGTAGTGTTTGAAAAATATCCGGAAGCGGAAGTGGTAGCAGGCGTAGCCACAGCAGGTATTCCCTGGGGCGCTATGATTGCTGATCAGCTGAAGCTGCCTTATATTTATGTACGCCCCAAACCCAAAGAGCATGGACTGGGTAACCAGATTGAAGGTTTTTATGAGCAGGGGCAGCAGGTAGTGGTAGTAGAAGATCTTATTTCTACCGGAAAAAGCAGCCTGCAGGTAGTGGATGTGCTTAAAAACGCAGGTTTGCAAACTACCGGTATGGTTTCCATCTTTAACTATGGTTTTGCAGCTGCGGTGGAAAATTTTGAAAAAGCAGGCGTTAACTTACATTCCCTTACCAACTACGGCGCACTGATACAACTGGCACTGGAAAAAGGCACCGTGCCAGCGGAAATGGAAGCACTGCTGCTGGATTGGCGTAACAACCCGGGAGCCTGGGGCAAGTAGTACCCGGGAGTTTTGAATTTTGTGTTTTGAATTTTGTGTTTTGAATTTTGACTTGCCCGATTCCTGTTTTCTGATTGACCTTAAAAGAAAGTAATATGAAAAAAATGGTTTCCCTGTTTGCGGCCGGCTTAATGCTGTTAGCAGTTAAAGCAAACGCACAGGAAAAAAAAGCAGAATGGATTACCCTGAAAGTTCCGCAGCTGAAATGCTGGGAATGTAAAGACAGGCTGGAAAAATACCTCACCCGCGAAAAAGGTCCGAACAGCGATGCAGGTATTGTTAAATGGCAGATTGTAATGGGTGCCGGAACTATACGTATTCAATACATGCCATCCCGCATTACTCCTGATTATATTAAAACCGCTATTAACAATGCAGGTTTTGATGCAGACGAAACCAAAGCCACAGAAGATTCTTACAAAACGTTGCCACCAGTTTGCAAACGCCCTGAAGAGGGTGGTGGACCACAGAAAGGCAAGCCTTGTAATATTCCTCCGCAGCAATAATGCTGATAGCTATTAAATAAAAAACGCCTGAACAGAGTTATTAAAAAATACCTGTTCAGGCGTTACTATTTTACACAAGGCCGTTAAAACAATGGTATCTTATACTTACCGGTAAAATCAAAAGGCACATTTACAAAAATGCCGCCTTTGCCCACACGGGTTTTTCCTTTTACTGTTATTTGTACGTCGTTACCAAATAAGGCAGACATACCACCTTTCAGCAGGCTGCGCATATCTACATCCATACGGGTAGGTATGGTAAACTCCGCCTTCCTGTCAATATGCATCATGGTATCCAGTACGTATTTCCCTATATAGCCGGTGTCTACAAACACATCACACTCCACATGTTTCAGGTTTACGCCAAAGCTGTTGGGATTATAATAAACCATATTCAGTAGTACAGTACTACGGTCCATGCTCATATTCTCCAGCTTAACGTTGTTAATACCCCGGTATTCAAAACCTGCCGGCTTTTTACATGCAGTAGCAGCCATTATTAGTATCAGCAGCGCTGCCAGCATACCCTTTGTAATTGTTTTCACACGTGAATGTTTAACTGCAAAGTAATATTAACCTGTTTATTCTGTTGCCTTACTGATGTTTAAATTGGCCAAACAAATGTTATTTGTTGCGGGGATAAGGCAGCTGGCGGCCCTTACAGGTGTCTGGTATTTTCTGAATGGCCGTTTCCGGTTAAAAACCACTGTACAACAATAAATAAGCACTGTATCTTTGCGGCCATGCAAACAACGCTAGTAATTGACAACCAGTATTTTCCTTGTATCAGCTACCTGAAAATGTTGTGTGCATACCCATTAGTTCAACTGGAGTACTACGAAAACTATCAGAAGAACAGTTTCCGCAACCGCTGTATTATAGCCGGCAGCAATGGGCTTATTAACTTATCTGTTCCGCTGGTAAATGGCCGCGATCAGAAGATACCTTATCGCCTGCTCGAAATAGACTACAGCCAGAACTGGCAGATGCAGCAATGGCGTACCATAACTTCCTGCTACCGCAAAGCCCCTTTTTTTGAATACTATGCCCATACCGTAGAAGCGCTGATTTTTCAACAGCACACGCTGCTATTTGAAAAAAACCGCAGCATACTGGAATGGCTGTTAAAAGTATTTAAGCTATCTGTTACATTAGAAAACACCGGTACTTATATACCAGTTTACCCGCAAAACGTAACAGATGCCCGCAATAGCCTGCAGCCTAAAAATTATCAGCAACATGCTGCAAACCAATCTCCCTATTTTCAAATGTTCCAGGACAGGATAGGTTTTCACCCTAATATAAGTGTGTTGGATTTACTTTTTTGCGCTGGCCCTCATGCATTATAGGCGTATTCAGCCCCGGTCCCTGATTTAAGGGAATAGTATACGTTTTTACATGAGGTACTTTTAAAATATGAAAAGCCTATTGGCTGCCGCATTGGCATTGTCATGTTCATTCATGCAGGTGCAGGCACAGCAGCGTCCCCAATACACCCAGTACATACTGAACAGCTACATTATCAATCCTGCCGTGGCGGGTATTGAAAACTATGTTGATGTAAAACTTAGCCACCGTCATCAGTGGGTAGGTATCAACGGAGCACCAGTGACTTCCTATGTTACCGTACATGGTCCTTTACAACGAAGTGATTACGACAAACAAACCATTACCAGTACACATATGTCGGGCGAAAACCCGCGCGGCAGAAACTACTGGTCGGAATATGAGGCACCACCAGCACACGGTGGAGCAGGTTTAACAATCATCAACGACCGTACTGGCCCTATGAACCGCTTTTCCGGCTATGGAACGTTAACCTATCATATTGGTCTGTCTCCAAAAACCAATTTAAGCGGTGGTATTTCCGCAGGTTTTCAATCCTTACGTTTAAACGCAGCCAAACTTGATTTTGGCGAGCAATATCCTATAGACCCTACCGTTTCGGGCAGTGGTTATGTTAACCGCATCCGTCCGGATTTTAATGCGGGTTTATGGTTGTATTCTGCGCGCTACTTTGCTGGTGTATCTGCTATGAACATTATTCCGCAGGGTGTAGGTTTTAACAATGGCGGTCTTAATGGCAACCGTGTAACCTTGCTGGGCAAACAATTACCGCACCTTTTTGTAACCGGTGGTTATATGCTGTTTTTAACAGAAGAAATAAGCTTATTGCCCTCCGCTATGTTAAAATGGATTTCCCCAACGCCGTTGAGTGTGGATGTAAATGCAAAACTGCAATGGCAGGATGTATTATGGACAGGTTTAAACTACCGCTTTAAAGATGGCTTTGGTGCAATGGTAGGTATGAACATTAACCCTAAAATCAACATCAGTTATTCTTACGACTATATTACTTCTAAATTGAACAATGTAAGCAGCGGTACGCATGAAATACTGGTAGGTTTTGCACTGGGTAATTCCTATGGCGACTGGTGTCCGCGCAACATCTGGTAATAATCAATCCGTTTCCTGTACCTGATTTACTGAAAACAAATACATCTCCAATTAATCCTTTTCCAATTCAGTTGCGGCTGCAATGTCAGTTGTAATTTCTTTATCACCGTAAGCGGTTTCTTCCTGTGCAGGCTTTTTATGGTCAACCTTGTGTTTTACCATAGTTACACCGGTAGTAATAATAACGTGAAATTGTTTGCGTCCTTCTTTTCCGGTAACAATGGTAGTAACGGAATCAGCAGATGCCATACTAAGTTTGTCGGCTGATCTGTGTATCTGTTCCACTACCAGTGGTTTAAACACGGCCCAATGGCCTTTATCCTGCATATCATTAGAGGCTTCAGCCTGCTCACGGTGTTTACGGCTTTGCTGCCAAAGTTCCCGGTAAAACCTGCGTAGCACATTTACTGAATCTGTATTGTTTTTTGCGAGGGCTATGTTCACTAGTACCTGCTGATTAAGACTATCGTTTCCGCTTTGCAGAAAACGCTCTAACACCATGGCTGCAGTAGGGGGTGCAGGCCTTGGCATTTCTTCCACAGGCTGTAACATCATCAGCCGCGGCGGCTGATGAGATACACGAAAACCGGTTACCCGCCTTACTGTATCTTCCGGTTCCGGTAAACGGGGGGGCCTCACTCTTGACTGCATAGACGCAAAAACAGCAAACACAGGCAGGTATTGCATACGCCGCTGCCGGTGTACATTCATTTTTCTTCCGGTAACAACTACTTGCTGCCTGTCAGACCAGGTGGCCACCGCTCTGGTAACTACCGGCGCATCTGCCCCTATAGTGCGTTCCGCAACGGGTACTATAATAGCTTCAGTTGGCTCATCAGCTGGCTTTTCCGTCAGCACCAGAGTTTGTAATGTATCGGTAATTGCTGCATGCTGGCTGGCTACCGGCCGGTCAACTGCCATTGAAACACTTACCACCTTTACTGTATTGGTTACTGTTCCCGAAGCCGGTTTCTTCTTTTCTTCAGCCAGAAAAAATACGGGATTAAATAAAGGATTATTTACAGCCAGGCTTACCGGTTCAATTTCCACCGGCTGCGCCTTTTTATCTTTACCAGCAACAGCAGAACGGTTAGCAGAGGGCGCCAGCCAGGCAGCACCACTCAACAAAAAGGTCATTAACATCAGCGCTACCAGATGACGTTTATAATCGAAGCTTTTTTCCTGTTTGTTCAACATCCGCTTAACCCGGGGTAACAAGTCTTTTTTATCACCCGCAGCCGGCATAGCCAAAACCGGTTGCTGTTGCAACCGGGCAATATTCAGCAACGCCTCTGCATACATAGCAGGGTTATACTGGTACTGCAATACCCAGTCATCACAACTATTCTCTCTCTCTTTGCGGATAACAGAACTCAGCAAACGGGTAAAAGGATTAAAGAACAGTATAATTTCCACTACCGTCTGCAGCAGGTTTACAAGATAATCGGCCCGGCGTATATGTGCCAGTTCATGCAGTATTACTGCTTCCATCTGCTCGGCAGCAAGGTGGTTAATACTGGCTACCGGAATTAAAATAATGGGCTTCAGAAACCCTATGGTAAGCGGGCTTTTTACCAGTGCAGACAGGTAAATAGATACCTTATTCTTAATACCCAGCTGAGCAGATACTTTTTGTACAAATAACCGCCAGTCAATATCCGTTTTAAGCAGGCCGTTATAACGTATCTGTTGTGTTTGCCGGTAACTGGCAATCCACTTAAAAGCCAGAAATACCAGTAAACATAAATACGCCACAGATAAAAAGGGTAACAACTGCTCTGCTTTCAGCAGAAAACCGGTAAGGCTGTTTCTGAATCCGGTATTGGTATGTGTAATATAAAACGAGGTATTACCAGGCAATTGAAATGCTTCCATTTCACGCACAGCCGATATACAACGTTGATAATAAAAACGGAAAGTAACCACAAACCAGGCAAAACCTGTAAACTGTGCCCACACTGCTATACGGTATTTTACAGCAGACGATGTTTTCAATACACCGTGCAATACCGTTACAATCAACCAGATCAGCGCTACCTGCCAGAAACTGTTGGCAATAGCATATCCCAGCGCCTGTAAAAAAGGAGAGTGGTACAGTGCCTGCATATCGTAATAAGTTTACTGCTTTTTTAAATCGTCCAGCAAACGCTGAATTTCATCCAGTTCCTCCGGTGAAGGGGCGGTATTACTATTGCCCAGCGCCTGCATTACCAGCTGACTGGTAGAGCCGCCAAACAGCGTATTCACCATTTTGCCCAGCAATTGTTTCTGGGTATTATCCCGGGTAATACTAGCCTGGTAAATATGGGTTTTGCTGGAATCATCGCGCACTACAGTGCCTTTTTCAAACATAATCTGCATTAATTTGAGGGTAGTAGTATAACCGCTTTCTTTATACTGGCTTAATTCCTCATGCACCTCGCGCACTGTTGCCTGCCCACGGTTCCAGAGTATTTGCAGTATCTCCAGTTCCCCTTCTGTTGGTTTTGTGCTTTTTACGTTTCCCATGTTACGAACTATTTCGTATCAAATATAAAAGAATTTCTATTTAACAAATGTTAAAACAGGTGGGCCGGTAACAAAAAAGGCGTGAGAAAATCACGCCTTTTAATAAAATAATCGCTAAGAGGGCCGTACAGGATGATGTTTTATGACCACCGGCTTTTTTACAACCGTATCTCCTCCACGGGTATGATGAATCTGCGCCAGAGTAGGAGCAATTACCAGGGACACTATGGACATGAGTTTAATGAGAATATTCATACTGGGGCCGGAGGTATCTTTAAACGGATCACCTACCGTATCGCCCGTTACAGAAGCTTTGTGCGGTTCAGACTTTTTATAATAGGTCTGACCGTTTATATCCACGCCTTTTTCAAAGCTTTTCTTTGCATTATCCCACGCACCGCCGGCATTGTTCTGAAACATACCCATTAACACACCACTCACGGTAGCACCTGCCAGAAAACCACCCAACGCTTCAGGCCCTGCCAGAAAGCCGATAATCAACGGAGATATGATGGCAATAGCCCCAGGCAGCATCATTTTTTTAATAGAAGCGTTGGTAGATATGGCCACACATTTTTCATATTCCGGTTTGGCAGTCCCTTCCATAATACCCGGTATCTGCTTAAACTGGCGGCGCACTTCCTCAACCATAGCCATGGCAGCCTCGCCCACCGCGCGTATAGCCAGTGAAGAAAAAATAAACGGAATCATACCGCCTACAAATAAACAGGCCAGTACATCTGCCTTGTAAATATCAATACCCGAAATACCGGCTACTCCCACAAAGGCTGCAAACAGCGCCAGTGCAGTAAGGGCAGCAGAAGCAATGGCATACCCCTTTCCGGTGGCAGCGGTAGTGTTACCTACCGCATCCAGTATATCTGTTTTTTCACGTACTTCTTTGGGCAGCTCGCTCATTTCCGCAATACCGCCTGCGTTATCTGCAATAGGGCCGAATGCGTCAATAGCCAGTTGCATAGCAGTGGTAGCCATCATACCCGCAGCAGCAATAGCAACCCCATATAAACCGGCGCAGGCATAAGAACCCCATATGCCTCCGGCCAGTACCAGTATAGGCAGCAATGTACTTTCCATACCAACCGCAAGCCCACCAATTACATTGGTAGCATGCCCGGTAGCAGATTGCCGTATAATGCTCATTACAGGCCTTTTGCCCATAGCCGTATAATACTCTGTAATAATACTCATGAGCGTACCTACCAGTAAACCCACGCCTATAGCACCCAGTACCCCCCATTTGGTAAACTCAAAAGAACGCAGCACCATCGTTTCCGGCAGCAACCAGGCAACCAGGCCAATACAGGCAATAGCAGTAAGTATAATTGAACCCCAGTTACCCATATTCAGCGCTTTTTGTACCGCCGTAGTGCTGATACCGGCTGAATCACTTATTCTTACAAAAAAAGTTCCCAGTATAGAAAAGATTATACCGGAACCGGCAATCAGCATAGGTAATAAAATAGGGGCAAAGCCTCCGAAATTATCAGAAGATATGGTTTCCTGTCCCAATACCATCGTTGCCAATACAGTTGCCACGTACGAGCCGAACAAATCGGCCCCCATTCCTGCTACATCACCCACATTGTCACCTACGTTATCAGCAATAGTTGCAGGGTTACGTGGGTCGTCTTCCGGTATGCCAGCCTCCACTTTACCAACCAGATCTGCCCCCACATCGGCAGCTTTGGTATAAATACCACCACCCACCCGGGCAAACAGCGCAATAGATTCAGCCCCCAGCGAAAAACCAGTTAGTACCTCAATGGTCCTCACCATTTCTTCAGAATTGGCTGCCGCTTCGGGTGCAAACAGGTGTTTAAATATAAGATACAGACTACCCAGCCCCAGCACAGCCAAACCGGCTACACCCAGCCCCATTACAGAGCCACCGGTAAACGATACATTCAATGCTTTGGATAAACTGGTACGGGCGGCATGCGCGGTTCGCACATTGGCCCGGGTAGCTATTTTCATACCTATATAACCGGCGGCAGCACTGCTTACCGCGCCTATAACAAATGCAACCGAAATAAGCCAGTTACTGGCGGGGTTAGTCTGCGCCATTACGCCCAGCAGCAGGGCAACCACTACTACAAAATAGGAAAGCACTTTCCATTCAGCCTTTAAAAAAGCCATGGCGCCCTCGGCAATATACCGGCTTATCTGCACCATCTGGTCGCTGCCAGCTTCCTGGCGGCTAACCCATTTAAATTTTATAAATGTGTAAAGTAGTCCAACAATGCCCATTACAGGCACCAGATAAAATAAGGTTTGTTCCATGAGCAAGTAATCAGTAATGTGAATGAATTGGTGTTAAAGAAGGAAGATAACGAAAAAACGAGGGAAAACCGCTGAAAACGATAGCGTTCACCGATAAAAACCTCAAAGAAATGTGAAAAGGTCTTTAAGGGTTTTTTAATCTTTTAATTCTTTTTTAATTTCGCCATATCGGAAACGATAAATTAACTATCCATAGGGGTATGGATTGTTTATGAAGGGTTACAAAGAGGCTTATTCCTAAGCCTCTTTTTCGTGTAGTACCATCAACTGCCGGAAAGCCGCCCCAAACGTGTCCGTTACATCTCCCGGCAGCAAACTTTCCATAGATTGTTTTTCCAGAGCCAGATCGGCCGCAAGCCCATGCAGATATACACCTAATACAGCTGCCGTAAAGCCGTTTTTATATTGTGCCAGCAATCCGGTTATTATTCCGGTAAGCACGTCCCCGCTGCCGCCGGTAGCCATTCCGGCATTTCCGGTGGTATTAAAATAGCCGCGTCCCTGCCAGGCAACCAACGTATGGTGGCCCTTTACAATAATTACCAGCGGCAGCGTGGCAGAAATCTGTAGCGCTTTTTCCAGGCGTTGCATTTCATTTTCATGCGGGCCAAACAACCGGTCAAATTCTTTGGGGTGGGGGGTAAGTACACTTCCGGCAGGTATGCGCTTTAACCACTCCGTATGCGTACTTATTATATTTAAGGCATCAGCATCCAGCACCAGCGGCCGCCCGTTTGCCCAGGTAAGCAGGCTGTCCAGCAACTGCACCGCCACCTCATTGGTGCCCAAACCCGGCCCAATGCCCCACACAGCATACCGTTGTACATCTTCCTCGTGTAATGCAGTAATACTCATGGCTTCCGGCACGCTGCTTTGTAATATTGTATATCCGCTCCGGGGCACATGTACCGTTAACAACCCAATGCCCGACCGCAGGCAGGCACGGGCTGCCAGCACCGCTGCACCTGTTTTTCCTTCGCTGCCTGCCACCAGCAGGGCATGGCCAAAGCTGCCTTTATGGCTAAAAGCTTTACGGGGCCGGTACAACGCAGCAGCATCTTCCGGCAGTGTAATCTGCCAGTTACTCTCTGCTTTTTCTGCAAAGCCTTCCTGCAGCCCAATATTCAGCACACTTACTTCACCTGTAAAAGGTTCATTTTCTGCCAGCAGCAAACAGAGCTTCCACGCTTGAAAGGTATAGGTGTAAGCAGCACGTATAATGGTATTGCCTTTAGAGGAAGCCTGTATATACATTCCACTGGGTACATCTATGGCTACAACTGTTGCGCGCGACTGATTAATATGTTGTACCAACAGTGCCGGTAAGCCAGACAGCGGACGGTTAAGCCCAGAGCCGTACAGGGCATCAATAACCACGCACCCGGGTGGTAATTCCGGAAAAAAACTCTTGTCCTGTATAAAATGAATCTGATTGGTAACGCCATGCAGGCGCTGAAGATTTGTTTGAAAGTCCGGTGTACCTGGCGCGCCAAATTCCAGTATATAAACCTGCACATGCCAGCCTTTACCAGTAAGCATACGCGCTATAGCCAGCCCATCACCACCGTTATTGCCTTTGCCACAGAAAATAAACAGTGTACGGGGCTGAGGAAACTTTACAGTTAACGCTGCTACACATGCTTCAGAAGCTGTTTCCATCAGGTCAATTGACCGGATACCTTTTTGTGCAATGGTAAATGCATCCCATTGCTGAATCTGCGGGGCGGATAATAGTTTCATCTGCTTTACTGTATAAAACAGTAAAATACACAAAACTTATTCCTCCAGCTTCGTGTCATCCGTTCCGCCGGTAAAAATATTAGCCATGCGCTTGCTCTGGTAAATATTACGGTTGTACCGGTTACCCAGTACTATAATAACCGCTGTGTCTTTAACCAGCCGGGTGAAAGAAGTATTGGTGCCATGCCACTTACCATTGTGGTAAATAATAGTATCGGCGGGGTTGGTAAACAGGCGCCAGCCCAGGCCATAGTTATGCATGGAACGGCGCTCGTTGCTTTGCGGTATAAAAGCAGTATCCAGCGTAGATTGCTTTACAAAACGATGCTCATACAACGCTTTATCCCATAAATACATATCCTGTACGGTACTGTAAATATTCTTATCGCCATAGGTGCAATCCAGGTGATCCATCGGGTAGGGGCGGTTTCCAATATAGGTGGGTACATACTGGCTGGTATCTTTAATAGAAAATACAAAGCTGTGCGTCATTCCCAACGGCGTAAACACGCTGTCCTTCATATATTGCGGGTACGCCATGCCGGTAATCTTTTCAATAATCATTGCCAGCAGCACATAATTGGTATTACAGTAATGAAAATTGCGGTTGGGCGTATTATCCAGCCTTGGTTTATGCGCCACCATAAAATTCAGCACATCCACATTGGTAGCCTTTGTTTTTTTGTTCCAGCACGAATCGAAGAAGTATAGGTAATTAGGTAAACCGCTGCGGTGGCAAAGCAGCATACGAACCGTAATACCATGATAAGGTAATTCCGGGAAAAAATGCTGTAAAGTATCATCCAGCGCCAGTCTTCCCTGCTCCCAAAGCCGCATTACGGTAGTACCTGTAAATGTTTTGGAAACAGAAGCCAGGTGAAAAGGAGTATTGGCGCTGATGGGTTCTTTGGTACGGAAATCTGCATAACCGCGGTAATCTTCAAAAACCACCTCACCATTTTTGGCAACCAGAACACTGCCGTTAAAGGCAGGCCCCAATATGCTATGATACGCTGCTTCCACACGGCCGCGGTAGTATTCTTTCTGAGCCGGGGTAAGCCCGGCAAAATGAAAATCAGACTCCACCGGTGCTCCAACAGCTTCTTCTTTATCGCTACTTCCGGCCTGCGAGCAAGCCGTGAAAAAACCGGGTAAAAAAAAGATGAATAAGTATAAAAATTTATATGCTGACCTCATGTAATGCTCACTTAATCATTGGTTATACGAAATTCGTGCCTTAACAGGCTATCCATGCTACACACCCTTATAAAAGGGGTGCAAAAATAGGAGAATTGGCGGCATATATTTACTTTACAACTACAAACAACAGCAATGGCAATAGTTCTATACGATCCGGCAGACAGAGAAAGTTTTTCGCCCCTTACGCAAACCCGCGCTGTGGGCGCGTTCAGAATGGGTATGCTTACCATGCAGCAGCGCTGGCAGTTGTGGAGCAATCAACCCGTTTTTTTATTCACAGCCGGTTATTTACAAAATCTGTATCCTGCTATTGAAGAAGGTGCCCATATATGGGTAGATGCCGGGGTGCTGCCAGATGAAAAATTACTGCATGCCATTCTGCACCTGCCATACGGCCAGGCTATACAGGATACACAGGGTATTATCGCCTGCCATATCAATGTAAACCAGCAACCATTTTCACTGGCAAATCTATCA
Organism: Filimonas zeae; assembly: GCF_014641615.1. GTDB lineage: Bacteria > Bacteroidota > Bacteroidia > Chitinophagales > Chitinophagaceae > Filimonas > Filimonas zeae. Next base: position 739,049 of record NZ_BMIB01000003.1, on the reverse strand, counting down.
CCCCAATTTACCCATGTGCAAACCATTCAGGCCGCCAACCGTTTACAGTTTGCCTGGGATTTGTTCAGACAAAATGATGAACAGGCCAGAAAAGACTATAACCTGCTAACTGCCGGTAAAACCTCTGCAGCATTATCCCATACCAATCAGCTGATACGGCCCGATCTCATATTTGTGGAAGAAGGCGCTAACATTGAATTTGCTACATTAAACGCCTCCACCGGCCCCATTTATATATCCCGCAACGCCGTAGTAATGGAGGGCTCCTTTCTGCGTGGTCCGTTATGTATTGGCGAAAACAGCGTAATTAAAATGGGAGCCAGAATTTACGGAGCCACTACCATTGGCCCCAACTGCACCGTTGGCGGCGAGGTTAAAAATGCCATTCTGTTCGGCTACAGCAATAAAGCCCACGATGGCTACCTAGGCGATGCAGTAATAGGCGAGTGGTGTAACCTTGGTGCGGGCACCAGCAACAGCAATGTAAAAAATACCGGAGGCGAAGTAAAAATATGGCATCATTCCACCGGCAAGTTTGTGCTGGCCGGTTTTAAATGCGGTATGGTTATGGGCGATTATACCCGCACAGCCATCAATACCTCTATTAATACCGGCACGGTTATCGGCACCTGCTGTAACGTTTTTGGAGATGGGCTAACACCTAAAGTGCTGGCGCCTTTTACCTGGGGCACCAAAGGCATCAGCCGTTACGAATTTGAAAAAGCACTGCTGGATGTAAACAACTGGAAAAAAATGAAACACGCAGCATTATCCGCCCAGGAAACCGCTGTGCTAAAGCATATATTTGAAACAGTACAATAAAGTTTACCGGTAAAAACACAGGCACCGGAGCATTATCAAACTGTTCCGGCGCTTTCATCCTTTATCCCTGAAAAGTATAGGCGGCCCCCTTACGGCGGAATATTACCACACCTGTTGCACCCAATATCAGAGTAAATACTAACAGCGGCATCATAGCAAAAAGCGGTACCATGGCAGCAGTTGCCTTAAAATAACGGGGTACATGCTGCGCCCAGTTTTCAGCACTAACCGCCCCGTCTGTAAATATACGGGGGTAAAAATGCAGTTTAGTACTTTCATGAAACGCTGCTGTACTATCCAGAAACTGCTGCTGCTGTTGCAAGCCTGTGCCTGCAATATCTGTTAGTGCCAGCTGTGCCTGCATGGGAGCAATCCAGCACGCAAACTTCTCTGCCAGTTGCTGGCGTTGCCTTAACTTGTTTTGCATGGCTTTACTATCCCCGGCCGCTTCATCGTCTCCCGCCTGTTGCATAGCATAATACCACATATAGTTAAATTTGGGGCTATTCCATACATACCTGCTAAACTGCGGGTAGTGTTTAAAAAAAGGCTCCATGGTTTTGTCTTTATCCGCATCCCATTTGGTATGATAGCCATCCCGCTGCTTCAGAAAAGTGCTGTAAGCCTCCTGTACCGGATAACGGGCGGTAAGATAACTATTTACCATAGCAGGCCCCAGCAGGCATAATAACACCCAGCAACTCAGCAGCAGCAATGCACTTATGGCACTGCTATAACGCAGCGCTATGATAAGAAAACTAACCGCAAACCAGAATACGATATACAATACCGATGTAACACTAAACATCAGCAGTTTACTATTCAATGGAACAGGCACAATTACCACCGCTAACGCCAGCAATATCAACAGTAAACCCAACACTACTATCAGGCGAATGCTCAGCTTTTGTACAATAAACCGCATAGCGCTGCCAGCCTGTATGCGCACCAACGGCCATGTACCTTCTTCTGCTTCCTGAGACAGTACATTAAAGTTGAAAGCAATAATCAGCAGGGGAAACAAAAACAAAATTACAAAGCTCAGATCCAGATTGCCGGTAAGCTGATTATAAGGGTTAAAAAGCCCCGTATCATAACGCTGCCCTTCCAACCCGCGAACAGTTAGGTATTGAATAGAATTGTTTATATCCTGCTGGCCAATAGCCAGTGCGGCCAGCGGATCTGGTTTATTAATATACGCAAAACGCAGGTAATACATCAGTAAACCAAACTGATCCGGCACGTTTTTTACGTTGCGCTCAATCTGTGCCTGCTGCAACTGCGTTACCGCTTCCACAGCAGCCTGCTGCTTTTGCAAAAACCGGCTTCCTATATACAGGCTTATAACGCCGGTTACCAGAAACAGGGTTATAGCTATTAAAACAGACCTGCTTCTTATAAAATTGCTGAATGCCAATAGGTACATATGCTACAATACTTTTGCTGAGGCAGCGGTGAAATAAATAAATGCAAACGAAAATAAAAACCAGATAACAATTGCCGCTACTGCAGGTAGCTGTTGTTGGGTTATTGCCTGAACAGACTGATGCGTATACCGGAAATCAGGAAATGCTGTCCAGTGTTCTTTTCCAATACTCAATGGTTTGGCATCCTTTGCAGGGGCTGTATTGCTGATGTGTTCCATCTGCAGCTCATTCATGGTTTGTGCCAGTTGGTACCGGTAAGCCTCTGCATGGTTCTGAAAATGGCGGTATGCAGTAAAATCGGTGCCACTCAACGCCATGCTTATATTTTTTACGCCAATAAAAGGATTGATAAAAGCAGCATAGTTGCTGATGGCGTTTTGCCTGGTGTATGTATTATACAAACCTTTCAGGTGTTGGTTGTATACCTCTGCACTCAGGCGTTCACCCTCGCGCATCTGAAAGCCTCCATAGTTAAAAGGCAGCTGTTGTATAGAATCTGCATGATGCGCCTTTAATACCGAATCTTTCAGGCGGGCAAAATGTGCATCCTTCGGGTTATGGCTATCGCCAATTTTCAGCATATCTTCCTCTACGGCTGTTTCAAATTCAAACTTACCCGGTGCCGGATAAACGGCACTGCCCACTGCCTGCAATGTTTTGGGCAACACTATAGCCATCAGCAGCCATATACCCAGCAACTTTAACAAAGCAGCACGGCTACCGGTACTGGAAGCAGAAACGCAAATAGCAACTGTGCTTACCACCCACAGGTAACCCATACATACCAATAGCAGCCATAAGCCGCGTGTTATTACAAAACCATCTGCAGGTAGTTGTTGCTGCAACATCATCTGTACAAACGCTGCCACCGCAACGGGTAGCAGAAACAACACAGACAAAACAAACAGCCCCAGGCTATTACCCCATATTACCGCACCCAATCCGGTTCCCTGGCTCAATACAATTTTTAAAGTACCATTTTCCTTTTGCCGGGCTACTGTATGAAAGCCAAGAAAAAACAAAACCAACGGCAGCAACAGTTGCACCAGCACCGATAAACTTATTTCTCCAAACCGTAATAACCCGGTACTAAAACCTGCTTCGCTGAAGTTGACCGTGTTTTGCTTATGTGCTTCCAGAAACACCGCATTCCCTGTGTAACTTTCCATACCATAATCAAACATGCTTAACGGATGTTTTAAGCGGAATGCAAAGCTGCCAAAATGCGCCATCCGGTGCGGATGCTTATCCGGGTTGGCTTCCCAGCTTTGCCGGGCCTGTTGTTGCAATTGTGTGCGTAGCGTATTCTGAGTAGTATAGGTACTATAACCGGTAAAAGCTGCAAATACAACCAGTAGTAACCATACCGCATAAATAGTCACCAGCATTCTGCTGCGGAAAGTGATCTTTAAAAAATGACCGGCAATTATTTTTATCTCATTCATGTACTTCTTTTAAAAAATGTAGGTAGCGTATCTACATATTTAATTTCATGTGTTGTTGAAGGGGTACTGTTAAATAGTTTCCAGATACAATTGCTGCAATTCTGTAGCAGAGATACCGCTGGTATGTACAGTATGTACCAGGCTGCCCTGCTTCATAATACCTATACGCGAGCCCAGGTTTACCGCATTAAAAATGTCGTGTGTAGCCATAAAAATGGTTTTACCCGCAGCTGCCAGCTCTTTGCAAATAGCAGTAAACTCAGCCGTAGCCCTGGGGTCCAGGCCGCTGGTAGGCTCATCCATAAAAATAACCGTTGCATTTTTGGCAAGCGCAATGGCAATAGCTACCTTCTGGCGCATACCCTTACTATAAGCCGCTAATCGTTTGCTATTTGCTTCCTGCTGTAAACCCGCTTTCTGTAAAAAAGCAGCCAGTTCCTGTTTACTGTAAGTAAAACCAGCCAGCCGGCTGAAAAAATCCAGGTTTTCAATACCACTGAGGTTGCCGTACAGTTGTACCACCTCTGGTATATAGGCAATATGCTGCCGGGTAGCATTACTATTGGGCCGCACTTCTATACCGTTTATCAGTGCTTTACCCTCACTGGCCTCCAGAAATCCGAGGAATAAATTAATGGTAGTGGTTTTACCTGCACCATTCTGGCCCAGCAGACAAAAAATTTCACCGGTGTCGATGCTTAAAGATAACTGTCGCAACGCGGTGTATTCCTGGTATTGTTTGGTAAGCTGTACCGCTTCTAAAATTACTGGCATAGATGTATGAATAATTGCAGTATGCCCATAGCACGAACCGGCAGTATGCTGGTTCTGCTATATTACATACAGATTGTGTGAACAGATAAGATAATGGGGTTATAAAAAAGACTACGCTAAAAGGGGAGAGCCACGTGTATTACACTGCAGCAGTAAAGCAGGCACAACACCCGCTGTAAAACCAGTATGATGCTGTATGTATATTACCTGAACGTTCGTACGGCATACGTCCTCCGTAGCTATATATGGGGTATAGGTATGCCCGCAGATACTACAGCCATGGCCGGATTTCACAATTTTATCACCCGGCATTTTATTTTTAAAGCAGGTGGAAGAACTGTCTCCCGTGTGGTGATGCCAGAACGCTACCGGGGTTGCAATAAACCCGTACAGCAGCAACATACCCGTTGCCAGAAGTAGCTGTAATCTGCGTTGTAGTTTCACCGTTTCGTTTGTAACAATGTTGCAAATGTAATATTTTATCCTGCACACCCCATTATTTTTATGTAACCCGTTTTACACCAGCTGTAGCATAAGGCCAATATTTAGTTACTTTTGGCCCTTACATTGATCTATAAATAGTTAATATGAGAAAGCAGATAGCTGCAGCGAACTGGAAAATGAATCTGACCCTGCAACAGGGCGAGGCTTTATTAGATGGCATACTGGGTAAAGTATCCGCACCGGGCAGTAACCAACAGGTGATTTTTGCAGTACCCTTTCCATATCTGGCCTCCGCACAGCAAAAAATAGCGGGTAAACAGCAGGTATTTATTGCCGCACAAAACTGCTACAACAAAAAAGCAGGCGCTTATACCGGCGAAACTTCTGTAGAAATGCTGCAATCACTGGGCATTCAGTGGGTAGTTCTGGGCCACTCTGAAAGAAGAGAGTATTTTGGAGAATCTGACCAGTTTCTGGCAGAAAAAGTAAATATTGTACTGGAAACCGGCCTGCAACCTATTTTCTGCTGCGGCGAGCCTTTACAAATACGCGAGCAAAACACGCAGAACGATTATGTAGGCGCACAACTGAAAGCTTCTTTATATCACCTGAGTGCAGAGCAGGTTCAGAAAGTGGTTATTGCTTACGAACCCATCTGGGCAATCGGCACCGGCAAAACAGCTACCAGCGCACAGGCGCAGGAAATGCACGCTTTTATCCGTGCAGAACTGGCTAAGCAATACGGCGCAGAAGTAGCCAACAACATTTCTATCCTGTACGGTGGTAGCGTAAAAGCAGCCAATGCACAGGAAATTTTTGGCCAGCCCGATGTAGATGGGGGCCTGGTAGGTGGCGCATCTCTGGTTGTAGATGAGTTTGTAGCCATTATTGAAGCGCTGAAGAAGTGAGTTTACAGTTGGGAGTTTGAAGTTGGGAGTTAAGAAATAACAGCTTTATCCATACAGAAAGGAGTCCATAGTTAATTGCTATGGACTTTTTTTATGTCTGCTTTTACTCCCGGGTGCGGCTAAAGGCAAAAAATTCAAAATAAGCTGTTTAACTCAAAACTTCCGGCTTACAACTGCCAACTTCAAACTCCTAACTCCAAACTATCCACTATCTTTGCCGCCATATGAAGCATATCCGGAATTTTTGCATTATTGCGCATATTGACCATGGGAAAAGTACCCTGGCGGATCGTTTACTGGAACACACCAAAACCATCGGTGCGCGCGACATGATGAACCAGGTACTGGATGATATGGACCTGGAGCGCGAAAAAGGCATTACTATTAAGAGTAAGGCCATTCAAATGGAATACATCATCAAAGGCGAAAAATATACACTTAACCTGATTGATACTCCCGGCCACGTTGACTTCAGCTATGAAGTAAGCCGTGCGCTGGCTGCCTGCGAAGGCGCTTTATTACTGGTAGATGCCTCACAGGGCATTCAGGCACAAACCATCAGTAACCTGTACCTGGCTATAGGCAATGATCTGGAAATTATACCCGTTATCAACAAAATTGATATGGACGGCGCTATGATTCCCGAGGTAAAAGACCAGATAATTGAACTTATCGGCTGTAAAGACGAAGATATTCTCCTTGCCAGCGGTAAAAGCGGTATTGGTATTGAAGAAATTCTGGAAGCAGTAGTAGCGCGCATTCCTGCACCGGAAGGTAATGCAGAAGAACCGCTGCAGGCGCTGATTTTCGATAGCGTGTTCAACAGTTTCCGTGGTATTATTGCCTATTTCCGTATTTACAACGGCGTTATCCGTAAAGGCGACAAGGTTCGCTTTGTGGCTACCGGAGCTGAGTACGAGGCGGCAGAAATTGGGGTACTGAAGCTGGGACTGGAACCGCGTAATGAGGTAAAAGCCGGCGATGTGGGTTACATTATTACCGGTATAAAAAATGCCAAAGACGTAAAAGTAGGGGATACCATTACCCTCACTTCCCGCCCGGGTGAAGCTATTCAGGGTTTTGAGGAAGTAAAGCCAATGGTATTTGCCGGTATCTTCCCCGTTGTAACAGAGGATTTTGAAGAACTGCGCGACTGCATGGAAAAACTGCAGCTGAACGATGCTTCTCTTACCTACGAAATTGAAACTTCACAGGCATTAGGCTTTGGTTTCCGATGCGGATTCCTGGGCCTGCTGCACATGGAAATTATACAGGAACGTCTGGAGCGCGAGTTTAACCAAACCGTAATCACCACCGTTCCCAACGTAAGCTTCATTGCTTATACCACCCGTGATGAAAAAATCATCGTAAACAACCCGGCCGAAATGCCCGATCCTGTAAAAATTGACAGAATTGAAGAGCCTTTCATCCGCGCACAGATTATTACGTTACCGGATTATATTGGCAATATCATGACGCTTTGCCTGGGTAAACGTGGTATTCTTTTAAACCAGAGTTACCTTACCGCTACCAGGGTAGAACTGGTATTTGAAATGCCGTTAACAGAAATCGTATTCGACTTCTACGATAAGCTGAAAAGTGGAACCCGTGGATATGCTTCCTTCGATTATACACCTATTGGTTACCGTGAAGCGGATATTGTGAAGATGGATATTCTGCTGAACAACGATAAAGTGGATGCATTAAGCGCCCTTATTCACCGCAGCCGTGCACAGGACTTCGGCCGTAAGCTGTGCGAAAAGCTGAAAGAATTGTTACCCCGTCAGCAGTTTATGATTGCCATTCAGGCGGCAGTAGGTGCTAAAATTATTGCGCGCGAAACCATCAGCGCTATGCGTAAAGATGTTACTGCCAAGTGTTATGGTGGTGATATCAGCCGTAAGCGTAAACTGTTGGAAAAACAGAAAGAGGGTAAAAAGCGTATGCGCCAGATTGGTAACGTAGAAATACCACAGGAAGCCTTCCTGGCGGTGTTGAAACTGGATTAATGTCTCTTTTCCATAAGATATAAAAGCTCTGCAAAACGCAGGGCTTTTTTTATGGGTGTACCATAAAAAATGCACCCCGTAAGGAGTGCATTCAAGTATGTGCGAATTCATTATTAGTTCCTGTTCCAGAAAGCTGGCGGCTCTATACCCAGGCTGCGCAGGTACACATAACCCTGAGCACGGTGGTGAATTTCGTTATCAATAAAGTACAGGATAGTTGAAAACACCTGGCCTTCATAAGCACCAAAGGCAACTACGGTTTCCTGAAAGCGGGCTTCGCTTATCCGGGCAAACCAGTTGATAATTTCTTCTGTAGCTAAATCCCACTGCTCCAGCAGGTAAGCTTTGTTTTTCTGCTCAGGAGTAAAAGTGTGTTCAGAAAAACCATTGTTTTCCCACTTATCGGTAACAATACCTTTAATACCAGGTGCGCCAATATCCAGTAATTCCTTCATCATGTCTGCAAAGGTGCGCATGGTGCCTACACGGTAGGTAAACAGAATATCTTCCGGAAAAGCTTCAATTACCCGGCGGGTAAGACGGCGGTGTCCCACCCACTCGTTCAGCAGGTTTTCTGCGTTTACAAACGTTTTTACTTCGGTAGCGGTGTCAGCGTGTTGCATAGTCATATTCGTTGGTTTTTATTTGTTATCGCTTTGATACAACAAAGTAAAAACCGGCCACTGACAACCCTATGGCAGTCCGTTTTCTGCCTGTAAAAAATTAGTTAGCACCTTCCTGTGTAGGGTCGGCACGCTGACTTTTCTGTAATTTCTTTTTCTGCTCCGAGGGCTTTTTAGCAGGGGCAGGGGGCTGGTCGCGCTGCATGTTTTTAATCGACTGCTCATCCAGCATGCGTTCGTTCGATTTTCCCTGGTAATCTTTCAGCGGCATAGGTATAGGCGCCTCGCCGTCCTGCAGTTTAAAATTAAATACCTTGTCCACATACTCCCAGCGTCCATTGTTCCATTTAAACGCTTCAAAATCACCATCGGGTACCAGGTTCCGGTGGTCGGTATTGCCATTCAGGCTTACCAGATGCTCAAATACAATCATGTCCATGCTTTCATCATAGTTCATGCGTGCGCGTGCATCTTTTTTATACTCCAGGCAAAAGCGGGTAACCGGCTGCTTAGGTTTAATTTCATCGTTCTTATAGGCAAACACCCTGGCGCCAAAACGGGGCTGTCCTGTGCGGTCAAACGTAAGCACGTCAATCCATTTACGGGTGGTTTTGCCGTTATGATCGTCCAGTCCCAGCAAGGTGTAAAACTTACGATCATTAAAGGTTTTCAGCACCATCTTATAATAGATAGCACCAATCCAGTTCAGGTTAGTACGTACCGAATCGAAGGGGTTATCGGTGTAATCCGACATATCAATCAGCGGAAACAATTTCAGGCTGCCATCGGGTGTGTTCATCTGAATAGCACCACGCTGCCGGTGAAAATCTTCTCCTCTTTCAAACTGCCAGGTAATTATACGAAAAGCGCTGTCCGGCGCATACAGGCGCGAAACATGCCGGATAGAATCAAAAGGATAATCAAAGGAGTAAGGCACTTTTAACGTCTGTACCAGCCGGCGTATAAACATACTGTCTGCCGCAAAACGGCGGGTGGCAGTGCTGTCCAGTATCATTTTACGGCCCAGTACTTTAAGCGTATCTTCTGCTGCTGCTAACTGCTTCCGGCTTTCGGGCGTAAGGTGTTGGGCAAAGGCAGTTCCTGTGCTTAACAGAAACAGAAATGCCGCTAAATACAAAAAATGTTTCATGCAATGCCTAAGTTACAAGGTTAAACGAAAACAGAGGTAGTTATGGTATACAGCTGCCTATTTTAGGCTTTTGTTAGCGCCTCCAGGTGGGTGGCATAAGCAGCCAGGCTGTTAAACCGCTCATCTACCAATGGGTGTGGAAAGGGTGTTTCCGGGTTGGTGGTTGCCAGAAATACGGTATGTGCTATACCAGCGTTTCTGCCAAACTGCATATCCGTTAACTTATTGCCCACCATTACACTTCTGGTAAAATCAATCTGCGGAAAATCTGCTTTTGCCTGATGGGCCATGCCGGGGTTGGGTTTCCGGTTAAAAGCATCAGCATCCAGGTCAGGCGCAAAATAAATTTTATCCAGCCGTCCGCCGTTATTCACAATTTCCGTTACCATATAGCTATGAATACCCGCCAGGTCAGCCTCAGTCATACGGCCTTTTCCTATGCCTTTCTGGTTGGTCACCAGCACAATAGTGCCAAACAAGCGGCTAAACACCGGCATAGCCTGTAGCACACCATCGTAAAAACTAAATTCCCCTACATGCAGAATATAGTCGTTGTCTTTTTCGGGGTTAATTACACCATCCCTGTCTAAAAATAAAGTCCAGCTTTTATCAATCATGCCAGTTCTGTTTGGGCCCGCCGGTAGTCTTCCGGTATGCCAATATCTATAAAATAAGCGTCCTGGGCCAGCCCGTACATACTCCGTTGCGGGTACAAAGCTTCCAGATAGTCTTTTTCAAAGGAAAATTTTGCGGGTAGGTTTTCCGCTGTAAAAGCCGGTACATTCAGCGCAAACATGCCTGCATTAATCAGGCCCTGCTCGTAGTACTGTTTTTCCTTAAAGCTGGTAATACGTCCATCTGTAGCTGTTTCCACCACACCAAACCGGTCAAACTGCTGCATCGGTTTCAGCAGCAGTGTACAGGCGCCTGCCTTGCTGGTATGAAACTGATCCAGTGCCGGTATATCTCCCTTAAACAGCGTATCGCCATTGGTTACCAGCACCGTGTGTGTTTGTACCTGTTTGCAGGCGTTGGCAATGGCCCCTCCGGTACCTAACGGCTCATCTTCTGTGGCAATTACATAAGCGCTTTCCGGTAAGGTGGCTTTCAGAAAATCCAGAAAATAATCGTGTTTATACCCCAGGGCAAATACAAAGCGCGTTATACCCTGCGCCTGTAACCACTGAATTACATAATGCAAAAAGGGGCGGCCGTTTACAGGCGCCATGCATTTGGGCAGTTCAGGCACTTCGCTGCGCAGGCGGGTACCCAGGCCACCCGCCAGTATTATAGCTTCTGTAATCATGCAGTAAAAAGATTGGCTTCTACCAATTGGCAGATAATATGGCCTATCAGAATATGACACTCCTGTATACGCGGTGTGTCGGAAGAAGGTACGTTAAACAGATAATCGCTCAGCTCTTTCATAGCGCCACCTGCTGCTCCGGTAAATCCTATCGTAATAACGCCCATGCTTCTGGCTACTTCCAGTGCTTTTACCACGTTGGCAGAATTACCTGAGGTGCTGAAACCAATCAGCACATCGCCTTTATGCGCAATACCCTCTACCAACCGGGCATAAATAACATCGTAGCTATAATCGTTGGCCACCGCAGTCAGGTACGATGTATTGCAATGCAATGCTTCTGCCGGCAGTGCTTTCCGGTTTTTATAAAAACGTCCTGAAAATTCCGCTGCCAGGTGCTGTGCATCTGCTGCGCTGCCGCCGTTACCGCAAAACAATACTTTATTGCCGTTGGCAAAAGACCGGGTAATAGCATCCACCGAAGCAGCAATTACCGACAGTATTTTTTCATCGGCAAGCAGCTGTTGCTTAACATCTATTGAAGCCTGTATTAACGATTGTATCTGGTTAGTGCTCATGCTGCAAATGTAGGTATCCGGCTTACAAATTGCGAATGGTATCCGTTAATACTTTCCAGCTGTATTTCTTCTTTTCCTCCCGTAAACCAGGCATATAAAAGGCGGCGCCGGTACGGTACAACTCTTCAATATGATTGGCTACCGATTCTGCATCCGGGCTGGCAACCACACCCACTTTACCATCGGGCACCATATCCGCCAGGCCACCTACATTGGTAACCAGCATAGGTACTTCAAAATGATAGGCGAGGGGGGTAACGCCACTCTGTGTAGCTTCCCGGTAGGGTTGTATTACAAAATCAGCGGCACTTAAGTAGTACTTCACCTCGCTGTCGGTAATAAAGCTCGTACGCAGCTCCAGCACATCTGCTATACCCAGGCGGGCAATCTGTTCGTGGTAAGCTTCTTCATCTTTGTAAAACTCACCGGCTACAACCAGCCGTATATCAGCGCTGCTGATTGTTTTTTGTGTATCGCCGCAGGTAATAGCTGCTTGCCTGTTTTTCAGCACAGCCATAGCATCCAGCAGAATATCCAGCCCTTTGTAGCGACGGATAAACCCAAAAAACAATATTATAGGTGCCTCTGCAGGTAACCCCAGCTGTTTGCGTGCAGCTGTTTTATCTACTGCAGCACCAAAATTATCATACAGCGGGTGTACCACCTGTTGCGCAGGCTTTTGTGTAAACAACCGCAGGTCTTTCATTACCTTTTCACTCATGGTAACAAAAGCGTCAATAGGTTTTACAAAGTAAGCCGTGAAGGGCTTATCACCCGGGCGCTTTTCATGCGGCAATACGTTATCCGCTATGCAAACTACTTTGGTATGTTTATTCTTTTTAACCTGGCGCAGTATAGTGCCCAGGCATGGCCCCATAAAAGGCAGCCAATACCTTACCACAATAATATCCGGCTTCAGTTTACGCAGTTCATTGCCTACCTGTAACCAGTTCAGTGGATTCACTGAGTTAATACATACTTTAATGTTGAGGTCGGTAGGGGCAGGTTCAGAAGAATACTGGGTAGTACCGGGAAACAGAAAGCCCGGATACTGCAGGCTGAACGTATAAATGGCAGTATCAAAACCATCGGCCATAAACTGGCGCGCCAGCCTTTCGTTAAAAGAAGCCAGCCCGCCGCGTAATGGGTGGGCCGGACCTATAATTACAGCTTTTTGCATATAAGGGGTTACAATCCCAGTTTCTTTTCTATCAGATAAATATTACGCTCCGGTGAGTTGCGGCTGATTAACTCAGCCACAAAACCAGCCAGAAACAACTGCATACCTATTACCATAGCACTCATGCCCAGATAAAAAGCAGGGCGGGTAGTAAGGAAAAACGTTGCAGGCTCCATCAGCTTGCTTACAATCAGGTAAACGCTGCACACAAAACCAAGCAGAAAGCAAAGGGTACCATACAATCCGAAAAAGTGCATGGGCCTTTTACCAAACTTGCTGATGAAGGTAATAGTAGCCAGATCCAGAAAGCCGTTAATAAAACGCTCCCAGCCAAACTTGGTAGTACCGTATTTACGTGCCCGGTGTTCTACTACTTTTTCGCCAATTTTCCTGAAGCCGGCCCATTTGGCCAGTACCGGAATATAGCGATGCATTTCACCATATACTTCAATACTCTTAATTACCTTTTTGCGGTAAGCCTTCAGTCCACAGTTAAAATCGTTCAGTTTAATACCACTGCTTCTGCGGGCTGCAGCGTTAAACAACTTGGAAGGGATGTTCTTGGTAAGCGTATTATCAAAGCGCTTCTTCTTCCAGCCGCTTACCAGGTCGTACTTGTCTTCCAGTATCATCCGGCGCAGTTCCGGTATTTCATCCGGCGAATCCTGCAGGTCAGCATCCATGGTAATTACCACATCACCATGCGCCGCTTTAAAACCTTCGTTCAAAGCTGCAGATTTGCCGTAGTTCCGCTGAAAACGGATACCCTTAATATGTGGATTTTTCTCACTCAGGTTTTCAATAACTTCCCAGCTGTTATCCGTGCTGCCATCATCTACCAATATCACTTCGTACGTCCAGCCATTGCTGGTAATAACGCGTGCTATCCAGTCGGTCAGCTCCGGTAACGATTCATCTTCGTTAAACAGTGGTACTATAATAGATAAGTCCATAGTTGGTTACCCTAACGTTTAATTAAAAGGCGTAACGGGATTTTTCTTTGCAGCCCCGGCACCAATAGCAGCGCCGATAGCACCTACAATACCATATCCTATAATGATACCGCCAATGGCAAAAGGCATCAGAAACTTACTGGTCATACCTACCGCCTGCTCAATCTGCTCATCACTCATAGTACCCTGCTTTTCCAATGCTTTGCGGGTTTCAGTTGCCGCTACATCTGCTATTTCAGGAAAAATAAGTTTAATAGAAAGTACAGTATAAATTACAGAGATAACAATGATAACTGCAGTGGTTTTAAAACCATGGGCAAACACGTTACCAAAGGTTACATTGCCTTTCATTTGGTTGGCGTAGATAATGCCGCTGCCTGCTACACCACCTAACAGTACCAGATAAGGTATCCATCCCAGCACTTTGTTACCCATTTGACCAGTCAGATAAATGGCAATGCCGTAAACAATCAGAATCAGTGATAAGATAAGACCTTTTACTACCGGGGTAATTACTTTGGGTTCCATAGTTATTAAATTAAAGAGTGTGCAATTGTCCTTTGTATATAGTACCGGCTACTTTACCTGTAAGTTCCTTTCCTAAGTAAGGGCTGTTGGCAGATTTGCTTTTGTTAGCTGCCTGGGTAAAAGTAAACGATGCCTTTGGCTGAAACAGGGTAAACGATGCAGCAGCACCTTTTTCAATAGTACTGGTGCTTACACCAAATATACGTGCTGCATTACCGCCAAACAACGCAGCCACCTGCGCGGCTGTCAGTTCCGGAATGGCTGTTTGTACAGCAGCATATGCAGTCTGTAACGAAATCATACCTGATTTGGCATATTCAAACTCACAGGTTTTATGATCCCAGTTCTGAGGCAGGTGGTGCGAGGCAATATTGTCTACCACACCTTCCAGCACAGCAGCACGTAACGCCATCATATCACTGCGTAAACGCAGGGGAGGGGTTACTTTCAGGTTGGTATCGTAATCCTGCAGATCTTCATCGCAGAAAGTAAGGTGATAAGGGGTAACACTACAGCTAACCTGCAGGCCTTCCGCTTTGGCTTTCTTAATCAGTTCAATGCCTTTGGCAGTAGACACACCGGTAAAATGCAGCTTGCTATCGGTGTATTTCAGCAGTTCCAGATCGCGCTGAATCAGCAGTTCCTCACCAATAGCAGGAATACCGGGCAGGCCCATACGGGTTGAAACGATGCCCTCGTGCATTAAACCGTATTTACTGATGCTTTCATCAACCGGCACCTGTATAACCACACCGTCAAACGCTTTTACGTATAAAAGCGCCTTCAGTAACAGACCGGGACTTTGTATCGGGTGAATACCATCTGAAAAAGCTACCGCACCGCTGTTGTACATATCGTACATTTCGGCCAGTTCCTTTCCTTCGGCATTACGGGTAACCGTACCCAACGGACGAATGCTCACCGGCAGGGAAGCAGAACCCTGTACAATATACTGTACCTGTGTTTTGTTGCTTACCACGGGCTGCGTATTGGGCAAGGTAAACACCTGGGTGTACCCACCTGCAGCAGCAGCTGCAGCGCCACTTTCCAGGGTTTCGCGGTATTCCAGTCCCGGATCGCAGAAATGCGAAAACACATCTACCCATCCCGGCGAAACCGTTAAGCCTTCTTTTTCTATAATAGTAACAGAATGGTCAATTCCTGTAGTAATGGCTTTTTCAATATTCACCACTAAGCCGTTGTCAATTAAAATATCCTGGTTAGTTCCGTTGAAGGAAGATGCCGGATCTGCAATAAAAGCCTGCCTGAGTAAAATCTTCATGAGAGATTGAAAATTTTCCGCAATATAGGCCGATTAATTCAATACCCACCGATTCCTGTTATAAGCGGTTGGTTTATAACAGGAATTTTAACGGTTAACCGGATAGCTGTTTAAGATATCGTACTGTGTTACACCTGGCAATATCCGGTATACCGGAATGGAAATGCCATAATGCTTACACAGCTCCCGGATGCGGTTATCAATTACATCGGCTGAATAGCGTGATGAAAAATGCCCCAATACCAGCTTTTCCAGCTTAATATTGGCCACCATTTCCAGTACCTGCTCCAATGTACTGTGTTTATGCGCTGTAGGCTTTTCCTTTATTGCTCCTTCTGATTCCAGAAAAGTAGCCTCATGTATCAGCACCGGAATACCATCCCACAGGCCCCAGTCTTCCACAGGCGTATCGCCGGAATACCCCAGCAGTGGCTGGCTAACCTCTATGCTCACTGCTTCCCGCCCATGTTCCTGTATCAGCCGCTTAATATCCTCACCCGGCAAATGCAGCAGCTCCGGCTTCAGCTTCTGTTTTACCTGGGTAACCGTATAACCAAAGCTTTTCATCAGTTCCGGCGCCACCACTACATGCCCGTTGCGGTGTGCTTTTACCACCACATCATCCTTAATATATGTTGCGGATGGTGCTATTAATGGCTGCCATACCGTACCAGACACATGGGGATCAAACTTTACCGAAAAAGCTTCCATGGCAGGGAAAGAAGTACAATCACGCGGGTAATAAATAACCGGATAACCCGGCCGCGCATTCAGCTGGTTCAGTTGCAGTAAGCCCGTCAGATGGTCGCGGTCGGCATGTGAAATAAATACATGGTTTATTTTACGGGCTTTCTGTAACAGGGCTGCGCTAACACCGTCTCCGGCATCCAGCAATAACCCCAGTTCCTCCACAAAATACCAGGTTGCAAACAGGGCGGTGGAATAGCCCGAAATAGTCAGGGGTATCATTATTCCTCTACCTCCGCTTCTTTACGTAGTACAATCGCTATTACACGGGGTATATCTGCCCGGTTGTTTTCATCAAAATATTCTTCAATAAACACTACCGAAAGCCCGCAGGCCTGGGCAGCTTTTGTAAAATCTGAAATATGGTGCGTATAACACTGTACCACCTGGCGGCCCTCTGCCGTATCAAAGCGGGCTTTACTGCCAGCATATTGTTTAAACGGATGCAACTCGCCAATGTACACATGCCCACCGGGATGCAGCGATTCCGATGCCTTTTTCAGTACCGGCTGCAGCTGCTCAATATGTTCCAGTACCAGACTAAAAGTAACCAGCTCGTACAACCGCTCACGAAAAGTCCACGGTTCCAGAATATCTGCCTGGTAAAAGCTTACGCCAAAAGAAGTTACTTTTTCCCGGGCTTTGGCCAGCATAGCTTCCGAAAAATCAACCGCCGTAACACAGCCATTGGTTTTCTCTGCCAGCCAAACCGTATTCTTCCCCGTACCGCAGCCAATTTCCAGGCAGGTACTGAAAGGAATGCCGCTGAGTACTTCGCGCAGTACCCCCGCTTCCAGATCGCGTGTTTTGTTATCGTTGGTATCGTATTGTACAGCCCAGCTATTATATGCCTGTTGTATACTCATATAGTTCAGGTTTAGGTAAGTATGTGTCTAAGAGTCTAATATACAGGTTTTTCCGTTTTAACAGTACAAATACTATCACCATCAGGCAGCCGCTTCCACCTCCTCCGGCTTCAGCCGCATAAAGCGCCCTACCAGCATGGCCGAAGCCGTATCGCCC
Organism: Filimonas zeae; assembly: GCF_014641615.1. Classification (GTDB taxonomy): domain Bacteria; phylum Bacteroidota; class Bacteroidia; order Chitinophagales; family Chitinophagaceae; genus Filimonas; species Filimonas zeae. The sequence goes on along the minus strand of NZ_BMIB01000003.1, from coordinate 721,850 downwards.
GTTACGTTCAGCAGCGTAGCCATAGGGTCTACCAGTGTACCAATTATCATTACCGCAGGCAAAGCTTCCGGCGGAAACTGGTACACACTCATCACCAGCAGTTCGCCAATATAACCGCCGTTAGGTATGCCACCTTCTACCATGCTTACCACTACAGATATGCCCAGGGCCAGCGCCAGGGTGTCCACACCGCTCAGCGGTTTGTTAAACATGGCAAATACTACGGCAATCTTAATCATGGAAGAAATGGAGGAGCCTTCTTTATGCAGGGTGGCGCCCAGTGGCACCACAATATTCCGCACGGCAGCAGGTATTTTCATGCGGGCAGCCGCTTCCAGGTTGGCGGGTATGCTGGCCACACTGCTACAGGTACCTACCGCTGTAAGGCTGGGTACCAGGTTGTTTTTCCAGTACAGGCGTACCCCTTCTTTACCACGTGCTATAAAAGCGTACAACGTAAAAAAAATCAGGTAGTATAACAAACCCAGTACATAGTACAGGCCCAGCGACCGTGCATAAGTACCAAACAACTGCGGCCCTACCGTGCCCACCTGGTAGGCAAAATATGCACCCAGGCCCACGGGGGCCAGCTTCATAATATAGGTAAGCAGTTGTTTCATTACTTCGTTACCCGACAGCAGAAACTGCCGGAAGGCCACACCCTTATCGCCCGCCTGCCGGGCAGCAAAGCCCGTAAGCAGTGAAAATATAATCAGCGGAAGCATGCTTTTGCGCGAAAGCAGTTCGTAAAACTCACTTACGGTAAACAGCTGGGTAAGCTGGGTACCTAAGTCCGTCACCTCACCATGTACCGGTATGTCACCCGCTTTACCCACCACCTGGTGTACCGGAAAAACATACACCCCCAGCAATGTAAACACGGCCGCTACCAATGCGGTGCCGGTAAAAACCAGCAGCATTACAGCAAACAACCTGCCCAGCCGGCTGCTACCCTCTACCGCCGCCACAGCCGAGCTTATGGCAAAAAACACCAGTGGAATAACGGCCATAAACAGCAGGTTAATAAAAATATCGCCTATGGGTTTTAACAGGCCGGTATCCGGCCCCAGCCACAGCCCCGCAATGGTACCTGCGGCAATGCCACCCATCAGCCACAGTATGCTGCTGTAATTGCGCAGAAAAGATCGTGTGCCCTCGCTCATACGTTAAAGTGTTACTACGAATATATCAATCCGCCTTCATAATACCCTGTAGCAGCACATCTGCCCGCTGCCATAATACCGGGTTAACAGGTAGCAATAAACCCCAAACGGTTATATTTTAATCGTTTATTATTGGCAATATCCCCTTTATACCCCTATATTCGTAACAGGACACACTGCTTGTCTCTCTAAAATCCACTGCCTGCGGAAACTGTTTCGTATCCCTTATTTTGTAAAACACAGTGAATGGTTGAAATTGGCGTAACCGGTAAAAGACGTATTACCAGCCCCCAGGAAGAAGAAGGCAAACAAAGATGGCATATTGTACAATTAATCTGTGGATATACCGGCATTCTGGTAGTGGTATATGGTCTGTTGTTCTATGCTGTATCGCGCGAGTGGCTGATACTGGCCCCTGCTATAGGCTTTTGCGTACTCTTTTTCAGTGTTAAATGGTTTACCGGTAAAGAAAACTACCGGCTTACGGGTTTTCTGCTGCAGATAGTGTACTGCCTGGTAATGCTGTATTACGGCATTATTCTGGGCAATGTGGCCCAGGTACAGTACCTCTCTATTTTTATGATCAGTATTTCAGCGCTGTTGTTCCGGCCCGATGATAAAAAACTCATCTATGGCAGCGCCCTGCTACCGGTAGTATGCCTTACTTTTCTGGAACTGAATTATTCAAACGACTGGATACGCCCGCTGTTTTTTTCCTACCAGCAGGAGCAGATATTCCGCTGGCTCATTCTTTTTGTGGTAATACTGCTGAATTTTATACTGCTGAGTATGCACCAGCAAAAACTGGTGGGTATGCTGCGTAAATCGCGCGAGTTGTTTTATCAGCTCGATATCAGTCACCAGGAGTTACTCATGCACTCAGAAAGTCTGGAGCAGCAGGTGCTGTTACGTACAGAAGAACTCAACAAACTGATAGTGCAGCTGCAGGGTGCCAACCGCCTTAAAACCGCCTTTTTACAGGAAAACAATCACGAGGTAAGAAACCCCGTTAACAGCATTCTCGGCTTTACAGAGCGGCTGTTAAAGCATAAAAAAGCCCCGTTTTTAACCCCGTTGGAAGAGCAGGAACTGATAGAATGTATTTATAGCAGCGGCCAGCACCTGCGCAACGTGGTAAGCAATGTACTGGACTATTCCCGCCTGGAAGCAGGCCGCGAACTGCATTTATATTACGAGGAATTTGATGTACGTGAATGGCTGCAAAAATCGGTACTGGTATATGGCGTAATGGCCCGCGAAAGAAAAATAAACATTCACCAGCGGGTAGATGAAAATGTACCGGCTACCATTAAAACCGATAAAACCCGTATTACCCAGGTATTCTTTAACCTTATGGGCAACGCGTTTCAGTTTACGCCACGCAATAAAAGCATTTACATACACTGCTGGGTAGAAGACAATCGTCTGATGCTGAAAATACGCGATGAAGGCACCGGCATAGCAGCCGGCCGCATAGGCAGTATTTTTAATGAATACGAAACTGCCTACCACAAAGGAGGTGCGGGCCTGGGCCTGGGTATTGTAAGAAAACTGCTGGATTTGCTGGAAGGTGATATTGAAGTAAGCAGTGTGGAAGGGGAGGGCAGCATATTCCGCATCAATATTCCCTTGCAACCACGTTAATTTTCATATAGCATCTGCCATATTATTCTGCCGCACTGTTTTAACAACGTGCGGCATTTTTCATTCCGGGGAATGTAGTATCTTCGATTTATATAAGCACTTATATAATTACATGAATTTCTATCAATCACTCGGAGTACTGGTGTTTGGCAGCCGCCTCAAAAGGCTTAGCGATGCCTTCCTAAGCGATGTTAACCGTATTTACAAATCGCACGACATTCCTTTTGAAGCCTCGTGGTTTCCGGTATTCTATCTGTTGTCGCAACAGGAAGCCGTAAGCATCAGCGATATTGCCACACAGCTGGAGGTAAGCCACAGCGCTGCCAGCCAGCTGGTAAGCAGCCTTCAGGAGAAGAAGATACTTAAAACCGCCACCACGCCCGATGACGCGCGTAAAAAGCTGGTAACCTTTAGCCCCAAAGGCAGAAAAATACTGGCGCAGGTATTACCGGTCTGGACTGCCCTGCAGCAGGCCATGGAGCAGCTGATACAGGAAGGAGAACACAGCAAACACCTGCTCAGTGCTATTACCGATATAGAAAACCGGCTGGAACAAACGCCGCTGCTCAGTCGTATCGAAACGCATCTGCAAAGTCCTTAAGCCTGCATTCACCCCAGGCATATAAACTATATTCCCCAACAGCCGGTTGGCACCGGCCCATATATAAATACTACCACAGCTATGAACTTTCATTACGGAACCGACCGCCTTACAGTAGCCCATACCCTGGCCATAGCCAAACGGCAGCTGAAAGGCATATTACACGATAGTGCCCGCCAGGCCATTGCCGCCAGCGAAGCGCATGTGCAGAAGATTGTAGACCAGCAAACCACCGTATACGGTATTAACACAGGCTTTGGCATTCTGGCCAATACCAGCATCAGCGCAGAAGACACACGCACACTGCAATACAAAATATTACAGAGCCATAGCGTAGGGGTAGGCAACCCCATACCCACCGAAGTGGCTAAAATTATGCTTATAACCAAAGTGCATGCACTGGCCCAGGGCTTTTCCGGCGCACAGCTGAGTACACTGGAGCGGATGATATGGCATATTGACAACGATATTATACCTGTAGTGCCCGAGAAAGGTTCCGTAGGCGCCTCCGGAGATCTGGCGCCGCTGTCGCACCTGTGTCTGCCCCTGATAGGGCTGGGTGAGGTGATAGTAAACGGTGAAATTAAACCCACCCGCGAAGTACTGCAGCAATACAACCTGGCTCCTGTACAACTGGGCCCTAAAGAAGGTCTGGCGCTGATTAACGGCACCCAGTTTATTCTGTCGTTTGCGGTAAAAGCGGTGGAGCGTATGCACTACGCGCTTGAAGCAGCCGATATTATAGGGGCTATGAGCCTGGAAGCCCTTACCGGCACCAGCGCACCGTTTGATGAAAGGCTGCACCAATTGCGCCCTTATACCGGCAATCAGCTGGTAGCCCAACGCCTGCGCCTGCTGCTGGGCAACAGCGATATTATGCAAAGCCATATTGACTGTGGCCGCGTGCAGGACCCATACTCTCTGCGCTGCATGCCACAGGTGCATGGTGCCAGCCGAACCGCCTGGCTGCACCTGAAAGAGCTTACTGAAACCGAGTTGAACTCCGTTACCGATAACCCTATCATTTTCTCCGCCCACGATACCATCAGCGGCGGTAACTTTCATGGTCAACCCATGGCGCTACCGCTGGATTACTGCTGCTTTGCTGCCGCAGAAGCCGGTAACATCAGCGACCGCCGCAGCTACCTGCTGCTGGAAGGTAAATGGGGGTTGCCCGTACTGCTGATGAACAACGTGGGCCTTAACAGCGGGTTTATGATACCGCAGTACACCACCGCTGCACTGGTAACCGAAAATAAAACCCTTTGTTTCCCCGCCAGCGCAGACAGCATTCCCACCTCACTGGGCCAGGAAGACCATGTAAGCATGGGCAGCATCAGCGGCCGAAAGCTGAACACTGTACTGGACAATCTGGAATACATTCTGGCTATTGAACTTATGAGCGCCTGCCAGGCAATTGAATTCCGCCGCCCGCTCAAAAGCAGCGCTATACTGGAAGCTGCTCACGGCTACGTACGCAGTTTTGTATCCTTTGCAGAAGAAGACCGCATTTTTGCAGTGGATATTCTTAAAATACGGCAAATGCTCAGCGATTTCTCCTTTGTACAACATGTAAACACCTGGGCCACTCAACAGGGCGTTACTTTAAACGAACAATACCCCGCCTTCTCATTATAAAACCAACTGTTATGAATCAGAATACCTACAAAAACTACGATGTAGAAAAATATAAAACACCCACCGGAACACAGTTAAACTGTAAAGGCTGGGTACAGGAAGCAGCCCTGCGCATGCTGCTGAACAACCTGAACCCCGAGGTAGCCGAGCGTCCGGACGATCTGATCGTATACGGAGGCCGTGGTAAAGCTGCACGTAACTTTGAAGCACTGGACAATATTATTGCCGGGTTGAAAAAACTGGAAGCCAATGAAACGTTACTGATACAAAGCGGCAAACCCATAGGCATACTGCAAACGCATACCGATGCGCCACGTGTACTGTTAAGCAACTCGCAGCTGGTGCCTAACTGGGCCAACTGGCAGCATTTTGATGAGCTGGAAAGAAAAGGACTGATGATGTACGGACAAATGACTGCCGGCTCCTGGATTTATATAGGCTCGCAGGGTATTGTACAGGGCACGTACGAAACCTTTGCCGCCGTAGCCCGCAAACACTTTAACGGTACCCTTAAAGGCACCCTGAGTGTTACCGCCGGTTTAGGCGGCATGGGCGGCGCACAACCGCTGAGCGTTACCATGAACGAAGGTGTTTGTCTGGTGGCAGAAGTAGAGGAGTGGCGTATAGATAAAAGGCTGGAAACAAAATACCTGGACATTAAATATACCAATATTGACGAAGCTATTGATGCTGCCGTACAGGCCAAAGCCGAAGGTAAAGCCCTGAGCATTGGCGTGCTGTGTAACGCCATACACCTGCTACAACGCCTGATTGAAAGAAACATAGCTGTTGATGCGCTTACCGACCAAACCAGCGCCCACGACCCGTTGATAGGGTATATTCCGCACACTTTAGACAATGCAGCAGCCAACGAATTACGCCAGACAGATAAAGACAAATACCTGGCACTGGCATATGATAGTATGAAACTACATGTAGAGCTGATGCTTACCCTGCAGCAGAAGGGCGCTGTTACGTTTGACTATGGTAACAACCTGCGCGCCCGCGCTAAAGAGCATGGCGTGCAAAACGCGTTCGATTTTCCCGGCTTTGTACCCGCATACATACGCCCGCTGTTCTGCGAAGGCAAGGGCCCGTTCCGTTGGGCAGCCCTCAGCGGCGACCCGGCAGACATAGCCGTAACCGATGAACTGATAGCCAACCTGTTTCCTGAAAATGAAAGCCTGCAACGCTGGTTAAAACTGGCCAAAGAAAAAATAGCTTTCCAGGGCCTGCCTGCACGCATCTGCTGGCTGGGCCAGGGCGAAAGGGAAAAAGCAGGTCTGGCCTTTAACGACCTGGTGCGCACCGGCAAAGTAAAAGCTCCCATAGTAATAGGCCGCGACCATCTGGACACCGGCTCTGTAGCCAGCCCCAACCGCGAAACAGAAGCCATGAAAGACGGCAGCGATGCTGTAGCCGACTGGCCTATCCTGAACGCACTGGTAAACACCGCTGGCGGCGCCAGCTGGGTGAGTCTGCACCACGGCGGCGGGGTAGGAATGGGGTACAGTATTCACGCAGGTATGGTAATAGTGGCGGACGGTACCGATGAAGCCGAAGCACGTTTAGCGCGTGTATTACGGAATGATCCGGGTATGGGTGTTATAAGACATGCTGATGCCGGGTATGAAGAGGCCATTGAAACTGCGAAAGCGCATCAGCTGGGTATATAGTTATTTTTACCAATCCTGCATCTTATACAATTGCAGGATTGGTTATTTTTCCGGAAACAAGCTATGTTTTCAGACAATATGAATAATACCTTTCCGCTACTTTACACCCACCGGCTTCTGCTACGTCAGCTAAACGCCGACGATATACCGGCACTGCTGAAATATGTAAACAATCCCCTCATCACAGATAACATCCTCAACTTCCCATATCCTTACCAGGAATACCATGCGGTGCATCGCCTCAGTTACGTGTACCAGGGCTTTGTAAAGAGAAGCCATTATGTATTCGCAATCATATGGCGGGAGGGGGAACCGGAGGAACTGATAGGAGAGGTAAGTCTTCATTTAGAACAAGGCTCCACAGCACAGCTCGGTTATTGGATAGGGCAACCTTACTGGAACAAAGGTATAGCTACAGAGGCAGTAAATGCTATCATTCGCTTCGGATTTGAAAAATTGGGAATAACAGAAATATTTGCAGAGTGCCACATAGATAACAAGGGATCGGAGCAGGTAATGATCCGCAATGGAATGCATAAAATAACAGAGCAGAACCATATGCTAAAATACATAATCAGTAATTCGCTTACTCACGTACAACAATAATCAACCCGCTATGTATTTTATTTTCTGCCTCTTCATGAGCCTGTTTCTCCCGGGCATTGTAGCTGTTATTATATATTTTATCACCCGACCGTTAATACGGAGATGGGAAGAATCAGGAAGGTTTACCGCGAAACAATACATCCGTATGCAGCAACTCATTGGTGCCGCTTTAATACTATTGGCAATTTGGACTTCCTATTCTGCTGCTTTTCCGGGAAGAAGCTTTTATGCAAGTGAGTTTAAAATGGTAACAGGCGTTGAATTACCGGCCTCCGCCCAGGTCAATGCTACTGCATTCGTTGAGCCCGACCTGCATGGTCACGAATGCATAGCTGCAAAATTTACGCTATTCCCCCCTGATTATAAATCACTCCTGCAAACAATGGAACATAAAACCGAAATGGCAGTCAACGTCCCCCCGCAAGACTGCTCTACTCTGCGTACAATACTGAGAGATACCACTGTAGATAAAATCAACTACGGCTTCCGCCGCAAAAATCAAGGGGCTTCGCATCACACGCTGTATATCGGTTTCTATGCCAACGATACATCGGTAGTGATACATCATTGCAATAGTTACTCCACAATGCCAGTTTCCTTCATACGCCGATAACATAGCCTCGCCCACAGCCAGCCAGCCTCATTTGTACTAAAAATAAGTAATTTAAATGCCGGATTAAATTACCTGAATATGAAACGATTGCAGATATGGCTTTGCTTACTGGGCATGATTCCTTTTGCATTACTGGCGCAACGGCAGGATGAACTGTTTAACACAGGGTGGAAATTCCACCGCGGCGATGTGCCGGAAGCGGCAGCTACCAGCTATAACGATGCAGACTGGCAAAGCCTTGTTTTACCACACGACTGGAGCATAGAATCACCCTTCAGCGAAGAATGGGCCAGTGCTACCGGGTATTTGCCGGGAGGCATCGGCTGGTATCGGAAAGCGTTTACCCTGCCCGAAGGCTTTGCAGGCAAAAAGGTTTTTATAGCTTTTGATGGAGTATATAACAACAGTGAGGTATGGATTAACGGCCATTACCTGGGCAAGCGGCCGAATGGCTTTGTAGCGTTTGAATATGAACTGACACCTTACCTGAACAAAACCGGCAGTAACACCATAGCCGTTAAAGCAGATCATACAAAATTTGCCGATTCCCGTTGGTACACCGGTTCGGGTATTTACAGGGATGTGCATTTATATGCAGTAAATCCCGTACACATTCCTCAATGGGGTGTAATGTTTACAGCTACCAACATTACAGCCAGGCAGGCGAAAGCACGTGTTCAGGTGAATGTGAACGGGCCTGCAACCGGAGCGGAGGTAAGGGCAGTGCTGATGGATGCTTATGGAAACCGCAAAGGCACCGCCCGGCAAAAGCTGGTGTTTAATAACGGGGATAGTGCTACAAAGGCTGATTTGTTATTTACCGTTCCCACCCCAGCTTTATGGAGCCCCGAATCACCCAGCTTATATACGCTTTCCGTTCAGTTGCTGGTAAACGGCAAACCAACAGATACCTGGAAAGAGGAGGTAGGCATACGTGATATCCGTTTTACTGCAGACAGTGGCTTTTTTCTGAATGGTAAAAACACCAAACTGAAAGGCGTATGTATACATGATGATGCCGGGGTACTGGGCGTAGCAGTACCACAGGAGGTATGGATACGCAGACTGGCTTTGCTGAAAGCAGGTGGCTGTAACTCTATACGAATGAGCCATAACCCGCATGCTGCCTATCTGTATAAACTCTGCGATCAGATGGGCTTTCTGGTAATGGAAGAAGCTTTTGACGAATGGGAGCTGGGCAAAAACAAATGGATTAAGGGCTGGAACAAAGGCTCACCCGGTAAAGATGGCTATCATGAATACTTTGCCAATTGGGCAGAGCAGGATATTGCATCCATGGTATTACGTACCCGCAACAGTCCGTCTATCATTATGTGGAGCATTGGCAATGAAATAGATTACCCTAACGACCCTTATTCGCACGAGGTATTAAGTACCGGCCGCAACCCGCAGATATACGGTAAAGGTTATCTGCCCGATCATCCGCCGGCAGCACAACTGGGAACGCTTTCTGCCCGGCTGGTAAAAGCAGTAAAACAGCTGGATACCACACGCCCGGTAACCGCCGCACTGGCAGGGGTGGTAATGTCTAACACCACTACGTATCCGGACAATCTGGATCTGGTAGGGTATAATTATCAGGAATACCGCTATGCTGAAGATCATGCTGCTTACCCCCACCGCATTATTTATGGTAGTGAAAACGGTATGCAACTGAATAACTGGAATGCGGTTGACAGCAACCGTTATATCAGCGCGCAGTACCTGTGGACGGGCATTGACTATATGGGCGAAGCAGGCTTGTGGCCCACCCGCAGCAACGGTGCCGGTTTAGTTAACCTGGGTGGCTTTGCCAAACCAGAATACTGGTTCCGGAAAAGCCTGTGGAGCAGTGAACCTGTGTTATACATTGGCAGTGCCAACGTAAGCAGAAGCAATGAAAGCGGCAACTGGACACACAAACTCGCAGAGCCGGTTTGGAACAAACGCACAGCCGACTCCATCAGTGTTCGCTGCTTTACCAATTGTGAGGAGGTGGAACTGTTTGTAAACAACCGCTCTTTGGGCCGTCAGCAACTGGCCTCCGCCACTAACAGAATACTTACCTGGAACCTGGTGTATGAACCGGGTACTGTTACCGCTAAAGGTTACCGGCAGGGCAAACAGGTAAGCTCCGCCGCCCTGCAAACTACCGGTGCGCCGGCGGGAATAAAAGCAGAAGTATACCAACACCTGATGATTCCGAAACAGGGTAGCCTGCAGCAAATAGCCGTTAGCTTAGTTGACGCAGATGGCCATGTGTTATACGCACCAGGCAACGCCATTACCGTAACGGTTAGCGGCAGCGCCACCTTAAAAGGAATTGAAAACAGCAATTTATCAGATACCAGCCTGTATAAAGCAAACAGCAAAAAAGTAGCCAACGGCCCGTTGATGGTATATGTAAAGCCACCGGAGGATGGAAGCAATTACACCGTAACCTTTACCGCTGAAGGTATACCAGCCAAAACACTGGAATTGTAACGGAAGTAGCCAGATGCACAGCATATATGCCGGGATGCCCTGGCAGAAAGTAGTAAATACATTATTGAAAAAAGAAAAAGCCGCTTCATTTATTTTGTGAAGCGGCTTTTTTCATGCTTGCACAGCACTCACATTCTTGTAACATTTTCCGCTTTGCGTAACACTCTATACTTGTAACAGGCCCAATTTCGCGCAAATTTCCACCTCATTATGAAGCAACTGATCTGCTTATTGCTGATGGCTTTTCCTTTTTTAGCATTCAGCAAAGCCATCGACCCTGAATCCGGCACCATTAAGGGCCAGGTAACCACCAGCGATAACAAACCTGCCTCTTTTGTACATGTTGTTATAAAGGGTACCCGCAAAAACGTAATTACCGAAGACAATGGTTCTTTCCTTTTCTCTAAAATAGCACCGGGTACTTATCAACTGGAAGTATCGTTGGTAGGTTATGAAACACTGCGCCAGCAGGTAGTGGTAGAAAAAGATAAAATTACTGCTGTTGCCGTTCAACTTACCGTATCTAACACACAGCTGGAAGAGGTAACTGTTACCAACGCCAGAAACAAGTTTGCAGATAAAACCAGCGAGCAGGTGGCCAGAATGCCACTGCGCAATCTGGAAAACCCGCAGGTGTATAACGTAGTAGATCGTCAGCTGATACAGGAGCAGATGGCTACAGAACGTACCGAGCTGTTCCGTAACATACCGGGTGCTGTACCTAACTTTTCTGCAGGCGGCTCGCAAGGGTTTAGCATGCGTGGTTTTACTACCACTATTGGTATGCGCAATGGAATGGCCACCAGTGCTATTGTTCCCCTTAATCCTATTATTATTGAGCGTGTGGAAGCTATTAAGGGCCCGGCAGGCACACTGTTTGGCAGCAACCGTAACACTACTTTTGGTGGTGTATATAACTATGTAACCAAAAAGCCCTATGCCGATTTTGGTGCAGAAATTAGTGCTACCGGAGGTAGCTTTGAATTCAGCAGATTAACAGCTGATGTAAATACACCTTTGAATAAAGATAAAACCCTGTTGCTGCGCGTTAACGCCGGTCTGCAATCTGAAGGTTCTTTCCAGGATCAGGGCTTTGGTAAAATACAAACCTTCGCGCCTTCTTTTACCTATCTGGCCAGCGACCGCCTCAAGTTTACTATTGATGCAGAATTTACCAGAGGCAACTATACCACGTCCGCCTTTGCTATTCCTGTTGCTGCTATAAACAATGTTACTGTACGTAACTTTAAAGACCTGCCATTAGGTTATAAATCATCCTACATCAACAACAGCATTGATATCAGCAATGGTATAGACAACATTCAGTTTCAAATGGAATACAAACTGAGTGACCAATGGAAATCTCAGACCAACTATCTGTACTCCAACGGCTTTTACAAGCATTTATACTGGACAACGTTCAATATGCTTACCGATTCCACCTTTTCCCGTTCTGTAAGAAACCAAACACCTGAAACCTTCGGTAATACAGAACTTCAGCAAAACTTTATAGGTGATTTTCATATCGGATCTCTGCGCAACAGAATGGTAATTGGTATTGACTATAACTATAATTACAACGAACTTTATCGCGCTACCGTAACCTACGATACGGTAAATATCCGCAGACCACTAAATGGCATTAATACAGACCGGATTGATGCACTCTCTTCTCAGGCAGGTTATAACGCTACCACCACCAAAACGGTAAACGCCAGCGCCTATATATCAGATGCCATCAATATCACACCTGAATTGATTGCTATGGCCAGTGTACGGGTAGACAGGTATAGCACCGACGGCACTTTTACACAAAGAACAGGTCTTTACGGTGGTGCCTATAAACAAACTTCTGTATCACCCAAGTTTGGCCTGGTATATCAGTTACTGCACAACAAACTAACCCTGTTTGGTAACTACATGAATGGCTTTGTAAACCAGGGCCCGGCATCACAGCCAGACGGCAGTATTCTTATATTAAAGCCACAATACGGTAATCAATGGGAAGGTGGGGTAAAGTTTGCACTGCTGAATAATAAAATCAGTGGCGGTGTAAGCTATTATAATATAGACGTTACCAATTCTACCCGTACAGAGTCAATAAACAACATGAACTTTACTGTGCAGGACGGCACTCAACGTAGCAGAGGGGTAGAAGTTGAATTAATTGCTAATCCGGTGGCAGGTTTGAACATTGTGGCTGGCTATGCGTACAATAAAAATGATTACACTAAAGCAAGCGCAGCATTACAGGGCAAGCAGGTAATTTACAGCCCTAACAATGTGGGCAATATCTGGGCAAGCTATGTTATTACCAAAGGCAGCGTAAAAGGTCTGGGCTTTGGTGCTGGCGGCAATTATGTAGGAGAGTGCTGGTTTGAAGCATCCAATACCATTAAAATGCCTTCTTACACACTAGTGGGTGCTACGGTATTCTTTGACCAGAAAAGCTACCGTATTGCACTGAAAGGTAATAACCTTACAGACCAGAAATACTGGAACAATAACGGCACACCGCAAAAGCCCATAAACTTCCTGGCGAGTGTAACGTTTAAGTTTTAATTCTTATATTATTTTATGAGAAAGCGGGTGTGTCATAGATTGATACGCCCGCTTTTTTTGCTTTCTGATAACGAAACAACTACAGTATCCGGGACTGGCAGCTAACTTTATACGCTTACTTAATTAATTATAATCTTCCGTTGTTTCGCTATCCGCTTGCCACTTTTGAATACAAATTCCAATTGCATGGCATACTCTCCCGTCAAACGGCTTTTCTGCGGTATCATAAACTGATATTTAAGTCCGTACTGCCCCAGATCAGCCGCATTAAATTCATCATGTGTGGCATAATTCAGTTCCTGTCTTAACTCTTCCAGTGAAGTATACTTCGGATTATTTAAACCGGTAAAACGGTCAAACTCTTCCAGCAACTCATCAGCTTCTGTAACACAGGTATCGAGCGTTTCTGTTTTCCTGCCCTTCTGCCAAAGGCTAAGCGTTAAAACCTTCACCGAATCATCCTTCATAGCGCTAAAACCCGGTACAAGTTTTATCAGATCAGAAGTATGGGCCTTGTAAAAAGAGTCTATAATAATCAGGTTATATTTTTCGCCTTTTGACAATGTACTTACCGAATCCAGCCGCTCATCTATAAAAAAGAAATCAGTAGCTACCAGTTCCGCCTTCTCATCTTCACAACCTACATAGGAGCAAAACAACTCACTCAACTGATCCTGTACATGCTGATTACCTACTGTAAACAGTGTCATTGCCAATATTAACAAGCAGCTGATGCCAAAGGCCCTCCACCTTTCCTGCGGCCTGCTGCGGAAATATTTAATAGCGGTAGCAAAAGCGGCTACCCAGGCAACCAGCAGTACAAAGTTGTTCAGCCATATAAACGTCTTTATATCCGGCATAAGGGCCAGTATCATAGACAGAAAAATGAAAACGCTGGCAACGGCTATCAACATTTTGGCTATTCCTTTCCGCTGTTCCGCCAGGATGGCAATAAAAAACCCGGCGAGAAATACAATGGGAAAAAACAGAAGTAACAGTCTGGTCATAAAAGACGGAAGTTATAAATTCTACCCGCAAGAATAAGGTTTTCCCAGGTAGAAATTATCTACAGCATATTGGCAAACGGCTTGCCTTTCAGGCAAGAGATTTTACTTTATAATCGTTAACGGATATAACTTGCATGCGTATTCACCTAAACTCAAAATAATGAAAAACAAACTACGACTTTTTTCACTACTGGTATTGCCTGCCGCATTTGCTTACGGCCAATCGCCCTACAGCCTTTACGATGTAACGCAAAAGGGATCCAGTACCGACAAGTTTATCACCGTAGAAACCCCTGCTGGCGGAGCAATGTTTACCGGCAGACAAATAGGTACCGGGTATGGCTTTAACTATCCCTATGGAGCGGTATTTTACGCAAAAACAGATGCCAGCTATCCCGATAATGTTTATTTCTACTCAGGCTACCACGGCACCAACTCTACAGCTGGCAGCGGCACAAACACCTTTTATGTGAGAGCAGATGGCCAGGGATACTTTGCCAAAAGACTGGGTATTGGAATAGCGGCGCCGTCTGTGGCGCTTGATGTAGCAGGTAGTGGACGCTTCAGCACCAATGTAACTGCCTACACTGCTACCCCCCTGGGTGCTACCAGCTATCAAACCGGCAACTTTCAGGCTGCGGTGCAGACTATTCAGTACGATGGCGGAGCAAGACCCGGATACGGGTTTCATGCCCTGGGCCGGTTTGCAACCTACTTATATGCAGATGGCGGACTGAGCCTGAAACTGAAAAGTGATGCGGGTACGGAAGCAACTGTATTAACTACTGCTAACATGGGAACAGAAGGTAATTTTGCGCGGGCAGGCGTTCAGCCTCCTGCAAACATGAGTACTCTTACCAGCCGCACTTTTCTGGGCTCTATAAATGGGCAGCTAGATGCACCCGTAGGAGATAATACCGTTTGGTGGAACATCATTAACGTGCGGCACCGAAATGGTGAATCCGATGGCAACCGTTATGGAATGCAATTGATAAATGGCATGACCAACTATAATAATCACCTTTACTTCAGAACGCAGTTTCAGGATAACTGGAGCGATTGGAAACAGATATGGCACAACGGCAATCTTAACCCCGCCAATTATTTTCCTGTTGCAGGTGGTAACATTACAGGTGACGTGAAAATAGGGGCTATTAATAATCCCAAAAATCTGGCAGTTGATGGCAATATCAAAACCCGTAAGATAACCGTAACACAAACCAACTGGCCCGATTATGTATTCGATTCTGCTTACCGCTTATCTCCGCTGACGCAGGTAGAGGCTTACATACAAGCCAATAAACATTTACCGGAAGTACCCGCTGCCACCACCGTGGAAAAAGAAGGGGTAGAACTGGCAGCCAATCAGGCACTGTTACTGAAAAAGATAGAAGAATTAACCCTGTATATTATTCAGCAGAATAAGGATATGGAAACGCTGAAAAAGCAGGTGAGTGATCTGCAACAGAAAATAAAGTAAAAAAGCCGGGTGTGCCTTACTCAAACACACCCGGCTTTATCTGCAAAAGCAGCCGTTAAAACTTAATAGCCACACTACCTACAAACTGCCTTGGCATCTGGGGGCGTATGCTGGAGCTACCGGTCCAGATATCTTCATCCAGCAGGTTGTTTACCCGCATGGTTAAAGAGTAGTTATTACGGTCGTAAGATATTTTGGCGTTTACCAGCGTGTAAGCCGGTACATAAAAAGCACCATCTGGTTTCAGGTTCATGGCCCAGGTTCTACCTACATAGTTACCACCTGCTCCAATACTGAAGTTGTTCAGGAAGGTTTTTTCTTTGAAATGATAATGCAGCCATATGTTACCCTGATGGTAAGGGCCGGCAGTTATAGGGCGCAGGCCATCTACCGATGCATCGGCACGTACATATTTACTGTTATTATAGGCATAACCTAACATAACGTTAAACTGAGGCGTGGGATTACCCAGTATTTCTGCCTCAAAACCTTTGCTTTTTTGCGTACCATCCTGTATGCTGAAGAAGATGTTGTTGGGGTTGTTGCGTACAATATCATTAACCGTGATATTATAGTAGCTGAAAGTACCGGTAAAGTTGCCATTGAACAGCGCATATTTTACACCGGTTTCCCATTGGTAAGACTGCTCAGGTTTAAAAGCGCTTCCCTTTTCATCTGTACCATTTACATTACGGAAGCCGGTTTGGTAGTTGGCAAATACACTCAATTTGTTGGCCACCGGCTGGTACACCACGCCAAATTTAGGCGCCAGTGCATTCTGATTAAAACCTTCTGTCCATTCATCGTTAATACCATCATAGCGACCTTTAGCCACAAAGCGGTCAAAGCGTAAACCGGCGTTCAGAAACAGGTTACCGGTAAGATTCAGCACATCGTTTACAAAAGCACTGTAAATATTGTTTTTGGTTCCGTAATCGTATGTGCCAATCTGTTTGGTTTCAAACAGATTATCCAACCGGTTTTTCTCAAAATCGTAGTAGTTAGGAGCATTGCCTTTCAGCTTCACTACATCAAAAAAGTTTTCGAAAGGCACCGTAAACAGGGTACCGTTAAAGTTGCGCCAGTACGAGCTGCTGTTGTAGTGGTAATAATCCAGCCCAATTACCATTCTGTTGCGCAGCTGACCAATATGAAAATCGCCTGTAAAGTTCTGCTGAATCTGATGGGTGCTGAGCGATGACTCAAACTTGCGGGAGTTACGGCCCAGATAATCCGCACCCGGTGTACCAAAGCTGATGTTACCGGTAGGCAGACTGGTAAGCAAAGCCTGAACCACATTGGGCAGTAAGATAAAACGGCCTTCGTAGCCTTCGTCACTGCCGGATACATACAGCGCTGAAGTAGTAGAAGTCCACTGCGGACTCAGCTTATAAGTAACCGTTGCATTCAGATTCATGGCCTGGCTGTTGGCAGTCATGTTCTTGTTCATAAATGACCGGAACCTGTCCAGCCCAAACTCGTTTACATTCTCTGTACCAAACGCCTCTTTCACCGTAGAAGGCATCTGGTTTACAATAGCGTTGATATTGGCAGCAGGCAAACCCATTCCACTCAATATCTGTGCGGTGTATTGCTTTACAGCACTGGGTAACAACGTGAATATAACGCCCATGCTGCCACCGGCTGTTTTAGTGCTGTATATTTCACTGCTCAGGTCAATCTTTACCTTATCGTTCAGCTTATAGGTAAAAGCAGGTGCCAGTAGCGTGTTTTTATAATAACCACCATTATCGGTAAAATTGCCCTGATTGCTGGTAGCCACGTTTAACCTGGCCAGAAAGGTTTTCTCTTTGTTGATGGGCATGTTGGCATCCAAACCCAGGCGCTGAAAGTTATACGAACCCGCAGCGGCATCTACCGCCACGCTGAATTCTTCGTAAGGCTTTTTGGTTACGCGGTTAATTAAACCACCGTAAGAGGTTATCACACTTCCAAACAGGGTAGCAGAGGGCCCTTTAATTACTTCAATTTTAGAAAGGTTCTGCACGTCAGAAGGCATTACCACATTAGAAGCCAATCCGTTTAATGCACGTACTTCGGTGCTGAATCCGCGGCTTACATAAGTAACGCCACCATACATTAAACTGCCCGGCCAGCCGTCGTTGCTTTTATTAATACCCGGCGCATTACGCACCACATCATCCATATTGTATATTTTCTGCTGGGTAATAAGCGTGCTGCTAATGCCGGTATATACCTGCGCATTCTCCATATTGTTCAGCGGCATTTTACCTACATAATCACTCTGGCGGGCAATTACCGGTTTAACGCCGATAATCTTTACCTCATCCATCGTGTGGGTGGTATGCACTACCTGCAGGCTTAGCGCCTGTTCAGCCCCGTTTAGGGTAACCTGCTGTGTATATAACACTTCTCCCAGGTAACTAACTGAAAGGGTGTAAGTACCATAGGCCAGCTTACTGAAACGGAAATAGCCGGTATCATTACCAACAATAGTCAATTTCTTTTCTGCAATACTGATAACGGGAAATGCAACTGCCATTCCTGATTTGGTTTTTACACTACCGGAGATAACGCCCTCCTGGGCAAACATAGCAGTAGTGCACAGGCAGGCGAGTAACAGTGCCCATAGCTTTTTTGGTAACATCTTGTGTTATTATTTAAAGGGTTAGGGCGCAAAGGTGGGGGCAGAAGGGGGCGGAGGAGAAACGCAAACAGGAAGAAAGTTTACGATATTGGAAATAAAACAAATCCCCCGCCAGTTTCCACCAGACGGGGAAAGTTTTAACTAATCCACATATATCACAAACTCATCCATCTGGTTTCGCACTTTTTTCATCGGTGCCAGCCAGTCTTTCTCCGCATCGCGATATCCCAGATACAGCAGGGTTACGCTTTTCAATCCCTTCGCATGCAAGTCTAACACTTCATCTACCATAGCATTGTCAAAGCCTTCTGCAGGAGTACTGTCAATACGCAGTTCTGCAGCCTGTGCCATAGCCATAGCAAAAGCAATGTAACTCTGGCGGGCAGTATGAATAAAGTTTTCTTCTGCGGTCTGGTTCAGGTAAATGCCTTTTATTTTATCAGTGTAGCTGCTAAAGCGCCCTTGTGGCAATCCTCTTTCCTCCGTCATGCGGTCGTAAATGGTATCAATACGCTCGCTGGTATAATTATTCCACGCGGCAAAAACCAGTACGTGCGAGCAATCGCGCATTACTTCGGGATTGAGTGCGTACGCGCTCAGTTTTTCTTTAATAGCCTGATTGGTTACCACCAGCACCCTAAACTGTTGTAAACCGCTGGAGGTAGGGGCCAGCCGTGCTGCTTCCAGTATTTTATTCAGGTCTTCATCCTTTACTTTCTTAGCGGGGTCGTACGCTTTGGCAGCGTAACGCCAATTCAAATCATCTAACAGCGCCATATTTTTTTACTTTTAAATTTTCACTTTTTACTTAATTCAATGAGTTCCGATACTCCACAGGCGTTTTACCCACCTGCTTTTTAAATAACCGCGAAAAGTAAGGAAGGTTCTCAAAACCCAGACTATAGGCGATTTCAGAAACCGTTTTACCGGTGCCTGCCAGAACGTTTTTAGCCTCGTTTATCAGAAACAGGTGTATCAGTTCCTGTGCGGTTTTACCGGTTTCTGTTTTCAGCAGATCGCTCAGGTACCGGGGGCTTACATGCAGGTGATCTGCCATGCATTTTACGGAAGGTGTACCCTGCTTTTCCATTTCACCGCTTTCCATATACTCGTTCAGCAAACGATTAAAACGGGTAACCGTATGGCCTGATAACTCAGCCCGGTTCAAAAACTGCCGTTTGTAGTATCGTTGAGAGTATTTCAGTATTGCATCCAGATGCGTGAGAATGATCTGTCGGGTGTACTCATCCTGATTGTTATGATACTCGGTTTCAATTTTCTCAAACAGATCCCAGATAGCTTTTTCTTCGGAGGGTGAGAGGTGCAGTGCCTCGTTTATCTCATATTCAAAATAATGATACTTCTTAATCTCGCTGTGCAGAGGGTGACCAAACAGGTAATCTTCCCGTATGTAAATGGAAAAACCACCTTCTTCCAACTCCACATCCTTCATTATCACCTGCTGTTGCGGCTTTACAAAGTATAGTGAACCACCATTATTATCATAACGCGTACGGCCATAAGTAATACTGCCCGACTTCATCTTCTTCATACTGATGATATAGAAATCGCCCGTAAACACCCTTGTGCCGGTGCCGCAGCTGCCATTACAGCGTACTACACCCAGCATGGGGTTTTCCGGCGGCGGATAGCCCTGATTCCGTAACAGATGATCCAGTTGCTCATAATGCTCCATAACACCTCGTTTTTGCGATTACGGCAGTAATCAGAGCAAAATTACAGGAATAGCCGGGGAGGGGCGTTATACAAAACTGCGGGATGGTGATACTTTTTTACGCAGAAGCATTAAGCCGTATAGAAAAGAATGCAATAGGTGTAAACTAAAAAACACTGCCTGCAACCGCACCTTTATGTTGTTACAGGCAGCATATAATCTGGTATCAGTGAATACGATTAGCCTTTACCCTCATTTTTAGAATGCGCTGGGTAACAAGCATTAAAAAACTACCAAAGCCAAAAACCAGCAGGCTTAGCCCGGCCCAGAAAGCCATGCCCGGATCTGTTGTCAATGAATCCATATATAGTATAATAAACTGTGAGGTAATACTGTTTTAACAGCAGTTTCTACATCAGCGCTAAAATTGATTGCTGTTACACTATCAGGCCTGAACCGGCACTTCGCTTTGTACGATAATTACCGGATGAAAATGAATGGCCGACTTTACAGAGTTGGAAATAAGACAGGCTTTTTCAGACTTTACCAATACTTTTTCCGCCTTATCGCGTGCATTTTCTTCTGTAATCACCACTTCCGGCGTTAAAGTAATTTCACTGATCATATACTTACCATCCACCATTGCCAGCTTACCTGTACCGTGAGAGGTAAACGATACATACTCCAGATTAAAGTTTTCGGCAATAGCCAGAAAGGTGGTCATAAGACAACTGTTTACTGCTGCTACCAGCAGATGCTCCGGCGACCAGATACCGGCCATGCCTTTGGCAAATTCCGGCGGAGTAGCCACCTCCACCGTTTTATTCAATGCAGAAGATTGCATAATTCCCTTTCTGTCGTGCTGCCAGGTAACGGTTACATCGTATACATGTTCAACTGCCATAGTAGATTGTTTTATGGCGTAAAACTAGCTGGCACGCCGCCGGCGGGGAATGACGGCAGGCAGGCGGAAGGCTGATTGTGGTTGTGATGCCGTATGGTACCGGATAAACTAAATAGTGGCCGTGTGTACCCTGCTTATTTTTTCCAGATGCGTTACGCAGGGAGTAAACTCCTGTTTTGCGCCAATAACTATCCCAAATGGAGTAGGCTTACAAAGTTCTTCTGTTGTAACAGACAGTTGAGCGCCGTTAACCAACAAAATGCCGTCACTCACAACACACTGCACACCGTTCAGTTGAAAATGAGCATGGTTAAATGTTAAACCCGCCTCTTCTTTGTTATACTGTAGCTGTAGCAGTTCCGTATCAGCCTGTGTAACAGTAAGTGTTTCTCCGCTTATACGGCAGTCTATATTATCCGCAACGTAATTGACTATATTCCTGTTCAGGTTCAGCAGCAACTCATTATAATCATTATACAGCATCAGGCTAAAGCTGATGCGTTTATCCAGTATGTTTATGGCCAACAGCTTTGTTTCGTCTACGGTTAGCGGGTACAGATTGTTGCCGCCATTATAAGTGTAGGAAGTGTTATTAACACTATGAATTATTGATTCTATAGTATGGGTAAAGTCATAGTTGACATAAAACATAATATGTCCCAATGTTACCGACAGGCTGTTTGTAGCAGCAGTGAGCGGCTTTATTACCGCTTTACTTTTTTGTAAATTATAAGGAGCATTAATAGCAGCTTCCAACTGCTTCTGAGTAAGAATACCCGCCCGCAGCTGTCGCCAGTGCTGAGTGCATAACAATACGGTAGCAGCCGCTTCAACCCTGCCATAACGGGTACCGGCATTTTCTCTGGTGTGGTAATAACCTGTAATCAGCTGCCCGCATATAACGCAGCCATGCCCGCACCGTTTGGCTATCTTCCGTTGATCGGTAGTACGAAAGTAAGCGCCAGGCATTTGTTCCATAACCATTCTATTTATTATAAAAATAGTAAAATTGAAACAATAGCCTGACGCACTAATAATTATGAACCGTTATAACTCAATTCTACAATCTCCTTCACCTTATCGGGTGTAACAATACCATTTTCGCCCAGTTTAACCCATCCACGGGCCTCAAAACGCTTTACTATAATATCTGCCGTTTGCGCATAATCAGGAGTGTGATTAGCCAGCTTTCTATCCATACCCATTATATCCAGAAACTCCTCCGTTTTGCGGATAGCCTCCCGGGCAATCGTTTCTGTATCATCACCCTGAATATTCCATACCCTGCGGCCGTATTGCGCCAGCTTTTCCTTCTTAGCACTAAACAGCACTTTGTACAGGTTAGGGGCAATAATAGCCAGCGTACGGGCATGATCTATGCCATATAGCGCGGTCAATTCATGGCCAATCATATGCGTAGCCCAGTCGGTTGGTACACCTTTCTGGATCAATCCGTTCAGCGCCATGGTGCAACTCCACATAAAGTTGGCCGCCAGGGTGTAGTTGTCTGGCTGCTCCACCACCTTAGGGCCTATCTCCACCAGGGTTTGCAGAATACCTTCTGAAAAACGATCCTGTAAATACGCATCAGCAGGGTAGGTGAGGTACTGCTCCATCACATGCGTAAATGCATCTACCACGCCATTCTGGAGTTGCCTTTTCGGCAGAGATATAATCACTTTAGGGTCGCAGATAGAAAACACCGGAAACAATGCCGGGCCGCCAAAAGGCAGTTTCTCCTGCGTAGCCGCAATGGTAACTACCGATCCGGAATTCATTTCACTACCCGTAGCCGGAATCGTGAGCACCGAACCAAAAGGCACTGCATTTTCGCGGATTGACATTCGCTTGTACAGAATCTCTTTGGTATCGCCCTCAAAATGCACCGCCGCTGAAATAAACTTAGCCCCGTCAATAACCGAACCACCACCCACAGCCAGAATAAAATCCAGCTTTTCGCTGCGGATCAGTTCCACCGCTTTCATCAGTGTTTCATAATGCGGGTTGGCTTCAATACCCCCAAATTCCGTAACCGTAAAACCTTCCAGCGCCGCTTTCACCTGCTCATAAATCCCGTTCTTAAAAATACTGCCACCGCCATATACCATAATAACCCGCGCCTGCTTAGGCACCAGGTCTTTCAGTTTAGCAATCTGTCCCTCGCCGAATACTAACCGCGTAGGGTTATATAACTCAAAATTGTTCATAGACGGATGATTTTGTTTTACGGTGCAAAGTTAAGGGGTGCGGAGGAGCGGGGAATGATAGGAATGTGGGGGATTTTGATACGGAAGTACGGAATAAAACAACCAAGCTAGATTTACGAAATTTAGATCAACCTAAAGGCTCTACCTATAAATCCAATTCGTAATTTTATCTTAGCTTCTATACTCTAAACAAATGCATATAAAGTCTTTGCAACTCAATAACTTCAGATGTTTTACTGAAGCACATTTGGATTTTTCTAAGGGAATAAACATCATAACTGGTGTGAATAACTCGGGAAAATCATCAATAATTAAAGCAATTTATCGATTACAACAAGAATATAGTATAGATCAATCCGACATTAGAATAAATGAATCCTATCTGGAAATCCTTCTAAATATTAAGGATATTTCGGTAGAAGACCATGCAACATTTTCACATACAAAGCAAATGCTCAATTCAAAAACAGAACACGCTTATGTAAAATTCTCTATTTCTATATTTGGCAGCTCATCTAGCATGATAACAGAACAAGAAACCCAATCTCCTTTGACTTTAAAAGATTACAACTCTGTAAATAATAATGAACGTCCGTTCACACGAGAATTTATTTCACTGCCAAACTCTGAAGAAAAGCAAAATCTCTTTTATCCGTTTTTTGCCAAAAGAAAGAGAAACTATTCAGGAACTCAATTCGGCAAAACAAACACATTTGCGATTTATGAAGATTTTCAAAACTTAGCTGCGAAAGTATTAAAAACATCCAACAATTATAGGTTTAGAGAAAAGTTTCAAACTCTATGTAAGGAATTGATGGGCTTCGATATAGCAATTATTCCAGGAGAAAACAATGAATCAAAACTTGGTATATATGCAGGAAACAACAAAACTATTCCGATTGAGTCAATGGGAGAAGGCGTTATCAATATACTTGGGCTAATAATAATACTATTAACAGAAGAAGGTAAAGTCTTCTTAATTGAAGAATTAGAAAACGACCTGCACCCTCAAGTATTGAAAAAGCTCCTAAATTTAATAGTTGAAAAATCAGCAAGAAATCAATTCATCATATCCACGCATTCTAATATAACTCTTAAATATCTTGGATCCGTTCCGGATTCAAAAATTTTCTGCATCGAAGCTATTGAACATAACGATCAATTCCATAATTTAAACACATCAGTAATTAAGGCAATTGACAATTCCGTTTCAGAAAGAAAAAAGGTGCTAGAGTTGTTAGGCTATGACTTTCATGATTTTGAAATGTATTCTGCCTATATTATATT
Organism: Filimonas zeae; assembly: GCF_014641615.1. GTDB lineage: Bacteria > Bacteroidota > Bacteroidia > Chitinophagales > Chitinophagaceae > Filimonas > Filimonas zeae. The sequence continues at coordinate 697,674 of NZ_BMIB01000003.1, read as the reverse complement.
TGAGGAATCAACAGCCGAAAGATTTTTCCGAGAATACCTGATCCCATTCTATTTTCCCAACCTAAAAGGCAAAATCAGAACCATAGCTTCTCAAGGAGCCGCCGATGTAGAATCAAAATTTAAAGACTTAAACAATCTGTTTCTATTCCTACATACCAGTTCTATATATGAGAATCGGGTTTGGGTAATAACAGACGGGGACTCTGCAGGCTTAAATGCAATTGAAAAACTAAAAGAAAGATACAAAAGTTGGAATCCAGAACATTTTATCAATTTAAAAAACAATTGCTTAGAAGACTATTATCCATCACCATTCCAAAACCATATAGATAAAATTAGGGCAGAAAAAGACCGCCTCAAAAGGCAAACAAAAAAGGGAGAATTGGTAGAAAAAGTATTAGAATGGCTCACTAACCCAGACTCAGAAAAATCAGAATATAAGCAGAAAATATCCGAATTCATTGAAATTATAGCAAACATCTCCGAGTCTCTTGAACAACAACGTACCCAAAAACCAAAACTCTAGCAACCCGACAGTTAAAAACTTATTTCCTAGAAACAACCCATCACCCCCGATTAAAAGTTTACACTCTTATATTTTAGTACTGTCCCCAATAAAATAATTAACCATACAGATTAAATAGCAAATCAGCTAACTCACACCAATCAAAAGATATCTAACTATCCGTAGTCCCCGATTTATAAACTGCGACTTTTTTCCCTCCTTCTTTTTCTATCTTTATATATAGATTCAGCTCATTCAGTATAACATCTTCAAGGTCTGACTGAGATTTCACTACCTTACCGCATCTTTTCTTTAATTCAGACAAAGACAATCTTTTATTCAAAGCAACAATATCTAAAATCATTAGCTCTGCTTCTGAGAACTTCCCGACATCGCCAGCTACGGGACTCTCATTATTATTATTCGAATCATCCTTCTCTGTAAAACTATCTTCAGTAAGAGAAGGTCCTACAAAACGGACAAAAGTGTGAGTACTATCCGAAGAATCACTTGTTTCTAAAGTGAAATCTTTTATAATAGCAGCAAATCCATCAATCAAAATCCTAGTATTCGCAATATTATCACCCAAACCTTTCATTAAAGTTTTGGGTAAACTGGCAGCACCATAAACAGTCCCCCAAATACACAACGCGGCTCCCAAGTTTGAAATCAACTCACTTTCTAGATTGTCAATAAAATGTGACAAATCTCGTCCCGAAGTAAACAATATCCCTAAAACTCTTAGCACCTCGTTGTCAATACTTGTAATATTAAATCCATCCCTCAAAGACTCAAAAGATTTCATCAGACGAAGCAGATATTTTCTTTCCTCAGAATCATCAAAGTCTGCTATATTTTTCTTGAAATGATTTGCCAACTCAATTAACACACCTCTTCTGTCGCTAAAAAACGCATCAACATTTACAATACCGTCGAAGCGCAAAAAAAATAGTACAGTTTCTTTAAGATATTCACCTTCAACAAAACCAAAATCTGTATTTAATATAATACCAACACCTCTGCTATCGCTTTTCGTAAATCTTATGATATTAGAACAGAACAGGTTACTATCCTTAAATTTATCAATCTCGCCCTCAATTGAGCTATTTAAATCAGACAAAGCTCTATCCAATTTTTCAATATAGCTAACAGGAAATCTGCTATTATACTTAGCCTTAATCGCTAATTCAAGTCTTTTAATTAAAAGAGAAACAGGCAATTCTTTCAGCTGGCCTACAACCAGTCCCTGTATCAAAAGTTCAAAAACTGAAACACCTAAAACACTCAGAGATTTTACTCTATCAATATCTTCAGTGGACATATTTGAAGACAACAATATTGTAGTCTCTAAGGTTTCTACTTTTTGCCACTTGGCATAAAATTCAGAGGTTAGAATAAAAAGCGAATCCTTATCTACTTCATTAGCCCCATTTAATCTGTTTACATAAATAGCAAGTTTATTATTCAGCTCACGCAATAACTTACTTATATCCATCCAGCTTGCAGGTAAAGAATTCAGGCAACCTATCAAACCGCCCAAAACAGCACCAAACATTCGATCTACAAATCGTTCATTATAAAAATAGGCCTCTGTGAGATTATTATTCTCTTTAGGATAAAAAAAATCGGGGATATTCTCTATTGATATAAAGTCCTTGGCAACTTGCGAATTCGTCTTTGCATAATCAACATATTTAGCCTCAATACTTTTTAACGATCTAGCAAAAACCTCATCCAGCTCCTGTTGGGCCCGAAATAGCACCTTAAAGGAAGCGACAAGAAAAATAGTTCTATTAATAGCTTTATATCTAAATCCATGATTATCTAGCCTACAATCAAATTCACCTAAATCCAAATCAACTTCCAACAATAAAGGGACCCCTTCATCCCAATCATTTTTTTTTAAATGAAAAACCGGCAAATCAAACCCCAAGAGAAATTTAGGATTGGGGCTCAGCAAACATACACTAGATCTTTTATAACTAAATCCTCTATTATTATAAAAAACGGCAGGAGATATCGAAAGTGTAGTAAAAACACTATTGAAATCATTAGAGTTAAATGGAATATATGTTTTCATATCTAAAAAGGCAAATCACCTAATGTACTTTTCTTTTTTTCGTCGTGAAATTCAAATAATGCCCGATCAACCCCTTCAATGAAGGGAGATAATTTATTTGAGTAAGAAATAAACAAATCTCTGTAACTCCTCGTCAACGCCACATACAGCGGATTTCTCTCTGTCTCTCCAACTACAGAACATTTTGGAACAAATGTCACTTCAAACTGCAATCCCTTTGCACTATGATAAGTCATAAGCTTAGGGTTGTCAGTTTTGAAGTTCAAACTAATTGTATCATTTCCGTCAATGCGATATTTAGCCTCTACACCCCATCCTGTTTTATCGAAATAATCTTTGGCTTTTTTTACATCTTGATTATTGGGAAAAAGAACACCTACATCAGTATATTTCTGTGCAGTAACAACTTCTCTAATATAGGAAAGTTCATCCTCAAAATTTGAGCACTCAATCAACCTCGGCTTACTTACACCTTCCTTTTTACAACGATCAACGAGAGGGTCCGTTGACAAAGTAACCTGCTCTGCAACCTTGGCTATTTTCTTTGGAAGCCTATGATTAATCACCAAATTTTCCATTGGAATTCCAGTCAACACCTGAATCTCTTCCATGGTTAATAACTGTCCTTTCCTGTCTAAGTACTTATACAACTGTTGTGCAGAATCTCCAAAAAGAATAAAGTTCTTTTTGGCCGCTTTTCGTAATTCCTTTAACTCATCTATATCGAAGTCCTGCACCTCATCAACAATAATATATTCAGCTCTAGGCTTCATCCGATGCTCCCACTCCCAATGGTATAAAACCTTTGCCCCATCAATACCAATTGTGTTAATACCATCTTCGATAAACTGCTTTAATGCTTTGGTAAACACAATTACAAGATAATCTTTGTTCCCCTGTTCGGCCAATTCTTTTGCACGCCAAAGTGCCAATACTGTTTTCCCGCTCCCTGCACATCCTTTAACGATAAAAGAACTATTTAGGTTTCTTCTTACAATTCTGATCTGATAGTCATCAAGTTCCGACTCGTTAATATACCAAGACTCCTTTGCCATATATAATAACATTAATCGAATAGCTGTTGAGAAAACAGGCAGCCAATCTTTTATTACAAAAAAAGCATAATTTAAACTTTTTCTCACAAACACATTCACAAGAATCAATATTTCATCATCGAACAATTCTATTTTTAGCCAACTTAATAACTTGAAACGAATTAAACCCATGTAAAATCAAGCAAACATTACTCTTCACATTTCCATTAAATCTATTAGTATAAGCATAGAATACCATAACCTGACACCACACTTCACTTAAAATTGGCTACAAATAATTACCCTTCAAAAAGAAAGACATTTGCTTATCTCTATCAAATATTGGCCAATCTTAATGTAAATACACTTGATATTGTGGTGAATTATGGATACATATCTGCTTTTAGATGAAAAACAATAGCTTCAACCCTCCCAATACAAGTATGCTTCGGGGTGCAACCCATACTTGTCTTTTTTACCATTGGACTATCAGCCTCCAGAATCAGGGCTCTTGCAACTTTGACGATAAAGCCTGTGTAATATTAACGGACAAGAGGGTTCTAGTGAAATAGAATGTTTTTTCAATTTCTCACTACCAGTTACTTATACCAACTTAAATTTGATTCCTATTATGATGATTTTAAACGAGCTATGCGTTTTACCGTCAAATTGAAACAATAACCCCTTAAAGCATACCCCAAGCATATATGCATAACAAATATTGGCTTTTTCTACTGATACTAACAACCAGCTGTGCCAGTCGCGTAGCGAATGTTTATCACGCTACAGCAGCAGAAAAACGAATGCTGCGTAAAAACTGGCAATTACAGCTACTACGGCAGGAAAATAACACCGTTTACCGCTACACAGATAGCAGCACCCGTTACCAGGTTTTTTTCCTGTACGAGGGCGGTGAAGCGTATGTAAAAATAAGCGGCCCCCTTTTTATAAAAAGTAGCACAGGAAAGCACTATAACACCTATTTCTTATTAAAGCAGAACAATACCATAAAATTTCACAATCCGCTGTTGATCGAGTGGCAGCAAGAATCGCCGGATGAGCTGTGCAACACCCCGGAAGGTGCTGCTATCACCAGTGCTTTTCATACCTGCGGCACCTGGCATTATAACAACGATACCTTGTCAGTGGTAGCCAATACCAACACCGGTTCGCCTGCAGATACACTGATTGTATTAAAAGCTGTACGCTAAAACAGGGGCAAACGCTCCTTTGTTTTTTAGCAACCGTCACCCGCTTTCATTCTGCCAAACCGCAGCTGCAACACCAGTTCTTATCTTCCGCTGCCATACCATATTGCCCGTGCCTGCTCAGGCATCAGCCATTTTTTTCAGATAATCTGAGAGATTATGGGATAATTCCACGTTTCCAGGTGTATATACAACTACGAAAAACATTGTCTAACCAAACAACATTACTTATGAGCGCTTTGCGAAAAGTTAAACTACTGATTTCCTGCACCTTACTTCTTTTAGGGTTGGCGGCAGCTATTTACGGAATGGAGTTAAACAGTAACAAAATTCAGTTAACAGACCAGATTACTCTGACTAGTCATCACCCTATCTATTTACAATTTTACTATCTCGGGGTGGCAATGAGTTGCCTGCTCTGTGGTGCATTGATTCTGATGTCTGTAAAAGAATAAAAAGACATCTACCTAAACAACTTAAGAATGAAAAAAGTAAAACACCTGCTGGTGATAGCAGGCCTCCTGTCTATGGTAGCCTGTAACAAAGAACAATCATCAGCTGACAACACAGATAAACCAACGGTAGCAAGCTTATTTGAAAAATATAATTTCAGAAAGGTTGGCGACCCTGCCGATTCGGGGCTGGAAGTACGGGAAGTAACGTTGGAAGCCGCCAATCTGGAGGAACTGGAAACTACCTTGCAGGCTATTGATGCGGTGAGAAGTACCCCTGAACAAACGAAGGCACAGGAAGCGGCATTCCTTAAGCAGTTTCACGCCCAATATGGTACAAGTGTACGTGATTCCGTAAACAATCACAGTCCTTTTTATTGGGATCAGGCCAATAACAAGGGGTTCTCTTACGTACGTTGCATGAAATCATCCGGGCCAGACAATTCCGGAATACGATTGTTAGATGTAACGAACAATGTGAACTGGCGGTTAAGCCATGGAAACGTTTCGTATGTTTTTACCAACGACGTAGAACAAGGCAATTGGAATGAAGGCGGCTTAATACCAGGTTCAGGAGTGAAAGCTGCCGACAATAAGACAGTTTTTGAAATTGGACACGGTTACGGAGTTGTAGCCTGTAAACGAGAGTTCCTATATCGTATTACCGTGAAAGTAGAAACACCGGTTTTTGGTGCAGAACCGGGCTATGTGGTGAGAGGAACTGCTTTTTTTAACGTAGGCCCTTTTATTGAAAGTTATGAACATGGCACGATTGAAATTAACTAAGTAACAGTAATAGCAATGTTTTTCTGTATTGTACAGGCTGCTTTTGGGGCAGCCTGTCTCTTTGTTAATACACCCCTTGCCATACATTTTTGTTTTAACAACCATCCCCCGCTTTCATTCTGCCAAACCGCAGCTGCAGCACCAGATCTACCTTATTGGAAATAACCCCATCTTTCACCGCACTTAATATTCCTTCGGAGTGGTAGTTGATGCCCCATTGTGTTCTGTCAATCGTCAGATTCGCCTGAACAATCAGCGTATCATTCTGCACATGCCATACAAACGGAACAGTCAGCGGTTGCGATACGCCTTTCAGAGACAGGTTACCGGTAATATTGGCGGGTACAAACGGAGTGCTGCCGCTAACCGCGAAGGTAGCAGTGGGGAAACGGCCGGTAGCAAAAAAATCGTCCGATTTCAGGTGTTGGTCTAAATCTTTACCTCCGTTTTCATCAGGCAAATCGGTGCTGCGGATGCTGTTCATGTCTATCACAAATCGTCCGCCCGTGATCAGCTGAAAGTTACCGGTCTGTAGAGTGCCACCCAGCAACCCAATGGTACCCTGGTGACCACCACCGGTTATATACGAGGCTTTCCACTGTATTTCACTGGCTTGCGGCAGTAGCTGCCAGGCCGAATTTCCTGCAGGCTGACCAGATAAGGATTTCGTTTTGTGATGATCAACAGGTGCTGCCGGTGCTTTGCGTGTAGCCTTTAGCACCACAAAACCGCCAAGGAGTATGGTGGCGGATAAAATCATAATTTTATACATAACCGATGTTTTGCCCAAACTTAAAAAGCCGGGCAGACTTACCGGTTCAATGGGCGGTAAAAAGACTGTAAACGGGTTGTAAAATCTTTGTAAATGAACAGGTTACAGTATTTCCGCTGAAAGGAACTGCCTAATTTCACAATATGATGTATCGGCGACATTTAATAGTAATACTGGCTTTGTTTGCCACCTTTTGTTACAGCAACGGGTATGGCCGTACTGCACGGTCGCCATTCGGCAACGCAGCGGCAGGTATTATTATGCGGCAGATTGGTCATCAGTTACTGCTGGCGGCTGGCGACGACACCTCACGGGTACTACCCGTGCAGCAGGTAGCAGACAATGAATTTCGCATCAGTTTTGAAAGTCCGTTCTCTTTTCACCCTGATACGCTGATAGCCATTGTAAGCCGCAACCTGGCAACCGGCGGCACCCTGCCTGCCCAATATGTGGTAAATGTATTGGCCTGCAATAACCGTGAAGTGGTTTACGGTTTTGCCAAAGGGGTCAGCAACATGCCATCACCCTGCAGCAACCGCAAACAGCCTGCTGACTGCTATCAGATACAAATTCTCTTTTCCGAACCACCGGCGCGGGTACAAAACAAAATGCTCTGGGGCGCCGGCGCTTCCCTGATAGCACTTACCGGCCTTGGTATGTGGTACAAACGGAGACAAAAACAGCCCGCACACGTAGCTGACACTCCCGAAGCCGCTTCCACAGAAGCTCCGGTAAGCATAGGCGCTTACGCTTTTTATCCAGAACAGCAACGCCTGCAATATCAGCAACAGGAAATACCACTAACCAGCAAAGAAAGCAAGCTGTTGGGCATATTTGCCAGACACTTAAATCAACTGATCAGCCGCGATCAGTTACAAAAAGAAGGATGGGAGGAAGAAGGGGTAATAACAGGACGCAGCCTGGATATGTATGTTTCTAAACTCCGCAAGCATCTGCAGCAGGATATTCAGGTAAAGCTGGTAAACGTACACGGCAGAGGTTACCGGCTGGAAGTAACAGCAGAATAATTTCCGGCACCTCTGAAATTTTTCCGCGCACATGTGCCAACAAACTACGCGCAACTGACAACAAACCGGGCAGATGTGATCACTGTTGAGCACACCTGATATTATTTTGCGAACGTGTCAAATATTACTCCGCACATCTGATAATAAATCGCGCAGATGTGCAACGCTTTCGGGTACATCTGCGCTTTTTTCCCGCACATGTAACAATTGTCGCTGCACACTTGCCTGCCGCCGGAAAAGAACTATCCCGCCACAGAAAACACTTCCTCAACAATCGGGGAAGACTGCCCGGCCATAGAAAATACTTCCTCAACAATCGGGGAAGTTTACCCGGTCGAAGAAAACACTTCCCCGCTAACCGGGGAAGACTGCCCGGCCACAGAAAACACTTCCTCCGTAATCGGGGAAGTTTGCCCAGTCGCAGAAAATACTTCCCCGCTAATCGGGGAAGACTGCCCGGCCACAGAAAACACTTCCTCCGTAATCGGGGAAGTTTACCCAGTCGCAGAAAACACTTCCTCAGTAATCAGGGAAGTTTACCCAGCCGCAGAAAACACTTCCTCAATAATCGGGGAAAATTCCCCGGTAGCAGGGTTTGACTTTCCTGGCGCAGAATAATCTTCCTCAACAATCGGGGAAGTATTCCCGGTGGCTGAAAAAGCTATCAGGTGATGAAAAAAGCTCACCGGCCACCAATGTTCTTTATACCAAACACACGCAACATGCACCGCAACCGCACAGAAGCTGTTCATTAACGAACAGTGTACACTTCACAAGGCCCCATACTTACATCTGACAACCAATCACTTATCACTGGCATGGCGTATTGGCATTCCGTTGGACTTATCTATTCTATAAACGCAAAAACATTAAACTTACTATTATGAAAAAGTTCATCATCGCCGCCATCACCGTAATTACCTTAGCAAGCACTGCCTTTGCAGCAGACAACAACGATAAAGCAACCAGCTTATTTAAAGCCGCTTACCCAGGCGCCACCAACGTACATTACAAAACAACAGGAGAGCTGGTGAGCATCAGCTTTGTATCGGACAGTACACGTATGCAGGCTTTTTATAACACATCAGGTGAGCAGGTAGCCATAAGCCGGGAAATAAGCACTCAAAGCCTGCCGCTGCGCGCGCAACGCTACATTACAGAAAAGTTCAGTGATTATACCACTAAAGAAGTAATTGAAATGGACCACAGCACCGAGGGCACCAACTATTACGTATCACTGGTAAATGGCAACCAGAAAGTAATTGCACAGGTGAGTGTTGGGGGAGAAGTGAGTGTGTTTAAGAAATCAGGTAGATAATATACACGGGCAAAAGCTACAAGGTGGATGAATCAGGTAACTGGTGCATCCACTTTTTTCTTTAGAACCATTCATCCGGTAAAAGTGAGGTATAGTAAGTCATTTCAATATTCTCCATTACGGATCACTTTTGTTTTGAAAAAATGGAACTACCAAACTTCTCTGTCTGTAGCAACCATTGCTCCGGAATAGTTGCTGCACCAGCACTTAACACTACAACACTGCCAATGATAGCACCAATAGTATCTCTGTCGCCCAGTCCACTGATGCCCTTCCAGATAGCTTCGGAATAAGAGCCTGAATTATTGGCTATACACCATATCGCAAAAGGAACGGTGTCCTGTGCTGTCAATCGCAGTCCGTTTCCTAAAACAGCAACAATGGTTCTGATATCGTAATCCGCGGGTAGGGTAGCTGCTTTTTTTATCAGCCGCTTTACCTCACTTTCCGGTGTATGACTTATTACAAAATCATATAGTGTTGCCGGTGGCAATCTCTCTCTATTAATACCTTTCCTGGCACAGATACATGCAGCCAGCGCTACACTAATGGCACCAGCAACAGCCTCACTATGATAATGCGTAACCTCAGCCGCCAGCCGGGCCTGCTCAATCACCTGCCTGGTATCGTTATAAAAGTAAGCCCCTATGAGTCCCGAACGCATAGCAGCTCCATTACCCATAGAACCCATACCATCAAACACATTGCTGCTTACCTGCTTCCAATGCTGCCCTTCAGCAATACCCCGTAAAATAGAGTGAGCGGTACCGCCATAACCACGGTAGTTATCCAGCAGATAATTATCTGCAAATTCCTTAGCCAGCGCATTCTGATCAATGTGGCCATAGGCCGATAATACATTGTATATACCAATACCCATAACGGTATCATCGGTATACAACCAATCACCTGGCTGCAATCTTCTTTCCTGTATACGGGCATTTATTTCTGCTTCGGGGCCAAAAAAGGTTTCTCCCAAAGCATCGCCTACAGAAAGACCTGTAAGAGATATACCCGCAAGGTTGATAGGTGTAATAGCAGTCATTTCAGATTTATCCAACCAATAGTTTATCAATATTATTAATACTCATAAAGTAAAAACTATTCTTCCGCAAAACAAATCCTGGGGTGCCATTTCCATACACTGGCAACAGGCCTCCCATAGGCTAAGGCTGGTTGCCATCGGGGTGTTTTCTTAAACAGCTCCGCTATATATTTTTTCACCCCCTCTCTGATGGGAGCCTGAATTTCCACAGCCGTTACAACGCCCAAACTGTCCACAGAAACATTGGCTGTAAAATGAAAAGCTTCTGGCGGTACACTGTCTATATCAACTCTCATAAGTGTATCAATAATCGTATCTGCAAAACGGCGAAAAGCCAATTGACCACCCGGGAAAACTGCCTCCGTTTGTGAAGTTCGCGCGGGTTTATTTTGTGCAGAAGTGTTGCAGGCAGAAGCGCACAGTGCAACGGTAATGGCGCATATATAAAAGCGGCGAAAGCGGGTCATTGGGTTTTGTTTTGTAAATTAAGTAATCAACACTATTACCCGCTGCATTTTTGTTACCTTTAACTACCCACCTTTAAAATATTACCGTGAAAGCATTCATTACCTTGCCCGTTATTCTGTTGCTACTGTCAGTAGCAGCCTGCGAGGCCCCGGAAGCATCTGATAAAACGCTCGATTTCGTCAGTTTTCAGTTAACCACTCCATCAGGCTGGGCGAAAATTTCACAAAAAAAGGTACAGACAGTTATATAGGCGGTTTAACCAATGGGCAGGACACACTTTGGTTTGATCATGGCATGTACGATGTGGGGTTTCCTGTGGATGATGAAGATTTACGCACGCAGTAGAAGATACTGTAAACGGTATAGAAGCTTTTATTGCCAGCACAGATACTCCCGCTACAGGTATAGCAGCTGCATTTCAAAAAGTGTATGCAGGTATACTTACCAAAGAAGAACGTGCTTATCTAAAACAAAAAAACCGGTGATATCACCGGTTTTTTATTTCTATTTACATATCTGATAAATATTCCAGACGCAATCTCCACCACCGGATGGTTTCCAACAGGTCGGAAACAAGTGCTTCGCCAGGTTTAGGCTGAATGGATGTTTCTATAATTCCATCCGATAAACTTACCTGATATTCGCACACCTGTATTAATCTTTCGCGGAAGCTGCATTTATCCAGCGCATCCGAAAAGCCGGCGTAGGGACTTAAATCCACTTTAAACATTTCCATAAACACTTCTGCGTACTTCTCAACATCATTGCGATGGGCCTGATTAGCAGGATCTGAGAGATTCAATGCCAGGTAAGAGTAATTATTGGTGGCATATAGCATTACAATAAAAACGCAGAAGTCTTCAGGCGTTGAGCGCCAATGCTTTTTAACGTAATATTCAGCTTCGGATTCAACAAGCAATTCGTCCGTTTGTGCATGATTCGTGTTCATAAGGCTCCAATATTTACAGTAATAAAAAACTATCATCGTCCGGCTAACCGGTTACGGATTCTCATAATATATTGGATAATGGAAAGGAACGATTGCCTTTCATAGGTTGACGGTATATTAAAGATAATGTAATTATTTACATACCGGTGGAGATTATTTACCGGATTCTTAGTACACTATCTATCAGCAAATTACAACTTATTATTTCTAAAGTCGTCATATTTCTTTTGAACTATCAACAGGATAACTATATTTGTCTACACATACAGTAGACTAATGATCTCCAACCTCAACACATACCGCTCTTTTATCTGCTGCTGTTGTTGCAGCTGTAAAACCGTGTGTTGATTCTATAAATCACCTGTTCACCAAACCAATCAAAAACATTCTTATGAGAAGGACATTACATTTAGTAATGCTTATGCTGCTATCAACAGCTACAACTTTTGCCCAGCAAACGATTACAGGAACCGTTAAAACGGCAGAAGGAAAACCGGTTGCCAATGCCACTGTACAAATTAAAGGATCTAAAACCTACGCCGTGGCTGACAGCACCGGCAGGTTCAGTATTACATCGGCCAAAGAACCGCCTTATATTTTACGCATCAGCAGTGTGGGCTACAAACAGCTGGAAGCCGTTGTTACCAACACGCAGGCCAGCCCTTTGTTTACGCTGATACATGATAACCGGCTTACAGAAGTGGTAATCACCTCCCGCCGCCGTAGTGAAACCGCACAGGACGTACCCATTCCTATTTCTGTGGTAGGTGGGGCACAGGCCGCAGATGCAGGTGCTTTTAACGTAAACCGCCTGAAAGAGCTGGTACCTACCGTACAGCTGTATTCTTCCAACCCGCGTAACACTACATTAAACATACGCGGACTGGGTTCTACCTTTGGCCTTACCAACGATGGTATTGACCCCGGTGTAGGCTTTTATGTGGATGGTGTGTATTATGCGCGCCCTGCCGCTACCACGCTTGACTTTATAGATATAGAACAGATAGAGGTATTGCGCGGCCCACAGGGTACGCTGTTTGGTAAAAACACTACCGCAGGTGCATTTAACATTACCACCAAAGGGCCTTCCTTTAAATCCGGTGCCAGTGCCGAGTTAAGCTATGGCAACTTTGGGTTTATACAGGCCAAGGCTTCGGTAACAGGCCCTTTAAGCCGCAAACTGGCAGGCAGAATATCCTTCTCCGGTACCCAGCGTGATGGGGTAATTTATAATACCGCCAGCCAGAAATATATCAACGATCTGAACAACCTGGGGGTACGTGGCCAGTTACTGTTTACCCCTACAGATAAAATCAAAATTACGCTGGCAGGCGATGCCTCTCAGCAACGTCCGGAAGGGTATGCACAGGTGGTAGCCGGTATAGTACCTACTAAAAGAGCAGCTTACCGCCAGTTCAGACAGATTATTGCAGATCTGAATTACAAACTGCCCAGCGAGAATGCTTTTGACCGCCTGGTAGACCATAACACCACCTGGCGCTCCGGCAACAAGCTGGGTGGCGTATCGCTGAACATTGATGCCAAAATAGGAGAGGGTACCTTAACCTCTACTACCGCCTGGCGTTACTGGAACTGGGACCCATCTAACGACCGCGACTTTACCGGCCTGGCAGTACTGTCACTATCACAAGCCACTTCCAAACACAAGCAATGGACGCAGGAACTGCGCTATGCAGGTAATGTATCTAAAAACGTAAGTGGTGTAATAGGTGCTTTCGCTATCAGCCAGGATTTGCTGACAGATCCCTTCCATGTGGAAGAATCCGGCAATGCCCAATGGCGTTTTTCGCAGGATGATACTACTTCGTTATGGAAAACACCGGGACTGTTTGACGGCTATGGCATTAAAACCTATTCCAGACTCAAAACCTTTGGTGGTGCTGTGTTTGCGCAGGCAGACTGGGCTATTACCGATAAGTTACACCTGTTGCCGGGCATCCGTTACAACTACGATAAAAAGGAAGTGGATTACAACCGCCAAACCTACGGAGGCCTGCAAACTACCGACCCCAAACTGGTGGCACTTAAAAACAAGGTATATAGCAACCAGGCCTTTAATACCAACGTGGACGAAAGCAATTTTTCTGGTCAGTTAACGCTTGCCTATAAAGCCAGCAAACACCTGAATGCCTTTGCCACTTACTCCACCAGCTACAAACCCATTGGCGTAAACCTGGGTGGTCTGCCTACTTCCGGCGGAAAGGTTATGACAGAGCTGGCCCGTATTAACCCCGAGTATGTAAAACATGCAGAAGTAGGTATTAAAACATCACCCACTGAAAACATAACCGCCAACCTTACCTTCCACCATACCGATATTAAAGACTACCAGACGCAGGTACAAACTGCCGAAGTAGGCGTAAACCGCGGCTACCTGGCCAATGCAGAAAAAGTGCGTGTACTGGGTGTGGAACTGGATGCGAACGCCAGACTGAGCGATTATGTGAATATATACACCGCCGTAGCCTATACAGATGGCAAATATGTATCGTTTAAAAATGCACCCGTACCACTGGAAGAAACCGGCTCGCCCAGCGCCTTTAAAGATATATCGGGCGGCAGACTGCCAGGTATTTCCAAATGGGCAGGCTCGCTGGGTGGTGAACTTACTTCTAAAACCGGATCGCTGTTCGGCCAGTCGGGCCGCTTTTTCCTGGGAGCAGATGCTTATTACCGTTCTGAATTTTCCTCCAGTCCTTCACCTTCTGCCTACCTGAACATAGATGGCTATGCGCTGCTGAATGCCAGACTGGGCTTTAAGGCGTATGAAGGCTTTACCATTTTCGTATGGGGCCGTAACATTCTGGATAAGAATTACTACGAGCAACTGCTGCCTGCAGCTGGCAATGCCGGGCATTATGCAGCCGTACTGGGCGATCAGCGTACGTATGGTATTACCTTACGGTACTCCTTATAATACGGTTTGCTACCTTTGATCGCCACAAAAAAGGGCGCTTTCTGTACAGGGAAGCGCCCTTTTTTATTTCTCCGGCAAATTCAACATCTTTGAGGCAATTGATATTCCTGCAATGGAAGAATAAATAATAACTCTTAAACCTTTGAAATGAAAAGAAAAACGCTCTCTTTATGCCTGTTGTTATGGGCAGCACAATCAACCGCCCAGACTACGATTGACCAGAACGGGGTAAAAACCTCTGTAACTGACTTATTAGCAGCTAATGCCACACAGCCCATGCGTTATGAAGTAGCCACGGTATGCTACAACTCTTTTCACTGGCAAAACGGAGGTAGCATAGTAGTTGAACTGTTTCAACAATTTTATCAACCATCCTATGCCCGGTATCTGGTGGAAATAGGATATGGAACCGGCGCCAACAGTGGAACCCCTCAGTTAAAGCTAACTGAAACCTCCGGTTTTATGGCTGCCCGTATTATACTGGGTAACCCTTCTGATTTATCTACCAGCTACGGAGGCTATGTAAACCGTGTACTTCCTGTTTACTGCGACGTTGCCAACTACAGCAACTGCAGGGTTAAAATCACCTATCTGCAAACACCCGCCGATCCTTTAGTGAGCTTTAATCAGATAAAAGTGAACACTGCACCAACGGGTACAACCACTCCTGCATTTAACCCGCCTCAATTGTCAGACCTGCCGGTTGCATCCAATAAGCTGCTTACTATTACAGGGGAAGGCAACCATTACATCTCTAATGGCAACGTAGGTATAGGCACAACTGACCCGAAAGAAAAGCTATCAGTAAAAGGTGCTATCATGGCACATAAGATTCGTGTTACACAACTCGGATGGTCAGACTATGTATTTGATTCTTCGTACCAGTTAAAACCATTGCCGCAGGTTGAAAAGTATATTCAGCATAACAAGCATCTGCCGGAAGTTCCTTCTGCCGAAGAAGTAAAAAAGGAGGGAATAGAGGTGGGCGAAAGTCAGGCCATGCTGCTTAAAAAGATTGAAGAACTTACGCTCTATATTATTGAGCAGCATAAAAAGCAGGAAGCGCTGGAAAAGCGGGTAATGGAACTGGAAACAAAGGTTAAATAACCAAAGCGATGCTCGCCGACCAATAAAAAGAAAGCGCCGCAGTTAAGGCGGCGTTTCCATTATTTAACCAATCGCCAGAGTGTGCTCACTAATCTGTCCACATCTTCACAGGTGTTATAAAACGCCAGCGAAGGGCGAACAGAGGTTTCCACGCCCATTCTGCGCAGAATAGGCTGTGCACAGTGATGGCCGGTTCTTACCGCTATCCCTTCCTTGTTCAACGCTTTGCCCACCTCGTCATTGGAATGACCTTTCAGGTTAAAAGACAGTACGCTGGCTTTGTCTGGCGCAGTACCAATCAGGCGCAGGCCCGGTATCTGCTTCATATGATACGTAGCGTATTCCAGCAGCCAGTGTTCGTACTGGTTAATAGCAGGCAGGCCAATTTTAGTAACATAATCAATAGCCGCACCCAGCCCCACTGCATCCGCTATATTTCCGGTACCGGCTTCAAAACGGTTAGGAGCGGGGTGGTATTGAATTTCTTCAAACGTTACGTCTTTAATCATGTTACCGCCGCCTTGCCAGGGTTCTGTGGCATTGAGCAGGTGCTCTTTGCCGTATAACACCCCTATGCCGGTAGGGCCAAACACTTTATGGCCGGAGAAGGCAAACCAGTCTGCATCCAGCGCCTGTACATTCACAGGGATGTGCGATACGGATTGCGCACCATCTACCAGTACTTTAGCTCCGGCAGCATGTGCCATAGCAATGATCTGCTGAGCGGGCGTAACCGTACCCAATGCATTGGACACCTGTGTAAAGGCCACCAGCCGGGTTTTAGGCGTTAACAGTTTTGCATAGGCATCCAGCAATATCTGGCCATCATCATCAACCGGAATCACTTTCAGGGTTAAGCCTTTTTTATCAGCCAGCCTTTTCCAGGGTACTATGTTGGCGTGGTGTTCCAGGTGACTCACAATAATTTCATCACCCGGTGCCAGATGCTGTTCGCCCCAGCTTTGGGCCACCAGATTTATGGCTTCTGTGGCACCCCTTACAAAAATGATTTCGTTGGCAGAACGTGCACCCAGAAAAGCCCTTACTTTTTCGCGCGCCGCCTCATAGGCATCTGTAGCGCGGGCTGCCAGTTCATGTGCCGCACGGTGTATGTTAGAATTTTCGTGCTGGTAAAAGCTGGAAATTCTGTCAATTACCAGTTGCGGTTTTTGCGTGGTAGCGGCGTTATCCAGCCATACCAGCGATTTTCCGTTTACCTTTTCTTTCACCAGAATGGGAAAGTCGTTACGGATAGCATAGGCATCAAAAGCCGGTCCGCCAAACGCATGTTTCAGCTGCGAAGGCTGCACACCACTGGTAGTACCATAGTTGGCAAACTGCTGCTCATTCAAAAAGTAAAAAGAGGGCGGAGGCGTGGGTGCAGCTGCAAGCGGAAAACTAACCGGCACACGTGGCTGGCTACTGTGCTGTTGCTGAAAAAACGGAGGCAGATCAAACTGAAACGGGTTTTCCCATTCACCTGAATGAGGTGCCTTAGCTGCTCCAGGCGTGATGTTGCGCAGATTGTTATCCGGAAAACTGGTAGCGGGTTCTTTGATATTGAAACTATTACCCTGCTGCAGGTAGGAGGGCGATGCGCCGCTGCCTGCTACCGCAACCGGCGCGCGGCCGGCACCAGTTGCATACTGTTGCTGAGGAGCCTTACCCGCAACAGCCGTATAACCGGAAGAAGCGGCACCCGCATCCTCCCAGAACACGGGCAGCTGTATGCTATTGGCCAGTGTTTCTGCCATGCCTGATGCAATAGGGTGATCTTCCGGTTGTAGCGACACCGCACCGGGAGCCTCGCCAGGCAGGGCCCGGAAAAAGGCATTGGCCAGTTGCTGCAATTGTGCAACATCCGGCAGGCCGGGTGGCTGGTTAGTATTTGTACTCATAGTAATTACCTATTTCTACATCATCCAATACAGCAATAGCATCATCTACCAGCACAGCCAGTGAACAATACAGCGATACCAGGTAGGAGGCGATAGCACGGTCGTTAATGCCCATAAACCTTACCGATAAGCCCGGTGTTTGCTCACCCTGTAAACCGGGTTGAAACAGGCCTATTACACCCTGGCGCGATTCACCGGTACGCAACAGAATAACTTTGGTTTTACCGTTTTCAATGGGCAGTTTATCAGATGGAATAAGCGGAATGCCCCTCCAGGTAAGAAACTGCGAACCAAATAAAGAAACCGTAGGCGGGGGCACACCACGGCGGGTGCATTCCCTGCCAAAAGCAGCAATAGCCAGCGGGTGTAACAGAAAAAAGCCAGGCTCTTTCCACACACGGGAAATGAGCTCATCCAGATCGTCAGGAGCGGGGCCGCCTTTGCGTGTTTTAATACGTTGTTCCGGTGCTACGCTGTGCAGCAGACCATAGCTGCGGTTGTTGATTAATTCGCTTTCCTGTCTTTCTTTAATGGTTTCAATGGCCAGACGTAGCTGCTCTGAAATCTGATTATAAGGTTTGCTGTACAAATCAGACACCCGGGTATGCACATCTACAATGGTTTGTACTGCAGCCAGGTTATACTCGCGCGGGTCTTCCACATAATCCACAAAGGTTTGCGGCAGTATCTTTTCGTCTCTGGTAGAACAGTCTACTTCAATCTGCGTAGCGTTTTTTACTTTGTTTAAACGGAATACGCCCGACTCTACCGGTACCCAATGCAGCAGTTGTGTTAACCACCGGGGTGAAATGGTAATCATCTGGGGGGCGGTTCTGGTTGCAATTGCAAGTTGCCTCGCGGCTACGTCGCCCAAAGCAGTCTGTTGTGTTTTTTCTGTTGCCATAGTTTTGTTGAGTGAGTGAGGTAATAGTAGTCTCTACAAAGAAACATTAACAACTCCTATTAACCAACCTTTTTGGTAGGGTAATGTAAATTATTTAGCTTTGTCTCAGAAACAACCGGTTAGCGGTGCTTTTACAGAATACACATGAACCAGACAAAAGGACTTTATTTAGATGAGCACGTGGTACGGGTAGTGGCGGCACAGGTAAGTATAGCAACCATAGTAATACTGCTGACGGGCTGGCTGGTTCCTGCCCTGTTGCTGGTGGCTGATTTTGCCATACGGGCATTCAGCACCCGCACCTCACCATTGGCTTTTGCAGCAAAAGCACTGGTTAAAAGTGCAGGCTGGGCAGCAAAGCCGGTATTTGCGCCTCCTAAAAAGTTTGCTGCACTGCTGGGCTTTGTGTTTTCACTTACTATATCTGTATTGCTGTTATTACAAGTTCCGGTAGCAGCCAATATAACAGCAGGTGTGTTGTTGTTTTGCGCCGTACTGGAATCGGCCTTTAAAATATGTTTAGGGTGTTATACGTACAACTGGCTGATACTGCCTTTGGTAAACGCCTTTCAAAAGAACAACCAGCACCCTTAATTCAAGCATCTCTGAATGATTGTTATTCAAAATTTATCCAAACAGTTCCGTCATAAGAATCAGGTATATCAGGCTTTAGATAAGGTAAGTCTGGATATTGCTGAAGGGGATATTGTAGGAATTATAGGAAGGTCCGGCGCCGGAAAGAGTACATTGATACGCTGCGTAAACATGCTGGAACGCCCCGATGAGGGCGCGGTGATGATACACGGCAGAAACCTGGCCACCTGCACGCCGAAGCAGCTGGCCGATGAAAGGAAGAAAATAGGGATGATATTCCAGCATTTTAACCTGCTTTCTTCCAGAACTGTTTTTGATAATGTAGCCCTGCCACTGGAGCTGGATAAAACCGACAAGGCCACTATTCACCGTAAAGTAACTGCATTACTGGAAGTGGTAGGGCTACAAAACAAAGCAGACGAATACCCCAGGAGTTTATCGGGCGGCCAGAAACAACGTGTAGCTATTGCACGGGCATTGGCCAACGACCCGCATTTGCTGTTGTGTGATGAGGCTACCAGCGCGCTGGACCCGGAAACCACACAGAGTATACTACAGCTACTGCGCGATATTAACCGCCGCCTGAATATTACCATACTGCTGATTACGCACGAAATGCATGTGGTAAAATCTATCTGTAATCATGTAGCTGTTATTGACCAGGGTAAACTGGTAGCACAGGGCACACTGGAAACCCTGCTGAAAGAAAGTCAGCACCCGGTTATTCAGCAGTTCATACACACCCAGGCCATGAGTTTACCACCAGATATTTACAACACGCTGCAACCGGAATATACGCCAGGCCTGCATCCGCTGGTAGAAATTGAGCTGGAGGGCAATGTGGCCTTTGACAGTCTGGTAAACACTTTTCATAGTCAGTATCATTTACCTTATAAGCTGATTAAGGCAGATATTGAATACCTGGGCAGCACCAACTTTGGCCGGGTACTATTACACCTGCAGGGTACAGACGATAGTAACCGCAATGCACTGTTGTACCTGAACAGCCATCACATCAAAAATACAATCAGAGGATATGCCTGATACCACACTTTCCCTGTTACTGAAGGGACTGGGGGAAACCGTTTTTATGACGTTTGTATCCGGCTTCTTTGGCTTTGCCCTGGGGTTACCTGCCGGAATATTCCTGTACCTTACGCGTAAAGGACAATTGCTGGAGCATGTGCTGTATAACCGCATACTATCTGTAACCATAAACATATTCCGGTCTATTCCTTTTATCATTCTTATTGTATGGATGATACCGTTTACCCGGATACTTGTTGGCACTTCTATAGGCATGGCTGCCGCGCTTGTTCCGCTGAGCATTGGCGCTGCGCCTTTTATTGCGCGACTGGTAGAGAACAGCTTGCTGGAAGTACCGGGCGGACTGGTAGAAACTGCCAGAGCCATGGGTGCTACACCCGTGCAGATTGTAACCAAAGTATTACTGCCCGAAGCATTGCCTTCGCTGATTAACGCTGCCGCTATTACGCTGATTGCCCTGGTAGGCTATTCTGCTATGGGAGGCGCCGTAGGAGCAGGGGGGCTGGGACAAATAGGTTACCAGTACGGTTATGTAGGTTATGATGCTTTTATTATGAACAGCGTATTAGTGCTGCTGGTAGCCCTGGTATTTGCTATACAGGCCACAGGCGACCGTCTTTCCCGAAAATTCAATCACCGGTAAATAAAACCTTTATCTGTTATGAAACTACTATCGTATATCGCTGTTGTTGCTGCCTTTGTTACCGCCACATCCTGTGGTAACAACACTAAAAATGATCCGCATTACCTGAAAGTGGGCGTTACCTCCGGCCCGGAAAAGGCCATTGCAGAAGCCGCCCGGAAAGAAGCCAAAGAAAAGTATGGACTGGAAGTGGAGCTGGTGGCATTTAACGACTATGTGGTACCGAATGAAGCCCTTAGTCACGGTGATATAGATGTAAACGCCTTTCAGCACATACCTTACCTGGAAGCACAAGCCAGACAACGTGGGTACAAACTGGCCGTGGTAGGCAAAACTTTTGTGTACCCGATAGTAGCCTACTCTAAAAAGATTAAAACCACCGCAGAACTGCTTAACGGCAGCACCATTGCCATACCTAACGACCCCAGCAATGAAGGCCGGGCACTGCTGCTGTTGCAGAAAAACGGCCTGATAACCCTGAAAGAGGGGGTAGGCCTGTTGCCAAGACTTACGGATATCACCGCCAACCCCAAAGCGCTGAAAATACTGGAAATTGAAGCGCCGCAATTACCGCGTGTGCTGGACGATAAAGAAGTTACCCTGGCCATTATCAATAACAACTTTGCCGCACAGGCAGGGCTGGACCCGGAAAAAGAAGGCATATTTATAGAGGACAAAGAATCGCCCTATGTAAACGTAATTGCCGCACGGGAAGACAATAAAGACCAGGAAAAAGTACAGCAGTTTGTAAAAGCTTACCAGAGCGAAGCGGTGGTAAAGGCCGCCAGAGAAGTATTTAAAGGCGGGGCGGTTAAAGGCTGGTAAAACATGTTGGTTACGGCTGCACGTTTAACTGAGGCATACGTTAAATTGCAGCCGTAAAAACGACCAACAGATGAACTTTTATACCAGAAAATGGGTAAAACCCGAAGACCTGAATGCACATGGCACCTTATTCGGCGGTAGTTTGCTCCGCTGGATTGACGAGGAAGCTGCTATTTACTCTATTATTCAGCTGGGCACCAACCGTTGCGTAACCAAATACATGAGTGAAATTAACTTTATCAGCAGCGCCAAACAGGGAGATATTATAGAACTGGGCATTAAAGCCGTACATTTTGGCCGCACCTCTCTTACGCTTACCTGCGAGGTACGTAATAAAATTACCCGCAAAAGCATTCTTACCATTGAAAAGATTGTGTTTGTAAGCGTGGATGAAAACGGCGCTCCATGGCCCCATGGCAGAACCAAAATTACCTATACCGACGAGCGTTTACGCGAGGAAGAATAACCGGTTAACACATTATTCAGCCATACCCCTTATTATGCGGCGCAACCGAAAGAAGAGGTTTATTTTCGGCGCACGATAAGCAGTATTTCAACCCGAACATTTTATGAGCAAGAAATTAGTTTCTATAGTAGCCCTTTGTTTTTTGATAGCCTGTGATACATCTTCTGAAAGCAAGGCTAAAGCGCTGGTGCAGGAAGATATGAGAACCTATCTGCCGGATTATAACAGTTATGACCCCATAGATTTCAGCAAACTGGACAGCGCTTTTACCAGCAGTAACCAGCCCGAATTTGAAGCCAACAATGCATTACTGAAAACCTACCAGCAACGGATGGAGGAGTATACTAACCAGCTGAAAGCATATCTGGAGAACAAAATTACCCGCGAACAATCGGAATATTATAACAACCTGCTAAAGCTAACCAAAGACAGCGCCCGCCAGTGTATGGCCCGTAACAGCGAATTAATGCAGGACCTGGCACCCGTTTTTTCCGGTTACCGGATGCAACATACCTTTAAAGCACAGAATGCCGCTGGCAGCAAAACCATGCACCATGTGGTATACTATTTAGATTCGAATATTACCCGTATCATTAACCGTAGAGAACTATGAAACAATTATTCCGTTTTTACAAAACCCCGGAAGACAAATGGTATATTGACCTGCCGGAATGGACAGGCCCCATCAGCGCACTGGAAATGGTGGAAGGCGCAGATGACATGCTGGATAAAGCCAGCAACAATACCAACGAATGTTTTCTGGAATTAAGCGATACTGATTTTGAAGGAGCCGACAGCATACAACTGATAGAAAACCTCCGCGATTCCATCGGCGGTGGCTATTATTATATGGAAACCTACAAAGGCGAAACCATTAACCACAGAATGTGGCTGTGCGAGGTAACTGAATTTGTATTCGGCGGATTGCCGGAAACGATTTACATAAGTTACCGGTAAGTTCAGGTAAAACGTACTAAAAATGATCATCGACAGCCATATACCAAACAAAGATTTTTGTTCAGCCCTGGAGTATTTGCTTACCCGGCTGTTGAGAAGTAGCAGTTTGCCGGAATGTAAAGGCTTTTGGTGTGATGGAGTATCTGCTCATTTGCCAGATAAATACTATCAGCCTTCGCATGTATCTTTCTCAAAACAATTGATATTTAAAGCTTTTTCAGGCAAAACAGGACAGGAGGAGTATGAATTGATTCTGAACCTTAGCTCGCAGGCTGTTCTGACTTACACCCGGCAAGCTGAAATGAGCGAACACCTTCCTGATGCAAACGCTGAAAATACATTTGATATAGACGTGGATAAGCGTCGCATGTGGCTGGCCATCTAACATAATAATTAAACTTTTCCTATGCGCCTGACAACATACACTTTCACTGCATTTACACTTTTACTATGTGGAGTCACCCACGCACAGGTAGCCCTTAACAGCGCCAATATTAAAAACTATGCCCCTTCACTTACCGGCGCAGGAGCATCCGGCGAATGGAATATCAGCGCTAAAAAGCTGAACGGATACGAGTTTGACGCCCGGTGGGGCCAGTCAAGCATCAGCCGCGGAGGTACGCTGCTGGGACTAAACGGCAACACTATTATGTTATATAACGCGGATGCTATAAAGGACTTTATTGGTTTGAACGACAAGGGCGAAACGCTGTATTCCGTTACCAAAAGAGGAAGTACTACCTATAACTCTATTAAGGTTGATGGCACCATGGAAGCCCGCAAAGTAAAAGTAGATCAGCCCGGATGGTCTGATTTTGTATTTGCACCTTCTTACCGGTTAAAACCTTTGCCGGAAGTAGCCAGCTATATTCAGCAGCATAACCGTTTACCGGATGTACCGGCCGCAGATTCTGTAGCACGCCACGGTACCGATGTAGCTGCCACACAGGCACTGCTGCTGCAAAAGATTGAAGAACTGACTTTGTATATTATAGCACAGGATAAAAGAATTGGGAAGCTGGAAGCGGAAAGAAGCGGCCAGCCGGCCGCATATGAAGCAAAGCAACAGGTAGCAGACACCTTTACTACCACCGGTTATGTAATAAAGGATACAAGCGTATTTCTGGGATACAATTACACCATCACTTTTATTCATAAAACCAACCCTGCGCTTTTTCTGCGTAAAGTTTATCAGGATTCCACCTATGCCACGCCGCTAGGTTGGTTTTACTGTGTAAATGAAACCATGAACGGCCCTTACGAGTTTTACCTTACGGGCGGCCTTACCAGTAAAGGGAGAATGAACATGGGTAAAGAGGAAGGAGGAAAGTTGATTTATAATGCCGATGGGAAACTACTTCAGAAAGGTTTTTACAAGGCGGGCATTAAAACAGGCACCTGGGAGTATTACGACAAAACAGGCGCGCTATACCAGTTAAAGGCGTATGATGCAAACGGCAACCTGCTGAAAACAACGGAAGTTGGCCCCACGCACTAATTTTAAAAGCCATCTGCATTATACTACAGTTTGCCAGGGCCATAAAAATTTCAGCAATATCTTTTACGGCAGGCACCTTTACCGCTTCACCATGGTTTTCTTCCTGCATCAAGCCTTACAGCCAGGATAATTATATTTTATCAGGAAAGTAGCCTTATCCCTGAAATTCAGCAAGATAATTGCAGGGGAGTGGTACAACCTTATAATCTGATAATTTTATGCAAATCAGGCACCTTTTTCTGGCGGCAGTACTTGTTACCGGCCAGATATATGCACAAAACACCCTGGTATTCCGCCACGCCAATATTGTTAATGGCAACCGCGATGAAGTACAAACCAATCAGACACTGGTAGTGCAGGATGGAATTATTGTAAGTCAACATACAGAAGCAGCGGAGTTACCTAAAGATGCCACCTATATTGACCTTTCCGGCAAATACCTGATACCCACCCTGTATAACATGCATGGGCACCTGGGCATTATAAAAGACACCACCAACGCTGCTGCCAATTATACAGCCGCCAATGTACGTAACCAGTTGCTACGCTACCAGCACTATGGCGTAAGCACGGTACTTTCTATGGGTACAGAACAGGCGCTGTTGCTGCCGTTACGCGACTCTTCCCGCGCCGGATTAATACCCGGTGCTACTATTTATTCTGCACTTTATGGCTTTGGGGTAGCTGGCGGTGCGCCACCGGTAGCCATGGGCATGAGCAGCGTATTTCGCCCCGAAACAGCTGGGCAGGCACAGAAGCAGGTAGATTCGCTGGCGGCGCTGAAACCGGATGTAATTAAAATATGGGTAGATGATTTTGGAGGCAGCATGCCCAAAATGAAGCCGGAAATATATACTGCTATTGTGCAACAGGCACATGCCAGAGGCATACGGGTAGCTGCGCATGTGTACTACCTGGAAGATGCCCGCAAACTGGTGCAACTGGGACTGGATATTATAGCACACAGCATTCGTGATAAAGAAGTGGATGAAGCTTTTATAGCACTGATGAAGCAACGGAAGGTGGTGTATATACCTACACTTTCGCTGGATGAATTTGCTTACGCATACGAGCAAACACCCGCCTGGGTAAATGATCCGTTTTTCCGTGCCTCGCTGGAACCCGGCGTGTATGAAATGGTTACCAGTACTGCGTATAAGCAGAAAGTAATGAACGACCCTAAAACACCCAGGGAGAAAGCAGCCCTGAAAATAGCCATGCGTAACCTGTTAAAGCTGTACCGTGCAGGCGTTGCCACTGCACTGGGAACCGATTCCGGCGCTTTGCCTATACGGCCGCAGGGCTTTTCAGAACACCAGGAAATGGAACTGATGGTGCAGGCCGGACTTACGCCTGGTGAGGTAATAGGCATAGCAACCCTGAACGGTGCGCGGCTGCTGGGGTTAGCCAACAAACAAGGGAGTATTGAAACCGGTAAGGAAGCAGATTTTGTGATACTGAATGCCAACCCGCTTACGGATATTAAAAATACCCGGAAAATTAACGCGGTTTACCGCAAAGGGCAGAAGGTAAGTAGCGGCCCCATTGGTACTGTAGCTGGCATTTAAAGCAATACATAAAAAAGGCAGCAGCCCATGCAAAACATCTGCATAGACTGCTGCCTTTACAGTAAAGGTTAATCCTTCTTAAAACTCAATATCGTCAGCCACATTACCACCCTGTTCTTCTGCAAAACGTGCGGCGTATTCGTCTTTCTTCTCCTGGCGGTATTGCAGGTACTGGTTCATGGTTTCATAACCTTCCTGCTGCATTACCTGCGACCACTGCATGGCCACCTGCTGAAAATCGCCCAGGGAAATACCATAGTTTTCCAGTATCCATTGCGCCCCGTCTAAGCCGGCTTCGTAAGCTGCCTCGCGGGCACCATTCAGCTCTTCGTAAAAATAGCGGTCAGCAGCCAGTTGCTGCAGATTGCCCTGGTCAGCGGCGGCAGCTGCTGCCTTCAGCGAACCCAGTTTAGGATGCTGATCGGCCTGGGCAAAATAATTGCCCATTTGGGTGGCTACTACAAACTCGCCATCTTCCTGCATGCGCTTTACCCATAAATCATTTACTTCTTCCCATACCGGTTGCTCTATACCCAGTGCCTTACATACATCTTCCACCGGCACATTATTGGCCAAACGGGCATTGGCGGCGGAATAGTCGTACAGGCTTATGCCATGGATAGGCTCTAATAACGGATTGTTTGTCATAGTAACGCTGTTAATAGTGAATAGATTATTGATAGTGCGTTGTAATGGCACGGTAAAACTTTTCGTGGTGTTCGCGCAGATCTGGTAACAGATTATTCAGTTCATCAAAAACAGACCTATGGTACTCTTCCATCAGCTGCGGCGCTTTTACAACGGCTTCCTGCCGCTGCTCTTCCAGCCGGGCTATGGCCTGTTGTTTTTCCTTTATTATCTGGTTGTTTTTTTCGTGAATCAGTGAAAGCTGCAGTTCGTGCGCCTGCATATACAAATCGCGTTCGCGTTGCTGATAAAACTGCTGCTGCTCCAGCACGGGGCGCGAACGTTGTTCTGCCAGTTTACGCGCCGTATCTTCCAGCTGGCGGGCGCTGGTGCCGGGGTTAAATATGTTTTGCGTTTGGCAGAAGGTGCAGGTAATATATACCGTGTAATAATACACCTGGTTTATTGCCAGCTTTGCACCACATTGTTTGCAATAAACCTTTTCTTTTTCGGCATGATACTGTTGAAGATGCGATTGAAAAACTGTTTCGTAATCCTGCCATTCTGCGCGCTCTATGGCGGCAGATTCACTGGCATACAGCTGTTCTTCCCACTGTAGTATTTTTGCCTGGCAACGGTTGCGCCATTCATAAACCATAGAAGAAAAGCCAGCTAAGGAAGACTGCGTGCAATGCCTGTAAAACACAGGCATAATCTGTGTTTCTTCTACCTCCTTCACCTTTTCGCGCAGCTTTTGCACCTGCCCGCGTGTGGCTGCTAAAAACCGGCTGTAAGCCTGCCCGTAAATAGTATCGTTGCGGCGTATGTTCACCGCTTCCTGCTCAAAGCCATTCAACAGTTCCTGTGCACGTTGGGTAAGTTTAACCAGAAAGGCATCCAGCCGTTGTTCCGTAGCTTCCAGGTGTTGTTGCAATTCTTGCATAAAGGTTATCAGGTGTAAGGTTATCGGGAATTGTCTTCTTTGTTGATATACCGGCCATTGGTAAGCGTAGTTTCAATAAACGCATGTCCGCAATAGGCGCAGTGGGTAAGTCCGTCGTTTTTAGTACGGCTGGCCCCGCAATTGGGGCAGGCCGCCTGCTGCGCGCCGGCTGCGTGTATTTCCGCCTCACCACCATAACTCTTTTGTGTAAGCGCGGTCTGCTTCATACGTTCAATAAAACTCATCGGTTTATCCTCTTTCATGGTCACAGGTTTTGTAACAATTCTGCTTTTTTAGCTTTGTATTCCGCCTCATCAATCAGCTGACTATCGAACAACTGTTTCAATCTGGTGAGTTTGCCGGCAATATCATCAGCAGGTGCAACGGGAGTGGGGGCAGAACTGCCTGCAGCCTGTGTTTGTGCAACTTGCTGCAACAACATACCCATAGCCGCACCCTGTTGCGCACCATCATTAATAGCGGTTCCCGGTTGTCCAATAGCGTTGGCGGTATTAAAGCGGGCATACTTATCCATGTCCGTTACCATGTTCATACCCGTTACTTTATCAAAGTATTGCAGCACCTCTTCCGGCAGGTTTACACTACTTACGGTAAACTCTGTAACCTCTACACCCAGCGCCTCAAAATAAGGTGCTATTAAAGGGCGTATTTTCAAATTCACACTTTCCAGGTTACCAGCTATATCTAAAACAGGAATGCCCGATTGCGCCAGTGCCTGGCCAAAACGGGGTGAGATATAATCCCGCAAGGCTATCTGCAGTTCGCCCACCGAAAGTACCGGATACGTACCTGCATATTCTTTAAAAAAGGTAGCTACATCCTTTATGCGTATATTATAAGTACCGAAAGCACGTATGCGTACCTGGCCAAACTGCGTATCGCGCATAATTACCGGCGCTGCCGTACCCCATTTAAGCGCAACAAACTGTTTGGTAGAAAAGAAATATACATCGGCCTTGAAAGGGCTTTCAAAGCCATATTTCCAGCCTTTCAGGCGGGATAACACCGGAACATTGGCGCTGGTGAGGGTATGTAAACCCGGTTCAAAAACATCGGCCAGTTTGCCTTCATTCAGCAGAAGCGCTTTTTCAGATTCGCGCACGGTAAGCTTTGCGCCGTTCTTTATTTCAGCATCTTCATCGGGAAACTTCCACATCATAAGGTCTGGACGGTGCTCAATCCAGGATATCACCTCTATAAATGGTATTTTCATGGCGCTACATAATCAAATATTGTGCAATATATTTCAAAAAACAAAAACGCCTGATGGGGAATCAGGCGTTTTACGTTTATATAACACAGCTATGGCTTTTTATCCCACCATAACTTTGTGCCTCCCACATCGGGCCCACCCAAAGTAGCTGCGGCACGGCCATAACCTACGGGATCACTATCCTTAAATTTATTGCAGATAGGTAAGCGCCGTATAAATGCGGTAGTAGAAATAGTACCGCTGCTCTGGTTATTAATTACCGGAAACAGTTTAGGGTATCCCGTGCGGCGAAACTCGCTCCAGGCTTCCTGCCCGTCAGGATACAGCGCTATCCATTTCTGGGTAATAATCTTTTCCAGCTTTACCTCGTTAGCAGCAGCCTCATCCCACCGGATGGTAACCTTACTGAGGTAGGGGCTGGTGGCATCTATATTATTCTGACCTGCCACCACTGCTTTAGGGTCCACATAAGGTTTGGCTGTAAGTGTACTATTGGTAATATACGCAGCGGCAGAACCGGCAGCCCATTCTTCAAAAGACTTTTCAATGCCCGATTCGTAATTTATCTGCGCAGTACCCGCATGCGCCCAGCCCAGGAGTGCCGCTTCTGCTTTCAGCAGCCATGTTTCAGATGCGGTTGCCAGTTTGGCCATGCCGGCACTGGCACTGAAATAATCGCCCGCAGCTGCTTTGGCAGCGGGTTTTGAATAGTTCCGGTACCGGTCGTTATCAACCAGGGTAATACCATTGCGTATACCAATGTATTGCCCTTCTACGGCAGCATCGGTAGCAGGCAGCATGTAATGCGGCAGGCGCGGATCGTTATAACCACCCAGTATAGCACCTAATGGTGCGCCGGAACGGCAATCGCCCCAGGAATAAATGATATCGTAAATAGGGTGGGCAGAACCCAGGTTAATAAACGCATTATCATCGTTCAGCTCAATGGTACCACCATTGGCCGGGTCCATCGCCTTTTCACCCTGTAGCTTTGCTTTGGCAGCATCTGCATATCGTATACGCAATGCCAGGCGCAAACGCAGGGTGTTGGCCAGCTTTATCCATTGCGTTACATCACCCTGATATACTACATCCGCACCATTCATGGCTTTGGTATCACCCGTATTGGCAGCGGCTTTCAGATATACCAGTGCAGAATCCAGGGTAGAGAAAAAAGCGTTGTAAGCATCCTGCTGCGAATCGTAATCTACCGACAAATCTGCATTGGGTTTGCCGTAACGGGTAAAAATTACCGGGCCATGCACATCAGATACCTTATGGGTAATAATTACCTTTAATACGGCTACCATGCCCCGGCAATGGTTAAAGGCAGTACCCGGATAAGCCAGTGTACCGTTTTCAAAATTCACGGCTTTTTGCAAACCATCATCCAGCTGGTTTACCATAATGCGTTCGTTCCAGCCATCCTTCATAAAATAGTTGGTGTTATTATCGCCGCCATAGGTAGTGGGCGACATAAAATAACCGCTGTACACATCGGCATTCAGGTTCTGCTGCAGCTGATAAATCCAGTTGGTTTGGTTAATGAGATTCTTTTGCAGTTCTTTCAGCGGGCCTATTACCTTGGTAAAGTCAGCATTCAGTATCTGATCGTTTACACCGGAAAGACTGGTATTGTATTCCTCAAA
This sequence comes from Filimonas zeae, assembly GCF_014641615.1. GTDB lineage: Bacteria > Bacteroidota > Bacteroidia > Chitinophagales > Chitinophagaceae > Filimonas > Filimonas zeae. The sequence goes on along the minus strand of NZ_BMIB01000003.1, from coordinate 667,131 downwards.
ATTTTTGGTACATGCTGCTGTAAGCAATGCTACAGCAGTGACTATATGTAGGAGAATTCTGTTGTTTTTCATCTTTACTACTTTTAAGCGGATAAAGCAATTACAAACCACATTTAACACTGATGCCAATGCTGCGGTAAGCTGGCATTCCAAACACATCAATACCCACACCGCCAGGATATACGCCAGACACCTGTTCCGGATCAAACGGTGCGCTCTTTTTAAAGAAGAACAGGTTACTGCCTATAACGCCCACAGTAACATCTCTGAATACTTTGCCGTTCAGCGCTGTTTTATAGGTAAGCGCTACTTCCCGTAACCGCACTGCGGTAGCGCTATACATATAAGCTTCGTGTATTACGTTTTTGCCGCCGCCGCTGATGGCGTTGTAATAGTTTTGTGCAGTGGTGGTACCCTTCCAGCTCTGGCCCGCGCCGTTTACGGCATTAGTTACCTCAACACCACCGGCATCGCGCGCATCCGCCGTGCGTTTACTTACGCCCATAGCATCGTAATACGGTTCGGACAAACTGAGCACCTTACCACCAAACTTACCATCTACCAGTACATTCAGGGTAAACTTGTGGTAATTGAAACTGTTGTTCCAGCCCATAATCCACCGTGGGTTGGGGTTGCCCAGATACAGGTTGGTTTCATCACGCTGCGGTGCGCCGTTGGCATCTACAATAATCTGCCCGCTGGCATTGCGCTTATAGGTATTGCCATAAATATCGCCAAACGAGCCGCCCTGTTTTACATAGTTTAACGCACCACCATCCAGCGTGTACTTCACATTCGGATCAACCGATACCTCGGAAGGAAACAGCTGTTTAATGGTGTTTTTATTGCGGGTAAAATTGAGGCCGGTGTTCCAGGTAAAATGTTTTTGCGAAACCACTTTGTAACCCAGCACCAGCTCAATACCTGCGTTTTGTATATTACCCGCGCTGATATCGCCTTTGGTACCTGCTGCCACACCACCTATAATAGATACATCTTTAAAAAACTGGTGGGTGATGTTGGATTTATACCATGTAACATCTAACGTAAAACGGTTGTTGAACAAGCGCCATTCTGTACCTACTTCCACCGATTTATTCAGTTCGGGCCGCAGATATAAACCTCCGGCTTTAACCGGCGCGCCATCGGGACTTACATATGTACCGGCGTCTATATTGGGCTGGGGGTTGGTGCGGTTGTCTTCAATACCATTACCCACGGTAGCGTAAGAAGCACGCAGTTTGGCAAAGTTTACCACAGCGGGTAGATTAAATACATCGCTCAGTACTGCGTTGGCACCGGCTGAATAGTAGTTATAGGTTTGCCGCGGTGTAAAGGTGAGGGTAGAAGACCATTCCTGCCTGTCCGTCAGATCCAGAAACAGCTTATTCTGATAACCCAGCTGCACGCTGGCAAATACAGACTGTGTTTGAATACGGTGGTTTTCTATTTTATAATGCCGGCCGTTATCGTTGGTGCCAGGGAAAATAAGATTGCTCTGGGCAAAGATATTCGGGTAAGAAAGGAAGGCATTTTCCAGCGTGGTGTTTATTCTTTTTATATCCTGTATAGAAGCACCGGCAGTGAAGCTAAAACTGAGGTTTTTACTCAGGTCTTTATTGCCAATCAGCAACAGATCGCTATACAGGGTTCGGGAATCAATTTTATTATTATATACTTTACCATTGGTACCGCTGATAACCGATAGGGTAGTGGCATATATATCACGCTCAGCCTCGGAATAATAGTAGTTGTAGTTACCGCGCCCCTGTATAGCCAGCCAGCTGTTAAGCTTATAGTTAAGTGAGGCAGATACATAAGCGTTTTTGTTGTGGGTGGTAATGGCATTGCGGTTGAGAATCCAGTAAGGATTCTGCTGCTCATCGGTACCGGTGTACCCTTTATCCAGATGCAGGTTCCACCAGTTTTGCGCATTCAGATAACGGGAAGAAGAAAAATACTCGTAATTATTGGCATAATCGGCAAAGTTAAGTCCACGTGGAAACAGGTACAGCCCTGTTAACGGGTTAAAATATGTACCCGGTACCATTCTGTTTTTTACCTTTTGCAGCGAGCCCATAAAATTAGCATCCAGTGTAAGCCGGTTATCCAGCAGCTTGCTGGAATTGCGGTAGTTTACGTTATGCTGATCGAACTGGCTGGTAGGCACAATGCCTTTGTTGCTGGTATTGGAATAAGAAAACAGGTTGCTGGCTTTTTCGCTGCCCGAGGTAAAGCTTACGTTGTTAATAAAGGTAGTACCGGTGCGGAAGAAATCTTTTACATGATCTGTACTGCCCCCTTTAGCGCCCCAGCTTTCGCGGCTACCCATGTTGGTAGCGGTGGTAGGCGTGGTTTGCAGATAACTGTTTTGCAGCTGAGGCAATACATACGCCTTATCAAACGTAACACTGCCGGAATAATCTACTTTGCTGATGCCGCTGCGGCCTTTACGGGTGGTTACCAGCACCACACCGTTACTACCGGCGCTGCCATACAGGGCTGCGGCACTGGCCCCTTTTAAAAAGTTAATACTTTCAATATCATCGGGGTTAAGGGTACTGAGGATATCGCCATTGTCGGGCATGGTAGCATAAATATCTACCTTAACGCCTCCGGTTGGGTTTACCACCGGTAACCCGTCAATTACAAACAGCGGCTGACTGTTACGGGTAGATTTATCGCCCCGCATGGTAATACGCACCGCACCGCCCACGCCGCCGGAGGTGCGGTTAATCTGTACACCGGCCACCTTACCGTTAAGGCTGTTGATAAGGTTGGGCGTTTTAACCGCCGTAAGCTCTTCGCCCTTTACGGTTTGGGTAGAATAGGTGAGGGTGCGGGCCTGCCGGGTTAACCCCAGCGCGGTAACCACTACGGCACCTAACTCCGCATTATCGCGGCTTAGCTGCACCGATACGGTGGGGGTACCGGCAGCAACAGGTACCGTAAGCGTGGTGTAGCCGATATAAGACACTTCCAGCGTAAAAGTACCGGGTGGCCCCTGAATACTAAACACACCTTTTACATCGGTTACCACTGAGGTGGCTGTTCCTTTAACCGAAACAGTTGCCCCTGCAAGAGGCACATTGCTGGAATCTCCCGTAACCGAACCGGTTACAGTGCGCGTTTGCGCAAACAGGCAGCCGGCACTGAGCAGCAGCATACCTGCCATAATAAGGCATTTCATCATGTAGCACTATTTTAGGTAAGTAGAAGACACAAAGTGGAGCGGCGTTCATAGCAGCAGTTTCGGTTTATCTCATGTTTTGCGTATACAATGTAAACAAAATAAGCAGTAAGTAAAAGCCCTTTATTAAGTGTATAAAAAACGCTGAATGGGTTTAGTACTGATACTGAGCACATATGCTTTTTTAAAAATGAATGCTATTACACTTTTTTGTGTAAGCCGGCAAAGTGTTCCTGCATATATACCGTAAGGTTACCACCCGGCTGCCTGTATAAGTTTACACATTAACTGCGTATATTGCTACAGGGGTAGCCACTGTAACAACCGGGTAGCACGGCAATACGTTATAAGCGTACAAATACTGTTCACTATCGTACAGAACAGCTATTTGCATTCACACTAATCACATGTTTTACAAACAATTAGCCGCTGGCACCTGCTTTGAAGCGTGTAAACATGTAAAACGGCTTTTATGCTTAAGAACTACTTTCTGATTGCCTGGCGCAATCTTCGTACACATAAAACCTACGCTGTAATTAACCTGGCAGGCCTGGCGGTAGCACTGGCAGCTTTTGGTATGATTGCCTTATATATACTGGATGAATACAGTTACGACCGCTACCATACCCGTGCCAACAGCATTGTACGGGTAACCCAGCACACCCGGTGGAACGGCAATGAGTTACACCAGGCAACCGTATCTGCCCCGTTTGCCCCTGCACTGCAGGCCGCTTTTCCGGAAATAGAAGCGGCGGTACGTATAGATATGGAAGGAGGGGGTGTTATTACCGCCGGCAGCAAAAAGCTGCAACAGGGGAATATTATTTATGCCGATAAAAGCCTGTTTACTATATTCAGCTATACATTTCTGGAAGGGGATGCCACCACCGCGCTGGCAGCGCCGCAAAGCATAGTGGTAGACCGCAGCACCGCCCAACGCTTATTTGGCAGCCCGGAAAAAGCCATTGGACAAACCATTTATTTTGACAACAACTACCCCAACACTATTACCGGTGTAATAGATGATGTACCTGCCAACAGCCACCTGCGCTTCAGCGCCGTACGCTCTTTTAACCAGGGCTATACCGAAGGCTGGCAAAACTTTCATATTTACACCTACTTACTGCTTAAAAAAGGAGTACAGATTAACCAGCTGCAGGCAAAAATGCCCGCTTTTGCCCAGGCTACCATTCAGTCATTGATGAAGGTGAAAGATTACAGCATAGCGTTACAGCCGCTGACCGATATACACCTGCACTCTGCTTTAAGCTTTGAGGCGGGCCGCAATGGCAGCATTAACCGCGTATATATGTTTATGGTAATAGCAGGCCTGATACTGCTGATTGCCATGATTAATTATATGAACCTGACCACCGCCCGCGCTGCTACCCGTGTAAAAGAAATTGGTGTGCGTAAGGTATCAGGAAGCAGCCGTACACACCTTATAGGTATGCTGATTACCGAGGCGTTGCTGGCAACGATGCTGGCAGCGGTACTGGCTATAATACTGGCGAAAGCACTGATGCCCTGGTTTAATGCCCTGAGTGGAAAAGAGCTGAACATATGGCGGTTTGGTACGGCTAACACTATACTTATTCTGTTTGGTTTTTCGGCCATTACGGGCCTCATAAGCGGGCTGTATCCTGCCTTATTTCTCTCTGCTTTTAAAACCGTACCGGCATTAAAAGGGCAAATGGGCGGTGTGGCAGCCGGGGTACGATTCCGCAAGGCACTGGTGGTATTTCAGTTTGCGGTAACGGTAGTAATGATTTCCTGTTCTGCTATTATTTACAGGCAGTTGCAGTTTGCCCTGCACCAGAACCTGGGTTTTAATAAAGAACAGGTGGTTACTTTTCATATCAACAGCAAACAGGTGCGCAGCCAGGTAGCTGCCATTAAAAGCAGGCTGCTGCAAAACACCGTGATAGAAGGAGTGGCTGCCTGCGGCAACCCCATAGGTAACAACGACCTGGGTGGTTTAGGTTACCGTTTTGAAAAGGAAGATGGCAGTTTTACCACCGCTACCGTTGCCGCGCAGGAGTTGATGGCAGATGCAGACTACCTGCCCACTATGGATATTAAGCTGCTTTACGGGCGCAATTTTGCAACCGGCGGAGGTGCCGATAAATATACGGCTGCGCTGATTAATGAAACCATGCAAAAGAAACTGGGCATAGCCAACCCCGTAGGCAAAAGAATACAATTTGCTATAAATGATGCCGGCAGCACGGATGAACGTACGATAGTAGGCGTGGTGAAAGATTTTAACACCTACTCACTCCAGCACAAAGTAGAACCACTGGTAATGGTAATGCCCCCGGTAAGCAATATGGAAGACAACCTGTATGTTAAAATAGCGCGGGGCAGGGAGCAGGAGGGACTGGCCTGGCTGGATGAGGTATATAAACAGTTTGACGCCACCGGTACTACGGAGTATCATTTTCTGGACGATAATTTTGCACGCCAGTACGAAACGGAACAAAAGCAGGGCAGCATAGCAGCCAGCTTTACCTTACTGGCCATATTTATTGCCTGCCTGGGCCTGTTTGGCCTGGCCACTTTTACCGCCGCACAACGCACCAAAGAAATGGGTATAAGAAAAGTACTGGGTGCAGATACCAGCACCATACTCCGGCTTTTTTCGCGCGATTTTATATGGCTGGTGGCACTGGCCTCGCTGATTGCGGTACCCTTTGCCTGGATGTTTATGCATAACTGGCTGCAGGGTTTTGCCTACCGCACCACTATACAATGGTGGTTGTTTGCCGGTTCGGGATTAATAGTGGCCGTTATAGCCCTTGTTACCATCAGTTTTCAGGCGGCAAAAGTGGCATTCAGTAACCCTGTTAAATCGCTCCGGAATGAATAAGCCCTGGTTACACAAAGGCGTTTTCTGCCTTACCCAGGCCAGGGATGTAAATAGCTGTTTACGGCTGGGGGAGGGCTAAAACGCCTCGTTTAACCCCAGAAAAAAGCCGCGGGAACCAAAGCGGCCCCAGCCATAATCGAGACACAGGTTGGTTCGGGTGGTTTTGTTAAACAGCACCCGAAGGCCGAGACCGCCACCAGGCTGCCATTTTTCAAATATGCGGGTGCCCGATTCATCGTTAGCTGTTTGTAAATGCCCAAAAACAACGCCACTTAAAAACTGATTGCGCAGTATAGGAAAACGATATTCCACCTCGCTGTAATTGTATTGTGTGCCTTTGAAATACTGCACTACATACCCCCGGCCGCTTCTGGCGCTCATATCTTTAGCCGTACCCGGCAACTCCAGATAAGGTATATTACCTGAAATAAGGTAGGCCCCCCAGTTCCATAAAGCCACTACATGCTCAGGACTACGGCGCGATAAGCTGATGTACTTACGTATGTCAGAATTGGCCTGCAGCGCACTGCGGGAGCTGCCCATCCACCGCTGGTTCAGGCGCAACCCCACATCGGCATACATGCCATGAAACGCGCGGTTCTGATTATCGCGGGTAGTATACTGAATGTTAAACAACAAGCCGTTGGCCATATAATGCCCGGTTTCAAAACCATGCCGGCCGCTGTATATTTTATAAGGTGTTAACGCGGTATCTCTTTCTGTTATTCTGCGCCGGATATCGAACGATACACCCAGCCCGGCAAACAGGTTTTTCTTAATTTCTTTATACACCTTCTCTCTGAAATTGTAAAACTGTGCATTTAAAGCCCGGGGACTACGACCTGGATTGTTAAGAATATAATCCATACCATTACCTATAGCAGGCGCTTCTGCTATGCCCAGCCCGTAATCTGGCGTAACTGTTTTAGCAGCTACCAGACTGCCCTGGAAATTCCATTTGTTGCCGGGTGTATAAATGTTGTGGCTGATATAAAAGTAAATAATTCCCTTGGTGGTAATAGAAGCAGAGCTGGCCGCTACCGACAAGTAGGTATTGGGATCGGACCCCAGCTTGCGGCCTGCCACCGCCTTAATACCCAGCTGCGCACCAATACTGGGGTTGGCGGCTATATTGGGAACGATAATAATACCGGATGATTTTTTATTGACTTTAGGACGGCCGGGATGAAAGATGTTCCGCGCCAGATCGCTGATATCGTAATGCCCGGAAATATCTTCCCCGGCAGGCAGCGGCTTGGGGGCCACACCATACTTTGCTGAATCTGTTTTTAAACTATCTGCAATAACAGGCTCCTGGGCAAGGATAACCAGGTAGCAACCACTTAACAATAAAGAGAGCAGGATACGTAACACGATGTTCTGTTTTCAGGTGTAATTTGACAGGTTTACAAGGGAGCATTGACAAATATTACACCAACCCGGCGGCTGTTACGGCAGCTGTAAAAAATATGTATATTTGGTTCTATGGCAATTACTCCCGTATCAGTTGAAGCAGTGCAGGAACTGCATGATTACTTTTCGGCCAATGAAAGCCGTATTCCTACATCGCTGCATATTACCAAAGCAGAGCTGGTAAATGATGCCCCGTGGCTTATTAATGAATGCTTTGCCATGTTATCTGACGAGGCTATTCCCGAAAGAATCAGAAACATGCGGTTGGACATGCTAAAAAGAATACGCGCTGCCATGGAAGCAAAGGAGGAATAGCGGCTTATTTTATTATAATTATCAGCGCCCTATATAAGGCCACAAACATACCCACCATGCCTACCAGAATATCCTTGATTAAAGGCGACATTACCCGCATACAGGCAGATGCTATTGTTAACGCTGCCAACTCCTCCTTACTGGGTGGCGGTGGTGTAGATGGTGCCATACACAGAGCCGGTGGTCCGGCCATTCTGGAAGAATGCCGGCAGATACGCAACCGGCAGGGGGGATGCGCCACCGGAGAAGCAGTAATTACCACTGCCGGCAAACTACCCGCACGTTTTGTGATACATACCGTTGGCCCCGTTTGGAACAAAGGCAATAACACCGAAGAAGCACTGCTGGCCAGTTGCTACCGTAACAGCTTACAACTGGCATTGGACAATGGTGTTAACACCATCGCCTTTCCCAATATAAGCACCGGCATTTATCATTTTCCAAAAGATAAGGCAGCAGCCATTGCCCTGGAAACGGTAAGGGGTTTTACAAATACAAACGCTGGTATCAGCGAGGTGATTTTTGTATGTTTTGACGACGAAAACTTTCAGTTATACCAAAAAGAACTGTAATGTGAATTGCAGGCAGAATACATTATATTCACTGTAATATAATATAACATGCCGGCAACTGCTAATACTTCGCTCAAAAAAGCGCTAAAACCCATTCATATCTGGGCCATTGCTGTTGGTTTGGTAATATCCGGAGAGTATTTTGGCTGGAATTACGGTTGGGGTGCAGCAGGTACTATAGGCTTTTTAATAGCCACACTGCTGGTTACCCTTTTCTACATCTGCTTTATTTTCAGTTTTACAGAGCTTACTACGGCCATTCCGCATGCCGGTGGCCCGTTTGCTTATGCATTAAGGGCGCTGGGCCCGTTGGGCGGGATGATAGCAGGTTATGCCTCTCTTATCGAATTTTTGTTTGCCGCGCCCGCCATAGCTTTTGCACTGGGCAGTTATATTCATTTTCTGTATCCCGCCGTTCCGGTACTGTATACGGCCATCGCTTCTTACCTGGTATTTACTACCATTAACCTGGCAGGTATTAAAGAATCTGCCCTGTTTTCTGTAATAGTAACCTTATTGGCGGTGGCAGAATTACTTATTTATCTGGGTATTGTTGCACCTGCCTTCAGCATCAGCAACTTTTTGTACCAGGCGCTGCCGGTTAAATGGAGTGGTTTGTTTGCAGCGCTGCCTTTTGCTATATGGTTATACGTATGTATTGAGGGGGTGGCTATGGTAGCAGAAGAAGTAAGAGATATAAAAAAAGATATACCACGCGGTTACATATCTGCCATTGTTACCCTTACCGTGCTGGCACTGGCGGTAATGATATTTACCGGGGGCGTTACGCAATGGCAGCAGCTGAGCGCTATTGATTACCCATTGCCCGAAGCAATAGGTATTGTGCTGGGCAAAAACAGCAGCATTACCCGTTTATTTGCCGGTATCGGGCTGTTTGGGCTTATCGCATCCTTTCATAGTATCATCATCAGTTACTCGCGCCAGTTATATGCACTGGGTAGAAGTGGCTATTTACCTGCCCTGCTGGGAAGGCTGAACCCACGGTTTCAGACGCCACATATTGCTTTGTTTGCCGGTGGCTTACTGGGCGTTACAGCGCTTGCCTGTTTTGATACCGGCAAGCTGGTAATTTTATCTACCCTGGGGGCCGTGGTAATGTATATTACCAGTATGGTAAGCCTGTTTGTGTTACGCAACAAAGCCCCGCAGCTTAACCGGCCATATGTAGCGCCTTTTTACCCGTGGATGCCGGGCATAGCGCTGGTACTGGCCTGTGTATTCTGTATTACCATCATTTACTTTTACCCCTGGCTAAGCCTGTTGTTTTTTGCTGGTATGACAGCTGTAATAATTGTATTTTACATAACCGGCCAGCATAAGGTACCCGTAACCATATGAGCTTTGCGCATACCATACAACAACATACTTACCGTTTTAATACGCTGGCAGAGTTGCTGGCCAAAGCCACACCACTGCGAAGCGGTGATGTACTGGCCGGACTGGCTGCCGGCAGTTACAAAGAGCGCGTAGCGGCACAGCTGGCACTGGCAGATGTACCGCTTACAACTTTTTTACAACAGGCCCTGGTGCCTTATGAAACAGATGAAGTAACCCGGCTGATTTTAGATACGCATGATACAACTGCCTTTGCACCGGTAAGCAGTTTTACCGTAGGTCAGTTGCGTGACTGGTTACTGAGCGACTATGCGGATACAGCAACCCTGCGGCAGCTGGCCAGAGGATTAACCCCCGAAATGGTAGCTGCTGTAAGCAAGCTGATGCGTAACCAGGACCTGATAAGTGTGGCAGCGAAATGTGAAGTAGTAACCCGTTTCAGAAACACCATTGGCCTGAAAGGCCACCTGGCAGTGCGGCTGCAACCCAACGACCCTACGGATAATATGCAGGGTATTGCAGCATCTATACTGGACGGATTGTTATACGGAAGCGGCGATGCTGTAATAGGCATTAACCCGGCCACCGACAGCCCGGAAATAACCGCCTCGCTGCTACGGATGCTGGATCAGTTGCGTATACGGTTTCAGATACCCACACAAAGTTGTGTACTATGCCATGTTACCACCACCCTGCAAATGGTAGAGCAGGGTATGCCGGTAGACCTGGCTTTTCAATCCATAGGAGGCACCGAAAAAACCAACAGCAGTTTTGGTATTACCCTGGCCCTGTTACAGGAAGCCAATGAAGCTACCCGTAGTTTGCAACGGGGCACCATTGGTAACCAGGTAATGTATTTTGAAACGGGCCAGGGCAGCGCCCTTTCTGCCAACGCCCACCACGGGGTAGACCAGCAAACCTGCGAGGTACGGGCTTATGCCGTGGCAAGACATTTTGATCCTTTTCTGGTAAATACAGTAGTGGGCTTTATTGGTCCGGAATACCTGTACGATGGTAAACAGATTACACGTGCCGCACTGGAAGATCATTTCTGCGGTAAGCTGATGGGTTTGCCCATGGGGGTAGATGTGTGCTACACCAACCACGCAGAAGCCGACCAGGATGATATGGACAACCTGCTTACCCTGCTGGGTGTGGCTGGCTGTAACTACATTATGGGAGTGCCAGGTGCAGATGATATTATGCTTAATTATCAGTCCACTTCTTTTCACGATGCCCTATACATAAGAAAAGTACTGGGCCTGCAGCCCGCTCCGGAGTTTGCAGCCTGGCTGCGGCAACAGGGCATCATGAACCAACAGGGACATATTTTACCCGTAACACCCGGCCACAAATTGTTACAGCAACCGTTTTAATACCCGTGTATGAGTGATATTATTCATGAAGATGCCTGGCAGCAACTGAAAGCTTTTACGCATGCGCGGATTGCGCTGGGCCGCACCGGCACAGCTGTTCCTTTACAGGAACAACTTCATTTTCGCATGGCACATGCGCTGGCACGCGATGCGGTACATACCCCGTTACAAACCCATTTGCTTGCAGAGGCGCTGGCCCCGCTGAAACTACCTTTACTACAATTACATAGCCAGGCGGGCAGCAGAGAGGAGTATCTGCAACATCCCGATATGGGCAGGAAGTTATCGCTGCCATCTGCCGCATTGTTACAACAACACACAACAGGTACCACAGATATAGCTTTGATGGTGGGTGATGGGCTTTCTGCCATAGCAGTGCAGCAACATGCCCCGGCACTGCTGCATACCCTGGTGCCGCTACTACGTAACCAGGGTTTTACGTTATCGCCACTTGCTATTATTGAGCAGGCCCGTGTAGGCATTAGTGATGAAACGGCTTATTTGCTAAAAGCCAGACTGGCCTTATTACTGATTGGAGAGAGGCCGGGCTTAAGCGCCGCGGACAGCCTGGGAGTATACATGACGTATAACCCCAGACCCGGACTTACTGATGAAGCAAGAAACTGTATTTCTAACATACGACCGGCGGGATTGCCACCGGCCGAAGCGGCACATAAAATTCACTATCTGGTGCAGCAGGCATTTTTACGGCAATTGACCGGCGTGCAGCTGAAAGACAATTACCCATCTGCTGCACTGCCGGAAAAGTAAGCTGATTATACTTTCCACAAACAATCTGCAAACCAGTTTTTGGTATCTCTGAAATCGGCCACGGGAGTAAAACCTGCCGAAAAAGCCAGCTGCTGTATTTCCTGAGGCGTGTATTTCTGAGATATCTCCATATAAATACATTCATCTCTTTCAAACTCCACTGTAACAGTATTACCTATACGCACTTTCTGGTTGGCCAGGCTTACCAGATAACTTTTACAGGCACCGGTAGCAGGGTCGTAACTGGCATAATGATCGAACAGGCGCAGTTTGAAATCTGCATTCAGTTCGCGGTTAATACGATGCAGCAGGTTAAGATTAAAAGCGCGGGTAATGCCCTGGCTATCGCTATAGGCATCCAGAATAACAGCAGGATGTTTTTTAAGATCAAAGCCAATCATCAGCAAATCGCCTTCTTTCAACTGCCTTCTCAGCTGGCGGCAGAAGTTAAGCGCCTGGCGGGTATCAAAATTGCCGATATTAGCACCCATAAATAACACCAGCTTGTTTTTATTACTCAATTCAGAAGCCTGATGCAGCATGCGCATATACTCGCCATGCAACCCCCTTACCTGCAAACCCGGCAAAGTCTGGGGCAGTTTGTTTTCCAGTTCAGAAATAATGCTTCCGGATATATCTACCGGGTAATAGGTAAAATCGGTACCGGTCTGTATCATTTCCTGTAACAGGTAAACAGATTTGGTAGCATCGCCCGCCCCCAGTTCAATTACATCGTAAGAGGGCAGCAGTGCGTTAATAGTACTGGTAATAGCACCCCGTTGCCGCTTTAATATCTCCATTTCGCAACGGGTAGGGTAATACTCCGGACATTGCATAATCTGCTGAAACAGCTTATCACCATTAGCATCGTAGAAATATTTCGAGTCCAGCCGTTTGGGGCTGCCTGTTAATCCTTCAATTACATCCTGTAAAAACTGATTCCGGTAAACCGTTAGCACCTGGGTGTTTGACTGTTCTGCCAAAAGGGTGTTTGTTTGCATAGCGTAGGTCTTTTAAAGTGTATATTATCTGGCAAGCCTTATGCCGGTAAACTGCCAGCGCAGGTGCGGATGAAAAAAATTGCGGTAAGTAATGCGACTATGGCCGGGCGGCGTAACTTCAGAGGCCCCGCGCAATACCATCTGGCTAACCATAAACTTACCGTTGTATTCGCCTATAGCACCTGGCGCTTTTACAAAGCCGGGGTAGGGCAGGTAGGCGCTTTCTGTCCATTCCCAACGCTGCCCCCAGTTAAACTGCTGCGCTGCAATTTCCCATTCAAACTCGGTAGGCAGGCGCATACCCTTCCAGGCTGCATAAGCCGCCGCCTCGTAATAACTTACATGGGCTACGGGCTCATTCATAGCCAGCGGCTGCAAGCCTTCCCAGGTATAGTACATCCACTGCCCGTTTAACTGATGCCAGTAAAGTGGCGCCTGTACCTGATGGTTGCGCACCCAATCCCAGCCCTCTGCATGCCAGTACCGGAAATCGTTATAGCCACCACTTTCAATAAATGCCAGATAGCCGGCATTGGTTTCCGGGGCAGATTGAATGGTAAAATTCTGCAGGTATACTTTATGGCGGGCATGCTCGTTATCAAAACAAAATCCGTTACCGGCATAGCCTATTTCATATACGCCTTCTTTTACAGATATGCCTGTTTTAGGTTCGGCCGCCACAGAAGCTGCCCCCTGCGGCCGGTTGCCGTAGGCAGGCATTAAAGGGTTGTGCCCCAGTATATACTTAATATCGGTATATAATAATTCCTGATGCTGCTCTTCATGGTTCAGCCCTAATATCAGCAGTTGCTGCAGTTCTTCGCTCAGCTCTTCCAGCAGCCATTGCTCCATAGCGGCATCTACATAATTACGGTAACTGTAAATATCTTCTACCGAAGGGCGGCTGAGGTTACCACGATCGGTACGTATTACTCTTTTGCCTACCGACTCGTAATAGCTGTTAAACACAAAGTTGTAATCTGCATCAAATACCTGGTAGCCGGCGCAATGAGGCACCAGCAAAAAGGTTTCGAAAAACCAGGTGGTATGCCCCAGGTGCCATTTGGGCGGGCTAACATCTACCACAGGTTGCACTACATAATCTTCTGTTTTAAGAGGCTGACAAATGGTAACGCTAAGGTCGCGCACCTTTTTGTACTCGTTTAATAGTTGCATAAAATCTCGTTATAAGCGCGGTTGTGTGTTGATATACGTTTTTAGCTGCGATATGGAATGCACCTGCAAAGCCTCACTCTGTTCGCGCCGCATCATTAATGCGTAGGTATTATTAAAGCCAACCGGCTTTAACCACTGTAAACCATACCGTTGCAAAAACTCTGCTTTTACATGTGCATAAACCTTTTCCGGGTAAGCAATCAGGCTGTCCGTTACCGCCGGAGGAGCCTGTAACAATACCAGTAATCCGGTACCGGTATATTCCGGATACAAATCAATCTGCCGGTTTACCAATGCATCAAAACAGATTTTAGTACCCCCCAGGCCGGTTTTTGTTACAACTTCCAGGCCGGTATGGCCTTCCAGCAGTTGTTTGTACAAGGCAGCCAGCACATACCCATCGCCAAACATTTTGGCCCCTATAACAATGCGCCCGTTTCTGCCTCCCTGCGGTTGTTTATACAAACCTTGTGCTGCCAGAAAATCTTTAGCCACCTTTTCGGGGCTTTCTCCATTATAATCTACCCGGTAATTAAGCGCCGTCATTACTGAATCATTAATTCTGCCAGCCACCAGGTTCAAAGCCGGCTCCAGCTGCGGGTATTGCTGCAGCACTTTGGTATGCACCAGGGGCGCTGCGTAGTAAGGGGGGAAGATATGTTTATCATCTTCCAGGGCCACCAGATTGTACGCTTTTACCCGGCCATCGGTGGTACTGCCACTGATAACATCCAGCGTTTTACCGGCAATAGCCTTGTACATAATCATATCATTAATAACTACGGTAGACACCTGCATGCCGTAAACCTGCTGTAAACCCAGATATCCATCGTGCCTGCCCATAAATTCGGGTGTAAAACCTGCCAGCAGTTTATGGCTGCGTGTTGCCGGCAACCAGTAAATAAGCGATCCGGCCAGCAACGCCACCAGCATTACCGCCGCCGCCCGTTTCATTTTACGGATATTGAGGCGCTGCAGCAGATGCAATACCGCATCGCACAGCAAAGCCAGCAGCGCGGCAGGTATGGCACCCGCCAGTATCATGTTGGTATTATTAAGTGCTATACCACCAAATATAAACTCGCCCAAACCGCCCGCTGCTATATAGGCTGCCAGCGTGGCTACCCCCACAGTAATCACTGCCGCGGTACGTATGCCCGCCAGTATTACCGGCATGGCCAGCGGCAGCTGTACTTTTGTGAGTATTTGTTTGGGAGTCATACCCAGGGCCCGGGCAGCCTCCACTATAGCAGGGTCAATACCGGTAATGCCTGTATACGTGTTGCGTATGATGGGTAACAGCGCATATAAAAACAGCGCTACAATGGCCGGTTTGGCACCAATGCCCAGTAAAGGAATCATAAAACCCAGCAGCGCAATACTGGGTACGGTTTGCAGTACCCCGGCAATACCCAGCACTATACCGGCCATGTTTTTACGCCGGCTTATCCAGATGCCCAGCAATACACCCGCTGTTACGGCTATAAGCAGGGCGCTAACCGTAAGGCCTATATGCACCAGTGTTTGTTGCAGCAGTTTACCGGACTGCTGTTGTATAAAAACCCACAAAGAAGGCTGATCGTTCATTATTTGTGTTGTAAAGCTTTTTTGTACTGGTTCATGGCCTCTGGTAAATTTACCCGGTTTATCATTTTCTGCTTTCCGGCACAGTGGGTAGTAACCAGTTCTGTACCAGTTGATAATAACTCCATTACCTGCCAGCAATCGGCTGTAGCGGGCAGGGTAGCGGTAGCTGCATTATTATCAGGTGTATAATCGGGCAGCCAGGGGCATAGTTTCTCTATACGTATAACGCGGAATTCCAGTAAAGTGCGGTGGGGGTTACAAAAGGTACGCACAAAGTCGCCGGCCGGCTTAAAAAGCAATTCTGCAGGCGTGCCCAACTGCACAATACGGCCACTATCCATCAGGCAAATGCGGTTGCCCAGCATAAAAGCTTCTTCAATATCATGCGTTACCATAATAATAGTGCGCGCACCTGCTTCTTCCAGCCCCATAAAGTCTTCCCGCACCTGCAGCCGTGTAACAGGGTCCAGCGCCCCGAAGGGTTCATCCATCAGTAACAGGGGCGGATCGGCTACCAGTGCGCGGGCAATGCCTACCCGCTGCTGCTGCCCCCCGCTGAGCATAGCGGGATATTTTGCTGCAAACCTGTCTGGCGAAAGTTGTAACCGCTCCATCAAGGTATAAGTAGCCTCGCGTATACGATGGCGGGGCCAGCCTGAAAGCGTGGGCACCACCCCTATATTTTCTTCTACAGTATAATGCGGAAACAATCCGTTCTGCTGCATTACGTAGCCTGTTTTACGGCGCAACCGGGTAGCATTGGCTGCTGTAAGCGTTTCTTTTCCAATACTTATGGTACCACTATCGGGTTGTATAAGCCCGTTTATCATTTTAAGCGTGGTAGTTTTACCGCACCCGCTGGTGCCCAGCAGCACCATTATTTCGCCATCATTAACAGTAAATGATACATCATTTACTGCTTTATAGGAATGAAAACTTTTTGATATGCCTGCTAATTCAACCATGTAATTTGTGCGTTCGGATGATGTATTGTAGAAAATGCTACCCAAAGTCTTATCCTGTAAGATACGTAAGGCAGATTATTTCCCCTGCTGCATAAACAGGTTATTAAGCGATTCTGCATATAAAGGATGCGCTATCATCATATAACGGATATCTTCTCTTGTGAACCCGGCCAACATAGCCATTTGTAATACGGTAATGGTTTCTCCGGCCTGTTCTCCTATAATAGCTGCCCCCAGTATATGATCGGTTTCGCTGTGTACAACTGCCTTCATAATGCCTTTGGTAAACCCGGTTTCTATACCTCTGGCCACGCGGGTCATAGGTAAGGTAAACACGGTAATGGGAATGCCTTTTTCCCGTGCTTCCCGCTCGGTAATACCTACACGGCCCAGTTGCGGATCGGTAAACATACAATACGGCACAATACGACCTTCTATATTCAATCCTTTGTTTTCCAGCAAATTGCGGAGAATGACTACATAATCGTTATAGGCTACATGGGTAAACGCCGGGCCTCCTTTAATATCTCCCAAAGCATAGATGCCCGGAACGTTGGTTTGCAAATAAGCATCAACCTGTATAAAACCCTTATTATCAATAAGTAATCCCGCATTTTCTACCTTTAGTTTATCGGCATTCGATTTTCGCCCGGTAGCCACCAGTAAGTGGGTTCCGGTAAGCGTTTCCGGTAATTTGTTTTTATGCAGATGCACTACAACATCTTCATTCATCTGCCGCTCTATGCGGTCAATAGAAACGTTTGTATGTACGGTAATGCCCTCCTGCTGAAGTATGCCGTGAATACATTCACTGATATCAGCATCCTCCTTGTACAGCAGCGCGGGAGATTTTTCTAAAACAGTAACCTTACTTCCCAGCCGGTGAAACAGTTGGGCCATTTCCAGCGCAATGTAGCTGCCTCCCAGAATAATCAGATGCTGAGGTAGCTGGTTCAGTTGCAGCAATTCTTTAGAAGTAAGGTAAGGTACTTCCGCAAGCCCGGGTATATCCGGAATAGCAGGCCGGCAACCAGCATTGATATATATCTTTTCTGCGTAGTAAAGTTCTCTTCCGCCGGTGGGTAATTGCACTTCTACGGTATTGGGTCCGGTAAAAGCCGCCTCACCATATACCAGTTGCAGCCCTTCTGTAGCTTTTATACCCGCCTCCGAACCATCGCGGAAACGCTGTACCACTTCGTTCTTCTTTTTCCAGATGGCTTCGTAGTCAACAGTCATGCCCGGGGCAAATACATGCCATTGCGCGCTGTTACGTACCCGGTCGGCAATGGTAGCATGGCCTATCAGCGTTTTGGTGGGGGTACAGCCTTCATTTACACAGGTACCGCCTACATGTTCTTTTTCAATCAGCACTGTTTTATATCCCGCTGAGGCCAGCTTTTTAGAAAGGGGGGTACCTGCCTGTCCGCTGCCGATAACAATCGCATCCACTGTATTCATTCTTATTACCTTATGGTGAGTTGATAGTGTGGTGTATGCGGGCTCAAATAACATACCAGCAGAATTTACCTATGGCTGGCATTATTTTATAAGTAAACCTGCAAAAAAGAATACTATGAGCACCAGATCAACAACCGCTGCCAGCCACGCAGCCATTCTATCCTCGTTAAAACATTTACTGAACGGTGGCAACGCCCATGTTAGCGTAGAAAAAGCATTTGAAAATATTGAACAGAAGTATAGGGGAGTGGTACCCGAAGGACTTCCCTACAGCTTATGGCAACTGGCGGAACATATCCGTATTACACAATGGGACATACTGGAGTTTTGCCGTAACCCCAGCCATCAATCGCCTCAATGGCCCGATGAATACTGGCCTGAAAAACCGGAACCAGCCAGCAATAGCGAGTGGGATAAAACTTTACGCACCATTAATGCCGACCGCAAAGCTTTTATTGAGTTGCTGGAAACGCCTGATATAGACCTGTTTACGCCATTTGCCCATGCTGACAATAATCAGAACATGATAAGGGAAGCCATGTTAATTGCCGACCATACTGCGTACCATACCGGAGAAGCTGTGGTAATAAGAAGGTTATTGGGTATTTGGAATTAAGCCAATTTCTCTGGAATGGGCTATGGCTGTTTTGCTTTCTCTGAAAAGGCAACAGGGAATACCCGCCTGCTGCAGGGGCTGCAATAATGCTTCGGTAGCCGTATTGTTTTTTTCCACTACCGAACGGATATAGATGGCTTTTATACGACCCGGAAAATGGCCGGCTACCGAAGCATAAATAACAGGATCCTGCTGAGAGTTATCGCCCAGCAACAAAAAAGACTGCTCCGGAAAAGCTTCCATTACCCGCACTATACGGGCAAACTTTCCCTGATGGCGCGTTCTGCCGGTTTTCCATAATTCATTCCATCGCTTCAGCTGATTCAATAAAAGTATGCCCTGCGGCATTTTTTGCACCTGCAGAAACTGCCGCAGGTAGCTGTATAAATTCCATTCGCTGCTGGAGATGTAAAAGAAAGGGTTGGGATTAGCACCGGTGTTTTGTGCAAATTGTAACAACTGATAGTGTCTGGCCACATCGTCAAACGCCTTCCGGGTTTCTGCATTGTTACCCAATAGGGTAACCAGCCGCTTTAAACGGGTGGCTGAATAAGATACCAGAAAAGTATCATCTATATCTGAAATAATTCCCAGTTGTGTAATATGCGGCACCGTTAGCCTGCCCTGGCAACGGGCCAGTTCCTCTGTTCCGTTATAACAAATTACCGTTACGGCATGCTCGCCTGCGGGCACACTGCTGTCTGCGCTCCACTCCAGCCTGAAAAAGCCATCTGTTTCTGTAACACCACTTACACTGGCAGTACCCCATTGCAACCGTACCTGCATACCCGCCACCGGCTTTTGGAAAAACAATCCCAGCAGCATACGTATATTGCGCCAGATGGTGTTTTTATGGGGCTTCTGGTCGGTGCTTATACTAAGTACATGACCATATATATGCAGTTGCTGTGCATGCCCAAACCCACGATACACCTTAATGGCAATGCCTTCTTTCAGCCCCAGTTGTTTCAATAGCCATCTTTTCATCAGCTTATCCGTTTCTGGTATGATGTTCGTCTAAAAACCATACCGGCATTCTATGTAAAGCCCCAAACATGCAACTACTTTTTATTGTTAATCCGGCCGCAGGCTCCGGTCAAAAAAATACTGCATCACTTATTCAGGAATGGCTGAATAAGGTTAACCCTGGTTATGCTACCCATATTCATGAGTTGCCCTCTGAGGGAGATTGTGTTGGCGATATTGAGGCGCTGGTAAAAACGCACCAGCCGCAACGCGTAATTGTTGCAGGTGGCGATGGCACCGTTAAAATGCTGGCGGGTATTCTGGCAGGCACCCATATACCACTGTCCATATTACCCACGGGCTCCGCAAACGGAATGGCAGCAGAATTGGGATTGCCTGTAAACCTGACTGCCGCCCTGGAGCTGGCAGTATATGGAAAGCCACGTGCCACCGATTTAATTAAAGTAAATAATGAATGGTGTATTCACCTGAGTGACATTGGTTTAAACGCTTTATTGTTACAATATTTTGAAGAGATACCGCAACGCGGAATGCTTGGATATGCGCGTGCGCTTTTTACCATGTTACGACAGCGGCCAAAATGGAAACGGTTAAAACTGCTGATTGAAGCAGATGGCAAAACCTTTAACCGCAAAGCACTGATGGCTATTATTGCCAACGCCACCAAATATGGTACGGGCGCCATTGTTAACCCGCAGGGGAAAATAAACGACGGCCGGTTTGAACTGGTGATTATAAGAAAACTGCCGTTGGGAGAAATTATAAAAATGCTGATTACCCGCAAACCGTTTAATCCCTGGAATATAGAAATTATAGCTTGTAAGAAGCTAATAATCAACACAAAAACTCCGGGACCATTCCAGATAGATGGCGAATTCAGAGGGCCTGAAAGTAGGGTAGAGGCAGAAATTGTACCGGGCACTCTCCTGCTGGTATACCCGGATGCTCCGGCATAATCCTTGAAACAATCATCTTAAAATGAAAAACCTATGAAATTATCCATGCTTTTATCCGCTGCTCTGGTAGTTGCTACAGTATCCTGTCGCCAGTCTGGCAATTCCACCGGTACAGCTACTGCTACCGACAACCTTATTAACAACGCACAAACCGCCACAAATGAGGTTTTGGCTGGTGCGCAGCTGATTACGAAATCAGATTGTTTTACCTGCCATGCAGTAGACAGTGTGGTAACCGGTCCGGCTTTTAAAACGATTGCCCAAAAATATCAGCATATTGAAGGAAATGTAAACAAGCTTTCCAACAGTATTATAGACGGCAGTAAAGGCATCTGGGGCCCGGTAGAAATGACACCACATCCGTATGTTTCCACTGCAGATGCGCAGGAAATGGTACGTTATATTTTTTCGCTCGATAGCACACATACAACTGATACTACGGGTACTTATGGCAATCTGAAGTCTAAACCCCGGTAAATAAGCGGTACTGTTACTATATTTGTGTCATCCGTTACCCGTCCAATTATCCTGTAGAACAACCAGTTTTTGAAATCCATTATCCGGTGGTTTACCAGCCTTAATTGTACTTATTAAGCTGAAAGGATGACATTACTGTTGAAACGTTTCGCAGATATATCCATTGCGAAAAAACTCTATTTTACTGTAGGTATTATGGCCCTGTTAATAGGGCTGGAACTGTTTGCCTTGTTTTTTTCTGTAAGCACGCTGTCTGCCTTGCGTGGTTATGTGGGTGGCGAGGGCTTGTGGAGTAAAGGACAGAAAGATGCGGTTTACTACCTGTTATTATATGGAGTAAACCGCCAGGAGGCAGATTATATCCAATATAAAAAGAACCTGGAAATTCCGCTTAATGATGGTGTTGCCCGCCGGGAAATGATGAAACCGAAACCCGACAGAAAGCTTATACACGAATCTTTTCGCAAAGGCGGCGTACATGAAGATGATATTGACGGCATGGTGAACCTGATGCGGCGATTTCATGACAATTATTACATCAGTAAAGCCGTAGCAGCCTGGGAAGCTGCCGAAGCCGCCCTTACGGAATTGATTCAGATTGGCGATCAATTGCACACAGAAATAAACCGACCCAGGCCGGATGAAAAAGTAATTCACAATCTGCTGGTTAGAATTGAGCCTATTAACCGGGGAATTACTGAAAAGGAAAACGAGTTTTCCTACGCGCTGGGGGCAGGTTCCCGATGGCTGGAAAATTTTGTACTGAAGCTGCTGTTTGGTATAGCCCTTACGGTAGAAATATCGGGTTTGCTGCTGGCCATTTATGTTAACCGGGGCATTAAAAAAGGCCTGAATGGCATACTGGTAGCTGCACGCGCCTTTACCAAAGGCCAATGGGGTAAGCGCGCGGCAGTGTACGCCAGGGATGAAATTGGAGCTGTTGCCATTGCTTATAACGCCATGGCAGAAAAGCTGGAACACCACATTCGCGATACTGAGGTAAAAAATAAAGAACTGGAACAGCTGGCCTACGTAGCCAGCCACGACTTACAGGAACCGTTACGTACTATGACCAGCCTGGTGGAACTGTTTAAAACCGAGTACGGAGAAAACATGGATGAAACCGAGGCACAGTATCTGGATTTTATCAGCGACGCTGCTACCCGTATGCAGCACCTTACCAAAGCATTGCTGGATTACAGCCGCATTGGCCGGGATAAACATACCGAAATAACCGACTGTAACAAACTGGTAGCGGAAGTGCTTTCTGACTTACAAACGCTGTTACATGAAAAACTGGCCCATGTTGCCGTAGCGCCTTTGCCTGTATTATTAGTGTATCCGGTAGAGCTAAAGCTGTTGTTTCAGAATCTGATTTCCAATGCAGTTAAGTTTCAGGCTCCGGATAGTATTCCTATGATTTCTATAGAGGCTGAGAAACAGGATGCCGGATGGCTGTTCTCGGTAAAAGACAACGGAATTGGGATTCCACCGGAATATCGGGAAAAAATATTCGTTATTTTCCAACGCCTGCATTCCCGGACACATTACGAAGGAACCGGCATTGGCCTGGCGCATTGTACCAAAATTGCAGCGTTGCACAACGGTACCATCTGGGTAGAATCTGCCGTAGGCGCCGGCAGCACTTTTTATTTTACCATCCAACTGGAGAATACAGAATCAATTACACCGCTTTAAGAAACAAATGCGGAAACAGCTGCAGCATAATGTCATTCATTTTATCCCGGCTCAGCGGCTTTGTTTTGAAGGAAGCTATTTCAGGAATACACAATGCTTTTTCTTCGTCGTCCGGATTTGTGGAGGTGGTTAACATAACAATCGGGCTGTTGTGCGTAATTGTGTGCGGCAGTTTCCGGAATTCCTCTATAAATTCCCAGCCGTTCATACAAGGCATGTTTATATCCAGAAAAATCAGATCCGGTGCAGCATTACCCTCGCTAAAATTGTTTTTCAGATAGTCCAGCGCCAGTATGGCGTTTTCACGGATGGTAATTTTATCTGCGCAGTCCATTTTTCTTAGCAGAAAGGAATTGATGAAGTTTACAGCAGCATCATCGTCAACCAGCAAAATGTTGTTTAATTTTTGCTTCATAGAAAACAGTTTCTAACCAACAGATGTTAAATACAGATTCTATAGCAATTTAAAACGCACCATCCGGGTTGCCATATTCATTT
Organism: Filimonas zeae; assembly: GCF_014641615.1. Taxonomy (GTDB): domain Bacteria; phylum Bacteroidota; class Bacteroidia; order Chitinophagales; family Chitinophagaceae; genus Filimonas; species Filimonas zeae. Next base: position 643,847 of record NZ_BMIB01000003.1, on the reverse strand, counting down.
TGTTCACGCCACACTCCTTTGTTCAAGCTTAAATAATTACCCATAATTAGCATTATGTTAAGTTGATGTTTACAAAAATGCCCCGTTGCTCACGGGGCATTTTTGTTTATTTGTACATTCCGTGCTCGGAATCGTATTGCTTGTATTTAGCATCATACTTATCGTAGTCAGGAACGCTCTTGCCTCTCGCCTTATCTCTCTTCCACTGATACAGGTTTGCAAGAAAATCTACGCTTTTAGATAAACAGGATGTTTCTACTTTTTCACGCTCAGTTTTAGCTTTCAGAATGTTGTAAGCTTTTTCCATCCAGTCAATGGATTTATCAGCCAGTGCTGTTTGTTGTTTTACAACTTCTTCACGTTTTGCTTTCAGTGCAGCGCCTTCGCCACGTAAAGCATAAAACTGATCTTCCAGTGCGTTAAACTGCTGATACAGCAATACACCTGCGTTGAATGCATAAACACCGTTCTGCTCGCTGGCGAAAGCTTTACCAAAAGCTTCAGAAGCCATCCATTTTACGTTGTTCTGCTCTGCGCTGTCCAGTTTGCTTAATTCCTCTTTAGGAACGTTGGCAAAATATTCAGCGTAAGTAATATATTCTTTACCGGTAAGCTTACCTGCGCCATCTGCTTCTTTATACTTGGAAAGCATTTGTGTAAGGCTGGCGTTCTTGGTCATGAACTCCATTTCGTAAGCATTCCACAGCTGGCTTTCGTTGGGATATAACTCCTTAGATAAAGCCAGGTATTTGTTGAATTCAGCTGCATCTTTAGCGTCCAGTGCAGCATTCAGCAGATAACGGTAAATTTCAACGAAGTCTTTACCACCAATTTTTTCTGCGGCGAATTTTTTGTAGTAATGAAGTGCACGCTCGGTATTTTTAGCGTTTTGTGCAGCATAACCCGCGTAAACTACTGTAAAGGTGTCGATATTCTGTTTGTTGTTGCCCAGGCCATTTTTAGAAATAAAATCGCCCATGTCTTCTGCAACAACAAAATCTTTCAGTGCTTCATCCCATTTGCTTTCCTGGAATGCTTTACGGCCCTCATTAAATTTAGAAGAGTATACAATGCTTACAGCACGCATACCGTTTTCTTCCTTCAGCGCTTTTAAAGTAGGATCTTTAGCAGCGTATTTTTTAATAGCATCGTAAGTTTGCTCACCTGCATCAGGATATTTGCCTTTCAGGCTGCTATCAAAGTATACTTCCGCATAAATTTTAGCCTTCAGTAACAAAGCTGCCGGGTTTTCAGAAGCCTTAGGATCAGCAAAGGTTTTGTCTATTTCCTTTTTGGCATCTTCATATTTGCTCAGCAATAACAACTTGTTCGGCTCATCCAGTTTCTGAGCCACTACAGCCTTGCCAGCAACCATCATACTTACTGCTAACAGTAGGTTTTTCATGTTCATAAACACATCATTTTTTTAATGTTGGGTATTTCTTTTAATTCTCGGTCGTTGCTTCTTCCTCTCCGCTTTCCGGTGCCTGATTTTCTCCTGCCCCGTTTGATTCTGTTCCTGCCTCTGTTGCGCCTTCCACGTTTTCTGCATTTTCTTCTGCCGGCTCTTCCTGCTCTTCAATTTTTGAAATAGCAGCAATTTCGTCGGTATCACTCATACGGATCAATTTAACCCCCTGAGTGGCACGGCCTGCTTCTTTAATGCTGGAAATAGCGGTACGGAGCGTAATACCCGATTTACAGGTAATAATAAGATCTTCTTTCTCTTCCACATCAACAATCCCCACAAGATGACCGGTTTTTTCGGTGATACTGATGGTTTTCACGCCTTTTCCGCCTCTGTTGGTAATGCGGTATTCATCAACCGGGGTTCTTTTACCAAACCCTTTTTCACTTACCACCAGAACGGTTTTTGTAGTGTCCTCCTTATTGACACATATCATGCCAATCACCTCATCCGTTTCGTCGTCTACTTCTATACCCTGAACACCAATTGCACCGCGGCCGGTAGAACGTACTTTCTCTTCGGGGAAGCGGATAGCACGACCACTTTTCACCGCCATCATAATTTCACTGGTACCGTTGGTCATTTTAGCTTCCAGCAGCTGATCGCCTTCCACAATGCTGATGGCGTTAACACCATTCGCTCTCGGGCGGCTGAACTCTTCCAGTAAAGTTTTCTTAATAATACCCTTTTTGGTGCAAAGGATAATGTAATGGCTGTTTACGAAATCTTTATCATTCAGATTCTTCACATTAATAATGGTTCTCACCTTATCATCTGTAGGTATCTGAATCAGGTTCTGGATAGCACGTCCTTTACCTGTTTTATCACCTTCCGGAATTTCGTACACCTTCAGCCAGTAACAACGTCCTTTTTCGGTAAAGAACATCATGGCATCGTGTGTAGAAGCTACAAACAGGTGCTCTACATAATCTTCCTGGCGGGTTTTGCTGCCTACGGCACCACGGCCGCCACGGCGCTGCTGCCTGTATTCAGTAGCGGAAGTACGTTTAATATAACCCAGGTGAGAAATGGTAATTACCACGTTTTCTTCTTCAATCAGGTCCTCAATACGCATTTCATCTGCCATGTATTGAATCTCTGTTTTACGTGGATCGCCAAATTTCTCTTTAACTTCCAGTAATTCGGTTTTGATAAGATCGTAACGCAGAGCTTCGCTGGCCAGTAATTCTTCCAGGCGGTTAATAATCTGCATCAGATTGTCGTATTCTTCCTTAATCTTATCTCTTTCCATACCGGTAAGGCGCTGTAAACGCAGTTCCAGTATCGCTTTGGCCTGAATTTCATCAATGCCCCAGCCGGCGTTAATTAATCCATCCTTCGCCACTTCCGGAGTAGATGAATTACGGATTAACGCAATTACCTCATCCAGGTGATCCAGCGCAATCAGGTAGCCCTGTAAAATATGAGCACGCTCACGTGCCTTTTTCAGTTCATATTTCGCTCTTCTGATAATAACCTCCATTCTGAACTCAACGAACTCAGAAATCAGATCGCGCAGGTTCAGAATTTTCGGGCGGCCTCTTACAATAGCCACGTTGTTAATACCGTAGCTGGTTTGCAGTTCGGTATATTTAAACAGCTGGTTAATAACCACCTGTGCCACCGCCTCGCGCTTAAGGGTAACCACCACACGCGTACCTTCACGCATGTTACTTTCGTTATTCACGTGGGCTATGCCCTCTACAATCTTTTCAGTTACCAGCTGGCCAATACGGTCGGTAAGTGCATCGCGGTTTACCTGGTAAGGCACATCCGTTATAATGATTTGTTCACGGCCGCTGTCTTTGGTTTCCACATTGCATTTACCACGCAGTACCACCCGGCCACGGCCGGTTAAAAAGCCCTGCCTAACGCCTTCCATACCAAAAATGATCCCACCGGTAGGAAAATCAGGCGCTTTTACATATTGTATCAGGTCTTCCGCTGTAATATCACGGTTTTCAATATAGGCCACACAACCATCTACCACCTCGCTCAGGTTATGGGGCAGCATGTTGGTAGCCATACCTACCGCAATACCGCTACTGCCGTTTACCAGCAGGTTAGGAATACGGGTAGGCAACACAGTAGGTTCTTCCAGAGAATCGTCAAAGTTCGGCTGAAAATCAACGGTTTCTTTTTCAATATCCACCAGCATACTTTCAGCCACCTTTTCCAGCCTGGCCTCCGTATAACGCATGGCAGCCGCATCATCGCCATCCTGGTTACCAAAGTTACCCTGTCCGTCAATCAGCGTGTACCGCAGGCTCCATTCCTGCGCCATACGCACCAGCGTATCGTAAATAGCACTATCGCCGTGAGGGTGGTATTTACCCATTACCTCACCCACAATACGGGCCGATTTTTTATAGGGTTTGTTACTGTGGTTTCCCAGTTCATTCATGGCAAATAATACGCGGCGGTGTACCGGTTTAAAGCCATCCCTTACATCAGGTAACGCACGGCCCACGATTACACTCATGGAGTAGTCAATGTAAGCCGTTTTCATTTGTTCCTCAATATTCACAAGGATAATACGGTCATTATCGCTTGTTTCCTGTGGCAATAAATTCTCTTCCATTATTGAATGTGTTCCTCTGTGTTTTGTATTTACAAACCGATCGGCGAAGATAGTTATTTTTTATGTTAACTGATTCTTCACAATAAAAGGCACAACAAGTGCATTATATATAGCAAATAGGATGATTATGAGCACTTACCGCCTTTTAAGAAACAATAAGGAAGCCGGCCCTTTTACCCGGGAACAGCTGATTGGAATGGGCTTAAAAGCATACGATCTGGTGTGGGTAGATGGCAAAAGTGCTGCCTGGCGATACCCCTCTGAAATTCCTGAACTGGCGGCTTATGCCCCGGCAGTGGAAGAACAACCGTTTGACCGGTTTTACCGCCGCAGCCCCGCCCCGGCTCAACCTGCCCCCAAAAGCAAACCACGCTTCAGAATAAAGGCAGACTGGCGTAAAGTGGAGGATGCACCTGTTGTGCCGCAATCGTCTGCCCCGGCAGATGTACCACCAGCCGCTCCCCTGTACAACCAGGCTGCCACGGCAGATGAAGCAACAGTTGCCCCTTTGCGCAATCCGGCTCCCCCCGCTGTTCAGCCACAAGCATCACCAGCCGTTTCCACACCCGTTACCAATAATAACGCAACTACACCATCAGCCGCTGCAACAGCAGCTGATACCCGGGTAATTCCGGAAACCAGATATAGTGAATCGCTGGATAGCATTAAAGAACGATATTCTAATACGGTTTTACAGCGGAATACCACCAGGAAAGGAAATATGCTGCGTTACGCAGCAGTAGTTGGTCTTTTTCCGGTGTTGGCTGCGGGCATCTGGATAGGCACCAGCTGGAGTAACCGTAATAAACTGGAAAACGTACCGGCAGAAACGGCTGCCACCGTAACCGGGGTGCCGCAGTCATCCGCACCGGCTTCTGCAACCGCAGACGGCTCATCGCCTGAAACTGCTCCGGTAGAAGAAACAGCTCCGGTACATACGCTGGAACGCTCAGAAACTCCTGGTAACGGTCAGCCCGCACAGGAAGAAACCACACCAGCGCCGCCGCCCAGACAAATAATGGTTAAAAACGAAGCGAAACCGGTACAGCCATCTAAAAACAATAACCGTGTGGGGCAAGCCGCTGCTACCGTTAATACACCGCTGGTTCGTACGGCTGTTAACAAAACAACTATGCCTGCTGCCCAATCAACAGTTTTGCGCCCGGTAGCAGAAAACAAGCAACCCGCAATAGTAAACACGCCAGCACCGGCACCATCACAAGCTTATGAAAATACAGCCACTGCCAGCAAAAACAAGATTAACGACTATGTGGCCGTAAAAGAAGAATATGAACAGGTGAATGAAAACAGCCGTCAGGTAAAACTGCGTGTACACAATAAAAGCAGCATTCCGCTGGACCTGGTAGTGGTTGATCTGCAATACTACGATGCAAGCGGACGCTTTAAAAAGGGAGAAACGCTGTATGTAAACAATCTCTCCGCACGGGATGAAATAACCCTGGATGCGCCTGCTGCCCAAAACAACCAGCGGGTTAATTACAAAGTTTCGTTGTTAAGTATAGAGAAAAAAGGAATTTATCTGATAGCGGAATAAGGCTTTCCAAACACGTATCTTTAGTGTTGCCCGATTACAAAGCATTCAGATGAAGCATATTTTACTCTTTGGAGCCGGAAAATCAGCAACAGTACTTATTGAATACCTGATACAGCTGGCTATACATAATCAATGGAAAATAACCATAGCCGATAGCAATGCGGCATCCATTGCAGAAAAAACAGCAGGCGCGCCCTCTTCGGTGCAAGGCTTGGTAGTAGCACTTGAAAGCGAAGACCAACGTACATTATTGATACAGCAGGCAGATCTGGTCATTTCTCTCATGCCTCCCTCGCTTCATTTTCTGATAGCGCAGGATTGCCTGGCTGCAGGCAAACACCTGCTTACTGCATCGTACGCAGATGTACAAATGCAAACGCTGGCACCGGCGGTTAAGCAAAAAGGTATCCTTTTTCTGAATGAAATGGGGCTTGACCCGGGAATTGACCATATGAGTGCCATGCGGCTGATTCATCAGATTCAAGCTGAGGGCGGTGTAATAACCTCTTTTCTGTCTCACTGTGGTGGCCTGGTAGCGCCCGAAAGCGACAATAATCCGTGGCATTATAAAATAAGCTGGAATCCACGCAATGTGATAATGGCCGGCAAAGCCGGTGCGGTATATCTGGAAAACGGGCAGGAAAAGCACAAAACCTACGCACAGCTGTTTGAAAATAACCATCTGGTATCTGTGCCGGAACTGGCAGACTATGCCTGCTACCCCAATCGTGATTCATTGACGTACAGAAGTTTATATCAGCTATCTGAAACTAAAACCTTTATCAGAACCACCCTCCGGCACCCGGATTTTTGTATAGGATGGCGTTATCTCATCAGTTTACATTTGACTGATGAAGAGAAAGTATATGAGACAAACAATCTGTCACTACAGGCATTTTTTGCACAACATACCGAACGTTTTTTTGGCAAAACCTCTCATTTACCTGAAGCCTCTACCCTTGTTAAGCAACAGTTGGAATATCTTGGCTTTTCTGAAGATACACTGATAAACAAAGGCTTATGTAGCGCAGCTGATATTCTTCAATGGGTACTGGAAAATAAACTGGCGTTACAGCCACACGATAAGGATATGATAATTATGGTGCATGAGATAGTTTATACCCTACATCAGCAAACCCATCAGGTACAAAGCAGCCTTATTGTTAAAGGTACCAATGCCGTGCATACTGCCATGGCCCGCACCGTAGGTTTGCCATTGGGAATTGCCGCTAAACTGGTGCTGGAAGGCGCTATTTCAGAAACAGGATTGCATATACCTACTTCTCCGGCTTTTTATATACCAGTATTGCAGGAGCTGGAAGCCATGGGGATTTGTTTTACAGAAAGGAACAGCAGCTATAAAACAACAGGCATATCCGGATAAATAAGCACCAGCTTATTACCCGGATATGCTGAAAATACAACTACTATAATTTAGCCAGATGCTCTTTTAGTATTCCGATACCTGTGGTTGCCGGAGCCTCTATTTTAATGAGGTTAGCGCGCCGGGCAGATATTTCCGGGATTACTTTATCTAGCAGAAATAAGGGAATACCCGCTCTGGTTTCTTCTACCAGCCCTGCAGCGGGGTAAACCACCAAAGAAGTACCAATCACCACCAGAATGTCGGCGTTCTGAACAATGTCTGCCGCAACGTTAATCAACGGCACTGCTTCTCCAAACCAAACAATGTTTGGACGTAGCTGCGCACCATCCGCAGCTTTATCACCCAGGTGAATATCGTCTCTTATTTCGTAAATCAGTTTGCTATCAGCCACACTGCGCATTTCCAGTATTTTACCGTGAAGGTGCAACACATTGCGGCTGCCCGCCCGCTCATGCAGGTCATCAATGTTCTGCGTTATAATATGAACATCATATTGGTCTTGCAGTTCTGCAAGACCAATATGCGCCGCGTTCGGCTGCGCTTTAATAATCTCTCTCCGCCGGAAGTTGTAAAAGTCCAGCACCAGTTGTGGATTACGCCTGAAGGCTTCCGGTGTAGCCACCTCTTTTACATCATGCCCCTCCCAAAGGCCATCACTATCCCGGAAGGTTCTTAAGCCGCTTTCTGCACTAATGCCCGCTCCTGTTAATACTACCAGCGTTTTCTTTGTCATATCATCGGTTATTAAAGGGCCTGAATATACCGTTTATACCGGTTGGTTCCCTTTCTGGCCACCCCACTTTTTTTTGTATATCACCCAAACAACCGCACCCAACACCGCCAGAGGCCACATACCTATAAAAAACAACAGAACATTACCTAAAACAGATGCGCCGCTTTCCAGCTCCTGCAGCAATCTGGTCCAATAGCCAGGCTTCTTCCCCTCTTCCAGGGCAGTTGCCATACCATAATATTTCAGGTGTATAGTACTGTAAGCAGCCTCATTTTCCAGATAATTAATTCTGCCCTGTGCCGATTCAATATTTACCTGCAGGTTATTCAGCTCCTGCTGAATGGTTAGTACATCTTTCATTTTACCGGCTTTTCCCATCAGCTCCATATACCGTTCCCTTACCAGTTTCTTAGTTTCATTACGGGCTTTGGTATCCAATACCTCTGCGGTAACTTCTGTAGCAGATACTTCTTTATTTTTTACCACCACACCCTTGCCTGTAAAGCTGTTCAGCACCTGTTCAAACTGTTGTACCGGCACCTTAATAGTAACATCATTTTCAACACCAGCGCCACTGCCTGTCTGCTTTTCCTGCGAAATATAAGCACCAAACTGTACCAGTTGCCGGTGAAGGGCGTTATCAAAGCTGTCATAATTGTTTACCTGCAGGGTAATATCAGCGGTTCTAATCATCTTCTTATCCCATGTGGCCAATCCGTATGCCGTCGGTGCAGCAGCCGGGGCATTCCCTTGCAACACATCTTGCATAGTAGTGTCCGATATATTGGACAATGTATCGCCGGAAGCTGGTATAGGTTCTGAAGCACCCGCATATACATCCGGAGCAACCACTGCTGCGGAATCTGCTAAAGCTTCTTTGTTAGCACCGGAACTGCACGACAAGGCCAGCACGGCTATTACAGCCATGAAATAAATATGAATTTTCATAAATAAAAATAGTTTGGAGTACTGAGGAAGTAAATGTTTCGGTTTTTGCAGGCCTGCAACATTTATATCTCGCAAGGCTGTTTTGTAACCGCTGGCATTTGTTAAAGAAAATTAAATTCAGAAATGTTATACCTTCCCTCCTTCTAACAGTACCGGCATGATACGTGAATACAGGGAATGGTTTAACCAACGTTTTACCCCGCAGCAATATCAACAATACCTTCAGGCATTAAACAGCGGCTATCCGGGTGCTATTGAGTTCAGGGTAGCGGAAACGCCGGTATTTGTAGGCAAAGCTTTTAAAAACAAAATGCTCAGCGCCTGTGAATCGGTTATTGATGCCATAACAGGCGCCGATTTTCAAACGCTTACCCAACAATCTGTTCCGGAGCGGTGGCGTATACCTGGTGCACAACCCTTTTCACACTTTATGGTGTTTGATTTTGGCGCCTGCATTGGTGCAGATGGCGCACCTGAGCCGCAACTGATAGAAATGCAGGGGTTTCCCAGCCTGTTCGGCTTTCAAACCTATATGGCCAATGCTGCACGCGAAACGTATGGCATTCCGCAACAACTTACCACCTACCTCAACGGGTTTACAGAAGCAACCTACCTGCAGCAGCTTAAACAGATCATCATAGGCGACTATGCCCCTGAACAGGTGATACTGCTGGATTTGTTTCCGCACAAACAAAAAACACGGATTGACTTTTACTGTACCCAAACCTATACCGGTGTAACTCCGGTTTGCCTGACCCAACTGTACAAGCAAGGCCGCCGTTTATTTTATAATAACGAGGCAGGCACACCCGTTCCGGTATCACGCATTTACAACCGCCTTATTTTTGATGAGCTGGAACAGCAAACGCCGGATATAAGACTAAAAGGAGATTTACTGAAAGAAGAGCTGGACGTGGAGTGGATACCGCATCCGGATTGGTTTTACCGCGTAAGTAAATTCACGCTTCCATTTCTGCAGCATCCTTATATACCTGCTACCACGTTTCTCAGTAATATGCCCGATATGCCGGAGCATCTGGAACAATATGTATTAAAGCCGCTGTTCTCCTTTTCGGGCAAAGGCGTGGAAATAGATGTAACTCCGGAAAAAATTGCGGCTATTAAAGACCGGGAAAACTGGATACTTCAGAAGAAAGTAGCATATGCCCCTGTAATAGCTACACCCGATGGACCGGCCACAACAGAAATACGCATTTTTTACTTTTGGGAGGCAGGCAAACCTCGCCCGGTAGCCACACATAACCTGGCCCGTTTAAGCAAAGGAAAAATGATAGGCGTAAGTTATAACAGCCAGGAAACCTGGGTAGGCGGCAGCCTGGCTTTTTTTGAAGAAGATTAGTCTTTCTTTTGAGCAGGAAGTACCATTTTAGGTAAAAGCGTCATCAGCATGATCACTGCTGCCAGAAAAGGTGCTACATAAATGCCGGATTTCTTTTCAGGACACTCTCCCATCAGGCAGGAAGTCATCAGCATAAAATTACGTGCAGCCCATGAAATACCAATTGCAGCAATAATTACATTGGTACGCTTGGCCCATATGCGGGGAATAGAAAAAAGCAGTACAGAAACAGCAGCCAGTGAAATAGTCATTACACCCGGACGACCAAAACGGGTTGCACCAGTGTACATACCTGTATAAGTTTCCTGCAGGCTGGGTATATGAATCCATGGCAAAAAGCAGGCTCCCATTAACGCCAATGCTGCTACTATTCCTATTGTCTGCGAGTATTTCATTGTTTCAAAACTTGGCGGCAAAAGTAAGGCAAACAATTGTAAGGCAGCAGCCCGGCAGTAAAAAAGCCTATGCCGTAACAGGAAAGTACAGGATGCTACACCGGAATCAAATAGATAGTATTGTTTAACACAAAAATTGCCGGATGAAACAACGAATTGCTCTGCCCATAACTGCATTCTTCTGCAGCCTTTCAGTGGCAGCCACGCAGGCCCAGTATGTAAGCGGAAAAGGAAATGATGTCACCTCGCCTCTTCACTTAACAAAACCAGATTATGTAACGCCGTATGGCGAAACCACTACCGCCTCGGTAAAAGTGGTGTTAGATCGTGTACATCACTATCTGGACTCTGTTACGCCCGCACACCTGATAGATAAAACCAGTAAAACGGTATTATCAGATTTGTCTGCTGCTAATGCCAACAGCATTTTTCAGCCGGGCGATTTCCGGTTGCTGAGCTACGAGTGGGGTGTTACCTATACCGGTATGCTGGAAGCAGCTGCTGCCACGGGAGACAATAAATACAGCCAATACACACTCAGCCGTATCAACTTTATTGGTAATGTGGTAAATCAATACCAAACATACCTGCAGCAAAACAAGGAAGCTAGTACCCCCGTTCGCTCCGTGCTGCAACCACACGCGCTGGACGATGCAGGCTCACTCGCGGCGTCTATGATTAAAGCCCTGCGTGCCGGAGCCAATGCTGCACATGTACGCCCTATGGTTGATAATTTCCTCAACTATATTCTGAACAAAGAGTTTCGTTTGAAAGATGGTACGCTGGCCCGCAACCGGCCCCAGCCCAACACGCTATGGCTGGATGATTTGTATATGAGCCTGCCGGCAATAGTGCAAATGGGTGTATTAACAGGCAGCAGCAAATACTACGATGAAGCAGTGAAGCAATACCGCCTGTTTGCAGGTCGCATGTTTAACAAAGAAAAGGGATTGTATATGCACGGATGGGTGCAGGATATGAATCCGCATCCACAGTTTCACTGGGCACGTGCCAATGGCTGGGCTATACTAACCAAAATAGAACTGCTGGATGCATTGCCTGCCAGCCATCCCGGCCGCGGTTTTATTCTGGAACAGCTAAAACAACATGCGGCGGGCCTGGCTGCCAGGCAGGATAAAACCGGCTTCTGGCATCAGCTGCTGGATCGTAACGATTCTTATCTGGAAACCTCTGCCACTGCTATATACGCCTACTGCATAGCCCGTGCTGTTAACAAAGGCTGGCTTAATGCCAAAGCCTACGGTCCTATGGCCTTACTGGCATGGAATGCGGTAACTACACAGGTTACCGATAAAGGGCAGGTGCAAAACACCTGCGTGGGCACCGGCATGGGCTTCGATCCTGCTTTTTATTACTACCGGCCTGTAAGCAATTTTGCTGCGCATGGCTATGGCCCCGTGTTACTGGCAGGCGCAGAAATGTACCGTCTGTTACAACAACATCCTTTTGAAATCAACGACAGCGCTGTTCAAATGACCCGATAAACAAACTTCATGAACAAGACTATACTGGCATCTTTACTAGGCAGTTGTTTGTTGCTGCAAACACAGGCACAGATAGGCAAACGCTTTCCCTCCGAGCGAAAAGTGGTAAACGATCCGGTTACGGGTACTCCACTGGTATTCCTTACCAGCACTCCTGCCGGCGATTCCAAAATATATCAGACCCATAACCAATGGACGTCAGACGGGCAATGGCTCATCTTCCGCTCCGGCCGTGTTAAAGGAGAAGCCATGGCCGTAAACGAGCAAACAGGTGATATTGTGCAGGTAACAGAAGGCGGCTATACCGGCATGCTGAACGTGGCCCGCAAAAGCATGAAGCTTTATTTTATGCGCGAACCGCTGCCCCCTGCCGGCCAGGAGCCTAAAGCAAGAAAAGACCGGAAGGAAACCATTGCGGTAGAAATAGTAGAAGTAGATCTGGCCAGCTTGTTTGCTGATAGTAAAGCCAACAAAGTACAGCCCGCCAGCGTGTATCAGCGTGTGTGCGGCACCCCACCTCCGGAAATAGGTGCGGGTGGCGATATGGCGCTGGATGGAGATGAAACCCGCGTATATTTTCGCATTAACCGCACAGAGGCTGCTAAGCACCTGAAGCCGGGCACCCACATAGAAGAAGCATTTGGCCCCAGGCATATGGGCGCAGGCCCTGCGGGAATAGCCGCTATGGATTTGCGTACGGGTGAGGTTAAGCATGTTATTTCCGTTCCATTTCAGGTAGGCCATATACAAACCAACCCGTGGGTGCCGGGCGAAATTGTTTTTTGCTGGGAAACCGGTGGTAAATCGCCACAACGTATGTGGACCGTACAGGCAGATGGCAGCGGCCTTCGCCCCATCTATCCTGAATCAGACTTTGAATGGATAACACACGAAGCCGTTATCAGCAAAGATGAAGTGGCATTTGCTATTATGGGGCACCGTAAAATAAAAGGCATACAACAGGATACAATACCGGGTACAGATGTACACGGCGCAAACCCCGGGCAGGAAAATGGCTGGGGCAATTCCGGCACCCGTGAAAAACCTACCGGACTGGCTATTGTAAACCTGCGTACCCGCGAAGTGCAGATAGCCGGGCAAACCGCTTCGGGCAGCGGCCTGTGGCATGTAAGCGGCTCACCCGATGGCAGATGGGCTGTGGGCGACGATTTTGCCCGGAATGTATATCTGATAGACAGGCACACACATGAAATGATGCTGTTATCCACTGGCCATAAAACCATCGCAGCAGACCACCCGCACCCTACCATGAGTCCGGACGGCACCCGCATACAAATACAATCTGCCATGCTTTCTGCCGATAATCGCTCTATGAACATCTGCATTATACCGTTGCCTGCTGAATGGCTGAAAAGAAAGTATGAATAACTGTATCTTGCCGCCGTTAAATACAACCGTATGAAATGTTTGCAACCTTTACTCGCAGGTTTGCTGGCTGCTGTAGCACTACCGGCGACTGCGCAAAACCCTGACCGCTTCTTTAACCCTAACGACCTCATGACCATTGGTTCTTATTATTATCCCGAACAATGGCCGCGCGCGTACTGGGAAAGAGATCTGAAAAAAATGGGAGAAGTAGGCTTTGAGTTTACTCATTTTGGCGAGTTTGCCTGGTCTTTCATAGAACCGGAAGAAGGTAAGTTCGACTTCAGCTGGCTGGATGAAGCGGTGGCACTGGCTGCCAAAAACAACATTAAGGTAATTATGTGTACCTCCACACCTACCCCACCTGCCTGGCTGGCCCACAAGCATCCGGAAATACTGATGGTAAATGCAGAGGGGCGCACCATGCAACATGGCTCGCGCCAGCAAATCAGCTGGAGCAGCCCTGTTTACCGCGAATACGTACGTAAAATGGTAAACGCCATTGGCGAACATTATGGCAAAGATGCGCGCATCTGGGGCTGGCAGCTGGATAACGAACCTTCTCACTATGGCAGATACGATTACAGCCCCGCCGCACAGGTTTCCTTCCGCAAATGGTTACAGCATAAGTACGTTTCTATAGACTCGCTGAATGCTGCCTGGGGCACCGCTTTCTGGAGTATACGCTATAATAATTTTGAGCAGATATTGATTCCGAACGACAAAGAGTTAATAGCCCAGCCGGCACCCGCAGCAGTATTAGATTTTAAACGTTTTTCAGCGGAAGAAGCCAATGATTTTCTGGGCATGCAATACCAGATACTGCGTAAATACATATCGCCCAATCAGTGGATTACCACCAACCTCATGCCCGAGCATGTAGATGTAGATGCTACCAAAATCAACAGTCTTGATTTTCTTACCTATACCAAATACCTGGTAGCAGGCTTTGATACCGGTACCGGCAAACAGGGCTTCCGCCTGGGTTCAGCCAGCAGCATTGGCTTTTCTAACGATCTGTTCCGCAGCATTAACGGTATGTCAGGTGTAATGGAGTTACAACCTGGCCAGGTAAACTGGGGCAGGTTTAATCCGCAGCCGCTGCCCGGCGCCGTTCGTATGTGGATATGGCATGCCTTTGCAGGTGGTAATAAATTTGTATGTAACTACCGCTTTAAACAACCCCTTACAGGCGGCGAACAATATCATTACGGCATTATCAGTACAGATGGTGTAACAGTCAGCACCAGCGGCCAGGAATACATCAAAGTCATCAACGAAATCAAATCGTTGCGCGCGCATTACAGGCCAAAGGAAACGGCACCAGACAGTTATCAAAAACGCCAGGCAGCACTGCTGTACAATCCCGACAACCGCTGGGAAATGGATAACCAGCCACAGACAGATCAGTGGAACAGCCTCAACCATATTAAACGGTATTATACCGCGTTAAAGCAACTGGGCGCACCTGTAGATGTAATTACCGAGGAAAAAGACTTTGCAAAGTATCCCGTACTGGTAGCACCAGCGTATCAGCTGTTAGATGAAAAACTGGTACAACGCTGGCAGGAGTATGTAACCAATGGCGGCCATCTCATTCTCAGCAGCCGTACCGGGCAAAAAAACAGGAACGGCAATTTATGGGAAATGCCCTGGGCCGGCCCTATCTTATCGTTAATAGGTGGTAAAATAAGCTTCTACGATCAGTTGCCAACAACAGTTACCGGTACCATTCAGAGCAACAACCGCACTTATACCTGGAATAACTGGGCCGATGTATTGGTTGCCAATGCAGGTACCACGGTATTGGCCACTTACAGCAATCAGTATTACGCAGGCCAGGCAGCTGTTATTACCCGTAAAACGGGTAAAGGATCGGTTACTTATATAGGACCTGATACCGATGATGGTGCGCTGGAAAAAGCGGTATTACAAAAAATATACAATCAGGCAGGTATTACCACCACCGATTTACCTGAAGGAGTAATGATTGATTGGAGAGATGGATTCTGGGTAGCAGTTAACTATTCTGATAAACCTTACACCCTACAAATACCCGCAGGAAAGCAGTTGCTCATTGGCAGTAAAACGGTACCTGTTGCGGGCGTAGCCGTATGGCAGGAATAATATAACATTGCCAGGGTGTTTACCTTTACTATCAACACCCTGGCAATATCATTTCTTCTTCTTTTGTTGCTTATGCACCTCTTCTATCCGGTAGTTCACCATGCGGGTAATTAAATTCAGCGGCATAGGTTTATCCAGCGGAAACTGTACCGATCCCTTGCCTGTTACATAATGCGCCAACTCTTCTTCAAACGCTTTAATACCCGTAGGGGCAGGATAAAATCCGATATGCGCTTTAAACGCAGCAAAATGTACCAGATTGGCCTTCCCGTATATAAAAGTAGGTATGGCGTATTTAATGGCTTCTGTAGCATCCGGCACAATAGCCCGGATGGTATCACGCACCAGCTGTAATACCTCCTGCACATCAGGAGTAAAACCTTTGATATAACCATCTATTGTTTGCGGGGCAGTGCTATCCGTTTTGTTTTGCATAACCGGTATTTTATGGCCTATACAAAGCTAACACAGCACCGTTACTCCAGACAGGGGCGAACACGCCAAAAGAGAGGGCAATATGCGCTATAAATCCGTTGGTGTACGGTAATAAATCAGGCGGCGGATACGGGTGCAGCCTCTGCCTTACCAGAACAGTATTTCTCCAGGCGCTGGTTTTTCACGCCCGCTAACGGGCTCTAAAATATAAAGAACAATCCCTTGCTGCTGCTGCTGTTCAAGCTTAATAGCACCAGCATAAGCAGGAAATGAAAGCGGTTTGGCTACCACCTTCCACAAACAGCCCGTTCCGGCAGAACGCACCTGCTTATGTAATAAACTCAAAGGCCGTTCTGTACGCAACCAGGCAAACACACCTGTTTCTGTTACCTTTAGTGAGTTGATAACCTGTATAGAAGTACCCAATACCTTGTCTCTTACCTTAGCCACACTGCGCTCAATAGTTTCTTCTATAGCCTCTATGCCAAAACGCACCAACATTTCAGCTGCTGATAACACTTCATACGGCTCGCTTACAGGCTGCTGCCCCAGCGTAACCCATAAAGGACGCGAGGTAAAAAAAAGACGAAACTGCAGATCGCTGTTTTCAGCAACACGGTATGCCAGTTCAAACGGAACTTCTGAACGGGTATTCAGCTGTTGCAGATTCATTTTCCAGCCGGCAAATACCTGCTGCACCATCTGCTGTTCGGTTCTGAATGCTGATAAAATATTATTAACGGTCATCGTCAGGTAAAAGGGTAAGGTATTCAGAGGCTTATCGTTGCAAAAGTAAAAAAACTCAATAAGATATACATAAACACCCCTAACATCAGGGAGGTATAAAAGCCTGTTTTTTTGTGGTTTACAGGCAGGGATATGTTTGCGTTTAAATAAAATTAACACAGGCTTCCATAAAAAAGCATCCTTTGCGCTGCTTACAAAGGATGCAAATGCCTTGTATCCGGAATAATCTGAAAGCTCGCCACACCAGTCCCATAACGTAGAAACAACAGCAAAACATCTGTTGCACGTTTTATCACTAAATATCCGATGTTATTTCTTAACTGCTATGTAGCTAAGAACAGCAACAACAACAGCAAAGGCCAGGGTAATCATCAGGCCTTTTAAAAATTGGGTTTTCCTTCTGGATGCAGTAGTGGTTGGCATAACATATATTTAATTACATAAATATACATTTTTTACAACAACCCCCTAATAAAAGGTGTATTTAATTTACATCTTTCACCCTATAAACAGCACCAGGAACATAATATGTCCTTTTCAGGCACATAAGTATCAAAATCCTCCCCTGCATACATGCAAAAAAGGCATCCCGTTTTTACACAGAATGCCTTGTCCACAAAACGCACACAGCTACACTACTTATTCATTTCTAAAAACCACCACGCCGTCAAATACATCTACCAGCACCGGTACCGCTTTATCCACTTCACCGGCCAGTATCTTTTTACTTAATCCGTTGATGATTTCCTTTTGTATCAGCCTTTTCAGCGGCCTTGCCCCAAACTGAGGGTCAAAACCATTCTCGCTGAGGAAGTCAAGCAGGTATTCGCTGAAATTAAGCGTAATACCATTATTGGCTACCAGGTGTTTCAGGTGTTGCAGCTGAATACGGATAATTCCTTTTATCTCGCTGCGCAGCAACGGCTGGAACATGATAATCTCATCTACCCGGTTTAAAAACTCAGGGCGAATGGTTTGCCGCAACAGATTCATCAGCTCTGTTTTGGTTTTCTCAATCACATTCTCTTTATTCTGCTCATTAACCCCTTCAAAGTTCTCCTGTATTATATGGCTGCCTATATTGCTGGTCATAATAACAATGGTGTTCTTAAAGTTCACCACCCGCCCCTTGTTATCCGTAAGGCGGCCATCATCCAGCACCTGCAGCAGAATGTTCCATACATCCGGATGCGCTTTTTCTATTTCATCCAGCAATACCACACTGTAGGGTTTGCGGCGTACTGCTTCGGTAAGCTGTCCGCCTTCATCATATCCTACATACCCCGGAGGCGCTCCCACCAAACGGCTTACCGCATGCTTCTCCTGGTATTCACTCATATCAATCCGCGTCATCATGTTATCATCATCAAACAGATATTCCGCCAAAGCTTTTGCCAGCTCTGTTTTACCCACACCAGTAGTACCCAGGAAAATAAAGGAGCCAATGGGTTTACGTGGGTCATTCAATCCCGCACGGCTGCGGCGTACCGCATCTGCCACTGCGGCAATGGCTTCTTCCTGCCCTACCACACGTTTATGCAGCTCTTCTTCCAGGTTCAGCAGTTTTTCACGCTCGCTCTGCAGCATTTTGCTTACAGGTATGCCGGTAGCTTTGGCAATGGCTTCTGCTATATCTTCCGCATCTACCTCTTCCTTCAGCAATCTTCTTTCGCTTATAGCATCCAGTTGCTGTGTTGCTTCCGTAATTACCTGCTCCTGCTCTTTTACCTTGCCATAACGTATCTCTGCTACCTTGCCAAACTCACCATCTCTTTCTGCACGTTCCGCCTCTACTTTTAAAGATTCAATAGTAGCTTTCGCCGCCTGTATCCTTTCTACAATTTCTTTTTCCTGGCTCCATTTGGCTTTCAGCGTATCACGCTGTACAGATAACAGAGATATATCCTGAGCCAGCTCCTTCAGCTTTACTTCATCATTCTCCCGCTTAATAGCCTCTCTTTCAATTTCCAGCTGGCGAATGCGTCTTTCCAGCTCATCCAGCTCCTCCGGCATGCTGTTCATTTCCAGCCGCAGGCGTGCCGCACTTTCATCAATCAGGTCTATGGCTTTATCGGGCAAAAAGCGGTCGGTTATATACCGGTTACTCAATTCCACGGCAGCAATAATAGCCTGGTCTTTAATACGCACATGGTGGTGCGTTTCATATCTGTCTTTAATACCTCTTAGTATACTAATAGCGTCTTCCACACCTGGCTCACTTACCATTACTTTCTGAAAGCGCCTTTCCAGTGCTTTATCTTTCTCAAAGTATTTCTGGTATTCATTCAGCGTGGTAGCGCCAATGGCTCTCAGTTCCCCCCTTGCCAGCGCAGGTTTCAGTATATTGGCAGCGTCCATAGCTCCCTCACCACCACCGGCACCCACCAGGGTATGTATTTCATCTATAAAAAGAATAATTTCTCCATCGCTCTCCGCCACATCTTTTACTACGCCTTTCAAACGCTCTTCAAACTCCCCTTTGTATTTGGCACCTGCTATCAGCTGGCCCATATCCAAGGCAAATATGATTTTGCTTTTCAGGTTCTCCGGCACATCGCCATTTACTATACGCATAGCCAGCCCCTCAGCAATAGCGGTTTTACCCACCCCAGGCTCACCCACCAGTATCGGGTTGTTTTTGGTACGGCGCGACAAAATGTGCAGCGTACGACGTATTTCCTCATCCCTTCCTATCACCGGGTCCAGCTTACCCTGGCTACCCAGTTCATTCAGATTCTTCGCATACTTCTGTAAAGCATTGTATTGCTGCGAAGCGGTTTGCGAGTTAACCGTAGCGCCCTTTCTTAAATCCTTAATAGCTGCTACCAGCCCCTTTTCGGTAAGCCCCGCATCTTTCAGCAGCTTGGCAGTATCATCATTGCCATGCAATACCCCCAGCAACAAATGCTCTACGCTTATAAATTCATCTCCAAACTGCTTCAATGAAGAATTAGCACGCAGCAGCGCATTGTTTAAATCGCGGCTGATGCTTTGGGCCGCATCTCCGGAAGTTTTAGGTAACTTTTTCAGGCTTTCTGCCAGCTTACCTTCCACGTAACCAATGTTTACGTTGTTCTTTTTTAATAGGTACTCAACAGGACTGTCCTGGTCGGCCAGCAGCACCTGCAATATATGGTTGGTTTCAATATTCGGATTACCATTGTTAAATGCCTGTTGCTGTGCCGCCTGTATGACCTCCTGAGCTTTGATAGTGTAATTGTTCAGATTCATATAGTTGATTGTTTTCCTTTTTTCTTCTTTTCGCTTGCTAAATCACGCAATTACATATTATCTTCAAAACACAATCCAACCTGTTCAAACAAGTAATTATGACATTCTTTTCCCGTTTTTCCTGCAATAAGGTCAGTTTACTGGCTTCTTTTCTGCTATTAATGCAGTTTTCTTTTGCGCAATCTGATTTTTCAGCGGTAGATAGTAAAATAGCCCAGTATCAGAAACAGCTGGGAAACGATATAGTTGTACTGGTGAGTAAAGACAATAAAGTAATATATCAGAAAGCCATAGGCAAAGAATTCACACCCGTTACGCCGGTAGATATAGATGCCTCCAGCCAATGGCTTACAGCAGCCCTGGTAATGACTTTTGTACAGGAAGGCAAATTGAATCTGGACGATCCGGTAAGTAAATACCTGCCCATTTTTGCCAAATACATGAAAAGCTATGTAACCATTCGCCAGTGTCTCAATCATACCACGGGTATTGCAGGAGAAAAAGCATTAATCAGGCGCCTAAAAAGCTTTACCAATCTGGAGGAAGAAGTAAACGAAATAGCCTCAAAAAAAGAGATAGAAGCGCAGCCAGGTGCAGCATTCGTTTATAACAACCAGAATTTAAATATAGCAGGCCGTGTGCTGGAAGTAATCAGCAGGAAGTCTTTTGAACGGCTTATGACAGATCGCATACTTCGCCCGCTGGGCATGAAGAATACGGCTTTTAATAATGAGAAGGCAGTAAACCCCTCCCTGGGTGCCGTATCTACTGCTACGGACTATTTGCACTTTTTGCAAATGTTGCTGAACAAAGGCACTTATGCAGGAAAACAGATTCTTACAGAAACCTCCGTTCAGGAAATGCTCAGCCCTTCCATAAATGCGTCTATTATAAAATACAGCCCCAAGCTTACAGAAGGTTTCCTGTACGCACGTGGCTGCTGGATACAGGCGTCTGATTCTGACGAAAAACCCGCTACCTTCTGTAGCCCATCGCTAACAGGTACCTGGCCAGTTATTGATACTATTAATAACTATGCCTGTATTATTCTGGCAAAACGTGCCAATATAGATATTAAAAAAGAGGTATACCAGGAAATAAAAACCGCCATAGACAATGCTATAGCGGCTAAGTAAGTTTATTATAAAAACAAGTGCTAGATAAGCTCCAGGTGATCAATGGGAAACTCAACCATGATTACCTGGCCCAGGCTTTCCATATTTACATATACCTTTTTCTTGCCAGAGGTGCGCAGTACTGTTCCCGTCTGTTCTGCAAAAACCCCGTGTTTAATTTTAATACGGGTGTCTTTGTCAAATGATTCCAGCGCCTGCACAGTAAGTACGGCATCTTTTTCTAACAGAAAAGACTTGATGGTGTCAATTTCCACATCACGTATTACAGCGGGCTTGCTTAGATAATACACAAAGTTGAGTACACCATCTGTCTGCAAAACACGGAGGCGATCCTGCTCAGCAATACGCACAAAAACATACGACTTAAACAGCGGGTCCTCAATCATTTTTTTACGGTCGCTCCACTGCCGTTGCACTTTCTGTAACGGGCACCAACTCTCAATACCTTTTTTTTCTAATACGGTATTGATCTTTTTCTCCCACCGGGGCTTGGTATAAACGGCATACCACTTCTTATCAGAGTCCTCTGTTTTCATGTACTCAAGGGTTAACGATTCTACAGTTTTGTTATCGTTTGGTCATGGCGGGCTCACTTTTGCAGGCCCGCCACTTTATTAATCAGGGTTTTTCTGTTTTAGCAACCTGCTGGCGCGAGTTGGCCATATCGCTAACAATACGCGCCGTCTCGTCAATATAAATATCCGTTTTCAGCCGCTTCAGCCACTCCTGGTAGCGTTCACCTTTGGCTTTATCCGGGTTATTATAATACTTGTCTTTGTCAGCCTTTGTAACCTGCACATTCAGTTCATGGGCTTTTGTCAGCTTCACCGCAGTATCACTCAGCTTACTCATGCTTCTGGCTGTTGCCTGGTCTGCTTTAAACTGGGTTATATTCAAACTCACTTCTTTATTCGCATTTGCATTTATCCACTCCGCACTTTTACGGATGGCGTTAAACGAATTGCTTTTTTGCACCCGCTGTAAAGATGCCTGTTTAACAGCATCCAGTTCCTGGTCTTCATTCCACAGGCTGTAATCCAGTTTCTGAATCTGATCCCACTGCAGGGCAGAAGTATAATCTTTCTCTCTGAATTTCTGATACTCAAACAAATCGGGAAGTACAACGTCAGAAGCCACCCCTTTCAACTGGGTAGAACCTCCGTTAATACGGTAAAACTTCTCAAAAGTCAGTTTCAGTGCGCCATACTCTGTACGTCCGCTAAACATATCTACGGGTTTTCCCAGCGGAAGGTTTTTCTGAACGGTACCTTTTCCAAAAGTAGAGGTGCTGCCCACAATAATACCACGCTTATAATCCTGAATGGCTGCTGCAAATATTTCAGATGCAGAAGCACTCAGTTCATTTACCATTACCGCCAGCGGGCCATCATACAATTGTTTGTCTGTCTCCACAGGCAAAATAGAAGGCTTTCCATCGCGGTCTTTTACCTGCACTACAGGGCCTTTTTTAATAAACAGGCCTACCATCTGTACTACCTCATATAAAGAGCCGCCTCCATTAGAACGCAAATCCAGCACAATACCATCCACGTTCTCGGCCTTCAGCTTCACCACCTCAGCAGCAACATCTGCCGCACAGCGCGATCCGTTGGCTCTCTCAAAATCTGCATAAAACTCAGGCAGATAAATGTAACCAATTTTCTTAGCGCCGGAATTCAGTACCACGCTACGGGCAAAAGCCTCGTCCTGTACAATCTCATCTCTTATCAGCGCTACCACTTTTATAGTACCATCCGGGCGCTTTAAGGTAAGTCTTACCTCTGTACCCTTATTACCTCTTATCAGCCTTACAGCATCATCCACATCCAAACCTGTAATATCTACCGGTTCTGCACTGCCCTGTGCTACTTTAATAATCAGGTCATTTACGTTTACCTGGCCGCTTTTCCAACAGGGGCTGCCGGGTATAACGCTTATTACCTTTACCCCACCGGCATCTTCCGCTCTCAGTTGCGCTCCTATTCCATAAAAGCGGTTGCTCATTTCTTCATCAAAAGCTCTTTTTTCAATCGGAGGCAGATAATTCGTATGCGGATCCATACTTCCTGTAATAGTATTTACAAACAGGTTAAATTGCTCATCCTGTGTAAGGCGCTTTTTCAAACGGTTGAAATTTCTGTCCATCAATTTCACCACCTTTCCCCGTGCTTCTTTCTCCAACTGAGCGTCTGACTTGCTATGGATAGAATCCGTAGCCTTACTTTTCGAGCGTTGCTCCTCCAGGTTTACATACCCATCCAGTGTAAGATATTTCAAACGTTTACGCCAGTTTTCAGCACGCGCCGTTTCATTTGCTACATAATCCAGCGAATCTGCTTCCAGCTGTACCTTTTCATTTACTGTAAAATCAAAAGGTTTGGCCATCACCTGCTTGTACAGTGTAGTAACCTCCCCCATTCTTTTGGTATAAATATCCCCGGCTGCTATAAAAAAGGCCAGCGGAGCGCCATGAATTTCATCATCAATAGTGGTTTGAAATTTCTGAAGCGATTGGATGTCAGAAGCCAGGAATACATTCTTTTCAGGATCAAGGCTTTCTATATATTTTTTGAAAATCTCTCTGGAGAAAGAGTCATCAATTACTTTAGGATCGTAATGTTTCTGTTCCAGTATATAGCCAACGGTTGCGAGCAGCTGTTGGCGACGTGCCATGGCTGTTTCATCTTCCCCTCTATACTTAAAAGCCCAAAAACCTAAGCCGCATAATACAATTATGATAAATGGCAGTACTTTTCTACTCATCATGATTCTTAAAATTTTGCTACTCATGCACATCAAAAATAATGTAAAACTTTATCGAAGCCTATACATCTACGAGTATTAACGTTGTTTTGCGCGTGTTTTTGATGGGCGGTAAAAATATTTTTGAAAAAAATTTGATAGACTCTTGGTTGATATTCAATTATTTCTATCTTTGCACTCCAATCGAAACGGAGGGTATAGCTCAGTTGGTTAGAGCGTCAGTTTGTGGCACTGAAGGCCGTGGGTTCGAGCCCCATTATCCTCCCCAAAAAACCTTGTAACGGTGTAAACTATTACAAGGTTTTTTTATTTTCTGATGTTAACATTATTGTTTTACACCTCAACCTCAACTCCTATGACGTACTGGTACTGGCTTATACCCGTAATAGCCGCTTTCAGCGGATGGTTGTGTATCCGTGTGGTGGTATATCTTCTCTTTTTTCCTGTACAACCTAAAGTATTACTGGGCTTTCGCTGGCAGGGCCTGCTGGCAGCCAGTCATCAGCGTATAGCCGCTGCTATAGGCAACCTGGTTAGCCGTGAGTTTACTTTTGCTGCCCTGGAGCAGCAGCTTACACAACCTGCCACTATTCAAAAGCTAATGCCGGCTGTAGAAATACACATAGATACTTTTTTACGCGAAAAACTGCCCAGGGCCATGCCTATGCTGGGTATGCTGATAGGCGACCGCACCATTCAGCAACTGAAAGATATATTTATGGCTGAGTTGCAAACCTTGCTGCCCATAGTTATTCAACAATACGTACAGGCACTTGAAAAAGATGTGGACGCCGGGGCAATAATTCAGCAAAAAATCAACGCCCTCTCTCTGGCGCAGCTGGAAGAGCATTTATACAGGCCCGCAGCCAACCGTTTATACCATCTGGCATGGGTAGGTGCTATTATTGGTTTTGTTACCGGTATGCTGCAGCTGGGTATTATATGGATTGCCTAAATTCTTCATCAGGCGGCCGAATACAACACTTCCCTGCTTTTTTATGCACAATGTTAGCCGAGTTTTACGTTTGAATAGACTGATTATATGAAAAAGAGATTGTTGCAGGTGTTGTTTGCCATCGCCTGTTTTTACAGCACAGCAAACGCACAGCGCCCCGCGGGGGCAGGTGGTCGTGGTGGACAGAACATGAATGCAGGCCATTTGTATGGAAAGATAGTAGACAGCAAAACCAATAAAGGTGTAGATGGTGCTACCGTACAGTTAATAGCCCCTAAGTTTGATACGGTTACCCGTAAAATGAAAGATGCCATTGCAGGCACTGTACTTACACAAAACAATGGAGATTTCAGCCTCGAAAGCCTGCCTGTATTTGGCAAGTTTACTTTACGTGTAAGCGCACTGGGTTATACGGATTATAACGCGCCCGTTTCTTTCGATCTTAAAATGCCCAACCGTGGTGCTGATGGTGCTGCCGGTTCAGGTGGTGGCGAAGGCGGCGGCGCAGATCGTATGCAACAGATGCTGAGCATGGTTGATAAAGACCTGGGCAATATTAAACTTACCGCTGCAGAAGCCAACCTGGGTAACGTAACCGTTACAGCTACCTCCAAACAGTTTTTTGAAATGGGGGTTGACCGTAAAATCTTCAACGTAGATAAAAACCTGGTAAGCTCTGGCCAAACGGCAACAGAGGTAATGAAACAGATTCCTTCTGTTAATGTGGATATAGATGGTAACGTTACCTTACGTAACTCCAGCCCGCAGCTGTTTGTAGATGGGCGCCCCACTACCCTTACGCTCGACCAGATTCCTTCTGACATCATTGATAAAGTAGAACTGATTACCAACCCCTCTGCCAAGTACGATGCCAGCAGCGGCGGCGGTGGCATTCTCAATATTGTATTAAAGAAGAACAAAAAAAGCGGTTATAACGGTGGCCTGCGTGCCGGTGTGGATTCCCGTGGCAAATTCAACGGCGGTGGCGATATCAACTACCGCCAGGGTAAAATCAATTTCACCCTTAACGGCATGTATAACCAGCGCCGTTCAAAAACCACCGCTTATACCGATCGTTTAAACATCAGCGATGATCCTACTTTTGTTACACAGGAAACCAAAGGTGTAAGCGACAGTCGTTTTATGTTTATCCGTCCGGGGCTTGATTTCTTTATCGATAACAGAAACACGTTAAGTATTAACGCCAACTTTGTAAACGGTAAGTTTTCAAACGATCAGCCTTCCCGTATAGATTCTCTGCGCAACAATGCCGGTTTCGCTTACAGCGATGTAACCAGCACCAGCACCTCCAGCTTTAATAACCCAGGTGGCCAGATCAGCTTTAAACACAATTTTGCCAAAAGCGGGCACAGCATTTCTGCCGATGCCAACTACAACAGTGGCACCAGCAAAAACACAAGCAACCTGTCTACGGCTACTACCAATGCAACACTGGGTAAGTTAACACCGGTTACACAAAGAACAGAAAGCAACGGCTATAACCGTTTCTGGACCTTCCAGACCGATTACGAAAACCCACTTACAGAAAATACAAAACTGGAAGCTGGTGTGCGTGCAGCCATCCGTAATTACTGGAACGATAACAATCAGCTGCGTTACGATTATACCACCCGCGAGTATATTCTCAATCCCATTGCCAGCAATGAGTACAAGTTTAACGATCAGGTGTATGCCGCATATGCTACGTATAGCTTTAAAGCCGGTACCCAATGGAACTATCAGTTAGGTTTACGTGCAGAAAGCAGTAACTATACCGGTACGCTGATGGATAAAGACACCTCTTTCAATGTGAAGTTTCCGCTCAGCCTGTTCCCTACGGCGTTTGTTACCTATAAACTGAACGATAAGCAGGATATCCAGTTTAACTATACCCGAAAAGTAAACCGCCCCAGCTTTTTTCAGCTTACGCCGGTGGTGGACTATAGCGATCCGCAAAACCTCAGCGTAGGTAATGCCAACATGAAGCCTGAGTTTACCAACTCGCTGGAAGTAAACTACAACAACGCCTATAAGCGCAATGCCAACTTCCTGGTGAGTGGTTATTTCCGCTATGCTACCAATTTAATTACCAGCTATCAGTATAGAGATATCAACCAGCAAACAGGTGACAGCGCCGTTTACAACACCTATGTAAACGCCAACAACAGCATCACCTACGGTCTGGAACTGACCAATCGTATTACCATAGCCAAAATATGGGATATGAGTCTGAACCTGAACGTGTACAATTCTAAAATCAATAACGATAACCTGAAGGATGCAGCGGCCAGCAACCAACGCGTAAGCTGGTTTACTAAAATGAACAACAACTTCAAGTTGCCTAAAAACTTCTCCATACAGTTCTCAGGCGATTATCAGGCTAAAACCGTATTACCCCCAGGCGGCGGTGGTGGCGGTGGCGGACGTCGTGGCGGCGGTGGTGGTGGCGGCTGGAACCAGGGGCCCAGCGGTACCTCACAGGGTTATATCAAACCCCGTTACAGCTTCGATCTGGCTATCCGGAAAGACTGGACCTGGAAAGGCGGCAACAGTGCTTCTGTAACCCTGAGCATGAACGATATTTTCAGAACACAGTTATACAGCAGCTACAACGAATCTGCCTTCATGATTCAGAACTCAGAAAGAAGACGCGATCCCCAGATTCTTCGTTTGAACCTCAGCTACCGCTTTGGTAAATTCGATGCCACCCTGTTTAAACGCAAAAACAACAAAGCAGAACAAGGCGGCGGAATGGATATGATGGGAGGAGGGAGTTAGTTGGGAGTTATTAGTTGGAAGTTGGGAGTTTACATTTAGTAGAAAGTTAGAAGTAGAGAGTTAGTAGTTTTATAATAAAAGAGGCCGTATCAGGATTTCTGATACGGCCTCTTTTATTGTGTATCCTATAAGTAAGTTCAAAACATCAAATTCACCATTTCAACTCATTCCCTTAACTCCCAACTTCCAACTAATAACTCCCAACTGAACTTACAACATCCCATCCAGCATCACCTTACCCTCCGCTTTCAGCGCTGCATCATCCGGGGTGCGTACGGGTAACTTCAACAGTCTGTTCAGCACTTCAATGGCTTTAGCGGGTTTGTTATCCTGCTTATAGGCTTTCGCCAGGTCCATGTAGTTTTGTACGTAATAAGGTTCGGCTACGCGGCATTTTTCCATATAAGCAATGGCAGAATCCATGGTAGCAGGTTGTATACCGCCGCCGTAAATGGTTTTGGCGGCAACCTTCTTCAGCCAGCTGGTATTTATCATATCCAGATTCCATTTGCCTGCCATATAGTTGGCTCTGCCGTGGTTGGGGTTAATGGCAAGCGCTTTGTCTGCGTACTCTTTTGTCTGGCGTATAAACTGCACGGTTCTTTTGTTCTCCAGGTCCAGCTCTGCCATTTTAGAAGAGGCTAGCGATAATACATAGCTGGCCTGTGCCTCACCCGGTTTTGCCTGGTAGGCCTGTGTGGCAAACTTCAGTGCCTGTTCATAATAAGGCTGGCGCGCTTTTACGTCTTTCAGCCTCGCCCCCAGCGAGCAGTTCAGCTCTGCAGCTTTAGCTACTGCCGGAAAATAGGTACTGTCTGCCAGTGCCAGCGTTTTATACTTCTCCAGCGCCGCGTCTTCTTTCAATTGCTTCTCAAAATTCTCCGCTTCCTTCATGGTAAGCGCCACATCCTGCGCTGTTGCGCGCAACAACAGCAAACTTAAACAGGCCAGAAATAATTGCTTTTTTATCATAACCGTTATCTTAAGTAAAAATTCAAAAGTAAAAAGGCAAAATGTATAACGCTCCCCATTTTTACTTTTGAATTTTGATTTTTGAATTCGAATTATCTTTTAAGAGAAAACTCCACACTTACACTGCCCGAAAAATTCACCACCGGCAAATGCTGCTTGGTAAGGCTTACATGTACGTGCTGTACCAGCGGAAATTGCTGCATAATATCATCTGCTATATGATATACAATGGTTTCCAGCAGGGCCGTAGGCACTTTCATGCGTTCGGCAATTACCTGGTAAATACGGGTATAATCTACCGTGTCGGCAATGCGGGTAATGGGCAGGCTGGCTGGCTCATAATCTACCCGCGCATTTACTTCAAATGCGTTACCGGCAATGGTTTCTTCGGCATACAGGCCGTGCGTGGAAAAGAAGCGTAGCTTCTGAAGATGTATGGTGAGCATATAAAACTAAAAAGGCTGCCGGCAAGATAAGAATTTACCCATTGCCCGCAGCCTCAAAATATGTGTACTTGTACTCGTTTGCTTAAGCCGGTTATTATACCAGGCCTTTTTCGCTTAAATAGCGTTCTGCATCCAGTGCAGCCATACAACCACTGCCCGCAGCGGTTACTGCCTGTCTGTATATTTTATCCTGTACATCACCCGCAGCAAATACGCCTTCTACTTTCGTTTTAGAAGTACCAGGGGTAGTAATCAGGTAATCCGCTTCGTCCATATCCAGCCAGCCTTTAAAAATGCCGCTGTTAGGCTGGTGTCCAATAGCCACAAAAAAAGCGCTTACCGGCACCGTCTGCTGTTCGCCGCTTACATTGTTTTTAATGGTAACACCTTCTACTTTAGCACCGCCGGTTACTTCTACGGTTTCAGAATTCCAGTACACTTTAATGTTAGGCGTGGCTTTCACACGGTCCTGCATTACTTTACTGGCTTTCATACCATCTTCGCCCTTACGTACAATCATGTGTACATTAGAAGCCAGTTTGCTCAGGTATATCGCTTCTTCGCAGGCAGTATCTCCGGCGCCTACAATAGCCACCTCTTTGCCTCTGAAGAAGAAACCATCGCACACCGCACAGGCACTTACACCATAGCCGTTTAAACGCTGCTCGCTTTCCAGGCCCAGCCATTTGGCCGATGCGCCGGTGGCAATAATTACCGCGTCTGCTTCAATCAGTTTCTCGTCATCAATCCAAACCTTATGCACCGGTCCGCTAAAGTCCACTTTGGTAGCCAGTCCGTAACGGATGTCCGCACCCATACGTACCGCCTGCTTTTCAAAGTTTACCATCATTTCAGGGCCCTGTACACCTTCGGGGTAACCAGGATAGTTCTCCACTTCTGTGGTAATGGTCAGTTGTCCACCTGGCTGAATGCCCTGATACAACACCGGCTTCATATTGGCACGGGCTGCATAAATGGCTGCAGTATAGCCGGCAGGCCCCGATCCAACAATCAGGCAATGCACCTTCTCTACCGTTTCTTTTTCCATTTTGTAATTTTCTTATTTGCGGGGCAAAAATATACCCTTTGCACCATCTGTGCAAAGGGTATATTCTTAAAGAAAGCTAAATTGGCTTATCCTAAGTATGCCTTTAAAGCATTGCTATAGCGTGCTTTCTGCAGGCGTTTAATGGCTCTTTCCTTAATCTGGCGTATACGCTCCTTGGTAAGGTCGTACTTTTGACCAATCTGCTCAATGGTAACACCATTTTCGCCGTCCAGTCCAAAATACGCATTAACAATCTCAGCTTCCCGGGGACTTAATGATTTCAGTACGCGACGGATTTCTTCTCTCAGCGAGTCTTTCATCACGTCGTCATCTGTATCATCACTGCCTTCCAGCAGGTCACCCATCGCTACGTCTTCTGCTTCGTGTACAGGAGCGTCAAGGGAGGTGTGGCGGGTGTTGCTCTGGAAAATGTTGTTGATTTCAGTCTCACTCATTTCCAGAATTTCTGCCAGTTCTTCGGTAGAAGGTTCTCTTTCGTGCTCCTGCTCAAAGGCCATGTAAGCCTTATTTGCTTTGTTGTAAGTGCCAATTTTGTTTTGCGGCAGGCGGACTAATCTACCCTGCTCTGCCAACGCCTGTAAAATGGATTGGCGAATCCACCATACCGCGTAAGAAATGAATTTGAAACCTTTTGTTTCGTCAAAGCGTTGAGCCGCTTTAATTAAGCCGAGGTTGCCCTCGTTAATAAGATCACTGAGCGATAAACCCTGGTGCTGGTATTGTTTAGCAACGGATACCACAAATCGTAGGTTCGCCTGCACCAGCTTGTCCAAAGCTCTCTGATCACCCATTTTGATGCGCTGAGCGAGAGTGGTCTCTTCCTCAGGAGTAATCATCGGAATCTTCGAGATTTCCTGAAGATACTTTTCTACCGCTTGCGAATCACGATTGGTGATCTGGGTGGCAATTTTAAGCTGCCTCATATTGTATATTACTTGTTTTTATAAAACGTTTGTCAGACGTAAATTGTTATTCTAACCTTTGCAGTAAATCCGTTAAGATATTCAAAAAAGAAAGAACAAAACGTTTGCAAAGGTATACGTTATCAACGGAATATACACGCAATTGTTGAAAAATTGGGACGTTTTTACAAATATTTACCACAAATACCCTATATTAAGGGACAAAACACCCTTATTTTGCGCACGCGTCAGTGAGTTAATCTCTGATTTTCTGCATGTTAAATCTGTTTTGAAATATTTACCTTCGTCCGCATGATGGATTATAGATCAGACACGGTAACACGCCCTACAGCAGGTATGTTACAGGCAATGATGGAAGCAAAAACCGGGGATGATGTATTTGGCGAAGATCCCACGGTCAATATCCTCGAAACCAAAGCCGCCACCCTGTTCGGCATGGAAGCCGCTATTTTTTGCCCCAGCGGAACCATGACCAACCAGATAGCTATTAAATGCCATACCCAACCGGGCGATGAGGTTATCTGCGATCGTCTTTCTCATATTTACCAGTTTGAAGGCGGGGGCATTGCCTCTAATTCCGGCGCATCGGTACGGCTGCTCAATGGTAACAACGGCCGCTTAACGGCAGACCACGTAAAGGAAGGCATTAACAACCCGCTGGATATTCATAAAGCAGTTTCCCGGCTGGTTTCGCTGGAAAACACCGCCAACTTTGGCGGAGGCACCTGCTACAATTTCGCTGACATAGTGGCCATAAAAGCCGTTTGCCAGGCACATAATCTGTCATTACATCTCGATGGAGCGCGTTTATTTAACGCCCTTGTGGCAAAAAATGAAACGCCTGCACAATATGGTGAGGTATTTGACAGTATATCTATCTGTCTCAGCAAAGGACTGGGTGCCCCCGTGGGCAGCCTGTTACTGGGTACAAAAACATTTGTTCAAAAAGCGCGGCGTGTACGCAAAGCTATGGGCGGCGGCATGCGGCAGGCAGGTATTCTGGCAGCAGCAGGCGTTTATGCGCTGGAACACCATGTACAGCGGCTGGCGGCCGATCACCTGCATGCACAGCAACTGGCAGCGGCCTGGAAACAGAAAGATTTTACAGGTGAAATACTGCCGGTAGAAACCAATATTGTGATTTTTGAAGTGAAGGGAAGATACACAGCACCGCAGCTGGTTGCATTACTGAAAGAGAAAAACATTCTTGCCATAGCCATTTCATCCACCCATATTCGTATGGTGTTACACCTGGATATTCAGTCGCACATGATTGAAGAAACCCTGGCCGTAATTCATGCGTTATAAACTTAGCAGTAAAACCGAAAAAAGATTAAAAACAAAGAATATGCTTCCAAAAGTAAATCCTACGAATACCCAGGCCTGGCTGTTGCTGAGAAGACATTATGAAGAAGAAATGCAGCGCATGCACCTGCGTGACCTGTTTACACAGGATACGGACCGCTTTCAGAAATTCTCAGTCACCCTCGGAGACATATTGTTTGACTACTCTAAAAACCTCATCACTCCCAAAACCCAGCATCTGTTGCTGCAACTGGCAGAAGACGTAAGTTTAAAAGAGGCCATCACCAGCCTGTTTGCAGGTGAACTGATTAACGAAACAGAAGGCCGTGCTGTACTGCACACCGCACTGCGTAACTTTTCGGGCGCCCCTGTGCTCAGCGAAGGCAAAGATGTAATGCCCGATGTACAGCGTGTACAACAGCAGATGAAAGACTTCTGTGCCAACGTACACAGTGGAAAATGGAAAGGCTATACCGGCAAAAAAATTAAATACATTGTCAACATTGGTATCGGCGGCAGCGATCTGGGCCCGGTAATGGTAACCGAAGCGCTGAAGCCTTATCAGGTTAAAGACATTCAAACCTTTTACGTAAGTAACGTAGATGGTACGCATATAGCAGAAACACTGAAAAAGGTAAAGCCCGAAGAAACGCTGTTTCTCATTGCTTCCAAAACGTTTACCACGCAGGAAACCATGACCAACGCACTCACCGCCCGTCAGTGGTTTCTGGATGCTGCCAAAGAAGAATCGCATATAGCCAAACACTTTGCCGCATTAAGCACCAACGAAAAAGAGGTGGTTAAATTCGGTATCGATCCTAAGAATATGTTTGAGTTCTGGGATTGGGTTGGCGGCCGCTATTCTTTATGGAGTGCTATTGGTTTATCCATTGCCCTTACCATAGGCTACGACAATTTTGAACTGCTGCTGAAAGGCGCTTATGAAGTAGATGAGCATTTCAAAAACACATCGTTCGATAAAAACATTCCCGTAATTATGGCGCTTATTGGCGTATGGTACGGCAACTTTATGGGCGCACAGTCCGAAGCCATTTTACCATACGATCAGTACATGCACCGCTTTGCTGCTTACTTTCAGCAGGGTAACATGGAAAGCAATGGCAAAAGCGTAGACCGTAACGGCAATGAAGTAAACTATACCACCGGCCCGGTTATCTGGGGCGAGCCTGGTACCAACGGCCAGCATGCGTTTTACCAGCTGATACACCAGGGCAAGCTGTTGATACCGTGCGATTTTATTGCACCGGCTATCAGCCACAACCCTATTGGCGATCATCATGTAAAACTGCTGAGTAACTTTTTTGCACAAACCGAAGCGCTTATGAACGGCAAAACCGAGAAAGAGGCGAAGGAAGAACTGCAGAACGCAGGCAAATCGGATGAGGAGTGTAAGAAACTGGTACCGTTTAAAACCTTTGATGGTAATAAACCCACCAACAGCTTCCTGGTAAAACAAATTACTCCGTTTACCCTGGGCTCGCTGATTGCTTTGTACGAGCATAAGATATTTGTACAGGGTGTTATCTGGAATATCTTCAGCTTCGACCAGTGGGGTGTGGAACTGGGTAAGCAACTGGCAAACAAAATTCTGCCTGAGTTAATTACCGATGAAGCTGTTAACTCGCACGATAGCAGCACCAACGGTTTAATCAACGCCTTCAAGCAACTGAGAAAGTAACCAATAAAAAAGCTCCCGGAAAAACCGGGAGCTTTATAATAACAAAGTAAGCTGCGTTGTTGGAACTTGGGGATTGCTACCATTTATCAACCACTTCATCTGTTGCACTGGCGGTGGCTGCTACTACTTCCGTAGTTACGCTGGCAACATTAATTACGGCAACAACAGGTACTTCTTCACCTGCTTCTACCATCTCTCCTGCCTCACCATCTTCTGCGTACTCATGATTGTAAGCGTCAAAATCAAAATCAGGCATTAAATCTGTTTTCACGTAATCAACTGCTTCACCTAATGCTTTGATGAACTTGTTAAAATCTTCTTTATACAAAAAGATTTTGTGTCTGTCGTAGCCATCATCATTAAAGCGTTTTCTGCTTTCTGTAATGGTTAAATAGTAATCGTTACCGCGGGTTGCTCTTACATCAAAAAAATAGGTTCTGCGCTTACCTGCCCTGATACGTTTGCTATAAACGCTTTCAAGTTTCTTGTCATTATTTTCGTACGCCACAGTGAAAAAGGTTTTGGTTAACAATCCATTTTTAAGTTAATACAAATATAGGATTGTTTTCAAATTGCCAAAATTTTGCAACATAAACTTGTAAACTTCTTTATTTAACTCATCATGCAGCGTTTACGCTTCTCCCCTCTCGTTACTCACCTGTAATCGGTACAACTCTGCGTAATATCCGTTTAATAATAATAATTCCTCATGTGTTCCCTTTTCTATAATTGTACCTTCTTCCAGTACAATTACCTGGTCAAAATTAAGGGCTGTAAAAATGCGGTGCGTAATCAGAATAGCCGTTTTTTGATGTAAAAAACGATATAAGTTATTGATAATCTCATTTTCGGTACGCGCATCCACGGCGCTCAGGCAATCATCAAACACCAGCACCGGCGAATCTTTAACCAGTGCCCGGGCAATAGATACCCGTTGTTTTTGCCCCCCACTTAAGGTAACACCCCGCTCCCCAACCATGGTTTCATATCCCTTTTCCAGCCGTTTAATTTCATTGTCCACGCTGGCGTAACGGGCACTTTGCTCCAGTAATTCCTGCGAAGCGGCTTCCTGCAGCCCAAAACCAATATTGTTGCCAATGGTATCGCTAAACAAAAAAACGTCCTGTGGCACATAACTTATCTGCTCACGCAACTGCTGCACCTTCATTTTTTGCAGTGGCACACCGCCTACGGTAATACTGCCTTCATCTGCATCATAAAAACGCAGCAGCAGTTGCGCCACGGTAGTTTTACCACTGCCGGTTTTACCCAGCAGCAATACTTTCTGCCCTTCTTTTACTTCCAGGTTAAAATGGCGTAACGCTTTAATACCTGTATTGGTATAGGTAAAAGATACATTGTTAAAAACAATATCCCCCTTTAAAGGGGTGGCAGTGGCGGCAGGTGCATCCTGTATCACCGGCTCCGTTTGCAAAAACTCGTTCAGGCGCTTTTGCGAGGCCGCGGCCCGCTGCATCATGCTGGCCACAGAACCTATGGCACTTACCGGAAAAGTAAGCATGTTTATATACATCACAAACTCTACAATCAAACCAATGTTCCGTTCCGGATCGCGCAAAGCCATCTGGCCGCCCACCAGCACCGTAATTAACGTGCTCAGCCCAATCATCAGCGTCATGCTGGGAAAATATACCGCCTCCACCTTAGCCAGGCTTACCGCATTTTTCCGGTAGGCTTCGCTGTTGGCGCTAAAAAAGCCCAGCATAGCTTTCTCCTGCACAAAAGATTTAATAACGCGTATACCTGAGTATGATTCCTGTGCATTGGTAGTTAAATCGCTCAGCAGCCCCTGCACCTTTTCGCTCTTTTTATGAATAACCGTGTTTACTATATATATAGTAACCGCCAGTATGGGCAAAGGCGCCAGTACAATCAGCGATAAATGAACATCTTTCCTGAACATGTTTACCACGCAAAGCGATATCAGCGATACCAGGTTAATCAGGTACATAATAGCCGGCCCGGTATACATGCGCACCCGGCTCACATCTTCCGTCATACGGTTCATAAGATCGCCCGTGTTATGCGTTTTATAAAACCCTGCATCCAGTTTCTGGTAATGGCTGTATACTTCATTCTTCTGATCGTACTCTATATGCCGGCTCATTACTATAATAGTCTGCCGCATAAAAAACATCAATACGCCACGCGCCAGCGCCAGCAGCAGAATGGTAACGCTGCAAACCACCACCAGCTTGCCAAAGTTCATGGTGTTTACCCAGCCAATAAACCAGTTTACCAGCCCATCATGCTCGCGCACACTGTGCGCTACCGGTTTGGCGCCGGGCAGCATTTCCTGCAGCTTGTTTACCACATAGCCGGTAATTTCAGGTGCCAGTACCTGAAAGTAGTTGGAGAGGATAACAAAAAAAATCCCTGCTATAAAACGGTAGCGATATTTCCAGAAGTATTTATTTACTGCCTTCAGATGCTTCAATGCCAGTACAATTTGTACAAAATTAATACTATCTGCCCATGCCTGGTCCTGATTATACCTGCATTTGTCCTTTTCACCCACCATACCATGCTGTAAGCCTTGCTATGTTTGCATTGTAATACACAATAACAAATAAAACAAGATATATGAGCACACCTGTTACCATTACCGTAAGCGCCCTGGTAAATGCACCGGTTGAAAAAGTATGGGATGTATGGTTTACACCCGAACATATTACCCAATGGAACGCTGCCTCTGATGACTGGCATACACCCACTGCTACGGTTAACCTGCGCACCGGCGGCACCTTTACCTCCCGTATGGAAGCAAAAGACGGCAGCTTTGGTTTCGACTTCTCTGGTACTTACGATGTGGTAAAAACACATGAACACGTAAGCATTACCATGGGTGATGGCCGTAAGTGGACGGTTGACTTCACAGCCCAGGGCGATAGCACCCTGGTAACAGAAGCCTTTGAAGCCGAAAGCACCAACCCCATAGAAATGCAACGGGGCGGCTGGCAGGCTATACTGGATAACTTTAAAAACTACACCGAAAGCTTATAACTACCGGGGCGGCTGCAAAGCCGCCTCTTTTATTTCTTCCCACCCGCATCCCCCCGTCCTTTACCACTCCCCTGCCCCTGAACTTTACAGCAAACCAAACTTGAACTTTGCAACAAACCTGCCCGCCGGTATTGTAACGAGCTTTGTACCAGCAAACAATTACAAAACCATAAAAACAGGTTGTATGAAAACGATAGACAAGATTTACATCAACGGCGCATTTGTAACGCCACACGGCACAGAGGTATTTGATTTAATTAACCCCACCACCAACCAGGTAAGCGGCCAGGTAGTGCTGGGCGATGCTACAGACGCACAGCAGGCAATAGGTGCTGCCAAAGCCGCCTTTCCCGCTTTTTCCCAAACCACCAAACAGCAGCGCATCACCTACCTGCAACAACTGCACCATGCCGTTGCCCGCAGAAAAGAGGAAATGATACAAACCATGATTGACGAATATGGCGGCACCCGCGCCTTCGCCACCATGAGCTTTGGCTTTACCCTGCAATCCTTTCTGCATACCATAGAAGTACTGGAAGCCTTCCCCTTTGAAAGGGCCACCGGCCGCTCCACCGTGCGCCTGGAAGCCCTGGGCGTAGCAGGTATTATTACCCCCTGGAATGCCAGCAACAGTTTTGTAGCCAGCAAACTGGCCACCGCTATTGCCGCCGGTTGCACCACCGTAGTAAAACCCAGCGAAATGAGCGCCCGCCAAACACAATTACTTACCGAAGCTATACACGAAGCCGGTTTACCCGCCGGTGTATATAATATGGTAAACGGCCTGGGCCATGTGGTAGGTGCCGAAATAAGCCGCAGTAAAGACGTAGCCAAAATTTCCTTTACCGGCTCTACCATGGTAGGCAAAAGCATTGCACGCGAAGCCACCGAAACCATGAAGCGTGTTACGCTGGAGCTGGGCGGCAAATCGCCCAATATTCTGCTGGACGATGCTGATTTCAGCAAAGCCATACCCAAAGCCATACAGGTAGCTTACATGAACAACGGCCAGGCCTGTATTGCCGGTTCGCGCCTGCTGGTGCCCGAAAGCAGGCTGGAAGAAGTAAAAGCCCTGGTAAAAGAAGCAGTAAACCATGTGAAAGTAGGCAACCCCTCCGATGCCGATACGCTGGTAGGCCCCATGGTAAGCCGCAAACAATACGATCGTGTGCAGCAATACATACAGCTGGGTATAGAAGCAGGTGCCGAATTACTGGCGGGCGGCGCCGGCCACCCCGAAGGGCTGGAAGCAGGCAACTTTGTAAAACCTACGGTGTTTGCCGGTGTAACCAATGATATGCGCATAGCACGGGAGGAAATATTCGGTCCTGTACTGTCAATCATCACCTACCGTACCGATGAGGAAGCTATTGAAATAGCCAACGATACCGATTATGGTTTGCATGCCTACATTAGTTCTGCCAGTACAGAACGGGCCCGCAAAATGGCCACACGCATCAACGCCGGCCGTGTAGCCATTAACGATTTCAGTCACGACCCCATGGCCCCCTTCGGAGGCTTTAAGCAATCTGGTATAGGCCGCGAGTATGGTGTATATGGGCTGGAAGCGTATCTGGAACCTAAAACCATTCTGTAACCACACAGCACCTTCCGCCGCAGTTTTACAGCTGCGGCTTTTGCTTTACTTTTAAATACGGAACCAACTATACATGACGCAGCCACCCACACAACGGTTACCCATTCAACACCACTGTTATTATTCCCGCAGCCGGGAAGGCGAACAGTTTGTACCCGAACACTCCTTTGGTATGATACTGTCGGGCTCTTTTACCCTCAACGATGGTGCGCATACCACAGAGTTTGCAGAAGGCGATCTGTATTTCTGCACCCGCAACCAGCTGGTTAAGTTTGTAAAAACACCCGCACCCAATGGCGATTTCCGCTCCCTCTCTATCCTGCTTGATCAGGAAACCTTACGCGCATTCAGTATAGAGCAGCAATATGCCCCGCAGAAAGCAACCGCCCCCACCGCTTATCTGGCCCTATCTGGCAGCAGCCCGTTAAAAGCTTTTATGGAATCGCTGAAAGCCTACGAGCAGCTATTTGCCAACCCTGCCAGCGAAGCCCTGCTGAAAGTAAAACAGCGGGAGGCACTGTTGTTGCTATTACAGGTAGCACCGCAGCTGAAACAGGTGTTGTTCGATTTTTCTGAACCCGGCAAAATAGATCTGGAAGGGTTTATGAACCGCAACTATCACTTTAATGTAGAGCTGAAACGCTTTGCCTACCTTACCGGCCGCAGCCTGAGTACGTTTAAGCGCGACTTTGAAAAAACATTCAACACCACGCCCAGCCGCTGGCTGCTGCAGAAGCGGTTGCAGGA
The DNA here is from genome assembly GCF_014641615.1 of Filimonas zeae. Taxonomy (GTDB): domain Bacteria; phylum Bacteroidota; class Bacteroidia; order Chitinophagales; family Chitinophagaceae; genus Filimonas; species Filimonas zeae. The sequence goes on along the minus strand of NZ_BMIB01000003.1, from coordinate 604,575 downwards.
AGCCTATTACCTGATTAAAGAAAAAAGAAGAGCCGTATCAGACATCTATCTCGATCTGGGGTTTGAAGATCTTTCGCACTTTTCCTATGCTTTCAAAAAGCAATACGGGGTAGCCCCTTCGCTGGTATAGTCATTTTCGTTTTATTAAATGCGCCGAATAACTTCTCTTTGCAGTAAATAATTCATCCATGGCATTCCCGGATATATTTACCAAAGAAGTAACCGATAGTGTGATACAGCGCATAAACCTGCTTACCCCCGAAAAGCAACCGCAGTGGGGTAAAATGAATGCCTCGCAAATGCTGGCCCATTGCAGCGTGGCCTACGAAATGATTTATGAAAACAAGCACCCCAAACCCAGCTTTGTAATGAAGTTTGTGCTGCGGAAGTTTGTAAAAAAGTCAGTTACCAACGATGTGCCTTATGCGCGCAACCTGCGTACGGCCCCTCAGTTTCTGGTAAGCAATATCAAAGATTTTGCAAAAGAAAAAATACGCCTTATCCAGTACCTGCAACAAACCCAGCAGCTGGGCGGCGCACATTTCCACAACCGCGAATCACATTCCTTCGGCCCGCTTACGCAGGAAGAATGGAATAATATGTTATACAAACATCTGGATCACCACCTGCGTCAGTTTGGTGTATAGCTTTTCTACCGCTGCCGGCATGGGTAACACGCCGGCAGCAGTTTTTTATTTCCGTTTACTTTGGCTTTATCACATACACACCGTTCGGCTCGTTATTCAGCACATTAAAATCATACAACAGAAAACTGGCTGTAACCTTATTATGATACGCTTCCGGTACCTGTAGCCAGTGCAAAAAGCTGGTACGCTCACCGTTAAAACCCGTTTTCTGTTTTCCGTTAGCCCGTAAAGCCATCTCCTCACCATTGGGCGCAATCCGGTACAACATCGTTGTCATAAATTCCGTAGGCAGCAGCGGCATGTAAGCAGCCGTAGCATACACATACTCCTTCTTCACCCGCACCACCGTAATACCGGTATCCTGCAACGCATACATAGGTGGGTGTTTTATAGGAAAGGTATTCAGTTGATGCTCCACGCCCTCCATTCTATCATCCATAAAAGCATTGGTGGGTATATATACCACCGTCCACTTCCCGTTCTCTTTTATAAAAACCGGGTAACGCTCATCTGTATACTCACGACCATAAATAACCGCCTCAGCCTGCTCGTAGCGCGCGCCAAACTCCTGTTTCCAGTCCGTTCCGGCAGCGGTAAGGTCCAGCACGCCAGTAAAAGCTTCTTTAACAGGCGATGGTGCTGCAAAATCATACACACCGGTACTATCTGCCGCGTACTGTGTACCCATAGCTATATTGCGGCCTACCATAGTATCCAGCCGGTACAGCTCATTACCAGCTGCATTCAGTTTAATAACCCCTTCGGGATGCCTTACCAGAAAATAATTGCCTGCCGCACTATACAGCACTTCGGTATATACTTCCGGTACCAGTTTTTTAACCAGATGGCGCTCTGTGGTAAAAGAATCACTCAGCTGCCGGTAGCCGGTAGTATCTACCGGTTTAAAAACTGTTCTGATATCAAAAGCCGTATACGCCTGGCAAACTAAAAACACAATCAGCAGCAGTATGGAGGAGAGCAGTAATATTTTCATAGTTCGCATTTCTACTGTAAAATACAGCAAAGGTGCAACACCAGCCACCCTAACCAATTGAAAATTATAGAGATAAATTGTAAAAAATTTGGCGGTTCAAATCCGTTGCCCTTATTTTGCACCCGGAGAGATGGCAGAGCGGTCGAATGCGGCGGTCTTGAAAACCGTTGACTGTTACAGGTCCGGGGGTTCGAATCCCTCTCTCTCCGCTCTAAGGGCGAATATTCATTATTTGAATATTTGCCTTTTTCATTTATATGGATTCTTATTTCGTATAAATAATCGCAAATCTTGTTATCAACTCTCCTCTACTTCCAGCCAACCTTTGTTAAAAAGCGGTAAAATCGGAGGTTCAATAATCTTATTTTAAATCTTCATTCTTGTTTTGAAATTCGTTTAGCCCTAACTCCGAAGAGTTCGATGCAACTAAATCTGGATTAATTTATTTATGGAAATATATCAGACAATTAACCGAAAATAAATACCTTTCTAGTGACGGTTGCTAACAGGCTGCGCAGAGTAACCTTAATTCATTGCGGCATAAAAACTAAAATTACCCTCATGAACAAGCTTTTAAAGTTTGCGATTATTATTCTGTCTTGTGTGACACTTTACTTTTCTGTACAATGGTACATCCATGAGAAAAGCTATGAACCTATGATATCTATAATTGCTAATATCATAGCACTCCTTGGTCTGTTCGCAGAAAAAAAGGTTACCAATTTTATTACGCGAGATATTGACAACAATTCCGATATAGATATTGACACAAGAACTGAAGGAAATGTAACAACGGAGCGAATTAAAAATTCGAAAATCAGAATAAAATCCAGATAGTAACAATGTGTAACATCACTAAATGGTTCCGGTCTATTGTCAATGTTAAAGTACAGGATATTTCCAATTCACCGGTTACTGTGTCAGTTACAAGGAGACGGCAGAAGATCAAACTGAAAAAAAAGTGGTTTGATGAACACTTTAAAAGATCTTTTGATCAAGAAATTCAATCAAAGTATAATGCATGGCTATATCAAACAAACAGATTTGAAAGAGAGGAACTGCTTAATATACTTAATTTTGCCGGATACCTACAAACTGGTTTAAAACTTATAGAGAGCGCCAAGGAAGCATTAGAAGCATTCAACAAAAAATATCAGACTTTCTTAATCATAATAGACAGAGAAGGGATAAAGATTACTAATAAGCAGCATCCATTTACCAGCAATACGGCAGCATTATTTGAAGCAAGTAGCAGCTTACAAGTTCAACTTCAATTGGCTGCAACCCAATTGAACAGGAAAGGCTATGACTTACTGAATCACAAAGCCTCCCTGAAACCACTGGATTATCTGGTAATTGGTGATGCCGATTTAGGAGGGTCTGCTTTTCTCGACAAGCAGCTTGTAACCAACCGTTTCCTGTTATCTGATTTACGCAGTCTGCATTCCAAAGCCTTGTCTGATCTGGAGCAGTGGAATAAGTGGGTACATCGATTCCATCAACAAGCTAACTATAAAATCATCTCCGGCAACGCAGGAACAGGTAAAACAAACACATCAGCCTACCTGGCAGAACAACTGCATAAATCTGGCGAGTTCGTAATTTTCCTAAAAGCTTGGCAGTTTAGCGGGGATAACACTGTTTTGGAAAACGTATTTTTTCGGTTGTTAGAGGTGCCACCAGGATACACTTTAAGGGAGTTTTTGGAAAAACTGCAGACTTTTTCAAAAAATAGAAAAAAGAGATGCTTTATCATCATCGATGCCTTAAATGAAACAACAAGGTCTACTACTGGTTTTAGTAAAATTTGGCATTATAACCTGCAGTCATTCATAAATGATATATCTCAGTTTTCTAACGTGTATTTTATATGCACACTAAGAACGTCCTATATTAAACAAATTTGGCACGACGAGCAACCTTATATATCTATGTTACAGGGATTTGATAATGAAGCTGATATCAAAGATGCATGTCTACGATATTTTTCTCATTACCGGATTTCCCCTCAAAATTTCAATGAGGCTGATCTGACTCCTTTCCAAGTGCCATTATTTTTAGACCTATTTTGCAGAATGGCAAATGGAGACAGGCTAAGATCTCATAACATAATGCTTGATGCAAGCTCCTATGCATCTGTATTTAAACAATATGTGGCACGATTAGTCAACGAGGTACAGCAAAAGAGAGAGCTAGCTACACAAAATCCTATTCGTGAAGGCTTATATAATAGTGGACAATTATTTTGGACAGAGCCCCAAGGTTTGGCAAAATTGGATGAGTTCGTTATAGCTTTTGATAAAACAGCTAATATTCAAACCCATATTTCCATAGCCTTCGCGATGCTCGACGGGAATCTTATATTTATCAGGGATGCTTCAGGCCGATCTCAAGAGATTGTCAGACATACACAACAGGAGGTAGGCGGTTATCTTTTAGCTAGTTGGCTGACTGAAACCTATCCTAATGCCAACGACCTTATCAATAGTCCGCTGTTCCAGAAAAACCTCCTTCGCTCATCCCGTAATCCACATCAACTTAGGCTTGATATCATCAAATTTCTGGTCGCCTTAAAGCCCGATATCATTACTGCTATTGATGATGAAGATATTGTGCATTCGGCTTGGTGGTTCCTATATAATGGTTATCAATCGGTAGATGGCGTCCTACCTAGTTATCTGCTGAAACACTGGGCTAATCTCGATATCATGGAGCAAATACTGTCTACCAGTAAACGATATTGGCTGGACACAAGCAATCAGTTTAATTTTAACTATATCGCTTCCATGCTGATGAGGCTCAGGGCTTGGGACCTTGATCTAACTTGGAACTTACATATTTACAAGAATGCAGATGCTTTCTATCAAATGGTTGAGCATAGCATAGAGATTATCAGAAATGGGGAAGCGAGTGAAGAAAGAATTCATCTTTGGGCGAGGCATGTAGCTTTTATCAGCGTCACCAACATCCGAAAACTTCGCGAGCTAACGGCTGTTTTTTTGCTCGAATATGGGAAACAATATCCTACAAAGTTGGCGGACCTGACTGTAGAATATTTTAACCTTGCAGATAGCTACATCACTCAGACACTTACTCAGTGTATATATGGCGTTGCACTTATTCTACAAAATGATACGAATTTTATAAATGACCACCTAAAATCGATTGCACAACGTCTTTATATGCTGCAATTTGACCCTGATTCGAAAAATGCAGTATTCGATTATATTATAACGGACTCTATCAAACACCTGCTGGATCTGGCTATACATAAAAAGGTATGGGAGCCAGAAGCAACGATTGCTGGTCGTATTAGAGAATATAAAACTGCTGAGCCTTCGCAGTGGCCCATTGCCAATGAAAGGACTCGCGAATTTATTGATGAACATTCAAGCTATTCTGATTTGCCCGAACCAATTAAAATGGATTTTAGCATCTACACCATTCCTCGCCTTTTTAATAACCATGAACGGCAAGGCGAAGGAATTGTACAGGTTTATACAAGGATTATCGATTTAGGCTTCGAGCATACTATACAGGCGGGTAGCCGCAGTGTACTATTGGAAGACTTCTATCATGGAAGCTCTCTGGATAAAGAATTAGGACGAGTAGACCGACTAGGAAAAAAATATTGCTGGCGAGCTTTTTTCGACTATGCAGGCTATTTACTTCAAAACGGTGAACTGAGTGTATTCGGACATAAAGACGAAGGATTACAGTACTCCAGGCTATCGGATATTGACTATGACATATCTTTACCAAAGACAAATTATAAAATTAGGAAGCGCCTGTACAAAGAAAATCTGCTGGCTCAACATTCTACTGATAAAGAGTGGTATAATCAGGTGGTGATCGACTCCATTCAGCCCCTGATCATTCAGAATCTAGAAGCAGACACCTATGTAATGGTGAATGGCGATATTTCGCAAAAATTAGATGAGAGCTACAATGTCCGATCCTCTTTAATGGTTGACGCATTTTTTATTCGAAAAAATGACAATACTCATTATTTAAAGGCCATTATTAAAGAACGTGTATTTGAGTGGACCAACGACATGGAGATTAGGGACAACCTTCGACATGTTTATTTTGGTGAATTATACTGGGCCGACACAATGCCTACCGCAAGACCTTACGACTTCAGCATCCCTAATGGCGAGATAGAAGTAGTACAACACATAGTGGAAATAGAAGAAGCGATGCTTGGAATTTATGATTTTGACCAAGTTGGTCAAATAGTGGATCAAGAGTTGCGTTATCATTACAATTTTGAAACGCTTCCGGTGGTGGCTTATTTTTTATGGGAATCACCGAGCGATATATTCCCCGGGCAAAGTGATTATTTCCCCTCTGTTGATATGGGCAAACAGCTGTTCCTGAAAGCCAATCCCCTTACCTGCCAAATTTTAGATGCAGACTTAAAAGCATGTTATCAGTCCATAGATTTAGAAGAAGAGCATTTTGATAACACGTTCAATTATATGCGAAAGGATTTATTAGACAAATACATGTTAGACAATAACCTCGCTCTTTTATATCGAGTAAAACAGCATTCTTATGACACAGATAGGATGCATAATCGCAAAATGAAATATTTCCTCTACGAACAACAATAACGCTTAGGAATACCAGAAGCTATACTTCTTGATATAATTTCTCCTCAGCTTTATTGCCTCTTTACACAGCACTCCACAGAATAGCATAATTTTTAAATAAAAAAGCTGCCATTTATTGATGAGGCAGCTTTTTATATTTCTTACTGTTTAGATACTACTTTGATTTTTCAGCAAGCACTCTTTCTAACAAAGCTATCTTTTCGTCCTTCTCCTTTAATAAAGCTGCATTCAACCGCTTCACTTCTTCCATTGATTCCAGCCATTTGTCCAGAGCATTGAAGGTACAACCAGTAGCGATACCTCCATTTACTTCCGCCTCATAGGTATTATTGCTCTGAATATTATAAATGGTAGCCTCTTCGTTAAAATCTCTTATAACCTCAACCGGCACCCCTAAAACCTTTGCTATCCGTTCCAGCTGCTCTGGCTCTAAGGTTTCTCTGGTTTCCAGCACGCTCACGCTTTGCTGGCTAATGTTTAACTCTAGGGCAATGTTGTCCTGCTTTACATGCAATATTTCACGAAGGCGTTTGATGGCTCTTCCCTGATGTGTTTTTTCTGGCATAGTAGAAGTTCTCATTGAGGCAAATATATTGATTATTAACTATTGGTAACGTACTATAAAACCATTGGTAACATACAACCCATACCTGGTAACGCACAACCTGCACCTGGTAACCCACACACAACATTTGTATAATACCAAAGCCTGATAAGCTAATTTACAGCCTGTTAGCGTATCTGTTAACTAAAATATGTAAAACACGGCATATGCTGCCTGGTGCCATAGTTGTATTTTACAATTTATAGCTTGTAAAATACAAGCTGTTTTAATCCGTACCCTATTATATCCATTATCCACAAACCATTATTTAAACCGTATACCGGGCCATAAACAGCCGGGTGTTAAACAGTTAATTATGATTGAAGTGGATAATGCAGTATTGAAACGACTGTTTTTAGAAATAGCCGCCGGCAGCGGCCATGCCTTTGAACAATTTTACCGCCAAACCCAGCAATGGGTGTTAGTGCGCCTGTTTAAACATACCGGATGCCGCGAAAAAGCAAAAGACGCTACGCAGGGCTTTTACGCACTTATGTGGGAGAAAAGAAACAGATTGCCCGAAGTGGAAAACCCAAAAGGATTTATAACCACCTGCCTGCAACGACACGCAATAAATATTTACCGTAAAGAAAAGCTTATACCTCAGCAAAAAACACAGCTGATTATACTTACCAAAGAAGAAGGCAGCAACTGCACGCAGGAAACCATTGCCGCCAGGCAACTGGAAGCATTGATTGAGCGGGCAACCAATACCCTGCCGCCCAGGCAGCAAAACATATACAGGTTGCGCCAGTATGATAAACATGATTATCAGCAAATAGGCGCGTTAACAGGCCTTACCCCCGAAAGCTGCTACACCTATCATTATATGGCCTTAAAGCAAATAAGAACCCTTCTAAAGGAATATTATAATTAGTTAAAACAACAGGTATGAGCGAAAAGACTAAAGAAGAACTACTGGAGGAATTGTATCATGACGTAACGCTGTTTTTTCTGGATAACGAGCATGAAAAAGCAATGGATCAACTATGGGAATGATTTTCGGCCTTTGTATACTTCCGTGGTGAGGTTTTAAACGGAAAAGAAGTAGCTGATTCGCTTTCCGTTTATGAGCAGCTTAAACACATGCTTTCCTCTTTATACATCACCGCACAAAAAACTGCTCCACTCATTCAAAAACAACAGCCAGATAATAGTAATTAAATTATGGAAACCGTAAATATTACCATTGATATTCCTGACAGCTTTATTAAAGACTGTGAACTTTACAATATTTCAGAGCATGTAATGCTACAGCTTTTTGTAACGCAGTTATCTACAGTATGCACCATATTGAACGGCAATGAGAAGATACTGATCGGTCAAACCACAAAAGTATTCAAAGACTTTCTGGAGACTACCATAACCATACCTTCAACCCATAAAAAGAAAAACAAGGTAATGGCCCGCTTGATGCAGAACATAATTGCTATGGCAGTTACAGAAACAATAGAATGGTCTGATGAAAAATACATTCAACTGATAAATGACGGGTGCAAAAAGCTAATGATAATCAATAAAAGCAGATAGGAATGAATATAACGTTTGAAATTTTTACTACAGCGGAAAGCTATGTAATGATGGAATTGTACAACAGGAAGCTGGAAGATGTGCTACAACACTTTGTGAATAATGTATCTGTAGAGCAGTATAAAACCACCACGGATACGCATATTAAAAATGCCACGCTTGCATTTTGTAAGTTGGTGGAGGCTTATAGGCTGGTGGAGATGCAAGCGAATTAAAAACTCACTTTATTCCATACTGAAATATAAGATGATAAAAAATCTTCTCCTTAAATCCGTTTTTATGTATACTCTTATAATAGCAATACGGAGTTTCCTGAAAAACGCATTCTTGCCATGAGCCTACAATATAACCATTTCCTTGATCGGTGATAAGCTTTCTATATCGTTCAGTAATATCCCGTCTGGTATGGTTAATGATAAAAATGTAAGCCTCACCTTCAAAATCAGTTAAATATTTCGTTGTTTGCTGAATAATATTCTTTTTATCACTATTCCACCACCCCTTAAATTCCACAACAATTCTTCCAAATGAAGTTTGAAGCTTTAAATCAATAAATCCATTTTCTTTAAGCACCTCCCTATCTGGAAACCACTTTAATGCAGAAAACCAAGTGTCAAACCAGTTCCTGAAATCAGCCTCTTTTTGTTGTTTAGCAATTAAATTCTTTATTGGCAATTCATCCATTCCATTCAAAAGCAATTTATGAACCCCCAAAACAAACTCATTGACAAATGAATCTTTTCTTACAACTTGCTTATCATCTTCTTTTTGAAAGACGTCTTCCGAAATCAAATTTGCTACCCTCGCAGCATAATTAGCCAGGTCCTGCAAAACGAAAAAATCATGTAATTTAACACTAAAGATATCCGGATCTGACCACCATGAACAGCTAAGCGTCTTTCTATTAAACTCAACCCTATAGTAATCATTACCGGTTAAACGTGTAAGTCTTTTATCGAATTGAAAATCAAATATTTTTTCATTCCATAATCTTACTATTTCAATAGCAGCCGCTTTCGATCTCTTAAGTACCTCTTTAAGTATTTTCCTTTCCGTACCATTTAATAACAAATGAAGCAAAGACTTTTTAAAAGCCGGATAATTAATAAAAGGGCCATCTTGGGCAATCAGATAGGTCTTTAACTCAAAATTCGAATCAACAGGCAAGGCCTGAACTTTCTTCACTATATCTTTAAATTGTTTAAAAATAAAAAGCAAACCATATTCCACACACGCCAGAACCTCTGCCTCACCAATTACGTCCTTATCAGTTGCAATCTGCACATGCCTTATTGCCGTGTGGATAGCCAGATATTGTTCCCTCAATAAATTTTCTGTAATAGCTATTTCATCCCCCGGCTGATTGGGCACATTAACTTGAATACTAAAATTCTGCTTTTCAATGTTCACATTCCCCCTTTTTTCACCATTAAGTTTAGAAAGGAAAATATGATTATAGTCTTGATACTGTATCAGCAAAGCCTTAAAATAAACAGCAGGCGACCATCCACTTCCCCTCTGCTTAATTAGAAAAAAATCAGCTCTTGCAAAAGCTGGATAGTTTAACGACTCAAAAAATACGTCTTTTAAATTCAATGAAACCATAAGACAATTTAGGGAGCTTTAAACTTAACAAGTAACCTAATTAAAAGACAAGTTGTATAAAGATATGCTTCAACTTCCGCATCAATAAACTGATGCCTATTTTCGCTCGCATGACGACCATATTCATTCCCATATTCTATATATGCGGCTAATATTTTGCGCCAGTGATCTGAAAGGCCAATTGACCTCATCAGAGTCGGCTTATTATCAATAAGAGTAGAATTGTTTTTTAAAAGCCCCCTTACTAAACCTTCAATACATCGGTAACAATTTTCTATTACACCATTTTTAATTTGTTTTTGATAGCATTCTAAAGCTAATCGCAAATCCTTTTCCTCATTGGGATACCTACTTAATGATGTCATGGAAAATTCTACGAGTTCAATATCAAGTAATTTTTCTCCCTCAGGAAAAAATGCTCCTGATTTGTAATGAATTCCAAGGCTTACTGATGCCTTTCCCATAATTTCTGTTATCTTCTTATCAAAAATTCCCAACATCTCTACATCTTTACTATAATAGTGCCTTAATAAGGTTAGAATCTTTAGTGTATTTAGAAAGTCCTTTGGCAAAAGATCGTTCAGATAAGTCTTTACAGGATAAAAAATGGATCTGTTTTGGTCACGAACATCGTTAGGATTCAGGCCGAGTTCTAAACAAACCCAGTCATATAACTTATCATAATCAGGTAACTTATTGAACAGTTGAATAAAATAACCACACCTTTGAACGAATGCGCCTTGTTCTTCCTCTTTAGTAGGGACTATGGAAAAATTAGAATTGAATTGATTAAGCATTGCAGAGTAATAAGTTATAAATCTACCAAAATTCTCTCATTAAAGTTCTTCGCTGATATTGTTTGAAGAGCACATGCAATACTTCATCAATATGTATTACCTTGACAAAAAGCTGTAGAAAATTTTAAGCCTCCACACTTGGCAGTTCATGCTAATTTATTTAGTACGTTTGTTTTGCCGTTTTATAAATCCATATCCTAACCAATGGCATCGCCAGTCCTGGCCAGGCCATTTTTTGCCAAATGCTATTGGAAGGGGTATTAAACGGCAGCAAACGCAGTAAAAAGCTGCGTTTCGGTTTTTCAACTGATCCAATTTGTTATGGCACTAAAGGCAGACATTATAGCGCAACTCAAAAAAGAACTACTACAGCTACAGGGCATCAAGCTGAGTGGTGAGTTTTCTGCCGTGCAACTGCCCCCTGCCATTAACCAGGCTTTTCCGCAACACACCTTCCCTACCGGCGCAGTACATGAGTTTATAAGCCATCACCCGGAAGATTTTGCGGCTACCATTGGGTTTATCAACACCATACTACAGGCATTAATGGCGCACGGTGGGCCATGTATGTGGATCAGTAGCCGCAGGCAAACCTTTCCGCCCGGCCTGGCTGTGTTTGGTATACAGCCAGAGCGTATTGTTTTTGTAGATGTGCAAACACAGCGGGATGTGCTGTGGGCTACCGAAGAATGCCTGAAATGCGAAAAGCTGGCCGCCGTGGTTAGTGATTTAAAAGAAGTGTCCTTTGTACAATCCCGCAAAATGCAGCTGGCTGTTGAGGCCAGCCGGGTTACCGGCTTTATCTTAAGGCATCAGCCTAAACTTACTGAAACTACCGCCAGCGTTGCCCGCTGGCGTATTAAACCACTGGCCACTCCTAAAGATGAACTGATACCTGGCCTGGGCTTTGCCAGCTGGCAGGTTACGCTTGAAAAAATAAGAAACGGAGTGCCCGGAAGCTGGCAGGTAATAAACGATCCTGACGGCATCATGCTTTACAACCCCCAAACAATTACTGAGAAGAATGAACAGCAGATTAGAAAAATTGTGTAAGCATGCAACAACGTTTTGTATCCATCTGGTTCTGTTACCTGAAAACGGACTGGTTTGTGCGGCGCCACCAAAACCTGAAAGATATACCCTTTGTATTGGCAGAGGTAAGCCATGGCCGTAAAGTAATAACGGCCATAAACCCACTGGCGCAGAAGGAAGGCATTGCCGTAGGCATGGTGGTGGCCGATGCCCGGGCAAGCGTGCCGCAACTACAGGCAGTAGATGATGTACCGGGGCTGAACGAAAAGCTATTACATGCAATTGGCCAGTGGTGCGATAGGTTTACACCTGTGGTAGCCGTAGATGCCCCGCATGGGCTGCTGCTTAACGTAACCGGCTGCGCCCACCTGTGGGGTGGCGAAACGCCCTACCTGAAAGAGATACAACGCCGGTTTAAAGAATATGGTTACCACACCCGCATGGCTATAGCCGATACCCCCGGCGCTGCATGGGCCGTAGCACGCTACGGCAACAAAAGCATGGTACAAAGCGGTAAGCAATCCGATGCGTTAATGGACCTGCCACCAGCCGCCCTGCGGCTATCAGTGCCCATACTGGAAAAACTGCACAAACTGGGCTTTAGAAATATAAAAGGCTTTATGCACATGCAACGCAGTGCCCTGCGCAGGCGGTTTGGCAAAGAACTGTTATTGCAGTTAGATAAAGCACTGGGGCATGAGTTGGAAACACTGCTACCTATATTACCACCTGCGGAATATACGGAGCGCCTGCCCTGCCTTGAACCTATACGCACACAGGCAGGTATTGAAATAGCGATACAAAAGCTGCTGGATCAGCTGTGTACCCGCCTGCAAAAAGAAGGCAAGGGTATACGCAATGCAACACTGAAAGGCTACCGGGTAGATGGCCATATGGTAAGCACTGCTGTTTCTACTGTGCTTCCTTCTGTAAACACGCACCATTTATTCCGGTTGTTTGAACTGAAAATACCGGAACTGGAGCCTGATTTGGGTATTGAAATGTTTACCCTGGAAGCCACCGCCCTGGAAGATTTACAGGCGCAGCAGGAAACCCTGTTTGAAATTACGGGCAACCTGGCAGATAAAGAACTGGCCGAACTGGTAGACCGTATCAGCAGCAAACTACCCTCTGCCCGCATACACCGCTACCTACCGGTAGAAGGTTACTGGCCGGAGCAATCGATACAGGCCACCCCTAAACTAACCGGCGAACCCACTACCGCCTGGCGTACTGATAAACAGCGCCCGGTGGAGTTACTGAACACACCGCGCCGTATTGAGGTTACTGCCCCTATACCAGACTACCCTCCTATGCTGTTTACCTATATGGGCGCTTTGCATAAGGTAACCAAGGCAGACGGGCCGGAGCGTATAGAACGGGCCTGGTGGATGGATCGTGGCTATCACCGCGATTACTATGCAATAGAGGATGAACAGGGCCGACGCTACTGGATATACCGGTTAGGCCACTATGATAATACACAGCCGCCAGGCTGGTTTTTACACGGCTATTTTGCTTAAAAGAAGGGAGGGTGTATGTATACGGAGTTGCAGGTAACTTCTAATTTCAGTTTTTTACGGGGCGCATCGCACCCCGATGAATTAATGTACCACGCCAGAGATCTGGGTTATAAAAGCCTGGCTATTACCGACCGTAATACCCTGGCCGGTATAGTGCGCGCGCACAGCGCCGCCAAAGATGCAGGTATACGGTTAATTGTTGGCTGCTATCTGCAATTGCAGGATGGCCCTCCCCTGCTGGCTTACCCTACTGATAAAGCTGCCTACGCCCGGCTATCGGCCTTACTTACCGTAGGCAACCTGCGGGCTGAAAAAGGACATTGTGAACTGTACCGTAAAGATGTATACCAGCATAAAGCAGGGCTGATATTTATAACCCTACCACCTGCCACACTAAACAAACGGTTTGATTTTGATAAGGAATACAAAAGCCACCTGGCCGATTATAAAAACCACCTGGGCAGTGCCCTATATTTAGCTGTAAGCCGTTATTATGAAGGCAACGATACCAAGCGCATATATGGTCTGGCGCACCTGGCTGAGCAAATGGGCGTACCGCTGATAGCCACTAACGATGTGTATTATCACGAACCCTACCGCAGAGAATTGCAGGATGTACTTACCTGCATACGTGAAAAATGCACCATTTATACAGCCGGTTACCGCCTGTTTCAAAATGCAGAAAGGCACCTGAAAACACCGCAGGAAATGATGCGCCTGTTCCGCCGTTTTCCGGAAGCCATTGCCAACACACAAAAAGTAGCTGCCGCCTGCCGCTTTTCGCTGAATGAACTGAAATATGAATACCCCAGAGAAATAACCCCCAAGGGCCGTACACCTTTGGAAGAAATAACCTTTCTGGCCTGGCAGGGTGCCAAAGAAATGTATGGCAACGTAATACCCGACAGAATCACCGCCAACATAAACCACGAACTGGCTTTTATTAAAGAAATGAACTATGCCTGTTACTTTCTTACCGTATACGATATTGTACGCTTTGCACGTAGCAAAGGCATCCTTTGCCAGGGCCGTGGCTCCGCCGCCAACTCTACCATCTGCTATGTGCTGGGCATTACTTCGGTAGACCCTACCAAGTTTGATCTGCTGTTTGAGCGCTTTATATCTTCTGCCCGCAATGAGCCGCCGGATATTGATGTGGACTTTGAACACGAACGGCGCGAGGAGGTAATACAATACATCTACAATAAATACGGGCGCGACCGCGCCGCTATTGTTGCCACCGTAACGCAGCAAAGGCAGAAAGGCGCTATAAGAGATGTGGGCAAAGCCATGGGCCTTTCAAAAGATATTATCGACCGCCTCAGCAGTTCAATATGGGAGTATTCAAAGGAGTGGTTTAACGAGCAGCGCGTGGCAGAACAGGGTTTAAACCCGTACGATCAGCACCTGATGAAGGTGTTAGAACTTACGGGCCAGATGCTGGCTTTTCCCCGCCAGCTGGGCCAGCACACCGGCGGCTTTATTATAACAGAAGGCAAACTGAGCGATTTATGCCCGGTAATTAACGCCCGCATGGAAAACCGCACCAACATTGAATGGAACAAAGAGGATATTGAAGAATTGAAGTTTTTAAAGGTAGATGTACTGGCGCTGGGCATGCTTACCTGCATACGCAAAGCGTTTGACCTGGTAAGAGATCACCACGGCAAACAATATACACTGGCCAGCGTGCCGCAGGACGATCCCGTGGTATATGATATGATAAGCGCTGCCGATACAATTGGTGTGTTTCAGATTGAAAGCCGTGCCCAGCAATCTATGCTACCACGTATGAAGCCTCGTAATTTTTACGATCTGGTTATTGAGGTAGCCATTGTACGCCCCGGCCCTATTCAGGGCAACATGGTACACCCCTATTTGCGCAGGCGCAATGGCGAAGAGCCGGTTACCTTTCCTTCCAAAGAACTGGAAGGCATACTGGGCCGCACACTGGGTGTGCCGCTGTTTCAGGAGCAGGCTATGAAAATAGCTATTATAGCAGCAGGCTTTACACCGGCAGCCGCCGATCAGCTAAGGCGCAGCATGGCCACCTTTCGCAATAACGGGCAGGTAAGTATGTTTGAGCATCAGCTGATACAGGGCATGGTAAAGAATGGTTATACAGAAGATTATGCCCGCTCGGTATTTAAACAGCTGGAAGGTTTTGGCAGCTACGGCTTTCCTGAAAGTCATGCGGCAAGCTTTGCCTTGCTGGTATACATATCCAGCTGGCTGAAATGTTATTACCCCGATGTGTTTTGCTGTGCCATACTCAACAGCTTGCCCATGGGCTTTTACCAGCCTTCGCAGCTGGTGATTGATGCCCGCAGCCATGGCGTAGAAGTGCGCCCGGCAGATGTAAACCTATCACAATGGAACAATACACTGGAAGAGAAAACCGGTAAATACTGCGCACTACGCCTGGGCTTCCGGCAAATAAACGGCATACGCCAGGAAGATATGGAAAGCCTGCTAAAAGGCAGAATGCAACCCTATACCACGTTACACGCCCTGCGGGATGCAGGCGTACAGCAGGCTACTATTGAAAAACTGGCAGATGCCGATGCCTTCCGGTCCATGGGGCTGGATCGCCGCCAGGCGCTGTGGGAAGCCAGTGCCATGGCCGACAGGCCGGTAGGCATATTTACCGGCCAGGCAAGTGAAAGCAGTTATGAACAGGCACCAGAGCTACCGTTAATGACAGATTCGGAACACGTAGTGCAGGACTACGGCACTACCTCCCTATCCGTAAAAGGCCACCCCATTGGCTTTTTACGGGAAAAGCTTTCATTGCTGCGCATATGCTCAGCCAAAGAACTACCCACGCTGCCACACGGCGCTTACTTGAAAGTAGCAGGCCTGGTGTTAGTTCGCCAGCGGCCGGGCACTGCCAAAGGTGTATGTTTTATAACACTGGAAGATGAAACCGGCGTAGTAAACCTGGTAGTGTTTGCGAAGCTGTTTGATAAATACCGCAAAGAAATATTGCAAAGCCGCCTGCTGATGGTGGAAGGCAGGTTGCAAAAAGAAGGTGCCGTTATTCATGTAATTGTAAGCAGGTGCCATAACCTGTCTCCCATGCTGCGCCAGCTTACCGCAGCGCAAAACGAAAACCTGCCTGTACTTACTTTGTCACGTGGGGATGAAAAGGATGGGATATTTATACCCGCTGGCAGAGAAATGGGTACGGGTAGCATAAGAGATGAAGTAAAACTGCCGGATGCACGAAACTTTAAATAAAACCGGCCATTAAATGCAATAACTATAAGGCATTGCTAACATATAAGCTGCCAGGCAGTAAACACCGCCCGACACTCTATACATCTAAATCAACATAACATTAGCAACAAAGCCCGTTCAGCCTGGGCCTTAGCTAATTTCAGCAGCCAACAGATAGATATCTGCCAGCATGCTATAACGCTAAAGTAATGCAGAACTCATTTGAAAATACACACTGAATAAAATGAACAAGCGTACAAAATAAAATGCCAGACAGTAAATACTGCCCGGCACACCCTTGCAATAAAACCCATAAAACGGAAAGCCTGGTTACAATCAGGCTTTATTAAATTAAAAAAATCACAATAGATAAACATCCACCGTATTAACCCTAAACGAAAATAAGGCAGAACCGAATTGCAAAACCACCCTGAACAAAATGAACAAGCCTGAACAACGTATATGTAAATAACAAAACCATTTTTTAACTATTCTTTTACATATGTCAATATAAATTAGTAGTGCCGATTCCCCAGGGCACTACTTTAGATAAGATCAGGTTTCCGCTATTCTATAAAACAATACTTTATAAAAAACGCACTATGAACCCAGATTAAATGCTGCCACGCTACCGTAGTAATACGGCAGAAACCAAATCTTATTAATCATTAATCCCTACCATAAAAAGAAGTGCTATGAAAATTGACACGCTGCCTCACTCAGCTCAACCACCGTATGCAGAACGCTCTAATGCCCTGCCCAACCTGTTTTTAATGTTAAGCTACCAACTACCACCAGAAAAAGTACCCAACCTTAAAAGCACCGGCCAGTTTGAAGCATGGGTAACAGACATTGAAGCCCACTGTAATAGCTTTACCATTGAACTGCTTACATTTTCATATTCCGAAGCAGACACTTCCGTTAAACATAGCCTGCAAAAAAGCTGGTGCGCCGTTAATGCCCTGCTGGATATAGTATGGAACTATATTAAAAAGCACCCCGAACTAAAGGCCGATTACCAGCCCATACTAAACGCTTTTATTCAGGTATACGATTATCTGGATACGCATTTTAAACACTTGTACCC
Source organism: Filimonas zeae (assembly GCF_014641615.1). Classification (GTDB taxonomy): domain Bacteria; phylum Bacteroidota; class Bacteroidia; order Chitinophagales; family Chitinophagaceae; genus Filimonas; species Filimonas zeae. Next base: position 586,921 of record NZ_BMIB01000003.1, on the reverse strand, counting down.
GGCTGGCAGTAAAATGCCAGACATTATTATACATAAAAACATACCGGTTATGAGAAGCGGCTATCAGAATCTGATGAAGGCCCATAACAATAACGGATTATTACAAGCGCTGTTGCACCCTGTTTGGGAAGTAATTAAACACCCCGGAAAAGGTAACAACACTTTTCACCGTGTTACGTATGCCTTTCAGTTACTGGGCCGTGTTAAACTATGGCACCAGGCCAAAGGCACCTACGAGCAGTTGTATAATATAGCCCTTTGTATGAATACCAACTGCCCGGCCTTTTTGCAATACCTGAGTGGAATGGGTAAAAACGAGCTGGAACTATATGGAGATGCACGCAGCAAACAAAACTTTTTAGATAGCTGGCATGCCCGGCACCGCGAAGCACTCTGGCTGTGCAAACAAAGCAAATTACAGGAAGGCTATAATGCAGAAGAGCAGCATGTGGCAGTATGGTTAACGAACTGGCTACAGGAGCAAAAGGAGTTTCTGGAACTGGCAAAAAATCAAATGGACGAAAAAGAGCGCCTTAAACTGGCGCACGATCTGGCTTTTCTTTGCTGGCATACAAAAATACAAGTAAAAGTAGGCTTTTACACATCGCCATTTGTGCAACCGGTGATAACTGCATTAGCGGATATTATTTGTACAGAAAATGCAAGTATTCCCTCCTTTCAAAGTTTGGAAAGATTAATAAAATGCACTGAGATACCCTACGAGACAAAGGATGAATTGGCTGAATATTATTCAAGTTCTCTTAAAGAACTATTTAAAGTGCCTGAGAAAGGTGTAAGACCTAAAATTGTTAAGGTTAAAGCAAAAAGAACGAATAAGCCGAAGCCTAAAACAAACGCCCCGGCCAAAAAATAAACTGCTGTTTTGCAGGCCACATAATATAGGATGCACTAAATAGTAAATAAACCCACCGCTATAAATATGGCGGTGGGTTTTGCATTTGTAGTAATCACCCCTGAAAATGCCTGGAGCAGTTTAGCAGATTTAGCGGAAAGTTTAGCAACTGTGGGGATCATCCCCACATATGTGGCGTTCAGTTTAGCAGCTGTGGGGATCATCCCCACATATGTGGCGATCAGTTTAGCAGCTGTGGGGATCGTCCCCACATATGTGGCGATCAGTCCCACAGCTATGGGGATCATCCCCACATATGTGGCGATCAGTTTAGCAGCTGTGGGGATCATCCCCACATATGTGGCGTTCAGTTTAGCAGCTATGGGGATCGTCCCCACATATGTGGCGATCAGTCCCACAGCTATGGGGATCATCCCCACATATGTGGCGATCAGTCCCACACGTGTGGGGATCATCCCCACAGTACTTTTTTCCGTAAAAAAAGCACAAAAAGCCCTCAAAACACATAATTAATTCAATAATATATGCACACGTTTTCAAAATGCACCCTCTACAGCCCTTTCGTAGTAAGGGTTTCAGAAAAAAAGGTGAAGTGCAGGTGAATCGCCCCCATTTTTTGCACCCTTGCAAGTAACTAACAACCAGCGCAGTACATATATAAGGCCCATTTCCGCGCACAAAATGCACACAACTTTTTTACTATTTTTCCGCGCCACCACTGCGTTTGAGTGCGTTTCACGTGAAGTTCACCTTTGGAAAAATTTTGGCCCCGTTGCAACTTTACATCGTCAACAGCGGCAAACAAAAGAACGGCCGTTCGCCCCGAAAAAGCTTTACCTGTTTAACCGGTTACTGCGCAGAAAAACAGGCAAAGCTTAGGAAGGGTTAAAAAAACCGCTGACTCATTATTCATTCAACAAGTAAACAGTCATGAAAGTATATACCTATTTCGTTCCTACAATAGATGCCCAGGCAGGTAACTGGGCCGGAACGGTTAACGAAAAAGCGCCCACCATTTGCCCTCAATTGGGTGTTGATGCAGCAGGCGTAACAGAAATACAAACCGCAGCCATTAACTACAAAACAGCAGTGGAATTAGTGGAACTGAAAAAGCGCGAACTGGAAGAAGCCGTAGCGGCCAAAAACATAAGCCGCAAAGTAGATATAGCGGTTATTGCCAGGTATGCACAGCAAATGAAAGCCCACGTAAATTACACAGAGGCATTGGGCGGTGCATTGGGCATTGTAGGTACGGTAAGCGTAATTGACCCCAAAGACCTGCGCCCTACGCTTAGCCTGCGTCAGTTTCCCGGTCAGGTAGAAGTAAGCTTTAATCTGCAAACGATGAAAAGCATTACCATATACAGCCGCCTGAAAGGCACCAATGGATGGGATAAACTGGGCAATGATAAAACTCCGCCCTTCATTGATACCCGTCCGTTACAGGAGCCGTTTAAGCCTGAGATACGCGAATACAGTGCGCGCTATTTTGACGGCAAAGAAGATATAGGCGAGATGGCAGCTATTGAAACCATTGTATTTGGTGGCTAAAACAAAATACCATGGAACTAATACTGCACCGCACCTACTACAGCAACGGCACCAATGGCCTGCTGATGCTGAATAATCAACTGTTGTGTTACACAATTGAACTTCCATGGCGCGATAACGAACCCCGGGTATCCTGTATACCCGAGGGTGAGTATCCGCTGGTAAAAAGACTTAGCCCCAACCATGGTGAATGTTTGTTATTGAAAAACATTCCCAACAGAAGTTTAATTCTGATACACCCGGCCAACAACGCAATACGTGAACTGCAAGGCTGCATTGCCCCGGTAAGCAAACTCACCGGCCCCGGCTGTGGAGATAAAAGCCGCCTGGCATTCCGGCCACTGCTACAGCAGGTATACGCCGCGTTACAACAAAAACATTCTGTAACCATTCAAATTGTAAAAAATGAACTCCAATAAATTAATCAGCATTGTACAAAGGGCACAAGCCCCTACTCCACCCTTTTTTAAAAAGCTGCGCAACATAGGCCTGGTACTGGCCGCTACGGGTGGCGCTATTATGGCCAATGCGGCAGACTTACCGGCAGTGGCAGGCACCATAGCCAGTTACCTTACTCTGGCGGGTAGCATAACCGGTGCCATCAGCCAGCTTACCATTACCACCACAGACGATAACAGCAAAAACATCGATTAATTATGAGCCAGCAAATTCCAAGCTTCGGAGCCAATGCCGGTATTACCGGTGGTATCATTTGCACAGTGGCAACCAGCTTCAGCAGCAGCGACCTTGTAAAATCAGCCGCAATGGCCGCCATTGGCGGTGTGGTGAGTGTGATTGTAGGTTTGCTGATGAAGAAGTTGCTGAGTAAGTGGTTCAGGTAACACTTTTACAATAACGAATACGCTAAAATCCTCTGCTGCGAAGCAGGGGATTTTTTACGTGATAAATAGAGCGTGATTGGTTCCGTTCACGCTCACTGTTAATTTATCCGGTCACTTTCAGGTAATGAATTCAGCACCAGAGTACTTCCCGGAAATGCTCCGGACACCTCTGCGGAAAGAACGCTTAAAATTGCACCCCGCCCTTTGTAGGAAAATCATTACTTATCGTAAGCACTCAACAGATCTGTCACCAAAATACCGTTGATACGCATGCCGCTTAAATTACAGTCAGTTATAGCAACATCACTTAAATCACAATTGCTGAAGCTGCTGTTATTCAGGTCGCAATTTTCAAACTTCACGGGTCGCTGTTTGAAGGCAGGATCGTAAGCTGGATGGTCCTCCGGTGGCCCGCCAATATTATGAATATAAGCGCCTCCTATCTGGGCACCTTCAATTTCAAGGTCGCTCAGGTTAGCATTTATAATTTTGCAATGGGTCATACTCACATCGTTTAACAAAAGAGCATTCATCATCACCGTTTGAAAAGAAGAACCATTCAACTTAGACATTTGCACGTCTAAAGTTTTATCCTCATTAATGATCGCTAATTTTTCCATCGGCTCGCATTTATAAGGCAATTTATAAATACAATAACGGTTAAAAGCGGGCAAATGCGACAAATTAAGGTCGCATTTGCGACAACTTATTATCCGGTCACTTTCAGGTACTGTATTTCCCCGTCCATGATATTGAAGTGAAATTTCAGCACCGCCGGACTTCCCGGAAATGTTCCGGAAACCTCTGCGGCAAGAACGCTTGCTGTACCGTTTTCGGTGTATGCAAGCGGCTTCATTACAGACCGGTATTTTTCATTTGTTTCAGCGATAAGATCTTGAATGGCAATCCGCCCTTTATAGGGCTTGCCTTCGTCAATCATTTCGCCCGTTTCAGAAAAACAGGCGGCAAAAGCCACATTGTCCAGATTGTTTTGTGCCTGCACCAGGTCTTCTACTATTTTTGGCAGTTTCATGTGTGTATACTTTTAAAGGGTTATTAAATGGTGGGCACCGTTCCACCGTCGATAACAAAATTGGTTCCTGTTAAGTAGCTGGCTCTGGGTGAAACCAAAAAGCCAACCAATTCAGCAACCTCTTCCGGTTCGGCGGGCCTGCCATAAGGTATTCCACCCAATGCATCCATAACACCTTGCTGCGCTTCTTCTACCGTACTGTTTGAATTTCTGGCAATCTCACCCAGCCAGGCTATCGATGCTGTTGTATTAATCCATCCTGGCGAAACAGTCAGCACGCGTACACCTTTGGGCGTAACCTCATTCGATAAACTTTTACTGTAATTAATTAACCCCGCTTTTGCAGCTGCGTACGGCAAGGTAGAATCGTATAGTGGCAATTTGCCCTGGATGGAAGCGATGTGAATAATAACCCCCGTTTTCCTGGCAATCATTTGGGGTAAAAATCCACTGTCAAGCCTTACAGGTGCCAGCAAATTGGCTTGCAGGGTAGATATCCAATCCTCATCAGTCAATACTGAAAAACCACCGGCGGGTGTTGAGGAAGCGCCAAGATTGTTTACAAGTATATCCAACCTGCCGTAGGTTGACAGCACCTGGCTGATTAGTTTTTGCGCATCGTGTGCCTTGCTTAAATCGGAAGCAATAAAATGCAGGCTGCTGTTTTCTTTTTCGGGCGCATTCCTTGCAGTTACAATTACCGTTGCACCAGCTTGTAACAACCTTTCTGCAATGGCCTTTCCTGCTCCTTTTGTACCTCCTGTTACCAGGGCAATTTTGTCTGATAGTTCGTTTTGATAATCCATTTTACATGCTTTGTACAAATGTCTGAAGTACGTTCGTTCCTTACAAGTACGGAGTTACGATTCGCATAGGGATCAATTTTTCCCTATCATCCAGATTTGGATATAGGCTAATTTTGCGCTATGTATGAGAGGAACTTCAGCCTGATATGACGCAGCGAAAGATTATTCATATTGACATGGATGCATTTTATGCATCGGTAGAACAGCGGGATAATCCGTTGTTAAAAGGCAAGGCCATTGCAGTGGGTGGTTTGCCTGAGCAGCGGGGTGTTGTTGCTACAGCCAGCTATGAGGCACGGAAGTTTGGCGTACGGTCGGCTATGGCAATGAAGCGGGCTGTTCAGCTGTGTCCGGGCCTGGTTATTGTAACACCCCGGTTTGCGGTGTATAAGGAAGTATCCCGGCAGGTCAGGTCTATTTTTGAGCGGTATACAGACTTAATAGAACCGCTTTCGCTGGATGAGGCCTACCTGGATGTTACTGAAAATAAACAACAGATTGTTTCAGCAATCGCCATCGCCCAACAGATAAAATCTGCCGTCCGGGATGAACTGCAACTGACAGCATCAGCCGGGGTGTCTATCAATAAATTTGTGGCCAAAATAGCTTCGGGCATGAACAAACCAGACGGACTTACTTTTATTGCTCCGGACAAAGTAACTGCGTTTATCGAAAACCTGCCTGTGGAGGACTTTCATGGCGTTGGCAAGGTTACCGCAGATAAGATGAATGCCTTACACCTGTTTACAGGAGCTGATCTTAAAAAGCTGGACGAAGCAGAACTGACAAAACTGTTTGGTAAACACGGGCACTTCTTTTATAAAATTGTCCGTGGCATTGATGACCGGCCTGTAGAACCCAATCGTGAAATAAAGTCTGTTAGTGCAGAAGATACGTTTATAACGGATCTCAGCAATATTATGGAGCTAAAGGAGCAGATAGAACGCATTTCTGCCATTGTGTCCAGCCGCCTGGAACAAAACAAGTATAAAGGCCGCACTATCACTTTAAAAATCAGGTATAGCAATTTCAGGTTGCTTACCCGAAGTTATTCGCATCCTGTCTCCATCTCGGATAGGGAAACTATTGCAGCTACCGCCTTCCAGTTGCTTGTAAAATCGGGGTTGGATAATGTCAAAATCCGGCTATTGGGTGTGGGCGTTTCCAATATCACAGAGCTGGACGGTGCAGCTGGCAATGCCCAGCTTTCGTTATTTTAACAATCCCTGCCCCGCTTCTCACAAGGTGCCTGAAGTGATTACTTAGTCAAAATTCTCCTGGTTACAAATTCATCAAAAAAGAAATCTCTGTAAATATTGCCAATGGGTATTTCATTTTTCCCCATATACACGGTATTGTTATCTACGGAATCTATATGGTTTACATTGATTATATAAGATTTGCTGACTCTCACAAAGAAATTCTTTGGAATTAAATCGTAAATAGTTTTAATATTCATCAGCGTAATCACCTTTTGGTTCTCCAGATGAATAACCACATAATCCTTTAAGCCCTCTATAAAAATAATATCGCTAAAATGTACTTTGTAAATCCGGCGTTCTGCTCTTACGAAAATATAGTCGTCACTTATATTTTCAATATTACTGTTTATATTATCCGTATGGAATAATCTGCAATACGTCTGTGCTTTTTCAACGGCTTTTTGAAAGCGTTCTAATTTTACAGGCTTTATTAAATAGTCAATAGCATCCACTTCATAACTCTCAGAAGCAAATTCATGATAAGCGGTGGTAAACACCACTAACGTTTTTTTGGGTATCGTTCTGGCAAATTCAATTCCATTCACTCCCGGCATTTGAATATCCAGAAATACTAAATCAACAGCATTTTTTGCCAGAAATTCTCTGGTAGCATCTGCTCCGTTAAAGGAAGCTATAGATTCCAGATTTTCTGTTTGCCCAACCAGCTTTTCAATAGCTTTTCTTGCCAATGGCTCGTCATCTACTATTATGCAGTTCATGCTATAATTTTAAAGTTAAGGTAACGCTGTATGTTTCTGAATTGTCTTCTATTTTCAAATCATGAGAAGCAGGAAACAGCAGCTCCAGTCTTCTTTTAATATTGGCCAGGCCTAATCCCCCTGATTTATTAACTGCTTTTACAGCGGGTTTTGAGTTTATGCATTTGAAAAAAAGCTCCGTACGGCGAACATCGAAAAAAAAGTTTACATAAGATAATTTCGCTGTGTCATTATTATGCTTCACAGCATTTTCAACAAACGAAATAAACAATAAGGGAGGAACCTGTACGCCACTCAACTCCCCTTCTTTGGATACTAAAAAACTAAAGTTATCCCGTCTCACTTTTTCCAGGTTTAAAAAGTCCTCTAAAAAATGAATTTCTGAAGTTAATAACACTTTATCTCTCGAACTGTCATAAAGCTGATACCGAAGCAGATCGCTTAGCTTCATCAAAACCTGCGAAGCTTTTTTAGGGTCGTCTTCAATTAAAACATTCGCATTGTTGAGCATATTAAACAGAAAATGCGGATTGATCTGATTTTTGAGTTGCTCCAGTTCGGCATTGGTTTTTGCCAGGTCCAGATCATGAATCAGTTGAGCATCAGCTATCCACTGCTGAAATAATTTAACTGCCGCTGATGCAACAATAAGCACCATTACCATAAACGAAAAGGTCAGAAAGCTGATACTATCATCTTCATAAGGTAGTAAGCCGGGTTTTAAAAAACGGCAAACCGCTTCATGCATGTAATACGTAAGAATCATACCCGAAAACACAAAAACACCATAACTCAGGTATTTTTTCCTGAACAAAAACCGGGGAACAAAAAAATACATGTTACTATAGGCCAATACAATCATCTGAAAAAAAATAACCAGCCGGTTATAGGTTTCATAAGGCTCTATATAATCCGGCGGACTGTAATACAAAACAACCATGCAAAACAGTATTAACAACAAATGCCTTTGAACCCGGTTTTTACCGGAAATAATCAACTGAAGCATACCATTGGCATTGGTAGTTTTTATGTGCAAGGCTTTATCCATAATCCCATTTAAATTTTCCGGTAAATATAGCGGTACGTAACAAACACAAAACTTAAATATACCAAAGCACGGTTATTATATACCAAAGCAAGCAACTTGATTCACTCAGCTACTTCCCGTGCACTTCCCATTTCAGCTCATGTGTATAAACGGTATTGCACAACGTGAATAGACAACTCAATACTTCAACATCCGGCTATTGCTTCGCTGAAGTATTAACGTGCCATTTACTTACCAGATACTCAAGCTGCTTTGCTATATAAAGTAAGGCATTTGGTATATATAAAATATGCGGGTACAACAAAAATATAGTTTAGCCGAAAATTGAAACATTTAAACTCCAATCATTCATAAATGAAAAGCAGCATCCTATCCTTACTGGTACTCTTTTTTGCTTTTGTGGGCCGTGCCTATTCGCAGGAGAAAGTTACCCTTAGTGGCACTATATCCAATAAGTCCAATACCGAAACACTTATTGGCGTAACTATCAGCATTCCGGAGGTGAAAGTAAGTATTACCACCAATTCCTACGGATTTTATACTACTACAGTACCCAAAGGCACTTACACCATTATCATAAGCCACGTGGGTTTTGATAATATAGAAGAAACCATAACGCTGACTGAAAACACAAAAAGGAATTTTGGGATGACAGAAAGCAGTAAAACATTGGGTGACGTGGTAATTAAAACCCATACAACCAAAGAAAGCATCCGTAAACCGGAAATGAGCACCAATAAACTGTCCATTGCCACCATAAAAAAGATGCCCGCTGTTTTGGGTGAAGTAGATGTATTAAAATCCATTTTACAGCTTCCAGGTGTTACCAATGCGCAGGAAGGTGCTTCAGGATTTAACGTAAGAGGTGGTTCTGTTGATGGAAACCTGGTACTGCTTGATGAAGCGGTTGTTTATAACACCTCGCATGTATTCGGGTTCTTTTCAGTTTTTAATGCGGATGTAATTAAAGACCTGAAACTCTACAAGGGAGGCATTCCCGCTCATTTTGGAGGACGTGTATCATCCGTTCTGGATATTTATCAGAAAGAAGGGAACAACAAGGAGTATCATGTAAACGGGGGTATCGGATTGGTATCAAGCCGGTTGCTTGTGGAAGGCCCTATTGCTAAAGAAAAAAGCTCTTTTGTAGTTGCGGGAAGAGGCTCTTATGCACATCTTTTTCTGAAACTGGCAAACGAACCCAATTCAGCCTACTTCTACGATCTGAACACCAAGTTTAACTATAAATTCAACGACAAAAACAATGTTTTTGTATCAGGGTATTTTGGTAACGATAATCTGAATTTTAATAACAGTTTCATAAACAGCTACGGCAACAAGCTTTTTAACTTACGGTGGAACCATATATTCTCAGACAAAATCTTCTCTAATGCATCTGCTATTTATAGTGATTACAACTACCAGATTAAAGTAAAAACCGTTGGTATTGACTGGCAGGCAAACGTAAAGAACTACAATGTTAAATACCATTTCAAACACTATCTTTCCAATAACCTTACTTTAAACTATGGTGTAAATTCCATTTACTACAGTTTTAACCCCGGAACCATCAGGCCATTTGGAGAAGGTTCAGCTATCAACCCAGACCAGTTGGCCAAAAAATATGCTTTTGAAAATGCAGCATATATCAGCACGGAACAAAACCTTTCTGAAAAATTATCGCTGAATTATGGACTTCGCTATAGCAACTTTCAAAGATTAGGCGCGCAGGAAGTGTACACCTATGCCAATAATCAGCCGGTTGTTTTTAATAAGGAGTTTCATATTTATGAATCGGCTACTTCAACAGGAACCATAAACTATAGTAAAAACAAAAAGATAGCAGGCTTTGGCAACCTGGAGCCAAGACTAGCCATTGCTTATGCACTGAATACCAACCAATCCATCAAGGCCAGTTACACCAGAATGAGCCAATATGTTCATTTAATTTCCAATACTGCCTCTGCCACTCCGCTTGATATATGGGCACCTACAGACCAATACCTTAAACCGGAAATTGCAGACCAGGTAGCATTGGGATACTTTCACAATCTTAAAGGCGATACCTATTCTCTGGAGGCTGAAACATTCTATAAAAAAATAAAAAACAAAGCTGACTATATTGACGGTGCAGATTTACTGGGAATTGATGCTGTAGAAACAGTGCTGTTAAATGGGGAAGCAAGAGCGTATGGTTTAGAAATGATGCTGAAGAAAAATACAGGCAAGCTAACGGGCTGGGTTTCGTACACGCTTTCTAAAGCAGAACAAAGAACACCAGGACGAAATGCCGAGGAACCGGGCATCAATAACGGCAAATGGTACAGGGCTAATTACGATAAATTGCATAACCTGGCTGTTACCGGCGCTTATACTTTTAATCCCAAATGGTCAATCGGGGCTATTTTCAATTTCCAGACTGGTAAGGCAGCCACATTTCCCAATGGAAAATATCAATATCACGGCATTACGGTTGCGGGTTACGGCGCAAGAAATGCCAATTCCTTATCTGCCTACCACCGCTTAGATGTATCTGCAACTTACACACCTAAACCCAACAAGAAAAAAGGATGGCAGGGTGAATGGAATTTCAGCATCTACAACCTTTACAACAGAAGTAACGCCGCATCATACGCTTTCAGGCAGAATGAAGATATGGGCATAAATGAAACCAGGAGAACCTCCATTTTCGGCATTATTCCCAGCGTAACCTACAACTTCAAATTTTAGCAGCCTCTCACCTACTTATAAAATATATTATATGAAACTACTACAAAAAATTATAGTTCTATCCGTTGTGCTGTTTGTGGCAGGATGCGAGAAGGCTGTTCATGCAGATCTTACAACGGCCTCACCAAGGCTGGTTATAGATGCGTCTATAAACTGGAAAAAAAATACAGCAGGCAATAATCAAAAGATTGTATTGTCTACAACAACAGGTTATTACAGCCCTCAATTTCCGGGCGTTTCAGGAGCAGTTATTACTGTAACAAACCCGTTAAATACAGTTTTTGAATTTATAGAAACGCCCGGCACAGGACAATATGTTTGCAACAATTTCATCCCTGTTATTGGCCAAACTTACAACTTAAAAATTGTTTTAAACGGCGAAACCTATACTGCATCAGAAACATTCACGTCTGTTCCCAAAATTGAAGATACTATTGAACAGAACAACAAAGGAGGTGAAGCTGGTGATGAAATTGAAATTACATTTTCCTATAAGGATGATGCCAGCCAGGCAAATGCTTATTTAAACAGTATTAGCCAGCCGCACACGCCCTTTCCCGAACTTGAAGTAGAAGATGATGAACATACCAATGGCAATATAATGCAGGAGTCCTACTCGCATGAAAAGCTAAAAGCCGGAGACCAGATAGACATAAAACTATACGGAATTTCGAAAAGCTATTACAACTACATGTTCAAATTAATACTGGCTTCCGGCAACGATGGCAACCCCTTCCCCGCAACACCAGGTGAGGTACGCGGTAATATTATCAATCAAACGAATAGCCAAAACTATGCGCTGGGCTATTTCAGACTGGCAGAAATGGATACCAAAATATATACGATTAAGTAATATACCCGTTCTATAAGCTTTAAAAGAGGAGGAATTGGCAATAGTTCCTCCTCTTTTGTAATGGAATACTAAACACTTATTTACTAATCAGCTTAATGTATACCACCGCTTTCAGCAGCGCTTCTTTTCTGTGGCGTGAAATAGGGAGCTGTTTGCCATCAATAAATACCCTGCCGCCGGATATAGCATCTATTTTATGGGTATTAATGAGAAAAGATTGATGAATTCTGAAGAAGGAATCTTTAGGCAGCATCTCCTCTAAAGAAATCATAGTTTGATGGATAATGAAAGTCTTTTCTTTGAAATGTAGTTTCAGATAATTCTGCATGCCTTCCACAAATAGAATATCCTGCCAGCTTATTCGCTGAAAGGTATCTCCCTGCCGGATATACATATCGGAATCGTTGCCTTCTTTAGTGTTTTGTAATACCAAACGGGATTGGTATATGCCCAGCGCCTTGTTGGCCGCCTGAAAAAAACGCTGAAACTCCAGGGGTTTCATCAGGTAATCCACAACATTCAACCGGAAGCCTTCCAATGCATGTTCTGAGTAAGCGGTGGTTAAAATAGCAAGCGGCGCTTTATCCAGCGACTGCAAAAATTCAAGTCCGGAAAGCATCGGCATATTGATGTCCAGAAACATAAGATCAATATCTTTCGTTTTTAAAATCTCTGTTGCTTTCATGGCAGAAGTACAGGTATCTGCCACCTCTAAAAAATTCAGCTGGTTAATAAAATTAATAACCCCTTTTATTGCAATTGGCTCATCATCAACCACCAGGCACTTTAATACCGGGCCGCTTGTTTGTTTTGATACTACTTCCGCCATATACTTATAATTCAACCGTAAGTTTAGTGTAATAAGTTGTTTCAGTATCCCTGACAGCAAGGCTATAATTCCCGCTGTAAAGAATGTCTAAACGTTTCTTCACGTTCACCAGTCCCATTCCCGAAACGGGGTCTTTCTCCTTTTGAATGTTCGATTTTGAGTTTTCCACCTCCAAACAAACTGCATTACCCTTTTGCTTAAAAACGATGTTTACATACCCCATTTCAGATATACCCCGGGCCACGTGTTTAAAGGCATTCTCAATAAAGGTAATCAACAACAGCGGGGGAAACGCTTTCAGGCTATCCGCAACCTCCCATGTACATTGAATGGCGAGTTCATTTCCCCATCTTACCTTTTCAATCTCAATAAAGTCTTTTAAAAACTGAATCTCCTGTGCTATGCTTACTTTACTGTTTTTATCGCTATCCAGCTGATAACGCAATATTTTGGAATACCGTATCAGCAGCGAAGATGCTAAAGTAACATCCTCCTGCATTAATATATTAATATGGTTCAACACATTAAACATAAAATGCGGGCTGATCTGTTGTTGAAGAATTTGTAGCTGAGATGCAACCAACGCTTCGTGCAGTTTCATGCTCTCTTCATGAAATCTCAATCCGCAAAATCCAAAATTTACAAATAAAGCAACCAAAAGGGCATTGATATACATAATACTGTAAAGATTGCGCCCCAGTAACAAGTTTGACGGTGGAAAAAAACCATTGTTTTCCAGGTAAAGAAAGCCATGAAGAATAGCAGGTATAAACAATGCTGAGATAGCAGATACCAGAAAAAACTGCCCGGCAAACAAAAGCATTCTCCGTTGCCGCATTGCTTTCTGCAACAGGCTTTTGCTTAAAAAAGTGGTAAAGGGATATAAACATGCCATCATACACAATGCAAGTAAACCACCTTCTGCCATTGATGAATACGGTATATACCGGAACCAGAAAACCATGGTCAGGAATAGCCAGATCAGCATCACAAACCGATCATAATTTTTCAAAAGTGTCATACTGCAAAGTTAGCAGGAATAAAGTATAGCCCTGTTACCAGGCGTCAAAGGCAAACGGCAATCCGTCAATACTATTTCCATCCCGCAGCCATTCAATTCAACTTTGTTTTAATGGCGCTACCAACGTCTGCATTCATCCAAACATTTATTCAACAACTATGAGGTCATTATTTATTGGTGTGTTTATGATAGGTATTACTTATACCAAAAGCAATGCACAGGCATTTTTCAAAACCGCGTATTTCGCAGAATCAGCTTATCAGATGACAGAAGGCGAGTCCAGTCAGCGAATAGGAAATAGCAGGGGCTCGGCCATCATCTATGAAGGTGGTGTTAACATTCCCTTATACAAAAAACTAAACGAATTAAACCGGCCAACAATGTGGTCTGTTGCCGTTGGGGGAACCTATGTAAATCTTAATAATAAAAACTTTACAGAACCGCTTGTGATTAACGAGGTGTTGAATGTAGGGGTAAGTGTGGTTTACCTGCGCCCCCTGAATAACCGGTGGTCGCTACGCACCGGTATAGGTGGCGGCATTTTCATGCCCACCAGCCATCTGTCACAAATAAAGTTCAAAAATGTGCTGGGAAGTGTGAGTGCTGTATTTATCCGCCATTTAAAACCCAATCTTGATTTGGGAGGCGGCCTTGCCCTTAATAATTCTTTTGGATTCCCTATGCTGTTTCCTGCTTTTTACGTGAACTGGAAAACGGCAGGACGCTATTCCATACAGGCTTCGTTGCGCGATGGTCTTGAAATATCAGCAGGCTATAATGTCAACCCCAATGTAAAACTGAGTCTGGTGATGGAGGTAAACGGCCAGATGGCTTTACTGGAACAGGATGGAAAAGATAAAATATTTACGCATCAATATGTAGTGTTCGGCCTTCGCCCTGAAATAAAGTTAGATAAACACATCACCATCCCCCTCACATTTGGCGTAAATGCTACGCGCACCGCACAAATAACCGATAGAAGCTTGAAAACCATATTTCAGGATAAAGGCTATTCATTCAGGGGCGCGCTCTATGGCGCAGCGGGAATTCAGGTTAGATTTTAAATGGTTGCGGATGACAAGTTTATAGTAGATTATTTAATGAAAGCAATAGCTAACCAGCATTGTTTCCTCCAATAAAATTAATTTGTATTTCAGACAAGTCAATATCTAATATCCAATCAGAAGGTACGTCTGTATTGCTATGCCTTATCCAATCTTCCGCTCTACCGCCATATTCGCATAAATCTGGCAGGTCGATTTTGAAATTTCGCCAATCTTAGGCGCATCTTTAATAACATTCTCCAGAAAGCTGCGATTAGCATCGCCCCATTGGTTCATAGCATCAATAATGGGCATTAACGACCAGCCAATCTCCGTAAGCGAGTACTCCACTTTAGGCGGCAATTGCGGGTAGGTTTTCTTTATTATTATGCCATGGCCCTCCAATTCGTTCAGTTGCACAGTCAACACCCTGCGCGTAGCGCCGGGAAATAAGCGAAGAATCTCGCTTGGGCGCTTTATATTCATCGAAATAGCACGAAGCATAGCTGGCTTCCACTTGCCGTTCAGCACTTCCCTGGTCAGATGCAGTCCGCAATCTACTGCAAGAGGAGTTTTTCTTTCGTACATACCCTGTTCACTTTATTCAAATTTAGGTATTGTATTTCTATTACTGTATGGGATAAAATTATCCCTATGGAATTAGTTTGCCCCATATTGCAATCCTTTAGTATATGTACGAGGTTTGCTTAAAAAGCAATGGAAAAGACAGTACAACCTCTGTTAGAGGAATTTCAGCTAGGCGATTTGAGATTGAAAAACCGGATGGTAATGGCCTCATTAACACGCGCACGTGCCAACAACGCAGGCCTGGTGCCCACCCCATTAATGGCCAGGTATTATGCACAACGCGCCCAGGCAGGCTTACTTTTGAGTGAAGGTACCTGGGTGAGCGCTAAGGCTATTGGTTTTATAAATGTACCGGGCATTTATACGCAGGAGCAAATAGAGGGCTGGAAACTGGTAACCAAAGCCGTACATGACAAAGGCGGCTTAATCTTCTTACAATTAGGGCATATTGGTGCTGCATCGCATCCCGATTTTTTTGATGGTGAACTACCTGCCGGTCCTTCCGCCATTAATCCGAAAACCCATTCTTATACGCCCCAAGGCTTTAAAGAAACCGTAACGCCCCGCGCCTTTACTATAGCTGACATTAAACAAACGGTACTGGAGTTTAAGCAGGCAGCCCAGAATGCGAAGGAAGCAGGGTTTGATGGCGTTGAGGTACATGCGCAGGCGGGTATGTTAATTCCTCAGTTTTTAAGCCTGGCCACTAACCACCGTACCGATGCGTATGGCGGCAGTATTGAAAACCGGGCACGTATTGTATTTGAAATACTGGATGCTGTTATGGAAGTATGGAACAGCACAAGGGTAGCTATTAAGTTTACGCCGGTGGCGTACAGCCATGTAGGCATTGTTACGCCGGATGAAGAAACGATACCCATGTTTCAGTACATTCTTAAAAAGCTAAACGATTATAATCTGGCTTATCTGCATATTGTCGGGCCTGCGGAATCTTTAACAGGCACACCGGTAGAAGCCTTGCAGCATAACTATTTCAGCCATTTCCGTAACCATTACACCGGCAGGCTGATGGCCAACCTGGGCTTTACGCAGGAAAGCGGGAATGCCATTTTGAAAGAAGGCACCGCAGATCTGGTTTCTTTTGGTTCCGCCTTCGTTGCCAACCCTGATTTACCCATGCGCTTTAAGTATCATTTACCACTGTCGGAAATGGATCGGGATACGCTGTATAGCGGTGATGAAAATGGATACACCGATTACCCTGAAGCTAAAATATAGCAGGCATAAACATACAATAATGGCCGGTGCAGCCGCCGGCCATTTACGGTACAATTGCTAATCACCTGACTGCTTCTTTTCCGCAAACAAACGTACCACGTGCTTCTCCCAGGTTACTGACCAGTTCAGCAGTGCTTCCAACGGCTGGGCAAGGCTTTCGCCAAAAGGTGTTAAAAAATACTCTACCCGTGGCGGCACTTCCGGGTAAACAGTGCGGTCAATCATGCCATACCCCATCAACGTTTTTAAAGTCTGGGTAAGCATTTTAGGCGAAATACCTGCTATCTGTTTCTGTAATTCGCTGTTACGCTTTGTACCCTGCATCAAAGCCATCAACACCAGCAGTGTCCATTTATCTGCAATTAAACTCAGTGCCTGGTGTAGTATACAGGTTTCATCCAGGTTGTTTTTTACTTCCAGCGATGCCTTTAACAAATTAATTGCACTTTTTTTTTCGTCTGCCAACATAAGCGGGGTTCAATTTCTACCCAAAGGTAAGTATTACACCTTCGGGTAACCTCTTTTTTCGCATAAACACCGCGGCTAGATTTGCTTCAAAATAACCACTATGAGTAATCAGAATGAACAAATCATCCACGGGTTTCTGCAGTCTTTTAACAAGGGCGGTGATGCAGTAGCGGCGCTGTTTGACGAAGAAGCAATTATTGAATTTCCTTATGCGCATTCATTAGGCACACCCGGTAAACTACCCAAAGCAGCGTATCATCAATATCTGAACAATGCGTTACCCAACATGCCCGGCCTGCAATTCAGCCAGGTGCAGATTTTCGATACCGTCAGCGGCAACATGGCGTGGGCAGAGTTTCATGGCGAAGCCACCATTCCTTCTACCGGCGTACACTACCAGCAGGACTATGTAGCACGCTTTACTTTCCGCAACGGCAAAATTATCCATTATAAAGAATACTGGAACGTAGCACCGGGGCTGGAAGCCTTTGGCGGCAAACACAAAACACAAGAACAATTCACCCATCAAACTAAATAAACATTTAATTAATATTCTTATGAAAATAGCAATTGGAGCAGCTACCGGCAACATAGGCAGCAAAGTAGCCACCCTGCTGGCACAGCAGGGGCATGAAACCATTTTATTAGGCAGAAGCGCCGAAAAACTACAGGCGCTGGCCATACCCAATGCTGTAATAGCTACAGCAGATATTGCTGATGCAACAGCGATAACAGCCGCCACACAAAACGTTGATGCCCTTTTCTGGCTTGTTCCACCCGGCACTACTGCACAAAGCTTTCAAACCTGGTATCAGGATATAGCTGCAGCAGGCGCAGCAGCAGTAACAGCCAATTATATACCCAGGGTAGTAACCGTTTCGTGCATTGGTGCGGGCGCAGCACCCGACCTGGGCACTGTAACGTATGCAGCCTACCTGGAAGAAGCATTTAATAACACCTCAGCCAGTGTGGTACATTTACGCCCCGGTTATTTTATGGACAACTTTTTATTACAGCAAGCCGCAATAGAACAGGGCTACTTCACATTCCCTTATGCCCCCGACCACGACATTCCGTTTATCAGCAGCGAAGACATTGCTGCAGTGGCAGCCGGCTATCTGGCAGATAACAACTGGAGTGGCAAATGGACGCGTAACCTGATGGGCCCCGCCAACATTACGCCGGAACAAGCGGCCGGTATATTTACAGAGGCCCTGGGCAAACCAGTGGTTTATCAACGGCAAAGCAATGAAGAACTGCAAAACCAACTACAGGCGTTTGGGCTAAACAAGGTTATGACCCATGAAATTATGCATCTGTACGCAGCCCTGGGCGATACCGACGGCGTATATGCTACCCCACGTACGGCAGAGGCGTATACTCCTACTACCCTGCGGCAATTTATTCAAAACCGCCTGTTAACCCAATCATAATGGGTTAACGGGTTGCGGGTACAGGATTTGAGCACTTATTTTCAGTAAATTAGTTCAAAAAAGACCGGTATTTGCCACATATGAATAAACGTATCTTAACCATTGCAGGCCTTCTGATTGCTATAGCCTCTTATGCACAAACCCGTGAAATAGAAAAAAAGCTCGATAACCTGCTGGCCAGCTATTTCACCGCATCGCAACCCGGCTGCCAGTTACTGGTAGCCAGGCACGGTCAGGTCATTTACCAGAAAGCAACAGGCAGCGCTGATCTGGAATTAAATGTTCCGCTGAGCAGCAACATGGTTTTTAACCTGGCTTCTATCACCAAGCAGTTTACAGCCGTGGCTATTTTGCAGCTACAGGAAAAGGGTAAACTTTCCGTGTACGACAGTTTACAAAAATATATTCCAGACTTCCCTTCAAAAGGACACAAGATTACCATTGAACATTTACTTACGCATACCTCAGGCATTAAAGACTACTTGCAGCTTAACTATTCAGCCAGGAATATGGAGCGGTGGGATTTTACGCCTCAGGAACTGATCGACAGCTTTAAAAACCAGCCACTGAGCTTTACACCCGGTACCAGATATTCTTACAGCAATTCAGGTTATTACCTGTTAGGGTACATTATTGAAAAAGTAACGGCCACCCCCTATCAAAACTATATACTGGATAGTCTGCTACATCCACTGGGTCTTACGCATACCGCTTTTGACATCAATGGCAATATTATTCCAGGCAGGGTGCATGGCTATTCTAAAGAAGGTACGCGTTTTAAAAATACCGACTATTGGAGCCCGACTATTGAATACGCGGCTGGAGGCCTGATTTCCAATGTAGCCGATTTGCTTACATGGCACAAAGCCCTTTATGCTTACCAGGTGCTGAAAAAAGAAACCTTACAAAAAGCATTTACGCCTTTTAAACTGGCCGATGGCACCTCAACAGACTATGGGTACGGTTGGTACGTAAAAACAAGCAACAATATTCAATCAATAGAACATCAGGGCGGCATGATTGGGTTTAAGACCAATGAAATATATTACCCTGCCGAAGACGTGTTTATCGCCATTTTGTGTAACAGCGATGCCGTTGGCATAGATGAATTGTCTGCCGATATATCGGCTATCGCAATCGGAAAGCCATTGCAGAACGATGTAAAAGTAGCCCCGGAAATTCTTGAAAAATATGTAGGTTCCTATAAGTTATCTATAGACACCAACAGAACCATCACCATACAAAAAGCCAATGACCGGCTCATTGCCATCATTTCACCAACACAAAAACCGCCTTTGCTTTTTACATCAGACACCCATTTTGAATTTAAAAACATGCTGGGCATCAGCGGCGATTTTGTAGTGGAAGCAGGAAAGGTTGCGAAATTCTATATTAACCAGAATGGACGTTATGAATGGATAAAAACGAAATAACACAACCTGTTTCGTATTATTTTAGCAGTATTCATGCGCAAAATGATTGTACAGATACTTGTTATACTCACCGCACTCTATATCGCTGTATGCGTACTGCTGTATTTTTACCAGGAGAAACTGATTTTCTTCCCGGAGCAACTCCACAAAGACTATCGCTTTCGCTTTAACCAACCGTTTGAAGAAATAAACATTGCCACGCCAGACGGCGCAACGCTCAACGGTTTGTTGTTTACCACCGGTGGCCCCGCAAAAGGTCTGATTTTCTATTTACATGGCAATGCAGGGTCCCTCGCATCCTGGGGCGATGTAGCACCCACCTATACCGCATTGGGATACGATGTGTTTATAGCTGATTACCGGGGCTATGGCAAAAGCGAAGGCACTATAAGCAGCCAGGCGCAACTGTTTCAGGATGTACAAACCGCGTACGACACTTTGAAAAACCGTTATGCTGAAAAGGATATAACGGTACTCGGCCACTCCATAGGCACCGGTCTTGCCGCCCACCTGGCTGCCACCAACCAGCCCAGACAGTTAATTTTACTGGCGCCTTATTACAGCCTTACCGATATGATGCGCCATAAATATCCGGTAGTACCCACCTTTATCTTAAAATATAAGCTTGCCACCTGCCAGTATCTACCCCATTGCAAAATGCCTGTTATCATTTTTCATGGCGATAAAGACGAAGTGATATACTATGGATCATCTGTTAAGTTGAAGCAAAGTTTCAAACAGCAGGACACGCTGATTACCTTATACGGCCAGGGACACAATGGCATAACAGAAAACCCGGAATATCAAACGCATATAAAAAGAATACTGGATCCTTTTAGTTGTCAGGTACCACAATCCCCGTTATAATAACACGTTTGGGCAGGCTATTTATTGCAGAAAACTATCCAGATAAGCGCATATTATTTTCGTCTGCTTCATCAGGCTTACATGGCTTTGATTGGGCACAATGGCCAGCTGCGATTTGGGCATGGGCTGCATATCAGCAGCAACTCCCCCGCCTAACAGTTTGTATGTTTTGGCCAGCTCTACCTTATCCATGCCATCATTGTCGCCCGATATAATCAATACGGGGGCAGTTATTTTAGCTATGTTTTCGTCACCCAGATTAAATGGTTCTCCGGCGTGGGCCATCATCTGTTCCAGAAACGGTATCCATTTTGTTTTATCCGGCGCTACCGCATCATAGGCCGTTTGCAGTGGTGAATTGGCAAAAAACTCCGGCTTCATTTTTTTGAATACACTGCTTATTTCAGGCACCCAACCTTCACTTTTATACACAGAAGAAATGATAACCAGATTCCTTAGCCGTGCAGGGCTTTGAATAGCAAACTGATAAGCAACCTGGCCACCAAAGCTATACCCTACTATATCCGCACTATCCACTTTCAGGTAATCCATTACTTTTTCCACATCGCTGGCTAAAGTAGCACGGGATAATTTTCTATCAGAATAAGGTGTATGGCCATGCCCCTGCATTTCTATAGCAATTACTTTTCTTGTTTTTGCCAATTCAGGTATCAGCTGGCTCCAGTTCATTTCAATAGTATAATAAGCGCCATGTAACAAAACAATAGGCTTACCCTCACCGTATACTTCATAATACACCTGAATACCGTTGGCGGGCGCGTACCCACTGGCGGCAGGTTTAATTTGTTGTGCATTGGATGTAGATGCTGCGGTCATAATAATTGCAATTAGTAGTAATTTAAAAACATTTCTTGTGTTGAACCTGGTTTTCATAAAGCTGCTCAGATTTGATTGGTGAGTGACCATACAAAAATGGGGGGCTTTTCAGAATTCTATACAGTGCAACAAAGACATCTTTAGGGGGAAAATAAGACAAACGCCCTTATGTAAAGGCGTAACGCTTTCCTATAGCAATTACCGCTTCACATAATGATGCGCCACACATCCCGATTTAAAAACAATCGTATCAGCCAGCTGTAAATTCAGCTTTTCCTGAAGACTACCTGCATCCAGCAGCCGCCTTCCACTGCCCACTATTACCGGATGAATTACCAGTTGAAACTCATCAATAAGGCCTGCTGTTATCAGTTCCGGAAGCATACTTACACTGTCTACTGAAATCTTTTTGCCGGGTTGTTGCTTCAATGCCTGTAGTGCTTCTGCCGGGTTACTGCGGATAATCTGTGTTTGTTCGTCTGCACTGTCCAGTGTGCGCGAAACCACCACTCTGTTAATGGATATCAGTTTTTCGGCAAACCGGTTTTCAGCTGCCGTTCCAGACCGGGCTTTTGCCACCTCCTCCCAATAGGGAAACATCATCTGATAAATAACGCGGCCGTAGAAAATCAGGTCAACATCATCCATTGTGCCTGTAAAGTAATCCATCAGCGCTTCATCAGGATTACCTATCGTATGATCGCAATAGCCATCCAGGCTGATGTTCATGCAAAACGTAGTGGTTCTCATTTTCATAGCTATAAAAGTAACGGATGTATTCACCTTTACAGGGGCGGTATACGACAATTATAAGGGCTTTTAAGTCAATAAGGCATCGAAAGTTGTAATTTCAGGGTATACTACCATGTCAAAAAAGAAAGATAAAAAGAAGGAAAAGCGCAGAGAGAAAAAGAAGAAAAAGAAATGCTGCGAAAAATATCTCCGTGGCAAGCAATGTGGCAGCTGTCCGCTCCGGTAATCAGAAGCCGGCAATGGGTGCCGGCAATGCTTATTTCAGGTTCCTTTCTTTCAGCAGTCTCTCCAACTCCGCATATTTAGCCTTATTCTTAGCTGCTACAGGTATATATATCACCGGAAGAAAAGTGAGTAAACCAAAGCCATTTCTAACCGTACTGTAAACAGCCACGCCAATTAAAAAACCAAAGATAGCTGCATCGTACACCCTGGTGGTTTTGCTTTTTTTAGCTTCCTGCAGCAACGCTTCGTTGCCTAATTCTTCAGGTTTCATATCTGTAATATTTTAAAGTAGTGCGTATTGTTTGCTTTTCCTGTCCAAATTACGTGTAAAAAAAGCGTTAAAACACTTCTGCACAGAAAACTACACCATAGTGTAGCCGGTTACCATACCCATATCAGCAGCATCTGATCCTAAGCCTGCACCTGCCAGGCAACCGCGCTACAACGGTAATCATTATCTTTACCATGGATATTTAACACATGAAAGGAGGCGTTATGAAGAAAATAGGATTTTTATCATTCGGGCATTGGTCCAATCATCCGGCCTATAAAACGCGCACAGCGGGCGATACACTGCTTCAGTCCATAGATCTGGCTGTTGCTGCGGAAGAAATAGGGTTAGATGGTGCGTATTTTAGGGTACACCATTTTGCAGCGCAACTGGCATCCCCTTTTCCATTGTTATCGGCTATCGGCGCCAGAACAAGTACCATTGAAATTGGCACCGGCGTAATTGATATGCGGTACGAAAATCCGATGTACATGGTGGAAGATGCAGGGGCGGCAGATTTAATTTCGCGGGGGCGGTTGCAACTGGGCGTTAGCAGAGGGTCGCCGGAACAGGTAATAGATGGCTGGCGCTACTTTGGTTACGAACCGGCCGCGGGAGAAACGGATGCCGAAATGGGCCGCCGTAAAACACTGGAGTTTCTGGACAAACTGAAAGGAGGAGGTTTTGCTACCCCTAACCCCTACCCTATGTTTCCCAACCCACCGGGTTTGTTAAGGCTGGAACCACATTCGCCCGGACTGCGGGAACGCATCTGGTGGGGTGCTGCTTCTAATGCCACAGCAATATGGGCTGCCGAAAACGGAATGCACCTGCAGAGCAGTACGCTTAAATTTGATGAAGGCGGTAAACCTTTTCATATACAGCAGGCAGAGCAGATACGGCTGTACAAAGAAGCCTGGAAAAAAGCAGGGCACCAGCGGGAGCCGCGTGTATCGGTTAGCCGGTCTATTTTTGCGCTGGTAAACGATCAGGATAGGCTTTACTTTGGGCAGGAAGCTAACAGAACCGACAAAATAGGCTACATAGAAAGCGATAAACGCGCCATTTTTGGAAGAAGTTATGCTGCTGAACCCGATCAGCTGATAAAAGAACTGGCTGAGGACGAAGCTATTCAGGAAGCAGACACGGTTCTTTTGGCCATACCCAATACTTTAGGCGTTGAGTACAATGTTCATGTGCTTTCGTCTATTCTACAACATGTTGCACCAGGCTTAGGTTGGCGTTAAAAAGTACTAACCAACCCGCAATAACGGATAAATCAGGCAACAGACAGCCTGCTTCCCGCAAAGGAGCAGGCTGTTTGCTGAGCGGTAATGCTGCTCCATTCAGCAGCGCATACAAATTACTGAGTGGCGTAGCCGCTACATTCTCCATGTTGTGTGAACGCGCAGCTTCATCCCGTCAGAAATGCTTTAGTTATCTTTGCTGTCATTCATCATTACATGAGCATACATACTCCCATTCTACATAATTTACAAAAACACATAACGCTAACAAAAGCAGAAGAAGATCATTTTATCTCCATTCTTACTTATAAAGAAATCCCTAAAAAAACAACCCTGCTGGCCGAAGGTCAGGCCTGTAACCAACTCAGTTACGTTCACTCCGGTGCATTACGGTCCTATTGCCTTGACGAGAGCGGTAAAGAGTCTACTATTATGTTTGCTATGGCAGACTGGTGGCTTACAGATATGTATTGCTTTCTGAACGAAAAACCCAGTATGACGTTTATTGAAACACTGGAAGACAGCGTTGTATTCAGCATCAGCAAACTGCATTTTGATCAGTTATTCCATACCATTTCCGGCTTTGAACGCTTTTTTCGCATACTGATGCAAAACGCCTATACAAGGGAGCAACTGCGCACCATAGAAAACCTGACGCTAAAGGCAGAAGAGCGCTATTATCGTTTTCTGAATAAATACCCGCAAATGGCAGGTAAACTAACGCAGAAACAAATTGCCTCTTACCTGGGCATTACGCCGGAGTTTTTAAGCAACATCCGTAAAAAACAGCTGGGCAAACAATAACTTAAACTACTTTAAGCCTAAAGTGCGCAATTCTGTCTTTTTTCGCAGAAATCAAACGTTCATGTTAATACTTATAGCCGGCCCCTATCGCAGCGGAACCAATGATGATGCTGTACTGATGAAACAAAACCTGGAAAAGCTGGAATCTGTTGCCTTGCCCTTGTTCAGAAAAGGACATATACCTTTTATAGGTGAATGGATGGCCCTGCCGTTAATTAAGCTGGCCGGCTCTCAACAACCTGGCGATAAAGCGTGGGAAGAAATTCAATACCCCATAGCACACCGCATGCTGGAAAAATGCGATGCAGTACTGCGGCTGGAAGGCGCTTCTAAAGGGGCAGATGAAGATGTAAAAAAAGCCCGTGAGCGTGGGTTGCCTGTGTATTACAGTCTGGAGGAAGTGCCGGAGGCATCAGCCCGGTAACATTATAAAAAGCACGCTGTTCCGCAAACGCGAAACAGCGTGTTTTTTTACAATGCATTGTTATTTCTTCTTTTGTTGCTGGCTGGCTATATATGCCGCCCAGCCCGTGGTATCAATATTTCCCTGTATTGACCATGCAAAATCCAGCAGCAACTGGTTTTTAAACAATGAGTCGTTTACGCTTACATAACTGTTACCCACATACGGTGTATTAGAATTATTGCTATTGAACAATGAATCAGGATTAGCCGTGGCCATTCTGTGGCAACTCATACAGTTGGTTCTGACACCTGCGTAAGAATACACTTTTTCACCTTTTGCAGTAGCGATGTAACTGATGGAATCGTTAAATACGCCGGGCCCAAAGCCAGCTTCCAGGTAAGGGTTAAAAGCATAGTTAGGCTTTCCGGTTACATTGGTTCCGGAATAAGGTTCTTTGGGGTTAACCATGTAGTAAGCTACCGTCATAGCATAATGCCTGGCAGCGCCTTTTAAGGCTGCAGGGCGCAATGCGGCTATAGCTGGCGAGCTGGGCGCCGGTGGATTATCCGCATCCGGTGCCCACCAGAACGATTGCCAGGTCCAGTTGGTTATTTCGCGTGTACCCACGTGCATGGCCACCAGTATTACCACATCGCCTGCTTTGGCATCCCATTTATTACCGCTGTTTTCAGTAAACTGCTTATTAAAGTAATAAGCATCTTCCGCATTCAGCCGGTAATGTATAAAATCGTTCAGCGGGTAAGTATTGCTATCCTTTATGGTGTTGGTAATATCTACATTAACATAGGTACCCCAGTCTTTTTCGTGATAAGACGCCAGCGAGTCAATAGGCCCATGCCAGGTGGCTATGCTAAACACCTTCTGGCCAGAGGTAGCTGGCAGCAATTTAAATACCGGCTTAATGGTAATGGCGTTGTTGGGAAAAAACGGAATTTGCGTACGTTGCTGTGTGGCAAATGCCTTCAGGGCAGTAGCCATAAATATCTTCTGTTGTATGGCAAAGCTGGAAGCAGCGGGGCTGTAAGAAACGGACTCGTGTATGCTATCGTTTATAGACTGCTGCACCTGCAGGGCACTTCCAAAATGTGTTAACTGATGTGGAATTTTAAGATTGGTTCTGTTTGAACGCTTTAGAGGTATGCCCTTGATAGAGTCAATCATTTCTTCCGGGCTAAGCCAGGTTTCGTACACCCGCAACGGAATACTATCGCCTTTTGTGTTTTCAGCAGTAAACGACGTAATACCCGTCCAGATGCCCCAGCCATGCAGATAAATACTATCGTCTTTCGACTCGCTGATCCATTTGTTCAGCGTAGTGGAATCCTGCGGAAACTGAAACCCCGGAATAGCCAAAGATGCAGGAAAATCAACCGGCTTAACAGCATCGTAAGTAAACTCAGGTTTATCACCACTATCATTACCTGTGCAGGCTGTGGCACAGAGCATTAATCCCAGAACGGGATAAATAAGGTTTTTCATTTTGTTGAATTGTTTAGGAAAGATCATAAACATTCCGTAACAATTCATCCCGGTTTTCCGGTATATTAAAGCATTTACAATAGCCGGAAACTGGCCCCTTACATAGAAAGCAGTTTCCGGCACCTTACCGGTTTTCTATTGAAACATACCCGCCGACCTGCCGAATTCTCTGGCGCAGGCAGAAAGGTCAGGCAATGTTATCATATATACATAGTGCATATTACCCTGCTGGTGGTATCTGCATACCCAGCAACTTTGATGGTAGTAATACATAACACCGTTGCTATCCTCAGCAAGTATTCTGGCGCCTTCTTTCAGCAGGCTTTCACGAACATCCTGTATAGAAGTTTTTAAACTGCTGTTTTTAAGGCTGTATAAGCCACCACGTGCTGTTTCCGTTGGGCTGGCATCTTTGTCGGCAGTATCCTTAATGTTATAGAGCCGGCAATCAGGTTTGTCACTGCTAAAACTCAGTTCTGGTGTTAGTTCCAGCGAAAAAAAGTTTTCATTCCATACCAGAAAATCTGTAACCTCGTATGCAGTGGGTAACCGTAGCTGAAGCGTACCGGCTTTTACCGTCCGCTGGGGCTGGTTGTAAGTGCCACCGGCATTGTAAGCTTCCAGGCTTATGGCACCGACTGTATCTGTAGTGGCGCTCCTGAAAGGGCCTACATAGGGTGAAATATCTTTTAACTCCGTTTGTCCGCTGCTGACCATATTATAGTATACATTACCGGCCTGTATGCTGTTGCTTAACGCATATCCTGAAATGCCCGTTTTCTTTTCCTGCCAGTCATAGTAAGCCGATGTGTTCAGTTGCAGCATACCTTCTTTCAGCAGCGGATGCAGGCTCTCCTTCTTCAGAGAATCATTCCGGTTAAAGGCTTCTTTATAAATGGTGAATGCTGCTGTAA
Organism: Filimonas zeae; assembly: GCF_014641615.1. Lineage (GTDB taxonomy): Bacteria > Bacteroidota > Bacteroidia > Chitinophagales > Chitinophagaceae > Filimonas > Filimonas zeae. Next base: position 559,325 of record NZ_BMIB01000003.1, on the reverse strand, counting down.
GATCTTTATTCTGTTTATCTATTGCTTCGTAGCTACCTGTTTGCGTTTTTACCACCAGGTATCTGTCTGCAGGCAGCGCCAATGCCAGGCCCTCTAACTTAACTTTCACCTGGCTGGTGTTATCGGCAGCAGCAGGCATGGTAACCGGCGGATGCTTTTTAACAGCATCTGCTATGTATTCCTGCAACTTTTTTCTGCTGGCATCTACCTTTTCAAGAAAGGCGGTTTTATCATCAGCCACTCTTTTACATACAATAAAAGCAATGTTACGGCTGTTGTGGTACACCAGTATCTTTAACTCGCCTCCTACTATTCTGGCTTCAATATGCCGTTCTTTTGAAGGTTCGCCCTCTTCCTGCAGCAGAGAATTGCCCAGCGGCCGTTCAGGCATCTTAGATGAATAGGTGTCGTAATACCATAAGGCTTTCTTATCCTCATCATACAGTATATGATCCAGATTGGAAAACTGGTCTAACGCCACTTCAAAAAAAAGTCCTGTTTTCATCAGCGGTTTTACTCTTTCAATTTTCCAGTACGATTCACCGGCAAACAGCATTATCGGAGTCAACACGAGCAGGCTTACTATCAGTTTTTTCATAGCGTTATTTGCGAATATCAGGGTTGTTGAAATAATTATATTCTTCAGCATGAAATGCAGGATCAATGCCATTGTAAATGGTAAGAACACCATTACAGCCATCCTGGGCTACACCATTGCGCGTGTGTCCGGATTTGTTTTCAAATTTTTCGTTTTCTATCGTTAGCCTGATAGTATATGGCGCCTTTTTCCATACATATACATTGCCTTCAAAAGAATCTTCTTTTACCTTTCTCTCCTTGCCAAACTGTTGGGTAAGCGCTTTTTTAAGGTTCAGCACATCTTCATCTTTAAAAACACCGGCTTTCGCTTTGCCTTTCGGTCCATCGTTTCCCAGTTCCGCAACCACAATCAGCGGGGTGCCGGTTTTATCTACTATAAAACGGGGCGATTGCAGCGGTATTGAAAGGCAGGATACCACTGGCTGTATCTCTTCCTGCTCCCAGTTAATACTATATTCCGGTTCTATAACCGTCATAACAGTGTCCGGCAATTTCTCACCATACAGTTTAATACTATAGTTTTCATTTGCCTTTATCTCATATTGCTGAAACAACATGTTTTTAGAGGAAAAAATATCGTGCGGCTTCTGCTTCAGTAAATCCAAAAGAGAAAGTGTCTGGCCTTTGGTGGAGCATCCGGTAAGCATTACAAGGCATAGTGCAAAACAAACGGTATAGGTTATACGCATGAAGTTTGGGTTTTAAGGAATATGAACGCACCAGGGTAGCAAAATTAGTGCCACCGGAATAATAATTTTGAGAAACCAACCAGTTGCACATACATTTACAACCAGTTGATTGCACCACATAAACAAACAAAATATGAAAGCTAAAATTCTTTTTGTGTTATGCCTCCTCTCCGGCCTTATGTATATCAATGCAGGCCTGGATAAATTTTTCCATTACATGCCTATGCCTAAAGACATGCCTGAAAAAATGGTAAAAGCAGGTATGGCCTTTATGGAAATAGGCTGGCTGATGCCGCTGGTGGGTGCAATAGAAGTACTGGGGGGCGCTTTGCTGATTTTTAAAAGAACGCGCGCGCTGGGTGCATTGGTTATATTACCCATATTAGCGGGCATTCTGCTGACTAATATTACCATGGCGCCATCCGGACTGCCTATTGTAGCCGTGTTGATAGCTATTGAACTCTGGGTTATTGCTGATAATTGGGAAAAATACCTGCCCATGGTAAAAGCCTGATAACAAAATAAGATTTGTATGAGAAGAGATATTTTTCAGGCCATTGCCGACCCTACACGCAGGGCTATTATTGCTTTAATTGCGGTACAGGCAATGACACCTAATGCCATAGCAGAGCATTTTGATTCAACCAGACAGGCCGTATCCAAACATCTGAAAATACTAACGGAGTGCGAGCTGATTAAACAGGAGCATCAGGGCCGGGAAATATACTACCAGCTTGAAATAGAGAAGATGAAGGAGATAGATAAGTGGCTGGAACAATTCAGACAAATATGGGAAAGCCGCTTTCAGCAGCTGGATCAGCTATTGGCCACCATTCAAAAAAAATAATGATGCAACACAATCTGCAGTTTGATTTATAGCCGACAAATGAGCTGCTATCGGAGCTGAACAAATAAAAGCATATACAACAAAGCCCGCGAAACAGATCGTGGGCTTTTACTTTATTCACCTCCGTTGTGGGGGCTATAGTTTTGTACTTGCCTGTACTTTTTTAAGCTCAGCAACTTCTTTCAGATTTAACCTCACGGCATAAACCCGTTGTTCTTAGCTAAAGCTCCCTGGTGTAAAGCGCCTTCGGAACTTGCGCCCTATAGATGACCTGCATGCCTGACACACAAAAAACCCGCCGGGCAAAGCCGGCGGGCAGGTATCGTCCGTTATTATTAAGGGTTAATAGGGCTGTTAATAAGTTTTCAACAGTACGGACTAGCAACGGCTTTTCAGGGGATAAATCCGCAGGGTTCTACCCCATTTGAAGCATATTGCCGCACAAAAGTAAATTGAAGTATCTTTGTTTAAACTGCGACTTTTCACAGTTGACTGGTATTTCTAAATTTAATCCTGCATGCCCCATCAATCCGACCCTGCCTACGGCCAATATAGCCGTATGTTCATCAGTGACGTACCTGCCGGCCCCGCGGGTGCGGTGCCAAGGCCCGAACTGCTGCGTTTTGCCGAGGAAGCCATTTACATTTATTCGTTTGCCGAAAGCCGGATGGTATATGCCAATGGCTGGAAAGAGGTACTGGGCTATGAAGACGCCGAAGTAAGTCTTATACAGTTGGTGAATGCCACCACCCCTGAATTTGCCCCTTTCTCAAACGACCTGAACGACAAAGCCATCCAGTTTTTACACAGTAAATCTGAAAACCTGGAGCAATACAGTTTTTCCATAGAGCTGAAGAAGTTTCACAAACTGGGCCATACCGTACCGCTGCTTTGGCGGGTAGGTGTATACAAAACCATGGGAGGAAAAGTAGTGGAAGTTATTGGCCGTGCCCAGGTAAACCATGCGCTGAAGTTTGGCAAGGTGATGAAATACGCTACCTATGGGCCAGCGGACAAGGTGGAATTTGAAGAAGAACTGAACAAAATTCTGTTTCAACACCCCGCCGTAAGCGAACGCGAAAAAGAAGCCCTTGCGCTGGCCTCGCAAGGATATTCGTTTAAAGAAATTGCCGCCCTGCTGAACATATCAGAATCGGCCGTGGAGAAACGGATACGGCCGATGTATAAGCGGTTTGATTGTAAGAGCCTGAGCCACCTGGTGAAGTTTGGGATAGAGAATGGGATAATATAAAGTATATGCCTGCATTTACTATTACCTTCCACAAGTGTCTATTTGCATTTTTGAGATAAGTAAAGAGTCTATTGGTTTGTCTAATAAAATCCTTGCAACTTGGGGATCAGGAGGATAATATTTCAATAAAAATTTATCACCAACTACGGGTTGCGGCTTTTGAGTACTGATTGAAGCAGAATTTTTATAAGTCACCTGGTTGACACAATACTGATAGTCCGCATCCGGCCCCCCTTCTGCCGGGTAAGATATCCGGTAAACTGTGGCTATAGTAAATCGCCTATTTGATCTTAATTTACCATCATCAAAAACGTATCTTTTTACTGCTAAAAAAAACATCAAACAAACCATTAAAACTGCTGCAATTCTGTTAACCCAAACCATTGCCATAGACCTGTTTTGTTATCAAATATATCCTGTTACATAACAATTCAATAACCGAATTCCCATGTTCCCCTATTCAAACTGTTTTAAGGCCTCACGTGAAATACTTTTTGTGAAACCAACCAGTTGATTGCGCCAGATAAATAAACGTTGGATGAGCTGTTGCTGGAATTGAATAAACAAAAAAGCCCCTCCCTAAACAGGGAACGGCTTATACCTAATATAACAAAAACTATTATTTCGCGCCTTCTGCGGGCGTTACACGCCTGATATCAACTACACTGTTCAGATACACTTCAATGTTGCTGTAACCACCACCGTTGGCGGCAATTTTGGGTGCATCGCTGGCATCTTTGGGGTTAAGGCCATGTGCCTTTTCCCAGCTGTCTGGAATACCGTCGTTATCACTGTCTTTATAAGGCGTGCCTTTGTATTCCGGATAACCGCCTACCTGGCTGATGTCTGATATAATGCCTTGCTTATAAGAATCTACCGGCAGCCTGCGTTTAATAAACTCGCCACCTTTAGGAGGCTGTGCATTTTCACTGTATACAATTTTGCCGGTTCTCACCTCTTCCACTACACGGGTATCTACGGGGTCGCGCTTAGGTAAAATAGCCCCTGCGTTAGCCAGTACGTAGCTGTAAGCATCTTTTGTATCTATCATGGCCAGTTTGGCAATAGGAAAGGGTGTGTTTACGCGAATGCTGTCGAGATATTTTCCTGCATCGGGCATATCTTCAATCTGTACACCACCGTTCCAGTTGTCTTTCGTTACTGCTTCATTGCCTTCTACAATATTGCCATGTACATAGGCTTTACCGTATACCGATTTTTTATCGGGGCTGCGGCCCGATTCAGGCTTCAGAATGCGGTAACTGATAGGCTTACCTGCCGGTGTAATAGGTCCGGGCTTATAATAGTTGTTGATGAAGTTGTAAAGTGACTTATGATCGCCGCCATCTGCAGAGCGGTTCCACCAGTTGAAGATGACGTTGTTTACAAAACCAAAATCACCATCCATACCTACCGAAGGGTTGCGGGCAATGTTATTGGCCCACAGGTTACGCATAAACGTGCTGTTATGGCCGCCAATAGTGCTGCCAAAAGCATGGTTATAGGTATCCAGCGCTTCTGAAAAAATAGAGTTTTGAATGGTAATGTTTACCACGGGCAGTTTGGCTTGCTTTTGCCCATGGCGGTCGTACACGTGGCGGTAAATGCTCATGTTTTCATCCAGGCCCCAGCTGGCAGATACGTGGTCGATAATAATATTACCTACCGGGTTACCCCCCAGCCCATCATCACGGCGTAACACATTGGTAGCCCCTCTGCGAAAACGCATATAACGTACAATTACATCGTGCGTATCAATCCAAACTGATTCGCCTGCTATACAAACCCCATCGCCCGGTGCAGTTTGCCCGGCTATAGTAACATAAGGTGCACGAATGCTTACCGGTGTTTTCAGCTGAATAATACCTGCTACGTTAAACACTATAATACGTGGCCCGCCCTGCTCACACGCTTCGCGAAAGCTGCCGGGGCCACTATCGGCCAGTGTGGTTACCACAAACACTTTACCGCCTCTGCCACCGGTGGTATAAGCACCGCCGCCTTCTGCACCGGGAAAAGCAGGCAGACTTGCCTGTGGCAGATCAGATGGGTTGGCTGCCCATGGTATATACGGCTTGCCGTTCTTTTCATCTCTTTCAATAACAGGTAATGCTTTTTTCCAGGCTTCGTCGGATAGCTTTTTAGAGGCACCCAAAGCAGAATCGCCTTTCGCTTCCAGATCATGCGGAATGGTAGGATACTGTGCCTGTGCAGTAATTGCCATCATGGCGCTGCAAATGCCCACAGCCATCATTACACGTTTGTTCATGTATTGTTATTATTTAAAGTCAGAAAGTTATCCTGTTACGGGCCTGGCAAATAGCCCCGGCAAGCTGTTATAGTTATAAAAGCAGTTTCCGCAATCGTGAATAAGTACACCGTAAAATTAGGCAGGCATAGAAAGGTTACAATGTCACATTTTTTTATACTGATGGATTATCTTACTTTTTGTAAAACGGCGGTGCGGCTGCTTTTAATAACCTAATAATTCCGGCATTTCACCTCATAACTTACTTTCCCCGCTGCCGTATGTGCTGAAGCACTACCTCCATTGTGGCATCCTTCTCAGAAGCACCCGCCTGTACCGGAACATCCGGTAACGTACCGTGTCCGTAGTTTTTATCTGCAGCAACCGCATTGTAATAGCCCTGTAATGGCACTGTCAGCTGCAGGCGGGTAGGCGCAAGGGAAGTATGCGGCATCATGCCGCTGCTATTGCCCTGGTAGCCCCCACCTGTTTCCTCACCAAAGAATACAGCCTTATGATGATGAGACAATATAGCTGCCACATCTGCGCAGGATGACATACAGAATCCGTTTATCAGCACATATACCCTGCCCTTATAATTATGGGGGGCCGGCCGTTGTACTTTATAAAAATCAAATTCTCTTGTCAATCTTCCTTTCAGCCAAAGCCATTCACCGTTTTTATATACAGGCTTCCGGTAAAACAGTTTCACAATCCCCTTTACCTCCCTGGCTATGGAGTCTGTTACCACAATCCTGTCCCAGTAGCGGAATGCGGTATCAAAAAAGTACCTGCAAAACAAGGCTGCATTCGCATCAGACCCACCGGTGTTATCGCGCAAATCCACCACCAGATCAGGAATATGCTGTTCCTCCAACGTAGTAAACGTTTTCTTCATAAAGCTGCTGAATTTCTGCCCCGCCGCTTTTATATCTGACGCAGCAAAACTGTGTACCGTTAAAAAGCCGGTGTTGTTTTGCACCGTAAACGCAAGCTGCTTTTCAGGAACAGGCTCTTTTAAAAACCCATTCCCCGCAAGAGCAGTGTAGCTTTTGCCAGCCATGGTGTACCTGTATTTAATGCCCCCGAGCCGTACTTCTATTTTATAACTATCTGTTAGTTGTATCAGATTACGGTAAAGCAAAGGAAACAGATGGTACACAGCACGGGCAGGTAAAGTCTCGTTATACCCATCCGTAGCAATAGCAGGCAGTATTTCCGCCAGCAGGCTATCCACCGGCCTGCCATTGATGGCCACTATTTCACTACCCATATGTATGGTGCTGTCTCCTGAAAAGTTTCTGCTGATATAAAGATGGCCATTTATTAACTCCACCTGTAAAGGCAGCAGATCCGGCAGCTGATTTAACGAATCGGTATACGATTGTGGCAGGCTTACATCGGTATGCAAACATCTTACGCGGGCAATAAACGGCTTTAGCTTCCTGTATACCTCCAGCTCTGACAAAGAATCAGTAATAGTACTTTTCAATGAATCAACATACCGGTCAAATACTGCCTTCTGCGTGTACCGGTAAGTACCCGGATGTTTCCATACCAGCTCCTGATAAGTGTCTGATAACAGTTGCTGAATGGCCGGGGCGCTGAACATTGGCGTATGAGATGCTTGGGCTAACGCGTAATTGTTCAGCAATAATAAGGTTAAAAAGTAAAGCAGTATAGGTCGCATTTTTCTTATTTGGAGCATAAATTAGCGCATTAAACAGGTGTAATACCCGAAAAATTTGTTAATAAGTATCAGCGGCAGATTTATGATAACCATAGAAAAATATACAGACGCCAGAAGAGATGAAATACTGGAAACCTGGGAGCAGTCCGTTCGTGCTACGCATCATTTTGTAACACCAGAAGATCTGGAAGAGATCAAAGAACTGGTACACACTATCGACTTCAAACAGTTGCAGGTGTTTTGTCTTATACAAAACGGTAAGCTTGCCGGGTTTATAGGTGTAGCAGCATATAAAATAGAAATGCTGTTTCTGCATCCGCACCATATAGGCAAGGGTTATGGTAAAAAGCTGCTGCAATATGCTATACACCAGCTGGCAGCAGACAAGGTAGATGTAAACGAACAGAACCTGCATGCGGTAAATTTCTATCGCTATGCAGGCTTTGAGGTGTATGAAAGAACAGAAAAAGATGATCAGGGGAAAAGCTATCCGCTACTACGCATGCAGTTAAAGTATGCCGCTGCACTGTAAACAAAGTGTTATCAATAGCCGAGAAAGCCGCGCCAATGGCCGCAGGAATTGTATTATAAGCCTCTGCCCCCTATCTTAGCGGCTATGAAGAAAATAAGAGCAGGCTTGCTCGGCTTTGGAAAAACAGGTAGTCTGGTAGCAAAAGAGCTACTGAACGATGCCCGTTTCAGCCTTAGCTGGGTAATCAGGAAGTCGGGTCATGAAACTGAGAAATTTGCCAGCAGGTTGTTGAACTTCAGTCACAACGCTGCCCCGTTTTTTGCGGCAGATAAAATTGGTAACAGTTTTCACGACGATCATCCTGTAGACGTAATTATTGATTTCTCCGGACCTTCAGGGCTTTCATTGTACAAAAAACCCGCTGAAAAGGGTATCAAAATTGTTTCGGCCATATCTAAGTATGAGCCCTCACAAATTAAACAGATACAGGAGTATGCCCATCAAACGGCCATCGTACACTCCCCTAACATTACACTGGGCGCTAATTTTCTGATAGTAGCTTCCCGCTTACTACGGATAATAGCACCACATGCAGATGTGGAAATTGTAGAGTCGCATTTTAAAGGCAAACCCGAAATATCCGGCACCGCCCTTAAAATGGCAGATGCACTGGGTTTGCAGGAAGATAAGGTACACTCCTTACGCGCAGGTGGTATAGTAGGTAAACATGAAGTGGTGTTTGGGTTGCCCAATCAAACCATACGACTTATACACGAAAGCATTAACCGCTCCGCGTTTGGGCAGGGTGCCATTTTTGCAGCGTTATGGCTGCAGGATAAACGCAGAGGCTTATTTTCTATGGAAAATATATTTGCCAATATTCTGGGCGATTCTTCCTCGCAGGAATTTGCTATGGATTAGCAGCATTGCTGTAAAGCATATGTACAAAAAAGTGGCTGTACCCATACCGGATACAGCCACTTTGTATTTTGGGCCGTATAATACCGCTATCCTATATTTAACAGCATGAACAGGACCGCAATACTCAGCAGCTTTTTTAAGGCTACACAACCTTACTATACCCTGGAGCCCGGTACCATTGCTGCAATGGAAAAACTGATACGCCTGAAGGAAGTACCTGCAGGCACTCACTATCTGCAGGCTGGTGAGGCCCCTGTGTTTATCTCTTATATTTATCAGGGCCTGTTCTCCTACTATCACCAGTTTGAGAATGGCGATACTGTTATTAAAAAGTTCTTTGCAGAAAACAGCTTCATGGCTTCAACCAGTGCATTGGTACTGCAAACAGGCAGCAAATATTCCATAGAAGCACTGGAAAAAAGTATAGTGGCTGAATTCAGCTTTCGTGAATTCAAGCACCTGATGCACAAACATCAGGACCTTGCCTTTTTCTGGATCAGCTATCTGGAAACAAACTGGGTGGCTGGTAAAGAAGACAGTGAAATAACCCATAAATATCTTACTGCACAGGCCCGCTATCAGCACTTTCTGCTTACCGAACCGCATATTGCCCGCCGTTTACAACAGCAGCAGATTGCGGCTTATCTGGGCATTACCCCCACACAGCTCAGCCGTATAAAAAAGGCTATACCTAAAAAATAACAACTACCGCTCAACATATGTAAAGCGCCCCTGCCCACATCCGCTTCAATTTTGCGCGGTTAAACCGAAGCATATGAAGAAGCTGAAAGGAATTGTTTACATAGCCGTTGGCGCTGCCAGTTATGGCATACTGGCCACTTTTGTAAAAGTGGCCGGCAAAGAAGGATACACTACCGCCCTTATAACCTTTGCACAGTATATAACCGGTTTTGTGGTGCTGGCCCTGGCAGATACATTACGTAAAAAGCAACTACCCGCCTCCGCTACCCCACCGGGCAAAAACGAAACATGGAAGCTGATTGCAGGTGGCACCTGCCTGGGCTTAACCAGTACATTTTACTACTTATCGGTACAATACCTGCCGGTATCCGTTTCTATCATTCTGTTAATGCAAACGGTGTGGATAGGCATACTGGCCGATTGTATCCGCAGCAGGCAATTGCCCCGTGCAGGCCAGTTAGCCGTAATAGCTATTGTACTAACCGGCACAGCACTGGCTACCGGCCTTACCCATGCAGAGGCACAATGGAACCTGAAAGGTTGTGTATACGGACTGCTGGCAGCGGTATGTTATACCGGATCAATGTACGCTGCCAACCACATTGCCCCGCAACAGCCTTTGTTTTACCGGAGTAAACTGTTGGTACTGGGTGGCATGCTGGCAGTTATCGCCTTCTGGAATATCCATATTATACAGGAGTTTCAGGCGGGTGTGTTTACATGGGGCCTGCTGCTGGGTTTGTTTGGTACCATACTGCCGCCGCTGTTATTCAGTAAAGGCTTTCCTTCCGTTGGGCTGGGCCTGGGCAGTATATTGGCTGCAATAGAAATACCCATATCTATTGCAACGGCACATTGGGTATTGCACGAAGCCGTAAGTGGCCTGCAGATAGTGGGGTGTATTATTATTCTGGCGGGTATTGCCGCACAACACCTGCGTATTCCGGCATTATATAGAAAGCATTAAACCTGGCTGTTTAGCCGTTATTGTAAAAAACAAAGCCCGCTTGCTGCGGGCTTCTGTATTATTTTTTTGCTTCCAGTACTTTAATTCTGTCTTTCATTTCCTGCATATCCTTGTTCTGTTGAATGATATACAAGGTAAGCTCCTCTATCTTCTTCAGCAGCAAAGCCTGATTATCGCCAATATCTACTCCGTTTTTGTTTACCGCTTCCGCAGACGGCACGTCCGGCAGGTGTTTGTTTTGCTGAATGTATTGCGCTACCTGGTGCAGCGGTTTTAACTGATAAGATGAGTCGAATACATAGTCGGGCCAATTGGTTTGTGTAACCGTTATTTTGCGTGTTTTAATGTTACCGTTCACATTCAAATCGCTTTGGGCGTTGGTCTCGCCAATAGTCACCTTTCCGGAAAATGCTCCCGTGCCTCTCACATCCAGTTTATAAACAGGTGTCATTGTTCCTATTCCTACATTGCCATCGTCTTTAAATGTTACCCTGTTAGCGCACATTCCGCCGGTAGTACATCCCAGGTTGTCGTACGACCAGAACTGCAGGCTATTTCCATAGGCCCCTGCCATATTAAAAATAACCCATCTGCTTGCAGCACCGTTTTCGGTTTTGGCCGGGTTTCGTAATTCTATACGCCCACCGGTATTCGGATCAGAAATATTCGACACAATTTCGCCCCTTATCATGGCATTACCGTTTACATCCAGCTGCGATTGCGGATTTTCATTATTTAACCCTATAAAGCCGTTGCTTCTGCGAATAAATAAAGGTGCTCCTAAAGCAGTTCCCGCATCCGTCCATCTGACAACCCGGAAGTCAAAGCCAGTATTGCCGGTGCCGGTTTCGGAATTACTTATCCCCAAACTCCATCTGTTCAGATTACTGGTATTACGGATGATATAAGGAGATGCGCCAGCCGCATTCGAACTGCTTATTGTTCCATTTACATCCAGCTTATAAGCAGGAGCATTGGTGCCCACTCCCACATTTCCATCTGCCCGTACATACAACAACGAATTAGCTCCCGCACCACTCACTTCAGGAGCAGTTACATTGTTCACCACATTCAACGCATAATAGCTGGGGCTGTTACCTTTAACACCAAACGACGGACCGTAATACTCCCCTGCCAGAAAAGCAGCAGTTGTGTTGGTATTGCCGGCAGAATATAAATGCAATTTATAGATAGGCGACCCACTGCCCATACCTATATTACCATTAGGCAACAGCACTACCGAAGCGGTGTTGTTAGCAAAAAGAGATAAGGGGTGATTAGTAGTGGTACCCAATACAACGCCCGAACTTCCATAACTGTACATAGAAGACACCGTGCCATTGCCTAATATAATTGATCTGTCGGTGGTATTGCCCTGTGCAGTTACCTGCTGAAGAGTTGGTATTATTTGGCCATTAACAACGGGGGATAACAACAATCCTGCTGATAAAAATCCAGTATTTTCTTTGCATAAAGGTTTAGTGTTGAAATATACCCGCAAGATAAAACAAAACGCCAGCCCCTTACGAAACAACGTGTAAAGAAAAAACCGGCAACGCTAAAAACAGCGCAGCCCTTATTAAAATGGCTGCACAGCAAAAGTTGATATAACTTTAGCGGATAATACACCACCACATGCTGTTACAGGCTTCCTGTTCTTTTGAAATGTTTACCGAAACACCCGCCACCAGCATTTTTATGCTGCGCCCTCAAAGTGGGGCTGCACAGCTTATTCGCCAGCAATCTTTTATTACTCACCCGCAAGTGCCGGTTACCGAATATGTGGATAGTTACGGCAATCTCTGCCAGCGCCTGATTATACCCGCCGGCACATTTACGCTGGAAAGCAGTGTTACAGCAGAATGCAGCGATACGTTTGATGTACACAGAAATGCATGGTACTCTCCGGTTGAAACGCTGCCAGACCGTGTGTTGCAGTTTCTGCTCCCCTCCCGATACTGCGAGTCTGATAAGTTTACCAGCCTGGCTACCGAAATTACAGCCGGATTATCGGCAGGCTATGCGCAGGTAGAAGGTATTTGTAAATGGATACACCAGAACTTTACACGCCGGTACGGCGTTACCAACAGCTCCACTTCTGCATGGGATATGCTGCAAAACCGTACAGGCGTTTGCCGCGACTATACACATGTAGCCATAGCACTTTGCCGCAACCTGGATATTCCTGCCCGCATGGTTGCAGGATACCTCCATAATTTAGAACCCATGGATTTGCATGCCTGGTTTGAAGCCTGGGTGGGCGATCGCTGGTATACGTTTGACGCACTGCTGCCCGAATCTACCGGCGCCCGCATTATAATGGCCTACGGCAGAGATGCCGCTGATGTGGCATTTGCCAGCCATTTTGGAAATGTACTGCTGCAAAAAATGGAGGTGAGTGTAAAGCAAACAGTTTAATGATTACTTTTGCACTACCGGGAATACTTCCGGCTGCTGACATCTCTGCACGGGGCAGATGTTCCTACCAAAGCCCCACGAACTAATCTTTTTTTTATTGAAAATGAAGGACAATGAAATCTATTGGATTTTATTGCGATGCTTCCCGCATAGAACAAAATGCGCTGGAGCAGTTGCAGCAGTATGCTGGCAGGCCGTTTATTGAACATATTAACGCTTACCCCGATATACATTACTGCCAGGAAAAAGCCCTGCCCGTGGGCGTAGCGTTTGTAACAAAAGGCTGGTGTTACCCACTGATAACGGGAAAGGATATAGGATGCGGTGTTATGTACCTGCGGATAGAAAAAGCAGACTGGTTAAAGCCGTTTGATAAAAGCAAACACTATACGGCACTTCAGTTTGCACAGCAGCAAATGACCGATGAAGGGCTGGGTGGCGGCAACCACTTCCTTTCTGTAGAGGAAGATGACAGCCATGTGTACATTATCTGCCATACCGGAACACGTAACAGGGGCATAGCGTTGTACCAGGAATGTGTGTCGCTAACCCGGAACTACGAAAGGGAAGCCGGCACCCCATCAGACTGCGTGCCGCAGGAATATCTGCCGGAGGCATTCTGTAATTACTATAATGCGGTGCTGGAATATGGTTATGCCAGAAGAAAGACCTTCTGTTTTAAAACGCTGGCATTTCTGCAACAGGCAGGTTATATCCGTTACCGCAGGCAGGAAATGAAAGAGGGGTATCTGAAGCACAACTACCTGCCTCTTCCGGAGCATGGCAGCTTACACGGCACTGAATACCAGCTGGAGGACTCCGTTCATAACCATCTCCGTTTTAACAACGGGCAGGTGATACACAGAAAAGGCAGTACCGAAATACTGCCCGGCAAAACAGTGGTGATACACAAACCCGGCCGGTAGTTACGGTAAAGTATACGGAGATTTAAAAATAAAGCGGGGGCTGCATTACAGCTCCCGCTTTTATCCGGCCATACAACCGTATTTAACACAGGCGGTTTATCGTATAATAGTTAACGAGCCTGTAAGCTTGCTATGCCCGTTTTTAAAATCAATAACATAGTAATAAGTACCCGCAGGCAAAACCTTGCCATTACTGGTTCCGTTCCACCTTACTGCATATCCGGCCGAAGTAAACACCTGTTGCCCGTAGCGGTTAAACACAGTTACAGAACAGCCGGTATAACGATCCAGATTGGTAATGTCCCAGGTATCATGTATCCCATCGCCGTTAGGACTAAATACATTGGGTACAATTACAGGCCGCAATACTTTTACCGTCGTAAAATCGCTGGCACTGCAGCCACCTTCACGCGCAGTAGCCGTAATGGTAAAAGTATTATCCTCCCGTGCAATATACAGGGGGCGCAACACCGCAGCGTTGTTCAATTCTGTTGCGGGCGACCATTCAAATGTTACCCGTACAGAATCGTTGGTAACAGGCTGAAAGGTAACAGGCGTTCCTTCGTTTACCGTAAAAGAAGGGCCGGCATCTACCACCGGCTGTACATATACCGTTACTACTTTTTCCTTTACACCAGAAACACAACCCTGCATACTGGTTACCAGTAACCCCACCGTATAATTCCCCGGAGCAGCATATCTTTTCACCGGGTTGCGCACAGCAGCAACGTCCCCATCCCCAAACACCCAGCTCCAGCGGCTAACCGTACTGCCGGGCGCCGTGCTGGCATCAGTAAAACGATTATCCGTTCCGGCACATACTGTTTCCGGTGCCACGGTAAATGCGGCTTCAGGCTTATCATAAAAAGCTGTCAGCAGCTGGCTTTTACCGGCTGCACATCCATACTCAGAGGTAGCTGTAACGCTTACAGTATAATTACCTTTGGTAGTATAGGTATGCGTGGGGGAAGCAACGGCAGACACAGCACTGCCATCCCCAAAATTCCATTGCCACGTCAGCGGAGCATCTCCCGCAATGGTTGAGGTATTGGTAAATACCGCCTTTCCTTCCGGCATACAAACCACAGCGGGCAACTGAAAACCAGCCACCGGTAATGGTTCTACCGCAATGGTTTGTGTGGTATCCCTGCTTACACAACCCTTATCGCTGGTTACAGACAGCTTTACCACATACTTACCGGGTGCGGCATACAGCCTGGAAGCGGGCGCGCCATTCCCCACAGCAGCTTTGGTACCATCACCGTAATCCCAGTTCCAGGTGGCAATAGTTCCGGTGGCAATAACAGAAGCATCTGTAAACAGCGCAGCCTGTTTATCGCATATATGTGCTGTGGTTGTAAACGCTACTTTGGGAACGCTGTAAACGGTAACTGCAAAACCAGTATCAGCTACGCAACCTTCTGCTGTTACCACATTCAACTGCACAGTATGCGGGCCGGCGGTAGCGTATTGCTTAAACACGCTGTCTTTATCTGCAATTGTTCCATCTTCAAAAGCCCATTTCCACCGCTCTATAGAATATCCCTCCGTTGTAACAGTATCTGCTGCAAACAGCAGGGAGTCTGCCGTGCAACCGGTGCGTGGCCAGGCAACACGTACATGCGGTGTTTCTTTTACAGTAAAGCCGGTATAAATGGTTTCCTGGTGGCTGCAATTATCTATATAGGGGCTGTAAGCAGTAACCGGCAGTAAAAACACACCAGTGGTATCGAAACGAAATATGCCCGGCAACTTATACCGGTAATAGGTTACCCCGTTTACGGCCACTGTTTCTGTTAATACGGGCAACGGCTGCGTAAGATCTGTATACGGTGTTACACCGGGCAGTTCACTTAGCCGCCATATCAGCTGTGTGGGCTGGTACCGCATCAGCACCGAAAACTCCATGGGCGTATTGCGGCAGGTAAATGGATGTGCCTGTGCGGCCGCCCCCTCCACGTTGTGTACATGCAGTAAAGCACTCAGGTTATTGATAGAAGTGCCTGCATTGTAGCCGTAGCTTTCTGCATAACCCAGCCCATAGGTAACGGCAGTAAAGGCAGAATCGCTCTGCACAATACACTGTTCCCGTGAAGCTACCCACCGTTTTACCACTACCGTGTAACCGGTATCCTGCGGGTGGGTATACGTATGCGTAAAATCGGCCTGCCCGTCAATACGCAGCGATGGGAAACCCTTATTAGGTATAATAAGCGTAAGATAATTGGTATGAATACTTTCCTGTGTATTCCGGTAAAAGCCAATTCTTTTAATGCCCTGCTCTATCGGGCTCAGGTAAATCATTTCCGGATCGCCCTCCCCGCCTGCCAGGCAACCGCCGGATATAAACTGGGCTACCAGTATGGGCTTATCCGCCTCTATATAATCTGCTTTACTGCTTTCAAAAGTATAGCTCATAGAAGCAGCATCGTAATTGGTAAGTGTTTGTTTGTTCAGCTTAACCACGGTGGCTGCATCCCGTACAATAATTTTATAGATATTGGTCATGAAGGTAGAAGCCATTACTGAAGAGGATGTGGGTGCAGTAAAATACCGTCTGCCCCAGGCTTCGTAAGGAAACACCTGCTGCATATCATTATCGCCCCCCAGCGTTCCGCCCGAACAGGGGTTTCGGGTACGGCTGCTGCCGGAAAAAAAGCCGATGGGGTAACAGTTACCATCATCATTAGCCACCGAATGTACCGTGGTGCCTGTAAGTTCATACCCCTCGCCCATACCCATACCCGCGCCTACCACCTGATAAATATCTCCTCTGTTAAGCGTGGCATAATAGGTAACACCGGGCAGTTTGCCATCTCTGGTGGGTACTGTGGGCGTAATAGCTACTTTGGTATCATCATGCTGCGCCACCACATAACAGAAGGAAAAACAATCATCTTCAAAAGTTTGACGGCTGTTAAGTGATATATAGCTGTATCCCCAGGTTTCTACGGGCATAAGCATAGTAGCCGCAGAAGAGACAGATCCATAAATATGTGCATAGGCAACAATAGGTACATTGCTTTTTATATGAACAGATACATGAAAAAGTCCATCTCCTCCGTTGCCCCCAAAGCTGGGCGGATAGTCAAACAACCGGCAGTCGTATCGCCCTCTGTCTTTAGGCATGGTGTCTGATACAATTACGGTGTTGGCAGGTACCAGGTAGGTTTTAGAAAAGCCGTCTGTTCTGCCACGCACCGTTACCGTTACCTCAGCAGCCTGTTCTGCACTAAAATACAGCACCATTTGCTGGCTGTTATCGCCATAAGGATATTCCATAAACTGGTGCAGGCCGTACCCCGTCCAGAATTCCTTTCCTCTGTTCGAAAGGCCCTGTGCTGCCAGCCTTCCGGCCAGCAGCAACAGCAGCACCGTAAACCCTGTCATTCTTCCGCTGCGCAT
Organism: Filimonas zeae; assembly: GCF_014641615.1. GTDB lineage: Bacteria > Bacteroidota > Bacteroidia > Chitinophagales > Chitinophagaceae > Filimonas > Filimonas zeae. The sequence goes on along the minus strand of NZ_BMIB01000003.1, from coordinate 542,188 downwards.
TATCGTATCAGGTTTATCGTTCCTTTTTTTGTTTGTGCGGTACCATCTATCAGCACCAGCTGACATACATATATATATACTCCAGATGGCTGTGGCCTGCCTTTGTACCTGCCATCCCATCCGATATTGGTATCACGGGTTTCAAACACCTTTTCTCCCCACTGGTTAAAGATGGCAAAGCGCAATTCGCGTATAGCAGCACCATATATATTTATTACATCGTTCACTCCATCTCCGTTGGGAGAAAAGGAATTGGGTATAAATACCTTATCCTGCAGTGTAAGCGCTGTTGCACTGTTTACGGTATCCTGGCAGGCTGAGCTGCCTTTTGCTTTTACCCAAATACGTACCTCCTGGCCCGGCCGGAGTGGTGTAATACTATGGGTATGCCCGGTACTGCCCGAAGAAGGCGACGTCCAATTGGTTCCATCTGCAGACACTTCATAACTTACCGCGCCAGGCACTTCCTGCCAGCGGAAGCGGATATAATTGAAGCTTACAGAATCTGCCGTTACCACCGGCTGTACCAGCTTAGCCAACACCGCCGCTGTAGCTTTTTCGCGTGGCGAGGCGCAACCATTTTTAACAGCCGTAACGTATACCTGAACCAGCTGCGCAACATTACTGATGGTATAGCTGGTACCCTCCTGTATTTTATTGCCGCCCGCGGCTGCATCGTACCATTCATATACAATACCCGCTTCCGGATGGGCTATGGTAAGCACCGCACCGGTGCCTGCACATACTACCAGCGAATCGTTTTCAAAATTCAGCGCAGCAAATGCATCTGCTTTTACAGGTTTTATAGTATCGGCAATACAACCATCATTACTGATAGCGGTAAACTTCACCATATAAGTACCTGGTGCTGTAAACTGCTTTACCGTATCTTTTGCAGCGGAGCCGGTATTATCATCAAAATTCCATTGCCAGCGGTTAACCGGCACTCCGTTGGTGGTAACGGCCGTTCCGGTAAAATGCGCCTTATCGTTCAGGCAACCAGACCAGGCGGTGGTAAAATCCACAGCAGGCTTACCTATTACCGTTACCTCCAGCATTACACGTGAAGTATTGTCGCAGCTCTCCAGATCGGGATGCTGGTATTCGGCAGGTATATAATACACACCGGTGTTGCTGATCACAAAATCATGATTCAGCGAATAATGATACAACATACGCCCGTTTACCAGTGCAGAATCTTCAGGTACGGGATTTACCTGTATGCTGTCTGCCTGCGGCGTAACGTTCTGCACCTCACTCAGCTTCCAGGTAATGGAATGGGGTTTTACCGGTATAGCTATATGCAAACGGAACGGTGTGCCCACGCAGGTATAACTGCTGGTACGGCCCGAAGTATCGTACACATTGGTAAAGCCCGGCAGGGAGTTCAGGTTTCTTACCAGGGTACCTGCGTTATAACCATAACTTTCCACACTACCCTGCCCGTAGGTAATAGCGGTAAAAGCAGAATCGCTGCGCACGGTAACCTGTGCCTCTGCCGCATCCCATCTTTTCACTACTACGGTGTATCCGGCGCGGTTAGGATGTGCATAAGTATAATCAAACACCTTGCTGCCATCTACCGTAAGTGTATTCAATCCGCCATCCGGTATCACCAGAGTAAGGTAGTTCACTTTAATGTTCTCTTTGGTATTGCGGTAAAAATAAACTTCCTTAATACCCTGCTCCACCGGGCTCAGGTAAAACATTTCCGGATCGCCTACACCTGCAGCACCACACCTGCCTTCCGATGGCATATACTGCGCCACTATCACCGGTTGGTCAGCCTCTATATAATCGGCAACATCAGAAACGTATTCATAATAGATATTGTTAATTAAATCTGTTAACACACTGCCATTCCGTTTTACTACGGTAGCAGCATCTTTTACCACCACCCGGAATATATTGGGGTTGTTTTGAGTGGGGTTTGAAGACACAGCAGTGGGTGCGGTAAGATATTTACGGCCCCATGCCTGCGAAGGAAAGTTCTGCTGCATCATATTATCTCCCCCGCCGCCACTACTTATATCGCAGGAGATGGAAGTACGGCCACTACCGGAAAATACAGCCACCGGATAACACCTGCCGCCCGCATTTTTTACCGAGCGCACATGGCTGCCCGTAAGATCGTACCCGATAAGATAAGGACCGGCCTGACGCTCCAGGGCACCTAATACCTGATACACTTCGCCTTTATTCAGCAATACTGTAAAGGGGGTACCCGCCGTACGGCCGCCCAGTGTTGGGGTGGAAGGCGTTATTTCCACTGCTGTACTATCATGACTGGCTACTACATAAAACCAGGAATAACTGTCTACATCATCAAAAATCTGCTGCGAATTCACAGAATAATAATCATATCCGTAAGTACCCACCGGCAGCAAAAGGGTAGCACCCGAATTGGCGCTGCCATAAATATGGGCGTATGCCACAATAGGTACATCGCTTTCAATACTGATACCTCTGTCGTACTTTCCTTCCTCCATCAGGCGGGCATCTGCCACACCCGATTTGGGTATAAGATCGCTGGTGATAACCGTGTTAGCAGGAATATCATATTGTTTTACCCAGGGTGTGCCGTTAATACGTACCGTTACATGGGCCGCCTGCCGTGCACTCAGATATAACAGCATCTCCTGCGAGTTATTGCCTTTAAAATAACTGTGATTGCCATAGGCCACCCAAAAACGGGTGCCGCTGTTAGAGCTGTCGCCGGCTATCCACGCATCATCTTTCGGAACCGCCTCTGTACTGTCTGCCAAACCGGTAAACCGGCCCAGATAGTTCAGCTGTTGCTGCTTCATTACATTAAACACAATATCTGCCCTGTCTTTCGCATCGGTAACCCACGCACCGTCTGCCTTTGTTCTTCCCAGGTGTATGCGCGTCTCCGGATCAATAAAACCTCTCCAGGGGTCCAGATAATGCTGTTCTACCGCATACCCTTCTGCACCAGTACCTGTTACTTCAGCATCGGTATAAAAATACATATAAGCAGCACCCGCAGGCAATGCCGGCGGTACCACACCTGAATACCTTCTTACGTTTACCTGCTGCGGCGCAGTGGCACCCCATTGAATAGTATATACAGTATCTGTGCCCAGCAGAAAAGTCTGTCTGCCGCCAGGTACTGGCACAGCCGGTACAGCAGTAGCCACCGGAGGCAGTGCCGCCGGCATAAACTCATAAGCCCCCAGATCAGGCACACCGGCGGTAAGCGTAACCGGTCGCGGCTGATTGTTAAAATCATGATCGTTACCTGTTAACTGTATTCCGCGCCCATGCATGGCCCATACACCTGCATCCTGTATAGCCGGATGCAGATCTGCATCGCTTACAAAAGCAGGTTTATATACAAGGCTGTTGAAATCCTGATCAGTACCCTTTATCCATTCCTGAAGGGTATTATAAGAAGTGCCGCCTACGGTACCTAAGCTGTTACCCGCAGTGTACAGCAGGTTATAATCGCCACCATACAATTCTTTAAACGAACTGTATACAGCCTGTCCTGAACCGGTATTGGATATAATATTATTTATGAAAGTGGCAGCACCTACCCAGGTAGACCAGTACTGTGTACTCACCGCATAGTTTTCTCCCGTACCCGTTGCAGTACTGTGTACAGAGTTATTCTCATAACGCACCGGTGAGCCTGAATTGTAAATACCATAGGCATTGGTGCCGCTGCTATGTATGATGATTACGTTATTCCGCGCCAGCGTATTGCGGCTATCCTGTATCTGCAATCCGTACACATCGCCGGTATTGCTGCCAGCTGCTACAATGCTGTTGGCTTCTACCTGCACCGGATGGGTAACATCTGCCGTACAGGACGACAGGGATATGCCATATACCGTGGTGTTAGTATTGCTGATACTGATTTTATTGCTGTTTACCAGCAGCGAACTATCACAGTTATCCAGGTAAATACCATAGGCTGGCATGTTTTGAACAGCCCCCAGGCTTACGCTATCGCGCGTTACCACCAGGTGGCTTGCGTAAGAGGCATAAATACCTGCACGGTATGCGCCGCCTATCTGGTTACTGTCAATAACCACCTGTGGCAGCTTTGCATCGTAATTACCTGTAAGGCAAATACCCATAGCGCCGTTCTGCACGGTATTACCCTTAATAACAGCGCCTGCACCGGTATAACCACTTATATATAAGGCAGCCATATCCTCAGAGGTGGCAGTAGTAGCCGGGGCTGAAATGATACAGTTAAGAATGCTATCGGCCGAAGCATTATGCGCCAGCTGTACTACGCGGCCGTATGAAGTATTGGTATTCTGCAGGGTAAGCTCCCGCCAGGTAATATAAGAAGCGCTATCCAGCTGTAATGTATAATTATCTGTAGCGTCTGCCACGTCATTCGTAAGCAGTACGGAAGCTGCCAGGCCATTGGCTGCACGGAAAGTAACCCGGCTGGTGTCAGAAGCGCCGTAAATGTGGTGCATCCGTATTTTTTCACGGTATACACCCGGTTTTACTTCAAACGTAACAGCACCGGCAATACCACATTCCATAGCTGCAACAGCAGCAGTAAATGATGAAAAATTGCCGCTGCCCGTATGATCAATGGTATATACGCCCGCGGGCAATGCGGCATTCAGCTGCATTTGCATGGGTACTGAATATACCGTATCTGTGCCGCAGGTTACTGCGCAGCGGAAATAATCGCTGTGCAGTACCTCTGCCTGGTATTCAGGAACATATTGCTTTGCGCCCACGTTGCTCCAGGCTGCGGTGCCACCGGCACTCTTCTGCCACTGGTAAGTTTGTCCGCCACCGCTGCTGTTATCCTTCAGGCTCAGTTCCACCTTTGCGCCCATACAAACACCCGAGGCCGGGGTTAATACAGTACTGCCTGCAGCCGGTGGTGCCGTACAGGGCTGAATAGAAAACTCATACGCGCCAATATCGGGCGTGGTGGCATTTCTGGCTGTGCCCAGTATATCCGCAGTTATACCGGCAGCACTGCCGGTATTGTCCATGGCAGCAATAGCGGGCTGAAAATTGCCTGTAGCAGGCCGGCTGTAAACAGGATCTATGTTCAGCGTATGCGCCTCCTGCCCCAGCGCCGTTTGCCAGTTGGCCAATGTAGTATAGCTGTTACCGTTATACATGCCAAGGCTGTTACCCAAAGCAGGGCTGTTTACATAGTAGTCGTTATTGTTCAGCTGCCAGTCTTCCGCGCTGCCTTCCAGCTGTATGGCCCTTTTTTCCCCTTTGGCATTGCGGGTAACCGTAACTATATTATTACGCCATTCCACGCCGGATGCAAAAGAAAGATAGAAGCCGGTGGTAGCCGCGTTGGCACCGCTTGCCGCATCATCCAGTGCAATGGTATTGTGCAGGAATTTTACATAATCAGCCCCCAGGTCTTTCATACCATACATATCGCCCTTACCGGTAAAATTGTACACCAGATTGTTGGCAACCACCATTTCTTTTCCGGCCTCAGCGCTTCCGTAGCGGATAACCACACCTGTAGCAGCAGCGGGAATATTGGTGTTGCCACCAAAAGGATTAAAAAAGCGGTTACCGTTTATAAGCAGGCTTTTATTGCCCGACTCACTAACCACCCCTTCAAAGTCAGATACATCGTAACGGGCAGGGCGTGATATATGGTTATACGCTACTGTGGTATTTTCAGTATAAGCCAGGTGTACACCCGTAGCATAAAAATCACGGATATCGCTATTAGTAACCCTGTTATGCAACACAGGGCTGTTGTCATTGCCCACTATAGAAACCCCGTAATAGCCGCCGCTAATGTTGTTGTGATCAAACAGATTATCATCGCAAAGAGCAGCGCCATAACCGGAAATGCTTTCTGCGCTGGCATTGATAACAATGCCTCCAAAATGATCGTCAGAGCCACGGAAAGGAATGTTAATACGACAGCGGCGCACCGTATTACTGTCGGCATTATTCAGCAACTGCACGCCGTAGCCGTTACTACCCGGGCCATCTGCATCTATAGTAAGACTGTCGAATATAAAATGATCAGCATCATTCAGTTTAATCACGGCCCGCTCCTCTGAGTTGCCGGATGAGAAATGCAACGTATTGCCGTTACCACTAAAGGTAATGGTAGCTTTGCCCGACGCACCCGGTACAGGCTCCAGCACTAACTGCTCCTCGTACGGACCGCTACCAGGTGTTACATTAAACACCACCGCATCATCCACCCCGCAACCCAGTGCGGCTTTGGCATCATTAAAGCTGCTGAAATCTGCAGCACCGTTTTTATTAATTACATAAGTACCGCCAGCCAGTGATGTACGCACCGTAAGCCTTACGGTATCAGAATAACTGCTTACGCCCCCGCACATGACCATAACGCGGTACCATGCCTGCGCTGTAGCGCGGATAGCAGTATCTGCTGCCGGCAATGCTGCTCCCAGGTTGGTAAACGGCCCTGCTGCACTGGTAGCCGTTTGCCACTGAAACAACTGACTGGTACCGGTGGTATTACCGGTCAGCTGCATCATTACCAATGTATTGGCACAAACGGTGTCTTTACTCATTTTTACATGTCCGGCTACCGGTGGCGTAGCACACGGCGGCGGCGTAAACTCGTAAGCGCCCGGGTCGGGTGCAGAGGTACTGCGCGCAACGCCATTCCTGTCTGCCGGCACTTCTGTTACCGGAACACCGGTGTTATCCAGCGCTGCATTGGCAGGGCGTAGATTACCGGTTTCGGGTTGTATGTAAAACGGATTTACCGACACTGAAGCAGGGTCTGAACCGGTAGCCAACCGCCAGTCGGAAAGATTGGGGTAAAAACCGTTACCTGCACGGCCGGTAAAAGTAGTACCGCCCGTGCCAGGGAATATAAACAGATTGTTATAGTCTGATGCAGTACCGGGTGCAGCATCAGTATAATATAAAGCCGTTTTGTTACCAGGGCCCGTTCGGCTGATGGTGACTATATTATTACGGAACTGTATATTTTCATTACCCGACTCCTGATAATAGCCCATGAGGTCGGAACCAAAGTTGGCAGCCGGATCGCTACCATCCAGCAACAGTGTGTTGTGATAAAAAAATACACTGGAAGAGCCTTTGTTTACAAGCGCTTTTACGCCGCCTTTATCTGCCAGTCCGTACAGCACATTGTTGCTGACCATATTATCCAGACCAGCCAAAGCTTTTACCTGGTTTAATACAATACCATTTACCTGTGCATTGCGTGTAGTTACACCACCCAGCAAATGGGTAATGGTGTTGGCGTTAATCTGTAAACGGGTATTCAGGTCTGTAACCAGTATACCATAAATATCTGCATCTCCGTTACGCATGCCACGGGCAAACAGGTTATTTTCCACCGTAGTCATAAACGAACCACGTATAAACATACCGTACTTATAAAAGCCGCTGATGCGGTTGTTGCGGAAGGTGTTGCGTCCGTTAGCCACCGTAGAACTGCCGGCAAGTACTATACCGCTGTAGCCACCACTGATGGTGTTACCGGCAATAGTATTGCCATCGCATAAAGCGCCGATATCCGGCATCAGTTCTGCATCAGAATTATTGATAATTATACCTGCATAATTTTGCAAACCGGAAGCAGAATCTACCTGAATGGTACAGCGGCTGATGATGTTGGAGTCTGCATTGTTTTTAATGTGTATACCGTAACCATAGTCCCCTCCTGCCTGAATTACCAGGCTGTCAAATACGATGTGATCCGCACCATCCAGTTTAATAACCGCACGCTCTGCATTGTTATACGAATTAAACTGCAGTGTTTCTCCATTACCGGAAAAGGTAACCGTACGTGTGGCCGATGCACCAGGAATACGCTGCATTATCAACTGCTCGTTATATGGCCCGCTTCCCGGTGCCACGTTAAACTGCACGTTGCCGCTGATGCCACATCTGATGAGATTATAGGCATCATTAAAAGAAGTAACGGTATTGGTACCGGATGGCGCATTTTTATTAATAGTGAAAATTCCTTTTACAAACAAAGGAGAAGTTACCTGTACCGGAGCAGAGTAAGCAAAAGCGCCACCCGTTTTGCAGGTAACCTGTACACGGTACCAGGTAGAAGAATCCTGCGTGGCGCTGAAGCCCGGCGTGGTAGCGCGCGGTATATCTTTCCATGCCGTGTTATCGCGTGATGATTGCCACTGGTAGGCCAGCCCGGATGCCACGGTAGCGCCTTGCGGCGAAAGTATAAAAGCCTGCTCCATACACACATTTGCAGCCGTAGCTATTGCCGTACCAGCCACCGGCGTTCCGGTGCAGGGCGGCGCAGCTGTCCAGTTTAACAGCACGTTGGGTCTGGATGTAGCTTCGCCACTATGTATAACCGCTGGTGCATTACACAGGCTGCCCTGGCCATACGCCGTATAGGTATGCGATGCGTTGAAGCCCAACGCTGTACTCATTAATACACGCGGATTATTGCTGCTATACCAGGTACTGGCATTATCTGCCGCACCATTACATACTTCAATTACCAGGTTATCGGTACCGTTCCAGAAAAATGGGGTAAGAAATGTAAAAGTATTGATGCCTGTAACGGGATTATAATCCAACGGACCATACACCACACTGGTACCTGTTACCCAGCTATTCAGGTTTAGTTCGTTTGCGGTGGTAGTGCCTATCTTAATACTGTACTGTTCTATAGCCATATGCGTATTGCCGGGGTCATCATCACGCCCGGTTACAATAAAAGAAACCGCATTGATATTACCCGGCCCCATACCTGCCGCCGTCATTTCCGAAGCCCGGTAAAGATACTGCGCGCGGCTGCCTCCGGCCCAGTCCTGCAATGGACAGGGATAATCCCACGACTCATTATTACCTGAGCCAGCACCTACCGGTATCAGTACCTGAGCCGGTAATTGGGTAACTATAAATAATGAAAAGAAAAGAATAAACAGGGCAGGCTTCCTGTATATAACAGAAAACCATCTCGTTTTCAAAGCAGTCATTTTGTATAGCGGTTTTAATCAATGTAATAGCAGGCGGTACAGCCCGCAAACGTTTGCGGGCAAAAATGGACAGATCAAAACTTCTTTTATAGTACTTTTATGTAAATATTTAGCACTTTCAGGAATACGCGCACAACACTTCCTGGCGAAACTGCAAGGGCGTCATACCTGTTTTCTTCAAAAAGAAACGGCTGAAATAAGATTTATCAAACCCCAGTTCCTGCGCTATTTCTGTAACACTTTTACTGGTATTTACCAGCAGCTTGCGGGCTTCGGTATGTTTACGCATATCAATCAGCTGTAAAACACTTTTCCCCAACACACGGGTGGTAATATAATTTAATGAACGAAGCGACATGTTCAGCTGGCGGGAGTAAAAATCGACTTTATGATTTTCTGAAAAATGTTCTTCCAGCAAACGCAGAAACTCTTTACAGATGTGATAATCCTTGTCGTTAAAATGGCTATTTCTCGCAATACTTTTTCTTACCAGATCTATTTTTGCCAGCAACGACAGTAACAGATACTGAATGCTTTTGGCATCAATGTTATCAGATACATATTCGCACAAAATCATTTTAAAAAGTTGCGTAACCGTACCTTCCAATGCAAATGCTGCAAGCGGAAGCTTACACGAATCGAAAAATCCCGAAAAAAGATCAATGTTATTAGCGGGTAAAAATTCAACTTTAAAACGGATAACAAAACCGCGGGCCTTTTCATCAGGCTCAAACCTTTCTCTTACCCCCTGTGGCAGATAAATAATGAGCGGTACATCGGACTGACCGCCGTAAAAAAAAGTATTTGCCCTTGCCCCACCTTCTTTTAATAAAATCAGCTCCACATAATCTTTCTCGCCACTATGCAAAGCAGATGTATGGGCATACCTTTCCCCGTAAGGTGTTAGTTCACCAGCTTCAAATAATTTGTTCATTGGTTAGATTGGTTTCTCTCAATATGACCGACAGCTGTGTGTACCTGCATACCATTCCCATCCCGCCTGGTCAGGGCAGGTGTATGATTGTTATCATTAGCTGAATGGTAATTTTTGCCGGCACGGCAACAGACAATCAGCAGTTATGTTCTGTATTGTAAAGTTTAGTGAAAAAACAGTAAAAATAAATAGTAATATTTATCTAATTTTTGAGATAAACAGGCCGTTTATAATGCGGAAGGTGCGTAGCCAAACTTTTTTTTGAATGCAAAAGAAAAATGTGACAGATTTTCAAAGCCTACTTCGAAATATACATCTACCGGTTTTCTTTTTTGTTCCGATAACTGATAATGAGCCAATTGCAACCGCTTTTGGGTAAGCCATTTCTGCGGTGTAGTATTAAACACCTTTCTGAAATCGCGGTTAAACGCAGAGAGACTACGCCCACAGAGATAGCCGAATTGTTCCAGCGGCAGGTTAAACATGAAATGTTTTTCCATAAATTCTGCCAGGTTAATTTTACCCGGCTTTTCAAAATAAGACAGCAGCCCGTCTGTTGCCGGGTCCGTTGCCCGCAACACAGTAATAGCTTCCTCTATCTTCAGTGCTGCGATATCCGGAGGCAAGGCTTCCTGTAATTTGAACCACGGAAGTAAAGATGCCATACAACTCTCCAACAGCGGATGCCCGGTAAAAACATGCACTTGCGGCAGTAACAATCCAGTTACCGCAGGCATGCGTTTTTCATAATATCGTTGTAATCTTTCCGTAGTGAGATGCATAGCTACCGCTTTGTGCGAACGCCCGCCTGTGGACCGGTTAATAATGGCAGCCAGCATGTTCCGGGGAATTAAAAAGATAGATTCCCCGGAAAACAGATGCTCCCTGTCTGCCATTACAATACGCGTTTCACCGCACATCAGCCATACCAGAATATGATGCTCAAACATCACCTCTGTACGAAATTCCTTTCCCTCAAAACTGGAAAGTTTAATTTCCGGAGTCAGATATTGTGTAGTATACTCAACCATGATGCTGCTGTAAAATAACCCATTACAAAAACCTGCCGGCCGCAAAGGTAACACCTGTAAACTGTTCGCTGAGCGTCCATAATTGTTGGGCATTCATTTTATCCAGTGCGTACGGCTTTACACCGCGCAGCGTGGAAGGTTCTGAAATAATATGTTCTATGTTGCCCGTATCCAGCTGCGCCACATTTGCATCTTCACAATACACGCCCCCAACCGTGTTCAGCAGCGGACTGGTAGCACACCATAGGGTGGTTGCCGCGCCCTGTGCTACCGTTTTCAACTTACGCTCCACTTCCGGAAAAATATTACCCGTAGCGTCATGTGTACCCATCTGCTGAAAAAGTTCCATCGGTGCTTCCCGGCCCAGATCGGTATGGTTTACCGAGCCAGGGTGAAGGGAATAAGCCCGCACGCCATACCTGGCCCCCAGGGCATCCAGATGCACGGCAAACAGAATATTAGCTGTTTTGCTTTGCCCGTATCCCTGCAATGTTTCATAAGTGCGGTGTTCAAAATTCGGATCTTCAAAATGGAACGGTGCAATCTGATGTCCGAAAGACGACACATTGACAACTCTTGCCCCTTGCGCCTGCAGCAAGGCAGGCCAGAGTTGGGCCGTAAGCTGAAAATGCCCCAGATGGTTGGTTGACAGCTGCGATTCATAACCGCGGCTATCGCGCCGCAACGGTACCCACATAATACCTGCATTGTTTATCAGCATATGAAGCGGCTTACCGGTTTGGATAAACGTTTCCGCAAAAGCATCTATCGAAGCCGGTTCCATTAAATCCATCTGCACAATTCTTACTCCCGGCAATCCTTTTAAACCAGCTGCTGCCTTAGCCACATCCCGCGCAGGCACCCATACTTCCGCGCCTGCCTTTACCAGCGTAATAACAGTTTCCAATCCAATACCTGCATAACCACCGGTTACCACCGCCAGTTTTCCTGTAAGATCAATATTACCTGCTACTTCCGTAGCAGTAGAAGCTGCATGAAAACCAGATTGCAGCGGCTGCTGTAATTCACCATCATAATTAGTCTCAATCATAACATATATTATTATGCAACAAAGCTAGCCCCAGCCAGGAGAGGTGATTTTGTTAAGAATTCCATATTTGCTTTGTTTAAAATGCCGCATTGCCCGCTTTTTAATAACTTGTCAGCAACTATAGCACTCCACACATTTTTACAACCTGAACTGTTATGAAACCGCTGCTTTCCTTCATTTTTTTGTGCGTACTGCCCATCGCCTGCCAAAATTCAACACATCCGCCAGCACCTGTCAAAAACGATACGCCTGCTGCTGTTTTACCCTACTTTAAGCCTGGTATGGAACAATTCGAAACGCGCCAATCATATATAGATACATTTTCAGAAAACGCACATCGTTTCCGGCTGACTTTTGACACAGCAACCTTTAGCGCAACAGTGGAAAAACGATCAGCTAACGGCACATGGCAATTACAGTTTCTGGTGGAACAGGTGGGCAATAGTTATACTTACGACCACAACACGGATGTAAACGGAGACGGCTTTACAGATTTCCGTCTGCATTACAGATCGTGGACTGACTATGTGTACTTATTCCACCCTGAAAAGGAAAGATATTCTGATTCAGTCATCGCGCCCTTTTTTCAAAACCAACAACTGCTGGATAGCAGCAAAAAGCTGTACAGGGGACATCTATACGCCAGACATAATGATGGCTATTCAGCCATATATACATATCACGGATACCAGCCCTGGTATTACTACATACTTAGATTTTCACCCGTGCCGGGCGACCTGACTACCCTGGGCAAAGTGGAACTGTATAAATGCGTACGGGGTAACCTGGATACCGTAGTCAAAATAAGGAATATTCCATTCAACCACCGTCAGGCCAACGAATTCTACTTTAACGACAGTGCATTCTGGGCTAGAAATTACCGGTCTTTGCTAAAAACCCAAAGAATACCTCTCCCCGATCTATAGCGGAAGAACGCCCTTTGCCGTACACATTCCGTGATTTTTCACACCCGCACAGGCTGGGGAAAAGCGCCGGAAGATGCTTGGTTAGTGAACAGAAAGGAGCATTTCGTTGCCGGACATACGGACATCAGTACACAAAAGCGAACATTATTAACAGAATTTCATCTCAAAGCGTAACTTTTTCCGTTCCATCACGTATCACTGTGCACCAAAGCTGATTTTTCATGCGCAAAATGTTTCTGCCTGCCGCTCTCGCTCTCCTTATAACCAGTAAAGGTTTCGCGCAAAACCTGCCCAGTCTTTTGTTGAACCGCAACATTAACGCAACGTTCAGCATCACTGCTTTTGACCCCGTTGCGCGTGAATGGGGCATTGCCGTGGCAACCAATAATGTGTACGTTGGTAACTCAACATGTTATATCGAAGCCGGAACCGGCGCGTTCTCTGTTATTGCAGAAACAGAACCCACCTACGGCATTAACGGATTACGCCTGTTGCAACAAGGCAGCTCCATTGAGCAGGCTATCCGTTACACAAAAGAAAAGGATTCCCTGGCAGACTACCGGCAGGTGGCTGGTATAGACAGTGCCGGAAACGTATACGCTTTTACCGGCTCCTCGTTACGCTACTGGAAAGGAGTGAATACGCACCATGCAGGAAAGAACTATGTGGTAATGGGCAATCAGCTGGCGCAGGGCACACTTACAGCTATGGCTACCACTTTTGAAAACACCAGCGGCACACTGGCCACCCGCCTGCTGACTGCATTGATGGCCGGGGAGGCAGCCGGAGGACAAATTACCGGCAAACAAAGCGCCGCCCTGCTGGTAAAAGGTTCCGGAAACGAATGGTATAATCAGATTGACCTTAGGGTGGACCACTCTGCCACCCCATTTACCGATCTGGAGCGACTGCTGCAATATCATTATGGACGCATTACGCTTAACCAGGCCCTTTACGCTTTGCAACATCAGCAGCCACAAAGGGGCAAAACATTATTACAAACCGCAGAAAAACAAACAAAGGGCTGGTATGGCATCTATTCCCGCATAACAAAGGCTTATTTGCTGCTGAACGATACGCTACAGGCAATCCGCACCATCAAAGCGGCTGTTAAAGCTGAACCCCGTTGGACGGAAAACCTGCCTGCCTTTTACTGCCTCTACCCTAAAGACAGCTTTTTTGCCGCTACCTACCCGGAAAGCAGCTTTACCCTAACCGACTGGAACAGCGCTATAAGTATGCTAAATAACCTTCAACAACCAGAACCCGCCATTAGGCTTGCGCAGGAAATAACCAGCCGCTATCCCCACTCCTCCCATACCTGGTACTTACTCGCCTGTAGCTGGCAGCAGCTGCATCAGCCAGAAAAAGCACAGGCCGCCAACACCCGCGCCCTTCGGGAAGACCCTGAAAACGCTGACGCCAGGCGTCTGCAACCCGCACTAACACCGCTTTATAAAAAAAAGTTCACCAACAATTAGCAAATTCGGTTACAACACCTTTATTTTGCGCCCGGAGAGATGGCAGAGCGGTCGAATGCGGCGGTCTTGAAAACCGTTGACTGTTACAGGTCCGGGGGTTCGAATCCCTCTCTCTCCGCTTAAAGCTCACAGAAATGTGAGCTTTTTTGTTTTATGTCACCGGTCTGTTGTAGCTGGAGAATTGTAGGATCAAGACGGTTTTCCCAGGTCGGCGAAGAACGGCAAGTCGACCTCAGTAACCTTGCCCTGGAATAGCTCGTCGTAGAAGTAGGTCGCTGGGTGTAAATGCCTTGTTAGCCACAGTAGTTCTTAATTATTCTTTCAGCCTCAATTTTATATTCGTCATACTTTTTCTCAAATAGCCTTATTTTATCCTGTGCCTTTTCTTCATGTAGACTAATGCTTCTTGTTCCTTTGCCAAGGAAATAAACATAACCGCTGCTTGTGATTGAATATTTTTTAAGTTTAGCATTACTAAAATCGCAAAGAAATGTGTTTGCCTGGGCTACTTCAAGAAAGGCAAAATCTTTTGTTGAAAAAGTAGATAAACTCGTAATAATTTTTTTCAACCTTTTCAATTGAAGTATTGGTAAAAGAGCAGGAAATTCTGTTTTGTTGATGATGAATCCTAACGCAAGAACCTCCAGATTTTCAGTACCTTTTAAAAAATCAAAGTTTTCAATCGGCTGACTCCAATCAAGAGTTCCATCAATTTGTAAATACCTTAAACTTTTAAGGCCTTTAAGTCCATCAAAGTTTGAAACTCTACGAAGATTTTCCAACTGTAATGATTTAAGCTTTGTCAGATCTGACAAAGGTTTCAAGTCTGAAAAACCTGAAACATATTCAAGTATTAATTCTTCTATATTAACCAAGTCTCCAATAAACTCAATATCACTTGCTCTAAAAAAGGAAACTCTTAATCGTTTTATATTTGTCAATTTTCGAATTGCATGAACTTGTTCTTTACTGGGATCGTGAAGTGTCAGTTCTTCAAGATTTGGACAGTCAAAAACTTGTAGCCAATGTGCTGTGTTCTGGTGTTTGCTTATTGTAAGAATTTTTACTTCGTCTTTATTTGGAATCATAAAATCAGCAATAAATGCAAACCTTTCTCTATTTGGAATTATTGTCCAATAATCGGCTGTCCTGTCCAAAAAATCTCCAAAGTGATGTTTCATTCTTTATTTAGTATTGCTTATTACTATTGTAGGTAACAATTTCACTTCGGCTATTATACGCTACTTTTAACGAAAAAAGTTTTTGTAAGCTGTATTAATAAGCATAAAGGGGAAATTATATTCCCCTTAGTCAGAACATTTCGGATTTAAGACTATTTCTGGCATTTTCCTATTTAATTAGGACGCAAAACTGTCGATTTTACGTAAATCTTTGGCAAAAAGTGTCATAAATTGTACACTGCTCTCGGCAGAAACATAAAAACGCCTTCAAATCATTTGATCTGAAGGCGTTTTTATGTTTGAATATAACTACTGCGGTTGAATATTTAGCGGTTGATTGTTTTGTCTATGCCGACTCAACAATGTTTTTGAATGATTGTAAAATTGGGTTTTCTTCGCCTTGTGGTTCTTCCTGAACAGCGCCTGGTCTATTGTCTTCTTGTATAATGTCAAGTTTTGTCTGACCATTTTCTGCTGTCAAAACATAGTTCATAATAAAATAATTTTCAGGCTTGTCTTCAAGGTCGGGCCTTGGTGCAAACAAACTATATTTTATAAGCTCATTTGGCCTGACTTCTAAAACATTACCCCATTGTTTAAAAATCTGCCCCTCCCATTCTGTTACGAATTCTATGCTACTGCCAACTTCCCAGGTTGTAATTAAGTCGCTACCAAATTGCCAAAGTTTTACCTTTTCTGGTTTTGTCAAGGCATCCCAAACTTTGTAAAGAGAAGCATTTAGTTTTATTGTTGAAATGTTTATTGCCATATTTATAGTTTTTTTGTTTGTCAGCTATGTTTAGAAGTCTGTTTGTTTTTGTTATGAATGTCGTAATTTCTGCCTGAATGTTTTGGTTACTCGGTGTTTTTTGGGTCACTTATACTAAATATGAACATTATAACCTGTAGTACCCAATAGTTGCAGCAATTCCTCTGCAGATAACATCGACAACGGAATTTTTGCATCGCTAATACTTACCTGATGCTTTTCTATTTTTTCAATTTTTGCCAATGCTATAATGTACGATTTATGAACACGCACAAACTGTCTCACAGGCAGTTTGCTTTGCAGTACGGTCAGCGTTGTGCGGGTTAATATACGCTTATCATTTATATAAAGGCTTACATAATTGTCTTCGCCGCGGGCGTAAAGCAAGTCGGCAAGTGGTAAAGCCAGCCAGCTATGTCCATCTTTAACAAACAGGTTTTCGGGAGCCGCGGGAGGCTGCATGCGGCTTTCGGCTAACTGGGTGGCCTGTAAAAACCTGCTGAAGTTAATAGGCTTCAGCAGGTAATCTGTGGCTGCCAGTTCAAAGCCTTTAAGAGCATGTTCGGGGTAGGCGGTGGTGAAAACTACCTGTACCCGGTGCTTTACCATTTCGGCAAATTCCAGTCCCGAAAGACCCGGCATGGAAATATCTGCAAATACCACATCTACATGATTACTTTTGATATAGTTAAACGCTTCCGAAGCACTTAAAAATGTAGCACACAGGTTTACAGATGGTATCTTTTCCGCATGGTTACGGATGATATCCAGCGCTACCGGTTCGTCATCAATGGCAATTGCCTTTATCATTTCAATATTTCTTGTAGTTTCTCCCGCAATTCGGCGAGGTTTAAGCCCCTGGCTACGATGATGCCGTCAGGATCAATCAAAAAGCTTTGTGGAATGGCGCGTACGCTATACAACTTAACTACACTGTTATCCCAATGCTTCAGGTCCGATACCTGTGTCCAGGTTAACTGATCGTCTTTTATAGCTTTCAGCCATAATTTTTTTCCAGCCTGCTCATCCAAAGAAACACCAAGAATGGTAAAATTCCTGTCTTTAAAATCATTATAAAGCCGCACAAGTTCCGGATTGGCGGCGCGGCAGGGTGCACACCACGATGCCCAGAAATCTATCAAAACATATTTACCGTTAAACGAAGATAAGCTAACCGGCTTGCCTTCGGTATCGCTCTGGGTAAAACCGGGCGCTTTTGTGCCGGGTAATATGTTTTCCCGGTCGGTTAAAAATCTGGCAAATTCCCTGCCCGCCGAAGTATTTCTAACCTCTGCTGAGAGTCGGTTAAACATAGGCTCAATCACAAAAACATCGGGAAAGGAACCTGCATACATTATCAGGGATTGCAGGGCAATATAGCTGTTGGGGTTATCGGTAATAAACTTTTTATAAACAGGCCTGGTTGCGGCACCTAAACTGTCTAACCGCGTAACAAGTGCACGTATCTGTATCGAATCAGCTTCAGATATAGGCAAACGCGAAGTGTTATCGTTAGTGCTGATTATAAAACCACGCGAGCGTAGTTGCTGGCTGATGGCCTTGCGTTCATCATCGATAGCTTTCAATAGTCCTTTTAAACTTTCATTATCGTTGTTCATACCCGAACCCGGGAATACGCCGTTTTGTACCAGCTTTTCAGTTTTTAAATTGATAGTATCCGGATGCAGGTATATTTTCATAGCATCGATGCTGGCACCTTTGGCCGACGATTTCATCAATTGCTGTATCCCCAACTGATTATGGTCGCTAACAAGCGTAGCGTGTAAAGGCCTTTCTACAGTACCTGCAAAAGTATATGTACCGTTTTTGTTATCTGCCGAATCTAATATCCGTTTACCATCAAACTGGTAAGCCAGGTATAGCTTAACATTGGGGTTAGCTTGTTGGATTTGTACATTTAAAACAAAAGCTCCCTTCTCTTTTATTTGGGCAATAGTCAGGCAGGGCAGTAGTAAAACTGCCAGAAATGTTGCTATCTTTTTCATGATATACTAATTGTTGAGTTGCAGTTGAAACGTGGTATGGTATTGAGTGCTGCTACTGGTTTGTTTAACATGATATTTGCCGGGATAGAGCAGGCTTAACCTTTTCAGGGTGTTTTTAATACCAGTATTGTTGCCGGTAATTTCAATAGGTTTGGCTACAATACTGTTTCCGGCTGCCATATTAAGTGTAGTGTCATCAATACTGATTTTAATTTCTACAAAACAAGGCTCATCCATGCTGATGCCATATTTAAAAGCATTTTCTATAAAGGGTACCAATACCAGTGGGGCAATTTGCAGTGCAGGCACTTGTTGCGGCAAAACAATGTTAACCTTAATGCTATCCTTTTGCGGCAGGCGTGCTTGTTGCAGTTTGAGGTAATGTGCTATAAAATCAATTTCATTTTGCAGAGGTACAGTGTTTTGGTGTATGCCACTTATGGTATAGCGCATCATTTCCGATAGTTCGTCTATCCCTTCGGCAGTTTGCCCGGCCTTCTCCCTGAGTGCCGTTCCGTAAAGATAATTAAGGCAATTGAACAGGAAGTGTGGGTTTAATTGTGCCTTCAGGGCATCCAATTCGTGCCTGGATTGGCTTAGCTGGATATCTTTTTTTATTGAGCAGGCGTAAAAGTAGTTACGTATCAGCGCGTAAACGAAAATATATCCAGCCGTGAATACCACGGGGGCTATCGTATTTAACTTTACAACAGGATCAATTTTATCGCGCAGCCATAGGTATGCAATAACCATAAATGCGGCAGACAACAGGCAGCCTGAGATAAACCAAAAGAGATTATGCTTTTTAAAGAGATACTGGTAGCAAATCTCGGCAAGCAGGGTAAGTTCGGCGGCTATTATGACATCCTTGTTAATCAAATGCCTTGCAAAATAATGCGATATCGGTTCAGTTTGGTCGTGCCTGTGCAGGAAGTTGAAGAAGAGCAGCACCGTAAGTAGTAACCCTAAATGGATAAGCCACCCTTCCAGAAATAATTTAACCTTAGCATTCATGTATCTTCCTTTTTTCACAAAAGTATAAAGCCCATTTGGTGCTATGTAGTTTAAGGGGTGAAGCGCAGGAAATATGTGGTATAACCCGAACGCAGCTGGCCTATTTTCAACAAATCCTTTGCAAAAAGGGTCGAAAGTTGTAACCTGATCACTGCCACAAAAATTGAAAAGCCTTCAAGTCGTTAAATTTGAAGGCTTGATAATTAGAGTCATCGGGGCCACCAGGCAATACCGACGTTCTTTTTCTTTAAGTAGCTGCATCCTGGCAGTTTCCGAAGGCCAACATAAATTACAGGCATTTGCTTATATTAGAAGTTCAATTAACTAATAACGGCCATGTTAAATAGAATTTTGTTTCCCCTTATTCTGATTTCCTTAACCATAATGTCTTCTACAGCACAAGAAGTGGTATTACATCCGGGTTCCGTCAATCTGTCACACGTTACAGTTGAACAATCAGATTACAAAGGTAAAAGCGCGCTTAAAGTACAGGCGGCAGGTGATAGTGAAAAAATGCTTGCGATACTAAAAGAAATTGATTTTCACAATGGAACCATAGAAGCAATGATTTCTGGCCAACCTTCGGAAAATGCCAGCGAAAGTGCACGCGGGTTTGTGGGAATAGCTTTCCGCGTTTCTCCTGAGGCCGCCAAAATGGAAGTGTTTTATTTACGCCCTACAAATGGACGTGCCGATGATCAGATAAGAAGGAATCATTCTACTCAATATATCTCTGTGCCCGGTTATCCCTGGGAAAAATTAAGAAAAGAATCACCGGGAAAATACGAATCATATGCAGATATGGAATCTGCTGAATGGATTAAAGTAAAAATTGAAGTCAGAAATGATACGGCAAAACTTTACTTAAATGGAGCACAGCAACCTGCGTTGATTGTAAATGATTTGAAGCAGAACAAAGACCAACGTGGCAGCATTGGTCTCTGGGTGGGGCCGGGCACGTTAGCTTACTTTGCAGATTTTAAAGTGACAAAGGAAGATTAATATTCTACTGCATTTCGCGCAATAGAGCATGTAAACTATCCGTTTTCACCAATCGCCAGTTTTCGTTTAATACAATCTTCCAGCCATTGCCTTGCACAATATTATCCTTTACATATAAACTATCGTTTACCGGCAGCGTAATCACCTTCCAGTTTTTCATCAGCACTCCCCCACTTGTTACCAGCAGCTTTCCCCAAACATCTTTTATTTCTGCGGTAGGGTATACCGTGCCCAGTTCTCCTAAATCAAACAAATTGCCGGGATTAAAAACAATATTCATCTTCACCAGGTGGATGTTCAATACCGGTTGATGCGTAAAGAGCCGGGTATAAACAGCAACCTGCCGCAGCCTGTCGGTTTCCTTCTTTTTTTCAACCCGTATAATACTATCACCATAATACTGCTTTGCCAGTCTGTTTAATGCCGGGATAGAAGTTTTTGCGGGTAAAGGCACCTTGTAATATTTGCTGATTAAAGCAGGAAATGAAGCACCTGCATCTACATGCTGCGTCCACCCTGGCGCTTTCTCATAAAGCAGATACCCGTAAACAGCACCGGTAATATAAGCCATACTGCGGATCAGCGAAAGCTGAGCAGCCGCACTATCAATTACCCGATACAGATGTGGCAGCATACCTGCCGGCGTTCTGCCCAGCAGCATACCGGTATATTCAGCCAGCCCTTCATTCATTTCCAGTATACGTTCATTACCAAAAGTTGCGGCAAACAACTGCTGCCGTTTTTTGCGAAAAAGCAGCGCATGTGCCAGATGGGCTGAGCGCTGGTTAACCGGTTTGGCCAAGGCTGCTTTCAGGGCCTGTAGTTCCAGCAGAAAATAAATACGCCCATTGATAGTTGCCAGGTGGTCTGCCGTGGGGCTTGCAGCAGGCAAGCCCAATGTAGCCTGAATGCAGTGAAAGCACTCATGCAGCATAAGGTTAAGCCGCTCATCTCTGTCAGCCGGTAATGGCCATAACATTACCGCCCACAACCTCCCCTGCCAGCTTACAGAGGTATTGGCCACCATTACCTCCTGGGGCAACTGCCCTTTGTAAACACCTTCCTCCAGTAGCGTAAATGCCCCCGCGCTATCGGGCATATTGGCATAGGTGGTTCTTGTTTGCGGGTTTACCAGTAATATGGGGCCATAAAGTGGTTTTTTCCAGATAACATTTTGCCTGGCAGCAGCCTCTGCCTCCCCAAAATACCGGGCTGCAAGGCTTGCTGTGGCATCTACAGACTGTGCGGTTCCGCGGCTGGTAACGGATAGAAGCAGTAACAACCCAACAATCACTTTCATACTTTTTTTTCGAAAATTAAACACCGGCATTGGTGGCATGGTATTGTTTTATACCAAAGGATGCATTTATCTGAGTATAGGAAACAGCAGACCACTATCTACCGTTAATCCTGTAAACCGGGCACTTACTATAATAGCAAAACAAGCAATTGCTGTTTTTCTTAAATTGGTTTATGCGAAGGTTGTTACTGCATGGGGGCTTCTGGCTGTGCTTCTTTTTTATCTGGAACCAGGTGATGTATTTCTATATCAGTGATAAGGGCAACCGCCTGTACTTTTCGCTACTGGATGTAAGCATGATAGCCTGCTGCTTTTACGGCGTATATGCCTATCTGATGCCCCGGTATTTTAAGCATAAGAACGTTGCCAGGCTGGTGTTGCTATTTTTTTTATGGCTGGTGTTGCTGGCAGGCGGATATGCTTTTCTTATGAAGCTGTTTCTAAACCACATGCTGGTTCCCATTCACTTTACTTTTTCATGGAACTATACCGACTTGCAATACAATCGGTTCTGGATTGCTTTAATTGGTTTGCCGGGTGGTGTTTTTTTAAAGCTGGCACTTGACCGCGCAAATACCCGGCGCAAACTTACCGAAATGGAAAAAGACAATGCGCTGGCAGAACTCACTTACCTCAAAGCGCAGCTTAACCCTCACTTTTTATTCAATTCGCTCAATAGCCTTTATACACAGCTGGACTTTGATGTACCACAGGCCAAAACCACACTGGTTACCATAGCCGACTTATTACGATACCAGTTGTATGAATGCAATGCAGATTTTGTTCCCTTATCTAAAGAACTAACACATCTGGAAAACTACTGCAACCTTCAACGGATACGTACAGAAGCTACCACCTTTTTGCATATTGCAGCTGAAAGCGGGGAATTACAAATTGCACCATTGCTGCTGATGCCTTTTGTAGAAAATGCTTTTAAGCATGTGTCGGATGATGATAACAGGGAAAACAGTATACATATTGACATTCAGCTTACCGGTAATCAGCTGCATTTTTGCTGTATAAACACAGCGGCTACGCCCGGCCCCTCATCTGCTTTGCGCAATAACCAGGGCATTGGCTTACAGAATGTAAAACAACGGCTGGAACTGTTATATCCCGATAAATACGAACTTGCTGTAAAGGAATATGACAATAATTTTCTGATAAGGCTGACTATAACTTTAAGCCCATGTTAAACTGTATTATTGTAGAAGACGAACCATTAATGCGGAGGCTGATTGAGGAGTACATATCCAAAATTCCCTTTTTACATCTGGTAGCAACAGCACGCAACCCGGTTATTGCCAGTGCTATACTACAAACAGAAGCAGTTGATCTTATTTTTCTGGATATTAAAATGCCGCAAATGAGTGGCATTGACTTTTTACAACAGCATTCTGTTTTTCAGCAGGTAATTTTTATAACCGCTTACCCGGAATATGCCTTGCAGGGCTTCGAATTGAATGTGACTGACTACCTGATGAAACCGGTTACTTTTGAACGCTTTTATAAAGCCTGTGAAAAGGCAAAAGCTAAAATAAGCGGAACCGCTACCGTAAAAAACAACCGGGAACAGCCCGGTTATATTTATGTAAGATGTAATAACTGTTTAGAGAAAATAGCACTTGCAGATATACTGTATGTGGAAGCTATGTTAAACTACGTGCAGATTGTTACCGCTAAACAAAAGTATATTGTATACTCCAGCCTGAAAGCAGTTAACGAAAGCCTGCCAGACAATGCCTTTTTAAAAATACATAAATCGTACATTGTAGCCTTAGCCCATATTACTACTATAAGCGCCTCTCAGGTTAAGATTGCCGGGCGCCTCCTGCCCATAAGCCGCAGAAGCCAGCAAGCGCTCAGGCAACACCTGGCAACAGTACAACAGCATAACAACAACCCCTGATTTTTGTCTGCACAAGGCTGCCCCCTGCCATTCTATTTTAACCTTTGGCAGAAAAGCTGAAAAGTTGTAGTTTGGTGTCCGCTAAGGGAAATAATCAGTTGAGATTGTTTCCTTTTTTTGTGCCAAAAGCGCTACCCTTTATTATTTAAGAATATCTCATATGACTCCTAACAACGCCTGCATGTATTGCAGCAAAGATCAGCGACTGACAGATGTATTGATGGAAATCTGCGAACTGGATGCGTCCATTCTCTATCTTTTTAAAGAGCAAACCTACCCCGGCAGATGCGTGGTAGCTTATAAAAAAGAGCATAAAGATGAGATTTTTGAACTTACTGAAGCAGAACGTAACAGCTTTATGAACGATGTGGCCAGAGTAGCAAAAGCTGTGAAAACCGCATTTAATGCCGGCAAAATTAACTACGGAGCCTACGGCGACAAAATGCCGCACATTCATTTTCACCTTGTTCCCAAACAGGAAGACAAACCCAAATGGGGCAGCACCTTTGATATGCAGCCCGACGAAAAAGTGTTTCTTACACCCGAAGGTTATACTGACGTAATTGAAAAGATAAAAGCACATTTATAACAGCTATAATGCTGCTATGGAAAAGGACAAATCCTTATATTACAGAAAAAACGCCATTGTTAAAGTCAAAAGAAGAATTAAGAGCCTTGCTGCTGCAATTCAGCAAAGCCATTATAAGACCCGAAAGCTTTCATGAGGAATTGGCACCTGCTATAATGGGCTGCTCCGATTTGTTAACAACCCATTTTGCTTTGCGTGAGGAAGGTGCAAGAACACATATTAAAACAGCCTATGGAAACGCCATAGGAACTTTCTGGGCAGCAAGATGCACCCGCGAAGTATTGAGGACGCAACGGTTTTCAAGAGCCCTGTATACTGCCATAGCCAATGCACTGAGCCGGCATAAAAAGCCCGTTCATGTGCTATATGCAGGAACCGGCCCGTATGCCACACTGGCTTTACCTGCCATGATGCTGTTTACACCAGATGAAGTACAGTTTACTTTTTTGGAAATTAACCCCGAAAGTATTGAAGTGCTAAACCAGGTGATTGATACGCTGGAGTTACACGCTTACGTACAAGAGATTCACCAATGCGATGCTACACAATGGCAGGTTCCCAACCCCGCAATAGATATTGTTATCAGCGAAACGATGTATAAAGCACTTAAAGCCGAGCCGCAGGTAGCCATTATGCTCAACCTGGCAAGTCAGCTGCCGGCAGACACCGTTTTTTTACCGGAAGAAATTACCGTATCGCTCAGCAAATGGAATAACAAAGACAGTGAGCCGGAGAAATTAGCCGAACTCATCCGCTTTAATAAAGCCTTCATGCAATCCGTTATTCATAACTGCCCCGATAAAAACTGGGTCTTTCACAAAAAGCCGGTTCAGGTAAACCTGCTGGAAGATGAACAGCTTTATTACACTACCGATATACGGGTAAGCGAGGGGAATGATTTAACCTGGAATGAAAGCTCTCTGAACCTTCCGGAAAAAGTGAAAATTGCAGACACCAAAGGTATCAGAAACCTGCATTGCCAATATCACTTACCGGGCACGCCAGGCTTTCAAACCACAGAAGTTTAACGGCTAAGGTTTTACAGGCGTCACAGCCTCTACTACGTTTACTTACTCTTTTACGCTTGCTTTCTTTTTAACATGGCCATACAAGCTTCTTCCAGCACCCCTCCCCTTACCTTTATCTGCACAGGCCATCTGGCAATTTTGTCTGTAGTAAGTAAAGGCAAATCGGGGTTAGTGGCGCCTATCTGCCCGGCACGGGCGCCAAATATTACTTCTGCAATTTTAGTTTCGCGCAGCAGGTAGGCACACATAAAACAGGGTTCAACACTAGTATACATTTGGCAGCCACTAAGCTCTTTTGTACCCAGCACCTCTGTAGCCTTTATTAAAGCAATAATTTCTGCATGCGCTACCAGTGCCGGATATTCTTCCGAAGATTCTATGCCTTCTGCAATAACCTCATTATCCTTTATCACAACCGCTCCCACTGCTGTTTTGCCACGTTCCTTTGCTATAGAAGCCAGTTCCAGGCAACGCTTCATCCACATTTCATCGTTTTCCACTACCATTTCATTATTAAAACTTCGTTTGTAACAAACCTGCCGTTTTATAAAACAGCCTGTTATTATTCCAGCTTTATACCTTCAATAAGCCCTGTAATTTCATCTATACTAAACAAATTATTGCCCAACATGGCAATATGTACAATAAGACCATTTTCAATCTGATCAGCTGAAATCTTTTGCTCTTTTAAATACAACTTCTTTTCTTCACTGGTAAAGCAAAGCCACTCTACCGGTTTGCCTAAGAATTTGCCACCGGATTTAACTGCATTATCGTTAGTGAAATCATATTCCCCATAGAAGTATGATGGATGGTGTCCGGTATAAATTGTAAGACTGAGCCAATTGGTATCAGCAATGTCTTTTATTTTCTGAAACTTCAATACCTCAAAGTCATACTTCTTGTCTTTGGTTACTACAAACCCCTCCGGCAAAGCAATTACAAACTTTTTGTTACCGCCAAAGATGGGCCATGTTTCGGTTCTGGCTTTAAAATTTATCCGCCGCTCTCCTTTTAATAACGATGCAAATACCTTCTCCGTTAATTGCTGAAACGCAGCTTTATTTTTATATGCTTCCGGGTTAATGAAAGCGTTGATAGAAAAAACAGCATTGTCCTGCGTTTTTACATACAGCGTGTTTATTAATATAGCACTTTCGGTAGAATCATACCCACCAGGTGTTACCAACACAGATAACAGGGAGTCTTTATTGGTGAGGACTTTACTCTTACTTTCTGCCTCGTTGCCGTTGGCCAGTGTTTCCGGCAGACTGTTATTACTTGTTACGTACAACTCCCTTGCAAAAAACACCAGCCTTTGCTGGCCCAGATCAAAAACAATACGCGTTTCCCTGTTCGCATTAGCATCCGCAGCCATAATGTTGGTGGCACGCGCAATATTCTCTGCTTTATCGGGAAAAAGGAAACTTGCTTTTCCATTTAAGATGGATAGCTTGTTAGTAAGGGGCAGATTAGCTATATCCTGTGCTGCGCCCAAAATAGAGCAACATAAAAAACAGGAAAAGAAAATGGCCTTGGTTGTAATATAACAGGTTGGGTTTTGGTTGCTTTTACATATAGGTTTAAAACTAAGAAAAACCAGTAATTGAAAACTCAGGCCCCTATGAATATATTTGATGTAAATTGTAACAGAACCCTAATCGCACTTAATATGTCCAACGACTTTATTTTATTCCAGCAGTTTACCGATATAGAAGCGGCGGAAGACTTTGCAGCCGAATTAAGAAACAACAACATTGAATACCATCTGGTAGATCACGACAACGACATTAACGTTAAAGTATACAATTACAACACCATCCAGATTCCTATTGGCGTTAATATCCGGCAGCAGGATTTTGCAAAAGCCGATGAAGTACTCACCCGTTATTACGAAGCGCAGATCAACAATATTGACCGGTCGTACTATCTGTTTTTCGCAACCGACCAGGAACTGAAGGTTATTTTAAATAACCCTTTTGACTGGGGGCGGCTGGATTACCTGCTGGCTGCACATATTCTGAAAGAACGGGGCATAGCCGTTACCCACGAGGCAATGCAGCAGGCAAAAGAAGAAAAGCTGAAAGAACTAACCCAAAAAGAGCCCGCCAGCGAATGGGTAATAGCAGCCGGTTATACATTAGCAGTGCTGGTGCCCTTTATAGCCATATATTTTAACAAACCAGGCCTGGGTTTTATATTGCCTGTTGCGCCGCTTATGGCGGGCCTTTCTATCTATTACAACAGAAAGATACTGCCGAACGGAGAGCGGTTTTATGTGCATCCTGAAAAGGATAGAAAACACGCTAAAAACATAATCCTGCTTAACCTGATTATCACAGTACTTTATCTTGTTTACTGCTTTTATCAATAGCATACACAAAATTCAGCTTAGGCAGCTCACCAAAATAAGCCACTTCCTGCTCAGCAACTTTCACGCCCCCTATACGGCCCACTGCAATCTGCGAGCGTATGTTGTTGCTGCCTACATGTAAGTACACGCGGTCAACAAACTGAAATATATAATCCAGCATAAGGGCTTTAACCGCAGGGTTGAAGCCCTTACCCCACCAGGCCGTTCCGTAAAAGGTATACCCTATAAGTATACTGTTATCGTCCGCGTTGTAGTCGTAAAAACGCGTACATCCTGCTACCTGGCCGGTGGTTTTGTCCATAATTTTAAAAGCGCCGCCACTGGCCATGGCGCCCTCAAAAAATACCTGAAACACCTCTCTTTTCCAGCGGTCTTTGCTGGGGTGCTGCGCCCATACAGCGGGGTCGGCAGCTACGGCATACACGGCTTCAAAATCGCTTTGCTGCAAAGGCAACAGCAATACCCTTTCGTTTTCTAATACAGGCTGAATGCTAAAGTTCATAATTACAGTTTTTTAATATACAAGGCAAGGTCGCGCTCAGTACCAATGCTGCTCTGCTCCAGCTGTGCTACAATGCTCCTGCGCTCTTCTCCGGTTTTGTTCTGGCTCAGCTTCTGCTGGCCCTGCAACGCTGTAACCTCCAGCTCAAACGCCACAATGCCCTGTAGCATACCGGTTTTAAACTTATCATTCAGGCTATCCCATTGGGTACGATAGCTTTTTTCGTAATGGTCAATCATCCGCTCCAGCAGCGTCAGCTTCTGCGCATCCGTTTCCAGTATACGGGCCGTTCCATACGCATGTACCGCAATATAATCCCAGGTGGGTACACTCTCGCGCTTATGGTAATGCGTAGGTGAAATATAGGCATGGGGCTGTGAAAATATTACCAGCGATAACTGGCTGGCAATAACAGCAGCCTGCGTGTTGGCTTTGGCAAAATGCGACTGCAACAACAGCTTATCTCCACTATCGTCTATGGTAAAGGGCAAATGCGTTGCTACAGGCTTTTCACCTACGAACGAAACAATGGTAGCAAAACTATATTGTTTCATAAAAGCAATTTTATCTGCTTCGCTATCCATTTTATACATGTTTGGCGTATACATAACATCAAAACTAGCCGGCAATGGGATTACCTTTGTAGTCCAATAGCAACAAAATGAGTAGTCCGGTTATAGCCCAGCTTTTTCAGGAAATTCAATTAATCCCCGCCGCGGAACGAGCCATTTACCTGCAACTGGCAGATGCCCTTCAGCTGCTGATAAAAAACGGCCACCTTACAGCGGGTCAGCAACTGCCCGGCACACGGGAGGCAGCCGCCTGGCTAAGCCTGAACCGGATTACCGTAAACAAGGCATATGAAGAGCTACAGATGCAAGGCTGGCTGATAAGTGCCATAGGCAAAGGAACATTTGTTGCTGCACAGCTACCCACGCTGGCCCCCTCTATACTAAAACCTGCCGGCACCGCGCATACCACAGCCGGCTTTTCCATTACGCAAAAGCCATGGCTTACAGATGCACCTATTTACCCCAACACCCGTCTGCATTTGGATGATGGCTTTCCCGATCCGCAGCTGGCTCCGCTGGCAGAACTGTACCGTGCCTGGCGCAGCCAGCTTACCCGCAGCAGTAGCCTTTACCCAAAGTTTGGCAGTTACAGCCACCCCAGCGGACCAGACTATTACAAAACCGCACTGGCAACACACCTGAATGAAACCAGAGGCTTAAAAACAACGCCCGGTAATATACTCTCCGTACGTGGCACCGTTATGGGTATTCATCTGGTATGTACCGGACTTATCAACGCCGGAGATGTGGTGGTATCGGGCATTCCGGGCTGGCGCCGGGCCGAACAGAACTTTCTGCATGCCGGCGCCACACATATAGGCATTGGGGTGGATGAACAGGGGCTGATAGTAGAAGAGCTGGAAAAAATATGCAGAAATACCAGGGTAAGAATGGTGTATGTAACCTCTCACCACCACTACCCCACCACGGTATCATTGCACATTAACAGACGGCTGGCCCTGCTTCAGCTGGCGCAGGAACATGGCTTTATTATATTTGAAGATGACTACGATTATGATTTCCATTATAAACACCGCCCGCTGCAGCCACTGGCCAGCGCAGATGAAAACGGAATGGTTATCTACTGCGGCTCCTTCAGCAAATCGTTTTCTCCCGCTTTTCGCATGGGTTACCTTACAGCCCCTGCCAATGTAATTGAACATCTGGCGCGGGTACGTGCCATGATGGATAGGCAGGGCGACCATGTTCTGGACAATGCCATGGCAGAACTGCTGCACACCGGCACCATACAACGCTACCTGCGTAAAGCTACTGCCGCTTACAAAGAGCGGCGCGATGTATTTTGTAAACTATTAAGCCAGGAACTGTCTGGCGCAGTTGAATTTGCCATACCGGAAGGCGGCATGAGTGTATGGACGCGCTTTGAAAAGAGTATTCAACCGGAACAGCTGGCTGCAAAAGCGCTTGCCAGGGGGCTTTACATGTCCGATGGCAAAGCACATCAATACCCCGGCATATGCCCCAATGCGGTACGGCTGGGCTTTGCCTCTTCCACACCACAACAGCTGGAAGAAAGTGTACTGCTGCTGAAAAAGCTATTGTAAACATGCATTAAATGCAGCCGCAGAAACCTTATTTTGCAGTATAAACCCTTAACATGGCGCTCTTTCCCAAACGTTATATTATCGTGCTCAGTACCGGCATTATATGCATAGGCCTGTTATTGTGCAGTTGTAACAATACCACCACTGTTACCAATACAAGTACAGCAGATACGGCTGTACGTAACACAACTGCCACCACCGCCTCTCCGGCTCCGGATACTGCCGGTTTACAGCAACGGGTAACAGAACTGTATCAATGGCATGAAAAAACATGGGATATACTAAGTGATTTTCCACCCAAACAAACCCACCCTTCCGACTCATTGTACTCAGGCATTGACTGGGAAATTCATGAGAAAAATGTAGCACTGCTGCACAGCAGCGGTTTGTTTACCCGCGGGTTTTTTGATACTTACCAGGCCGAAGCAGAACAAATGGATAAGGAAATGAGTAGTGGTGCTGTTGACTATTACGTAGGTGAAATTGGCCCTTATTTCGATGCCAGCCCCTGGTGCAACTGTCAGGATTTTCCATCGGGCAGTATGCAACTGCATATAACCCTGGAAAACACACAGCCGGAGAACGGAGAATGGTCTTTCAGCTGGAAATGGGAATCGCTGGAGTATCACATGAAGGCAAAGAAAGAAAACGGTGTGTGGAAGTTCAGTTATCTGGAAGGTTTTCGTGCCAACCCTCCGCATTCATAAATGCGAAATCAGGTATATTAGCGTTCAATTCTATCTATGTTTACAAATACGCTAAAAAACATCCTGCTGCCGGCCGCCGCGCTGGCAGTAACCACCACCATTGCACAGGCGCAAACCGTAAAAGAGCCTGTAGTAGATAACCCCGAATGGGCGCAGCCCTACCAGCCTTACCGTATTGCAGGCAACCTGTATTACGTAGGTACGTATGACCTGTGTGCTTACCTGATAACAACGCCACAGGGGCATATACTTATCAATACCGGCCTTGCCGCTTCTGATACATTAATTAAAGCTGGTGTTGAAAAGCTGGGCTTTGCCTTTAAAGATATAAAGGTACTGCTTACCACCCAGGCGCATTACGACCACCTGGGCGCTATGGCCTCTGTTAAAAAACAAACCGGCGCGCGTATGATGGTTGACTATAAAGATGCAGCAGTGCTGAAGGACGGCGGCAGCTCTGACTACGCTTTTGGTGGCGATGGCAGCTCTTTTGCACCGGTACAGCCAGACCGGATACTGCACGATAAAGACACCATATCGCTGGGCGGCACTACCCTTGCTATGCTGCACCATCCCGGCCATACCAAAGGCTCCTGCAGCTATCTGCTGAATGTAAAAGACCAACATAAAACCTGGCGTGTACTCATTGCCAATATGCCCACTATTGTTACGGAAAAGGATTTTCATCATCTGGACGCCTATCCTGAAATTGCTGCCGACTATGCATATACATTAAAAAGTATGAAAGCACTGCGGTTTGACCTTTGGGTTTCTTCTCATGCCAGCCAGTTTGATATGCATACCAAACATAAACCCGGCGATGCCTATAACCCGCAGGCATTCAGTGGCAGAAAGGATTATGATGAACGCTTACGGAAACTGCAGGCAGAATACGATAAAAAGGTAGCAGGCAAAAAACAGTAGGTTACTGAACTTTGTACATCTAAAGCAAATACCATGAGCGGAAACAAGAGAATAGGATGGATTGGATTGGGAAACATGGGGCACCCTATGGCAAAGAACCTGGAAAAAGCAGGCTTTACCCTGGCTGTTTACAACCGTAGTATAGAGAAAACGGCTGACTTTGCCGCCACATCGAGGGTATACGACACCGTTGCAGAGCTGGTGCAGAACAGCGATATTGTATTTACCATGCTTACTAACGATGCTGCGGTAACGGAGGTGTACGCCTCTGTTGAGCAGGAGCATATTGCGGGCAAGTTATTTATTGACATGAGTACCGTTTCGCAATCGCTTACCCTGCAACTGAGTAAAAACCTGGCTGCGCAGAAAGCCGCTTTTATAGACGCTCCGGTAGCAGGCAGCACCACGCCCGCCCGCGAAGGCACACTGATTATTATGGCAGGCGGCAGCGCAGCAGATATAGCAACCGCACAACCTTACCTGGATAAGCTGGGCAAACAAACCAAACACCTGGGAGAAAACGGTAAGGGCATTGCAGCAAAACTTTCCATTAACTACTTTTTATCTATTCTGTATCAGGGTCTCGCAGAAACGGTACTGCTGGCAGAAAAGCTGGGTATTGAACGGAAGGATATGCTGGAAGTGATTAACGAAAGTGCCAGCGGCAGCGGTGCCACAAAAGTGAAAACGCCTTTGCTGGTAGCAGAACAGTACGCCCCGGCTTTCGCGCTGGACCTGATGTTAAAAGATATTAAACTTGCCAGAGATGCCGGAGCAGATTATCCGCTGCTACAGGCAGTGCTTCCGGCTTATCAGAAGGCACATGAAGCCGGACTGGGGCAGCAGGATGTGATTGGGATTATTCAATCACTGGCCTGATAAAAAAGAGCAGGTGGCCCCTTAGTTCCATCTGCTCTTTTTATATAACATCTCCTGTATTTTCAAAGGCACTACTGCAATACCAGCGAAATACCTGCATTTATCTGCTTTGTAAACCACGCATCGTGCGACACCACTATCAGCGTACCTTCATAAGCTTCCATAGCTGCGGTAAGTATATCTATGTTTTGTATATCCAGGTTGTTGGTAGGCTCATCCAGTATAATTATATCCGGTGGGCGGCTGCTGATGGTCATTATACAAAGCAGTAACCGCATTCTTTCGCCACCGCTGAGTGCGCTGCCCGGTTTATCCCAATCCTCTTTGGTAAACAGAAAGCGGCTTAACCGGCTTTTTATTTCATGCTCCTGCAGGCCGCTGTCGTTATACGTTTGTGCCTGCGCATATACCGTAAGGCCAGGTTGTATCAGCGAGTAATCCTGATCAATGTATACCGTTTTCATCTCTGTCCTTTCTATAGTGCCGGAAGTGGGTGTCAGCTGCCCCAGCAATAACCGCAACAGTGTGGTTTTACCCGATCCATTCTGCCCCTTTACGGCTATACGTTCGCCACTGCGTATTTCTATGTGTAGTGGTTGCTTCCATAAATAGCGCCCACCAAACTGCATATTCACCTCTCTGGCGGTAACCAGCAGTTTGCCACGGTGCACACCGGAATACGCAAACGCCAGCTTCATGGTATCGGCAACCGGCAATTCCTTTCTCAGTTGTTGCAGGTTCTCTGCCAGCGCTCCCGTTTTTTCCTCATGTACATCTTTCATACGGGCGGTGCTTTTCTCGGCATTGTTACGGAAAGTGTTCATCGCAATAGTAGGCAGCCCCTCCTTTTCCTGTTTTCGTTTACCACGGGCATCCAGCTTCTGCTGCCTTTCTATCGCCTCCCGCTCCACCTCCTTCGCCTTACGCAAGGCTTTCTCTGCACTCTTCACTTCCCATTGCAGGGCATTTTTTTCCAGCTCTTTCTGAGCAGCATAAAAATCATAATTGCCACCGTACACAGTAATGCCCTTGCGGCTCAGCTCGTAAATAACGGGCAGCATGTTCAGCAATGCTTTATCATGGCTTACCACCACTATAGTTTGCCTGGCCTCTTGTATATAATTGTATAGTAATTGCCGGCTGTGTGCATCCAGGTGGTTAGTAGGCTCGTCTAATAATACAATTTCTGGTTCGTGTATCAGAATACCAGCCAGCAATACTTTGGTACGCTGTCCACCGCTGAGTGCAGCCATAGGTTGGTTCAGCACTACGTGATCAAGCCCCCAGTAGCTAAGCGCTTCTTTACAACGCTCCTCTACTGTCCAGTCATCGTTCAGTTGTGTCAGATGCACCTCACTTACATCGCCTTCCAGTATCTGCTGCAACGCATGTAGTTTCTGGTGTACCTGCAACGCTTCTGCCACAGTTTGGTTGTTATACCATTCTGCCAGTTGAGGTATATAATAAGGCGTAGCATCTGCCTTAATTACCCCTGCAGCAGGCAAAAGGCGGCCGGCCATCAGCTGTAGCAAAGTAGATTTGCCCGCACCATTGTTGCCAATAACAGCAGCCTTATCGTACCTGTGAATAACGAGATCAATGCCGGAAAACAATAGAGTTCTGTCGGGATGGGTGTAGGTAACCCCCTGAAGTAAAAGCATAATTTCTTTCTGTAGAAGTGAAAAATGGCGGCGCCCTGGTGGGAACCGGTATTATATTTCGCTAAAAAGAAATTAATCCTACATGAGTATATCTGCTTGAATGAAGGGTACAAAGATAGGGCAAAGCCACCAGATTATAATCTGATGGCTATTTTACCAATGGTTTTTCCGCTTTCCAGTAAACGATGCGCCTGTTTCAGGTTCTCTGCCGTTAAACCGGTGAGCGTTTGCTGAAGCGTGTGTTGCAGCGTTCCGTTGTCAATCAACGCCGCTACATTATTCAGTATATGATGTTGTTCCGCTATATCCTCTGTATGCCAGCTACTGCGCGTAAACATAAACTCCCAGGAAAAAGAAACACTTTTGTTCTTCAGCTTATTCAGCAGCACAGGCTGCCCGCTGCCCGTAATAGAAGCAATATGGCCCTGTGGTTTAATCAGCTCTGCCATAGCATCCCAATAGCCATTGGTATCTACAAAATCCAGAATAAAGTCCACATGTGTAAAACCGGCTTTGTGTACTTCATTCACCAGATCTTTATGGTTTACTACATGGTCTGCCCCCATCGTTTTAACCCAGTCTGCCGTTTCCGGGCGGGAAGCAGTGGCTATAACGGTAAGGCCCACTATCTTTTTTGCCAGCTGAATGGCAATAGAACCCACGCCACCGGCACCGCCAATAATCAATACCGCCTTGCCCTTGTCTTTTACCGGGCTTACCCGGATACGATCGAACAGAATTTCCCAGGCAGTTAACGCCGTTAGCGGTACAGAAGCAGCCTCCACATCATTTAATGTTTCCGGCTTTCTGCCCACTATACGTTCATCTACCAGTTGATATTCTGCATTGCTGCCGGCTTTGGTAATATCACCTGCGTAATACACCTTGTCGCCGGTTTTAAAAAGCGTAACCTGGTCGCCCACGGCTTCTACCACACCGGCGGCATCCCATCCCAGAATTTTTGGGGTATCCAGCACCGTATCCTTAGCACTGTTCTGGCGTATTTTAAAATCAACCGGGTTTACGGCTATTGCATGTATCTTAATCAGCAATTCCCTGCCCGAAGGCTGTGGCTTAGGGGCTTCAAATTCAATAAAGCTGTCTGCCGCATCAATGGGTAACGATGTTTTTATTCCTACTGCTTTCATATCCTGTCTGTGTTTTATAATCAATTAATTCAATTGCATTTTCTTAAACTCCAGTGGCTTCATACCTACCTGCTTTTTAAACAACCGGGTAAAGTAAGAGGTGTTTTCAAACCCCAGCTGATAAGCCACATCCGAAATATTATGGCTATCGCTTTTCAGCAGGTTTTTAGCTTCTGCTATCAGAAAAAGATGAATCAGGTCCATGGCTGTTTTGCCGGTTTCCTGCTTCAGCAGATCGCTCAGGTAACGGGGCGATAAATGCAACGCTTCTGCCAGCGCATTTACAGAAGGCAGCCCCTGGTTTTGCAGGCTGCCCGCCTGCATATAAGCCGCCAGCGCTGCGTTAAAGCGGGATACTGTTTTACCGGAAAGCTCTGTGCGGTTAATAAACTGGCGCTTGTAAAAACGCTGGGCATACATAAGAATAGATGCCAGATGCCCCAGCATAATTTCGCGGCTAAACTCATCTGTATTATTACTGTATTCTATCTTAATTTTCTCGTACAACTCCCATATAATCTCCTCCTCTTTGGGCGAAAGGTGCAGGGCCTCGTTTACCTCATAATCGAAGTAGCCGTACTTTTTAATGGTATTGTGCAACTCGTGGCCATTCAGAAAATCCTCGTGTATAAATATCAGAAAGCCATCTTCTTCCAGCTCCAGCCCTTTCATTTCAATAATCTGCCGGGGTTTTACAAACATCATAGACCCATTGGCATGGTCGTAGGGTGTGCGGCCGTACATAATTACGCCCGCCTTCAGCTTCTTCAGCCCTATCACATAACAATCGCTGGTAAACTCCCTGTCGCCCAACGTACAATTATTCATACAATGTACCAGGCTCAGCAGCGGATGCTCCGGCAGTGGAAGGCCATTGGCCCGGTGCAGCTCGCTCAATGTTTTATAATGTTGCATACCTTCAAAATTAAAACGATTACCTACACAAAGCTACCGGGTAGTAACCGCCCGGAATAGTCCGTTTTAGCGAAAGAATGACACAAAATGCAGTTTTAAGGCTTTGCTGTTCTGCTGGTAATGTTAAATATAGCCCAAAGTCAGATAAATGCCACAACGTGTCGTTTTCCTGCACATATTAAATACATTTGCAGATAATTATGTACGAGATTCTCACAGGCAGCGTAATCATTAGCCTGTTACACGCCATTATACCCAACCACTGGCTTCCGGTTATAGCTATTGGCCGCAGAGAGCAATGGACTTCCCGGGAGGTAACCCGCGTAACGCTGCTGGCGGCACTTTCCCACGCACTTAGTACGGTAGCGCTGGGTATTCTGCTGGGTTATATGGGTAAAAGTCTTTCCGGCATTGAGGAGTTTACACATATTGCCGCGCCGGTAATTTTAATTGTTATGGGCATTTTTTTCAGCTACCGCCATCATAAGCACAAGCATTTTCATTTGCACGATGAAGAGGTAAAACAGAAGCACACCAAAAAGCGCATTATCATAGCCTTGTCTATAGCCATGTTTTTCTCTCCCTGTATGGAGATAGAAGCTTATTTTTTGCTGGCCGGTGCACAGGGCATCTGGCTGCTGTTTAGCCTGGCATTATTGTATACGCTTATTACCACCACCGGCATGGTATTGCTGGTACGCTTGGCCTACAGCGGCCTGCTGAAATTAAACTGGCACACACTGGAGCATAATGCCGGTATGATTACGGGCGTTACCCTTATTATCACCGGTATTCTCAGTTTCTTTTTACATTAATGGCCTTGTAAACGAATACCCCGCTGTAATCACCAGTAAAACAGGTGATTACAGCGGTTTGTTTTTTTGGCAACTCCCCTGGTTTAAGGCCCCGCCCCTGAAGCAGCTTTTGATGCTGCATATTATTATACGATTAATTTTATAAAAATTTGTATCCCCTAACCAAATGCCATTATCATGATTTTCGGATCAACCTATTCAGGACACGTAAAAACACAGAACCATCAGTGGGTGGAATCTAAAGTGGTTGCTTTTTTCATTCCTATTGCCATTCCCTCATCCTTTCTGGTTACAGAGGTAACTGTTGCGGGTAGAAGAGGTATTGAACTGAACATAGTACCCGTAAGCGTTACCGCTATTTTATTGCGTGCCATAGTAACCGTAATTGCCTTTTTTGCTGTAGCTGCCAGTGCAGCCAATGTAACAAACCTGCCCTGGTTAATTCCGGTAGCGCTGGCATCGCTGGTGGCATTTTATTATGCCTGGTTTGTATACGGTAAAACCCAACCGGAAGAAATGCTGGTACGGGAAGCTTTTTACCGTACTACCGGTTTTTCGGTGTTGCCCGAGTGGCTGCGTAATGCACAGCTTACCAGCTTTTACAGCTCGCTGTATCAGCACTATCAGCAAAACCTGAAAGACAGGGAAATCAGCAGTCTGGATGAAAATGCACTG
Source organism: Filimonas zeae (assembly GCF_014641615.1). Taxonomy (GTDB): domain Bacteria; phylum Bacteroidota; class Bacteroidia; order Chitinophagales; family Chitinophagaceae; genus Filimonas; species Filimonas zeae. Next base: position 504,273 of record NZ_BMIB01000003.1, on the reverse strand, counting down.
TACCGCTTACTGGCTTTCCGCAGTGTGGAAAGAATATGGCACAAACGCCAGGAGCCACATGCAGATGTTGCGTTGGCACAGGAGCTGTTATTGCCTGGTTTCACTTTCGTGAAGAAGTAAGTCTTTTTTATCACCGGCTATTGCCAGTTGGTAGGCCTGCCCGTCAAATTCATTTTCACTTTTTGCAATTACAACAGCAGCAATACCATTGCCTATCATATTGGTAATAGCCCGTGCTTCACTCATAAACCGGTCTACCCCCAGCAGTATAGCTACATTTTCTACCGGCATAATATGCATAGCCGATAAGGTAGAACTAAGTACTATAAACCCACTGCCAGTAACCCCGGCCGCCCCCTTACTCATTACCATCAGCACGGCCATAGCTGTCAGCTGCTGCTCAAAACCCATAGGCACCTGAAACACCTGGGTAAGAAACACCAGTGCTACTGCCAGATAAATGGAAGTTCCATCCAGATTAAAGGAATAACCTGTAGGAATTACCAGGCCCACTACCGACCGCGAGCAACCGAATTTTTCCATTTTACTAATCATAGCCGGTAGCACAGACTCGGAGGAGGAAGTGCCCAGCACCACCAGTATTTCTTCGCGGATAAATTTAAGATACTGCCACAAACTGAAACGATAGTACCGGCAGATAGCATTGAGCACACCAAAGATGAAGAAGATACAGGTAAGATATACCGTAAGCATAATTTTACCCATGGGCAGTAAAGTATGCAGGCCGTAAGTACCAATAGTATAAGCCATGCCGCCAAAAGCTCCAATGGGCGCCACTTTCATTACCACCTTCATCATATTAAACAGCACCTGCGCTATTTTTTCAAAGGTGGCTATAAGGGAGGCACCGGTACTACCCAGCTTGCTTACCCCAAAACCAAACAGAATGGCAAAAAACAGAATCTGCAGTATATCGCCTTTGGTAAAAGATTCAAAAACATTGTGCGGCACGATGTGCGTAAGAAACTCAGCCCAGTTAATTTTTTCAGCAGTGGCAATACCCGGAATAGTTTTACCGCCCGTGGTGGGTACTACGCCTTTGCCCGGTTGCATCAGGTTAGCGGTAACCAACCCTATAATAATGGCTATGGTGGTAACTACTTCAAAATACAGGATGGCTTTGCCGCCTACCCTGCCTACCTTTTTTACATCGCTCATACGGGCAATACCCAGCACAATGGTAAAAAAGATAACCGGTACAATCAGCATGCTGATCATGTTAATGAACGTGCTGCTCAGTAGTTTAGCGTAAGGCGCAAAACCGGGAAAAAAGAAGCCGCAGGCTATGCCGGCAAGTATGGCAATAATCACCTGCACAGTCAGGTGAGAGAAGATAGTTTTGATCATGCAGGTAAATATAACTATTTACACCGGTGCAGTCTGCAACAGCCCGCGGGTATATTCCAGTCCTATGTTGTAAATAGCTTCAAACTTTTTAAAGTCAAACACCCGGTATTCCAGCAACGCTCTGGGCTCAATATACCAGGTACACAATCCGGCGCTGGCTGCCACGGGGGCGTTAATGGCCATGTTTAACGTACGTTCTACATTGGCTCTTATACCGGCAGCCGCATTCCAGGGCGCTATCGGGTTTACGTGCACACCTATAATCTGCTCATAATCAGGCAGCAGCGGTTCTACAGGCAGGTTGCCGCTTAAACCGCCATCTACATAGGGAATGCCTTCTATTTCAACCGGTGGCAATAAAATAGGAATGCTGGATGCCGCCAGAATAGCAGGAATAACCGGCCCTTTGCTGAAAACCGCCCGTTGCCCGTTCTGAAAATTGGTGGCGGTGATATGGAAGGGTAAACGCATCTGCTCAAAAGTGGTGCTTCGCAAATACCGCTTTAACAGGTCTTCTACCGATTTAAGCGACATGATACCCGCAGGCCAGTTTTTCAGCTGCATGCTCAACTCCATTTTATTCTGCCGGGCAATGGCATAGGCTTCATCGGCACTATACCCATCGCAGATAAAAGCCGCTATAATAGAACCGGAACTGGTAGCCGCAATGGCTTCAGGAAAAATATTTCGCTCTTCAAAGGCTTTCAGCACCCCCAAATGGGCATATCCCCTTGCGCCGCCTCCCGAAAGAACAAACGGATAGCGCCCTTCCGGGATAGTATAAGGTTGTTTCATGGTATTGGTTGTAAACAGTTTATTTGTCGTTTTTTAGGGGATATTCACCGATTAATACACTAATAAGCAACTTTACGAAAAACTACTGTTTGCGTAAAGTGCCTGGTTTTATTTTTATAGTTAAAAGATGCCCGCACTTTGCAAAAGGTGCGGGTAATTTTTTATTTGCCCGTCATCTGCTGCTTATCCAGCCACTGATACCGTAAAAAAAGCGCCTCCGGCTCAGTTTTCACCTGCGATTGTACATTCAGGTGCATTACGGGTGAGGGTTTGCCCGGCACCACCGCAGGCCATACGGCATAGTTACTGGTAGCAGGTGTAGGATTACCTGTTTTGATAAAATTGACAAAATAAGCCTGCATAGTACGCGATACGGTATAATCGTCCGCCGTCCATGCATATACTTTATTAGAAGCCAGGTTACCCATAGCATATTCTATTTCTGCGGAGTGAACGGCCCCGGTAGCAGCAGGTGGTTTAGCCGCCGCGGTTGCCTTCTGTACACCTCCCGCCAGGCCTGGTGTAGCATTGCCCATTTCGGGCGTCATAGCCGGGCGTGGTTTTGCGTAGTAATAACGATACACCGGTTTCTGCGCTGTTTTACTGTGTACATCCACCCACTTCCAGGTACTCCACGCAATAAAGCGATCGCCCGCCAGTGCCGTAGCTGCTGCTTCTACCGCAGCATCGTCAGCTGCCGGATAATGCAGAAAAGCGTTGTCTGCTTCTGCGCCGTATAAACGCTGCAATGCCTGCTTATAGGCAGCCACGTTGGGCTTTTCGTTACCCAGTACCATGCGGTAATTCATTTCTTCATTATTCCACCCCGCCAGCAGCGGCACCTGTGCCTGCTTGCCGGAGGCATAAATAGCAAAAGGATTTTCCGGAAAAAAATAGCCATCTATAGTAGGAGAAAAACGATAAGGGCCAAACTTCATAGAAACGTTCAGCAACGAATCTGCACACATATTACGCAAAGCCGTTAACGAGGTAACGCCTGCGCTTTGCGCAAACTGTTTGCCCGCATCTTCGCCCTGCTGCAAAGGCACAGCAGATAAAGCCCCCAGTATAGAACCACTTTCGCCAATAGCGCCTGCCAGCAGATTTTTAGATAAGGGAGAAGCCATTTGCGCACTTACAGAAATAGAACCGGCAGACTCGCCGGCTATGGTAATTTTAGCGGCATCGCCGCCAAATACATTGATGTTTTTTTTAACCCATTGCAGTGCAGCAGCCTGGTCTAACAACCCGTAATTACCCGATGCCTTGTAAGGCGCTTCCGCACTCAGCTCAGCATGGGCCAGAAAACCAAACACACCCAGCCGGTAATTAACGGTAACTGCTACTATACCATGCTGTGCCATGCTTTCGCCATCGTACCGGGGTTCCGAGGCATCGCCGGCAATAAATCCACCACCGTAAAAGTATACCAGCACCGGATAAGGCCCTTTACCCGCAGGCGCCCACACGTTCAGGTATAAACAATCTTCACTCATACCCTCAGAACGGGAATTCATGTCGCCAAATACATTGGCCTGCATAGGCTTTGCTTCAAAATGGCCGGCTTTGCGTATACCTGCCCAGGGTTTTACAGGTTGCGGCGCTTTCCACCGCAGTTTGCCTACAGGCGGCGCAGCAAAGGGAATGCCTTTGAATGAGCGGATGCCGCTCTTCTCCCGCACACCTTCCACCATGCCGGTGGCTGTGGTTATTTGTATGGGAGCCGATTGGGAAAATAACAGAGAAGCAGGGGCAAGCAAAACGATAGCGAGGTAGAGTTTTTTCATGTCGTTGGTTTACGTGAGCAACACTACAAATGTAATACCCCGCCACCCCACCACCAATAAAAAAGCGCCCCGTTAAAAAGGAGCGCCATTCCTCTACCCTTGCACTTTCCTGATGCTTATAATTTTAGGGTTGAAGCCGGAATACCAGCACATCGCGCGGCGGAATTACTGCATGTAATGTTTGCGCAGTGCTGCCTTGCAGCTTCTTTGTCCATACATTGTATAATGTATAGCCAGTGGCTGCGGCATTTAGTTCATACCCAAAGTCCGGGTCTTTTACAGGCCTCTGTTTCCAATGGTAATCTACCGTTGCCGGCAGTTTTGAACGGTTTAAAAAACATACCGCCCACTCCCCTTTGCTTAACGGCCGGAACCAGATTTCGAGACTGTCTTTTTTAACACCGCGAAAGCCCTGTACGCCCATCGTATCCTGACTGATAGCTATTACCGCTTTATTGGTAAGTACCTCACGGGTAGCAGCTGACATGCTACGCAGATCATTACCTGCAATCAGTGGTGCAGCCAGCATAGCCCACATAGTAAAATGCGCGCGGTCTTCACCCGGTGTTAACGCTCCGTTACCAATCTCCAGCATATCAGGATCGTTCCAGTGGCCGGGGCCGGCATACTTACGCAATCCTTCCTGCTTATCCAGTATCTGCATTACCCCAAACGACTTCCAGGTGCCATGGTCTTCTATACAATCAAAACAATTATAAATATCTCCGGTGGTACGCCACAGGTGCCCTACGTTTTGCCCCCAGGCCCAGGGCTGATCGTTACCCCATTCACAAATACTCAGCACCACCGGGCGGCCTGCCCTTTTCAACGCAGCAGTAATGGTTTTATAAGCACCTTCTGCTTTCAGCCCTTCGGTATTACACCAATCGTATTTCAGGTAATCCACACCCCAGGAAGCATAGGTAAGCGCATCCTGAAACTCGTACCCCCTGCTGCCGGGGCGGCCACCGCAGGTTTGCGAGCCCGCATCGGAATACACACCCAGCTTTAACCCCTTTGCATGTATATAATCAGCCAGCGCCTTCATACCAGATGGGAAACGTTTAGCATCCGGATGAATAAAACCCAGGCTGTCTCTATCGCCATGCCAGCAGTCATCAATATTAATATAGGTATAACCAGCTTCCTTCATACCAGAAGCCACCATGGCATCGGCCATTTGTTTAATCAGGTCTTCACTTACATTGCAGGCAAACTTGTTCCAGCTGTTCCAGCCCATTGGCGGCGTTAAAGCCAGCCCCGGATATTTGGTATAATCCTGTACATAATTATTACCCTGCGCATACGCCATATTACCGGTAACCATGCCCAGCAGCAGCGCCATGCCTGTGTTTTTCCATTTTTTACCTGTTCGTAACAGCTTCATACCGGCAGCTTGTTTTTAGTGTATCAAAAATAGAAGGCAACCGCTTTGTATACTGATACATTGTTAACCAATCGCCGTATTATTTAAGCTGTTGATGCCCCATTTAAACCCCAACCCTTACCCACTGTTGACATTTTGATGCGTTTGGCGTTTGAATGCTGTAACTGTTTGCCCTGGTATGCTTTTTTAAGCGCTTGCAGCATATTTATCCGTAACACATAAAACCAATTTGTTATGAGCTTTATTAAAATCATCAGTCCTGTAGAAAAAGAAGAAGTACATATACATTATGAAGATTTAGGCACCGGGCAGCCCATTGTGTTTATACATGGATGGCCGCTGTGTGGCGATATGTGGGAATACCAGGTAACGGAGTTGGTAAAAGAAGGTTTCCGTTGCATTACCTACGACAGAAGAGGTTTTGGTAAATCGTCCCGTCCGCTTACCGGTTACGACTATGATACACTTACCAGTGATTTATATGCCCTTATTACACAACTGGACCTGCAGAACGTGGTATTGGTTGGCTTTTCTATGGGCGGTGGCGAAGTAGCCCGGTATTTTGGCAAATACGGCGGCGAACGCATAGCCAAAGCCGTACTGATAAGCGCTGTTACCCCCTATATGCTGAAAACGGCCGATAACCCCGACGGAGTAAATAAAGCAGTATTTGACGAAATGCTGGACGAAATGAAAAAAGACCGCATTAATTTTCTGGACGACTTTGGCAAAAAGTTCTTTGGCGTAACGTTGCTGAACCATCCCGTAAGCACCCCTATGCTGGAGCACTACCGCACACTGGCAGCACTGGCTTCGCCCATTGCTACACAACAATGCGCCATTTCATTTTCCACTACCGATTTCAGGCAGGATATAAAAGCCATTAACGTGCCTACTCTGATTATACATGGAGATAACGATAAAACAGTGCCTATTGAAGCCAGTGGAAACTGTACTGCCAACCTGCTGCCGGATGCGCAGTATGTGGTATACGCCGGCGAGCCGCATGGATTGTTTTTTACCAACAAGGATATTCTGAATAAAGATCTTACCGGTTTTATTGTTTCAGGCGTAGCCCCCGGAGAACCTGCGTTGCAGCCGGTGGGTGCCTTTAACAATATCGTAGGGGAAAGGGTCTGAAGCCCAATGAAAAGTCCGGCACTGGTGCCGGACTTTCTTTTTATAGCTTATGCCGTAGCGCTTCTTACTGCCGGAGCCACCTCCTTACCAAACAACTCAATAGACCGCAGCAGCTTTTCGTGCGGAATATCCCCTGCAATAGTCTGCGCCAGAAAACGGGTGTTTTTAAACAGCCCATGTACATACAATATCTTATCAACAATCTGTTGCGGACTACCTACAAACAAAGGCCCATCCGGCAAACGCATGTATTCATATTGTTCCCGGGTAATAGGCTGCCAGCCTCTTTCTTTCCCAATACGGTTCATCATTTTGCTATAGGTAGGCCAGAACTCATCTGCCGCCTGCTCTGCATCTTCCGCAATATACATATGCCCGTTAGCTGCCAGCTGCAATAACTCTACGTTATGCCCTGCTTTTTCCGCCGCATTGCGAAACAACTCAATAAAAGGCACAAACTGCGCAGGCTTACCGCCCAGCATAGCCACCGTCATAGGCAGGTTAAGCGTACCCGCCCTTACTGCCGATGCAGGCGTGCCGCCTACGGCAATCCATACCGGCAACTGATCCTGCAGGGTGCGGGGGTAAATACCCTGGTTGTGTAAAGGAGCACGAAACTGCCCCTTCCAGGAAATCTTTTCTTCCTTAATAATCTGCAACAGCATATCCAGCTTCTCCGTAAACAGTTCATCATACTCGTTCAGGTGATAGCCAAACAACGGAAACGATTCAATAAACGAGCCCCTGCCCGCCATTATCTCCGCCCGCCCGTTAGACACCAGATCTAACGTAGCAAAATTCTGATACGTACGTACCGGATCGGCCGAACTGAGTACGGTAACCGAACTGGACAATTTTATATGTTTGGTAACCGCGGCAATAGCTGCCAGTGCTACTTCAGGTGCAGAGATAACATAATCCGGGCGGTGATGCTCGCCCAGCGCAAATACATCCAACCCCACCTCATCGGCCAATTTTGCCTCTGCTATCAGCTCCTGCATACGCAGATGAGCGTTAATGGCATTACCGGAAAGCCCGTCGGGGGTAACCTCACCAAAGGTACTGATGCCTAACTCCATAGCTTCTTTGTTCATAGGGTGAAGTTAGCGCAAAACATGGATAGCTGGCGGGGGTGGTATACTGTGGGGAAGCGAAGGATTCCCAATAGAAGCCACGATAAGTTTCCTCTTCTTATTCTTGCCTGTTACCTACGCTTGTTTTATAAATTGCTCAAGACAAATGCTGCTGTTTGCTTTTCCCACCATCTGTTTTCAATTATTTACCAGTAGCAAGTAAGCATTCGGCCAGTTATATATAGTCTATTCCATGGACGCAGTATAAGTACTGCAGACAAGTAAATTCGCTGCCCCTACTGCTTAGACTACACAACGATGCTTCTGAATAGTTTTATACCCGCACCCAAGAAATAAAAAAAGGGCTCCCCGCCCTCTCTATTCTTAACATGCCCCTACCAAAGACAAAGCCATCCCAATTACGGAATGGTTTTGTTTGTTTTTTCATTCAGGTGACGTTCTGTACACTACCCAAATCCTTTACCGAATCTTCTCAATACCCTTTAAAAATGGTGTAGACGTTGCAGTGTACACTATCCTGCTCCCCTAATAGCATCCCATATTTCCAAATATCGAGAATACGTATCATTTTTATTATATATCAAGCATTCTTCAAAAAGAGTAAAATACTCTTGCAATGCAATCTGCACAGAATTAATCCAACTTTGCTCATTAATCGAAATTTCACTAAAAAACTTATCTCTACGTTTTTTAACATAACCATCACTAACAGGGTAAAATGAAAGACGGATTTCTTGTTCGTCTTTTCTTTGCAAAAGAATAGAACGCCCCGCAGTTGTCTTCAAAAAGAGACCATTTGAGTCGACTTGATCAAACCAGTCACACTGCCCTCCCTTTAACCAATAAAGAGAATTAAGTAAGAAGTTGGTAACTTTTATTAAAAACTCAAAGTCAGACACATGCAATATTGTGCAGTATTCATCTATAACAATTTCAATACCCCCAAATGAATTCCAGAAATTTTCTACCTCGTAATCTTCCGAGTCCATAGCATGATGTCCGTTCAAAATATCATTCACATACACTTCTCTACCCTGAGCAGATAGATAAAGAAGTAACACTTTTATTTCATTATTCATATTAGCGCTGTTTTATAAAAATCATTTCATGTATAGACTCTACTGTTGTTTCTCCTACGAAATACCCAATAGGTCCTCCAACTGCACCAGCCAAAAGAGCCGCTGGGCCGGTTTCAGAAAAAGCTGCAGCGCTATAAAATGCAAATTGTCCTGCTACAGACTTGAACCCGAGGCATCTTTTCCTAAAAAGACCTTATGTATCTAAAGTATATCTGTTAGTGCTATAGCGATTACGTTGGTATTTCCCGCATTCCAGGCAACGATATTTCTGAATAGTCTTATACCATCCCTTTTTTATGCAAACTCCCCGACAATATTTACATGTTAACATGGGCAGGTGACAAAGTGTACACGAAGGTTTTTAAAACTCAATAAAAACAGGCTTCCCGGTCCAACAATCTATAAAACACATTAAGGTATGCCATTATTGTAACAGCAAAAAAAATGAGCTGATTGATTTTCAGCTCATTTACGAATTTATTAATCACGCAGGTGACGTTCCGTACACTACCGCCTGCGCTATCCAAAGGCCAAGCCATCCCAATTAAGGAATGGCTTATTTGTTTTATTTAATCAGGTAACGTTTTGTACATTACCCATTACTTCAATTGCTTTTTTGCTTTTTCGCTGATTATAGGAATCTTTGAACTAGCCAGTAAATTTAATTTGAGCAAGATCAGAATCAATTGTACCCAAAGCATGTATGCACTTCCGCGCTAGCGAATATGACTCATCATAATTTAAATATTCCAACTTTAAAAAAACTGCATTATAGAGAGCCCCCACACTATCTATTGATTTTAAATCTTGCAGTATTAAGACAATATCCTCGTGCTTAAAATGCCAATCTTCGCCGAGTAATCGACACAAAATGCCTACATATTTAGCACTAAACAATTGGAATATGAAGCCTAACAACAACGCATATTCAATTCCATCAGCACTTTTTTCATCATACGCTTTTTCCAATTCGGTTAAGATATAAATTGGCATTTCATGAAGACCTATCGGGTATTTTTCAAAAAAAACTTTTCACTTATTTGATGAAGAGATAACTCTAAAATCAGTTTTCGTTCTTCTATTTTCATGGTTTTTTGGGAACTTTTTTAAAACTCATAATATTTTTATTAACCTTTTCTAAAGCCTTCCCTGTCCCAGTATATCATTATATCAATAATGGCGTCCAAATGCCATCCCCGATAAATTTGCAGGAAAACAGGCTGAAAGTAAATACCGATGTCTAAAACGGAAGTCATTGGGCCAGCTTATACGGAGTATACCGGGCCAACGATAACGGAGCCATTGGGCCAACTGCTGAATCCCTCTTTTAAAACGGAGGTCGCTGGGCCAAAATAAAGATCCCTGCCACCAAAAACGGAGGTCACCGGGCCAGACCGCTGGCCCCGTTAAGTCAAAACGGAGGTCATTGGGCCACTTTCTATGATTGTAATAGCCTTGTATCCACAAAATAAAGTGGTACATGGTGGGTCAAAGAATCAATATCATGGAAGTACGTACGTTAATCTCTTTGAAACAGAAAGGCTGGAGCAACCGTAAAATAGCTGACTACGTTAAGGTCAACCGCAAGACCGTAGACAGTTACATGGCACGTTTTAAAAGCCTTGAACTGACATGCGAAGTATTATTACAGCTGGAAGATGCAGATCTGGCAGAACTGTTTACCGAAGACAGCCAGACAGAAAAAGAGCGCTATGAAGCACTGGCAGGTCACTTCAATCACTTTGAAAAAGAATTACTAAAGCCCGGCTGTACCCTCGGAGCTTTGCACCAGGAGTATCTTCTGCAGCATCCTGATGGCTATCGTTATACGCAGTTTTGCTGGCATATACGGCAATGTAACAAAAGAACAAAGCCTGGTGGCAAGCTTTTCAAAAGTAATGGAGACGCTATGCTGATTGTTGAATGGGAGGTGTAAAACTAAGCCCCCCTCATTTACGTGCTTTTATTTTGAAGCAGGGTTATTCATTAGCTGTTCCAAAAATAACAATCCGATCTTATGATAAGCACTAGCAATCCAGAGATTTCCCCTGTGTAAAGGAGAAATAAAATGCCAAGCCTTTCTAAATAGCTCCTTCTATACAGCGTTTTTATTTTTGAGGCAGGGCTAATATACAAACAAGCCATCCCAATTACGGAATGGCTTTGTTTGTTTTATTCATTCAGGTGACGTTCTTTATACTACACCATGCCAGCTATAAATTCATTTAGCTTGCGTTTCAAAAATTCCAAAGTTGTAAAATCATTCACACAGTGAAATCTAATTAACCTAGCCCAGTCCAAATCCTCACTCATTCCATAATGTTTGTTTATAAACCCTTTGAAGTTATTAAAAAAATCATTTACTGCCTCGTAGCTTTGGGAATGATTGGAACAAGCAGCCCTATAACCTAGTATTACTAAGCTAAAATCTTCAACGTTGTTTACAAAAAACATTCCCGGCCTTTCAACTACAGCCTGTATGAAATTTATAAACCTTTCAAAATCTTCATTCATAATATCAGTTAACTTTTTTTGCATTCTTCATAAGTTCTTCTCCACTCACCCTAACCTGACCTTTACTGGTAAAAATAAAGCCTTCAACATCCCTCATATAATCGGCCTTTAAGATTCCATTAGGATGAAAATTGTCGTATATCCTAACTTCCTCGCCTACCGTTACCTCAATATACCTATGAAGGCCATTGTCAGATAAGCTTTGCCGTGGGAACCCAATGTAATTATCTTTTCCTATATTCATTTCAAATACTTCAGCATTACCACCAGCTTTTTTTATGATTTTACCAAAATCTTGTATAAATGCTTTGGCATACTCGACACATTTACCAAATTCACCAATAAATTTTCCTGACTTTATTGCCTCAAATGAACCGAATCCTGCTGTCTTATATCCTCCACCAATTAGGCTCCACACAGGAGTTAATCCTTTTAATGCGTAGTATCCGTCAATCAATGCAAAAACAGTTTCAGAAACACCAACCAGCTTTTTGCCAATTTCTGCAGTTTTAGACTGTGCCCTTGCTCCATTAAATGCCATGGACCATTGATTATCACCTTTATAATGTTCAAGAATCGTAGGATCAACCTGCAAAAGACTTCCTAGATATTCGTAATCATCAGTCTGATTTCTTCCCAATCCAAATAAATATTTGGTAACAGAGGCAAGAGGCAACTTATTTTCCGAGGCATTGAAAGAGGACTGATTAGGCAAATTCGTCCCCTTCATAAAAGGCTTGATTTGAACCCCATCAACTAATCCACCAAGAGCCTGATTATGCACAAAAAACGTATGGTTTCTGTCACCATTTTCAATAATCTGAGTAGAAATAGTGATAGTTGTAAAGCTTTTACCACTTGCATCTAAATTATCCTGAATATTGTAATAAAAATGAATTTCGTCATTACCATCTGGATCTATATAGTTAGCAGGATTTCCTTTAGCAAATTGATAAGATGAAAAAGCAGGTTTAATTATTTTATCTACACTAAACCATCTACCAACCCTTGAATCATAGATCCTTGCACCAAAATCAACATTATTTCCCTCACCCTTCACCTCATTATCATTCTCCTTCCCATTAAACCCATATCTATACCCACCAGCGTTATAACTTCTTCCAGGCTGCAACATCCCAAACGGATAATAATCCTGCGCACTCACCACATCAGCAGTATAACTACTTAATGTGCTACCACTTCCCACCTGCACTCTTCTATCCGACACTGTAGCCAGCACATTCCCTAAATGGTTGCTTAATTCAAAGAGCTTCTCTCCTCTCGTAAAGGTACGTAAAGCACCGTATGCAATTCCGCCCGCCATGGGTATTTCCTGCTTGGCAACGGTAAGCTGCTTTTGCAGCCCCAGGCGGCTGCTACCGTACAAATGGGTTTCTGTTTGAAGAAACGCTCCGGTACCTGCTTTTTCATACACTGCCATTACATTGCCAGAGGCATCTCTTACATACAAGGTGGTTTTTCCATCGGCAATTTTGCTTACGCGGTTACCAGCAGCATCGTAACTGTAATATATGAAATTATTGCCCTTTTTAATATTGTCAATTTTTCCATATACCGTCCACTGTATGTTATCTAATCCAGCGCTGACATCTTTTACCAGATTACCAATGGAGTCATACGCATAGTTACCAGCAGCCTGGCTTTCCAGGTCGGTGGTATACAATGTGGTGGTTGGTACGCTATCATATACATAATTCAACCGGTTTGTACCAGAACCATAGTTGTAGCGCAGCTTATCCATGTTCTCTGTTTGCCCGCTGCTGGTGCGGTAACCGTTACGCAGATAGCTGGTAATGTTACTATTAGGGTCGTAGGCAATATGCTCTTTGTAGTCTTCTGTACTAATGGGGCTGAATGTGCCTGTGGCGGTATTAAGACCATTAAACACGTTCATGCGCAATAGCCTGTTCAGCTGATCGTAGCGGTAATTGTATACTTTGGCATCACCCAACTGCGGCACACTTACAGCCATTGCAGCTATGTTACCATTATACAATGGGGAGGCATTGGCACCCAGGGCATCCAGTATACCGGTTGCACCGGAAGGTGCAGCAATGGCACGGTAATCACCGGGGTAATAATGTAAACTGAACCCATAGGCATCACCGGCTACCGTGGCAGGTTCTGCTTCTGAAAGCAGCCCGCCAGCGTTTCCACCACTACGGCAAACGGCCAGGCTGGCATCCAGATGGGTATCGAACTCATCGTTATCCGGCGATTCAAATCCTTCTGTAAATTCGATGGTGCCACGGGCCACATATTGCGGCGGCTGGTTAATAATACGGGAAGAGACTACCAGACTTTCCGGTGCGGTGCCCCCGATACAGCCAGTAGCACTTACATTGTTGTTAATCCCTTTCAGCCAGCCTTGTAAGGTGTAGGTATAATCTACCCCCTGCACCTGCTGTTGCCCCAGTATGGTACGGGCCAGCGGGCCATGTTCGTAATACTGATAAGCTGCCTCCCGGTCCCATATCAAACTATCACGGCTGGTAAATACTTCTGTAATACGGTTTTCGGCATCGTATTCATAACGGTGATAAAACGCATCGCTTCGTTTGGGCTGGTACTGAACGCCGTTTACCTTTCCACTGATTAAATCATACTGATAGGCAATCAGTTTGTAGCCGTCTGCATTGTTATCATATACACCGCTGTAATTCTGCAACAATGTATCTACATTTCCGTGTACATCGTAACTGTAATAAGTGGCGTTATAATCCGCAACATCGGTACTCAGCTTACGGGTATAAGTATAGCTTACCCGGTTACGCAGGTTGTGCTGGTTTTGCAGATAGCTGCTCAGGTATGCGTTGGAGGCTGTCTGATCCAGATCGTACACCGTACCGGTTATCTGCGAACGGGTGCCACCGGTAGTTATGAGCCAGTTTTCCAGCGCTACAGCGTTCTGGCTGGTGGACTGCGACATGGCTGTGGCATTTACCTTTTGCCCCACCTCGGTAATACGGCCCAGGCTATCATAACGTGTATAACTGTATTGGTTACCGGTATAAAACTGCTGTGCATTCTGGCTTACGGCCAAACGCCCCAGGCGGTCGTACCAGAAAGCAGACTTACCGGCATCCGGTGTTTTTTGCGTTACTACCTGGTTTAAACTGTTGTAGTTGTAACGGGTTACAAAAGTATGGCCGGGCACTTTTTTAGTACCGGCTGCCCGGGCAGTAGCAATCCGGCTGACCGCTGCTGCGCTAAAATCGGGTTTTACGCCTTTGGGTGGCACCGTTTTAACCAGGTTACCCGCCATATCATAATAATACAGTGTATAATGATATTCTTTTACCGTGTCTGCTACCGTAAACTGCTCCTGAGTGCGGGTGGCCAGGCAACGGGCACGGTAAGCAGCTTCAAAATCGGCCAGCAGCTTTTCGGTGCGGGCAGCATAAATGGTGGCTGCCATAGCTGTTGCCTGGTTAAGCGTTTGCTGGCAGGGTGACTGTGGCAAAAACACGCCGGCAGTATCGTTTAACGGCAGGGTAGCGCGGCAAATAACAGTGGCGGTTACATCAAAATCTCCACTGGCCGCCAACGGACAAGGTGCAGCTTTGGCTGCACCGGCATATTCCCGCCATTTGTATTCAAAGCCGGTACGGTAATTTACAAACCTGGCAAACAGCTCATTACACGCGGCTTTTGTGCTGTCTATATCGCCCGTTACATAAGGCGCATCTTTGTAAGGTGCAGTAGTAAAATAGTTCTGAAATTCTGTTTTCAATGCCTGCAATTCGCCACAGGTAACACAGCTGGCTGTTTTTAGGTAGCCGCACTTCAAAAACTCAGGAAGTGGCACCTGCCCACCCAACGGATAGGCTATACTGGTATCTCTGCATCCATTACCGGGTACAGCTGCTGCTGCCGTAGGGTCTACACGGCAGGAAGGACATTCGGGGCAGGTACTCTTCAATTGGCCGCAATGCTGTAATCCTGCATACAATGCAACAGATATAGTATCGCCGTAATTTTTCTTACGTAATGAATCGTTCAGCGCTTTTAAAGTAGATGGATTGCCATTGGCCTGTAACAACTTCTGAAACATATTGCAGGTACAGGTATCTACTGTAGTAGTATACGTTTTTGTTATTACCGGCCCCTGACCGTATGCACGCGGATAGTCGATGGAATAAGGGTTACCAAACAAATCCGGTGTTGTTATTCCGTATTTCAGCAGCGCTTTTTTAATCACCGCCTCAAATGAGCGGGCAGCCCCATCGTTTGGCGTGCCCGGCGCTACCGTAGAAGCGCCATAAGGGTTAGCGGCGTCAGTACCCCGCTGGCATACCATCAGCATGCTATCGGTTACTTCTTTTAAAAATGCCTGCTGGTTGGTAAGGGTAAGGGCATTTACTGCTTTGCTCTGCAGCAGGTGTGCCTTCCATTGCTCTATATATCCCTCGCACTGGCTATTATAAAACTTCTTAACCGAATCCTGCAGGTTAATAGCTGGTGCGGCCCCATGGGTAGCCGGCAACCAGCTTTGCCAGTTGTTTTGCAGCACCAGATTCGATTCACTGGCAAACCGCAGGGTGTACTTTTCGTGAATAAGGGTAGCAGCGTTGGTTACAGGTGCAGCACTATCCAGCCACACGTTTACCATAGAATCGCGCACAGCGCTGTATAACCCTTTGAAGGTACTCCATACAGCATCTTTTTCTGCGGAAGTTAAGGTGGTCATAGTTGGAGCAACGCCTGCATTACGGAAGCAGCTGTTGCGGCCTGCTGTATCCGTATAGGAACTACACATTATGGCGCTGTAGGCCGATTGCCACAGACTGCCGGTATAGTACCCCCTATCGGTTACCTTTTGATTCATTGCCGCTTTACTTTTTCCGGTATTGACTACCCGGAAAAACGGATCGGTGGCAATGGTACCAAAGCTGGCAGCATTGAGTGCAAAGCCCCTGTTCACAGCTATATCGTAACTGGTAATAGAATTAAACTCATCTATCCAGTCATATGCAGGCTTCAAAAATTCTTCTGCTTTACGCAGTTTAGGATATTCCGGATGGTAGTACAGTAAAGCGTTGGCCCAGCTATAGGTAAAACGCTCTGCAAATACCGAATCTGGCATAGTAGCCAACAAGGTGTAACGCGCATTTGCATTGGGATGAATGGTGTTGTCTCTTACACCGGCAACATCCATATAAAATGAAGAATCGCCCTGCGCATTCACCGGCAGTTTGTAAAACGGTTGAGGCTTGCCAACGGAGGAGAAAATATTGTACCGGTTATACATGGAAACATCGGGGCCTGCAGGCTGGTTTTTAACTGCATACTGCCCCGAATAAGGAATCATATCGCTGAGCATGATGCTGCGTATGATATTCAGTTTCTGCGATACGTTTGCGCATAACTGCCTGCAGGATGCAGAATCGCTGCTGTATGCCACCCGTATCAGTGAATCGGATGGCAGGGCCCCATCATATTCTCTTATATATTTCTGTTTATATTGGGTAAAGGTTCCCAGCGAGTCTAAACATGCCTGGCAGGTAACAGCAGGCTTGCTAACGTTACAGCCGGAAATGTTTTGCATAACCGCAAACACAGAGTCAATCAGTTGCTGTTCATTTTTACACAACGCTTTTTGCAGGTACAGTGCCTGGTATTTACGCATTGTACTATCGCTGAGTGTAAGCGTTTTACGAATGGAATAGGAACCCGGCTCCAGCCGTTGCATAAACGCAATATTCACCAGCCCGGGTGCTGTGGTATTAGGGTTATCATCTAATGTAGCCTGTATATTGTTGAACGTTCTTATTACCGGCGGCGCATCGCCCGATTCATCGGTAATGGCAATTTCCAGGTTGTACATGCAGTCGTAGCTCAACGGAGTAGAACCGTATACGGGGCAGGCTGCAAGTAACAGCGACTGGGGCGACAGATTGTAGCTGAAATTATAATTACCTGCTGCCGGTACCAGAATACTGTTAACCGATTCAACACTGTTATTCTTTACCGTATTGGTAGCAGCATTGAGTAAGTTTCGCGTAATAAGCGTACCTGCCTGGTTGGGGTAATCGGCCTGGGTAAGGTTTAATGCAGTGGTGTTTTCAGGTGCTTCTCCGGCAAGTGCGGTGGCTACGGTACGGCCATGCATGTCTACATAACTCACGCTCATTTGCCCATTGGCATCGCGCACCATGTTTTTAAAATAGTGACTGAAAATACCTGCCTCTGTACCAAACAGCCCATCCAGCTCTTCCTGGGCGGGTGTACCATAATAATATTTGGTTTCGTGCCCGCTGCCCATTCTGAAGGCTTTGCCTACACCGCTTTGCGCCTGTATGCGGCCGGTGTTATCCGGTGTGTAACGGGTAACGGTGTAAGGGTATTCCTCCGCATCCGGCAACTGCCTGGAGCCGGTGGTGTTTAATACACTGTAATATTTTGATGCAGCACTGGCAGCGGCATTCAATCCCGGTGTAACGCTGGAGGGTGTGCTGCCGGTAGTAAGATCGAACAACTCAGCCGGATCTTTACTTTCAGACTGATTGTTAAACAGGTTCAGGTTTCTGGTATAAGCTATAGCCTTGTTAATACCCGGTACCGGTAGTATCTGCACCGCCGGGCGCCCCGCACCATCGTAAAAAGTTTCGGCGCTGATTACATTGTTGTTTACATTATCTTTTGTAACCGTTTGTCTGCCCCGCAGCGATCCATCATAATATTGTACTACCGATTTACGCTTGCCTTCCTCAGCAAATGAGGTAGTAGCCTGCCAGTTTAAACTATCGCCATGGCCATTATAGCTGTGGGTTTTCACGAACGACCATGCTCCATCTTCCCTTCTGCCTGCTTTGTTATTTACAGCCCGTACGCGGTAAAAAAGCTTACCTACTCCATTATATAAAAGTGGTATGGCATATTTCAGGGTGTTTACCGGCAGATCTATTCGGGTAGCGTTGTTCCGGAACACCAGACTGCTGTCCAGCACCCCATTCTTTTTGTAGCTGTCTTCAAACTGATTTTCCAGCCAGGTCCATTCCAGCTGCGACCCGTTTTCACCCGTATTCAGCGGTATAGACCATTCAACCTTTAGCTCGCCTGAAGATTCCGTAAAAGATTCAAACTTAGGCTTATTAGTGGTTACAAGATTGTAATAACTGGTAACGCGCATTTCATTATCCAGCCGTACCAGACTCAGCACGCTTACACCATTAGAGAGTGTGGCAGGGGAAGGCGTTACGCTTTTTACAACCACGTTTACATAGTCCAGATTCTCAAAACTGAGGTAGCTTTTGGCATTGAACTGCGTACCCGATGCCTTGCTATAAGAAACAGCAAGTGTTTTTGCGGGCAACAGAATATTGTTTCCGGAGCCATCTTTATAAGTAACCTCCACATTCACGCTTACCGTGAAATTATCTGGTATATAGGCATTGGTTTCCTCTATCAGAGAAAGCATTACCAGGTTTCTGGTGGAATGCTTTTCTACCCCGGTATACTGTTGTAACAGCGGAGCATTAGCAGCAAGCCCAGCCCCGGTAAGTGTAACTATCTGCGGGCTTTTTGCTACTCCCCATTCCTGCGCGCGCAATGGCTGCCCTATACCGGCAAGCAGCAGACAGAAAAGACAGCAGGCCAGCCTTAGCCTGTGTTTAAAAAAAAGGTATTGATTGATGGTCATATCCATTAGGGTTAGAATAGCGTAAGGGAATAATCTTTAAAAGCATCTGTGGGATGAAACTCACCGGAAACCCCGCGGGCTATCCGGCTACTCAGTGTTACCGGCAGCGGTTGATGGCTGTGGTGGGTAACAGACTGATAGCGGAAGATATCTGTACGTTTTCTGATCAGGTAATATCCTCCTTCAGTTACCACCAGCCGGTTTTCGTTATCCGGCTGATGCCGTAGTATTTCATACTCCGCAGGTTGCAGTGGTACCAGTTCGCGGGCAGTTTGCACCACCTGCACCGGTTGCCCGGTTTGCAGCTGGTATTGTACCTGAATCTCCTGCCTGGGCAAAGCACTCACCGGTAAGCAGGAACGGCTCTGCAGCACCAATCCTGCCAGCGCTTGCTGCTCCACAGATTGTGCTTGCACGGTAAACGCGCCTGCCAGCTTTTGCACCGATGAATCAGCCATTAAAAAACCAGATACCTTCTGTAGCTGCGCAGTAAGATTTTGTTTTCCACTGTACAGCATCATCTTCCGGGCCTGATTGCTTACCAGCAGCATCAAACTGTCATTTACCAGCTGTTCCACCTCACCATAACGGATATAACTACCGCTGCTATCCAGATAAAAAGCGGCTTCCTGTATAACCGTATCCGCACTGTTACCAGGCATATTTATATGGCTGTATACCTGAACCACCGCCTGCAGTGGTAGCATTTTATACTGGTTGCATATGGTAACAAACTGCCGGTATTGCAGCAGGGTATCTGTATGCTGTGCAGGCAACAGCAGCGGCATTGCCCATATCAGGCAGCCACATAGCAGCAACCGTTTATTATATTGAATAAATTGTGTTATCTTTTTCATGCTACCTGCTATTGAAAACTGTTGATACTTTTTTGTTTGGAACTACGCGTTTCCTGAATGGTTTTAATGCCTCTTTCGGTTTCGGCCTTGGTACGTATTAAGGTACCCTCCTCATCATACTCATAAAAGCTGGCATAGTTATTTTCATCCAGCTGCGCCAGCAAGCGCAGGTTAACAGGATCATACACATAACTTTTCATATTGCTGTTGTACGGATGAATGCGTAAATCATCGAACCAGACAGCATTGGCTGAGTTGTTTATGAGTGCAATATCCATAGAGCTGGCACCAGCAGGAAGCGTAAAATCGCCCTCAATTTTTTGCCAGCCATCTATAACCGGCCCAACAGGCATAATAGACTTTACCAGAGAAACTCTATCATATCTGATATCTACATAACTGCAATTTTCCTGCGCATTGGCACAGCTGCTTTTAACCCACGCGCTCAATAACATTTTTTTACCCGGCGGGATATTCAGTTGTGGGTTAATCATGTCATTACTACCAGCAATAGCCGTTAGTGCAGAACAGCCACTTTGTGTGGTAAGATCTTTATAGTTGACCACATTAGCGTTTACAAAACCCATTGAAAAAATATCGTTTTCAACCAGATCTGTACATTCCGGTCTGATAACACCACCGTCATTGTTACAACTGAAATTGTAGGAACCATTGATATTCAGCGACATTTTATAGATACCTTTTTCCAGGCAATACCGATAGCTGGCACCACTGGCCGATGAACTGCCCGTTACAAGTGTTCCCGGCTGCTCTATACCCTCAAGATCTTCTATAATCAGGCTGCTCAGCATACTTCTCAGAATTTTCCCATTTTTACTTAACTGTACCGTATAGCTGCCTTTGGTTTGTATATTCACATATTGCGTAGCCAGTACACTGTAAGAGTAATTCTTAGTCCATCCGTTGCTGGTATTCTGTTGCGGCACGCCGCCACAATACACTCTTATTTCCGGGAAATTATCCGTAGCCTGGGCAGTGATACTGAAATGTGACTTTGACAATACGGTTACATTGCAACCTTCGTTTACCAGAGAAAGCCTGTTTGCCGTGCCCATAGCCAGTGGTGTTGTACCTGCAACATCAGCGTTTAAAAAGAAAGTCTGCACCGAAGAGTTGTTGGGCTCTACTTCTTTTACCTTTTTTCCGGTATGTGCACTGAAACCTGCACCTGCGCTGTCTACAATACGGGGATTGGCATCCCTCGTGTTTAGTTTACATACGGTTACTCCCGGTACAAGTAATTCGCTATACGTGGCATCTTCAAATCCATCGTACCATACTTCATGCAAACGGGCGTTATTGGCAATGGCTACCGGCAATGACTTATTATAACCGTACAACGCAGCAGTATAAATATTCAATGCATTGCGGTTTTCAATTTCTGCGCCTTTGTTGTTAACGCGGGTAATTTCGGTATTCCATACCCATTTGGCAGAAGCCGTATCTGGCAAAAGCTTACCGGAATTAAATGACCAGTAAGGTGAAAACTGCTGTAGAAAACCATACCCCGTAATATCTGTACTATCCGTTGTAACAGCGTCACTCTTTCTGTCTCCATAAAACACTTTACTGCGTGCAGCTACAAAATTGCCCAGCAACCCTCTTGTATAGGGGTTAACCGTCTTTTCTATATATCCGTTGCAATCAGGCTGTTCATAAATAATACAGTTGGCGTTGTCAACTACAGTGCGGTACCTTTTGAAGGTTTCAAAATCAGTCTGCCATCTTTCCCTGAATTCCACTGCGCCTGCGGCTATTACCTTATCGTTGCCAACCACAGATAAATAAGCGTTATTTCCGGAAGTAACAACCGGTAGCTTCATAGTAGCATAGGTTGCGGCTGACTGCGACAACAGATTGCGCTTTCCACTTCTCACAATTTTGACACCTACATTGTTACGGGTAACCGGTTTGCCACTGGCATCCAGAAAAACCAGATCAGGAGTAGCAGTAAGAGAGGTATTGTTTTTATTACGATCAAATGCCCAGATACGGGTAAGTTTACCCGAAGGCGTAATCATTTCACAAACATTGGTAGCTAGTTTGCCGGTGTCACTTACGTATAATTCGTCACCACTCTCCATAACATTCTGTATAGTGGTTGCGCTGGTTATTTTACCATCCAGAAAGTTTACCCCTTTCTGCCACGCACCTACATTTCTATACGCAGGCCCCATACCACTATATGCCCACCACGCGGGTACGCTGGTATTAAATACAGGCAAATCAAATTCATTATTGGTGCGACTGACCAGCACCTCGCCGGTTTCAGCATCGTAATACAGATTTTTGGTGGAGGCCTGGCTACCCTTATCAATAACTACCGTGCTGTCCAGTACGCAACGGTAATTAACAACCTTGGTGGTGGTTACAGCCCGGTATGTATTTTCACTGTTGCCTGTTACCGGCCATATAAATGGCAACCATATAGGAAGAATTACCGGAAACAGATCTACCTGAGCCTGCACTTCAAAACTGTTGCTCTTCACGCTAAACTCACGCACGTCTGTCATCAGCTCTACATCAATACCCATATTTCCCTGGCGGATAAGCGCACTGCTATCGCCATACACAAAATCAAACTGTTCAGCAAAGCCTTTTTCACCGGTATTTTTGAAGTAGTTAGCGGTGTAATGAACAGGGTTGGTGCTATCATTAGCAGCAAAAGAGGTTTTAGATTTAAGCTGCCCATGCATATCGTTGGTAGCAACCAAAAATCCTTGCGATAAAGCCCGGTAGTCGTTGGCATACTTATGAAAGAAACTAAGCACAGAAGATTCGTGCAACTGTTTATCTGCCGAAGGCTCCAGTGCTGTATGGCTGTAATATACCGGGTAATCTTTTGCGGTATAAAACTCTGTAACCTGTTTACCTACCCCCGACCGCGAAAGTTTGTTTTTATTACTGTCCAGAATATTATTGATAGAAGTAACAGTAACCTTACTATACCCTACCGATGGTGCAGGGAAAAAGGCATCCAGTACAGGCAGCTCTACAGACCCGTAAGAGGCTGGCCCAAGCGGCAGCCTATTAGCAACCTGCGCAATGGTTTGTAATGGATTTTCTTCACTGCCCTGCCCTGGTTCGTAAGAGGCTACACCGCTGCTGATAGTTCTTGTTTTTCCGTTTACCACTTCGGTGGTAGTATAATCGTAGCGCTGGCCATAAATGGTATTGTACTGCCGGGTCATTGCCTGCCAGTTATCTTTCAGGCGAACTGCTTTTACCCGGTTGCCACCACCGTATTTAACCCCATCAGGATCGTTAAGCCGCACAAATGATTTTTCTACTGTAACATACCTTGCCTTGCTATCGCCCCTCAGCGTGTTCAGCGGATTGGTAAAGGCATTTTTTAAACCACTCAACATGCCGGTTAACATAGCGCCCACCTGCTGTAGTCCGGTACCTTCTGATACATCATAGCCCGGAAAGGCCTGCCCCGGCAACTGCTCGCGCAGAAACTCTACAGCAGCCAACGAAAGTGGGCTAATACCATCCACGGTATTCATTTGCACCCATATAATACGGGAGTCGGCACTGTACACACCATAATTACTGAAAGTAGTATAGGCGGGCACCATTTCTTCCCTCTTAGGCATTTTAACCAGCAGCTTTACCGCCAGTTGTTTAACACCATCAAGATATTTGGCCATTACATCAGTAGTACCACTACACGCCTCAGGCACACGTATAAAAAGAAAATTGTTTTCGTTTACTTCACCATCGCCATTTACTTCATATAAACGGGAGGAAAAAGCAGTGGCATCTTTACCAAAACCTACTATCGTCATCATATCCATAGCACGCCTGTTCTGCACAAAAGCATAATCATCACTTTCATATTCCACCTCTATTTGTCCACCGGAAGGTAGCAGTATCTTTTTCAACGCCCAGGCACCCGCGTTATTATGAATAGTAGATTTTAACAGGGTATCCTGTAAAGAATAGGGATAATCTCTGTTAGGCAACGACTGCGGGTTCTGACTGCGCGGCTTATAATTTCCCCAACGATCTGTTCCGTTCAGTTCGTAGGCCGGATTACCCGTACTGCCGTTTACATACGAGAATATATATTTGTCTTTGTTGCCTACGGTAGTTTGGCCGTTATAGGCAAACAATATGCTGTCCAGCGTTAGCTTACCTGTACCCGCAGGGTTGTTGGGGGTTTTGGCACACAAGGTTTGGCTGTAACGGAAAAATACCGATTTTACTGCTTTGGCAGCACTACCATTTAGTGCCAGATCGGCTTTGTTATAAAGATCGATACGGTCGAGCTTTTGAACCGTAACAGTATCGTTAACGTCTACCCCGCCCAAATAACTTACCGCGCCTTTACCATCCAGTCTTTTATTACTAAGTGTAAAAACGGCCACCATAGTTTTAGATTCAATAGAATGCAGATACCAGGATTCCCTTTCACCGTAAGACACCAGGCCCTTGTCATCCTTATCCTCACTTAACAGCCCCCTGTTATAGTTAGCCTGCTGTGTAGCAGATAGCGGTGTACGCCACTTATGAAAAACAGGCTTCCCCGCCTTCATCATACAGGAGTAGTTAAATTTTACGGCTGTACCCAAATCATCATCAGAAATGCCATCGCCGGTAATATCTGTATAATCAGGAGATAAGATGCCCGATAATAAAAAGGAATGTGCATGTGCAGGCGTTTGGGATGTTTGTACATAGCCATCCTTTTTAGTATTATTGAGTAAAGACGAACCGATGCCCATATAGCCGGCTTCTGTTATAAGTACCGTATCGCCCTGCGACTGATCGCTTACAGAAAAAGTAAAATCTTTCTGCATGTGGTTATAAGCCGGAATACCATATACATATCTTTTCCCATCCGGTTCCAGCACATCAATTTCAGATAAATGATGCTTTTTCCGGTATCCGCCCACACGTGGAATGAGTGTGCCGGACAGGGTATTTCCTATACCAGGTAAATAAGATTTAATAGCGGTATCTAACCCGGCAACGCTGGCTTCCTCCGCCGTAAGAAAACTGATTACCTGCGACCGCTTTTTACGGCTAAGGTCTGCTTGTTTAATGTTTTTAACACCGAGAGAAACCCCTTCTTTAGAATAGCGGATTAACTGTGGCTCAATGGTTGGCGACCTATCGCTTCCTGCCATAGCAAAACGCACCAGATCTGCATTGCCTATTCCTTCGTATTGCGAGGCCCTGATAACACTTTTTTCAGCAGGGTTTTTGAAATATACGTTCTCCCCCACTTCCCAGGGGGCAGAAAAACGTGTTACATCTTTTAGTTTATTACCCTGATTCCATTCACCTATGGAAGAAGGTGTTTTTACAATATTTACATTGGCACCAAAATGGCCCGGAATACCAATATCCACACCTATAGACAAACTTTTATCTTTAGTAGTGGTAAGGTTATCCCGCACATAACCTATATCGTTCCGGTAAGCCCTTATGCTTCCACCTGTGCCTTCTCCCTGAATAGAAAAAACATCATATGAATATTGTGGAGCCGATATAATAGGGGTAGTACTGGTAACCTCCTTATCGTTAAGGCGGGTAAAATCCATTACAGCATTGGGGTTGTTAACCGCCTGCTGGTAATACAGATACCCCACCATAGGTTTATACATAACCCTGTTTTCAGGCGCAACCTCTGCTTTTTGACGATACAACTCCCATTCAGTTGAACCATAAATACCCAAAAGGCCGGCACCTGCCTGAAAACGCCCTGCATAGTTTTCGTTGGTTACCGGCAAACGTAAAGCCGGTGTGTAACTGGGACGCGCAAAAGAGATGTTATTACTGTGCAGGGTTGCAGCATTAGTGGAAGAATAATGATCGTTAATTACTTTGAAAGTGCATTCGGAAGTTTCTTTGATGTATTTTTTATCTACCTGCCGGTTAACACTCATCTGTTCGCTGATCTGAATATCTTTAATACCTGAACGCGAATTATAGCTGGTAGAAGCAGTCAGTCCCAGCGTAGCAGATCTGTCTTTCAAAAATGCAGATCCGGATAGCGATATATTGGGCGAAATGGTAGTTCCGTAGCGTGAACTGATGTTGCCACTCACTCCCATTCCCAGCCGTAACGACCCTGCAGAATCTCCCGTACTTTTTTCTCCCAGCCTGGCAAGCCGGAACCCGAGGCCCGCTTTTAACCCCAGTTCCAGTGAGGGGCCGAGATAATTATTATAAGTCATACCCAGGCTATACCCCATTGAAATAGACAGCGCCTCGGCCCCCTTTATACCTGTTATTTCCAGATTGGGGCCTACGCTTGCTCCCCAGGTGATATTGGGCTTCATGTTCTGCTCCTGTATCAGTGTATCTTCTCCGTTAAAATCATCCGGCACCCCGCGGGTGTTGCGGTTAATGTTACCCGGGTTAATATTCCAGCCAAGGCCTACCCAGCTGGCATCCTGCTCCATACCCACACTGCCATCGTAAAAAATGTTTACCGGGTAACCACCCACATCCATCAACGGAATATTATACGAGAAATCCCCGGTAAACAGGTTGACCATATTATCGGTACTTACCGATTTAAAAGAGGACATTTCGGGCTGGCTGGGTCCATCTATAAAGGAAGTTGCCGCTTGCTCACGTGGTTTTTCTGCGGTAGTTTCTTCAGGTGCTGCCGCCACCGTATAATATGGCGTTGGGGCAGCAGTTATATTACCTGTAGCACGTGGTGCAGGGTTATAAACGGCATAGTAACGGCTTTGCCGCATAGCAGCATCCATAGTACGTGCAGCTACATATACCGGCATTACAAAGGATGTATACAGTAGCACTGCCATAAAACAGGCAACGGTTCGGGTGTATTTAAGCGCCAGGAGTTGAATCATAACCGTGTATTATCTGATGATGTTTTACTTTGTTTTTTGTTGAATATAGAAAGCTGCTGTATAGCGCTGCCTGGTTTGGGTGGTTAATTGCAACCGGTATACGGTATTGGCCCGGAACGTTTTATTCAAAGGCAACCACCAGGCATTATCGCCATAGTTTACCTGCTGTTCCACTTCCTGTATTACCTTTCCATCGGCCCCCACAAACTGTAGTGTTGCCTTATACGCTGTATCAAACGAATAATAGTGTATTCCTATTTTTTCACCAGGCAGCGCGGTAATCCCTATGGCCTCTTCTTCTTTTTTTAACACTACCAGGCTGGCGCTTTCGAGCTCTGCTTCTGTTTTTTGTCCGCCTTTTACCCAAAAACTCCACACCTCACTCTGCGATATTACCTGCCGGTTATTGCGGGCAATAACGGCCCAGGCATACCATCGGCTGGTATCCAGCGCATGGGCCGAGGCCGGGTAAACGCTCATAACATTGCTGAGATTTCCCTCAGTATACACAGGCATATTCTGCTGTATAGCCTGTTCAGGCGATTGCCCTGCCAGCACCGGTGCCACTACCAAATCGTAGGTAAGCGCACGGAACAGCGATAAGGGGGCCGGCGGCAGCCAGGTAAATTGCGGATATAAAACCATTATGCTGTCTTTATCTGCAGGGGTATTAAGCACCGGAGGGCTCAGCGGCTGTACTTCCAGGTGAATACAATCTTCCGTAAGCGGCTCCCAGGCATCGCCTTTCCAGCGGCCTACGGTATAACAAACCGTGTAACTGCCAACAGGTATAAAACCATCGGGTCGCAGGTCGTTATTAAAAGCAGGCGACAGATACCGGTAGCTGACCGGTTCAAAATCGGCATACCGCAACTGCGTAGTTCCCTTAGGCGCATGCACCATTTTACCCGCACCCGTCATTACCGGATTATTGTCCGGCGCGGCTGATACGGTAATATTTACTTCCACATCATACGCCACATCGCCGGCATTTACCAGCAGCAGATTCCATAGCTGTGTTTTTTGTATAACCCCTACCGGAGGCACCTGTACCGTTATACCCAGCTGCGCCCGCAGGTAGCCTGAAAACAGTAAGCAAAAACCCAAAAGCATCTTTTTACAAGTCATATTGAAGATGTTAGAATATTCTGAAAAAACTAAATCTGCCGGTATTGTTCGCTACCAGCCGCCTGTTGGCGCCAGGAATAAACCCTTTGTCTGCCATAAGTTGTATTTCGCCCAGTTTTTTAATAACTACCGAAACCATTGACTTATAGCCGAATTGTTTAATGTTATACTGTGTCTGATAATTGTATTTAACGCCCACACCCGCTTTTAGCCATTGCAGAATGGTATACTGCATTTCGTTATCCCAGGTATACAGATTGTAATCGCTTCCCAGTGCTATGGCTGCGGTTGACCGGCAGGTGAGCTTTTGGTAAAACAACTGCTGCGTAGCCTGCAGGTTGGTAGTATTGGCATATACAAAACCGCTGTCGGCCTGTTTATTATAAAAACGTGTATACATGGCTGTAGAAGTCATACCCACTCCTTTTACATTGTAGTAATGGCTCAGATTGGCCACCATTGTATAAAACAGATTTTCGGTATACGCACCATTACCCAGGCTGGTAAGCTGCGAACTGGGGTAATATCCCGCCATCATAACCGGCCAGCGCGGAACGCGCAGGGTAGCCTGAACACTTTTAAACACAATATTGTTTTGATACCCTGTGTTAGCAGCAGGGTTGCTATAGTCATTCTTTTTCAGAGAAGCCGTTACCAGTAACCTGTTGCGTAAAAAAGGCTGATCTGCTTTTACCATCCATGCTTTTTGCTGCATACCGGTGGTAATAAGACTGAACGACTGAAACGCAGCGCCATACACTTTGTAAAAAGCCTGAACTCTGGTACCGGTGGCTTTAACAGCCGTTTGCACTTTTAGCGAGTACGCCTCATTGGTATGTTCGCTGAAGCGGGTAACGCCGGAAAACAGATTATTCTTTTGAACACCAGCCTGATGGTAATAAGGCAGGGACGACTTAGCCAGCTCTGCGGTTAGCAGGGTGGCCTCTCCCAGTTTGTAATTACCTTCCAGCGAAAAACCCATTAAACGATAATCCGGTTGTGTTACCTGCCCCCCGCTGTTACCGCTGCTGTTGTATAATTGCTTTTTACCCGTGTACCAGGTAAGAATGATGTTATTACCATTCATCTGCCCCCTGCCTACCCTTACCAGGTACAGATGTTGTGGCGGGGCAGCAGCATTTTTAACAATGAAATCGCGGAAACGGTAATCAATGGTACCCGCTGCCACAGCCAGATACCAGGAGGGATTATACTCCAGTCTTACCCCATTAATACTTACATTTTTGGCAGTTAGTTCTGAATAATTCACTACTGTGCGGCCGATACTAAAACTTTTTACCGCCCATAAAAACCGGTACCCCGGTGGCAGCGCACTGTCTGGTATCTGCCTGGCCTGCACCTCCCGTTGCATTTCGTTTGCGGAAGCAAGGCGGCTTACCTGCATACGTTCATTCTGCTGCTGTATGGCCAGCCACTGTTTACCCTCCCGCGCAGCCTTTTCCAGCCTGGGCAACTGCTGCTGCAGAGAATCTACCAGTTTTTTTACCTCCTGATACTTTTTGCGGAAAGCACTGTCTTCTGCCGGTGATGGCGGTAGATTTACAGGAGGTTGGTTATAATTCCCTGACGGACTGCGCTTTTTCAGGTAATCCGGCAGCGGCAGCTGACCGGGTATGGATGGCTTTTGCAGGCCGGGTAACTCCCATTGCTCAAAATTCCATATCGTATCTACATTAACCGGGTTGCGCGCCGCCCACAGTTCCCGCTCACGTATGTTAATAAGGCGTTGCAGCGTTTCTGAACTTTGCAACCATTGCATCATCTGTAATTTTTCCAGCTGAACCTGCTCCAGCTGATGCTGCAAACGATTCACCGAATCAAATGGCAGCGAGGGGCTGGGCCAGGCATTCAATACCTGTTGCAACCGGTTATGATAATCACCTGAGTTCCAGTTCATACTCACATCGGTAAACTGGCGGGTAAAGGCAGAATTACTGAACCGGTTGGTGAGGTATATGCGAACAGGCAGCTGGTTTTTATACACCACATCCCAGTAGGTTTGCAGGGTATGGTAGTAAATATCCTGCTCAGCGTATGGCGTATCTATATAAGACCGGTAATCTACATTGTATAAAATGTTGCCGTGGATGGTAAAAGCAGGTGTTTTCAGGTTGGCCATTGCCTGCGCCCCCTCCGAACCGGGCGAAGGTGCTTTCAGCACGTAAGAACTATAACCGGGTTTGCCAATCTGCCGGGTAAACGCCATAGCTTGTGCAGTTGCCGCAACAGTATCTGCCGCGCTAACCAGCGTATCCTTAGTTTGTAAACGAAAAGTCCGTGGAGTGAGATACCGGGAAGCAGGCACCGGAACCACCTTACCCGCAGGGGTGGAATATTGCCCGTAGAGCAACGGTGTTGCCATCAGAAGCAGCCAGAGCAGGCATAGTTTTGCAGGGCGTTCCACGCGGTTTAGGTTTAAGGTTGTTGAGTGTTCTGATGCAAAGAAAGCTTTTTATTGCGAACTGAACCAGCAATACCCGTATATAAATACTTTATTATTCATCAACACCTGAAACAGTATAGTGTGCTGCCTATTCAACGGTAGGCAAAAGTGCCATTAAACAAACCGGAAATCTCCAGGTTATGATTAATATAAACAGATTATATTACCATTTGGCTACAAATTTATTACCGTACGGCAACTTACAACAGGTTGGTATTGTTGTATCGCGCAGCGCGGGAGTACTTACCCACCCCTTGTAGCGTCCATACATAGGGGTGCGCTTGTTGTGTCGCGCACTCCGGGTGGACTATACAAACCCTTGTAGCGTACACACACAGGGGTGCGCTTGTTGTATCGCGCACTCCGGGTGGACTATACAAACCCTTGTAGCGTACACACACAGGGGTGCGCTTGTTGTGTCGCGCACTCCGGGTGGACTATACAAACCCTTGTAGCGTACACACACAAGGGTGCGCTTGTTGTGTCGCGCACTCCGGGTGGACTATACAAACCCTTGTAGCGTACACACACAAGGGTGCGCTTGTTGTGTCGTGCACTCCGGGTGGACTATACAAACCCTTGTAGCGCACACACACAAGGGTGCGCTTGTTGTATCGCGCACTCCGGGTGGACTATAGGAGCCCTTGTAGCGTACACACACAAGGGTGCGTTTGTTGTACCGCGCACTCCGGGTGGACTATACCAACCCCGTGTATGCAGCACGGAGGTATGTTACACAGCTGTAAAAGTGCCTTGTAAGAGGTACTGTGCCGGGCGACCAGACTGTAGCAGGTTGTTGATTGCTATGCCTGTTACCCGTGTAATACCTGTTGAAAAATGGGAAAGTGATCTGCTGCCGGCCAGCCGTACTGTACCCGTGCCCAGGTGCATTTAAGAACAAGGTACGCATTACGTAAACGTCAGGGTAAAAGGCCGCCGGTGAGTGCAGTAAATACTGCGCCGGAAATAGGTTTACACGCCCCTGCCATCAGGCTTGCAGCGTGTGAATACACATAGCGGGTATCTGCCGGCAGTAAGTATCGCATATGAACCTGAAAATTTTTCTCCTGTAAATGCATGTGTAAAGTTCATTCCACTGGTTACACAAACAATTCCCGCAGACTTCAGGTAATAGACAAGTTTTTGCATGTCATAAATTGCATTTACGTTCTCATTCACAAATTCACGCACAGATGACCAGTCGCCATAAGCAGCATTTTGTTCTTTAAAAGTTCCGAATATTCTTGTATCTGACATAATTACCATCCAGTTTAAGCTCACGATCTGTAAACCCATCGCAGGATACCAACAAAAAAACTACAGACAACAACAGATATTTCATAATGCAATATTGTTATAATTTAATACAACAGCTATGTTATTCTAATCAGGTAACCATCATGATGGATAATTATAATCAGTTTAAGAGAATACGATATTATAATATGATCACCAGGCTGGAAAAAATCCATCTTAAACATATCTTCATAATAACTCACGAACTGATCAAAGTTATCCAGCTCGAACTCCGCTGCTTTCTTTATTGCCAATAATTCGTCAGAAATATAAATCCATCTGCCCTTTTCGAAGCCGTATCCATTTTCGCTAAAAACAATTTTTCTGAAATCGTCTTTACCAAAGTCAATTCTTCCCCATTCAAATTCTTCCCAATTCATAATCGGCCTCACTTCGACATTTAATCCCTTACCTTTAGCATACTCGATTAACTCATCGGGCAAAAAATGAAACGGTTCATGAATGTCCCGATTCAATACTTCAGTTGCCAGTCTAGTCTTAATTACAGACAGATCCAGTTCAATAAAGCTCATATAAACCAACTTTAGATATAAGCGCCATTGTTTGAATCAGGATTTAAAAAATTTGAGTATTAAGCCCTTTATCTTACCTTTGCTCTTCTTTATCGCTCTCTCGGAGCGGAGAGAAACAAAGGAAGTGCGCAAGACTTGTTTAAAACTAAAGCATAAGATCCGAAATGCCAGAGTAATACTGAGGGCTCACCGGATTAACCATGTCATTTTGAAACAAGCAGCCTTCCTTTTTTTATTTCTGATACTGCTGTAACCTAATCCCCTGACGACACATCTTTCATCTTACGATAAGATTAACCGATCTTGCTTAGCAGGCTGATGAATGCCATGAAAAGACCACAAAAATGAATAAATACATAAAGCCATCCAGGCGCCGTAAGTAAAACCGCCAGGAACGGTCTGCTATCAATTAATTCTTTATTTCTTATCCATATTATAGCAATAGTTGTTTCTACTGCAATAAATGCCCAAACCAGAAAAGCGAGGCCCCCAAACATGATGTCTACATCGGTAAACTGATACGTAAACAAGTCTATCATGGAACAAATCAGAAACGCATAAATAAGCACATTCATAAGTCGGTATCACATTTTAGGGCGGGTTCGGTAACCAAGATAGTCATATCGGGTAGTTTTCAACCAATAATCGCGTTTTGTTGCAAAACGGCAACATTTTCCCCAAAAAACAGCTGAAAAGCCCGCTTGAAACCCTAACAATGCCCCCCGTTCTGCTTTTGGACGCATTTTTGTTTTACTGCTGTTAAAATGTACAAGCTATGAAAATAAAACATCTCTTACCTGCACTCACACTTTTACTGCTGTTTTCTTTTGGCGCACAGGCCAATGGCTTAAGCAACCGCGAAATAAGAGATCGCGTGGAAGCCATGACGGCGGAAGAAAAACAACAACGCGCTGAAGTAATTAAAATGCGCGTAGAGGAAATTAAAAACATGGACAAATCGAACCTCACTACCGCTGAAAAAAAGGAACTGAAAGCTGAAATGAAAATGATGCGCAAAGAAGCCAAAGCTGTTGGCGGTGGCGGCATCTATATTTCATTGGCCGGTATTCTGATTATCATTCTGGTGCTGATTCTGATTCTGTAGAAATTCAAGCATATTACAGGCATTTGCCTGCTCTGAAGAGGTTGCCCCCATATACAAAGGCAGCCTCTTTTTGTTTATATCATCTATGTAAATATATTTCTTTTCACTTTGTTTCTGCCGCAGCATTTCCGGTCGGCTTTTTGTCTTACTGATATTGTTGTTAACGAGAAAATCCATACACTATGAAACGCAAACACCTGTTACCTGCATTAGCTGTACTCCTATGTACCAGCACGTTTACCGCACAAGCTTCCGGCCTCAGCAACCGCGAAATGAGAGAGCATGCGGCAGCTATGTCGCCCACTGAAAAAGAAGCACGCGCCGAAGAAATTAAAGCACGTGTGGAAGAAATTAAACATACAGATAAATACAAGCTTACCACTGCGGAACGCAAAGCCATGAAGGAAGAAATGAAAATGATGCGCAAGGAAGCCAAAGCTATGGGCGGTGGTGGCGTATATATTTCACTGGCGGGTATTTTGATTATTGTGTTGCTGCTGATATTAATACTGTAGTACCTATATACCACTTTTTTAAAAGCCCCTTACCTGCACAGGAAGGGGCTTTTTTATACCACGTGTGCCCCCGCACCGGTAGCAGGCTGATAACGGTAATACCCATAATAATAGATGCCCCCGGCGGCAGCCATAAACAGCACACTCATACCCAGCCACTGGCTGTAAATAACCAGCAGTATCTGCAACCCAAACAAGCCAGCCAGTACTTTCAGGTATTCTCCGGGGGTAAACGCCCGCAGAAAAGAAAGGCTGTGCATCAGCAATACCGTGCTGTAGGCAACGCCGGCAATACGGCAGGCATCGGCAACGTGTAATTGTAACGGTGTAAGTGCTGCAAGCGTAACCAGTTCCGGTAGCAGCAATACGGCATATAACACTGCATAGTCCAGCCAGCGGCGCAGCAGCGATACAGGTAAGGAGCGGTAAAACTGCAACTCTGTTTCTTCCAGCTCGCGCATACGGTAAATAATCATTCCGTTTACCAGTACGCCGAAGTTGAAAAACAAAAACGGGAAGCTGATATCATATACCTCCGCATTGTTGTTACGTGCCACCAGATACAATACCCCACAGCTATATATCTTAATACCCGCCCACAGTAGTTTTTGCGTACGCGCCACCTGCAGCAGTAATATTGCGGGGTAAGAAAGTGTTATATGATGCGTCCAACTAACCTTACCGGCTACATGGTTATTATACAGATGACTGAGATAATACACCAGCCTGCCTGCCGCTGCTACACACATGGCCACCGCTGCCCCCAAAGTAATAACAGTGTTTATTATAAGCCCCTGCCCTGCCCCCACATACACCACCCATACCATATATACCAACACGGGAAAAAACAGTGCTGCAACCACCCCCAGCCACAACCACCACTGTTTGCGCAGCGGAAGGCTGCGGAGTATATACAGAAAACTATAGGCAGGCCGTTGCAGCGCCCCCGTTATAAAGGCTACGCCCTTACGCAGATAAAGCGCCCATGCCGCCAGAACCGGCAGCAAAAATAAGCGGTGCGCCAGCATGCCTTTGGCAAGGGAGTAATGGTATTCAAAAATACCCGCTCCATCTACCATATTCACCACCCCAAACATAATTACAAACACAAAAAAGAACACGCCTGTATTTTCTTTGTAAAAAGGCAGCACCAACGATTTTATCAGCAGCCATAAAGGTTGTTTCATGCTAAACGGAGTTGACTGTTATACACTTCATATACTGTTACCGGCAAGGCTACGCTATCGTCCAGCTGCTGGTGCGAGCTCATCAGAAACAGGGTTCCCGCTTGCTGCTGCATACGCAGTATCCATTCGCACAACACTTTTACAGAAGTGGTATCCAGCGTAATAAGCGGTTCATCCAGTACCATTACCGGCGTGTTACTGCAAAGTGCCAGAACCAGCGATAGTTTTTTGGTCATACCCGCAGAATAAGTACCCACCGGCAGGTGTATCCACCCCTGCATATCCAATGCTGCTAACAGGGGTTCTGCCTGGCTCCAGGGCAACCGGCGCACATTCAGGTATAGCTTCAGCAACTGGGTGCCCGTAAGAAAAGAGGGGTATTGCGGCTCTGCCTCAGCCCAGCTTACCTGCCGCCTGTATGGCACCGGCTGCCCGTGCAGACTTGTCTGTTGAAAAAAAATATCTCCTTCAAAAGGAATAATACCTGCCACCATTTTAAGCAGGGTGGTTTTGCCTGAGCCGTTGCCCCCCTTAATCCAGTACAGGCCACTGTGCAATTGCAGCTCCGGTATATCCAGTATAGTGCGGGTATGATATGCTTTTTTTACATGCCTGAATTGAATCATGTGTTGTGTTTAACAGTTAACGGAATAACGTAACAAACACATTAGTGCAGCGGAAAGGCAAAATATTACAACAGATGCCTGTACATACATAAAAAAGGCCGCCCCGCTAACAGGGCAGCCCGGAAGATGGGGGGGGAAATTATGTTGGTTATTTGCGTAGCTGAATTGTTTTCAGGTTTTTATCATCACCCATTCCTAATTCTATATTGGTTATGGTAGTATCCTGGTAGCCGTTGGAAGCATTTACAAATACCGAATAGGTACCCGCAGGCAAACCACGCACCTTAAACCGGCCATCTTTTTCAGGCAGCGCATAGGCGGTATCGCTATTATTGAATACACTGATTACCGGATAAGCGTCCTGCGGTTTTACATAACCAGATAAGGAGGCAGTGGTTTTCTGAATAAACCAACGCAACCTTGGGTTTAAATAGAAGGTGTTATTACGTACGGTAATAATAGAGCGTTGTACATCAAAGTCCAGCCACAGGCGGTATTTGCCGGAAGCTATTTTCTCCCACTCGTTCCCCTTCAGGCTCAGCGTAATAGTAGCGGAGGTTCTGTTTCCAGGCAGCAACAGCGGATAGGTGCTGTTGTCTTTTACCAGACTGTTGCGGGAACCAATTTCAATCTTAATCTTTTTCACCTTACCCTCGGGTATCATACCTGTTGCCAGCAGAGTATCCAGCCCGTTGCGGAGCGACAATATATCGTATACCCCCGCGCGCATCTGCAGCGTTTCCCAGCTACGGCAACTATCATCACGCTGGTTCCAGTTGTTCCAGTTATTCATGTCTTTATCACAGGTATCTACCAGCACCTGTACCGACTGAATATCCACATATACATGGTCAAAATAGCCCGGGTCATCCGTAAGATACAGGGCCACAGACTGTTTACCGGCCGGTACCGGCTGGTCATTGGCAGACGAATCGTTTTTAGAACAGCTTACCAGTACAATGGCAGCGGTGGCAGCGGCGGTTATACCGGTTGCCAGTAGATGCTTCATTTTCATATGAGACGTATTTAGCGTAAAAATGAATCATCAGGCGTTTTGTTATTTGAATGCTAAAAATTCAAGAACTATGCCATTGGAAGGGAAAAAACCTTAAAATATCGGTGTTTAAGCATTGCTTATTTAACAGTAAAGGGGCAACCATTTCGTGCGCAGGAACGTTTTAATTGTATAAAACTGTACAATTATGAACCTTTTACATCAACTGCGACACGAAACCTCGCTGAATC
Organism: Filimonas zeae; assembly: GCF_014641615.1. Lineage (GTDB taxonomy): Bacteria > Bacteroidota > Bacteroidia > Chitinophagales > Chitinophagaceae > Filimonas > Filimonas zeae. The sequence continues at coordinate 467,633 of NZ_BMIB01000003.1, read as the reverse complement.
AGCCCAAATGGCTGGTGATACCGAGAATATTACTGGGTGGGATGCTGTTTATTAAGGGGATTACTTTTGTAGGAGACAGCAGCCATCTGGAATCACTGATTGAAAACAGCCGGCTGGCCGGTAGCTTTACGCCGGTACTGGCGGGTATTATTGCATGGACGCACCTGATAGGTGGTTTGTTTATATTAACCGGGCTGGCCACAAGAGCTATGTGCCTGTTACAGATACCTATATTACTGGGTGCGGTGCTTTTTGTAAACCTGCCCAACTTTACGCTGGATAACAGCGCTGAACTGTGGTTGAGCATGGTTGCACTGGTAATGCTGATTGGCTTTGTAATTGAAGGCAGCGGTAAAATATCGGCGGATGAATATTTCCGTACTTATTATAAAGCCGGCTACCATAAAGTAAAAGTAGATGTGTAGTGCTTATACAAGCACTACTTCATCTTTAGGATCTTTTTCGCTCCAGTATACTTTTACTTTATCAGAAGCAAAAGTGTCTATGGCGCGTCCGATATAGTCGGCATGAATAGGCAGTTCACGGCTGAAACGGCGGTCTATCAGTACACACAGTTCCACTTTGGCCGGGCGTCCAAAATCCAGCAACGCATCCAGCGAGGCACGTATGGTACGTCCGGTCCATAGTACATCATCTATCAGCACTACGTTTTTGTTTTCTATGCTAAAAGGAATGTTGGTAGCATTGGCCACATGCAACTCCTTGCGTATATCATCCCGGTAAAAAGTAATATCCAGTTTGCCATAAGGCACCTCAGCAGTACCCAGTAACCCGCGTAACTCCGCCACAATTCTGTCACTCAGAAAAATGCCTCTGGGCTGTAGGCCAATAATCACCGTATTTTCCAGTTGAAGATGGTTTTCCAGAATCTGGCAGGCCAGTCTTTTTACCGTTAATGCTACCTGTTGAGCCGTTAAGATAGATTTCAAAATAAATTCCGCTGTTTAAGGCACTAAAATAAAGCATTCCGGTGAATGATGAATACTGTATCTTAGGCGGGCTTATTTAAAAGTTATTGAAACGGATGAAAAAAATAATTGTAACCTTTAGCGCTCTGGCCGCTGTTACCGGCGCTTTTGCCCAGACTAAAACAACCAAACCAGCTACCGGTGTTAAAAAAACAGTAGTAAAACCGGCTGCTACCGGCACACAAAATATTACCGATAGCTTCAGTTACGCCATTGCTATGAGTACCGCCAGCTTTTTTAAAGACAAAGGCGTTAATCAGGTAAATATGGCCATGGTGCAGAAAGCGTTTGACGATGTGATGAAGAAGAACAAAGCTGCCCTTACTCCTGAACAAATGAATAAGGTGATTATGGACCGTATGCAAACCATTCAGCGCGATAAAACTTCTGTAGCGCGTAAAGAAGGTATTGCATTTCTGGCTGCCAACAAAACCAAGCCCGGTGTGGTTACTACCCCCAGTGGCCTGCAATATCAGATTCTGAAACAAGGCGATGGCCCTAAGCCAAAAGCTACCGATAAAGTAAAAGTGCATTACCATGGTATGCTGATTGACGGTACTGTATTTGACAGTTCTGTGGACCGCGGCCAACCTATAAGCCTGGGCTTAAGCAATGTAATTGCCGGCTGGACCGAAGCTTTACAGTTAATGCCTGTAGGCAGCAAATGGAAACTGTTTATACCTTCTGAACTGGGTTATGGCGATAGAGACGCGGGTCCGGTAATTAAAGGTGGTTCTACCCTGATATTTGATGTGGAATTACTGGCTATTGAAGCACCGGATGCTGCCGGCAGCCCGCAGGAGTAGTGAGTAGTGAATTGAGAGTTGAGAGTTTGAAGTTGGGAGTTTTTACTTTTTACTTTTGAATTTTCACTTTCCCGATACAAAAAGGGAAGCAATTATCAAGTTGCTTCCCTTTTTTATTCAAACGGCTTATTAGTCCTCTGCCAGGAACGGATATTTATAATCCACCGGAGGATTGAATGTTTCTTTAATAGTACGTGCGCTTAACCAGCGGTACAGGTTCAGCTGACTGCCTGCTTTATCGTTGGTGCCGCTGGCACGGGCACCACCAAAAGGCTGCTGCCCTACTACCGCACCGGTAGGCTTATCGTTAATATAAAAGTTACCGGCAGAGTTACGCAGTGCAGCCGTAGCTTTTACCACAGCTTCTCTGTCCTGCGCCAGTATTGAACCGGTAAGTGCATAAGGAGAGGTAGTATCTACCAGGTTTAACACCTTATCAAAATCATCCACCTCATATACATACAGGGTAAGTACCGGGCCAAAGATTTCTTCGGTCATAGTAGCATAACGCGGGTCTTTTACTTCAATAACCGTAGGGCTTACAAAATAACCTTCCGATTTGTCGTAAGTGCCACCTACCAGAATGGTGGCTTTTTTATCTTCTTTTGCCCTGTCTATATAACCGGTAATTTTATTAAAGCTCTTTTCGTCAATTACCGCATTAATAAAGTTGCCAAAGTTTTCTACCGTACCTATTTTAAAGGTGTTTACAGTAGCTACCAGTTTGTTTTTGATAGCGGTAGCCAGGTTAGAAGGTATGTAGGCTCTGGACGCCGCAGAACATTTCTGGCCCTGAAACTCAAAAGCACCTCTTGCCAATGCAGTAACGGCCACATCCACATCGGCACTCTTGTGCACCAGCACAAAATCTTTACCGCCGGTTTCGCCTACAATACGTGGGTAGGTTTTGTATTTAGAGATGTTTTTACCAATGGTTTCCCAGATGGTGTTGAACACACCTGTAGAACCGGTAAAGTGTACACCTGCAAAATCAGGGTGTGTAAAACAAGCCTTGCCTAAAGCAGGTCCGTTTACATATACCAGGTTAATTACGCCATCGGGCAAACCGGCTTCTTTCAAGATACGCATAAACATCTGCGCAGAATATATCTGGGTGTCAGCCGCTTTCCATACCACCACATTGCCGCACATAGCAGCACTGGTAGGCAGGTTACCACCAATAGCAGTAAAGTTAAACGGCGTAATAGCCAGTACAAACCCTTCCAGCGGGCGCCATTCCAGCCTGTTGTGAATGCCTGGTGCAGAAGCGGGCTGCTGGCGGTAAATCTCGCTCAGGTAATGCACGTTAAAACGCAGAAAGTCTATCAGTTCACAGGCAGCATCAATCTCTGCCTGGTAAGCATTCTTACTCTGGCCCAGCATGGTGGTGCCGTTGATATACGCCCGGTATTTGGTAGCGAGCAAGTCGGCTGCTTTTAAAAAGATATGCGCCCTGTCTTCCCATGGCATGTTGGCCCAGGCTTCTTTTGCCTTCAGCGCAGCATCAATAGCCTGCTGTACATGCTTTTCATCGCCCATGTGAAAATGGCCCAGCACATGTGCAGTTTCGTGAGGAGGACGGATGGCTATTTTTTTACCGGTTTTAATAGCGCGGCCGCCAATGTACATCGGAATTTCCAGAGGCTTTTTCTTCAGATCGGCCAGTGCTTTCTTCAGCGTGGCACGCTCAGGCGAGCCGGGCGCGTAGTTCTGCACAGGCTCGTTGGCCGGCAACGGGTAATTAAAATATCCCAGATTCATAGCTAAAAATTTTGCACAAACCTAAGAAATAAAGTTTCTTGCACTATGCGTTATTTCTCCAGGTTTTGTTTAACAGTGTTGAAGCAGGTGGTATACGTGAGCCAAAGCCGCAGGAAAGAAACCGCCAGGGCAGAGCAAATACTTACTGATATTGAAAAAAAGCTGGGCGGCAGCTTTGTACCCGCCACGCGCCGTAAGGTAATAGTAAGCTATGCTATTTACAACCCCATGATCTGCGATGTGTTTGCAGGATTACATGGGCGCAACACTACCCTTGCTGAAAAAGAAAGACTGGTGCACTACTTTATATGCAGCTCGCTGTTTGATGATTTTACTGATTATGGTGGTATTACCACAGAACAGCTGGCTGCCGTTTCTTTTACACCGGAAAACTATGAGGCACATACTTTTGACGAAAAAGCCTTTCGCCAATCGCACCTGTTGTTAAAAAACTATGTGCAGGATAAAGATGCCTATCTGAATATTGCCCGCAGCCTGTTTGATGCCCAGATAGCCTCGCAACAGCAACACCAGAGTGCCCTGCCGGATGAAACCATTCAGCAGATTACGTTTATGAAAGGAGGCTATGCCGTGCTGCTATGCAGGCATTATCTGGATATACAAGCTTCGGAAGCTGAAGAGGAATGCTGGTACCGCATAGGCAGCATTATACAACTAACCAACGACCTGTATGATATTTATAAAGACCTGCAGGACGAAATAGCCACGCTACCCAACCGCATGACCAACGCTTACACCTTTGAGCAGTTTTTTGCCGCACAGGTTACGCAACTGAAAGCATACATTGCCGCCCTGCCCTGTTCGCAAAGCCGCAAACAAACCTTTTCTATTTGCCTGGCAGGTATCTGCGCCTTTGGTTTTGTAGCTATTGAGCAGCTGAAACAATTACAGGGCAATGCACTGCAGCTACCCGATCTGAAACAGCTGGAACGGAAACAGCTGATTGTGGATATGGAGAAAAAAATAAACCGGAAACGCTGGTTCCGGTTTACTTACAAATATGGGAAGCTGTAAACAGCTTAGGCTTCTTCTTCCTTGGCGCTCATCAGATAGGCTTTAATAAAGCCATCCAGCTCGCCATCCATTACAGGCTGCACGTTACCCACTTCATAATCCGTACGGTGATCTTTAATCATCTTATACGGGTGAAATACATAACTCCGTATCTGGCTGCCCCACTCAATTTTCTTTTTGCTGGCATTGGTAGCGTTCTTGGCCTCCTCGCGGCGGCGCAGTTCTTCCTCGTACAAACGGCTCTTCAGCATTTTCAAAGCCAGTTCGCGGTTTTCGCCCTGTGTACGTGCCTGCTGACATTCCACAATAATACCACTGGGTAAGTGTTTCAAACGCACCGCGGTTTCTACCTTGTTTACGTTCTGGCCACCTTTACCACCACTGCGGTAAAACTCCCATTCCAATTCGGCGGGGTTTACGGCAATTTCAATACTATCGTCAATCAGCGGGTACACAAATACAGAAGCAAAAGAAGTATGCCTGCGGGCATTACTGTCGAAAGGTGATATACGCACCAGCCGGTGTACCCCGCTTTCGGCTTTCAGAAAGCCGTAGGCAAAAGGCCCGTCAAACTGTAACGTAGCGGCTTTAATACCGGCACCATCGCCTTCCTGGTAATCCAGTTCAGATACCTTCCAGCCCTGCTTATCACCATACATGCGGTACATGCGTAATAACATCTCTGCCCAGTCCTGGCTTTCGGTACCGCCAGCACCCGGGTTAATCTGCAATACGGCCGGCAGTTCATCTTCCGGCTGGTTAAGCGTGCTTTTAAACTCCGTGTCTTCAATCTCTTTCAGTGCCTGCTCGTAAGAGGCACGGGTTTCTTCTTCTGTAGCATCTCCCCCTTTCCAGAAATCGAATAACACTGCAAAATCTTCCACTGCCGCCTCTACCTGCCGGTACAGCTTCAGCCAGAATTCATTTACCTTAATTTCTTTCATAATAGCCGTGGCACGCTGGTTATCGTCCCAAAAGCCCGGCGAGAGTGAGAGCTGACGGTCGTTATCTATTTTGGCAATACGATTATCGACGTCAAAGAAACCTCCTCAGGACACTAACACGGTCCCTCATATCCTTAATTTGTTCAACTGTCATAGGGCGGCAATATACATAAAAAACAAAAGCCCTGATAGACATCAGGGCCGTTACTATATAATGCACATGAGAAACTTAAATCAATTTTTTGTGGTTGATAACCGATAAGGTGAAGATGTTGCACGTTCCGGAAATAAAAATGTCAAATCTGGATGAGCGGTATCAAAAGATTGTTAATTGTCGCCCTTCACCCGGTTTTGTTCATCGCCTGCTCCGCCTCTTTTACGCTGCTGCGCCGCCTGCCCCTTGCTAAAACGATACGTGAAACTCACATTCACCACACGGTTATCCCATTGGTTATAGATATTTATATCTACATTCTGATAACGGCTGTAACCTCTGAAAGCCTGTACGTTTAAAAAGTCGCGAATGTTGAGTCGCAGGCTGCCTTTTTTATTCATTATCTGTTTGCTCACCGCAAAGTTCAGCGCTCCCATGGGTTTGGAAACAATCACCCCTTCTACGGCACTGCTGCGGAAAAAGCCACTCAGTTCCAGGTTCCAGGTTTTACCAATCTGAAACTGGTTAGAGATATTGGTCATAAAGGCATTGCCATTTACTTCCAGGTAACCATTATTTACCACCCCACTAAAGCGGCTGTGGTTGGCCTGCGCATAAATATTGGCCTTCCACCATTTGGTTACCGGCATATTAGCGCTTATGCTTGCGGTATACACTTTGGTTTTGGCTATGTTGCTTTTGGTTTGGTAGGTAGTAGTAATACTATCTACCTGTTCCAGCACATCCATGATGATATCATTGGTTTGTGAATAGCCGATACCAGAGGTAAGAAAGCTGTTCCAGGTATGGTTCAACTCAATATTATGACTAAACTGCGGACGCAGACTGGGATTGCCTTTTTCAAACGTATACTTGTCCAGGAAATAATAAAACGGGTTCATATCCTCATAATCGGGCCGCTGTATTCTTCTGCCATAGCTTAACGCAAACTGGTTTTTCCCGTTAGCGGTATAACCAATATAGGCAGTAGGAAACAGCTGGGTATAGTTTCTGTTAAACACTTCGCCGGTAGTCAGCTGCTCGCCTCTGGCATTGGTATTCTCTACCCGCACCCCCAGCTGGGCACTCCATTTTTTGCTCAGCGGTCTGCTATAATTGGCGTATGCAGCATTAATGTTTTCGCGGTACACAAAGTGGTTACTACGGCCTTTATCGGTATCCCAGTTGCCCGTGGCAAGGTTCTGTACGGTATAACGGGCATCGTTATCTGTTTTTACCACACTGGTTTTTACACCGGCTTCCAGCTTCGATTTGTCTTTCATAGGGTGTGTATAATCTGCCTTGGCGCTGTAGATGCGGATATCAGAAGGCAAAGCTCCGTTCATATATTCATCTGCCCGGGTTTTGCTCCATCCCCCGTTGTAGAATATATTACGGAAATACTGATTGTTCTCGCCCTTGTATTGCAGATAATCCACATCGGCTGTAAATTCTCTTCCGGTTGAATCGAACTGATGCCGCAGGTTAACGTTTGCGCCCAGATTGTTAAAGTGTCCTTTATCATTATAATCTGCCACGGTAATGCTGTCTACCTGTACTGCGCCCGGTTTGGTTATCTGGGTAACATTGTCGTTATCACTTACCCGTGGGTTAAAGAAACCCGTTACTACACCACCAATAGTAGTTTTGGAGGTAAGGTAGTAGTCCACCCCTGCCTTAAAATTATGGCTCTGGTTGTTGCGCTTCATAACGGTACGCTGGGTAAACACAGACATAATTTCTTCTGTAGACTGGTTGCGGAAATTGCGGGTAATACGGGTATCCTGCTGGTTTTTATTCCAGTAATGGCTATAGTTGCCAAACAGGTTAACCTTACCGGTGCGGTAATTGAGATTGATACTGTTGTTGCTTTTAGGCCTTAACCCCATGCCCGCCCCCAGGGTTACGCTGCCATTGAAGCCGGTTATTTTCGTTTTTTTAGTACGCAGGTTAATTACCCCTGAGTTACCAGCCGCATCGTACCGTGCGGGGGGATTGGTCATAATCTCCACCTGATCCAGATTGGAAGACGGCATATTCTTCAGAATATTTACCAGGTCAGTTCCGCTTAAATAAGTAGGCTTGCCATCTACCAGCACCAGTACACCTGCCTTTCCTTTCAGGCTTATGTTACCGTCTTTATCCACCGTAATACCGGGCGATTTTTCCAGCACATCCAGCGCGCTTAATCCGGCATTGGTGGGCGATGCATCTACATTCACAATGGTTTTATCCAGTTTCTGCTCTATCAGTTGCTTCTTAGCGGTAACGGTAACGCCTTCCAGAGCTGCTTTTGCCAGCTCCGGCTGTATATCCGCCACCTGTAGCTGCTGCGTGGCTTTGGTTACAGTAATAAGCGGCGAATAGCGTTTTTCGTAGCCTACCGCTTCTACCGCTACCAGGTAGCTGCCGGGTACCACACCGGCTATGGTGTATACACCTGCTTTATCCGAAACAGCTGTTTTAATAAGGCTGGAGTCTTTTGCCTTCAGTAATTGCACAGTAGCTGCCTCTAAAGGGTGCTGTTTGCCCAGCACCCTGCCACTAAGGCTGCCCGCGGGCACTTGCGCCTGTAATACCTGCCGGGCAGATAAAACAAGCAGTAAAAGGAATATTGGAGTAAATTTTCTCACGGTAATATGTTTGGAAGTGGTTGTCATTAATTACAGGTCTAAAATAGGTACTATGTTTTACACAGTACAATGCTTTACTTCGAACGGTTGCTATTACTGATGAATGGCGCGCACATTCACCGGCACTACTACGTGTAAAGCCCCGTTCTGTTACACGGATGGGATAAACGGTTATAAACCGGGATAGCGGGAATTACCGGGCACAAAAAAGCCCCCTTACGGAGGCTTTTGAAAAATATCAGCTGTTTTATCAGCCATTCACCTGCCTGGGCGGCGGCGAATTAAGGAATTTGCTTTTTTGTAATTGTGGGGCCAGCAGATACAGGGCTATACCAGCCAGCATAAGGCAGGTAGAAATAATCTCTGCCTGTGTAGGGTGAAAACCAAAGAAATTCTGTGGCGTGTTCACCCGTATTTTTTCAATCAGAAAACGCTCCAGCCCATTCACAAATAAATAAGCGGCAAACAAACGTCCGGCAACCTTTACACGCTTGCGTAACGACCATAACAGGAAAAACAAAGCCAGGCTCATAATAATCTCATACAATGGCGTAGGATACACTGGCTGTGGCAAATGCGTGCAATAGTCATCCCAGGTACAACCCGGTAAAGGAACCCCCTCTTTGTTTACGTTATGCGCATAATCGTAAGCCCATGCCCAATCGGGTATAAAGCTGAAAGGCCTGGGTTTGGTGTTTACAATACCCCAATCCCCATCGCCCGCTACCTGGCAACCTACACGGCCCAAACCGTACGATAACATCAGCACCGGCCCAAAGGCATCCGCAGCATGAATAATGTTTACATTATGCTTACGCAGAAACACCACAATAGCTATGGTAGCACAAATAAGCCCCCCGTAAAAAGTAAGCCCGCTAGGCGCCAGCAGGTTACCAATAGGGTCTTGTATAAACCGATCCCAGTTTTCCAGGTTATCAAAAACTTTAGCACCCAGAAAGCCGAATATTGCCGCCAGAATGGTAATATCTCCTACCCGGTCGCTCGGCCATATTCTCATATCCTTCTCCATCGGCTTCGGCATTTTAGCCTTGTTCTTATCCCACCACTTCAGGCCGGCAAAAAACAAACCCAATACCATACCGGCAGGAATACTACCGGCAGAAGAGAAGATAAAAGCCTGCGGATCTTTTAACGCACCTTCGGTAAACAGTACGCCCAGTATTTTATAACCGAATACAAAGCCGAGTATAAAGTTAACAAGCAGCTCTGTAGCAGAAGCAGGTTTACCTACTATCACCTTCGTGTCTTCATAAGTAAGCAATCCTTCTTTCTCTTTGCGCTTTAATTCCTTCATCAATACCCATGCAGATATGAAAAAAGCAATGGCTACAAAAAAGCCGAAGGAGTTGATGACTTTAAGGGCCTCAATTTCGATACCGAACAGTTCTTTAAAGAGATAGTATAAGTTAGGATACATCCGTAATAGGTTTCAATGCGTTGCAATGTTAGAGAAAAATGCGGTATCAGCCTTACAAAGCTGGCAGCAAATAAAAATCCCCCTGAAGAATCAGGGGGAACTATTTACTAACCCATCCATGATGAAAGCCTTGCGGCTAACATCGAGGCTCTTTAGCGGCTTAACAATAATGATTGAAAGCGGCGATTAAATTATGTGCTATTGCCTGTGCCGGTCTGCCTTCAATCTGGTGGCGCTCTATAAAGTGCACCAGTTGGCCATCTTTAAATAAAGCGATGGCGGGTGAAGACGGTGGGTAAGGCAATAAATGCTCTCTTAACTTTTTAACAGCGTCTACATCAAAACCTGCAAAGCTGGTAGTAAGTCTGTCAGGACGCTTTTCTGTATTACTTACTGCCATCAGTACACCGGGTCTTGCACTGCCTGCGGAACAACCGCATACAGAGTTAATCATTACCAGGGTAGTACCTGCTGCTTTTATAGTGGTATCTACTTCGTCAGGAGTTACCATTTCATCAAAACCGTTATCTGTTAATTCTGCCTTCATTGGCAGTACTATTTCTGCTGGATACATCTCGCTTATTCCTCCTTTTCCTTTGTTAGGATAACAAAATTACGTGAAAACATCGTTCCGTAAAAACCTTTTTTATGACATTTTGACCTTTTCACAGATCAATAACAGACAAAAAGGCACAAAACTACTACAAATCTTGCCATTTTGTACGGAATAAGGCCCAAAAAACGGCATGGAACGCCATTTGAACTACTTGTTCCGGAACAACAAATTCAAAAAACTAAAAAAGGAATAATTATGACACTGGTAAAACACAACTACAGAAATCTGGGAAATCTTTTTGATGAGTTCTTTACTTCTTTCCCTGCTAACAATGCACACACTAACAACGTACCTCCGGTAAACATTTACGAAAATAACAACGGTTACCAGGTACAACTGATTGCTCCGGGTTTAAACAAGAGCGATTTTAAAATTAATGTGGAGAAAGGTCTTTTAACTATCAGCTATGAAAAGAAAGCGGAGCAGGAACAGAAAGAACAAAAAACACATCGCCGTGAATTCAGCATATCCAGCTTCAAAAGAAGTTTTACTGTAGACGATCTTATTAATGTGGATGGCATACAGGCTAAGTATGAAAATGGTGTACTGGAACTGCTGCTTCCTAAAAAAGAAGAAGTAAAAGTAACGCCTAAAGAAATTGCGATTAACTAATTGGTTAGATAAGGATAGTTTCATAAGAGTTGGTTTTGGTTTAGTACCCTGTGTATTCACACAGGGTTTTTTATTTTTAGCCTGTAATGTTTTGCCCTGCCGCTATACTAATGTATAAAACCATACCTTTCGTGTGATATGAAATACCTGATACCTATTATAGCCTTCTTTATCTCCGGCGTATGTCTGGCGCAAAAGCCCACTGAAAAAACACTGCTGTGGAAGATAAGCGGAAAAGGCATCCACTCCGCCTCTTATTTGTATGGCACCCACCACCTGGTGTGTCAGGATCAGCTGAAAATAGATTCTGCTATTAAAAAAGCATTCCGCAGCACCCAACAATTGTATCTGGAGCTGGATATGGACGATCCCACCATGGCACTGGAAGCATTGAAATACATGCCTATGAAAAACAAACAGTCGCTCAGTGATTTTTTATCGCCTAAAGATTACGACTCGGTGGCCACGCTGTTTCAAAAGCGCACCGGCATTCCCATGCTGCTGTTTAAATCGTCCAAACCTATATTACTGGCCTCCATGTTATACCCTGCTATGATGCAGTGCAAACCCGAAGGCTGGGAAACCGTATTTATGATGATGGCCAAAGAACTGAACATGCCGGTGAACGGGCTGGAAACAATCGCCTTTCAAATGAGCATCTTCGATTCTATTCCCTATAAAGCACAGGCAGAAAGCCTGAAAGAAATGCTGTACAACTTCGATAGTCTGCAACGCACCAATACCAAACTGGTAAACATGTATCAGAATAAAGACCTGGATAAACTGCAGCAGGAAGTAGTGGAAGATAAAGACCTGGGCAAATACGCACCTGTATTATTATACAACCGAAACGCCAACTGGGTACCCAAAATAGCTGCACAGGCTAAACAGCAACCCACCTTTTTTGCAGTAGGCGCCGGACACCTCGGTGGCAACAAAGGCGTTATTGCCCTGCTGCGCAAACAAGGTTACACCGTTACTCCCGTTATGTATTAATTATAAGTATGCCCGAATCCGCTGAATTTATTGCGCTGCTTTCACAACACCGGAACATTATACATAAGGTTTGTAACCTGTATATGGATAACAGTGAGCAGCGGGAAGATCTTTTTCAGGAAATAACCTTACAGGCATGGAAAAGTTACCCGCACTTTAAAGGCGATGCCCGCTTCAGCACCTGGCTGTACCGGGTGGCGCTGAACACCGCTATTACTTATTTTAAAAAGGAACAACGCAGAAGCGCTGTGGTACTGGCCACCAACTTTCCGGAAACTTCCGATACGCCAGACCCGGTGCAGGAACAACTGATGGCCATGTATAAAGCCATTGCTACCCTTTCTAAAATTGACAAGGCACTGGTAATGCTATACCTGGAAGATTACAGCTACCAGGAAATTGGCGATATGCTGGGCATTACTGCCAACAACGTAGCCGTAAAAATGAACCGCGTGAAAAGCCGTTTGAAAGAAGAAAGTAAAAAACATTACGAACCTGCTCAATAGGTGTATATGGAACTGGATGATCTGAAACAACAACTAAAACAGAAACTGTCGCAGCCCGCCACAGAATATTCTGAAACAGATATAGCCCTGTTATTAAAAGGGCAGGCGCAATCCGTGCTGGATAAATTGAAACGCAGCCTGTGGCTGGAGATTATATTTTCCATTGTGTTTACTATTGCTTTTATAGCAGTTGCTTTATCTAAAGCCGGGTTTGTAATGCGGGCATATTTTGGCTCTTTCCTCATTATTACCGTGGGCTTCGGGCTGTTTCAATACTATCTGGTAAAATACATTGACAAAACAGCAACCGCTCCGCTGCCGGTAAAAGAAAATCTTTCGGTTATAAACGCAATACTCAGCCGTTATGTAAAAAGAGTATACTGGCTAAGCATGCTGCTGCTGCCATTGTGTTTGTTTTATAGTTTGTGGCTGCACCAGATTGAATACAGCCGGCTGCACGCAGATGTTGCTGAGCGTATATTCAGCCCTAAAACTACTACTGTATGGCTGAAAGCACTGGCAGCTGTTGCCTTGTTATCTATACCGCAACATTTTTTTACCCGCTGGTACCTGCATAAATTATATGGCGTTTACCTGCAAAAGCTACGTGGTTATATACAGGAACTGCAACAACCTGAAGAAAAAGTAGCGGGCTTATGAGGAGGTTTGACAGGATTATATTTTATTTACGGAAAAAACACAATGTTTTTCGATGAATCCTGGACCCAATACTACTCCCTTGTTGTTGTTCTTCAGATTTTATGCATTCTGCACTGCCTGAAAACCGGCAGGAAGGAATGGATTTATCTGCTGATTTTTCTGCCGCTGGTAGGATGCATTGTTTATTTTGTCCGGGAAATTATGCCGGGTTTTTCCGCAGGTAACGCAGCGGAAAATGTGCAACGTACGCTATTTCCCAACTTCAAAAGCCGTGAGCTGGAACACCGCCTGCGCGTGGCAGATACCGATGCCAACCGTATGATGCTGGCCGATGAGTATGCCCGTCAGAAACAATATGGCAGGGCCATAGAACTTACCAATGCCTGCGCACAGGGCCTGTGGGCTAACGATCCGGATTTGTTGTTTCGCCTGGGCAAATTGTATTTTCACAACGCACAGTACGCCGAAAGCTTAGCCAGCTTTAATAAAGCCCTTCCTTTGCGTAATCCCGGCTTCAGCAAATCTGACGATGAACTGATTTATGCAAGAGTACTGGAAGCTACCGGCAACACTACACAGGCAGAAGAAGAATATAAAAAAGTGATACGCGTGCACCACTCCATGGAAGCCCGCTACCATTATGGCAAACTGCTGCAACGCCTGAAACGCAATGGAGAAGCGGTTAGCCAGTTTCAGGCTGTGCTGAACGAGAAAGACCTGCACCCTAAATACGTTCGCAGAATGAATTACCAATGGATACAACAATGTAAAAGAGAACTGAGTGCCCATAAAAAAGCCGCCACTGTATAACAGTTGCGGCTTTTTTTACTTTATCCTTTTTACTTCTACATATAACCCAGAATCTTTAACATGCTTTGGGCGCTTTGCTCTTTGGCATACACCCAGTCAACCAGCTTACCGTTTTTATCATGCCCTACAATAATGTGTTTGGGCGATGGAATAAGGCAGTGTTTAATACCACCATAACCACTGATCTGATCCTGATAAGCACCGGTATGAAAGAAGCCTACATACAGCGGTTCCTTGTTGGGCGAATCGCCTTTATTGCTGGCATGTTCCAGCTTGGGCAGAAATACCTCGTTAATATGCTCTTCAGAATCGTAGTAATCGTGGCTGTCACAGGTAATACCCCCTAAAACGACTCGTTGGTAATCATTATCCCATTTATTCACCGGCAGCATCAGAAATTTCTCTCCAATACCCCAGGTATCCGGCAGGGTGGTAATGAATGAAGAGTCGATCATATACCAGATTTCCCGATCGTTCTGTTGCTTCTGGGCTATTACGCTGTAAATATGCGCCATGCTCTCCCCTACAGTAAAGGAACCGAATTCGGTATAGATATTCGGCATAGGAACGCCTGCTTTTTTACAGGTCTTTTTAATATTGCCTACAATTTCATTAATCATGAACTGGTAGTCATATTCAAAACCTAAAGAGTGCTTAATGGGAAAACCACCACCTATGTTAATAGAATCCAGCTCAGGACAAATCTTCTTCAGCTGGCAGTACAGGTTGATGATTTTGTTCAGCTCACTCCAATAGTAAATATCGTCTTTAATACCCTTGTTCAGAAAAATGTGCAGCATTTTCAGCTGAAACTTGTCTTCGTAGCCTTCAATATTATCTACGTAAAACTCCAGAATATCCCTTTGGCGTATGCCCAGGCGGGAGGTATAGAACGGGAAGTTAGGTTCTTCCTCCGCAGCAACACGTATACCCAGTTTAAAGGGCTGTTTTACGCTGCGTTTGTAGGCATCCAGTTCTTCCTTATTATCCAGTACGGGAATTACATTTTTAAATCCGCTGTTGATAAGCTTGGCAATACGCGAAGTGTATGACTTTTGCTTGAATCCGTTACAGATGATAAAGGTTTCCTTGTTTATTTTACGGCGGGCGTACAACTTATTAATAATCTCAATGTCGTACGCAAAGGATGTTTCCAGGTGAATCTCATGCTTCAGCGCCTCTTCCACTACAAAGGAAAAGTGGGAGCTTTTAGTACAATAGCAATAGAAATACTTGCCTTCGTACTTGTGCTTCTTCATAGCATTCTCGAACATGCTTTTGGCCTTGTTAATCTGCATACCAATTTTAGGCAGGTAGGTAAGCTTCATAGGCGTACCGTGCTTTTCAATCAGTGCTTTCAGATCTAAGCCATTAAATTCAAGATAGCCATCGCTGCTTGTATTAAAACCTTCCTGCGGAAAGTGGAAAGTTTGTTTCACCAGGTCGGTGTACGTATTGTTCATCCTCTAGTGTCGTTGTACTTTTTAAGTAAAGGAAATCCTATAACGGTGCAAAAATAGTTTTTTGACAATATAACTATACAAAAAAAACCGGAAGTATATACCTCCGGTCTTTTTTTGTTGCTATAGCGACAATTATTTTACAGAATCGATCAGCGCTTTAAAGCTTGCAGGCTCGTTCATAGCCAGGTCAGCCAGCACTTTACGGTTCAGTTCAATACCTTTTTTGTTTAACTTATCAATAAACTTGCTGTAAGTTAAACCTTCTGCTCTTACTGCAGCGTTGATACGGGCGATCCACAGCTGACGGTATTCGCGTTTTTTCAGTTTACGGCCTACATAGCTGTAGGTCATACCCTTTTCTACAATGTTTTTGGCAACTGTATATACATTTTTACGTTTACCGTAAAAACCTTTGGCTTGTTTAAGAATTCTCTTTCTTCTTGCCCTTGATGCTACCGCATTTACTGAACGTGGCATATTAAAATCAGATTGAAGTAATTAACAGATAATTTTTAAAGTCGATCTTATTTCAGACGTAATAAACGCATAACGAAATCTTTGTTAGGCGCTCCAACAATTGCTTTCTGGCCTAAAGCTCTTTTGCGTTTGTTAGATTTTTTAGTTAAGATGTGACGTTTAAAAGGTCTCTGATAAGAGATTTCTCCTGTTGCTGTTACCTTAAAGCGTTTTTTTGCGCTTGAGTTGGTTTTAACCTTTGGCATATCAATAATCTGGTAAGATTACACCCTGCTGGCGTTCCCGAACAGACGGGACTCTTGTTGAGCCATATGGGTAATGGTTCCCTTTTGGGGTTGCAAAGGTAACAGAAAATAAATGAGATTTCAAAATTTACTACCAGCGAGAAGGTGTATATTACAATTCTTGATGCAATGTAAATAACCGGGCAGTTTTTACTGTCGAAAGTTAAAAAAGAAAAAGCGCCCTATAAAGGCGCTTTTTCACTATTAATGAGGTAGTTATGCTTTGGCACCCGCAGCAGGCTTTTTAGAACCTTTAGGGGCAAACATTACCAGCATTCTTTTTCCTTCCATTTTAGGCATGCCTTCCAGTACACCTACTTCGGTTAAACGCTCAGCAAACTTCAGCAGCAACAGCTCGCCTCTGTCTTTAAACATAATAGCGCGGCCTTTAAACTGAACGTAAGCTTTTACCTTGTTGCCATCTTTCAGGAATTTTTCGGCATGTTTCGATTTAAAATCGAAATCGTGATCATCCGTACCAGGCGTAAAGCGGATTTCTTTTACCTCGCTCTGCTTGGCATTTGCCTTCATTTCCTTTTCCTTACGCTTTTTCTCGTAAAGGAATTTTTTATAATCGATCACTTTACATACGGGAGGATCGGCATTCGGCGAAATTTCCACCAGGTCTAACTCCTGCTGCTGCGCTATCTTACGCGCCTCTTCCAGCGGATACACACCTACTGTAACATTATCACCAACCAAACGAACCTGAGGTACCCTGATTCTCTCGTTGATACGATGTTCGGGCTCTGGTTGTCTGTTCATCCTGGGGTTAAACCTTCCTCCCCCTCTATTTGGTAAAGCCATTCATTGTTGTTTAGTAAAAAATGATTTTCAACCTCTAAATTAAACTATTTATGCTTTTCTTTCAGCAATTTCCTCTTTCACGGTGTTAATAAACTCTTCCACGGTTACGCTTCCGGTATCACCTACCCCCTGTCTGCGGATAGATAAACGCCCTTCGGCCACCTCTTTCTCACCAATCACCAGCATGTACGGCACGCGGCTCAGCTCAGCTTCACGGATTTTTTTACCAATCTTTTCGCTGCGGTCGTCAATGTCTACTCTAACGCGCGCCTTGCGTAATTGTTGCATTACCTCCTGCGCGTAGGGTAAAAATTTATCGCTGATAGGCAGAATTTTCACCTGCTGCGGCGCTAACCATACGGGGAATTTACCAGCGTAATGCTCTAACAGAAAGCCGATAAACCTTTCGTGCGTACCCAGTGGTGCACGGTGAATAATCAGCGGGGTTTCCGGCGAATTGTCTTTATTGGTAAACTCCAGTTTAAAGCGGCGGCCCTGCGCAAAATCTACCTGGTTGGTGGCCAGGGTAAACTCGCGGCCTATCGCACTCCATATCTGTACATCAATTTTAGGACCGTAAAACGCGCCTTCATCCTGCACTTCAATAAACGGCGTGCCGGTTTCCTGCAATACTTCACGCACCATCTGCTCGGTTTCCAGCCACAGTTCCGGCTCGTTAATGTATTTCTGACCCAGTTTGGCAGGATCGTGCAGGCTCAAACGCATCACGTACTTGTCAATACCAAAAATGTTGAAATACTTCACGTACATATCGTTCACCGCCTTAAACTCCTGCGCAAACTGCTCTTTGGTACAGTAAATATGCGCATCGTTCATGTGCAGGCAGCGTACCCGCATCAGCCCAAACAACTCACCACTCTGCTCGTAACGGTAACAGGTACCATATTCCGCCAGGCGTAACGGCATGTCTTTATAGCTTCTCTGCTCTGCACTGAATATTTTGTGGTGGTGCGGGCAGTTCATGGCCTTCAGGTAATATTTGGTACCGTCCATTTCCATGGCCGGGAACATACTATCTGCATAATAAGGCAGGTGACCGCTGGTCAGGTACATGCTCTCTTTTGCCAGGTGCGGGGTTACTACCCTTTTGTAGCCGGCATCTTCTTCCGTTTCCTTAGCCAGCTTTTCCAGCTCTTCAATAATAATGGTACCATTAGGCAACCACAGCGGTAAACCCGGGCCCACATCATCATCCATGGTATAAATACCCAGTTCTTTACCCAGTTTACGGTGGTCGCGTTTTTTGGCCTCTTCCAGCATCAGCAGGTACTCATCCAGTTCCTTCTGTGTGGGAAAAGTAACACCATATATACGGGTAAGCTGTTTGTTGTTTTCGTTGCCTTTCCAGTACGCACCGGCAATATTGGTAAGCTTGATAGCTTTGATAGCGCCGGTGGCAGGAATATGGGGCCCACGGCACAGATCGGTAAACTGCCCTTGTGTGTAAAAGCTTATTTTGCCATCTTCCAGGTTGCCCAGCAGGTCCAGCTTGTATTCATCGCCCTTTTCTGTAAAGTATGCAATGGCTTCTGCCTTGGGCATTTCTTTACGTACATAGGCGTTGTTTTGCTTAGCCAGTTCGTTCATCTTCTTTTCCAGCCCGGCCAGGTCTTCTTCAGATATTTTACGGTCGCCCAGATCAATATCATAATAAAAACCTTTGTCCAACGCAGGTCCTACCCAGAACTTAGCGCCGGGAAACAGGCTTTCCACCGCTTCCGCCATCAGGTGGGCAGAAGAGTGCCAGAACGTTGATTTGCCATCCGTGTCGTCCCACGTCAGAAACTTCACGTTTGCGTCTGCAGTAAGGGGCCTTGTGGCGTCCCATACCTGGCCATCGACATTCGCGGCCAACACTTTTCTGGCCAGTCCTTCACTAATGGACCTGGCAATGTCTAACGCAGTACTGCCACTTTCATATTGGCGCACTGCTCCGTCCGGGAAAGTAATATTTATCATAAAAGGGACACAAAAGTAGTATTTTTCATGTTTTAACGCTTCCTTACGCTGTTGTACTATCTTACATTATTACATTTGTTTTTATGAGGTACAAGGTTTTTATGCTTTCATTGCTTGCGCTACCTGCCTTTAGCACCGCCCAGAACCTCACTGGTATATGGAAAGGGTATTTTGTGCAGGGCTTCGGAGCGCTGAAACAGCAATATAAATATGAGGTTCAGATTAAAGAGGAACCTGATAAAGCCCTGAAAGGGGTTACTTACTCTTATAAGGATGTTACGTTTTACGGCAAGGCCAGTTTGCAGGGCATTTTTATGGATAAAACCGCCAACGTGCTTATCCGCGAAAACAAAATGCTGGAGGTGAAAACCCTGGATGGCAGTGGTGCCTGTGCTATGACCTGTTATCTTACCTGGCGCAAAGAAGGTAAAGAGGAATTTCTGGAAGGCACTTACACATCGGAAAGCGTAGCAGATAAAAGCCCCTGCGGCTCGGGGAAAGTATACCTGAAACGATCGCCGGAGTCTGATTTTTACAAAGAAGACTTTCTGGTAAATGGCAAACAGAATGCGAAACCGGGCATGAAAATAAAACCCGGTGCAGAAGCCAACCTGATGCCGAACGACAATGCCCGCCTGCAAAACAGCAGCAAAAAAACAACGCCACCGGTTACACCTAAAAAACCTGTGGACAGCGCGCTGGTAATTGTGCCACGCAATAAAACAACAGATTCTTTAAAAGTTCAGCCGCCGGTGGTAATGGCTCCCCCTGTACGGCAGGTGCCCGTGCCCCCCATTCTGAAACAAAGGGAAAGCAAAACAGAAAAAACACTGCTAGTGCATTCTCCGGAGATTACTGTTAAGCTGTACGACAACGGAGAAATAGACAACGATACTGTAACAGTATACCACAACAACGAAGCAGTGCTGTTTAAAAAGCGGTTGGCCTACGAACCACTTGTGGTAAATATTCACGCTACACCGCAGGACCGTGTGCATGAGTTGGTAATGGTAGCAGACAATCTGGGTACCGTGCCACCTAATACGGCGCTGATGGTAATTACCTGTGGCGATAAACGGTATGAACTATCGCTGTCATCGGACCTGAAAAAGAACGCGAAGATTGTAATACAGTACGAGCCTTAATAAAGGAAAAGCCGTCTCAAAAGTAATTTGCGACGGCTTTTTCTTTATTGTTGCTTTCCGGGTAATTAATCGTCAATCACCGAAAAGATTAACTGAAATACGTTACATGAGGCTGGTAACTTACAACCTGAGTAAACGCTGAAATTGACTCTTACTGTTTTTCAAAAAAGTCAAGCACTACTTTATTGAATGAAGCTGCGTTTTCTGTGGGATAGTAATGCGTTTCCTTAGGAGCGATAAGCAGAGTACTTCCCATAATATGTGTTGCAATCTGTTTTGTATGCTCCGGCTTTGTAACATCCTTCTCTCCTGCCACCACTAATACCGGGCAATGGATTGTATTTAAATCATCAAAAGAGTGCCTTGGTTCAGTCAACAGCATATTAATCAGCCGTCTCCTGTTGTTTGCCCGGGAAGTGGTGTCGTTCTTAAGTTCTTTTAACTGATGATCCAATTCTTTGAACACCCATTTTTCAACCACTGTATCGTCTATAAAAACGTTCGCTCCCATTGTCACCAGTTTCTTTACTTTGGCAGGATATTTCATAGCCATAATCAGGCCTGTATTGCCGCCATCACTCCAGCCAACTATATGTGCACTGTCTATATGTAAATAATCCAGCAAGGCATTCATATCAGACGCAAACTGGTCGTAGGTATACATCTTGCCATCATCACCTGATTTTCCCTGTCCGCGTGTATCAACTGCAATCACTTTATACTTTTTAGCAAATGCCGGTATCTGTGCATAAAAGGAGCTGATCGACTGAGAATTACCGTGCAACAGGAGCAAGGGCGCTCCTTCTCCATATGTTTCGTAGTATATATTTATACCGTTAACCGGTGCATATCTGCCCACGACGTTATTTGCACCTAAAACCGGTGCAGTTTTAAATGCAGCGCCATCCACTTTGAGCGCTTTTTTACCGTGAAAGAATGTGTCACTTGCCAGCGTCAATTTAAAGGCTGTATTCATATTAAAGCCGGCCCAGTTTCGCAGAGAATCTTCTTCAAAATCGCCGTTAGGAAGAAGAATTTCTTCAAACTGATCTTTAGTATTCTCTATCCACAAACGGAAATAGTCAAAATAAAAAATACCACGTCGTGAAAAGAGTCCACCGAAGGCCAGGTTAACAGCCCCTTTATCAACTTTGCCGTTTATAGTGTAAACAGCCCAGTTGCCGGAACGAATGGGTTTGTCCATCATGTTGTAAAAAAAGCCCGTTTTCTTATCCGCTTTATCAACCCTTGCCCATAACTCCGCTTCTGCTGTGGAGTCAATCAGCTCTACTTTCACGGCGGCTTCCAGTTTAAATTTTTTACCGGTAAAATCAGCAACTTTTACTTGCCTGGTAAACGCGTCCCAGTCGTTACGCGATTGAGCATGAAGGGATAAAGGGCAAATAAACAGGAGGCAGGTTAACAATTTCATATCAGGTTTTGAGATAGTTGTAAAACGATGTAAATGGGCTTTAAATTACCAAAATACGAAAGTTGAGTAAAAATCAAACATGCCTTAATAGTGCTGGTATAAGCTTACATAAATAAAGTGTGAAGGAGCTTTATACTGACGGTACAAAAAATAAAGAAGCCGCCTCATTTATATATGAGACAGCTTCTTTTTTATGCCATTTCCAGGCTGCTATGTAACTATTTCTGTCTGAAATCCAGCGAATCCTGCACCTCACCACAATTCAGCATACCTGCTTTATACTTCGGATGCTTTTTACCCAGATAAGGGTTTTCCACTTTGTTCTCACTGGCAATCCAGAAGGCTTCTTCTGTATCGTTAAACGCCATAGGGCATTTTACGTGGTACACCACTGCCTTATCGTACTTTACCGTTCTTGCCAGGTTGTACAGGTTTTCAGACAGGTTGTAAAACGAACGTCTTTTTTCCTCAATACCTGCTGCTGAAATAACAGTACCGGCTTCCGCAGCAATACTTTCTGCAAAAGAGCGGGCGGTAGCTACAATCATAGTATCCCCTTTCAGTTCGCTAAAAGGTATTTTTTCTGCACTGGCTGCCAGTACAGCAGCGGCTTTGGCAGTGCTGGCCGTATCCCACTCTACAAAAGCGTTTTGCAGGCTGTAATAGTTTTCCAGTAACGTGTTAAAGGCCTGGTTAAATGTTTCGCTGTTTTTGCTAATGGCCAGTGGCTGCTGTTTGGGCGGCTCTGGTTTGTCTTCCTTTTTCAGCAAAAACCAGGCAGCCACACCTGCTGCCACCAGCACCAATACTACTATCAATCCTTTTTTCATCCGGTACTTTTTTAGAATAGTTTATTTATGATCCTCTCCTGTTACTGTCTTTTTAGGAAAGTTAAACAGAATAGAGGTGAGCATAGGTACAATAAAGATGCCTACTGTTAACAATGAAGTAATAATATCGGCAGTATGGCCACCCAGAAACTGCGCCAGCGGCGTGCCTTCGTAAAAATGCTCGTACAGCGATAAAATGAGTTTAATACCCAGAATAGCAATTACAATAAAGGCTGCTGTTTCCAGAAAATGGTAACGCTCCATCAGCTTAACAAAGGTTTGCGCTACAAAACGCATAGCCAGAATACCAATAAACACACCTATACAAACCAGCAGAATGTTAGGGGTAAAGGCTACCGCTGCAAACACGTTATCGATAGAGAAAGCCATATCCATTACTTCTACCAGAATAATGGTAGACCAGAAGGGCCCTATTTTGTTCTGGAAGAATTTATAAATGGCGTTGTCTGATTTGCTTACTTCGCCTTCTTTATCATGATGCTCCGTTTTACGGGTTAACGCATATAACTGATACAGGATATAAATACCCGCCAGTGCGCGGAAGCTCCACAGCATATAAATGTTTACAGTGGCATCGGCTTTAATAGCCCACAGCAGTCCGCCCAGGCTTAGTATTTTAAATACAGCAGCACCTTTTTCGCCATAGCCCACTTTATCTTTAAACTGATCAACCACCAGCCACAGCAGGTATAAGCCGCCCAGTGGTTTCAGCCACCAGATGCCTATTAAAAAGGCAGCAAATAACATGGCAAAGCCACGGAAAATATAAGCGCCCCAGATACCATATTTTAATGCTTTGTTGCGGTCTTTTTCAGGCAGGTCCATTACCATAGTAGCCAGCACAGCCGCATTGTCAACTGACAACAGGCTTTCTATAATAACCAGGTTACCAATAATTGCCAGCGAAGGCAAAGGGTTGTCAATAATCTGTTGTACCAGTTCGTTCATGTTAGTTATAATTATTAAGAATAAACTTATTTATTGGCCATAGTAATCAGCACTACCCTGCCGCCCTCTTCTTTCGATAGCAGCAGTCTTTTACCATCTGTAATTTCTACCATAGCCCCCAAAGGCACTTCCGCGTCGTTGGTTAAATCTTTCAGAGAATCCAGTTTCTGGTTTACCAGCACCCATTTTCCCTGGTAAAAGGTAAAGTATCCTACCGGAACTTTTTGTTCCGCCGTTAATTTTTCGTTGCGCACCACGTTTCTGTTTACATGCCACTGAAACAGGTACTGGTTGTTATACACCATTAAACGGTGATTTTCCGGCCGCCATACAGCAGGTTTAAACTGATAATACAGGTCTAACACCGGCAGCGTGCCTTTATGCGCCGTTCCGCAGAACGGGCAGCGGGGCCGGCTGGTATTATCAAACACATACCATTTCTGGTCGCAGGCAGTATTACTGCAGGGCTGCATCAGATCGGTGGTTTTAAGTATTGCCTGCTCCCACATTTCAGCAGGCGGGCGTTGTGCCGGATCGTGCAGGCCGGTAACAAAAGCCTGGTCGAACAACGCTTTCAGGTAAGGCCCGGTTACGCTATAAGGAATACGCGTTACATCGGCCCAGGGCAATTCTTTCGGGTTCAGCTGGCTTATATTGGGGCGGTTAGTGGCATCGGTAGGATGCTCAATAAACATGGCCTTTTTACCCATCGACAGCAGATCGTCTTTTTCCGGCTCCAGGTGGTGTACTTTACCCCCTTTTAACGGGTGGCGGTACAGCAGGTACATGTAAATCATTACCGCCAGCGCATGCAGGTCGGTAACCCGGCTGGGCAGCACCCGGTTCAGGTCTTTTACATGCAGGTGCTTGGTGGCAAGCACTTCCGGCGCAATAAAGTCTGCCGTGCCTATTACATCGGGCGGAAACAGGCCCGGTACTACCAGGCCATCAATATCTATAATAGCAGCCGATTTACTCACCGGGTCTACCAGTACGTTTTTATAAGAAAGGTCAGAATGCGCCAGCCCGGCGGAGTGCAGGCGTTTTACGCCACGGCTTATGTTGAGGCATACCTGAAAGTAACTGAGCCAGTTACCCAGTTCCGACTCATCCAGGCGCAGTGCAAACTGTTTGTTGCGGAATTTGGGCGAGGCAAACCATTTGCCCTCTTTTTCCTTGCCTTTAATAAGATCGCTGGTGGCGTAGCCTTTTTTGAAAAAGAAGTTGGAGTGGTAGGCAGGCACCACTATACCCGTTTTACGGCCTTCTTCCACCATATCGGTAGGCCAGCAATACAGGTCTTTATAATAATCCCCGCCTTCGCGGTTAAAAAAGCTGTCGTAATACTGGGTTACAATTTTACGCAGGCGTTCTTTGGAAACAGCATCCTGCTCATCACGGTAAAAAGCCACCACATACGATTTGTCGGGGCTGAAATACACGTCTTTCATACCGCCCCGCATAGGCTCGCCTGTATCTACATACTGGTAAACTTTTCCGGGTGTTATTACTGAAGAAACGTTTTTAGTCATATCCTGTGCAAACTGCAATTTAAAAAACTATAGCCAGTGTTCTGTCGTCATGGTTTCCGGCACTCCAGAAATCCATCCAGGCCGACAGTTCTTCTGCTACCTGCGTATTGTCCGGGCTCAGCTCCACCTTTTTGCCATCCTCATTCTCCCCTGCCAGGTCCCGTATCAGTTCCTGCCATTTCTCCGGCTTTTCCAGTGCTGCCTCCGTAACAAACTTAGGGTCGAAGATACCATCTGTCATTAAAAACAAATGCGAAAAATCGTCCACCACCTTACAGCCAAAACGGGTATAAAACAATTCGTTTTTAAAAATCTCCGGCATGGTAATAAAGCGGGTACCGCCGCCAAACTCGCCCACATCCAGGCGGTTCATCAACATTGCCGCGGTCTGGTCTGTATTTACCAGTCCTATTACCCCATCACCCACACTAAAGGAAAGTACAGCGTATCCAAAAGCAAACTGTTTCAGCAACACAAACAACAGGGTGCTGTGCAGGTCTTTCAGCGCCACCTCTTTTGTATGCGCAAACGCTTCCAGCTGCTTATGTGCATACAGGGCGGCTTTGCCCAGGTGTGTATAAATCTGCTGGTTCAGCTTTTTCTGTGTATCTGCTCCGGTACCATGGTTATACTCCTGCAACAGCAGTTCCAGCTCAGGCAAGCCATCGCCGGTAAGTGCGGGGGTAAAGTAATTTACTACCGCATTTACCGCCAGTTTAGCGCCCTGCCTGGCCAGCGGGGCGCTGCCCGCACCGTCTGCCACGGCTATCACGCTCCAGCCGGTCTGGCCAAAATGGCCGTAAGCAATATCATCATCCCGGAAGCCACCGGTATTGGCATGCGAGCGGCCTCTTTTAGAGGCAGCTACTAACAGCTTTCCGCCCAGTGGTGCCGTAAAAGCAATATCATCTTCTTTCCAGTACAAATCAGTAGCATCACTGCCCAGGTTTTTCCAGAGCAGCCGGGGGTTGGGGTTAATTACCAGCGGAATACTTTTTTCGTGTGGTTCCGCTTCCTCCGGCTCCTGTTGCAGGCGGTAACGTAACACCAGCTTTCTATCGCCGTGTGCCGTTGGTGTGCCTGTAATGCTGCCCGTTTCTGCATCGTACTGCAAACCGGTATCTTCCAGACCGTTCAGTTCAATCACCTCCATATCTACCCAGCCCTGCTGGTCGCGGTCAATCACCGCTTCATAAGGCTTGCCCGCTGTGGCGTTAGGTATGGTAAAAGGCTGTTCCTGTATGGTAGTAATCCGGTTAAAGAGTTGCCATTTATCCATCAGCATATTTTGATAAGTCAGTATTTCAGTAACTGCTTTGCTGTTTACCTCATCCTGGCAAAACTGCTGTAGCAGCTTGTTCCGGGCTTCGGTAACCGGCAGGTTGCCATTGGCAAAAAGCTGCTCCAGGTACTGTTGAGTTGCATTCATTACGTATTGTGCTTTTAACCCTGTGTTCTGTTCACATCAAAACCTTCTTCGCCGGATGAGGTATAGCGGCCCTGGTTACCGCACGATGGGCAACGGCTCACTTCTTCATCGCCAATACAGTGTACCTGACCACAGCCGCACACCGCAAAAGCAGTCTGGTTGCCACAGCAGGGGCAGGTAGGCACGCCTATCAGCTCGCTGGTATTAATAGAAAACTGTTGCTGTATATTATCTGATAATTCGTGATAAGCTTCCGTTACCGAAAAAGCACCCACCAGGCGGTAAGCCCTGGTTTGCAGGTCCAGGCCCGAAAAAGCGGCAGGCTGTACCACCTTCCGGTATTTCATCAGATAGGGGCGCTGTGTATGCTGGCATTTACCGGCCAGCACTACAAAATTGCTATCTGCATACTGTGCAGGCGGGGGCGCTTTGGTAAGGTCTATTTTAGAAAGGGTATCGCCATCGGTTTTAGCCAGTTCAAAGCCGCTGCCGCTGTTTTCCACGCTTTCGCTGGTGGTTTTAATAGAAGCAGTAATCCACCTGAAAAACTGCTTGTATGTATCCGCATTGCTGTTGTTAAACAACAGTACATGATCGGTAATTTCGCGCAGTACAGGGGTATCCGCTTCTGCACCCATGGCAATGGCCACCAGGTTTACACTGCTGCGCCATTGCTGCTGCCATTCCTGTATGGCAGCATTGGTTTCATCGGTAGGTACCCCATCGGTGAACATAAAAATCAAAGGTTTCCAGTCCCCTTTTTGCTCGTAGGTGGTTTTTACCTGGTTTTTACGCAGCTCAAACATCAGCTGCCCCAGGCCTTTGCTCAGCGCCGTACCGCCGCCTACAGGAAAACGCGGCGGGTAAAAATGAATCAGCTCCTGCAAAGGCACCAGTGTTTTGGCCTGTCCGGCAAATACAATCACCGATATCCAGGCCGTTTCAATGGCATAAGGGTCTGCCTTCAGCTCGCGTATAATCCGGGCCATGCCTTCTTCTACCAGCTGAACAGGCTCTCCCACCATCGATTCAGATACGTCTATCAGAAAGTATATGGGTAATCTTCTCATGGTTATATGTTCACCGGCAGCGGTTACTGCCTGTTATTAAATTGGGCTACTACCTCCTGTGTAATGTCTTTTCCTTTAAAATTGGTGCCCAGCGAGCCAATAGTGTAAATAGGCCCCCAGGGTAAGCCCCACCAGCCTAGTACTGCCGACAGTACAGAATATTTTGCGCCGTATTTAATGGCCTTTTCGCCGGCAGGAATGTAGTAAATGTTGGTAGGTCTTTTAAACGTTGCCACTACTATAGAAACTGTATACTGGAAAATAACGAAGCGGGCTCCGTTGGCTACCTGGTTGTTCAGTTCTTCAATAGGCATGTCGCCGAAGTTTTTAATTTTTGCCATGTCTGTAAGGGTTTAGTGTTTTTTTTATTGATTTGGTTTTAAATAACAAGGTTGAGTTCAGCAGGAGGTGCAGGAAGGGTTAATGATTCTACGGTGCCCATGCTTTTGTTGCCCTGTTCAATGGTATCAGATACCCATTTAAAAAACTGCTTCAGCGTAGAGCTGTCTGCAGTAGCCAGGTGCACCACATGTTGGGTTAGTTCTTTCAGCATGCTGTCATCTGCCAGATGGCCGGCCGCACAGGCCACCACCGCAGCAAAATTGAGCGATTGTATTTTGGGTATCATTTCACGGTACAGCTGTATATCAGAAGGTTTGCCATCGGTAAACAGAAACAGCAGCGGGCGCCAGTCGCCCTTCTGCTCCGTAGTACCTTTGCGTACTTCGCGGCCCACTTTTTCGTACAGCAATTGCAGGGCCTGCCCGGTGTGGGTAGGGCCACTTTGCGGACAAACAATCTCTGGCAGCTGAAAGCTTACCAGCTCTGTCAACGGCACTACTTCTTTTACTTCACGGTCAAACGTAACAATACTTAACCACAGCGAGTCCAGTGCCTGCGGGTCCATACGCAGGGTGTTCATCATACCGCTGAGGGCGTTGTTCAATGCCTGAATAGGCTCTCCAAACATAGAGCCTGAGGTATCCAGCAAAAGGTATACAGGTAATCTTCTCATTGGTAATAATTGGCTTACACTACAATATTTAATTCGGCAGGCGGTGGCGGCAGTTCATCCAGGCCGGTTACCTCTTTACCGGTATCTTCAATGCGGGTAGAGGAAACACCGATAGAAGCAGATACCCAGGTAAAAAACTGGCCTATGCTGTTGGTATCAACCGTATCCAGCCTTACCACATTAGGGGTTACCTGTTTCAGCACCGCACTGTCTGCCCCATTACCGGCCGCACAGGCAACGGTAAAAGCGGTTTTGCGTTTCTGAAACTCTGGCAGTGCAGTATTCCAGTCGTCGGTAGGCACGCCATCCGTCATAATAAACACCAGCGGTTTCCAGTCGCCCTTCTGCTCGGCAGTAGTAAGCGCCACTTCCCGGTCAATACACGAAGCTACCAGCCGCAAAGCCTGCCCAAACGCGGTAGTACCGGAGGCAGTAATAGAAGGCATCTGAAAGGAAGACAGGTCTGTAAGCGGTACCAGTTGCCGGGCGGTACTATCAAAAGTAATAACGCTTAGCCAGGCAGTTTCAATAGCCTGTGGGTTCTGCCGCAGGCTGTTGAGCATTACCTGTACCCCGTTTTTAACGGCCTCAATGGGCGCCCCGTTCATAGAACCGGAGGTGTCCAGCAACAGATACACAGGAAGTCGTCTCATAATTTCTTTTTTATAGCGCCGGCAGCAGACCTTACAGTCCGTCTGTGTTCAGCATCGTTTTTAAAATATTCGCCTGCACATCAAAATTGTTGGTTTCCAGAAAATCAATGTCGGCTATTTTGGAATGATATTCTTCCAGCAGCTTCTGAATTTCTGCCGGCAGCTGTTTCTTTCTGTCGTCAATACTCTGTTCCAGGGCTTCGTTGCCGGCGGCCAGCTCCTGTATAAACCTTGCTTTTTTAGAAATGGGTTCTGCCAGCTCCACCCCTTCCAGCTGTGCCGGTTCCAGAAACAGCAGCAGGTTGCGCACGGGGTAATACAGAAAAAACCTGTCCAGGTCGTTCATCTTATACAACTCCAGCGTTTGCTGGCGGCACCGCAATCCCCCCATCCACTGGTTGCCAAAACGATGCTTGCATTGCAGCCCCATCAGCTTTTTATGAATAATACCGTAACCATTCTGGTACACCTCATCGGGGTGAAAACGAATCAGCGTTTCCAGCAGGGTTAGCGGTATTTCTGTAAAGTATTCCTGCGCGTACGTTTCCGAAAACTTTGCAATGTCTTTAGGAAAAGGGATATCCGTACTTAAATCTGCCAGGTTCTGGTACAGATTACTGATACTGCTGCTGATTTTCTGTACCTGACCGGCCCGCTCCCGCTCGTACTGCTGCTCTTCAAACAGCTCCGTTTGCAGGCGGGTAATCATGCTCCTGTTCAGCTCCATTTCCTCAAAAATGAGTACTACATTCTTTTCGTTCTTCTTTTTTACTTTCCGCAACAGTTCTAAAACCGACTCGGTAAACTGCAGGTGAAAGAGGTCGAGCTTGTGCATATCCAGTTCCGGGTTCGATTCAAACAACCGGTGAATTACCTGGGTACGCAGGTATATCCTGTAAACAATCTCGTCTTCAAAAAAGGCTGACATTAACTGTAGCCTGCCAATGACGTGATTAGATTCATTCAATATCTGCTTCCGCTCTTCCTCCATCCTACACACTATTTAATAGCTGTTACGTTCTTTTTCAGCTCTGCTTCCAGGCTTTGCAGTTCGTTGTTTAATACCTTACGGTTTTGTGTACCCTCATCGTGAATACGTTTTACTTCGTTCAGCGTTTCTATCAGTGAGGAAGTGGTTTTCTTCAGGGTTTCGATAGATACTACTGTTTTCTCATTTTCCCTGGCCACTTCAATACTGTTCTGCTTCAGCAACTCGGCATTCTTCTGCAGAATGGTGTTGGTAGTATCCGATACTTTTTTCTGTATCTCCACATTGGCTTTCTGCCTTTGCAGCGCTACCGCTATTGTCAGCTGGTTTTTCCACACCGGTATGGTGGTAGATACAATAGACTGCGCCTTTTCGGCAATAGCCGTGTTGTTGTTTTGTACCACCCGTATCTGCGCCAGCGACTGCAGCATAATAAAGCGTACAATTTTCATATCGGCCAAACGCTTGTCTAACCGTATTACAAACTCACGCATATCTGCAATCTGGTAGTCCTGATAGTTACCGGGGTTGGCTTCCATCTGAGCCAGCTGTTCGCTCAGCTCTTTGTGCTTTAACAAACCAGATATGATCAGATCTTCCATTTGCTTACCGTACGTTACATTGCTGTCAAACATCGTTTGTAACGAACTGTTGTCTTTAATAGCATTCAGCCTGCCCGCCTTAATCTGGTTGGTAATTTTGTCTACGTTGTTCACTACCGTATCATACTTCTGAAACATCTTTTTCACATCTACCACCAGCCGCTTCAGCAACGGAATACCCGATATAAAACGCTTAAAACCGGTTTGCTCCAGTTCATCCACATCAATATAGTTCAGCTCGGTAAGCAGGTTGTTAATCAGCTCGCCTACTTCGCCGGAATTATAGGTACGTACAGAACTCAGAAACTGGTTGCTGTACTTCTCCATCGTATTCTGGGTATCAGCTCCATAGTTCAGAATAGAATTGGAGTCGGCCGGGTTTAACCCCTTACTCAGCTCACTCAGTCGCTTCGCTTCTTCGGCAGTAACCAGCGACAGATCAACGTTGCCATCTTTATCTATTCTCGGCGCTGTTGCATTGGTTGCAACAGGAAGGTTGGAATTTGTTTCCATCAACAGGCTTTTTAGGTTGGATTGTTATAAATAGTTCTGAGAAACCGTTGCTACGGTCTGCTCCAGATTTGTATCTTTTGTGGGCTCGCCAATGGCATTAAACTTCCACTCCCCGTTCTTTTTATAAAACACACCCATTACCATAGAAACGTGGCCGGCAAAACCAGGCCCGTTGGCTATATCGTAAGTGGCAAATACTTCCGTTACGCGGGAAGGGGTGCCTTCGTAAATACGGATAGAAGCAAAAGGGATATTGGCAAAATCGTGCCCGCGAAAGCTGTTCAGCACAAATGCTGCATAGCTGATGTCGGACTGTAAACCGGCAAAGTTCAGTGTAATTACTTCATTGTCCAGCCCGTCGTTTCCATTCAAATCGCCCGTAAGGTCGTCGCCGCTGTGCTTTACCGCCCTGTCTTTCGATATCAGGTTTCTGAAATATACTACGTCTACCAGTTGTTTATTGTCGTTATACAGCGCGCAGCTGCCATCCAGGTCTACCGCTTCCTTAGATTTGCTTAAACCAAAGAAGCCCTTTTTTTCAATAGCGCCCCAGTTAATACCAACACATACGTTCTGCAGTTTGCTGCCATCACTCTTTGCCAGGTTAATGCGCTGTCCTTTCTGTAAATTAATTGCCATAACGTATTGCTTAGTTGTATTTGTTTAAATAATCCTGTAAACCACCTTTCATACCAATGCCTACCGCTTCAAACTTCCACTCGTTGTTACGCTTGTAAATACGGCCAAACTCTACCGCAGTTTCAATAGAAAAATCTTCTTCCAGCTCGTACTTCAGAATGTTGTTGTTGGTAGCAGCATCAAATACGCGGATAAAAGAGTTTCTTACCTGTCCAAAATTCTGCCTTCTCGCTTCTGCTTCGTGAATGGTTACCACCACGCAGATTTCGCTTACAGAAGCATCAATCTTCGTCAGGTCAATCTTAATCTGCTCATCATCACCATCACCTGCACCAGTAAGGTTATCGCCGGTATGCTCTACCGCGCCATCAGGAGATTTGAGGTTATTATAGAAAACAAAATGCGCATCCGATAAAATCTTCTTGTTCTCACCCAGAATAAACACAGAAGTATCCAGGTCAAAACTGCTGCCCGAAGCACTGTTATTGGTATCCCATCCCAGGCCGATGGTAAACTTTGGAACACTAATTACTTCACGTTGTCCTTTTTGCAGATTAATTGCCATTGTGTATCAGTTTAAAATTGTTGGTATAAATATAATCCCTGATGCAGTGCAGGTTAGGCAGGTATGCCTCTACCATATGGTAGCTGTTGCCCAGGGCCATGTTGTACAGGTTATGCACAAACTCATCCGTCCGGTTCTGTAGAAATATGCGGAAAGGGGCAGATTCGTAGTTGAGTATATATTTTACAATACGGGTATTGATAAAAAAGTGCCTGCTTTCAATAATAGGCTCCAGATCAAAAATATCCTTTACCTCAAAATAATTAAGGTGGTTTTCGATATTCGGATGAATATCAGGATTAGTGAGCTCTGCAAAGTACAGCAAGCCCATATCGTTATTCAGCTGGTACTCCTGCACCATTTTCAGTATCATACGCTCGTGGCTGCCCGTAATGCGTATATCATCCAGAAACAGCACGGTTTTATCTTCCAGAAAAGCCCGGTCAATATGAAACGAGTCCTGCCCTATCAGCTGCATACGTTCCTCTGCATTCAGCGCGCCGTAATCTTCCTTGTAACTGGTTTTGCGGTGTACTTTGGTTTCCTGTACCACAGGCAGGTCGTTTTCGGCCAGCCAGCGGTTCAGCTCAAATACAAAATAGTTTTTCAGTGCAAAGGTGGCGGTGGGTATAAAGGCATACGGACTGGGCGCTACCACCAGCTGTTTGTTTAATACGCCGGTTTTCAGGTACTGCTCAATAAACGCCTGTGCCAGCTGCGCGCCAAACCTGCGTGCAGCCCAGCCACAGCCAAACTTAAAGCGGCTGTACTCCGCCGGTTCAAAGGCAAACCGGTCGTGTGTTTGTATTTTGTGTAGGGAAAAAGTAAAAAACATCAGTTCATGAGATTGGAGATGGTTAAATGATTAGAGTTGATGAGCAAAGAGTGTATACCGGCCGCCTGCGCGCCCTGTATATCGGCCAGTGGGTTATCGCCTATATGAATAATTTCATGTGCCGCAATGCCCGCCTGTAACTGATGTTCTCCTGCCTTCTGAATCATCTGCACAAAAAATGCCTGATTGGGTTTAGACATGCCCCACTCATCGGAATATAACTGAAAATTAAAATAGCGGTCCAGCTGAATATGCTGTAACACCTGCCGCAACGTACTGCCTTTTATAAAACCGGTGTTGCTGAGAATATTGAGTGTGCACCCACCCTGCTCACATAGGGTTTGCAGCGCGGGTAGGGTATCTGCACTATATACACCGGGCATATAGTTAAATACCAGTTGTTCCATTTCCCGGTACAGCGCAGCAGTATCTATCTGTTGCAGGTAACCGGGAACAGGGTTGAGCAGCGAAATCACCATCAGGTACATTTCTTCCGCGTCAATATTGTTCCCGGTTTTCTCGTTAATGGCGTTGCACATCAGATCAACCTGTCTGAAAATGGCTTTCACTTCTTCCAGCGTTTTTTGCATACTGTTCAGGTGCCTGTGAAAATACACTGCCCGCTCCGCTTTAAAAGCAGGATTGGATCTGATTAACGTAAGCCACAAATCAAACGAATAGTGTTTATAAACAGGCATACCAGAGCAATAGTTAGAAACGCTTAAGAATTATACGCATATTTTTTCAGTATTTCAATAAAACTGTCGCCCGGATGAGGTTCGCCCAATGCGCGGAATTTCCAGGAACCATCTTTCCGGTACACTTCTGCAAACACCATGGAAGACATATTGTTGAAAGCTGCTTCGCCAGACAGGCTAAAGCGCGCAATTTCTTTGCCCGATTTATCTACCGCGCGTATAAAAGCATTATCAACCATACCAAAGTGCTGGTTCTTCTGCCTGCCCTGGTAAATGGTTACCAGAAACAGAATACGGTCGTACCGCGCATCCAGATCGTTCAGTTTTACAATAATCTGTTCATCATCGCCATCACCCGCACCGGTTCTGTTATCGCCGGTTAACCATATATGGCCCGAAGGGTGCTTCATAGAGTTGAAGAAGATAACATCTCCTTCATACAAACCCACCGTTCTGCCACCGGTAGTAGTTACGGAACGGCCCAGGTTAGCTACTTTGCCATTGCTATCGAGCAGAAAGGCTACTGCATCCAGATCAAACTCTTCTTCTTTCTGGCCGCCA
This sequence comes from Filimonas zeae, assembly GCF_014641615.1. GTDB lineage: Bacteria > Bacteroidota > Bacteroidia > Chitinophagales > Chitinophagaceae > Filimonas > Filimonas zeae. The sequence continues at coordinate 433,186 of NZ_BMIB01000003.1, read as the reverse complement.
AACAGCTTGCCCAGAAAGCCGCCGCCACCGTTTTTCTGCTTCATATCCCAGCCCAGGCCTATGGTTACTGTAGATAAGTCAAAGCTGTCGCCGCTATCGTTTTTTCTCAGGTCAATGGTCTGACCTTTTACCAGGCTGATTGCCATATGTGTGTGGAGTTTAGGTTACTTGATAATTTGTCCTTTGAAATACTTGCTCAGGAAGAAAGAAAGATCTTCGTTGTAGCCGATGCCCGAAGCTTCAAAACGCCACTTGTTATCTTTCTTATACAAACGGCCGAACTCTACGCCGGTTTCAATAGAAAAATCTTCTCCCAGCTCGTATTTCGCAATCTCGGTGTTGCCGGAATCATCCACAATACGGATGTAAGATTTACGTACCTGACCAAAATTCTGCCTGCGGGCAGCCGCATCGTGAATGGTTACCACAAAAAGAATTTCTTCTATACGGGCATCTACTTTGGTAAGGTCAATATTAATGGTTTCATCATCTCCATCGGCACTGTTGCCTCCGGTAGGGTCATCGCCGGTATGATGCACGGCACCATCCGGTGAATCGGTGTTTCCGTAAAACACAAAAAATTCGTCCTGAGGAATCAAACGGTTCCCGTCAATCATAAAAGCAGAAGCATCCAGATCAAAAGAAGCTCCGGTACCTTCATTCGGATTCCATCCCAGTCCTACGCTTATTTTCGACAGCCCGATGTCAATTCGCTGTCCTTTTTGCAGATTAATGGCCATACGATTGGTTTAATAGTGGTTTATTCAGGTTTAAGGCAATTAATAATCAACAGGTTATTACCAATGAAAATAAAGAATATTTCTAAAGCACCCCTCGTTTTTTATCAAAAAACTGTTAGCACAGCAATATAGAAGGATGATTGCAGCTTTCCGCATCTTTTCTGTTAGCTTTGCGGCAATTTTATTCGATTTACGGTATGCTAATAGGACTTAATAACGTCACATTTGAGTTTGGAGCGCGTGTAATAGTTGCAGATGCCACCTGGCATATTCATCCGGGAGACAGAATTGGCCTGATTGGCTATAACGGAACCGGAAAGTCTACCATGCTTAAACTGCTGGTAGGCCAATACACCCCTTCGGTAGGAACAGTAGAAAAAGGACGTGGCGTAACCATTGGTTACCTGCATCAGGATCTGCTGAGTTTTGATACCCACGACTCTATACTGGAAGTGGCCATGGGCGCTTTTGAGCGTGTAAAACAGCTGGAAAAAGAAATTGAAGAACTGGGTCAGCAGCTGGAAGCCACCGGCGATGAAAAGCTGCTGGAACAATATACCGATAAACTGCACGAGCTGGAAGTGCTGGGTGGCTATACCATTCACCACCGTACCGAGGAAGTGCTGCACGGCCTGGGCTTTACCAACGCCGATATCAACCGCCCTTATAAAGAATTCAGTGGTGGCTGGCGTATGCGCGTGCTGTTAGCCAAAATGATTCTGCAGGCGCCGGATGTACTGCTGCTGGATGAACCTACCAACCACCTTGACTTACCTTCTATTGAATGGCTGGAAAAATACCTGACCCATTACCAGGGTAGTGTGGTAATTGTGAGCCACGATAAATACTTCCTCAACCGCATGGTAAACAAAATTGTAGACCTGTACCAGCAGGAACTGCATATTTACAGCGGCAACTACGATTACTACGAAAAGGAAAAGGTAATTCGTGTGGAAATGCAGCAGCGTGCCTACGAAAACCAGCAGGACTATATACGCCAGCAGGAACGTTTTATTGAGCGCTTTAAGGCTAAAGCCAGTAAGGCTGCCGCCGCACAAAGTGCCATGAAGCGCCTGGATAAAATTGACCGTATTGAACAGGTGGAAATTGAAAGGCCCAACCTGCGCATTAACTTTCAGATTGACAAGCAGCCGGGAAAGGTGCTGGTTGACCTGAAAGGCGTAGATAAGCAGTTTGGCGAAAACATCATTATATCCGGTGCGGTGGCCGAAATTGAAAGGGGCGATAAAATTGCCCTGATTGGTGCCAACGGTAAAGGTAAATCTACCGTACTGCGCATTATAGCCGGTACAGAAAGCTACACCGGTGAGCGCGTATGGGGGCATAACGTAGAATCCAGCTTCTACGCCCAGCACCAGCTGGAGGCTTTAGACCTGAACAATACTATACTGGAAGAAATGCAAACCGCCCGCAGCGGAAAAACCGAAATGGAGTTACGCTCCCTGCTGGGTTGTTTTCTGTTTGGTGGCGATGATACCGATAAACGTATTAAAGTATTAAGCGGTGGTGAAAAAGCAAGAGTAGCACTGGCCAAGGTAATTGTAAGTAAAGCCAACTTTCTGATGTTGGACGAACCTACCAACCACCTGGACATGCATAGCGTGGAACTGCTGGCAGACGCCCTGAACAAATACGAGGGCAGCCTGATTTTTGTAAGCCACGACCGTTTCTTCATTTCCCGCGCGGCCAACAAAATATGGGAAATTATAGACCACGAGATTAAGGAGTTTAAAGGCACCTATACCGAGTATATGGAGTGGAAAGAGCGTATGGCCAAACAGCAACGCGCTCAGGAAAAAGAATCTGGCAACGCAGCAAAAGACACTGCTAAAAATGCACCCGCCGCCCCTGCCCCCAAAGCTGCCAAACCAGCCCTGGACCAGGATCAGAAAAAAGAGCAGCAGCGCATTCAGAAACAGTTCAGCAAAGCAGAGCAGGATTTGGCCAGAATACAAACCGAAGCCAGAAAACTGGAAGCCGATATGGGCAATCCTGACTTTTACTCCGATAAAAACAAGTTTTCCGCACTGGAAAAACAATACAAAGAAGTACAGCAGAAATTAACCGCCGCTAATAAGGAATATGAAACCTTGTTTGAGAAGGTGGCCAGTATGGAATAGCAGCTGTTTATAATTGAATTGATATAGCAAAACAGCCTCTGAATAATTTCAGAGGCTGTTTTGTTTAAATACAATCTATTCTTCCGGTGCTCCGTTCAGCACCGCTTCGCGGCTTTTTACAAAGTCAGATACCAGGTAGCTGATCAGTTTACCGGTAGAATCATCCCTTCTGCCATCTGCCAGTTGGGTAGCACCCTCACAAATGTGCAGGTAAGCTACTTTGGTATCCATGGCAGCATAGTGTACATACTGCCGCGCGTGTAAAGGCTGTATACCTGCGGGCGTTACGGCGCTGGCCAGGGTTTGTTCAATACTGTCCAGATCCAGTTCTATGCCACAATAAGTATCTTCAGTAAAAGCAGCTGCGTGGGCAATGGCCTGTAAAAAAGTATACTTCTCATGCAGAAAAATGTCTTCATAAGTAATCACATCCATAAAAGGATTGTTTACAATATCCACCCATGTATTCTGCGTAAGATAATTTTCGTGTAGCCCCAGCATACAGTATTTCTCCAGATAGCCATCTTCCTCGGCATAGCGGAAAGCATTGCCGCTGTGCCTGCCCTCGGCCGGGCGGTAGTCTGCATGTGCATCCAGGTTAATAGCATTGATTTGAGCAATAGGCAGTAAGCCGGATTTGTGCAGCCCTTTGGCAGCGCCCTTTATACATGGGTAAGCGTTGTTATGCCCACCTCCTATTATAATAGGTATTTTACCGCACTGGGTAATCAGTTTTACAATATTCTCTACCTCATCATCAATAGTACGCACCGCGTGGCGGCAGGCTTCTATCTTTTCATCGGGCGTAAGCGCATTGCCCTCTATCAGATTGCTGATATCCGAAAAATCAAAATGGCCCAGCACCATTACCTCTTCGCCATTTAAAAAGTCATTGCTCTGAATGTTCAGAAAAGCACGTAAAAACGGCAGCCAGGCAGTATCTGCACCACCCGCTCCCAAATTGGCTTTTACCCCAATATCTTCCGGAACGCCTACCACAATATACGTGGCATCGTTGCCTAATAATGAAGCTTCTATGTTAGTAATATCCCTTAATACCTGTACACATTCCCCCAGCTTTGTTTCAAACTTTCTGATTCTTGTAATAGCTAAAATGTCATCCTTTTTGTAAAGCTTCAAGTGTTGCATAGTTTTCGTTTTACTGGCTTAAGCAATGTTTGCACCGCCGCCCTTGCGGGGCCGGATAAAGTCTAAAGGGTACTTTTTAAAATAGCGCCACAATATCCTTATAAATTCCGGATAATCCTTCAATTGAATACCGCGCGATTTTACGGCAACTATAAAGGCCAGCGAAAAGCTTACCATAAAGTTTACAAACCCTATAGCCAGTACACCGGCTATTACCTCCAGCAAAAAGCGCCAGTGCAGGTGCTGAATGCCTATGCCATAAGCACCTATGGCTACGTTGCCTGCCGAAATGGTGATGTGCCGTATATCGAACGGAATACCAAACAGCTTTACTATAATGCCCGACATGCCCAGGAAAAAGCCCAGGATAATATTACCGGTAAGGCTACCGGCATGGTGTTCTATATAATGCGCCAGTTTTGCCAACCGGTCTGCCGCCATGGTGCGCCGCATACCCGGGTGCATCTGCAAACGCTCTGCCACCCGGCTGTACTGTATCTTATTCTGAATAAACCCGGCTATTAACCCGCTGATAAACAAAAACACACCGGTGTTGGCAGCGTATAGTAATGAAAGGCTTTTCCAGGGGTGCTGATCGTTCAGCAGCTTCATGGCTGCGGCCCCCTCTGCCAGCGGATGGCCAAAACAGAGATCGAATATCCACGCTATACCATAGGTAACCGGAAATACCACAATCAGGTTGCCAAAAAAAGAAGCAAACTGACTACGCACTACACGCGCTACCGTAACAGCCAGGTTGTAAAGGTTGGGCTGTTCATTCCTCCGCGTATCCAGCGAGCCCGCTACTGCACTGGCCGTAAACGCGGGTTGCTTGGTAGCCAGGGTACTGCCGGTTTCTTCAATAGCTACAAACCCCAGGCTGTAGTTAACACTATAAGCCACGCCAGACCATACAGGCAAAAAGTGCAGCTTACCCAGCAGGTTTTTAAACAACACTATCAGGCATACTATTAACCCGCCCCACATGGCGCTGGCTATCATTTTATAATACTGCGTGCGGGTGGTGGTAATATACTTATCGCCTTTGGTGCTTTTATGCTCGGCTATCTGGTAAGCTATGTATCCAAAGCTTTGCGAGAATAATTCGCGGATGCTGTTTTTTCGTTTTTCATAACGCACTTCCAGCCTCAGCACATCTACCAACCGGTCTGTATTCAGGTTTTTACTGTTGTCCAGTATCTCCGCCAGCATTTTCATCCGCTCCAGGCAATACGTCATCACCAGCGTCATATAACTCAGTGCAAGGCTGGCACCACGTACCGCCTGCTGCTCCCGTATGTATTGTGCCACCTGTATACACTCTTCCAGCAACCGGTTTAAATCGCCCACGCCCGCCAGTCCGTATTCTTCCGGTATCCGGTGTTCCTCTTTGGTATTCAGCTGGTGAATAATGTGGTTTTGCCGTATAAACGGGTTTTGCTGCTGTAGTTCTTCCGGTAACAGCCGCGCCACTTCCGGCTCCATAGAAAGGTTGGCTACCTTATAAGAAAGAATAGTAAGGGCTTTGGTTATCTGCTGCTGTAAAGCAACAGATTGCTGATCTACGGTAATGTTCAGCAGTTCAAAAAACATCTTCCACGCATTACGGTCAATCGCTTCCACCCACAAATAATCCGTAGGCAGGTAAAAGATGCGGTTTATGATATACGTAAACTCATTCTCCTTTGGCAATGCAGGCAGCAGCTTATGGCTTAACCGCGAAGAAAACTCCTGTACAAAACCTCTGGACAGCAGCATGCCGCTATCTGTAAGCGCAGGCACAAAATCGGTATGGGCAAGCACCGTGGCAATGGCAACATGCAGGTTATTCAGTAATAACGGGTTTTCCTGCAATTGCATTATCAGCTTTTGCAGCCGCACTTCCGCACCGGGCATACGCTTTAGCTTACGGGGGCGCACCTGGTTAAAAAGATCTACCAGAAAACCCAGGCACATTTCCTCCTGCCCGTACACCAGTGTAAGCCTGTTTTCCAGGCTGGCGGTAAATAAATTATCTGCCGGTTGTTTCTTTTTTATGCCCATATATTCCCCCCTACCATTACTTTTTCAATCAGATTGTCTCCGAACGAATACGGCAGATATGCCAGCGAGGGTAAGGGTTGGGTTATAATCAGGTTGGCCAGTTTACCAACGGTAATGGAACCAACTTCATGTTCCAGCTGCATGGCATAGGCGCCATTAATGGTAGCAGCATTCAGTGCTTCTTCGGGCAGCATTTTCATTTGAATACAGCTCATAGCCACTACCAGGTTCATGTTACCGGAGGGGCTGGAGCCCGGGTTGTAATCGCTGGCAAGCGCCACCGCGCAACCAGCGCTGATCAGTTGCCGGGCAGGCTGAAAAGCCATGCGCAGAAAAAAGGCAGCAGAGGGCAGCAGTGTACCTATGGTATTGCTGCCGGCCAATGTTTGAATAGCAGCATCATCCATGGTTTCCAGATGGTCAACACTAACAGCGCCCAGCTGAACACCTGCCTGTACACCGCCTGATAAACTTAACTGATTGGCGTGTATTTTAGGCAGCAAACCATGTTTTATACCGGCTTCGCACACACGTATGGTTTGCGCGGCAGAGAAAAAGCCGTTTTCGCAAAACACATCTATATAATCTGCCAGTTGCTCTGCGGCAATGGCCGGTAACATTTCCTGTATAATCAGGTCAACATAACCATCTGTATTTCCTTTGTATTCTTCCGGTACAGCGTGTGCGCCCAAAAAAGTGGCTTTTACAGGTATGGGCGATTGCTGTTTTAACCGGCGTATTACCCGCAGCATTTTTAATTCATCTGCCACCGTTAAACCATAGCCACTTTTAATTTCAATAGCGGCAGTGCCTTGTTGTATCAGCTTGTGTAAGCGCTGCCATGCACTTTCAAACAATTCTTCTTCGGTAGTTTGCCGTAACCGGCGTGCAGAGTTTACAATACCACCGCCTTTGGCAGCAATTTCTGCATAACTCAGGCCCTTTATCTTATCCACAAACTCGTCTTCTCTGGTAGCAGCAAATACTATATGGGTATGGCTGTCGCACCAGCCAGGCAGCACGGCGCCCCCTTTGGCGTCTATTATGTTTTCTCCGGGTGCGGCCTCCCATTGCTGCATGCTTCCCATGCCGGCAATTCTGCCGCCGGTAACACGCAGCCATACATTTTCCAATACCGGTAAAACCGCCAGCGCCTCCCCTTTTAATAAAGGATATTCGTTGCGTACATTTACCAGTTTGCCTATGTTTATTATCAACGCATTACTCATGTGGCAATATTACAAAAGCATTCGGGGCTTTGGCATATTTTTACGTTTAAATTCAGTAGTTTAGGTTACTTTATGCACTACTACCGCCCAATACTTTTTATCATCCTATGTGTACCAATTTTTGCTGCATCCCAGCCCAAACAACGTACAAGACCACAGCTGGGTATAACCCTCAGCGGTGGCGGTGCCAAAGGGCTTGCACATATAGGCATTCTTAAAGCCATTGATTCCGCAGGTTTAAAAATAGACTATGTTACCGGAACCAGCATGGGCAGCATCATTGGCGGCCTGTACGCCTCGGGCTATACCGCTGATACCATAGAAAAAATAGCCCGTTGTGTTAACTGGGATCTGATGCTTTCCAACTCCGCCTCGCTGCACTCTATGGGTATGGAAGAAAAAGAGGAATATGATAAGTATGCGGTGGAGTTACCCTGGGTAAATAATGGGTTCCGCCTCCCCAGTGGTATGCTGGAATCGGAAGAACTGTGGTTAAAATTCAGCGAATTTTTCTTCCCCGTTTATAACATCAAAGATTTTTTAAAGCTGCCAAAAAAATTCCGCTGTATTGCCACAGATGTTTCCAGCGGGCAGGCGGTGGCGCTGGACAAAGGCGAAATAGTTTCGGCAGTGCGCTCCAGTATGGCCATACCCAGCGTGTTTACTGCAGTAGAATACCAGGGGCGTAAACTGGTAGATGGGGGTATTGTGCGCAACTTTCCGGTACATGATGCACTTGATATGGGGGCTGATATTGTTATTGGCAGCAACGTATCGGGTGGCTTACTTCCCAAAGAGAAGATCAACAACGTATTTCAGATACTGTTACAGATTGCTTTTTTCCGGGAAGATGAGAACACCAATAAGGAAAAACAGTTGTGTCAGGTATATATAAACCACCCGTTGGAAAACTACAGTATGGGTAGCTTTAGTTCTTCAAACGATATTATTGATGAGGGCATTGAAACCGGACGGCAGATGTATCCGGTGTTTAAACGCATGGCCGACTCACTCAACCGCCTGTATGGCCCGGAAAAAGAAAAGGTAAAGCCCCTCCCCGCTGTGCGTGAGGTAAAAATTACTGATTATGCCATTGAAGGCCTGCAGCGTACCAACCGTTATTTTTTCCTGAGCCTGATGCAGTTTGTGCGCAACCGGTGGTACACGCCTGAATCGCTGAACGAGCATATACGGGTGGCATTTGGTACCCGTTATTATCAGAAAATAATTTACCGTCTGGAACCTCTAACAGATACTACCGCTAAAATTATATTTACCGCACAGGAGCATCCGCTTACGTTTGCCAAACTGGGTATACATTATAACACCTTCAGCGGTATCAGCCTTATTGGCAACCTTACCTCGCGCGACTTTTTTGTACCGTTCTCCCGCTCCCGCAGCCTGGTATCTGTAAATGTGGGTGAAAACATGCGCATACGCGGGGAGCATCTGCAATACCTTGACCGTTTAAACCAGGTATCGCTAAATGCCCTGGTACAGTTAGAACAGATAGGTTTTAACACGTATAATACCAACAGCATACGCGATGGTGTATACCAGCAACTGTACTTTAAAGCAGAATCTAACTTATCGGTAGCACTGGCCAGAAAGATGTCCTTAGGGGTAGGTCATCGTTTTGAAGCATTCACTTATACGCCCTCCATATCCACCAATAACGTGCTGGAGGTAAAAGGCAACAATCAGCAGAACAATACCTACGCATTCTTTAAATACAATACACTCAGCAATAATGTATACCCCCGTAAAGGCATCCGCCTTCATCTGGAAGCAGGCAGGGTATATTCCGCCGACCCACGGGTAAACTTTTACCGCAATGGTAAAGAACAAAGCAATGATACGCTCGGTTTCAGCTTCGGTGCCTTCGCCCGCACTACCTTCCTGTTCGATCATTATGTACCCATATCACAACGTGTAACGTTGATTGAACATATACAGGCGGGCTTTAACTTCATGGATAAAATGGGCCCGTTGAACGCTTATTACGTAGGCGGCTTAAGCAATGAATTCCGCAATCAGATATTATTTGCAGGCCTGAACGAAGGCACCCGTTATTCCAGCAGTGTGGCCAATGTACAGCTGGGTGTACGGTATCAGATGTTCAGCAGCATCTTCCTCACCGGCCGCGCCAATCTGCTGTATCATGATATTGTTACCTCCAACGCCCGCAGTAACCGCGCAGGCTACCTGTCTGGCTACTCGCTTACATTTGGCTATAACTTCCTGTTAGGCCCGCTGGAAATAAGCGCCATGTATTCAGAACAGTCGAAGAAGGTAATACCCTATGTAAACCTGGGCATACCGTTTTAAACGGCATTCCCGGGTTCTGTTGTATTATTTCTTCTTTTTTTTGCGGGCTTTTTCGGCGGCTTTGGCATCTTCTTCCAGCAGCAGCTTCCAGTTATCGTTGGGTACCTCTTCTGAAAAACGGATGGTTTGTTTGTAATCCGATTTTTCGATCTGCATTTCTTCAATAGGTTTGCCCAAATACTTCTGAATGGCAGCCAGTACCGGCTTTTCCTCTGTGCTACAGAAAGAAACTGCCTGACCTTTCTGTACGCCACGGCCGGTACGGCCTACACGGTGTACATAGTTTTCCGGCTCGTCCGGCAGGTCGTAGTTAACCACGTAGTCTACATTGGGAATATCAATACCGCGGGCGTTTACATCTGTGGTAATCAGTATTTTTACATCGCCGTTTTTAAACTCATTCATTACCTGCAAACGGTCGCGCTGTTCCTTTCCACCGTGCATGGTAAGGGTGGCTATGCCTACTCTTTCCATAGCAGCAGCTACACGCTCTGCACGCACTTTGGTACGCACAAATACCAGCATTTTACTATCCGGAAACTCTTTGGCTATGCGTTCCAGAAAAAAGCGCTTGTCGTCCATTTCAATATACGCCACAGCATGACTCACATTTTTAGAAACCGGGTCTTGTGGCGATATCTGTATGCGGATAGGATTACGTACCAGCGAGTAAGCAATCTCTTTAATTTCTGTATTAATGGTGGCAGAAAAAAACAACGTCTGGTGTGGATGGCGTATATGACGCAGTACATCGCGGATATCTTTAATAAAACCCAGGTCCAGCATATGGTCTGCTTCGTCCAGTACCAGGGTACGCAGCTGGCTCAGGTCCATTTTTTCCTGGTGTATCAGATCAAACATACGGCCTGGCGTGGCAATAACCACGTCTGCCCCCTTTTCCAGTTGCTTAATCTGCGCTTCCTGTTCTACCCCACCAAAAATGCCTATAATATTTAAGCGCAGGTGTTTGCCTATTTCACGGAAAGCGCCTGCAATCTGCACGGCCAGTTCGCGCGTGGGTACCATTACCAGGCATTTTACCTGGTACTTATACACCCGGTTCAACCGGTCATCATCCAGCAGGTGTAACAGCGGAATAGCAAAAGCAGCTGTTTTACCGGTACCCGTTTGGGCAATGGCCAGTACATCATCTCCCTTTAATATCGGCGGAATGGCTTTGAATTGAATATCGGTAGGTCGCTTAAACTCCAGCTCAGCCAAACGTGCCTTAATGGCTTCGGAAATATTATACTGCTCAAACTTCATCCTGCAAAGGTAACTAACACCGGCAAGCCTGCATAATACCATTTGTACTTCTGTAAAGGAAGGGAAACAATGCTAAACAACTTAGTGCCGGGGGCCATTACTGGTTAACAACCGCATTAACTGCAATGCCTGTAGTTCAGAATCTGCCGCGTCAATCATAGTGCATAGTTCATGCACTTCATCCAGGCTCATATACAGGGCCAGACTCATATAAGGCATCGGAATATAAATTTCCCGTATATGCGGCACTTCTGTATGCCGGTAGTTATGCGCGTAGGCTTCCAGCACACGCTGAAAGTCGGGCAGTACATGCTGCGGCAGTGTAAGCAAAAAATTGCCGTAAGCAATATGCAGGTTATCGCATGCGTGGCAAAGGCTTATATAGCCTGTATTTTCTTTTAAACATAAATATCTGTAACTGCACATACCGGTAGTTTTCATTTTGCAACAACAGCCATAAAGGTGCAACAGCCCACACATCCTTTACGGAATAAAAACTACCTGATATGGAAAATAGCCCAACCTACTGTTTATCTTCTTTGGGCGGATAACCAAAAAACTTTTTAAAGGCGCGGGTAAAATGTACGGAGTATTTATACCCCATGTAATCCGCCACTTCTGCCACCGATCTGCCATCGGCCAGCATTTCACGGGCCTTGTTCATCTTAATATTTTGCAGGTAACCAAACACCGTGTTGCCAAACACCTCTTTAAAGTGTTTTTTCAGATACGCTTCATTGGTACCTACCTGATGCGCCAGATCTATCAGCGAACAGGGACTATCCAGGTTGGTGAGTATAATATGCTGTGCCTGGTACATGCGCTCCACTTCTTCCTTCTTCAGTTGTTTGCCTTTGGTGGCGGCAGAGCGGGTAGCCCCACCGGTTACCTGCTCGTAATGCTCCAGCTGGTAAGCCATCAGCTCCAGCGTTTTGCTTTTTACAAACAGTTCCTTATACCGGCCCTCCAGCGGGCAGTGTAACATCTGCTTTAATATATCGCAGAAATTACGCGATAAAGGCAGGTTTACATGGCTCATAGATACAGGAGCATTTTTTACCATGGCGTTCTGCACCACCTGGTAAAATGGATGTGCCTCCGGCAGGTACTGCATAAAAAGCTCCGGGCTCAGGCCCAACTCATAAATCTCCAGCTTTTCTTCGGGCCACCAGTTCAGGTGTACTTCCTGGTTGTTCAGGAACAAATAATTATATTCCTGCCCCCCAAAAGAAGCCAGTTGCTGCTTTCCGTTGTTAACAGTATAACTTTTAATGCCGCTGATGGTATAGCTGCATTGAATAAAGGGTTTCTGATTCTGAATAACTACCTGTCCCTGCTCTTTCGATTGTATATGATAATACCCCAGACTAATGCCCGGACTTACCAGTTCATGCACAATGCCCTGATGCAGCTCTTTATTTACCTCTCTCTTCTTTTCAGCAAAGCCGGTGTCTCCCTTATCTATATCAAAGGCACAATACATCGCGTGATTATCATTGGTTCGGCGGTTCATTTGTCATAAAAATGTAAAACAATATTACCTCTATAGTGCGTGGTACCCACCATCCAATGAAGAAATTCATTGTCGAAATGAGGAAATACCCGGGCAACGCCCCTGTTTAAGACGATAAGTATTTCCTGCCGGGTAGGTATTTTTCCCGCTATGGTAGGAACAGCGGAGGAACTTTGCAGCCAGAAAATCAGTGTCACTTACCATGAGCTACCTCTGCCAGTTCTGCTATAGGTACGGTGTTTTTATAGCCTGTCTGTTGCCTGCCGCACTGTTTGCGCAAACACAGCAGCGCCGGCAAACCACGCCTGACACTGTAAAAACGCTACAGGCAGTGCAGGTGCAAACTGCCGCCACCACACAGCACAAAGCGGATAATGTAATTACGCTAAGCCAGGTAGCTATGCCTTCCGCTGTTATTGACCGCAAAACCATTTCGCTCATGGGCAGCCGCCGGCTGGATGAAGTGATGCGGGAGCAAACAGGCGTAGCTATTGTAAGCAACCTGGGGGCAGGCAACCGCTCTGTGGGTGTACAGATGCAGGGCTTTAGTTCTGAATATGTTACTATATTAATAGATGGCCAGCCTATGGCCGGCCGCAACAGCGGCAACCTGGATCTGTCGCGCATAAGCATTACCCATATTGAACGCATTGAAATTATTAAAGGCGCTTCCTCCAGCCTGTATGGCAGCGAGGCCATGGGCGGCGTTATTAATATTATTACCCGGCAGCATGTAACACAGCCGCAGGCCACGGTAAGCCTTACGGCAGGTACCAATAAAACCGCGGATATTTCTGCAGAAACAGAAACCAGCTTTGCACGCAACAAGGGGGTATTGTTTGCATCGGGTAGTTATTATACCACCGGTGGCTTTAATGTAAACCCTTATCTGGAAAAAGGCAGCCAAACTGCTCCCCCCTATCATAGCCTGTCGTTAATGGCCCGCGGGCGTTATCAGCTCTGGCCCTCAGGTACACTGCACATAAGCGCCCGTTATGCAAACAGGCGCTCCACCATGACGCGTGACTACGGGGTAACGCCTGGCAGCGACCGGTTAAATGAAAATGACCTGAACGTGATGGCCGCGCTGGAAAGCCGCCTTACAGGCCGTACACGCATGATTGCCCGTTATTACCTTACCCGCTACCATTCCAATCAGCTGATAGCGCAGATTAACGGTAACCATACTGTACAGCAGGATCGCTTTAACGAAAACATTCACCGGGCAGAGTGGCAGGTATCCCACCAGGCCATCAGCAACCAGCTTTCGTTCATTGGCGGCACAGGTGGCGAATACCAGCATGTGCATTCTACCGTGCAAGGCAGCAGCGGTAATATGTATAACTATTTTGCCTACGCACAGGCCAACTATACCCCCCTACCCCAGCTGGGCATTATTGCCGGTGCCAGGTACGATGGCAACAACCTGTACGGTGGCAGGGTAAACCCCAGCCTGGGCGTACGGTATACACCTGTTACATGGCTTACCCTCCGTTCTTCTGCGGGTTCCGGCTACCGGCCTCCGGGTTACCGCCAGCTGTATCAGGTATTTACCAATATGATGCAGGGGTATACCGTAGTGGGTGCCAATGTGTTTGCCCAAAGCATTCAACAGCTGAAAGCATCGGGGCTGGTACAGCAGGTATGGCCGGTTGCAGCAGACATACAAAACCTGCGGGCAGAAACCTCCACCTCTGTCAATGCCGGCTTCAGCGTACGCCCGCTGCCCCGCACCCAAGTAAGCGTTAACCTGTTTTATAACCATATACGCAACCTTATTAACACGCAGCAGGTGGGCATTAAAACCAATGGTTCGCAGCTGTATTCTTATATAAATGTAGCGCGTGCCTATACCAAAGGCCTGGAGGCCGGTATAGAAACCAGGCCTGGTGGTGGCTTTACAATAGCGGCTGGTTACCAGCTGCTGTACACCGGCGACCTTGCGGTAAAAGATTCTATACAGCAACGTTCGCCCCGGTACGATAGTGTGCGCAGCTTTCCCTTACCACGGGCCTCTGCCGTAAAAGATTACTTTGGTTTGCCAAACCGCAGCCGGCACATGGCCAACGTGCAGGTGTTTTATCAGCTGAAACCCTGGGGCCTTTACCTTTCTGCCCGTGCTACCTGGCGCGGTAAATACGGCTTTCTGGATACAGACAACAATGGTTTTATTGATCCCTACGATGTATTTGTAAAGGGCTATACCCTTGTAAACGCCTCGCTGCAGAAAAAGCTGTTACAAAACAGGCTTACGCTGCAACTGACGCTGGATAATATTACCAACTATACCGATTACCTGATGCCTGCCCAGCCGGGGCGCATGTTACTGGCCGGTGTTTGCTGGTGCTTTAAAAAAGATAAAACGCAAGAATAATGAGAATACTTACTGTGGCCGTATTGCTGGGCCTGTGCTGCTCCTGTACTAAAAACAACAACGCAACGGATGCGCCGGATGTGGTGAGTGTGGTAATAAAAGACCTGCCCGGCGATACCGCTGCCCGTATGGGCACCGGCGGAAGCATGTCTTTCAAAACCGTGTATTTTAATCTGGATTCCGGCAAAGCCGTAACCATTACCGATGCAGATAAAGCCACCACTAAATGGGACCTTGCTTTTACCGGCCCTTATAATTCAGAAGTATATGTAAACTACGGTGGCTACCAATACAACCCCGGTTACGGAGGCCCCGGAAAGGGGGCAGTGCTTCAGATAGAAAAGCCTTACCAGGAAGTAACTACGGCGCCTTCCGATGCAGACTTCAGCAAAACCACGCTTACTAAAATAGGCTGGGAATCGGGCAGCAACGGCGGATGGTTCTTTTACTCTATGGATAACCATATTGCGGTTCCCATTAAAAACAGAACGTTTGTAATACGCACAGCCACCGGCAAGTACGCCAAACTGGAATTACTGAATGTATACAAAGGCAACCCGCCTGTGGTAACAGATTTGTACTGGCCTTCTCCCTACCTCAACTTCCGCTATTTTATACAGGCAGATGGCAGCAGAAGCCTGCGTACGCAATAAACATTCATACATATTTTTATTTTATTCCTTTTATGGTAGCTATTTCTCCAATTATGATGAAGCGCTACCACGAGATTTGCTACAGATTAACAACACATTAACGGCCTGCATTTACCATGAAGAAATTAAGCATACAAACATTCTACCTCTTTATATCGCTGGCACTCTTAACAGCCTGTTCTAAAAACAGCACTGAAGATGTACCTGAACCTGAGCCACCCGTTGCTGACACTATGTTTAACCGGCTGATTACCGTTCTGAATTTTGGGGAAGCCCTGGCAGAAGGGTCGCAGCCGCTGGACCCTCAATTGCCCATTTATTACAGCCTGGAACAAAACCAGCCTGCACCCGCCACCTATAAACAAACCAACCGCTGGGATATAAGCTTTAATGGCACCTACCGCAGCTTTATGGGCGGCAACAACAGCATTACAGGTAATCTGGGTGCAGGCGGCCCCGGCAAAGGCGGCATTCTTATTCTGGCTAAAAATTTTGAAGAGGTAACCACTATTACCGCTGATGCAGATTTCAGAACCGGCAGCGGCCTGATAGGCACAGACGATTCCGGCGCATTCGGGCAGGGACTGGGCTACTATCTGTACGATTTTGATGGTACCATTAAGGGAGATGGCAGTTACAACAGCCAGCACATAGCCTGGGTAATACAGAGCGGACGTACCGTAGTAGTAAGAACCGCCAGAGGCAACTATGCTAAAATTAAGATGCTGAGCATTTATAAAGATGCACTGAACCCGAAAGACTGGAAGCGCGATGCACCGCACCCCTACTTCAGCTTCCAATACGTACTGGCCAAAGCCGGAAGCAAAACTTTTGACATTAAATAGTTCATTCTTTACCACTTTATAACAATGAAAATATTTTCGCTGATGCTGATTTCCCTGCTTACGCTGGGAACCATAACTTCCTGTACCAAAACGGAAGCCCTTACGCCACTTCCGCAAAACCGGATACTGGAATATAAGGTTACCAATTTACCGGATACGGTTATTTACGGTTCTATAGATAATATTGATAACAGCATTACGGTATATGTACCTTATTATTTTAGTCTTTCAGTAATTGAGCCGGAAGTAAAACTATCTGCCGGTGCTAAACTTAGTACAGAAACCTTACCGGTAAGTATTACAGATACTACCACCACCTACCAGGTACAGGGGGCAGATGGCAGCAGCAGAATATACAAACTACGCATTATACAGCAAAACCCTGCTTCACTTACAACCTATTGGCCTGCCTCTGTAGAAGAAGAACCTATAGGCTACCCTAACACTGCAATGCCGTTGATAGCGGGCAATTTTAACAGCCGCGATCTTAGTACAGCAACCATTACACTCACCGCAGCTTCCACCGGCAAAAGCGTAAATGTACCAACCGAATCCGCATCGGTTATTATGTATAACGGCGAGGAAGATTATCTTTTAGACGGCCTTATTTTACCAGCTGATATAGACACCGGCTTTTATACAGTAACCGTTCGCTTTTTAGGCAACCAGGCCACTGTAAACAGAAATATTCATGTAATTCATAAGCAACCTGTTATTTCTGTTACCACCAAAACAGTTACGCAGGGTGGTACTATCAGCTACGATGCCTTTGAGAGTATTTTATTGGGCCTTACAAAGGCCAGTGCCACACTAAACGGAGTTACTTACAACCTTCCCATAGAAAAAGCTACATTAACACAGGTAACACTGCGCATTCCTGACAGCTTTCCGGCGGGAGACTACAGCGGATCTACCAGGCCCAGACTTATATTGGAGTTTGCTGACTGGGCAAACATTTCCCGCTCCGTTCCCTTAATTGTGAATCCTAAATAGTGATTATATATACCGCAAAAACATCAGAAGCTAACACCCATTACCCCTGTTATTGTTATGTGTTTTCAACAACAGGGTAGCAACAGGAAACACATGTAAAAGTTAACCAATTAAAATCTATTCAAATGAAACTAACACGCATTCTCCAATCCGCAATGGCACTTACTGCAACCGCAATGGTAGCAGTATCCTGCCAGAAAAATTCAGAAACACCGGCGTCTTCCCTGCAACTGCCTAACCAGGTTGCGGCTGTAAGCGGCATTGTTACCACAGATACAATCTATGGCAACTGGGGTTATCCTGCCACTCCTTCCACCTACGGCACCATTAAAGTGCAGCTGGGTGGTACAGACTCTATTGCACTTACCAGCTTCAACAATTCCTTTGTACAGGCTTCAGGCAGCTACCAGTTGTATTACCTGCGTACAACCACCATTGCATTCTCTGCACTTTCTACCAGCGATTTTGTTAATCCTCCCGGTGCTCCCTCCGGCAGCATTGGCTTAAACACCGGTGGCACCACACCAAACGGCTGGTACAACTATAACCCATCCAGCCCGGGAAACCCTTTGCTGGTTAGCAACTTTTACATTGCTGCAGTTAATACCTCACCTTTAGGTGGCACTAACTACGCATTTTATTTCCGTTATGCAGGTGGTGATGGAACAGGTTCTCCCAACAGAGGAAAATATATCATTACCAAAGGAGTTTTAAACCCATAATCGTTTCTTTATTTAAATAGCTTCTGAAAAGGAAGGGCCGGTGTTGTTCCGGCCTCTTCTTTCTTTTCATATCTGTAAAATCCGTTAGAATTTAAAAGCATGTTACGTTTCACTACTTTACTGGCAACAGGCATATTTATGCTTGCATCCGCATCCTGTAAAAAAGAATATACCGCGTTTCCTTATGTGCAGATAGAACGCTTTGTTGTGGAAGACAGTGCCGGCAATGCGCTTAAAGCCAGCATTATTAACAACGAAATTATTGTTTACTGGCCTCCCTTTCAGTCCACTCCCGATTCTGTAACTCCTGTTATTGTAGTTTCAGAACGTGCTTCCATAACCCCTGCATCGGGCACAAAAGTGCCATTTAACCCAGGTACCCTATATACCGTAAAGGCAGAGGATGGCAGCACACAAACATTCCGCCTTAAACCAGCCATTAATCAGCCACCCCTTACCAATCTTCGTATGGCTGGCAGTTCGTACCGCATTAACACCATTGTGGGCCTGTTTGGAGAATTTATAGTACCAGACACATCCGTTACCAGACTATACCTTATTAACAAGGATAATAGGGAAATACCCCTTCCCGTTTCGCAGATAACAAAAATAAATACAGCACTGGTGTATGTTAACATACCCGTATCTAACACAATAGATACCGGCACCTACCAGTTAAAACTTATTAATAACAACCGCACCGGCATAGCAGGTCCGTTCCGGTTGCTACCCCCATCACTAATAGTAACAGACTTTACTTTTCCGCAAAATGGTAGTACTGTTAAAAAAGGCAACGTGTTTACCTTGCAGGTAGCAGGAAGCTCTGAAAAATATTACTCCGGCAAATTTGCCTACGCCATTTTCCGGGCGGCAAATGGCACTAATATCAGTATTAATGTAAGTACGCAAACCAACAATGAAGTCAGCTTTGTTATTCCCGCAGATTTTCCGGCAGGCGCTCTGCAGCAGGTGATAATAGTAAGCACAGACAACAGTTTTGCTACTTTAAAACCCAGCATTTCTATTACAGAATAAACAACGGCACAACCATAATTCCTGAGTAAAAAGGGCACCTTATTTATTTATAAGGCGCCCTTTTTTGTTTGTATTGCCGGTTACTAAGCTAATTGGCCTGTGCTGTACCCCACTCCATCGCTTTTACATTATACAGCAATTTCCAGGCTTCTGCCTTTACCAGTTTTCCATCCAGATACCAGTATTTATACAGCAGAAACAGGTTGCGTAGTTTCCGCACGGTCTGCGATACCTTTTCCTTGTCAAAGGCAACCGGTACATATACCCGGGGTATTTCATTTTCATCCATTGTGTACAAAAAAGCCAGATATTCAATGCCACGGCTACTGCCGGTAAACTGAATTTCGGTGTTTACAACCGTAAGTAAAGCATCGAAGGTGAATGCCAGTTCTGTAAGTTGATTCGCGTCCATACAAAAAGTGATTTCTATCCGGCAACAATGTTAGAATGAATAAGCCGGGTGTTTGCTGACGGGCATCAGCAGTCCTGCTGATTCTGATAATTGCCCTATCAATCCATTTTTGCTTTTTTATTCATTAAATCAACCTGAATAGCAATAGAAGCAGCATTATAATATTAGAACTACTTTGTTCCACAACAGGAATGTTTTGTTCCTCTGATTCAATTTCCATTTGTAAAAACAGTGAAAGCTGCAAATAGTTGTTGTTTCATCCTATTGTATACTACATTATTGGGCAACGCTAAAAAAGCAGCACATGTTAAAACATCACCTAATTCTTTGCGCCGATGACGACGCAGACGATCAAGTATTATTTAGTGAAGCCATTCAAATGGCCATACCCGCTGGTAACTACCAGGTTGAATTTGCCAAAAATGGCATCGAAGTTTTAACAAAGTTGTCCGGCATGCCAATTCCAACAATTCTTTTTCTTGATTTGAATATGCCTCAAATGGACGGCCTAAGCTGTTTGAAAGATATCAGGTCAGACAGGAAATACGACAATATGCCAATAGTAATACTTTCTACCGGACACCGGGAAGAAGACATTTCAGCAGCTTTTAAATCAGACGCTGATAATTACGCTGTTAAACCAATATGCATAAAGGATTTGGCAACACTACTCGCTACCTGCTTACAGAAATTCTTTTACTAACCTTCCCAACAGGCTATCAGAAGATTTTGCACCTTCAGGAAGCGCCCCCCATCTCTGTTCAAATACCTGTGGGAGTATTATGTATAAGCAAAAAAGCCACCCGGTGGGTGGCCTGTATTGTACTTCTTTACTTTGAGATATTACTTTGACTTTTCAGCCAGCACTCTTTCCAGCAAGGCAATCTTTTCATTTTAGGGCCACTGGCGCTTCAAACCCCCAGGGCCCCATGAGCAATATGCACTAAGAGCAGCAGTAACCGGGTCATACCCTGTTTACCAATGGGGCCATAAAAAAGCAGTAAATACGATTATATTGCATAAGGGAGATGTGTGGAAGTATGGTACAACAGTAAAAAAGATCAGGCAAACACGTTATTCACAAAAAGAATTGGCAGGTATTGTTGCTGGCCTTGATTACGATGTAGAATTCAGAGGTGGTTCAGACGCCGTATTACTAATAGAGAAAATGAAGATTATTAGTTATGTACTTACATACGGTACACTCCCTCCCGGAAATAAAATGGTACGTTAATGAAAATAGTCTTTATTGGGGAATACAACTCAGAAACCCGCCTGGATACAGTAGCACACAGGTACAGGGACGTTTTTATAGATTATTTTGCTGATCGGGGCTATGGCGAAGGGATCATTCAATTTTGCCTTTGTTCTGTATGCAGACCCAAAGAGCTGGAACTTAAACAACGTGTCAGAATGGATCACAAGGAAAAAACTTTCTACTGTGATATTGTGTATGATTACGATTACTGGGTTTCTGCTGATACCGTAGGCCGTGAAGCGGATTTCTTTACCGGTTTCCGACAAATTATTCCATTTCTGGAAAAGCGTAAATACAATGGGTTTGATGTCCCGGCTTTCAAAAAAGATCTCGAAAGTCTTCTGGCTGAATATATCTGATTTTTATGTACCAAAGTATTTTAGTAATGCCATCTCAAACGGTGAGATGGCATTACTAATTGCTATTGCGAAATGTTAAGTCAATGAAAGTTGTTTTTATCGCAGAGTTGGACTCAGAAGCAAGATTTGATACTGTCTTTGACAGGTATACGGTCGTAATTTCCGATTTCTTTTCCGACAAATATTACGGGGAAGGAATACCCAAGATGTGCCTATGCCCGGTATGCCGACCCAGTTACCTACAATTGAAACAGCGCGTAAGAATGGATCACAAGGACAAAATTTTCTATTGTGACATTATGTACAATTTTGAGTATTGGGTATCCGCCGATACTGTCGGACGTGAAGCAGATTTTTTCACAGGATTTCGGCAGATTATTCCTTTCCTGGAAAAGCGGAAGTACAAGGACTTTGACGTTGCAGCGTTTAAAATGGATATGGAAGCTTTTCTGAGCGAATATATCTAGTTAATTGCAATTAAAGCATGCATGGATACCGATATGATAAAATTCCATAATAATGAAGATCAGTATTACGGGCGAATACAGTACCGATACCGGATTTAAATCAGTTCTTCTTCGATATGACGATGCTATCAAAGAGTATTTTGCATCAAGGAATTACGGTGAAGGAATTATTTGGATCTCCTTTTGTCCTGTATGTCGTCCAGTGCAATTGAAACAACGTGTAAGAATGGATCATAAGGAGAAGGTTTTCGATTGTGATATAATGTATAATTACAACTATTGGCTTAAAGCAGATGTTGTTAGTCAGGAAATAGATTTTTTCACCGGATTCAGGCAGATAATCCCCTTTCTGGAAAAGAGAAAGATCAAGGATTTCAATGTTGAGGCCTTCAAAGCTGACCTTGAAGCTTTCCTTAGTGAATATATCTGACGATCAATTTTTCTTTAATGACTTCAAACTGTGGGCTCTTTACTGCGACGGCATTTTTTACTATTGCAGATTATCTTTAAGTATGAAAGTAGTATTTATTGCAGAACTGGACGCAGAAGCAAGGTTTGAGACAGTATTATACAGATATATGGACGTTATGTCGGAATACTTTTCAGACAAAAATTACGGTGAAGGTATTCCCAAGATATGTCTTTGCCCTGTATGCCGCCCCAGTTACCTGCAATTGAAACAACGCGTAAGAATGGATCACAAGAATAAAATCTTCTATTGTGACATTATGTACAATTTCGAGTATTGGGTGTCTGCAGATACTGTTGGGCGGGAAGCAGACTTTTTCACAGGATTTCGCCAGATTATTCCTTTCCTGGAAAAGCGAAAGTATAAGAACTTCGATGTTGCCGCATTTGAAAGGGATATGGAAGCTTTTCTGAGCGAATATATCTGACCTTTATTTTTCTTTATTGATTTGAAAATGCCGTCTCAGTTTAGGGACGGCATTTTCAATATGGTAGCAATGCTTAAATAATGAAGGTAGCTTTTATTGCAGAAACGCACACAGAGGCAAGATTTGAAAATGTGCTGTATAAATATATGGACGTGATATCCGAATTAAATTGCAATAGCTATAAGGCACTGCTAACATATAAACTGCCAGAAAGTAAACACCGCCCGACACTCTATACATATATCAGTAACACTAGCAACAAAGCCCGTTCACCCTGGGCCTTAGCTAATTTCAGCAGCCAACAGATAGATATATGCCAGCATGCTATAACGCTAAAGTAATGCAGAACTCATTTAAATACACACTGAATAAAATGAACAAGCGTACAAAATAAAATGCCAGACAGTAAATACTGCCCGGCACACCCTTGCAATAAAACCCATAAAACGGAAAGCCTGGTTACAATCAGGCTTTATTAAATTAAAAAAATCACAATAGATAAACATCCACCGTATTAACCCTAAACGAAAATAAGGCAGAACCGAATTGCAAAACCACCCTGAACAAAATGAACAAGCCGGAACAACGTATATGTAAATAACAAAACCATTCTTTAACTATTCTTTTACATATGGCAATATAAATTAGTAGTGCCAATTCCCCAGGGCACTACTTTAGATAAGATCAGGTTTCCGCTATTCTATAAAACAATACTTTATAAAAAACGCACTATGAACCCAGATTAAATGCTGCCACGCTACCGTAGTAATACGGCAGATACCAAATCTTATTAATCATTAATCCCTACCATAAAAAGAAGTGCTATGAAAATTGACACGCTGCCTCACTCAGCTCAACCACCGTATGCAGAACGCTCTAATGCCCTGCCCAACCTGTTTTTAATGTTAAGCTACCAGCTACCACCAGAAAAAGTACCCAACCTTAAAAGCACCGGCCAGTTTGAAGCATGGGTAACAGACATTGAAGCCCACTGTAATAGCTTTACCATTGAACTGCTTACATTTTCATATTCCGAAGCAGATACTTCCGTTAAACATAGCCTGCAAAAAAGCTGGTGCGCCGTTAATGCCCTGCTGGATATAGTATGGAACTATATTAAAAAGCACCCCGAACTAAAGGCCGATTACCAGCCTATACTAAACGCTTTTATTCAGGTATACGATTATCTGGATACGCATTTTAAACACTTGTACCCGGCTGGCAGTAAAATGCCAGACATTATTGTACATAAAAATATACCGGTTATGAGAAGCGGGTACCAGACTTTATTAAAAGCGCATAATAACAACGGGCTGTTAAAAGCGCTTTTACACCCCGTATGGGAAGTAATTAAACATCCCGGAAAAGGCAACAATACCTTTCACCGTGTTATGTATGCCTTTCAGTTACTGGGCCGTGTTAAACTATGGCACCAGACCAAAGGCACTTATGAGCAGCTATACAATATTGCCCTTTGCATGAATACCAATTGCCCGGCCTTTTTGCAATACCTGGGCGGTATGGGTAAAAACACGCTGGAGGTTTATGGTGATGCGCGCAGCAAACAAAACTTTTTAGATAGCTGGCATGCCCAGCACCGCGAAGCACTATGGTTATGCAAACAAACCAAATTACAGGAAGGCTATAACACAGAAGAGCAGCATGTAGCAGTATGGTTAACAAACTGGTTGCAGGAACAAAAGGAATATGTACAACTGGCAGATGAAGAAATGGACGAAAAAGAACGTCTTGAACTGGCGCATGACCTTGCTTTTCTATGCTGGCACACCAAAGTATCAGCAGAAATGGGCTTTTACAAATCAAAAATGGTACGCCCCATTATTCGCGTACTGGTTAACTTTATTTCCACTAAAAATGCACCGGTGCCGTCTTTTCAATCGCTTGTAACCATGATTAAGGGCGATGAAATACCCTGGCAAACAAAGGATGAACTGGCTGATTATTTTGCCCGGTGCATTAATCATGTATTTAAAATGCCCGAAAAAGGTATACGGCCCATAAAATCTAAACCTAAAACAAAGCCTGCACACGCCGCAAAAGCCAAAAGGAAATAAAATACCGCTGTTGCAAAAAGCGGTAATAATAAAGTACAATACTAATTACACTGGTTATAAAATAAATCCATCGTCATATTTATGGCGATGGATTTTGCATATATAGGAATGATATTTACATATGTGGCGGCAATATTCACAGCTATAAAATTCATCCCTACAGCTATGGGGATGAATTTTATAGCTGTGGCGATGATCGCTACACATGTAGCGGCCCTGTTACATATGTAAAACTCATCGCTACAGCTATAGCGATGAAATTTATAGCTATAGCGATGGCCCAGATAGCTGTGGCGGCCAGTTTTACATATGTAAATTTCATCCCCATAGCTATAAAACTGAATCTGGCTTCTATAAAATTCATCCCCATAATACCTGGTTTCCCTATCTCAGCCCAAAAACCGGCAAAAACACATACACTTTTTCTACAATACAATCATGTATTTTCATTTTCAGCCCTCTGTAACCCTTTGCCAGTAATACTTTCAGAAAAAAAAGGGAAGTGGAGGGGAACTGCCGGCCTATCAGCCACCCTTGCAAAATACTAACAGCCAATAAAATACATATATCAGCAGGTTTTTTCCGGCATAAACAAACAGCAAATTTATTTTTTATTTCCCTTACCAGCACTGCATTTGAGCCCGTTTGCCGGCAACTTCCCTTTTTGTAAACATTTGGCGCATCACCAATTTTACATTGTCAACAGCGGCAAACAAAAAGGAACGGCCGTTCGCCCTTAAATAAGCTTTACCTGTTTAACCGGTTACTGCGCAGCAAAGCAGGCAAGGCTTATGAAGGGATTTTAGGTTACCGCTTTTATTAAACATTTTTATTAAATAATAAGTCATGAAAGCATATTCATATTTTGTTCCATCCATTGATGCACAAGCCAGTGTATGGGCAGGAACCGTAAACGAAACAGCCCCCGTTATTGGCCCCCAGTTAGGCTTAACAGCAGCAGAAGTAACGGAGCTGCAAACAGCCGCCACCAATTACAAAGTGGCAGTGGAAACGGTAGAAACCAAAAAACGCGAACTGGAAGAGGCAGTTGCCAGAAAAAACGAGAGCCGGAAAACCGATGTGCAGGTAATTGCCAGATTTGCCGGTTTTATGAAAAAGCACAAAAACTACACAGAGTCGCTGGGTAGCGCTATGGGCATAGTAGGTTCTGTAACCATCATAAACCCTAAAGATCTGAAACCGCTTCTCTCACTCAGATCTTTTCCAGGACGTGTAGAAGTAGGCTTTAATCTGCAGCTGATGAAAAGCATTACCATATACTCGCGGCTTAAGGGTACTAATGGCTGGGAAAAACTGGGTAACGATAAAAGTTCTCCCTTTATTGATACCCGCCCTTTACAAGTACCTCACCAGCCCGAAATGCGCGAATATGCAGGCAGGTACTTTGATGGAAAAGAGGACATAGGGCAAATGAGTGCTATTGAAACCATTGCATTTGGTGGCTAAAACAAAATACCATGGAACTAATACTGCACCGCACCTACTACAGCACCGGCACCAATGGCCTGCTGATGCTGAATAACCAACTGGTGTGTTATACAATTGAACTTCCATGGCGCGATAACGAACCCCGGGTATCCTGTATACCCGAGGGTGAGTATCCGCTGGTAAAAAGGCTTAGCCCCAACCATGGCGAATGTTTGTTATTGAAAAACGTTCCCAACAGAAGTTTAATTCTGATACACACGGCCAACAACGCCATACGTGAACTGCAAGGCTGCATTGCCCCTGTAAGCAAGCTTACCGGACCCGGCTGTGGAGATAAAAGCCGCCTGGCATTCCGGCCACTGCTACAGCTGGTATACGCCGCGTTACAACAAAAACATTCTGTAACCATTAAAATTGTAAAAAATGAACTCCAATAAATTAATCAGCATTGTACAAAGGGCACAGGCCCCTACTCCACCCTTTTTTAAAAAGCTGCGCAACATAGGCCTGGTACTGGCCGCTACGGGTGGCGCTATTATGGCCAATGCGGCAGACTTACCGGCAGTGGCAGGCACCATAGCCAGTTACCTTACCCTGGCGGGTAGCATAACCGGGGCCATAAGCCAGCTTACCATTACCACCACAAACGATAACACTAAAAACAAAGATTGAGTATGAGCCAGCACATTCCCAGCTTTGGAGCCCATGCAGGTATTACCGGTGGCATTATCTGTACAGTAGCAACCAGCTTTAGCAGTACCGACCTTTTAAAATCAGCCTTAATGGCCGCCGTTGGCGGTGTGGTGAGTGTGATTGTAGGTTTGCTGATGAAGAAGCTGTTAAGCAAGTGGTTCAGGTAATAATATTGCAATAAACAGCAAACTAAAATCCCCTGCTGCAAAGCGGGGGATTTTTTATTAGCATCAGATATCTTCTTCCCGCTCCAGCATTAATATAGCATTCTGCGGAACGATATAATATTTATCGCCTTCATACACTATTTCCGTAGCGCCACTTAACAGAAAAATAGCCAGATCGCCTTCACGCGCCTGTAGCGGTATGTATTTTACCTGTTCGTCTGCCCCTTTCCACGATTCATCTTCTACAGGTACAGGAATGGCGTAACCGGGTCCGGCTTTAATTACATATCCCTGCTGCACCTTTTCTTTTTCCTGTACACCGGGTGGCAGATATAAACCACTGTCGGTACGCTCATTTTGTTTAGAGGGCCGTATAAGTAACCGGTCGCCTATAACAATCAGCTTTTTAAACTTGTTATCCGTTGTAAGCATCATACCCGTAAAAATTGGGGCACAAAGTAACGGAAACCTTACAAATCGTGTACAAACAACAGTGGAATATCTGAGCGGTACGTAATTTCCCGGCTAATGCTCTGGTGAAAAAGATCGCCCCAGAAACTGCGGTGCCGGGGCAGGCTAACTATCAGCGAAGCGCCACGCTGGTGTGCAAAACGGATGATAGATTTACCTTCCTCTGCCCCATTATTGTAATGGTATTCCGGATTAAACTGCTCCAGCCTGAAATGGAGTTCTTTAATTTCCACGTACGATTCAGGCCCAAATTCCTTTTCCTGCTGATCGATGTTTAAAACATCCAGCTTTCCGCCCAGCATACTAAACCACTTATGCAGTTCATTATAAGAAGCATCGTTCAGCTCGCGCAGGTCGGTAGCAAACACGGTATGCTTAACAGGTTGTATAACTGCTGTTTCCGGTACTACCAGTACCGGGCAGGATACTTTTTCGGGTATGGAAACGGCATTGCTGCTGCCTTCGGTTTGCTGGCGTTTTGCGCCAATACCCATTACCACCAGATCAATGTTTTCCTTTACACAAAGTTCATTCAGCACATCCTGCATACGGGCATTTTCAACCTGCAGGTCAATAGCCGTATCTGCATGCGCCTCCCCTTCCAGCCGGTTGGCCAGTTCCAGCAGCATATCTGTATACTCTCTATCCAGCTCTTCGCTGGATATACCGGGCTCTGTAGTTACCAGCACAGGCGCCATAGCCTGGTAGGCATGAAACAGAATAATTCTTTTAACAGGAAGGTTTCGCGACAAACTACAGGCATATTTAGCGGCATGAAATGCGGCATCGGTAAAATCTGTTAAAATAAGAAGCGTAAGCATGGTGTTTTTATTTACTGCTCTAATATATTGTTTTTGCTTTCAGAAACTACTATTTCCGGGCAGGTTATTTACCTCCATTTTCCGGGGCTTTTTTCAGTTGTTTCTTTTTGTGTAAGCCCCGGTTTCAGCTTCATGCTGTGGGTTATATTGGCAACAGTAACATCAACAGACTGCTTTTTAGTGGTTTGTTGTGCCATAACAGCAGTACAGGTAAGGCAGCACAGTGTACAGGCTACCAGAAACAAACGGAATAGCTTTGCTTTTTGCATAACAGATATTTATGGGTGTATAATAAAACAGCCACTAATATCGCGCAAATAGTGCGGGCCGGCATTGATGATTTCGGGTAATTTCTTGTCAGTTTACACGTTTATATACAGGCACAAAAAAAGCCCGCTCAGGGCTTCTTCACCGGTTCCAGCAAATCGTGGGGCGATACTTCCAGAAACCTGGCAATGGCATACAATTCATCCAGCCGGGGCTGCCGGTTATTGGTACACCACGATGAAACGGTCTGGGGATTAATACCCAGATACTCCGCCAGTGCTTTGCTGGATGTACGCTTTAAAGCAATGGTGGCCTTTATGCGGTTATATATTACTACCTCTTTTGGCATAAGGCTAAGATAAAAAGGTCTAACGACTTGATTCATAGGCAAAAATGCGCATATTATTATAATTATATAAACTATGGTAGAATAAAAAACACAGCAAACATCAAAAACACACACATACATACGAGCAGAAAAACAGAAAAAATACACGGTACATCGAATTAATGCACTTGTGTTGGCATACCAGCACGTTACACCTGGCAATTATTTTTTTGCCATCTGCTGTTATGAAACTGCCTGTTGAACCATTCATTATACGCAGCCCGTTTTTGGGCTGCAACCCTGCTGCATAAGAGGCCTTGCCTGAAAGACGGGCCTTTTGTATTACTATATATGGAAAAAGAACGGACAGAACGGGAAAAAACGAAATTACTCTGGGCATTTGTACCTGCTGCTGTTGCAGCCATCTGGGCTATTGGCTATACCTTCCGGGTATGGCCGGCGCTGGTACAGGAACGGCATCACCACCCACTAAAACAGATAGATACCACCGTGCGGCAGCGGGATTCCCTGCCAGATTCGCTGGTACCTTATTCTACCCCAGGGCAGTAAACACGCTACGGCAGCGTACACCGGGTGTATTAAAAGCGGACAGTACCACAACAGCGCCGCACCCATAACAAACTGTAAAACAGCCTGTTGAACAATGGGCATTCATTTGGCGTGTTCCTATATCTTTAACACTACCCAATAACGTACTGCCCATGTTTGCAAGCTACTTTAAAATCGCCTGGCGCAATTTGTGGAAAAACAAAAGCTATACCCTCATAAATATGGCAGGGTTAATAACAGGTATTACCTGTTGCCTGTTTATAGGGCTTTACATTTTGCATGAAGTAAGTTTTGACAGGTTTCAGCAAAAGGGCGACCGGCTGGTACGCGTTATTATGGAGTACGGATATGAAGGCAAAACAGAAAAAGATAACTATACCAGCACCAAAGTAATGCCCGTGTTTGCGCGCACTTTTGCGGAAGTGGAAACGGGAGTGCGTATGGAACTGACTGATATGATTGCCCATGCAGGAGGCAAAGAGGTAGAAGAAAAGAACATACTGTTTGCAGATTCTACTTTCTTCCGCATGTTTTCTTTTCCGGTATTACAGGGCGATACAGCCACGGCCCTGAACGGCCCGTATAAAGTATTGCTTACAGCATCCACTGCGCGCAAGTACTTTGGCAATACCAACCCCATTGGCCAGGTGGTAGAACTGGGCGTTAACAAAGAAATTTATCAGGTAACCGGTATACTGGCCGATTGCCCTTCCAATTCGCAGATACCGTTTAACATGGTTGTTTCATTTTCTTCTAACGGCCAGATACAGGAAAACACCTATTGGAACGCCAATTACACCACCTACCTGTTACTGAAGAATAACAAGCTGCGCAATCAGCTACAGGCTAAGATTCCGGGTTTTATGAAAAAAGAGATGGGGCAGATGAATGATCCGGGCGCTATGCTTACCTACCACCTGGAGCCGTTTAACAGCATTCACCTGCACAGTACCTATAACGGTTTTGTACCCGGTACCAGTATTACCTATATCTATATTATTGCAGCCGTGGCATTGCTGCTGCTGTGTATTGCCTGCTTTACCTACATTAACCTGAGCACAGCCCGCTCTGCCGAAAGAAGCCGCGAGGTAGGCATACGCAAAGTATCCGGTGCAGGCAAGCAACAGATTGTATGGCAGTTTCTGATTGAATCGGTAATACTATGCCTGGCAGCACTGCTTATAAGCGCAGGTATGATATACCTGCTTATGCCTGCCTTCAATCAGCTAACCGGTAGCCAGCTACAGGCTTCTGCGCTGTTTACGCCTTCTATTATCATTTACGCTTTATCGCTGGTGGTAGTTACCGGTTTGCTGGCAGGCAGTTATCCGGCTTTTATACTTTCTGCTTTTCAACCGGTAAAAGTGCTGAAGGGTTTTAACCCTAAAACAGCAGGCTCCTGGCTGCGCCCCACCCTTATAGTGTTTCAGTTTGTAATATCTATTGTACTTATCATTTCCACTTTTGTGGTGCAGCAGCAGCTGCATTATATACAAAACACCAATCTGGGTTATAACCGCGATCAGATAGTGGTGTTACCTATGGACAGGCAGGTACGCAAATCTATGAGTGTATTAAAAACAGCGCTACTGGCATCGCCCGATGTACGCAGTGTAAGTGCTGCCACCAACGCCCCTACACAAATAGGCGGTGGGTATACTGCACAAACCAACGAAATGCAGGCTAAAGGTGGTGGCTTAAGTGTAACCGGCATTATTGTAGATGAAGACTACCTTACAACCACCGGCATTAAACTGGTAGCAGGCAGAAATTTTACACAGGCAGAAGCGTTTGATACCAATGCACGCATGCATTTAATGCTGAATGAAACCGCCGTAGCAGCCCTGGGCTGGACGCCCGAACAAGCTATTAACAAGCCGCTGTATATGAATAACGATCAGCCGGGCCGTGTGCAGGCAGTAATTAAAGACTTTCATTTTTCTACCCTGCATAACCCCATAGGCCCGCTGGTGTTTTTTAACGATGTGTACCGGTATACGCTGCTGGTTAAAATAAGCGGCGCTAACGTTTCGCAAACCATTGCCCACCTGCAAAAGGTTTGGAAAAGTCAGTTCAGACACCGCCCGTTTAACTATCATTTTCTGGATGAGGACTACAACAACATGTACCAGGCAGAATTGCGCACCGGCCGCATTGTAAATACATTTTCTGTAATAGCCCTGGTACTGGCTTGCATGGGTTTGCTGGGGCTGTCGTCTTATACCGTATACCAGCGCACCAAAGAAATAGGCATACGCAAGGTACTGGGCGCCACGCTTACAGATATTACCGCGCTGTTATCGAAAGATTTTCTGAAGCTGGTGCTGATAGCGATAGTTACCGCTACGCCTATTGCCTGGTATGCCATGCATAAATGGCTGCAGCAATACGTATACCGCATTCACATAAGCTGGTGGGTGTTTGCACTGGCAGGTGCAGGCGCGTTAGTGGTTACACTGCTTACGGTTAGTTCACAAACCATTAAAGCCGGGCGGCAGAACCCCGTTAAAACATTAAAAGCAGAATAAAGGCCCGCCTTAATGGCCAGCCTCGGTATTTTGCATTTGCAGGAAATATTTAATTAAACGGAACCGCTTTTTTAGCGGAGACAACACTGTCTACAATAAAAACGCTTACCCCGCGCCAGGGCAGCGTATGCAGGTATTCTTTATAATGCAACTCCAGAAAAGCACCTGCATTGTTATTGAGTATTTCTGCTACTTTAGGGTCGGTAACAGAAAACATAAACTCGTTAGATTGAATATTGCCCTGCACCGGGCTGCGTATACCGGATTGAATAAGCCTGCCTTCCCAGGTTTTAAATACATATCCTTTGCGCACAAAATAGTTCATAGTGCCTGCTTTGGTGCCATCGCCAAACACAAAATAGTAACGGTAATAAAAAACGCCGGTAATAACCAATACTATCACCAGCACCAGAATGGTAATTATCTTTTTGCTCATATAAAAACAGCGGGGTGTTTATCAGCCTGCCATGGTGCTTTCAAATATAGAACAATAAAAACAGCCGCTGAAAACAGCGGCCGCTTTTCTACTATCTATAAAAAACCATCTTAACCACGTCTGTCTCTTCTGCCATCCCCTCTGCGGTTGTCGTTTCTGCGGTCGTTATCCCAACGGTCGTTACCACGGCGGTCATCACGGTCGCGGTTGTTAAAGCGGTCGTTGGCGCGGGCGTAGTAAGTTCTGTTTTCGTTATGGTGCATGTAAGGCAACTGCTGACCACGTATGCTGATTACCCTTCTGTTGCGGAAATCGAAATTGCGGAACCGGGGAGGCAGCTGCTGCGCCCTGCGCCAGTTATTACCTTCATGAACGATGTACACCTTTTCGCGAACAGAATAATAACAATCCGCATCAGGTATATAGTAATAGTCTGCCTGATCCTGGTTAACCACCCAGGCGGGTTGTGAGCCGATATTGATATTTACATTGAACCGTACCTGAGCCTGCGCGGAATAACCAAACACCAGGCTGGAAAGTACTACGGCTGAGAGAACGATTACCTTTTTCATATTGTTTGTTTTATACCTGATATATTTCAAACCGGATACCCGTATTTGTTAAAGCCTTTTTTCAGCTGCTTACCGGCAGTATTTAGCGGCGAAAAGGCAATGATTTGCGGCCATCAGCAAAAACAGTTGTTCGTTTTTTGGTCAGACTTTTGATACTGTTAACAAAAACAGGAACCTATGATTGAAATTCTTACCGACGTACCCGATAATGTAGCCGGTTTTCGTGCAGTAGGCGAAGTAACCGGCGACGATTTTAAAACCGTTGTTTTTCCGGTGGTAGACCAGGCGGTGATACGCCACGGGGAGTTAAACTATCTTATGATTATTGATACGCCATTGAGCAACTGGACCTATGGCGCCTGGGTGCAGGATGCCCTGCTGGGTGTGCAGGAACTTACCAAATGGAACAGGGCTGCTATTGTTACCGATTCGGAGGGTATTAACCGCTTTACCGATATCTTCAGCATTCTGGTACCAGGTGTATTTAAAGGCTTTTTACCAGAGGAACTGCCACAGGCCGTTAACTGGGTGGCTACAGGAAACAAATAATTATTGCCGGGAGTGGTAGCAACAACTGTATCAGGAAACTGCTGCAGGCTGTAAGGCTGCTACTCCCGGTTCTCTTTTAGCCGGTTGCAGTGGCGCTTTCTTTTTTACTTTCTTTTTACGGCCCAGATAAATGAACAAGCCGGTTACCGGCAGCGATGCTGCAAACAGGCTTACAAAAAATGCCAGTATTTTAGTGGGCCATCCGTAAATACTGCCCGTATGTATAGGGTATACCAAACGCCTTACTTTATTGCCCTGGCTAAGTTTACCATAAGGCAGCGTTTGCAGTTGTGCACCAGTACCTGCATCAAACCATACGGTGCTGGCTTTATTGGAAACAACCGCTTCCTCATCGTATTTTACTACTGCTATAGCCACACTATCGGCCGCCGGCAGGGTAATAAAGGTTTTACCATGGAAAGGATATACTTTATCAGTGGCTTTGTATACGCTTTGGTACAGGCCCGGCACCTGACTGTTTTTTGCGGTTAGTGGCGCTTTATTTACTACTACCGGTGCTTTTGGTTTTTTACCATCGGCCAGGGTGTAAATAAGGTTATTTACCCACTCGTAACTCCACACCAGGCCGGTAACGGATATAGCTATCAGGAAGAAAGAAGTGTAGAATCCAAAAACGGCATGTATATCCCAGTTTACTCTTTTAAAAGAACCATCCCATTTTATGCTGAAGCGTTGTTTAGCAGCATTTTTATTGGCAGGCCACCAGATAACCATGCCGCTGATGGTGAGAATAACAAACATGCTGCAGGAAATGCCGGTGATTATTTTTCCGGTGCTGCCCGCCAGCAGGTAGCGGTGCAGATTGGTTACTACGGAAAAAAAGCGGTCTTCAATTTTGCCCTTGCCCAGTACTTTACCGGTATAAGGATTTACAAAAACGTATTGCTGTTCCAGACGTTTGCCGTTGCCCAGCATTACCATGGTACTACGGTCAGCTGCGGGTTCCAGCCTTACCTGCCGCACCGGAGCGCCGGGATATTCTTTTTGCGCAATAGCCATCAATGCATCTACCGTAAAACGGGTTTCTTCCGGCTTTGCCTCCACTACCATCTGCTTCCGGTATATAACCGGTTCCAGTTCTTCTTCAAACACCAGTATACAACCCGTAAGTGCTACTACCAGTACCACCAGGCCCGAGGCAAGCCCCAGCCACAAATGCACCTGACCTATCAGTTTTTTAAAAGTAAAAGCCGGTTTCTTTTTCCTGGGGGAAGGCATAGTACGGGTATTTACCGGCAAAAATACCCGTACGCCTTTCCACAGATTTGCGAATTCGGGAAAAACTACCCGGCTATCTGGTTTGCGCCTGGCTGCTGCCAAACACTTTTTTCAGAATATCTGTAACACGTGCCGTTGGGTTGGTACGTATCTGCTGCTCTTCCTGGGCAACCTGAAAAAATATACCATCAATGGCTTTGCCGGTTACATAAGCTGACAAATCGGTATTTACCGGTGTTTTGGCAAACTTGTTATACACCGTAAACATATCTGCCCAGTATTTGGTAGCGCTTACCTTGCTAAGGGCGCTGTTGATAGTGGGCTTAAATGCATCTGTAAGTGCGGCAGTGGTTTTGCCTTTAAAATAGTTGGTAGCAGCGTTATTACCCCCCTTAAGAATGCCCAGCGCATCGGTAATAGTCATTTGTTTAATGGCATTTACAAAAATGGGGGTGGCAGATTTGGCGGCTTCTTCCGCAGCGCGGTTTAACGATAACACAGCTTTATCTACCGTGCTGCCCAGGCCCAGGCTACGCAGGGTGCTTTCTACCTTCTGCGCCTCGGGCGGTAACAGTATTTTAATAGCTGCATTGGCAAAATAGCCATCTATAGCAGATAATTTGTTACTGCTGTTTTGTGTACCAATGGTCAATGCTTCTTTTAAGCCGGCCACAATCTGATCGGTGGTAAGGCTACCGGTAGTAGCTCCGGTGGCGGGCCAGTTATTGGCAATCTTGCGGGCAGTATCGCAGCCGGATAAAGATAAACAGGCCAGTGCCAGTACCGGCAAATAAATACGTTTCATAGTCTGGTGAGTTTTTGTATACAGTCTGTCCATTTACAGGGGGGCAAATATAATGCCCTATACCCCATCTCATACCAACAGAACAGGTGTATATTTAAGGATGCTGGAACTATCTTTTACGCCATTTCCCCAATTAACCACGCCACGGCTGCTGCTGCGGCAGCAAACGGTGGCAGACAAACACGATCTTTTCTACCTCCGCTCCCACCCCGGAATCATGCACTTTATACCCCGTCCGTTGCACCAGAACCTGGATGATACCCTGCAGTTTATTGAAATGCTGAATACCGGCATTGCCAACCGCGAGCTGATACACTGGGTAATTACGCTGGCGCAACAGCCCGAACGGGTAATTGGCTGTATTGGTTTTGTGCGGATGAAAAAAGAACATTACCGGTCGGAAGTAGGCTATCTGTTACACGATGGCTACCGCGGGCAGGGTATTATGCAGGAAGCACTGCAGGCAGTGCTGCATTACGGTTTTAACACCATGGGGCTGCACTCTGTAGAGGCGGTAATTGACCCGGCCAATACCGCTTCTGCCGCGGTGCTGGAAAAAGGGGGCTTTACCCGCGAAGGCTATTTCAGGGAAGACTTTTTTTACAATGGTAAGTTTTACGATACCGCTTTTTATTCGCTGCTGGCCCGGGAACATCGCCCCTAAAACAAACCGTTCTTCAGTGCATAGGCTACCGCCTCGGCGCTGCTGGTAGTGGCTGTTTTTTTCAGCAGGTTCTGGCGGTGATTATCTACCGTGTTTTTGGCAATGTCCAGCTGCGCGGCAATCTGCTTACTGCTAAGCCCCTGCGCCATCAGCCGCAGTACATCCAGCTCACGGCCGCTTAACCGGCATACAGTAATAGTATCCAGTGCCTGCACCTCACTTTGTGGTACGTTGGAAAAGAACAGCTGGTTGTTTGCCTCACTGCTGTCCAGTATGGTCATACGTACGGTATTATCCTGTTTAAGATGTGTAATATCGGTTACCAGATGCAGTATACAGGCTATCATACCATCATGCGCATACTCCCATTCAATATACTGAAACATGACCCACCGGTACACCTGCGGCAAATAAGGATTACGCATGCGGAAATACATATGCGGGCGTATATAGTTCTTCTTTTCGTGCGGCAAGGCCACCAGAAACTCATAAATCAGCTTTACGTACGACATTACATACGGTGCATCATCCGGGTGCAGCAGCTGCAGGTATTCTTCCGGGTTTTTGTTAAGCCAGTAGCCTGCGGGGTGGCCGGTAAAATGCTCCGACATGCCCCCCATGGTTCCAATGGAAAGCTTATTGGCTATATACCATGTAAACGTACCTACGGCAAACTGCGGAATGGCTTCTATGCGCGCACTCAGCAAGGGAGGTATACCCTCCATCTTTGTTAAATCGCCTTTCAAGATCGCTTCCTTTAATTCATGAATAGTATATACCGGCTGAATCTGTTGAATATCCTGAAACACGTCAGGTGTCTTTTTCTTCATAAGCGTACAGTTCTCTCAAATCTACATAATTAAGCTGATGAAGAGGATATATGCTGAGAACAGCGCCCGGCTACGCGCCGGGGCTGTTTAAGGTGTTTTATACCAGGGTATTTACACGGACTATAATGAAGGTGATAGTAAGCGCATACTGCCTGGTAATTAATGGTAACCGGGCTTTTTGTCTGCGGTATGTGCTGTTGCAGCTGTTTGCCGTATAGGGCCGGTAGCCCCCTTCTGTCCTGCAAGAGCAGTGGCTTTTCCCCACCCGTCTGCTGTTTTGGGGCCGAATAAAGCACCGGTAGTTTTATCCAGATAGTAATCGTCCACCGCACCCTGTGTGGCAGCTGGCACGCCCGTACCCGATAGTATCCGCGAACCGGGGGCTCCGGTATCGCCTTTTTTAAAGGCGCCGTAAACAATCCAGAGTAATAGAATAGCTATACCATAGAGCAGGCCACTTTTCATAGCAGTATAACATTTATTGGTTTTAAACGGTTGTTGATCATGAACAGGCAACAAAAGTAGCCTGCCCCCCCTGCCGTTACAATAGTGATTTATAACTATTGACCTGTTTTCATTTTTCTTGTTCTACATTAAGTGTACAGGGCTGTATGCCGTAGTAATTTTGACTTATCAAACAACGCAAAAAAGTAAAGATTATGGAAAATAGAATTAAAGGCATACACCACATAACTGCGATAGCAGGAGATGCCGTAAAGAACTACGATTTTTATACCCGTGTACTGGGTTTAAGACTGGTAAAGAAAACAGTAAACTTTGACGATCCCAATACATACCACTTTTATTATGGCGATGAAAACGGTACCCCCGGCACCATTCTTACTTTCTTTCCCTGGGGTGGTCAGATATCCAAAGGTAAAAGAGGTACACACCAGGCCACAGAAATTGGTTACTCTGTACCTGTAGGTAGCCTGGAGTTCTGGCAAAAACGTTTGGAAGACAACAACGTGATTTATAACAAACCTGCCGAAAAATTCGGCCAGAAATACCTCACCTTCCTGGATCCTGACGGACTGAAGTTTGAACTGGTGGAAGTAAAAGACGATAACCGCAAACCATGGGTTACTGCTGAAGTGCCTGAGGCTTATGCTACCCGCGGTTTTCACCACATTACCATTACCGCTGAAAAAGCAGAGCCTACTGCGTACATTTTAACCAAAGTGTTTGGTTACGAGCTGAAACAGACCGAAGTTAACCGCTTCCGTTATGTAACAGATGCTGTAGAGCAGGCAGCTATAGTAGATATAGTGGAAGTACCCGGCGAGGCTTCCGGCCAGGTAGCGGGTGGTAGCGTACACCACGTAGCCTTCCGCGTAAGCGATGAAGCTACCTTAATGTACTTCCGCGAAAAAGTACTGGCGCTGGGCTTACACATTACAGAAAAGATAGACCGTAACTACTTCTACTCTCTGTACTTCCGTGAACCTGGTGGGGTATTGTTTGAAATTGCTACGGACAATCCGGGCTTTGCTACCGACGAAACAGTGGCAGAACTGGGTAGCGGTTTAAAACTGCCCGCTCAGTACGAGGCTTACCGTTCTGAAATTGAAAAAGTACTTCCTAAACTGGAAGCATAAACTGTACAGCGCCCATGTAGTATGGGCGCTTTTTTAAAAAGCGAGGTTTTTATGTACACACACAATCAGCAACAGATTATACTGGCAGGCACTCCTATAGAAAAAGCTTCCAAAGCAGTGATATTAATACATGGCCGGGGCGCTTCTGCTGAAGACATTATTACACTGGAACAACACCTGCACCTGGAAGGTATGGCCATTTTTGCACCACAGGCTGCCCAATACAGCTGGTACCCGTTCAGCTTTATGGCGCCGGTGGAAAAAAACCAGCCGGCACTGGATAGCGCACTGGACATGATTGGTAACCTGGTTAAAGAGATTGAAGCTAAAGGCATACCGGCAGACCGTATTTACTTTGCAGGCTTTTCGCAGGGCGCCTGTCTTACCCTGGAGTATGTTGCCCGCAATGCCAAACGCTACGGTGGCGTAATAGCATTTACCGGTGGACTGCCAGGCGAAACACTGGCGTTGGATAATTATTCAGGCAGCTTTGCAGAAACACCCGTATTTATTGGCACCGGCGACCCCGATGCGCATGTACCCGTTACCAGAGTGCAGCAAACAGTAGAACAACTGCAAAAACAGCAGGCCAATGTATTGCTTAAAATATACAAAGGCCGCCAGCATACTATCAGCGGCGATGAAATAGAACAGGCCAACAAGCACGTATTAGCATAGCCCCCTTTTTTGGTTACAGCAGAGGAAGCCCTATCTTTATTGCATGGCGGCTTCCTCTCTTATTGTAAAAAATGTTTGCAATCACATTACGTTAACTCCTGCAGAACAGGAGTATTTTGTTTCGTTACTACAGCCCATGGAGCTGAAACGCAAACAGGTATTATTAAAAGAAGGAGAAATATGCCGTTTTTCTGCCTTTGTTACCGAAGGTTGCCTGCGTGGTTATTCCGTAGACAATAATGGTTACGAACACGTACTCAGTTTTGCCCCTGCCAACTGGTGGATGGCAGATATGTACAGCCTTATAAGCCAGAAGCCCGGCATACTGTATATAGATGCACTGGAGGATACCAGCATACTTACACTTTCTAAAATACACCAGCAAACACTGTATAAAGAGGTGCCTGCGTTTGAACGCTTCTTTCGCATTATTACCGAAAACTCGCTGGTGGCTTATCAGCAGCGGCTGCTGGATAACCTGAGCCTTACCGCAGAAGACCGGTATAACAGTTTTTGTAAAAGGTACCCCTCCCTCATCAATGCCCTGCCCTCCAAGCAGGTAGCCAGCTATATTGGGGTAACACCTGAGTTCTTCAGCAAAATGCGCAACAAACTGCTGCGCAAACAATAACCCCGCTTTTTTCTTAATCTGGATTAACCCGTGCCCGCTTTTGCAGTGGTAATTTTACCCTATAAACACAAAACAATGGCACAATCAGTTTTACATACAGCAGCATCCAGAGGCGTGGCCGATCATGGCTGGCTTAAAAGCTATCAGACCTTCAGTTTTTCCGGTTATTTCAATCCTGAAAGAATGCGGTTTGGTGCCTTACGTGTACTGAACGATGATATTGTAGCAGGCAGCAAAGGCTTTGGCGATCACCCGCATGATAACATGGAAATTATTTCTATTCCCCTGTCGGGCGAGTTAAAGCACCAGGACAGTATGGGCAATGCTGCCGTAATACGCGAAGGGGAAATTCAGGTAATGAGTGCCGGTACGGGTATTTATCATACCGAATACAATAACCTGCCACAGGAACCAGCCTGTTTTCTGCAGATATGGCTGTTTCCCAACCAACGGAACGTTACCCCACGGTACCATCAACTGTCTTATAAAGAGCTGGCAGTACCCAATCAGTGGCAGCAACTGCTTTCCCCCAATCCAAACGATGAAGGTGTATGGATTTATCAGGATGCCTGGTTTAACAAAGGTGTATTTGATGCGGGTACCACCACCTCTTATACCCTTAAAAAGCCTGGTAACGGTGTATACGTATTTGTAATTGATGGTGAAGTGGAGGTAAACAACCAGCCGCTGCATGCGCGGGATGGGTTGGGTATATGGGATACAGATGCCATTACCGTTAACATAAGCAGTAAAGCAGATATTTTATTAATGGAAGTTCCAATGACGCTGTAATATGAAAAAGACTGAAATTTTGATTATAGGTACCCACCCGGATATTGTAAAAACCATTGTTCGCCTTATCAACAACCGCGAAGACTGGAACGGTACAGGCGTATTGAGTGCTGCGGAAGCCATCAACGCTTTTGAAGCCACACCTTTTACAGTGGTATTGTTTGGCGGGGGCATTACAGAGCAGGAAGAGCAGGAACTAACCACCCATTTTACGGCGCGGCATGCCAGCGTAATCTGTATAAGACATTATGGAGGTGGCAGCGGATTGCTGTATGGCGAAATTCAGCAGGCTTTACTAAGCAATTAACTCACAGGGCAGCGTAACATAAAAAACGCTGCCCTTACCTAATACGCTGGTAAAGGATATATCTCCCCCCTGCATCTGCACAAACTCGCGGCACAGGGCCAGGCCCAGACCGCTACCACGTTCGTTACCGGTGCCATAGGTAGATTTTACGTTGAGTGAGAATATTTCGCGTTGTTTATTAATGGCAATACCTATACCATCATCCTTCACCGAAATCATACAAAGGCCGTTGTGCGCCATGGCCTTTACTTCAATAACCGTATTGCTGTTCGAGAATTTTACCGCATTGTTCAGCAGGTTACGCATTACCAGTTGCAGCATATCCCCATCTGCATTTACAATAATTCCGGGGTCTATACTTACTTCCAGCAAAATAGATTTACGGTGGGCTACCAGGCGAAACAATTCAATAACAGGCAGCAGCTCTTTCTGTAGCAAAAGCGGATGAATCTGCATTTTATGCCCGCCAATCTGCTTACGCGCCCAGCTGAGTACATTGGTTACCAGCTCCTGGGTATTGGTAATGGTTTTCAGCAAATGTTCTTCCAGCGCTTTACGCTCTTCCTGCCCCAGTGAAGCTTCACCCAGCATACTGAAGTATTGCTGTATAGAAGCCAGCGGCCCGCGCAGATCGTGAGAAATAATAGACAACAGTTTGTCTTTTTCGCCGTTCAACTGTTTAAAAGCTTCTGCTTTTTCTTCGGCAAGTTGTTTCTGGCAGTTGTAATTACGCAGTATCTGCGAAGTGCCTACATACAACAATATCACCAGCATTACATAAGCTACCAGATTGTCCAGAAACATATCGTGGGTAGAGCGGTAGGGATTGTGTATGGCTTCAGGATGCAGATATTCCCACACCGCCAGGCTTACAACTATTATCAGATTCATAGCCAGGCAAAATGGCCAGTACTTTCTGTCAGAAATACAGATGACCATAAAAAGGGAAATAACAAACAACAGCAGGCACGGACCTGCAATGCCCGATTTATACACGTAATCAACCGCAGAAAGTATATTAATGATGATAATGGTAAGCCACACAGCCAGCTTCAACCGGCGTTTTACCCGGCTTAGGTAATACATAAACAGCTGCGCCACCAGTACCCCTGCTGTTATTATGGCCGAAACCGGTAAATGTATGTACAAAGAAAACGGCAGTTCTATACACAGCAGTAAAAAAGCAATCAGAGAGAATGCATGGAATATTCTGCTTTCCAGAGAAAAGGTTTCGGGGTTGCCGGTAGCTTTATGCCAGAATTTACCTACCGCGCTGGAAACAACACTTGCCATTAACTATATCTATTCCGGTAAAAGAAGGGTTTTGATGCGCAAAGATAATTAGCTACAGGTGAATAGTGTTAATTTTTATTGTTTCAACAGCAGCTTGCTGAACTTTTCCAGCTCGCCGGTTTCCAATGCAGAAAGCGGTTCGTTGTTATCGTATTTGGCTTTTAAAAACAGTACTCTTTTGTGTTGCGGATACTTTGCCAGTATATTGGCAATCAACTGCCCGGGACGCTCATCCTTTTCCACCACCGGTGCGGGAACAGGAATAGTGGATTTAAAACGTGTGGGCATTTTTAATATCACCGCTTCCAGCGTTGCCAGCCAGCCACTGGGTATTTCTTCTATTTTACGGGCTTTTGCCAGTAAACCTTCCAGCTGCTTTTTGCTCAGGCTGCCCCGTTCTTCATACTGGTGCAGCAGACTCATAAAAAATAAAGCGTCAGGACGGGCCCGGTAACAGGTATCCAGTACTTTCTCTATCACATCCACATCCGACTTTCTTTTATCCATCGTATCCCGGTTTGAGCCGCAATATAAAAAAAGCCCCGGAAAGGGGCTTTGAACAAAGCATTTATAAACGGGGATCTACTGCTTCACTCTCCAGGGCCAGCACCCCAAATACAGCAGCATGTACATGGCGCAAGGGTTGCCCGGCCACAAAACTTTCCAGTGCCTCTACCCCCAGCGCAAACTCCCGCAAAGCCAGTGAACGTTTGGCCTGCAATCCCCTTTTTTTCAAACGGGAAAGATGGGCTGCATGGGTATACTCCGGCCCGTATATAATGCGCAGGTATTCTGTACCGCGTATTTTAAGGGCGGGTTGTACCAGCCCTTTTGCGCCCTGCGTAACATACTGTTCGGGTTTTACCACCATCCCTTCCCCACCAGCTGCTGTTAAACCCATCCACCAGGCTGTTGCGGCGTTTCTGCTGTTTTCATCCGCCAGATCAGCCAGTATCCATGAGGTGGCAATCATAGGGTTGTTTTCACCGCCGCAATAACGGGCAATGGTATTCATATGCCATTCATGCGTTTGGTTAAACCAGGTGTTACCCGCGGTAGCCAGCAGGTGAAACGGTGCCAGCTGATAATCGTCCAGTGTTTTCACTTCCCGGCAGTAGCGGCCGTAAGCAGCCGTAAACTTTTCCGCCATAGCATGGCGTTCGGTATAGGCAGATAACAGGCCCGGAATACCTGGCACCGCTGTTGCCTGTTGCAAAGCAGCCACAGCCTGTGCAAGACCATTACGCGCAGCAGCCCCTGTAGCGGCATACTGTTGCTGTAACAGCACCTGTGCCTTGGCATTCCATGGCATCAGTTCCGCATCCATACACACCCAGTCGGTACTAAACTCCTCCCAGAAACCCCGGTTGGTTAACACCTGCTGAATCCGCAGCAAAAACGCCTGTTCTGTAACATCATCGTTAAAAAACTTTCTGCCCGTACGGGTATAGCAAATACCTATGCCGGGTGTGGTAATACCAAAACGTTTTTTTACCACTTCATTACTGCGGCACACAATAACCACCGCCCTGGACCCCATATGTTTTTCCTGGCATATCACTTTCTGCACACCCTGTTCGCTGAAGTAACGCCATGCCTCTTCGGGATGTTCCAGATAATCCGGCAACGGACTTGTTTCTGCAGGCGACATAGTGGGCGGCAGATATATAAGCCAGCGTGGGTCTACCGCAAAACGGCTCATTACTTCCAGTGCCGCCGCGCTGTTGCCTTCCCTTACGGTAATGTTCTGCATCAGCCGCGTTTGTATCAACTGTTTGCCTGTAAGCGTTTCCAGATCGGGCAGCGCATCCTGCTGTTGCTGCAACGAACCCTCCAAAGCCGCAGGATATAGAAACGGGCGTTTAGGCTGCACATAGGTTTGTAAAGCAGGTACACTTACCAGCTCTTTTTCCGGATACCGTAATGCGGTAAGCTTTCCGCCAAACACGCAGCCGGTATCTATATCAATAGTATTGTTCAGCCATT
Source organism: Filimonas zeae (assembly GCF_014641615.1). Lineage (GTDB taxonomy): Bacteria > Bacteroidota > Bacteroidia > Chitinophagales > Chitinophagaceae > Filimonas > Filimonas zeae. Next base: position 389,014 of record NZ_BMIB01000003.1, on the reverse strand, counting down.
CACATTCCGGTACCGGTGTATGCCCGTATACTACCATGGCTTTGCCACGGTATTCAGCAGCCCAGTTATAGCGCACCGGTAAACCAAACTCATCCGTTTCGCCGGTAGTTTCGCCATACAAACAAAACTCACGCACAGCACCGGCACCACGTCCCTGCATATTTTCTTTTAACCCGGCATGAGCTACCACCAGCTTGCCATGATCTAATACATAGTGACTGATAAGCCCATCCAGAAAACTCATCAGCCGGGTTTTCCATTCCGGCGTTATGCCTTCCAGCTGCGCGGCAGTTACTTCCAGCCCGTGCTGTAACTGTACGTTTTTACCCTGCAGCCATTTCAGCAATTTCATATCGTGGTTGCCCGGCACACACAGCGCCATCCCCTCCTGCACCGCCTGCATAACCATACGTAATACAGATGGCGAGTCAGGCCCCCTGTCTACCAGATCGCCCAGAAACAACAGCCTTCTGCCCTGCTGCACCACCACCCGGCAGGCAGCCTTATCTACAGTATGCCCCAGACTTTCCAATAACTGGCATAACTCTTCATAACAACCATGTATATCTCCAATAATATCAAACGGGCCGCTATCTGCCGTACGATTGTTCCATAAAGGCACGCGTTCTACACCCGTAAGCGCATCTACCTGTTCCGGTGTTTTCCATTCCAGCACTTTTTTAAAACCTTCCAGCCGCAGCCTGCCCAGTCCACGTTTCAGCTGGGTGCAATGGTTCAGAATTACATGCGGCGGCAGATTACGGTCTGCACGCTGCCGGTTGCGTTCCATACATACCTGTACGGGCATATTCAATACCAGTGCAACGGGCATAACATAATATTCTCTGGCCAGCTGTACCAGACGCTTCCGGTCCTCTGGCCGTATATTGGTGGCATCTACCACAGTAAGCAGTCCCCGCTTCAAACGCTTACCTACTATAAAATACAACAGATCAAACGCATCAGCAGAGGCATCCATACTGTTTTCATTATTACTCACTATGCCCCGGCAGGCATCACTGCTTACTATTTCGGTGGGGCTAAACCACTGGCGTGCAAAACTACTTTTGCCCGATCCGGATGCTCCGGCCAGTATTACAAGGCTTAATTCCGGTATTTGTATTTTCATATCAGTTTTGGGGTTGTTGTGTAAAAACAGCCAGTTGGGTAGGCGCACCATACTGCGCTTCTTCCTGGCCCAATGGCTCAACAGAACAGGTATAGCCATACGTTTCGCAAATACCGGCACACCAGGCAGCAAACTGCGCCCGTGTCCACTCAAAGCGGTGGTCGCTATGGCGCATTACGGTATCATCCTCTGTAAACCGGCGGTTCCATTCTTTGTTAGGTGTGGTTATCAGCACGCGCGCAGGAGCCATGCTACCAAATATATTTTTCTGTAAAGTATCCAGCCTGCTTTCTTCCAGGTGTTCAATTACTTCCACCAGCACTACGGCTTCAAAACCATCCAGCCGCCTGTCGCGGTAGGTTACCGAACTTTGTAACAGGGTAAGCCGGTTGCGCTGCCGCTCAGGCATCCGGTCTGTTTTCAGCTTATCCGCAGCTATCTGCAAACTGCGTACAGAAACATCGGCCCCGGCAATACGGGTAAACTGTGCATGCTTCATCAGCAGTTTCAGCAACTTTCCTTCTCCACAGCCCATATCCAGTACAGTACCTACACCCAGCGCCAGCAAACGGTCGCAAACAGTTTGCAAACGCACATCGTGCAGCCGCACTTTGGGCACCTCTTCCGGCACCACGCCCTCTGTTTCTGCTGCGGTTGCTGCCTGCTCCTCCTGTAATAACTGATCCAGCGCATTACTCATCAACGCTGTCTGGTGCTTCAGGTAACGCCGTACTATCAATTGCTTCATCGGATGCTGTTCCAGCCAGCCTGTGCCCTTATCCAGCAGCTTTTGTACTTCTTCACTGTTAACCCAATAGTGCTTATCATTATCCATTACCGGTATTAACACATATAAATGCGCCAGCATGGTTTGCAGGGTAACAGCCGCATGGGTAAGCGTTACCGTAAAATAGCGGCTTTGCCCCCAGACAGGAAACTGCTCGTCCAGCATATGCTGCGTGGCCTCCACCTGGTACCCCAGCGGCACAAAAAGGTTTTCCAGCAGCTCCTTCCCACCCTTTACCGGCACTACCGCCAGCGTTATAGTTAATGGCAAAGGTTCGTTTACCAGTTCCGGTTTGTCTTTACATTTTCCGTTCAGTGCCGAACTGAAAGCTTTTGCTATAGCAGTACTCATCAGCGAGGCAGAAACATAAGGCCGGTCGTTTACATACTGCTCCAGTGCAAAAGCATCCGGGGCAGCTGCACCTGCATCACCCCGTACCAGTGCTACCGGATCAATATCCAGCAACAAGGCGCATGTGCAACAGGTATCGGTAGCCTCCGTATAAAAAATGTGGGCATCGCCGTTTTTTACAGAAACCGATTGCCACTTTGCCGGATGCTTATGCAGCATATAGCCCAGGTCTGTGGCAGGAAAACGGTTTGTAGAAATAGTCAGTAACATCTGTTTGTAATACTTTACGCAAATATGCTACCGCTACTACGCACCCTACATGCGTAGCAATAAAAAAGGCCCAAAGTTTTTGCTTTGGGCCTTTAGCCTGTTTATAGTTATAGTTGTAAGCAATAATTATGGCAACCTTGCGGGGTTGCAGCGGTATATGTTACCTTAAATTACCATTAGTAATAACGCTAAGCTTTACTTGCCGGGCGGTATCTGTTGCACCAGGAAAACCTTTCAATAACACGGTGTATACATCAGACGCTTTTGCACGAACGGTAACATCGCCCTGAATAGTTCCACCATTAGCAGCAGCAATGCGTACCACACCACTATCGACAGCTACAAACTCCGAAATTTTACCAAAACGTGCTGAAGGATCCGTAGAAACAGTCTGGCCACCGGAAGTAATAGTTACCGCAGGAGCAGCAGAATCTGGTATCGCGTTTACAAAACGTATGTACGCTTTAGAAGTGCTGGCAGTAAGATTATCGTAATTATCACGTACCAGCAGATTACGGTAAGTACCTGCTGCACCGGCCACTACCAGCGTATAGTATTTACCTACAATTAAACTGTCGGTTTTTTCGGCCAGTGTGGTATTGCCTGTGGCATCATAAGAGCGTACGGCAGTCACTCCTGAAGGAACCGTAAGGTATGCACCGGTATAGACGCTGTAGCCCAGCGCCTGACTTACCAGGTTTTGGCCCGATAGTGTAATACCTATACCGTTTTTATCTGACAGGTTAAAAGCCATGAACCCGGAAACATTCTGGTTACCAGGATTAAAATCATTTGATTTGGAACAGGCAACCAATGACATACCTATCACTACTGCGCAACCCGCCGCTATCATTCCCCTGCTAACAGAAGATAAAATTCCTCTTTTCATCATAGTTGTTTCTTTTTACAACGGAGAATACGTAGGAAAAGTACCGGGTGTTAGGAAGAATCGGCAAAAACAGGTGATTTTTTACTTTTTGCCCTTTTTTCTTAGGATTTCGTTAACGAAAACGTCGGGTTCAGGAAAATACATGAGCCAGATAAAATACAGTAAAGCAGTTGTAAAAACGATGGGATGGCATAAAGGGTTGCTACAGCAGTTGTGTTCACTAACTATTGGCGGCAATTTACTATGAACAAGGGTTTTAGCATTTTTTATTTACGAAAAAAGGAATTGCCTCCTGTACTGATAAAGACCCGTGCAGGAGGCAATTATTTATTTCTTTATGAATGGGTTTACAATGGCCAGCACCTGTGTGGCAGTCAATGGCTCGTCAAAACTTTCACTGGCAGCATTGGCACTTACAATCTGTGCAATATTCACGCCTGCCTGTGTAGTTAGTTCTTCTCCATCGTAGCTGGCCTGCACAGCAGAGCCTATACCACCGGTATCTTTGCCGGTAATCCAAGGCTTTACATTGGCACCGCGGTTTTTACGCATATAGCGTATGTGCGAAGCGTGGCGCGCCTCTACAGAATGTATTTGTAAGGCAGCCGTAAGTACGCCGTTATTGCTGATCAGCTCTGCTGCCCTTCCTTTATAAGCCCGCACACCTGTATCTTCAAAGGTTTGTGCTACAGCCAGAAAGGTGTCATAATTGGTAAACACATTTCCAAAAGCGCCACCCGCAGTAAAATCAAAAGTAGGTTTGCTTACCGCCGTTCCGCCCAGCGAGCTGATAGCGGTTTTGAGAAAAGCTACGTGTGCGTTTTCATGATCGCGGATGGTATTAATGGCACCTACCGCAGGTGTACCGGCAGGCACTACGCCCGATGAGGCACCCATGGTATAAAATTCAGCTTCCAGGTATTCCAGCGTAAGCGCATAGTTTAATACACCTGCTATACCGGTAGTAGTTTGCCCGTATGCCTTTTTAAACATACTGCCCAGCGCCAGCGGAATGGCAGCCAGCGCCACTTTGCCACCAAAGGAAGCAAAACTGCGCATGGCATTTCTGCGGGTATCCAGCCTGTCGTATACCTCAGGATCAGTCTTTTCTATCTCGGTAAGAATGTTATGAATGTTCATGATAATTGGTTTTCCTTGTGAAATAAAAAGTATCAGGAAGTGGGCAGATTACCCGCATATAAAACAGATTTCAGATAGGCTTTGGCAACGCCTAAAACCTCAGCAGGAGATTTGGATACGTCCAGCCCGTTGGCATCTACCACGGTATTGTCGGCAAACGATCCGTTGCTGATAAGATCTCGTATTAATGCTGCATGGCGTGCTTCTACCGATACAATTTTACCCGCCAGCACCAGGTTATCTGCACTGGTAATCAGCTGACCAGCACCATTGTATGCGGCCACGCCCAGGTCTTCAAATGCTTTGGCTGTAGCCAGTACGCTGTCGCGGGTGCCGAAATTGATAGCAGAAAAATTCACTTCCAGCCCCGGAATAGCATTACCGCTTAATACCGTTTTAAAAAAGTTACGATGCGCAATTTCATGATCGCGTATATCTGTCAGCAGTGCCTGTTCAGTAGCGCTCATGCCACTGTACGGACTGGCAATTACCTGTGTATAAAAGGCTGCTTCCAGCTGTTCCAGCGCATAGGCATAGTTGAGTATACCTATATCGCCCGACCCCAGATTAATTGCGCCTTCCGGTACATCATTCTTGTCTTTACTACAGGCCACCACGGTAACGGCAGAAGCAGCCAGTCCCACATAGGACAAAAACTTTCTGCGACCGATCATATTGGGCAATACATCGCCCGTACCGCCTGTTTCAGGCAGTGTTGGATTTCCATTGTTCATGTTAAACCAGTTTGATTTACTTAAAAAGTCCTTGTCTTACATCAGGGGTGTGTACTCTAATGGCGCGCATTAGCCTGATCACTTGTTATCACATACGAGAGCAGTTTTCAATCGGTTTTGAAAATTTTATATTTTTTTTAAATGAAAAAAGCCGGCTATTCAGCCGGCCTTCCTGTAAAATAGCTTTTTATTTAAGCAGCAACACCTTCTGCACGCTTTGCCGAGTAACTGGTAAACCACCACAGCAACAGTACGCCTGCAAGTGCCATTACCACGCCTACCAGCAGAGAAGAGGCAAGGCCTAACCCGGCAGCAATAGGTAACCCTCCCAGAAAAGCACCCAGCGCGTTGCCCAGATTAAAGGAAGCCTGCGTGGCCGCAGCCCCCAGCATAGCCGCATCTCCCGCTGTACGTATCATCAGCATCTGAATAGGTGTACCCAGCGAAAAGGTAATTACACCGGTAACAAAAGTCATAATCAAAGCCATGGTGGCATTAGAGGCTATAAAATAATTTACCACCAAACATACGGCTATCGCTATCAGGCTTATCATACAGGCCGTAGCTGCCGAAGTTGCATCACACAGCTTCCCTCCCAGCAGATTCCCAACCACCATACCTAAACCGGCTAAAATCATAATGTAAGGAACCATCTCCTTATTAAAACCAGCCACATCCGTCATAATAGGTGATATATAGCTGATCCACGCAAACAAGCCTCCCGTGCCAATGGAAGTAATGGCTATCAGAAACCAGGCGGGTGCTGTTTTAAAAAAGCTCAGTTCCGCTTTGAGTGAAGTGGTACGCGCCGGTTCCATTACAGGCAGCCACAGCTGAAGAAACAGAATGGTAAGTAAACCTATACCTGCTATCATACCAAAGGTAAAACGCCAGGAATAATAATGGCCCAGCCAGGTACCCACCGGCACCGCTGCTACGTTAGCCACGGTAAGCCCCGCAAACATAATAGATACCGCCAGCGCCTCTTTACCCTTATCTGCCAGCTTGCTGGCCACTACCGAGCCTACCCCAAAAAAGGCACCGTGCGGCAGGCCGCTCAGCAACCTTGCCACAAACATCCAGTTACGGTCTGGCGCAAAAGCAGATAAACCATTAAAAACCACAAACATGCCCATCAGAAACAACAACACCTTTTTAGGTGGATATTTGCCGGCAGCAGCTACCAGCAATGGCGCACCTATTACCACACCCAGCGCATATGCTGAAATAAGATAACCAGCCTGGGGAATGGTAATATGAAAATCTCCGGCCACATCCTGCAACAAACCCATCATCACAAATTCTGTGGTACCTATACTCAGCCCGCCTAAAGAAAGGGGAATCAGACTCTTTTTAATCATCCTGGTTGAAATAAGGCGCAAATGTACCGCACCCTTCGTCACAACCCGCTGTTAGAACATTATATTTTACCAACAGCTGCCGCTTATCGCCAGCCAATCATTTGCCCGCGGGGCCCTACCATTACAATGCGGTTGGTACTCATACCTTCCTCTCCGTTCATGCCCTTATTGCCATCAAAAGGCTTCTTTGCATCTTTTTTCAAACCTTTCAGCGACTTGCTTTTACCCGGTTTTCCACCACGGCCACCGCTGCCGCCGTAATTAGAAAAAGTCATACAACGGCTATTTACAAAAGGCATAGCCGTTTCATCCACATATACGCGTATATATCCTGCATTACCGCCATCGCCCCCATCACCACCATCGCCACCGCAGGTATTTTTAAATGAGCCTTTCTTCTTTCCGTCATTGCCCGCACCACCATCGCCGCCATCGCCACCGTCAGATACAAACTTGATATGCCCCTGCCGTGGATTTACAAAAAAGCGCATTACCGATTTTTCATTACCAGGTACCGTAACCACAAAACGCAGAATTACCGAATCACCGGTTTCCAACCCCGACATCTCAATCATCAGGTCCGGCCCTCTTACTCCCTTTTTACCGGTAACCCCTTTGCGCCTGCCACCAAACAGTCTGGAAAAAAATGTTTTCTCCTTTGCATCAATGCCATTATCTGCCTTGGGAGGTTTGTACCCCGCCCACTGACGCATATTTACTTTTCTGAAATCAATTTCCGGATTGGGAACGGAATCTCTTTTCTGAGCATGTAATGCCATTACAGGAAATAACAACAGGGAGCATAAAACAGGAAAGCGCGGCTTCATTACAGATATTGTTGATTAGTGGTCAGGGTGGTTTGCCTGGGCAAACCGGACGGACTCAAAAATAGGCAATTTAAAATCAGTAACAGCACTATACGCCCCAACGTGTCAAGTTATCTACAATCGGGCTTCGGATGACTACTCCCGGGCCACATTCCCCTAACTTCGTCCGCACACACCTCTGAAAGAAAATCAGCAGGATGCATGAGAAGGGACAGTATGAAAAAAACATTCATTTTAATTGGCATTATAATATTGCAATGGCTTTCTTTTAACCATACGTTCAGCCAGAGTTATACCTTTCCCATTACCGACCTGCCCCTACATACCCAACACAACCTGAACGATACCATATGTGCATTGCATATATTGCCGCAGCGGGGTAGCATTTACGACCGCCGGGGCCGCACGCTGGTTTCCGACTCCATACTGTACGACCTGATGGTACGACCGGGCAAAGTGAAAAAGCAGGATGCGGCCATTATCTGCAGCCTGCTGAAGATAACCCCTAAAGAATACCAGGACAGGCTGAGATACGCCCTTAACTGGCAGGACCCCTGGCAGCCGGACGGCAAAAAAACACGCGATCGCCCGGCCCCTTTCAAAGGCATGTTAAGCAGAGAACTTACGCGCCACCTGCTGAAACAACTGCCCGCACTGCAGCCAGCCTTTAGTTTACAGAAAAGAGCCGTAAGGCACTACCCTTTCAATACGGCCGCTCACCTGTTAGGCTACGTAAAAGCCCCGGGCACAGGCGAAACAGGTATGGAAGAAAGCTTTGACAATATACTCCGTGGCGTAACCGGCCTGCAGTTTAGAATATGCGACCATGTGCATGAACCTACCCGGCCATGGATGGCAGGTCAGACAGATGTACTGGCAGAGAAGGGAAATGATATTTACACCACACTGGATATTCCGCTGCAATTGCTGGGCGAAAAACTGATGAAAGGAAAGCGGGGCAGCATAGTAGCTATAGACCCTGAAACCGGCGGTATTCTGGCCATGGTAAGCAGCCCCGGTTACAGCCCGGCCGAACTGGCGCTGCATCGCAATACCCTATACCCGGCATTGGCACAACATAAAGACAAACCCTTTATGAACCGGGCCATCGCCAGCTACAATGCCCCAGGCTCTGTTTTTAAAGTAGTACAGGCACTTATAGGACTACAATCTGGTGTAATTGATCCGCAGGACAAGTTTACCTGTAAGGGAGGCTATACCCTTTGCGGCCTTCCCGCCCGGCCCAAATGCCATGTAACGGGTGTGCATAAGCCCAATCTGGTACAGGCACTCACCATTAGTTGCAACGGTTACTTTGCAGATATGTTCCGTAAAACGGTGGGGCTTATTCCAAAGTCGGGCCTGGCAGATTGGGCAGCCAGCGTACGCAGGTTTGGATTTGGTGCCCGCACAGGCATAGAACTGCCCGGTGAAAAAGCAGGTATTGTACCCGATACAGCATTGTATAACAGAAAATATCCCAGAGGCTGGAACGGATGTACCATTTTATCCAATGCCATTGGCCAGGGTGAAGTAGGTACTACCGTGTTGCAGCTGGCCAACGCTATGTCTATCATCGCAGGCAAAGGCTGGTTTTATACCCCGCACCTTACAGATAGCATTTCAGGCATAAAAAACAGCAGCTACCAGGCAACCCATTTAAAAACACAGGCGTTTGACCTGGCAGACAGCCTCTGGAATCTGGTACACCAGGGCATGTACGATGCAGTACACTCCAAAACCGGCACTGCTTACAGCGCCCGCGTACCTGGCCTGGACATATGCGGCAAAACCGGCACCGTAGAAAATGGAAACGGCCAGAAAGACCACTCTGTTTTTGCCGCATTCGCACCGCGATACCGCCCGCGTATAGCTATTGTATGTATGATTGAAAACGGAGGTTTTGGCGCAGAAGTGGCTGCCCCTGTTGTAAGCAGGATGATACGGGAATATCTGGCCGGAAGCCGGTAAGAACAATAATCACCTTATCTGTTCCAGCTTATCAATAACCTGTTTGTACAGTTCCGGCTTATACTCATCCAGCCATAAGTAACTGTTTAATATCTCCACATCCATTGCCTGCTGCATAACACTTGTACACGCAGCTGTAGGTTATGATAGAAGGCATCATTAAAATTCTCATTTTCCTTATAAGATCTGGTTAATGAGGGGGTGTATTCAGGAAAATACGAACGCCTTTCTCTGGCAGTTTTTCGTGGCGTACCATAAAGTCTCAACAAAATCATCATTACTATACAAAATCCAAAGAAAACTTGCAGCAGGGTCGATTCCATTATAAACTTGTTTTTACCAGCCCCCTTCCATTTTCCATTCCATATCAATGCTTGCGAGATCTACATCGGGGTAATTAATTTCATCAATTCTGACTTCTCTTCTTGCAGGATCCAGAATAAGCCAAAGCGTATCATCTATTTCAGTAAGGTTATCGCTTATACTTTCTTTCAGTTTTGCCTGTAAATAATAGCTATACTGCAACCCACTGGAAAATCCCTCAGACATTCCACTTCCGGAAGAAGTTATTTTAAAAACTTCCTTTCTAAAATTAAGTAGATTGTTGAAAAGCCAATGAATGTGTCCTGTTTTATACAAAATGCTATCGCTTACTCCAGGGTATAGAGAACTTATTTTGGAAGTAATCCTATCCAATAGTTCTTTATTGGCTTCTTCATTCCTGTCATGCAAAAACTCTCCCTGCAACAAGTATTGAAGGTTAGTTAATTGACTTAAGTATTGAGTTCTGTTTAGTCGATGCTTTTCAGATGAATACACTGTCTGAATCAGTGGATTTACATTGTCTTTAGTTAGTTTAAAAGCTTTTTGCAGTGCCTCTATCTGTAAACGTCTGATATTAGCCGGTTTGGTATTTATTCTTTCTGGCGAAGCCCACAAGTGATTGTAGTCAAGATATTTGTTCAATAAATCCTTTGCATTCATAATAGGCTCTAAGATACCTATAGAAAGTGAGAGGTACACAGCCCCTCAGGATATATAAGCAAAAAAGGCAGCCTATTGCTAGACCACCTTAAAGCTTGTCGGGACGACTGGATTACGCCAATGGTCGCAATTATCTGAATGTCAATTATTTGCAAATCAGGTTTGAAGCTCACTCACGGATTTTCTCACGAGATTTTGAGGTCAAAGAACCCTGTAAAAGTACTATATTTATTGGTTGAATAGTGCCCAAATTTGTGTGATTTGAATTAGAATAAAACAGTTATATAGTTTTCTATCCGAACATTGGATTGCACCACTTACTTCTCCTTTTTGACGTTTTTGTCATCCTTGAAAAAAATAGTGAAACAAATAAAATTACATAGCCCTCATCTTAGAGCAAGTATTTGAATTATATTTATCTCTCTTATAGTGGTCTTTTACCAAACAAGATCAAGCTATGTTAAGTTGTATCCTATTTTTACGATAGAGTAATTATGCCCGAAACAAAAATTCAGAAAATCTGGAAAGACCCAGTTTGGAGTAAAGTAATTTCCGCACTTATCATTACGTCGGGAACTGTTGTTTACAGTTATATTATTTCTAAGTCTAAAGACATTACGTTCATAAGTTCTTTTAATGACTTTTGGAATTCTCCAATCAAACTATGGATTGTTGTAGTAGCCTTTATTGTCTATTTAGTAATTGTATGGATCAAAAAATATTATCAGGGCAAGAAGAACCAGCGTTTTGTTTACGATGATAAGACATTAGCACTTGATACGCATTTGTTTGATAAAATCAGAAAAGATTTACTGCCACAAGATGGTACAATTTATTGGTTAAGGCATAATAATTTCGCGGGCTTTAGTTTTAACGATGAATATCTCAATCAATTAGACAATATTGAATACGAAGCCAGAAAATCAGATTTTGAGTTTTTAAATCCTGAATTGGAGATTTTAAAGAACGATCTGATTAGAGAAATAAATACATTCACATCTTTGATTGCTGTTAATACATTTCCTACTCATAATGGCCGACAAACAGTACCTCCTGAATGGGAAGAACAACAATCAGAAAGATTTTGGAATGTTGTAAACGAAATTCACAAAAATAAAGATAGAGTTTGCGAAAGTTATGATAAGTTGATAACATCGGGAAGACGCATATTGAAGGTATAAAGAGATAGTGTAGCATTGTCGTTTGTAAGACTATAATTTTATGAAAAGGCTGTAGTTTGCATCATTCGCCCAAAAAACACAAACAATATATATTATGGGAATAACATTATTCGTTGAAAAACTCAATGAAGATAAATCAATGGGCTATACGACAAACCATGCCATGATGCTTGAAAATGCAAGCAGGGTTAGGATTAAAAATATAGAAAATACAGACGACATTGTTGGGTTAGTGTTTCAAGCCGGTAGGTATGTTGCGACCATTTTAACAGATATAAATAATGAAGTCGGCATGATGTTCATTGATCTAAAGAAGGACAGGCAAAAAGCGATACAAATGTCTACTCAGTTTGTCGGCGAGGCAAAAGAACTATTTATGAAAAATTTTGAAGCAGTCTCCAAAAATTATGAGGAAAATTACAATCTAATAGAATTGGTGCAGGACAATTCGTTTGCTCCAAATATTATAGCTAATTAGCTGTTGTTAATTAGCTATTACGACAAGTCTCATTGGCGTAAAAACAAAGAGTGTTCAGTCAGGATTACCTTTCCGTGAGATTAATCTTATTTTTTTTAAACAAAGAGAGAAGAGCATTTTTAAATCTTCAATTCAAATGGCACAAGAGCTTACTCCCACAGAGCAATGGTTGTTTACAGAATTGAATAATTTTGCAGACAGATACTTTGAGCAGGAAAACCGAACAGGTGCATTTGTGACAAAGTCTATACTAGGATTGATTGCAGATTATGGTGACAGACAAGGTTATGACGTATGTGTAGGTGGCTTTGCTGATAGATACGAAAAAGGCTGGCTCTTCGATTTGGTTTGGTATAAGGAAGACGAAAGGAGAAATTTAAAATCAATTGAGTTAGCGCTTGAGGTCGAACAAGCTTACGGCATTAAACATATAAAATATGATTTCGAAAAACTTCTTGTTTCAAATGCAAAAATAAATTGCATGATCTGTCTTGCAGGTAACCTTCCTATACAAGAAGTAATAACTTATTTTGAAATGGCTGTTGCAGCTTACGAAGGCTTGAGATTAGGTTCTAGATTTTTTATTTTAATCTGGGATGACTATAATGATGGCAGCTTTATTCACCATATTATTGAAAAAAGTAATTTTAAAGCTATTTGAATTTAAAACACTGACGGGCAGGTTTTATTTTCCCATTATTGCAATGCTAAATTTTGGATGCTATTCGATTAGTATTTCATTCTAGAAATGATGTTCCAAGTTCCCGTACCTTTCGAAGAATGTATTTCGATATCTCAGAAAACTCATTAGAATCATCTTTCGATGTTGCTGTATAATATGTATGTCCTTTAAAAACCATGTACATATTTGTTCCATTTTGATTGCCGATTCCAACAACTAATCCATCTTTTGTCTTAATTATTGTAAAGCCCTGATATACACTCTTTATCCAATTTGCGGCACCGCCGTCTCCAAACTCCTGTATTACGTCATGAAATATTTTGATTCGTCCATTTGTATAAAAATCATCACGTCCAATGGGAGACTCCCCTTTAACTAGTCTGTACCCTGTCGGCAGTTGAGCAAAAGCAGATGTTATTATGAATAGGAGTATCAAAATTGTAATGCTGAGTCGGAAAATATGTTGCTTTTTTCTCATCATCTTAGTTTATAAATCTATTTGAGATCCATGATTTTTTGTTTCTAGAAAAACATGGTTTTAAACCACTTGTCATGTGGCGCTATTCCTTTTTTTACGAACAACAAGCTGGCAATGTATTCATTATCAAGCTAGTGTTAATGAAATATTTATCACATATAGGTTAATTCAATTGACCTTTTAACTGTCTGCATTTTGTGAAATTTCTAAAAACTTGATGCACCAGTGAGTTAGGAAACGATTCTTCCATTTTGTCTTTTGTCTGTAGAGCAACTTGATCAATTATTGAAGGAAGTGTTGTTGTAAAATACATATTGAAATCAAAATTAGGATCAAGTAAAACTTGCTGCCCCACTTTTGAGAAGACAATATTTAATATGAACCTATTTGAATGAATATAACAACTTTTAACACGGCCCGATGAAGCTTGCTCCTTCAATTTTAGATTATTAGTCACTTCTCTCATTATTCTAACAGCCCGCCATGCTTGTGTTGCAGAGACTGACGAGTTGATTATATCAGTATATGGTTGTTTTGAAATATCTTCCCAAAGCTTACCGACCTCCCTCTTTGCCTGCACTGCTAGATTAATGTCAGCTTTTGCACAAGCTAATGCCGTTATCACTTCTTCAACATAACAGTTTGTTTCGTCTTGTTTAATTGCATCATCTGACCTTTTAAGATGATAAGTAATTCCATCAAGAGCAAATTCAGTTTTAAGTCTGTCTTGTTCAGGGTCAAGTGAAACGAAATCCTTTTTGTCAATTCTGTTTTGAGTATTTGTTTTTTTCGTTACGTTTAATCCAAAATCTGCTGGACAGTTTTCCAGAGATATTATTTTGATAAAGACGTTCAATTTACTTATCTGATCTGGATTTATTTCGTAAGCGTTTCCGATACTACCTACGGTCTGTGCGCCATTTACAATTTTTAAATCTTCTGCAACGAAAATCCCAACAGCTCTATCTCCGCCTCCAACAGGTTTCTTGTTTAAAGTTTGACACAAAGCGGTAATTCCATTGTTGTAGAAATAAAAATTTTCAGGTTCCCTTAATGCGGTCTCTCGTATGTCTTCATTTACTTCGCTAAAACCAATAAAGTCTCTGATATTGTCTGAAAAAAGTCGTCCACGATTTTCGCTCCACAGTTGTGCTAAGTCATTACCATTAATGGTTCCATAGATGGCACTATAGGGTTCTTCAACTTTCCCCCAGTTTGAAAGTACTAAATCTGCTTTAATAGGCTGGCCGTCTAATATTCCAACAAGAGATTTATGTGCTTGTTTAAGTGAGAATCTGTTAAAAATAGCCAGTTCAGATGGGTCGTTTAATTCAGAAAGCAAATCATCAATAATTCGTCTATTATGTTCTGAAAAAGTATCTTGTCCCGTATAAGTTAAAACAATTTTTATTTTTACGAGAGGGTCTTCTAAAGCTTCAATCACTTCGGCTTCTTTAGCTTGTACCTTTGCATTAAATCTATCAAACTTCAAATCAATTAAGTCTGCAACTCCATTTTTAAATCTTGATGTTTCTCCTGTATCAGGTTCTCCTCCTCCGTTTTTTATCCATTTAGACTGTACAAGCCAAAGCTCTTTGTTTCTTCTGTCGAAGTAAATGGCATCGATGCCATTATCATCAAATCCGTCAACAATCGCAGCTGCTGCCGACACTTCGTCTAGTTGTGCTAATATTTGAAGAGTATATGCAGCATAGGCTCTTGTTAAGAAAAAATTTTCTTTATCCTCATCATTTCTTGCATCTGAAATGTCAATTTTATCTGAATAAAGTTCAGTCAGTTTGGCTTTCAGATGATTAACATGTAGTTTGCTCATTTTTAGGTTAATTATTCAGTATTGTTTAAGCATTTCCTGTAGCTATCAAATATACGCAGGTCTAGTTATAAAACAAACCATGCCTAACCCCAAGAAAGATAAAATGCACCCACCTTTTTTAGAATTACATTAATCTTCTGAATGTTTTTAGGTATTAGTTAGTCTCAAAAGCATTAAACACGAATGTATACATTTTATATACCTGCACTAAAATCTTCTTTTAATAGAAATCTTTAATTCCTCCATCAACTTAACAACATCAGCATACTCATAAAGTGCTAATCCTGTCAATAACGAATATGGAAGCATGCCATTATTTCGCATAGTCTGTAATGTCCCAGCAGATATTTCACCTAGCATATCTCGTACCTGATACGTTTTCAGCCATCGCCGGGGTGGTGTGGTTTTGACTTCTTCCAGTAAATTTTTTATTTCAGCCAGCAGGTCTGCTTTGAATTGCTCCAAATCCTGCTTAGTCACTATATCAATCGAACCCATAAAATTTGCCTATTAGTCCGATGTAAAGTCATCGGGTGAAAAGAAAGGGAACAAAGCTGCCGCAGCAGCCTCATTCCCATATTATCCCAACCTGTCACCTTATCGCTGGCGGGTTGCACTCCTGCATTGCCCGCTTCCTTTTCAGGTAAACATCTTAATTCCTGTGAAACGGGCTGGTATGGACGATCTCCGCCTCAAACAAGTCCAGCAATTCAAAAAGGCTGTTTGCCTGTAACAAAAGCCTGTTGCCATATATAGCCAGAAACTTTTCTACATCTGCCAGCTTTACTTTCATTATGATGTACTGGCTATTATCAATTAGCAGGAAGTATCGCATAACGGCAGATTAGAGGTTAACAAATTGTGCAAATACACCTGACTACCTAATATCGGATGAAAAGATGGAACGTACCGGATATATCCGAATGCGTTCAGCTCCTTCATGCACTTGTGGTAAGAATTGCGCTGCACCTTTGCTGCCTGCATAACCTCCCTGCGTGTGATATAGACAGGGTTACGGAAACTGTTTAAATTCCAGCACTGGAACAGCGCCATATATACAGATATGTGCATGCTGGTAATTCTATCATCCCGTCCAATGGCTGTATAAAAGCCGGTGAGTTGTGTAACATACATAACGCTCACTTTTAAAAATTAGAAAATCACCGCGCTAATTCGTCATCGCGTTTTTTGCCGGAAGGAGCGCCGGATGGCACAAACACCTTATCAGCCTCTTTGCTGAATACCGTTTTTTCCTCCCTTTCCTTCGCTTTCTCCGGCTTGTTTTCGTGGTACTGTAGTGTTTTATTTTCCGGTTCAGCAGTCACCCAGCGGGGCTTATAAATGGGCACAGTGTCTTTTTCGTTATGAACAGTAGCTACCGCATAGTCCATCTGGTCTTTAACAGTATCATAGCACTGGTAAGCAAACTTCATGGTAACACCGGTGCCGTTTACAGGTTGGCCGGATTCAAGCATGTTCGGTTTAACACCTTCAAACCTGCCTATTAAAGTATAATTGCTGCGCTCCGCCTCCGGCTTCTGCTTATCCAGCTGCACGTTATTGGCAAAAGCCTTTTCTGCATCGGCATAATTACCATGCTCAGAAATCACTTTAATATCATTGTGGGAAGTTTGCCTGTCCGTTTTGCCGGGGTGCGCCACCACTTCATACTGGTTAACCTTATCCTGAACGGTAACCGTATCCTGAACATGAACATAAATCGGCCTATCAGACATGAGTACATCTACCATTAAGGGTACTCTGCTTTTATCAAACCGTTCTACAATATTGCTTTGGCTGATCTGCTCCGTTAACTCGTTCTTCTGTATAGACTGATCTACACGAAACTGCGCGTTAGCCATAGAGTTATGTTCATACTCACCCGTATAACTGGAATGCTTCTGAACGTTTTCCCGCGCAGCATCCTCCGTTTTAAAACATTCCAAATCCCACCGCCGCAGTAATGGTTCATCGCCGGGATATACTACATACTGATTGCCTTTTGCCTGCTCCTTATCCAGAAAGTCTTTTATCTGTTTTAAATCCTCTTTCACAAATTCCATCGCACACGGTTTTAATGATTACGATTCTTTCTGAAAACATTCTTCACTGCGCTATCCAATGCCTGTAACATCTTATCAATCGTACAATACACAAACTGTTCATCGCCTATTGAGTTTTCAAAACAGTATTGCTTTGCATCGTATATAGCAGAAAAACATATCAGGTCATTTTTTGCCAGACGCGGCTGTGCTGCATCATAAGCCACCCAATGCTTACCGTCTGTGCGCTGTTCATCCAGAAAGACTTCGATAAATATGGTTTCCTCATATACAAAATCCATAACACAACTTTTACGGTAAACACTATGGCTGTAATAGCCTTGTTTTAAGAACAGCCGAACCTTTTATAGTCAGTTCCAGAAGTCTGCTGCTGTTTTTTTCGCCCAGCTGAATAATCAAACGCTGTTCGGCAGGTATGGTAAATTGCGGAAACCCTATTTCTATAGTACGGGACGTTTTACCCTCCACAATAATTTCCTTTTCTGAAAAAACAGGCTGTAACTCCGTTTCCTGTTGTGTTGTACGCTTCGCTTTTTTCTTATCCTTTAAAAAGAAACGGATAAACGAGGGCTGGTAATCCAGTAGAGAGTGGTTACTTACCTCCAAAGCAAACCACATCACCTTATCTTTTACATATATGCTTTTCAGCGCAGCGGCCACTTTGTTTGCTTCTGTCTTCTTATTAAGAAATGTGGGCGCATGTTTGGCGCTTTCTGCATCCGCTTGCAGGGTTTCATCACTGGCAGGCGCACCCGACAATTGTGCCGGAACCCTGTCAGGCCATGCAGTAAACGGAGCAATACTATCCGGCAGGAAAGAGAGATTTAAAACAGGTGGATATTCCGCATAAACAACGCGGAAAGAGTATAGCCGCCCATCGCCGGTAATAACACTCAGGTTGGTTTCCGGTATACTGTTTTGCGCTGATTTTACCTGTAAAACGTTTTCAACACCTTTTGCCTTTTGTGCCAGCAGAAACTTACTGCCCCTGTCCACACTCTTTATATTAAAGGGGAAGACGAGATTTGTTGTTTTATTGTAAGTAACCGGCAAATCCATTGCAGGAATTTCCCGGAAAATGGGCAGGCTATTAATCCCCTGCGCTGTTACGCTAAAAAAGGCTGATAGAAATAGCAAAGCCATCACAAACCTGTTACGCACTGTTTTCCTTTTCATACTTTGTTATTTTATGATTGGTAAATACTTTACTTGTTGTTATTGTCACGGAGCAATACACGGTAACCTGCTTTAATAGTTACCCGCACCAGCTTTACTTTTTTACTCAGTAAGTTTTTGGTAGCATCTATACCAGCAGAAGCTGCCTGTACTGCCAGTGAAGGATCTAAGGAAGTAAGACCGATCCCCTGTATAGTCTGATCTGTGGATTGTTTGGCAACGTCCCGTGAAATAGCGCCGGGCATATACATACCCTCCATGCCGTCCATATCAAATACAGATAAGGCCACAGGCAGAATACTATTCCTATAGGCAATGGATTTAATGGTAACAGTCAGGCGCTCCCCAATCAGCGCAGCAGCGCCATAAACAAAGGTGCCCGCCGGTATCAGCAGCCCGTTAATATAAATGTCAGTAGCAAGGCGCAGCTTTATAGTAGAGCCTGAAACTATGGTCTGCGTGGAATGTACCACAGCTTCTACCGCAGTCTTCCCTTCACCCTCATTACTAAGGTCGTCTTCCAGTGAATAAAAGGCATTTCCCTTTTCCACTATGTTAACAGCAAATACAGCGCTATCCGCATTTTGTGCTGTATCTGGCAGAGAGATAGCAGTTGCTTTACCTTCCAATAAAGAAACAGGCTGGCGTTGTTGGAGAGTAACAGGAAAAACCTGCGCCTTATGCGCTACAGATGTTTTCCTGATTTTCTCCTGCATCCTTTCCGGGTGCTGTATATCCAGAATCTTTTCCAGCATACCATTGAGCTGGTTTATTTCCGGGTCTTCTTCTTTGCCCTGTCCCATAACCTGCATCATGCTTTCCAGCCGGTCAATATCGGCAGAAGTCATTCCTGCCTGCGGCTGACTGATACCGGCGGGCACTGGTGCAGTTACTTTGGGTGTATCCTTTACAGATTGTTCCAGCTGGCTGTTAAGCTGGGCAATTTTCCGGTAAACTTTCGCCTCATTGTCATTTTTATAACCCGGTAACCCATAGGGTGACGGGTCATAGGACAAACGGGAACCAGTGACAGCGCTGGTGCCCACAGGGGTATCGGTTAACAGTTCTGCATTACGCTGTTTAAAATAAGGGTCAGTTTTTACCTGCGCTTTCCATTGCGCAGAATCCTTTGCTGCCTGCTCATAGAAGCTAAGTTTATTCCAGCTTTTCTGCTCTTTCAGTTTCGCGTCAGGGAGTGTCATGTTAATACCCTTATGCGCCTGTTCATTTTGTGCAACCGCTTTGGCTGGTGCAATAATGCCCAATGACCATAATACAAATGTGAATAAAGGAAAGGCCACCAGCGGGAAAGCCAGCAGGAATTTCTTCTGACGTTCAGCCTTTGTATTCATGGCCTGCGATGTATTCTGTGTTTGCATACATTTATTTTTTTGATGTTTGAAATAACCGGATAGCAGTCTTTACACTATCCATTAAGCCCGGTCTGCTGTTGGTAATACTGTCAAAAACCTTTCTGCCAGCTTTTGTTCCGGAAAGGCTGTCCATGTAGTGCTGAAAGGAAAGCATCCTTTTAACCGGTAGCGGTAACGGCTCCGTATTGCTTGTTTTGGGCTGATTAGCCGGTACAGGTATAGTAATGGCGGTAACCTTTATAGTCCTGCGCGGCATGTTAAAAGCACTGATAATTACATAGGCACTGCTGCTGCCGAAGAGCAGACAGAATGCCACCAGCAACAGGGTAAGTTTGCGCCTGCTGAAACCGGCTGTTTTGGCTTGCAGGAAATCTGCATACAACCGCTGCCGCCGCTGTATCGCCAGCGATACTTTTTCCCATGCACAGGTCAATACAGCAGCATTGCTGCGGCGGCGTTTGAATAGCTTCCACATAACAAAGGATTTTAATAGTTAGCGTGTTTCCAGTTTCAGGTCTTCATTACGCAGGGTGTTCCAGCGTTCGATCAGGAAACCATGCGGGTTATTATCAGACCGGCTCACATCACGCGCATATCCTTCTGTGACTAAAGCGCGGTATAGTGTACTGGTAGTGCGGATAATTTTCTGTGTAGCGTAACAGCGGAAGTAATACGGGTAAGCACTCAGGTTTACCTCCACACTATCTACTGTTATCCGCTGGCTAATATTGGCAGATATAAGATTAGAGTAATAGTTATTCTCCCGCAGGTTCTCATACTGTTTACGTGCGGAGCCATCGGCCAGATACAGTGCTTTTGTTACATTTTCCTGTATCACTTTTTCGTCCGGGTCAAGCGTAAAGAAAGAGGTGTGAAACGTTTTTACATGGTCGCGTACCTCCACTGCCACATTATCTTTCTTATCTCCGGCAACAGCTTCCAATATTTTACCATTCGCCAGCACATAGATTTTATTCTGTGTAATGGCCGCTAACTGATACCCTTTGTAAAGCGAAAAGCCACAAAGCAGTATACAAGCCACTACCACCACCATCATAAAAACCCTTACTGCCCTGAAAGCGCTATCTATATTTTTGAATTTTGTAAACATGACCGAAGTTTTTAGCTGATTTTACCACCTGTTTGATCGCCCTTTAGTTTATCCCATAGGTATGCGCCAGCCATACCGGCACCACGTCCTGCATTCTCATACATACTGCCGCCGTTGTTACCGCCTAACTTCTGGCTTAACTGCGCAGCACCATTTTCGGCCATGTTGCTGACATTGTTAATGGCACCAATGGCAGCGCCACCGGCAGCTATTGCTCCAGCGCCAGCCATAGCAACAGCACCGCCAGCCGCTTTGGTTACGGAACCGGTTAAATTGTCGCGGCCATCTACATGGATGATTTGCCCGGCAATAGTGGGCACGGCTAAATAGCCAAAAATGCCTATTATCATAAAAATCAAATAGCCTGCATCTGTTCTGCTGAAAAAAGTATCGCCCGTCTGGCTAACCTGTGAAATATCAATCTTCAACATATTCTCCTGAATCTTCCCGATCACAGCGCCGAAGATGTTAGCCACGGGCAACCACAGAAACACATTGAGATAGCGGGCCAGCCACTGTTTAAGCGTATGTTGAAAGCCATCGAAAATACTGATGCCAAAAACCAGCGGGCCTATGATCGCCAGCAGAACCAGGTTAAACGTTCGCATGGTATTTATGCAGAGAGAGGCGGCAGCAAAAAGCACTTGCAACACTTCCGACATTAAGGCTTTTATAGCATTGCGGAAGTTATACGATGCCTTTGCCATAGCGAAACGCACATCGTTGCCAATACTGGCAAAAATGCCATCACTGGCACTGCCTTCGGTATCTTCCGGGTGGGTATACTTATACCATTTATCAATATCACCCTGTCCGTTTTCCCCTACATACATATCGTAGAAGTCACTGTTTTTTACAGCCTCTTCCTTCTGCTTCAATAACTCCGTAATAGCCTTGTCTGAGTTTTCCACCATCGCGGCTGTTCCGGTTACGGTAGGCTTCATTACCGTTCCTATGATGTTAAGCACGGCTGGAAACATTGCTATAGCAGCACCTACCACGAAAGGCCGGAATAAAGGATAGAAGTCTATGCTTTCCGCATTGGCAATATGCCGCCATACACGGGAAGCGATATACCACAACGCGGCAAAGCCTCCAATACCCCTGCCTACCGCGATTAGCTGCTCGCATAGCGGCATCATTTCCTCCTGTAGCTGGTCAAGTACAGTATGCAGGCTTTTAATATCACCTGCCAGACTGCCATCATCCTGCGCATGGGAAATAAAAGGCAAAACCATCCCCACTATCATGCAGAGCATGATTCGTACACTCACTTTCATATCTGATTTTGTTTATTGCCCTTCCGGGTGTAATTAATTGGTTACATCGTATAACTTTTGCAAACGGCTGACTTCGCTTTGCTGCTTTGCACGCTGCACCGCCAGCACACCGGTAGTTTTGTTGAAATGCCGCAGGAACGTTAGCTTATCCTGCATATCATCATAGATGCCATCAATTGCCTTTAAACGTTCATCGTCTGACATACGTAACTGTCCTGCGGTAATGACGGTAGCCAGATCATCCAGATTTTTCAGCGATTTCTTGAAAAGGTTATCATAAACCTTATCGAGATATACCATTTCACCGTCATTGAACAGGTTACTTTGCTTAAATATGCCCGATGCCGATTTATACTCTTTTACAATACTGACCTGAAAAGCTATAATGTCAGCCACTTTACGGTACTTCTGAACAGTAGGGCTTACTTTTAATAAGCCATCCAAAAAAACTTCATGCAGGCTAAAGTTTCCCTGTGACAGATCACGTATAGTATTATAACCGCCGCTCACTATATCATATCCCTTTTTCATATCCGTTAAAATCTGCTTTAGCTGCGACAGCTTTTCCACGTTCAACAACAACTGCTGCACTTCAAATGACTGCGCGTGCGTTCTGCAAAAGCATAGGCCCATACATAGCAGCATTAAGAGTTTACGCATAGCCGGAGGATTTAATTTACTGGTGTTACGGGCACCGGTTTTATTTTGAAAATCTTTTTCACTTCTTCAATATCAGTAAGGCGCTTGCTTCTTTTCAGAACCAAAGAATCAAAGTCCTTTTCAAACTTCTTTATCCGGTTAGCATACCCCCGCATGATCGTATACATGCGGGTTAATGCTGATAGTAGTTCCTCTTCCGGTATCGGCTGTTTGGGAGCCAGCAGTTCTTTTACCTTTTCTATATACTGGTTTCCCTCTTTGGTCATATCCGCAAAAACAGAAACGATATAGCTATTTTCAGCATCTGTAAACATGCCTGCATCTTTTGACTTTTTAATAACTGCCGCCTGAATACCATTGATATAGTTACAGGCATCCACAATACCTGTCATCATATTTCCTTTGTTCATAATAAGTGGTTTGCTGAATTAAGAAATAAGGTTATAAACCAGTGCCCAAAAGGGATTGCAGCTTTTTACTATCCATGTATTCCTTTTGCCGCTGCGCTATCAGAATGCGGGCACCGCCGCCGAAGTGCTGCATGAACACATATATATCCTGCATATCCCGGCACACAGCACTCATTCTTTGCATCCTTTCATCGTCTTTCAACTCCAACTGTCCGTTTGTGGAAAGGTTGGTAAGTTCATCCATATTGTCCGAACACCTGTCCAGAACAACGGCAAGTACTTTCTGCATATACTGCTTATCCGCTGCACTCAACCATTCGTTAGGAAGCACTTCATTTTTTATGCTGCTGTATATCCGCATGATATTCGTCTGTAAGGCCACGGCATTGCTGGCTGCTGCATACTGCTGAACAGCGGGGCTTACAGTTTTAAGTGAACTGAAATAACCGTTATGCTGGTTGTAATCACCGGATTTAATGGAACCGATAGCGCCTAAGCCATTTTTGGCAATATCATAGCCCTTTTCCAACACCTTCATATATGCCTGATAGGCTGCTATCTGTGCCAGAGAATATTTGGTCTGCGTTTTTTTCTGTTTAAACCATTCCGCAAACGTCTGTGCCTGTAAGGCAGCGGCACATAACAGCAGCGCTGCCACTAGAAAGCTCCTTTTCATACACGTATATCTTTTATGGGGTGGTTAAACCGTATAGCTTTTTAAGCGTGATGGCATCCTGTAAATCCTTAGCCCGCCTGATACTCACCAGCGCATTTTCAGAATTAAAAAGCTTTAGATCGCTGTAGTTCTGTTCTACAGCAGCAGCGCAGGTGTTTATCATTTCCAACCGCTTTGCATCGGTCATTTGCGTACTGAAAGAATTGATTACAAGGGAAAGCTGGTCTATGTTTTTCACGGTGGCATCGAGAATGCCACTATATACCTTTTCCATATAGGTAAGTTCATCCGTAGTAAAATGCCCATCCTGCCGTATGATATTCCACGCCTTACTGTATTCCTGCACAATCTTAACCTGCATGCTGGTAATATCCTTTATGCGGTAGTAGTAGGTAATAATGCTTTTTACCTTGTACAACTCCTGAAAATAATCTGCATACAATGTGCGCTGCTTATCTACCCAGCCTGATATTTCATTCAGCTTTAATTGCGACATGGTATTCTCCACTGCTTTCTGCGCGTTTTGCAGCCAGATAGTTTCATTTTGCAGGCGCTGTACCTGTAAGTCCACCGCCTTTATCACTTTTTTTACGCCCGCCTTTATAATCTCCGCAACGGCAAGCTGTGCATGCGCTTTCTCCAATGGAGCCACTGCGGCCATTCCTGCTATTACAATCAGCAGTAATACCTTTTTCATGTAACTACGTTTTTAATGGATGATGTAATGTTTAGCGCTTACTTCTCATTTCAGCGGCCAGCATGGCAATACCTTTCTGAATGCTGCCATATTTGGCTGCATACTGCACCACCTTTACCTTTTCGCTTTCTTCTGTAGAATAGGCCAGATACTCTTCTGTGGATACTTCTGTCCGGTATACCCTAGACAACTGGCCGCCAAGAGAAATAAACACCTCTTTGTATTTACGTGAAGGGTCGTTTGCTTTATTAACAGACAATACCAGCGCTTTTTCTTTTTCTGTAAGCCCCAGCAATTCCTGAATCTGCGCAAACTTGTTCTGGTATTTCGATTGGTCTAACAGTATCTTACAATCACTGTTATTAATGATGGCCTGCTTTACAATGGGAGAAGAAATAATATCCTCCACCTCCTGAGTAACCACCATCGCTTCCCCGAAATACTTACGAACCGTTTTAAAGAGGTACTTGATATACTCCGCAAATCCCTCTTTCATTAACGCCTTCCAAGCTTCTTCTATCAGAATCATTTTGCGTACACCTTTCAGTTTACGCATCTTGTTAATGAAGACGGACATACAAATCAGCGTGGCTACCGGAAACAAAATCGGGTGATCTTTAATTGCATCCAGCTCGTAGATTACCAGCCGCTGTTGCAGTACGTCCAGATTTTCGGTAGCGTTCAGCAGGTAATCAAATTCGCCGCCACTGTGATAAGGACGCAGAACATAAAGGAAGTTGTCTATGTCAAAATCCTTTTCCTTTACTCTTTCTAGTTTCAGCACTTCCACAAAGTCTTTTCGGAGGAAGTCATAAAAACTATTGAAGCAGGGAAAAATGCTACTGTCCTTATCCAGCTTATCGTAATACAGTTGCAGGGCATTGGAGAGCGCCACATATTCACTGCGGGTAAACGGTTCCGTATCCTTTTTCCATAAGGCCAGCAGCAGCGCTTTGATGCTTTCCTTCTTTTCCGTATCCAGACTGTCGCCGTCACCTATAAAGAAAGGGTTAAACTTTATAGGATTCTTTTCATCGTAAGTAAAGTAGTAGCCATCTACCAGATCACAAAGCCCCTTATAGGAATGCCCAACGTCAACAAGTACAATATGCGCTCCCTGTTCGTAGTAGCTGCGCACCATGTGGTTTGTGAAAAAGCTTTTACCGGAACCGGACGGGCCAAGAATAAACTTATTCCGATTGGTACAGATACCCTTTGCTATAGGCTCGTCTGATATATCCACATGCACCGGCCTGCCGGTTAACCGATCACCCATACGAAGACCTACCGGACTGATAGAGGAACAGTAGTTACTTTCCAGATTGAGAAAGCATGCTGCCTGCTCCGCAAACGTGTCGAATGTATCATTAAGCGGAAAATCACCTGCATTACCGGGAATACCTGCCCAGAATATCTGCGCTGCACCGGCGGTTTCCTGCTTTGCCACAGCATCCATCTGCGCCAGCGCGGAGGATACAATGTTTTTCAGGTCTTTTAACTCCGCTTCATTATCCGTCCACACCAACACGTTAAAATGTGCTTTCACCGGCAACCGCTGTTCGCTGATAGCTTCATTCAGAAAAGCATTTACTGCATCCCGTGATATAGCATTTTCCCGTGAATAAGCAGCCAGCGACTGCAAACGCAGCCGTTTACTTTCCAGCTTTTTGATAGTCTTTGCGCTGTCTTCAATAAACAGGTACTGGCTATATATATGATTACATGGCAGCAGCTGTCCTAATGTAGAGGCAAAGCCTATAGAAAACTTAGTCCGGTCTGTGGAATACTTATCGTAGTTAATCCGTGAGCCGCACATGGCAGGTAAATCCTCACCGGCAGAAAGCGTGTAAAGCTGTGCATGCTGATCGCCCACACGCAGGCCATGCTTCAATTCCATATCCTTTACTAAAAAGGAATCGTCCCTTTCAGAAAGGAAGCAATACTTTTCAATCAATCCTATCTTCCTGTCCTGACTTAACAGATCATCATTACCCAACCGCTTTAACTTGATAAACCCGGTATCTTCCAGTATCCGTTTAAATTGCCCCACACTGTCCAGAAAATCTTGCAGCATTACCGCGTTGATAGTTTGCTCAGGAGCCAGTGACGGTCTTATCAGGTTGGAAAAAAGGGAACTGCCAACTTTCCTGCCGTCAGGCTTTTTGGTAAGCAGTATATAACAGGTATGATCGAGGTAGGGCCGCTCATTAAAATAAAACTCACTGCTGCGGCTTAAAAAGCTGGTATCCTCTTTTGTAAAATCTGCCTTATGCTTTGATTGTATAAACCAGTCCTGCTTTTGAAAAACTGTGAACTTCGGCAGCACCTTTATAGCCTTTATAATACCCTGATGCAGCGTTTCATAATCTTCATTGGAGAGAGAAAATATTTCAGGCAGGCTGCATTCAAAGGCTACGGTAATATCCCCCTGTTTAGACACAATGCAATCATGTTCTATGTCCATAATGGGTAGCACATCTTTTAACCACTTTTCCATCTTTCACATTTTGCTGTTTCATTAATCAAATTAGCTGTTCACCGGTGCTTTCTTAAAAACCTTTCTGTCATTACATTTTATCAGCGTGGGTATGCTTCTTTTGGCAACCTGTTTCATCATACCATGCTCACCATATTTGCCGCTTAACTTATACACCCGTGCGAAAAGGAAACCACCTGCTGCCACTGCAATGCCGATACAGATAAAGGAGGGCACGCCGATAATGTAGAGTATGGCGAACAGCACCAGTAACGCCACAATGCCACCGCCGAGATACCAGATATACTGCGCACGTAATCCCTTAAACTCAATACTCTTATTGACACCCTTGTTAATTACATAGACACTGTTTGCCATACTCACTTTTTTTACTGGATGCCAAAAAAGGATTTTAATACAGTAGCCACGATAACCAGAAACACACAGCTACCAAACCATGCCGCAGCAACAGAACCCGTTTCGGGCGCTCCATTGCTCCATTTCTGGTATACACGAACAGCGCCGATCAGGCCAAGCACACCACCCACTGCATACATGAGGTCACAGCCCACACCAAAGTAGCCGCGCACCTTTTCATTTGCTTCCTGAATACCGGCAGAACCATCCTGCGCATACACAGCCATGCTGCTTACAGCCAACACGGCAGTCATTGATGCCCATAGCATCGCCCTTTTGCTTTTTTTAAAGCAATTCACAACACACATTTTCATACTCACCTTGCTTTTTTGTTATGGAATTTTTACAAGAAGAAATTTGAGAAGGGATAAAAAAGGCTTCACCCGCTGCTACTACTCACACGCACTTGTTTTTCCTGCTCCACTTCACAGCAGGCGAAGCCATTACGCTGCCATCATTGCCACAATTCACTTACCTCTATATCGTTCAGATGAACAGCGCAACTATTTTCAAGTGTTACTACGATTAGGGCACTGATGCCTTCCCGCAAATCAGTACCAGCCATGCCGGGGTATTTGGCTAATATCTGTTTAACACCGCTTTGTAATTCTTCTTTGCTCATGCTGTCTTTACCGGCAGCATCGGCAAATGCCTGTAACTCGTCTACCAGATTTTGCGCCGCTACAACCAACGGAGCAGGTGTAGCCGGTGGCTGATCGTCAGCAGGTGCCGCCGACTGCTTACTGTCTTCATTATGGGCTTTCCCCTGCGGTTTATGGGTTTGTGGCTTTTCCTTACCACCGAGTAGCGGCTTTCCCGTTTTCTTTGCATACAGCAATAAGACTGCTGCATAATAAATACCCAATAGAACAAAGGAAGCTATCAGATATGTTTGCCATGTAACACTAATCATACTCACTTTTTTAACTAATTGAATACACCTGCAAAATAGACTGAGACAAAGGTGTTTCTGTGGAAGTGAAGTAGAAGGCGAATCGAAGTATTGCAATCTGTTTTAGTATGGCAAATGCCATACATTTGAATTTTCTGCAATATACATAGTTCACTTCCCCTTTAATAAACAAGAATGGTAGAAGTGGATTGAATTAAAATCGAATATTAAGACAAGAAATACTGAAAAAAAATATAGAAAAACCTCCATAGGAACAGAGGTATGGTGTATTTCTATGTATCTTCAGAATGTTTTCAATTTTACGCCTGATGCATTATAAACTAATTGGGATTGCAATCAATGAATATGATGACCCAATCTTAAACACAATTAATAATTGTACGAATGACTTACAAACTATTATTGCCATCTTAACTTCTCAATATCTGATTGATGATTTTGAACTGCTATCAGGGAAAGAGCAGACAACACAAAACTTTATTTATCATTATCTTTTCGATACAATCACAAACTCACTTAAAGAAGACTGTATAATAATAATTTATGCTGGTCATGGTGAATATATCCAAAAGTTAAACACAACTTACTGGCAAACCTCAGATTCTAAAGCAACCGATTCAACAACTTGGTTTAATCTTGATAATCTTCTGAAATTTATGAAAGCTTCAGAAGCATCACATATAAGCTTAATATCTGATAGCTGTTTTTCAGGAACCCTCCTTCAAGATAATTACAGAGGAGGTGGGATTAAAGCAATAGAAAATTTCATTTCCAGAGAATTGTTGGCTTCGGGTGGAAATGAAAAAGTAAGTGATGGGGCTTTGGGAGGCCACAGTCCTTTTTCTGAAACTCTATGCTCAGCCTTAAAGGATAACATAGAAAACGAACTGCCGTTTTCTAATCTAGCGGGAATAGTTGTGAGGAATTTTGATGAAAAAAGAAAGCAGACACCTGTTTATGGGTCTTTTATTAATGCAGGCCATCAAGGAGGTTCTTTAATTTTACGATTAAAGAATAAGTCGAAACAGGAAAAAGAAGTCGATAGCAGCTTGTCGGATGTAAAGGATATTACAATTCCTCTAAACCTACAATTACCTTACAAAATCAATTATTCCTGCACTATCCCATTTTTTCAGGAAAACAGTATTTTTAATTATCAGTTTGTAAATAATTATGTGCAACAGATAGCTTATCAAGCTATCAATAATGCACGAAAATCGCTCCATCAACATCAAGAGGAACTTTCGCCTCGGAATGAAACTGAACAATTTGACCTATTTATCGGATATACAATTCAGTTCAAAAGTGATCTATTTTTGAGTCTTTCCATATCCGTGGAAACTTATTTTGGGTATAGACCAACAAATCAAATTTACACACTCAACTTTTCCTTTAAGCCGGAGCTGAAGCTATCTATTTCAGACCTTATAGATTATACAAGCTATCCCAGTTTCAAAGATTTCTTATCTGAACTCATAATGCAATATGCGAGCGATGAAACTCAGCAGGACATTCTTTTAAGACACGCTGAGTTTGTAAATCCTTATGAGGCAGACTTTATGATGAATGCAGACTATATCACATTTGTATTTACTAATGAACTTCCACGTGCAGTGATGTCGTACTCTTTCTTTGAAGTGCCGCTATCTGCTTTAATGCTTAAAGTAGGAATTTAAAAGTCGAAAATTCAATCTACCAGAGTAACATACTTTTTTGAGTTCAGTTTAACCACACATTTACAGATAACTAACAACATGGCTACATCAAATAATGATTTAAGGGAAAATCAATTAGAGCTAGATAAAAAACGTATAGAGAAAAATATTTCTCTCTTCAATTTTCTTGCTTGGACTTGCATCCTATTGGGGCTTGCATTTCTTATATGGGGAGCAAATGTTTTCGGCATAGTTTCCGAAAAAGCTTTCAAGAATGAAATACAATGGGAAAAACTTGGAAATTATAGTGGGGGCATAGTTACGAGTATTTGGTCGCTAGGTGGCTTGTTTTTTATTTATGTAGCCTTCTTAGGTCAAAAGACGCAAATGATTTATCAGGAAATCCAACTTGAAAGACAGAAGATTGAAATCGAAGGTCAATCGGCTGAATTTGACAGGCAGCGCTTTGAAACCACTTTTTTCAACCTACTCGGTTTACATAATCAAATAGTTGAAAATATTAGTGCGCCCGGAAGTATTAGAGGTTATACAGTTTTACACAAACCAAAAGGTAGAGAGTGTTTAACTACGCACTCCAATGTTTTTAGAACAGTGTTGGAGGGGGTTAAGAAGGAAGGAGTAATAACGGATGACTTATTACTTGTGCAACATTCTTACTCTGCTTATTTTAAAACAGAAGAACACGAATTAGGCCATTATTTTAGAAACATTTATCATATAGCAAAGTTCATTCAACAGTCAAATGTTAAAGAAAAAAAACTATATACAGGAATTTTATTAGCCCAATTATCTTCTCCGGAATTATACCTGCTTTTTTATAACGGACTAAGTGAATACGGCGGAAAGTTAAAAACATTGATAGAGGAACTTGGCCTGCTTAATAATCTTAATAAGGAACTTATTTTTGAGCAATCGCATCTCAATCTATACAAGGACGCTGCCTATTTGTAAAAGGGAAAAAATTAATATACATGACTTTAAGACGACCACCTCTATCTACCGAACAACTTGAAGCAATTTGCCAGACTATAGCTGATACAAATGTAGGGTTAACCGGAAGTGAGATAGGGAAATTGCTTGCGGATTGGCACATTCCAGACGTCAACCCTGATATGACTAAATGGAAACGCCTATTTAATGCTTTTGTTTCTTGGCAAAATAGAAATCAATGTTCCAATAATATTTTAGATTTTTTAAAGAGCGCACTTCATCCTATAAAATACATTGGCAAAGAAGATGTATTTGAACACAGACGTCACGAAGTGAATAAAAGGCTATCCTTTATCGGTGTAGAAATATCTGAAAAAGGGACATTGCGAGAGGTTAACAAATCTCATACAATCACAGAAGCAGAGGAACGGGCCAGTCGTTTTAAGTATAAGCTAACGGCAAGAAATACTCATGCCGAAATATTCAATTATTGTGAAAATGAAATATTAGATGAGAATTATTTTCACACCGTTTTTGAAAGCGTAAAGAGTATTGCTGACAGACTCAGGTCACTAACTGGTTTATATGCTGATGGGAATGAACTTGCAGATGTCGCTTTCTCAACAAGAAATCCACTTGTTAGAATTAATCTGCTTAACAATGATACCGAAAGGAGCGAGCATTTGGGACTGATGAATATTATTAAAGGGCTATTTGGATACATTAGAAATCCAACTGCACATACTCCGAGATTAAGATTTGTGATTTCAGAAGACGATGCGTTAGATATTTTAACTACGGTTTCAATGGTTCATAAAAGGCTTGACAGAGTAATCTAACAATAGGACAAGTCACTCTTTAGAAGGCAACCTGTCTTTTCAATATTCAATAATTTATCCTTGAAATATATAATTGGTCTACTTTAAATATCCTAGATTGTGCAATGCGTGAATACTTTTGTTTAATAGATTCCAAAATAGCGATAAGTCAGCCCAGAATATATCGGTTTCTGAGCCATTTTCAGGGGAGCTTTTAATACTTACTTGCTTAATGTAATCTGTATTAAAATCTTCTTGATAGTCTATCTTATAATTTTTCCCTTCAAATGTTAGCTCGAAAATTTTTTTTCTGGAAAAGTGATGCTGACTTTCATTGCACAAAATGAAGAAAAAGCCAACTATGTTATTGTCATAATTTTCAAACTGGGTATTTTCATTTTGGCATTTTTCAAAACAAGATGCCATGTTTGCAAAATCACCGAACATATCTCTCAGGATTCTAAGCTGAACTATCAAGCTTAACTTCAATACACTTACATTGGGAGCTTCCCGGCTGAAGCGTATGGTGTCTTCTGTATAAAGAATTGTTTTTCCATACATTTTCATTATTGTCCTAAGATTTATCCAGCCTTTATTTATCATTAATATTGAAATCTCTTTAAGGAATTCATTTCCAAATACTAATGTCCTTCTTAATTGTATGTTATAACTGTTTAGCTCTTTTGAGTATAGGAAAGTACTGAAAACCTTCTGTAATATTTCAGAAACGGCAAGTCTACTATCAAAATGAAAAATGTCGGAGCTGTAAAATTTATCAATATACCCCATGAAATCAACAAGGCTTCCATGCCTATGAGAGAAGATATTCCTTATGTTATTTATGTCACAAACAATAACTACTTTATCGAATCCAAATTTATTATTAATACCAGTTTTAGATGCCGTTTCAAAATGTGCTGCAAATACATTCAATATCCTAAAAATATGCTCTGGATCAAGCCGGTCTAGGTCATCAACTATTAAGACCGTTTTCTTCTCGCGACCATCTTCTGTTCCTAGCTTCGCCTTCTGTAAAATTATTGAGCTAATACATTTAGTGATAAGATCATTTTCATACAAGCCCCCTTCTTTGTCTTCTAGCGTTTCTAAATATTCTGCAAGCCGCTCTAACCCTTCATGCTCTTCATTTTTCCGGTATTTTTCAATTTCATCATACAATTCTTTTAAACCGGTGTAGTATTCGTTAATTTCTTTTCCGACTTTAGGAATCATTTTTATAATTCCAGCCAATACCTTAACGGGATTTTTTAATACAAACCATGGTAGCGCTTGCAAAAAAGCGAAGTCCATCTTTTGTACTTCAACGCCACTTTTTAATAGCTCAAAAATTAAATCATATTTAATGTAGCTGAAAATATCTTCATTTGAAGCGATTGAATAATTTACAGGGTACAATTTATAAACATCGTATTCTTCTTTTGCATCAATTTGATTAAAATAATCGTTAAGAAAAGTTGTTTTTCCGCTACCATACCTGCCTGAAAAAATAATACGTTCGTTATCTATATCTTCAATATGGCTTTTGAAATCGCTTATTGAATATTGAAATACCTCTTTAAAATAATTGCTGATCATTGGTGAAAAAATTAGCAGTGGTTAATAGTTTTCAATATTACGAATCATTTTTTGAAGTAACCTCTTAACATTATCCCTTGTTTCCATATCGACCTTATCACTGTACTTTAGTAAGCTGGTTGGAGAAAAGGCATGTGATTGTTTATTGGCAATACCGGGTACAATCAGTTCAAAGAAGCTCTTATAGGTGTGATTAATCACTCCCTCCGCATCCACCAGCGACCGCAGAAATACATACAACTCCTTTGCACGGTAGGAAGTCTGCACATAGCCTTTTCCTTTCTGGAAAGCTGCATGCAACACATTACCCGTTTTCTCTTCTTTTGTGGTATTGTTTTGCAGGTTGTAGATGGCCTCATTTATATCTGCTGCCAGTAATTCGTTAGCCAGCAGCCTTGCTATCAGTAAATCATAGCCGGTACTGAATGATAAATCACTGCACAGGTACTGCACTTCCATAGAATAATGTTCGTCCTGCCTGCCCCTGATAAAATACTTATCATCCATAGCAGTAGAACCGCTGCGGTAGTATTCAAAAAAGGCCAGATGGCTTGCAAAGAAGGTATCTATTTCCTGTAACTCCGCATGCAGAAACTTTAGCTTTGCTTCCATGCTACCGGCAGGCTTTCTACTTTCCATGCGGTAGCATTTTACATGGTACATCATTAAACTGCAAAACACTGGTTTTACTTCTTTGAAAAATACAATTTCCTCCTGTTCACTTTTAAATGGTTGTTCTGTAATGTTTGTCCGTAATAGCTCCATAGAACTGCGCACAGCTTTGATGCTGCGCTCCTGTGCTTTTAATACATATTGTTCGTCTTGCTGAATGATAGCCAGTTCCTCAGTTAGTTTACTATGGAGCTGTTGAAAAAAGGGCGCTTTACACTTTCCATAATCACACACGTTTGAGTTTTCACAAATTAGTTCGCCTGAGAATTATCAAAGATGGTGCTAACACCCCGGAAGGGCAGGCTATAATGGTGCAGGAATATTCAGCGAATGGTGAATTTTTCCCTGCATACTAATCTTACGGTATTTTCGTATATTACAATACCGGTATTCTTCACCATTAAAAGCTAATTTATGAACAGGTACAACGAAGGATATTACGAATCCGATACCGAAGCGCTGGCACGGCGGCAAACAGCATGGTTAATAGTGGCGTTTAAATACATTGGTATCTTTCTTTTCAGATGCCTCGTTTACAGCAGTTCACTGGTGGCTGCTTTCTATATCATGCAGCATAAGACATTTTACCTACAGGCAAGCAGGCTGGGAAAGCTGGCCTATCTTATCATAGGAGCCTATCTGATTACCTGTGTATTATATCTGCTTAAAGGGCTTATGATCGCCCTGAAAGCCAACCGAAAACCTGTCTGGTATCTGTTATGGGCAGTGTGTTTTACGTTTGTATGCCTGCTGCCTATGGTGGCTATATACTTTTTACTGGAAATGTCATTGGGGCCTGCACCGATGGGCAGAGGCACTGTTGAGCATTACCAGCT
The DNA here is from genome assembly GCF_014641615.1 of Filimonas zeae. Classification (GTDB taxonomy): domain Bacteria; phylum Bacteroidota; class Bacteroidia; order Chitinophagales; family Chitinophagaceae; genus Filimonas; species Filimonas zeae. Next base: position 354,138 of record NZ_BMIB01000003.1, on the reverse strand, counting down.
GTGGAGTGCCGCAGCAGCACTGGCAGCAGGGATATTGATTTACAGCCAGTACGATTTAGGTAAGGATAAAACGCTAAAGCTTACTGCATGGGCTTACCAGATCGGTTTGAATTTAGGGCGCGGCACCTCTTCACATTAGTTCCTTACCGGGCAATACTCCGCGATTTCTACGCCATTCAGAAGGGGTAATCCCCACATTGTCCTTAAATACCGGGTCAAAAGATGCAGCATTCTTAAACCCGGTTCTTACCGCTATTTCATTAACTGTCAACTGCGGTTCACTCAGCAGAAGCAGCTTTGCTGTTTTCATGCGCTCATACTGGAGGTACTGGCCCGGTGGAATGGAAAATACCTTTACAAAGTCCGTTTTCAGGTCGCGGGAATTGGTGCCCACCATCCGCGCTAGGTTGGGTATGGTAATATGCCGGGTAATATCCAGCCTGATTAACTCCCTTGCCTCATACATGCGTTCAATCTTATACTCCGGCAAGTCCTGTGCCTTGCCCTCCATGACGGTCTGAAACAGCGATTCCACGGCTTTGCCTGCTGCCAGTCTGTCTGCCGGGTGATGGCGTAGGTATTCAATAGCATCCAGCAGCGTAGCACTGCTGTTCATGGTGGTATTCAACAGAAACCGGTTCTTTCCTTCCTGTAAACCGGCCAGAAAACGGTCTAACTGCTTTACCTGTAGATTCAGCCGCTTAATAAAATCCATTGTCAGCGACATATCGAATACAAAATACTCCCGGCCCTTCCGGATAGAAAATAAACTGTCTATATAGGGCACCTGCGCAAAAAGAAACTGCCCCTGTTTAAAATAGATTTCCCCCGTTTCACAGGTATAGCGCATGTTCTGCTTCAACAGGACTTTAAAACCAATCAAAGGGCCATCACGGTGTATATATAGTGCATGGTCTTCCTTTGCAGTATAGGCACTGAGCCAAAAGGAATAATCCGAAGTCTGGTACTTCTGGTAGAAGACGTTAGCAAAGGGTTCTTCCGCATGCAGTGCCAGACTGCCCGGAATTTTTAAATAGCCTAAACGTTCGGGTACGACAGCAACAAAATTTAACTGCCCACGGGTCGTTGATGTTATGGTCATAGCAGAGATTATTCGTTCATCCAATCAGTTCGACAGCATAGTGCCCCTAACGGGGATTATCCAATGGGGGGAATAAACGCTAATACAACTATATATAAATGAATATACTAATATTTTTATTGCGTCAGCCTGACGTTAGGAACAAATTAACACGGTACTGTAATCAGAAGGTAAAACTGCTGAAAGGTGCCCGTTGCAGAAGTAAATAAATAGGAAGTATTGGCCAAAGTCTTGTAAATCAAATTAAACAGACTTTTTGAAAACCTGCGAATAATAAGAAAGATGAAGGTTATGCAGGTCTACTCCGCATTCTATACAATAGTCCACCATAAAATCCCGGTCGAACATGCGTATATCATAACCGCTTATGCCATCGGCATGCGGATTTTCAAAAGGAAACAGGGTACCGCCGTTTAATACGGGAATTTCGGACAAGCCGGTAGCTTCAATTTCCCGGAGCCGTTGCCCTCGTTCATAAGCCAGAAAATAACAAAAGCCATCATCCAGCCGGTGCGCCACCTGTATAAAAAGCGTATCCAGTTCCTGCGACAATACACGGCCCCAACTGTACAGCTTTTTGAAAGAATTATGTTGGATGCAGTACCAGTCTTCCGCGCTTTGGCTCACAACCAGGTAGTCCGGTTCGCTATCCGTTCCCGCCAGCAGGTCTTCCTTTTCGATGGCTGCTGATTTTATTAAGGTACTTTCCTTTATCCCGGTCAGTTCCTGCAACAGCAGTAAGAGCTTATCGCCCTGTATTGTCTTCACATGAAAATGTAAATCAAACTGCCTCATAGATAAGCCGCTTTTGGATTAAAAATGTAAACGTTGGTACCTATCATAAAATATCATGCCTTTTTAAAACGGGCTATCCCAAAATAGGGCCTTTTTCCTTCCAAAGGGGTTAAAATAAAGATGTATAACAGGAGCTTTTCTCTTTGGGCAACATCGTTGTGTCACTCCCTTTTACGCCTGCTTCTTTACGCTGCTTTTCTTTTTATGCCAGATGGTCACCTGCGGTGGCTGCTCATTCGCAAACCGTGGCCGCAAAGATACTATGCCGCTGGTGGCAAAGTCTAGGACTGCGCTGCGGCAAGCCTCCGCTGGCGGGGTTTTGAAAAAAAAATCTCCAATGCTATGAGAGCCGCTGCGCGGCATTGATGCGTGGCGCAATAGTATTTTTTTTCCAAAATCCTAGACGTTTCCCACCATCGGCTTAGGGCTGGTCGCTATCGGTATGTGAATGAGGCGTAGCCGAATGATTCACAATTATTCAAACCTAAAAAGTAGCGTTATGACCAGTCAAAATTTTAACAACGTAATGGCCCTTTCATGGGAGATACAGCGTAACAAAAAGTATAAACGTTCCCGCGCCCTGTTATGTGCATGGGCAATTTATCTGAATGAAGATATTATGGTTTTTCGTCTGGTACGCAAGCACAGACACAGGCAGAACATAGCCAATCCCCAAAGGCTCACACTGTTTAAAAACTAATCTCCCCGCGCCATTCCATTCACTTCATTATTAAAAAATATTACTATGAAATACTTTACTGAATGCACCACCGTAGAAGAAGTAAAAGCACAGTATAAAAAGCTGGCTAAAGAAAACCACCCCGATGCAGGCGGCGATACTGCCACCATGCAGGCCATTAATACAGAATATGCCTATGCCTGTGCCCGCATTGCCAAAGGTGCCGGCATGACAGATGCAGAAGCAGACGAAGAAATCAGACTGTCCGAAGAATACCGCCAGATAGTAGAAGCTATTATAAACCTGCCCGGCATTGTCATTGAACTGGTAGGGCGCTGGCTGTGGGCAAGTGGTAATACTTTCCCTGTGCGCAAAGAATTAAAAGAGGCGGGCCTCACATACCACGGCCAAAAGAAAGTGTGGTACTACAGCCCGGACGAATATCATGGCCGGGGCACCAATAAAAGTTTGGAAGAAATAAAAGCCAAGTACGGCAGCGAGCAGATTACCTCACACAACAAGAACAAAGCATTAAAAAGATAACCCGTTATGCAGGCGCTACGCTGCATAACAAGGGTAGCACTTTTTTTATGAAAATGTTGAATCTGAAAGCTACAGATATATTCTGCCAGTTACTTGATAGCATGGCAGGTAAAGAAACCATCACCTTTACCACGGCAGAGTTTATGCCGCTGGTATTAGAATGCTTTGGTGTAAATATTAACGCACCGGCAGGCGATGCAAGGCTGTACAGCCTTGCCCATTATTACGAGGAAAAAGGCCGGAAGCTGTTTGACCCCTGTATGCACTTTATAGTGGTAGACTTGCGGCATATTTTAAACAGGCCGCAGATGGTGGCCATTTTCCCGTACCAGATCCGGCAGGATAACACCGGGTTTTATCAGGAAAGCATTACCATAAAATCCGGCAGGCTGGCTGCCATTGACAAGGTAATGCAAAGAGATCACACGCTTTTTGCCGCGCAGTGGCTGGTGAATATTCAGCGGCAGGGATTTTTGGAATGACGCATATTTTATAGGTAGCTACCACGAGAGCACCAGAAGCAGCCAACATACTAGGCTGCTTCTATTGCTTACAATACCGTCCTAAAAAGAGAAGATTATACTGTGTTTTCTTATATTTGGCTAATAATCAACATGAAACCCACTGTATAAGACCGCTGTATGAGAGAATTTTTTAAAATTCCCTACCTCAAAACGTTTAAAGAAAGAGGTTGGAAAGTTCTGTTTTTGTTTTGTACCGCTTTAGTTCTTTATAAAACATTCCGGAAGCAATACGACACTTACATAGTTGATAATTTATTATCACACATACCTGACGAGGACGCTACAATTAGTGTCATTGCTCTCTTGTCTTTACTATTTGCAGGTTGGACTTTATATAGTAAATTTTTTGAAAGAAGGCTTATCCCAACTTTGACCTCCTTTCTACTATGGATTGCAATTTCAGTTTGTTATTGGGCTGATATTAGAAACGATACCAATTACCATTTTTACACTTTCGCCCCAGCTTTTTTTAGTCGCTTTTACTTGACTGACGTTCTTTATATTCATGTTCTTCTATGGCTATCGGATTTTAGGGCATATAGGAAGTCTTTGCAAAAGGCGGCTTATGGAGCATTTATTCATGATACTCCATTTCAAAAAGATAAAAAATCAGTATCTACTGATGACTCTACACTTAAAGAATTGATTAACGCTATTAATAATTCCGCAGGAGAAGGTAGTTTTTCGATTGGCGTTTTTGGGAAATGGGGACAAGGGAAAACTAATCTTTTAATGCGCTTACAGGAGGGGCTTGGAGCTGAAAGAAAAAATACAATTATTGAGTTTAATCCTTGGAAAGCTGCTTCAGCAGATAAGATTTTGGAGGACTTCTTTGAAACACTTTCCAAATCGCTAAAGCCTTACAGCAGCTCTGCTGCATCCCAACTAAAAAAATACGCACAAAAAACTTTAGGAAGAAGTAAGGAGTTAACATTTCATGCTACAGAAGCATTGCTTGATGAAATCATTCCTGATAGCCCTTTGAGTGAACGATATAACGAAATAAACGAATCTATACGTTTAACTGGTCGGCGGTATATTGTGTTTATTGACGATGTAGACAGGTTAAGTGGTGCAGAAATAGCGCAAGTATTTCGTATTATTAGAAATACCGCCAGTTTCAACAACGTTTTTTTTGTTGTGGCTATGGATCATCACTATGTAGTTGAGGCATTGGCAAACACAAAGCTATTTACAAAAGAAACCGAGTATTTGAAGAAAATATTCCAATTCGTTATCCCTCTACCACCTAGGCCACCAATGGTATATGTAGAGGAATTTGAAAAACTACTATTGGAAGACAATTGGTCTGAGAAAGAAAGGGAAAATTTACTGGAAGGCCTAATAATGTTGAGAGATGTAGCGAAGGTGTCATCTGAATTATCAATACATGTATTATTCGAGCATTACGTTGATAATTTTAGAGATGTTAAAAGACTGGTTAACTCATTCAAAATAAGTTATAGACTAATTGGCGACAGCGTTTATTTTTTAGATCTACTTATGTTAGAACTGTTGAAGAACAGACATTACTCCGTATATGAATGCATACTTAATAGAAAACTCATAACACAAAACCAACAAGATTATCAATATTGGAACGTCCATAGTATCAATTGGGAAAAGCTAAAAAGTCAATTTAATATTCATGAAATTGATTCGCAAATTGTATTTGATACGGTGAAGTTCATCCTTACGAAAAACGACAAAAAGCCTACTTCACAATTTGCAAGAGTAAACAACTATTTTCTGTACGCTTCATTCCAGTTATTTAATCTCATATCTCCTAAGCTATTTAGAGATCTTATTGGACAAGATATGACTATGATTAAGTTAACTTTTGACAATTGGATTCAGGATGGAAAAAGTGATAGTTTATATGAAATACTAGACCAGTACGATACTTTTGAGTCCAAAGAGGAATACTTGAAAATTCTTCGAGTTTACCTGATGCCCGGTCAAAAAGACGGTTCGTTTACTAACCGTGCAATTCATCTGATAAAAGATCGAGCAAAATATTTGACGTTATTTGAGTCCGAACAAGATTTCCGGAAAGAACTTGAATTGATTTTAAATGACGGAAAATTGGGTAAGTATAGTAGAGCTCAACTTGCTCATGATTTACTTCAAGAGCTAATATATAGTGATAAATCAGAGAATGTTTTTACAAAAAATCATCTTCAGAGAATAATTTATAACCTATTCTCAGCATACCTCAATGAGCATCTAGGATATAGTCATGAAGCTGCCGATTTCCATTTATTAAATCTTGATTCCAGAGGAAAAGACCGTAGAGTGCAACTTTATTCACTGGCAAATGACGCATTGCTTCGACATCTGCACAGTTCACAACAGAATATGGAAGCCTATCTTAGATCAATAATACGATCTCATTCATTGCCGAATATTGACGGAGAGTTTGCATTAGCCCCTTTCACGCCAGACATATTTGGATCGTGGGAAAAATTTGAAGAATCTTTGAAAAAATATACTGTGGATGATCCAGATTTGAAGCGCTTGTATAATCATACCATAGCTGGAATAGAAGCCTATAAAAGTGGACGCGACAGATTTGTTGTTTCAGACAAATCTGAACAAAGATGGTTACTGCATCACCTGCGAGATAATGATCAGTATTCAAAGTTGCTACCTAATGATAAAGATAAATAGATGGTGTAGCAAACCAACTATCCCTTTTCGCGTCAAAAGAACAATTATCCCTTCCTTTAATTGCTTTAAAAACTCATAAAAATAGCAGCATCTATATAAGCTAGTCCTTATTGCACACATCTTGTCTGACATTGCTTTGCGGGGTATTTTTAATGCTTCTTTCAACTGAATTGTGTAATAGAAAATGAAGCGTATGTTATTCAGCAAATCATTGTGGGCAGCTTTTATCAGTGATAAATGCCCACCAGCAAAACCAGAAAAAGGGGCACCGTCCGGCAGTCATTTACCGCCCCCAGCCATCCCTTTACCACAGATCAGCAGCAAATCATTCCCCGGCTTTTACGGGATGGCTACTTTACCCGACTGTCACAATAGTACAGGGAAACAGGGCTGGACAATACAAAGGAAGCCTTATAACAATTTTTCCTAACCACAGATCACGGCAGCGGCAGCAGTTGCAATCTTCTGCACTCAGGGGCATGCTCACCTGCAGGCAGCAGGATAAAGCCCGGCAGGAGTACATGGCCCATCATCACCGGTGCGGGAGTTTCACGTTGCCTACACTGCCACGGGCGAGGTGTACAATTGTCGGACAAGTCACGACAATTGACCTCGCCCCCTGATGCCTCCAAAGTCGGCGGGGGAAGCGCAGCCGCTCCGTGCTGCTTTAAAGGAGAGCAGCGTACCGCTGCCTGTATCTGAAAATGTGTAGCAAGATTATGAAGCAGATTGAAAAAAGCAAGTACACGCGCCGCGTCACTATCCGGTTCAAACCGGAAGAGTTTCAGCAGATAGAAACAGCCTGTAATGAGTCTGTTTACCGCAAACTCAGCGAGTATGCACGCCGCGTTTTGTTAGGTAAACCGGTTACCATCAACTACCGTAACCAGTCCACTGACCAGTTACTAATGGTACTGAATCTGATTAAAACAGAGTTGAGTGCCATAGGCAACAACTTCAATCAGTCAGTACATAAACTGCACACACTGGATACTGTACCGGAGGTAAAAACATGGGCGGTAATGAACGAAGCCACTAAGAAAATACTGATGCAGAAAGTGGAAGAAATACGTATCAAGCTTATCCAAATCTATGAAGCATGCGACCGGAAATAAAATACCCCGACAGCTTAAAACGTGCGGTAAACTACAACGAAAAGAAAGTGCAAAGCGGTAAGGCCGTCTTACTGGATGCAGTCAATTTTTTAAAAAAGCCGGATGAACTCAATATCCATGAAAAGCTAAACCGCTTTCAAGACCTGATGGTTTTAAACGACCGGGCCGAAAAAAAGCTGATTCATTTATCACTCAATTTCCATCCGTCTGAAACGGAAAAACTCACACCTGAGTTTTTAAAAACGCTCAGTCAGGAATACATGGAAAAGCTGGGTTTTGGTAAACAACCGTTCCTTGTTTACCAGCATTTTGATGCCGGACATCCGCATGTACATATTGTATCTACACTTATCCGGGAAGATGGCACGCGCATTACTACGCATAATCAGGCAAAGGATATTTCAGAACCGGTGCGTAAGGAAATGGAGGAAAAATACGGGCTGGTCAAAGCAGATAAAAAGCAAAATGCCCAGCAGCAGGAGCAGCTATTATCCGTCAGTGCGCAAAAGGTGCAGTATGGAAAATCAGAAACGCTGCGCAGTATTACTAATGTATTAGACCATGTAATTGATAAATACAAATACACTTCCCTGCATGAATTAAACGCGGTGCTGAAAGGATATAATGTTATGGCAGACCGGGGGCCGGAAGGTTCACGCGTCTATAAAAACAAAGGGCTTTATTACCGCGCACTGGATGAAAACGGGCAGAAAATTGGCGTGCCCATCAAAGCCAGCAGCATATACAGTAAGCCTACTTTAAACGAGATTGAAAAGAAGTTTACAGAGAATGAACAGGCCCGGAAAAAGGATAAAAAGCATTTTACCACCGCTATAGACTGGCATATCAAACAGCATCCCGGCAGCTTACAGGAGTTTAAAAATGCACTGCAAAAAGAGCGCATTGCTATGGAAATACGCCGCACTGATACCGGCTTTATTTACGGCATTACTTTTATTAGCCATGAAAAAAAGGCTGTGTTTAATGGGGGCGATTTGGACAAAGATTATTCAGCAAAAAGGATATTAGAGCGTTTGGGCATTGAGCAGGAAAAGCCGCAGGTGAAAGAGAAAAGCCAAGAGCAAGCAAGGCCCAAAAATAAAGAAGCAGCAAAAGAGTCGGTGCCCAATGAACCGCAACCAGCGCCAGCACAGCATACCGGCAAATCCCATTCACCGGCCAGTACACCGCCTGCATCTGAAAAGACACTTACCGCAGATAATGAGAAAAGCGCAGGCAATGCAGATGGTCTGCTGAAAGATACCGGCAACTCTTTACAGGAGATAATGCAGCCGCAGCAGGGAGCAGAAGCAATGGACGCAAATTTAAAACGGGATGAAGAACACAGAAGAAAACGCAGAGATCAATCATTGGAACGTTAAAAAATCATGTTATGAAAAACAATACAAACGACATAGGGTTAAAAAAGATCATAGACCTTACACGGGCTATCAGCATCATAGTTTTACTACTGCATGTTTACTTTTATTGCTACGGCACTTTTAAAGAATGGCATCTTACTGCCAGCTTATCAGATCGAATTTTAGGTAATATCAGTAAAGCGGGGTTGTTCAGCAGCTTCTTAAAATCAAAGCTGGTGGCGCTGCTTTTTCTGCTGCTTTCCCTGTTGGGGGCACAAGGGAAAAAATCAGAAAAGATCGGTTACCCGGCGGCGCTGGCATTCGTAATTACCGGCCTTATACTGTATTTTATAAGTGTACTGGCATTATACATACCAGCCAATCCGGCTATCACCGGTATAGCTTATATTACTATTACAGCTGCCGGTTACATCCTGATACTTACCGGAGGTACGCTGCTTACACGCATTATAAAGCTGAAACTAAAGGGGGATATTTTCAACAAGGAAAACCAGAGTTTCCCGCAGGAAGAAAGGTTACTGGAAAATAATTACAGCTTTAATTTTCCGGCCCGCTATAAGCTGAAAGGACAGGAACGGCAAAGCTATGTATCTGTAGTAAACCCCTTTCGCAATCTGCTTTTGGAGGGCGTACCGGGCTGTGGTAAAACGCTATGGCTCGTAATGGAAATACTGCGCCAATCTATGTATAAAGGCTATGGGGTCTGCCTCCATGATTTCAAGTATCCCGACCTTACCGCCTTTGCATACACCTATTACCAGCAATACAAACACAGGTATAAAGTAGAACCGGAATTTCATGTATTGAACTTTGACGAGATACAGCAACGCTGCAATCCTTTAATGAAAGAATCTATGCGGGATATTACAGATGCTGCGTCAGCCTCCCGTACTATCTTAATCGGCTTCAATCCGGACTGGATGGAAAAAACGGATTTTTGGGCTGAATCTTCCATCAATCTTATTACCTGTATTATCTGGTTTCTGCGGCTCTATAAAGGGGGGCGTTATTGCACTTTGCCGCATGCAATTGAACTGGCACAGACGGAATTTTCTGTACTCTTTTCCATACTTTCAGCAGAGCCGCAGCTAGAGGCTATGATTTCACCGTTCGTGCAGGCGTTGAAAGAGGATGCCGGTAAGCAGCTGGTGGGGCAGATTTCCGGGGCACTGATCGGGCTATCCAAACTGTCTACACCAAACCTGTATTACGTGCTGTCAGGCGATGATTTCAGCATGACCATTAACGACCCGAAGGCTCCGAAAATCGTATGTATTGCCAATAATCCACAGAAAGCAAATGTGTATAGCCCGGTTATATCCCTGTACTTAAACAACCTGCAAAAGCTGCTGAAAGAGCAGGAAGAGCAGCCCTGTGCAATTATTTTAGAGGAGTTTGCCAATATTTCATGGCCTTCACTGGATAAGTTTTTGGCGGTGTGCAGGTCTTATCTGGTTTCTGTTACTATGGTAATACAAGATGCCAGCCAGTTAATAGCCGCCTATGGTAAGCAGCAGGCTGATGTGCTGCTAAATATTGTGGGCAATATCATTTCCGGGCAGGTGGCCGGGCAAGGAGCGAAAGACCTGTCAGAACGTTTTGGTAAGATCATGCAGGACAGGGAAAGCATAGCTATTAACAGTAATGATACTTCTGTTACCCGTTCCAAGCAGCTGGATTATGCAATACCGCAGTCTGTGATTTCATCCCTTTCAGCTGGGGAGTTTGTGGGAGTAGTGGCAGATAACCCAGACCAAAGGATTGATTTAAAAATGTTTCATTCTGATTTTGTACTTGATAAAAACAGGATAAAGAAAGCTGATTATCTGCCATTGCCTAAAAAACAGGTATCTTCTGCTATAGTGTTGGATACGTTCTTACAAATAAAAAAGGATGTAAAAGGTATTCGAGAAAATGAGATGGAGCGGTTGATGAATACGCCGGAGTTGAATCAATTTATAATTACCAAGAAGTAGTGATCTGATATGCTGCAAAGAGGTTACGGCTTTTTTGCAGCATGTTTTTTGTCTTTAGTGGAGTGGAATAAGTCCTTTATATCTATATCCAACCATTCTGCTATTGCATAAAATGTATATACGTCAGGTTGGATTTTATTATTCACCCAATAAGACACGGTAGAGTGGGCAACACCAAAATGCTCTTCTAATTCACCAATAGTCTTACCGCTATCAGCTAACGCTCCTTTAATCCTGTTTATAGCAATATCCGGTCTTATTACTTTCCTACGTGGCATATTTTGTCTTTCCTGTATAAAGAAAAGACAAAATTCTTAAACAGCTGATAAACAGTTATTTGAGTATTATTTCATTGAACTTATGTATCATATTATAATACTTTTATTTTTTTCTATTGATCTAAAGTATTAGATTGCTTTAAATTCAGTGATTTCACCCATGAACGATACCTCATAATATAATATATTGCGGACACATAAAATATTGTAAAGCGTGTTTGCTTTAATTCCTGCAATTGAAAACTACGACAATTTCAAAGCGGCAAGAATAAGGTAAATCGCTCACGTTAGCGCGTGGGCGTTCTTATTGCCGCATGGGTGTCGTAGCCCTTCAATTGCATAAGAACTAACCCACGCCATTTTTTTGTTTAGGACAATAGCAAAGTCTTTCCGTGGGTTTCATCTGCCAACTGCTTACCAAATTTCCTCCTTTGTGCATACCGCTATTCTATCAAGTGCATAACTCATTTTAAGCACATCCACTTTTTCCAACTATCAACTTCTACATTATGCAAGACACATGCAAATGTTGTGGCAAAGCCATGCCTGATGCTAACGACATACCACTTACACAGAAGCTTGAAATAATGGAATTATTTATAGTCAGCTATACCCATGAGGTAAGGAGTTTTTTTACTGCAATACATGGGGCACTATACTACATCGAAAAAGGAATAGAAAAAGATCGTTGGCTCAATCTCACCAAACAGTCTACCAAAGACGCGTTAAGCCTTATTGAAAACATGCTTACGACAGTAAAACTAAAAGAAGGTAAACTGGCTATAACCTTATTATCAGAATCTTTCCATTTTACTAACTGGCTTTTCCCATTTATAACAACATTAAGAGAAAACCCATTCTTTTCCAAAGACATTCACGTAGATAGCGCCGCAACTTTAGAAAAACTACATATCACTACGGATAAGATAAAGCTAGAGCAGATTGTACTTAACCTTGTTGCGAATGCTCAGAAGTATAGCGCCAGAGAGAGTTACATAAATATACTATGCTACACGGTGGATGATTATATTATTATAAAGGTAACCAACAAGGGCACAACCATACCTCCCGAAAAATTAAAACTGCTATTCACCTTGTACTACCAAGCGGATGCAGAAAGGGCTGGTGTTGGGTTAGGATTGTATCTAAGCAAGTTATATGTAGATGCAATGGGAGGCTCCATAGATGTTAACAGCAAAGACATGCTAACAGTTTTTACAGTTAAAATTCCGCTTCAACCTATTATTTAATCACATAAAACACGTCTACTCTATGTCAAAATTCACGCACTTGTCACAACGGCAACAAACGTTGCTGAAAGATTTTACCGAAAAAATTGTTCAAACCGTTTCCCCGGTAAAAGTCCTATGCTATGGCACCCGCCAAACCGTAGTTCAGGAATGGACACCCTTTACAGTTGAGAACAGTAGCATTTCGCAAAGAGCTACTGTTAACTATGACCTATTGATTGTAACACAAAATGACGAAAAACGGCCTGAACATGAAATAATACAAACAGTAGAGCAACAGGCTACGCCATTCGACTTAAAGGTTACCAGCGTTGTTTTGAAACTGGTAAACTTCGACAAGTCACTGACGGAGGGGTGGCGTTTTCATACAACCGCATATACCAAAGGTTATATGTTGTACGATGGTGCCCCTAATATCTTGTATGCGTGGGAATCGTTACCGGATATGCGCGGAGTAATAAACGATATGAAGCAGTACTGGCAGCATCATTTTTCACTGGCACAGGGCTTTTTAAAAACCGCAGAATATAATCTTAGCCAAAATTGGTTTGGCGGCGTAGTCTTCCAGCTTCACCAAGCCACACACCAAGTTTGCCTTGCTCTTCTACGTGTATTTACTGGCTATAAAGCAGCCACACCCAACCTTTCACGTTTGTTTGAATTAACGAAAAATTTTTCGTTAGCACCGGCTACCATATTTCCATGTAACACGCCGGAAGAAAAAGAGCTGTTTACTATTTTAAATAGAAGTTTTGGCGAAGCACGCCACAGGGGTGAATGTGACGTACCTCCTGATAAAGTACAAATCCTGCTTCGCAGAGTACAAGAGCTATTAAAGACTGCAGAAACACTTTATGACAACTTTTTGCAGGAAGTCATTTTACACGCACCTATCACTTTCCCGCTAATAGGCGAATGTTAAGCCCCGCAGCAGTAATACAATCCGATTGCAAATACACAATACCGTACTTCTTATGAGTGCCAAAGTTATACCAATGCACACCAGACAATTAAAAGTGGTTAGAATAGGCCTACCGAGGGTAGGGTATTACAAGTTTGTGCCGTGGATAAACTTATCCGGCGTTTGGCTTAAAAATGCAGGCTTTGAAATTGGCGATAACATAACAGTTTCCACCGGAACAGGCTTTCTTATGATATGGAAAGAGAAACCGCAGACTGACGCTTTATAATTATAAACAGCACTACATCCACTCAGCTTATATGAAAACAAACAAGGACGATTTACGCAACACCGGATACGCCTATACTATTCCGCTAGGGAGAGCAGGGCGATTGCACGCCGATTCACTAAAGAAGCACATTGATAGTGAAACATTCCATTACAAGCAATGGCCTGTGACTTTTGTATCTCCGGTTAAAATAAATCAATATAAGGCAGAATATACCAACACTTCCGGCGCACTATCATACACATTAGCAATCTCCGTTTCTAATAACGAGGTGCATGTTATTTGCGATTGTGACAGGAAAGTAGAAATGCTGTGCCATCATGCTTATGGAGCCTTAAAATATCTCATTACCACAGGAGGCGAAGAGTATTTTTTAGAACTGGGCAAAATACTTCAAACTAAAAAGGATACCCCCTGATAATGGATAATTGGAAAACGAAGGCCTGCTGTTTCTACAGTAGGCACTTTTTTTAAAGTGGTTCCACTGCCTGTCTAATTCTTCTAATCCGTCACCTTATGCACATTGATATAGATTTCCGGGCGCAGAACACTGCGCATATCAGGCTTTATATAAGTCAAGTAAGGCTGGTTATTGCGACCCTGTTGATATATCTATTTTCGGCTTCGCTGGTCTGTCTGTTTATGAATATCTATTTCCACGAACCACTGCTGCTAAAGCACTTCTACAGGCTAGATAACATCATTGCTGCATTAATTAACACCTTTCTGATAGTTGTTTTAGGGCTTGCATTTTTGGTTATTAAACTATGGAAACGCAGTGCCCGCATAAAGAGGAAGTCGGTATGGAGGATATTGGTAATTCATGTGCTTGTAGTTGCCTCAGAGTATCTAATCTTGTACGCTGTAATAAGAAGTCCCCAATTATCGACACTTTCTGTAATATTCCAGATTGTCACGGTTGGTTTAGCCAGAGGTATTTGTGTAGATAGCTGGGTATTCAAATTTGAACGGTATGGTAAAGAAGCCAACTAACGGATTTGCATCACACAATAACCAGCATTATTTAAAAATTGTTTAAAAAGGGAATATTATAAATATTGACAATCAGTATTGTTTTTTGGGCAGCTTGAAAGCATAACGTATATTTATTCGTTAGAGGAACGCTTCAAAACCATGCTATGGGAATTTCAATCAAGACACACAAAATGCTTTGGGGACGGTCAGGTAACAAGTGCGCAATCTGCAAAACAGAATTGGCAGAAGACATTACGGAAACAGACGACCCCTCAGTATTAGGCGAAGAAGCACATATTGTTGCAAGAGAAGAAAAAGGGCCAAGAGGAAAATCTACCTTAACGCCTGAAGCAAGAGATAAATACAATAACCTCATGTTGCTTTGCCAAAAGCACCACAAAATTATTGATGACCACGAAGAGTTATACTCTGTTGATAAGCTACATGAAATCAAGAACGAGCATACAGAATGGGTTCGCACCTGCTTAAACCCTTCTGACATAGTAAAGCAAAAAGATGATGAAACTTACGCAACATATGTTGAGGAATTTGTGAATCTCGCAGGAATTGAAGAGTGGGATATATGGAGTTCTTATGTGTTGTCAGGAGGGCAGCCTAATATTTTTAAAGACCGTTTTGAAGAGTTGCAACGACTAAACGGGTATCTTCTTTCAAGAATTTGGCCGAACCGCTATCCCAAATTGGAATTTGCATTTAAAAATTTCCGTTCAATATTAAACGATTTTTTACATGTCTTTGCAAGACACCTTGATAAAAGTGGTGAAGAAATGTATTACACGGAAAAATTTTACAATAAGGACTATCATATTGATCAAAAAGAATACGATATATTAGGGGACAAATTCGATTATCATGTTGACCTTGTGCAAGACTTAATGTGCGAGTTGACAAGGGGGGCTAATTTTCTGATTGAACAAATTAGATATTTTATTTCGCCATCGTTCAGAACAGAAAAAGGCCTGTTGTTAGTTACTACCGGCCCCGACATGTTAATGCAATGGACAACCGTTCGATTAGAATTTTCAATAAAAGACCCTGAACAGCTGGCATACAAAGACCTCAGGAGTTTTATGACCGCTCGTGAAAATAATACATACCATTTTGGAAAAGGCGTTAGTGAGGATTATTTTCTTGGTGACAAATTGCGAGAAATGATGGGAGAATAGTGCAGTCATCAACACTTCACTTCATGCCATTGGTAGCTTTAATGTAATTTCGGGTTTTAATAGCAGGTATTGTAAGAACAGTTTAAGCAGACAACTCAAAAATATAAGGGCTTTCGCCCCTATATCGTACTAATAAATAATAGAACTCACACAGCTTGTAAGATTTTTTTCTTTTTTAAATTGAACCGTTCCTGCACATGCGCAGTATCATCAATGATTTTTTCCTCGTCAACATCGGCATAGTTCTCTTTAGTGGTACTAATTTTAGAATGGCCCAACATTTTACTCACCGTTTCCATAGGCACACCGTTTTTCAGGTTTAATTCTTTAGCAAAAAAGTCCCTTGCTTTTCTGGTACACAGGTTTATTGGAATGTTTAGAATGCCAGCTATGATTTTTAGATTCCTGTTAAAGTCCTGATTACTGATATACGGAAATATCTTACCACCAGCCACTGCCGCAGGTGTATTTGCGTACTTATTCATAATAGCAATTGCTGCTGGCGGTACAGGAATCCCTGCCCGTTCAATGCTTTTTTGCCGGTATATGGTACAGAATAAAGTGTCTTCCATTTCCACAAAATGGCCTTCCTCTAAATTTAGCAAGTCCACATAGCTAACTCCTACATAACAATCATATATAAACAAGTCCCTGACATAGTTTAGCTTATCATCATTAAAAACTCCGTTTTCAATGGCAACAAATTGCTGAATAGTTAACCGCTCCTTAACCGTCCTTTTCTTTTTTAGCTCATATAATTCAAAAGGGTTATCAGTTAGCCACCTCATACTACGCGCCATGCCAAACAGTTTCATTACTCTTTCCATGTGCTTATACACGCCATTGCCTAAGCAGGGGTCAGATTGCTTTATTGGAAAGTTCCTTATGTAATATTCCAATTCCAGTACGGCCTGATAGTCAAAATCTAAAAGGTCAACATCTTCCTTTTTGTATTTATGCAGCATGAAATTGGTAAGATACTTTTCTGTTGCTCCATAGTTTTTCATAGTGCCGGGCTTCAATTTTGCTGCTTCCTCATTATGCTGTGCTTCGCCCTCTATCTTATTATGAAACCTTATAAGCTCCTTAATCGTGTGCCCGGAAGTAGGGGCTTTCTGGCTGGTATGCCTGCCTTCATAATGCTCTTTAATTGTTGAAGCCGTAATTGGATGCCTGTTTGTTTCTAATGCCTTTCTGCTTTCCTTTATCTTATACCTTACCTCATCAATCCAATCGTTAATTGATTTTGCATACTTGTTTTTACCTTTTACCGTTTCGCTTCTGGAATCCCAATCCCACACCTTAATTTTTTCCTTCAATGAAATTTCAGTGTTTTGCCCATTGACTGTGACACGGGCGAATAAATAGCCTTCTGTTTTATCCTGTTTGTCTTTTCGGATAATGAAGTCAATTGAAAAACTTTTGTCTGTTCTCATACCACACCATTTGAAATGATTTGAAATTGTTTCAAATTCTTTCACCTCTTATCACGTAGGACGCAGGTTCAAATCGTGTTAGGACGCACCAAAGTAAATTGGCCTAACAGATTGAACCTCAAAAGTTTGAATGAATTTCTGTGAGTAAAAGTTAGCGAGTTTTTCGACTCACGTATTTACTCACCACCAGATTGAAATAATGTGATATAAATTGAAATGCGGCTAAAAATGAAAAAGCCCGCAAACTCAATATTTGCGGGCCTTCCGGTCAATTAGGGTATCATTATATTTCATAATAAAACCCCTTCAGTCGGGACGACTGGATTCGAACCAGCGGCCTCTTGCACCCCATGCAAACGCGCTACCGGGCTGCGCTACGTCCCGTAAAACATGCTAACCGTATGATTAACAGGGTTGCAAATATAAGCGCTTTTTCATTCAAACCAAGAATTTCTACCAATGTATGGTTATTTTTTTGAAGCTTTCCGACAGTTGGCCTGTTCAGATATTACACTTAATCAATATCCTGGTTTCAATATATTTGAAGTAAATATGTAACTATGACCCCTAATCCATCAGAAGAAACAACTCCCGCCCCACAGTACGATGCAGCTACGGAAGCCTTTTTAAACAGCGGCTACGACCTTCCTATTAAACAGGCCAGAAATGCCCTCTTTATCATTGCTGCTGTACAATTAGTATCGGGCATTATTGCAGCTGCACAGGCGCCTGCTGAAACACAAACGGCAATATGGATAGAAACAGGTATTCTAACAGCAATTTTCGCCGGACTGGCATTATGGACCCGAAAGAAAGCTTATGCAGCATTGTTAACCGGGCTGATAGTATATCTGGCATACCAGGCTTTACTGGGTATTATCAATCCACTTAACCTGCTTTCGGGTATTTTCTTTAAAATCTTCATTATCGTTTATCTTATCATTGGCATCAACAACGCCAGAGACAGGCAATAACAACACCTTCAAACGCCTGAAATAATACAATCTGTTTCAGGCGTTTGAAGGTATTATTCAGAAATGTCTTCAAACAAAATGCCCTTGAGGCTGAAATCAGCCGATATCGCCTTGTCATAGCCAGGCAGCGCCAATAACAGTGTATGGAATTCGCAGTTTTCTCATTATCCTGCTGGACAACCTTCCACGCATGACGTAATACCTACTCTGCGCTACAGTACAAACGCTTGATACACAAGGTTGCTACCATATAGCCGTAAACAAATGAAAATCATCAACACCTCTGTGCTGCCATTACATAACAAGGCTGCGCGCCACAGCAATAACAGCACTCGGGTCTGCAGAAAAAGAATTCAGTCAGGTAAAGGGTATTTAGCCTAAACGGCTTTTCTAAAACTATAATACTCTATTTTCTGTGAAGAATAAATCTGTCAGCATATTCATTCCGCATCTTCCTGCTATACGAGATAGCATTCCCTAAAAACTTCTTTTCTCCATCAGGAAAAGTCAACCCTATCCCTTCCACTAATTGATCATCCAAATTGCCAGGTTTCATACCCTTTAAATCAGGACATTGGGCTACAATCAACAGAACCATAGTGCTATCTGCTGCTTCGGTTTGGAAAGCCCTTGTGTAGTTTTTATTCAGGTTATCGCTAAACCACCAGGCTTTCGCCCGCCAGATATCCGGCTTTAAAACCGCCAGCGTCTGCTTAACAGTCATCCCCAATAACTCCGGGCCTGCTTTCTGAGTATTATACCATCTGCTTGTGCGATCACGTACAAGCACAGCTGTATCAATTGTCATAAACGACTTAAGCTCGGCAAAACAATGCTCTGAGGTAAAAAAACCTGGTTTGTTAAAGTACAGCGAGTTGGTTACAAACTGAGATTCTCTACATTTCACTTCAAAACACCCATTCTCGTCCGTAACAACAGTGTCTTTTTCATACCAGGTTATATCATACTTTTCCAGATAAAAAGGATAGAACAATACCCACACATCTTTAACCGGGTTACCGGATTCATCCAGCACGCGCCCGCTCACAAAAACGGAATCATCTTTAGCAGGCTTAATACGGTCGAGTATAGCAACATTCTGTGCATTTAGCACAATGCACACTAACAAAAGGCTTAGGCTAAATAAGTATTTCATACAACCAGATATTCTCTCAAAATAAACAACCAGGATACCGGTATTTGGGGCAAATAGTTACAAATGTAAACCAATGATGGTTACTTCGTGTAACAATCACTTTTACAGAGAACCACTAAAGAAGAAAAGATGAACACAGCAGCTTTGTTTCAGCCGTTCAGCTACAAAAACCTGCAGCTGAAGAACAGGATGGTAATGGCTCCTATGACGAGGGCGCAGTCGCCCGATGGTGTACCCACCAGTGAGGTGGCAGCGTATTATGCCAGAAGGGCTGGCGCCGAGGTAGGTTTGATTCTCTCTGAAGGTACCGTTATCAATCGCCCTGCTTCTAAAAACATGAAAGACATTCCCGACTTTCATGGTGAAGCCGCTTTACACGCATGGCAAAAGGTAATTGACGGCGTACATGCCCAAAACGGCAAAATGGGCCCTCAGATATGGCACGTAGGTAACACACCCATTGCAGGCTCCCCCTACCCTGGCATACCCATGGAAAGCCCGGAAAGTATGTCTGTGGCAGATATAGAAGATACCATTCAGCAATTTGCCAACGCTGCCCGTGCAGCTAAAGCACTGGGCTTTGATTGTCTGGAACTGCATGGTGCCCATGGTTACCTGATTGATCAGTTTTTCTGGCAGGGCACCAACAACCGCACTGATGAATACGGTGGTAAAAGCATTGCAGCAAGAAACCGGTTTGCAGTAGCAGTTATCAAAGCAGTAAGAGCAGCCGTTGGGGAAGACTTCACCATCATTATCCGCCTGAGCCAATGGAAACAACAGGATTATACCTCCCGCATCGCCACTACCCCGCAGGAAATGGAAGAATGGCTGGTACCGATGAAGGAAGCGGGCGTAGACATTTTCCATTGTTCGCAGCGCCGTTTCTGGGAGCCGGAATTTGAAGGATCTGACCTCAACTTTGCCGGATGGGCTAAAAAAATTACCGGACAGCCAACCATTACCGTAGGCTCCGTAGGATTGAAAGGAGATTTTCTCGGCTCTTTCTCCGGCCAGGGTTCGGAAAAGTCAGACCTTACCGAACTGTTACGCAGACTGGAGCGTGAGGACTTTGATCTGGTAGCGATAGGCCGCGCAATACTGGCCGATCCGCTGTGGGTGCAAAAGATAAAAGAAGGCAAAACAGAAGAGTTGAACGATTTTTCTGCGGCCAGTATGGGCATACTGTATTAAAACAAACAAGCTGTACTGTTGAACAGTACAGCTTGTTTACAATAGCTGCTATTTCTTACGTAACCTGCCTTCCACTGCTCTGGAAAAATCAGCTACATCAATAGGATGCCTGCTGGTAATCAGGTTGCCATCTGTTACCACTGGTTGCTCCAGTACGGTAGCACCTGCATTCTTCAGATCAACCTGTATGTTCCAGTATCCTGTCAGCTTTCTGCCTTTCAGAATATCGGCAGACGCCAGCACTACCGGAGCATGACAGATAGCCGCTATCAGCTTTCCGGATTGGTTAAAATCCCGGATAAACTTTATCACATCTTTATCATACCGCAGGTTATCGGGGTACCAGGCGCCACCCGGTATAAATACGGCATCGTAATCACTCACCTGTATTTCATCAGCTGTCCTGGGCGCCCAGTTGCCTGAAATACCATACCGGCCCCAGTAACTCAATCTCTTCAAGACCATCTGCAGCAATCACGGCAATTTTTTTACCCTTCAATACCGTTGAATCTTTAACCGGTGTAAAGAGGAAAGCCCGCAAGGCTTCATTACCAGGCGCATTCAGCAACTGAGATACGGGCACTTCGGGTAGCACAGACAAACGCGCAGGCACAGTTCATTCCCGGCAAGAGGATACCGAAAGCGCCACGGGATTTAAAAGCATCATCGGCAGTCACCATTTACTCTTATCTGCATTAGACATGGCAGCACAGGTAGCCCCCTACACCAGTTCCGTTTTACTACTGGGCGAGAGTGGCACAGGAAAAGAAAAAGTGGCGCAGGCCATTCACCTTTCTTCCCCCGGAAGAAAAGGCCCGTTTGTAAAGGTTAACTGTGCCTCTATTCCGCCCACACTGGTAGAGTCAGAGTTGTTCGGGCATGAAAAGGGCGCATTTACCGGCGCTACAAAAAAAGAAAGGGCAGGTTTGAGCAGACCGACGGAGGTACAATATTTCTGGATGAAATTGGAGAACTGCCCCTGACCATGCAGGTAAAACTGCTACGCGTTTTGCAGGAAAGAGAATTTGAAACGGTAGGCAGCAGCACACCCGTTAAAGTAAACATTCGTGTGGTAGCGGCCACCAACCGCCATCTGGAAAAGGAAGTAGCAGAGGGTAATTTCCGGCTCGATCTGTATTATCGCCTCAATGTATTTCCCATAACCCTGCCTCCACTGCGGTGTTAAACAACGGCCGGTCTCCCCTGCAGCTGGCGCGTAAGCTTTCCGCTACAGCACCACGCCTGAATGCTAATGCAAACCCTGGCACCCTGGAAGCCATTAAAGATGTTCAGCGGGCTACAGAAAAGGAATATATTGTTGCTGCCCTCAAAAAAGCAAGGGGCCGCATAAGAGGCGCCAACGGTGCCGCAGAGTTGCTGCACATTAAACCAACAACGCTGGAATCGAAAATGGCCAGGCTGAACATAAGAAAGCAGGATTTTTGCCAGGGAACAGCAGAAGATGAACTTTCCGGCTAAATGCCTGTCAGGCAATACCTGACTCTTTTCTGCAACCAGCGGGGCAAACTCCGGCACCACTATCATACATTTACGATATACCGCAAAACACAAATAGCAACCACCCCGTATAGTACTCTAAAAATCAAACAATTAGCAAACAGGCATTCTGCTTGATTACTATGCACACACAAACATCACACATTCAATAATACCTGTATGGACTTATTTATTCAACAACTGGTACACTGGCTGCGGTTCAGTCTTGAGATTATGGGGGCTATGGCTATTGGCGTGGGCACGCTGGTTTCGCTGATTCAATTTTTCCGGTGGTGGGCCAGAAGGCAACACTCAGATTTTGGCAAGATAAGGATTGACTTTGCCCGATACCTTACCCTGGCGCTGGAGTTTCAGCTGGGGGCAGATATATTGTCTACTGCCATAGCACCCAGTTGGGAAGAAATAGGCAAACTGGGCGCTATTGCAGTAATAAGAACGGGATTAAATTACTTTCTGAGTAAGGAGACCAATGAGCAGCCGGCGCCAGAGTCTACTGTAGCTGCGCCGGATCGTCTACTATAATCTCCGGCTTACCTTTAAACAGAATAACCTTACCGGTTACCGTAATGGTTTTACCATTCAGGTTGCCGGTGAAGCTTGTTTTTGCTTTGCCCTGTAAGGCTACGGTAAGCAGTTGATTGGGATGCGCCGCTCCTATGTTTAACAACAGCATGCGGCCTATGTCCTTAGCACTGAAAACTTTTCCGCTAACAACCACCTGTTTTCCCACAGCGTTTGCTACATCCTTCAATGCAATTCTGGTAGCAACGCCGGGTTGCTGCGGACGAACGGGTGTAACAGGCTTCACCTTTACCGGCACGGCCTTCTGCCCTTTCAGCACGGAGTTTAACTCTCCGGCCAGGCGTATCCCCGCAAGCAATATTCTTTTACGGGTAATGTTGATGTATTGCTGATAAGCAGCGTCTGCCACATTTGTTCCGGGCTTTAGTTCGCGGTATAGCTGGCCGCTTATCTGATAGCTTTCCCACAGCCACTGCATCACGCTATCCTGCTGCCATTGTTTTACCTGCTGTGGGCTGGCATTATCATAAGCCGCCACCATTTCAGGAATACTCAGCCCCTCCCGGTCAATCAGCTTACCATCCCACAGGCTGTGCATATTGGTTTTATCACCGCCAAATTTCAGGGTAATATCATTACCGCCTCTGTCTTCTTTACGGCTTACGTGCATCGGCTGATGCGCATCTGCCACCAGGTGAATCAGATAGCGTAAGGCATCTTTCTTCTTTTCTTTGGAAGCTCCCGGCATTTGTATAGTGGCCCGTGCTTTTAATAAAGCCGTATATACGGTATGCTTTTGTGCACGTACCGCTTTATCAAACGCCGCATAACTCAGGCCCACCGGCAGGTTAATATAATGCCATTGGGCAGTATAAGTGTTGTGATGATCATCGGCCCAGGTACTCACTTCCTCCATGGTTTCGCCGTCCAGATACGACTGTATCACGGTTTTCACATCGCTTTGCAGATGCTTCTCCGCAATCAACGCCACCGCACGGTGCCCCTTGTTGCCCCAGCCAGCCAATACAGTTACCAATAACAATACGCCGCACAAATAATAATTTCTTTTCATAATCCTGTTCATCTTATACAACTGATCTCACTTTACATCTCCATCGCCTACCGTTTGCGCAGGGCTGCCAAATATAAACGATTACCCTC
Organism: Filimonas zeae; assembly: GCF_014641615.1. Lineage (GTDB taxonomy): Bacteria > Bacteroidota > Bacteroidia > Chitinophagales > Chitinophagaceae > Filimonas > Filimonas zeae. The sequence goes on along the minus strand of NZ_BMIB01000003.1, from coordinate 330,511 downwards.
TATGTTTGAATATCGCAAGCTTCGGTTTGATATTCGCAATTACAGCACCTTGCAACAACAATACCTTTGTGGGGGTTATATACCTGGTGATTGCATACACCGGCAGCAAAAATACTGGCGTGTAAAAAAACGAATCACCGCTAAAAATCATCTACTATGGAAAAACGTGAACTGGGTAAAAGCGGGCTGGAAGTGTCTGCACTGGGCCTGGGTTGTATGGGATTAAGTTCCGGATACGGCCCTGCCACTGACAAACAAACAGGCATTCAGCTGATACGCACTGCCTTTGACAAAGGCGTTACTTTTTTTGATACCGCCGAAGTATATGGACCTTTTACCAATGAGGAATTATTGGGCGAAGCACTGTCCCCCATACGCGACAAAGTAGTTATTGCTACCAAGTTTGGATTTAAAAACGCCAATCCTTCTACCGGTGCCGACAGCCGCCCCGAAACTATCCGGGCCGTGGCAGAAGCATCCCTCAAACGCCTGAAAACAGAAGTGATTGATTTGTTCTATCAGCACCGGGTTGATCCCCATGTGCCTATGGAAGATGTAGCAGGCACCGTAAAAGAGCTGATACGGGAAGGCAAGGTAAAACACTTTGGCCTGTCTGAAGCAGGTGTACAGAGCATTCGCCGGGCGCATGCGGTACAGCCGGTAACAGCGCTGCAAAGCGAATACTCACTCTGGTGGCGCGAGCCGGAACAGGAACTGTTTCCGCTGCTGGAAGAACTGGGCATTGGCTTCGTACCTTATAGCCCGCTGGGTCGTGGATTTCTTACCGGTAAAATTGATGCAGACACACAGTTTGCCCATAACGACTTCCGCAACATTGTACCCCGCTTTTCAGCAGAAAACCGGAAAGCCAATCAGCAGCTGGTTGATGTACTTACCAGCTTGGCACAAAAGAAAAACGTGACCAACTCGCAACTGGCACTGGCCTGGCTGCTGGCACAAAAACCGTGGATAGTACCCATACCCGGCACCACTAAAGTGCACCGGCTGGAAGAAAACATCGATGGTGCAGCAGTTATACTTTCCACCGAAGAACTTGAGGAGATTACCACAGCGGCAGACAATATTGCCATTCAGGGCGAAAGATATCCTGAACAATTAAAGCAAATGGTAGGTCGTTAAATACCGCCATCCGTCCCCCGTAGCGGATGCGTCAGCAACCGGCCTTCGCGCCGGTTGCGCCATTGGCGATTAAAAGCGCCCCTAGCCTGCCCCGGTTTCGCTGTTAGCAGCATCTACCGGTTTGGATTGTGGCGAGCCATGCTGCCGCAGAAAAATACTGAACACCACCAGCGCAAATACCGATAAAAATTCGCTCTGCCAGTTCTGGAACGATTCAAACCAGAACGTAGGATTACCCAGGTAGGCAGTAGCGCTTTCCGTTGGCAAACCTTTTATCATTTGTAACTCGTTGTACCCTTTCAGGCTGCCGTAAAAATGCAGACCGAGAGAAATAGCAAACAGCAGAAAGAAACAGATGGACAGAGAATTTTTATACAGCGCTAGTATTAACCCGCCTTTGCGCACGGGCCAGGGCGCTCCGGGCCGCGATGCATCGGGTTCCCTGTCAACCTCTTCCTCTTCAAACGATTTTGATTCGGACGAGCCTTTCTGCCGCAGCTTAACAGCCAATACCACAAACATACCCATCTGCAGAAACTCACTTTCCCAGTTTTCAAAAGTAGATTGTATAAAATGCCCGGAATGCAGATATTGAGCCATAGCAACCGGCGGCTGTCCGTCTTCCTGCCGCTCTTCATTGTACTCTTTCCACCCCATTATTATCTGGCCCAGCAGTGATAGCAAAAAGAAAACACCAAACACAAGGGACAACCCGTTGTTCTTCCACAGCTTTTTCATAAGGCTACCTGTTATTTATGCAGATAGTTACTTCAAAGGGCATACCACAACAAAAAACGCCGCCTCAGGAATAAGGTGGCGTTGCTCGTAAACGATTGCTAAATGAGAACTATTAGTATCCAGGGTTCTGGTAGTTTTTCATTGTTTCTGCGTCCAGCGGCTTACCATTCACATCGGTAAGCTGTTGCAGAAAATCACTGGGCCATGGGCGGAAGGTATATTCCTTGCGCATCTGGCCTTTACCATTTCCGTTCTGGCCGTTGCCTGCTACGGTATTGTAGGCTACCGGCCATAAGCCTGCCTGAGAAGAGGCCAGCTGGTTCAGGTACTGTATACGATCGAACAGAATGCCTGCATTGTGCAGGTCTTCCCACAGTACACCTTCTGCCAGAAATTCGCGCGTTTTCTCATTATAAATGAAGTGAATAAACATATCCTGTTTGCCACTCGCCGTGGGTATATAACGCTCAGCAGCGGCCTGTGGTGTACCGGGTGTAAAATGGGCTTCTGTAGCCTGTATGGTATTGTAAGAGCTGCCGCTGGCAGGGTATGGTGCTACTTTTTCAGCAGCAGTAAGTGCGGTGGCACCGGGCTCCCACTCCACCAGTACACCGGGGCGGTTTTCACCTGCTTTCCAGGCCGCGCGCTGGCGCAGCACGTTAATATCTGCCAGCGCGTTGGCGTACTGACCTTTGCGGCCATAAGCCTCTGCACGTATCAGAAAGGTTTCAGCCAGGCGCATCAGTATACCATCACGCGTACCTTGCTCATTGTCAAAATTGCTTTCATCAGCACTACCGCCACGTAAAGGGTCTACAAACTTTTTTACAGACAGGTACGGCCAGTTTACCCCTGTGGTAAGCCCCATAGATACCTGGCTGTAATTTAGGCGGTAATACAGCCTGCCTGTGGTAGCGCTTTTTATCCAGCGTACCACAAACTGGTAAGGCTGGCTCATAGCTCTGGCAGAATCCACAGCTTCGGCCGGCTGGTTTTCCAGATAAATCAACGCGCGCCTGCCCGGTGTAGCGCGTGGTGCGCCTACCGTAACAGCAGGCTCTGTAGCAGGTTTGTTGGCATTCCACCACGCAGCAGCATCTGCACTCCAGGGGTAAGAGCCTGTAGCATTGCTGATATATTCGTACTGAAAGGTTTTATAATAGCGGGAATCGTTTACCTTATCGGTAAACACATCATACCCATAATCGGTAGGCTTTAACGTACCAAACGGGCGGCCATACGCCATAGAGCGGGAAACACCGGTACCGCCTGTATAGTTACCCACGTGGTAGTTTACACTGCGGTTGCCAAAGCGGTTATGTAAAGAAAGGTTTACATCAAACTGGCAGGCCCACAGCACTTCCCGGCTGGGGTTGGTTTCTGATACTTTAGGGTCAAACAGTGTCCAGTAATCAGGAGCCAGTCCGCCTGCACCACCGGCAGCGGTAATTACTTCCGTAGCTACCAGTATAGCAGAGTCCAGATCGGTACTTACATTACCTTTATACAGCATCTTCAAATGCGCTTCAGTACTGTTTTCAAAAGCAGCCGCCTGTGCACGGTTCAGATACAACTTGGCCAGCAGATTACCCGCTGCCAGTTTGCTTACACGGCCACGTTCTGTTACTGTAACAGGTAAAGCAGCATACGCCTCACGCACATCCCCTATTATCTGGCGGAACACATCCGGCAGTTTGGCTTTAGGAAAGTAGTATACACCATTGTCTTCCCTTCTGGCTGTTAGTTGCAAAGGCACATCACCCAGCTGATTGGTTACCAGATAATAGGCCCAGGCACGCAGAAACAATATCTCCCCCCGGCGCTGCAGGCGATAGTTTTCATCGGTACCAAAGCGGCCGGGCTTCAACCCCTCTATTACTTCCAGTGCAATGTTACAGTTGTTAATATGCGGGTAAGCACCCATAGGTGGCGCACCGTTGTTAGGCGCGCCTATATAATTGGCAACGTTAGTGGCAATGGTGCTTACGTTAGAGCCGTAGCGCGCAGCGGTGTAGGTAGAGTAAGTTGCATCAGAATGCATATACGCATCGGTTTCTGTTTGCGTAAGGCGTACGCCGCTGGCATCCCACTCATGTTTTATACGGGCATAACCATATAAACCAGTAATCAGTGCATTTAAGCCCTCTTCTGTATTGTAGTAATCCTGCGTAAGGTTGGCTACCTGTTTTTCATCCAGAAATTTTTTGCAGGAGCCGAGGCTGGCAGTTATCAGCACCAGCAGTATCAGTGAATATCTTTTCATATGTTTCGTCTCTGATAGTTAGTAATTAAAGGGCCACACGTAATCCAAACACCCAGCTGCGTGGCAGTATGGTATTGTTGTTCATGCCACCGGATGGGTTGGTAGTAAAGCTATCCGGCTGCGACTGATCGCTCCAGTTGGTTTCATCATCCGGGTTAATACCCATCTTTACCACATCTCCGCCAAACAGAAAGGGGTTCAGCACCTGCACATTCAGCTGCACATTTTTAATCTTAGCACGGCTGATGAGTTTTACCGGCAGGTCGTACGTAAGCGATATATTGCGCACTACCGCAAAAGAGCCATCATTGTACTGTTTGGCAGCAGTAATGTTGGTAATACCTGTAGCGCCCAGCACCGGTAAAGGCCAGCGGCCGCTTTGGTTGTTAAAGCTCCATACATCTTTTTCATTTCGGCCAAACACACCCGGCACACCGCCAAAGTACGTTTGCCCCACGCGTACATACATAAACGAACTCAGGCTAAAACCTTTATAGGTAAACGTGTTGGTAATACCACCATACCATCTGGGGCGCGGGTTGCCACGCAACACATAATCTTCTGCACTTATTTTATAATCGCCGTTCTGGTCTACCACTTTCACTGTACCGGGCTTAAAGTCTAACCCACCAATGGTTTTAAACTTCGCCATCTCTTCCAGCTCTTTGCTATCGCTGCCCCAGATGCCCGCATCCTGCAACTGATAAAACACCTGCCAGGGCTGACCGATAAACAAACGGGAAGCCAAAATGTCCTGCTTGCCATTCAGCAATTCAACAATCTCTTCTTTGTTGCGGCTCCAGTTTAAATCGGTTGTCCAGCTGAAGTCTTTGGTTTTAATATTCACGGTATTAATAGATATCTCCACACCACGGTTTCTGGATTGGCCTATGTTCATTACTTTGGTTACATAACCCGATACCGCCGGCAGCCCCCGGCTAAACAGCAGGTCAGACGTGTTTTGCACATAGTATTCCAGTGAGCCGGAAATGCGGTTGCTGAGTAAAGAGAAGTCTACCCCCAGGTTCAGCTGTGCTGTTTTCTCCCAGCTCAGATCGGGATTTTTTACAGAAGAGGGCATAAAGCCGATAGCCGGTGCATTGCCCCACGCATAGTTACTGCGCGTTAACGGCCCCGTAGTGGTGTATGGGCCTACGGAAGAGTTACCGGTTACGCCGTAACCAATCCGGGGTTTCAGTTCGTTAATCCAGTCTATATGACTCAGGAACTTTTCTTCCTGCATTTTCCACGCCAGTGCAAACGATGGAAAGAACTCCCATTTATTAGCGGGCGATAATACAGAAGAACCATCAAAACGACCAGAGGCAGTAAGCAGGTATTTATTCAGCAGCCCATAGTTTACACGGGCCATGTAAGAGCTGAGGGTGTTCTGCGTAAAGCCTGTACCTATGCCGGGGTTACCCTGTGTATTAGAACCCAGATCGTACCAGTGGCTCAGTGGTATAGCTACACCACCCACACTGGTGCTGGTGTTTTCTCTTCTGCTTTTCTGAGATGATTGTAACAGCGTAACACCTATGTTGTGTTTACCGGCAAACGTTTTATCAAAGTACAACAGGTTTTCTACCACCCAGGAGAAGTTCTCGTCCCGTGCATAACCGGCTGTATTGGCTTTGGCACTCAGGTAAGGAGTAACGGTAGGGCCTGTCCAGCTGCCATTACGGAAGTTGCGCATCTGTGCCCCAAAGTTTATCCGGTACTTCAGCCAGGGAGTAAACCTGATTTCACTATACAGGTTGGCCATGATAGAGGATGAACGCCTTTCATTCAATGCCTGATTAATATCAATCAGCGGGTTCCATACAGAGAGGCCACCACCGGGGTTGCGGATAAAGGCACCCATACTATCCGTAGGAAACGCCCAGGGGAGCATGCTGTAAGCACGTCCGTACAGGTCTTTCGGGCCGCTATTGCTCTGGTTAGCATTTACACCAAAGTTCTGTTTATTCAGCGATGCAATCAGCGAAGCACCTAAAGTAAACCATTTCAGTGCCGTAATATCCCCATTCAGGTTCAGTGTAAAGCGTTCAAAATCCTGATCTTTCTGTACGCCCTGCTGTTTGTTATAGCCAAGCGACATATACAAACGGGTAGCTTCTGTACCTGACGATAAAGCTATCTGGTAGTTGTGTGTAATACCTCTGCGGGTAGCTGCATCCAGCCAGTCAAAAGTGGGTATGCGGCCGGAGTTATATACGGGTATCTGATCGGGCCAGCCCAGCGCTTTTTCTTCTGCTGTGGTGGCACGCGTACGCACCGTGCCATTCGGGTTCCATTCATAGCCCTTCATAGTAGCAGCCAGCAGCTCGCTAAAGTTGTCGGTAACACCGGAAGCTGAAAAGTTAAGGCTATCCAGATGCGGATCGGCATACCAGGCTTTGGGTGCCACCGTAAGGTCTGTAGGGTTGCCAGGCTGGTAACGCCTGCCATTAATAAGGGCGTAACGCAACTGGTCAATATACTCCCCCGCATTCATACGATCGGTCAGCTGATGATAACTATCAACAGAAACAGTAGAATTCAGGTTTAGCGATACCCGGCCTTTGGTGGCTTTTTTGGTAGTCACCAGTATTACCCCATTTGCCCCTCTGGATCCGTAGATGGCCGTAGCAGAAGCATCTTTTAATACTTCTACGGAAGCAATATCGTTCGGGTTAAGATCATTGATAGAAAAGGAGCTTACCCCCAGTGCCGATACAATAGGCACACCATCCACCACATATAAAGGATCGTTAGAAGCATTGGCAGAGCGCGTACCGCGTATACGGATGGCAGGTACTTCACCAGGCCTGATATTGGTAGCCACATTCATACCCGGGGCCTTGCCCTGTAAGGCCTGCGCCAGATTGGTTACCGGCCTTTCCTGTATAGTGGCGGCGGTAATACGGGTAAGCGAACCGGTTACATCGCTCCTGCGCTGTGTACCATAGCCTACCACAATTACATCATTGAGCACAGAAGATTTCTGAAGCAAATGCACTTCCAGTGTGTTCCGTTGCAAAAGGTCCGCAGTAACAGTTATCTCCTGCTGATCGTACCCTATATACGTTATTACCAGCACATCACCAGTACCAGCACCCAGCGTAACAACGCCTTCTGCATTGGTTAAAAAAGACTTACCGGTTTTCTTTACCGCAACCGATGCGCCAGGCATAGGCTTACCGGTTGAATCAGCTACGCGAACCTTCAGTGGCCCCTGCACGGCCGCCGCCGCTGCTTTGGCAACAGTGGCAGAGGCATCAGCAGCAGGGTTTTCCAGCACCACTGTCTGGTCTTCAATAGACCAGGTAAAGGGCTGCTCCTTAAAGGCAAGGGTTAAAAAATCGCGCACCGGTACATGATCCGCCGCAATGCTTACACGCCGGGCATCTTTCAACGTCTTTTTTTTATAAAAGAAAACATAGCCAGCCTGCTGCTTTACGGTAGAGATGATATCTTCTACCGAAGCGTTTTTAGAAGAATAGGTTACAGACTGGGAAAACCCTGTGGTTATACCCATGCAGGCAGCAATCGATAGTAATAGTGTGAGCTTCATAATACAGTTAACAGTTATTTGGTTATAATCAGCTGATTACCGCTTACCCGGTAATGCACATGTATCCTTTGCAAAATTTTCATTACCTGGCTCAGTTTCAGGGTGCGCTGTATCTCACCCATCATTTCTTCCTGCACAGGCTCTGTTTCATATACAATATCCAGATCGTACCAGCGGCCTATCTCACGCATTACCGCTTTCAGGTCATACCCATCAAAATTGAACAGTCCGTTTTTCCATGCCATTACCTGCTCCAGATTTACCGCATGGGCTACACTTAACGTATTACCCGCGTTCAGTACTGCCTGTTGTCCGGGCTTCAGCAACTGCGCCTGCCCGCCCACATGCACTTTTACCGCACCATTAAGCAAAGTGGTTTGCATAGCAGCTTCATCATCATACGCATGAATATTAAAGCTGGTACCCAGTACCTCTACCACAGCCTCCCGGCTGGTAGCTACCCGAAAGGGCATTTGTGTGTTAGTGGTTACTTCAAAATAGGCTTCCCCGTGTATCTCTACCTTTCGTTCTTTACCGGTAAAGCGTGTGGGGTAGGTGATAGAGCTGGCCGCATTCAACCATACACGGGTACCATCGGGCAGCTGTAACTGAAACTGTCTGCCGCGTGGGGTGGTCATGGTATTATAGGCTATCTCTTTGCTTTCTTCTTCTGTATGTTCATACGCCAGCAATCCATCTTTCAGCACCACTTCCGCACCATTCTGCTGCGCCACTACGGTGTTACCCATACTATCCAGCACTATCTTTTTACCGTTAGCCAGGGTAAGTACTGCCCCATCGTGGCCCGGTAATATATCAGCGGCGGGATGCTGTTCGGCTACAGACTTTTGTATATCCGGCTTACTGCGGTAAAACAGGGTAGCTACCCCGCATATCAATATCACTGCAGCCGCATAGCGCCACCAACGCATTGCTGCAACAGGCTTGCTTTGCTGGTGCTCTACCGGTTGCTGATTGGTAGCGCCGTCCATCATCTGCGCTTTAATGCGCGCATAAATAAATGCCTGTGCCTCCTGCGCCTGTACCGGCTCAGTTTGTTCATACCCCTCCTGCAGCAGCTGTTGCAACTCGCTTTCGCGCTCGCTGCTGTGCAGCAGTTGTTCAAAAGCAGCACGCTGCGCAGCGTCCATTTTACCCTTCCGGTAATCATCCAGTAATTGCTTAAAGTCCATTCGTGTAGTGTGTGGTATACAGAAGACGAAGGAACGGGGAAAATGTGGGGGTGTAAGAGGAAAAAAATCTTAGCAAAAGAAAAGCAGCGATAGCAGCATACCTGACTGCCCGTATTGCTGCCGCAGAAAATGCCGTATATGGTGCAACGCTTTGCTCAGGTGCTCGCGGCTCATATCAACCGATATACCCAGCGACCGGGCAATTTCTTTGTGCGAATACCCTTCCACCCTGCTCAGGCGGTATACTTCCTGCTGGCGCTTGCTTAAAGCAGCAACGGCCCCATCCAGCAGCTTTTCCAGTTCGCGGTAATTCACTACATCGTGTGAGTCAATACTTTTAACCTCTTCCGGCTGCCAGCCCGGCGGAAACGCTTTGCGCAGTTCAGTAATCAGCAGGTTGCGGGTAATGGTAATCAGCCAGGCTTCAAAGTGTTCCACCTCAGTTAACTTATGCCGGTTCAGCCATACACGGGTAAATGTTTCCTGCACCACATCCTGCGCCACAGCCACATCGGGCGCATAGCTTACACACATAGCATATACTTTGGGAAAATAGTGCTGGTACAGGTCGTGAAACGCCCGCTCATTACCATGGGTAATACGCACAAGCAATTCCTGCTCTTCATATAGCTGATTAAACGGCAAGTCAGAATTCGTTTACAAGTAAGCCGGACAGTTCTTCATATCAATCATATAGCAGGTCCGGTATGCGATGTTATAGAGAATCGCGCACGTGCCTGTCCTGTGCCATCCTGCAACAATAGTATGCAACCGGTTACATGACTCACGGCTGCACTTCATCTGCCCTAAACACCGCTGTAGCACCTATGCTTTCCAGCTGCCGCACCACCCGCTTCAAATGCAGCAGTACACCATGCTTTACGGTTATTTCCGGCTGCTTTACCATTGCCAATGCTTCCTGCGGAGTTAGTTTAAAAATGTCTTTTAAGTAATGTACCACTTTCATCTTCTGCGCGCCAACCTCCGTTATCACTACTTCTCCCCATATCCATTCCGTCATATCTACGGGTTCTATAGGCGTATCATCCCGGTTAAGCACATTATCATACACTTCCTGCCACAGCACATTCTGCTTATCAGTATGCGCCTGCAGATATTGCAGGGTTTCTTCTTTGTTGGTATAGCGTGCCTTCAGCGCTGTAAGCAGGCTACTAAACATAGCAAGATTATCCGATATCTGCACCACATCCCACCTGCCCGTACCATGGGCAGCATAATAAACCGGAAAGCCCTGTGCTGCATCAGAAAAATCAACTATAAACGGATCATCCATACCATTCTGCGCTACCACATACCAACCCGGTTGCCAGGCACCTGCCTTGTCAGCAACAAGATTTTCCAGGGTAACACCGTGGTAGCGGTAGCCGCTTTGAAAAGCCTCCAGTTCATCCACTTTGGGATAATGAAAAGGAAGGCAGATATCCTCCACCACTATAGCGGCTTCAATAAATTGTTGTACGGAATCAGGTATTTGTATCATAGTAATAGCTAATTTATTACTGATTGATAAGATGTTAAAGTAAATTTCCTGTTTTCTTTAAGACTCCTCCACTCCTACATGTGCAACACCCCTACAGAGAAACTATGAAGATGAAGTTATCTATCCTGGCCGCTGATAAGAACAAGTGGCACGTGGCAGGCAACACCCTGCGCTACCGGCTATCAGCCCTGGCCTTTCAGCTGCCTCATTTGGGTGTGCCGGATGCGGCTTAACGTTTCTCTGGATACGCCCAGGTAAGAGGCTACCATGTGCAATGGCACGCGGTTAAACACATCCGGGTAAGTGTTTACAAATTCCTGATACTTTTCTTCAGAAGTACCGCTGATATTCATCATAATACGCCCCATACTGGCGGTAAGCGTGTTGGTTTTCAACTGATCGGAATAAGCCTTCAATGCCGGAATCTCCTCACTCAGCCGGTTCATGGCATCACGTGTCCATAGCAGCACATCGCAATCTTCCAGTGCATCCACGTTGTATTTGGTAGGCAGTCCGCTGTGGTAGCTTTCGGGGTCAATCAGCCAGGAGCTTTCCGCTGCAAAACGCATAATATACTCTGCACCATCGTTTTTCAGCAGATAGCTGCGCAGCAGTCCCCGTTCAATAAATATCTTATGCCTGCACACTTCTCCCTCATGCAGCAATATCTGCCGTCTGCGCACTCTTTTACGGATACCTTGCGATACTATCAGTTTCGCCTCCTCTTCCGTAACCCCTGCAGCCTGTATAATATAAGTTTCAAAATTATCCGCCATGCAGTAACAAATGTAACCAAACAAGCCCCTTCCCGCAAAACAAGGGCAAACGACCGTGTAAAATTGTGTCAAATGACCTTGTTTCGCCCACCCCTTCCGGCGCAATTTTGTACTGCAAAACAGCACAAAACCTAAATACTACTATATGCGCGTATTTGTTACAGGCGCTACCGGCTTTGTCGGTTCCGCCATTGTGAATGAGCTATTGCAGGCAGGCCATCAGGTACTGGGCCTTACCCGCTCAGAAGAAGGAGCTAAACAATTAAAAGCCGCAGGTGCCGATGTACATTATGGTAATCTGGAAGATCTGGAAAGCCTGAAACAGGGCGCTTCCCTTGCCGATGGCGTAATACACACCGCCTTCAACCACGATTTCACCCGTTTTGCCGCCAGCTGCGAACACGACCGGCATGTAATTGCCGCACTGGGCAGCGCATTGGAAGGCACCAACCGCCCTATGCTTATCACCTCCGGCACTGCATTGGTAGCCACACCCGGCCGCGCCGCCACGGAAGCCGATGATCCTACGCTTACCGCCGCTCAATTTCCCCGTATTGCCACGCAGGAAGCAGCTGTGGCATTAATGGAAAAAGGATTAAACGTGTCGATGGTACGCCTGCCTCCTTCCACCCATGGACAAGGCGATCATGGCTTTATTCCCATGCTAATAGCTATTGCACGCGACAAAGGGATGGCTGCGTATGCCGGAGAAGGTAACAATTTGTGGCCCGCAGTACACAGGCTGGATGCTGCACGTTTGTACAGATTGGCTATAGAAAAGGCTATACCTGGTACGAGATACCATGCGGTGCAGGATGAAGGGGTACCCATGCGCCAGATTGCGGAAGTAATTGGTAAACGCTTACAGGTGCCCGTAAAATCTCTTACGCCGGAAGCAGCTAAAGGCCATTTTGGATGGTTTAACCATTTTGCTTCATTGGATGCGCCTGCTACAGCGCTTATTACGATGGAGAAGCTGGGCTGGAAGCCAACGCAGATTTCACTGCTGGAAGACATAGATCTGTATTACTTCGGAAACAAAAACAATTAATACATGCCTCAAAAACATACAAAGCCATCCCAATATGGAATGGCTTTGTATGTTTTATTAATTACTCAGATGATATAATATCTACATCAATCCCTAAATCCAACCCTGGCTCCCCCACTCTCCATTATCTCCCTTACTCTGGCAGCAATACTTATCTTCTCTTCAATTGAAAGAGGCCGACTTTCATTTCTCAAACCAGTTCCCGAATAATAAATTACTATGTCTAATTCTTCGACCTCATTACGGATATTATCGGTATCAAGATAATATTCGTTGTTACCGTCATAGAAACTCATTCCAGCTCTTCCGAGAAGCTTAATTGAGTCTTTCTTACGTTTGAACATAGAAGAAAATAAATTAAACATGCACCTATTTTTTAATAACTGATATCAACAAGTAAATTGCTCTTTAATGCCCGTTCCCTTCCCACAAGAAATATGTCTTCAACCTTAAATTCAGGCCGGACTGACTAGACGAGGCCGATGCTGCATTCTGTCTACCAGAAACCGTATCAACAGCTGCCAAATCTACTGCCCTTACTGCTTAAACCGGCTTAATCCACTGCTGTACCGCCTCCTTATACGTATCTCCCACCGGCAGATATTGCCCCTTTATCACTACCTTACCCCGCTCCAGAAAATCAACATTATCGCGGTTGATAATATAAGATTTATGAATGCGGATAAACTGCTGACCCGGCAACACCTCTTCCATACGGCGCATACTTTCCAGCGAGAGTATTTTTCCTTCCGTAGTGTGAAAAGCAATATAATCCCGTAAAGCCTCGATGTACAATACAGAAGCCAATACTATCTTCTGAATGCGGTACTCTGTCTTCACAAAAATATAAGGCATAGCAGTAACGGGGGCACTCTCCTGCAACCTCGCCCTTACCTTCTGTACAGCCAGCGCAAAACGATCAAACGTAACCGGCTTAAGCAGGTAATCCACCACATCATATTCATAACTCTGTAAAGCATATTCCTGATAAGCGGTCGTAAGCACCACTTTGCATTCTTTACCTATCACTTTTATCAATTGCAGGCCGGTCAGTTCCGGCATTTGTATGTCCAGAAACAATACATCCACCTGCCCTTCCTGTAACACCGGCAGCGCTTCCAGTACTTTGGTGGTGGAATACACCAGCTCCAGCCCCGGAGTTTTACGAATGTAATCTGCCAGCAGTTTTACCGCCAGCGGCTCATCGTCAATTACCATACAACGTATTGCATTAGCCATGTGTCAGTTCCAGGTGAATGGTGAACGATTCTGGTTTATCTTCTATTTCCAGCAGGTGTTTACCGGGGTATAACAATTCCAGTCTGCGTTTTACATTCTTCAGGCCAATGCCTCCGCCGGCATCCTTTTCTCCCTGTCCTTTCCGGTTGCGGCAATAAAACTGCAACTTTTGTATAGAGCTGTATACGGTAATCACCATGCCTTCGCTTCCCCCGGTAAAATCGCCGTGTTTAAAAGCATTCTCTACAAACGCTATCAGCAGCAGGGCCGGTATCACAACCTGGTCCGTTTCGCCGCTTACATGCACCTGTGTAACAATCGGATGATCAAAACGGATTCCCTGTAGTGCTATGTATTGCTGTATATAGTCCAGTTCTTTCTGTAAAGGCACGCGGTCATTACCCTCATATAACATATACCGCATCAACTGCGATAAACCGGCTATGGCAGGCAGCGCGCCGGGGTGGTTTTCATATACCAGAGAATAGATATTATTCAGGCTGTTGAATAAAAAATGCGGGTTCACCTGCGAGCGCAGAAAGGATAGTTCAGACTGCCTGTTCTGCAACAACAGCTCTTTCTGTTCCACCTCCTTATCATAAGCATAGCCGGTAAAGTAAAACACTACGCCATAAAACAAATACACCCCCAGAAAAAAAAGGTTATTCAGAAAGTAGGTACGCAGGCGAAAGGTATAGCCCTCCATACGCCAGGCAAGGCGAATAATGCCGATATGAACGATACCCAATAACACTACACCCAGCGCTATCAGCAACAGAATTTTTCCTATACGCCGTGCGGGATACCCTTTCAACAACACCCGGAAGGGCCAAAAAGCAAACAGAAAAGCACAGGCCAGATCCAGTATCCGGATAATCAATCCCCCAACGGTAAGCGGTATCCATTTAAAACCAGGATGGCCGTTTACCAGGTTGGGTAAATCGTACGCAATATGTATCAGATAATATAAAGCAATCAGTCCTGATAACAGAAGCCGCACCTTTTTCTTCATAAATCAAATGTACTATTTAGGTACCATTCACCGCCGGGCGTTGGCAGAGAAGAAAAGCCTGTTTGCAGAGTGCAGTTTACCCGCCAGGCAGGCAGCTATAGTTTGGCAGTTATAAAACTTCTGTTATGAAAAAACGCTTCGCCCACTCTATTCCCGTGCTTGCCATTGGTGCCGTAACGCTTATCATTTTTCCACTCATCCGCTGCGGACGCTACCGCGATAATCCATTGCAACGCCCCATAGAACTGGCTGCCGGCTTTGGGGAAATAAGAAAGGATCATTTTCATATGGGTGCCGACTTACGTACCAATGGCCGGGAAGGCCTGCCGGTATACACTGTAAAAGAAGGCTACATCAGCCATATCAGTATACAAAGTAACGGCTACGGAAAGGCTGTTTGGGTTACGCATCCTGATGGCACAACTACGCTGTACGCTCACCTCTCCCGTTTTAACGGCGCTGCCGGTAAATGGATTACCGCCCTGCAGTACAAAAGCCAGTGCTGGCAGCAGAATCTGGATGCACCCGCAGGCAGCTTTCCGGTAAAAAAAGGGCAATGCATTGGCTACAGCGGCAATACGGGCACCTCAGAAGGCCCGCACCTGCATTTTGAAGTGCGTAATACCGCCACCGGAAAAAGCCTGAACCCACTGCTGGATGTACTGCATGTAACGGACACCATCAAGCCTATAATAAAAGCGGTGTACTGGTACAACCGCCGTAACAGCATTTATGAAGATTCTGCCCGCCCCGTAAGCAAATCACTTACCCGTTGCAACACTCCTTTAATAGGAATAGGCATTAGCGCCTCCGACCAGTATGCCGCAGGCCGTTTTACTACGGGGATAGATAAAGCCTGGGTGTATAAAGACGATGTGTTGCAGTATTCATTTTCCGTGCAACAGTTATCAGCCGAAAACAGCCGGTATGTAAATGCCTGTATCGATTACAATAAAACCCTCCACAGCAAACGTCCGGTGCAATTGCTGTTTTCATTGCCCGGTAACCGCCTGCCCTACACCCGTCAATCCACTTCAGGCGGCACTATCGACCTCAGCGATCGCTGGCAGCATGAAATAAAAGTAGTGGTGAGCGATCTGGTTGGTCATACCACTGAGAAAAAATGGCGCATGCAATACGATGGCAGCGCCAGCCAAAGCAACGCTTCCCCTGCGGAACGCCTTTTATACCCCTCCCGTACCTATCTGGTAAAAAGCGAACATGCCATGCTACAGATTCCTGAAAATACTTTTTACGATGCCGTACCCCTGCAACTGATAGAAAATAAAAGCAAACTAACAAACGCAGTATCGCCTGCCGTAATTATGAAAATGCCCTGCGCCCCGGTGCATAACAGCTTTACGGCATGTATTGCTACCACCTTGCCACAGGGCCATACACTTCGCCAGCGCACCGTAATGGTACTCTCCGGCAAAAAGGAAAACATGGCGTTAAAAGGTAATTGGAAACAAAACAATATGCTGGGTCAGTTCAACCAAACAGGCACTATTCAACTGGTAGCAGATACTATAGCCCCCGTAATAAGTAATCCTATTGTGGAAGAAGAAAAACTACAGTTTACTTGCACCGATAACCTGGGGGCAATTGCCTCCTTTACTGCAACAGCTGATGGCCACTGGCTGGCCTTCGATCAGAAAGGCAACTGTTTTACCTATAAAAAAGATGATCACTTTCCCGAAGACGCACGTAGCCTTACGGTAACGATTACAGATATCGCCGGTAACACCACTGTTAAAAAATACAGACTACAAACCCGTTAGTGCTACGGTAAAATAATAATAGGAGTACCCACAGCCGTATGCGCATACAGGTCGTCTATTTCTGCATTGGTTAAAGCTATGCACCCCAGTGTCCAGTCATAACAACGCTGAAACCTGCCAATAAAACCAGTGTAGTTTCTCAGTGCATGTATTTTAATATCACCACCGGCAGGCTTGCCCAGTTGTTTTGCTCTTTCCAGATTCTGCTGATTGGGATAGGATACCCCAAGGTTTTTATGATAACCACTGTTGGGATTTTTGGCGGAAATGAAATACGTGCCCTCCGGCGTTTTCTTATCTCCCTCAAACTCCTTGGCACCAATAGGATTGCGCCCTAATGATATTGGAAAGGTTTTTACCAGCTTCCCCTTTTCATAAGCCAGCAATTGACGTTGCGATTTCTGTACCACCAGCTTATCTATTTGGGTTCCGGCAGGCATGGGTGAATAAGGATACCAGGCGTAAATAGCCGCCACTGCAAACACTACAATAAAAACAACTAATAAAATCTTCCTGCCACGCATAGGTTTCGGTTTTGTTTACGAACAAATCGCTGGCAATAATAAACCACTCTTTTCTATTATAGTACTTATTCCCAAAGTTTCCATCTATTACCAACCCGGCTATATCGGCTGTTAAACGGGGTACATCTAATATATTTTCCACCCCATGCTGTTACCTGTTCATTTGCGGCATGATAATAAAGTTTCTCTTTACCAGGCAAAAGTGGCTGCCCTTTTTTTGCCTGCTGCTCACCGGCAGTTCAGCCATGGCCCAAACGGAGCCGCTTACCTTAAAATCTGCGCTGCAATATGCATTGCAGAACTATGCCAAAGCCCGTAAGGCAAGGCTGGACGTGGAAAACAGCGAATACAAAATCAGCGAAACACGCGCCAAAGCGCTGCCACAGATCAATGGCACCGGCAGCGTTACCTATAACCCCTTATTGCAGCTGAGTGCTTTACCGGCGGAGCTATCGCCTACCGGCACATCTACGCTTATAGCTTTTGGGCAGAAATGGAATGCCAACTTTGGCGTATCTGCCACGCAAACCCTGTTCGATCAGTCGGTTTTTACCGGCCTTAAAGCAGCTGCAGCCAGCCGCATGTACTATCAGCTGGTACAACAGCAAACAGAGGAGCAGGTAATGCAGCAGGTAGCTACTGCTTATTATCAGTTACTGGTACAGAAACAAAAAATAGCCGTTGCCGACTCTAACATACAAACCACCACTGCCATGCAAACCGTTATTCAGGGGCAGTTCAACAGTGGCCTGGCCAAACGGATAGATCTGGATCGTGTAACCGTTAACCTCAACAACCTGGAAAGCCAGCGCCGCCAGCAGATAAACGAAGCCAGCCTGAAAGAAAACCAGCTGAAGTTTTACATGGGCATGCCGCTGCAAAAGCCGGTAGCCATTGCCATGGAACAACTGCAACTGCTGCAACCACAAGCCGTATCTGTACAGGACTCTGTAAGTGTTGCCAACCGTAGCGATTATCAGGTACTGAAAAAACAGGAAGAGCTGCTGAAACTGCAAAAAAAGGCCGTAGCCGCCGCGTACTATCCTACCCTGTCGCTTTCCGGCAACTATAGCTATCAGCGTTTCTCCAATCAGTTTCCTTTCAGCAAGGCTACAGCCAGCAGCCCCGGATGGTTTGATGTGGCTTCTGTAGGTCTGAACCTGAAAGTACCCATCTTCACCGGCGGCGCCACCAGGGCCAAAGTAAAGCAGGCGGAGGTAGATATTAAGAAGCTGCACGAAGATATTATAGACCTGTCGCTGAACCTGCAACTGGCATTTGAAAACGTCCGCAGTCAGGTAAACAATGCTATCCTTACCATAAACAGTCAGGAAAGCAATCAGAAGCTGGCACAGTCCGTATTTAACGATACGCAGAACAACTACCATCTGGGCCTGGCGCCACTGACCGATCTGCTGGATGCACGCAACCAGCTTACCGAAGCGCAGAACAATTATACCAATGCGTTGCTGGATTATAAACTGGCGCAAATACAACTCATTACCTCGAAGGGAGAACTACAAAATTTATTAAAATAACGATATGGGCAAGGTTACTAAAATTATCATTACAGTTATAGCCGTGGCAGTTATCCTGTTTGTAATTGCCAGGGTACTTACCGGCAATAAAAAGAAGAACGAACAGCAAACGCAGCTGGTGGCAGAGCAGGGCAAGGCCGCTATAGCCGTGCGGCTGGATACGGTAAAACGTAAAACATTACAGTTCGATTTTACTACCAACGGCATTTTTGCCGCCGGTAAGGAAATTAAGTTTGCCGCAGAAAAAGCAGGCCGTGTAACCAGCATACTGGTGGATGAGGGCAGCCATGTAACCAAAGGCCAGCTGCTGGCCGTAATAAGAACAGATGAACAACATGTACAGCTGGAGAATGCAGAAGCCGGATATGCCAATGCCAGGCTGGATAAAGAGCGGTACGATAAAGCTTTTCAAACCGGCGGTGTTACACAGCAGCAGGTAGATAAAGCGGCGCTGGATCTGCAGAATGCAGAAACCAAACTGAAACAGGCCCGCATTGCCGTAGGCGATGCCTCTATCCGCTCATCTATAGATGGTATTATTAACAAACGTTTTATTGAGCCGGGCGCAGTGCTGGCACCGGGTACCGAGTTGTTTGATATTGTAGATGTATCGCGCCTTAAACTACAGGCAACGGTAACAGAAAGCCAGGTAGCCATGATTAAAACCGGCGATAAAGTAAAAGTAACCGCAGGCGTGTTTCCCGATAAAACATTTACCGGCACCATCACCTTCATTGCCCCCAAGGCAGATGAATCGTTAAACTTCGCTATTGAAATAGAAGTAAGCAATGCCGCAGGCAGTATGTTACGCGCCGGTATGTATGGCAGCGCTGTATTTAGTTTTCCGCAGCAGGCGCCTGTACTGGTTATACCGCGTACAGCCTTTGCAGGTAGCATTAACAGCGGTGAGGTGTTTGTAACAGATACCAGCTTACGTGCACAACTGCGCAAAGTAACCGGCGGTCGTGTGGCGGGTAATGAAGTAGAAGTATTGAACGGATTACAGGAAGGTGAATTAATCATCAGCAGCGGACAGATTAACCTGGCAAACGGTACCGCAGTGCAACCTGTTAAATAGATTACCGATTAAAAGAAGCAAATGAAACTGGCAGAAATATCTATCAAACGGCCAACGCTGGTGGTCGTTTTGTTCACCATACTTATACTGGGCGGCATACTCAGCTATACCTCCCTTACGTACGAGTTATTACCTAAGTTTTCCCTGGCCACTATTACGGTTACCACTACTTACCCCGGCGCATCGCCCGGTGAGGTGGAAAACACCGTAACGCGTAAAATTGAAGACGCAGTATCGTCCATGGAAAACATTAAGAAAATAGAAGGCAAATCTTTTGAAAGCCTCAGCACACTTACCATTACCATGAATGCGGGTACAGATGTAGACTATGCCCTCAACGACGCGCAGCGAAAGGTAAATGCAATATTAAAAGACCTTCCTGAAAATGCTGATCCACCCTCGCTGAACAAGGCATCGCTGGACGACCTGCCTATTATGACGCTTTCCGCATCCTCTAATATGGAGTCTGCTGAATTTTACGATCTGATGGACAAGCGCATAGCCCCCGCCCTTTCGCGTGTAAACGGCGTGGCCACGGTAAACCTCATCGGCGGGCAGGAACGTGAAATACAGGTAAACCTGGATCGTAATAAACTACAGGCCTATCATTTATCGGTAGGCCAGGTACAGCAGGCCATCCTCAGCTCTAACCTCGACTTCCCTACCGGTAGCGTAAAGTCACGGGAGGAAGATGTGTTAATCCGCTTATCAGGCAAATACAAAAACGTAGAAGAACTGAAACAGCTGGTGGTAACTACTACCAACGGCGTACCTGTAAAACTGCTGGATATAGCAGAGGTGCTGGATAGCGAAAAGGACGTAGAAAAAATAGCGCGCATTAACCAGCAAAGCGCCATTGCGGTGCAGATAAGCAAACAGAGCGATGCCAATGGTGTAGCCGTAAGCGAAGGCGTAAAAAAGACCATTGAAAAACTAAAACAGGAATATGCCGGCAACCACCTGCAAATGACCATTGCCAATGACAGTTCTGATTACACCCTGGAATCTGCTGATGCCGTAATACACGATCTTATACTGGCAGTAATACTGGTAGCAGTGGTAATGCTGTTTTTCCTGCACAGTATACGTAACGCCTTTATTGTAATGGTATCCATACCCTGCTCGCTCATTGCCACGTTTATAGGCATGAAGTTTCTGGGCTTTTCGCTCAACCTCATGTCGCTGCTGGGTTTATCGCTGGTGGTAGGTATTCTGGTAGATGATGCTATTGTGGTACTGGAAAACATTTACCGCCATATGGAAATGGGTAAAAACAAAGTACGCGCCTCTTACGATGCCACTAAAGAAATAGGGTTTACCGTTTCTGCTATTACGCTGGTAATTGTGGTAGTGTTTCTGCCCATCTCTGTAAGTACCGGCCTGGTATCTGATATTCTGCGGGAGTTTTGTCTGGTAATTGTTATTGCCACATTGCTGTCGTTACTATCTTCCTTTACCATTGTACCGTGGCTCAGTTCCCGCTTTGGTAAATTGGAGCACATTACCGGTAAAAACATCTTCGGTAAAGTTATTCTGAGTTTTGAAAAAGGGCTGGATAAGTTTACACACTTTATCACCCATATATTAAAATGGTCGCTCAGGCACAAACTTATTACACTGGTAACGGTGTTTGTACTGTTGATTGCTTCCTTTTATCTGCTGGGTGCCGGTTATATAGGTACGGATTTCTTTCCCAAAGGCGATAAGGGAGAGTTTATAGTAGAAATAGAACTACCCAAGGATATGCCTATTGAGCAGACCAACCAGGTTGCCATGCGTGCAGAAGCCTTTCTGAAAAAGCAGCCGGAGATTACCAAAATCATCACCACCGTAGGCCAGGTAAGCGGCAGCTTTTCTACGCAATCCACCGCTTATAAAGCAGAGTTGAATGTGCAACTGGTGCCTAAGAAAGACCGGAAAGATGATTCGTACCTCTACGCTGCCAAAATAAAAACGGTATTGCAGAAAGAGCTGGTGAACGCCAAAATAAAAACCACACCAGTAAGTATATTGGGTACTGCCGAACAGGCACCGCTGGCACTGGTGGTAATGGGGCCAACTACCGATAGCGCCATGGGCTATGCCCGTTCCGCCATGGAAGCCCTGAAAAAAATAAAAGGTGCTACAGAAGTGAAGCTGTCTGTAGAAGCCGGTAACCCGGAAATAACCGTACAGGTAAACCGCGATAAAATGGCTGCGCTGGGCTTAACGTTACAGGAAGTAGGTACCACCATGCAAACTGCCTTTAATGGTAATACTGATGGTAAATATCGCGCGGGAGAGTATGAGTATGATATCAATATCCGTTTCAGCAGCTTTAACCGCTCTTCTATAGACGACATCGGCAACCTGGTGTTTATGAATAAGAGCAACCAGCAGGTAACCCTCTCTCAGTTTGCAGAAATTAAACAATCCTCCGGCCCCAGCCAGTTAGAGCGTCGCGATAAAAGTGCCTCCATTACCGTACAGGCGCAAACCATTGGCCGCCCTACAGGTACTATTGCTGCGGAATGGAAAGAAGCGCTGGAAAAAATGAAAACCCCGCCCGGCATATCTGTGGTATGGGGTGGCGATCAGGAAAACCAGGGCGAAGGCTTCGGCTCACTCGGTATTGCCCTGTTAACGGCCATTCTGCTGGTATATCTTATTATGGTGGCGTTGTATAACAGCTTTGCGTATCCGTTTGTGGTACTGTTCTCCATACCGCTGTCCATCATAGGCGCCTTGCTGGCACTGGGCCTTACCAATAACTCGCTTAACATTTTTACCATATTGGGTTTGATTATGCTGATTGGTCTGGTAGCTAAAAACGCCATTATCCTGGTAGATTTTACCAACCAGCGCAAGGCAGAGGGCGAAAGCACCTATCAGGCACTGATAGATGCCAACCACGCCAGGCTGCGGCCCATTTTAATGACTACCATTGCCATGGTAATTGGTATGATACCTATTGCCGTAGCCAAAGGTGCGGGCGCAGAATGGAAAAACGGACTGGCCTGGGTTGTAATTGGTGGCCTGGTTAGCTCGCTGTTTCTTACCCTGATTATAGTACCCGTTATGTATGCCATTTTCGACAAACTGATTACCCGGTTCAGCAAAAAGAAAACAAAACCGATAGAGGAGCTAATGGTAGAAGACTACACCCCTATCGAACCAGACGTAGTAAGACCTTCTCATTAACCTGAATGGAAGGAATGAGAACGAAGGCCCGCTGTATCTACAGGGGGCTTCGTTTTTTTTCATGTTGCCTGCGGATTTGTAAATGAGCAGCTGGTGTTTCAACTGGCCCTGAAAGCCATTGAAGCACACCGGAAAAACGATGTAAATTATGATGCGCGGGATACCTTATTCTATCCAGTCTTTTAAAAACGCCGCAAAGGCTTCGCGGTAGTTCTCACCTACCGGTATTACCAGCTCCTGTATTTGCACAGATGTTTTTGTAACTGCTGTTATTTTAGACAGCGCAACAATAGCAGAGCGATTTAAACGCATAAACTGATTGGGTGGCAGTTTGGCTTCCAGGTTCTTGAGTGAGTTGAGGGTAATAATATTTTTACCATTGGCCAGGTGTACCTTTACATAATCCTTCACCCCTTCTATATACAATATCTCGGCAAACAGCACTTTTATCCACCGGTATTCTACTTTAAAAAAAATAGAATCCGGCTCTGCCACCGGTGCAGCAACCACCGCTTTTTCCAGCTGGGCTTTCGCTTTCAGCGCTACACGCAAAAAATCATCGTAACTAAACGGCTTTAACAAATAATCCAGCGCCTCTACCTTATACCCTTCAATAGCATATTGGTTATACGCCGTGGTAAACACCAGCCTGGGTGCTGCATCTCCCTGCAAAGCTTTTATCATCTTTGCCAGTTCAATACCATCCAGGTCGGGCATATGAATATCCATAAACACCAGATCGGCCTCCTGCAGCACCTTTGCATCCTGCAATACCGTAATGGCATTTTTATATTTGCCCGTCAGCTCCAGAAACGGTGTTTGTGTTATAAACTTACACACCAGGTTCAGTGCCAGCGGCTCATCATCAATAGCAATACACTTCAACGTTTTCATAGCGCTAATTCCAGTTCAACAATATAACTATCCTGTTCGTTACGGCCATAACGCAGCTGATGGCGGCCGGGGTACAGCATTTCCAGCCTGCGTTCTGTATTGGTTAATCCAATGCCCCCATCTTCTATACGAACACTTTTGTCTTTAAATATATGGTTCTGCACATACAGCTTCAGGTGGTTGCCCCGCTGCGTTATGCGCACAATTATCTCCCCCTGCATCAGCGAGCTTACCCCATGCTTAAAAGCATTCTCAATAAACGGCAGCAGTATCATAGGGGCTACCGGCTTTTCTACCAGTTGTTCCGGCACTTCCAGTTCAATGCGCATGGTTTCCGTCATACGCAGCCCCATCAGTTCTATATAATCGCGTACAAATTCAATTTCACGGCTCAGCGTGGTTTGGTTATTGGGTGTTTCGTACAACAGATAACGCATCATGCGCGACAGCTTATACAGCGAGGCGCGTGAGTTATCTATATCATCAAAACTCAGAGAATAAATGTTGTTAAGTGTATTAAAGAAAAAATGCGGATGAATTTGCGCCTTCAGCAAAGCCAGTTCTGCATCTACCTGCTTTTTACGTATCAGCTCGCTTGCCCGCAGGTTGTTCTGCCATATCTGCACCAGTGCTATACAGGTACTTACCCCCGCCACCACAAACGAGGTTAACAGCAGTGTGGCATCCAGGTTGGTCCAGCTATCAATATTCAGCTTCAGCTTCTGCGTATCCAGCAGCAGCTTAATCATCTTCTCTTTGGTATGAAAAAAGAAATCCACTACCCTGCCCAGTACCTGAAAGCAGGTTATAATACCCAGGTGCAAGGCTATAAAAGCAGGCAACTTTTCTTTATACAGCAGCCGGGGTACAAAAAACTTTTCGTTGGCATAGTAGTAAACAATCAGCAATATAAACAGGCCAACCTGCTTTAAAGTAAGTTCTATAGGCAGCGGTACGCCTAATATCAGGCGCAGCTGTATAATCATTATAAAGGCTACAAGCTGCCAGGCCAGCAAATGAATAATTACGCGGGTATACTTGCCAATCAACAACATAATGCAACAAATAATCCGTCAAATGTACCGCTTATAGCCAGAAAGCTACCCCCGGGCGATGAAAGGCGGTTACTGGCAGACCAGCCCGCACTATCATCCGATAAACCCCAGGCAGTTTCCTTTATCTATGCGCGCATGCCCTTCATCGGCTACGGAAGGCATCAGGTCTAATAAACTTTATACCGCTGGCGCAACCCGTTTCTTTGCGCCACACAACGCTGCTACTCACTTGCACAAAACCAACAATCATGAAAAAAGTCCCTTGTATCGTTTTCCCCCTGCTGCTGTTAAGCGCAGGCATTCAGGCACAAACGCCCCAGGCCGCCATGCGCCAGAAAATGATCGATTCCATTAAAATGGCTATGATAGGCGAGTACGCAAAAACCTATCCCATTCTGCGCCAGGTAATCGTTTATAACGATTTTATAGGCACCACCCGCAGCTATACCGACTATCAAAAGAACCGCGTACTCTCTGGCAAACTGCTTACCGACCGCACCCAGGCACTGGTAAACCTGCCCCTGGCCGCCTGGAAAAAGAATGTGATTAACCTGAATATGAATTACAGCCACCAGTACATACGTTATACCGACCGGGAACTGCTGGACCGCCCCGTACCGGAAGCAGCCCCTAACCAGGATTTGCATACCAACACTTACGGTGCCAGCCTTTCCTGGGCACATACCGATTCGCTGCTGGGCCTCCCCATATCCACCTCCCTTACCGCCAACGCCCTCACCGGTAAATCAAACGCCATTCAAAAATTCAGCGTAATGGGCAACTTTGTATTTACCCTTAAACGCACAGCCACTACCGCTATAGCCGTGGGCGGCGTAGTGCTGATTGATCCTTCGCTTAACGTACC
Source organism: Filimonas zeae (assembly GCF_014641615.1). GTDB lineage: Bacteria > Bacteroidota > Bacteroidia > Chitinophagales > Chitinophagaceae > Filimonas > Filimonas zeae. The sequence goes on along the minus strand of NZ_BMIB01000003.1, from coordinate 305,127 downwards.
TTTTATTCCGGTGTTCAGCTACTGGCACCGGTTTCCCGGCAAGCTGGAACTGATTATAGACCTGCCACAACGGGCAGTATTACGCCGGGCCTTTAACCACAAATGCTGGGCTACCCTGGGCACAGAAATCGCATCCTCTGTAGCCTTTCTTAACCTTAGCCCCTGGCAACTGCCACAGGAAACCAATTTTTCCACCTTCGAATTAAAAAACGGCATCACTTTCGAGCATATATTAAGCCGTAAAATGATAGCTGGCATCAGCGCCGGCGTGTTTACTACCGTATCCTCCCGCCTCTTCAGTATCGATCAGAAATCGAACGACTATTTTATCAGCAATAAAAACAATGCTACACCTTACCTCAATGTATCGTTGTCGTTTCTGCCTTTTACCAAAGCGCTTATACGGTAAAAACCAATGGTAAATACCACAGCAACTATCTGTCAGATAATACCATAAATCCCAAAGGGCGTATCGTAAAGTCCGATACACCCTTTGGGATATGGATATTTATAACTGTTCTATCTGCCCTCACTCCCCCAACGGCTCCCACAACTCTACCTTGTTTCCCTCCACATCCATAATGTGCACAAACTTTCCATAGTCGTACGTTTCAATCTGGTCAACAATTACCACTCCTTCTTTTTTAAGTTCTTCTACCAGCGCTTCCAGATTTTCTACCCGGTAGTTAATCATGAAGTCCTTGCCGGAAGGCTCAAAGTATTTGGTTTTTTCTTCAAATGGCGTCCATTGTGTGGTTGCCTTTTTAGTACTGTCAGCCTCCTGATACCATTCAAAGCTGGCCCCATAGGGGCCTGTGTTTAACCCCAGATGCTTTTGATACCACTCATTCACTTTCTTCGGGTCTTTGCACTTGAAAAAGATGCCACCAATGCCGGTTACTTTTTTCATTTTTACAGGTTTTTGATCTTGTCTTGTTAGTATGGTTTTAAACGCAAAGCCAGAGCAGAACGCAACGGCCGTTATCAGCGTTATTAGAGTAAGCTTTCTCATTCCGTACAGTTTCAGGTTTTTACAGATGCATAAAAACCTATCTAAATGTAAGGTTTTATTGCTTTGGTATAGCCGGTTGTATCAAGCTGCGGGAAGCGCCCCAACAGCAGCCTGCACAAAAACGCCCCTTACCTGGCAGGTAAGGGGCGTAATATAATATGCTTAGCACCCTTGCTGATAATCAGCTATCCCAGCTCATTCAAATCTGGCAGTTTCCCCAGCCTTTTCAGATAGGTAATATGAGATTTAAGTGCCTCAAAAAACGTGGTATGTTCCAGATACGGCACATTAAACTCCGCTGCGGTTTCTTTTACTATAGCAGACAAACGCGGATAATGAACATGCGAAATACGGGGAAACAAATGATGCTCCACCTGATAATTAAGCCCCCCGATATACCACGACAGCCATTTATTTCTACGCGAAAAATTCATAGTGGTCCTCATCTGGTGTATGGCCCAGTCATTTTCTATGATGCCCTTCTCGTTGGGTATCGGGTGTTCTGTGCCTTCCAGGCTATGCGCCAGCTGAAAAATAACCGTAAGTACCATGCCTGATACAAAATTCATTACCAGAAAGCCCACTACCACTTCCCAGAAAGGAAGGCCAAAGAACACAGAAGGCAGCACCAGAAAAACGAACAGATACACCACTTTAACAGCAATAATCCTGGCCAGCATACCTCCGTTCTCCTTTTTGGAAGAGGTATTTACCCCATTCTGTTTATACTTCACAAACTGTACAAAATCTTTCACCAACACCCAATACAGCGATGTGAGGCCATAAAACAGGAAGAAATAAATCCATTGAAAACGATGCACAGGCTTCAATTCAGTATGCGGAGTAAAACGCAGAATCACTTTATCGTTAATATCATCATCCATATTAACAATGTTCGGATAAGTATGGTGTAGAATATTGTGCTGATATTTCCAGTTAACGGTTGACCCTCCCAGCAGGTTAAGCACATGCCCCATCAGGTAATTCACCGCTTTGTTAGCGGAATAAGCACCGTGGTTGGCATCGTGCATTACACTCATACCCAACCCCGCTACCGCCAGCCCCATCAGCACCCATAATGCCAACGCAACCCCAAAAGAAGGATTAAACGCCAGCAGGCAAACAAAGGGCCCGATATAGGTAAGCAATAACACGATGGTTTTTACCACCATACCCACATTACCAAATTTAGAAAGCGTCTGCTCTGCAAAATACAGATCGACCCGCTTCTTCAGCGTTGCAAAGAATTGGTTTTTATCCTTGTTTACAAACTTCACCTGCCCCTTTAACCTTTGTTTTATGGGAAAAGTATTTTTATCGTTACCTGATTTCATCATATTCATTGCATCTAACACCCACAAAGTACACTTCTCTCTTTGATATACCTCTTTTTCTTAATTTATTAACAAGGAATAAGGATAAACGGAAATAAAAAGCCCCTTGCGGTAGGGCAAGGGGCCTGCATATATTAATCCGTTTAGGCTACAAATCACCTTTGGTGCCGGCGGATAGTTCGTTTTTAACTTTTATTACAAAATCAACAGACTCTCCTGCAAAAGATGCTATAGTCATATTTATAAGGATGATATTTTGCGTCATTGTCGGTAAAGATGACTAAAGAAAAGCCCGCGCATAAAAATGCGTGGGCAGCATTGATTTTTGGTTTACATAAAATCCCCTATCTGAAAAACACTTTACGTATGCTTTTATTGTTGCGTTCTGCTACATATAAGTTGCCATCTTTATCCAGGCACGTAGCGCTTATACTGCTGAATTTAGCATTGCCAAAGCCGCCATCCTGGTAACCTGGCACCTGTGTACTACCGCCTTGTGTACCGGTTAAAGTGGTAACCATACCATCAGCAATCATTCTGATAGCGTTTCCATCACCAACATATAGTACACCTGCATCGGTAACTACCACACCGGTGGGTGTTCCAAAAAGGGCACTGGTTAAAGTACCGTCCTGGAAGCCGTAACCGTTAACAGCACCGGCATAGGTAGTTTTCTCCCCACCTGCTATTCTAAAAATAGCATTGTAACTGTAATCGGCTGCATAGTAAATAGTACCGTTGAGGGCACACAGATAGTTGACAGATTCGTAGGCGTTGTTTACCAGGCGGGTAATAACACCATTGAAAGCGATTGAGTACACGCCCTGGTAATCGGCACCCACATACACCTGACCATTTTTATCTACTGCCACACCGCCGGGGCTAAAGGTAACAGTAGCTAATGTGCTCACCACACCCGCCGGTGTTATTTTACGGATTTTTTTATTAAACCGGTCTGTTACATACAGGTTATCATTAGCATCAATAGCCATGGAAGTAAGATAATTGAAGCGTGCGTCTGTGCCCGTGCCATCCACATTACCCGCAGCACTGTTACCCGCAAAAACAGTAACCACACCTGCGGGGCTCACCTTTTTAATCCAGTTATTATCTACCGCAAACACGTTACCCTGTTTGTCCACTGCCAGGCCCTGAATCCAGTTAAATTCACTGCTGGTGGGCCCACCAGCCAGTGTTGCTACACCCGCTCTTTTAAATACAGGGCCAACTGCATTCATACCATTTACGGTAAGCGTAACTGCACCAGTGCTTACACCTTCCGGCACCGTTACCTCCAGCGTAGTAGCCGTAGCAGCCGAAACCACCGCAGGCAAGCCGTTAAAGCTGATCTGATTTTCAGCAGCAATGGAGCTGAAGCCAACGCCCTGTATAATCACTTTTGCGCCTGCCAGGCCATTATCGGGTACCAGTGCTGCCACACCCAGGTTTTGCTCTTTAAACTCCGGCCCGGTGGTTGCCTGATCATTTACGGTTAATTGCACCGCACCCGTTCCCACACCTTCAGGTACTTTTACAGTTATCTTTTTCTCAGCAGCGGTTTCTACTACCGCGGGCTTGCCATTAAACAGCACTACCACTTCATCTGCATTTACGCTGAAGTTTTCACCGGTAATGGTAACAACGGTACCTGCGGGGCCACTTAACGGAGCTACTGTAGTAAACACCGGTGCAGGCACTATTGTAAATACACTACCAACGGTACGCTGCCCTTTAATAATTACAGAAACAGGCCCGGTGGTTACCTTGTCAGGCACTTCTGCTACCACCTGTGTGGCGCTGGCTCTAAGCACGGTGGCGGCTATACCGTTAAAGAACACCTGGTTATCTGCTACAACCGCCGCAAAGCCTTCTCCATTAATGGTTACTTTGGTTCCTTTACCACCTCTGGCAGGCTTGATACCCCTAATCAGCTGAAAAGTAAAATCAGGCCCTTCCACTTCCTTACCATCTACTATTACCTTTATTTTACCGCTTCCGGCTGCTTCGGGTACTATGGCTACCAATGCTGTATCATTTACGTTAGATACCAACGCCTCCTTATTGTTCACATATACTTTGGCAGGGCCGGTAAGGCTGGTAAACCCCGCACCGCTGATGCGGATGTTAGTACCCGCAGGGCCGTTGGCTGGGGTAACACCATGCAGGCTCAGCTGCTGATAGGTATAGTTACCTGCATCGGCCTTGCTGCCACCGGCATGTACACCAATAATACCGGTGGTGCCCGCTACAGGCGCCAGCACGGTTAATACGGTATCCTGCACATCTACCACGCGGGCAGGGGTGCCGTTAAAATCCACTTCGTTATCTGCTGCGGTGGAGCCGAAGCCAGTACCGGTAATATGTACTATAGTACCGGCATTACCGCTGTTGGGCCAGAAGCTTTTTACCTGCAGGGGTAGTTTCCCACCCTCCTGCTTGTCTTTTTTACAGGCGGTTGCCAGCAGTAGCAATGCAGCCATTATGTAAAGCGTATGTTTCATATACCTGAAATTCATTTAAGCATTCTTAAAAGGAATATCTAACCCCCAGTTGCACCTGCGCGCGGGAATTGAAATAGTCGATAGAATAAGGTTTACCCGGATTGGTGAATGTATACACCGGATAGCTGCCTGCGTTCTGGCGCGCGGGGAAAGCCGGAGTTAAGCCCACACTGGCAGTGGAGTTAAACGTGTTGGGCGAAAAAAACACCCTGCCCCAGCTGCTGCTGAGCAGATTGGCCACGTTAATTACATCTATGCTGAAAGTGAGGAAGCCACCCTTCACGCCCTTGTTGAAATAATACTCCTGTGCCAGGTGCAGATCAGTCTGCACATTCCACGGCGTGCGGCCGGCGTTACGTTCGGTAAAATTACCTCTGCGGCTGCTCAGGTATTTGTTACCATTCACATACTCATTAAACGCCTGTGCCTGTGCAGCTGCGGTAACAGTTTGGCCGGCTGCACTGGTATAACCCTGGAAAAAGCGGATAGCATCTGCTGCCTGTGGTACATACACCAGGCTCACCTGCTGTGGCAGGCCCTGTATGCTGTTGTTTACTACACCATAAGTAAACGGGCTACCCGATTGAAGACTTGCAAACAAGGTGGCAGTGGTTTTCCAGGTATCGTTCCAGCGTTTGTTGTAGCTGGCGTTGAACACAATGCGGTGGCGGATATCAAAATTGCTCCATGCCAGGCCGGGGTTGTTGGGGTTTAATGCCTGGTTCAGCTGCCAGTTACTTTCCATAGAGTTACGGATACCGTTACTCAAATCTTTGGAACCACCATAAGTATAAGCCACAGAAGCATTTAAACCAAACGGCCAGGTACGGCCGGCAGTAGCGGTAATGCTGTAGCGGTAACCTTTACCGGTATTGCTGAGCTGGTAAGCATTAGAGAAGCGGCTGTCGATAGTACCGTTGTACACCGGCTGCTTACGCTCCACATCATAGGCATAATAGTAAGGATCATCCTTAATATTTACCTGCTGAAAAGCCACATCTTTCAGGGTTTTGGTAACGATGGCTTCCAAACCAAAACGGTAGCCGGATAAAGGTGCATAGTCTACAGCCACATTGGTACGCCATACTTTAGGCATTACAAAGTTGTTGTCCACCACATCTACCTGTACCTGTGCGGCTTTGCTGTTATTAACTACAGCACCATTCTGCGATATAAAGCCGGCTATACCGTTGGCAGAAGGGCGTACCGGATCTGTACCCGGTAAAAATGCTTTGGCATCTGCCTTCTGATCAAACGATCCGTAGTTCATACCATTGTTATAATAGGCATAGGCCAGCCATGCAAAAGGTATACGGCCCGTAAACAGGCCGGTACCGCCACGCAGTATCAGGCTCTGATCACCCTTCCAGTCGTACCGGAAACCCAGCCGGGGGGATAGCTGTACGGTATTCAGGTACTGGTTGTTGATGCGGTTTAACGGCGTATACGAATAGGTATTTCCAAAATAACTGTCAGTAAAAGCAGTACGTGTTTGCTCACTCAGCTCCGGTTTGGTGGGCAGCCAGGTATAGTCTGCACGTAAACCCGGTGTAATACGCAGTTTATCTGTCAGCTGAATTTCATCCTGTACATAAGCACTCATCAGGTTTACATCAAACTTCGCTTCCGGGTTGGCCAGAATGTAATTACGGTCGTTATTATTAAAATGATAGCTGCCCCTTACACGGTAAGGGTTGTTGTTCAGGTAATCTTCAATGCTCAGGTAATCTACCCGGCCGTTCCAGCTGTTTACAAAACCATAGTTGATATTGTACAACTCGTTGTGGGTACCAAACAGAAAAGTATGTTTACCGGTTCTCCAGGTAAGGTTATCTGTAATTTCAATGGTACGCTGCTTCATATCAAAAATGCTGGCTTCACGGTCGGTACCCAGGTAAATAGTAGTACCGGGTGTGCGGCCCATAATCTGCACCTGCGGTAATGCAGGGTTAGAACCAGGGGTACGCTTATCATGTACCATGCTGTAACCGGCAATTAAACTGTTGGATAAGCGGTTGTTGAAACGTGCTTTCCATTCTGCCACGGTTGAGCTTTGGTTGTTCACCTGTTCATACGCCATACTGCTGAAACGGAAATCCTGCTGATCGCTATCCATATTGACAGATTTGGACAGGATGGTATTGTTACGTACCACCAGCTGGTTGCGACTGTCTATGTTCCAGTCAATACGGTTAAAGAATTTATAGCTCTGCGCACTGGCACTGTAATTACCGGCAGTACCGGGGTCAAAGCTATCACCGTACCGCGCCAGTGTGCTGCTGCGGATGGCTTCCGCATCATTGCTGCTTAAAATCTGTTCTGTTTCCTTTACGCCCGCTATCAGCTGAGAGGGATCGCGGCGGCGGGTAATTTCTTCATTGGTAAAGAAGAACAGTTTGTTTTTGATGATGGGAAAGCCCACACGTGCGCCCGCCTGATAATCATAAAAATTGCTGTTCATTTTACCCAAAGAACCTGCTTTATCAGAACCGGTAATAGCAGCGTTGCGGCCAAAACCGTACACCGAACCGGTAACTTTATTGGTACCGCTGCGGGTAACCGCGTTAATGCTGCCGCCAGTGAAGTTGCCTATTTTCACATCAAACGGTGCCAGGTACACCTGCATATCTTCAATAGCATCCAGTGAAATAGCATTGGTGCGCGTGCTGCTGCCAGCCATACCGGAAGTACCGGTAATACCGCCTGTAGAAGGACTAAACCCAATAGCATCGTTGTTAGTAGCACCATCAATGGTTACGTTGTTGTAACGAAAGCTGGTACCGGCAAAAGAGTTGTCTTTGGTAGCCTGCGGCACCATACGCGTCATATCCTGCATACTGCGGCTGATGGTAGGCATACCACTCACCTGCGCGCTGCTGATGTTCTGGCCTGCGCCATAAATATTGGCTTTAGGCCCGCGTTTGGCGGTTTTAACTGTAATGGCCTGCAATTCAGCACCGGCCTGAGCCAGCGATACATTCAGCAGCATCGGCTCGCCCAGGCGTATATGTACCTGCTCTCTTTTTTCGGGGTTGCGGCCTACCATGGTAACCGTAACGGTATAAGGGCCGCCAATGCGTAAGCCTGGCAGGTAAAACTTACCATCTGCACCGGTAGTAGTAGCGTACCGGGTACCGGAGGGCTCATGCACGGCCTCTACCGTAGCCCCGCTTAATGCTTTGTTCTGCTCATCGGCAATGCGGCCTCCGAGGGTACCGTTGGTTTCCTGTGCATACACCCCAGCGGTGGTAAGCACCGTTAACAACAGTGTGTATAGAATAATCTCAATCCTTTTCATTACAAATAATGGTTTACTGGTTCTCCTTTAATACCTGGTTAATTGTATGCAGCACGCCGTTGCCTGCCAGCACATTGGGTTTGGTAACGCTGGCAACCGTGGCGTTACCTATTCCTTTTACAGTAATACCTGTGTAGTTAATGCCTGTTTTAAGCAGATTTACCGTTATGTTACTGCCTGAAAGCATGGCCTGCTCCGATTTATCGGTGGGGCCGGTAGCCAGTATATAATCGTACACAAACTTTCTACCGCCAAACAGGTGGTATTGCAGCAACTTTTTAAGGGTAGCTGCATCTGCCTGTTTTATATCCTGTATGGTAGCATAGCCTGCTGCTACAAAGGCGCTGTTAACAGGGGCAAACACGGTGTATGGCGTTTCCTGCTCCAGCTGCGTTTTCATATCTGCTTTTTGCAAAGCAGCATTCAGGTAGGTGAACTGAGGGTCTGATGATATAGCATCAGACAGTGTTTTGTGTACCAATGGCTGCAATACGGTATTGATGGCCTGTATTAAACCATTGCTGGCCTTCATATTATAGCTCAATACCCGGCTGCCGTTAATGGTTACCACGGTATCCTGATTTTTTACCCAGCGGGTAATATACAGCTTGCTGCCCGTAACGGAGGTAAGCTCCTGGTTAAAGCGAAACGGAAGCTGATTCAATTCCCAGGTACCGGAAACAATCTGGTAGCCTATCATATTATTCAGCACCGTAGCATTTTCTGTAAGCACCGCATTTTCGTTACCGTAGCCAGCAGCCACAAAGGCGTTGTTATCCGGCACCAGCACCGTGTAAGGCCCCGGCTGCGTAAGTGTTACGCGGTAAGGCGTTCTGCTGAGCCCGGCATTGAAGTACGAAAAATTAAACAGGTTATCTTCTATCACAAAATTGAGGCGGCCGGTAATATCCGGGGAAACGCTGCTTTCCGCCTTCTCTTTACTGCACCCCGCCAGCAGCATTAACAGAAAACCGCTATAAAATATTCTTTTCATTGAGTTTGTTTTTAGGGGATGAATAAACCATCCACTACGTGGATTACACCGTTGAGCACGCGGATGTCAGATTGAGCCAGCGGCATAGGTGTATGGTTGGCTTTATGCCGTTTTACCTGTGGCTGACCGTTTGCTACGCTAAAATCCACATTGATAACACCAGGAGCACTACTGTACTGAACGCCCGGCCTAATTTCCACGCCGCTTAAGCCAGCTGCGTTCTGCACAAGGTCGTTGGAAAAATACGCTGCGCTTACAGGGTAATTAATGCTACCGCCATACAAATAGGCGTCCAGGCCGTGGGCCATCAGAATGCTGTCCATGGAGGTAGTGGGGTTTACATAAAACCAGTTCTCATCATAATCCGGATCTTTCACCGGCAGGCTTCGGTTTATATAGTTCTGCACATCTTCATCCGTATAAATACCCAGCAATGCAAAGGCTTTGTTGGAAGGCAGAAACAGCGTATACTCAAAACCGGGCATGCCCATCAGGTACATCTGGCTGTTCATTCCAGACCAGCCCATGCTATACTCAAAATCGCTCTTTTCTACGGCCGACTTAAACAAGCTGAATTCCGGATTACTTTCAATATACTCCCACATGGTTTGCATGGGTTTTTGCAGCACAACATCTGTTGTATATACATATCCTTCACCAGCATCCTGCCCCTTACCCCATTTAGCGGCGCGCACGCCGTTTATCACAAGGCTATCGTTCAGGTAACCTGTGTACAGGCTATAGATATAGGGCTGGCTGCTGTTGTGCCCCATAACCACGTCATTGGTAAGTAGTGTTTTCAGTTGTACGCTACCACGGATACCAGCAATGTTAGCGGGGTTATACTTTCCGGGCGCTATGTGGTAACTGAGCAGGCTATCCAATGTTTCCTTACCGGCGTTGTTAATCACATCCAGTGTCCAGCCAGCGGCCGTAAAGGCCTGGTCAGTGGGCATAAACACGGTAACAAAAGCACCCGCCTTATCAGCAGCAGCAAGGGTGTTCATATCAGAGCGGTTCCAGGCAGCTTTCCACAAAGTGTAACCTGGCTTATCCATCATCTCCTTCCACGTGCGTATTGCGGTGTCTTTATAAGGTACCGGTTCGCCTACCGCCTCCGGCATAATGTCTTTTTTGGTACAGGCACCCAGCTGTAACAACACCAGCAACGCCGGCATCCATACAGCAAAAGCAGCTGCTTTTATAGTATAGCGCATACAGTTCATTTATTTTTTCAGTAATTCAGGATAAAAAAGCAGGTCGTCAATTACATGCACAATGCCATTTGCGGTAAGGTGGTCGGCGCCTCTGGCAGCACCGCCTTTATAGTTTGCCTGTGCGGGCCCTTTATCGTTAGGCTGATAAAAACCACTGACATCTAAATAAAGTACAGATACGTTGGCCTGGTCTGTGTTGTTGTTACCATTATAAGCGTAATCGGGGGTAACCACATAGTTTCCAAAGTAAATGCCGTTGGGGCCGTACTGCTCACTTTTTATTTGCCAGGAATCGGTGGAAAAAATATGGCGGGGCTGCAGCAGCAAAGGGTATACCCCAAAAGCCAGCTCCTGGTAGCTTGCGGGGTTCATACGCGCAATACTATCCTGCGTAAAGCCATAGCGGCGAAACGCTGCATTATCCGGAGCAAACACAGTAACCTTACTGTTGGCTTTAAGCCCATCCCATAAATTAAAACGCTGCATAGCTGCTGCAAAAAACGTTAAACTGGTATCGCGTGTAATATATTCCTGCACGGTACCCTCATTGTACTGCAGCGGTTTACTCAGCAGGTGTATTACGCCATTCGACAAAGCTATATTCCGTTTGGCACCGGTGTACACCATAGCGCCATTTACATACACCTGCCTGGCTTCCGCACCGGAACCATAAAGGTTACTGGTACTCACATACATGGGTTTGCCGTTAGCAGATGTATAGCTATATCCTATCTGAGAGGGAAACGAAGAAACAAAGTACCGGTTACGCAGCAGATGATAACGCAACTGGTTGCGCAGGCTATCGGTATTCATTCCATTAATAGCTGCAATGCTACCGATACCGATGGCAGCAAAGGCATTGTTGTCCGGCGCGAAAAAGGTAGCACTCCCGGGCAGTGCCAGGCTATCCAGCAAACCGGTTTTTTGTAATGCCATACTCAGCAGCGACAGGTCATAGTTATTCTGTATAAACGCAGCCATGGTACGTGGCAGCTTTGTAGTATCTACCGGGGGCTCTATATCATCTTTTTTACAGGAAGTAGCCAGCAACACAGCTGCCACAAAACCTGTCATGTATTTCAATTTACGCATACAATACATTTTTGATTTAGTATACAGGAGGGTCAAACCTGCGTTGAATAGTAGTGATGTAAACCTTTCTGTTGATATACTCTATGGTGTTTACCGTGGCAAACGAACGCGGGTTGTAAACGCCTGAACGCTCAGATATAATTAAACCGCTACGCACATCGGCACTTGCCTTCACCATAATATTGGCTTTGGCATTCACATTATCTCCCACCGACCCTACCGATACGCCCAGGTAGTACCCCAAGGGTAAACTCTGCAACAGACCTGATTTGTCAGGTGTAAAACCTGGTTTCATAAACTGAAACAGCTGCGCTACGTTACCGGTATATATTCTGTTGGTACCCGTATCTGCAAACAGCGGAAAGCTGCGGTATGGGTTTACCACCGACTCCTGCGAGCGTACAATGGTGCCCATAGGCGCATACTCGCTGCCTTTTATAGCCGTGCTGGTGCTGGTACTTACATACTTGTACAGGGAGTAAAAGATGTTCATGGTATCCAGTATTTTATCACGGGCCAGCACATTACCCGGTAACACATTGGGTGAGTATTGATAAAATCCGTTGCTGGAAAGGTTATAGAAGTTTACATACACCAGCGAATCGGAAAGCGACTGCTTTACAAACGTTTCGTTACGCAGGTATACAATATTCTTCTTTGTCTGATAATCCTGCTCCAGCACCTGCATAGTATACACTTCGCGCTCCTGTAAATCAATCATAGTATCTGCCATTACATCGCCCCGCTGATTTTTATCCAGGTTAAAAAATGGTGTGGTATTCTGCGGACGGGAAAAGAACATTACACGGTGTTTACCCGAAGGCACCTGTGCCCAGCTGCTGAGATCGTACCCGTTCAATATAGGAGCCGCTATCGTTTTAGCAGTACCCGGAAACTCCTTCTGATACAGCGTTGTGTTGGCCGCATCCGGATAAGGCCTGGCCCACTGATCGCGTGTTTCCAGAAAATCACCTGTGGTAGCCGCACTCTCCGGAATGCCGTTGGCATCCAGCTGCGGATCTATCAGCATGGTTAAAAAAGGCTGCGGCGCATCTTTATTGTCCAGCGTGGCACTAAACCTGAGGCTGTTAAATACCCTCAGGTAAGCGGGGCTGCTTACTTCCGCAAAATCTGTTTTACGGCACCCCGCGCCGGCGAGAACTGCTATGAGTAGTAAGGATAGAAATGACCGGTTATACATACAATACTTCTGTTTACTTGTTGTGTTTGATAATGATCATGGATGGCTTTTCACCTGCTGCGCTATTGCCCACCAGCGCCACGGTATAAATACCAGGCTCCGCATTGGGCTTTTTTGCGGTTTTATATAATTCCGGATTGGCTATAAAACGGCTGGCAGTGAGTGGTGTTACCTCCGTTAGCCAGTTACCGGGAAAAACACCCGGTTTGGAAGCATAGGCCAGTATGCTTATATTTTCATTGGCCCTTAAACGCACATACTCATTGGCTTCCACTGCCTTACCCAGCTGAATATGCGAATAAGCCTGGCTGGTGGTGGCAGTAGTAAAATGCTGTCCGTTCGCTTTGGTAAAAGTCACCTCGTTTTCATCTGCACAAAAGTTCATAAAACGAATCCACCACGGGTTCAGATCCTGCACTGTTGCATAGCTGCCATCATTACCGGAAACGCCTGTATAATATTTGCCGCTGAGGTTATTGGCAGAAAAGCTGATGGCAGGTTTGCCATCGCGGGCTGCATATAACCAGGCGGTAATGTTATCTCCCGGTGTAAGCTGCCAGTCTGCTTCGGCCAGTGTAGCCCCCTGTTTATCCAGTGCCTTCACATGGTGTGCACCGGCAATGTATCTGTTATAATCTGTTTGTGCAGCAAACGCCAGGGTTTCACCCAGCGGCTTTCCATCTACCTGCCAGCTGATTTCTTTGCCTGCAAGTACGTTTACTGCCTGCATGCGGCTGTAAGTAATATTGGTAGCTTCTTTATTGTCAGCAATAATCTGGAAGCTGTTGAGCACAGCGCTAACCGTTTCACCAGGGCCGCCCGTAGGTATACCATAGCCGGGCATAGCCCCTACCACAATGGTATAAACGCCACCGGGCTGATAGTTTTTTACAGGTGCGTAAGTTAACCAGGTATCTGCAAAACCACCGGCGCCCGCATCCCCGTCTATACCGGAGGTTGACATCATAGTACCTGTGGTGGGGTTCAATATATTATTCAACATCTCTGCTGAACCTTTGGCAGGCACCTCTTTACCGGCAGCGTCCAGCACTTTAAACTGATAGCTACCAAAAGGTATTTCCAAATACGCAGAGTAACTTCCGGGTGCAACATCACCCAACCCTGCAATGGCAGAACCATCTGCCCAGGTGAGCGACATATTGCCGGAGTGAAACCTGTCTGGCGTAGAGCCCAGGTTTAACAGGCGTATTTTAAAATGCTCCGGGTTGGAAGAAGGCGACACCTCACGCGGAATAGCAAACAGCGAATCCTGAAAGCCACCTTTATTGGGCGTAAACCAGGTAAAATAATAATCCATAGGATGGTTATAATCATCCTGCGCCGTAAAAGGCCTTGGAGCCGGTGCTTGTATTTTGTTGGATAAGGTGCTGAAAATAATGTCCTTTATTTTGCCCTGCCCATCTACCAGCTGCAACGGAACAGTAAACAAACCGCCCAGCCTTCCGTTATCCGGAAAATACAAAGTGCCGCGGGTTTGGTCCGGGCCATAACCGCCCTCACGGTCAGGTGCTATAAAGCTGGTAAGCTTCTGGCCGTTTATCTGCAATTCATTTGCCCCTGCCAGGTTTATCAGCCTGGTGCTGGAACTGGTCAGCGGCTGCTGTTGGGGTCGGTTATCGTAAGTAGTATCCAGCTTTTTTTTGCAGGCACCTGCACCGGTAAGTGCTGCCAGCAGAAAAGGATATATATATTTACTATGCTTCATTTTGTAAGTATTATCGGGTAACAGAATTACATGGTATAAGTAAGCCCCAGCATTACCTCCGTACCACGGTTATAGCTTCTGCGGGTATATTGTTTGCCGTAAAACTTACCACCGGTTCCGGGGTTGGCATATACTTCCTGATAAGGCTTGTCCAGTATGTTTTTGGCAAAACCTTTCAGTTGTATGCGCTTAAATAATTGCTGGGTAAATACCAGGTCCAGCACCGGCTGTGGTCTTGAATACAAATCGGGCGTACCATCCAGGTTTACCTGTATCAGCCGCTCCCCTACCATGTTAAACGTGGCGGTAATATCTGTTCCCGCTTTGCGGTTACCGTAGTTGAGGTATACGTTTACAGAGTAAGGTGCCTGCTCAAACAGCGGACTGTTAGAAGGCGAACGGCGGTCAATAGCTCTGGAGCTGGCCAAACGCTCTGCAGTTTTTTTAATATCACTCTGTGCCAGTAACAGGTTAGAGCCCAGGAAGAAGTTACGCAGTGCAGGCGTTAATAAGCCCAGGTTCTTCACCACTTCCAGCTCTATACCATATACCTTACCCTTGTTAGGATCGTTCTGAAATTCAATGGCAGGAAACTCCGGAAAACGGGCGTTTAAGCCGGTAGAGTTTTGCTTGAATACTTTGGTCAACTGATTTTCAATTTCCTTATAAAAGGTAGATACAGCCAGTACCTCGCCCGGTGACGGAAACCATTCCCAGCGGAAATCGTAGTTGGTGGTTCTCTGATTTTTCAGATTGGGGTTACCCACCACCAGTGCAAACTGAAAAGGATCAAAGTCAAACACATTGGTCAGCTCACGCAGCTCCGGGCGGGCCAGTGAGTTGTTATAACCCAACCTGAAGTTCATGTTGCTGTTAAGCGTATAGGTAAGGTTGGCAGAATAGAAAGGCTCGTAATCTACCTTATATACCGAATTAGGTTCGGTATACACCAGGTTTACCTTGTTACCTGCACCATCGGTAGTAGTTACAGAAGCATCAAGGAATACATTAGAGGTATCCACGGCTGCTTTAATATCCGTCATTTCAAAACGCACACCACCGGTTAAACGCAGCTTCTCCGTCAGGTGCATATCCAGCATGCCATAAAAAGCACGTGTTTCAAAATATCCTTTATAGTTGTTGGGCGATTTTTGGGTGTTGTATAAATAACCACCTACACGCGGCGCGCCTTCTTCGTTGTAAGTACCCGGTAAAGCAATACCAATTCTATCGTACCCCACCAGCCTGTCCAGGTTTCCGTTTACTGCATACAGCGGTAAGGCACCGGTGTTGGAATAGTTGGAACCTGGCAGGTACAGTACGTTTTCAGAGTAACTGCGTTTGCGGTGCAGATAGTTCACCCCTGTTTTAAACTCCTGACGCAGCTTACCTGTTTTAAACGGTACGGTTACATCTGCTTTATAGTTGTAGTTATCCTCGTTCAGTTTTCTAAAACGGCGGCCGTTAGGGTCGGCCTGTATAATACCGTAAGGCCCATAGCCGTTTACGTAGCCCGATACCAGTGAATATAGATGTTCGCTGGCCACCACATTATCCGGTTGGCCGGGTACCGGCACACCGTACGTACCACCACCTGTAGGCTTGTAATCTGCCAGGTTGGCAAAACGAAAATCCGGATCGTTCTGGCTGCTGTTAGAGGTAGCCAGGTTATAACTCAGGCGCGGCGTAAGGTTGCCTTTGCTAAACTTATGCTCGCCCTGCAGGTTAAACGTGTTCAGGCTACGCTGCGTTTGCCGTAACGAATACTGTGTGCTGGCAATACCACCGGGCAATGCAATGTACTCATAGGCTCCGGCCAGGTGGGTGGCTTTGGTTTCTGCACCGCGGCTGCCCAGGTACTGCAAACTAATTTCGTGCTGCGGGTTAAAACGATAAGCAAGCCCACCCAGGAAGCCGTAGTTAAGGGTTTGGGTTCCTGTATTTTCTTTATACCCCAGGTATTTACCCAGGTTAATATTGTTAGGGGTTACGTAGCTGGGTATTACCAGCGGGTTGTAAATAGCAGAGTTGCCGGTAAGGGCGCCCTGGTAAAGGCTCCACTGCGTAAGCTCGCCCTGATAAATATCGGTGGTACGGCTGTAGTAGTTAACACCGGCTATAATGCCCAGCTGATGTTTCTTAAACACCTTCAGGCTGTTGCCATAGGTAACAGAATACACCTGGTTTACCGGTGCAGTTTTGTAGCGGGTAGTCATTACCGGATCCAGCTGATGCATAATACCGTTTACACGGTTAGCTTCTGCCAGCAGTGCCGGATTGTTACGGCTGTTGGCAATCTTTGCCTGTATATCGCCCAGGCCGTTGGGGTATTGCGTAGCCAGATTATGAAAATCGGCACTCAGGTCTTTGTTCTTTACCCTATTGCCCAGAAAGCCCATATCGCTGTTGTAAAAGCTGTTTACCATACCACCGGTTTGGGTGTTCATACCTACCTGTGCAGTAATGCTCAGCGTTTGCCTTTCGGGTATAGATTTGGTTTTCAGCTCCACAATACCCGCTGCCGCATCTGCCGGTTTATCAGGCGTAACGGTTTTGTAAATGGTAATGTTATCCAGCAGGCTGGCAGGCACCAGATCAAGCGGAATGGTACTTCTGTCCGGATCGGAAGAAGCCAGGCGCACACCGTTCAGTTGACCAATCACACTACGATCTCCCAGTCCACGGATGGCTACATACTTGTCATCTGTAATGGTTACGCCCGATACGCGTTGTAATGCCTGGGTAGTAGTAATACTTGCCGTACGCTCCATCTGCTGGGCAGAGATACCATCTGAGACAATGGCTGCGTTTTTTCTTTCGTTCAGCAGCGCTACTTCTGTATTAATTTTTCTGCGTGCGCCTACTACCACGCCGGTAAGCGCTTTATCATCAGCAGCAAGAAATACTACCGCCTCATTTTTACCGGCTGATATAAAACGGCTTTCATAGCCTACTATGGAAAACACCAGCACGGCGCCGCTGTCTTTTACCAGTACAGAATAACTGCCATCTGCCGCAGTAACCGAGTTCATTCTGCTACCCTGCACCATTACATCCACACCCGGTAACGGCTTTTTGGTAGCACCATCCTTTACCACACCGGTAACGGGAAACACTTTGGCGGTTACATTTTTATTCAGCGTATCACCTTTCTCCTGTGTTTTTTCCAGGAAAAAAGAGATGGTGGTGTTTACCGGCTGAAAGCCGATATGGTATTTCTTTTTCAGCTCGTTCAATGCTGTTTCCAGCGTTACCTTGTTCCAGTCAATGCTGCCGGTTTCAATTTTCTGCAGCGTTGCGCGGGAATAGGTAAAAGAATAATTGCTTTGTTTGTCCAGCTCTTCCAGTACCGCAGCCACGTTGCTTTGTGTTACGTGTATTGTTACCAGCTCTTTCATGTTGTACGTTTGGGCCTTTGCCGTTTGCCGTACACCTGTTGTTAATAAAAGGATCCATATACCGGCTATCATCAGCGGCATAGCTCTCCCTGTCCGGGTGTAAACCCGGCTTTTTCCAGTGATACCATTCATGTTGTTACTTTTTAAAGGGCTATTGCGGCTGCAACGCCTTGTCTGTTTTAGTCCGTTCCGTATATAGTGAGTTGCTTGTCTTTTAACCTGTACCTGATCTGGTTGGTAAGGGCTATACCCTGTAATATCTGCTCCGGCGTTTCGCGGCGGAACAGGGCGGTAACCGTAGTACCATCCCCTGCTGCCAGCTTTTGCTTCCATTGTACCGTCCAGTCAAAATGCCGGGCCAAGCGTATAATGGCTTCTTCCACCGGCACCTCATTAAACACCATAGCACCTTCTACCCAGGCGTCTACCGCGGCATTGCCAATGGAGTTTACCTCGCTATGTGCCGTTGCTTTGGTATAGGTAACCATGTGGCCCGGTAACAATACCACCGGCTGGTGCTGCAGGCTGTTTTCTTCAAAACGTACCTTACCGCTCAGCAGCGCTACTTTAATAGCCTGCTCATCTTTGTAAGCTTCTATGTTAAACTCTGTGCCCAGTACGGTAGTGGTGGTGGTGCCTGCCTGTACGCGAAAGGGCCTGCCTGCGTGTTGCGCCACGGCAAAACGCGCTTCGCCACTCAGCTTCACCCCCCTTTCTGTATCGTTAAAATTTTCATCCCATTCCAGTGAGGAAAATTCATTCAGCCATACTACAGATGAATCCGGCAGCACTACTTTTTTCAACTCCCTGCGTCCGGTGTTCATGGCAGTGATGGCAGCAGCCTGTTTGCGCATACTTCCCTTCCATACCAGATAGCCGCTATACACAAGCAATATACCGGTAATGGCAGCAGCAATGGCTGTAACGCGGCGTAGCGGCTGCATACGTGTTGCTGCAGGTATTACCTGCGCCGGTAAGCCAGGCAGTTGATTGCGTAGCTGACGCTCTGCCTGTGCGGCAAAGGCACGATCTTTCTCCAGCAGGTTTTCTTCACCTGCTGTCAGCTGATGGTACCATTCATCTACCATGGCTTCCTCGGCAGGTGTGCACTTACCTGCGAGATATTTTTCCAGTAACTGGTTTACCAGTTTTTCCTGTTCAGTAGTCATCGTACATACACCACGTTTGGAAAATACCTGTTGTACCCGTGGGGTTTATTACTAAATTGTTAACAAGAAAAATGACGCTACAGGCTTATACGGTAATAGAAATAAGGATAGCTACCCACAAATGTTTTTCCAGTGCAGAACGTACACGGTCACTGGCTTCAGACAACTGATTACGGATAGATTGCGGGCGCAGACTTAAAGCGGAAGAGATTTCAGCAATAGACAGCTGATGGTGGTGGCGCAGCACATAAATTTCCTTCATTCTGTCGGGCAGCATGTCAATGGCACTCTGCCATTGCTCCAGGGTAGCGGTATAATCCGTAGCGGCCTGTTGCTGCTGTGTGCTTTCGGGCATGTTCTGTAACCGCTCCAGCAGCGCCTCCTTTTGTTTGGTGCGGGTGCTGGTAATACGGTACCAGTTTACAATGCGGTTACGGAGGCTAACGGTAAGGTAAGCGGCCACGTTACCGGTAATGTGTATGCTCTCCCGTTTTTCCCATATATAAATGAATAGTTCCTGTACAATGTCCAGGGCATCCTGATTGTTGCCCGTTTTGCGGTAAGCAATATTGAAGAGGTTTTGCCAGTGCCGTAAAAACAGGGCCTCATAAGCCTCCTTATTTCCACGGGAAGTATACTCCATCAACGCATTATCAGTTTCTCCGGCAAATTGCATGCTTACATGAAATTTGCCGGAAAATTAGAACATACCATCAGCAATGATCTCAGTTTCAACGCTGTTTAATAATATGGTAACATTAAAACGGTACAGACTTAAACATAGCTTAACACAACCTGTACCTGAAAACAGCCAATTTTACTTTTCAAAACCAGTCAATATCCTGTAAACTTCCACTCTCTTGAATATTGCTATTGAAATACAGCAGGGCAATGAGCAGGCTTTTAAGCAGGCATACGAGGAACATCACCAGGCGGTGATGGCCAATATATGCAGGCTGGTGAACAATGCTGCTGTGGCAGAAGATCTGTTACAGGAAGTATTTGTATCGCTCTGGGAAAACCGGCACAAGCTTACCGCTGCACATTCCGTGGCAGGCTGGCTGTTTACCGCCAGTTATTACAAAGCACTGGACTATCTGAAAAAAGCAGTAAGAGAAAAGCTTACCCCTATTACCGATACGCTTCAGGAATTACTGCCGGCAGAAGAACCCACTACCGTAGAGCAGGAGTATATGCATATGTATGAACTGCTTACCGAAGCCATCAGCGAATTATCTCCCCGCAAACAAATCGTATTTCGCCTGTGCCGCCTGGAAGGCAGGAGTTATAAGGAGGCTGCACAGCAACTGGGTATATCTGTAGAATCAGTAAAAGATTACCTGAAATTGTCTGCCGCCCATATCCGGCAGCATATTACCGCCCGCAACCCGGCGCTACCGTTGCTTACCCTGTACCTGCTGAGCAACCTGTAATGCCACGGTTAACAATTTGGTAATACACCACCTCACCCCCATTTTTACAATCGCGTCTATTTCATAGTATACCACTATGCAACAGATAGCACAACTGATAGAAAAATTCAACAACGGCACCGCCACTGCGGAGGAGCAGCTGCAGTTACAGGCAGCCCTGCAGCAGCAGGAGCCTGCTTTGCAGCAATGGATGAAGGAGGCGTATGAAAAGGATAGCACCAACAGCCCTGCCTTGTTATCTGCTGAAAGGTCTGCTTCGCTGTTCCGGGATATACAGGCCCGTGTAGCCCCCGCAGCATGGCAGGCAGCAGAAGCACCTGTGGTTACATTAGAAGCACCTGTACGCCGCTGGTACCAGCGCAGCATGGTATGGAGTGCCGCCGCTTCACTGCTGGTAATAACCGTACTGGCTGTATTATTTACCCAACGCCCCCACCCTGCACAGCCGCTGACGGTGCAGAACGCACCGGTAGCCCCCGCAGCGTTACCCAAACAGATACACAACAACGGCCGCACGCTGATGCATCTGGTGCTGGAAGACCATTCCACCATAGAACTGCACCCCGGCAGCAGCCTTACCTATATACCCGGCTTTACCGCCACTGCACGTACTATACAGTTAACCGGCAGGGCGCTGTTTACCGTAGCAGCAAATAAAAAACGGCCCTTTACCGTAACGGCCGCAGGCATTGCCACCACCGCACTGGGTACACAGTTTCTGGTGAACGCGCAGGATGCAGGCAATGTAATAGTAAAACTGCTGGAAGGCAAGGTAGTAGTACAAAGCGCAGATAGCAGCCTGGCGCAAACCATGCAGCCCGTGTACCTGCTGCCTGGCCAGGAAGCTGTTACCAGCCTGCAGCACCACCTGTGTAAGGTGCGCCAAAGCAGCAACCGTTTACCGGAAGCAGCTGCGCCTGCACCAGCCGGCGATGCTATGGCATTCCATTACAACCGTACACCGCTGATACAGGTACTGCAACAGCTGGGCAGCCGCTACCAGGTGCAGTTTCAGTACAACAAACGGGAAATACAAACCCTGCGGTTTACAGGTACGCTGGAGCAGGGCGACTCGCTGGAGGTGATACTGAACATACTCGGTGCCACCAACAACCTCAGCTTTACGCAAAACGGCAGCAACATCGTAATTACCAAACAACCATAAACAGGCGCTTTATACGTTACCGCACACCTCTTCCGGAAGGGGTGCTACTCAACTATTGTCTCAACTCAAACAAACATTATGTCACTATCCAGAACCTTTACTTCCATCACCCTGCTGCTGGCGCTGCTGTTTCTCAGCACCACTGCCATCCGGGCACAGCAGTCGGGAACCCTAAAGGGTATTGTATTAACAGAAAAAGGCAAACCCATAGCAGGCGTTACCGTAAGCTTTAATGCCAAAGGCAGCACCAGCATACAAACCAGTGTAACAGACGAGAAAGGTGTTTTTACCGCCACACGCCTGGTAACCGGCACCAGCTATCAGTTCCGGTTTACACATATAGGCTATGAAACCTATACCATAGCTGCTTTTGAAATGAAGAGCGGGGAAGACAATTCCTTACTGGTACGACTGAAAGAAGCCCGCGCCAGCTTAAACGATATTGTGGTGGTGGGCTACGGCAGCCAGCAGAAAAAGCAGGTAAGCGGTGCCATCAGCTCTGTAAAGCCCGATAATACCGATAAAGGCGGCACCTACGATGCGCTGAAACTGTTACAGGGCCGTGCCTCCGGTGTAAACATTATTACCCCTGCCGGTACACCCGGTACCAAACCCGTGGTAATGGTACGCGGTGTAGGCAGCATTAGCAGCAACAGCTCGCCCCTGTATGTAATAGATGGTACGCCTACCGAGTTTTACCCCAACCTTAACCCGAACGATGTGGAGAATATAGAAGTACTGAAAGACGCCTCTGCCGCTTCCATCTACGGCTCCCGTGCCAGCAGCGGTGTTATCATCATCACCACCAAAAACGGCAAGCCCGGTAAAACACAGGTAAACGTAAGTGCCTATACCGGCAGCGGCACTATTTATCACGATATTAAAATGGCCAACAGCGCGCAGTACACACAGGTAATGCAGGCAGCAGTTGATAACTACAACGCGCAAAAAGGCACTTCGCTTACGCTGTACAAACCGGGGATGATACAGGAAACAGACTGGGTGAAAAGCATATCCCGCTCACAGGCACAGATACGGTCTGTAGATGCCAACCTATCCGGTGGTACCGATAAAACACAGCTCTACGCCAGCTTTGGTTATTTTAACCAGCAGGGCATACTTAACACCAGCAACTACCGCCAGTTTAGCATGCGCTTTAAAATAAGCCACGAGCTGAGCCGTTCTATAAAATTAAACGTAAACCTTTCCGGCACTGTTACCCCACGCAGACTGGTGGAGGAAGACAATACCAGCCTTAAAGTGCTGCGCAACGCGCGGGAAGAGCAGCCCTGGTACAGCCCTTACCTGGCAGATGGTACCTATAAAGTAAACGGCACCTATATTTTCCGCCACAATCCCGTAATGGAGATTAATGAAGAAAAATGGACGCGCAACACCTTTGAAGGCCTGGGCTCCGTTAGCCTGGATATTACCCCGCTGAAAGGTTTTAAATACACACCCAGCATAAGCGCCTACGGCACCCTGATAGATGAACGCAAAAAGCTGACCGATCAGATGGCTGCCCGCGCCCGCAGCGCCGGCTGGGGTGCATTGTTACAGAACAGAAACCTGGGCGTGCGTTATGTGTTCGACAACATCTTTAGCTATACCAACAAAGCAGGCCTGCTCAACTATACCCTTATGGCCGGCCACTCGTACGAAAAATACACCTCCGACCTGCTGGGCATTTACAGCAGCAACTATTCCGCCAACGCCTACCCTTCTTCCAACCTGGATATTATTAATGCAGGCCCGGCGGTATATGCCGATCCTGCGGGCAACGGCTACAACGCCTACAACCTGGAATCGTACCTGGGCAGGCTTACGCTGGATTACGACGGCCGCTACCTGCTCAACGCCAGTGTACGGCGCGATGGTAGTTCCCGCTTTTCCAAAGATCACCGCTTTGGCACCTTCCCCTCCGTATCGCTGGGCTGGGTACTCTCCCGCGAGCAGTTCTGGCCCGCAGCACAGCGTGTGATAAGCTTTCTGAAACTGCGCAGCAGCTACGGCGTAACGGGCAGCCTGGCAGGTATAGGCAACTACGCCGCTTTATCGCTGGTAAGCGCCGGCAGCTCCTACAACAACCAGGGTGGCTTTGTGGTATCGCAGGATGCACAGAACGTAACCTGGGAAAAAGCACGCCAGTTTGATGTGGGTGTGGATGCGGAATTATTCAATGGCAGAATCAGCTTTACGGCCGATTACTTTCAGCAGAAAAATACCGATCTGTTGTACAGTCGCCCCATTTACGCCACCTCCGGCTATACCAGCATTCCTTCCAACATAGGCTCGCTGCAAAACAGGGGCTGGGAACTGGCTGCCAACGGCAAAATAACCACCGCTGCAGTACAATGGACGGCCGGTGCCAACATCAGCTTCATCAGCAACAAACTGTTATCCCTGTATCAGAACAAGGATATGTATATAGTACCCGCCTCCGGCTTTGAGCAAATTGGCGGACAAATGCACGCCCTCATCAACGGTAAACCCGTAAGCGCCTTTTACATGCTGCGCCAAACGGGTATTTACCAGTACGATAGCGAGGTGCCGCAGAAACTGTTTGCCAAAGGCGTGCGCGCAGGCGATGTGCGGTATGATGATTATAACAACGATGGTGATATTACCGATGCAGACCGCCAGTATGTAGGCAAAGCTATTCCCGACTTTTTTGGCGGTATTACCAACAACCTGCGCTGGAAAAACTTTGAGTGCAATATATTCTCCCAGTTTTCCAGCGGCAGCCGTGTAGTAGCCTCCTGGCGCGGTATTAACTCCGAAGGTGCAGAACACCTGGGCGATGCACTGAGCAACGTTAAAATTGAAAACGGCCAAACCGTAGAGCAATACTACAACGTAAGCCAGGCAGCCGCCAACAGCTACTGGCGCGGCCCCGGCACCAGCAATACCACACCGCGGCCCGTACGCAAAGGCGTGTTCTCTGGCTATACCTATAACTACAACGCCATGGCCAGCACCCGCTTTCTCGAAAACGGCTCTTTCTTCCGCATAAAAACCGTAACACTGGCTTACACCCTGCCCGCCACGCTTACGCAAAAATGGAAGATGGACAACATACGCATTTATATAACGGCCGATAACCTGTTCACCTTTACCGGCTACTCCGGTTACGACCCTGAACAGAGTTTTGTAACCACACCGGGCGATAGCAACTATGGTGTAGACTTTGGCCTGCAATCCGCCCTGCGTACTTATATGGTAGGTGTAAACATTAAATTCTGATCACTCCCAGGCAATCTTATATGAAAAAGAATATACTTTCTATTGCAGTTTTACTGATGGCCGTTTGCAGCAGCTGCAGCAAGCAGCTGGATGGCATACGCCCCAAAGACCAGATACCGCAGGAGGCACTCAACAGCAACGACATTAACACCCTGCGCGTAGGCATGTACTCGCAAATGGAAAACGTGCTGTTTACTTTCTGGTTTGATTTTGATATTAAGGCCGGTAACCTGAAAGGCGGCCCCGGCTTTACCATGAGCAGCGACTATGTAAATATGTCGCCCTCCGATGCCGCTATTGCCACCATGTGGCAAACCGCTTTTCTGGCACTGAACAAAATCAACTTTTTGCTGGAAACCATCGACAACAATCCGCAACCCGCCAGCTTCGCCACCATTAAAGGAGAAGCCCTGTACTTTCGCGCACTTGTCTATTACCACCTGGCCGCCCGCTGGGGAGGCATGCCGCTGTTAACCAAAAGAACCTACGATGTAGTGCAGCGCTCTACCGAAGAGACCACCTGGGACCTGATAAAGGCCGACCTTACCAGCGCCGAAAAACTGGTAGCCAACTACAGCGACCGTTTTTATGTAAGCACCCAGGCCGTACAAGCACTGGCTGCCCGCGTATACCTGGCTACTAAAGACAATGCCAACGCCATTGCCTATGCCGATAAGGTGCTGAGCTACACCACTAGCGGCTTTACCCTTTCTGCCGATGCCACCGCCTATGCCAGCCAGTTTGTAGCCGGCAGCACCGCCAGAGAGCTGATTTTTGCCCTGGCCAACAACACCGCCGCCAACCCGCACCTGTTTTACCAGCAGGTGAATGATATTGATGGCTCCTGGGGCTACTCCCCTGCCAGCGATCAGTACACTACCCTGTTTGCCGATAACGAAGCCGCCGCAGGTGATAAAAGAAAAGCAGCCACGTTTTCTGCAGATAATAACCGCATTATCAAATTCCCCAACGGCATCAGCGGCCAGCAGTTGGTAAGCACTACCAGCGCCGCCTACACCCCTATTGTGGTGAGCCGCCTTGCAGAAATATACCTGATTAAAGCCGAAGCACAGGGCGCAGGCAGCGCCGCCGCAGCCACCCTGGCCCCGTACTTTGCCGCCCGTTACCAAACAACACCCACCGCCGCCTATCTTACCGGCTTGAACGCCACCGGCCTGCAAAGCCTGCTGCTGAACGAGCGCCGCCGCGAGTTTTATGCCGAAGGCTACTGGTGGTACGATATTAAGCGCACCAACCGTACCGATCTGCTGCCTGCCCTTAACAGTCGTAACTATTTGTTATACTATCCAATTCCGCAAACTGAGTTAGATTTGGCGGGCTATACAAAAAACGAAGGATATTAACATGAGAAGCTTTATAGTATATCTTACCCTTGTTACCGCAACCGGCTGCGCTGCCCACAGGCAGGCAGCCGGTTCGGCTTCCGGCACCACCATTGCCAGCCTGCAGTTACTGAACGAATATGTACTGCCCTGCCCCCGCCAGTTTAACCAAACCGCTGTGGGCGGCCTCTCCGGCATTGACTACAAAGCCGCCACCCACCAATACTACCTTATTTGCGACGACCGTAGCGACAGCAACTACGCCCGCTACTACACCGCCGCCATACCCTTTAACACCAAAGGCATAGACAGCGTACAGCTGCTGGCCGTTACCACCCTGCGCCAGCCCAATGGCCGCCCATACCCCAGCCTTAAACAGGGCGGCGGCCCCACGCCCGACCCCGAATCTATCCGCTACCACCCCGTTAATAAACAGTGGTTCTGGAGCAGCGAAGGCGAACGCCGGGTAAAAAGTGGCGACACCGTGCTGATACACCCCGCTATTTATATTACCAACGCACAGGGCCAGTGCACAGACAGCCTGGAGCTACCCGCCCGCTTTCGCATGCAGCCCACCGAAAAAGGCACACGCCAGAACGGCACACTGGAAGGCCTTTCTTTTGCGGATAGCTACCGGGTTCTGTTTGCCGCTATGGAAGAGCCGTTGTATGAAGATGGCCCGCGTGCCACACCCACTGCCGGCAGTTATACCAGACTGTTACAATGGGATATGACTACCGGAAAATGCACCGCCCAATACGCCTACCCGCTGGAACCGATAGCCCACGCTCCGCTTGCGGCCGGTAAATTTTCCGTAAACGGTATATCTGAAATACTGGCCATTAATACACACGAGCTGATAACCATTGAACGCTCTTTTACAGATGGCGTAGGCTTTACCGTACGCCTTTATCTGGTAAACCTGGAAAAGGCTACCAACGTTACCGCAGTAGCATCCCTTTTGGAGGATAAAAACTTTCAGCCGGTTACTAAAAAGCTGCTGCTGAATACCGAAAGCCTGAACCGGTATATAGATAATATAGAGGGAATTACCTGGGGGCCGGTACTGCCTAACGGACACCGCTCGCTGGTGCTGGTGAGTGATAATAATTTTAATAAGGACGAGAAGACGCAATTCTTTCTTTTTGAGGTGCTGCCGTAGGGGGAGATTTGCCGGATGATGGGGAGGCACGGGTTGCTAAGTAGTTTCGTCACTGTTCGGTTCAGTGCTAAATATATACGGATGATCGGGATAACTGTCTCACTCATTGGGATAGCTGTACGGATGAGTCAGACAGCTGTCTGGTTCAGTGCGACATATGTACGGAAGATCGGCGTAGCTGTCCCATTCATCGGGATAGCTGTACGGATGAGTCAGACAGCTGTCCGGTTCAGTGCGACATGTGTACGGATGATCGGGATAGCTGTCCCACTCATCGGGATAGTTGTACGGATGAGTCAGACAGCTATCCGGTTCAGTGAGACATATGTACGATTGATCGGGATAGCTGTGCGGATGAACCGTACAGTTGGCCACCTCTCTAACAGACCCCCATCTAACTCCCGGCAAAGCTCGCGCCCCCAATTACCCAACTTAACAATTTAATCCACCAACTCGCCGATCATTTCCGCCAACCTGCTGGCCATTTCAGACAACTCTCTGAAATGCTCAGACAACTCTCTGGCCTCTTCAGCCAACTCTGCGGAATGACGAGACAACTGTCTGGATATTTCCGCCAGCTCCCTGGAATGTCAGGATAGTTACCGGAGCGTTCAGGAAACTCACCAGAGTGTTCAGCCAACTGACCGGACATTTCAGCGAGCTTCCTAAGCGCTCTGGCGAGTTGGCTGAGCATTTCCGCCAGCTCGCCGGAGAAAAAGATAAGTTGCATTTTTATGCGGAAACATGCGTTTTTGCAACAACAACAGTCGATGTTGTTACAGCTGCTTTTTTACCACCACACAACTTTGCAGCATTAAATAGCTACAAAATGAAAATTGTTATTACAGGCTCACTGGGGCATATTAGCAAGCCGCTGGCAACAGCGCTGATACAAAAAGGGCATACCGTAACCCTAATAAGCAGCAACCCGCAAAAGCAGGGCCCTATTGAGGCGCTGGGTGCCACAGCAGCCATTGGCCAGGTAACCGATGCTGCTTTTTTAACCAGCACCTTTACCGGCGCAGATATGGTGTATTGCATGGTGCCACCTAACTATGCAGCGCCCGATGTTATTGCTTACTATGAAACAGTGGGTAGCTGCTATGCCCAGGCCATTCAGCAATCCGGCGTAAAAAGGGTATTCCATTTAAGCAGCTTTGGTGCGCACCTTTCGTCAGGTACGGGTTTTATTACCGGTTCCTATAAAGTAGAGCAATTGCTGAATGCACTGCCGCAAATACAGCTTACGCATATACGGCCAGGCTATTTTTACTATAACCTGCTGCATTTTACGGGTATGATTAAAGCGGCCGGTTTTATAGGTAGCGTATACGGCGGTAACGACAGTTTTCCGCTGGTGGCCCCCACTGATATTGCTGCTGCCACTGCGGAAGAAATACTGGCTACCAACGTGCACAATCCCGTACGCTACGTGGCCAGTGATGAAAGAACCTGTAATGAAATTGCCGCGGTGCTGGGAAAAGCAATTGGCATTCCTGACCTTAAATGGCTTACTTTGGAAAAAGAACAGGTGCTGCAACCGCTGCTGCAAAACGGAATGCCGGAAAATACAGCTATGAACTTTGTAGAACTGGGGCTGGCCATTCACAACGGGTTGCTGCAGGAAGATTTTATAACCAATAAACCTGTTTTGGGTAAAGTGAAACTGGAAGATTACGCAACGGAGTTTGCCGCCGGTTTTCATCAGCAATAAGCAATAGCACTGTATGAGCAACAAGCTACCATACCATATTAAAACCATACAAGAGTTTCACCAGTTAAGGGGGCTTCCCGCACCGGAGCACCCCTTAATCAGTATTATCGATTACAGTGTTGTTACCCGACTGCCGGATGCAACCAGCTGGACACAGCAGTTCTATTCTATCTCCCTCAAAAGGACCACCAACACCAAAATAAAATACGGCCAGCAGGAATACGATTTTGACCGGGGCGTATTGTTTTTCATAGCCCCCAACCAGGTGTTCAGCATTTCCGGAAACGAACAGCAGCCTCCACAGCACACCGGATGGCTGCTATTAATTCACCCTGATTTTCTCTGGAATACCTCACTGGCCAAGGCTATTAAACAGTACGATTTTTTTGATTACTCCGTAAACGAAGCCCTTTTTCTTTCCGAAAAAGAAGAAACCATTATCAACGCCATTATTGAAAACATACACCGGGAATACCAAAACAACATTGACAAATTCACCCAGCAGATTATCGTTTCACAACTGGAAACACTGCTGAGCTACTCAGAACGGTTTTACAACCGCCAGTTTATTACCCGCAAAAAAAGCAATCACCAGATACTGGATAGGCTGGAAAAACTGCTCACAGATTATTTTGAAAGCGGTGAACTGACAAAAAACGGCCTGCCTGGCGTGGAGTATATATCCCAACATCTTCATGTGTCGCCCGGCTATTTACGCGGATTACTAAAATCACTAACCGGGCTAAGTACGCAGGAGCATATTCACAACCGGGTTATTGAAAAGGCCAAAGAGAAGCTTTCCACCACCAACCTGTCTGTAAGCGAAATAGCCTACGAGCTGGGGTTTGACAGGCCTCAATCGTTCAGCAGATTGTTTAAAATAAAAACACAGTTATCACCACTGGAGTTCAGGCAAAGCTTTCGGTAAAAAACAACCGCAGTTTAAAGTTGCTCAAGCTGGATATCAGAAGTACTGTTAACAGGAGAAAGGATTGGAGCCTCTACAGATTTTTTATAAATTTGAGAACATTCAATATGGAAAGGCGAACACTGGAAAATATATGTAAGGGCATCAATGTATGGACAGACTGGCAAGCGAATTATAAAAAGTTCGTTCCTGAATTTATAAAAGAAGCAGCCAGCGGCTCCCATTGGGAAAATTGGAATCAGGATGTATTTCATGAGTTTTTCATAAAATCCTCTGATCAATGCGTTTCGTCACTAAAACAGGGATACTTTACAAATAAGGAGAAAGAAGCAATTAAAACACATTGGGATGAGATTGCCCCTTTGCTGCAGAAAATTGCTCAGGAACAATATAACCCGCAATATGAAGTATATAACGAGCTGAAGACCCAAATACGTGAATATACAAATTTCGACAGACGAGCCGCAACCAATCGGCTGATAGCCGGGTTGCAGCCTCAGCTTTTGTGTACCATAGTCAATCAGCATAAGCTATGGGAGTTGTATGCTTTATTGACTAAACATGTAGCAGAGCCTGAGATAGAATGGAAGCCCACCTGGTTTGAAAACAGCTACCAGATGCAACAGCTTTTTAAAAAAGCGCTTCAAACTGATGATGGCTACCAAATCATAACATATCCCTGGCAGGTTTATGAAGAGCACGACTTTACACATTCCAACAAAGCACCGAATAATGATATGAGTGAGGATAAAATTGCAGAGATCAGCGCCCTGTTAAAATATAAAAAGCAGATTATCCTACAAGGACCTCCAGGCACAGGTAAGACCAGATTAGCAAAGGAAATAGCCCAAATGCTGACTGATGCTAACAGCACATCTGGATTGACAAAGGAAATTATAACCGCAAATTGCCAAAACCAGACCAGCATACCCACCGCAAAAACCAAATTGAATTTTAGGATACTGGGAGTAAATGGAAACGGCGTACGGGTTGAAAACTCAGAAGGCAAGGAATATACAGCCCCGTATAACGACATTGTTAATATGTATGAACAGAAGGCATGGGAAAAAGAGGGAGTGATTATTAACGGCGCCAATTCTTATAGTGCAGCAGTTGCCAAATTTCTGTACGGCAAACTAAATGCAACCACAACATCTGAAAACACTAAAGACTGTAAAATTATACAGTTTCACCCTTCCTACAGCTACGAAGATTTTGTAAGAGGATTAGTAGCAAAACCCGACCCCGATGACAAGGGAATTGTTTACAATGCAGAAAACAAAATACTGGCTCAAATTGCAGAGGAAGCCTACCAGAATTTTGCTCTTAACCAGTCGACTTCTCAACCAACCGCAGAAGTAAACATAAGCCATTTTCAACTTTTCATTGATGATATCAAAGAACAGATTGCGGAAAGTAAAGAGCAAAAATTATCCCTGACCGACCAGGTTTATCTGTTCGAACCTGATGATAAGAAATTTAAGTACAAAGGCGACAATTGGATAGCCCATAAAAACGGGCTAAACATGAAGTATTCAGAATTGGAGAAAATTATTGCCTCCGGAGTAAAAGAACGATCGCAGATTAAAAACATCCCCGATCTGCAGGAGCTTACAAAGCAACACTCAAGTTATTTTATCCGGATAGTGGACATGTACTATGAATATCTGAAAAAACACCCACTGCCATCGCAAACAGAAGTTGTTGAAACAAAACTAAAAAACTACGTCCTCATTATAGACGAAATTAATCGTGCTAATCTTTCATCTGTTTTGGGCGAGCTGATTTACGGACTGGAGTACCGGAACAAACCAGTAAACAGCATGTATGCAATAGATGGCGATAAACAGCTGGTATTACCGCCCAACTTTTACATTATCGGCACCATGAATACCGCAGACCGCAGTGTAGGACATATTGATTACGCTATCAGAAGGAGGTTTGCCTTTGTAGATGTGCTGCCGGAAGCATTGGAAGAAGATGAAGAAATATACTTCAACACCGCAGGCTTCACAAAAGTAGCTGCGTTGTTTAATAGCAATAATGTAAGCCCTGAGTTTGAAGCAAAGGATGTACAGGTAGGTCACAGTTATTTCATTGTAAAAAAGCAGGATGCTCCATCAATAGAGGAAAGAGATGAATTATTCCGGTTGAAAATGACTTATGAAGTGGTTCCGATATTGCTTGAATATGTAAAGGATGGGATATTAAACGGCACTGTAGCCCAAATGGATGTCAAAAACTACATAATCAGCCTGAAACAATAAGTATCATGAAGATACTACTTACAGAGCATGCCAGCGTGGAGGTATACCATTCTATTGCCGGAGATGGAATAAATACTCTGGCGTTGAGTGAAGAAATCTTTGCCAGGGTTAACCCGGATAACATTCGCGTGTTTAAACGTGAGCGCGGACGGAACATTTACCCTTTTTTGATACAGCAGAAAAATGCGCAAACTTTCTCTCTCACAGCTGATTACTATGTTGGCGTAGACTGGCTGGTTAAAGAAAAAAAAGTGATACAGGTAGAACCCAAAATCAATACCAAACTAGCAGCTATTTTTGACGCAACAACCAACGACCCCGACCCTGAAATGAGTCTGGAGAGCCCGAATTACAACCTCCCCCCTGTTGAATATCAGGAAATTGATTACCTCAAAATACTACTGGACATCATGGCTGCCGGGCTCCCCTCCCGCTATACAGAAAACCTTGTACTGATTGATTGGAACACTTCACAAATACCGGTAACACAACAGGAAGACCGGCTTACGCCCTTCCTGATTATACAGTTTCTACAACTACTGAAAGTTATTGTGCGTAAGGGACTGAAAAAGTCGTATTACAAAGTGCAAAAAAATCTGACTAACACAATCAAAGGCAAAATACTGGTTGGATCAAACATTAAACAAAACATACTTAAAAGCCGCTCCTTACAAACTTTCTGTGAATACCAGGTGTTTGGCGCCGACAATATCGAAAACCGCTTCCTGAAAAAAGTACTTCGTTTTGCCGTCAGCTACATAGAAAATAACAAATCCCTGTTTACAGGAGATAATCTCACAACAATAACACACCTGACAAACTACTGCCGTCCGGCATTTGAACAAATTGGCAATGAGTTGAATGAAGACCAATTGAAGCAGGTACGATACAGCGCCTTCTTTAAAGAATACAAAGAAGCAATTGCCGTTGGCAGACAAATCCTCAGAAAATTTGCATACAATCTTTCGGAAACGGCCAATAAAGAAATAAAAACACCTCCTTTCTGGATTGATATGCCACGGCTCTTTGAGCTATACTGCTACACACAATTGTTAAAAGCAAATCCCCAGGATAAAGATTATATTCATTACCAGTTCAGCACATATGGCAATGTGCTGGACGTATTGATCTCGAAGCCTGGTTGCGAATTAGTGATAGATGCCAAGTACAAGCTGCAGTATCAAAAGGGACAGATACATCAGGATATCCGGCAAGTTGCCGGATACGCAAGATTAAACAAAGTACGAAACCAATTGGCTGCAAAGGCTGCAGAGAATATAGCCTGCCTTATTATGTATCCGGATATGAATGCCATCGACTTCAGCTACTCACTAAGCAACCTTCTGAGAAAAGCAGAAAGTGTTGCAGCTTATTGCAAAGTATACAAGCTTGGCATTCGGCTACCAGTTATAGAAAAATCCGGTTTCTCAAAATAAAGGCAGGTTTTATGCCATTTAACAGACCTCAATGTCTAACCTAAATCACCACTGGAGTTCAGGCAAAGCTTTCACTAATTCATATTCCGAAACTCCGCAAGAGGCAGCCAGCCCCTTACTGGCAACCACCAGCTATGGGGCTAACTTACCATTATCGTTAACTATTTCTGCTTTACCTCGTTTAATTTCTTACCAGGCAAGGCTACCCCCAACCCTACTTCATACTGCTGCCCATATCCCTGCTTATTATTGGAAGCATAGGTAAAGTTTAATTCACCCAATTGCTTTACCATAAAACCCAGTGTTCCACAAATGCTTCCGGTGTTTTGCCAAACAGCACTGGCATGAAACAGGTGATCGTACGTAAACTGACCACCTACTGCTGCCACCCAGTTAGATTTGGTGAAAAAACGGGCAGAGAGCAATGGCTTTAACTCAATATTGCTGGAAGTTTGAAAAGCATAAGACGCCATACAAGCCACTGTTTCTAAATCTACAGGCTGTTTGTTTAATGGAGGAAACCAACGACGCAGGTTAAAAGCGGTTGCACTAAACTGAAACCCTTCTGTTTGGTAAACGGCACCAAAATCTCCGTCAACATGCCAATCCTGATCATTAAACGCTTTTGCAGTAGGGTCAATAGCACCTCCATCTGTAATAGCAGTATTATCCAAACGCTGGCGATAGCCGGTTAAGGAAAAGCCCAGCTTTATCCATTCCGAAGGGCCACCCAATTTTATCTTATAGGCATAACTCAGTTTAGCATACGTACGTTGCAGCACACCGCTTTTGTCGGAAGCTACCTGAAGGCCCGCACCGGAGTGCGCACCAAAAGGAAGATCTCCGGCAAACTGTATTAAGGTAGGTGCACCGTCAAACCCTATCCAGCTGCGGTTTACCAGACCATATAAAAATGGCTGGTTGCGGCTGCCTGCAAATGCAGGGTTAGCCAGATAGTTGTTACGGAAAAAACGGGCTGCCTGGTTGTTATAGTACAATTGTGCTTTGCCTTGTAAGCTTAGGCAACTGATCAGCACTATCCCAATTATATACTTTTTCATACTTCCTGATTTGCTTGTTTTACAATACTGTTAACGGACAAGTGTAATAGTTCCCTTTTTAATAATCCTGCCTTTCACCGTTAACACATAGAAATAAGTGTCGTCCTGGAATGCACGCAGGCCTGTTCGTCCTTCCCAATCGTTACGGTAATTTTCTTTCTCGTATATCAGTTTACCGCTGCGGTCAAAGATGCGTAACGTATTATCCGGATAGGCATCAATATTATCAATGATAAACTTGTCGTTAACACCATCACCATTCGGTGTAATGATTACACGTGGGGTTAACTTAAAGTCTTCCACCACTTGTATGGTTACATTACCTGTAGCCTTACAACCCGCAATATCTGTTACTGCAACAGTGTATTGTGTGGTTTCGAGCGGACGGGCCGTTGGCGAAGTGCTTAGCGGGAAGTTCAGCGATGCTGTCGGCGTCCAGCTGGCTGCTGCAATAGTAGTGCTGGAAGTTACCGACAAGCGGGTTACATCACCTTTGGAAATGGAACCTGCCTCACTGGTTACAGTCAATACTGGTAATGGGTTAACAGTAACTACAAAAGGCAATGAGGTAGCCGTACAACCACTGCTATTGGTTACGGTAAGTGAATAAGAACCAGCCGCAGTTGCCGTGTAAGACTGTGCGGTGGCACCGGAAACAGGCGCACCATTCAGGTACCATTGATTACCGGTGGCGGAAGCGGAAGTGAACACCACATTACCACCTGCGCATATACCCAGCGGCCCGTTTACAGTAACAATAGCCGTAGGTAATGTAAACACTACCACAATCTGCGGAGCCGACACTGCCGAACAACCGGATGCATTGGTTACACGCACCGTGTAAATACCACTGGCGGTAGCAGCGTACGTACTGCCGGTTGCTCCTGCTATAGCTATTCCATTATTAAACCACTGGTTGCCCGTAGCGGAGGAAGAAGTAAGCGTAACGCTCGATCCCAGGCAGAAGCTTAATGCACCACCCGGCGTAATCACCGGTGTTACCGGCCTGGTATTAACCGTAACGGTTGCAGTAACGGCATTGGTACAGGTTCCGTTACTATAGGTATACGTGATCGTAGCGGTTCCGGCAGCAACACCGGTTACCAAACCTGTACTGCTGTTAACCGTAGCCACGGCTGTGTTACTGCTGCTCCAGCTGCCACCGGCAGTAGCATTAGCCAGCTGCGTAGTTAACCCGGTACATACAGTAGTGGTACCGGTAATAGCAGCCAGCACTGGTAAAGCGTTAACCGTAATGGTTGTTGCAGCACTGTTGCTACAGGTTCCATTGTTAAAGCTATACGTAACAACCGCAGTTCCTGCTGCCACACCTGTTACCAGGCCACTGGAAGCGTTTACTGTAGCTACCGCTGTATTACCACTGCTCCAGCTGCCGCCTGCCGTAGCATTGGCCAGCTGCGTAGTTAATCCGGCACACACCGTTGTTGATCCGGTAACAGCCGCTACCGCTGGCAGCGCATTTACCGTAACCGTAGTAGTTACTGAATTGGTACAGGTGCCGTTATTATAAGTATAGGTAATAGCAGCAGTTCCGGCAGATACACCCGTTACCACCCCCGTACTGCTGTTAACAATAGCCGCAGCGGTATTGCTGCTACTCCAGCTACCACCTGTGGTAGCATCAGACAGTTGTGTAGTAAGTCCGGCACATACAGTGGTAGTACCCGTAATGGCAGCCAATACAGGCAGCGCATTTACGGTAACAGCTACCGTTGAAGCGTTGCTACAGGTACCGTTGTTATAACTATACGTGATTATTACAGTTCCGGCAGAAACACCAGTTACCAAACCACCGGCATCCACTGTTGCCACAGCAGTATTATTGCTGCTCCAGCTGCCTCCGGCGGTAGCATCAGCCAGCTGCGTGGTTAAACCAGCACATACAGAAGTAGTACCGGTAATAGCGGCCACAACAGGCAATGGATTTACTGTTGCGCTGGCAGTGGCGGTATTGCTACAGGTGCCGTTATTGTAAGTATAAGTAATAGTGGCTGTTCCGTCAGAAACACCAGTTACAAGGCCACTGGCATCTACCGTTGCCACAGAAGTATTGCTGCTACTCCAGCTGCCACCAGTAGTAGCATTTGCCAATTGAGTAGTTAAACCGGCACATACAGAAGTAGTACCGGTAATAGCGGCTACCACAGGCAATGCATTTACCGTAATAGTTGCAGTAGCTGTATTGCTACAGGTTCCGTTATTATAAGTATAAGTAATAGTGGCAGTTCCGGCAGATACACCGGTTACCAGGCCACTGGCGTCCACTGTTGCAATGGCGGTATTATCACTACTCCAGCTGCCACCGGTGGTAGCATCAGATAATTGAGAGGCACTACCCGTACATACACTGGTAGTACCCGTAATAGCTGCCACAGCTGGCAACGCATTCACAGTTACCGTAGTGGCGGCTATATTGGTACAGGTTCCATTATTATAAGTATAGGTAATGGTGCTTGTGCCTGCAACAACACCGGTTATCAGGCCACTGGCATCGATAGTTGCCACAGCAGTATTACCGCTGCTCCAGCTGCCTCCGGCGGTAGCATCAGACAATTGCGTGGTTAAACCCGCACACACAGTGGTAGTACCGGTAATAGCAGCCACCACCGGCAAGGCATTCACTGTTACGCTGGCAGTAGCGGTATTGCTACAGGTTCCGTTATTGTAAGTATAAGTAATAGTGGCTGTACCCGCTGAAACTGCTGTTACCAGACCACTGGCGTCTACCGTTGCCACAGCTGTATTATCACTGCTCCAGCTGCCACCGGCAGTAGCATCGGCTAATTGAGTGGTTAAACCCACACACACCGTAGTTGTACCCGTAACCGCGGCCACGGTTGGTAATGCATTTACGGTTACAGAAGTAGTAGCCGTATTGCTACAGGTTCCGTTATTGTAGGTATAGGTAATAGTACTTGTGCCTGCACTTACACCCGTAACCAGGCCACTGGCATCAATAGTTGCCACAGCCGTATTACTACTGCTCCAGCTGCCACCAGTGGTAGCATCAGATAACTGTGTGGTTAAACCCGCGCATACACTGGCAGTGCCCGTAATTGCTGCCACAGCTGGCAACGCATTCACAGTTACCGTAGTGGTGGCGGTATTACTGCAGGTTCCGTTATTATAGGTATAGGTAATAGTACTTGTGCCTGCACTTACACCAGTAACCAGACCACTGGCGTCAACTGTTGCCGCAGCGGTATTACTACTGGTCCAGCTGCCACCGGCAGTAGCGTTAGACAACTGAGTAGTTAATCCCACACATACGCTGTTAGTGCCTGTAATAGCGGCCACAGCTGGTAACGCATTCACAGTTACCGTAGCGGTAGCGGTATTGCTACAAGTACCATTATTATAGGTATAGGTAATGGTGGTTGTACCTGCGGCGATACCAGTTACCAGACCACTGGCATCAATAGTTGCCACGGCTGTATTACTACTGCTCCAGCTGTCACCGGCAGTAGCATCTGCTAACTGGGTAGTTAAACCGGCACACACCGTAGTTGTACCCGTTATAGCGGCCGCCGTGGGTAGTGCATTTACGGTTACAGAAGTAGTAGCCGTATTGCTGCAGGTTCCATTATTATAAGTATAGGTAATAGTGGCTGTGCCTGCGGCTACACCAGTTACCAGCCCACTGGCATCAATAGTTGCCACAGCAATGTTACTGCTGCTCCAGCTGCCACCGGTAGTAGCATCTGCTAATTGAGTGGTAAGGCCTGCACAAACGGTAGTAGTGCCGGTAATAGCGGCTACTGTTGGCAACGCATTTACCGTAACCTTTGCAGTAGCAGTGTTAGTACAACTTCCGTTATTATAAGTGTAAGTAATAGTTGTTGTTCCGGCCAGCAAACCAGTAACCAAACCACTGGCGTCAATTGTTGCCGCAGCCGTATTACTGCTGCTCCAGCTACCGCCGGCAGTAGCGTTTGCCAAGTGCGTGGTTAATCCCTCACATACGGCAGTAGTACCGGTAATAGCGGCCACTGTGGGAGTTGCATTTACCGTAACAGCAGCAGTAGCGGTATTGCTACAGGTGCCGTTATTATAAGTATAAGTAATAGTGGCTGATCCGGCTGTTACGCCTGTTACCAGGCCACTTGCATCTACTGTAGCCACGGCGGTATTACTGCTGCTCCAGCTGCCACCCGTAGTAGCATCAGCCAGTTGCGTTGTTAAACCGGTGCAAACAGTGGTAGTACCGGTAATGGCAGCCACCGCAGGTAATGCGTTTACAGTTACCGTAGCAGTGGCAGTATTAGTACAGCTTCCATTGTTATAAGTATAGGTAATAGTGGCAGTACCCGCAGCTACGCCGGTTACCAGGCCACTGGTATCAATAGTTGCCACAGCAGTATTGCTGCTGCTCCAGCTGCCACCCGTAGTAACGTTTGATAGCTGAGTAGTTAAACCCGCACATACGGAAGTGGTGCCCGTAATGGCGGCTACAGCTGGCGTAGCGTTTACAGTAACAGTAGCGCTGGCAGTATTACTACACGTTCCATTGCTATAGGCATAAGAGATAGTAGCAGTGCCTGCCGTTACAGCCGTTACCAAACCACTGGCATCCACGGTGGCTACAGCAGTATTACTGCTGCTCCAGCTGCCGCCGGTAGTGGCATCAGCCAACTGGGTAGTTAAGCCGGAACAAACCGTAGTGGTACCGGTAATAGCCGCTACCGCAGGTAATGCATTTACAGCAACGGATGCAGTAGCTGTATTACTACAGACTCCATTGTTATAAGTATAAGTAATGGTAGAAGTGCCCGCAGCCAAACCGGTTACCAAACCACTGGCATCAACCGTAGCCACAGCCGTATTACTGCTGCTCCAGCTACCTCCGGAAGTGGTGTTGGACAATTGGGTAGTAGCGCCTGCACACACCGTATTAGTGCCCGTAATAGCAGCTACAGCGGGTGCCGCATTCACCGTAACATTGACGGTTAAAGAGGTACTGACTATTCCATCAGAAAGATTAATTACAAACGCATCCGGTCCGGAATAGCCTGCCGCAGGCGTAAGGGTTAATCCCGCTGGAGTTACACTGTCTCCGGTAGAAGAAGCGGAATAAGGGAAACCACCCAGGGTACTATGTGCCGGGGCGGTAGTTACAGTCCAGCTAAGGGTTTGCCCGGTATTGACGTCATAACCTTTTAATAAAGCATTTACATTCACCACTCCTCCGTTTGCACAATAAGAAAGCGTAGCAGGTGATGTTCTTGCAAAAACAGGAGCAGCATTGATATTTAATGTAGTAGAAGTAGTTGAGATACCATTGGTAGTAGAACCAGGCGAGGTATTATCCCCTGTCCAGTTACTCCTGTCGTTTAAGCGGGCTAGCCAGGCAGCTTTATCTGCTGCAGTGGTAGGCCCATTATACTGCACGTTACGCTGAAAGCCAGCGCCCCCTGTAATACCCACCGCAGTGGTACCCTTGGTAAGGGTATTCTGACTGCCATTGCCATCGGGAAAGTTGGAATCACGCAAACTCTGGGATACCACCGTATTCCATCCTGTAGCATCCACAGCACCATCTTGGGTATTGTTAAACCCATAAATAAAAAAAGGATTATTCTCGGCCCCCTGGAAAATAAATATCCCATCGCCTGTATTGGTGACAGGATCGGTTAATGTGTAACCCACTACAGCCGTAATCTGCGAGTTTAAGCTATCACCTGTGGAATTATTCGCCAGCCGGGGGCCACTGAGGGGATCTGAGTTTTTTTGCTGAAAACGCATGGAAAACAACGTGCCTGCCGGAAAGACAGAGGCAGTAGTCCAGGTAATTACCCCATCTCCTGTAGCCGTTCCGGTAAACGTTTGTGTAGAATTATTCCATCCGTAATCGGTAATTCTAATCACCGTTCCGCCGGGTATGGTTACCAGGTTTACAAAGCTAACTGTGTTGGTGTAGGTGTTCCAGCCAGTCATTACAATATCACCGGCATTAAGGGTTTGCGCGTTGGCTTTTGCCAGGCAACACAATACAAAACACAGCACAAATAAGCGTTTACAACGCAGATGTAGAAATGGTATCATAAGGTACGGTTCAAAAAATGATGGATAGCTATACACACAGGTAAGGGTTTTGCCAACCGCTTACATTTTCATGGTGTATCTGTTTAAAAATTTCATGGTTATAATCTAAACATTGGCCCTGCGCTATCACCAGCCTGGTTACTGCGCCTGTGCCCAGTTGTATTTTTTCTATATCAATAAGAGGCTGTTTATAACTACTGTCCAGGTAAAAACTTCTTTCGCCACGCGGGCTGCGGATAACCTGGCTCTGCAAAAGCTGTTGCACTTTTGCCCAATCGCGTTTTTGCAACTCAGGAAAAAGTGCCGTAAGCACCAGGCCCATTTCGTAGCCCAGCAAAGCAAACACATCAGGTTTTTTGCCCGTAAGCCTCAGATAAGCTTTTTTAAATCCTGTATTGTTTTTTTCGTCTGAATCGTAGTTATACATAGGTGCTGCATAACATTCCAGCTGCAAATCAGCCACCTGTTGCAGTATTTCTTCCGCTGCCATGTGCGTAGAAATCATCAGAGGCACATTCCCATTCAGCGTTGATGCCTTATAAGCTTTTAAAAACTCTACGGCCTCTGTGCCACAAACTATCACATGTATATAAGCAGGCGGGGCAGCCTGCATTTTTTCTAAAAACAAATGTATGTGTTGCTGTACCATGCTCTGCCGCATGTCGCCACCATGCAGTATTTCGTAATCCATAATGGTAGCCCCTGCCTTAATAGCACCCTGCCTGAAAGCGCTTTGCAAATGGTACCCTGCATCGTACATAGACATTACCACCACTCCTTTATCGCCAAACTGCTGCTGCGCCCAATATCCCAGTGCATATTCCGATTGCCAGAACTGAAAG
This sequence comes from Filimonas zeae, assembly GCF_014641615.1. Taxonomy (GTDB): domain Bacteria; phylum Bacteroidota; class Bacteroidia; order Chitinophagales; family Chitinophagaceae; genus Filimonas; species Filimonas zeae. The sequence continues at coordinate 263,528 of NZ_BMIB01000003.1, read as the reverse complement.
CTGTTAAAAAATACGTGCTTCGATTGTAGTTCTTCCGAAGGAATACATTCGCCCATATCCGTAAAAAAGCCAATACGATTGGCGCTTTCAATAAAAGGTACCAGCCCTTTTGCTGTTTTATAATTCACCAGGCCGGCAATAATATCGGCCTGGTGAAAGAACAATAGTTTCTTAACGGCCTCTTCCACATCTTTCTGGCTGCCTTGTTTTACATATTCCGGAATAAACTCAAAAAAGCCACTTTTAACAAGGGCAGGTGGCAATGCAGCGTATACGCCACTTACCAATGAGCCGGACAATTGCGGGTAAATAGAAGAATATGGCACAAGTAAACCGATACGGATGGGCATAACAAACGTTGTTAGCTGTAGTAGAGGGTGTTTAAGAAAGTACTATTTGATTAATTTCTGGAAGGATAAATACCTTCTAATGCAATGATGTAATTAATGGCCAGGTAAGGCTGAATATTGTCGTGCGGCTGGCTACCGCCTGCCATTCCGTTTGTTACAGCAGGCAACGGAACAGTGATGTCAGAAATAGCTACTGCACCGGCATTCATGTTTACCGGTGTGCCGGCGCTGCCATACACAGTGGAACCTGCTGCGGTATCCTGCGCCAGATAATTGCCACCTGGCAAATCAGAACCACCAGGACCATTAATTGCTTTTAACGTACCTGTAGCACTGCTGGCACCTGATCCTGCTGCCACAAATGCAATATGCGTGTGCTGAGGCATTTGTGTGGTAATTAACGTAACCGATTCCACACCTGATGCCTGGCCAAGCACATAAGGACTAAGTCCCGGGCCCTGACCAACACCTACCGGAACACGGCTGGCAAAATTGGGTAATGCAAAAGTGGTTGTTCCGTTACCGCCAAAGGTGGTGCCTAATAAAGAAAACAAAGCAGAATTCTGGGCTATAGAAAGAATCTGCCCCTGGCAAAAAGCCCAGCCGCGCGGAGCAAAATTGGCGGCCCATAGAAGGATAGCTGACAAAAACGTTTCCATTGAGATTGGTTTATATTGATAAATAAAAAACCGGATTACAATGGCTTTTCAAGGATAAGTGCAGCTAATGTATAAAGAATAAACAACAATCGTTAGCAATTCTTTAACTATTTTTTAACCATTCTACTGTTATTAAACCCGCTCCTGCCTGTTAATTCACGTACCTGCGGTCAGCTGTAATTACGAATTGGTAAAATAATGCGCCAACTTTAGCGGCTCCGCAATATGCTCTGGCAAACATTGCCGGAGCAGCAGAAAGTGATCGCTGAGCTTTAGCAAATGGCGCTACACCTTATAAATATGCCCAACCAACACTGGCAAAACTCCAGAAAGCTGGAGCATTTCATCCACCAGCTTTTTCAATTTCTTATAGAGCACTTTAGAATCTCCGGAAAGCCCGGGTATGTGCGGCACCGACTCGGGAAATTTGCCGCCAGAGCCCGGGGATTTGCCGCCAGAGCTCAGAGATTTGTAGCCAGAGCTCTGGGATCATTTCAGAGGGCCCTCCTGAATGCTCCCAGAGCCCTACCGTTCATTCTTAGAGCACTCTGGAATAGCGCGAGGTCCCTACGGGCATTCCATAGAGCTGAATAGAATGGCCAGAGAGCTCTTCAGGGTCTTTATAGGGCTCTCCGGAAAGGCCAGAGGGCTCCACCTACACTTCAGAGAGCTCTGGCGGCATTCCCCAGACCTGTGGCATTTGCCGCCAGAGCTCTGGGGAGAAAAGCCAGAGTGCGCTTCCTGCCTGTTTTCGCATATTTTTACCGCAAACTCTCCAGAGAGAGAGAGGAATCAAACTTTCACGCATCGTAGAGCTAGTTGCCCCATGAAACCTTTAAACTTTATAAAAACAAGAGAGCAGAACTTATTCGTTTACAATTTTTTTTATGACAGATTCCAAAATCCAATAATTGAAAAAAGCTGGAGTGGGCTCTATGAAAAGGCCCCCTATGAAGAAGATGAGAAAAATCCATATTACAATTTTGCCATCAACAACAATTTAGCCGAAGACAACATTATTTATATCACATTAGTCTGGCAACTTTTAAAAAGCAAAACGGCATTTGCTATTCCAAACTATTACCGGGATGAAGCGAAGGATATTCTTAATAAGGCTTTTCATTTTATTAAATGGGAATATGACCTGGAGTATGAACACATGATGACAGAACCACAAGACAACGGTTTTGTTAAAAGCCGCTCATGCATTACAATTAGCCCTGAACCTTCAAGCTGGGAGCAAGAGCATAAACACCTGGCCGGATTATTTGAAATAGAGAAATACCAGGACATCATTGGACTTGAACTTGCGACATTTGGTGATGCAAGTTCTGAAATAACTTTCTTCGGCCTCGACAACTATAATTTGAAATTAGTGAACCAGCTATCTACAAATGAAAAACCAACACTTGACGAAATACTTGGCGAAAGAGACATTTTCATAGACTTGTTAATTGGACAAGATATGGGATACTATAGTTGTATCACTATTAAAGCAAAAGAGGATATATGGGAGACTTTAAATACGCTTACTATTGAATTGTATAAAAAAGGACTGAATTACGAGCAAAACTTGCATAATATTGAATCAATTGATGACTTTGCAACTGAAATGAAAACAATAATTAACTTATAACTACAATGAAAAAATTTACACCCGTTATCCTTACCCTTTTTGTGGTAGCAGCGTTCAGCTGTAATAACAGTACTCAGAAAAACAAAACAGAACATACACTCGCTGAAGCCCGCAAGGGATTTAAAACGCAGCTGATTAAGATCAACAAGATAGAAGACCCCGCAGAAGAGCCCCCACAGGACTTGTTTTCAATTGTCTCTTACCCCACCCCTATTGGTAATATGACGGCTTACCTGGGTAAGATACCAGACGACGGTAAACTGCACCCCGCTATTATATGGATTACAGGTGGCTTTGGTAACGATATTGGCGATGTATGGAGCGAAGCCAGCCCCGATAATGACCAGAGTGCCGCAGACTATAGCAAGGCAGGTATAATAATGATGCACCCCGCACAAAGAGGTGGCAACGGCAACCCCGGCTCTGATGAATCTTTCTTTGGCGAAATTGATGATATTATAGCAGCAGCCGATTTTCTTGCCAAACAAAAAGGTATTGATCCCAACAGAATTTACCTGGGTGGCCACAGCACCGGCGGCACCAAGGTATTGCTGGCTGCTGAATGCACCAATAAGTTCAGAGCCGTTTTCAGCTTTGGCCCTGGTACCGCTGCCGCGGAATATGGCCCCGACAATCTCACTTATAACACTACAAACGAACAGGAAAACAGGCTTCGCGCCCCTGCTCTGTGGCTATCATCGCTGCAAACACCTGTGTTTGTATTTGAAGGAGATCAAAACGGTAATATGGATGCAGTAAAAGATCTGGAACGCATAGCTAAAAAGGAAGACAATCAATTTCTGCATTGCCACATTGTAAAAGGGAAAGATCACTTTTCTGTACTGCAACCTACCAACCAGGAAATTGCACAGAAAATACTGGCAGATGATAAAAAAGGAGCGGTTACCATGTCATTTGAATAATGTAAAAGGCTGCTTCCTGTACAGGAAGCAGCTATAACATCGTACCGGCAGCCGCCGGTTATGGCGCGGGCTGCCCTTAACTATTCCAACGCACCCTTTAAAAACAGGAACATGGCCGTGTAGGGGTCAGATTCTCCCACATGGCTGTCGTCTGCATTTATCACAAAACGTTTCTCACCACGTATTTCGTTATATGCTGCAAACCCTACACGTGGAGGGCAATCATCATCCAGCAATCCGGTGGCATAAAACGTTTTCGCTTTTATCAGAGGGGCAAAATTCTTTGCATCAATAAAATCCTGCACAGCCAGTACCTGTTCAAAGGAGCAGGCATCATTATAATAATGGCGATAAGACTCCAGTTCCTCCACACAAAGTTTCCGTGTCTGTATCAGGTCGCGGACATCACAGGGAAAAGGATCGAAATAAGCAAGCGCCTTAACATGATCCGGCATTAACCCGGCCGTTGCCAGCGCAAGGCCTCCGCCCTGACTGGCCCCCATTACTCCCAAACGGGTGGAATCTATTTCGGGGCGGCTGCATAAAAACTGAATAGCCCGTGCACAGTCCAGATATATCGAGCGGTAAGCGATGGTCTGCTGGTTGCAAAGCTGATACCCCCATATACCCGGCACACCAAATCCCGGATGAAACACATCTGCGCTAATGCCATGTCCGCGTACACATAATGCAAGCTCTGCAACATTTTCCCTGCTATTTATAAACTTCTCCAGATTCCGATAACCATAACCATACCCTGGCAAATGCAAAACAGCAACATGTTTTCCGGAGGTTCGCGGAACAAAATAGTAGCCCCTGATGGTTATATTACCGGCAGATTGATAACTGATAATAAAGGCATCGCGGTTGCCCCGGCTCAGGCTGTCGCTTTTTATTATGGTAAAGCCGGGTGGTATGCTGTTCAACTCCTGTAATGACTCCTGCCAGAACTCTGCAAAACCATCCGGGGTTTGCGTAGTACCGGTAATATTTTCCGGCTGCTTAGCAAACCATTTTACATCACCCTTGTATCCCCTTCCCTTCTGTACTACTATGCACTCATAAAAACCGGGGTGTGTAATACTATGGCGCAGATCAATCGACAGCTCCTGCTGCCCTTTCTTTAAAGAAAACGTTTTTTGATATAAGGTATCATGAAAATCGTTAACAACATATACATCCGCCTTTCCCATTGCTTCTGTACGGCAGGTTAGTTTTATTACCGGAGCGTTTTTTAAATAGAGTCTGTCCGCGTTATCAAACCCAAACGTAACAGACTCCTGTGTATTAGATACAGCGGGCAGCAGCAGGCAGCGGTTATTGCTTTTACCACCGGTATAGGCAAAGTTATCAGCCACAACAGACAAACGGTTTTTTCCCGCACGAAGCAGGGAAACAGGCAATTCAAAACGATGCAGTGTATCCCGCTTCGTATGGCGTACATATGGCAGGTTTTGCCCAATCAATACACCATTTACATATACAGCCTTTATACGGCATTCCAGGCCCACCTGCAATTGCAGATTGCCTTTGCTACCTGTTATGGGCACCTCAAATTCCGTCCATAAACGGCGGGTACCGGTTCTGGCAAAATAGCCCTGCCGTTCCCAGGATAATAAGAGGTTCATCCAACGGCTTTGCAAAACACGGCCGGTATCAGGCGCAGATACAATGGTATCACTACTACTAACCTGCCAGATTAAAGGCAACAGATTCTGACCAGAAATTTTTACGGGAAAAAAGAATAGAATGGCAAACAAATATCTCATGAAGGCAATTTAACCCGATTACCTGATACCACCCAATACATGTAATCTAACCGTAGTTGCAGCAACCTATTCCGGATAAACAAAAAGGCTGCCCCCTTTACAGGAGGCAGCCAAAGGATATGTACAATCCAAAAATCGGGAACCGCCTATTTCTTTTCCAGCAGGCCGGGATAAGCAACACCATCTGCGTTCGGTAGTTGAATACCCAGTAGCTGAGCAATGGTAGGCGCTATATCTTCCAGGCCAATCACCGGAACCACGCCACCTTTTTTAAAGCCTGCGCCGTATCCGATAAAGCCGGTTTGTATTTCGTAGAAATCGGGGAAATAACCGTGTGTACCACCTTTGGTAGGTTTAAGAATATCGCCGGAGGTATCGTTGCTGAAAGAAAAGCCCTGTACGGCGGTAAGCGCCAGGGAGGCATCGTAGTCAGCACCCATTTTGTCCATTTCCTTTCTGTCTACCACGCGAAATAGCTTTTTATACTGTTGTGGAAGTTCATCCAGCATCTTCTTTATCTGTGCCAGGGTTTTCTCGTCTTTCTTGTCTTTCAAACGCAGAAAGGTGGAGCCGCCGGTGGTAAAGAATACCGCCTTCCAGTTTTCTGCATCTGCTTTGGCGGGAGTTAAGCCCAAACCGGCCAGCCATACATTGGGGGCTATGGAAGTATGGGTATCTACAAAACCATGATCGCCGGTTACAATTACGGCAGCGCTGTCTTTAATACCTGCTTTTTCCAGCGCATCCAGAATATTGCCAATGGCATGATCTGCAGAAGCCACTGCACGGGTTACCGCATCGCCGGTACGGCCCTGACTGTGCTGTGCACCATCTGTACAAGGCAGGTGCAGGGTAATAAAGTTAGGCTTATAAGTACGGATGATATAAGCAGCCATACGACTTACGTTTTCATCCATAGCCAGTGAACTCAGATTGTAATCGTTCATCTGCAGTTTACCGGTAGCATTCAGTTCCACTTCATCAAATAAACCTTTTGGGGTAGATTGCTCACGGCTGGCACCTCTTCTGTCCGCAGGGTTGGTTTTGGAAAAGGTTTCAGGAATATTGTAATCAATGGAGGTTGCGCCAACGGTAACAGGCCAGGATACGGAGGCAGATGTCATACCCGCTTTCTTCACCGCTTCCCACAGGGTTTCTGTTTTAACCAGTGAGGCTTCTGTGTTCCACTCACCGCGCTGGCCGGTAGCTTCAAAAGCAGTATTGTATAAAATACCGTGTTTGGCGGCCATAGCGCCGGTTACCAGCGTGGTGTGGGAAGGATAGGTAACGGTAGGAAAAATACCGCGTACCCCCTGCGCCCATACGCCCTTCTCCATCATCAGCTGCATGTTGGCGGTGGGCCAGGTTTTGTCTTTATAAAAATCCGGTCTGAAGCCATCTACGCTTATCAGCACCACATACTTCGCCTTTTGAGCAGCAGCACTGCCACCAATGACAAGCAGTGCGCTGAACAGAATTACTATCTTTTTCATGTTCGGGTTAATTAATAAATGGAAAAATTTCTTTAGCGCTCTTGTTCTGTACCATCACCTTATTCATATCATATGTAATGGTTACCACACCTGCTGTTTTATCATACGTAAAATCGTCCATGCCTCTGTTCACTGGTATAAAGGCAGGTATCTGTGGTTTAATATGCGCATCGGTAATGTTGCGGTTGTTCAGTTGCTCGGTTTGCGATACCGGCATTTTAATACCCAGGTCTGTCATTCTCCTGCCTTCTGCAAAAAATATCTCCTGCCGCAGGCGGTATACCAGATACAGTAACGCATCCTGCGTGGCAGCTGCATCAATTTCCGCAGCAGTAACTCTGGTGGCAGATACCGTGTAAGAACGCATGGTGCCACCCTTACGGTTTATAACATAGTTGCTGCGTAAGCTATCGGCCGCATCAAACTTTACCTGTACGGCTACTAACGGATAATCGTTACGGTTACCACCATTGCGGGTTTCGCGGCTATCGTCCAGTAACGTGTACGGGCGTGCGTTTACTACTTCAGAAAGCAGGTTCTTCAATGTGGTTCTGGCTTCTGCCAGGCGTGAGGCAGAAACCTGCACTTCTGCCAGTATCAGGCGGGCTTCTTCTGCCTTTACAATAGCCACCGGGCGTTGTTCTGTAGCCGGTACACCGTTATCAGAGTATTTAGGGTCCAGAAAATCCAGACGTGGTAACGGTGCCAGGCGGTTAGGCAGTGAGGTAAACACAGCGGTTTGCATTTCGTTGCTTACCGCATTTTGCCCGTCGAAGGCAACGTTAAACAGCATATCTTTTGAAGCAGCAGCTTCCAGTGCAAACTTTTCTGCATTGGCAGCATCGCCCAGGTTATAATATACGCGCGCTTTCAGCACCGTATAAGCTGTTTTTTTAACAGCATCTGTTTCTACCGCCAGCGCCTCATCTAAAAACTCCAGCGCTTTGGCATAATGCTCCTGCGGCGTTAAGGCCACGCCATTGGTACTGGCCGGCAGTGCTACAAACAGCTCGCCGCTTAAAATATGTGCGTAAGCGCGGCTGAAAATGATAAGGGCACGATCTGTGGCGGTAGCACTGGCATCGCCCGGCAAAATGGTATTCATACCATACTCAGCCGCTGCGCGTAAACGCTGAACCAGCAACTGAATATTGTTTACATCCACATCGGTATAGTCCATCTGAGGCACATCAAACACTTTGCTGTACTGCGTATAGTTGTTGAAGTAATTATCAGAGGCTATTTCTACATTCACAACAATGCCGTTCATCGTAAGCGCCAGCTGGCGTCTTAAACCCTGCGCCCAGCTTTTGGCAGCATCGGGCTTAGACAGGTAAGCCTCTTCTGTAAGATTCGGATTTTTTACGCAGCTACTCAGTACAGAAACACCCAGTAAACCTGCTATTATATATCGTTTCATATCTGTATGCGTTAATGAGTTAAAAGTTTACACGCACCGAGCCTACAAACTGGCGTGGCGCAGAATAAGTAGCGTAAGAAATACCACCGGTAGTAGCACCACCCTGGCCCTGTGCCGATCCGCTGATAGTAGCTTCAGGATCGAATGGAGAAGCGGCGAAATTGAACGGATTGCTTACGGTAAAGCCTATTACCATGTTCTGAATGCCTGGTATGGCAGACAGTTTTTTCAGCCCCCAGGTAACCCCAATGGTTCTTACTTTAATAAAGTCTGTTTTATGTACAAACATGTTGGTAAAACTTAACCAGTTGGCACGCTTGTTCTTATCAATCTCCCCTTGCGGAATACCTTCCGTACCTGCGCCATAGTTGAAGCGGAACTGACTATCCCAGTCGCTGGCAACAGCACCCTTCTGATAATCGGCATTGGCAAACAGGCTGAGGTTACGATAGCGGAAATTGAGACCCATGCTACCAAACAGGTCAGGAATGGTAGTACCCAGGTAGCTTTGTGCTACGGTAGAACTTAACACACCATTCGCATCGAACGTACCATAGTTACCACGCAAAAAACCTACGGAATAACCTTGCTGCACCACGGTTTGCAAAGTACGGGCACTGAAACCATTCAGGTTAAACGGTGCCACACCGCCGGAACTGAGCACTGTATTATACAGGGTGTTTACTGATAAATTGGCAGACAGGGTAACATCGTTGGTTTTTACCGGTACTACGGTAGTATGAAATTCCCAGCCACGGTTCAATATTTTTCCTACGTTAAACTGCTGGTTTTGCATTTCGCCACTGGAAGGTGTGGGCGGCACAGAAAACAGCGCCCTGTTGGTAACCGCACGGTAGTAGCCGGCAGAAAACGTAATACGATCTTTCAGAAAGCTCAGATCAATGCCACCTTCGGCAGTTTGTGTTTTTTCAGGACCAAGATCGTTATTACCAGGCTGACCAAAATAAGCGGTTTGCTCGCCTCCAAAACCATCCAGCTTAATAGTACGCTGGTTAGCCCATGCCATAGGCAGGTTACCCGCCAAACCATAGCTTGCACGCAGCCGGGCAGAGCTTACTACATTATGAATACCTTCCATCCAGGGCTCACTGCTAAACACCCACGACATACCGGCTTTGGGATAATACTGTACACCAATGTTTTTACCAAACGCAGGGTTTCCATCACCACGCAAACCGAGATCTAAAAAGAAGCGGTTTTTATAGCCGATGTTCTGCAAAACATAAATACCATAGTTAACCACTTCTAAATAATAATCGTTGGCCGTTCTTACAGCCGCATCGCTTACCAGGCGCGAGCCATCGCGCACATTGGTACCGGAATAGGCTACCTGATTGTCTTCATTTCTGAAAAACTGGCCGCCGATGGTAGATACAAACGAAAAGTCGTTAATATTCCAGCTATACTGGCCATTCAGTTCAAACGTAAGGCCCATGTACTTACGCTCACTGTTAGAAATGTTGCCCCTGTTATTGGTGTAGGTACCGGTGGTATGGGTAAGATACTGGTTGGTTTGCACCATCATATCGCGCATAACCCGGTAATCGATACCGCCGGTAGCTTTAATTACCATTTTTTTAATAGGTGTATACTTAAACACCTGCGAGGTAGTAAAGCGGTTAACGGTTATCTGATTATCCTGTAAACGCTCAGCCTCATTTACATAATCTTTCATTTTTGCAAAGTCCGCATCGGAAAGACTGTCCAGGTTAGGATTAAAGCGCGGGCCTGTAATGGACGAAGAGCCGCTTTCTGCAAACCAAAGGCCTGTATAACCACCCTGGTTGCCATTACGGTTGCGCTTGTATTTATTGTTTACATAGGTAAAAGAGTTTTCGTAGGTTAATTTATCTGTTAACGCAGCACGGTAGCCACTGCTAAAATCTATTTTGCGGTTGTTGTTCTGATCGTATATCTGCACACCACTGCTGTTCATATAATTCATAGAAAAGCTAAAGCCTGATTTGTCTTTTCCACCATTTACAGCCACGTGGTACTTTTGAAACAAACCATTTTGAAAAAGCAGATCTGCCGTACGCTTAAAATGCAAAAAATCGTTGGTTGATCTTTCTGCCCCCAGCTGCACTTCGGCTGTAACCGCCGTTTTACCACCGCTTCCTTTTTTAGTAATAATCTGTATTACACCATTGGCTGCATCTGAACCATATAAGGTAGTGGCAGCACCACCGTTAATGTATTCAATGGTTTCAATATTATCCATAGGTATATCGGCAATAGAACTGATAGCAGAACCCTGCGCGCTACCGCCGCCCAGGGCAGCAACGGTATTCAGGTTATCTAACCGTACCCCATCTATGTAAATAATGGGTGTAGAGTTTACAAAAGCGGAAGTAACACCACGGGCGCGGATAATAGAAGTAGCGCCAGCCTGACCACCGGTTAAACGGATTTGTGCGTTGGGCAGTTTAGACTGCAACAACTGATCTAACCTGCCGGAAGGCAACTGCTCCAGTTCAGTGCCTTTAATAGAAGTAACATTGGTGGCTATGCGTCTTTTACTAATGCCAATGCCCTGGCCCGTTACAACTACTTCATCCAGCTGATTATTTTTTTCTTTCAGTTTAATCAGCAAAGAGTTTTTCTGTGCGGCGGGTTTAACCAGATAGTTACGGTAAAAATTGTTTTCGTACCCTACGGAAGAAAAAGTAAAATCGTACTTAGTACCTGCTGCCAGTTGTTTAATCATAAACAACCCTTTTTCATCGGTTACTACAGAAGCAATCACTGCTGCACTGCCCGCTTTACGTGCCTGCACATTCACGCCCTGTAAAAAATCGCCTTTTTCTGATATAACAGACCCTGTTACTGCTGCATCCTGTGCATGCGCCTGTACCTGCAGGCCCAGCAGTAGCAGCAAACACCAGCCCCACCGGGTTGTACGCCCGGCAAATACCTGTTTCATAACCAACATCATAATGTTTATTTTTTAATATGCACAATAGTTCTGAAGCACACAGCCATGCTGCATGTTTACCGGTAATGTGTGCTTCGTATGGTAGTTTGCTTATTGCGGATTACCAATCTGGTATCCCTGTTCAGTTTCCTGTATATCTAACCCGTTCATGCGGATAATTGCTTTTAATATCACCGCCGCTGCATCTGTTTTTTGCATGGCTCCTGAAAAATACAGCCCTTCTATAGCTGCTTTATTGTATTGTATGGAAATATTATAAAACCTGCTGATGCAATCCAGCACCTGTGGCAGAGAGGCGTTTTCAAACACCATTTCATCGCCACTATCCGTAACCGTACCCTGCTGTACCGCTGCCACAGGAGCAGCTACAGCAGCAGACATTTTGCTTACGGCAAGCGCGCCCTTATGTGCATTGTATTGCAGCTGTTCACCTGCCAGCAGTACCAGATCTTTTTTCCAGCCGGTCTGCTGCCCTTCTGTAGACCGCACTTTTACCTTGCCGCTGAAAAGCTTTACAGATAAGCCAGAAGGCATATCCTGTATGGAAAAGGAAGTACCCAGTACGGCAGTGGCAAAATGTGCGGAGTATACCGTAAAAGGCCTTTGTTTATCTTTCGCTACATCAAAAAACACTTTTCCTTCAATAGTTACTTCGCGTGCATCGCTACCAAACTGTTGCGGATATTTAAGCGAAGCGGCAGGTGATAACACCGCTACAGTACCATCTTCCAGCTTTAGTTGCAGATTGGTTTTACCCGTATTGGTTTTGCGGCGGAATGCCGCAATAGAATCGTTTATAACGGGTACCACCTGCTGTGTTTTTGCCAGCTGTGTAGTAGTAGCACGCTGCTGCTGCTGCTGCTGCCATATATACACGCCTGCTACTGCGGCTGCAATACCTGCTGCGACTGCTATCCCCCGCAGGTGATAACGGCGTGCTGCGGGTTGCAGCGGCACTACAGGTGCCTGCGGCGCGGGCAGCCTGCTATGCAATTGCTGTAACAATATATCCAGCTGCTGCTGTTTAGGCTGCCCACTGGTAAAAAAAGGAGCGCCGGTTATTTCCAGGGCTTCGTACCAGGTATCCAGCTCTGCCTGCTCAGCAGCCTGAATAGAACCGGTACCATATTGTTCCAATAAATAACTGAGTCGTTGCGCATCCATTTTTACTGCCGCTTTACTAATACAGCAAACGGCGGAAAAGAAAGTACCATCAAAAAAACGGAGTTAATAATCTGGTAACATAGCCGGTTAAAACAGCCAGCTTCTGAACTTGTATAAAGAAGAACGGATACGGCGGGAAGCCAACCCCAGCTGGTTTTTAACGGTTTGTTCGGAAAGCAGCAGGCTATCTGCTATCTCCTGTATACTCATAGCGCCGCGGTTACTGAGCTGGTAAATTTTACGCATACCATCGGGTAAAGCCTCTACTTCTTTTTCCATGGCCCGTTCCAGCTCACGCCACTCCGCCTGCTTCTGCGGATCAGTTTCTGCTGCTACAGGCGAAAGTCGCAGCAATTCACCCGCCACCTTGCCGTGGCGTACCAGAGCCGCGTGATAATTGAATATTTTGTTACGGAGTGCGCCGAAGAGATAAGCGCGTACAGTGCTGTCGTTGTCGTCCGACAAAGTAATTTCGGGAGCCTTTTCCCATAACCAGATAAACAATTCCTGCACTATGTCCTGCGCTACTGCCTTTTCGCCCGTTTTTAGTAATGCCATGTCCAGCAGCGGCTCTGCCAGCCGGTGGTATAAGGCATCAAAAGCATCACGGTCTTTCCGGCGAATGCCCTGCAGCAGCATGTGGTTGGTAAGAGTACGGTACATGATTTCTGCACGATGATTCGTGGGCGAAAGTAAACAGTCTGTATTAACACAACATTATCTTACTCCATCCTGTACACCGGATAACGCATATGCTCCGGCTCGTAATAAGGAGAATGCTTATACACAAACTCCAGCTGGGCAGAAGCATTGGCAGCAAAAGCGCTATCCGTTTTCTTTTTCGCATCCAGCACCTGTTTTACCTCCGGGTGCGTTTTCATCCATTCCGCAGCTACATCTTCCCACCTGTAATCACTGTATCCCTCTTTCTGTTGCAGAATGGCATCAAAGAAATTCCAGGCAAAATAAGAATCATCACCTTCCGGCTCCAGCATCTCTACCAGAAAGCGCCGGGCTGGCTGATGGGTGTTAATAATATAATCACCCTTGCGCAATGCAATGGCTTCGGTTGTGCTGTTCACTTTTACCTGACTGTTTCTGTGATGCTTTTCATAAGGTCTGGCACTGCTGCGGTAGTCTGCTATCCGGTATACTCCCAAACGCATAACTGTATCGCGTGTTAGCTGGCGCATAACTACCTTATTCAGGCGCAACAGTTCAACCACCTCATGCCAGCCTTGTGGAATAACATACGCTTCAGGCACATTAACGTGTTGCACAGGTGCATAATAGTTAAAGAACTTTACCGTTTTTTCAAATGGTCGTGTATGATCGTAATACAAACGAGGCATACCGGTTACCTCGCTTGTTTTGGTAGCCGTTTCATACCCACGAAAAAGCAGCGTATCCCAACGTGTGGTATCGGCCTGCCAGCGTAACGCTGCCCGGCCATCGCTGGCATAGGCGGCAATATCCTGCCTGCGCTTTTCTTTTATATCCCTGGCATAAGCCGATGCTTTGGTAACAATGGTTTCCATCATAGCACGCGTAGCTTGTACACGCGTGGGAAAAGGCTTTAGCATATGTGTTTCCGGCATAAAAGCAATGGTGTTAAATAAGGCAGCGTAGCCGCTTGAATAACGTGGCGGATCGTAAAAAGCCTCCCAGCCTTTTTCAGGATTCCCCGCTTCAAAATTTACATAGGGTGTTAAAGGCCAACCCTTCTTTTCCATACCCTCAAACAAAGCAGGCTGAAAAACATCATGCAAAAAAGTACCCAGTGCGCCTCCCATCTTATTCCACTGGGTACTAAGCAGCGTCATGGTATACTGATAATCGGCGCCATCACTCACATGGTTGTCAATCAGAATATCAGGATTTAACCAGTGAAATATTTGCGCAAACGAACGCGCCTCCCGTGAATCGTTTTTAGTAAAATCGCGGTTCAGATCCAGATTCTGCGCATTACCCCGAAACCCATAGCTTTCCGGGCCATCCTGATTAACGCGGGAATAGCTGTTGCGATTGAATGCCCCACCAATATTATAAACGGGAATAACTGCCAAAGCAATATTATCAGGAATATGCGCTTTGCCCGTTGCCAGATCGCGCAACAGCAACATACTGGCATCTATGCCATCCGGCTCGCCAGGGTGTATGCCGTTATTAACCAATATAACTAATTTGCCTTTTTTATGCCAGGCGGCAGGATCTGCCACACCATCGTTGGAGAATAATACCAGGTGATAGGGATAACCCGCATCACTGCTTCCCATTTCTTTAATAGAAACACGACTGGAATAGCTGTTCAGCTGTTTGTAAAAACGGATACACTCCGCATACGTAGCCGTTTGCCTGCCGGCACTGTTTTCAAAAGGTGTTTGCAACACCTGTGTCTGCGCCTTTACGCAAAACAACAGCAATGCCAGCATAATAGTTTTTCTCATGCCGCTAAATTAGGGCATCTTAGGCTACCCTTACTTTTTACCTGCTATAGCACCGGGATAACGGGTGAAACAGGGCTGTTTCATTGGCCACATATCCGGAATGCAACAACCAGCCACGGTATACCTGAATGCGTTGCCTGCTATGATTCTTCGCACTAACTTTTAGCGAGGCATTAAAAAAGAACAGCCCCGCATGTTTGTAAACAAGGAGACTGCTCTGCTATCCAATACACGATTACCCTATCCCTGCGAATTATCCTCTTCTTCCGCATCCGGCATATCTTCTATGTTACCAGATTCACGGATATATTTTTCTGCTTTTTCTTTATTGGCGGTGGCTTTATCACGCACTATTTTTTCATCAGCCGGTGATGGATTGCTGGCATTGCCTGTTGGTGCCGGCTTTACCGCTTCGGAAGTTTCTTTTTTGTCTGACATAGTTTAGCGTATAATAAATGGTTAACTGATATCATCTGCCAGTTCCCTGCTGGCCTGATAGTTTATACTACCCTCTGCAATCTGCGTAAGCAGCGCATCGGTTTCTTTTTCTTCGGCCAGTGTTTCTTCAAATATATGGGCAATGCGCTCCTGACCAATGGTACGGCCCAGTGTAGCAAGACTACCATAACAGGCCATTTCATAATGTTCTACTTTCTGCGCGGCAATAATCAGCGCAGCATCCCGCTGAGCTGTGCCATCTTCGGTTTCGTCTATTACCTGCCAGCCCTCATCAAATAAGCCTTGTAAACCGGCACATGGCTCGGGAGAAGCTTCCTGGTTCAGCAACTGAAATACTTCTTCCAGTCTGCGTACATGCGTCTGGGTTTGCGACAAATGCTGTTCAAAGGCGTTTTGCAGTTTTCGGGTAGTGGCCCGGTCCCGCATGGTACCTAATACATTTACCAGCTGCAACTCAGACCAGTAAATTTCCTGAAGCATGGTATTAAAAAACTGCTCCAGGCGGGAATGAACATTGGTTTGTGTTTCTTCAAGTGTTTCCATAAAGTTTCATTTTTTAATGGTTAATCATGCCCCTCTGTTTTTACAATCTTGTTATAAATACCAAGCAGTAAAAAGGGTGCTGCCCACTGCCCTACAAATAAGGCTGTGTGCTTTTTACCCAGGCATTTTAATGTGAGCGATGCGCCCATCGCGGCCAGAGAAGCGGCAAGAAATACGATTGATGGTACTTTAGACGTGTGCTTCTCTACTTGTTTGGTAGTTTCTCCTTCTGACGACATAATCACCTCCGTTTTTACTCAGGCCTGTTTCCCTTATCGGTTTTCTTTGCCTGACTGGTTAAGAATACTATTACGATAACAATTACCAGGACTACTGCAATGAAAGGTATAACCATATACTTTCTTTTTAAATAACCGGATGCAGAAGAATACATAAAGATCATTCCATACAATCCGGTTCCCCAACAGTACCCCATACCCCAACTTAAAAGTGGAAGCATCCCGTAAAATTTCCTTTGCTTCCACCGCGAACGATACATCCACTCCCCAACACCCACGTGGCATAACTTTTTTAACATATGCAGTAACGGATATATCAGCCCCTGACATTCTGTATATGCCGGGGAATATTTTGTAATCACCTATATAAATTCCACCTTATGTTTTATCACGTAAAAGAGTTACAGTTTAACGCCCGGGTATCTAAACCAGATCCGGGTTTCGCTACGTTGTTACTGGAGCAGTTTGGAGGTGCCAATGGAGAACTGGCAGCCGCCCTGCGTTATTTTGGACAGGCATTTGGAGCACGCACACCTTTTCCTGACAAGTACGATCTGCTGATGGATATTGCCACGGAAGAGTTCAGCCACCTTGAAATTGTAGGCGCTACCATTCAGATGCTGTTACAGGGAGTTAACGGCGATTTAAAGAAGGCCGCTGACGAATCAGAGATTATGCAGTTGCTGAACGGCAAAAAAGCGAAAGAAGAATTTATTCATCAGGCTATTGTAGCCCCTCAATTTCTTACCTCCAGCGGTGGCACACCGGCGTATACAAACAGTCAGGGAGTGCCGTGGACCGCTGCGTACATTAACGGCGATTGTAATGGCGACCTGACTACCGATCTGCGCTCTAACATAGCTGCAGAATCGCGCGCTAAAATTACGTATGAATATCTGTTACAGTTTACCGATGATCCGTATGTAAAAGAAACATTGAACTTTTTAATGACGCGGGAGGTAGCGCACTATCAGATGTTTGAAGCGGCGCTGGAAACGATACAGCCTAATTTTCCACCAGCCGTGTTACAAAGCGATCCGCGTTACAGCAACCTGTACTTCAATATGTCTAACGGTTCTGCCGTACGCGGACCATGGAACCAGGGCGAAAGCAGTCAGTTGGGCGAAACCTGGCAGTATATTGATGATCCTGTACAATATGTACTGGAAACCAATGGTCTGCTTACCAAAGAACCGGAAGGCACCGCCCGCACCCTGGAAGGTATACAGACTTTAGATACAGAATTGAGTATAGAACGCAGCGAAGAAATAAACACCGCAGTACCATTGGGTCCGCAGGTATGGAGCCAGAGTGCAGTAGATCAACAAACCAACACCACCGGTAATGGCAAAGGAACCAAACGCAAAAAATCCAGTTAATACCGCACACTCCAACACGGCGGCGGATCGGTTACAGATTGTTTACTATACCGATCCGCTCTGCTGCTGGAGCTGGGCCTTTGAAAAAACATGGCAACAGATACAACAGCAATTTCCCATAAGCAGGCGTTACTGCATGGGCGGATTGCTGGCGAACTGGAATAGCTACCAGGACACGTTGAACGCCGTAACCCGCCCTATACAAATGGGCCCCATATGGATGCAGGCCAGGCAATTATCCGGCGCTACCTTTAACGATCGTATCTGGTTTACCGATCCACCTGCTTCCTCCTATCCCGCCTGCGTGGCGGTGAAGTGCGCCGCCCGTCAATCGCCCGAAGCAGAAGATGCTTACTTATATGCGTTGCGGGAAGCCGTAATGACCCAACAAAAGAATATTGCCCGTAAAGAGATACTACTGGAAACAGCTGCAGCAATGCCTGCTGACATATTAAACTATGAACGGTTTACAAAGGAACTAACCGCCCCCACCGTAATAGATGCATTTAAAGCCGATTTGCATGAAGTGAGCTATCGTAACATCAACCGCTTCCCCACCCTGGTTATCAGCAGTGCGTATAACAAAAAAGCACTGGTAGTAACAGGCAACCGGCCTTATGAAGCTATAGCCCCTTTGCTGGAGCAATGCCTTCACCCGGTTGCGGCGGTATAAAACCAGCAAAAAATAGCGCACAATATTTTGCAACGAAATTGCATTTTAAAACTACATTTGCAAAAACGTTGCAAAAATGAAATTACCCGTAACGGTATTAAGTGGCTTCCTCGGATCTGGAAAAACCACACTGCTGAACCATGTGCTACATAATAAGGAAGGGCTGCGTGTAGCGGTGATTGTGAACGACATGAGCGAAGTGAACGTAGATGCGCAGGTGATAAAACGGGAGCATACATTACACCGCACCGAAGAAAAACTGGTGGAAATGAGTAATGGCTGTATATGCTGTACATTGCGTGAAGACCTGCTGGTGGAAGTACAGAAGCTGGCGGCAGAAGGCCGGTTTGATTACCTGCTGATAGAAAGCTCGGGCATAAGCGAACCGCTACCGGTAGCGCAAACATTCACTTACCGCGATGAAGCACAGGGCATAGACCTGAGCGCCATCAGCCAGTTGGATACACTGGTAACGGTAGTAGATTGCTATAGCTTTATACATGACTTTGCAGGCACAGATACATTGCAGGACAGAAAGGTAACGGATATGCCGGAAGACAGGCGGATGCTGGTAGACCTGCTAACCGATCAGCTGGAATTTGCCAACGTAATTGTACTGAACAAAACAGATCTGGTTACACCGGAGCAATCGGGTATGATACGCACCATGATACAGCAGCTAAACCCCGAAGCGCGCATTATCACTGCCGCTTTTGGCAAAGTAGCCCTTGCAGATATATTGCATACCGGCCTGTTTGATGCCGATAAAAGTAGTCAGACCGATGCCTGGCAGCAGGAGGCACAGGCACACCATCACACGCCCGAAACAGAAACCTACGGCATCAGCAGTTTTGTGTTCCGCAACCAGCGCCCCTTTCATCCGCAACGGTTATGGAACTATATGCAACAGCAGTGGCACAATACTATTATCCGCAGTAAGGGTTTGTTCTGGCTGGCCTCCCGCCCTGCCAACGCACTACATTTTAATCAGGCGGGTGGCAGCCTGCGTACAGAGAGTGCCGGCGTATGGTGGGCCAGCATGCCTTACAGTGAACGGATACATTACTCTGATTTTGTTAACAACCAGCAACAGATTGAAAGCAGATGGCATAAACATTTTGGTGATCGCCTGAATGAACTGGTGATTATTGGCCAGCATATGAACCAGGCTATCATAACCACAGAACTGGAAGCCTGCCTGTGTACCGATGCAGAAGTAGCGCAGATGCAGGGCGGGCACACCTTTACCAACGAGTTCTTCGTGTAAACCATTCCTTTTATACATATTTAAACAACAAACAATGATTAACGTTTTTCGTTCCAGAAACGTACTGGCCCTTTATGCCCTTGTATTACTGATTACCAGCTGCCGGAAAGAGTATACCGTAAATGGGTATGTAGCCCCCGTTTCACTACCCGATTCTGTTACTGCTGTGTATGGTGATACCCTGCGCTTTACCCTGCCGGAAGATTATGCCCGCATACCCGGCATTTCTCTTTCGCTTCAACTAAACAGCCCTAACCAGAAAGTACTGGCTATTGATTCTCTGGATGTACTGATACGCAAAGCCATAACGGTTAATGCACAGCAAATGACCATCAGAACAGGTATGCTGTACCCTAACAATATGTATTCTGCTTTTTACAAAAACAGACTGCCCGATACCTATGATATTTCGTTACTGGTAAACACCGGTAACGGGTTAAAAGGGGTAAGCAAAAGCTTTAAGCTGAAAATACTTCCGGCACAGCTGGGTATTAAAGAAATCGGTGGCAATGATAATATACCTTATGGTTATAGCCTGTACAGCGATACCAGTGTAAAGTATACTGTGGACTTTTTAAAAACCGATACCAGTAAAACTATTCTGGAACTGTTTCAAAACGGCCGTGAAGACAATAATGTATGGTTAACCGGCAACCAGGTAGTAATTGCAAAAGGCGCAGGCGACCCGGCGAAAAAAGCAGAGTGGACCTACGACCTCATTCCTACCCTGAGTAAAGATGGTTATACTATTGCCCGCAGACAGTTCAGAGCGGTACTGCTACCCAAACCTAAATTCTTTTACGGCACTTATTACGCAGAGTATGATTTATCGGTAGTTACCAACCGGGTAGTCATCGGCTTGGGCAATGCTTATAACTCGCCCGCACCTGCTTTCAACCCGGCAAAGTATAAAGGCAGTTTCAACATCAGCAGCATTACCAAAGATGGTACTGCTTTTACAGATACCAATAAACTGTTCAGCGTAAACAGCAGCACCGGTGCCGTGGCTGTAGCTTCTAATGGCACGCTTACGGCAGGTAGTTATACCTTAACGGTTGAAGCGGTTACCACTAATAATATCAGCCTTACTGCTACTTTCACGCTGGTGATGGAATAGTGATAGTTGGGAGTTGATAGTTGGAAATTGGCAGTTATTCACTATCATAATTTAAACGAGTACCCCGGAGATATAACTGCCGGGGTATCCTCTTTAGTTTTTAGAACTTCTGCGCAAACTCTTTGGCAAAATCTTCCAGTTTGGTAGCGCCTGTTACCGGTGATCCGTTCTTTTCAAAATCAGCCTGAATTTTACCGGTGCGTAAACCCACGCCCATTTCGGTATATAGTGCAGCTATTTCCTGTGGTATACCTGCCTGTGCCATACCCTGGAGCGATTGTTCATCGGTAAACTCTACCCATGGCAGTTCAGGTTTACCAATAGCAGTGCCCAATGCTTTAGCTACCTCAGCCGGTGTATACACGCCGCTTACCACATAACGTACATTTTTACCGGTACCAGGTTGTTGCAGTTCTTCTGCCGCTGCGGTGGCTATATCCGCCGGGTGTACCAGCGGCAACGCCAGTGTGGCGGGAAAGTTAGCGCCCATAATGCCCATGCCTTTAATCAGCGGTACATCATTGTAAAAGTTGAGATAAAAATAACCGGCACGCAGAAAGGTAACTGATACGCCTTCCAGTGCATTGTACAATTGCTCAATAGGATGTATGCCTGCAATAGGCCCGTTACCACTGGCCAGATCGGCCCCTATGCTGCTGAGCATTACTACCCTGCGCACGCCGGCAGCCGTAATAGCGGTGGCAAATGCTTTACCCGCTGCGGCGGTATTGGCAATTACGTTGGCACCGCCCATATTAGGAGGCGTCATAGCAAATACCGCATCTGCACCGGTGAATACCTGCTGTAAAAAAACAGCATCTGACACCGACCCAATAGCCGCTCTGGCACCCAGCGCTTCTATGGCTGATTTTTTATCTCCGTTGCTGCTGATAACCGTTACATCATAACCCGCTGCTATCAGTTTTTCTGCCAGCGGTTTACCCGTATTTCCTAATGAACCTGTAATAATCACTTTCATATACTGCTGTTTTTTATTTGCTGAAGCAAAGCTACCTTTACACTTACTTTTTTACAAGTACTTACCCCAAAGTAGGTGTATATGACAGTTGTTAAAGAATCTTCTACCATACAGCAGAACAAGCAGTTTGCACTGGAAAAATGCCCGGTTACCTACGTAATGGAAAAAATAGGCGGCTACTGGAAACCCATTATCCTGTACCATCTTTCTGAGGGTGATAAACGCTATAGCGAACTGAAACGCGCCATTCCGGCCATTACCGAAAAGGTATTGATACAGCAATTGAAACAACTGGAAGCCGACCGGCTGGTAATACGTGAATCCAAACCGGTGGTGCCGCCCTTTGTTACTTACCGCCTCAGCGGTGGTGGACAGGGCTTATTGCCGGTAATTAATGCGATGGCACTGTGGGCTTTTAAAGATATGGACGGCGCTTACCAGCAGGATTAATTGTTACGCTTTGGGTTTCTACCTGTTCTTTAGGTATGAAACTATTGATCATTCCTGCCCTGCTGACCTGTTTACACCTGACGGCGCAAGAGCCTGTTGATGGCCCATACATTTATTGCCCCAATAAAGACACGGCCGTGGCATTTACCCTGTTGCAACAGGGCGATGTTTTGCGGAGCAGCGCACGCCTGATACGTCGCAGCGGCCCCGGCAGTAATACCTTTACGGTGCCCGTAGCCAACCACCCCGAATGGAACTTTACCGTTCAGTTACATGACGCCCCCATTCCACCAGCAGAATACGAAATGCCGGAGCAGCTTTTTGCCCTGTCTGACATAGAAGGCGAGTTTGCCGCCGGACGCGCGTTACTGATATCAGGTAATGTTATAGACAGCCAATACAACTGGACCTTTGGCAAAGGGCACCTGGTAGTAGCCGGCGATTTGTTTGACCGTGGTGTGGATGTACTACCCTGGTTATGGCTGCTGTACAGCCTGGAAGAAAAAGCCCACGCGGCCGGTGGTTTTGTACAGGTATTACTGGGCAATCACGATATTATGCAGCTGAACGGCGATTACCGCTATACCGATGCCCGCTTTTTTAAACACGCGTGGACATTGGGAAGAGATATCCGTACCCTGTTTGATGAAGATGCCGAGCTGGGCCGGTGGCTGCGCAGCAAGAATATTATAGAACGAACCGGCAGTTATCTGTTTATGCACGCCGGATTATCTCCCGATGTACTGCGTATGAACCATACCCCGGAGCAAATCAACACCCTGTGCCGCCCCTGGTATGCGGCTGCCCGCAAAAACATTCCCGATTCGCTGCAATGCTTTTTCGACAGCCGGTCGCCTTTCTGGTACCGTGGCTATTTTGCCAGCCCGGCGCTGGACGAAGCAGTGGTAGATAGTACCCTGCAACAATACCATTGCCGCACTATTGTGGTAGGCCACACCATTACCGATACCACCCTGGCCATCCGCTACCACGGCAAAGTACTGGGGATAGATGTAAACCAGCATGAAGGTCACCACGCTGCCTTGCTGATTAACCGGGAAGGGCTCTACAGCGTAGATGAAAAAGGTAACCGGTTGTTGTTATCTTTATCGAAAGAATAACCGATGATCGCATTTTTAGGAACGGGATTGTTAGGAGCCAATTTTGTGAAAGCGCTCCTGAAAAAAGGAAATGAAGTACAGGTATGGAACCGCACGCCCTCTAAAGCAAAAGAACTGGAGTCAGCAGGGGCCAAAGCATTTACCGATGTGGCTGCCGCTGTACATGGCGCGGAAAGAATACACCTGACCCTGAAAGATGATACCTCTGTAAATGAAGTGCTGGCCATGGCCCGTCCGGCCCTGCAACCCGGCGCTGTTATTATAGATCATACCACTACCTCTGCACAGGGTGCCGCCCAGCGAACCGCAGCCTGGAAGCAACTGGGTTACACCTATTTGCATGCGCCGGTATTTATGGGCCCGGTAAATGCACTGGAAAGTACCGGTTTTATGCTGGTATCCGGCAACCAGGAAGTAATACAACAGCTGGAACCGGTACTGGCCTCTATGACCGGTAAACTGCTGAACTTTGGTGAAGAGGAAGGCAAGGCCGCAGGCATGAAACTGATAGGCAACCTGTTTCTGGTAACCTTTACCGCAGGCATTGCCGATACCCTGGCAATGGCCAAAGGTTTAAACATTTCCTTTAACGAAGTAGCTACGCTTTTTGATAACTGGAACCCCGGCGCAATGCTGCCCGCCAGGCTGCAACGCATGGGCGGCGGCAAATACGACAAACCCTCCTGGGAGCTGAGTATGGCCCGTAAGGATACTCAGTTGTTTCTGGATGCAGCCGAACAAACCGGCACCCACCTGGCCGTGATACCTGCTATTGCAGTGGAGATGGACAAGTGGATTGAAAAAGGCCATGGACACGAGGATTGGACTGTAATAGGTAAAGGCGCGCTGTAAAATGAAAACTTACTTTCAGATTCAGTATCGCCGCCTGCTGCGCGGTATACAGGCGTTTGGTGTGCCTTCTTATGCAGGTTTAGCCGGTATACTTATCGGCTTTCCTGCACTGACCGTGCTGTTGTTTGCGCGCACTCCTTACGCCCCTTACCTGTATCTACTTTTTGCGCTAATGAGCCTGGTGCCGCTGGGTGCAGCAGAACGGAATAACTTTTTGCGAACACTGTTTGCTATTCAACAATACCATCGGGTACGTTTGGCAGAGAACCTGTTGCTGGCAGCTCCTTTCAGTATCATGCTGCTGGTATACCGGCAGTGGTTAGCTGCACTGGCAGTGATAGCTGTTAGCATAGTATTATCGCGCATCAACCAGCTTCGCCACTCCGCCCGGGTAATACCCACACCTTTTTCAAAGCAGCCGTTTGAGTTTACTACAGGTTTTCGCCGTCAGTGGTGGGTAATATTAATCGCGCTGGTGCTTACCGGTATTGGATTGTATGTAGATAACTACAATCTTTCGCTGGTTGCCTTAGCCGCGTTGCTGTTGCAGTGTATGGGCTTTTACACACAGCCGGAACCGGATTTTTACGTATGGGTATATGCCTTAACCCCAAAGCAACTGTTGCTGGCTAAAATAAAAACAGCCTTGTACCATACGCTATTATTGTGTTTACCCATTACCTTATTGCTCAGCGGTTTTTATCCGCAACAGGCATGGATTACCGGTTTGCTGTTACTGGCCGGCATATTGAACGTGTTAATGAGCGTAGTAGTAAAGTACTCCGCTTATCCCGCACAACCCGGCCTGCCGCAACTCATCAGCATGGCAGTGGCGTTGGTTTGCCCTCCGCTGCTGTTGTTGTTTATTCCTTACTATTTTAAACGTGCTGCTGCACAGCTTAACCCCTATCTTACATGATTACCATTGAAGCCCTGAATAAAAGCTATGGTGAACACACCGTTTTACAGAACATTCACCTGGAGCTGAAACGTGGTGAAGTAAACGGCATAGCCGGTGAAAACGGAGCGGGTAAAACCACGCTGTTTAAATGCCTGGCTGGCTTGAAAAAATATACGGGTACCATCCGTTATGAAGGCAGTGGGCTGCTGAAAAATGTAACCGGCTTTTTACCTGCTACACCTTACTTTCTCTCGCGCCTTACCGGCAAAGAATACTTACAGCTTATGGCCCATGCCAGAGGCCGCTACGGCACCGATATAGAAGCCGGCAATGTGTTTGACCTGCCGCTGGAGGAATATGCTGAAAACTACTCCACCGGTATGCAGAAAAAGCTGGCTATTACCGGCCTGCTGATACAGCAGAATGAGTTGTTTATACTGGATGAACCGTTTAACGGTGTGGATATACACAGCAATATCATTATCCGCGAAATCATTGCCCGATTGAAACAGGCCAACAAAATAGTAGTAATGAGTTCGCACATCTTTTCTACACTCAACGATTCCTGCGATCACCTGCACCACCTGAAGGAAGGTAGGATTCAGAAAACCGTAGGCAAAGGACGTTTTGAGGAAATAGAAACCGCTATGAAAGGCGAAGGCATAGGTGCCAGGCTGGATCAGCTGCTGGCAGCCGACCCATCCGCCACAGTATAGATATTTTCAATATATTTATACAAACTGCATCCGCTTATGAAGTATCGCTTTGTGCTGCTGCTATTTTCAGCTACACCTCTGCTCTCCTATGGGCAAACCACTGCATTGGATTCAAAAGTTGCCCAGGTCAAAGACTCTGTGGTAGCCTGGCGCAGACACCTGCATCAGAACCCCGAACTCTCTAACCGGGAATACCATACTGCTGCCTTTGTAGCAGCCCGTTTACAACAACTGGGGCTGGAAGTTAAAACCGGCGTAGGCAAAACCGGTGTGGTAGCACTGTTGAAAGGCGGCAAACCCGGCCCCGTAGTAGCACTGCGTGCCGATATGGATGCCCTGCCGGTAAAAGAACGTGCCTCTATCCCTTTTAAATCAGTAGACTCCGCCGAATACCTGGGCCAGAAAGTACCGGTAATGCACGCCTGCGGGCATGACTCACACGTGGCCATACTGCTGGGCACTGCTACGGTACTCAGCAGCATGCAGAAAGACCTGCACGGCACCATAAAATTTATATTCCAACCTGCGGAAGAAGGCCCTCCCGGTGATGAGGAAGGCGGCGCGCCACTGATGATTAAAGAAGGCGTTATGGACAACCCAAAGGTAGACGCCATATTCGGGTTACATATCAACTCCCAGACACCTGTGGGCACCATTAAATACAAATCAGGCGCCGTAATGGCTTCCAGCGATTGGTTTAGCGTACAGGTAAAAGGCAAACAATCGCATGGTTCACAGCCCTGGTCGGGCATAGACCCTGTGGTGGTAGCTGCACAGATTATACAGGGCTTCCAAACCATTGTAAGCCGCCAGGCAGAACTTACCAAAGCACCCGTAGTAATTACTGTAGGCAAAATACACAGCGGCGTGCGTAACAACATTATACCGGAAGACCTGCTGATGGAAGGCACCATACGCACCCTGGATGGCGCAATGCAAAAACAGGTGCACGAAAAAATGCAACTAACCGCCACCAAAATAGCCGAAGCTTCCGGAGCCACCGCCAATTTTTCCGTAACCACCAAAACAGAAGTTACCTATAACAATCCCGAACTGGTAAAACGCATGCTACCCTCACTGGAAGCCGCTGCGGGCAAAGACCATGTAAAAGAAAGCGACTGGACCACCGGCGCCGAAGACTTCTCCTTCTTTGGAGATAAAGCACCCGCCTTTTTCTTTTTCCTGGGCGGTATGCCTCTGGACCAGGACCCGGCCAAAGCAGCGGCCCACCATACACCGGATTTTTACATAGATGACTCTAAGCTGGATGTGGGGGTGAAAACGTTTTGCCAGTTGGTGATTGATTATGCGGCGAAAGCAGGTAAGTAATGTATAAAATTTCGCCTCCTGCCCTGGCAGATAACTATATGACAGCGAAGTTGCGGTTAGCTACGGGGTGTTTTGTACATCCCGTAGTCTACCTCTTCTTTTTGAAAAAAGCTGCTTGTATTCAGAATTGCATCAATTTTTAAAATGCAGTCCTGATTCTCTTCTGCCATGATGAATGCAAAACCCCAAATATCTTTGGAATACAAAAAGCTGCCCCTATCAGTAGCAACAGTCAGCAACACCTCGTCATTCATCCACAGGTCTGCTATATCTTCAATAACAGGATGTATGCTTTCCAACGCTGAAAACAAAGCTTTCTCAAATTTACCATCCGGCTTGTCTATAGAAAACTCCAGCAACAACTTGTCTGAGCCGTAGGCTGGCCTTAACCTATATTTATATGGAATGTCCTGCATGAGTTATGCTGTAAATGTTGTTACTTAAAATTATCATCTAAGCTATCCTATATTTATAAAATGGAAGCAATATCTGTAAATACCCCGGAATACATCAACAAACTTGAATTTGATTACATAGAAACCTATTCTTTTCAAAGAGGACAGGAATATGAAGACGATCTGATAACCCAGCAGAAAGATTTAGATCAGTTAAAAGACAGGAAGAAAAATGGCGCTGCGTTAACAGCACAAGAAGAAGTCCGATACCAGAAATTACATGCGCTTTTAAATTCCACTCAATATCTGGTAAATAGCAGGAACGAATTTCACCCATCGGGCCAAAATACAGCGACCATTTCAGGATGTATCCATAGAAATTAAATAATCCCCCGGTTAAGCGTTGCCTGGCAGCAGGCAATGCTTTTTTAGTCATATTTGCACCAGAAATAGTGTGTGGCAGTTTTTTGCCAGCAGTAAAGCATGATGCAATGAAAGACGAGAGAGTACCGATTACCATTCTTACAGGTTTTTTAGGCAGTGGCAAAACAACCCTGCTGAATTACCTGCTGCAAAGCAGGCAGGATAAAAAGATTGCTGTTATTGAAAACGAATTTTCGAATTATGCTTTTGATGCAGACCTGTTGAATAACGATGCTGTTGCCGCCATCAGAACCATCAGTGCAGGTTGCATTTGCTGTACGCACAACAGTGCTTTATCAGAAGCAGTAGCACAGCTTCTGGAAAATGAAGAAGCATTTAACCATATTATTATAGAAGCAACCGGCGTGGCAGATCCCGCCGCCATTGCAGCCAGCCTTATGGACCCTATGGTGCAGGAAAAGTGCTTTATAGATGCTGTGGTTTGCATGGTAGATACCGCACACATAGCTCAGCAACTGATGGACACAGAGGAAGCAGGCCGGCAGGTAGCTTTTGCAGACGTGTTGCTGCTTACCAAAACAGATATGCTAACCACCGCCAACTCAATGGAAATGGTAAAGAACCTGCTTGCTGGTGTTAACCCGATGGCAACGATACATGAAAGCAATTATGGCGTTACGGCTGATTGCGACATTCTGCAACTGTTTGCTTACCGCAGCGACAAAATGGTACAAGCCACAACACGCGCCAGCCAGGAAACAGGATTGACACACGAAAAAATTAAGTCCGCCAGTTTTACACTGGAGCAACCACTGGATTTTTCAGCCTTCAATTTTCTGCTGAACACGCTGAGTAACACTTTTGGCAATACCCTTTACCGTATTAAAGGTTTTGTATACGCTGACGATCTGGAACACCGGATGATTTTACAGTCAGTAGCA
Organism: Filimonas zeae; assembly: GCF_014641615.1. Classification (GTDB taxonomy): domain Bacteria; phylum Bacteroidota; class Bacteroidia; order Chitinophagales; family Chitinophagaceae; genus Filimonas; species Filimonas zeae. The sequence continues at coordinate 234,966 of NZ_BMIB01000003.1, read as the reverse complement.
GGCACGCACTGCTGGGTACCTGGCGCCAAATGGCAGGCCGATGAAAAGCGGCAATCAAGACTGGTATTTATTGGCCAAAATGTGAACAAGGCAGCACTGGAAAAGTACATACAACTTTGCTATGCAGAGGTAACGGGGTAATGCACAAACGGCATTGTTACAAATTCAGCCACTGCTTAAACTCTTCCGCCCGCTCCTCGCTCACTATAATATCCATGCTCTCCTGCGGAGGTGGATTAAGTACAATGCTTACCCGGTTGCGCGGCAACCGGTGCATTTCGCGGATGGCGTGAATGCTGATGATAAATTTTCTGTTGATGCGGAAAAAGGTTTCGGGGTTCAGCTGGGGTTCCAGACTACTGATGGTTTCTTCAATAATATACCGTTGCTGATCTTTCGTAACCATAAACAGGTATTTATCAGAAGCCATAAACCAGGCCACTTCATCCATCTGAACGGTTTTGATAAGGTTACCCAGCCGTATCATAAATCGATTGCGGAGTTTTCCGGCTACCGGAGCGGGCAGTGCGGACGTAGTAGTAGCGGTGGGCGTAGCAGTAGCAGGTGTAGCGTCGGCAGGTGTAGCAGACCGGCGTATAGCGGCCAGTTTATCCAGCGCAGCCCTTACATCCACCTCATCAAAAGGCTTTAACAGGTAATCAATGCCTTGATGCTTAAAAGCCTGCAGTGTATACTGATCGTAGGCAGTGGTAAAAATTACCGGGCAACTGACTATAACCTCCCGGAAAATGCCAAAGCTTTCCCCATCGCCCAGGTGAATATCCATGAAAATAAGATCAGGTTGCTGTTGCTGTAGCCATTTTACAGAGGCGGCCACTGTTTCCAGGCTGGCCATTACTTCTATTTGCGGATCAATACGGCGAAGCATATTCCGAAGGGTAGCAGCTGCCAGTTCCTCATCTTCAATAATCAATACTTTCATGCCTGAAGGGTTACATAGTTACGGATACTGTTAGAACGGTAATACCGCCCCACAGCACAAATATAAAAAACTCCGGCCGGGTTAATGCCTGGCCGGAGTTGGTACTATGTAATCAAGCTGTTGAAAGGGAAAGCTTAGAACAGATTGGGGTTATTGGCAACGGCCGATTGAGGGAAACGGAGCGTGTAACGGGGGTCGTTTACCAGTAAAGTACCCGTATTGCCACCTGTTTCATGGGTAAGTGTTGGCTGTCCGTAGCGGCGCAAATCGTACCAGCGGTGGCCTTCCAGCGCCAGTTCTCTTTCGCGCTCTGCCAGTATTTCAGCCAGCAGGGGTGCTTTTTCCAACGCGTTTATTCTGGTTTCTTCTGTTGCGTACAGCGCGGACTTAATACGTTTGGCTTTCAGGGCCAGCAGGCTCTGACGGGCCAGCGCTATATCGTCTGTTTGCAGCGAAGCTTCTGCCTGTATGAGATAAAGTTCTCCATTGCGAAAAGAGATTTTCAACGCATCATTATTGCCTTTGATGGATACATAATCACCACCCGAGCGGCTGAAATACAACGGAAAACGCAGGTCGTTGGTACGGTCGTAAATACCCAGCAGATGGTCAGAGATCATAGAAGCAGCACGGATATTGAAAGCCGACTCCATAGACATGATGTTTTCTACACTCTGGTAGTGATTAGGTAAACGGGTAGAGGTATTCAGGTCTTCCAGCTTGTTGTTAACCGCCAACGCCTGTTTGGCAGCATCCAGCGCTTGTGCCCATTCACCCCGGAACTCTCTTACCCTTGCCAGCAAAGCCAGCGCCGCGCGGGTAGTAAAGCGGTAATTTTTACCTGCCTCAAAAGTAGCCGTATTCAGCAGAGACCGGCCCGCTTCTATATCAGCCAGAATCTGCGCATATACCACTTCTACAGTAGAGGGGGCATAGTTCTGTTCAATATCAATGGTAAGCGATAAAGGCACACCACGGTCAGTAGCTGCTGTGGCCTTGTTATAAGGTTTGGCATACAGGTTCAGCAATTCAAAATGCGCATAAGCACGCAGCAGGTAAGCTTCTCCTTTCAGCTGTGCGGTACCTGTTGTGGTACCGGCCTCATTTTCTATTTCAGCTATTACGTGGTTGGCGTTAAATATAGCCTTGTAAAAAGCTACGTAAGGAAACTCAAAAGTAGCCGGGTCGGGGCTGCCATCTTTCCAGGTGTAAATATCCCGCAGGGCAGAATAATCCGTAGCCCACTCATCCAGTATCAATTCATCTGTACGAACAGAAAGCAGCGATTTATGCTCAGGAAAAGTGCCATAAGCAGCTGTGAGTAAAGCCCTGAAATCTTCTTCCGTTTTAGGAATAACGCGGCCCACCGGTTCTATATCCAGATATTTTTTACAGCTGGTTGTGCCGGCCAGAAGTACAAAAGCTGCTATAGTTATGATAATCTTGTTCATAATGTTGTTAATTAAAAGGTAGCGTTTAATCCAAAAGCAATACTTCTCGAAATGGGTTGTGCGTAAATGTCACCAAAGGTTTCCGGATCAAAATAGCCATTGTAATTAGTGCCAAACACAAACGGATTTCTTGCTTCCACAGACAGCCTCAGATTGGTTGTTTTTATCTTACGGGCCACCGTAGCAGGCAGCGTATAACCTAAACGTATGCTGTTAATACGCACATAACTCATCTTTTGCGCAAACACATCCAGTTGTTTGTAGGAGTTAGCAGGATCATAGCTCTGCAGCCACAGATACGACATCCATCTGTCGCCATTGTAACTATCTCTGCCAAAAGCAGGTGGTACACCCTGGGTTGATTTGGAATAGTTTAACCCACGGTCCAGCGTGGCCGGGTTATAAGCCGGTGTGCGCAGGCGCCACTGATCCAGATTAAACAATGCAGATACCACCAGATCAAAACCGGCGTAGCGGAAGCGGTTGGTAAGGCCACCGGTAAACTTAGGATCTTTATCACCCGCATACACAAACAAAGCACGGTATTGCTCCGGTGTAAGATTGCTGGCAATGGCTTCACCCGGGAAGAAATCAGCATAGGGGTCGTACAACTTAAAGAAGTCTTCCATCGTCACCACCTTATCGCCCTGGCGGAACAACGGAATATTATTGGCATCTACACCTGCAGTGGGCACCACAAACAGTCCGTTTACAGCGTAGCCTTCTTTGGAAGGTTCATAATCACTGGCACGCACTTTTTGCCTTTCCATCCTACTTTTGTTACGCGCAATATTGAAATCGGTAGACCACTGGAATTTGCGGGTACTGATATTTCTGGTAGAAATGCTCAGTTCTAAACCTCTGTTGCTGATGCGTGCAAAGTTAGAGGTGCTATATTCAAAACCATTTTCCAGCTGCAGCGCTTCTGTACCAATCAGGTCTCTGCTCTTTCTGTTGTAATAATCTAATGTAACCTGTACCGCATTGTTGGCAAGCCCCAGTTCCATACCAGCATTAAAGGTGGTGGTCTTTTCCCATCTCAGTTTTCTGTTAGGTGGGCTTGATACTACAATAGTAGGCTCGTTGTTACCTGGTAATATGGTGGTATTGCCTGGTGCACCCACTATAAAAGGAGAAGTGTTTTTATCTATGTTACCCTGTACACCAAAGGAGCTGCGTACACGCAGGCTGGAAACCCAATCCACATCTTTCAAAAAGCTTTCGTCTTTGGCATTCCATGCACCTGATACAGAGTAAATAGGCAGGTATTTGTATTTAGGATCTACCCCAAACAAATCAGAGCCATCAAAACGTACACTACCATATAAGGTATATTTACGGTTGTAGGTGTAAGACAGGGTGGCGTATGCAGAAACAAATGCATTTTCCACAAAAGCCTTCTGATAAGCTCTATAGAGCGCACTATTGGCAAAATTAGCCGTTGGGAAAATAATATTCTGAGTAGCCAGTGTACGATCATTATATCCAAAGCCCTTGCTGAAAATATCGGTATTCTTATTTCTTCTCAGTTCCGAACCCAGTAAGGCATCTATCTCATGTTTACTGTTAAACACCTTGTTGTACTCCAGAATGTTTTTCCAGTTGTATTGAAAGAAAGAAGTGTTCTGATTTTGAATAGTGCCACCTGTTGGCATAAAGTATTCGTACTGGCGGGTAGCGGAATTATAATAACGGGTACCCTCGCGCAGCTTGCGCATAAAATACGAGTTTACACCCGCATATTTTTCAATACCAATTTCATCCAGCTGAAGGCCCAGTTCTGAACGGAATTTCAGGCCCGGCAGTATTTTATAGCCCACGGTAAACAAGCCTTTCAAGCTATTGTTTTTCAGTGCATACCGCGTATTTGACCGCTCCTCAATAATATTAAAAGGAATATATACATCATTAGTCAGGTTGTTGGTACCAAAGATATCCTGATCGTACATATAATTACCATTCGCATCCTTCACCGTAAGGTAGGGGTTTACATTACGGGAGTAACGGGAGGGGCTGGTAAAAGCATCATTTTCGGTAAGGTAGTTTTTACGGTCAGTTCTGGTAGCAAAAATGGCCATACCCACATTGAGTCTGGATGACAGGTTTACATCTGTTTTCAACGTAACGTTATAGCGCTTCATGCCGGTACCAATGGTAGCACCTTTCTCATCATAATAACCACCGGAAAAATAGTAAGCGGCCTGATCGTTACCACCGGAAATGTTGAGGCCGTATTGCTGGTTTACCACAGCCTGATACAACTCTTTACCCCAGTTGGTATTGTTGTTACGCAGTGCGTTGATAGACTGTTGGGTAGCAGCACTGAGGCCATTAAAGCCATTAGCCCTGTAGGCAGCCAGCTCGCCTGAACGGTTCAGCAGCCGGGCAATAGCCCCCTGCTGATCGCGGAAAGTAAGATTGGCATCCGCAGCCATACCCAGTTCAAAATCAACTTTCTCACTGGCGTTCATCAGGTTCAGTTTATCAAAAGCGGGGCGTTCCGTAACAAATGTGTTGGCCGTGAAGCTTACAGCCGCCGGGCCTTTTTTACCCTTTTTGGTGGTAATTACAATTACACCGTTTGAAGCGCGGGCACCGTAAATGGCGGTAGCAGCCGCATCTTTCAGCACCGTAATATCTGCAATGTCATCGGGGTTTAAACCGGCAATAGGCAGGTTTCGTAACTGATCAATATTGTCTTTATCGTAGTTCAGTGGCAGGCTGGTGCCTTCCAGCGGAATGCCGTCCAGCACCCACAGCGGATCCTGATTGGTCAACGATACGGTACCGCGTATTCTTATTTTAGGCGCTGCGTTGGGGCCACCGCTAATGCTGGTTACCGCCACACCTGCCATCTGCCCTTCCAGCATCTGGTCTATGCCCGATACACCGGTCTGGCGAATTTTATCGTACTCCACCTTTGCCGTAGCAGTGGTGTTTTTACGGCGTGAAATGCCGGTATAGCCGTTTACAATAATGGCACCCAGTGTGTTATTTTCCGGGCTTAGGCGTATGGAAAGTGCCTTTTTACCGGTAATGCTTACCAGTAAAGCCGTGTAGCCAATACTGCTCACTTTCAGGTGTGTAGTACCTGCGGGTACTTTTACCGTAAAGCGGCCTTCGGCATTGGTTACTGCGCCAATTACCGAATTCTGAATAACATCTGCACCAGCCTGCTCCCCAATGGGGTTCTGGTCAATAAATACAGAAGCACCGGGAACGGGCTTGCCGTTTTCCTCCGATAAAACCTGTCCGGTAACTGTGATCAGTTCCTGACTGAAGCCGGTGGAGAGGTCCGCCAGCGATAGAAGCAAGAATAATAGTAGTCTGCTCATTTTTGCAAGATTATGGATAGTTGTGGTTTAATGCAATTGTAAATGCTGTCTGATGCGTAAAATCAGGTCCAGATAGTGGTTCCGGGTGTCTGTATCGCCTGTATTCCGGCTTTTTTCCAGCAGTTGTAGTACCGTGTACAGCTCTCCCCTTTTGGCGGCAGCCACCCCGGAGGTGCGCGCCATAGCGGAAACATGAATGTTCCGCAGTGCGGCAGCTTCTGCCACATTACTGCCGTTTGCAGTGTTATACTGCATGCGGAAAGCACGGGGGGTAAGATCGCAAAGCGCGGGAAGATTCCGCTGGTTGCTACCCGCCTGCGCTGCGGTTATAACTGCCCCGCGCAGGTTCGTTGTTGCAGCCTCGTCTTCCGTCAGCGTTTTCTTACTTATTTTTTCCATCAGTTTATCGGCGCTTACAATCAGCGCGTCTACGTAATTCTGCTGCCCCAGCCTTTGCTCCATGGTAAGCCCCCGGCCCTGCTGTGTAGCTGCAAACAGCTGTTTACGGCATGCATTCAGCAGTTCTGAAACAGTAAATACCTTTTCCTTACCATAAGCAGCTTCCGTTTCCAGCAGGCGCAGCAGCCTTTCATCACCCAGCAGGCTGTACAGCAATCCGTATTGCTGCTCGCGCTTCATGTTGTAAGGGCCGTACTCGTAAGGGCCCAACGGTGTATCTTTTACTGCAAACGTTTTTTCCTGTATAGCTGCGTTAAACAGCCAGTCTGGCAATGTAAACAGGTACTTGGCCAGAAACTGAATGGCTTGTTGTTGTATGTTTTTAGGTACAGGCGTATAAGCCTTTTGGCCATCGCCCTGTACCGGCTGCTCCAGATAGTAACCACCAATATTGGTAATTACGTGGTCTATATAGGTATTCCATTGCCATATGGCAGCCATGTACAGCTTGCCTGCCTGGTAATAAGAATCACCTGCATCAGCGGTCCAGGCTCCAATCTGCGGCACCAGGCGTTTCAGGTTGCGCAGCCCATACTCACCCGCTTTCATAGCGTTATCACCCAGGTCTTCTGATTGCGCACGGGGGTCGATGGTATTCAGACTATTCTGCTGCTCACCATAATGATACAACGGATCACCGGCATGTGCCGCAATCCATTGCTGCTGCACTTTCAGTGCCTGCCAGGGTGTAACAGTATCGCCCAGCCAGCGGTAGCCCCAGGCAATGGCATAACGGTCGTACACGCCAATATTGGGTGTTATGGTAGTTACCTTATCTTCCGGCTGCGCTACATAATTAAAACGGGCGTAATCCATAATAGAAGGTGCTGTACCACCCATGCGCGCTGTGTAAGCGGCAGACCGGAGCGAATCGGTAGCATAAGCTGCCGAAGCGCCCATATTGTGTTTCAGCCCCAGGGTGTGGCCTATTTCGTGCGCGGCCACAAAACGAATGGCATGCCCCATCTGTTCTGCCGTAAATTCATTGCTGCGGGCACCGGTATCTATAATACCGGTTTGAATGCGCATCCAGTAATTCAAAGAGGTCATTACATTGTGCCACCATATTACATCCGACTCCAGTATTTCACCCGAACGCGGATCAACCACCGCAGGCCCCATAGCGTTGGATTTAGGAGAAGCGGCGTAGGTAACCAGCGAGTAACGCACATCATCACCATCAAAATCGGCCGTATCTGTTACCAGCCTAGCCTGTATAGCATTTTTAAAACCAGCTGCTTCAAACGCCTGCTGCCAGTCGTTAATGCCAGCCATAATATACGTACGCCACTGAACCGGCGTGGAAGGATCTATGTAAAAAATAATAGGGCGTGCAGGTTCTGTTAACTCTCCTGCCAGGTAACGCGCACGGTCTTCCGGTTTGGGTTCCAGACGCCAGCGCGTAATCAGGTCGCGGCTTTCCATCTTCTGCTGGGTATCTGAAAAATACCAGCGGGGTGTGGTAAAAAAGCCTACCCGGTTATCTGCAAAACGTGGCTGCATAGCCTGTTCCGGTAACAACAGCAGGTTGGTAGTAACGGCAACACTTACCGCAATAGTACTCTGCCCCTCGGTAACAGAAGTGCTTAATAAAGAACGCACCACCACGTTCTGCGGAAAGCTTTTAATATGTTCAATACCGGATAAAGCTGTTTTAGGGCTGGTACCCAAACCAATATCCGTAAACACATCGTTGAAACTTTTCTCCGATCCGTCAAATACTTTATTCACCTTAACTACCACGGCAGTAGAATCAGGCGAGTAAGCTTCTATTTTAAAAGACTCTATAACCGAACCGATAAAATTGTCTTTTACGGAAAGCGCAATGGCATCACTGGCAGGTGCTTCTGCTTGTGGCACAATGGTTTTTACCCATACGGCACCCGCATTTTTGTTTAAGCTAAAGCGGATAACCTTGTTACTGGTATTCATTCCTTTGTTAATACCTGCCTCGTTAATGGCCATGGGTACGGAGGAAATTTTGTTTACCAGCAGAAAGTCTTTTTCCATCAGCGAAAGCGGTATCTCAAAATAATAGTCCGCCTCCGTCTGATGTACTTTAAAAAGGCCATCTGCAGTTTTTGCCCTCTTCAGCAGGGCTGCATAACCTTTCTCTGTATTCTTTTTTGTACTATCCTTCGCCTCTTTGGGGGTTGTTTGCTGAGCGTGTATTGCTGAGAACAAAAAGCAGCTTAAAGCAGTTACAACGGGAATCAATCTCCAGATCATACCCCCAAAATCACAAAAAAATAACACAGGCAAATGGCACGGGCGATGAACTGGCGGCTTTACAGGAGTGAAAGCGCAGTTATGGGGAGTGAAATTTTCAGCAAAAAGCCTTTACGTTTGTTACCTGCTGGCCGGCAGCAGCGGCAGGTAGCAAACAAACGAGCCACCTTCCACACCGCAACGGAAATTTCCACTACCCAAATGGCTATAAGTGCTTTGCAGATAATGCAGCCCCTGCCCTCCCGAGGCTGTTACATCGTTCCGTAACTGCAGATTGTTGCTAACAATAAGATGATCATTCTTAATATGGATAGTGATGTGCAGGGGCATATCTCTGGAAACAACATTGTGCTTCACCGCATTTTCAATAAGCGTTTGTATACTCATAAAAGGGATACGGCGCGTCAGCAGTTCTTCCGGCAGTTCTTCTGCCAGCGGGGCCAATCCCTGCCCAAAACGTATTTTCAACAGAAAAAAATACTCCCTGGCAAAGTTCAGTTCTGCCGCTACGGTTGCCACCCCATCCGGATAAGCATCCAGCACATACCGGTACACCCGCGACAGTTTCATTACAAAGGCCTGCGCTGTTTCCGGTGACTGGTCTATCAATGCGTTCAGTGAACTGAGGGAGTTAAACAGAAAATGCGGGTTTACTTTCTCCTTCAATGTATTCAGCTGCAACAGCGCGTTATCTTTCTGCTGCCTTTCTGCCATCAGGCTCAGCGCCTGTTTTTCTGCCAGCAGTTCCTGCCGCGTAAGTTCGGCCTGCTGGCGCAGCATAAACTCTTTCTGCCATTTGTTCTGCGCCCAGCCAATCAATATTATTATCAGCACAGCCGTTGTTACCAGCAGCAGTAAAATGTATCGTTCTATCGCCTTTACATCTTCATCTACTGCCAGCATGGGCGTATCTACTATCAGTTTCCATTGAGCGCCTGCCAGCAGTAGCGGTGTGGAGTAGCGCACTACAGGCAACTGCAGATAAGCAGAGGTAACGGTTTCATAAGTGGTTACGCTATCGCCCAGGCGTTTTGAATCGTTGCCCGTAACGTTCTCCATTTTACGGCCAATCAGTAACTCATCGGGGTGCGAAAGATAAGTACCCTGTTCATCTGTAATAAAAGCATAGGCCCGGCCTGTAGTATCTACACTCCACAGATAATGCTGCAGTTGCTGCAGATTGATATCCAACCCTAATACCAGTGTGGAAGTATCTGCCAGCCGGTAGCGGGCTGTTGCCAGCCAATGCAGAGAATCTGCAGATCGTATAACGGCACTTTCGTATAGGCTGTCTATGCCAGCAACACATGCTATCTGTTGGCGCTGATAAGGTAGTAACGCCGCCCGCACATAACCCTTTTCCTGTTTCTGAAGCCCGTAGGCAATAGTATCCCTGCCGCTAATCAGTGCATAAAAACCATGTTTTACAGAGGGGTGATTCAGCAGCAAGGTGGCCGCAAACGGAAGGTTTTGTTGCAGTGTGGATGTATCAGGCGATTGCGTTACCACCAGCGCCGCATCATCCAGCCCCTTTACAAAACCGCGGAACTCGTTACGTATAACGGCGGCTTTTAGCTGGTATACCTTGGTAGCCATATCAGTGCTGATCTGGCTGGTGCGTTTACCAGATTGTACAGATAAAAATATTCCCGTTGCGGCAAAGCAGAGCAATATCAAAATGCCGGTGATAATGAAATATTTGGATCTGTAAATCTGCGATAACATCCGGCAAAAATAAATATTCCCGCTTTTAAGTTATGCTGCCAGGTGTTTTTCCACAGCCGCTTTAATTCTCTTCAGCATATCTACCCGCATGTTTTGTATACGGCCGGGAATACTGCCATCTGATAAGAAATGAAAACACTCGTTTATCAGCCAGGGAACGTCATTTACTTTTTCTGCTCCTGTAAGAAACAACTCTTTGGGAATTCTGTCGTGAACACTGTTGAAATACTCGTGTAACTGATTTACTTCTTCTACGGAAATGGGATTTACTGCCATAAGGGGCGCGAAAGTAAGGATTTGTTACCGGAAATCTGCCGTTAAAAACTTCAGCGCCGTTGGCAAAGCTTCCTGCCAGTACTCCCAGGTATGGGCACCGTTTTTAACGCGGTATTCATGAGGTATCTGTTGTTGCTGCATAATTATATGCAGCAGAGCACTGCCTTTAGAAAGCGGATCATCATCCCCGCAATCAATATAATACCGCACCTGCTTTTTCTGTACTTCCGGCATGTGTTCTGCCAGATACAGAATGCTGTTTTCATGCCACCACGGCGTTATACGTTCGTCCTTTTCGTGTATAGTACCCAAAGCAGTGCTATATCTGCGTTTGAACTCCACCAGCGACATGCGTTTGATATCCTCATCATTTCTGATACCGGGGCTCATAGCATAACAGGCACTGAACATATCCGGATGATGCATAGCATACAGCAAACAACCAAACCCGCCCATAGAAAGTCCGCTGATAACGCGGTTTTGTTTACCAGTTTTACAGGCATACCGCTTTTCCAAGGCCGGTATCAATTCGTGCATAAAGTAATCCTCATAGGGAGTATTGCCGTCTTTGCTGTTCAGATAATACGTAAGTCCCGCATCGGGCATTACAATAATGCAGGGCTTCATACTACCGTTGCTGATACAACTATCAGCCACCTGCTGCAAACGCCCCAACCTAAGCCAGCCTGTATGGTTATCGCCCATACCATGCAACAGGTACAATACCGGCAAGCTGTCTTTTCCGGTAACATACCCCGCAGGTTTATAGACACTTACATGCTGCGCACGATGCAGCAGATTACTGTAAAAAGTAGTGTCTGTAACGGTACTCCGCTGAGCCATAAGCCCACCGGACAGCAATAAAAACAGAAACATGAAACGCATAGTAGAACTAATATAACACAGTTTAGGCAAACGCAGCTAATACACTACAGCCGGCAGGTGCAGGTACAATACTTTTATGTTTACAAATCATTTTAGTATTTTTTTTGCCGATGCAGCAAAATATTTAGCAGTTTACTGCTGCCCTGTACGGCTGCAATTGTTATTCAACTCCTCTTTCGTACATTCAATAACACGATGCAATTGCCGTCAATGAAACCAATAACTAAACAACCTGTCCAAAAACTAACATGTATGAAAAATGCGCTCTTGGCAGCCGTAACTTTGTTTGCCAGCCCCTTATTGTTACCCGCTCAATACACAACCTCAAACAACAACTTACCAAAACGGGTAATCACTGCTGATTACAACCAGGTAAGCGGCCCGCTTCCTACAATATTTAATGAATGTGTGGGTGCCGGGCGCGCCAATGAGGGGCTACGTGCCGACTGGCAGCAGCAGCTGGCGTACGTTAAAAAAGAATGCGGCTTCCGGTATATACGTATGCACGGACTACTTACCGATGATATGGCTGTGTACAAGGAAGATAAAAACGGTAAACCGGAATACAACTTTATGTACATAGATGCCTTGTTTGATTACCTGCTAAGCATAGGCATAAAACCTTTTGTAGAACTGGGCTTTATGCCCAATGCACTCGCCAGCGGCAGTAAAACCATTTTCTGGTGGCGGGGCAATGTTACCCCACCACGCAGTTATGAGAAATGGGGTGCTTTAATAGAAAAGCTTACACAGCACGTAACAGAACGCTACGGTGCAGAAGAAGTAAAAACCTGGTATTTTGAAGTATGGAATGAGCCCAACCTGGATGGCTTCTGGGCGGGTAGTCAGGATGATTATTTCCGGCTGTATGCGCACAGCGCCAGAGCCGTTAAAAAAGTGAATGCAGCCTACCGCGTAGGTGGACCCGCCACAGCAGGCGCTGCGTGGGAGCCGGAACTGATTGCCTATTGCCATAAAAACAAAGTACCTATCGATTTTATATCCACCCATACCTATGGTGTAAAGCAGGGCTATCTGGATGAGTTTGGCAATACCGGCACAGTACTATCTTCAGACACTGCAAGCATCAGTGGGGATGTATGGCAATCGCGCAAAGAAATTGCTGCTTCTCCAATGCCCCGTCTGGAACTGCATTATACCGAATGGAGTTCTTCCTACACTCCTGCCGATCCGCTGCACGACAGCTATCATGAGGCCACTTTTGTATTGCAGAAATTAAAACAATCGGGCACTGCTGCCAATTCTATGTCGTACTGGGTATTTACAGACATCTTTGAAGAGCCGGGCCCACGCTATACACCATTTCACGGCGGCTTTGGTATGCTAACAATACAGGGCATTAACAAACCTGTATTTTATGCCTATCAGTTTATGAACAGGCTGGGCAAACAGCAACTGGTGAATAAAGATCCTTCTTCATGGGTATGTAAAGATCAGCAGGGAAACCTGCAGGCCCTGGTTTGGGATTATACCTATACGCAAACAGACGTTGAAGTAAACAATCAGTCGTTGTATATCCGCGACCTGCCTGCCAAAACAAAGGGCAAGCTGAACATCAATATTGCCAATGTACCCGAGGGAAAATATGCACTGGAATTGTACAAAGTAGGCTACCGCGCCAACGATGCCTATACTACTTATCTGGATATGGGCAAACCGGCCGGGCTATCTAAAGAACAGGTGGCACAGATTAAAAACATTAATAACGGCAAGGCATTTCATAAAGAAATAGTCACAGTTAAAAACAAAGAAGCCTTTGTGAAAGAGCTGGACATTCGCGCCAATGATGTATTCCTGCTTCAACTGAACAAATTATAGTAACATATCACTATCTTAAACACCCCAAAACAAATATCTGGCGTAAATACAACATGTAATGAGAAGTAAATTACTCACCTCAACCCTCGTCATTAGCTCATTGTTTTTCAACAATTCTTCCGTTTTTGCGCAAAAAGCGAAAAAAGGCTTTGTTATTAACGGACACATATCCGGAAGCGAAAAAGGAACTAAGATTTACCTGACAACCATTAAAGAACAGACATTTCTGGACTCCTGCATTACAGATAACGGGCACTTTACTTTCAGGGGTTATGTAAGCAGGCCCACCTCCTGCAGAATAGAATGCGGCAATGAAGATGCTGTTATTGAACTGGAAAACACCACTTTTCAATTTACAGCACCTTTAAAACGGATGCAGTATCATGCAGTGATAACGGGCGGTAAAGAACAAGACCTGTCTAATCAGCTGCGCGCCCTGCAACGCCCGCAGGATTCACTGGCACTATTGTTTCTGGATAGTATTAACAACAAGCTATATAAAGATAAAGAAGACAAAAAGAGGTTAAACAACGCCTACTACGCCGCAGGCGATTCTGCCCAGAACATTTATGTTGATTTTGGGAAAAGACACCCCAATTCGTATTTAGGATTAGACATCTTATATCGTAACCGGATAAGTATTGGAAAAGACACGATAAGAATGCTTTTAGCAGAAGTAAACAAGCCGCTTACAGGCAGTGCAGAGGCTATAGGCCTCCACGCTTTTGCTTACGGAAACTTAGCAGAGAAAGGGCAGCCTTTTATAGATTTTAAAGCAAGAACACTGGAAGGGGAAGTTTTTACCTTGTCTGGCCTCAAAGGCAGGTATATACTGCTTAACTTCTGGAATCCGGGATGCGCTCCGTGCCTGTGGGAGTTTAAAGAAATTAACAAACATTACAACCGTTTAAAAGATAAACTTACCATTGTAAGCTTTAATATCAGCCCTAATAAAGACTATTGGGCTGCAACCAGCAAAAAAGCAAATATTCAGTGGACCAACGTTTCAGACCTGGAAGGTGATAACGGGAAAATCAAAACCCAATACAATGTTCAGGGAATACCTACTTCCTACCTGATTAACAAAGAGGGAATTATAGTGGAAACCTTCCTGGCGTTTAACGAGGATACTTTTATCAAAAGAATAGAAGAAATAACCAATCAAACGGCATTATAAAATGCTGTTAGTACCCGGAAAGGCTAACGTTACGGTTATCCTTTCCGGGTATCATCTTCTTCTAGTGTGTGTACACTCCCATTGGCAGCTTTATCTTATATACAGGATAAGTAAGCGCTTCTGCCCCATTCTTAGCCTCGTGTATTCTTGAATTGGTAAAATACAAATAGTAACCATCAATACTAAAGCTATCGGCCCAACCCACATTCACATCTTCTATCAGCGTTTTCATTTCTCCCTTTGGCGTGCGGTAAACAATGGCATGTTTTTCCAGATCGGCCATATACAGATATCCCCTGAAATCGAAAATCATTCCATCCGGCGCAGGTGTGGTAGCCACCGTACGTACCGATCCTGCCACATCATCATCGGTACCATTACGCAAAGCAGCGGTAGATACAGAATACAGGGTATGCCCGGTAAGCGCATGATAATACAGGCGTTCCGTTTTAGGGTCAAAAGCAATACCATCTGCATGTACGGGTTTTGTACCCCATTTAACACCATCAATCATTAAATGATCGGCTTCTGCTGTGGTGGAAGCGTGCCCGTTCAGTGAACGGTAGCTGTTACGCTTTTTCAGGTCGTATACAATAAGCCCCGGTTCATTGGAATCTGTTATATAAATGGCCTTGCTCTTTTCATCCACATACAGGTCGTTGGTGTAAGAGTTGGGTTTGTAGCTGGCTTCTGAAAGCACCAGTATATCCGACAGTTTGTTTGTTCTCAGATCAAACACAAATATGCGCGGTGAATTTACCACGCCCCCCCATAAAGGATTGCGGGTATCCAGTACATATAATTTACCGGCCGATTCCAATACCGACTGCACGGCCACAAATACAGAATCACCCACAGGCTGCCCGGGTTTCCAGCTGTTCCATGCAGAATCCGGGTACGGGCGCGCTGCACCACCGGACTTTACTTCCATTACAGAGTTCTCCACAGAATTTCTCCAGCGGGGAAAGTTCACAAATATCCTACCCCTGTCGCCCACCGTAATACCGGTAACCTGCTGTCCTTTAAATTCGGCTACCAATTCTAATTGTTTGGGTAATTGCGCCTGTGTTACAGCTACTCCTGCCAGCAATGCCACGGCATTCATCAAGATACTTTTCATGTTGCTAAGGTCTAAGGTTTCATCAGACAGCGCAAATGTACCCCGTTAAACGCAGTGTTTTTATCGCCGTTTGCTATAAAATACCTAAAAAAACAACGGCCTCACCAGATACTGATAAGGCCGCCGCCCTCATAAACCACAAACAAATTTATAGCTGCGTGCGCCAGGAAAGGTTTACATACACCTTTCCTGCGGCATCTTTCTTAGCCACATTGAAAAGAATGACACCATATTTACCCTCGGGCGTTTTAAAGAATACAAACTTGCCGGTGAATACGTTGTTACGGTCACCTTCCGCCCGTTTATCATACCCTGTTCTGATTACAGAAGAAAAGGTCTTTTTCTTTGCTTCATCGCCAATTTTGGTAGAAGTATTAAAATTCACTCTCAGCTTTTCTTCACTCCCATCTTCCGGGATAGAAAACACAGTACCTCTTTTTGCCCATTTACTAAAATCGTACAGCGGATTAGGATTAGGTTGCGCAGCTGTAGAATATACAATCAGCGGATAATACGTAACGGTAGAGTCTGCTCCGTTAAACTTCACCACTGTATCTTTCCGGCTTACATGAACACCCATATCAATACTTTCCGATTTTGCTGCTGCGTCTGCATAGTTATAAGATATACCGTTGCTCAGTGAAATAAAAGACAATTGCTTGCCGGCAGTGTCTGCTGCGTACATAAACCGGTTGGTAAAATAAGTAAACGCTGTTTTTACCTTTATCTGAATGTTTTTGTATCCATCACCCAGGTATACAGATGCCCTGTTTACCGCCCATATGCGGTAAGTGGTAATGCCCGCACCCATATCTTTTGCATATAACTTATAGGTGCCCGTAGCTTTACGCGTTGCAGAAATGTTGGTAACGTTGCCTCCCGAACTTCCGGTTTTAAACAAAGCCACTCCGTAAATATCCTCACTGGGGCAGGCGATGGTGTAGTTAACCGTAACAGAATCAGTATCGTCAATTTCAATGATCCCATCGGCATCCGGTGTTTTATCCGTTTCCAGGTCCAGTGTAACATCAAACATATTAAATATGTTGGGTGCCTCTTTTGAGCAGGAACTCAGCAGCAGGGTTAACCCTGCTGCTACTGCCAGCGATTTTATAGTAAGTAATTTCATTACATTTTTCATTTAAGTAGAATAAACAGATACCTTAATCCAGCGGATCAAAAGTGCCACCCTCCCATCCAATGGTTTGCTCCAGCAAAGAGCTTGATTGCAGAAACAGGTTATTAAATCCGAAGAAATAATAGTGCTCCGGCATACCCATGCCGGCTACGCCACTGGGAATATTGGTTCCGTCGTAAGCCATAAAAAACTTATCTACCGAAGCCGGGTTGTTCATATTAATGGTATCACGGTTCATTTTAGAACCATCAGATTTCATAGGTGCTACCAGAAAGTCTTTGGTACCCAAACTATCAGTTACACCAGGCCCCACCCAGAATTTTCTGTTGGTAAGTTTGGGGCCTGCTTTGTAATAATACAAGGCGCCGTTTAACAGGTGCATACGTCTGGTACGGCGCAGATCATCGTTCCGCTTTCCTTCAAAGGCAAACTCCACCATTCTTTCATTAATAATCAAATCGCGCATTTCATCCTTATTGGTAGCCAGCGCAAGGCCATAATCGTAACTTCCCTGTTCTATACCTGCCCGCTGCCTTATCAGCTTCACCATTTTTTTAGCAGTAGCTATATCTCCTGTTTCATTAGCTGTTTCTGCATAGTTCAATATTACTTCTGCAAAACGCAATTCAATCCAGTCCATACCACTACCACCCACATCGCCGTATTTTACGCTTCCCATTGGCAGGTTAGGCGCACTGAATCTTTTGCAATACAGGGCAGATTTATCATCACCACCACCCTCATAATTCCATTGCCTTCTGCCGTTTTTACCACTCAGTACCCAGTTGGCTCCGTTAAAGCCAATAGTAGCATCAAAACGGGGGTCGCGGTTCATCCAGAAATGCACTTCATCATATTTATAGGCCGATGTAACGCTACCAGCAGCAGTAACAGGCACACCATCCTTCATGGTATAAGCGCCCACCATTCTTACGCTGGGTTTATAGCAGTCATCCGCACTACCACCTTCAGAACCAGGTCTTATTCTGCCCTCCACGTTATGGCCTCTTTTATTGGCAGTGGTATTGTAAGAGCGCAGTATCATGGCTTCTTTGTTACCAATACCTTCTGTTTGAAAAATAGTCGCATAATCGGCCTGTAACGCATGGCCGCTTGCCACCGCTATTTCATAAGCCTGCTTTGCCGCTTCATTCGCCTGCTGCCAGCGGCTGGCATCGTACGGGTGCTTAGGATCGTTTACCGGATTAAACTGCGGGCTGGCCCATAACAGCAGCGCTCTTGATTTTAAAGCAGCCGCAGATGCTTTGGTTAACCTGCCTACAGGATCTGTATAGGCTACACCATCCAGATATTCCATAGCCGTATTTAAATCAGCCACTATTACCTGAAACATATCTTTTGCTTTAGAGCGGCGCACCAGCTCTACATTCTGCGGACTCACCGTTTTAGTTATCAGCGGCACCCCACCATAGTATTTGGTAAGGCTCAGATACACCATAGCACGCAGGGCATAAAACTGCCCCATAAACTCGCGTATTTTAGCCTGGGAAAGTCCTTTGCTGTTGGGCAGATTATCCAGCGCCGCATTACACTTGGCAATATCAAAATACCGGTTATCGCCAATATTGTTGCCCTGGTATTTTACCGCTATGTATTTAAAGTTGTCGCCTATTAAACTACCTTTTGAATTAAACGTTTTTTGCGGCAGTTCCTGGGTAGAACCGTAAGCATTTTCGTCCGAAGTCCAGTTGATAGCATTATTATTAACGGTATTCTGATAAGGAAACTCCGGCATAATTACCTGATAGGTTTCATTCAGAAAGTACTGCACCGAACCTTCTGCATCCCATATACGGGAATCCACCCCATCGTGGTCTACCACCTGCAGAAAGTCGGATGTTTTTTTGCAGCTTACCGGAAAAACCAGCAGCCCCAGAGCCAGTAATTGTATAGAAAAGCGCAGTTTCATCGTAATCTTTTTTAGAATCAATTCATATGGTTTTCAACAAGCCCTGTTATAAGTTCAGATTCAGGCCTACAGAAAGGGTTCTTAATGTAGGGTAATCGTAGATATAACTGGAGTAAGGATCTTTGTAAGGCAATGGATTTTTAATCACCCACAGGTTATTACCGGTAAGCACTAAACGGGCACCGCTCAATCCTGCTTTCTTTGTTACTTTCTCCGGCAGCTGATAACTTAAAGTCATATCATTAATGCGGATCATAGTACCATCCACTGCCCAGAAATCAGACTCTACATCCAGGCTCGGATCGTCACCTCTCGGAAATCTTCCGTTCGGGTTATCGGGTGTCCACTGGTTCTTCCACATAGTACTTACATTGGTGTAAGCCGTAGGCTGCTCTTTTCTGATGCGGCCATCATAAAATTCCTTACCACCAAACTTCGCTGCTATGTTCACGTTCAGGGCAAATGATTTATGCGATACCGAAACCTGTCCGTTGGTAGCTACCTTAGGGTCTGTTCTCTTAAACATCACCGTTTTATCTGCTGCCGTAATGGCCCCATCGCCATTTACATCTTTATAGTACAACCATCCTGGTTGTGGTATTCTGGTATAGATGGTATAACCAGGATTTTTTGCCAGGTAGGCATCTACTTCCTGCTGTGTTCTGAACATGCCTTCGCTGATTAAACCAAAGTTGCCACCGTTGTACGTAAGCGGGTCGGTACCCAGCTGGTACTGCCAGTCATCCGGATAGTTAATCCACAGGTTGTTAGAGTTAATAAACATTTTGGTAATGCGGGAGTTGCCAAAGCCAAAGTTTACGCTGGCTCTCAGGTTCCAGTCGTTCCGGAATGGCTGATTGTACGAGATAGTATATTCAGAACCCCAGTTATACCGCTGCATGTAGTTAACCACCGGCGCCGTAAACCCTGCATACATCGGAAAGTTTTTATCATTCCCTTTGTCAAACATATCATATCCATAGTTCTGGAAAAACTCCACACCCAGGTTCAGCCGGTTATCCAGCAAGCCCAGTTCAAAGCCCAGGTTTACGGTTCTTTTTCTTTCCCAGGTAATATCGGGGTTAGGAATAATCTGCTGCTGTAAACCCGCTACCAGATCGGGGCCACTCCAGAGGTAAGACTGGTTGTTTACTTTAAAACGCTCCTGCCACAGTCTGGCATCAATACGGTCATCTCCCGTTAAACCTATGCTCGATCTTATTTTAAAATAATCTACAAAACGTACATTGTTACGGAAGAAAGGTTCATCGCTCACTATCCAGCCCAAACCAATGGTAGGCGCCACACCCCATATTTTGCCTTTTGCAAAGTTGGAAGAGGCATCAAAACGGGTTATACCTGTTATGGAATACTTACCTCTGAAGCTATAGCTGAAATTGGTTAAAAAAGAACGTTTGTACGATTCGCCCAGTTTGGCAGATGGCGGGTTAGCTGTGCCAAAAGCCCAGGGTTCATCATACCCCAGCATGTTCTGCGTTTGCCATTCCTGGCTTTGCGAAGAGGTGTTGGAAGCTGCCTGCTCACCGGTAGCCATTACAGAAAAGCGATGTTCGGCAATGCTTTTCTGATACTGCAGGGTAGCAAAGATTCTGTAACCGCTACTTTGCGATTGACTGCGGCCCAGTCTTGCGTTGGCGGCGCCATTAATAGCAACCGTATCTCTGATAGTGCCCTTATACAGCACATAGTTAGCCATATCAAACCTTACCAGATCGTAACCGGGTCTGAAATTGGCTCCGGTAGAATTACCGCCGGTTTGCGCAGCTTGTACTCTAAAGGTTAACCCCTTCAGCCATCCTGCTTCGGGCTGATAAATCAGAGCAGCGTTAATGCCATAGGCACGGCCACTCTCATTGTCATAAAAGCCCGAAGCAACCATGGCGCCGGGGTGCATATTTTCATATTTATCTTTACCAGTCATCGGGTTTACATAAGCACCGCTGATGGTGTAAGGAACCCAGCGTGGCATCTGATATACCAGATCTAAAAACTCCTGATCGTTGGCATTTTTAGGGTTCTTGCTTTTCTTAACGTTATTATCCACGTTAAAATTCAGCTCTGTTCTGAACCCCTTACCTATTTTAGCAGAAAGGTTGCTGCGCAGCGTATACCGGTCGTTACGGATATTAGCATAGTTACCATTCTGGTTCTGGTAGCCGCCCCCGATAGCAAACGTTACTTTATCAGATCCGCCGGAAATATTCAGGCTGTGGCGCTGGGTTAAAGAAGACTGCCACAGTTCATCTATCCAGGGTTTGTAATGAATGCTCTTCAGCGCATTCATCGCCGAATCTGAAAACACCACATTATCATCATTTTCCTGCTTATAAGTATATCTGTTGGCCTGGTTTACTGCCACAGCCAGGTCATAGGCCGACAACATTTCCGGCATACGCGTGGCCTGGTTTACACCCGCAAAACCACTATAGGAGAATTTAGTAGGGCCTGACTTTCCTCTTTTGGTGGAAATAAGGATTACCCCTTTTGCACCTGATGCGCCATACATGGCTGCAGCGGCATCTTTCAGAATGGTCAGTTCTTCTATCATAGTGGGGTCCAGTGCATCAAATACCGACTTTTCTACAATAATGTTGTCAATTACATACAATGGCTCGGTAGTGGCGCTGTAGCTGCCTGCCGCACCGGATATGGCAGAATTACGTATGTTCAGGGAGATAGACGAACCTGGTCTGCCAGAGGTAGTATTTACACTTACCCCCACAATACGGCCCCGCAAAGCACCGGCAATATTGGGTGCAGGTATATCCTGTATTTCCTCGCCTTTAATTTGTGCTGTGGCAAACGGGTTATCTCTTTTACGCGTTCCCTGGTTGTAACCTACCACAATAACATCGTTAAGGTTGGCGCCCGCCGGGTGCATAACAATATCCACTATCTTTTTACCCTCCAGTTTTATATCCTGGTTCAGCATACCAACGTGCGATACAACCAGCGCAGTTACACCCGCCGGCACATCCATTCTGAACGAGCCATCGGTTAGCGTCATGGTTCTTACTTTAGAACCCTTTGCCTCTACCACTGCATTTTCCAGTGGTGTGCCTTTTTCATCTTTAATAGTACCTGTAATAGTTCCGGAAGCAGTACCGGCGGAAGCAGATTCCTTTTTTTCCTGCGAAAGGGAAAGGGCAGGCATGGCCATAAAACAGCCAATAACCCATGCAAGCAGTATTGGTTTCATATTGCAAACTAATTTAGAGACCCGTTAGATAATCTGCTGCTAAATTAGGGGTGATGCCATCCGCCCAACAATGACACATTCGCTTATAATGATGGATTATTTTATTATTTTTAAAATACTTTTAACTTTTAAAAACCTTACCCACAAAGGATTACACCAAACACAAAAAGCAGTAGGCGTACCAATACACCCACTGCTTATATTTACGTGTTTGCCTATAAAAGCCGGTAGTTAATAAGTTATCCTTATCAGATAACAGCCACAAGGTAAATTTGAAAACTTTCTGTTTTTTCACCGTTTGTTGTGTTTTTTTCACGGTGCCAGCTGCGTTCATACTATGAGGCCATGTACGCTCCCCCGCGGAAAAAACACTCAGGAACGTGGTGCAAATAGAATATCAGTACCAGAATAACCGGCAACAATGGCTTTGGAAGCCATGCGGTAAAACAGCGAATGCTCCAGTACACCTGGCAGCATTTTCAGCAGATTCAGTTCCTGCAAATAGGGCAATGTATTAAAACGTACTTCTACCAGATAATTGTTTCTGTGTGTAGTAACGGGCTGCTGCAGCTCTTCCCTAAAACCCACTGCCGCACCGGGAAATTGTTTTTGAATAACAGCCATCACCTTACGTGCAGCTTCAGGAATTACCTCTAACACAAGCGGATAATCAGGTGTAAGTACAGGCATCAGCTTACCGGCATCTGCCAGCAGTATAAAATCATCAGCCATAGCAGCCAGCATTTTTTCATCGGTATGTATTCCGCCACCACTCTTCCAGGCGTTTAACTGATGATCCAGCTGGTCGCAACTGTCAAAGTATACATCTACACGCTCATACTCCCGGGCATTGCCCATGGTAAGCTGCTTTTGTAATAATAAGTCTGTAGTAACGGAGGAGGCAGATAAAAAAGTAAGTGAATGGGCCAGCTCCTGCTGCTCTTCAATAATCTCTATCAGATAAGCAATAGTTTTACCTGCACCCAGGCCCACTGTCATTCCTTTCTCCAGCCACTCCACAGCGGCCACTGCCGCTACCTTTTTTAAGTCTTTCATGGGTAATACACTAATACCCCAAAGATAAAACACTAATTATCAAACAACAGCAGACAAAACAACGATAGCTGAATAATATTGGGACTAAACCCTACAGGCCGTCCTGTATCGGTTCGTATAGCCTGTTTGTTCACCCCTTTTACAAACCTGGCCTCCACACCAAAGCCGCTTGTATGCCGGTACCCCAACCCTCCGGTTAGTGCAAACTCAATTTCCGAAGCATTTAAAGGAATGCCTACGTTTTCTACAGACTGAGATATTTTCAGATTTACCTGTGGCCCCGCGTTAACAAACAAGCCAGAAGCATGCTTATACCTCAACATTACCGGAAAAGTCATGTAGCTAAACTGCGCATGCAGCTTTACAGCCCCCACCCGCAAATCGGCCACCTACTTAGAATACAGAATATCCAGCTGTATGCCCAGGTGGCGGTTGATGCCGAAATAAGTCATAGTACCATAATGATTTCCCAGGTTTGACTGATACCCGTTAACACCATCTGTAAACCGGCTTATGTTAGCACCACCTCTAAACCCAAATCCAAAGTATTGGGCACAAAGCGTATTGCCATACAGCAACAGCAGCAACAAGATTATTTTTTGCATAAAAAGCCCCCCGGGGCAAAAAAACAGTTTGCCATGTAACAGTAAAAACAAATAAGACAAAACAGCCGCAGCAATAAATAAAACACCCGGCATAACAGATAAATCTATTACATAAACAGAACAGCAACTGTACGTTTACGTACAGTTAAGGCCATCAATAAGCCCCTAACCTATCTGTTTTCAACCTGTTAAACAACTGGCACCGCTATTGAGCTTATTTTCACTACAATTACATACCATGCTGGCTAACTACTTTAAAATTGCCTGGCGTAACCTGCTTAACCATCGCCTGTTTACCCTGCTTAATATAGCAGGCCTTTCTGTGGGGCTTTCGGCTGCTTTGCTTATATGGTTATGGGCGGCAGATGAGTGGGGTATGGATAAATACAATGCTAATGATGCACAGTTGTACCAGGTAATGCAAAACCTGCCGGGTGCAAACGATATAGAAACTACCCCCAATACGCCCGGCCTGCTGGGCAACGCACTGGCTACAGAGTTTCCTGAAATAGAACGCGCTGCCACCGTGGTACCCGCTTCGTGGTTTTCCTCTCCGGGTGTTATCACTATCAACGGCAGTAACCTGAAAGCAAAAGGGCAGTTTGTAAGTAAAGACTTTTTTTCGCTGTTTACCTGTCCGGTAATACAGGGTAATATTCAACAGTTTGTTGGTAACAAACAGGCAATAGCCCTGTCGGACGAGCTGGCAGCTAAACTTTTTAAAAACAGTAATCCGCTGGGCAAAACCATTGAATGGACTCAGGATGATTTTCAGGGCAACTATGTAATCACCGCCATATTCCGTAAAAACCCGGCCCATGCCACTGAACGTTTTGATATACTGTTCAACTACGACCTGTTTGTGCAAAACAGACCAGGTATATTGAAATGGGGTAACAGCGATCCCTGTACCTATATTCTGTTAAAAGAAAATACAGATGTTGCGGCACTCGATAAAAAGCTCACGCATTTTCTGGCAGCTAAATCAGGTCCCAATTCAGGCACCTTATTTCTACGTAAGTTTTCATCCGGCTACCTCTATGGCCATTACAGTAACGGGCAACAAACAGGCGGCAGAATAGCCTATGTAAAGCTATTCTCCGGCATTGCTATTTTTATATTGTTAATAGCCTGTATCAACTTTATGAATCTATCTACGGCCAAAGCCACCAGCCGGGCCAGAGAAGTAGGTGTTCAAAAAGCACTGGGCGCATCCCGTACCAGGCTGATGCTGCAATACCTTGCTGAATCGGTACTAGCCAGTATGGCTGCACTGGCAGTGGCGCTTGTACTGGTAGCCTTGTTTTTACCCGTGTTCAATAATATCACAGGTAAAACACTGGCCCTTCAACCCTATCCCGGCCTGTTATCAGTTATTGTACTTATCACGCTGCTTACAGGTCTCCTGGCCGGCAGTTACCCGGCCGTGTATATATCAGGGTTCCGCTCTGCCGCAGTATTAAAAGGGGCGTTATCCACCTCTGCCTCAGAACTGAACATCAGAAAAGCATTGGTTGTATTTCAATTTACCCTTTCTGTTGGCTTTATAGTAGCCGTGCTGGTTATATACCGCCAGCTGGATTATATACAATCTAAAAATCTGGGGTATAACCGGGCTCATATCATACATTTTGAAATTCCGCTTACAGAAGATGCTGCTATACTCAGCCGGGCACAACAATTTATAAGCGAACTGGGCACGGTAGCCGGTGTAACACAGGCATCCAGCTATTACCACAACCTTACCGGCGATCATGGTGGCATAGGCGGGCTGGAATGGCCCGGAAAAGCACCCGCACAAGATATATCTTTTGCCAACCTGGAAGTGGGTGAAGGCTTTTTACAAACCATGGGCATACGGCTAAAAGAGGGCCGGTACTTCTCTACCGGTAAACAGGCAGAATCTGAAATTATTTTAAACGAATCTGCCATTCAACGCATGGGCCTTGTAAACCCGCTGGGCAAAACCATTTCTTTCTGGAACCGCCATAAACAGATTATCG
Organism: Filimonas zeae; assembly: GCF_014641615.1. GTDB lineage: Bacteria > Bacteroidota > Bacteroidia > Chitinophagales > Chitinophagaceae > Filimonas > Filimonas zeae. The sequence goes on along the minus strand of NZ_BMIB01000003.1, from coordinate 209,575 downwards.
GTATTGCAGAAGATTTTCATTTTGAATCGCTTTACCAAAAGGTAGCTCCCTGCTTTTTTCAGCAATATCCTGTACTACCTAACATTATGGTTAAAATACAACCCGGCAGCGATAAACAGGTACTGGCACAGATAAAACAGTTATACGAACGATTTGCACCCGGCCTCGCCTTCGACTACCGGTATCTTGATGAAGAGTATCAGGCATTGTATGCTTCGGAAAAACGGGTATCGGTACTGGCGCGCTATTTTGCAGTATTGGCGGTGTTTATTTCCTGCCTGGGCCTGGCAGGGCTTACTGCTTTTACCGCGCAAAAGCGCCGGAAAGAAATTGGTGTAAGAAAAGTAGTGGGCGCTTCCGTTACCAACGTAGTATATCTGCTTTCCAAAGATTTTCTGCGTCTGGTGTTTATAGCAGCCTGTATAGCCTTTCCCGTTTCTGCCTGGCTTATGAACAGCTGGTTAAACAGTTTCGCCTATCGCATCACCATTCAGCCGGATATCTTTTTGTTTACCGGCCTGGCAGTAATGCTGATAGCCCTGCTAACCACCAGCTTTCAATCGTTAAAAGCAGCCATGGTTAATCCGGTGCAGACTTTAAGAAATCAATAAACGGTTATTTCTATCTTTACCGGCATGAAATCAACCCTTTTTATTCTGATTCCCTTTTTTATTATCAGCTGTAATAACAGCTCTGCCGATGCCGTCCATCAGAAAACCCCGGATTCAGCAACAGCAATTGCGGGTAAGCCTGGTTCATCTGCCGAAACAACTGTAGAAACCATTATTACCGACTTCAACAATGATGGCGTAAAAGATTCCCTTGCGCTGCAATCACCTCCTGTAGCGGGAGATCCGGGGCAGTTTTCCCGCATACGGCTTCGCATTTCCGGTTTGCCGGAACAGTCTTTTACCTGCGCGGATGTATGGGATTATATTGATTCCTCTTTTACTCAGCCCAATGCTGTTGCCTCAAAACGGATTTATGCTTATAAACACCATCAATATACTTACCTGCTACTATTCGGCTTTCTTTACGGAAGCGGCAGGGACAACTTTGATATCATCAGAATTGGTAACGGACAAATAAAAAAGATTTTCTCTCAGGCTATTCAGGAAGCTATAGCACTTCAACCTATGGGAAGTGACGGGAAATTATGCTTCATTGGTCGCCCGATAGCAGAAACAGACCAGGACACGCCTGATAGCACATCAGGAGCAACCAGCACCCAATCATCGTACATTGTTTACGAGCTATCTGATACCAGTAAAATAGATATTCTTTTAACAACAGCATACAATCTGAGCCACTAACGCTTAAGGTCTGTTTTCCTCAATACAGTAAATTTCATTTTTACAGGCTTTCGCAGCTACTTCGCGGGCGTGCTTTTTATCGGGGTATACAAAGTCGGTAAGGCTTAATCTGTTATTCCTGGCTGCCAGTGCTTCTGCACCGTAACTGTAGTTAGCCCGGTACGCCTTTATAAAAAACAAAGTACAGATGGCAATAGCTATCCAGCTTTGTTTGTGATGCTGAAAGCGGAACACCAGCATTACAAACACAACAATGGCCAGTAGCTGGGAATAAATCAGGTAACGGCTACTTATAGATTCACTATCGAAAATATGTGCCTGGCCAGACCTCAGCAATGCCGTGGCAGCCATAGACATACCTGTAAAAAGCAACAGACACAGAAAGGGCAGTATTCTGTCAATATCAGCCTGCTTAAATTGATAAAAAAGACTTGCCCCCAGCACAGCATATAATACCACTGCAATAGCAACCCCATATTCAAAATTGAAATGTGAGCCGGACAGCTTCAGAAAATAAAAGAGAAACATACCGGCAGACTTCGCTTTCATATCCACACTACCGGAAACGGAATGATAGGTGAGAAAATAGCAGGCCGTAAATATTGCAAACCCAGCCAAACATACCAGCATATTCAACCGGTCTTTACTAAAAACGGTATACAGCAACAGTGCAATACCCGCCATAAAGCCATTACCGCTGGAAAAGGCACAGATAAACTGAAACAACAGTGCCGGCAATAATTCTATTCTACGTTTGGTTCTGAGGCTATAGAAAAACAGGCTGAGCAAAAAAAGCATTACTACGCCATAGTTCTGTAACCCCGCCATAGCAAAGCCAATATTATCGTAACTGGCTATATCAAAAACACATAAAGCAATAACGAAAACAAGCAGTCCCTTAAAGTATGGCACATCCAGCACTTTACCTGAAAAATAAGCCAGTATAGCCGCTATTACCAGCAGTTGCAGATTGGCAATGTATATAACAGAGAGAATATTGATATTGTGAAAAAGGATGTACCAGCCAACATATATCAGTTTTGAGGCCAGTATTCTATGCTCGTTGTGCTGTGCAAACAACAGTTCCATTTTATTATCTGCATGCTTCCAGGTATTTAGAAAGCCCAGTATGGCATCCCAGTCGTCGTTGTAAGGAATATTAAGCGCATGGCTGTTCACCAGCTTAAAAAGAAGTACCACCGGTATTATGGCCAGCAGCAGAAAAACCAGATTCCATATACTGCCCTTTTCAGTAGCAGCCGCTGTTGGCGGCAGGTTCTTTTTCATGTTCATTATTTAAACGTTTCTAAAGGTGTTGGGTATTACCATTTCTTTTTAAAGTCACCCCGGCTAAAAAACTTTTCTATTAAACAGTACAGCAGAATAAAAAAGTACCTGCTACCCATTTCACGAATTTTAAGGTTGGAGGTACCAAACTTTCTTCCCCGCCAGGTATTGGGTACAATAGCATAGGTATACCCGCGTACCACCGCTTTCAGCGGTAGCTCTACGGTAATATTAAAGTGGGGCGATAAAAAAGGCTTTAAGCCCTCAATGGTATGTTTTGAGTAGAGTTTAAAGGCGTTGGTGCAATCATAATACCGGATCCGGAACAACAAGGCAATCAGGTTATTTACCACACGGTTCAGTATCAGTTTTTTACGCGGGTACCTGGTAACACTGCCCTTTACCATAAAGCGGTTGCCAAAAACACAGTCTACCTGCAGGGCCACAAAGGTTTGATAATACCTTACCAGATCGGCTGGCGAATCACTCATATCTGCCATTACCAGCACTACACAATCGCCTGTAAAATGTTCCAGCCCTTTGCGTATGGCATAGCCAAACCCATTCTTAGGTGGGTTATTAAACACAGTATGCAGTGTGGGAATCTCCTGCTGCAGGTGTTGAATTACGGCTTCCGTATCATCGGTGGAGTTATCGTTTACAATCAGAATTTCATGTTCAATCCGGTTTTCCCTCAGTGCCATATAAAAAGCATGAATGGTTTCCGGTAAGTTCTGCGCCTCGTTAAAAGCAGGAATAACAATACTTAATTTCATGGAAGAACGGGCTGTCTCAATTGCAGGTTTTCAAAAATCTGAACAAGGGTTTGCTCCAGCGACCAGGTATGGCTCCACTCCGGATAATCAGCTTTAAACCGGGAAACATCACTGATGTACCAAATATGATCGCCGGAGCGATTGGCCTCCACATACTGATAGCGCATTTTATTACCCGTAATGGTTTCGCATATAGTAATAGCCTCCAGCATAGAGCAGTTGGAGTAGCGGCCACCACCGGCATTATACACCGCTCCGCATTTAGGATTCTTGTAAAAATGCCAGAACATATTTACCAGATCCCAGGCATGTATATTATCCCTTACCTGTTTTCCTTTGTAGCCAAATATGCTGTACTCCTGCCGGGTAAAGGCACATTTCATCAGATAAGAAAGAAAGCCGTGCAGTTGCGCGCCGGAATGGTTAGGCCCGGTTAAGCATCCGCCCCTGAATACCGCTGTCTTCAGCTGAAAGTACTTTCCGTATTCCTGCACCATTACATCTGCCGCCACTTTGGAAGCACCAAACACCGAATGTTTGGATTGGTCAATACTCATGGTTTCGTTAATACCATGGGCATAAAAAGGGTGTGTTTCCGCTATCTCCCACCGGCTTTCCTGCTCAACCAGCGGCAGGTAATTGGGTGTATCGCCATATACTTTATTGGTAGAGGTAAAAACAAACACCGCCTGCGGGCAATACAACCGGGTTAACTCCAGCAGGTTTAAAGTACCGTTTGAATTAATGGTAAAATCTGTTATCGGCTCCCGGGCTGCCCAATCGTGACTGGGCTGTGCAGCAGTATGTACAATCAGCCGTATATCTTTCTGATATTCTTTAAACAACAGTTCCAGTGCAGCATAGTTGCGGATGTCTTCGTTGCAGTATTTATAATGCCCGTACTGCGTTTCCAGCACCTGCTTATTCCACAACGTAGAAGCTTCTTCTCCAAAAAAATAAGCACGCTGGTTATTGTCTATCCCTATAATCAAATCCATTTTATCCGCAAAAAAGCGTACGCTCTCGCTTCCTATTAATCCGTGCGAGCCGGTAATGATGGCTATATTCATTGACAAAGAATTGGCTTGAGTAAAGATTCGTTTGCCCGTATCCATTCAAAAACATCTTCCACAATCTGTTGAACGTTTTTAACGGGTTTCCAACCTGTGGCCTGTTGTATTTTAGTGTTATCTGACAGGTAGAGCGGAATATCCCCCTGCCGGTTTTGCACCACCGCATGTTCTTTTACCGTATTGCCGGTAACTGCAGCGCATATGGCAGTAAGCTCTTTCAGCGAAATACTGCACTGCCGCCCCCCTCCCACATTAAAGGTGTGGCCATCTACCTTCTCAAAATGATGTATCTCATAATCTATTAAACAAAACAGGTCTTCTATATGCAGTATATCCCGTACCTGCTTTCCTTCTCCTCCATAGCCGAAGTACGATACGTCTTTTTTCCAGTAATGCCTGGCTACCCATAAGGCCATTACCCCCTGGTCTACCTTTCCCATCTGGTAAGGGCCTGCCACCACCCCGCAACGGTTTACCACATACTGCAGCCCTAAAAAAGCCTCATACTCTGCCAGCAGCAGTTCAGACGCCAGTTTGGTGGTACCGTATATTGATCTTGCTTTATCCAGCAAAAATGCCTCACTAATGCCTTTGAGGGTAACACCGGGCAGCAGCTGCACCGGCAGCAGTTCAAACCGTGTATCTGTTGTCTGGTATTTTATAGCTTCCAGGTATGCAATGGGGTATACCCTGCTGGTAGATAAAAATATCAGCTTTGCTTTATGCTGTACCGCAAAACGTAACAGATGTACGGTACCATTGAGATTGGTATTCACCACATAACTGAGCGCGCCGTCGGCCCCTGCCAATACCGATGGCTCGGCCGCAGCATCAATTATAATATCCGGGCGCATGGGTAAATCCAGATCTTCCATGTTTCTCACATCGCCATGTATAAAAACAATGCCCTCGCTGGTAAGCCTCGGAATATTTAACTCAGAACCCCTTCTTTTCAGATTGTCAACACATACAATAGTATAGTTTGTATACTTTCTTTTTAACAGCACAGCCAGATTAGAACCGATAAAACCACAGCCTCCTGTGATTAGAATAGTCAGATTACCCACTTGTTATAATTTACGGTACCAGCAATAGCCTGCATTGCACCAATGCAGCCTGCTACACAGACACCGTGCAAAAGCCATTACCCTTACGGGAATTATAAAAAGCGGTAAAAAAGAGTAAGCTGCATACCCAGCCAGGATCTATCAGCGGTGTTGGAACCTGTGGTTTTGCCAAGCGTATAAGGAGGTACAAACACGCGGTAGCGCTCATCAAAATTGCCGGTAAGCGGGTTTCTGTCTGTAGCAGCACTGGTATCGGTGGCAGCAGTAAACGACTGATGCAGCAGGTTGTAATGCAGCTGCACCTGTATATTCAAGCGGCTGCCAATATCTTTACTCCAGGCAATACCCAGGCGGTGTAACCTTTCTTTTTCCCACACGGCCCTGTAAGCAGAGTCCTCTGCATAAAAGGCCGAAGCAGCACCTGTAGTAAAATTAACATGTATCTGCTGGCTACCGGCAACAGGCAATGATAACCCAGCCCCCCAACGGAACTGAGCGTTTTTAAAATTGGTGCCCCAGGCAGCTATACCATACAGCCATTGTAAACCTGCCTGCACATGCGCACCGGCATACAACAACTCATCCGCTGTAACACCTACTTTCAGCACAGGCTGCCACCATCCCCGTTTTCTATCTGGTTGCTCCGCAGTATTAACCGCAGCAGGCTGCACAGGCAAGGTACTGGTAGCTACTGCTTTTTTTGCAGGCTGTACAGGCAGTACGGTATCTCTTGCTTTAAGCCATGCTGCCATTAAAAAAGCAGTGTTGTTATTGGCGGTAGCAGCCCACTGCCTGGCAGCAATGGGTATAACACTACTGTCAACCGGTGTCAGGCTTTTCTTCTCAGCAGGCTGCCCCACCTTTACCGCGGAAGTGGGTGGCGTGGGTTTATGAATGCGCGTCTGCACCTTAACAGGCACGGTACGTTTTACCACTTTGGATGGCGTTTGCAACGCCTGACCGTTTTTTGTAACAGGCGCAGGTTTTACAGCAAGCCCAGGCTTTACAGCAGGCGTAGGTTTTGCATTGGACGCAGACTTTGCTGCGGGTGCAGACTTTGCAGCAGCACTGCCTGCACTGTAATCAACAAACAATATATGGGTACCCAGTATTTTGTATTGAAGGCCTGCCTGCTTTTTTACCTGCTCCAGCACCTGCGATAACGGATAATTGCCGGGTCGCAACACTATCTTCTTACGCAAAGAAGTGTTTTGCATATTCAGTGAATATTTCAACCCCGTTTGTGCAGATATGTCTTTGGCAAGGCTGGTAATATCTGTAGTAGAAGTGGTAATATGAATGGTTTCCTTTCCCTGTTGCGCGGCAGCCGTATTCCATAAAAACACGCCGGCTATCAGTAGCCTGCTACTTTTGCGTAAACACAATTTCATTATTCCCTTCATAGGTATATTGAATATTTAAAGTAGCTGCTATTACTTCTAATATATATTCCAGCGACTGTTTTTCAAATACGCCCGATAGTTTTAACGCAGCCAGTTCCGGTGCCCGAAAGGTAATGGTTTTATGATAGGCTTCAGATAAAGTTTCGCAAATAGTTTGCAGAGATTCATTTTCAAAGTAAAAGCGCATGGTAGCGTAGGCATTGCTGTTTTTATTTACCTGCGGCAATAGATAAAAACGATGTGTAGGTTTGTGGTACACCCCGGTTTGGCCCGCCGTTGCCACTATGTTACCATAATTATTATATAACTGTATTTTCCCCTCATATACTTCGGCCACTACAGTGCTGTCTGTTGCAAAAGTATTAAAGGCAGTACCCAATACCCGTATATTTACCCCGTTGCCTTCCACTTCAAAGGGGGCTAAAGCAGCAGCGGCTACTTCAAAATAAGCTTCGCCGGTTAAAATAACCTTCCGGCTGTCTGTAGCAAATGTGGTGGGGTACAACAATTTTGCGCCCGCATGTAATACAGCTACGGAACTATCGCTCAGTTTTATTTCCTTAACTGTGCCGGAATCTGCAACAGCAGTATTCATCACCAATTCCACAGAGCGGTTTTGCAGGTACAGCACACCTGCTACCGCAATAGTTATAACAGCCGCAGCCGCCATCCACCATTTGCGCAAAACAACAGCAGTATTTTTTACAGGCTGCAGCAGCATTTTTAGCTGTTGCCAGGTAGCATCTGCATCAGGTTTGCGCCACGAGGCGGCAGAAACCTTTTGAAACGCAGTAAAAAGGTGATGAAAGGCTCGTGCATTCTCCTCCCCTCTGGCAACCCAGTCGTCTACTTCCATAGCCTCCTGCGGGGCAGCTTCTCCGGCAAAATACTTCGCCAGCAGTTCGTCTGTTATACCGTTATTGTTCAGCTGCTCATTCATATACTACAGGATACTTTACCTAATTCGTTTATCAGACTTCCTAATAATAATACCACCAGCGCCCATTGCGATAATACTTCGCGCAGTATACGCAGGGCCTTGCCCATCTGGGCCTCAACCGTTTTAACCGATATATCCAGTTCTGCCGCAATTTCTGCGTACGATTTCTCCTCAAACCGGTTTTTATAAAAAATCATCCGGCATTTATCCGGCAGGTGGTCTAAGGCGGCCAGAATTTCTTTCCGTATCTCCCGGCTGTCTATCTCCTCCTGCACATTACCGGTATAGCCCGTTTGTGCAACAGCCCCCTGCTGGTGGGTGCTGCGGGTTTTGCTGCTGCGCAGACTGTTAAGGCTGGTATTGTGGGTAGCAGTATATAAATAGGAACGTACCGACTGCTGAATGGCTATATCGTTTTTACGCTGCCATAACTGCAGAAATACATTCTGTACCACATCTTTAGCCTCATCACTGTCTTTTATAATGGTATAGGCATAACGATGCAATACTTCAAAATACTGTCTGAAGTAGCCCTCTAATACGTTACCGTCAATAATTGCTTCGCGAAGTACTTTCAATTTGTTGAAACAGTTTTCGGTTTTGGGTAGCAGACACCTGCGATTGCAATATACCCTTATGCCCCGAAAAGTTTTTTCAAAAAAATTTCCGGCGGGGTTAATTGGCGTAACTATCTGTTAACAATGACTTAATACATCCTGCAACCATCGCCTTTATTTTAAGTTTTAGGTTTGCTGTCAGGAAACGGATAGTATGGCGCAATTGTTACAGGAGTATACAGATCAGGAGCTGTTGCATGCTTGCTGCCAGAATAATATTCAGGCATATAATATACTCTTCGACCGGTATTTTAAACGCCTGTACGGTTTTCTGCTGTCTTTATTAAAAGACCGGGAAACAGCCCAGGAGTTGGCTATGGATGTAATGTTGCGCATATGGCAAAAGCGGGATACCATTGTGGCACAAACTGAGCTAACGCCCTATCTTTTCCGCAGCGCTAAAAATGCACTATACAACCACCTGCGCAGAAATCAGTTACTTACCCTTTCGCTGGAAAACTTATCGGAAGCAGAAGAGCCCGGTTTTACCGATGCCGATAACAACGTACTCCGTAAAGAACTATACACCCAATACGAACACAAGCTACAGGGCCTATCGCAACAACGCCGCCAGGTGTTTCACCTGAGCCGGGTAGAAAACCTTACCTACGATGAAATTGCAGACCGCATGAGTCTTTCGGTGCATACCGTACGCAACCACATGAACGCATCGCTGCGTTATTTCCGCGAGAATATGGTAGATATGAATGGTGCATTATTACTCTTATTTCTGCTGCAATAAAATATTTTAAAAAAAGTAGTAACTGCATTAGTACTGTCTTTATTAAAATGTGTTATGCCGGGTAAAGACTACCTGATATGCCCCATCCGGTTAACAAACTCTTACTGCAAAAATTTATAGCAGGTGAATGCACGCCGGAGGAGGCTGCCCAGGTAAACCAATTCCTTACCACTACGGAAGGAAAAACATTGCTGGAAACCACTTTGCAGGCACACTGGCAACAGGCCGAAAAGTTTGAACCGGCACCACACGAACTGCAGGAATGGAAAATGCAGCTGAACCAGCGCATAACACCGGCAACCGCTACCACAAAACGTATGTTTTTACCTACCATCGGCCGCCGCAACTGGCAGCGCGCAGCGGTATGGACGGCATTGTTACTAAGTGTGGCAGTACTGTATAAAATGGCCGGTAAAATAAACACCGCACACAAAACAGCAGATAATACCCTGGCTATGAAAACGGTAACCACACCACGTGGCCGCCGTGCAACCATTCACCTGCCAGATAGTTCCAGTGTAGTACTGGGCCCCGGCAGCACCTTCAGCTACCCCATTGCTTTTAAGGACGCCAGCCGGGAAGTAATATTGGAAGGAGAAGCCTGGTTTGAGGTAGCAGGCAACCCCGCCATTCCTTTTAAAGTACGTACGGGCAATATATACACCCAGGTACTGGGTACCACTTTTAAAATAGCCGCCTTTGCCGGCAAACAGGTGCAGGTAGGTGTTGCCTCCGGCAAGGTAAGAGTAGATGAATACCTGAACGGCCAGCCGGTAAAACAACTGGCATTGCTTACCGCCGGTAAACAGGTAAGCTATACCCCCGAAGGAAAAATAACCCCAGGCAACTTTCCGGTACAGGATGCAGAAGCATGGCTGAAAGGGCGCCTGATATTTAACGGCACGCCTTTACAGGAACTGGCCGAAACCCTTACACGGTGGAGGGATGTACAGTTTGAGATACAGCGGGCCGACCTTAAAACGATGCCCGTAACTGTTACGGTAGACAACCAGGTAACCTTACATCAGCTGCTGGAAGGCCTGAGTGTAATAGGTGATTTTAAATACACGATAAATAAGCACAAAATAATTATCTATTAACCCAGCCTGTGTAAAGCCGGAAAAGGAGGTACTATGTAGCTGCAAGCAATCCCGTAAACGCTCCCGCATCAGATGCGGGAACGTGCCAGGAATCTGTTGTCCGGAGATTTCCACGTCAGCCAGGCAACAGGTGGTATTACAGAAAAAAATCCCAAACAGGAATCACCTATAATTTTTCAAATGTATGCAAATAGCATTACAACTGTTTTTTAACGCAACCCAACGGCCCAAAAACAGGCAGCGTAAACGCCGCCTGCTGCTGCCAGCGGTTTGTTTTGCATTGATGGTGTTGTGTTGCAACACCCCTGCCCTATCTCAGAATCTGGATCAGCAGGTAACCCTTTCCCTTACAGAAGTATCCGTAAAAGAAGGCCTGCTGGCGCTGGAAAAAGCTTCCGGCGTACGCTTTCTGCTGCGGGATGATCTTTTTACCAACGCACACAAAAAGGTATCGCTCAATGGTAACCCAACCACCGTGCGCAACGCGTTGCAAAGCATTCTGGCCAATACCGGCCTTACCTTTAAAATTACCAACGGCTTTGTAAACATTGTTTCCAAAGCTCCACCCCGCCGCATATCAGGTAAAGTAATAGATGCCGGAACCGGCGAGCCCCTGGGAGGCGTAACCGTACGCCCAAAGGAAGGTAAAAAAGGTACTACCACGGCCGCTGATGGTAGCTTTTCTTTACAACTGGCAGAAGACGAAAGCATTCTTTCGTTCAGCTCTACCGGTTATGTGGCCCGCGATTTTACGTTAACTGCTGATAGCAGAAGCGTATTGGTTGATCTTACTTATACCCGCGCCGCACTGGGCGAGGTAACCGTACAGGCCCGCCGCCGTGCCAATACAGAAATTGCTGTGCTGAACGAGCGCCGCAAATCGGCCATTGTACAGGATGCTATTTCTGCCGCGCAGATTGAGCGTACTGCCAGTATTACCACCACCCAGGCATTACAGCGTGTATCGGGCGTAACGGTTACAGATGAAAAATATGTAGCTATCCGTGGTCTGGGCGACCGTAGTGTAATTGGTCAGCTGAACGGTGTACGTCTGGCCTCTTCCGATCCTGACAGAAGTACCATTCCGCTGGATCTGATTCCTGCCACACTGCTGGATAACATTACCATTTATAAAACAGTAGCCGCCGATAAACCCGCTGATGCTGCTGCCGGTATTATAGAACTGAAAACCAAATCGGTACCCGATAAAATGGTGCTGGATATTGTAGTGCAAAGCGGCTTTAACTCTAACATTGGGGTGGGCGGTACGTACAACAGTTTCTGGAACAGTGATATGGGGTTTACTGCCGGTAAAATCAAAGACAAAAAGCTGAGTGCCGACTTTCAGGGCCTGGCTAACAAATACCGGGGCGGATCGCAGGAATTACAAAAGCTCATCAGCAACAGCACTTACGATCTGGAAAGCCGTAAAGAAGTAAACCGCATCAACAATATTATGCAGGGGTTTGATCCGGTACTTACTTCTCAGTTTAAAAAAGCACCATTAAACCAACTGTATTCCGTAACATTTGGTAACAGTTATAACGTATTCAAACATCATAAACTGGGTGTAATAGCCGGCGCTAACTACTACCGCCGTTATACTGACATCTATGATGCTGAATTAACACAGTACAGCATTTACCAGGGTGTACTTACAGGCAACCCTTATATCTTCAGCCGCAGAAATATTCCGGGCTTTATCAGTACCAACAACCTGGTTATGGGCAAGTACCAGACCTATAGGGAAAACACAGGTACCGAAACCCTGAACTATGGCGTACTGGCCGGATTGGCTTACCGGTTCAATGCCCGCCACGAAATAAGCTTACAGTATGTAGGCAGCTGGGGCGGCGAAAACCAGACTACCCATCTGAATGGAAAGTACCAGTATTCCGGCCTGTCTGGCGATGTAAACAGTACTATCTATTCATTAAAACAAACCTATCGTACACTGGGCACATACAACCTGCAGGGTGAGCATCAGCTGCTGAAAGGCGAATACTCCCCCCGCTTCAGCTATAACCTGGCAACTTCTACCTCCGGCCAGGAGAACCCGGATTACCGTTATGTAAACCTGGTGGATTATGCACCCAGCGGAGGTGGTTATTATCAGCAGAGATCGCCGGGTGGCACGGAGGAAGGATTGGAATGGAAATATGTAGAACGCTTTTATGCACTGGCCTCCGGCTATGTAAACGGATTTGGTAACTACGGTGTTATACAGGCAGAGCCTAACGGACGCAGATGGAGAAGCCTGGAAGAAACCAACTATAACTACAAAGCCGATGTGGCCATACCCTTTAAACTGTTTGGTGAAAAGCAGGAATTTAAAACAGGGGTAAACTACCTGAACCGGGAGCGCACTTTTGGTGAGAACGTATTGTTTTTACCAGGCTCTAATTTTATAGGTAACCGCGAAGCTCCCTTGTACAATGTACAGGGCAACCTGGATCAGCTGGTGAGCAACCGCATAGTAGGCATTCACCTGCCCGGCACTACCGGCGAAGGACAGGTACCTTCTACCGGCTTCCTGTACAATACCCAGAAATCGCCTAACAACTACAAAGGTTTTTTTGAAACCAATGCGCTGTACGGCATGCTGGACCTGCGTTTGCTGAAAAAGCTGCGTTTGGCAGGTGGTGTACGTTTTGAAAAAACAAACATTCAGTCTGCAGTAGATACCGCCAATGTATTCCTGGATCCTGCCCTGGCAGCTGCCGGAGCAGAAGGTAAAGTACAGGTTAGACCTATAGATCCTAACTCGGTATACAAAACTTCTTATAAACCTTATTATTCTATCAACGCTACCTGGGTTCACAATGACAAGATGAACTTCAGGGCAGCATTCAATACCACACTGGCACGCCCGGAGTTACGCGAGATTACAAACGTGTTTGAGTTTGATGCTTTTCAGATGGGCCTTGTAGTGGGTAACCCTAACCTGATTAACCAGAAAACCGAGAACATCGACTTCCGCTGGGAATGGTTTCCTAACCCGGGTGAAGTAATTGCTGTGTCGGCTTTTGGTAAGCAGATTCACAATCAGCTGGTAAAAACGTTCAGCCTGAGAACAGAGGGGTTAAATTCAGCTTATCCCGAGTACCCCATTATCCAGTTTCAAAACGATCCTAACGTAGGTAGAGTGTGGGGTATAGAACTGGAGTTTGTAAAAGACCTGGGTAAAATCTGGGCGCCCATGCACAACTTCTTCCTGGGTTCTAACATGTTACTGGCGCAGAGTGATATTAAGAAAACACCGGAACGCCTGGCCGCCAACTGGTCGCTCGATCGTAATGCACCCAAAAACAGTCCGCTGTTTGAGCAGGCTCCTTACTCCGTTAACGGATGGCTTAACTACAACAACAAAGTGCTGGGTACCGATATCACTGCCACCTTCAATATGGTAGGTGAAAGATTGATACAGATAAACCTGACCGGCGAGCCTGACCTGTACACGCGCCCGGCTGCCATGCTGGATCTGGTATTCAGTCAGCGTTTGAGTAAGCGGATTCTGTTTAAAGGTTTTGCCAAAAACATACTCAACCCTGCCATTAAAACCGTATATGCCAACCCTGCAACGGGCGGTAAATGGTACGGCAATGAATATATAAACCGCAGCTTTAAACGTGGTGCAGAACTGATGTTTGGATTTACTTACAACTTCTTTTAACTATTATATCCATGAATAGCTATACATTATTTTTAAAACGGGCTGTGTACGGGGTGCTGCCGGCAATGCTGTTGCTGGGCTCCTGCACCAAAGAAAAGCTGTCGCCCAAAAGCGATTACCGGCCTGTAACCGATGCCCGTGGCAATACGCTGATGCGCCTGGTAAACCTTGGCGATTTTAACCAGGTACAGGTAAATGGCGACACACTTACCAATTATACCATTCTGCATCCGAATGACGCTAAAAAATATCCTGCTACCAAATATTTTCCGGATAACGGCCGTTTGGGTACTATCTGGAATATACCCAAAGCCGTTTTTAACGAAAAAGGAGAAGCCAGCATATATACAGAAGCGGCCAACTATAATCCTTCACCTCAGACAGGGGTAACGATAAATGTGAATGAAAACAGCAACGAAGCAATAGACTATTATTTGCTGCAAGACAAATTCTATGTAGAAGGATTGCCGGAATGGAAGGCTGTGCCCAGAGATATTACAGCACCTTCGCGGCCGGACTATTGTAAAGTAAGAATTATCAACCTTTCCGGCAAAGTACAGAACAGCCCTATGGAAAGCCTGGAAGGCAATATGACGCTTACATGGGCAGATGGCACTCCTGTACATACCGCTACATCAGACATAGCAGTGGAAGGTGTATCACCCTATATTGAAATACCCTATGGCACCTATCAACTGAAAGTACTGAACAACATGGGCATACAGGTACCTGCCGTTGGTGGCCCTTCCGGTGAAAACGCCAGGCTGATGGACGTAAATACTTCCACTATGGTATTTTCGCTGCTGAACCAGACAGTAGAGAGTATCGGGTTAACCTATGTTCCTATACAAACCTACCAGCCGGGCGGCATATACACTATTGTCATTCATCCTGCTACTGTAACCTATAACAGCCAGAAGGAAGATATAGATACCCGGCAAAACTGCATCCGTATTATAGAAGATATTGCTGCACCGGCCAACCGCACTTATGGAAGGGTACAGCTGGTAAATGCATGGAGCGAAGGCGATCTGCAACTATACATAGACGGCGCTCCATCTGGCGGTACCGCCGCTTATACCCAGGCCAGCGAAGCCGGTGCCATTATAGCAGGACACCATTTGTTTGAAGTAAAATCAGCCAATGGCACACAGTTGGCCAGCACCACTGCCAACCTGCTTGCCGGCGATCATTTCAGTATATGGGCTGCGCCAGGAAAAGATGGTAACGCCAGCGCTTTGGTAGTAAGTAATAACCTCAGCGGCTCGTGGAATGCAGACAACTCAGGCGATGATGGAAGTCTGGCCGGAAGAAGCAAAAAAATACCACTGGATATACGTTTTATGAATTTCAGCAATGAACCCTTTATCAGTATTACCGGTAAAGACGGCCAACCGTATGGTGCAACCTCCCCGCAAAATCTGCAGCCGGGCATTGTACCCATAGCTCAGCCGCTTCTCAGCCTGGGTATGAGCACCAATACACCCTACTCGTTTATGGTATTCCGTTCCGCTCCGGGCGTAGTACCGGGTACCTGGATAGCCGATATACCTGTGGTAACAAGTACTGCATTTATAGCACGGCCTCAACTATATACCCACGCATCCAGAATGCTGCCCTACATGGAGCCAGGCGTGTATTCCATGGCATTAGTGGGTACCACTGCCGCCGGAGCCGCGCCTGAAAAGAAAGCCAGACTGATGATTATAAAGCATACTAAATAATGAACAGGATAAATACATTATTACTATTACTACTTTGCACGGGTGCACTGGCATCGTGCCGGAAAGTAGAATACCGCACGGTAAGTAACCCTGCTTATATCAGGGTATTCAATAACCTTACCGAACCACAGGGCATACTTAACAAGCGTCCGCGTCCTTTCTTCTGTATGTTCATTGACCCTGTAATGGATGAGAAAGGTAAAATTACAGGCGGCGCTACCGTAAGCGATTTTCTGAATAAAAGGGGCGTATACGCTGCCCCCAACCCTGCGCATGTGGGCTTAAGCACTTCTAAGTTTAACCCGGAATACCCCGGTAAAGAACTGGTACCTGCCGGGCCTGTATTAAACGGCTTTGATTTAACCAACTGGGCGCAGATATCTGCCGGCAAACACCGTTTTGTATTTATATACCGCCCGGTAAGCGAAGTGCCGTTTTTTCAGCTGCAGGAAGACCTGAGAAGTAATATAGCCTTAGATACCACTATTGAACTGAAGGAGAAAGAAGTATACACGCTGCATGTACTGCTGGAAGATTTTTTAGCCCGCAAACATGCGTTGTATGTAAGGCAGGAAAACTTCTACAAACAGGCGTTTTATGATTCACTGGTATACATCAACTTTTACAACCTTAGTGGCAAAGGCTATCTGCAGGCAGATGAAAGCGAAAAAGACCTGAATAGCCTGGATATAGCAAACATGCCGCACCGGTTTGGCTTGAAAGATGACATGCATATATACATATCGCATATATCAGAAAAAGATTCATTGATTAATGAGTATGCTTACCAGTTTGCAGGAACCATGCATTGGACGGTGAACAACCCCATGGTAACGCCCTATGCCTCCTTTCCCATTTTCAGAGATAAAGCCAACAATGGCATTACCACCAAAGCCTGGCAGATTATTCAGTTTGTAAAACCGGGTATAAACCCCGGCGTAGACTTCAGGTATGCAAGCGTACTGCCCACCCTTAATGTAAGATTTGGTATAGACTATAAAGCCGGTGAGTTTGGACAGGTAATGTTTAAAGATTCTCTGTACAACCTCAGCCACCGCGCCAATGAATACATGCCCAATATGGTACTGAATGTGCATTCCGGCGTAGATAATCCCCGTTCTTTCGGATCGGTGAATTCGCTGGAGTTTATCAATGGACGCATGTATTTAATGACCATTCAGCGCAAATATGCGCCCCCTGTTTATTAATGATCCGGAAAAGTGATATATGAAAAATTTAATAAAATATTTTTTGGCGTGCGGCCTGCTCACATTTGGCAATGCCTGTACGCATGACGATCTGGAAGTATTTAAACCATCGGAAAATTATAGCAATCTGGTTGATTTTGCAGCCAACAACTATGATCTCAGTTTGTTTGCCGCCGGGCTGGAATATACCGGGCTGGCAGATACACTGCGTACTGCCGCAGGGCCGTTTACCGTGTTTGCACCTTCCAACACCGCATTTAATGTCCTGGGCGTAACACAGGCCGCAGATTTTGCCCTGCTGAACAGAGACAGTTTAAAAATGATGTTGCGGTATCATATACTGCCCCGCCGTTTATATACAGCAGATGTGCCGGATAAAACAGCGGATAACTTTTATACCAACCTGGCGGGTTTGCCATTGGGGGTAGATCTTAAACTGGGTTCAACCGAACCGGGAACCTACTTTTATGCAGGTGGCGCCAGGGTAAGCCGCCGCGATGTGGTAGTATCTAACGGAGTACTGCATGTACTGGAGAAAGCCATTAAATATAGTACCGGTAAAGTAACCGATGTGCTGGAATCAAGACCTGAATACAGCCTATTCACCGCCGCACTCAAACGTTTTGGTTACTGGCCACAGTTGCAGCAGGGATCGCAGTGGACGGTGATGGCTGTACCCAACAGCGTGTTTGATACCAACAACATCAGCCTGCAGGATATTGAAGCCATGAATCCCGAGGAGTATCATAAAAGATTCCTGGGTTGCTATCTGTTCCGTGCAAAAATACCCTGGTCGCATCTGAGGGTATTGGAGGCCCCGCAAGGTTCGGGACAATACTATTATAACTCTGCTTATTTCCGCATACCTATTGAGGGCGATGAGGAGTATTGCTCAGGAGTAGGAAAAAGTGAGTTGAAGTTCTTTATCTCACGCACCAATCCAGGCACATCCACCCCACAGGCACTGGGCGATTTTGGGCCTGCGTTCAAGCTGGATTACTTATGTACCAACGGCGTAGTACATGATATGAATATACTGCTGGTAAAACCTTCACAAGCAAAAAAATAAGAACAAATAACTGATATATGAACCGCTTAATACATACTGTAAGGGGTTGGTGCCGGCTCACATGCATAGCACTGGCACTGGCTTCCTGCCGGAAGGAGGAGTTTATGCCCGAGCCGCAGGGAAATACCATTCCCACAGATTCCATTCCTTCTATAATTGCCGCTTTGTCTCCCTCCTCTCATTCTTTATGGATACAGGCCTGGAAAAAAAGCAATATAGAAACCATACTATCTCAGAAATTTTCCACCGCTACTATCTCCGTGCTGGCACCGGACAATACTGCCCTTACGGCAGCAGGTTATACCGCCGACCGTATAGCTGCGGCTACCACCAGTGAGCTGGATACACTGTTGATGTACCACACATTGATTGGCAATTTAGACCCTACATTGCTGCGCCAGGGCGTACCCCTGCAATTTGCCAAAAGCCTGTTGCAGGATGCAAGCCTGGCAGTGGGCCTAAGTAAGAGTGTGCCCGGAGCAACCTTCAAAGGCACAGAAATATATAGTTACAGGCATGCTGTGCAAATGGCCGGTAACGATTTGATGGTAGATGGCAAAAGGCTTACCCTGGGTAATACTGCAAAAATTGTACGCGGATGGGTACTACCGGTAAACCAGGTATTGGAGATGCCCCGCCACCAAATGAAGCAATGGCTGGAAGCGGATGGCAGATTCTCTCTGTTTCTGAAAGCATTAGATCTGATAAGTGCCTCCTACGAAGCTAATTTTAACATGTGGGGCGGGTATTGGATAGTGTACGACGCGGTGGATCCTTCCTTCCAGCTGGATACAAAAAAATACTATGCCGGTTGGATACCCAATGTAGCCAATCAATTGATGCGGAATACGCTATTCGCACCTACCGATGAGGCCTTTCACAAAGCCGGTATTTTCAACGCTGCACAGCTGGAAACGCTGAATAATCGTTTCAATTATGCAGAGGCATATGAAGGCAAGCCTACACTGGATTCTATGCTGCATCTGCATATGCCGGCAGCCGCAGAAATGGACATGCCGTTTGATGACAACTGGTACGTTACAGGCGTTCGTATCATAAGCACCCCAACACCAGCCAACACAGTATTCCACAGTGATATACTAAACAACACCCTGCTGGGCAATTACAATCTTAATGCAGGTGGTGGTTCAGATAAAAAACTGAATCTGACCTTTGACCGTACTGGTGCAAGCGCTATTACCGTAAATGGCATAGATAGCGAAACGCCTGCCGCCACTATCACAGAGGCCGATCGCATGACCCTGCAAGGCCCGGTTCATGTGGTAGACAGGCTGATTATACCAGGTTCTTTTAAATTCTAAATCCAGAAGAATGCGAAAATCATATTATATCATACTTGCAGGAGGCATATGGCTGGCTTCCTGTAAAAAAGAAGATTCCGGTATAGCTGCCAACCGTGGCACAGTAGCTTATGTGGTAGCTGACAACTTTAACCTCTCTTATTTTAGTGCTGCCCTGCGCCGCACCGGTCTTGAAGCCAACATGAAAGAAGCGGGACCGTTCACTGCCCTTTCACCTTCGGACGATGCTTATAAAGCACTTGGTTACAGTACTACAGCTGCGTTATATGCAGCGCCTTTTGCGCAAACCTATGCGCAAACGCATTATCTGCTGCTGAAAGGAGATATTTCCATAAAAAGCTTACCGCTGCAACTAAACAAAGCATTCCCTTCACTGGCAGGGGCAGATGTATATGTGAGCCGTGTAGTGAAAAAAGGCGATACCCTTACTACCATCAATGGTGCCCGCTTATTAAGAACGGATATTCAAGCTACAAATGGTAAAGTACAGGTTATAGACAAAGTGCTGCGCCCCATGAGCTATAAAACTACCGACCTGGCCATAGCTTCCCAGGCTAATCTTACGCTGTTTCACCAGGCCCTGGTACGTTCCGGTGTATTGGCAGCATTACAAACCGGAGCTTTCACGGTATTTGCGCCGGACAATGCTGCCATGCGGGCATACGGCTATGCAGATATGGAGGCGGTAAATGCAGCAGATGCCACAGTACTGGCTGCGTGGGTAAAATATCACCTGGCACCCGGCAGAAACTTTGCACAGGATTATTTTATCCGTGCCGGAGAAGGGGAAACCAGCATTTCCGAAACCATGCACAATGGCAACGCACTTACCGTGAATATTTTATCGCAGAGTAATGTACCCAACAGCTTTACCGGTATTAATCTGCGGGGGGCCGCAAATAGTTCCAATGCTTCCACTTCAGCCACAGATATTCTGGCAGGCAACGGCGTGGTTCATATCATTAACCAGGTGCTGCGGCCATAGAACATTAAGGGTTACTAAAAAGAAATAATTATATGATCGTTCAACAGCTTTGTAAACGAATGGGGATGCTGTTTGCCTTACTACTGGCATTTACAGCCTCTTTTTCGCAGGAAACTACCGGCTCTATTGGCGGTACCGTTTCCGATGAAAATAAAAAACCGCTGGCAGGTGCCACCATTACCGCCCTGCATATTCCTTCCGGCACCCGTTATAGTGTAGTAGCAGATAAAAACGGATATTACTTTCTCAACAACCTGAAACCCGGCTCGCCCTATACCCTTACAGCAGTACTGCTGGGTAAGGCAGAAGAGAAAAGGGAAAACCTGGCGGTAACACTGGGTGGCAACCAACAGCTGGATCTGCAGCTGAAAGATGCTGTAAAACAACTGGAAAACATAGTAGTGGCTACCCGTGCCACCCGTAACCAGGCAGATGGTTACGGTGCTGGTAAAAACATCAGTATTGCCCAGGTACGCAACACCCCTACTGTTAGCCGCAGCATTACCGATATAACCCGGTTAACACCGCAGGCTACCAAAGACAACAGCTTTGGCGGTACCAACTTCCGTTATAACAACGTTACCATAGATGGTGCTATTAACAACGATGCTATCGGGTTCAGCCCTTCACTGGGCGGGCAAACAGGTACCTCCGGTATGGCGGGCAGCAGCACGCGTACCAACCCCATATCGCTGGATGCTATTGAAACCATGCAGATATATCTGGCCCCTTACGATGTTAAGATTGGTAACTTTACCGGCGGCTCGGTAAACGCGGTTACCCGCAGCGGCTCTAACACCGTAACCGGATCGGTATACGGCTATGGCCGCAACGCCACCATCACCGGTAAAGACAAAACAGGCCAGCTGGGTAAAATGAAAAGTGATTTCCATGATTATCAGGCAGGCTTTCGTGTAGGTTTTCCGATTTTGAAAAACAAGCTGTTCTTTTTTACCAACGCCGAGATTACGGAAAGAAAAGACCCGGCGCAACTGGTGGCAGGCACTCCTGAAACCGCACATATACTCAGCGTAGCCGATGCCAATACCATCAGCGATGCCGTGAAAGGCCGCTATGGCGCTATTTTCGATGCAGGTACGGCAGGCGATTTTCTGAACTGGTCTAAGTCGCAAAAGTTTTTTAACCGCGCCGACTGGAACATCAACGACCGTCATCAGCTTTCTGTACGCAACAATACCATCTTCAGCAAGGCCAGTCATATGGACCGCGACCAGCAGGACTTCCGTTTCAGCAGCATGGCTTTTGAACAGGAGAACAACCAGAGCAGCACCGTAGCTGAACTGAAAAGCAAGCTGAGCAACCGCGTAACCAGTAATGTGGTAGCCGGTTTTACGGTAGTAAACGACCGTCGTAACCCTTTAAGCGACCCTTCCCTGCCACAGGTGCAGATTATGGGCCGTACACCAGGTACTACCATTTACCTGGGTACCGACCGGGAAGCCAGCATATTTAACATGAAGCAGCAAACCTGGGAGTTTACCGCCAACGTAAATGTAAACCTGGGCAAACACAAGCTGCTGATAGGTACACACAACGAGCTGTATAAAATACGGTATGGCTTTGTAAACGGCTGGAATGGCCGTGTGGACTACCTGAGCATTGAAGATTTTGTAAACAACAACCCTTACCGCGTACGGGGTAGCTACCATTATGGCGATAACAGCCGTGATTATCTGCTGAATAACCCTGCGGCCAGCTTTAAGGTAAACATGTATAGCTTATACATTCAGGATGAAATACGCCTTTCAGATAAGCTGCAGGTGGTGCCAGGCTTACGGGCTGATATGACGCACCTGCCCACCATGCCTTCTTTAACAGAAAAGGTACAGGATGTATGGGCTGATCCTGACTTTGGTAACACGTATACCTATACCCCGCTCAAACGCCTGAACAACCGCTTTCTGAACAAACCACAGATTTCTCCGCGTGTAGGTTTCCGTTATAACATTCTGGGCGATCAGAGTCTGGTGCTGCGTGGCGGTGTGGGTGTATTTACCGGCCGAATTCCTTTTGCATGGCTGGCTTACGCTTACTACAACACCGGCAATACTTTTGGTGCATTTGACCAGCGTGCCGATCAGAAACCATTTGCACCCGGCAGCGATGCTATACGCCCCAACTCCAATGGCATAGCAGGTTTTGTAGCGCAAAACGGTACGGTAACCAATAACCCCAACAGCGGTAAAACGCAGGTTGACCTGGTAGATAACAATTTTGTACTGCCTAAGGTAATGCGTGGCAGTGTGGCACTGGATTACACCACCCTCTCCGGCTGGAAAATGAGTGTGGAAGGTATGTACACCAAAACCATGAAAGACGTGCTGTTTCAGCAGCTGAACACCCGCGACCAGGCCAACTGGTATGGTTACGACCGTAACCACCAGCATCCGGTTTACAGCGGCACGGTAGACGCACGTTTTTCTAACATCTACCTGCTCAGCAATACCAGCGAGGGTTACCGTTACAGCCTTACCGCTTCTGCCAACAGAACCTTTAAAGCATGGAACGTTAGCCTGGCGTATACCTACGGCCAAAGCAAAGACCTTAGCAACGGCGTTCGTAACTCCATGGAAAGTAACTGGCAGCTGAACCAGGCGCTGATACCCAATAACCCCGGCCTGGCCAACAGTAACTTTGATATACGCCACCGCGTGGTAGGCAACATCAGTTATACCATGCAGTGGAAAGAAAGTGGACGCACCAACATTTCCCTGCTGCTGAGCGCACAAAGCGGCAGCCCTTTTACGTATGGTATTGTTAACAACAGCATACAAGGCTTATCGCAACAGGTATCACTGGCTTATATTCCGTTGAAAGACGAAGCCATCCGCTATTTTAAAGATGAAGCATTTGCCACCGCTGCACAACAGGCCGAAAACTTCAATCAGTTTATTGATGGCAATAAATA
This sequence comes from Filimonas zeae, assembly GCF_014641615.1. Lineage (GTDB taxonomy): Bacteria > Bacteroidota > Bacteroidia > Chitinophagales > Chitinophagaceae > Filimonas > Filimonas zeae. The sequence goes on along the minus strand of NZ_BMIB01000003.1, from coordinate 186,347 downwards.
CCTGAGCGGCAGAAGAGGCCGGTTTACAGAACGCAATATGGCACGTACCCCATGGAACGTACAGGCCGATCTGCACCTGGCACACGACCTGTTCATCAGCAAAAACAAAGCCCGCTACATTACTATTACAGTAGATATTATGAACCTTACCAACCTCCTGTATAAGGAGTGGGGTATACAATATTTCTCACCCAACACTTTTAATTCAACCAGCAGCGTGGGCCTTACCCCTTCCCTGTTTCCCCCCAAACAGAACGAAGGAGAATATCCGGTATTCAATTTCAGCAATCCGGGTAAACCCTACAGCATTGATTACTTCAGCTCAAGGGCACAAGGCCAGCTGGGCGTGAGGTACACGTTTTAGTTACTTTGCATCAACCACTTGTAAGAGCCGTTCCGTTAGGGAGCGGCTCTTTGCATGCCTGCTTAACCATTTCCGGCGCAAACAAAAACGGTTAATTCACTGCCGCAATACCGCTTCCAGCCTGTCAAAGTTTTCTTCGTTCTTATCAACAACAAAACCTTTTAACTTATCACACTCCTCTCTGGTGGCAAACTGCATCCTGAATACCAGCAAGGTGTTACCCTCTGCCGCTTCTTCAAACGTAGTCACCACCCTGAACAGCGGCTTAGAGATACGATCCCAGGCTATCAGGCTGGGTTCTTCTATTGCTATAAATGTTACTTCATTTTCGTAATGCCCTTTTTCAGGCCCGTGCATGGTAAAACGCCACCTGCCACCTGGCTTCAGATCAAACTCATGAAAAGTGTTGGTAAAGCCAGCAGGTCCCCACCACTTTTGCAGTAGTTCCGGATTTGTCCATGCCTGAAAAACGGCTTTGCGTGGATGGTTAAAAACTCTGGAACTTACAATTTCGCAGTCAGTCGCAACAGTAAACGATGCGTTATTCATAGAACTCTTATTTAGTATGCCGATATTGTTTCTATTCCAACATTATGAAACTATTTTATATAAACCGGATTTATCAAATCGCTCTAGTTTAGTCCCTACAGGCAAAGACAAATAAGGAATAATAGCACCATCATAATTTGCAATGGTATTTACCTCATATATCATGGAATTACTGCTATCATCAATATACTCCTGACTTTCATCACCAGAAAAAAAGCGTCACCCACTATCATTTTCAAAAAACGGCTCATCCCGATACATATAACCCACCAAATGTCCATTCACAGTAATCTCATCTGTAGCAATACAACCTCCCATAGGAGGAAGTAACCTCTTAATTTGTGACTTGTCAAGTTTAAACTTCTTAGCAATATTGTCAGCAATATACCGATCTCTGATCAAAAGACTGAATATCCTATATCGGCAGGTTTAATGCTCCATCAATTTATTAAAAAAAAGCACTGGTCGGCTTATTCAATTCTAAAGGTTTATTTTCAATTATATCAGCTACATAAGTCTTAAATAGCTTTTCAGGGCCATTGAATTGGTACGTAAAAAAACAGCTATCTTCTTCCCATAACACTTTGCTTACTTTGAAAACACTAACCTCATCCTGAAAACATAAACGGCGGGCAATTTCACTTTTCTTCTTATCGTATAATACTTCATAAACTTTATAAGCTCCAACGTCCACCCAATGATAAAAACCTATATAATGCTGCTTGTCGGGGCTAAGAAATAGTCTGTTCTTAAAAAACCACTTTAATTCCAACTGTTGTTCCATACATTTCTCATAAGCCGCTTCAAAAGGTTTCGCATCCCAATTGAACTCATCACACAACTTCAGCAAAGTTGAATGAATAGCCATTAATACCTCTTTTTTCCACTGAAAAGGATTGTCTTTTAGTTGATCGTATAATAACAAATCAAACTTACAGTCCTGCTCTAAAATTGCTGGAAGTACCTTTCTGTAAGAATCAGAATCAGACAAATAAACATTAATAATCTTAATACCGTTACAATTAACCTTTCCTAAATTCATGTAATAAAGCTCATCTATGCCTCCTGTATAATATTGCTTTACAGGTGTTCCTTTACCAGAATGAATTCTTACCGTTATCGTTTTCAACATATCGTTAATTGGGCTAAAACTTAGCTTGTTCTATCAAATTTTCCGATGGCTTTAAGTTTTCATCTACTACTCAATCCGAGTTAATCGCTTTCAATTTTAAATGGCTCTTAATCCAGGCAGAATCAGCAGCTTTTAACAAGATATTCCAATACAAGCTTCTGTCAGCATTTAACATTTTCTCTTTAACAAACAACTCTCCGTTGGTACACAAGAAATCGATTCCATAATAATTTAGCACAGCGCATACCAATGGTTTATTGGTAATTGGCTTATCAGTTATGATCAACCCTTTAGATTCTTCGCATTCTATTTGAGACAACTTCTTATAACCGGTATTAGTAGTACAAGAAAGGAAACAAAAGAATATTAAAGCGACAACTACCCTTCATATTATTGGTTCCATTTACACCAGTGAAGTTATACACCCGTACAAACAAAAACAACATTTATACTTTACATATAAATGCTGTCAAATATGTTTACTCCATCAGATAGTATTTGAATTGGTCCGGTTTTATTTAAAATCACAAGATATATAAATTATCTCACTCTAAGCGCCGTTAACCCTATATCCGCCACCCCAGTACCAAAGGTCATAACATCCGTTGTACAACTCGCTTTTAACGCCCCTGAAAAAGTAACATTCTGCGGAAGCGTAAGCCTCTGAAATACACTATCTGCCTGAGCATTGAAAGAACATATAAAATAAAGCGGGCCAGGCATTGGAGATGCCAGAATAACCAGCTGCCGGTGTGTGGAATCGTAGTAAAGTGTTCCTGCCTGGTCAGCTGCCATGCGCAGCGTGGGGGCCTCACAACCACAGGTTGTTTCTTTTTTTGCGCAGGATACAAACAACAGTAATAGCCCCAGCACTCCCCCCAGCCAAGATTGTTTCATGAATGTTTTTTTTCAATATATGATGTTACGGAAAAAGGTTTCGTTGCACACGCCTGAAACTTCAAAAAACGGGCCTGTATTAAACCGGATTCTGGGTTCCATATGCGGGATTCGTGCCCATATATGCTATGCTCATCTATACAGCTTTGGAACCGACCCGCACTTATGTGGCCATCAGTCTGTCATATGTGAGATTCACCCCCACCACTTCCCCGGCAATCGGGAAAACTATGCCGATCATCCGTACAGCTATCCGCTTCATCGGCATATATGTGCGGATGAAACGGATAGCACTACCATTCAACGGGATATATGTGCGGGTGAGTGGTACATATGTACGGATGATCCGCATATATATGCCGATCATCCAAAGTGCTATCCCACTCATCGGCATAATACTGCGGCTGAGCCGCATAGCTATGCGGCTCAGCGCGCCAACTATGCCGATCATCCGCAGTACTATCCCACTCAACGGCATAGCACTGCGGATGGCCGGGATAGTTGTACGATTCCGCCGGAGTGCAGGACAAACATGTTGCAACACTGGCTGCATGAAAATGAAAGCATGCAAACAAATACTGACATAACCACCATAGGGTTGTACAAATAACCAATTATTGAAAAATTGCCAGCGCCTTTGTAAAACAGGTATTTTAAACCATGTCCGTGCTGACCGGCGGTGCCAAAAGGTATATTTCCTCCCCAAAAGCAACTATTTACTCAGTGGATCTTCTGCTCCGTTGAGTGGAGCAGACAAGTTATTCAGCGGATGTTCTGCTCCATTGAACGGAGCAGACAATTTACTCGTCTGTACAACTGTTCTATTCAACGGAGCAGACAAATTATTGAGTGGTGCAGTTGCTCCATTCAGCGGTGCAGACAATTTATTCAGCCGTGCAACTGCTCCGTTCAGTGGTGCAGACAATTTATCGGGCGGATGTTCTGCTCCGTTCAACGGAGTGGACAATTTACCGGACGGTGCGGTTGATCCATTCAGCAGAGCAGGCAATCTGCAGGGCAAATGTTCTGCAACAGCCAACGGAGCAGAAGAAAAGCGCGCCCGCTGAAACATTTTTGGGGCTGTTTAGTAACCCATTCAGAGGTGTTTTGAATAAAAACACCTCCAAACACCGGATAATTCAGCCCGTTCACCGGCCAAATCTGCCGCCCCCTCCTTTTAAGGGGCCTTCATTTTATCTCCCCGTTAACAAATACAGCTACCTTAGAAATCAACTGTTGAACTATGGAAATTGACTTTGCACAACTGATTCCGGAAATACAGGAAGCATCCTGCGATCAAAAGGGTTTCACGCAGTTAAAGCGTATTACGCTAACGCTCCAGGGTTTTCTGGTAATAGCCAATTGCCGTAACGGCATATTTGGAAAAGAACCGCTGGAAAACCTGCGGAATATTTACCAGAAATTAAACAAGCAAAAGACAGGCAACAACAACGGCTTGCCCGATCTGAAGGAAAAGCTGATACGGCAGATAAACCACTACCAAACTACCATAACTATGGATGTAGCCCCTGTAGTTGCAGCTTTTACCGAAGCAGAGGAAGAAGCGGAAGCTACTCATATGGCATTAGCTATGTAGCCAGCGTTTTTTGTTACTCAACAACAATATCTCTTTTATAACTGAAAGGGCCGGATTATTACACCCGGCCCTTTTAATTTCGCATTATTCTTTTACCTTTTTCTTTTTCCCCTTGCCGGTTAACCGGATTTCGTAAGTGCTGGCATTACTGCCTACCTGCTCCGATCTTTTCAGCATTTCCTGCACTGCTTTATCGGCAGGATCGTAAAAAAACGGCAACTCCCCTACGATAACGATGTTTTTCCCTTTGTCGAATTCCTCGTTTTCCATGAGTCCAAATTACCACAATACCAGAACCCGAAGCAGTTGATAAATTTATTGTTGCCGGCTGTTTATCCACCCTTATTGACGATTTATACAAGAATATATCGCTAATTTACCAGAAGCTAACCTGGGTTTTCATTTGTCAAGCATTACATTTGTTAACGTTTTTTATCTGGACATGAACACGCTTATAGTAGACGACAATCTGGTAGCCCGGAGTGTGCTGTTAAAATTATGCAGCCAAACCAGGGATTTTGCCACCGTAACCGACTGTGGTAGTGCAGACGAAGCACTGCATATTCTTTTAAACAAACCGATAGACTTATTACTGCTGGATATTGAAATGCCCGGCATGAGCGGCCTGGAACTGGCCAAAAGCCTGGGACAGAAAAAACCACTGATTATATTTACCACCTCCAAAACAGAATATGCTGCGGAAGCCTTTGAGCTGAATGTGGTGGATTATCTGGTAAAGCCCATTAATACCGCCCGCTTTCATCAGGCACTGGAAAAAGTGCGCGAGGTGTACGACAGCAAAAAAGAAGAAGTAAGCTACACGCAGGATGAGTTTATATTCATCCGCGATGGCAATGTGGTAAAGCAACTGAAGCTGGACGATCTGTTGTTTGCCGAGGCTATGGGCGATTATGTAAAACTGCATACGCAGGAAAAGTTTTACGCCGTTCATACCACCCTTAAATCGGTAGAACAGCGCCTGCCTGCCAGTATGTTTTCGCGGGTACACCGCTCTTATCTGGTAGCCATCAGCAAAATAGAATCGCTGCAGGAAGGAACGTTGAAAGTAGGCAAACACAATATACCGCTGGCCGATGCCTACCGCAAACCACTGAGTATTCGCATGAATATTATATAACCAACGGGCAAAAATGCCTTTTCAGCGAACCTTATTCCGCTTTCAACGGATGCAGGAACGTTAATGATCGCTTATGTACAAGCTTTGCTGTACTAAGTGTGGAAAAATGAGGCAAAAGCTGAAACATTACATGAAAATCCTGACTGGCAAACCCTTCCTCGCATCTATCATGGTCACTTTTCTGACCGGGTTGTTGCTGCTGCTGTCCATTCAATGGAACTCTGACCGGAATATTGATGCGTTAATAACCGGTAACGAACGGCTGATGCGCGAGTTGCGCATTACCAACTACCTACGCGAACTGGAAAGGGATATTATATGGGTAGAAAGCCGCATCAGGGGCGCAATTGCCACAGACGACACCTCGCATATTGAAGGCGTAGCCCACAAGATTAACGAGATTGAAAACTATCTGGATACGCTGGATGATACCAATACCGACCCCAAATCGCTTGTATACATTAACCGGCTCAACTACCTGGCGCGTCAGAAACTGAGAGCGCGGGATATGCTGATGGAGGAATACGTACGCTCGGGCCGTATGGATGATACCAGCTTTATAGCCAACCCCATGGCGCGCGAAACCTCCAACGAAATAAGTTCGCTGGTACGTAAAATTTATGAAAACAGACAGGACGCTATTGTAAAGCTTACCAGCGATATTGAAAACAGTGGCCGTAAAGCCAAAAACTGGGGCACCCTGCTGGTGATAGTAATACTGATAAGCGGTGTGGGCTGGCTTTGGTTTATTATAAAACGGATTCAATACCAGAACACGCTGATTCTGCAACTGAACGAATCGGAAAACCGGGCGCGGGAGGCCGCGCGTATAAAAGAAAACTTCATGGCCAATATGAGCCATGAAATACGCACGCCGCTGAACGCCATTCTGGGTTTCAGCAATTTTCTGGAGCGGGAACAGCTGGACCATAAACAGAAAGACTTTGCCGTTTCTATACGCAAAGCCAGCGAAAACCTGCTGGATATAGTAAACGATATACTGGATGTATCCCGCATAGAAGCAGGCATGGTTCGCATAGAAGCCTACCCTTTCAGTGTGCGTGGTTTGTTACAATCTGTAGAAACCCTGTTCTGCCGCAAAGCCACGGAAAAAGGCATTCACCTGCTTACCCAGGTGGCAGACAGTGTGCCTGACACGCTTATTGGCGATGCCACCCGTTTAACACAGATACTGGTAAACCTGATAGGCAACGCGCTGAAGTTTACAGAAAAAGGACAGGTAAGAATACTGGTAACCGTGCTCAGCCGCGAAAACAATGAGGTAAACCTCAACTGTAAAATTATTGACAATGGCCCCGGTATTGAACAGGATAAACTGAAAGTAATTTTTGAAAGGTTTAACCAGGGCGAAAACTCTATTACCCGCCGCTTTGGTGGCACAGGTCTGGGGCTTTCTATTGTAAAAGACCTGATTGAACTACAAAACGGCAGCATAGAGGTAACCAGTGTGGTGGGCGAAGGCTCTACATTCCGCTTTAATATACCTTATCAGGTTTCTGAAACCCAGCTGGAAGCGCCTGCCCATTGGGATGGCGGCAAGTTTGAGCAGGACCCGCAAAACGGCATCCGCATTCTGATAGCAGAAGACAATGCCACCAACCGCAGCCTGATGACCTATATGTTACAGCAATGGGGCCTGGAGTTTGACATGGTAGACAATGGAAAAATGGTAATTGAAGCACTGGGTAAACGTGCATACTCACTGGTGCTGATGGATATGCAGATGCCCGTTATGGATGGTTATACCGCCACCCGCAGCATACGGGAAGATCTGCAACTGCAAATACCTATTATAGCCATGACAGCACACGCCATGGCTGGTGAAAGGGAAAAATGCCTGAGCATGGGTATGAACGAATACATATCTAAACCCATACGTGAAAGGCAATTGTTTGATATGATTGCCCGCTTCTGCAACATCACAGAAAAAACAGCAGAACCAGAAATAGTTCCGGAGCCCGCACCCACTGCTGCTCTGCCCGAACAAAGCTGGCATTATATTCAGCTGGATTACCTGCTGGACATTGCCAAAGGCGATACGGAATTTATGAAAGTCTCCGCACAACAGTTTATTGATTTTGTACCCGGCGAAGTGGAAGATCTGATGCAGGCCTGCAAGCTGGAAGCTATCCCTGCTATGAACAAAATAGCCCATCATCTCAAAACCACCATCTCTATTATGGGCCTTACCGATAAACTACATGATGCCTTATCGGTACTGGAAGACCCCAGCATTGCCAAACAGGACGCTATTATCAATATTAATTTTGTGAAAGCCTGTTGCGATGCGGCGTTGGATGAAACCAGGCGCTTTCATCAGTCTTTATAATTCATTCAAAGTATTTACATAAGCGGCCTGCTCCTTTATCGGGAACAGGCCGCCTGGTTTTTGTACCTGTTGCTCATGTGCAACCGACTTTAAGGTAGGCGCAAAAAAGCCGGCAAATACTTGCCGGCCCTCACTGTATAAATCCCCGATCATGTCAATCTTATGGAACCATCAATGCAATATTCGTCCTGTCTTTTTTAAACGTAGTGAAGTTATCTCCTGTTTCTTTTTTGAAAAACTTACTGAAGTGATAGATATCCTGAAAGCCTAACTCCCACGCCAGTTCCTTCATACTACAGTCTGAGTAAACAGCCTGTCGCTTAGCTTCCAGTACAACGCGCTGGCGTATATAATGCCCGGCGGTATTGCCTGCCGTATTTCTTACCGCATGATTCAAATGATTGGGTGTAACCAGCAGCAGATCGGCATATTCCGATACCCGCTTGCAGGTTTTAAAATTCTTATCTACCAGATTGATAAAACGGTTGAATAAACGCTGGTTGCAGTTATAACTGTTTGTCTCCGGTTCTTTACGGCATTTACGGCCCATGTAAATAAACAGAATGTTCAGGTACTGCATAATCAATTCATTCTGGTACGCTTCTGATAAAAGGTGTTCTTTTTTCAGCTGTTCTACCACATGCAATACCTCGCTGAAGGCTGGCTCATCAAAGCCCATGCAGGCTGAACGACTTATAGCATGCAGCAGATTGGCCTGAAACAAGGCATCAATACTCTTGTTACCCTCCTGCATTACCTGCTCGTTCAAACGGATTACATACCCTTCTGCTGAAGGCGATACCTGCAGCTGCGATAACTGCGAAGGTGCGATACAGTACACATGCTGCTGCTGTACTTCAAACAGCTGCATATCAATCTGAATAGTACCGCCCCCACGGGTTATCAGCCATAATTCATACGTGTTATTGGCGTTTACTTTGTTACGCAATGCATCTGCATCGCGCAGGCTTTTTAGTGTATCTATAGTAAGCATAGTAGTTGGTTTTCTCAAAACTACCAGTTACTATGGCCGTGTTAAAGCGCCTGTCGTTAAACGGGCAAAAACTATCGTTCTTCTGTGCTTAGGGCGGGTTTAAAACCTAAAAGCATTTAGCCTGCAGGTTAATAGTTTATTCCCGGCATCGGAACAGGAAATGTCAGTGTTAGCAAACTAAAGCGCAACAGCAGTTTCATATATTTGAGATAGTCAATAAATACGTTATGAATAAAACACCTATCCTTCTTCTGCTTCTTTCCTATGGTATAACGGGCGCTGCACAGGAAATAAATGCTGAAAAGCGCAAAGTAGTCAATGCATTTATCCAATGTATTAAAACAGGCAACAAAAAAGCCCTGGCCAATAAGGTGGCATATCCGTTGAAACGGGAACTGCCCCTGCCTGCTATTAAAAACCGGACTGAATTTATACAACGATACAACGAAGTGTTTGACGACAGCCTCATTCAGCAGATAAGCCGGTCTAAGCCAGATCAGGATTGGTCGGAAGTGGGCTGGCGGGGTATCATGTTTCAGCAGGGCGATGTATGGCTGGATGAAGATGGCAGGCTGATATCGGTAAATTACCAGTCATTCACCGAAAGTAAGCGGAAGGCTGTCCTGTTAACTGCTGAAAAAAGTAAATTACATGAATCTATACGGGTATTTGAGGAACCGGTTAGTGTGCTGAAAACCAGTAAATACCTGATAAGAATTGACGACCTTGGCAACGGCAATTACCGGTATGCTTCCTGGCCGGTTACAAAAGCAATGAGCAGTAAACCAGATATTGTTATTACAAACGGAAAGTTTACAGCAGATGGCACAGGCGGCAACCACAGCATTACGTTTACCAATAACGGTTATACCTACGAATGCTATTTTACAATTATCGGCGCAAAAAACGATCCGCCTGCTACAGTAACCATCAGTAAGGGCAACAAAGTACTGTTAACACAGGCTGCCGGCATAATAACTCCGTAATAATTATAACACACCATATGAACAGCAACGACATTAAAAAAGAAGATATACAGCAGGAAGTATTTGACCTGTATGATGACTATGCCCATAACCGTGTTACCCGGCGCGACTTTGTAGAAAAGCTTTCTGTATATGCCATCGGCGGCCTTACCGTAGCTTCTCTGATGGGCTTTCTGATGCCGGATTATAAAAACGCCATACAGGTAAACGCAGGCGATGCCCGGTTACAATCTGATTATGCCAACTACCCTTCACCCAAAGGTGGGGGTACTATAAAAGCGCTGGTATCTAAACCTAAAGAAAGCAAAGGCAAGCTGGGCGGCATTATTGTGGTACACGAAAACCGCGGTTTAAACCCGCATATAGAAGATGTAGCCCGCAGGGCTGCGCTGGCAGGTTTTATATCGGTAGCACCAGATGCACTTACACCACTAGGCGGTTACCCGGGCACGGATGATGCGGGGCGCGAGTTGCAGAGCAAGCGAAACAGGGATGAAATGCTGGAAGACTTTATTGCAGCATATGATTACCTGAAAAGTCACCCGGACTGTAATGGTAAAATTGGTGTGGTGGGCTTTTGCTTTGGCGGATGGATTGCTAATATGATGGCCGTACGCCTGCCGGAACTGGCTGCTGCTGTTCCTTTTTATGGTGGTCAGCCCCCCAAAGAGCAGGTAACACAAATTAAGGCCCCGCTGTTAATACACTATGCCGGGCTGGATACCCGCGTAAACGAAGGCTGGCCTGCCTATGAAGCAGCGCTGAAAGAAAACAAAAAGGAATACACCGCTTATATTTATCCGGATGTAAACCATGGCTTTCATAACGATACCACACCCCGTTACGACCGCACAGCGGCCGAACTGGCCTGGAAAAGAACCATTGAATTTTTTACTGCCAAACTGAGTTAAACAAATGAAACCAACACTACTGCTTATTACCACCCTGCTGGCAGGCGCAACGGCTGCGCAACAACCATTGCCTGTAATTAAAGCAAGTTCACCCAACATTGCTATTAACGATGGTGGGTTTTACGATGCTGGCGCCTGGACACTCTCCCCCAAAGTAAGGCCGGATGTATACACGGCTGACAGAACCCGGCAAACCAAATGGGTAACCTTTTATACAGATATAGATTCTATACGTGTAAAAGTAGAACCGGGAACACGGTTTAACTTTGTGATTCTGTATAACGGTAAAGACTCCTGCTTTACACAAATAGCCAGCGCTATTCCACCCCAGACACCCAATACAGCGGCAGTAACAGCAACAGACACCATTCCCTTTACGGTAACAGCCCATAGCGCTATTCATGCAAAAGCACTGGTGAACAACAAAGACACACTAAACCTGCACTTTGATGTGGGCTCTTTTGACTTCCGGTTTTTACGGAATATAAAAACACGTATAGGAAAGGTGAACACCCTGCAAATGGGTACCCGAACATGGAATAACCCGGATGTGTTAGCCACCGGCAATACCGCCCGCGAAATGGATGGCCGTTTTGGCTGGAACCTGTTTGAAGGCAAGACGGTGGAGATAGACTACGACCATAACAGGCTTTTGATTCACTCACAGTCACCCGCCCACACCAAAGGCTACCAGCGGTTGAAGCTGGATTTTATACGCTCTTTTGTTTGTGTAAAGGGGAAGTTTCAATTAGATAACAAAGATTATGAAGGCAGTTTTCTGCTGGATACCGGCAGCGACCAGGCGGTGATACTGGACAGCAACTGGGCGGGCAGCCGTGCCGCTTTTGGTACACTGCCATTGATACGCACCGCTGTATTAACCGATCCGCGTGGTGTAAAGTATGAATCGCGTATTGTAAAAGCGCCGCGTTTTGCCCTGGGCAAATCTACCTTGCATGATGTGCCTGCTTATATACTGGCTGGCAAAAGCCCCGTAGGCTTTGAAATTAATTATCTGGGCAATGATCTGTTGAAGCGTTTTAATACCATACTGGATTTTAAGAATGATTACCTGTATCTGAAACCCAATAAACTGTTTTCAGGTGCGTGGAAGGAACGTGCGTAACCACTACCCTGCCTGTAATGATACTTATAAAAAAGCCCCGTTGCATTTACGGGGCTTTTTTGTAACTGTTACTCATTATTTTTTTCTGGTAAGCTTTATCTCCATGGTTTTATACTGCTCGCCGGTTTTAGAATCCGGGCCATACATTTCCATTACTTCGTTGTTTTCATCTACTATCTTGTATACTTCCTTCATATCGTACTCCACGCCATTGGCCGGGTTGGTACATTTGCCGGTTAATACCATTGATTTGGAAGCCTCGTCCCAATCGCCTTCCATTTTCATAATACCAGTACCCATATTGTCTATCCAGGTGCTGACATATTTTTTCTTGTAATTGTCGTAAGCCGTAATAGCCATTCCTTCAAAAGGCATACCCATAAAATCGCCTTTGAAAGAAGATTGCTGATAACGACCACCCAAAATCATCTTATTCACCATCATAGAAGAGCTGGTAGCAGGCGGCGCATCTTTCGACATCCACATGGTGGTTTGCCCTGCCCAGCTGCCATCTGACTTTGCCAGTTTTTTCTGTGCTTCACCTGGCGTGGAATACTCCATCCAGGCTTTCATTTCGGTAGCAGAGTCTACTGCTACCCAGGCTTTTTTTTCAGGAACAGTGGTGGTGGCTGGCGGAGGGGCGCTATCTGTTGTTACAGCTTTCTCATCGGGGTTTGTTCCGCTGTTACAGGCACCGAAGGCCATTGCAGCCACGGTAAAAGCAATCATTCTTTGTTTCATAGCGTGTGTGATTTTACTAAAAATAACAAAATCTTCGCAGTTTCTTAGCCCTGTTGAAAAATGATGCAAACCGTGGTAGGGTCCAGGCAAGCGAACTCTTTCAGCCCCCAGGGCTGCTGTTTAATATAATTGAGGTTGGGGTGCAGCAAGCCTGGATTACGCCCTTTTATTTCCTGATAAACGGCCTCAATATCATCGGTAGCAATACGTATTTCAGGTCGGTCTCTGTTACCCAAATCTTCATTTATTACCAGCAACAGCGTTACATCGTCTTTACTAACAATGTATAAACTTTCATCATGATACCCCAGTTCAAAACCCAGTCCGTCTACAAAAAACGAAAGACCTGTCTGAATATCTGCGTAAAATATTTTAGGTAACACTGCCCGTAAACTCATAACAACTTTTTTAATAACTAAGATATACAATTAAACTGCCATAAAGTTAGGGCTGCAACAGCGGCCAATAAAAAAGCAGGCTGTTTCTGTTAGCCTGCTTTCCTTTATCTGATGATATACCCTTTAGGAATGCTTTCTTACATACTTAGTAAGTATCACAATTACCTGGCCTTCAATTTTACCTTCAATCTGTTCTTTATTATCTTCTACCAAACGTATGTTCTTTACCACGGTGCCCAGTTTTGCTGAAAAGCTGGTGCCCTTTACATCTAAAGCCTTAATGGTTACTACCGTATCGCCGGTTTGCAGTATGGTGCCGTTGCTATCGCGGTGGAAGTCTGAAGCGCCCTCTTCATGATCGCCGGTGGCTTTAGCCCACTCCAGCATATCATCTTCCAGATATAACATATCCAGGTTGTCTGCCGCCCAGCTTTCCTGCTTAAAGCGCTGCAGCATACGCCATGCAATTACTTTTACACCCGGTATTTCGCTCCACATAGCTTCCGGCAGGCAGGCCGCCCAATGGTTACCATCCGGCTCTTCCTTTTTCTCTATCTGCGCACGGCATTTGCCACACAGCACTACACTGTTGTTTTCTGTTGCGCGGGTTTGCGGGGGTACTTCGTATACCTCAATTGCGTTGTCTTGCTTACATACTTCGCACTTTTGTCCGCTTCTTTCCAGTAATTGCTGTTCTAATTTCATGTTGAAAGGCTAAAAATGGCGCCGAAGGTACTATTTTCACTTTCGTATTTTTTATTATATCTGTTACATATGCAAAAACAAAATTTTCAAAACCACGTGCGGTATTATGCACCCCACCATTTTATACTGCTTCCGCTGATACTGGTGGGTGTGGTAATAAGTCTGGTATTTGCCGTAAAACAAACAGCAGATTCCGGCGCCTGGTATGGCATTACAGCCGTGTTTCTACTGCTGGGTTATACCAGCGTAATGCTCCGCCAGCACTATGCACTTACGGTACAGGATCGTTTAGTAAGGCTGGAAGTGCGCTTTCGTTATTTCACCCTTACCGGCAAACGCTTTGAACCGCTGGAGCAGCAACTGAGCCTGAGCCAGATACTGGCGCTGCGCTTTGCGGCTGACGAAGAATTGCCTGGCCTTGTACAGCGCGCAATAACCGAACAGCTGCCTGCAAAAGCCATTAAACAAAGCATTCAGCAGTGGCAGGGCGATTATATGCGGGTATAATTGTACTTTGGCGGCATGCAACAGAATACCTTTTTGCTTTACGGCGCCAACGGCTATACCGGCGAACTGATTGCCCGTTTTGCCGGTAATTATGGTTTACAACCTGTGCTGGCCGGAAGAAATGAAAAAGCCATACGTGCACTGGCCGAACGTTTGCAATTACCCTGTTGCATTTTATCGCTCAACAATACTGACGCTTTGCAGCAGCAACTGAGCCAGACGCAACTGGTGGTAAATGCCGCCGGCCCTTATGATGTTACGGCCAAACCTATGGTGGAAGCCTGCCTGCAAAACGGCACCCATTATATTGACCTGAACGGCGATCTGGATGTATTTAATCTGTTACAGACATATGATACACAGGCCCGGGAAAAAGGCATAATGTTACTGCCCGGTGCGGGTTTTGATGTAGTACCTACCGATTGCCTGGCCTTGTGGCTGCAACAGCAACTGCCTGATGCCAACCTGCTGGAAATAGCTTTTGCTATAGAGGGCAGCCACCTTTCGCGGGGTACTGCCATTACTACTTTACAAAAGCTGGGCCTGCCCGGTGCCGTGCGTACCAACGGCCATATAACACCGGAACCGGTGGGCAAAACAGGCAGATGGGTGCAGTTTACCGGAAAACCGCGCAGACAATTTACCATGAGTATACCCTGGGGAGATATCAGCACCGCCTTTGTTTCCACCCGCATACCCAACATAGTTACCTATACCGGCGTAAGCCGCTTTACCTGGTTGTTTTTACGTGCACAGGCGGTGTTTAACCCGCTGCTACGCGCCGCCTGGATGCACCGGTTGATACAGAAGATAATACTGCGGCAAGCCCCCGGCCCTGATGACAATGTACGGGGTAAGGCTACCAGTTATATTAAAGCAGCCGTAACTAACCCGCAGGGACAAACCTTAATGGGCAGTATGCGCTGCCCCGAAGCGTACGCTTTAACAGCAGATGCCACCCTGCTGATAGCACAGAAAATATTATCGGATAAGTTTACCCCCGGCTACCAGACGCCTGCCAGCGCCTATGGTGCAGACCTGGTAATGGAAATTGCCGGGGTAACCCGTTGGCTGGAAAAAGAAGCTACCTGGTAAGCGCTATAAAAACGGTTACGCTGATACCAAGCCATAACAATACACCCAGTAACAAGGGAGCGATACCCACCTGTTTCAGTTGCGGTAACGACAGCCCCGCACCAATGAGAAATAAGGTAAGGGTTAAACCTGTTTTTGCCAGCTGTACTATACCTCCACTGTATTGCTGCACAACCGGTACATAAGAACGCAGCAATACCGCCACTATAAAAAGGCCGATAAACCACGGAATAGCAACCCGGCCAGGCGTACGGAACAACCATCCGGAAACCAGGGCCACCGGCATTATCCATAACGCACGCGCCAGTTTTAGGGTGGTAGCTGTTTCCAGCGCCTGCCCGCTGAACCTGGCGGCTGCTCCTGTAACAGAGCTGGTATCGTGTATAGCAATAGCACACCAGGCACCAAACTGTCCATCAGATAAATGAAACAGGTGCCCCAGAAAAGGGAAAACAAACAGCGCCAGCGTGTTTAACAGGAACACCACCCCCAGCGATACAGACACCTGCTTTTCTTCTGCCTGAATTACCGGCGCCACCGCCGCTATAGCACTGCCGCCGCAAACCGCCGTACCTGCCGCCACCAGCCACGCCGTTTTACCATCCAGCTTCAGCCATTTACCTGCCAGCAGGCCCAGCAACAGGGTACCGGCCACAGAACATACGGTAAGCAATATACCCTCGCGACCCGCCTTTATGGCATTGCCCGCAGAAATACCAAACCCCAGCCCTACTACCGACGCTTTCAGCAAAAACTGACTGTAACGGTACTGCCGGTGCAACCATGGGTGGCCGGTGGTATGCGCTACCGCCAGCCCCAGCAAAAGCGCCGCAGGTGCAGACATGAATGGAAATAAACAAATAATACCCGAGCCGGCAAAAACCACTTTTCTAACCAATGGATGCATAATTCCCTTCTTTGTGTTGACAACACAAAGTTGCGTGGTGCCAGGCACGCTACCTTATTGCAAAAGGTGATGCGCTATAACCGGAAGTTATAACGCAGGGCAAAATTCATAAACAGTTCCGGTAAAGATTCGGTTTGCCCATGTGGGCGGATGAAGTAAAAATCCCTTTCAATGGTAAGCCCTTTTACTTCTATTACAGCACACTCTTTATTCTGTAACTCCTTCAATACAGAGTGTACCGATAAAAAGGCCATACAATCAGAATGCAGCACATATTGTTTGGCACTTTCCGTGCTTTCCAGCTGCATTTCTTTTTTCAGCTGGCTTATTTTAATACCAAGCGGTTTTAGCGCATGTGCCAGTACCTCCAGCGTACCCGATCCGGGTTCGCGCATTAATAAAGGAATCTGTAGCAGTTCCTCCGGCTTAATTACACCCTTTCGCGCCAGCGGATGGTTAGATGCTGCTACCAGTACCAGTTCATCTTTTACAAATGGGGTGTACTTAAACAGGGCGTTTCTGGAGCGCCCTTCAATAATACCCAGATCAATTTTTTGCTGCTGCAGCAGATGCTCTATCTGCTCTGTATTGTTTACCGTTAGCTCTATACTGCTGCCGGTAAAACGGCGGTGGAAGGCTGCCAGTACACCCGGTAATACATACTGTGCCACGGTGGTACTGGCGCCAATGCGTATTTTGCCGCTATGCGGCTGGGCAAGGCTGTTCATGTCCAGCTCCAGGCTATGATATACATTCAACAACCGTCCCGTATGCTGCAGCAGAATATCACCGGCAGTGGTAAGCCTTATTTTAGTGCCGTTACGCTCAAACAGCTTTACTTTAAAATGCTGTTCCAGCTCCTGAATGTGTTTGGAAACGGCCGGCTGTGTAATAAACAACTCCTCAGCCGCTTTGGTAAAATTGAGGCGGCGGGCCACTGTGTGAAACACCTGTAAACGAAAATCGAACATAAGTACGTTTACTGCCAGCCAAGGTTACCCAAAAAGCGGCTGGTTTCTTCAAAGTTTTTATGTTGAAAGCCGTTTATACCCAGGCCCTCTGCCACTGATACAAACATTGCACGGTCATCTATATACAATACCTCTTCCGGTTTTACCAGCGCCACATCCAGTGCCATGCGGAATATATCAGCATCCGGCTTGCGGAAATGTACAAAGCAGGAGGAAATAAAGAAATCGACAAACTTATCCAGTCCGAACTTGCGTATACGATATTCGTTCAGTTCGCGCCCTTCGTTGTTTACAATAGCTATTTTAATACCGTATTGTTTTTTAATACGGCACACCAGATCAATCATATCCGGGTAAGCTTCTGTTTGGGCATACATAAAATCTTTAAACGTCTGCCGCTCAAAAGAACGCTCTTCATAAAAAACGGTTCTATCCAGATATTCGTCCAGCGTAAGTTTGCCTTCTTCGTAGGTATCAAAAGTAAGGTGGTGCCTTTCTTCCGTTTCAGGAAGGTCGAGTGAGAAAGTTTCCGCAGCACGTCTGCGGGCAGCCCTGTCCCAGCCATTGGTTAGCAATACCCCACCAATATCCAGAAACAGGGTGGTAATGGCCGTTGATTGATTCTTATCCATTCTTAAAGATACTTGTTTTACAGAGTACCCTGCTGCCTTTCGGGCAGTATGGCCGTGATTATAGTGCCTACTCCCTCCTGCGACTGCACCTGCAACCATCCATTGTGGTTCTGAACTATTTTGCGGCACAAGGCCAGCCCTATACCGGAACCGGGATACACATCGCGCGTGTGCAGGCGTTTAAACACTTCAAAAATCTGATCGGAATACCGGATATCGAACCCAATGCCATTATCGGCCACAGAAATAGCATACCATTGCTGCACACCTTTCAACAGCGGCTCCTGTTCCAGCTCTTCTACCTGTAAAGGCTGTACGCGTATTGCAATCTGCGGCAACACACCGGGCCGGGTAAACTTAAGCGCATTGCTAATGAGGTTAAATACCAGCTGGTTCATCTGCAACGGCTCCGCTTCAATGGCGGGTAGTCTGTCCCACTGTATATCTGCATTTTTATCCAGTATAGCCACTTCAAAATCGCTCAGCACATTCTGCAGCACGGTATCCAGGTCTACCATGCCTATCATCTTTTCGTTACGCAGCAGCCGCGAAAACTCCAGCAGGTCTTTAATCAGCACGCTCATCCTTTCGCCCGAATAAATAATCTTGGCCAGCATTTCACGGGCCTTGTCGGGCATTTCTTTATAGTTATATACCATGCCTGCATACAACCGTATTTTCCGCAGCGGTTCCTGTAAGTCGTGCGAAGCCACAAAAGCATACTGCTCCAGTTCTTTGTTGGAACGCTGTAGCAGCATATTGGCTTCATTCAGCTCTTCGTTGGTAGTGGTAAGTTCTTCGTTGGTAGATTGCAGTTCTTCTGTAGTGGCCTGTAACTCCTCTGTAGTAGCCTGTAATTCGCCGGTGCGCTCCTCTACCTGCTGCTCCAGCCTTATCTCAGCTTCGGCCAGTACCAGTTTGGCTTTTACCACGTCGGTAATTTCTTCTGCGGTGTTCAGCACCCCGTATACCTCGCCCTGTTGGTTTTTCAGCGGTGTATAACTGAAGTTATACCAGGTAGACGTAAGCTGCCCGTTGCGCATCAGCAGCACCTCCTCTTCGCGTGCTTCGTAAGCCACGCCGGTGCGGTATACCTGTTTAAGAATAGCCTCAAAGGGCTGGCCCTCCATTTCGGGAAGGGCTTCTGCAAAGGTTTTTCCTATTACAGAGGCGTCTTTTTCCCAGGCATTTAATATAGCCTGGTTTACCAGTGTTACCCGTAACTCCTCTCCCAGGTACATGCCTATAGGTGCGGGTGAAGACATGACCAGATCTTTAAAACGCCTTTCGCTTTCTTCCAGCACACGCCGGGCTTCCAGTTCAGGCCTCAGATCGCGCAGGGTGGCACCATAACCGATAAAAGTACCGTTATCAAAAATCTTTCGCACATCTGCATGGCAGGGTATAGTGGCAGCGGTGGACACCTGCTTCAACTGCACCCTGCCAGACCATGCTTCTTCTGCAAACACCGGATAATTGGCCGTAAACAAATCCTGCATCTGTATAACAGGCAATGCTCCTTCTTCTGCAATACCGGCAAGCCTTCTGCCTGTACGGTTGAGATAAACCAGATGGCCTTTTGTATCTGAAACTGCTTTTATATTCTCGCTGTTCTCCACTAACGACAGCAGTTTGCGCTGCTCCTGCCTCGCATTCATTTCCGGCGTTATATCCTGTATAAGACCCGAAAAATCAACAGGCGTACCAGACGAATCAAAGGTGTACATGCCGGTGATTTTAGCAGCATGTACCGATTCATCCCGCCATATAAACCGTGCTTCGTATTGCAGATAACCGGTTTCCAGCGCTTTTTCATAAGCCTGCCGGCGAATTTCCCTGTCCTCCGGGTGCACATGCCCTATCAGTGTAGCCCGGTTTATCTCCGCCGTTTCCACGCCGGTTATAATGCGCGCTCCTGTGGGGGAATACATATCTTCCCCCGTATTCATATCTATAAAAAAAGTACCTACGCCGGTGCGGTCTACTGCCAGGCGGGCAATACGTTCCGTTTTATTTGCCTGGCGGCGCTCTTCTACCTGTGCAGTAATATCCTGTGCGGTACCTGCAAACCGGTAGGCAATTCCTTTTTCATCAAAATAAGCCTGACCTTTACAATGCAACCAGCGCAGCCGGTTATCTTCTGCCCCTATGGTGCGGAAACGGATATCGTACACACCACCTGTTTGCGCGTCCAGCGCTGCAGCAACCGCTGCCGACACCAGCGGCACATCTTCTTTATGAATGTATTTCAACACCAGATCAAACGAAACAAAATCTGCCTTGGAAAACCCGTACAACTGCTTGCAACGTTCATCCCATTTTACCTGGCTGGTAAGCGGATATAATACCCAGGTACCTATTTCAGCCGCATCCAACGCAAAGCTGCGCTCCTTTTCGGCCTCGTTGCGCAACTGCTCTTCCCGTACGCGCTCTGTTACATCCTGCATTACACCGGCAATGCGCAGGGGTTTACCATCTTTGTATTGTACGTACCCCCGGTCGTACACGTAAGCATACGCACCATCACCCCGTAAAAACCGGTATTCGCCACACCAGTGGCTGCCCCCACGTTCCAGTAAACTATCAACCTCCTGCATTACCCGTGGCAGATCAGCCGGGTGTACCCGCTGCTTCCAGCTATCCGCGTCTGCAAACGTTTCCTCAGGATTTCCCAGCCATTTCCGGAAATGATCATTCCACCATAGCGTATTGTTCTGAATATTCCAGTCCCATATAAGATCACAGGTTGCCTTTTCCAGTAGCTCATACCGCTCTAACGCAGCCTGCCCTTCCCATTCATTCAGCCGCTCTGACATAATTACCTGATTTTACATGCAATATAAATGAAGTAAACCGGTAGTGCATCGTTTATACCATTGGTTTACACCAGACGGTTTGTTAATAATACCCCGGAAGCATAAACTGAAATATATTATTTTTTATTATAGCGTTTGCCTGGCCGGATGGAAAGCAAGAACAACCCACCTAAAGCATTAGCAATCAAAAATTTACATAAGAAGTAGCACAACAGAAAGCAATAAGGCCGGGGAAGGATAATGATTGTTTACACAAAATTATTATTACATATTATTAAATAATACGTTAAATTGCATGCAAGAGGATGTAATTTACCAAAACCGGATTTCTTCAGCAACCCCTTAAAAGAGGGAAAACGGACGATCAAAAGGGCCGCACAGCATCTTTCTTACCGAACAACAGTTATCTATTTATCCCCAGTAGAGAAATGCTGCAATAGCCAGCCATGGCCATCTATTGCAGTAACCAAAGACAGGAACAATTGCAGACCAGCGGTGATGTTACAGGCAGGGTGTGTTTATAAGTGAGTCATTTATAAAATCAAAATATCCTTTATGAAAAATTTTTTACCTGCTGCGCTGGCAGTACTATTTATGGTACTGCAGTACCAGGGCAATGCCCAGTACGATTATGACTACGAGGGACCATTATTTTCGCGGCCTAAGGCAATTGCATTAACCCTTGGTACGCAGGGTGTAGGTGTTGATTTTACCCAAAACGTCAGCTTTGGTGTATCTGTAAGGCTTGGGGCCAGCTATCTCCCTTTTTCTTATAAGTACTCCGGCCTTTTTGGCAATGTAAATTCTGATGTAAAACTAAAAACCAAAAACTTTGCAAATGCACATCTGCTTGTTGATTGGTTTCCATTTGAAACCCTTGGACTGCGTGTTACCCCGGGTGTAGGTTATTTTTTTAACGCGCAAAGTGTAGCTACTGTTACCCCTAAAGGAAATTATAAGTATGGCGATATTGATATAACCGGAGAAGATATTGGCACTATGACAGGCACACTGGAATGGAAAGGTCTGGCCCCTTACCTCGGTGCCGGCTGGCTTTTCAGTTTTCAGGAAGGAGAAAGCCCCATCAGTATTACGGTAGACCTGGGCACCTATTATTTATCAAGACCAGATGCCACATTAACAGGCACTAAGCTGCTGGAAAACAATTCTTACAACGAAAAACGCTTTCAGGAAAATGTAAAAAACTACCGCTGGCTACCTGTATTGCAAGCCAGTCTGAGATACACTTTTTAATCCTGTCCAATATCCAATAATCTTCTTTTTATGAAAAATCAGCAACGCTATCTGCTATACATAGCAGGCATTCTTTTACCGCTTATTACCATTATCTGGTGCTGCACCAAGCCAACCAAAGACTTCATCATTAACGTAAATTCAGACATTATTACGTATAAAGCCACTTTTGACTTTACCGATGCCCGTACCGGCAGAGCGCCAGCCGGCCTTACCGTATCACTTACCGGAGCAGACGCGGCCGTCATTTATGACTATTCAGGCACCAAAGCGCTGAAACTGCTTGACGGCCGGGTTACCGTGGGTGTGCACCCGCATAATAACCCTGCCGGAACGGCTGCCCTGTCGTTTAACATTGTGGCCACGGCAGATAACTATCTGCCGGTAAACATTCCTGTAACTATAGGCAGCACCAATCATAATCAGAACTTTTCTGTGCCTTTAATTAATATAGATAACCCACCCGATGGTGTGGCCACCAGAGAGCAGAATAATGCCATAACAAGCAGCACCACTCCTTCTGCAATTACAGTATCTACCAGCACCAATGCCACCACAACAGCATCCATAAACCTTATAATACCTGCAGGCACACAGCTGAGAAATGCCGCCAATGCCACTATTGCCGGCTCTTCGGTTAACTCTGTACTGTCTGCCTTTGACCCTGCACAACCTCTGGCATCCGTTAACCTGCCAGGCGGCTCTGTTCAAACCAACATTTCGGGCGGTCCCTCTTCTTCGCTGGTTTTTCAGCCTGCCGGTTTTGCCACTGTAATTTTGAAAGTGGGCAATACGGAAGTTAAAAACTTCAGCCAGCCCGTAACCGTACAACTGGGCCTGAATGCAACTACCTATAACCCGGTAACCAATGCTGTTATTAAAGCCGGCGACGTTTTGGATATTTACAGCTATCAGGTAGAAACCGGTGTGTGGAAGTATGAATCCACAGCCACTATTACCAGTAGTAGTGGCAGGCTGTTTGCGAATTTTCAGGTAAACCACCTCTGCAGCTTCCTGGCACATGTGCGCAACCCTGTACAACCCTGTAGCAATGTGGCCAGCATTACCTTTAATGCACCGCAGATTAACCCCAACAGCTCAGAGCAATTTATACTGGATATAACACCTGCCGGCCTTGGCAATAACGCCCCACCTGTTTTATCACAATACATTACCCTGCACGATAAAGATGTAATTAACTTCAGACGTATTACAGCAGGCGCAGTTAATATTAAAGTATCAGTGGTAGACTACGACCATTATAAGTTACATGAATACAGAAACCGCGGCGCACAGGTAGGTAGTGTAAATGTAAATATATGCGCAGCCGGCCAGTCAACCACGGTACCCATAAACTATGCACCAGGCACTTATTTAACTGGCACAGGCGCAGCTGTTTGCCCTAACAATCCTGCTGTGATATTTCTTCCGCCAGATGGAGCACAGGTTTACTACCGTAAAAGCGGAACAAGAGATCAATACCGTATTCTGGGTACCATTGTCAATCAGGGCATCACTACCACGCAACTGGTAACAGGCCAGCGTTATGATTTAAACGGAAACTACAGCGGTAAGATGGTGGGTAGAAGTGACGTATTAATCAGAACAGGAGTTTCCTTTCTGGATAGTACTGTTGTAATTAATTCAGGTAGCAGTTTCTGCCAGTAACAATCAACTCTACTCCATATAAAACAAGCAGCCTGCCTTATTTATCATAAATAGTGCAGGCTGCTTGTTTTTATCAATGCCTATGCTTTCTTTAAAAAATCGCGCACCACATACTGCAGAATCCCCCCGTTGCGGTAATACTCCAGTTCAATAGCCGAATCCAGCCGGGCCTTCACTTCAAATACAATAGCTTCTCCCTCATCCGGCTGTGCTTTTACATTCAGTATTTTACCGGCGCTGAGGTCGGTTTCAATACCAGTAATAGTGTAGGTTTCACGCCCGGTAAGGCCAAGCGTTTCTGCATTCTGGCCATCAATATACTCCAGTGGTATTACCCCCATACCCACCAGATTGCTGCGGTGTATACGTTCGTAGCTTTCTGCTATTACGGCTTTCACCCCCAGCAGGTTGGTGCCCTTGGCTGCCCAGTCGCGTGAGGAGCCACTGCCATATTCTTTACCTGCCAGTATTACCAGCGGCGTTTTTCTAACCGCATACTCTGTAGCGGCATCAAAAATGGGCAGCACATTGCCATCGGGTAATAAAGTAGTAAACCCGCCTTCTTTAGAAGATATCTGATTTTTAATGCGCACATTGGCGAAGGTGCCACGGATCATTACCTCTTCATTGCCCCGGCGCGAACCGTAGGAGTTGAACATTTTAGGATCAATGGCATGGTTAATCAGATACTTACCTGCCGGTGTATCTGCTTTAAAAGAACCTGCCGGTGAAATATGATCGGTAGTTACAGAATCGCCCAGTTTCAGCAGCACTCTGGCCTGTACAATGTCCTGCACCGGAGCAGGTACATCAGGCAGTTCTTTAAAAAAGGAAGCTTCTTTAATATAAGTAGAACTGTTGCTCCATTGGTAGTTTTTACCATCCGGTGCATGCAGCTCTTTCCATTGTTCATCACCATCGAATATCACCTTGTACACCTCTTCGTAATCTTCCCGCTGTACCGCCTTCATAACCGCCTGGTTAATCTCTTCCTGGGTAGGCCATATTTCGCGCAGGTATACCGGCTCGCCGTTGGGGTCTTTACCCAGCGGTTCAGACAACAAATCCAGATCTACCCGGCCTGCTATAGCATAAGCTACTACCAGCATGGGCGAGGCCAGAAAATTCATTTTTACCTGCGGGTGTACACGGGCTTCAAAGTTGCGGTTGCCGGATAATACAGACGCTACCACCAGCTTACCTTTATCTACCGCTTCTGCAATATGCGGCGGTAACGGGCCGCTGTTGCCTATGCAGGAAGTACAGCCATAGCCCACGGTATGAAAGCGAAGTGCTTCCAGATCGCCCAGCAATTCGGCCCTTTTCAGGTATTGTGTTACCACACGGGAACCCGGTGCCAGACTGGTTTTTACCCAGGGCTTAACATCAAGCCCGCGTTTAATGGCCTTTTTAGCTACCAGCCCCGCCCCTATCATTACCGTAGGGTTAGAGGTATTGGTACAACTGGTAATGGCGGCAATAACAATAGAGCCATCGCTTAACACATACTCTTCGTTATGCAGCTTTAAACGTACGGTTTGTAATGTATTTTCTACTTCTACCGCCACATCGTTATCATGCTTTTGCACCTCGTAACTGAAAGTAGAACCGGAACCGCCTTCTGAAAGCCAGGCATTATCTCTGCGCTTACTTTCGGGCGTATACATACGTTGATATTCTTTACCCAGCAACTCGCTGAACTGGTTGTGTACCTCCGTTACCGGAATACGATCCTGAGGGCGCTTGGGCCCTGCCACAGATGGTTTTACCGCACTCAGGTTCAACTCCAGTACATCCGAATACACAATCTTATCTTCCCCCTCACGCCACAGCATATTGCTTTTACAATACTCCTCCACCAGTTTAATCTGCTCCGCACTCCGGTTGGTACGTTGCATGTACTGCAGGGTTTGATCGTCGATAGGAAAATAGGTAACCGTACAGCCGAATTCGGGAGACATATTAGAGATGGTAGCACGGTCTGGCACGGTAAGATGATCCAGCCCTTCCCCAAATACTTCTACAAACTTGCCTACCACACCGTATTTGCGCAGCAGCTGCGTAATAGCCAGTACCATATCGGTAGCAGTTACCCCTTCTGACAGCCTGCCGGTAAGTTTTAAGCCAATTACCTGCGGGCAGGTAAAGTAAATAGGCTGCCCCAGCAACGCGGCTTCTGCCTCAATACCACCCACGCCCCATGCCATTACACCAATACCATTTACCATAGGTGTGTGCGAATCGGTACCTACCAGCGAATCGGGGAATAACCAGCCATCCCGGTCAATAACCCCTTTGGCCAGGTATTCCAGGTTTACCTGGTGGCAAATGCCCATACCCGGCGGTACCACCGTAAAATTATCAAAAGCCTGCTGTGCCCATTTCAGTAACTGATAGCGCTCTTTATTGCGTTCGTATTCGTAAGTAACGTTTTTGGTATAGGCATAATCGGTGCCGAAGAAATCTACCTGAACGGAGTGATCCACCACCAGATCCACCGGTATCAGCGGATTAATTTTACTGCCATCTTTCCCTCTCCGCACCACTTCAGACCGGATAGACGCCAGATCTACCACAGCAGGTACACCGGTAAAATCCTGCATCAGCACCCGCGCCGGTTTAAAAGGCACTTCTTTATCGGTGCCGGCTGGCTCCCAGTTAATCAAAGTGTTTACATGCTCTTCTGTGATAGCAAAGTTGTCCTGATTACGCAACACGTTTTCCAGTAGTATTCTGATAGAAAACGGCAGCCGCGCAATGTTTTTTCCATTCTGCTCCTGCTGTGCAAGAGATGCGATTTTTGATTGCATGTTCATCGTTTTGATAAAAAGTAAAGTAAACTAGCTTATGCTTCTGACATATTCAGCGTACCCGCGTTTTGGTACAACAAAATCAGATTGATATACAACAACAAACAAGCCGGGAAGGTGCATTGTTTACCACATAAGCCGGTTTTCACTTTATCATAGCCCTTTAACCGGCTTTTAAAACGGCTACGGTTACCAGTAGCTGCCCGGTATGCCGGGTGGTATGTTCCGCTGCGTGAAACAACAACCCGCCTACGGTAGAAGGCAGTTGCTTACGCCCTACCCCACGCCAATTAGTAAGTATACTTTCATCTATACCGGATAATTGCTGTACAAAAAGCTGTATAGCACTGTTAAGCGCATCTACCAGCGTGGCAGGCTCCAGACCAGGCACTTCTTTGCCTTCAGCTGCCAGATACTGTAGCTGTTGTTCTGTCAAAGGCTGGCCCTGCGCATAGGTATACATACGATCCAACACCCCGGTAATATGTTGCAGGTGAAACCCCGGCGAAGCCAGCCCCGCAGGCTTTTGCCATAATAAATGCACCGGAAAATCTGTTAACAGTATGGTAATTTCCTGTGCAGCCTGCAGTAAAGCATGCGCTACCGGTTGCAACGGCGCGGGCACGCCGTTTATGGGGCCGCGCAGCCACATTTCTGGTTGTTCCTGTAACATATAATATCATCAGTTATGCTGACAAAGGTCATCTTTTTTGTTGTAGGGTGCAGGTAGCTTTGCTATAGAAGAAAACAGGAAACGTATGTATAGCGACAGAATTAAACATCCGGCACTTCAACATAAATTAATAACTGCGCAGGAAGCCGCAGGCATGATACGCAACAACACCGTAGTGGGCTCCAGCGGCTTTACCCAAAGCGGCGACAGCAAGGTAGTACTACCTGCGCTGGCAGAAAGAGCAACGCATGATCCGTTGCAGATTACTTTAATTACCGGAGCCTCACTGGGCCATGGTACGGATGGCTTGCTGGCCAACGCGCATG
The DNA here is from genome assembly GCF_014641615.1 of Filimonas zeae. GTDB lineage: Bacteria > Bacteroidota > Bacteroidia > Chitinophagales > Chitinophagaceae > Filimonas > Filimonas zeae. The sequence continues at coordinate 158,800 of NZ_BMIB01000003.1, read as the reverse complement.
CCCTGCACCGCAGGTTACCCTTTCAGGTAGATCCGGTGCTGAGAAAAAGCATTAACAAAGGGGAAGTATTGTTTATAGATCAGCATTTATCTGAAACTGCAGAGCAACTGAAATCAGGCCATTTTCCACATATGGATATTGCCATTCTGGAAGCTGCTTTGATTGAAGAAGATGGCAGTATTGTACCTACTACCTCTGTTGGTAATTCAGCTGCCTTTGCCCAGCTGGCAGATAAGATTATTATTGAACTGAATATAAGTGTACCCCTTTCTGTAAACGGGCTGCACGATATATTTTATACCGGCAACTTTCCCAATCACCGCATTATACCGGTTACAAGGCCCGATATGCGCATTGGGCGCACCAGTATACCGGTTGACCCCGAAAAGATTATTGGTATTGTAATTACCGATATACAGGACAGTGCGGCAGATATTGCTGCACCGGATGCTGCTACCACCGCCATTGCCGGGCACCTGCTGGAATTTTTTAATTATGAAATTAAAAAAGGACGCCTTACCCAATCGCTGCTGCCCCTGCAGGCGGGCATTGGCAAAGTGGCCAACTCTGTTTTAACCGGCTTACTGAACAGTGATTTTCACGACCTGACTATGTATTCAGAGGTGCTGCAGGATAGCACTTTTGACTTGATTGATGCAGGAAAAATGCTGTTTGCTTCCGGCTCTTCTATTACGGTTTCAGCCCCGTATTACGAAAAGATTTTCCGCGAGATAGAGCGCTACAAAAAACACATTGTATTAAGGCCGCAGGATATCAGCAATGCCGCCGAAGTAATACGCCGGTTGGGTGTTATATCTATCAACACGGCACTCGAATGCGACATTTACGGCAATGTGAACAGTACGCATATCGGAGGCACACATATGATGAATGGCATAGGTGGTTCCGGGGATTTTGCACGCAATGCTTACCTGAGCATTTTTGTTACCAGCGCTGCAGGCAAAAACAACGATATCTCACGCATTGTGCCTATGGTGCCGCATGTGGACCATTCTGAACACGATGTAGATGTTATTGTAACCGAAAACGGCCTGGCCGACCTGCGTAACCTGGCACCCCGCGAAAGGGCTAAGCTGATGATAGCACATTGCGCGCACGCGGAATACCGGCCTCACCTGCAGGATTATTTTACAGAAGCCTGCCAGGCCGGAGGCCAGACACCACATTTGTTACATAAAGTTTTTGACTGGCATACGCAGTATAAAAACACCGGCTCTATGAAAAAAGAAGTATTAGAGCCGGAGATATACTAGCTGTTATCTGCCAGAGGCTCGAAGAACTGTGCTGCTATTTCATCAATCATTTCAGGTCTGAGTGGCTTGGTCATAAAGCGTAGTACCTGGTTATACCCCCGGGCTTTGGCTTCATCATCGGGATTGAGTGAGGTGGTTAGCATTACAATAATAATTTGTGCTTTGCTGGTTTCCGGCAGCTTATTGTATTCTTCCAGAAACTCCCATCCATCCATGCCGGGCATATTAATATCCAGAAGGATAATGCCCGGCCGTGGTGCCGGGTCTTCTGCTGTACTGGCTGAGGTAATAAAGTCCAGCCCTTCCCGCGCCGATTCTGCCACCTGTACATGCACCTGTACCTGCGAACGGCCAATAGCTTTGGTATGAATAAAATTAGTTACATGATCATCGTCTATCAGTAATATACAGTCTAACGCTTTGTACTTCTTCATAACTCCTTCAGGGCAATATTCCATTGATTGTTGTAAAATGGCTACCCTATATACGCAAATATAGGGCAACAGGTTTGCCCCATAAAAAGCCCCCTGGCCGTATTTTGTAACAACCAGAGGGCCTTTAATAACTAATATTTGTTATTATTATTTGACGGGCTGTACACGAAACCAATCAAAATCGGCAAAACCCGCATCATTAATCTGTGTGGTACGCGTGCAATAGATGCCTACTTTAGCCCCTATCCACCGGCCTACTTCTGCCACAAACGTATCGCCTGCGTTGGTGTAGTTTACACCATCCAGGCTATAACTAAAACGGCATTTAGCACCCTGCGTAACCGTAACCCGGAAATACACATCGCGGCTGGTTAATTTAACCAGTTCTGTTTCTGCCTCAGCCTTTCCTTTCACAGCATCTTTACAAAGGGTATACACCAGGTAATTGCCATCTTTACGGCTTTTTACCGCCAAACCGGCATAGCTGTAGCCCATTACTACCAGTCCCGCCTTTTCATTCACCAGCTTTTCATTGGGGGTAAAAGACAGTTTGGTAGTGGCCATAAACTCATCTGCCGGTGTTTTCTGCATCAGCACATTGGGCACATCCCACAAATTGGCTGCACTATCAGGTATTTTATCAGAGAACAAACGAAGGCTGCCTTTAGTGGGATGCATAAAACTCCAGGTGGCTTTGGGGTTGGCCTGCCATTGCCATTGCAGCCCTGGCATGTTGCCATTGAATTCATCACTTTCCGCTGGTGTTGCAACCGGCCATGTTTTGCCAACGTTCGGCTTTTTAAAGGTAAGTACCGGCTCGCCCTTGCCATCGCCATCTTTATCAATGCCAATTACCGGCCAGTCGTTCACCCATTTCATGGGTTGCAGATGTACTACCCTGCCATAAGCCTCTTTATCCTGAAAATGTAAAAACCAGTCCTCGCCGGTTTGGGTAGTTACCCATGCACCCTGGTGCGGACCGTTTACGGACGTTGAACCCTGTGCCATTACCACCCTGCGCTCGTATGGGCCGTAAATATGTTTAGAACGCAATACTATCTGCCAGCCGGTAGGCACGCCACCCGCAGGGGCAAATATGTAATAGTATCCGTTGCGTTTATAAAACTTGGGACCCTCTACCGTTACATCTTCTGTACCGTGGCCATCATATACCAACACACCGGCATCTGTTGTGCGGGTGCCTTCGGCATTCATTTTTTTAACTACTACAACACTTTTAATACCGGCACGGCTGCCGGCGTAAGCGTGTACCAGATAGGTTTGTCCGTCATCATCCCATAGCGGACAGGGATCAATTAAACCTTTTCCGCCTTCTACCAGTACCGGATCGCTCCAGGGCCCGTTAATACCGGCGGCTTTGGTTACATAAATACCAAAGTCAGGATCGGGGTAGTAAATATAAAATTCTCCTTTATGGTAACGGATAGCAGGTGCCCACACACCGTTGCCATGCTGCGTTTTAGAAAAGTGCTCAAAAGGCGGCTGGCGTTTAAGGGCATGGCCAATGATAGTCCAGTTAACCAGATCTTTGGAATGTAGAATGGGCAAGCCCGGCACCGCATCAAAGCTGGAGGCAATGAGGTAGTAATCATTCCCTACGCGTATCGCATCCGGGTCGGAATAATCTGCGTTTAACACGGGGTTTTTATACGTTCCATCACCGTTATCTGCCACCCATACCTGTGATAGGGCGGGTGTTTTACCGGCGGTAGTTTGTGCATGTGTTACACCTGTAAATGACAAGCCAAGGGGCAGCAGAAAAATAAGTTTTTGTACAATGTTTTGGTTACGCATATGGCAATATTGCAGTTGAATTTTATGGTTTCCAGTTTCCGAATATATTTTCCAATGTATACTGCTTTACCTGCTTTGCAGTAAGCTGTTTACTCCAGTTAGCCCTTTTATTGCCGGCTCCCGGTCCGGTGCTGCCATACTCCGCATATAACACCGTTTTTTCGTTTTCGGGGTTACGCCAGTTATCCCATCCTACAGGCAGTATATGGCTGCCCATTTGTGTGCGGATGAATACGGTTTTGGCATTGGGGCGCCAGGGGCGGCCCAGAAACACCTTTCGGGCAGCGGTATCTGCAATAAGATTACAATCGAAAAACACATAACCATATTGCTGGCGTGGCGTGGTAGAAGCGGCGGTAATATAAGAGTTGGTAAGGTTTTTTATGGTACAGCGCTGAAACACCGCAGTAGCTTCACCAAATATAAAATCGGTGGTGCCCTCTATATAGCAATCACGGTACAGTTGCCTGCTGTTTTCAGTAGCAGTATACAAAGTATCCTGATTGCCGAGTAAACGGCAGTTGGTGATAATACAGCGATCGCCCTCTACGTGCAGCGCCACAGCCTGCCCTACCCTGCCAGATGTGTTTTCGATGGTAATACCACTGGCAGTAAAATCATTCCCCTGCACCAGTACGGTGTAAGACGTATAGGTGCTGAACTTGTCTTTACCGGTAGCATCTTTACCGTTATAAGGCTTGCCCGAATAGTCGTTCCAGGTGATAATGGTACTGTCTTTATCTTCCCCTACCAGAGATATTTTTGTTTTCCAGGAAGGAATTACCAGCTTTTCCCGGTAAACACCTTTTTTAATGTGAATGGTTACCTGCTGCTGCGATAAATCGCGCACGGCGTTTACAGCCTCCTGTATAGTTGTAAAATTACCACTGCCATCTTTAGCCACTGTAAACTGTGAGGGATATACTACCGGCTGGGCAACAAGCTGTATCAGAAAGCAGCATAACACACAGCCGGATAATAATAGCTTTTGCATATATATTATTTTTTAGCGGTACTGATGGATAATGCTTTTTCTGCTGCTTCGTGCAAAAACTCACTTACCTGTGTAGCCCCTGCGGTATTGGTATTGAGTAATTTAATATCGCTGCTGTTTTTGCCGCTTACGCGCAATAACAACGGTACATTTTTGCCGTAGTTAATGTTATCTACCGTAATGCCTTTTGCGTTTTCCAGGTATACTACCGGGTTATTCTGTTCAGCCACCACCTGTATATCTTTCAGGGTAACATTACTGCTTTCAATCAACTCAACACCCTTATTCACTTTAAGTACAATATTGCTCAGCTGTATGTTTTTCACATGCATTTCGGGCAGGCCCCGCATAAATATACCTTTAGTGGCACCATTGCATACTACGTTGGTAATGTAAAAATCGCGGAACTGCGGGGTAGCTTCTGTTACAGCAGGCGCTGCTTCTACCACTACGCCGGCTGGTGGTTTGGTAAAATAATACATATCAAAGTAAATAGCCTCGCCCACTATGTTGCGCATAGCAATATTACGTACGTATATTTTTTCCACTACGCCACCGCGGCCACGGGCAGTTTTAAAACGAAGCCCTTTATCAGAACCAATGAACGAGCAGTTTTCTACAAAAATGTTTCTGGCGCCACCACTCATTTCGCTGCCTATTACCACACCGCCATGGGCATGGTATACAATGTTGTTTCGTATAATAGCATTCTCGGTAGGCATGCCTCTTTTGCGGCCTTCCTCATCGCGGCCTGATTTAATGCAGATACCATCATCTCCCACATCAAACGTACAGCCTTCTACCAATACGTTTTTGCACGATTCCAGATCCAGCCCATCACCATTAGGCGCGGTTTCGGGGTTTTTAGCATATACGTTACGTAAAGTAATATCCTCGCACATCAGCGGGTGTAAACACCAGGCGGGCGAATTCTGAAAAGTTACCCCTTCCAGCAGCACCTTTTTGCAACTGGTGAACACTACCATGTTCGGCCGCAGATAGTCCTTTACGTGTTCAAAATCTTTCAGGGTTTTGCCATCTTTTAAAATACCGTTATCCCTGGTTAAATGCCCCTTCAATGTTTTTTCAGTGGGGAACCAGCGGCTGCCATCTTCACTTACAATACCACCGGAGGCTATCTTCTTTTTCCATTCTCTTTCGGTAAAACGGTCGCGGAAGCCCATATGCCATACACTGCCATTGCCATCAATTACACCGGCACCGGTAACGGCAATATTTTCTGCGTTGGCGGCAGAAAGGGGCGACTGGTTGCGCGCGCTGCGCACTCCTTCAAAGTTACCCTCTACCAGCGGATACTGATCAAAATCGCCGGTGAACTGCAATATGGCCGCCCGTTTTAAATGCAGGTTTACATTGTTTTTCAGCACCACAGGCCCCGTCATCCACAGGCCTTCCGGAATTAATACCACACCGCCGCCTTTTTTACTACAGGCGTCAATAGCATTATTAATACTGGCTGTATTTAAGGTAATACCATCTGCTTTGGCCCCAAAGGCCACAATGCTGAATGTATCCTTTTTAAAAACAGGCTGCTGAATAACCGGCAAACGGTTCCATGAATAATCCTGGGATGTGCTTTTTTGAGCAGTAACAGGTGTGGTTACAGAAATACCACCCACGGTGAGAAATAGCCCTAATAAACGTAATGAATTCATGACAAGCGATTTATCTATGCTATAATCAGCAATGCTATTGCGTTTTTACCAGAACACCGGGAGTTTTTACGCAATCGATTTCATAACGCGGTATAAAAGACCGCTTCACCACGGTTTTGTGAATGTTTAACGTTTTTAGTGGTGGGCTGATACCCGATATCTGCCATAAATATGCATATTTACAGGTATAAATAAACAAACCCACATGAAACAATGGACTGCCCTTTCAATAATTGCATTAGCGTTTGCAGCCTGCGGCACGCCTAAAACCTATTTTAATGCTACGGTACGTAATACTATTGAAGCCAACCAGCTGCCCATCAATCAGGTTCAGTTTTATGTAGACCGTGATGTGGAACTAAAACGGGAAGTAGCATCGGGCAGCACCAAGGTATCTGCCGGTGTGGTTAAACTGGAAAACGGACGGTTTGTGAATATTATTACCCTGAAAAAGAACACGCCGGGCGTTTGTATTAAAACGTATCCGGATAAGATGGACATATCGTTTGAAGTAGGTGACGGCAAGTTTCTGACTTTTGGTAAACTGAAACGGGATGACCGGGCACCTTATACCCTGTATGCAGACTCCTGGCATAACGATATGGGCGCTATTACCTACGATGGCAAGCAGTACTACATTCTGGCCAGAGGCTCTGAAGCCAGACTGATGATAAAGAAAAGCGTACTCAATTCTTCCAAAGTGGAGAAAAGAGAAATGAAAGGCCGTAAAGTAACCGGATAATGGCACAGGGCTTGAAATACCTACTACAAACCTTACAGTATGAAAACACTTGGTATTGTATTAATTGTGGTAGGTATTGCCATGATAGTAATTAAAGGCTTTTCTGTTACCACGGAGAAAAAGGTGGTGGACCTGGGCCCGTTAGAAGTAAATAAAAAGGAAAACAAATGGATTGGCTGGCCAACCTATGCCGGCGCAGCCGTTGCGGTAATAGGTGTAATATTAGTAGCTACCGATAAAAGGAAAAGCTAGCACTATTGCGCGTTAATATATGCCGCTATTTCATCAGCATTCAGTATGCTATCTACCGCTACGTGGTTGATGGCATACTGAGGCATATAAGCCGCCGAAGCGGTTGCCGGATTCTGGGCCAGGCAAATGCCACCATGTTGCTTTACTATTTTCATACCTGCTGAGCCATCTGCATTAGCACCTGATAATATGATGGCGGTTAATTTTTTGCCAAAGGCTTCCGCAGCCGATTCAAAAGTTACATCAATACTGGGCCGGCTGTAGTTAATTTTTTCAGAGGCATCCAGCGATAAGCCTCCCTGCTTTTCCAGCAGCAAATGATAATCTGCCGGGGCTATATAAATAGTGCCGCCTACCAGCACATCGCCATCTTCCACTTCTTTTACAGGCAAATTTGTTTTGGCCGTAAGCAATTCGGTAAGAATATTCTCCTCAGATATTTTGCGGTGCAATACTATAATAACCGGCACCTGCATGGTTGTTTTTAATAACGGAAGTACACGCAATATCACGTCCAGACTGCCCGCAGAACCACCTATCACTATTAAGCCTGTCAGATGTGTTATTCTATTTTCCTCCATATCTTCTGTTTGTTATCCAACTGTCTGAACTTGTGTGCCACCGGCGAAAACTTCAGGTTTTCTTTGGAGCCCAACGCCAGAAAGCCCAGCTTTTCCAGACTTTCATCAAAAAGCACAAAAGCTTTGTCTTTCAGCGGCCGGTCGAAATAAATGAGTACGTTTCTGCAAACAATTAACTGAAATTCATTAAAAGACCGGTCTGAAACCAGGTTATGCGTACTTACAATAATGCTTTTACTCAGGCTGGCATCAAACCGGGCCCTTTCGTAGTTGGCAGTGTAATACTTCGAAAAATCTTCTTTACCGCCCGAAGCTATATAGTTTTCAGAATACTGCTTCATCTGGCTTAAAGGGAACATACCCGTACGCAGCTTTTCCAGCACCTTAGGGTTTATATCCGTTGCGTATAAAAGCGATTTATGTAACAGATTGGCTTCCTGTAACAGAATAGCCATAGAAAACACTTCCTCTCCTGTGGAGCAGCCTGCATGCCATATGCGTATAAAAGGATGTGTGGCCAGAACAGGTAACACCTCTTCGCGTAAGGCTTTGTAAAACGAAGGATCGCGGAACATTTCCGTTACGTTTACGGTAATTTCTTCCACAAAACGGCTGAAGTAATCGGCATCTGTTCTTATCTTATACCGGAACTCAGCAAAGGAAGGAAACTTATCCAGCGCAAACAAACGGTTAATACGCCTGCCTAAAGAAGCCCGCGCATATTCTGAAAAATCGTATCCATACAAGCTGACTACATCGTTTAACAGAATATCTATTTCATGATCATGAATATATGTATTTTCCAAGCCGGTTATACTATTAAAGCGTTCATTAATCTTATCAGTTCATCAATATCCACCGGCTTGGATACGTACCCGTCTGCACCCGCACGCAGGCAACGTTCGCGGTCGCCCGCCATGGCCTGTGCGGTAACAGCTATTACTGGAATACCCTTGTACTTTTCAACAGCTTTAATGGCAGGCAGGGCTTCATATCCGTCTATTTCCGGCAGCATCATATCCAGCAATACAACTTTTATGCCTTCCTCCTGTGCCATGGTATGCAACGCCTCATGCAAATCTCCTGCAGCAAGGCAGGTGTACCCCCTGGCTTTCAGCACAGCCGAAAGCGCAAATATGTTGCGTGCATCATCGTCTACAATCAATAATTTATCCTTGCCCATAATACTACTTCGTGGTTCAACTATTTAGTTTCTGTCGTACAACCAAACACGTAACAATGAAAGCAACTGATCTATATCTACCGGTTTGGTAATATAATCCGAAGCACCGGCGCTGATGCACTTAGCCCTGTCGCCCGTCATGGCCTTCGCCGTAACTGCTATTACCGGCAGGTTACGGAAAGCCTGCTTTTCACGTATCAGGCGTGTACTTTCGTAGCCATCCATTTCCGGCATCATCATATCCATCAGCACAATATCTGTATCCGGATGTATTTCCAGCTGCCTCAGCGCCTCCCGGCCATCCATGGCAGAAATAACATTCATATGAAACGCCTCCAGCGCCTTGGTTAAGGAGTAAATGTTCCTTACATCGTCATCCGCAATCAGCACCTTTTTGCCTTTCAGCACATCCTGCAACTGGCCCAGGTTACGGTATTGCCTGTTCTGCTCCACGCTTTCCTTTTTCTCTTCTACCAGATGCAGAAACAGCGATACCTCATCCAGAATACGCTTGTAAGAATGGGCTGTTTTAATAACAATAGAATCAGCATATTTCTTAATACGCAGCTCTTCTGCCCTGGACAGGCTTTTGCCGGTAAATATAATAATAGGCAGGTTTTCCAGGCCAGGCCTTTTCTTCACTTCCTCCAGGGTATCGTACGCATTCTGATCGGGAACCCCCATATCCAGAATTACGCAGTTTACCTGTTGCTGGTTAAGCGCCTGCACACTGTCGTTTACATTATCAGTTATTTCAGCATTTACCTCATGCGTTTCCAGGAAGTAAGCCAGCGCTTTGGCGTGTCTGGTATTCTCTTCCACAATCAGCACCTTACGCGGGTTGGCAGTAAGCACCTGCTCTATCTTTTTAAAGATATCCTGCATTTGCTCGTACGCTACCGGTTTATTGATGAAATCAACCGCCCCCTTACTCAGGCTCTGATACCTGAACTCCAGTGATGACATAATATGCACCGGTATATGCCTCGTAAGCGGCGATGCTTTCAGCATTTCCATTACCTCCCAGCCATCTTTAACAGGCAACTGAATATCCAGCAGAATACCTGCGGGCTGGTACATAGAGGCCAGTTCCATTACTTCATCACCACGTACACTCACTATGCCCTTATAGCCTTTTTTATGGGTATAATCCAGTAGCGAACGGGCAAAGTTTACATCGTCCTCTACAATCAGTATACAGTTATCACCCGGTTGTACCGTACTGCGGTCGTCTGGTATATTATCCGGAATAACATCAGAAATATAACGTTCTGCACGTTGTGCCGCTCTTGCTTCGGCGTCTTCTGCGGGTACCTCCTCCGGCGCAGGTGTGGTTTTTATCAGTTCCTCCTTGTCAGAAGCCGCAAGAGCATTTTCGGCGGCCACCTTGTTTGCCGGTATATATACCGTAAACTCGCTGCCCTCGTTAACCGTACTTTCCAGTGTTATGTTGCCACCCAGCAGTTTTACCAGTTCGCGGCTGATAGATAAGCCTAAACCCGTTCCGCCATACTTGCGGCGGGTAGAGCCATCGGCCTGCTGGAAGGCTTCAAAAATCAGCAGTTGCTTGTCTTTGGAAATACCAATACCGGTATCTTTTACCGTAAAGGCAAGCATGGCACTGTTGCCGGCTGCCACATTCACATCCATACGTACATAGCCCCTTGCTGTAAATTTCAGGGCATTGGATAACAGGTTTTTCAGAATCTGCTCCAGACGCATTTTATCTGTTTCAAAAGCAGCAGGTACTTCTTCATGTACCCGTACTTCAAACTCCACCCCTTTTTCACGGGCAAGCGGGTTAAACAACGCTTTCATATCAGCGGCTACATCGTTTACCTGCACGTTGGAGTATTCCAGTTCCATTTTGCCTGCCTCAATTTTAGACAGATCCAGTATTTCATCAATCAGCGATAACAATCCATGGCCGGAACTGAGTATTACATTGGCATACTCTATCTGTTCTCTGGTAAGGTTTTTATCGTTATTTTCCGACATTAAGCGGGATAACAGCAGAATGGAGTTTAATGGAGTACGCAGCTCGTGCGACATATTAGCCAGAAACTCTGACTTATACTTGGTACTTAACGCCAGCTGCTCCGCTTTACGCTGTATTTCAATATTGCGTTCAAAAATAAGGTTGTTCTTTTCTTCCAGCAGGCGGGTTCTTTCTTCCAGTTCGGTATTGGCCTCTTTCAGTTCCTCCTGCTGTACTTTCAGTTCTTCTTCAGAAGCCTGTAGTTTCTGCGTTTGAATTTCCAGTTCGGCGTTAATATTCTCCAGTTCGCTGTGTTGCGCTTGCAGTTCTTCTGCCTGCGATTGCGTTTCTTCCAGCAGTTCCTGCAACTTCTTCCTGTTTTCTATGCTGTTGATAATAACACCTATGTTGTGCGATACAGCGCGGATAAAAGCCAGGTCATTTTCGGTATAAGTTTGCAGCGAAGCCAGTTCTATTACCCCTACCACCTGCCTTTCAAACACCACCGGAAAAGCCACCACATCTACCGGCTTTATTTCACCGGCAGCATAACTGATGGTAAGCTGATTAACAGGTATATCCTTCAACCTTATTTCAATGCCGCTGGCTGCACACTGGCCGGTTATACCATCGCCTAAAGCCACCATTTCTCTTTCTTTGGTAACCCTAAAGGCATATCCGTTAATATAACGCAGCATTTTGTCGGTTTCTTTCAGGTAAAAGGCCCCCACCTGGCTGTGTGTGTAATGCGCTATAAATTCTGTTACATTGTACGCCAGCAACTGCAGGTTATATTCACCCAGCATTTTATCGTTCAGGGTGGCTATACCGGTTTGCAGCCATTCTTTATCAGACAAAGCAGTAAAACTGTTTTCCAGCGATGCTGCCATGCGGTTTACAGAAAATGCCAGTTCGCCCAATCCGTCCCTGCCTTCATCCGCTGCGCGGGTACCATATTCGCCCTCTGCAATTTTATTGGCAATATCGCTGATAAGGTTAATGCGGCGGGTAATATCTGCATCCTTTGCTTCCAGTGCCAGTTGTAACAGAGACCTTTTTTCAAAATCGCTGTTTACCCTTATCAGAGATATGATGGTAATTAAGAAGGCCAATGCTGTAGCAATAAGAATAATATTAGGGGTATACTCGGCAAATTTTGTCATACTGCCGGTTCTTTCGGCCAGCAACACCTGCTCCTGTGTAATCATTACATCCACCAGTGCGCGTGCCGCATCCATGTTACGCTTACCTGCTTCCAGGTCGTCCATTTCAATAGCCTGCCCATCCTTCTTTTTGTCAATCAGAATACGCAGCTGGCTCATGCGGTTGTTTACAATATCCAGTAACTGTTCGCAGTTTACCTGCTGCTGCCGGTTATCTGTGGTAAGCGTTTTTACCCGCCTTACACAGGCCGTGGCACTATCGTAAGCGCCATTGTACGGAGATAGAAAGCTGGCCTTACCGGTAAGCAAAAAGCCACGCTGGCTGGTTTCGGCATCTTTTAGGTACGAAATAGATTTCTCCAGGTTTTCTATTACCTTTTGCGTATGTGTTACCCACCGGGTGCTGGTGATAAGGCCTTGTATGCTGTTGTAAGATGCTATGGCACTTACAATAAGCAGCAACAGGGAAATACCAAAGCCAATAAGCATGTTTCTTTTAAAAGCCGACTTCATTTCCTTTGCTTTTTTTTCCATGTTGTTTTATGTAAGGGGTTCGTTCTGGTAAACGGGCAATACAATAATAAATTTGCTGCCGGTGCCTTCTTCGCTTTCGGCGGTAATTAATCCTTTGTGGGTATCTACAATTTTCTTAACTATGGCCAGGCCTATACCGGTACCTTCATATTCTTCCCGCGAATTAAGGCGCTGAAAAATCACAAATATTTTATCCAGGTACTTTTCGTTAAAGCCTATACCGTTGTCCATTATTTCAATGCGGCAATACCTGCCCCCCTCATCAGCCTGGGCCTGAAAACTTTTCTCCTTTACCAACCAGGCTTTTATATCAATAACCGGCGTAGCCGCTTCGCGTGAAAACTTAAGCGCATTGCTAACAATGTTCTGAAACACCTGCCGTATCTGCGAGCGGTTAACCTCTAATGCAGGTAGTGTTGCTACCTGTACCGTGGCATTCTTTTCCGTTATCAGCATTTCCATATCGGCCAGTATATCATTTACCACGCTGTTGATATCGGTAACCTCAAAATGCTCCGGTAACGATACCCTGGAGTAATCCAGAATATCCATGATAAGGCTGCGCATGCGTTCGGAAGAACGGATAATCTTATCCATATCTGCCATGGCATCGGTATTGTTTTTAAGATGCCTGTTCTTGATAAGATCGCTGAAGAAGTGAATTTTACGCAGTGGCTCTTTTAAATCGTGTGAGGCAATGTAGGCAAACTGCTGCAACTCGTGGTTGGTAGCTTCCAGCTCGTAGTTGCTGTTCTGCAGCTGTAAAGTACGTTCGGCCACCCGCTGCTCCAACAGCTGGTTAGCCGTTTTTTGCTCATGTATATCTGTAAACATACCCACCCATTTTACAATTTTGTCGTGTTTGCGAATGGGTGTCATAGTTAAGGTATGAAAACGGTATTCTCCGGCCTCCAGCGGACGTATGCGCACCTCGGCCACGTACGACCCTGCATTACCGATAGCTTCGCGTATACAGTCAGATACGCTCAGCTCGCCCGGGGCTGTTTTAGGCAGTACATTCTTATCTCTGCTGTAGGTGTACCAGTGCTGGTTAATAAATTCAATAGCCCCGCCTGCATTGGCGGTGAAAGCGATCTGCGGAATAGATTGCAGTATACTGTGCAGCTCTTCCACACTTTGCGACAGATCGCTCTCCGCCTGTTTGCGGAATTCAATTTCTTCCCGTAAAGCTTTGTGAATGGCGTTGAGTTCGTTGGTTTGTTGCTGCAACCGGTAAAAGGTTTTTACTTTCAGCAACAGGATATCGGGGTCAAATGGCTTGGCTATATAATCAATACCCCCGGAGGTATATCCGCGGGTGATGAATTTCTTTTCTATATTAACGGCCGACAAAAAAATGATAGGAACGTCTTTGGTACGGCTGTACCCCTTGATGGTTTCAGCAACCTCAAAACCATCCATGCCGGGCATTTGTACGTCCAGAATAATGAGTTCATAGGTATTCTTCAGAATTTTTTTTAACGCATCTTCACCCGATGTAGCCGAATCAACCTCAAAGTGATTTAACTCTAGTATCTTCTGAAGTGAATATATGTTCTCCTGCCTGTCGTCTACAATCAGTATCATAGCAGCCTCTTAGGGGTTGATGTTACAAGAAAGGTGTACCCTGTTTAGGACACACCTTCTGCCCGCTTCTTTTCCTTGCTTTTTTACCTACCCATCATAGTTATAGATTCTACAGTGACCGGTTGCTGGCAAAATTCTCAAAGGAATCAAATGACGGACCTGCTTATAATGTAAAAAACTATGCCATGTTATATAAAAACTGCATACGTAACGTAAAATACCAGAATTGTACAAAATATCCGGTACAAGCATACACCGGAATCCACAAAAAGAACAAAAAAAGAGGGGAATTAATTCCCCTCTTTTCTATTTTTATAAAAGTCCTCGAATAATAAACGTAAGCTCTGGTCAAAAGTAAAGTACTTATAAAACCAGTTCAGGAAAATCTGTAAACGGTTTTTAACGCCCAGAATCAGTACCAGGTGTAAGCCCATCCATACAAACCAGGCGAGTAATCCACCAAAGTGTATTTTAGGTTTAGGCATATCCACTACGGCTTTGTGGCGGCCCACAGTTGCCATGCTTCCTTTGTCTTTATATTCAAACTCAGTAAGAGCTTCCTGTTTGTTGCGTACCTGCTTCAGAATGTTCTCAGCAAGGGTTTTGCCCTGGTTAATAGCCACGTTAGCCAGCTGCGGATGCCCGTTAGGATATTTAGGCGTTTCCATGTAAGAGATGTCGCCAATGGCGTACACATTATAATAGCCCTGTACCTTATTGTAACGGTCTACTTTAATACGGTTGCCACGAACCACCAGTTCAGGGTTTACGCCCTTAGGCACATTGCCTTTAATACCTGCCGCCCAGATAACGGTTCTGGTAGATATTTTTTCGCCGTTGGTAAGGGTTACAAAACGGCCGTCGTAATCTTTAACAATGGTGTTCAGTTGTACGTTCACACCCAGATCGCGCAGATAACGCTCGCTTTGCTCGCGGCTTTTCTCGCTCATGTTTAACAGTGTGTGGTTGGAACCTTCCAGCAGAAAAATCTGCATGTTGTTAAAGTCCAGCTCCGGATAGTCTTTAGGCAGTACCTTGTTTTTCATTTCTGCCAGGGTTCCACTCACTTCCACACCGGTAGGGCCTGCACCTACTACCACTATGTTCATCATCTGCTGAAGATCTTCTTCAGATTTGGCGTTCAACGCCTCTTCAAAGTTGTGGATGAGGTGGTGACGCAGTTGAAGCGCCTCGGAAGTAGACTTCATGGGGTAAGCAAACTTTTCCAGGTTGCTGTTACCAAAAAAGTTGGTTCCCGCACCGGTTGCCAGTACCAGCGTATCATACTCAAAATCACCGATATCGGTTTGTACCGTATTGGAATTAGCGTCGATGTTTTTTACTTCAGCCAGCCTGAAACGTACGTTTTTGCTGTCATGAAATACTTTGCGCAGGGGAAAAGATATGTTACTGGCGTCGAGACCGCCGGTAGCTACCTGATAAAATAAGGGTTGAAACTGGTGATAGTTAAATCTGTCAATCAGCAAAACCTCAACGCCCTCTTTGTTATTCAGGCGGCGTGCCAGCTGCAATCCAGCAAACCCACCACCAATAATTACCATTCTCATACAATACTTCCTGTTTTTTCAGGGCGCAAAGGTAACTGTGTTTCCGGGGATTGACTAACGATTTCGTACTAAATTTGGCCTTCAACCCTTGAATAAGGTGTGTTTTCAGGGGTATTCTGTTATCTTTTGGTTACATTACCTGCCTCGCCTTCAACTCAAAGTATTTATTTAATGTATCGGCCGTTAACTGCTCCGGAGTGGTAAGTAGCGACATAATTCCGTGTTTATGCAGTTCGCGCACCATCTGCTTTTTTTCAAAAGCAAATTTGGCCGCCACCGTTTGCGTGTATATCTCTTCCAATGTGTTGGCCCGCTGCTCTATCAGTTGCGACAATTCTGTGTTATTAAAAAACACCACCAGCAACGGATGGTGTGCCGCCAGCTTTTTTAAATAGGGCAATTGCCGCTCCAGCCCATATGTACTTTCAAAGTTGGTAAACAGCATCAGCAGACTACGTTGTTTTATTTTGTAACGCACCACCGAGTACAGTGCTTCAAAATTGCTGTCCATAAAATCAGTTTCCTGCCGGTACAGCGCCTCGATAATAAGGGAAAGTTGTGTAGCCTTTTTGTCGGGCGGAATAAACTGCCCTATAGTGCTTCCGAAAGTAAGCAGGCCTGCTTTATCCTGTTTATGCAACACCAGATTACCCAGTGCCAGCGAAGCATTAATGGCATAATCCAGCAGCGAAAGCCCTTCAAAAGGCATTTTCATGGTACGTCCTTTATCAATCAGGCAGATTACCTGCTGGCTGCGCTCATCCATAAAATGGTTTACCATAATGGCACTTTTGCGCGCGGTAGCCTGCCAGTTAATGGTACGGTAGTCATCGCCCAGCACATACTCCCTTATTTGCTCAAACTCCAGGCTGTTGCCCAGCTTACGCAGGCGGCGGGTACCTGCCTCCTGCAACTGGCTGGTGTTTACCATCAGTTCAAAGCGGCGCATCTGCAGGTAAGACGGGTAAACCGCTACAGCCTTTTCTTCGCCGCATAGCACCTGCCGGCTAACCATTTTAAGTATGCCGGTAATAAATACGTTGATGTGCCCAAACCGGTAAACGCCACGTTCTACCGGCTTTACTGTATAGGTAATGGTAGAAGTAATGCCCGGCACCACCGTTAGTGCTGTTTTCCAGTTGCGTACCTGTAGCTGATAAGGCAGTTCATCAATAACCGTGATATCTATTTTATACGGCAGCAGATTGGCTATATGAATCTGCACCCTGTTTTCATCACTGTTGCTGAACCGCTCCCCCACCACCCGCTCTGCCTTAACCGGCACTTTGCGGGTGTATATCATTACCAGATCCATTACTACCGCAATACACAGGCATGCCAGCCCTATCAGCGCTACCAACTCCAGCACGGGAAAGAAAAAAGCCAGTATCAGCGCTATAACTATACCGCCACAGCAGGCATAAAATAAACCTGTAAAATAAAAAGAGATGCTATACAGCCACCTGCGCATACTATCGGGGTATTTCTATGGCGTGAACAATTTTATGAATCACTTCATCTTCCGTTACACCTTCCATTTCACGTTCCGGTGTAAGAATTAAACGATGGCGCAATACAGGGCGGGCAACAAATATTACATCATCCGGTGTAATAAAGTCGCGGCCCGCTACCGCTGCCGCCGCTTTTGCCGCATTAAGCAAAGCCAGACTGGCCCTGGGCGATGCACCCAGGTATACCGACTTATCGTTACGTGTGGCCACTATAATGCGTGCTATAAACGTAAGCAGTTTTTCTTCAGCAATTACCTGTCTGGTTACTGCGCGCAGCCGCATAATATCATCGCCGCTGATAACCGGTGTTACCGACTGAATACCCGCTTCTGCATCTGTTTGCTGAAAGCGTTGCAGTATGGCTATTTCCTGTGCTTCGGATGGATAAGGCACTTTAATCTTGAATAAAAACCGATCCAGCTGCGCCTCCGGCAGGCGGTAGGTACCCTCCTGCTCAATCGGGTTTTGTGTGGCCATTACCATAAATGGATGCAGCATTTTGTGTGTGGTACCATCCATGGTTACCTGCCGCTCTTCCATTACCTCAAACAAGGCTGCCTGGGTTTTTGCAGGGGCGCGGTTAATTTCATCAATCAGCACCACATGGCCAAATACCGGCCCTTTTCTAAATTCAAACCTGCCGCTGCCAGGGTTAAAAATGTTGGTACCCAGTACATCACTCGGCATCAGATCGGGCGTAAACTGTACCCGGCTAAAACCAACCTGCATGCTTTTGGCTACCAGCTTTGCAGCCAGTGTTTTGGCTACGCCTGGCACGCCTTCAATCAACACATGTCCATCTGCCAGTATCGCAATAATCAGTAGTTGCACCAGCTCATCCTGCCCCACAATCACTTTTCTTATTTCATCCTGCAGGCGCTGTACGGCACTGCTCAGTTCCGTTAAATCCAGCCGCTGTTCAAATAATGTATCTTCCATAATCAGGTGGTTTTATAATAATCATGTAGCAGCCCGTAAAACGCAGCCAGTTCTGTAGCATCTATTTTACCTGCTTTTGTTTTTAATATGTAATCTGCAATGTCTTGCGCATGCTGCGGCGTAATGCCTGCTTTGGCAGCCAGTTGCTGTGCAAAGGCGGGCTGTATATCCTGTGTATCCAGCTGATACTTCTGCCTTACCTGCTCCAGAAAAAACTGCGTCATTTTTTGCGCCATATTGGTATGATCGCCCTTTTCGTAATACAGCTTGCCTATAACAGAAATAAATTCCAGCGAGTCGTTTACGGGTTTGGGATGCCAGGGAATAAGGCGTTGCCTGCGCTTAACACCCGTAATAAGAAACAGTACTGTTACCACCAGTACTAACCAGAAAGCCCACCTGAAATTATGGTGCTGCAATACTGCTGTAAGCATTCCCTTCTCAACCGCTACTTTGCCGCGTAAAAAATATTCATCCCATATAATGCGCGATGGGTGGCCGGGCATCAGCGCCAGCATCTGTTGCAGGTAGCGGTAATTATTATGGTACAAAGCAAAGAAGTTGGTAAAGGTTACCGGTGCGGTATGCAGCAGTATGGCCCCATTGCCACTGATAACACCCGCCAGGTTTAACTCGCTTCTGCCATTGTAACCCAGTGGCTGCAGATATGCGGTATCTATCAACGTAAAAATATTACTGTAATCTACGCCCGGGTAATCAAAAGTGGTAGCAGAGGACTGTGCACTATTCGCTACACGTACCCCAAATTTATGAGATACGCGTATCATGGGTTGCCCTTCCAGTACAACATCGCCCTTCTGCGCATCCAGATACATCTGTTGCAGGCGAAAGAATTTACGCGCATCGTAATTCATTTCCAGCGCACTGATAACAATGTAATTGCCCTGCGCCGCCAGCACGCTCAGGTAATGCAGCTCATCCTCCGTAGGATTAAAATATTTAGCCACAATCAGCACCAGTTGCCTGGTACTGTCCAGGCTTATCTTCTCCCACTCCGCAGGCGCTTTACGGTTGGATGTAACCGGAATACGGGGATACATCTGCGAAAGCAGCTGATAAGTAGCATAACAACCATAAGGATTTTTATCGTTAATACCCAGCGTTACGCGGCCATCAAACACCGCACTCTTTTTACGGGAGGGCATAAACAGGTAAGCCAGCACAATTACAAGCACTGCAGTAATAGCAATCACCAATAGCTGCTTCTTTTTCATGATTCCAACCCGCTTTGTAAGGTGATAAAATCGCTGCTTATTTTTTCGTACATCTCTTTCGTCAGCTCAAACTTTCCATACCATACATGCTCGTAATGCCGGGTAATAATGGCAAATTGCCGGTAACAATCAGCCGGCCTTAACTGCAGCAGATAGTCGTAATTGGTTAAATCGGGCTGAAAGCGGATAAGCCCCTTTTTGTCCAGTACCGTAAGCGTTTGTAAAAACAACATGCGTACCGCCAGCCGGTAATTATTTTCGGCCAGTGCTTTGGGCAGCAGCTCCTGGTAAGGCAGCCCCCATATATGCTCTCCCATATCCTCTACGGTAATAACAGGTGCGGTTTCTTCTGCTTCGGGGCGGGCAAAAAAGCCCAGTTTGCCAGAGATCATAAAATACAGCACCACCACTACAAACACTACCACCGCTGCTAAAAAAAACCAGCGGCTATAATCAGCTTTTACATTACCCGCAGCGGCATCAAAAGCTTCGCGTGCAGAAGGCAGCGGTTTACCCTGGCTGCGTTGTACTCTTATAAGTGAATCTACATAACGCGTAAAATCCTCCATCTGGCTCATGTACTCAAAGTCATCGTCTTTTTTCCATTTGCTTACCGCCTTATCCAGCGTAGCAGCGGCCAGCCTGCTGCCCTGCCAGAAGGCAGAATCTGCATGCGTAAAATACTGTTCGGAAGAATCGTAGATGTGCCGTTCATAATCCTGCGCATATACACCGCCGCACAGGCAAATACCTGCCAGGCAGGCCACTAACAACATTAACCCTTGCCTCATTTCTTTTTCAGGATTATAGGATACACCACAAAATAGCCGGCGATAATAACAAACGATACGGTAATAATCAGCAGCCTTAACCACAAGGGCATACCCGAATGGCGGGTTACAAAACCCTCAAAAAAAGCAGCCAGCAATAACATGGGCACGTTGGCCATTGCTATAACAATACCATCCCGCGCACCGGCCTTTAATGCCTGCAGGCGGGTTATAGTGCCCGGAAAAAGCCAGCTTTGCGCCAGCACCAGGGCCGATGTAAACGCAACCACAATCATGCTTAGTTCTATAGTGCCATGAATCATAATAGTAAGAATACTGGCTTCCATAAGACTGTTGCTGTAAAAGAAATATTCAAACGCGCCTATCATAATACCGTTATACATAAACATGTACAGCGAAGGCAACCCCAGCAATATGCCGCCCGCAAAAAGGCGCAAGGCTACAGACAGGTTATTAATGAACAGGTAAATAAACGATAGCATTTCATTGCCGTAGGAATACACCCCAAAAGGCGCCCCACCGCGTATGTTATTCTCCGTCATATCCACATAACCATCGCCAAATATCTGCCGTACAAACGTAGGGTCTTGCCAGGCCGAGAAAAAGCCTATGGCCACAAACAATACAAACAGAATAAAACTAATCAGCAACAGGCGGTGGTGTTTGCCAATTACCGTGGGTATATCATATACAAAAAAACGGATGATGCGGTTTTTCTGCTGCCGGTTGTTTTTATAAATATTCAGATAACGTTTGGTGGCCAGCGTATTTAAATACGTGCCTATGCCGCTATCGGGATAAAAGGTTTTGCTGTATCCCAGGTCTTCAACCAGTTGTATAAACTCATTGGCAGTTTCGTCAGGATGGGTTGCCGGCTTCTCCTGCATGCTAAGCCAGCGGTCTTTATTCTTTTTAATGAACTGCGCTTCTCTCAAGTTTAGGTATTTGAATTAGGGAAATTATAATTACTTTACAAACAAAACAAGAGAAGCCCTTCCTGAATGGAAAAAATTACCATCCCTACCGCCTTTAATATTGATCTTGAGTTTGAAGCTGCCGGTTTATTACAACGTATAGCGGCATGGCTGATAGATGCCGCAGTAACAGGCTTATATCTTTATATAGCTTACGAAATACTGGAATACTACGAAGGGGATGAATACTTTGGCAACGATTATCCAATCATATACAACATTCAATCCTGGCAAACCATCATTTTTGCACCTGCCCTGTTGTACCACCTTGCCTGTGAGGTTTGGATGAATGGGCAAACCGTTGGCAAAAAAATATGTGGCATACGGGTGGTGAGTGAAAACGGAGGCCGCCCCTCGCTTTACCAATATCTGGTACGATGGGTATCCAGGTTTACTGACTTTACCTGCACCTTAGCCTTTGGCGCAGCGTACGGCTATATGATAAGCCGAAAGAAGCAACGGCCTGGCGATATAGCTGCCGGAACCCTGGTTATTAAAAGCAGCCTGCAGGGCAGCCTTACCGATGATACTACTTTTACTGAACTGAGCGATGCTTACCAGGCAAAATATGCGCAGGTGCTGCAATTGAGTGATGCGGATATGAATAGCATACGCAGGCTGCTGAAAGCATATCATACCCACCAGCCAGGCTCCTCTGCGCGGGCAGATCGTGCAGCGGACCTGATAAGAGAGGCTTTGCATATTACTGACTGGAAAGCCAGTATACCTTTTCTGGAAGGTATACTGAAAGACTATAACTCCTTATCGCACCTGCAGACTGATGTTTCTACCCGTAACCTGCTTACAGAAATTGAAGAAGAAAGCACGCTGATACCTGCCACACCGGGGCAGCGTTTTCTGAACTTTTTAATAGATCTGGGTGCTTTTTATCTGTTCTACATCGTTTTCTTCTCCTATGTGTCGGTGCTTTTAAGCGGGGTTACAAATGGCTTGACCAACTGGGTAAGAAGTATTCCCCTGATGCCCTGGCTGGTTTACATGATTTTTTATGCCATGTATTATATGCTGCAGGAAGTAGTTACACGGGGGAACAGTTTTGGAAAACTCATTACCCGCACACGGGCACTAAATATAGACGGCAGTCCTATCAGCTATAAAACAGCCATTTACCGGAGTTTAGCACGTGCAGTACCCTTTGCAGTGGTAAGCGGCCTGGGCCCACGCCCCTGGCATGACAAATGGACCAACACCATAGTAGTAAAAAGATAAGGATGGCAGCTACGCAACGCATGTCTGCAATGTTACTGGCCCCTCCTGCGTATAGCAGCCAGGATATAAAAGCGGCGGCAGCTTACGCAATTTCTTCCCCGGCAAAGTTTGCTGCACTAATGGAGTGCTTTTTAAGCAAGGAATACCGGCTGGTACAACGCGCGGCTGGCGCATTAAACCATGCAGCACGCTTAAAACCTGAACTGCTGCCTCCGTGGATACCCGTAATAGCAGAGCAATTACTACAAAAAAATGCACCAGATATGGTTGTACGTAACAGCGTGCGTATTCTGGAAAACTGCGAACTGCCGGAAGAACTACACGGCCCCTTAATGCAAACCTGTTTTGAATGGGTGGCAGCGCCCGGTACCGCCATTGCCATTAAAGCCTTTGCGCTTACTATGCTATACCGCCTTTCCTTAATTTATCCGGATATTCAGCCGGAACTGCTGCTGCTGATTGAGGAACAGTGGGAAACAGCAACGGCTGCATTCCGCAGCCGTGCTAAAAAAATCATACTTCAGTTAAAGCACTGAATTAGTAAAGCATTCTCACTTTAATAGTGCCTTTTACCTCTTTCAGCAGTTCAACTGCCTGGCTGGAAAGCTTATTGTCTACGTCTAATACCACATAACCAATTTCATCATTGGTTTTCAGGTATTGGCCGAGAATGTTGATGTTGTTTTGCGATAACTGGGTGTTGATAGCACTCAACACGCCCGGTACGTTTTTGTGTATATGTAAAATGCGGTGTGCGCCTGCAATAGCCGGAAGGCTTATACCCGGTAAAGTATGCGACCCATTGGTAATGCCTTTTTCAAGATACTGGTATAATTTATTGCTTACATCATCGCCAATATTCTGCTGTGCTTCTTCCGTAGAACCACCGATATGCGGGGTAAGAATTACGTTAGACAAGCCTTGTAAAGGACTTTCAAACTTATCTCCGTTTTTCTCAGGCTCCCAGGGGTACACATCAATAGCCGCTCCGTTAATATCTCCTGCTTTCAATGCTTCTGCCAGTGCTTCCAGATCTACTACTTCTCCCCTGGCATAGTTGATAAGTATGCCGCCCTTTTTAAACGCTTTGATAATATCCGCATCAATCAGGTTTTTAGTAGCTTCTGTTTCCGGCACATGCAACGATACTACATCGGCCCCGCTCACTACCTCTTTTATAGATTTTGCTGCTGTGGCGTTACCCAGCGGCAGTTTGGTTTCCACATCATAAAACAGCACCTTCATACCCAGCATTTCGGCCATTACACTTACCTGTGTACCTATGTTGCCATAGCCAATAATACCCAGGGTTTTACCGCGCAACTCAAAGCTACCTTTGGCATCTTTTAACCAGATACCGTTGTGGGCAGCCGTGTTTTTATCGGGAATGCGGCGTATAAGCATAATAGACAATCCAATTACCAGTTCTGCCACGCTTCTGGTATTGCTGTAAGGTGCATTAAATACCACAACCCCGTGCTGTGTAGCTGCTGCCAGATCCACCTGGTTTACGCCAATACAGAAACAGCCTATGGCCTGTAATTTTGAGGCATGGGCCAGTACATTTTCAGTAACCTTGGTTTTAGAACGGATACCCAGCAGGTGTACATCTTTAATCTCCTTAATCAGTTCTTCCTCGCTGAGTGCGCCTGACACCTTTTTTACATTCACGTAACCATTGTCTTTAAAACGGTTCACCGCCTTATCGCTGATATTCTCTAAAAACAGGATTTTAATTTTCTCCTTGGGGTAGCTGGTTGCCTGGCTCATATGGATTGCTTTTGAGTGAAAATAACTAATGTACGTATGCCCTTAAACACAAATCCCTCCGAAGCTTGTAAACTGCGGAGGGATCGTTTGAAAACATTTTAGCAAAACTATTTTTTCGCGTAACGTTTGTTGAATTTGTCGATACGACCCGCAGTATCTACCAGTACGTTTTTACCGGTATAGAAAGGATGCGAGGTATTCGAAATCTCCAGTTTGATTACGGGGTACTCGTTACCGTCTTCCCATTTAATGGTTTCTTTAGAACCTGCAGTTGAACGGCCCAGGAATGAAGTGCCATTACTCATGTCCTTAAACACTACAAATCTGTAACTTTCCGGATGGATACCTTGTTTCATAAACTTTAAATTTTAGGCCGCACGGTTTTTGCCGTGCTGTTATTTTATAGAAGCGCAAAGGTAATTGAAAGCTTTGAATTTACAAATACTCCCCGGCACCAGCGCACTACTGAAAATCAACTACTTAGCTCTTCATGTTAATAAATTGCAGTGGCATTCCCAGATTTCCACCTTTACAGGCAGCTATCACATCCTGCAAATCATCAATTTTTTTACCGGTTACACGCACAATGTCATCCATAATCTGCGCCTGCACTTTTAACCCGGAATCTTTAATCAGTTTTACAATCTTCTTGGCATCATCCTGCTTCAGACCGTTTTTAACCGATACCTCCTTTTTTACCACCTTACCGCTAGGGTAAGCATCTTTATCAAAATTGAATGCACTGGCATCAATTCCCTGTTTCATGGCACGGCTGATAACCACATCTATCAGCTGTTTCATCTTCATATCACTCTCCACTTCCAGATTCAGGATAAAATCCTTTTTATTCAACTCTATAGATACCGGCGAATCTTTAAAATCGAAACGGCCAGCAATCTCTTTTTTTACAGTATTAATAGCATTGTCCAGTGTCTGGAGGTCTACTTTGCTGCTGATGTCGAAAGACGGCATAGGCTACAGTTTTTTGCAAAGATATACAATTCAGGCTCGGTTTAACTATCCGTTTCAACAGCTTATGTACACAATGGGCTGATCGCCACAGCCCACCTATCTGCATTGGGGTGTAACTGATTCCTCCGCAGGGCCATTAAACTGTGCATATGATTTTGACTGACATTCGGATTTGGTACTGCTAAATGCCTTACTTTTAAGCGGTACAAAAGTGCTTTATGCAAAAAGTATATAACAACCTTAACTCTTACGAACAGGAAATTGAAAAACTGGCCTGGGCCTCTAAAGAATCTATTTTTGAGCTCGTTTTTTTTGCCCGGCGGGTGGCTAACTACTTATTGGATGCCCCTTTTACCGAACCCGACAAAACTGAAACAGTTCAATCGCTGAAAAAGCTGGGCGCCAGCCTCAACAGCGTTACCACCACTACTACCAAAACCAAAGAGCTGAAAGAGCACTTTGAAAAAGGTAAGCAGGAAATGCGCAGCACATTACAGCAGTTTATTGCCAGTCTGGCTGCGCATGTGTAACTAAGCCACAAACAGTTTTTCCAAAACCGGGTCGGTGTAATCTTTTACACAGGCCAGCACATTGGGGTAAGCGGCAAATTCATGAGCCGGGTGCATGGTAGTAATCACTACTGCCTTCATTCCGGCATTCAGCGCCGCTTCTACTCCCTTGGGGGCGTCTTCAAAAACCACACACTCCTCATAAGGCACCTTCAGCAGATCGGCACACTTTAAAAAGGTTTCAGGGTGTGGCTTACTGGTGGTAACATCATCTGCCGATACAATTACATCAAAATACCGGCGTATATCCAGGTTATCTACTGTAAAGTCTACATTAAAAGTAATGGCCGCAGTACCAATAGCCATAGCTATATGGCTTTCCTGCGCTTTACGCAGAAAGCTGCCCAGCCCGTTAATCAGTTGCAGGTGCGGTTTGTACGCCGCCTGATAGCGTTTTTCTTTTTCAAAAGAAAGTTCCTGCACCCGACCGGGCGTAAAATACCCGGCACCAAACAGGCGGTTCAGTACCTCTTCATTTTTGCCATACATCTGCTTATCCACTTCTGCACGGGTAAACGATGCTTTTACATCCTGCGTTAATACTTCGTACCATGCCTGCCCATGATAAAACATATCATCTATCATAGTTCCGTTCAGGTCAAACAAAAAAGCCTTTGGTTGTATCATATCCTTCCGGTTTATAGTAATTCTACGGCAAGCACACGGGGGTGGGAAATAAAAAGGGTGCGCCAAAGATAAGGCACACCCTTTTTCTGAAAAAACAGTGTAACAGAAACTACTTACCGCTTAAAGTAAGCTTGTAGGTAGTTACCGTATGGTATTTCTGCCCCGGCTTAAGAATGGTAGACGGGAATTCTATTTTGTTGGGTGAATCCGGGAAATGTTGTGTTTCCAGGCACAGCGCTGTATGCTTATTAATAGGCGTACCAGCGGATGTTTTAAACGTACCATCCAGGAAATTACCGGAATAGAACTGTAAACCTGGCTCAGTAGTATACACTTCCAGTGTTCTGCCCGAAGTGCTGTCAGATAAAATAGCTGCCAGTTGCAGTTGGGTAGAATCACCTTTTTTGTTCAGCACAAAGTTATGATCATAACCACCAGGTACATCGTTCAGTTGTAAGCCAATCTTCTTTTTGGCAGTAAAATCAAACGGAGTTCCTGCAACAGGTTTTATTTCACCGGTAGGAATCAGCGTGGCATCAACCGGAGTATATCCGGCTGCGTCAATCTGCAATCCGTGGTTTTCAATAGTATTAGCTACATCACCGGTAAGGTTAAAATAGCTGTGGTTGGTAAGGTTAACCGGTGTTGGCTTATCTGTTTCTGCTGAGTAATCAATTTTCAGTTCGTTATCATCGGTAAGTGTATACTGAACAATCACTTTCAGGTTACCAGGATAACCTTCTTCCCCATCTTTACTTACATAGGTAAGAATAAGTGCAGGAGTACTGTCTGATACAACTGTACCGTTCCAAACCACTTTATCAAAACCTTTATTACCGCCATGCAGGTGGTTTTTGCCATCGTTGGTGGCCAGTTTATAGCTGTCAGCACCAATTTTAAATGCGCCATTAGCAATACGGTTGCCGTAACGGCCAATGATAGCACCAAAATAAGGAGGCTTTGCCAGGTAGCCGCTAAGGCTGTCGAAGCCCAGTACAATACTGGAATTTTTACCGTTTTTATCGGGTGATACCCAGGAAGTAACCGTACCGCCGTAAGTAGAAATTTTCACCTCCACTCCTTTCTTATTGGTAAGGGTATACAATTCTACCTGCTTACCATCCGTTTCGCCCCAGGGGGCTTTCGTAATGCCTGCCTGAACTGTTTTTTGTTCATTTTTACCGGCCTCGCCACCGCCACATCCGGCTAACACGCCGGCAAAAACCAGTAACAGGGCTGCGGACCGAATCATTTGCTTCATATAGCTATTATTTGATTAAGGCTTCAAATTAAGTTTTTTTTCGTCTATTTCAACTCCAGTACCACTACTGATAACGGTGGTAACTGCACATTTACAGTGCTGCCAGCCACAGAAGCGCCTTTAAACGCTACAGGCTTAATTTTATCTGGCTTATCAAAAGTATTTACATCCGCATAACTGGCAGATGTAATAATACGGCCCTCTACCTGTGAAAATTTAAAGCCAGCCAGTTGCAGCGCCACATCGTTTTTGGTATTAGGATCGATATTAGCCAGTGTAATATGCACTTTACCGGTACTGTCTTTAGAAGCAGAAATGCTGATGGCTTCTATGTTGTCTTTACCTCTTGTATACTCAGGGCTTTTAAACTGTACAGGCAGCAACATAGCGTCGTGATGCACTTTGTACAAATCAAACACATGATAAGTAGGTGTAAGCAGCATCTTTTCTTTCTCGGTAAGTATCAGCGCCTGTAATACGTTAATGGTTTGTGCCAGACAGGCCATACGCACACGGTCGCTGTGGTTATTGAATATATTCAGCGTATTGGCAGCTATAATAGCATCGCGCATACTGTTTTGCTGATACAGGAAACCGGGGTTGGTACCAGGCTCTACATTCGTCCAGATACCCCATTCGTCCACTACCAGGGCTACTCTTTTCTCCGGATCGTATTTATCCATAATAGCACCATGGCGGTTAATCAGTGTTTCCATCTTCTGGCAGCTTTTCATGGCACCAAAATAACGGTCTTCATCAAAACCGGTAGCGGGGCCTTTATCATACCATCCGCCGGATAAGGTGTAATGATGCAGGGTGATACCCCACATATTTCTGGGGCCTATATTACGCATACAGGTTTCTGTCCAGTTGTAATCATCCACATTAGCACCGCTGGCAATTTTTTTCAGGGGTGCACCAGGGTAATTTTTAGCAAAAGAGGAGTAGCGTCTGTACTGATCTGAGTAGTAAGCAGGCGTCATTTCACCGCCACATCCCCAGCTTTCGTTACCAACACCCCAGAAAGATACTTTCCATGGCGTGCTGCGGCCGTTCTGCTTACGCAGTTCCGTCATAGGGCTCTGACCATCAAAGTTCAGATACTCAATCCATTTACTCATTTCTTCTACGGTACCGCTGCCCACGTTGCCTGCCACATAAGGCTCGCAATTAAGCAGGTTACACAGTTCCAGAAACTCGTGTGTACCAAAGCTGTTATCTTCCGTAACACCTCCCCAGTTGGTATTTACCATTTTAGGGCGTTGCGAACGGGGACCAATGCCATCGCGCCAATGGTATTCATCTGCAAAACAGCCACCGGGCCAGCGCAGGTTGGGAATATTAATTTTTTTCAGCGCATCTACAATATCCAGCCTTATGCGGTCTTTTTTGGGCACTTTCATATCATCGCCCACCCAAAATCCGTCGTAAATACAACGCCCCAGGTGTTCTGAAAAATGTCCGTAAATATGACGGCTGATTTGTTGTTGCGGATTCAGGCCGTTTACCAGCACCTGAACCTGCGCTTCTGTTTCATACACACTGGCACTAAGCGCCAGGAAGGACAGTGATAATGCGGGAATTATCCTGCGACAAGCTCGTTTCATGAAGATATGTTTTTATAGCACCCCAAAATAAATGTATTGGTTACAATTATTACACATACGGCATGCTTTTTTTGAGAACAAACTAAAACACCTCTCTCACCATTAAATTATACGTATGAAAAATCCAAACAGCCGTAAAAAAGGCAATACTTATTTTGAAAACACCGGGAAGGACAAGAAAAAAGAAACAGACAGCCAGCGCCGCACATTTAATAAAAGCGGCTATAGCGAAGATGCCAAAGATGTAGTAAAGGAAAATACAGAAGTGGCTAAAGACAAAAACGTAACCACATCCAGGTAGTTACATGCATAAAAGTGAATAGTAGTAATAAAGGTGCAGTAACCCTGCACCTAATTTTTTGACGGAACAGTAGCGTTGGTAATTGCTTCGCACGCATCGGAACAAATGCGGCAGGCAGCAGCACATTCAGCGCAATGCTGCATTCCGTGGGCAGCGTGTTTTTCACACTCTTCTGCGCATACCCTACACAGGTTGCTGCAAAATTTAGCCATAGTGGTAGAAAATTCACCAGGATAGTTTAATAGCCGGGCGGTAGCCACACAAACTTCAGCACATTGCACGTCCAGGCTTATACACAGGCGTAATGGTTCTACATCACGTTCATGCAGGCAGGCAGCTGCACAGGCGTTACAGGCAGCTGCACATTTCATACACAGTTCTATACATTCAGCGGGCGTCATGATAAGTAAATTTGTAATCAGGCGGCAACAGGTTCAGGTTTAAATAAAAACGACACATTGTCGCGCATCCATTGGTTTACAGAAGTCCACCATCCCATATGATTTCTGGGCGCTTCTGATACAAAATCACTCATCTGGTGACTTAATACATTCACCTTAATTACAGCAATATTACCAGGCAGGTAAGCCAACTGCGCTACCCCCTCAATTGTAACGTGATGAGGAACGCCTTTTTTATAGTAATGTAGTTTTACCGGAAACTTTTCGTCTACGCTGGTCCAGCATTTTTTTACCATTAACCACAGCGTACCACCTTCCTCATAACGGATAGTTTCAGCAATACTGGTAGGCATTTCAATTTCCTCACTTAATGTGCTGTACATCAGGGCCGTCCTTATCTTTTCGACCCGCTCTTTCAGATGCATTTCAACATTTTCTTCCATAGGTTCATCCTTTTATTGCCATACATAATTCAAAGGGCGTACCATTCTTATTCTGCCCATTTTATCAGCATCCTGGTTGTAATAAAGCATCGCCTGTAACCCGCTAATTGCGGAATTGCCTCCACAAAAACCCCTTAAAAGCAGGTACATCAGGGAAGAAGCAGGCAATTATATACGGGGAATGGTTTTTTGCAGCCTTTTGTAGGATCAAATGAATACACTATGAAAAAAAACAATCTTTTTTGGGGTATGCTGCTGATGGCAGGCATTAGTTTACATACAGCCTGTAACAACACTCCCAATAGCGAAACCAAAGACAGTAAAGAGGTAGCGGAAGATCAAAACGATCAGAAATTTGCTTCCGACTCTACCAACAATGCAAAAAAGAATGCAGATTGGCTGGTAGATGTAACGGCAGCAAATTATCATGAACTGGCACTTGCTTCTGTTGCCAAAGAAAAAAGTACCAATAAAAATATCCGTACGTTGGCAGATTCACTTATCAGCGATCATAAACAAGTGATAGAAGATATAAAAGGACTTGCGGCTAAAAAATCGGTTACACTTCCCGTAGCTGAAACAGAAGATGCCAGCAAGGATACAGAAAAATTCAAAACCAAAAACAATACAGACTTTAATAAAGACTGGGTAGATGAAATGGTAAGCCTGCACGAAAAAAGCATTTCAAAATTTGAAGATGCTGTTAACAATAACGATACAGATGGCGAATTAAAAACCTGGGCGGGTGCTACGCTGCCTAAATTAAGGCACCATCTGGATAGCTTAAAAGCACTGCAGGAAAGTCTCAAAAAATAATGTTGTTAGAGTGGACATATTCAAACGGGCGTGCCTGCTTCTGCAGGTGGCCCTTTTTGTTTTAATAATAAATAATATATTATGAGAAGTATCTGGAAAGGCGCCATTGGCTTTGGCCTTGTAAACATTCCGGTTAATTTATACAGCGCTACCGAAAACAGTTCGCTGAATCTGGATATGCTGGATAAAAAAGATCATTCACGCATTCACTTTAAAAGGGTAAACGATGCAGGCAAAGAAGTATCCTGGGCGAATATTGTGAAAGGGTATGATTTAAACGGAAGTTATGTAATACTGGATGATAAAGACTTTGAAAAAGCCAGCCCGGAAAAAACACAGATGATACAGATTAATGAATTTGCCAAACTGTCCGACATTAACCCCATGTTGTTTGAAACCCCTTACTACCTGGAACCACGTACAGAAGGCAAAAAAGCTTATGTATTGCTGCGGGATGCCATTACAAAATCCGGCAAGCTGGGCATAGGTTCTTTTGTATTACGCAATAAAGAACATTTATGTGCGCTTACTACCCATAATGAGGTAATGTTGTTATACATTCTTCGCTTTCCACAGGAAATAAGAGACGTTTCTGAAATTAAAATTCCCGCCGCTAAAAACAGCGCTGCAGAGTTAAAAATGGCTATGGCATTAATAGACAACCTTACGCCCGTCAAATTTAAAGTAGATAAGTATAAAGACACTTATACCGAAGCGCTTCTGAAAATTATTCAACAGAAGAAAAAAGGCGTTAAACGGCCTGCCGCAAAAATGAAGGTGGTACACAACCGCACCACCAATGATCTGGTAAGTCAGCTGAAAGCCAGCCTGGGTGGAAAGTCTAAAACAACATCACATAAGAAAGCATCCTGATACTGATTTAGTTCAGGATGGCTTCCGCCGGCCAGGGAAACAGAATACTGAAAGTGGTTCCTTTGCCTACCTCCGATTTTACTTCAATGGTTGCATTGTGCGATTGAAGAATGTTCAGTGTTGCTACCATGCCCAGTCCCATACCATTCCGTTTGGTAGTGTAATAAGGCTCGAATAAGCGTCCCAGGCTCTCCGCCGGAATGCCCATGCCATTGTCCTGAATTTTAAGCACTATGCCATCCTTGCTTTTTTCAGAAGACAACCATATCATTCCATCCGTATGTTCTATTGCTTCAATAGCATTGGTAAGCAAATTAAGAAAAGCAGAATTCATCTTCTCCAGATCAATCATAACATGTAAATCTTCCTGTGGCAGATTTACTTTTACCTGTATCTTCTTTAAATCTAACCGGTCTTTCACCTTTGCCAGCGACAGATAGAAGATATCATGTACCGGCCATTTCTGAATGTTCATCTCCGTATGCCGCAGTGAATGCAGCAGCTCGGTAATCAATGAATTAATATATCCGGAGTTACGCTTTACTATTTCAACATACGTATACAAACTGTCATCAGTCAGATATTCTTCCATCTGATCAATAGACATATTAATGTTGTTAAGCGGGTTACGCACCTCATGTGCCAGCGTTCTTACCAGGCGCCCTACAGCCGCCAGCTTCTCTGCCTGAAACAAGTGTCGCTCGCTCTTTTTCAGCTCGGTAATATCGTGCAGAAAGCACTGAAAAAAGCTTTCTCCACTTTCATTGGTAGAGCAGGAAATAGATAGCAGTGCTATGCGGATATCCTCTCCGGAATACAGTAATTCCGTTTCCAGATCTTTAATTTCCCCGCAATTGTCAATAATCGTATCCAGAATAGCTTTTTGCTGTTCAGAAGTTACCAGGTCGGTAATACGCAACGGATTATTTTCATTTATCCCCACCCCCAGTAACTCTTCAAATACAGAGTTTACCTGTAGAATTTTGCCGGTATGGTCAGCAATAAAAATAGCATCCTTTGAATTTTCAAAAACGTTGCGGTACTTGGTTTCGCTTAAACGGAGGGCTGCTATTACACGGCTGCGTTCAATAGCATAGCGTATACTGCGGTCCAGCTTCTCCTCTGTCATCTCCCCCTTTACCAGGTAGTCGGTAGCACCTGCCTTCAATGCCAATGCATCAATTTTAGCATTGCCTGCCCCGGTAAGGAAAATAAAAGGAGTATCGGAATGAAACCTTGCCGCATCAGCCATCAGATCCAGGCCCGTTTTCCTGCCCAGCCTGAAATCCACAATAATCACATCGAATTTTCCGGAACGGATCAGTTCCAGTGCATGATTATAGGTATAAGACCAGGTGGTGGTTACCGGATACGAAATGGTTTCCAGCATATCCTTTAAAATCAAATAATCGTCTTCGTCGTCATCTACAATCAATATTCTTACCGGCTGTTGTACCATGTATTATCTGGTTTCAGGAATGAGAATTATAAAGGAAGCACCTTTTCCAGATTCTCCCTGTGCATATATCACTCCGTTATGTACTTCTAAAATTCTTTTACAGATAGATAGTCCTATGCCCGATCCTTTGTATTCAGCTTTACCATGCAAACGCTGAAATATCTGGAATATACGTATGGCATCTTCCTGCTCAAAGCCAATACCATTGTCTTTTACAATCAGTTTCCAAACAGGCCGGCTGCCCAGCAGTGGCCATTGTAACAGTTCTTCTGCAGATGGCTTTTCCGCACTTATTTCTATCAGCGGATGCTGCTGGTTGTTGCTGAACTTTACTGCGTTGGAAATAAGATTATTAAACAACTGTTCCATCTGAGATGGAATGGCCTCAATTTCAGGCAAATCTCCTACTTTAATAATGGCTCCTGCTTCTTCCACCTGCAGCTCCAGGTTATTGATAACCTTGTCAACCGCCTGTTGCAGAGATACCTTTACAAAATCGTGGTTCATGCCGCTGATGCGCGAGTATTCCAGCAAATTGTCAATCAGATCGCGCATTACCTGTGCTGCCGCCATCATACGGCCCAGATAAAAATTACCATCTTTATCCAGCACATCGCTGTACTTCATCTGCAGGCGCTCACCAAACGTATTAAACTTACGCAGTGGCTCCTGCAAATCGTGCGAGGCTATATAAGCAAACTCTTCCAGCTCTTTGTTAGAACGGTTCAGTTCCTGAATTTTAGCCTCCAGACCACGCTGATATGTACGCAAGTCAGTAATATCACGGGTAGTACCTACTACCTTCACCAGGTTCCCCTCTTCATCCCGTATAAGGGAGGCGTTGGATTCCAGGGTTTTGATATTACCCGATTTGTCTTTAATGCGGAAGTCCCAGGAATAATGGCCCGGAAAATCATTCCAGGAGGCTCTTATCTGCCTGGCACGCTCCACATCTTCCGGAAACATATGCCGGAAATACAGTTCAAGCGTAACAGGAAACTCTTCTTTTTCGGTGGCAGGGTCGTAGCCAAATAACAGATACATCCCGTCTGACCAATGAAAAGTATCAGTATGCAGATGGTTTTCCCAGGTACCATACTTTAAAAAGGCCTCATTTTCCTGTAAACCATTGCCAGAAAAGGAAACAATGGGGTCAGAATGTATACTTGCAGCAGGCATACGCTTACCGGTTATTGTTCTCGTCAAATTGCTTAATCTTGTTATACAGGGTTTTCCTGTCTACATTCAACAGTCTCGCGGCTTTACTCTTATTAAAATTCACTTCTTTCAGTGCCTTCAATATGGTCAGATACTCCGCATCAGCAGCCGCATCTTTCAGGCTATGCTCTCCCAGCGAATCTTCACGGCGCGGAAGAATTTCGCCCATTTCTGCTTTGGCATCCTTAGCAGCAGGCACTTCTTCCTCTTCAAAGTTCAGCTTGGAATAGTTGATAATTTCAAAAGGCAGCGCAGTAACCTCAATAAACTCGCCATCGGTAAGCAAAGAAGTACGCTTGATTACGTTCTTCAATTCCCGCAGGTTACCATGCCATACATATTTACGGAAAATGTCTTCCACTTCAGGTGCAAAACCTTTAATGCCCTTGTTCAGCTCTTCATTGGCCTGGGCAAGGAAATGCGTAGCAAACTGCATTACATCTTC
Organism: Filimonas zeae; assembly: GCF_014641615.1. Lineage (GTDB taxonomy): Bacteria > Bacteroidota > Bacteroidia > Chitinophagales > Chitinophagaceae > Filimonas > Filimonas zeae. The sequence continues at coordinate 123,577 of NZ_BMIB01000003.1, read as the reverse complement.
CCTTCTGTCGCGCAGTGGTGGAATTTTGATAGAAAACTCGTTAAAGCGGTGAAACAGATCTTCTCTGAATTTACCTTTTTTAGCGGCTTCCCATAATTCTTCGTTACTGGCCACTATAATACGTACATCAAAGTCTATGTCTTTGGTGCCACCTACCCTTCTTATTTTGCGCTCCTGTACAGCACGTAACAGCGATACCTGTATATCGTAGCTGAGGTTAGCAATTTCATCCAGGAAAACGGTACCCCCGTTGGCAACTTCAAATATGCCGGTTTTCTGGTTTAATGCACCTGTAAAAGCACCTTTTTCATGGCCAAACAGTTCACTACCTGCCAACTCTTTCGACAGGGCACCACAGTCTACCGCAACAAACGGAGCTTTGGCTCTGCGGCTTTGCTGGTGAATTTCGTTAGCCAGTACCTCTTTACCGCTACCGCTTTCGCCATATATAATTACACTGTAATCCGTAGGCGCCACACGGCGTACCTGCTCCAGTATATTCTTAAACAAAGGACTTTTACCTGCCACAAAACGGTCGGAACTTAATGTTGCGGGCTTTTCTTTAGCCGGTGCACCCTGTACCTGCACTTTGTTGCCATCCAGCGTAAGTCCGTTCACATTGCCGGCAACGCCTCCGCTTTTCAACGCCTTCTCTATGGTCAGCAGAATCTCATCCGGAAACAAAGGCTTGGTAACGTAATCAAACGCACCTTTCTTCATCGCATCCACCGCTGTTTTAATATCACTGTAAGCAGTAATAATAATTACCGGCAAATCAGCGTACTCCTTACGGATAGAGGTTAACAGTTCGGCACCGGTTACATCCTCCAGCTTGTAATCACAAAGCACCAGATGCACATTGTTTCTGAACAGTACATTCAACGCTTCTTTACCGGAATTGGCCACCACCACTTCATAGTTTTTCTTCCTGAGAAATCTTTCCAGCAGGAGACACATGTCTTTATCATCGTCAACGATGAGAATCTTAGGCATAGGTATTGTTTAATGTTGTATTTGAGCAGACAGCTTTCTTAAATGGGCAACAGGTATCTGCAGCTGTTCCCTGTACTTGGTTACCGTTCTTCTTGCAATCATTATTCCATTTTTTTTCAGCGTATCGGTGATCTGTTGGTCCGTAAACGGGTCGCTCTTGTTTTCTCCGGCAATGATATCTTTAATGTTCTGCCGTATAATCCGGTTGCTTACCGTTTCCCCTTCTGTGTTATGTACCCCTTCGGTAAACAGCTCTTTCAAACTCACCATTCCAAAAGCTGTTTCGGCGTATTTATTAGCCGTGGCACGCGATACAGTAGAAATATCCATGCCGGTTACGTCTGCCACCTGTTTTAGAATCATTGGTTTAATCTGAGAAGTGTCTCCTTCTTCAAAATACGCCGCCTGCAGTTGCACTATTGCTTCCATAATTTTCAGCATTGTATTCTCCCGCTGCTGCACGGCCGAAATAAACCAGTTGGCAGCCGTGGTTTTGCTTTTGATGTATTTATTGGTTTGCCTGCGCTGCTTTTCAGATAGCTGCTCCGGTAGCGATGCCCAGCAGTTACTCAGCATCAGCCGCTCTCCGTACGCATTGTTTAAACTTACCAGAAAGCGGTCATCCTGTTTCCATACAAACACATCCGGTACAATTACCTGCTTCTTCTCTTCTTCCACATCTGTTACTATCAGCGGATGCGGGCTGAATCTCGACAGATATTGTATTACCGTCTGAAACTCCTCTTCATCCAGCTGCATCTGCTCTCTTATTCTGTCAAAACTGCCCGTGGCCAGCTGCTCATAATGAAGGCTTAACAACTCAATGGCTTTGCGGCAAACAGGATCTTTACGCTCTACCCTTTCCAATTGCCGCAGCAGCGATTCCTTTACCGAGGAAGTGCCTATACCCGGCGGCTCCAGTGTTTGTATCAGCTGCACAGCACGTTCAATAGACTCTGTTTCTATCAGTCGCTGCTCTTTAAAAGAAAACTCTTCTGCCAGGCTTTCCACATCTGTTTCCAGCATACCATAATCGTTCAGCGAATCAATAACGTAGGTAGCCAACTCTCTGGTAACCTCATCCGTTTCCAGCAATCCCAGTTGTTTCTTCAGGTCTTCCCTGAAATCAACCCGCTCTTCGAGCGGCTTGTCTACATGGGAGGTTTCGGGCAGGTAATTCTGATACTCATATTTATAGTCAGGAATATCATCATACATGTATTCTTCCACCCCTTTATAATCTGCTACTAAATCGTCTGATTCTTTATTGTCGTCCGAAGCTTCTTTTAGTTCCAGCAGCGGGTTTTCTATTAATTCATTTTCTATCCGCATCTGCAGTTCCTGCCGGTTCAGGTACAGGAAATTGAGAAACTGAATTTTCTGTGGCAACACCTTTAACTGGCCTTTCTGCTCAATTCTCTGATTTATCATAGGTAGGTCGGTTAAAAACAAAACTGCTTCCTATAACACAATCACCACTCCAAAAAAAATTAATGACTCAGTTTTTTTTTCTCCACCAGAATTGTAGCGTACAATACAAAAATGGGGATTAAATTCCACAATCCCGCGTCAAAAAAAGCAGATCGCAAACGTGCCTTGTGTTGCAAATGTTCCCCCGCCCGTGTCATAAAATGCACACCATCTGTTACCTGTGTGCAGGATGTGCCCTTGTTCCTTCCTCCCCTTGCCCCCTCAATCAGGGGGCCTGGTTACACTTCTGAGGAACACAAGCCAGCGGTAACAGCCGGAAAGCCGTGGAAGCACCCGCTTTTTCACCTGCCCTACCGCAATATTCTTAACTGTATATTATTTTAGTTTCCTGATCGGCTTAATATGGAATACATATTGTACTCTATATATCTGAACAGATTTTGATAATTAACTTTTCCTGGAATGAAAATCTATCGGATATTGGTGATAGACGATGAGGCTGATTTTACGCTGCTGCTGAAAAATTATCTCACGCGACTGGGGCACACCGTGGTTACCGCAGGCACTATTGCGGAGGGTATGAATATGGCTGACGTATTTAATCCTGAAATTATATTTCTCGATAATCATTTGCCCGATGGGCTGGGCTGGCAGCAGGTACCTCTATTAAAAGAACGGATGCCCGAAGTACAAATTAACCTGATGAGTGCTTATTATACCCATCTTGCACACCTGCAGCATTACCCCGATGTGCAGTTTATTGAAAAGCCGCTGGGGTTAAAAGCCATATCCTCATTATTAACGCCTGCATCTTAAGCAGGTAAACATATATAAAAAACAAGCCTCCTTAGGGAGGCTTATCCATATCGGAAAATACAGACAGTTACAAACTGTTTTGCTGTTGTAACGTTTTTGCATGAATCGTTTCACTGCACCAGTGTTGCCATTCTTCTTCTACTATAGCCGGGCTGTTTTCATCCATTACAAAATTATCTCCGTCCTTTTCGCGGTTCAGATAAAAAGTCTGTAGTCCTTTATCCGGGTGTAACAATACCACCAGGTAGCGGCCGGTAGTTTCGTACTCAGGTTTGCTCATATCCACTTCCGGATGAAAATAAGCATAAATTTCCCTGTCCTCTGTGCTCTTTATAGCTTTAAAAACCTTGCTTGAGTAGTTTATCATAGTCGGTGTTTTTATAAGGTATAAAGATCAAAAACACTGCCACGCAATGCCCGGCAACATACCCCGTTTACCGAAACATAATACTGAGTTGGCTTGAGGAAACGCCTCTACAACCCATATTTTGATTTGCTTTTTTTATGTTTGCAGTTTACCAGGGAATTTTTGCGCGGATGAGAATAAAAATTGCAATACTGGATTTATACAACGGACAGCCTAACGAAGGAATGCGGTGTCTGCAGCATATTGCCCGGCAATGGGCGGCGCAGCACCCGGAGCATGATATCACCCACCATGTTTTTGAAGTGCGCCATCAGGTGCAGCTTCCCGATCTGTCTTACGATATATTTATATCCAGTGGTGGCCCCGGTTCTCCCCTCGCCAGCACTGGCAGCCGGTGGGAAAAAGCATGGATTAACTGGTTGCAAAAGACAGAAGAATGGAATACAAAACCCGGCAACCGCCCCAAACCGGTGTTTTTTATCTGCCACAGCTTTCAACTTGCCTGCAAACATTATCAGGTAGGAGAAGTATGCAAAAGGCATTCAGCAGCTTTTGGCACTTTTCCGGTTCATTTAACTGAAGCCGGCAGAGAAGAGATATTGTTTAATGGCCTGCACGATCCTTTTTACGCGGTAGACAGCCGTAATTATCAGATTATTCAGCCCAGCGAACAACGCCTGCACGCTATAGGCGGTCAATTACTGGCTATTGAAAAAGAACGTCCCCATGTGCCTTACGAACGGGCTGTAATGGCTATCCGCTTTAACCCGTATTTCATAGGCACTCAGTTTCATCCCGAAGCAGATGCAGAGGGTACCAGCAAACATTTACAGCGGGAAGATAAAAAAGCAACTATTATTGAAACTTACGGAGAAGAAAAATGGCGTAGTATGATAGAAGCCTTGTCAGATCCGGAGAAGATAAAACATACACAGGAACATATTCTGCCTGCTTTTTTAAACAATGCGCTGCTGCTGTTTTAGCAGCGCATTGCACGTACTTATAATTCAAACAACAGCTGCTGCTCATGCCCTTTTACAGGCACTTGTCTTATAAAATTATCATATCCAGCTTCGTGCTCGCTGTATACACCATAGGCATCCAGACTATACCCCTGCAGGCCGTCTTTTGCTTCCAGTATATATACAACTGACATATCAGAGGGGTCAGTAACGCCTTCAAAGCGGAATACTTTAATAATTTCCAGATCTTCCGGCTGGTAAAACTTACCGGTACCGGTGGTAAAGCCTTCATCGGTATAGCGGAATTCATTGTCCATTTTTTTAATGCGCAATTTTTCCAGTACCTGGGCTACGGTGGTCATTTCATGAGGTATTTCCATATGTTTATGATTTTAAAGCATAGTAAAATAATTATACATGCTGCGTTTTAACAATCGCTCTGGCCAGGGCTTTCTCGTCTGTTAAATCCAGCCGTAAAGGTGTTATAGAGGTATATCCGTTTTCCACCGCCCAGCGGTCTGTACCTTCTTCTGCCGGCTCCAGCGGAATGGTGTTAAACCAGTACAACTTACGCCCACGTGGGTCGGTAGCGGGTACCACCTCGTTATCATACAAACGTACCGACTGGCGGGTCCACTGAATGCCGGTAGGATTGGGCGGAAAGTTTACATTAATCAGTCTCACTTCATCATCAGGCTTGCCGAGTAACAGATTCAGAGCTTCTTCTACGTATGGCTCCAGCGCATCAAAATCAGGCTCAATCTTATCTGTTACCGTACTTAATGCTATGCCCTTACAACCCAGTAACACCGCCTGCTTGGCAGCTGCCAGCGTGCCGGAGTGCCACATAGCATTACCCAGGTTGGTGCCCATATTAATACCCGAAAGCACTACATCTGTTGTAGCCCATAAGTGCATTCCCAAAGCCACACAGTCTGCCGGGGTACCATTTACCCGGTAAGCCTGCAGATTGTCAAACTTAATAGGCGATGCTTTATAGTTAAGCGGGCGCGATGCAGTAATAGCATGCCCCATAGAAGATTGCTCCACATCCGGTGCAACCACTGTCACCTCACCAAAGCGCGAGGCTACTTTAGCCAGGCAGGCTATGCCCGGGCTATATATTCCGTCGTCGTTTGTTACCAGTATTCTCATATCCACGATGCTTCTATTATCATGCCACCAAAATGTGGTACACTTTTAAGGTTATTATATATTATAGCTATCAAAACACCACCATTATGAAAACAGCAGAACTGCTCCACAATCCTAAAGCTGGAGAAGAAGAACACTCTGAAAAACAACTGGTTAAAAGCATTAAAGCTGCCGGTTTCAAGTGTAGATATTTGTCAACAAAAACCGATGAATGGAAGAATACGGATAAAGACACCGAGTTCTTTATTGTTGCCGGAGGCGATGGCACCATTCGCAAAGTGGCTAAAAGTATTTATTGTAATGAAACACCTGATTTGCCGGTGGCTATATTACCCATGGGTACTGCCAATAACATTGCACAAACCATGGGCTTAACACAGGCACCGGAAAAGATTATTGAAAGCTGGCATGATGCACGGATTAAGCAGGTAGATACGGGCACTGTTAGCGGGCATGAAAAGCCGGTGTTTTTTCTGGAAGGGTTTGGCTATGGGGTTTTTCCACGCCTGATGCATACCATGAAGAATTATGATAAAGCTTCTATGAGCACAGATGAGCGCCTGCAAAAGGCATTGGAGGAGTTGTATAGCATTGTACTCGCTACCCCGGCGCTGGAATACACTATTACTATGGATAATAAGGATTATTCCGGTAAATACATCATGGCAGAAGTAATGAATATCCGTTCCATAGGCCCCAATCTGGTAATGGCACCAGACGCCGACCCTGGCGATGGATATTTTGATGTGGTACTGGTTGCAGAACAGCAACGCGGCTTGCTGGCAGGTTATATAGCTGCATTGAAGGATGGCGCAGAACATCCGGAGTTTCCACTACATGCCATTACAGCGCAACATATTACCGTCCATGCACAGGAACTATACTTACATGCAGATGATAAGCTGATGCAGCTGGGGGAAGCGGCAACAATGACCATTGCCCCCGGTGAAAAGCAATTACGCTTTCTGGTTACACAATAGCTGTAAAACAATAGTGGGTGCCCCTGTACAGGAACACCCACTTACAAACTCTGCTATTGATACAAATATTATACGGTGGCCGGAACATCCTCCCTGTTCAGGGCCAGCACTTCGCCGGACCAGTTTCTCACCTTTTCACAAAGCGCTGCGTCTTTGTCCAGGTTTTGACCGTAGGAAGGAATCATTTGTTTCAGTTTATTCTGCCATTGGGCACTCTTCACATTTTCAGGGAAGCATTTGGTAATCAGTTCTACCATGATAGATACCGCCGTAGACGCTCCCGGAGAAGCACCCAGTAATGCAGCCATGCTACCATCTGCAGAGCTTACCATCTCGGTACCAAACTGTAATATACCGCCATGCTCTTCGTCTTTTTTAATTACCTGTACACGCTGGCCGGCAACTTCCAGTTCCCAGTCTTCCATACGCGCATCCGGTAAAAAGTCGCGCAACGCCTCCAGTCTGTCCTCAGGGCTCTGGCGCACCTGCTGAATCAGGTATTTGGTCAGTGGCAGGTTGTCCTTACCGGCAGCCAGCATGGGGCGTATATTGTTCAGCTTTATAGATAAAGGCAGATCCAGATAAGATCCGTTTTTCAGAAACTTGGTGGAGAATCCGGCATAAGGCCCAAACAACAGGGCTTTTTTGCCATTGATTAAACGGGTATCCAGGTGTGGTACTGACATGGGCGGTGCACCTACAGAAGCCTTGCCATACACTTTTACATCGTGTTTGTCAATAATCTCCGGGTTTACACATTTCAGCCATTGGCCGCTTACCGGAAATCCACCAAAGCCTTTTCCTTCCGGAATGCCCGATTTCAACAACAACGGTAATGAACCACCACCTGCACCTATAAATACAAACTTCGCTTTTACTTCTCTTTTACGGCCGGTTTCTCTGTTCTTCACCTTTACCGCCCAGCGACCATCCTCTTCTTTATCCAGATCGCGGATTTCGTGGTTCATGTACATTCCCACACCTGGCTGCTCCTGTAAATAATGAAACAGCGTACGGGTTAATGCACCAAAGTTTACGTCGGTACCAATATTCATGCGGGTAGCCGCCACCTCCTGGTTAGGATCGCGCCCCTGCATTACCAGCGGCATCCATTTTGCCAGGGTAGCATGGTCTTCAGAATATTCCATGCCTTTGAACAGATGATTACTGGTTAAAGCTTTAAAACGCTTTTCCAGGTAAGCTACATTTTCTTCGCCCCATACAAAACTCAGGTGCGGTACCTGCCGGATAAACTCCTGCGGTGCGCCCACCATGTTCTGCTGAACCAGATAAGCCCAGAACTGGCGCGACTCTTCAAAAGACGCCGCAATGCTAATGGCTTTATTGGGACTGATAGTACCATCTGCCTTTTCGGGCGTGTAGTTCAGTTCACAAAAAGCAGAATGCCCCGTTCCCGCATTGTTCCATGCATCAGAACTTTCGGCAGCTACTTCGTCCAGCCTTTCATAAATGGCAATTGTTAACTCAGGTTGCAGCTCTTTCAGCAGCACGCCCAGCGTTGCGCTCATAATGCCTGCACCAATCAAAACTATATCCGGCTCCTGATTAGAAGAATTCGTACGCTTACTCATTGATTATCATCTTCTGTTCCGGCCGCAAAATTAAGTGTAAATTAGGTGAGGTGTGCATAGAAAATGTCGATATTAGGAAAACTTTTATATACCGGCTGTACATACAAATGTTCATTATCCGCGTGGGCAGCTGATTTACAGTGTCATTTTAACACGGAACCACCTTTTCAGAACACATTTTTTCCTTCTTTCTGCATCTCTTTCCGGATACCTTTTACAATATCCTCCGGTAAAATAAGGCGGGAGTTTCTTTCCAAAGCACAAAGCGAGCTGTAACGGAGTACATTCATAATAGCAGCACCGGTGAGTTCGTACTCGTAGGCCAGTTTATCCAGCTGCACGTCTGGCGATAGCTCACAGGGAGGGGTAAAGGCGTTTTTCCACAGCCGCAGCCGTTGCTCGTAGTCGGGTTTTTGAAAGTTAACGCTCAGTTGAAAACGGCGGGCAAAAGCTTCATCAATGTTCGATTTAAAATTGGTGGCCAGTATTACCAGACCCGGAAAATCTTCAATCCGTTGTAACAGATAGCTCACTTCCTGGTTGGCGTGGCGGTCGTGCGCATCAGAAGTGTTGGTTCTTTTGCCAAAAAGTGCGTCGGCTTCGTCAAAAAACAAAATCCAGTGTTTGTTTTCAGCCATATCAAAAATGCCGGCCAGATTCTTTTCTGTTTCTCCGATGTATTTGGATACCACCATAGAAAGGTCAATCCGGTAAACATCCATCCCTACCGTTTTTCCCAGTAAAGAGGCAGTTAACGTTTTGCCGGTGCCCGGAGGACCGGAAAACAGCACCCGGAAACCCGGTTTTACTTTTCCCTCAAATCCCCAGTCGTTCAGCAAAGTGGCACCATGCTGCAACCATATCCTTATTTCATCCAGCTCATCCAGTATCTCCTCCGCCACTACCAGATCTTTCCAGTTAAGGCTGGTGGTAATTCTTTTGGCCGGAAAGCTACCGCTGTATTCCGGGCGAAAAGCCCTTCCGGTGGTAAGCAGCGCCAGATATTCAGATGAAATGGTTAATAAGCCACTCAGCCGGGGTTCGTTGGCCGGGGCAGATTGTAAACGCAATATATTATGACGGTAAAAGAAGTGCTGGTCATCAAACAACTCCATCAGCAGCACCCGTTTTGCCAGGTCGTTACCCGCGAGCAGAAAAACGGCGGTTTCACCGGTAGGCAGGTAACCGCTGTGGGCGGTTGCCTTTTGCCCGCCCAGCTCTGTATATACCCTGTCTGTAGCGGGATTTTTTAAAAACAGCATATCCAGCATTTCCGGGCGCAGATGCGGAATAAGGGCGAGCGCCAGTATAAACCGCTCCTCAAACCCCATTTGAAACTGCCGGATGGTGTTGGCATAAACAGAAACCTCCTGCAAAACATCAGGAGGCTGAATCGTGTCTATAGCAGGTTGTGTAGCATCCTGCCCAAAACTGATGGCACCGCGGGCTACCGCCACTTCGGCAAACCATTGAATTTCGTTATGGAGGGTATTGATATTAGCGGAAAGCGCTGTCATTATAAAGGCTGTTAGTTGATCCGGAAAACCTGCAGTGCTATGGAAGCAACAACAGCATCAGAACGTGTTATTACTTTCTTTTCAGTGAAACGGCGGCCGCTTTGGCCCCCATTACATCGGCTTCAGATTCCAACGATACGTCATCATTAATACCTACGCCTTTTTCCTGTATGGTGGGCTGTACCCTGCCCTGCATCTGCTGTACAACATGCCAGGCTTCGTGCGGCAGATGTTGCTCCTGCCCCGGGCCCATATGTATATCCGAACCCTGTGCGTAAGCCAATGCATTCAGCTGTGCAGGTTTATCTGAGTTATAGTGAACGCGTACATTGTCCATAGAATAGCCTGACATAGATTCCACACCACTTTTCAAACTGTCAGGCATCCCTGTTTTGTTCTCTACCCGTTGTACCGCAAACTTGCCCTGTACCGGCAACTCTTCTTCCGGTGCCTGCAACTGGGCGGTAAACTTACCCTGCACGGGCAATTCCTCTTCCGGACCGGCCTGCAATTGTGCAACAAATTTACCCTGCAAAGGCAGTTCTTCCTCCGGTGCAGCAAGCTGCGCCGTTAGCTTGCCCTGTACAGGCAACTCTTCCTCCGGAGCCACCAGCTGGGCGGTTTTATCACGGCTCATGAGTTGTGCAGCCTGCTCTTTTAATAACTGAAAGGGATTACCGGCGCTTCTGCCGGCTGTTACCGCAGTATCAGGAAGTTTCGATTGCAAAACAGCTTGTTTCATAACGGCGAGAGGTATTAACCAGGTTATTGATAATTAAATATACTATTTTTTCCCAAACCTGTGGGGATAGTATGAAAACGTAAGCATAATATTGTTGCGCTTTTAGTATTCCCATTCCACGTACAACATCTCCCCCATCCAGGGCAACCGTATGGTGCTGATGCCCCATGGCAGGGTTTGCAGCAGCAAATCGTAGCCTTTCTGCTCTACCCGCAAACTCCAGTGATCGCCCTTATAACACAGAATACCATTGCGTTGTAAAAAGCTTTGCCTGAAACCATCCACACTCGAATTCTTCATTTTCTCCCATTGCTGAAAAATGCCTGCGAAAAGTGATTCAATCATGGCTGTTTCTTCCACCGTAGGTTCTACCTGTAACGGTACCGGCTGCTCCTGCTTTAATCCGCACAGCAGCTTGCTTAAAGGCAGCAGCGGTTCTTCATGCTCCCACCTGCCATCTGCCAGGTGATGTAACAGATGCACGGCCCGTAACTGTGCTTCCTCAGTTACCCATTTACCCTTTTCGGTCATTTGCAGGCGATTGAAAAACACCGCTAAAAACGGATGCATAAGAATGATACCCGCATTCTGTACGTGTATTTTATCATAGTTTTCGCCTGCCGGCAGCAAATCCTGTAGCGGATACCCTTCCTGGGCAGTGGCAACAGCCGGCTGCTGTACAACAGGCCTGGCTACCGGCGGCCGCTGTAACAGCCGTGCAGCTATTTCACGATCTACCAGCCGCACCAGCGTAGCTGATTCAGCGGGCTCCATATCCCGTGCTATGGCCCAGGCACGGGCAATCTGTTCATATACGCGGTATACAGGCGGTGGTATATGCTTATCGGTAAAAGCAAAAAAGTGGTGAATAAAAGCAGGCGCATCTTTTACCTCAATATGTGCGGCAAAGGCCAGTAGTATAAACTCATTCAATTGCAGCTGTGGCCAGTTGCGCGTTAAACCGGTAAAATGGCGGAAAAGCCGGTGCAGTATTTCAATGGCAGGCAACACCCGGTTGTACCAGGTACTGCTATAACCCTGCAGCCATTTTTGCAGGGTGGCAGTGGAAAAATGTACCGCTGCATATTTAATTACCGCCACCGGTAATTGCTGCCAGCTTACCAGCCGCAGCCAGGCGGCAGTTTCCGTAATATCTTCCTGCACCGAATGTTGCAGATAAGCCAGCACATCATGCTGCAACCACAAAGCAGTAAAAGCAGTTACGCTTTTACCATTTACATATTCATTGGTAGCAAACCATTGGTGTATCTGCAGGCGGGCGGTGGCATGGTGACTACTTTTTTGTAACAGTGTATACAAACTATTACTGTTTTTACCCAGCACCCACCTGAACAGATATTGTATCAGCAACAATCCTTCCGCACCTTGTACCGGAAAACCCGCAGGCAAACTGTTACGGGTAAAATAATAATCCAGCAACTGTATCGCCTGCTGTAACAGCACCTGCTCATCCGGTGGCACAGCTACTACTGTACCATAATATTTACTAAGCAATACAGCAGCCCGTGTAAGGCTAAACCCTTTCCAGGTTTCTTTATAATACCCCAAACCGTTTATATAAGGCACATCACCCAGATACACAGCCATATCTGCCTGCAAAAAGGTGTTAAGCCAGTTAGCTACCAATGCATCCCTGCCTCCCTTCTGCTGCGAAAACAAAGCATAGATTCTTCTTTTGGCTGCGTAAGAATTCAATGGCGATAAAAAAAGCGCCCGCAGCCGCGTACGATCCCGCTGAAACAGCAGCAACACCATATCCGCCAGTAATCCCCGCTCTTTCTCCCTTTCCGTTACCGGAAGGCTATCTGGTAGCTTATTCCACAGCAAAAAGTAAGACAGCGCTTCTTCCACCGTAGCTACGGTATTTTCGGGCGACTGATAAAACACGGAAAACAGCGGCAGAAACTGTAACTCCTGCTCTGCAACAGATAATAATATTTTCTTTATCTCCGGCAACTGCCCTACCGTTTGCCGCCATGCCTCCTGCTGCACCGGCATATGTATGCTTCCGTATTCTTTAGAATCCATAGCAGCCAGCAAGGTTATTACGGTTTGTAAGGCTGCCTCTCCTCCGCGTATAAACAAAATGCTTAACTCCGGCAGCAAGGTATACCATGCCTGCACAGGTACGCGATATAACATTTTTAGCCCCTGCAGGTAAAAACTTCCTGCATGAAAGCGTTGGTATTCCGCTTCGGCATAGTGGCTCCAGAGCATGCGCAGCCTGCTCTTTGCCAGTTGGCCTGTGGCCATACCCGGCAGCCGGCCAGCACCGGCGGCATTATGCTCCGCCAGCTGTGCCAATGCCTGGCTGGCCGCCAGCGCTTCTCCACCCTGCGGTAGCAGCAGTATAATAGCTGCAATCAGTTCCGGCGAAAACTGGTATAAAAAACGGTTCTTTCTTTTTTCCTCCGCACCTGCCCAGGTAAACAACTGCACCGCCTGTTGCGGATATTGCTGTAGTAACTGTTGCAGCAGTGCCTCCATGCTTCCGGTTGTGTAAGCGGTAAAGCCCGGCACCGTGCCTGTTTGTAAAAACCAGGCCAGTATGTTTTTAATATACAGCGCCCCCTGCGCCTGCGCTGCTTTGTCCAATACCCATTCAGGTACGGCAGCTTCCGCCAGATCGTAATCACCGGCTTCCTCAATAACATGGGCAGCCGCCAAACGCCGTGCAGGTGCAGGCAACTCTTCTTCCAGCACCACCTTTATAAACCAGGTAAGCCGGGCCTGCTCTATATCTACACCCGCTGCATATAGTGCCTGATACAGCAAACCTATCAGCGACAAATAGGGTACGTTAAAATGTGCCGACATCTGGCGCAGGGTACTCTTGATAAATACCCGCCTGTTAAACCAGGTTTCCCGCTCTGACAATAAAAAGGAGAATATAAAAAACCACACCGCGCGTTTAAAATCTTCTGTACCCGATTTTACCAGGTTATATTGTTGCTGCTGCCGGGTAACACTTTTATGGTAAGCCAGTATAAAAAAACACTCCTCTGGCTCCAGCACCTGTATCAATGTTTTAATACTGTGTTCGCTAAACTGCCAGGCTATGCGGCGGCGCACCTGCTCCTTCTTCCCTTCCTGCATCAGCAGGGCACGTAGTTGCCTCGGCCTCTTTACCGCCAGCAGCTCTATATAATCTTCCAGTTGTTCATAGGTAGTAGCACCGGCCCACCAGGGGAAATGTCCGACCTGTAAAAAAAACAACAGTAATTGCAGATAGCCCTCTTCGGTAGTGGCAATGGTATATTGGGCAGGTAACAAACGGGCGGTGTCTCCGCCGGTTAAAGAAATATCAAAGGCTTTCCGTAACTCCTGCAGTAGCCTTTCAGGCAATTCTGCTTCCAGTTGTTCATAAGATAGGTTGCCCAGGTCCAGCGTAACCTGCGCTGCTTTCACCACCAGCCCCGGTGGTATCACCTCCTCAAAGAACTGCTTCAGCAAGCCTTCCAGCCGGTAGGTATACATTCGGCTGATGGTATTCTGCAATGCATGCGCTTTGTCGCGTGGCGATAGCTGAATATCGAATACAAGGCTTTGTATCTGATGAGCAGGCGCTGTCATAACAATCCGTAATCATGTTTATCCAGCAAAAAAGAAATCAGCCTGTCCGCATGGCCGTGGGCGATAGCTTCCCTGCCATTTTTCAAGGCTTCCCGCCAGGCACCGTGCAGTTGTTCAAACTGCTTCATAGGCCCGGCATTCAGCCACAGAAAAACAGGCTGTATATGAGCTGGCAGGTTGTAGGTAAACAAAGCTTCTGCAAACTCGCGGAACCCTTTATCCTGAAAACGGGCAGGCCATGCAGGAAACACTACCGTAACCATGGCATTATAAAACTCCTCTTTTATTACCACGCCAGGCGAGCGCTGTACGCGATAAGAAAAACGGGGATAAAAATTAGTTCTGCGCCGCCTGTATGCCTGTAACGCATAGCGCAGTTTACCCGGCAGTATGCGGCGCATATCATCGGTCATACCCTCCCAGGAATGCACTTCCGCAGGCGCATGTTCCCGGGAGCGCGCCAGAAATACATGATTGGTTTCTAACACCCGCTGCACCCATTTCCGGTTTTTAGCATCTTCTTCGTCATCAGATAAAGCAGGCTTCACACGCATGTCACGCTCCAGCTTTAACAAGGCATCAATAGCTTCTTCCCGCTCCTGCCAGGCTACCCAGTTACGCTGGCGCAGCAGCAGTTGCTCATGCTCATCATAAAACTCATACCTATATACGTTGTTACCGTGCAACGGAGCCAGCAGTATATGCTCCACCAGATGAAAGCCTTCGGCCGATACATTCCAGGCACGCAGTTTATCGGCCAGTACCCGTAAGGCCAGCACCGCGCCAGCCTGTGTACTATGCCTGCTTACCGCCTGCCACTCCTCCTGCTGCTTAGCGGGCATGGCTACTATATATTCAGTATGATAAACCGGATGTTGCAGTACACGAAAACGGCTGGTATCAATGCCCGAACGTAAAAAACTCACCGGTACCCTGTGCAGATAAAACCCGCTGTCTACCGGCATGTTTTCATCTACCCAAACAGCTATGGGCTGTTCTTCCCCGGTTTCCCAGGTGCGGTAAAAGGCAGGCTGTGGTGTATGCGGGCGCCCTGTTTCTCCTGCTCCTTTCTCCAAAACTGCCGTGGCACGGTACGTACCCCGTTGCTGCAGATACAGCAACAACCGCATGTTATACGAAAAACCGTACGATACCTCATCCACACCCCAGTCCAGGTAATTTTCTGCACGTATACGGTAGTTATTAATTACGCGTGCGTGCTGTAGCAGCTGTGCTTTCCAGCGTATTTCTGTATCTGTACGTTCTGTTTTGCCACGGCCACCATAATACTGATTATACAGCATTACCGGATAAGGGTCAGGCACTATGTTAAACCGGCTGAGCATATGCTCAAGACTTCTCTTTTTACGCTTCCGGTATACATCATCCGTTTCCGCTATACGGCGCAGTGTGGCGGCATAGGCGTTATCTGCATCCGCTACAAACTGCTCCCAGCTTTGTTTATCGTTATCTGTATAGGCTTTAATAATATCCGATACACCCGGCACCTGATACAACGGCTGATGGAAATAGGTTCGTTCCTGTGTTGTTTCGTACGAATACAATTCGCTCAGGTGCGATAGCTGTGAGAGATAGCCCGCTATCGTTTGCTCAAACAACATCAGGTACGCTTTCAGCTGCTTTACCCGCGCCTTCTGCTCCGGCGCATCATGCTCCTGCACCTGCTCATGTCCCAGCCGGTAAATAGCCGGAAAATAATGCTGTAACGAGGTATAAGCTTCTGTATTACGCCACTCCCCCTGCCAGGCCTCGTTTGTTTTTTTATCGTGCATATCGGCCACAAACTGCCGTTGCATGCCTTCGCGCAAACGCATCAGCAGGCTTTCAAATACCGGCCCGTTTACCGCCAGCGGCTGCTCATCGTAATACAGCTTTATATCCGGCTCGTGCGGTTTAAATACCAATAAGGGATAATGATACTTCTGTAACTGTAACGGATAAATAATGTAATTACCATCAGGCCCCGCCACCTCTAACCGGCGTATATGCAATACATCCTCCATACCCGAAATAGCTTTAATCAGCTCTGCCGGGTCGGCCGTGGTTCGCATACGCCGCAGTTCGCTCTCCGGCACAATGCCATGATCCAGTAACGGACCGGCGTATATCTCTTCCACGGTATACCCTGCGGACTGCATTTCTTTTTCGGTGCTGAACAACACCGGGGGGTTCAGTGCGTTCTCAAGCCGGTAATAAATCTGCGCCAGTGTATCTTCGGGAATGGCTTTTTTATTCAGCATAATCTCCGCACAAACCGTAATACGCTCCGGCTGCATTACAATAAACTCTTCAAACTCCTCGCCTATATTTCTGGCTTCTGCCAGTAATGCTTTTACCCGTTCAATAATCTGTTGCGATTCTGCAAACTTCTCCTCCACCCTTCCCCCACCGCGCTGCCATTTATCGTACAACTGAACAATAACGCGGTAGCGGCCACGGGCAAAATGTTTGGTATAGGGAGAAACAATCGGTTCAAACCAGATATTGTCTACCTCATTCACCTGGTCTATTATCCAGCGCCGGTAATCCGATACCGATACCGGCTCGGTAACCAGTATTTTTTCGCGGGTAATAAAGGAATTGGTGGTGTAATTAATGCCATCCTTTTCCGTTGTCAGCAAATCTGCCACAGGCATACTGGTGCGATAGGCAAGATCTGTTAAGGCAAAACACAGCATCTCCAGTATCGTAACACCAGGGTCGTGCAGGTTATAATCCGTCCAGCTATTGCCGCTGTACTGCTGCACCAGCTCCACCGCTCTTTTGCGCAGCCAGGCAAAGTCCAGTGCGGTATCATCGCCGTAATCTTTATCAATGGTAGGTGGCAGTCGTGTATTCATAACAAGCTAAGCATGGTAGTAATCGGCCGGTAAAAAACTGGTATCATCCCACAGGCGAGATATATGATAAAAAATCTGTGGCTCGCCTTCGTATTTACTGCTGGTTTTCATTTCCAGTGTATACTTATGGGTTACTTTATCTGCCCGCCAGCGCAACCGTATTCTGTTCCAGAAAAAACCAAAGTGCGCACCCGTGCGTCGTATACGGCTGCGGGAGCTGCCATAGGCACACACCGCTATAGCATGCATAACAGCAAAACGGCCGGTATTGGTTTTGCCGGTACGTGCCACTACCTCAAACACCTGGCAGTTATCCAGGTCCTGCGCTATAGCATGCCAGCGGCCATCGGCCGGTACACCTCCCTGCTTCCAGGTACCTGTACGGCCATCCATGGCGGCAAAGCCGTTTACCTCCAGCCGGTATTTATCTTCACTGCGTTTGCCCAGGCCCATACTGCCGTTTTCATGAAAGAAAAAGCAGGTATCATCCGGCTTGCTCTTGCCCTCTTTGCCTGCCGGACTCAACCGTAACGAAGCATCTTCTTTACTGTCTTTTTCCAGCACAAAAAACGGATCAAAATCATCTATATTTTTAAACAGCGCCATAAAACGGCCTGTCTTCAGCGTAGAAGCAATCAGCATCCCATTGTCCACATCGCGTGCAAAACCATCGTCCTGCTTGTTAATCATCGATTCAATCAACGTACGGTAATGCTCTTCCGAGGGTATCTCCCCATTCCGGAAAAATTTTCGCAGGTCTTCCCTGCTGCGGGTTTTACTATCATTAAACTTAGACATAGTACTATAATTAAGCTAAATGAATATCTATGAACTCATCTTCTTCCTCATCAGGCGGTGGTGGAGGCTTTTCTTCCGCTGCAATACTTACATATACCGACAGCTCATCTCCGGCAATAAAATCGCCGATGCCGGAGGCTCGTGGCTCCTGATAACCGGCCGCTCCTACCACGGTTACCAGATGACTGTCCGCCGCTATCAGCACCGCATCTGCCCGGGAGGCTTCAATGTATTTTAAAGCGGGGTTCAGTGCGCTATCCACTACAACGGAATCAAACCTGCCCGTGGTTCTGTTCAGCCTTTTGAAAAAATGCAATACCGAAAAAGCGGTGATATACTGCACATAGGGCTTGCGCTTAATATCATCCAGTATATCCTGTATATAAATCTTACTGCCAATTTTAATTTCCTGCCTCTGATTATACAGCCAGGGATTTATAAAACGGCTGATATCTTCATTCAGCATTTTCAGGTAATAGCCGTCGTTGGCATTCACCCCATCTTTCCGTATGGCAATGGTGCATACAATCTTTATCTTTTCATATACCGGATTACCTACTTCAACAGCAGCAAAGGGAGAAAGAGAACCGCTGATATATTGCTTAATGCGATACAGCATATCCAGGCTCACACCCGGCTGACGGCTTACAAATATCCCGTCTTCCCGCTCCCGTGGAATTACTACCACCTGCATGTTAATAATGGGTAGCACCAGTTGCTTCTCTGTGCCTGCACCAATACACTTTACCATCAGAATATCCGGAAAAGCATCCAGTATCATCTGCGATATATCCATGCTGGTGCGCGGCCGCATTTTATGCCTTAGCCGCTCGCTCACACGCAGGTAGTATTGCTGCTTTGTTTCTTCCTGCCGCCCTCCTGTACTGGCAAACAACTGCCATACCTGGTTTATCTCCGGAATCTTTTGCACAAACCCTTTTACCGAGGCTGCCGGCAACCAGGTGTTTCGCTTTACAGGCCCGGCCTCATCTGCCTGCAGGCGCGTAGCCGCTACCACATGCGCAAACAAACCCAGCACTTTAGCCCCCGCACTTTGTGATCGGTTTACCGAAGCTTTCAGCCAAAAGCAATCGCCTCCCAGCAGGGTATTACCTGTGGGTATTTCCGCAGGCATCTGTAACACCACCATACCCGATTCAATAAAATTATGCGTACTGTCGCTCAGCACATCTGCCGGTTTCATCTGCTCCCATCGGTTGTTTTTCAGATAGCTCCATTCCACATCTTCCACGCTATGCGCCGTGTGGTGGTACTTCATCTCCTGTAACTGAAACAAAAACGATAACGGCTGTCCGGGGTTCACGTTCTGTAAACCAATCAGCAGGTTACGCTCCCTGTCCAGATACGGCACAAAAGTGACGTCATCTGCATCCAGATCGGGGTATACCTTTACCTGCCCAAACGGATACAGGTGTATCAGGGTAATAAAACTCTCATCCTGTTTGCGCCCCTTGCCATACAGCACCTCGGAATGTTCCAGCCTGTAATCTACCTCTACCGATTTAATTACCGGTATATACGGCTGTTCGGGTATAGGAACCTTTTTTACAAACCGCTTTGCATTGTGCATAATAGCTGCCGGAAACAATACCGGGTACAGGCGGTGCCCGAATGCATCTGCCGGGCCTGTCAACTCAAGCCTTACCGCTCCTTCTCTGAAAAAGCCTGACTGCTCTTCTTCCTTATCCAGCAAAGGCCGGTTACCAAAAGAAAAGCCCGGCCCTTCCAGGTTTTCCAGCACCGTTTCCCGGCAAAGGAACAATTCACTGCTGTTCTCATCTCTCCGTGTCTGAAACAGGTGTTTGCCCGTTTGGGCAGGAAGGGGTGTTAGCGATTTACCGTTTTCTACCGGTGTAATGTTGGCGGTAAAACTTTCGTTACGGGTATGATTCTGGTAGCCCTGAAAATAGGTTTCAAACCCTCCCGCCATCGAAGGCAGGTCAAACCATTCAATATTAATATCGAAGCTGCGTGTAAAACGGTTAAAAATATTTGTATTCTTTATATCCAGATAACTACCGGTAGCAGGCACAGGGCCAAAGGCCTGAAAAGGCGTATCTATACTCACCGGCCCCAGGTTATTCTGTAATTGCAGCCCCCGCGCTCCTTCCACATCCACCACAATAGAAATGCGGGTAATCTCCATATTGCGCAGGTAGCCAAACGCATTGTGAAAGGCATTGTTATTAATTTCAATTTTTACCGCCGGGGTGCTTACCGCGTAATTATCTCCATGCACCAACGGCTGGTATAAGCCTACAGGTACATCGGTGGAAGACAGTTTAAAAGTAAGCTCCAGATAGGGATTAGCCTCATCTGTATTGTTTAAACGGAAACTGTATTTTTCTACACCAATCCACCCTTCATCACCGGTTATAGATATATAAAACGCCCGGTTTAACAGCTGATAGGTAGTATACGCTTCGCTGTTACCGGTAATTACCGAAAAGTTCTGTACATAATCTGTAAAGTACAGAAAGGAAGGCCGGGGTATATAAAATTTCAGCTGTATGTTTCTGAAACCATCTCTAACATACAACAAAGGCGAACCCAATACAAAACCCGGCGAGGCATCTTCCATGGTACGCTGGTTCTGAGAAAAGCCAGACTGCTCTTCGCCCATCAGCGGCCATGGGCTAACAATAGCCGTACCCTTGCTGTAACCCGCGGCATCCGGTACGGGATAATTACCCTTGTATACTTTTACTTCTTCTACCGGCCGGCAGTTATAATTACTACCAGCTTCAAACTGTACCTGCCGGCTTATAAAACCGGTTTTCAGTTCTTTAATTACTGCACGGCCAATAAACGCATCACTGTCTGTCTGGTAAATCAGCGGCTGGCCTGCTACAGGCTCTGCCAGTAGCTGTTCACCGGCAGGCAGTATGTACTGGCTTACCTGCTTACCCGGCTCGCATACAATATGCACCTGGTCAGGCACAGCCCTGCGCCTTTCCATGCCCAGTATCTGCTGGTAATAAAAATCCAGGTGGCGCTGGGTAATGCGGTTCATCTGCTGCTGCAGATCGCCATACAATTCCAGAAAAGCCATAAACAATCCCAGATGCGGATCGTATTGCCGGTCTTTTTCCTGGTGTTGCAGATAATAGCGTGCTGCAGCTATCAGCTGGCTGTACTTCTGGCGCAGTTCTGAAAAAAGCAGCCCGAATACTTTATAAATACCCGCTGCCGCTTTTTGCTGTGTGGGATACGCCAGCAGGTTCTCTGTTTCTACCAGCGGAAAATGCATTTCGCCCGGTAACAGCGCTGCTACGTTCAACGTTTTTACGTTGGGCAGCATCACTTTTATCTGGCTGTAATATTCAATAAACTTTGCGCTTAAATTATAACAGTCGGCCGTTATGGTGGCTACCGGTGATACCTGCGTATTATTACGTGCATGCGTACTTTTAACGCGCGTTTTCACCAGTATATCCAGTGCGGTAAAAAAATAATCCAGCTGCTCATTCAGCGCCTGTACCAGTTCTTCCGGAGTATCGGCCTGTAACAGTGCTTCCTGTAATAAATCGTAATCACGCAGCGATGATTTCAGGTCAATACGCGCAATCAGCGTAAACAGCACATCCATGTCCAGGTCAAAAAACTCCTCCCAGGTGCCGTCTGGCCTGTTATGAATGTTGTAGTAATTAAACTGCCCCGCCAGGGCTATGGTAAAGTTCAGCAGTTGCCCGCTGTCTCTTTCGTCAGGTTTGAAGTAAGCCGGATGCAGGGCACGCGGAAACCGCTCTGTTTGACTCAGACCGTCGCGTAAATCCGTATTTGCATGCAGGCTCATGTACCGCTAAACAGTTATTCAGATAAGTTCGTTCCTTCCAGAAAATAAAACGGATACACAATGTTGTGCCGGGTATTGGTAATAATTACCATAAAACTAATATCTACCACCACACGCCCTTTCTCCGCCTGTTCTTCCATTACCTCCGCACCCAGAAACTTAATCCGGGGTTCAAAATTCAGCAACGCCATGCGTACAATATCATTCAGCTGATTTACAAACATGGCATCTACCCGCTCAAACACCATGCGTCTTAAGGCACAGCCAAACTCAGGCTGCATCACACGTTCGCCAGGCACCGTTCCCAGAATAATACGTATGCTCTGCATAATATCTTCCAGTTCCGATACCATATGCACCGTACTGCTAACCCGGTCAAAAGCAGGCGGAAAGCTCCAGCCCCTTCCTAAAAATGATTTTTGTTCTTCCATCCTGCTTACCCTCCTATCATTACCGTGGGGCAACCCAGTACAATTACACCGCCATGTGCCGTACTATCTCCCATACGGGCAGCGGGTTTGCCGCAGATCATTACCGTGGCCGATCCCTTAATAATAGAATCCGGTGGGCCTACGCATACACACATATCGCCCATTACTGCTGCCGGTAGCTTGCCTATTAAAACCGTAGGCGCACCGGGGCCGGTTACAGGCCCGCCTACATGTGGTATTGGTGGAAGGCCCGGCGTTACCATAGGGCAGGTATGCATATCTGTAAGTCTTGCTGCTAACATATCCTGTTGTTTATACCTGTTAATTAATCATCACCATAGCACCTTTAATAGTGGTCTGGCCCGATGCCGACACTTCCGCCGAGGCGGTGCCTTTGGCGGTAAAACCCATTTTGGCCGAACAGGTAACATTCAATCCGTTTGCCTCTACATCCTGCTTGGCGGTAATGCTTACAGAAGTATTGGCAGTGAGTGTAATGCCGCCTTTGGCAGTGATAGATACATCACTGTTGCTGCTGATTTCAACACCGGAGGAAGACATTTTAATACTGTTACTGTTCTGATCGGCTATGGCAATACTTTTACCATCATCGCTGATGGTAATGCTGTTACCACCAGGGGTACTGATGGTAATTACTTTTTTATCATCGTCAAACTGCATCATCAGCTGGCTACGTGTGCTCAGCATTTTCAGGTTATTCTTTTCATCAGAAGCCTGGTTAGGGCTGGCTTTCGCGCTGCCATACAACGAACCCAGTATTACGGGGTAACGCGGATCACCTTCAATAAACCCTACTATTACCTCATCACCCACCTCCGGCAAAAAACCCAGGCCTGCACCCGCCGTGCCGTAAAAATTAGCGTACCGCGCCCACACAGCCCCTACGGTAGCGGCATTGCTGGGCAGGGTAACCAGTATGCGGTATAACGATTGCGGATCGCTGGCCAGTTGTTTTACCGTGCCTACCTGCAAGCCCTGTATAGAAGGCACCTGCCCGGTAGCTGATACATAAGAATAATCCGGTTGCTGGCTCACCGGCTTGCTATCCAGCCCAAAACCGGCAGTAGTTTTCCATACCCCATCTTCCAGTTCATGCGTAACGGAGGTTACATAAGCATTTCCGTTAAACTTGGTACCCATACCCTCTAACTGAATAACAGTGCCTGTTTTAACCAGGGCAGAACCAATAAAAGAAACCGTACCCTTCAACGCAGCCATGCGCATACGAAACAGATAATTATCGGCCCATGCCTGTAATTCAGCAGTTGCCATAGGCGTACCCGCCGTTAACATCAGTTGTGTCTGACTTAATTTTCCCGACAGCGTTTTGGCAGTAACACTCCCCTGACTACCCAGCGTAGGCTCTTTGGCATTCGCATTCTGCAAGGCCAGATTTTTTACATCCCACGCACTTGCCTGTATAGTCGGTGCCTGCTTTTCGGCATTCAGTTCGCTCTGAAAATTCAGCAGGCCACCACCAGGTGCCACCGCCAGTACCGGACTGCCACTAAAATCAGGTGCTTTTATTACCGGCGAATCGCCGTCCAGAAAAATCAGCATGCCGTTAAACTCTGCTCTTGATAATACCACATCCCAGTCTGTAGCCAGCTTCTGAAAAAACATCTCGTTTTTAAAACTGGTGCTGGTTACCGTTACCGATAAACCATAGGTGCCACAAATGGCCGTAATAATATCACTGTCTGTCTGCTGCCCAAACAACTGCTCCTTACGTCCAAACGTCATGCTTACTGCCGCATGTTTGCAAAGCAGTTTCAGGTTAATGGTACTATCCGGGTTCATATCCAGCCCATGCTTTACAATAACCCCGGTAAATAAAGCCGTTTGCTGGTCATCACCATAGGCAGCAGAAATAACAATAGCATTACCCGGCGTAAAAGTATCTGAGTCGCTGAATGAAATAGAAGAGCCGTCAGCCGCAGCCGGGCCCGACAGTATTACTTCTGCATAGGAAATTTTATTTACCTCATGCGCCACCTTTATAAAACTGATTTCCAGCGAATCGTCAATTGCTTTTCCGTTAACCGTAATCGTATAGCGTAAAGAAGGCACATCCACATTCTGTCCTGCATAACTGGGCATAAGCTATTTTTTTAAGGGCGGAAAATACAGTTGCGTTCCGGGCTTCAGCTGATATACATTATTCAGTTTATTATAACGCGCTATTTCCAGATAATAGCTGCTATCGCCATATATCTGGTAACACATCAGCGGCAGCGTATCCCCTGCCCTTACCAAGCGCATATGCGTAAGATCGGGCGAGCTGTTGGCCGCCTCCTGCCCCTTTGTTTTGGGGTCCACTGTAGATTTGAACGTTATGTCCACCGTGGCCCGCAATGCGGTACCATCTGGCCGGAACATGGTATAATTCGTGTTAAACTCTGTACATACCCCTTTAAAAGTAAGCGTACCCCAGGTAACCTTTACATAAGGCGGCGAGTGCAGGGTGCCATTGTACTGGTATACCACTTTCGCCAGCTTGTTCAGATAGTCCTGTACATTACCCGCACCCGTAAGCGGAATAATGCCGGTGCCGTCTACCATCAGATTTTTTAAAACCAGCCCCCCACTGTTCATACTGGAAAAAACCAGCGTACCCGCGGGATTATTAATTGTTCTGAACGTGCTGTACCCCACCGAGTACTTTTCAGAATAGTTTTCGGGGTTTACCAGCGCTTCAATAGAACCCAGTAATGTGCCGTTGCATGAAGGAGTATCGTAACTCTCCAACAAAAGTTTCACCAATGCCATAATCAGTTATCGCTGCGATGCGTTTTCCAGTTTTCGTACTATTTTCTCCAGGCATTCGTTTACCACCTGCGCTTTCAGCGTCTGCAGCGTATGCTCGACATCCGCCTCCGGTTTGCCGGATTTCTCCTCCACCGTTACCTTAATCACCAGTTCTCTTATCTCCAGCGGCATACATCCTCTGTTTAATTGGTTCTTCTGAAAAAGTTATAAGCCAGCTCCAGCGTTTCTATCGCCAGTGCATTGTCCATCGCTTTCAACTCCGACATCTTAATAGATACCGGATAGGCGTTGTATAACGACCAGGTGATTATCGGCGTTTGTTCCGGATCTATCAGCTGCACTTTTACCAGCTTGGGTCTGAACACAAAATTGCTTACCGCATCATTTACCCAGGTAATGATGGGGGACCCTGTAATAAGTCCCCGCTTCAATACCAGGTTATCATATTTAGCCCTTCCGGGCAGTTTGTAAGTAAAGTTGTTAACGCCCCCCTCCTTCACCTCTTCGGTGCCGAGTGTTACGTTTAATCCGCTTACATCCTGAAAGCTGCATTCACCCTCGCCCGCAAAATCGCCCACTGTTACGTTGAACATGAACGCGCGTGGCATGCCATACGGAAAGCTTACTGCCATATTAGCTGGTTGCCAGTGTAAAGCCTTCGTGCGCCAGCTCCATGGTTTCCACCGCAGCTTCGTTGGCATCGGCTTTCATATCTGTAACCGTCATCTTACACGGAAAAGCATTGGTAAGGTTCCATGTCATCGCCGCTTTGTTCGATTCGTCCAGCAGGTTTATTACCACCGTCTGGCGCGCAATCGTGTTCATTTTAATAGCGTTATACATAGTCCACAGCTTGGTATCGGTTTGAAAAATGCCCTTCTTCAGGGTTACGTTACCAAACTTTTTAATACCCGGCATTTTAATGGCGGTGTATGACTGGCTATTGCCTACACGGTATTCAATAACCTGTGTTTCAGAACTGAGGCCTGTTACTTCCTGGAACAGAATTTCATCGCTGCCTATTTTAATAGAAAACTGAAATCGTACCAAAGGCCATATAGTGGATTGGGCTGAGCCGTTGCTATCTGCCATAAAACATATGTTTTATAAATGATGAAAAGGATGAAGATTAAGATTGTTGTTGCTGCTGCTGGAAGGTGAGTACGATAAATTCAGCCGGACGTGAAATAGCCAGCTTCACTGTTACGCGCATAATACCATCCAGAATATCATTCGGCGTCATGGTAGCACCCAGGCCAATAGATACGCTGTACGCCTGGTCAGGACTCGCACCTACCAGGGCACCCTGCGTCCACAGGTTATACAGGAAGTTGTTAAACATACTGCTGATCGTAATCCAGGTGGCAGAAGTATTGGGCTCAAACACATAAGCGCGTGTAGCCAGCTTTAAACTCTGCTCAATCATAATCAGCGTACGGCGTACGTTAATATAACGCCAGTCCTGGCTGTTGCCATCCAGTGTTCTGGCGCCCCATACCAGGGTACCTACACCAGGAAAAGGCCGGATAACGTTTACAGATAAACCTGCCATTACATCTACGTTCAGCGATTGCTGCTGCTGGGCAGATACGTTTACAGCCGGTGCATTTACCATGCTTAACGATACGTTGGCGGGTGCTTTCCATACGCCGCGGCTGGTATCTACCAGGGTATATATGCCTGCCATAGCAGAAGAAGGCGGCAACTCGTTCAGCTGCGAGCGTATTTCATCCAGCAGATGCACATAGGTAATACTGGCTGCTTTCAGGCTCTGATGGTAGTTTTTCTTAGCTACGGCATCCTGCTCTTCTGGTTTCAGTTCCTTGTATTTTTTAATTACATCCTGTGCCAGGGGCTCCGGAAGCACGGTTGACAGATCAACAGTGTCATCAAAGTTTTCAAAATCCAGCTCTGTAGGCTGTATTACAGAGGTTTTTAACCAGGGGTAGTATACGGAACCGTAATTCAAAAAAGCATTTCCTATGCCGTTGCGGAAGCCCGATACAACATCATCAATAGTTTTGCCGGGCGCCTGATATGCCACATCAAAAATACCAAAGCGGCTTTGCACCTTGGCACAATGCATCAGCACCTGTTTGTACAGGTCGTAAGCAGCTTCTCCCAGGGCAACAATATCAGGAAGTACTACCAGCGTAGGCTCCTGCTCTTTTTCCAGTATCTCACTAAATACATTCGGCGTTTTATCATCGCCAATAAAATCGCTCATCTTTACTTCCAGGCCGTCTGCACTGCCACCATAAGTGCCTACAGAAAGTATGTAACATTCAGCACCACCATTGGCATAAAACAAACGGATGCTGTTATAGAAATAAAGACTGTTGTTGTCTTTTACTTTTAGTATAGACTCTTTATTATTTAACAGAAAAGTTTCCTGTGGTAAGGCAGGGTCAGCATCAGCAATGGTAAACTTTGCTTTAAACGCGCCGCCGAACATTTCTACATACTCTGCAAACGAGGTTATTTTAGTGGGTTTACGCAGCAGGCTTTTACCAAACCGAACGGCCCTTTCGGTGTAACCGATAAATACCGGAACAGCTGTCGCCACTGCAACGGCTGATCCGGGGAAGGCGTTTTCTTCTTTGATATAGACCCCGGGCGTCATCAATGTTTCTGGCATGACATGGTGGTTTTATGATTATAAAATGATTTCTGAATAATTATAAATAGCGAATGTATCAGCAGCATCCAGCACCGAAATATGGCTGATATCAGGTGCCGGCAAGGTTTTCTTTACCACCTTGAATCTTCCGGTGGCAGCATCATACTGCTCTACCAGCTGCCATTCCCGTTTGGGAATTTCACTGAGCACAATTTTATCGGCTGAAACAAAACAAACTACTTTATCCTTTCCGGGAATGTTTACCCATTCGGGGCCTGTAAAAACACCGGCGCCCTGCCGGGCAATAACGGCAGGATTTTGCAATTGCTGCAGGTGGCCGGCAGCAAGCACATAACGCCAGTAAGTGGCTTTGGCAGTAAACTGAATAGTATATAATTCCTGCATATCACCAGTCAGGTGCAACCGCAGGCAGGCATACGGCTTTTTATTGGCAAGCGCTAACTGTTGCAGAACTGTGCTGTCGTACTCCAGTGCATCACCGGATACCGCTTCACCTCCATGCAAAAAGCCTGTGGTATAGGTATTGGAAAAAACAGGCAGGGCCTTGCCGGGTGTAAAGGTTTGTACCCCCTCTGTGTACTGCGCAAAATACGCATCATTGTTCTGCAGGTAAAACTCAAGTATAGTACCATCACCGGTACACAACTCCTCTCTGCTTCGTTCCCTGCCATGGAACAGGCTGTTGTAATAAATCGTAAATCTGTCTTCATATTGCCGGAACAATACATCGTTCCGTACAAGCCAGGCAGCCGTGTCCTCTCCGGGGAACACACGGAATGTTTTCAATTTTCCATCATTGTAATAACTGTGCTTATACACACAAGTTACCAACGGAATGAAACGGTTGTCCATCCAGCGTTTTGTTAGCGGTCAGTAATCAATTTCCCTATGTCATCTGTTACTCCATGGCTGAGCCGGTAATTACAGGGCGGTATTCCCTGCTTACTTCCGCATTATAGGTAAGCATACGCACCCTATACAGTGCACTGGGCATGTACTTGGCGCCTATCATGGCCCATAAATTGTTCATTCTTTCCAGCCCATGGGTTTCCAGTTCAACCGATAATTTCTCAATTCCTTCATGCAATGCAGGACTGTTAGCCCTTGTAAACACGGGCTTCTGCTGCATAAAAGAAATGATCAACGAAAGGAATTTCAATCCTTCCGAATAATTATTGCTTGAAAAATACACTACAAACATCACCTGCAATGTAAGGCTGACACTAGGGGAGTTGGTCAAACCGGTTTTGTTAGCTGATGGTTCCTTCTCAATGTTCACCAATGTTAAAGCAATCTTATTCTCACCAGGCAATGCTATCGTTCCATCGGGGTTTACTATGGAACTGAGCAGTACCTTCTCTTCCGGTATTTTTAGCCTGATCCTGAAATACTCGTTAAGCTCTTCAGCTATACAGGTTAAGCTTTCATAGATCATAAGCAATAGTTAGAGCCCCTAAAGCTATAGCATTTTTTTTATAGTTACCAAAACATAAATAATTTTTAATTTCAACCCGCGTTTATATATTACTGCTTACGTTTTATGAAAAAGACTACTGTTTCGCTAACATGCGTGGCCATACTGCTGATTCTGCTTGTATGTTGTTTACATACAACGGCTTATACGTATGATTTCAGCTATAATCCTGGCGACTCTACCGCTAAGGTTGCCGATCCAAAGGTTAAACAAGGATTGGTGAAAAGAATGGTAAGCCTGTTACACTTTAAAGCCAATGCCGAAAGAAGGCAGAAGCAGAGGGTACTGGCATTGCTGGATAGCCTGGCTATTAAAGACTCGTTGAAAGTAAATACAGAACGATTAAAAACACTGATTGATTCGGTATCGGAAAAACAAGACCGCTATCACAATGAAGTATTGCTGTTAATTGATTCACTCGGCAAAATAGCTACCGCTGCCCGTGAAGAAGCAGCGCAGAAAAGTCCTCCTGCCCCACCCGCACCTGCAGAACCGGAAAAAGCGGAAGAAGTGGTTACTGATAGCAGCACCAGTACCGATGCGGATGTGGCAGATGCCTTAAACGCACTGCTGCCCGCTATTTCCGGCCAAACAGAAGCAGCAAAGAAAGAAGAAAAACAAAAACGGGAATCTTTAAGTATTCTCCGCAAACTGGTGAATAACGACAGTGCCATTGTGCAACACCAGGACCCACATTCCGTAAAATATTATTTATACAGTTTTAACAAACAAACAGACTTCTACGCCTTCTATAACGGCATGGCGCCGTTTTCATGGCGCAACTTCCCTTTCCATATGTTCAACTGGTGGGTATACGATGCACTGTTGCTCAATGGCAGTACCGGTAATTTTAAATCACTGGCCGCATGGGATTCGTCTGCCGTTATGCTAGACTCTGCCCGAAAAGCAGGTTGCAATATTCAGTTTACCGTGTTGCAGGACAATGCTACCAGCGTTACTTCTTTTTTAAGAAGCACCCAGGCACAGCATACCCTTGCCAATAACATTCAATACCTGCTGGCACAGCAAAAAATAAACGGTGTTAATATCGACTTCCGTATATTGAACGCAACAGACCGGGATTACTTCAGCACCTTTATTTCATTCCTGTCACGCGCCATTAAAGTAAATGATTCTTCGCTGCAGGTTACCGTTACATTGAATTCTGCAAACCCTGTGGAAGCATATGATATTACTGCATTAAATGCCGCAAGCGACCGTTTCTACATCAGTGACAGTACCTGGCTTACCTACTACTTAAATCAGAAAGTACCTGCCTCTAAATTTGTATACACCATACCGGTAAGCGCCGGCAGTATGGAACCCATTGATATTATTTCCGGACAGTTTGAAATGGTAAAAGAAAACAAACTGGGCGGTGCAGGCATCCGTTATTCAGGCGATAACTTCAATTACAATACTGCGTGGGATGCCATGCTGTTTAAGCTAACCACGCTGGACTCTGTATTGATTAAAGATAGCGCTACTGCCCCCCTCACCCTATTTCAATCGCTTTACCGCCGTTTGGTATTATACAACTACATCCTCTCTAACCCGTGCGAAGAATGCTTTCAGGATTTGCAGAATGATTCTCTTTCCAGCGCAACACTGGTACAATACACCAGAGAACTGGGTATTGATTCCATTGTACATGCCCGAAATAAAATAGCTTCTAAAAAAGCAAAAACACCTGCGGAGTTAAAAAAATTATTGATAACAGAAGTGGAATATGTTACAAAGGAACTTACACAGGTATTACTGGTTATAACCATCCTGTTTGGCATGCTTACCCTGGCTACCGCCATCTTCTTTATTTTGAAGCTGAAGAATGAAGGCAGCGACTGGAAGTATAAAAAAATAACCGCCCGCGTGCTCACCGGCCTCAGCATTGTATTATCGCTGTTTCTTTTTGCTTACGTATTCACCAATGATAAAATACCACTATTCTCGTCCTCTGTTGAAAGCAAAGAACGTTATCAGAGTGTGCATCAAAATGCAGATGGTGTTTATTATAAAGAAAACTTCTACTGCTATCCTGATAACAATTGCGCCAATATGTCGCTCTATTCCCTTTGGGGCGTAATACTGTTAGGCATTCTGCTGGGTGTAATCATTGCCCGTTTTTTGATTCTGCCCCTTTTACGACGAAGCTATATACCGTAATAAGTGTAACAACGTAACTTTGCTGTAAACCTGAGGCGCCCGTGCATAATAAAGGCGCCTCGTTTTATGTTACGCGTTTACCATATCCTCAATAATCAGCTTTTTCATTTTCATCACCTCCCCCATTACGCGCGGTATACGTTCTTTATCTTTCATCAGTTCGGCAAGCACTTTGGGTATAATCTGCCAGCTGATACCGTATTTATCGGTTAGCCAGCCACAGGCAACCTCCTGGCCTCCATCGGCCGTCAGTTGTTCCCAGTAGCGGTCAATCTCCGCCTGGTCTTCACATTCCACTACCAGCGAAATGGCATCATTAAAACTGAATCCGTGGTTAGCAGAGCTATCCATAGCCATCAACGTATAACCCTTTACAGTAAACTGCGAATGTTTTACATAATCTGTATTATCCCCCTCTCCTTCTGCGTATTTTAATATACCCTCAATAGCAGAATCCGGAAACACCCGGGTGTAAAAATGCACTGCCTCCGATGCTTTGCCAGCTCCTGCACCGGTAAACATCAACGTAGGGCAAACCTTTTGTGTAGCAGTGTCTGCATCGTTCGTATATAGCTGCCACGATACGCCGTATTTATCCATAATCCAGCCATACTTCGGGCTCCAGGGGTAACTGTCCAGCGCCATCAGTACGGTGCCACCATCGCTCAGGCTAAACCAGAACTCCTCCGTATCTTCTGCACTGTCGCACATTACCATAAACGATACCGAGGCATTGGGCTGCGAAGTGGGGCCATCATTCAGCAACATCAGCTTCTGACCAAACAGCTGCATCTGAATTACAAAAGGGGATGTTTGTATAACACCTGCCTCTTTAAACACGTCGGTATAAAACTCAGCGGCTTCGGCTACCTTCCCTTTCAGCGTAATACAGGGATACACGGAATTATTCATATAGTTCAATTTTACAGTGTTATTACTACTGTAAACATACAAACGGCACCAACGGTTTACCGGGTGCAAAAAAGACATTTAGCGGGCAGATTGCGCCAACCTAAAAGCAAAAGCCCCCCGGTATTACCAGAGGGGCTTTATGCAGGGAACAGAAAAGAGCGTTTATTCAGCCAATGTATTGTAATCCGTTTCTTTTTGTGGCACTTTCCAGGTCCACTTGTTATTGGCAGTTGGCGCAATGGTTACCGCCAGACTGGTAATAAAATTACCACCATCTGCATACCCTTTGCGACTGATAGATTCATTCCAACGCTTCATATCAAACCAGTCAAAGCCTTCACCCCACAGTTCAATAGCGCGGTACAGCTTAATCTCGTTCAGCAGGTCTGTACCTGTTTTAGTACAGGTATAGCTGGCATCGCGGCCCGAACCATTGTTCAAAGCCACCAGCACACTCTGCACCTCCGAAGCTGCTTTGTTCTGATAATACTTTGCTTCCGCTTCAATCAGATACATTTCGGCAGAACGAAAATGGTTCAGATTGCCCACACCCGGCTGATCTGCTGCCGATACTTTAAACTGCATATAGGCAAATACACTGGAGGTACTGTACAGGTTAGGATACAACTCAAATGCACGCTTGTACAAAGCGGTAGTGGAACCTGCATTACCCGAAGAGGTAGTGTAGGTATACCCTGTAGGGTCAAGAAACAATCCCTTTCTTACATCCGTAGCAGGTATTTTAGCAAACAACTCCCGACTGATGCATTTGGGATAAGTTCTTACGGCACTGGCGCTGGAATTATATCCGATATAAGCAAAGTAGGAATAGTAATACAACGTTTCATCAGAAGCACCGTAGCTACCCCATATCCACTCCTGGTTGGGTGTATTAAAGCCCGCCTTGTATTCCGCATTGGTCATCAATGGGTAGCCTGTACGGGCTTTTACCGCATAGGTTTCTGCAGTAGCATAATCCTTACGGGTTATAGCCGCCCTGGCATAAATAGCATAAGCCACATTGGCATCCACTTCATAATTAGCGCTTCTGGATACGCCGGAACCGGCATATAGCGCTATGGCCTCATCCAGATCTTTATAAATCTGCTGATAGGTTTGTAAAAGTGTAGCACGCGCCATATCGCCTGTGCTCTCATCCAGCCTCAGAATAACACCATCTGTAGCGCCATCGTTGCTGTCATCCCAACGGTTACCGTATAACTGCGCCAGCATCAGAAAGGAATAAGCGCGATACGTTAGCGCCTGTGCTTTCAGAAAGTTTTTTACCGCTGCGGAACCACTTGCTTCATCTACATGAAGTACAATGGAATTGGCGTTACCGATAATTTTGTAGTAATAGTACCACGGATAATAACAGTAAATGCTGGATATATTTTCGTTGTAGGTGGAATTGATAATAGCCGCCCAACCGGAAAGGTTTACAAAAAAGTGATTACCGGGATAGTTGCCGTAATACATTTTAATAGTACCCTCGCCATTGAAACCCTGCGAGCTCAGGTATTGCGTGGTCATCATCTTCGCCAGGCCATTCACCGCCATTTTAGCGTTATCGGTAGTAGCAAATACAGTACTGGTAGATGTAGCATCTGTAGGGCTGGTATTCAGATAATCCTTACTGCACGATGCCAGGGAAACGGCCGCTGATACGGCCAGTATATTTATTAATTTTCTCATTGTACAAGGTTTTGTTTACAGGCCTACGTTGAATACCACAGAAAATACTCTTGGGGTTACAAACAGGTTATCATTGGTACCGGCAAAAGATTGCTGCGGGTTCATGCCTCTCAGTTTGGTAGCAGTATACAGGTTATCGATGGTTACACCCAAACTGGCCGATCTTACCGTAAGCTTATTTAACAGCTGTTGGGGAAAGCGGTACGTAAGGTTCACATTCTTCACCACCAGGTAAGAACCATCTTTTAAAAACTGGGTAGAGGTACCCGCGTTGTTTTTATCGCTTCTGTAAAAGTCCACTACCGGAATACCATTGGGGTCCACACGGTTGGCCGATGTTTCCGTCATACCTACAGGCACACCATCCCATGCATTCAGCAGATCTCTGTGCAGCGCCGAAGGCGTACCACTCATAGAACGCAGTGCGGCATAAGCATTGTCGTAGGTTTTACCGCCGATAGCATAGGTAAACAAGGTAGACAGGCTCAGGTTTTTATACGTAAAGCCCGGCGAGAAACTACCAAACACTTTGGGTATGGCACTGCCGCTCCAGTTTTTCTGCGCATAAGTAGTGTAAGTAGTATAATATTTACCATTAATATTCACCAGATAATCCGCAGGTATCTCCGCAGCGCCCGGTGCAGAACCGTTCACATTAAAATCGGTTGTATTAGGTGTATACAGTGCGTTACCGGTCATCTGATCTACGCCTTCAAACTGATACAACCAGAAGTCGTAAATACTGTGACCTTCCAGATATCTTTTAGATCCGTTTACAATGCCCCCCTTGTTCTGCTCATGCAGTTTGGTTACCTCATTCTTCATCAGGGTAGCGTTTGCTCCCAGATTAATGCGGAAATCTTTGGTACGGAACAGATCCGCATCAACGGTAAACTCCCATCCTCTGTTGCTGATGCTGCCTACATTCTCTGTAATAGTAGCCTCGGCAGCGCTGTTAGAAGTGGCCCCGGCAGAGAGTGGCAGGTTTACATCAAACAGCAGGTTGGTACTCCATTTATTAAAATACTCTACTGTAAAGTTCAGGCGATCAAACACCCGGCCTTCCAATGCCGTAGTAGTACTTCCGCTCGCCTCCCATACCAGGTTGGTGGCAGCGTTCTGGCTTTTATACAAAGCAGCAGCATTGGCGTTCTGTGCCAGATCGTACAGGGCCAGTGAGGCATAATAACCCGCACCTGCATCATTACCCACCGATCCGTAACTGGTACGAAACTTCAGAAAGTTTACTTTCTTAGCCAGGGGCTGAAAGAAATTTTCTCTGGAAATAGTCCAGCTACCACCTATACTCCAGAAATTACCCCAGCGGCTGGCCGCTGCAAAACGGGATGAGCCATCGCGGCGGAAAGAGGCTTCCGCAAAATACTTGTCTGCAAAGCTGTAACGTCCACGGGCAAAATAACCTTCCGTACGGTATACATCTTTGTAATCGGTAAGACTGGTGATATTGGTAAAGTTTACCAGTTCTGTTGCGTTGGCAAAACTTTCTGTGGTTTTATACGCGTACAGGTAATTGTATTCATTGCTGTAGTTCTCATGCCCGGCAAACGCATCTACACTGTGGTTACCAAAACGCTTAGCCCAGCTCAGGCTCTGGCGTACGGTGTAGTTCAGATAACGGTAGTTGGTGCGTGAAGCCCTGCCACTGTTACCGGCACCATCACCAATAACCGCATTGTTGTATGTATGCTCATCGTTGTTACGTGCATTCATATCACCGTTAAACGCCAGTGTAAAGTCTTTCAGAAATTTCACATTCATGTATACCTGCCCATTCAGCGTGTTGCGGTAGTTCTGATCTTTATTCAGTTCGTTCTCCCAAATAGCATGGCGGCCTACATACTGCGCACGGGTGTTGGTACCATCATCATACTGCTTGTTACCCGATTCATCCAGCACATATGCACCGGTAGCCGCATCATGCAAATGCACGGGATAAATGGGCGCAATGGTTCTGGAAAAATAAATAGGGTTTACATACGCCGTAGAGTTGCCGGAAGTGGATGGCGTGTTGTTGGAGGTCTGGTGCGTAGCGCCCAGGTTAAAGCCATATTTAAACCACGGAGTCGCCTGCAGATCAGCATTAATACGGCCTACAAAACGTTTGAAGTCAGAATAGTTTACATATCCTTTCTCATCCAGATAGCCCACAGAAAAATACAGGGAGTTTTTGTCTGAGCCGCTTCTGCCGCTCAGGTTATACTCCTGCCTTCTGCCCGTACGTTCATAGTCTTTATACCAGTCCAGATCGCTGGCATAACCAGGCAGAATGGTGGCATCAGCTACCAGCTTGCCATTGGCATCAAACAACGCATCATCTGCCTTATTGTAAATGTTCAGCTTCAGGTAATCGCTGAT
Organism: Filimonas zeae; assembly: GCF_014641615.1. Classification (GTDB taxonomy): domain Bacteria; phylum Bacteroidota; class Bacteroidia; order Chitinophagales; family Chitinophagaceae; genus Filimonas; species Filimonas zeae. The sequence goes on along the minus strand of NZ_BMIB01000003.1, from coordinate 87,470 downwards.
AAGTGTGCTGCTGGCTTTGGCACCGGCAAGTGCGGCAGTGGGATATGTAGTGGGGTTTGAACTCATCAGATAATTACGGTAACCCTTCCACATGGTTTCCATAAATTCATTTGCATTCATCTTATTGTACTCCTGAATGCCTTTGTTGTAAAAACCCTGGTTCATGGTAAAATTCACGCTGGATAAGCCTTTCGAGCCGCGTTTGGTGGTCATCAGTATCACACCATTCGAAGCTCTGGCACCATACAGAGCGGTAGATGCGGCATCTTTCAATACCGAAATACTTTCAATATCCGCAGGGTTAATATCCGCTACGTTGCCACCAAAAGGCACACCATCAATCACATACAGCGGATCGTTATCACCGTTCACCGAAGTAAATCCGCGTATGCGTACGGTAGGTGAAGCGCCAGGCTGCCCAACGGTGTTGTTTACCTGAATACCTGCCGCTGCACCTTCCAGCGCTGCTACGGGGTTGGTTAGCGGGCGTTTTTCAATATCCTTTGCAGATACCACTGCATAAGAACCGGTTAACGATTCTTTCTTCTGGGTGCCGTAAGCCACCACCACCACTTCACTCATGGTAGTAGCATCTGCACCCAGCTTCACCTGCAGCACACCCGCGCTGCCGGCTTCCACTTCTTTCGTACCGTATCCTACGGCAGAAACAACAATAAATCTGGCATTGGCGGGTAAGGTAAGGCTGAATACACCTTCCTCGTTGGCTGAAGTCCCTTTTTTGGTTCCTTTGATAAAAATGGTAGCGCCCGCTATGGGGGTACCGTCCTCAGAAGTAATTTTTCCTTTTACTACCTGTTGCGCAAACGCAGCAGCAGTAAGCATCAGGAGCCCGATTGCTAAAAATAGCAGCTTTCTCATGTATGACCGTTTTGGTTAAAAAAGTGTGAATCCCAGAACGCCGAAGATAATTTCGGAGACTATGTAGATACTACACTAATAGACCAACTGCCATATTTCGTTGCCGTATTCCGGCTTTTTTTGCTGCAAACTATTTTTGAAACAGGCGCAAAAAAGCAGCTAACGTATGTTTGTTGCAGGCTTGTCCGGAGTTTTCTCAAAGTAGTAAGGTGCCTTCTCTGTACTCTCAGGCAACAGACTATCCGGAAAGTACAACTCACTGCGGGTGCGGGTTACAGCCACATACAATAAATTAATCTCTTCTGCCAGCCGCTCAGCACTTACCTTTTCTTTGCCGCTGAACATGCGTATCAGCTTCTTCTCTGTGATAAAATCATCGGCCAGTGTTACCTCATCATACTCCAGGCCCTTGCAGCGGTGTACGGTTGAAAATACCATGTCGGCTTTCGATTTGTCATCATGAGTAAGGTGACTGTCTTTAATTTTCTTAATATAACCGGGAATCTTTGTGCCGTACTCTTTTACTATATCCACCAGCATCCGCAGCTGCGGGTCGGCTGTGTTGTCAATGTAATCCTCCAGCTCTTTCAGGTTACGCATAGAGGCTACCATTTTATCCCGTATACGGTCGCGCTGCCCGTTGTACAGGTTCAGCACATCGTATATAGAGGCCCCTTCCGAAGCATAGGTGTAGCTTTCAATACGCCCTTCAAAGTATACCGTTTTAATCTCTTTCTTTTCAATCAGCAACTCAATGGCTTTTACCAGCAGGCCCGCATTGGTGCGGGCTATGCAAGCCCTTGTAGTAATTTTACCCGGCTTACCCAGGCCCCGTATCTGCACCTGTGCTTTCTGTTTCAGGTGCTTCTTCCACCCTATCACATCCTGCGCCAGCGCAGCCACCTCTTCACCAAAACGAAAACTGGCACTCAGGTTAAAGCAGGGGTAATCCGCCTTATCCAGCGAGTTTACGGCGTAACGCCAACTGTAAATCTGCTGATGGGTATCCCCTACGATCACCTTGGTAGCCCGTTGCGATAAAAACACCGCCAGCATGGCTTCTGAGGCATCCTGCCCTTCATCAAACAGAATAATATCATAGTTCAGTACCGGCCTGCTCAGCTGGTACTTCTTCAGGTAAAAATCATGCGTAACCGCAATCTCTCCCCGGTTCATCTTATCCAGCAGCACCCGTGCCTGCAATACAATCTGCTCATAATGCTCCGTTACAAACTGCCTGGCATCTTTATCCTGCACGGCTGCCGCATAGTCCAGCTCCTGCACCTTTGCCTTATCACTGTTACAGAAATACGCCACCAGCCCCAGTATATGGGTGGCCATAATATACTCCACCTGCCTGCCTGTAAGCGTATGCAGGCCCAGCAGCTCTACAATTTCCGGAGCGCTGTATCCTTCTGTTTTTACCGTGTAGTTGTTGCCGCGTACTATGGGATAATATGCCAGCGAATGGGCTGTATCTATACGCACATTGGTAAGGCCCTTTTCTGCAAACTTTTTCTCCGCTTCCAGCTTTACCGCCTTGTTAAAAGCCAGATATAAAATGCGCTGCTTTGGCCGCGCGCGTGCATATTCAATCAGCGTGGTGGTTTTACCGGAACCCGCTACAGCATTAATCTTTATATCTCCTGTACTATTAATAATCGCCGTCTGTTCTGCTGTAAGCATGGCGCGAATGTAGGCAATTACGCCAAACTGATCAAAGCAGCCAGCAGGTCTTCCGGTGCCAGCTCTATCGCATGCGGTGTACCCGGAACAATTGCCAGGCGGGCATTGGATAAACGCTGATATACTGCCAGCGTTTCTTCCATCGTAACCATCTTATCCCTGTCACCACGCATCACCGTTACCGGCACGGTAATCTCCGCATAGTCCTCTTCCTGTAACGGATTGTGTTGCCCCATTGCCTGCAGCATATCTGCCGTGCGCGCCAGCACCTGCTTCCAGTCGTTCGGCGCATGCATCTTCTCCAGCGTTGCCGCAAAGGCAGGTACTTTAGCCAGTAAAGTATCCGGCTGCAACAACGCAGTTTCTTTCTGCGCCACTGCTGCATCCCAATAAAATTTGGTACCCAGCGTAACCACCCGCTTCACCAGGTGTGGCTGGTGCCTGGCCAGATACATAGCCACATAACCGCCCATGCTGTAACCTGCAATGGTTACCGGTGCCAGTGAGTACTGCACTATGTAATCCGCTATAAACTTTGCAAAAAACGGAATGGAAAAAGGTTCGTCCGGCATGGCTACCCCGCCATGCCCGGGAAAAGGCGGTGTGTATACAGCATATTTATCTTCCAGTATATCAGCAATCGTTTGCAACTGTACAGGCGCACCTATAGCGCCATGCAGCAATAGTAACGGCATTTTCATGCAAGGGAAGATACGTTACTTTATACTTTAGGCAACCGGATTCTGTAACCTGGGCTTGTACAGAAACTGCAGATACAATACCGCCACAACCGTAAGTGCAGTACAGATATAGAAAATAAACGGTATCATACTATAGTCGCTGATAAACAGCCAGCCCGCCAGCAAAGCGCCGGAACCAATACCCGCCTCCAGCGAAATATACATGGTAGCCATTGCCTTTCCCCGTTGTCCGGGATCGCTCAGGTCGGCTGTCCATGCCGTAGCAGCGGGCGACAACATACCCGTGGCAATACCATATACTGTACTGGCCGCCATCAGCAACGCGGAGTTTTTAGCCATCGCAATCATCAGCGTAGCCAAAGCCAGCAAACACAGCGAAATACCTATTACAATAGTACGGCCATAACGGTCCGAGGCCTTGCCTGCCACAAACCGTATCAATAATGAAGACATTGTAAACACCACAAAAAACAGCCCTTTGTTCGCTGTACCCAGGTGTGCACTCCAGTCTGCAATTACTGTTAATATAGCACCATAGGTGATATAACTGAGAAAGATGATAATCACGGCCGGCAACACCCGCATATCAAAAATATCTTTACGATGAATACGCAGGTGCGACAACTGAAAACGTTGCTTATCAGGCAACGTATCCTTCATGTTCGCCAGTATTACAATAGACAGTAAGGCAAACAGTGAGGAACAGTAAAACAAAATATTGATGGAATAATACGCCGTAATAGCACTACCGATAGCAGGCCCTATAGCCAGCCCGGTACTGAAACATACACCATGAATACCCATAGCCTCGCCCCATTTTTCTGCAGGCACCAGATCTGCCACATAAGCTGCCGTAGCCGTAGGTTTAAACCCGGTTGAAAAACCATGCGCCAGGCGCAGCAGCAGAAACCCCACTACGGTGGTAAGCAGCGGATACAAAAAACCACACACAAAACACACCAGCGAACCCACCGCCATTACCGGCACGCGCCCGATGGTATCGGTAAGCTTGCCGCTGAAAGGGCGCGATATGCCTGCTGTAAGCGTAAACAAGGCAATAATTAACCCTTTGTACTCCGCCCCACCCATACTGGTTAAATAAGCCGGAAGCTCAGGAATCAACATATTAAAGCTGGCTGAGAAAAGAAAGGAGCTTGCACACACGAGTCCAAACTGCAGGTTATAAATGCTCTTAGGCGCCGTAGTATCCACTGTAATTACCTTTTGAAATGCGGAACGAAAGTACAACATTGTAAAAGAACCGTAGCTTTACGCCCATGTCAAACAATCAGTCATCTCCTTATTACATCTTTACAGAAGAAATCCGCCTTAACTGGAAAGAAAACGGCATCCGCATGGTAAAAGTGGCCGAAATGGAAACCGGCGGCGATATCAGATTCTACGAACTCACGCCCGATCCCGAATTTATTTTAACCGACGATACCGTGTACTCCATTGATTCGGAGGATATAACAGAACTGAGCGAGCCCGTTCCCCATGCAAAATTTGTGGTACACGAGGTGCATCTGGACTTTGAGGACGAATAATTGCCGCTATTTTTCCGGTTTTGCTGAAAATTTATTCAACTAATTCTTGGATAATGCATTACAGATCATTACTTTTGCATCCGCTTCGGCAAACAAGTCTTGGTAGCTCAGCTGGATAGAGCAACTGCCTTCTAAGCAGTAGGTCATTGGTTCGAATCCAATCCGGGACACACAGAAAGAGGAAAATTGTTGAAAAACAGTTTTCCTCTTTTCATTTTACGCGTGCTGGAGTTTTGGCATATAGCTTTTGATCTACGCTCTTTTGAAAGCTCACGCATTTGCAGGCCCAACTTTCCGGGCATTTCTACCAACTCGCCGATCGTTTCCGCCAACCTTCTGGCCATTTCAGACAATTCTCCGGAACGTTCAGGCAACTCTCCGGGCAAATCAGACAACTCTCTGAAATGCTCAGGCAACTTTCTGGTTATTTCAGGCAACTCTCCGGAATGCTCCGCCAACTCTCCGGACAAATCAGAGAGTTGGAGAAAAGGCCGGTAGGACTCTCCGACCACTCCGGAGAGTTGTCCGGGCAAATGGGAGAGCTTTCTGAGCGTTTCCGCCAGCTCGCCGGAGAAAAAATAAAGTGGTATTTTTCCCTGATTCATAAACAGAACCTGATTGTAAGGCACCTGTTTATAATTTAGGATCAAAACCATTCTGGCAACTATAAACGGTCAGAGCAACACTCACTCCCTTTCAAATCCAATCTCTTACTTTTTAGGACTGCAAAACAAGCGTTTTTAAACCATCCCCAAACTTTTCAACCCGATCCGATCAAAACTATAAATACGTTATTTTAGTTATTCATTATAACAACATGAAACGCCTTATTTGCTTTTTATTCACCCTGGTTCCTTGTTTAGTCTTAGCCCAGGGCGAGGTTACATTATTGTATGAAATGCCCGATTTGAAAGGCATTCCCATCAGGAAAGTAAAGGTTGAGAATGTATTTGGCGAAACCACAGTTTCCAAATTCGATGATTCTTCCCGGGTAATTGAAGCCCAAAGCTATTGCAAAGAAAAGGGCTGGTATGACCGTCGAACCTATACCTATACCACGCAAGACAGCATCCGGATTATACGCGAAACCGAGTTACGTAATAATGAAAAAATCAGATACTTCACCCGGGAATAGCGCAATCACTATAATAAAGAAAAGAAACTGGTCAAATCAGAGGAATTCATTGAAACCAGCCTACATCGCTTACGCTGCGTAGTTGATAGCAATTTCCAGTATGTAAACGGGAATCTTTATTCCTTCACCAACTTTACTTATTCATCAAATGCCCCCATCAGATACTTTATTAATATACACAGTTACACCCCTGATGGTAAACTTGCAAACATCACCAGCCAGGATAGTGAAAATAAGATTAGCGGCACCAGAACTTATGTGTACAATGGTCGAGGCCAATTAGTAGAATCAGCCTGGATAGACGTAGACACAACCTGCGACAATCGCACCTTTTACGACAAACATGACAAAAAGGGGCTTTGGCGGGAGAAGTACCCGATAGACAAACAAGGGCGTAAGTGGATTACCCGCCGTACCATTAGTTACCACTAGCCATTCTGGATTTCAGGTATGGCGCAGTCTTGCTGCCTGAAGCTTTCAGGATATCTTCCGGCTTCCCCTGTGCAACAATAGTTCCCCCTTCATTACCAGCACCGGGCCCCATATCAATAATCCAGTCACACTGTGCAAGCACATCCATATCATGTTCCACAACCACAACTGTATGCCCGGCATCTACCAATCTGTTAAGTTGCAGCAACAGCCTTTCAACATCAGAAGGGTGCAAACCTGTTGTAGGTTCATCCAACACATAAAGCGTACTTCCACGTTGTTTGCCCTGAAGTTCGGTTGCCAGTTTTATCCTCTGGGCTTCTCCGCCAGAAAGCTCTGTCGCCGATTGGCCTAAGCGAAGATATCCAAGCCCAACTTCCCTGATTACTTGCAAACTATCCCTGATCACGTCCTCTCCCTCAAAAAATGCCCAGGCTTCATCCACACTCATTTTCAGAATCTCAGAGATATCCTTATCCCGATAGCGCACCTGCAACGTTTCAGCATTATACCTCGATCCACCACAGGCCGGGCATGGTGAATAAACACTCGGAAGAAACAGCAACTCCACCATAACCTGGCCTTCCCCTTTGCAATGGGGGCACCTGCCTTTGGCAACATTAAAAGAAAACCGCCCCGCATCATATTTCCGGCTCTTTGCGAGTGATGTTTTGGCAAACAAGGAACGGACATAATCAAAAAGTCCGGTATAAGTTGCCAGGTTCGAACGGGGTGTACGCCCGATAGGTTTCTGGTCTACAACAACCAGCCTGGTTATAAGCTCCTGCCCTGATATTATTTTCCCCTCAACGGGTAACTCTTCAGCACTGTGCAGCACCTCTTCAGTTGCATCATCATGCTCCACCTCTGCCGGACTACCTAAGTACTCCCGCATGAGTTGCACCAGCGCCCGGCTGACGAGACTGCTTTTCCCCGATCCGGAAACTCCTGAAACAGCCGTAAAAACACCTATCGGAAAAGAGGCTTCCACATCTTTCAGATTATTGGTTTGAACTACTGCCAGCTTCAACCAACCTTTCGGTTTTCTTTGCCCCTGGGCTAATGGGGATTTCTGGTACAGGTATTTCGCTGTAAGTGATGTTGGAACGTTTTTCAACCCATCAGCGGGACCGCTATACAGAATTTCTCCACCGGACTCACCAGCTGCCGGACCAACGTCTACAATCCAGTCCGCCTGAGCAATAACATCAATCTCATGCTCCACAACAAACACCGTATTTCCCGCCACCCTCAGCTTTTGCAGTGCATTCATTAAGGCGCGTGTGTCAGCCGGGTGCAGACCAGCTGACGGCTCATCCAGAACGTAAACAACACCAAAAAGATGGGATTGCACCTGGGTAGCCAACCGCAGCCGCTGCAATTCACCGGGAGACAATGTAGGCGTACTTCTATCCAGCGCCAGGTATCCCAGCCCCAGATCCTGGATAACCTGTAACCGGGCAATCAGTTCATTCGCAATCCGGAACGTTACCACACACTTTCCATCCTGTATCGGATCACGAGAAGGATCAGACTGATAAGCCAGGACATTAGCAATTTCCAGCAGCCTTGCGAGGGGCAAACTACTTATCTCTGCAATATCCAGCCCTGCTACTTTAACAAGCAGAGAGGCTGCACGAAGCTTTTTACCTTCGCAAAGCGGACATCTGACGCTGAGCATATACTGGGCGGCCCTCTTTTTCATCTGGGCACTCTGCGAATTAGCGAACGTGTGCATTACATGCCGGCGGGCACTGGTAAACGTGCCCATGTAGTCTGGCTGACGCTTCTGTAGTATTGCTTTTTGGGTTTCTTTAAGGCTGAGGCCCGGATAAACCGGCACTTCGGGTTGTTCTTCCGTAAACAGAATCCAGTCTCTCGTTTGCTGGGGCAGGTCTTTCCAGGGCACATCCACATCATAGCCCATACTTGTGAGAATATCCCGCTGATTCTGCCCGCCCCACGCGGTTGGCCAGGCAGCAATAGCCCGCTCCCGGATTGAAAGAGAAGCATCAGGCACCATAGAATCTTCTGTTACGGAATAAACCTTTCCCAGTCCATGACATTCCGGACAGGCCCCTTCCGGGGTATTTGAAGAAAAGCCTTCTGCGTAAATAATTCCCAGACCGTCCGGGTAATTTCCGGCTCTGGAATAAAGCATTCTCAGCAAATTGGAAATGGTGGTAACGCTGCCCACGGTTGAGCGTGTGTTAGCCGCCCCCCTGCCCTGCTGTAAAGCCACCGCAGGAGGCAAGCCATGAATCTGATCAACTTCGGGTACAGACATTTGATTAAACAGCCGGCGCGCATAAGGAGAAACCGATTCAAGATAACGCCGTTGCGCCTCAGCATACAACGTTCCAAATGCCAACGAAGATTTCCCCGAGCCTGACACACCTGTAAAAACAACCAATGCATCTCTGGGCACCAGCAGGTCAACATTTTTCAGATTGTGCGTTCTCGCGCCCCTTACTTCTACATATCCGCTGAAATCATCTCCCTTATGTTTCTCCATAATTCAACACAGTTTCGTGGCACAAAACTAAACGAACGCAATGGTTGTTAGCAGCTTTTCTGTACCCGGCCATATTATCAGGTGGTATCAGATGAAAGTACATAATATCGCAGTCAGCATTCTGATAAACAGGTGCTGTAATGGCCAGCATCACTCCGCCTGTCTTTTTGTATACACAAATCAGTCTGAAATCCACAATATCCTTTTTAAACACCGCCATCTCTGTTGCAGGCAGAACAACTTTCCCGGACTTATCTTCAGCTACTAAGAACATTACCCACCAAATTCGTGTTGATTGTAAACGTACCCGGGGAGAAAACTCAGAGTCTTTTATGTAAGTATTACAGCACATCCGGCGAGTACACTCCCCCTTTACGTAAGTCTTACATCACACCTGGAGAGTACATTCATAGCCTTGTGTAAGTCTTACAACGCACGCGGGCAGTACGCTCATACCCTTATGTAAGTCTTACACCGCACCCCGGGAGTACTCTCATGCCTTTATGTAAGTCTTACAGCGCACCCGGGCAGTACACTCATACCCTTATGTAAGTCTTACACCGCACCCCGGCAGTACACTCATACCCTTATGTAAGTCTTACAACGTTCCCGGGGAGTACAATCATACCCTTATGTAAGTCCTACAGCGCACCCGGGGAGTACTATCATAGCCTTATGTAAGTCTTACACCGCACGCGGGGAGTACTGTCATAGCCTTATGTAAGTCTTACATCGCACCCGGGGAGTACAATCATAGCCTTATGTAAGTCCTACAGCGCACCCGGGGAGTACTGTCATACCCTTATGTAAGTCTTACACCGCTCCCGCGTAGTACAATCATACCCTTATGTAAGTACTGCAGCGCACTCGCGGAGTATGCTCACAGACTTATGCAAATTTCACCACTATAACAGGGAAAGATCTGATAACCCTTGCAACAGCATGCCTGCCTCTGGATATTTGATGCCAGGTATCAGGCGCTAATAAGGCGTTACTGGCGCAGTAAAGTTTTTAATAAAGTAAACACCTGCAGGCCGGTAATACATGGCAACCTGAACCCATTCATTCCCTTATCTAAATCTATTCAGGTATCCCCTGCACTAACCATCCCTGATCTTCTTTGGTAAATCCTTCTTTAATATCCCCACTTATTTCAGCCACATCAATCTCAGGAAACTCAAATGCAGCGGGGTAAAAACACCCATCCTCCGCACAGGCCTCCCTTGCTTTACTGATGCAATTTTCAACAAAGCTTTTAACCTCCGTTGCCATTTCAAAGTAGTCTATCGCCTTTCCAAACTCCGCCAGGTATTCTATTTTGTCCTGCCCATCAAAAGCCAACTCTTTATCCTCATCTCCGGCAACAATTATTACTCTGGTTTCCAGTTGCAGGTTACCATTATTCTGCTTCAAATCAATGGAAAATAACATATCAGGCATGGGGAACATCTCTTCGGGATTAGACACTCCCTTGCGTATAGCTTTCCGGTTATCGGTTTTTCTATTAATAATATACATAGTGTACGGTTGAAAGATGTGGTGTAATATGTGTATGAAGTAGGTTACTGTTCTTTAAAAGAGAAAAACATCTGCATACGCTTCATAAAAATTTCAGTAATCAGATCGTTTAATGCAGACTCTTTCTGCGTTTCCGGACTCAACTCAATGGTTCCGTCCGCAGTTACTTCCTCCAGGGTACAGATTTCTTCCAGCGTTTGTTTGCATTTAAAAGCAGCTTCCCGTATAAGGTGGTCGCAGTTGCCGTTATCAATCAGATCGCCGAAGCTCTCATAAGGCGATAAGTCTACCGCAAAAATATTCATAAACCCTCCTGCAAAGGTTTCAAAATGGCTTCGGAGTACACCATTAACCGGATCAGAAAGATCCTTTTCCAGCACCTCCTGATAAGTGCCGGCATACATCATAAAAACAAATACATAAAATTCTTCGGGAGTACCTTCCCAGGGTTGCTGCCATTGACTGAGCAGATCAATCATTTGCGTACGGATGTCGGAGTTTGATTCCATAAGGTTCCAATATTTATAGGATTAAAATACAATTCATACCAGCGTTAGCCGGATGCTGTTTATCATAAATATTGGATACGAAAAATCACTCAACACGAACCATGCAGGAACTAAAGATATTCCATTTAGTAAACAAAATGAAGTAACTGCCTGCAACATTCTGTTAAAACAACCTGAATTTATCGCCGCCTCATCATCCTTATCTGTTTGTTGGTGGGTTCCAATTGTTCAAACTGGATGGCAAAAAAGGATGCGGAAAAACGGGAGTTAGCAGAGAATGCAGCTCGTGGACAAATATATCGTGACTCTATGGATGCCATAAGAAAAGCCGAAGAGCGTGGCTGGGCATACAGGAAAAAGGAGGATCCCATGACATCAGACACTACGTACACAGCTTTCCGGCATTCTGACGAAAGTGTAATCACCGGCGGGCATTGGGAAGACAAATCAGGCACTACAGCTACTACCACAACAGAAACAGTGCAAAACAGGCAGCGATATAGCAATAAAACTGTGGTGGGGCGTATGTTGAACGGCCCTAAAAGCAAAACAACTACTAATACAACTGTTACTTCCAGCAATGGCCGTGAATGGGTTTCCAGTAAAGGCTATATGACGATATTGTTAACCAGGAACGCAAACGAGCCAACAAAAGCAATCATATATTGTACCTCTGGAGAATACAATGTTAACTTCAGCCGGGTACGCTTCCGCTTCGACAAAAACAAGCCGGTTACATTTGATATAACCCCCTATAGTTACGACAGTAACGAAACCAATGGTTTTATCATTGACGATACCAGCAAATTCATATCGCTGCTGAAAGAGGCATCAACCCTATTACTGGAAGACAACGGAGGAAAGCAGAAGATTATATTTACTTTCCAGGTAGGTGGGCTTACATGGGAACAATAAAACGGGTCTGATAACCGGTAAGGTGCTACATTCCAATCGTTGAAGGGAAAACATTCTGGAAATTTCCGCAGGCAGGTGAAATTCTGCATTTTTGCGGCATGAACATATACACCACCCCAGGAAATGTTACTATCAGTTGTCATAAGCGGGCTATGCCTTATCTGGAACAGGAAGTAAAAGAGCTTGGTTTTGACCTGATGGAAACTTTTGTTACCGGTGTTAAGTTAAAAGCAACGGTGAACGAATGTATCAGGCTTAACCTGAACCTCCGTTGTGCCAGCCAGGTACTGTACAGCCTTCAATCGTTTGAGGCATATAATGCTGATGACGTATATAATAACCTGATCCACTATCCCTGGGAAAACATCTTACCCGATGGAGGGTACTTTTCCATAACCAGCAATGTTAGCAACGACAGCATTAACAACAACATGTACGCTAACCTGCGCGTAAAGGATGCCATTATAGACAGGCTGCGCGACAAAAAAGGAACACGCCCTTCCACAGGCGCTGCTTTAACAGGTGCTGTAATTCATTTGTTTTGGAAAAACGAGAACGCTGAAGTGTTTATAGATACCTCGGGCGATTCACTGGCCCGTCATGGATACCGTAAAATACCCGGTCAGGCGCCGATGCTGGAATCACTGGCCGCGGCCACTATTTATGCTTCGCGCTGGAACAGGGTAAGCGCTTTTGTAAACCCCATGTGTGGTTCTGGTACTATTGCTATTGAAGCTGCCATGATTGCCACAAACCGCAGACCCGGCTTATTCAGAACCAACTATGCTTTTATGCACCTGCGGGGTTATGATGAGCAGGTATACCTGCAGGAAGACGCCCGGTTGGAAGAGCAGATTAAAGAAGTGCCGGGACTTCGTATTATAGCTACCGATTACAGCGCCAAAGCTATTGAAAACGCCCGCAAGAATGCAGTGGCGGCCGGCGTGGGCAACCTGATAGAATTTGCCGTTTGTGATTTTGCAGATACAACGGTACCCCCAAATGTACCCGGTGTATTTTTTGTGAATCCTGAATACGGAGCGAGGTTGGGAGAAATAGAAGAGCTGGAAAAAACATATAGCCGGATAGGTGATTTTATGAAACAAAAATGTGGCGGTTACTTTGGCTATGTATTTACCGGCAACCTTGAACTTGCCAAGAAGATAGGCCTGAAAGCAACACGACGTATAGAGTTTTATAACAGTACTATTGACTGCCGCCTGCTGGAATATGAGTTGTACAGTGGCACCCGTTCCATACCCAAAGAAATAGTTACACCACCTGCTAATTAGTGATCTGATCAGAAGATAGCATTTATATTTAAGTGTCCGGCAGCTGTAGCGCCGGACACTTAAATATAAAAAGGTCTACAACTTAATTACCCGGGTAGATAACACACCCGTTTTTGTTTGCATGCCCACCACATAGGTGCCTGCAGGCAGTTTTACTGCATTAATATCAATATTGGTTTTAAAATCACCTGCTGCCAGTTTACCCAGCCGCTTCTGAAATACCACCTGCCCCTGCATGCCGGAAATAGTAAAAGTATAATCAGCCGCTTGCGGCACCTTCACCCGAACAGCCAGCGTTCCTCCCTGTATGGGGTTGGGGTTAATCTGTAGTTCAGGGGTAACAGCAGCTTTTGCTGTGGCCAGAGCAGCCATTACCGTACCGGGTGTAAGCCCGGGGCCTGCATAGGCTATAGAAGGCGCAGGTGGCGTAGCCATACCATTGCCCAGGAAGTAATCAAGATGATGCGATTGCATATAGCCTTTAATAGTCATACAATTGCGGTAGGCCGGGTTATGCGCCAGGGTATATAACCGGGTACTGGTAGGTACGTTGGTGGTAAAAATAACCAGCTGCGAAAAATCAGCATTGGTAACAATCACCTCTTCGCGCCAATCGCCCAGTATATCACCATAAAACATAGGCGCACCACGATCGCTGCCCGTAGCCCCATCAAAATTCCACATGGTTACCAACCTGGAAAAAGTGGATGTGGTGTAATTCCATTTCTCAATTTTTTCGTCGTTCAGGTTTTCACTCAGCAAATCACCATCCCACCACAATCTGAAATTGGGATAAGGCCGCGCCGGATCATCTGTTAATTTGGTGTTTGTGGGGCCATTATATACGCCACCAAAAGACCACACTTCAAAACCGTTATAACGGGGATCAATATCACCCGCTGCCCCGCGGCCTACATCAGCTACCGCACCAATATGTTTCCATAGAATAGCGCCGGTATTGGCATCGTAGTAATATTCCTGCAAACCGCTGGGGTTATCCTGCTGCACAGCATACCCCTGCATTCCTGCCCGGTTAGGGTCCAGCTTGCCAATATGCGTTCTATCGCCATGTACCACGCCCTGGCCAGCCAGCGAATACCGCAGCGTACCGTTACTGTTAAGGCAAAAACCGATTTCACAAATTTCATCCGTGCCATTACCGTCTACATCAATAATACGTATCTGGTGCCCGTCAGGCGCCGCAGAGGAGCCACGAAGCCATTTCCATTGCACAGTGGTGGTGCTTCCATTGTAACGAAACGCACAGATCATCATATTGAAAGAGCCATCTGCGTTACGGTTTTTGAATTTGCCTATGATGCTGGGGTTGGTACCATTCAGGTAACCAATGCCCAGGTTGCAAGCCAGAGGGCCTACGCTGCTGTAATCCTGTGGAATGGTAACATAACTTTTTAACGCACCTGTTTGCCCGTCCAGCACCGCCATCCATTGGCGGGTATTGCTGCTGTTAGTCCAGGTATTACCATCGCCAAAACGTACCCCGTTAGCGATTTTAGTAATTACCTCTGCCTTGCCATCCTGATCCAGATCATACACCGTTACGCCATCCCAATGCCCAACATCTATAGTGGCTGCACCGGGCGAAATATTGTTCATATTTACACTGTTGGGGCCATAATCCACATCCCAGAGAAAAGTGCCATCACGCTTGTAAGCTTCAATACGGCAGCCGCCTCCGTTATAATCCAGGCGGTCTACAATATAGTCATACTCACCATCGCCATCCAGATCTCCCACCCACGCAAAATGAATGGCCGGGCCGGGACGCAGCGGCACGGTAAAACATGGCTTGTCTGCTGCATTGGCAGCCAGGCGGAATGTACTGCTGGCCGCCTGTTCCACCCCGCTTATCACGGGCCGTACATAGTACACGTTCTGTTGGGTAAGGTTGGCAGAATTGTCTGTAAAATTAGTTCCACCCGTAAGTACGGCGCTGTTTAACTTAACAGCTGTTCCCCCGTTTGCAGAGCGGTACAGATTAAAACCGATGCCGGAAGGGTCCAGCGCCAGCAAACGCCAGCTGACGAATACATTATTCCCGGTTCTTACCGCCACTACGCCCCGGTTAAGCCGTTCCATTATGCGTTGCGCCTGAACGCAACAGACAATTGAAAAGAAAAGAAAGATAGAAAGAAGTACTGTTTTTTTCATATGATAATCGTTAATTGGTGACAAGCGTTATAACGCAATCATAGGTTTCGGATAACAGGTAGACTTCTGAAAAAAGAAAATGTGGGGGTAGTTAGCAGAAAAAAAATAATGTAACCGGAGGGCAGTAATTACTTACCTGCCGCCAGCGCTGTAACCGCCTGCATAAACCATGCGGCATGCGGTATCCACTGCTCGGTCCAGCGCCATTCATTGCCGGCTGCTTCCTGTTTATAATCAATACCGCTGCCATCAGCATAGCCATCTTTGCCGGTAATGCCGTTGGAGATACCGCCTTTCTCAGAACCATGGCCATACATAGAAGCCATGTAAGGCACATTGCTTGTGCCAAAACCATATAGAAAACACATAGAGTAAGGGTTGCTGCCCAATATCCAATCCAACTGCCGGGTTGCCAGTGCAGTCAGAGAATCCCTTTTCTGTTTATCGGCAGGCTGGTTATATACCAGTTGTGCGCCTGTAAGCAAAGCGGTAGCAACAGAACCCAGCCGTGCGTTCTCCCCCTGCCACCACCAGCCCGATTCATTTTCATGGGGAATAAAAAAGCCATTCCTTATCTGATTCTGCAAGGCAAATGTCTGGCGGGCATACCCGAAAGGATTGCTTACCTCGTAGGTTACGTTTAACTGGTAATTGAGCCAGCCGCGGATGGTGTTGAGTGCGGCATTGCCATAAGCAGTGTCTGTTTCTATGGCGAGGTAGCGGCTTAGAGCCACTACGGGTAGCCCGGCATCAGACGCATGCCAGAAAGGACGGCTGCCCTCATTGGCAATAAAATACCCTTCAGGGTCCAGGCGGTGTGCAAGGTTACCGGCCCGCCTGCGTGCTTCTTTCTGATAAAGTGCTTCACCGGTGGCCCTCCATAATTCAGTGGCTGCCATTAATGCGCAATAATCATCCAGTATATTCTCCCGGCCATCGTCGGCATATTTCGTGTTGTTCACCAGCAGGTGTGCAAAGGCGCGGCGGGCGGCAGCGAGGTATTGCGCAGCAGTTGCTTCGCCATGCTTTTTCCAGCGCGATACCCTGGCCAGCGCAGCTATAGCCATTCCGCCGCCTTCGCGGAAAGCACACTGGTAATCTGCGGTAGTAACACTATTGGCCAGTAACCCCACAATACGGCGGGCAGCGGGGTCTTTTTTGAAGTAGCTGAACACCGTCATGTAAAAATACCCCTCAGGGGATAGTGAACGCATCAGATAGTCGGCGCCCCACAAAGCTTCCTGTTCCAGCGAATCTTTTACTTTTAGCGTAGTCAACAATTGCGGTGCAGTTTCTACCGTATTAATCATAGACCAGGTAACCAGCGGTATCTGCTGCGGCAGCATAAAATTGGTGTAGGCCAGATGTGAAAAGTATTTACTGATATCGCCCGAGGCATCGCACCAGCCCCCGCGAATGTCCACCCTTTTATTACTGCCAAACAACAGCATGTTGCTATCCGCTGCCTGTTCCTGCGGCGTATTGGCCCGCTGTTTACGGTAATAATGGATAATGGAAGGTATGGTAAGGCTGGCCAGTGCCTTATCAGCAATCTGAAAAGGGGGCGATAAACAGGGCGCACCACGCAACGATACAAGCAACCGGTATACACCGGGCTGCCGTACGGCAGAAAAATCAGCCTGATAGTAATAATCTCCCGGCGCCCACTCCCCTACCTGCTGCCCTTTGCCAAGCTTACCGCTGAACACAATTGCCTGCGAGGCTTCCCGTCTGATGAAAAAAGAAGCAGTATCTGCATTGCGGTTATCCGTTTGCACAATGGCTGTTTTGCACGCCTGAGCATCCCAGCCCACCTGGTTAACATGCACCTGATGCCGGGCAGGCTTATCAGCTGCCCAGAAAAGCGCATTCCGGAATAATGTGGTATAAGCCGTGTTGTTGAAAAGCTCAGGAGCGTGCCCCATAAAAATATAAACATTGCGGGCGGGCCATGCCGGGTTGCTCCACACTACCGGGTGATCTCCCATTTTTATTTTTGAATCGGGCTGGTAGGTTGCTTCATCTACACTGGCCAGCACCCGTACCTGCGCACGCGGGCTTTTGTTCCAGGTATACCACTCCTCTTTATCAATTACAAAAGAACGCGGCACACCCTTCATTACCGGATGTGCGGTGTCTTCAACATTTACCTTACCCGATGCAAAACCGGGAATATAATTTTCAAAGCGGATGCCACCCATAAAGTCAGAAAACCAGGGCCACATAGCATAACCATCAAACGCTCCCAGCAACGTTGCATGGTGAAAGCCAATCCAGCCTCCTTTACCCTTTTCTATATACTGTTCAAATGCCTTAACGGCTTTTTCCGGCCAGGTATAAGGCGGATAATCCAGCTGTAGAAAAACCTGAAAACGGGATAAATAGTCATCGGTAATCAGGTTGGCACTGTTAATATACTCAATAGCAAAACTGCTATCAGCTGCCAGCTTATCCAGCCATATACGGGCTGCTCTGGAATAAGCAAGGTGGTGCCCTCCGTTTTCATACAAAGCCAGCACACGAAAACGGGGATTGGCCGGTTGGCCCAAACCATTAAAGCGCCATAAACAGGCAATCAGCGCCAGGAAAATACACCCGGTTAATTTTTTCATGAACAAACTTTTAAAGGTGCCGGAAAGCCAATAATAAAACGCCAAACGCACCGGTGGTGAACGCATGCGCTGTGAATGTACATGCCGGATGAGCAGGAATGATATGCCCACCCTGGCCCAGGCGCGTTAACCAGCACCAACTGCCTGATAGTGAATCTGTAAATTTACCGCTGTAGAGTTTTTGACGTAGTATACAGCGGATACAACAGTGAAATACGATTGGCATAGGGACAAATTTTTCCCCCGGTGTAATCCGCAACATAGGTTTACTTTTATCGTATGTATGAAAGGAAGATTCTACCGAACCTGAATTGCGGGCTTGACTTAATTGGCGAAGTACTTTACGGTAAATGGAAAATCCGCTTGCTCTGGTTTATCAACGAAGGCCATAAACGCCCCAGCGAATTGCAACGTAAAATTCCGGATGCCACCAGGCGGGTGTTGAATATGCAGCTGAATGAGCTGGAAGATCATGGATTAATTACCCGGGAAATTTTTCCCGTTGTACCCCCCAAAGTAGAATACAGCCTTACAGCGCTGGGCAAAACATTAATTCCTGTTATATCAGCGTTAGGAGAATGGGGAGATAGAAACGGGGAGCAACTACGCGAAGTTATTCTGAAGCGGTTTGACAAGTAACATTCCCTTTCTGCGCAGGCAGCGCCTGCCGATGAATTTATATAACATTTTTACAAATGGCTCAGCGGTGGCATAAACAACCACCGCCTTCGTTTCAGCCATAACGATTGCCCTATTTAGTGAGTAAAACACCGGGTAAGCGCAAACCATCCTCACTTTCCAGTACCTTAAGCATCCCTTTTTGTAACCCGTTAGGAATAAGAGCAATTTCTGTTTGGCTAAGGGGCTGAAACAGTTCTATAAAGTCATCCTTTTCGTTGTAATATCCCAGAGACAATATCCACCGGCTTTGCGACAACAAAATCAGCGCTGTTTCTGTGTCTTCATCATAGTCATTCGTTTTTACAACGGCATAACTATCGTCATCACCCTCTTCAAAATGCACATCAAATGCCTTTGTTGCAGCCAGCTCTTTCAGCATATCTTGCAGAATGGCACCAGATTGTTGTTTCAACCGCTCTTCGTGTTTATTATTTTTTGCCATAGTTGCACAAAGATATTTAAACAGGCAACTTTTCAAACATTTACCATTTTAAAATACCGTCTGCTGTTTATGGCTCAAAAGCAGGAATAATATACCTGGCCAGCAGATCGAAAGCCCGCTTGGCTTTCCAGCTTCCATAATAACCCTGGGTAAAAACGACAGCAATGCCCAAACGTTCTATCAACATAATGTACTGACCGCCGTTGCCTGAGGCAAAAAGCACCTTTTCCCGATAGTTCTTTGTTCTCACTTCCTCACTATACCAGTAATAGCCATACCAGGTGGGTTGAGGAATAGCAACAGGAGACCTGCTGAACTTTAAAAACGAAAAATCGGGGATGCCAATGGGCGTATCAGTAGATTTTTCAAGCCAGGCTGCTGACACTATTCTTTTACCATTCCACAAACCTTTCTGCAACACCATTTCTCCGAATTTTACAAAATCGGACGACAGAATATAAAACGAACCGGCAGTCATGCCATGCCCGGCAGGGTCTACCGTCCACCTGTAATGTTGTATTCCCATGGGACCGAACAGATACTTTGCGGCAAAGTCCATTACAGACATATTTGCCACCCGGCTTATAATTCCGCTCAGTATCATAGGTGCACTGGAATTGTATGCCCAAACAGTACCGGGTTTATCCTTCATAGGCAGATTCAGGGAAAAGCGCACCCAATCCCCCGATGCCATCATATCTGTTTCACAGTCCTTCCCATCGTTAAACTCCTCACAGTCAAACCCCGCTTTCATCTGCAGCAAATGCTCAATAGTCATATCTTTTTTCCAGGCATTATTACCAGAGAAATCATTGTACTCCGGAAAAAAGGAATACACTTTCTGATGCACATTTTTAATAAGCCCCTTATCAAGGGCTATACCTACCAGCAAACTGGTTACAGATTTAAAAGCCGACCGGGAATCGTGCAGCGAATCTTTAGTCCACCCATTGAAATACTTTTCGTACAGCAACGTTCCATTTTTCGCAATCAGAATGCTATGAATATCGGGATGGTCTTTTTCTGCTACAACAGCCGTAAGGCTGTCCAGTAATGCAGACTTGCTTCCGTTAAGAGGTTGAGCGGTTGCGTGAATAGTCACAGGCAAAAAGAATAGAATAAAAATAAACTTATTCATCTTTTCTTTCAAATATGGCCTAAAAGCAGCAAAATGCAAAATATATTTGCCCCGTATAACATTACGGCATGAAGGTTTTAAGCGGCAAGTCTTACGCCAGCATTCCACATTTACCCGGCAGCCGTACTGGTTCCGGAGATTATCATATAAACGAAGGGCAGGCGCGTAGACTTCCTTTGCAAATTCGTTCACCATTTTAAGCAGGACGGCAAATATATGGATCAGAACATCTGGCACTGGAAGCCAGATCAGTAACAACCAGCTTATATACCTGCAGAAGTACCACCTGCAACCACAGGAACAGGCTGACTGGTTAATGCCAGTATAGCATCGTCCAGTTCTTTTTTCATAGTGGCTATGTATTGGTTACTCTCCTTTTTAAAAAGCGCTGCTTTGTTTTTATAATAATCAATGCCTTCCAGCAGATTGGTTTTGAAGGTTTGAATATATTTCAACTGTTTGGGACTAAGGCTGCAGGTTGCTTCTAAATGCTTTTTCCAGTAAGCAATATACAGGTGTAACTCATTCACAAACATATTGGGACGGTAAACAGCATTGAGCAACTGCAACCGGCCGTAAATATGACCTACCATTTCAGACAGTGTGAATACCCCTGAAAAATAGGCAAGATTAGGGCCCGGACATATGGTTACTGCTGTACTGCGGCGTGATGAAGTAATACGATCTCCTAACAACGCGGTTGCCCCCAACCCCTCACAAAGGCAGTCCTTAACCGTTATTTCCTGTAAGGCTTTTTGATAGGCCCCGGGCGACAACTCTTGTTGTTTCAGCTGTTTTATTTTTAAGTGCTGGTATTGGCGCGAGGCAGTACAGATAGGACTGTTACCAAACTCCATATCGGTAGCAAGATACTTTTTAACACACGGGCTGCCTGGCCTGCCCTTTTCAATTCTCTGCAGGCGCTGCATTTCCGAACTGCTTTTTCTAAAGTTATTAAAGGGCACCCCCAAAGGAGAAGCATCACTTATATAGTAATCATCGGGAACTGCCGTAGCCAGCTGCTGTAGCGTATCCTCATCAACATTAGTTGCTTCAGGTACCAGTAAAAAAGGACTTCCCCATCCGGTACTGTCTACAGCATAATGTTCCAATAAAAATTCATTTTCGCTAGCGGTACCAATGCCACCCTGTACCGTAATTTTTAGCGGAGGCCGCGCCGTAAAAACCGTTTGAGCTGTGGCAGCCTGTGCGGCGCAGCAAATGGCAAAAAGCTCAGTGGTTAATGCTGCTCTTTTCTCTTTAAACTCTTCCAGTATAGGGCCCAGCAACATGCCCTCTGTAGCAAAAGCATGTCCACCGCAGTTAAGGCCCGATTCTATTCTGAACTCTGATACCCAAATACCTTTTTTTGCCAGCATTTTACCCTGCACCAGGGCAGAACGGTAATCACTTACTTTTAAAATCAGTTTCTTGCGCAGCTGCCCCTTAGCATCTGGTAAAAAGTCTGAAAACTGGTCGATATAATTGTACAAACGCGGGTTGTAACCGGCAGAAAGTACTACGGAAGATTGCAGATTACTATTGGCGAAGCCACGTAAAGCCGCCAGTGCATCGGAATATTCAGAGGGTAGCGAATTACCTTCCGCATCGGTATTCTGCTTATCTACCTTAGCCATCACGTTTACATCTATGGCCCCTGCCACAACAGCCTCACGTAAACATTGCTGCAACCGCTGCTTTTCTGCCCCCGGTGGCAAAGCAGTCATTTTCACAAACTGTTGTTTCAACTGTGTATTGTCTGGCAACAACTCAAAATATTTATCCAGTTCGTTACCAGGTTCAAATGGCAAGGCACGCAACTCAGTTATCTGCTTTTGCACCATATCGTTTACCAGGTTCAGGTAACCGGTAATACGGGCGGCCCTGAAATCAGCAGTTGCCTCTGTAATGGGCGTATAGGCCAGTCCCTGCTGCAAACAATAATATTCCCGCATTTTCTCCACCAGTTCATCATCTACTATTGAAATTACCGATGCTATGCCAAAGCGGGCTACCTTAACTGGTGTATCTATACTATAACCTAAGCCTAATACCGGAATATGAAAACTATGTACTTCGGGGGTGTGCATGAATATTTGTTTTGCAGACGCGCTGCTGATTTACCAAAAATGATTTGGACGCGAATCTCAGCCTGCAAAATGGCCTCACCTATGACAACAATCATCCTTTCACCTAATCCCGGCTACCCTATGGCAGCTTGGATGTATTAATCTACACCCCTTTTCTATCAATCCCATATACCATTCTGTGCAGTAAATATCACCGGCTCACCACCTGTTACCATAATGGTATGTTCGTGCTGGGCCACAAACCCACCTTTATTACCCACCAGCGTCCAGCCATCGGCCTGCGTTTCAGCAATGGTAGAGCGCGTAGAAATAAAGGTTTCTACAGCTACTACAGAATTCTTTTTAAAACGCGTGGTGTTGTACCTATCGCGGTAGTTGGCAATTTCATGAGGTTCCTCATGCAAGCTGCCACCGGTGCCGTGCCCTGTAAGGTTTTTTATAACCGTATATCCTGCCTTTCTGGCTTCAGTTTCAATTAAGCCCCCGATATCAGATATTCTAACGCCGCCTTTAATATTACTGATGGCCTTTCTTAATATCTCTTTGGAAGCTTGCACCAGCCTGCCGTGGCCATGAATATCCTGCCCTAATACAAAGGAACCTCCGTTATCAGCCCAAAAGCCATTCAGCTCTGCAGACACATCAATATTAACCAAATCACCTTCCTGTAATATTTTACTGGCCGAGGGTATGCCATGCCCCATTTCTTCATTCACACTAATACAGGTATAACCCGGGAAATGATAAGTTACCGCAGGAGCGGAAGAAGCGCCCATCTGAGCCAGCAAGGCACCGCCGTATTCATCCAGTTCTTTGGTACTCATGCCTGGTCTGGCATATTCCCGCATCTTCTTCAGCGTAATGGCAACAGCATCACTGGCCTGCTGCACACCTATTCTTTCGTTTTCAGTGGATATAGACATTTTGTTTCGTTTTACTGGCAGTAAAATTACCACTAAATCAGCCGCCGCAAATACCCATCAGGAATTGGGCGATATTACTGACAACAGTTTACAATCATCACACTTAAAATTGTAGCTGGCATGTAATGGTGTTTTAAGATGCCATTGCATGCCACAACCTGGGCAGAGTTTTAAACATTCATTTCCAACGTTTTTTCTATAATTATGCAGATAGTAGTAAACAGGTATACCAGTTAACTCTTCTATCTTTCTGCAGATTTTCAGGCCCTGTTTTGAAAGTTGCGATTTTAACTCCTGCATCTGATTTAAAGCCCATCGCTCGCCTACCTCACCATTCATTTGCAAAGTGTCGCATGCATTATAATTGCTCTCCCAGCTTAAAACAGGCATATAACCATAGTCGTAATACACAGGAAGTTTATACAACGGTACCGTGTTTTTACAATTGCCGCAGGTAATAGGTGAATCAATAGATAGATAATTGGTAATCAGAATATAAAAATCAGACTTTTCGCACTTACAAGCTCCTTCGTAACCATCATACACCTTGCCGGCTGTTCTGTAAAATAACTTAGCCTTACAAAAAGCTTCCACCCGCTCCGCATATTCATTTACATAATAGTTATTAAACTTCGTGTCAAGAGCGTCTTTTTCCAGCGTAAAAGGCAGGCTTACAATTCTCCCACCCTCGATGTACCGGGATTCTATTCTTCCCTGCGTTTGGCCACTACTGCGGTAAGCATACATCAGGTTCATAAATTCTTCCACCGCATCATCTTTATCTACGTCAGCCTGTATGTTTATTGATATTTCCTGTATATACATGTTGGTATTCTACTCCCATTAAATGCTTAATCCTTTAGCAGATACAATCTTAAGAAATAAAAAACAACCCGCCAGCACAGTTTGGACCAATTTTAGCGCAGAAGGGGTCGCTTCAAAATCCAATCCTTATGTCACAACACGCAATTGAAGACCTGATTGAAGACACCGTGCATCTGATAGATGCCGCTACCCTACCCGATGCAGCCAAACGCGATTATCTGGCAGCGCTTTATGGCATTCAGTACTATTACGATACCTCGTACACCCATTTTAGGGTAATGCCCATTCTGCTGAAACATGGATTTGTATATCGTCTTCCCTTAGATACCTACCCGGCGCATACCACTAAAAAGGTAACAATACCCGGATGGCTGGAAGATGAAACAACCGGCGAACTGGCCCGTATAGAACAGGAGGAAGACGGTACTTTTATATATGTAGATGCTGGTAGCACCAGCTGGAAGATACTTTGTGAAAAAGGTATATTGCCCGGCGATGCCTGCAACGCCGTAATACCTATAACACGCCTGGTTTACCATCTGGCACAGGAAGCCGAAAAACAGGCGCAGCAAACCTTACTTACCCAATGGTACGGCCTGCTGGTAAACGGATACCTTCAAGGTACCCTTGGCGAGGCAGAAGGACTTAGCAGCAACCTGTATGACCTGATAACACATAAAGACCTGCTGCAGCTACGCACCATTGCCCAGCGCAATAATGTAAAACGCAACCGCGATATAGACGAAGACCTGAGGCTACCTGTATTATCTGAAGAAGCTAAAATGGCGGACACACCAGATAAAGAATATGCAGCCCGCTTTCTGCTGGACCTGAAAAAAACACCCGATGCCATAAAAGCCGCCTACGAAAAAGCCGCTAAAGCCAGACTGGCCAATGCAGGCGTGAAAGACCAGCTAATCAACGTTCAGTTAAATACCAGCCTGTCACAAGCCGGTTGGACCGCTATTGCCGGGGCAGAAAAAAACCAATGGAGCTGGTATAAAGATGAGCCAGCCGGCCGCAAATTTATATGGGTGGTATATGAAGCACAAGACAAGATGCTGATGTGCCATCTGGGCATGCAACACCGGCTGTTACTCAACTGGCAGCAACGCCAGGCAGATACTGTTCTGGCACACCTGCATTTTACTCAGATGACCATTGCCTCGCTACCCCAGGACAGGCAGGAGGATAAGAAATTTATGCACGATTACGGGGGCTGGAAGTTTGACATTGCCAAACCCGCAAAAACATTACAAAGCCAGATAGACCGCCTGACAGAAGATATAGGAATAGCAGAGAATACCTACTTTACCTGGCTGAATAAAGAATTTCCGGAAGCATTCTTTAACCGCAATCCGGAACGCCTGGTACATCTGGCAGAAGAAGGCGAAGACGACAGTGGCATAGTTCCCGACTACACGCTGTTTAACAGCTTTTATTCCATCCAGTTAAGTTTTATATACCATTACCACACACAGGGTAACGCTGCAAAAGCCAACACCCTCATCAGTAATATCCGCGAAAGACTAAACAACAAACAAAGGAAGTCTGTGTATGAAACAAAATGTCTGGAACCTTTCCTGCAACAGTATGAAAAGAACGCATCAGCCACTCCAATGCCCCTACTGCACCATCATTTGCTGTTACAGGCGTTGAGAAAGGAAGAATAGGAGTTCTGCTGTAACGTAACTTCCCACAAACCGGGCACGTTGGACTCTCAAATCGCACCTCCGGTAGCTGGTGAAATGGCAGAATGCCTTCTGTTCCTATTTATTCTGCCATACTTCAACAATCTGTCGCCTGCCCATACATGTAAGCAGAATTCCATTTCGCCCCCAGTTACTGGACGACATCTCCTTTATAGCAGATGCATGAAAAACACTAATCCATAAACAACTTTTATTATTACTGCTTATTTTGCACGTACTGTTGTAGAAAACAATTGCAGCAGCACGTTTATTAATGAGCACTGTAGCACTCCCCACCGACTGGCAAACAGCACCCATGCCCAATGAAAAGGTAGAACTGGACTACCAGAGAGCTTTTTCTGCACAGGAGTTTGAACAGATCCGGCAGGGCTTTATTCCAATGGAAATGGAAGACAAATGGTTTATCTATTGCGATAACAACACTCTAAACTTTCACAGAAGCTGGACAGGACACCATATCTTTCAGGTAACATTGGTAGTACAGCCCGACAATAGCTGCACCACTACACGGTTAACCATTAACAGAAACCAGCAGCAATACAAACAGGATAACAATAACTACGATATAGCAACTGTTGATTTTTTGATTAACCGGCTACTGCTGGGTAAAGAAGTGCCCTTTACTTTTCCGGAATCAATGCCCGAAACAGCAAAGGCGATATACCAACATAGCATGGTAGGCTATGCCACAACAGCTTCCGCATATAACACTCCGCCTTCAAAAATCGCTGCGCTTTCTGTAGAACAAAGACTTTTAGGCTGCCTGGTGGGTGGCGCTATAGGTGATGCATGGGGAAGCAGTTATGAAGGCCAGAGTAATGTATCTTCTGTACAACTGGAACAGATACGGGGCATAACAGACGATACGCAGTTAACACTTGCCACCTGCGAAGCCATACTGGCATCAAAATCGGTATCGCCACAGACGATTGCCGCCAGAATGCTGGCCTGGTATAATAACCGTAAACTTACCGGACTGGGAGCCAGCACCCTGAAAGCACTGAGAGATTTGCAGGTAGGCGCCCATTGGGGACTTTCAGGTCGCTCTGGGGAATATGCTGCCGGTAACGGTGCTGCCATGAGAATAGCACCACTCGCCTTTTTTACAGATCCGCATACAGATCAAACCCTGATACGCGATATCTGTTGTATCACTCATAAAAACGATGAAGCATATGCCGGATGCCTTGCTGTGCTTCATGCCATAGACGCCATCCGTAAAGATATCTGGTTTCCGGACCTCACTCTTTCAGGCCTGATAGTATCTGTAATTCCAGATACAGCTGTACGCGATAACATAGTAAAACTGTATGAAAACCCGGCACTAAGCATTGCACGGGCAGCACAGTTGGTTGGCTGCTCCGGCCATGTAATAGAGTCGGTACCCTTTGCCATATTTGCTGCCGGAAAAATAAAAGAGAAAAGTGCAGAAGAAATATATACAGAAATTATTCTTTGCGGTGGAGATACAGATACAAATGCCTCAATAGCAGGCAATATTATGGGGGCTTTTATAGGCTTGCAGGGCTTTTCGCCTGCAATACTTGCGGCTTTTGAAAAAATAAAGGAAAGCACGTACATCCTTCAGACCGGGAAAGAATTAGCAGGCTTTGTGAAGGGTTAGTTGTTTGCACAACTTGCTGCAACACTTAGGGTTAATGACATAAATAAAAAAGGAACCCGAAACCGGATTCCTTACAACCAAAAGGTGAACATTCTATTTTTTTGCAAACACCATGTAAGAATAAGCGGTATTAGCTGATCTGGCAGTTATAGCCTGCTTAGTAATATTTTGTTGATAAGCGGCATTCATGGTCATTACCAGCGTATCACTGCTAATGCCTTTAAAAATACGATACTTATATCCGCTGGCCATAGTAGGCACGGTAGTAGGGTTAGCATTGGAACCAGACGCATCAGGAACAGTAACCAATCCGCCACCCGGAAAATAAATAGAATCAGTACCCACTGCCTTGTAATTGTTCTCTCCGTTAGAGTTAGACAGGTTGTAGGTGAAAGGCACATCAAACGACAAGTCATTGTCCAGGGAGCCATTTTCATAAATCGATGTCGTAAGCGTGCCTGATGACTTGTAGGAAAAGTCTATCGTATTGGCTTTTTCGTTGCTAAAGCGCAGCACTCCTCCCACCTCACTGGTTGCCATATCAGCTTTGGTAATAAAACGGTAGGTAACACCCCCCTGAGCAATAGTAGCATCTGAAGTGGCAGTGAATTCACCAATACACCCCTATTTACTTCCCGCGCTATCCTCATACACCGGCCCATACATACCAGGCACTTTATTACCGGTGGCACGTAAATAAACAATCATCTCCCCGCGGTGATGATAAATATGATTAAACAAAAAGCTACGCGCCACAATACCACGCGGCATAGGCCCCAGCACCACACGCTCACCTACCTTCATAGTCCAGTCTTCTGTAAGGTTTTCCTCTTTCAGCCCCTGTAAGGCAGTTCTGGCCAGCGCTACGTTTTTCTCAAACAATGCCAGCGTGGCTTTAATATCATCGGGGCTGCCGCGTTCCAGCGAGTCTGCAGCCATATCGTATACGGTTTTGGTAAGCGTGCCTACGTACCAGTAGTAGATAGTGGCAATGTGCTGCGCCAGTTCGCCCATTGTCCAGGATACGGGAGATGGCTTGTATAGAATGTCTTTTTCCGGAACAGCTTCCAATAGTTTACGGGTGCTGGCTACTTCGTACTCAAACTCGGTTAATAAGGCTTGTAAAATCATGGTTAGAATTTTTTGTGTTGAAAGTTTTTAAAGCAACTCTTATAAATACTCCGTAAGCAAATGATTGTTTTAAAGGTAATTCTATCGCAAACACAATACCCTTAAAATCCGGGCACGTTACCTCCAACAGATTTACCCAGGCTTATGCATATGAAACCACCTGGTTACTGCCAGCTACCAGCGAAACAGAAATATTTTTGCGTAGCCAATTGACTACACTTACATTTGTAGCCAAATAACTACACAATGAATCTGAGACGAGATGTATTTCAGGCAATAGCAGATCCCACACGCCGGGCTATTCTGCTGCTGTTGGCGTCGCAGGCAATGACCGCCGGCGCTATCGCCGCTAATTTTGATACTGCCAGACCTACAGTTTCAAAGCACCTGCAGATTCTTACTGAATGCGAACTGCTGAAACAGGAGCAAAATGGCCGGGAGGTGCATTACCAGTTAAATCCTCATAAAATGAAGGAGATAGCAGACTTTATTGAACCTTTTCGTCAGATGTGGGACGACCGGTTTAATAAACTGGAAGACATTATGCAGAAATACAAATCATAACCAAACCATATGGAAAAGAAAACAAAAGTACAAGCCGGAGAAGGCAGACAGGATATACTGATTACCAGGGAGTTTGACCTGCCTGTGGAGCTGCTTTTTAAAGCCTACACCCAACCGGAAATTGTAGCAGAATGGATGGGTACCAAAGTAGTAAAACTGGAAAACAAAAAACACGGCAGCTGGCAGTTTGAAACCTCAGACCCGCAGGGGAATGTGGTTTTTACCGCAGCAGGTACCATACACGATATAATACCCAATGAAAAAATAGTACGCACTTTTCAGATGGCGGCACCCGGTTTTGACGCACAACTGGAGTTTCTGGAATTTGAGGCGCTCACCGCCAGTACCAGCAAACTCAACATGCTTATTGTGTATAAATCGGTAGCGCACCGCGATCAGCAGTTGCGCCTTCCCTTTGCCATGGGCCTTAACATGGCACATGAACGTTTACAAACCATTGCCAGCCGTTTACAATAATCCGCTATGAAAAAAAGCCATAAAATCATTTATTGGATAGCCACCGTATGGTTGGCATTGGGTATGACTTCTACAGCGTTAGTGCAATTATTACAAATAAAAGACGAATCTACCTTTATGACCAGTCTGGGCTACCCCACCTATGTAATGACGCTACTGGGCATCTGGAAAATAACCGGGGCAATTGCCATTCTTCTGCCCCGCTTTCCCTTGCTGAAAGAATGGGCTTATGCAGGCTTTTTCTTTGTCATGACGGGCGCTATATACTCACACCTGGCATCGGGTGATAGCATCAACCAAACATTTCCCTCAATATTACTGTTGACATTAACCATTTGCAGCTGGTATTTCAGACCGCCCAACCGCAGACTGGTGGCGGTAAACACGCAAACCGCACACATATGAACCCCCGAAAGGCCTGAACGATTAAACAGATAAATAACCACATCATGAGCACTAAAAAGAAATTGTCTTCCGAAGAAACCACCGGCCTGTTAAAAATATTAAAAGCCCGCTTTGGTAAAAACGCGCATCGCCATAAAGGCATAGAATGGGAAGATGTAGAGAAAAGGCTGAAGGCAAACCCGGCTAAACTATGGTCGTTACAGCAGATGGAACAGACCGATGGCGAACCGGATGTAGTGGCACAGGACGCCAAAACCGGCGAATACCTTTTTTACGATTGCGCAGCAGAAAGCCCCAAAGGGCGCAGGAGCACCTGCTTTGACCATGAAGCACTGGAAGCCCGTAAAGAACACAAACCCGGAGACAGCGCCCTTAACATGGCCGGGACTATGGGCATTGAGGTGTTGAATGAGGAACAGTACCGACAGCTGCAGCAACTGGGAGAATTTGATTTGAAAACATCCAGCTGGATACAAACCCCGGCACCTATCAGAAAATTGGGTGGCGCTCTTTTTGCCGATCGCCGGTACGACCATATATTCGTGTATCACAACGGCGCTTCTTCTTACTATGCAGCAAGAGGTTTCCGTGGCTCGCTGAGAGTCTGAATTTAATCCAATAACCGTACACAACCCTAATGAGTCAGTCCGCAACTATTTACAGAGTATCAGAACAGGTATTTACACAACTGGAGCAGTCAGAAGAAAGTCATTTTGATCAGGCCGCCGCAACAGATCACGTACTGTTTCACGGAACTTTCGCGGCACTGGAGTATCTGCTGGCTAAACACCAGGATGCGCCGGCCACCAGACTGGTACACGCTATTTTTAACCCGCAAACCATGCTGGGCAGCGAAGTGATGGAAAGCAACGTATCGTACGATGGGCAGATTGAGTTTTTTGAAGTGCCCCTGCTGTACCCCTATCATGCACCGGCAGCTGTTGCACTGCTGCACGCTTTTCTGGAAAACGTATCGGCAGCAGATATAGAGGCCCGGTATGATGCAGATGAACTGAACCGTAACAAAGTGTACCCCGAAATGTGGCAAAAGGAAATGGTACCCGGCAAGGCTTATAACAAAGTACAACTGGTACACGACCTGGCGCAGCTGAAAAAAATTATCCGTGAAGCAAACGAAGCAAAAGATTACCTCTTCGTTTTCATAGGTTAAACATTCCGGAGGCGGCCGGTATAAGTCAGCACACTTATACCTGGCGCCTGGCCGGGTATTTACAACCTGTATTCTCCCAATACAAAGTAGTACGATTCATCACCCTTCTTTTCCTCTACCAACCGCTCATATTCCTGCGCAGCGGTGTTGGCATTGTCAAAAACCCTTTCTTCCGCAACACCGTTTGTGCCTTTTTGTCCGCTCCGGGTTCTTACAACGGTATCTTCTAGTGTAATCTCTAAAAAGCAGGAAACGTTATCATCCTGAAACTCAAAATATTGCATCATCGGCCTTTCTCTTTTTCTACTAATAATTATATTTACACCCGCTAATTCGTACACGAAAATAGGGCCGCAAGGCAGCGATCAGGAAAATCCGGTATCTACAAATACTCTACATGAGTGGAAAGATGCTAACTACAAACACTATACAAACGCTCACATGTTACAGAAAATCAGCAAGATAGCGCTCTACATTCTTCTTTTGGGTGTATCTGCGCTTACCAGCCCCGCACAAACACCGGCAGACTCCCTCACTGCTGTACTTAAACAACAAAAACTTACCACGGAGCAAAAAGTACACACCCTTAGCCTGCTGGCAAGGGCCCAATCGGCAACCCAAAACAGCCTGGCTATACAAAACGGACTACAGGCAGTACAGCTGGCACGCCCCCTTTCCAATGCGCAGCACCTGGCCATTGCTTATGCCATTCTGGCGCCCGTGTATCTGCAAAACGATGATATGCCACAGGCCACACAGGCGGTGGACAGTGCTCTTTTTTACGCTGCTAAAACAGAAAACCCATTGGCCAGAGGCATTGCCTGGTACCGCAAAAGCTGGATAGAAAATCAGAAAGGCAAATCCAAAGAGGCACTTGCCAGCGCCAGCCAGGCACTGCAATACCTGGAAAAAGCAGGCTCGCCTTATTACGAAGCCGGTGTTTATTATGTAATGGCTGGCATTTACGCCAATGAATACGATGGCCCATTACATAAAAAGTATGCACAGCTAAGCCTGCACGCAGCACAAAAAGCCGGTGATATAGATGCCATACTCTGCGCCTGGCAAACACTGGGCACCTACTGGCAATACAACTATATAGAGCATAAAGACAAGAAAGCGCTGGATTCGGCCCTGTATTACAACCAACTTGCGTTGAACACGTATCTCACCCAAAAAAATAAGGTTATTACCCACAGCGTTGGTGCCATTGTAGCGCTAAATACCGCCGATATATACGCCCAGTTTTTTCCGGCCAGCTACCGCGATACAGTATTCCATTACCTGGATTACGCAGAAAAAATTGGTACAGAAACACACCATACAGAAGTAGTGGCCAACTGCTATGGTATGAAAAGCGACTATGAAGTGGCCGCCGGTAATTATGACAATGCAGAAGCGTTACTGCTGAAAGGCCTGAGTATGATGCCCACCGACAGCAGCAGAAACCTGGCCACCAAAATTCAGTTTATGGCCTCTCTCTCCGGCCTGGCAGAAAAGCGGGGCCGCTACAAGGATGCGCTGGAGTACATGTACAGGTATAACCACCTGTATACCGACCTGTACAACCAGGAAAAACTGAATACCACCAAAGAACTGGAAGCCAGGTATCAGGCAGAGAAAAATGCCACTGCACTGGCTACTTTACAACAAACCACCCGGCTGCACAAAAGGTTGGGCTATCTGTACATAGGCCTGGCACTGGTATCCGTTACCGCTGCTATTTTCCTGATACGCTCCCTCCGCTTTCGCCTGCAACTGGCAGAAAAAGCGAAGAACGATGCGGCACTTACCGCGCAACTGAAACAACAGGAAAACAAACAACTGGCCATGGAAAAGCAGGAGGCAGAACTACAGGCCCTGCTTAAAAACGAAGAAACCCTGCGCCTGACCGCCGAACAGGAGTTGTTACTGGAAAGGCAGGAACGCCTGCAGAAAGACCTGCTGGCAGGCACCCTGCAGGTGGAACAGAAAACAGAATTGCTGCAAACCCTGCAAAAGACCATTGCCGAAAACAAAAGCGCCGCTTCTCTGCTAACACAGATAAACCGTATTATTAACCACGATAAACGGCTGGACGAATCGTTTGCCGATAGCAAAGCAGAACTGGACAGCGTTCACCCCGGCTTTTTTGAAACACTGAAAGAACGCTCTGCCAATCAGTTGTCTAAACTGGATTTGAAACATTGCTCTTACATCTACCTCGGCCTCTCTAATAAAGAAGCCTCACAGCGGCTGGGTATTGCACACAAAAGTATACTGATGGCACGCTACCGCATTAAACTAAAACTGGGGTTGAGCAAGGAAGAAGAACTGGACGATTACATAAGATCGATATAAACCAAAGAGGCGTTGCCGGATAAACGGAACGCCTCTTTTTATTTCCGGGATGTGGTTGTTCATGCCCCGGTCTGTGGTGTATTATACTATATCAAACCTGTCCAGGTTCATCACCTTTGTCCAGGCAGCTGCAAAGTCGTTTACAAACTTCTGTCCCGCATCGCTACTGGCATACACTTCTGCAATAGCCCGCAGTTCTGCATTGGAGCCAAATACCAGATCAGCACGGGTGGCAGTCCATTTGGCTTTGCCACTTACACGGTCGCTTCCGGTATATACTTCCTTGTCTGCAGAAGCTGCTTTCCAGGCAGTATTCATATCCAGCAGGTTTACAAAAAAGTCGTTGGTAAGCACACCGGCACGTGTAGTAAACACACCATGCTGCGAGCCATCAAAGTTGGTATTCAGCACACGCAGGCCACCAACCAGTACCGTTAACTCAGGCGCAGTAAGCGTAAGCAGATGTGCTTTATCAATCAGCAGTTCTTCTGTAGATACAGGAAACTGTATGTTACGGAAGTTACGGAAACCATCCGCCACAGGCTCCAGGTAGCCAAACGATTCTATATCAGTTTTTTCCTGTGAAGCATCTGTACGGCCGGGCGTAAAAGGTAAGGTAAGCTCCTGCCCTGCATCCCTTGCTGCTTTTTCTACACCCGCATCACCCGCCAGTACAATCAGATCGGCCAGCGATACTTTCTTACCATTCTGCTGCGCACCGTTAAATTCAGCCTGAATACCTTCCAGTACATTCAGCACTTTCTGCAACTGCACCGGGTAATTGGCTATCCACTGGTTCTGGGGAGCCAGACGAACGCGGGCACCGTTAGCACCACCACGTTTATCAGACCCACGGAAAGTAGAAGCAGAAGCCCAGGCAGTAGCAACCAGTTCAGAAACAGATAAACCGCCTGCCAGTACTTTCGCCTTCAGCGCCGCTACATCTTCTGCACCGATAAGTACATGATCTACTTCCGGCAGCGGATCCTGCCACAACAATTCTTCAGCAGGCACTTCCGTACCCAGATAACGTGCACGCGGCCCCATATCGCGGTGGGTAAGCTTAAACCATGCCCGTGCAAAAGCATCTGCAAACGCATCGGGATGCTCCAGGAAGTGACGGGATATTTTCTCGTACTCCGGATCTAAACGCAGCGAAAGATCGGTAGTAAGCATAGCAGGCAAATGTTTTTTGCTGCCATCATACGCATCCGGTATAATACTATCTGCATTTTTAGCCACCCACTGGTGCGCACCCGCAGGGCTTTTGGTCAGCTCCCACTCAAACGCAAACAGGTTTTCGAAAAAGTTATTGCTCCATTGTGTGGGTGTGGTAGTCCATGTAACCTCCAGGCCACTGGTAATGGTATCTGCCCCTTTGCCGGTATTGTAGCTGCTGCTCCAACCCAGGCCTTGCGCCTCTAAACCCGCCGCTTCCGGTTCTTTTCCTACATGCGAAGCAGGAGCTGCGCCGTGGGTTTTACCAAAAGTATGTCCACCTGCTATCAGCGCTACGGTTTCCTCATCATTCATAGCCATACGGGCAAACGTATCCCGGATGTCTCTGGCCGCCGCAATGGGGTCAGGGTTGCCATCGGGCCCTTCGGGGTTTACATATATTAATCCCATCTGTACCGCAGCCAATGGCTTTTCCAGATTGCGGCTTTTATGAATATGCCCATCTGCGTTATCATCAGACGATACTACGCCATGTTCTTTAGGTACGCCGTGCGAGCCATCTGCATAACGGATATCACCACCCAGCCAGGTGGTTTCAGCACCCCAGTATACAGATTCATCGGCCTCCCATACATCTTCACGTCCGCCTGCAAAGCCAAAGGTTTTAAAGCCCATGGATTCCAGTGCTACGTTACCGGTTAATATCAGCAGATCGGCCCAGGAAAGGCTTTGACCATACTTCTGTTTAATAGGCCATAATAAACGACGGGCCTTATCCAGACTTACGTTATCGGGCCAGCTGTTCAACGGGGCAAAACGTTGCTGCCCCATACCCGCGCCACCGCGGCCATCCCATACGCGGTAAGTACCGGCGCTGTGCCAGGCCATACGCACAAACAGGGGACCGTAATGACCAAAATCTGCCGGCCACCAGTCCTGAGAATCGGTCATCAACGCATGCAGATCTTTCTTTACAGCTTCCAGATCCAGACTTTTAAAAGCTTCGGCATAGTTAAACGCCTCACCCAGCGGGTTAGATTGAGGGGCATGCTGGCGCAGAATACTCAGCTTTAACTGGTTGGGCCACCAATCGCGGTTTCTGGTGCCACCACCTCCGGTTGTGTGTTTTAAACTGCCATTGTGAAACGGGCATTTACTGATGTCGTTAGAGTCTTTTTGCATTGTTATCTGTTTGTAGTATTTGACTAAACAATTTCCTGCGGCAGTAAGTTGTGCCGGAACCCGGTAAAATTAGGAAGCTGCGCAAATAATCGTAATTGATTAAATCTATGCTTATATAGTCAAAAACTATCAATACAGAAGAATAATGGAAACCAGACACACAATACCGGTTAGAAAGTATTAAAGTGCTACGCTACAATGGTGCGGAAAGTGAGGTTTATGCGTGCAGCGTGTATCAGCTTAGTAGGTGGCAACCGATGCAACCAATGGGTTTGCGTAGTATGTTTCATAACCAGCAGACTGCCATGTTCCAGCACCAGCTCTACCTTTTCTTTGGTTGCTTTATGCTTAAAGGCAAATTTCCTTTCTGCACCAAAGCTTAGCGAGGCAATAGCACCGTCTTTTTTCAGATCCGTTTCCCCATCGCTATGCCAGGCCATTCCCTCATCACCGGTATGGTATAAATTCAGCAGGCAGGAATTGTATGTTTCACCGCTCTCCGTTTCTGCCAGCTGTTTTAAAGTCAGCAATTCCTCCGTCCACGGCAGCGCATATTTAGATACGCGCGAATACGTATACTCAAAAGGCTTCTCACCATACCATGCCACCTTACGTTTGGTAATAATCTTCTTACCCATAATAATGGCTTCATCATTACGCCATTCAATCTTATCCATCAGCAGGTTAAAATACCGGTTCGCCTCTGCCAATGGCAGTACTGCGCCGTAATACTGCACTACTCCGTCGTACGGCAGCCAGTTCTTACCCTTATCCCACTCTTTTGCAAATAGCTCCATAGTATTCAGTTCCCGCATGGGGCAGGCACAAAGGTCTGCATTTTCCCCAACAGCACAACCCGATTCCTGCGCAATACGG
Organism: Filimonas zeae; assembly: GCF_014641615.1. Taxonomy (GTDB): domain Bacteria; phylum Bacteroidota; class Bacteroidia; order Chitinophagales; family Chitinophagaceae; genus Filimonas; species Filimonas zeae. Next base: position 50,797 of record NZ_BMIB01000003.1, on the reverse strand, counting down.
CACCCGCACGTTTTACACCCGGCATCATACGTGCTCTTACGGTATTTTAAGCCGCAGGCTATCAAAGCAACCCGGGCAGCTTCAGATACAGCCAGGAAGGAAACTTTGTTGGAGACATCCATAATTTTTTACCAGATAAGCGCTGTTGAGTATACATTTACAGCCAATCAATCAAAGGCAAACCCTTACAACAATGAAAACAATAACCCTGCTACTGTTCGTTCTCTTTTCCATAAACGCCTGGGGCCAGTCGCCATTCGCAATTATTGCAGACAAAGATGGATACACTAACGTGAGAAGCGGAGCAGGCAAAAGCAATAAAATAACCGATACACTTCATAACAACCACCTTATCTACTGTTTGGAAAACCAGGGCAACTGGAGCTATATCTTTTATTCCAAAGGCCCGGGAGAAGAAGATGGATGGGTATACAACGACCGGTATATAATGGTGTCGGCACTGCCATCGATACCGGCAACTACTAAAACACATAATTCTCTGAAACTAAACAAAGACAGCATACAGGTAATAATTACCACAAAAAAGTTTCAGAAAGAAAAGCATACTATTAAATATATTGACGGAGGAAGCCTGACAGAGCGCATTGACAACAAACCCATATGGGGAACAGACGGTAACATGCCCGAAACAGAATACCAGAGTATTACCGTTAAAATAGGACAAAATACTATTACCCTACCCCAATCTGCCCTGGCTACTTTATATCAGCCCAATCTGGAGCATACGAAAGCGCATCTGGACAAAACATCAAACACATTGTACATTCATTCGCTCAATAGCGATGGAGCCGGAGGCTACGCAGTTATCTGGAAAATACAAAACGGTGTATACAAAGAACGTTTTGTTACACATGGTTTTTAAGTTGATGCTATCGGATTTGAACCGATGACCTTGTGCGTATAAGGCACCTGCTCTAACCAGCTGAGCTAAGCATCAATAATTACTTTTCCGGAAGACTACAGCATACAGGTACTCTTCCACTAAAACCAGACGGCAGTAACAGTAAACACTTTGAGAAAGGATATAACACGTTAAGGCAGGTACATAAAAAAGCCCCGTGCTATATGGCTCCGGGGCTTTTAATATCTTGATATGATGTATACCTCATAACAAAAATCAATAACCACGGGAAAGCCGTATGCTTCCTATGACAGTATTGTTTGTTATGATAGATATTCGTTTCATTTTCTTAATTGATAGAGCGAAGATAACTACTTGATTTTAAAAAGCAAATATTTTATTCTTTTTATTCAACAGCACTTTACAACTATCTCAACTATTGCAGCGCTACCGCCGCCGCCTTACGCTTATATACCGTATACCATACCACCCCTACCAGCAATGCAGATATTGCCATATACCGGGTTACTATATCCTGCTGCGTATTTATTTTACCTGTGATGGATAACAAAAAGCTAAACAGCGAAGTAATCAGATACACCATACCGCCCATAAGTCCACTGGTCATACCCGCATGTTGCGGAAAGCACAGCATGGTGCTGGTAAAATGCAGGGTATATAAAAAACCGGAACAGATATGAATAAAAAAAGCCAGCAGCATAAAGCTCCACAACTGATGACTTTGTAACCCCACCAGCAGTAACACTACAATTAAGCACAACTGCAAAGTGGCAGAGCCAGTCACCTTTCGGTTAAAGTCCAGCGCAGTAAGTCGCTTGGCTATAATACCACCAATCATCCACGAAAAGCCCAGCACCAGCGTACAGTAACCAATTACAATAGAATTGTAATGAAAATAGTTTTCTATTACAAACGGGCCGGCAATATTAAACACCATTACTACCGAGTAAGCCAGCCCCAGCGTAAATATGCCCAGCACAAATACCCGGTTACCCAGCATCATGCCGTAATTATCTTTAATACGCTTCAGCTGAAAAGGCTTACGTACTGCCATGGTTTCACCACTTACCAGCAACTCTGCCACCAGCATCAGTAAAGCGTAAGCGGCAATAAAATAGAAATTGCTCTGCCAGTTAAACAACTTTTGCAGGTAACCACCTAAAAACGGAGCAACAATGGGCCCCAGCGACCAGGTGATGGTAAAATAACTCAGGTAATGCTTCAGTTTATCGCCCGAATACAAATCCACAAAAAACGCCCGCTTGGCTACCACCACAAAAGCCACTGCAATGCCCTGCAATACCCGCAGCAGGCAAATCAGTTGAATATCTTTGGTTAAACCTATTACCACGCTGGATACAATCAGCACACCCAATGCATACATAGCAGGCTTAAAACGGCCAATGCTATCCAGCAAGCTGCCCACAAACAGCTGCGAAATACCGTAGCTCATAAAAAAACAGGTAAGGGTAAGCTGAATATTACTTTCCGCCACCCCAAGGCTGTTGGCCATGGAAGGGAAAGAAGGCAAATAAATATCGGTTACAAAACCAGATAAAGGAATGGAAATAAATGCCAGAATGGTTGCCAGTCTCTTTCTTCTCTCAGACGCACTTTGTAACATATACGCTTCTTTAAATCTGCACTACAAAAATAAGTATACCTGAAAACAGGCGCATTAGACAAATCAAATAGATAATTGTAATAATCAAACAAAAACACCCGGCATACCTGCAAAAAGCCGCTGATCCCAAAAACGCCACTAACAAAAAACAATCACTTAGATTTGTTAAGCAGCAAAACACACTACTTATGAATACCGGCCAGCAACTACTTTTTCTTACCAGCGCCCTTGGCGCAGCAAATGGCCTGTTACTGAGCATTTACCTGTTTATAAGCCGCAAAAGAAAGTCCATGCCCGCAGTATTTCTGGGCCTGTTATTACTGGCTATGAGCCTGCGGGTGGCCAAATCCGTAGTGGTGTATTTTAACCCGCAACTGCCTCCCATTTACAAGCAACTGGGCCTATCTGCCTGCTTTTTCATCGGCCCTTCGCTCCTGTTCTTTATAAGGTCGTCCATCGAGTCCCACCTCAACCCACGACCTTCCTGGAAATGGCATTGGGGCACACTGGCCGCCATAGTACTAATAGGTGGTATACGGCTACCCTATCAGGTATATCCCCAATTGTGGAACGGCATTATTATACAGCTTATTTATCTGCAATGGGGCCTGTACACAGCGGTTGCCGGATATTTGCTGTGGAAAGATTATCAATTACCCATTATACCTTCTAAAAGCTTAAAAGCTACCCGGCAGTTCAGACTACTGGTATTCCTGGCTGCCGCCTGTATATTTACCCTGTACGTGCTGGCTATGCGGGTATGCAGTATTTATATCAGCGGGGCGCTTACTTTTTCCTTTTTCCTTTATCTCTCTTTTCTGTTTTACCTGCAAAACAACCAGCTGGAAAGTATTTTACAGGTACAAACCGCCATTATAACAGAACGTACAAAAAAGAAAATACCCGATAATGAGGCGCAGGTATGGATAGAAAAACTGGAAAAAGCGCTGCAGGAAAAAGAACTGTACAAAAACCCTCATCTGAAACTGAGTGATCTGGCACAGAAAATAAACATTTCCGCCCACCAGTTATCGCAGCTACTGAACGACAATATGGGTAAAAGCTTCTCTGCCTATATGAATGAGTACCGCATTCATGCCGCCTGCCGGCTTATCACCACCCACTCCCACCTTACACTGGAAGCCATTGGATACGAAGTGGGCTACAATTCAAAATCTACATTTTACGCTGCATTCAAAAAAGTAAAAGATACTACACCGGCCTTTTACAAGGAAAACCAGGGAAAAACCACCAACACCTAACTTTCTGATTCTCTGTATAGTTCAACATACGTACACGTACGGTTTTATAAATCCGTACGCCGGAATTGCAAAACCAGACGCTGCCAGCCAATAGCCTTGTTAGGTTTACGCAAACACGGGCAATGGCATACCGAACACTCCTCAGCAGCCTGCTGGCCGCAACCACCCTTACAGCAACCGCACAAATCAACACCGATACCGCGCACCTGCAACAGGTGGTGGTAACCGGCCATCGCCCGGCCTTTCAGCGGCAGGCAGATAAACTGATAGTAAACATAGCCGGCAACAGCCTGTTTAAATCAGCTTCCAATGCATTGGATGTAATGAAAAAAATACCCGGACTGGAAGTAAGTGGTGAAGGGAATCTGCTGTTATCTGGCAGAATAGCCCCCACCGTTTTCATCAACGGCAAACCCGTGCCCATGAGCCCCGAAGAATTGCTCAACTACCTCAACACCCTGCCAGCGGATATGATTACCTCCATAGAGGTAATGAATACCCCCTCCGCCCAATACGATGCCACCTTTAAGGGTATTATTAATATACGGCTGAAGCCCGACCAAACCCTGGGCTGGAAAGGCTCCCTTACCTCCCGCCTGCAACGCAACGCCTATACACTGACGGATAACAACCTGCTGCTTACTTATAAAACACCGCGCCTGGCTTATACAGCCCGGCTGGGCCATACCGGAGGAAATACCATACGCGGCTATAAGGCGTACCAGCATTTATTTAACACCAACATTATGGCCACCAATACAGATACACGCACCAACAACAACAACTTTAATTATCAGCTGAATACAGAATACAGTTTCAGTACCCGGCATCAGCTGGAACTGCAACTGAGGGCCTTCCGCATCAACAGAGACATATTTTCAGAGAATACCCTGCGCACAACCGACTCTACAGCCACCCACCTGGTATCGCACACCAGCTCCCATAACAATGCGCACCTGCAACAAAACAACTATGCCGCCAACCTCAACCATACACTGCAATGGAAGCAAACACAATGGACATTTTTTGCCTCTCTGCTAAAAATCAGCAACCAGCAGCAGGAAAACATACAGAACACCAACACCCGTAATAACCAATTACTATCTTATTGGAAAACAGCCCTGAAAAATGAGGTAACTATCCGCACTGCCCAAACCGATATCAGCGGCAGGTTACTAAAAGGCGAATGGAGCGCAGGTGCACGCATTTCCTTTACCACCACCCACAACAACCTGCGGTATGATACGCTCGCTATCAGCGGTCAATTTCAGCCAGACAGCGGCCGCAGCAACGGCTTTCTGTATAAAGAATATATAACCGCCGGTTATCTGAATTACAAAAAACAGTTCAGTAATATCAGTATAACAGCAGGCCTCCGCGCCGAACACACCTATACCAGCGCCGATGCTTTTACCAAAGACCCGCTTACAAAAAGAGACTACCTTAACTGGCTTCCCTCCCTCAATATCAATTATGCTTTCTCTGCCAGCCAACAACTCAACATGGCATTCACCCGTCGCATTACCCGGCCCGATTTTTCACAGCTTAATCCCTTCCGCTTTTACTTCAGCCCCCTCAACTACTGGGTAGGCAACCCCTATCTCCGTTCATCTGCCACCAGCCAGCTCACCCTTTCCTGGAACCAGAAACGTTTTACAGCTTCCGCACATATAGGTAAGGAAACAGATCCTGCCACCCGTTACCCGGAATACAACCCCATTACCAACGAACTGGCCTACCTGGGCAGAAACCTGCCTTACAACCATTTTGCCGGTCTGGAAATAAGCTTTCCCATAACCGTAACCCCCTGGTGGAAGATGAACTATAATATAAACGGATACTATAAAAAAGAACCCACCCCTTACCACAACGCCACGTACGCCATTCCTATAACTGCATTCACCACTGCTACCACACAGGTATTTACCTTACCCAAAGGTTTTACGGCTGAGGTGTATTACTACTACACCTCACCACGCGGTGACGGATTGTACATGGGCAAACCCGTATCTAACCTGGACCTGGGCCTGCAAAAAAGCTGGTTGAAAAACAAATTGAATACCCGCATTAATTATTACGATCTGTTCAACACCTATACAGTAACCCGCATATTCCGTGAAAAGAGTATTATCAACAACCGGCTATCGCATTGGCCCGGTGTGCAACAGCTGGTAATTACCGTTAGCTATAGCTGGGGCCGCTCCACCTACAAAGCCCGGCAAATACGTAAAGCGGAAGAAGAAAACCGGGCCGGGATATAATACCCAAACACCCTCCTACCCTCAAAATCATACTTTCAGAAAATAAAATAAGTAAGCAAAAACTTGGAGCCAATAAGATTGTGCAGTTAATTTTACTGTACTTGCCGGAAGCGATGAATCATTTTAGTTGAAATGAGTACACGTGTTTGGCAGTATTTGATTCATAGCTTTCCATTGCAGGGAAGCTATTGTTATTTTTAGAAGGCTATTGATTTTTAACAATTCAGAGGTTTGACTATTTAACAAACTTCATGTTACTTTGGGCCCCGATGAAGAGATTTTTTATCAGACTTATTCTATCTCTGTGTTTCCTCCTGGTAAGGGGGAACGATCATCTGCATGCCAGTCTGCAACAATACACACCTGGCTTCTACCCTATCGAAACGCTGTCTGACTTTACTTCTTTCACGCAAACCTCTCACACAAAAATTACACGGGACACCTTTAAACAAGCCCACCCGGTAAAGAAAAAAGAGAGTGAAAGCAAGAATGAAGAGCTGGAAGACGAAGAAGACCTTACATCATCTTCTAAAAAGTACCTGGAGTTAAGCCACTTTGCAGTAGCCCTCTTCTACACCTTTACCCCCGGGTTTACCAGCCTTAACCAGCACAACCGCCTGCCCGTTTGCGAGCATCTTTCTTACTCATCTTCTTTTAAGTATCTCCTGCACTGCGTATTCAGAATCTGATGCTGTAATACCGTTTAGCAGTGTACGGAAGCATTTGCATTTCCCGTTCACATCCGTTTTTACGTCGGCTACCGTGCCCTGTGGTGTTGCGTTATAACATTCCCTGTGCCATGCACATACCTAAACCGCAATGCCGGCCGGCAATATCATTCAACATTTTTTAGAACCCATAATAATATGAAGAGAATCCTCATGTTCCTGAGCCTGTATGCCATTATTTGCCATACAAGCTGCAAACCTAAAACCGAAAAGAAAGAAGAGGCTACAAAATTCCTTGTAACCAGTCCCGCGGTAATGGACACCACTATTACCAAAGAATACGTATCGCAGATACGTTCTATCCGCAACACAGAAATCAGAACCCAGGAAAAAGGCTACCTCCAGGGCATTTATGTAGATGAAGGTCAGTTTGTAAAAAAAGGCCAGCTGCTGTTTAAAATTATGCCGCAGTTGTACGAAGCAGAAATGGAAAAGTCGCAGGCCGAAGTAAATGCCGCTGAAATTGAAGTGCAGAACACACAGCCCCTGGCAGAAAAAAACATTGTATCTAAAAACGAACTGGCTATGGCCAAAGCCAAACTGGCTAAAGCTAAAGCAGAGTTACAGTTATCTAAAGTACACCTGGCTTTTACGGAAATAAGAGCGCCTTTTGATGGCCTTATAGACAGGCTGCACATGAAACTGGGAAGCCTGGTGGAAGAAGGGGAATTACTGACCGACCTGAGCGATAACAGCCAGATGTGGGTATACTTTAACGTGTCTGAACAGGAATACCTTAACTACCAGCAAATGGTTAAAGCACAGGGCAAACTGAAAGTAAGCCTGCGTATGGCCAACCACGAACTGTTTGAACATACCGGTGTAGTAAAAACCATAGAAGCAGACTTTAACAACGAAACAGGCAACATTGCTTTCCGCGCCACCTTCCCTAACCCCAAAGGTTTATTAAGAAACGGCGAAACCGGCAGCGTACAGGTAACAGACCCTATTAAAAATGCCATGTTAATTCCGCAGAAAGCCACTTTTGAAGTGCTGGAAAAGAAATACGTGTATGTGATTGACAAAGACAACACTGTTAAGTCCAGAGAAATTACCATAGCAGCAGAACTGCCACATATTTTCATTATCAAAGACGGACTTTCTACCGGCGATAAAATATTGCTGGAAGGCCTGCGCCAGGTAAAAGAAAACGAAAAAATAGAATACAGATTTGAGAAGCCGGAAGAAGTGTTATCACACCTGGAATTATACGCAGAATAATCGCATCACCTAAAGACAGAAAATATGTTTTCCAAGTTTATACATAGGCCTGTATTTGCGATAGTGATTTCGATTATTATTGTTTTTATGGGTACACTGGCAATCATCAAATTGCCTACCTCTCAGTTTCCCGATATTGCCCCCACCACGGTCAATATCTTTATTGCCTATCCTGGTTCCAGTGCCGATGTGCTGGTAAAATCAACGCTGATTACATTAGAAAACGCCATTAACGGCGTGCAGGATATGCGCTACATGGCAACAGATGCCACCAGCGCCGGTGAGGCTACATTAAGAATCATTTTTGAGCCCGGCACAGATCCCAACCAGGCCGTAATACGAGTCAAAACCAGGGTAGACCAGGTAATGCCATTGCTGCCCGAGCTGGTGCAGCGCGAAGGTGTGGTAATTACCCCCATACAGCCCAGCATGCTGATGTATGTAAACCTGTATGCGAAGGACAAGAACATGGATGAAAAGTTCCTGTACAACTATGCCAACGTAAAAATGCTTCCTGAGATCAACCGTATTAAAGGCGTAGCACGTTCACAGATATTAGGTAGCCGTACCTACGCTATGCGTATATGGCTCAATCCCGATCGGATGCGTGCATACAATGTATCGGTTGATGAGGTAATGAAAGCACTGGGCGAACAAAGTATTGTAGGCCGCCCCGGACGTATTGGTCAAAGCTCAGGTATTAAAGCACAGTCACTGGAATACGTGTTAACCTACAAAGGTCGTTTTAGTGAGCCGGCAGAATACGAGAATGTTATTATACGTGCCAATGCCAACGGCGAACGCATTCGCCTGAAAGATATTGGTAAGGCAGAACTGGGTAGTGAGTTTTTTGATATTTACTCTAACCTGGATGGTCACCCTTCTGCCTCTATTGTATTAAAGCAGAACTACGGCAGTAACGCCAACGAAGTAATTGAAAGTGTAAAAAAGAAGCTGGAAGAAATGAAAGAAACCTTTCCTCCCGGCCTGGATTACAAAATCAGTTACGACGTATCTAAATTCCTCGACGCCTCTATTGAGCAGGTTATTGATACCCTGCGCGATGCCTTTATACTGGTGGCCATTGTGGTATTTATATTTCTGGGCGATTGGCGTTCTACCCTCATCCCCATTCTGGCCGTACCGGTATCGCTGGTGGGTGCCTTCTTTGTAATACAGTTCTTTGGTATTACCATTAACCTGGTAACCCTGTTTGCACTGGTACTGGCTATTGGTATTGTGGTGGATGATGCCATTGTGGTGGTGGAAGCCGTGCACGCCAAGTTTGAGGAGCATCCGCACATTTCGCCTTACAAAGCGGTAAAAATGGTTTTGGGCGAAATAAGTGGCGCCATCATAGCCATTACGGCAGTAATGGTATCAGTATTCGTTCCTATCTCATTCATGTCGGGCCCGGTGGGTACCTTCTACCGCCAGTTCTCTATTACCATGGCCAGCTCTATTGTTATCTCGGCCATTATTGCCCTTACACTTACACCGGTATTATGTGCCATGTTGCTCAAAAACCATCATGGCCATCCCAAAAAGAAAAACATACTTACCAAAGCGTTAGACAGCTTTAACCGTGGGTTTGATAAACTTACCGGTGGGTATGTAAGCATACTGAAAAGAATAGTAAACAGAAGATGGGTAACCTTCCTGGTATTGATAGCCTTCTGTGCCGGTACTTACTTTGTAAACAAAACACTTCCGGCGGGTTTTATACCTATTGAAGATCAGGGTACCATTTACGCCATTATTCAAACACCTCCCGGCTCTACACTGGAAACCACCAATCAGGTTTCTCAGCGGCTGCAGAAGATTTGTGAGGAAATAGATGGGGTAGAATCCGTATCCTCTCTGGCAGGCTACGAGATTATGACAGAGGGCCGCGGCTCCAACGCCGGTACCTGTTTGATTAACCTGAAACCATGGAGCGAAAGAAAACATAAGGTAACCGAGATTATGGAAGAACTGGAAGAAAAATCCAGAGACCTCGGTGCTAAAATAGAATTCTTTGAGCCACCTGCTATTCCCGGCTTTGGTTCTTCCGGCGGTTTTTCCATGCGTTTGCTGGATAAAAACACTACTACCGATTACCAGGACTTTGACAAGATACAGAAACACTTTATGGATGAACTGGCTAAACGCAAGGAACTAACCGGCCTGTTCAGTTTCTTTGCCGCCAACTATCCGCAGTACGAGCTGGAAGTGGATAATGATCTGGCTATGCAGAAAGGGGTATCTATTGGTAAAGCCATGGAAAACCTGGACATCATGATTGGTAGTACCTACGAGCAGGGCTTCATTAAATTCAACCGCTTCTTTAAAGTATACGTTCAGTCCGACCCTCAGTTCAGAAGACTACCTTCTGATGTACTGAATATGTATGTAAAGAACGATCAGGGTGAAATGGTGCCATACTCTGCGTTTATGAAACTGATTAAAACCCAGGGGCCTAACGAGATTACACGCTATAACATGTACAACTCTGCAGCTATCCAGGGCTTGCCAGCCAACGGATACACCACAGCAGATGCCATAGCCGCCGTACGTGAAGTAGCTAAAAAACTGCCTAAAGGGTACGATATAGCATGGGAAGGTCTTTCGTTTGATGAAGCCAACAAAGGCAGCGAATCTATATACATCTTTGCTATAGTACTGATATTCGTATACTTTGTACTGGCCGCACAATATGAAAGCTTTATCATTCCTATCTCCGTAATCCTGTCACTGCCCGTAGGCATTTTCGGCTCCTTCTTCCTGCTGAAGATGATGGGCCTCGAAAACAATATCTATGCACAGATTGGTTTAATTATGCTGGTAGGGCTATTGGGCAAGAACGCAGTACTGATTGTGGAATTTGCCGTGCAGAAACGCCACGAAGGTTCTACCATTATAGAGGCCGCCATAGAGGGTGCAAAGGTGCGCTTCCGCCCTATCCTTATGACTTCCTTCGCATTCATTGCAGGCTTAATACCACTGATTATAGCTACAGGCGCAGGTGCCATTGGCAACCGTACATTGGGTGCAGCCGCACTGGGTGGCATGCTCTTCGGAACCATTTTCGGGGTGGTAATTGTGCCAGGCCTGTACTTCATATTCGCTTCTCTTGCCGATGGCAGAAAGCTGATCAGATTTGAAGAGGAGACTTCTTTATCAGAAGGATTCGTGCACCAGATAGATAACTTTTCACACAACGAAGAAGGGGAATAACATGGTTAAAAAGATAAAATACAGCAGTCTGGCAATAGCCTCAGCTGCATTCAGTTTCACCGCATGTAAACTACCCGCGGTTGTGGAAAAAGCTGAAAATAAAAACACACCTGCCAGTTATAATAACGCGCAGGATTCTACTAACTCTGCTAAGGTAAAATGGAAGGAATACTTTACAGATCCTTACCTGAATGCACTGATTGATTCTGCATTGCAGAACAATCAGGAGCTGAATATTACCTTACAGGAGATAGCCGTTACCCGTAATGAAATACAGGCCAGAAAAGGGGAATACCTGCCTTTTGTGGGTGTAAAAGCTGGTGCAGGCGTGGATAAAAAAGCCAGGTATACCCCACAGGGTGCGCTGGAAAAGAATGTAGAAATTGCCCCCGGCAAAGAAACACCTGAGCCACTGGGCGACTTTCTGATAGGTGCTTATGCTACCTGGGAAATAGACATATGGAACAAGCTGCATAATGCCACCAAAGCAGCCATCAACCGGTACGTAGCTACTGTGGAAGGCCGGAATTTTGTAATCACCAACCTGATTGGCGAGATAGCCAACTCGTACTACGAGTTATTGGCACTGGACAACCAGATGGATATTATAAAGCAGAACATAGACATACAAACCAATGCCCTGGAAATTGTTAAGCTGCAGAAAGAAGCCACCCGTACTACCGAACTGGCGGTAAAAAAGTTTGAAGCCGAAGTGCTGAAAACCAAAAGCCTGCAGTTTGATATTCAGCAGCAGATTGTAGAAACAGAAAACCGCATCAACTTTCTGCTGGGCCGTTATCCGCAGCCAATACCGCGCAACAGCCAATCGTTCACCACACTGTTGCCCGCCGCAGTACACGAAGGCCTCCCCTCTCAGCTGCTGGCTAACCGCCCGGATATACGCAAGGCAGAGCAGGAACTGGTAGCCGCCAAACTGGATATAAAAATAGCCAAGGCGCAGTTCTACCCTTCCCTGGGCATTTCTGCAGGCATCGGCTATCAGGCCTTTAACCCTTCGTACCTGTTCAGAACACCGGAATCTATCCTGTATTCGCTGGCAGGCGATTTAATGGCCCCACTGGTAAACAGAAATGCAATAAAAGCAAGTTATTATAACGCCAGTGCCAAACAGGTGCAGGCCGCTTACAACTACGAGCGCACCATATTAAACGCTTATGTAGAAGTAGCAAACCAATTGGCAAAGATCAAAAACCTGGAGAAGAGCTACGACCTCAAATCCAAACAGGTTCAGGCGCTAACGCAGTCAATCGACATCTCTAACGACCTGTTCAAATCAGCACGGGCAGATTACATGGAAGTATTAATGACACAAAGAGACGCATTAGAATCAAAATTTGAACTGATCGAAACCAAAAAGCAGCAGATGAATGCCATGGTAAACATTTACAAGGCATTAGGCGGCGGATGGAATTAAGAGAGTTTATTGGCTCATTCAGCAGAGCCTTGATGCAGAGTAGCCGGTTTTTACCGGCTATTCGTTTTTTACGGCAATCAATATCATAAACAGCCCGTTGACAAGATCCTTCAGGAAAAAAGCTATTTATAATACTTAAACATAAGCAACTCTACCAAATAAAAAAATGCCCCATATCTCTGTAAACCCATGACACTGGTGTACATTTAATAACTATGACTATTACACAACAATTAGCCAAACATTTGCGCGATGTACACTTCGGTGGTAACTGGACCAGCGTAAATCTGCGCGACACTGTTAGAGATATTACCTGGCAACAAGCCACCACTAAAGTATATACTTTCAACACCATTGCCGCTTTGGTATACCATATTCACTACTACGTAGACGCCGTACTTAAAGTGTTACAGGCAGAACCACTGAACGCACACGACAAATTTAGCTTTGATGTACCGCCAATACAATCTCCGCAGGAATGGGAGCAACTATTGGAAACCACCTGGAAAGATGCAGAACTGTTTGCAGCACTGATTGAAACATTGGAAGACGAAAAACTGCAGGAATACTTTTCCGATGAAAAATACGGTAACTACTTCCGTAACCTGGCAGGTATTATTGAACATTCGCATTACCATCTGGGGCAGATAGTATTGATAAAAAAAATAGTGCAGGTAGAAACACCCGTTTAACGGGGCTACTACGCCTGCACCAATCCGGAAACATCATTGCGGAATGAACTGCAAAAAACAAACTGGAAACGCATCCTTCTTTGCAGTTCAGGCAACACGCACTTTATTCTCCTGGTCAACGAAAAAGAGGCTGCACCAGGCAGCCTCCTTAAAACAAAAACCGAAAGTCTATCGTAATACCATCACCCGTTTTCTTACAAGAAGCGAATTGCCGGAATACAGTTGTAAAAAGTATACACCATTGGTAATAGATGCAGGCAAAACAATACTGTTCTGCTGTACCACCCCTTGTGCAACCGCTGCTCCATTATTATTATACAGCGTATAACTGCCGGCCTTCCCTTTCAGCCCTGAGAGGTACACAACACTGCTGGCGGGGTTAGGATACACCTGTATCTCCATATCCGGCGTGCCGGCAAATGCTGGTGCTGCACTTTGTGTATTGGTCACCAAAGCGGTACTGCTTGCCGCAAGTGTAGCAATATCAGCAGCATTCAGTGCATAGTTATAAATCCGGAAATCATCATAAATATGATCACTATACGGATCTGCGGGAAACTGTGAGCGACCGAGGTAATTGATAGCGGTAACCCCCATATCCGATGGCTTCACTGTAGCTCCGCTGTCCGTGTATTGCAATACGCCGTTCGCATACAGTTTAAACACATTACCACTCTGCGAAATGGTAAGATGCACCCAGCTATCCAGCGGCACTGCATAAGGAATGTAACGATCGTACGTACCGGCCGGGCAGGTAATTTTATACCGCACCGTCTGGTCTATTTTAGGTACCAGCACCATAAATGTGCCTGTACCATTTCCAAAATCAAACAGGCGGGTGTTATTACCCTGATTAGCTGGCAGCTTTACCCAGGCTGCAATGGTAAAGTTATTCAACTCACTCACCACTCCTGCCGGCAAACCTACATAAGAAGAAGAAGCTTTTACCAGCTGCACCGCTGCATCGTTCTGGCCGCTGGCCCACACAGCGCTATTCTGCAAACTTCCGTGAAAAGCACCCCAGGTATCTTCCGCAAAAGTGCCGGTGTTCTCATTAAAGTTCAGATGCAGGTGCTGCCCTGCTTTAGGCGTAGCAGTAAGCGCAGCTGTTTGCGGACTGCTACCGGCTGCGTTATAAGCCACCAGTTTATAGTAATAAGTGCTGTTGTTACTGATATTATAGGTATCCACGTAACGCACGGTATTCACATTAGTAGCAATGGTACTATATGTTCCGTTCACCGTGGCAGAGCGCAGAATATTATAGCTGGCATCATACATAAAATCCCAGGTAAGCGTTACCCGTCCATCACCCGATGCTACCCGTGGGTTTACCACACCGGCAGGTGCCACCAGATCTTTCGTACGCAGCGTTAACACCGTTGAGTTAACACTCTCCCCCGCCGAGTTCAGCGAGGTAACCACGTAATAGTAATTGGTAGAGGGGGTTAAATTATCATCCGCAAAGCTGAGCCCGGTAGTACGCGCTGCAATAGTAGCAAACGGACCAGACGCACTAAGCGATCGCTTCAGGTTATAAGAACGCGCCGTAGCTGCCGCAGTCCAGTTCAACTGGTTTTTAGTGGAAGCCAGTGCGGTACCCGTAAGGCTGGCTGGTGCCTGCGGAGCATTATCACGCAGCACTTCATACAATGCAGAATACACCGAAGCACTGAGGGCTGTATTGTAGGCTTTTACGCGATACGTAGCTTTGCTGTATACACTATCAGTATAGGTAAGTGTGCTACCTGCCGTATATCCTGTAAACTCCTGAACTGTAGTAAAGTCAGCGTCTATCCCATCCCGTTTCCTTTCCAGCACATATTTACCACCCAGCTCTCCGTTTAAATCACGCCAGCTCAACCGCACCCTAAAATAGTCAGACGTATCTATAGCACCACTCAGCGGTGCCGCCACCAGCTTCCAGGTATGCGTAAACGCTTTCTGCGGGTTGTACGCAAAGTCAGACTTATTGGCCGCATAATACCTTCCCGCAGGGGTAAGCGTATCAGCCAGTATCATAGCACGCTTATCCTCCACCCAGTTGTATATAGAATAACGTTCTACAAAAGAACAGGTATCCAACACACGCAAAATACCTTGTAAATCTGCCAGCTGCTTGGCCTGCTGCTCAGGAACGGTAGAAGGCCAGGCCTCCCCTGTCCAGTTAGCACCATTATTCCACTCTGTAATCCATAAAGGACGTTTTACCTGGTCATAAACCGCTTTCAGGCCGCTGTACCACTGTTCGGGCGTTCTGCTGTTCCAGTAACAATGAATTGCTACATAATCCACCCGGTAATTCAGGCTATCACACTTGCTGATGAAATTGTACAACCAGCTGTTAGGGTTACTCGGTGCAGGCGACCCTATCCTCAGGCCCGACTTCATCATTTCCGGCCACTGGCTCAGCGCTTCTTCTATAGTCATGTTGGCCTGGTCAGGGCGGTCAGGCTCATTAAAGCCCAGCAAATGGTTTACGTTCTGTTTATTGCCAATATCTGTCCACGAAGGCCAGCCACCATGCTGCCGTATAATAGCATACTGCTGGTTGCTTGTGGTTTGCCCGGCTATATTCCAGTCGTAATACCAGGTAGCGTTCACCTTGTCCAGTGCATTACCGCCACCGGCCCAGCCTTTCTTACTCACCCAATCCCATTTAAACACGCGGATAAACGAGGTTGTAGCCACCAGTCCTTCCGGCATAACATTCACCACCAGATCGCGGTCGTTGGCTACAAACACACGGCTATAGCCCGATCCGTCTGCATTGGTAGCAAACGTAGCCGAGTAACCTCTCTTCAACACAAACGAACGGATAGCATTATCAAACGCACCCAGATTGTTATGGTACGTCTGTATCTCCATGGTACGGCTGCTGCCGCCCAGGCTGGCCTGCGTATACACCTGCAAAGCAGCCTGTGAGGTTACATTTCCATTCGGTATTATCACAGTACCGTTCTTATAAATGGCAATACGCGCACTGGTATTACCCGATGCCGATACGCCATTAATATAAATATTACTCAGCATTCCTGCCGTTACGGTGGAAGGCTTTACATTATCCAGAAACAGCCACGCATCATTGCTGTTCAGCTGCACCGTGCTGTTTACAAGCGGACTAAAATCGCCCGTCAGGTGCAAATCCGTTTTACCAGGAACAATGTAATTGATATTCACGCTGGAAGGGAAAAATGCAATACTATCTGTAATAGTAGTATTCTGTTTTGTCTGCACCAGTACAGAGGAAGGGGCATAAGCACCCTCATCATAGGTAACAGAAGCAATGTCCATATTCACCGCACCGCTGGCATAGTTCTTACCAAACAAAAAGCGGGGCGTTATCTGTGCTTTCGTTACAGAAAGGTCTGCCACAGAATATAAAGCCCAGGAACCGGTAAAAGTGAGGTAATACACGCCTGCCTCCTGCGAGGTAAACAGAAAGCTTTCCCGCTTCAGCGCCTTCGTTCCCTCCGGGCTGAAGGTATGGGTAGCCAGCCGGTCTGCTGCTGAAGTGGTTTTACCAATACCCGCTGTTATATATTTACTGCCGGTAGCATTGGATACATATGAGTGCAGCATAGTAAAATCATAAGTAGTATTGGCTTCCAGCGTAACAGGATAGCTGTAACAGGCACCCGTAATAGCACTGTTATCCCAGCGCAAATACAGCACCCGCCCTGTCCAGGCACTATTGTTATATGTATGTGTGTTGGCAGTAGTGGTTACATCCATGTAACGTACACCGCTGCCACTGTTGGCAGTATTAAACAGCGCAGTGGTGGTGCCGGTAAGCGCCCAGCCATAGGTTGCGGGGCTACCCGCTTTGCTGGTATCCGTACCTGCCCAGTTGGCTATCAGGTTGGTGGCCTTCAACTGCAGTTCGCCAATCGAATACAATCCCCAGGTACCGGTAATACTCAGGTAATAAGTACCCGCCTCCTGCGTGGTAAAAGTAAAGTTGCTGCGTACCAGGTTTTTAGTACCCGCTGGCGTAAAACTCTGCGAGGCAAAACGGGCAGAAGCCGCTGTTGTTTTACCTACACCCACCGTAAGGGTTTTACCACCCGTAGCATTAGATACATACCCCTGTAGCATAGAAAAAGTATACGTGGTATTGGCCTGCAGCGTAACCGGATAGGTATAGCACGCATTAGCTATATCACTGCCATCCCAACGCACATACATGGCCCTGCCGGTCCAGGCAGCTCCATTATACGTATGTGTGTTGGCGGTAGTAGTTACATCCATATAACGCACACCCGCAGTATTATTGGCAATGGTAAACAACCCCGTATTGGTAGTGCCGTTATAGGCCCAGCCATAGTCCGCAGGCGTACCGCTATTGTTGCCGTTAACACCAGCCCACCCGGTAAGATATACAGCGGTATCCTTCACAGGCACCACCGGGTCATTCACCTCCGCGCCGTTTACAATGTCCTTTACATCAGCCAGCGTACCCGCCTGTATAAAAGCGCCGTTGTGATAGTAAAAAGCAGAATCATTTTTTACTGCTATCCGTAAAGTTTGCTGGGTAGCAGCAGGAAACACGGAAAGCGCCTGGGGGGAATTAAGACTGGCGGTATTACTTACCCCGGACGCCCCCATACTTAAACGAAATCCTTTAAAAGAAGCATTACGGGCTTCAATATCCAGCCCGCGCCCCGCAGCAGCATTTACCCGGCCGGTAACCTCCAGGGTATAGCTGGCAGGTAGGGTAACCGGCTTCATTACCGTATCTACCTGTGTAGCATTGGTAAACGTGCGGGAACTGAATAAAGTGTTGCTTAATGTGCCTTTCACAGGCAGAACGGGTGTTTGGGCATTGCCCGTGGTACACAGGCAGGCCATAACAACCCACAGTAGTAGAAAATTCCTCATATGGCTATTGTTTAATGCAGTGTTTATAGCGGTTTCCCGCCAAAGGCCGCGCACAGGCAATCGTCAGCTTCGTATCATTGGCAATGCACAAAAATAACAGCCCGTAACAGCAACCGGCATGGGGGTATTCGCAAAAAAAGGGGGACAAATCTGCACGCTATACCGCCCTCAGAAAGGCTATCCCGTTATTTTTAAGTAGTTTGCGCCAAACTGTTTCAATAAGAATATGGACGTTAAAATTGAATCCAGCTGGAAAGAAGCGCTGCATCAGGAATTTAACCGGCCCTATTTCCAGGAAGTAACCGCCTTTCTGAAAACGGAAAAAATGCAGGGCAAAACCATCTACCCACCCGGCGCACTCATATTTAATGCGTTTGAAAAAACGCCTTTCGATAAAGTGAAAGTGGTAATACTGGGCCAGGACCCCTACCATGGTCCCGGACAGGCCATGGGTTTAAGCTTTTCCGTTCCCGAAGGCGTACCTCCACCACCCTCACTGGTAAATATTTATAAGGAACTGAATAAGGATATTGGTATGGTTATTCCCAAAACAGGCGACCTTACCCCATGGGCCAGCCAGGGCGTACTACTGTTAAACGCCGTGCTTACAGTAAGAGCCAATGAACCAGCCAGCCACAGCAAAGTGGGTTGGATGAGTTTTACCGATGCTGTGATACGCAAAATATCTGACGGGAAAACAGGGGTGGTATTTTTACTGTGGGGCAAGTTTGCGCAGGAAAAGCAGATTCTGATAGACGAAACCAAACACTATGTGCTGAAAGCAGCACACCCTTCGCCCTTTAGTGCCGACAAGGGCTTTTTCGGCTGCAAACACTTCAGCAGAACCAACGAATTACTGGCAAAACAAGGACTGGACCCGATAGACTGGACGGTATAATTACCTTTGCAGCGTATATAGAAGCATAAAAGACAAACATGAATTTAGTTAAGAACATAACAGGCAGGATTTGGGCGCTCTGGGGTTTAACCACCTTTTTCGCTACCATGATGATAGCAATCTTCTTTTATCTGCCCTGTTTTATTATGCCAGAGCCTAACGCCGCCCGCTGGCACCGTCAGGTATCCCGCGCATGGATGCGTGTTTTCCTGCTGCTGGCAGGATGCCCCCTGCGTATCAGAGGAAAGGAAAACTATACACGCGGCAGAAACTATGTGGTTATCTGTAACCACCGCAGCCTGATGGATGTACCCGTTACCACCCCCTTTATGCCCCAGGCCAATAAAACCATCGCTAAAAAAAGCTTTGCCGTAGTACCCATCTTCGGTTGGATTTATTCGCTGGGTAGTGTACTGCTCGATCGCAAAAGCGCGGTAAGCCGCCGCAAATCCTTCGAACAGATGCGCAAAGTATTGGGTATGGGCCTGGATATGGTAATTTACCCCGAAGGTACCCGCAACCGCACCAGCGAACCGTTAAAGAAATTTCACGATGGCGCATTCCGCCTGGCTGTAATAGCAGAAAAACCTATCGTTCCCGTACTTATTTTCAATACAGATAAGGTGTTACCTGCCAATAAAGTCTTTTACATGCTACCACATCATCTGGAAATGCATTTTCTTCCTCCTGTGGAAGTATCTGCTCAGGACAATGTAAATGAGTTAAAAGACCGTCTGTTTCAGATAATGACCGATTATTACCGCAGCCATCATAAGCCTTAATAAAGAAAAGCCCGGCACAAAGCCGGGCTTTCTTCTTCATGCATATATAGGACCGTTACTTTACGCGCGCACGGTCCTATATATACAGCAACAGCCGCTATAAAAATAGCAGCTGCCACATCAATGTTAATACACTATTTAATGAAAAGGCGAAATTACAAAAGGCAGATACGGCTCCAGCTCAACTCTTTCTCGTGTACAAAACTCAGTAAGGTTAATCCTATACCTACCAGCCCATTCAGCAGATCCTTCTCACGGGTTCGGTACAGGCCGCTTTCCAGCTCATGCTCCAGTAAATCCATCATCTTTTCCATCCAGAAATAATAGCCCTTTTCATAAGCAGGCAGCGGGCGTAACTTATGCAGGGTTTTATACATCTGTGCCACACCAGAAGCGCCTGCGTAAAAGCCAGCATCGGTGCAAAGCGTTTCCTCTTCCGTAATGCGCATCAGAGACGATGTGCCAACAATATCCGCTACCTGCAGGTATTTTTGATTACTCAGTGTATCTGCAGCATGATACAATAACAGCGCCTCCGTTAAATCACCACCATTCCAGCCAAGCCGGTTAGAATAGGTACGTTGGTGGGTAACACTGTTGACTGATTCGGGAAAAAAGGAGTATTGGGCGCTCTCATTGTCTACATCCTGCTTTACCTGCAGCATATAACTGATGCCGCGGGTAATAGCCATATAATTACGGTCTATGCTAATACCTTTTTCCAGCGCCTGAAGCAGAATAAGCAGGTAGGCCGGCTGCCCTTCGGCAAGGCTGAAATCAATAGTATGTTTATGATGCCCTGCTCCATTGCGTATCCAGTAACGGCTCAGGTTTTGCACCGCATGGCTGTCTATCTCTTCCAGCAAAACCTCTATCTGCTCGTGTCTGCCTTTGTTGTGCATCGTATTCAGAAAGCTGAACAAAATACCAAAAGAGCCATTCAGAAAGCTATTGGAATCATTGGCAATGCAACGCCTTGCCCATGTGTAACAGTATTGCTCAATCAGTTCGCGCTTGCGGGGTTGCAACACGTAGTGGCCCTTGCGCTCCTGCATATCCGCCAGGTATAGCAGTCCGCTTAACCCCTTGGTTAAACCGGGGTTCCAGGTGCGTACACTCTGCTCATCTACAAGGGCAAAAGCTTCGGTAAGCAGGTTATCGGCCAGGCGGCCATACACCTCATCGCCGGTAGCTTCATACAGCGCGGCATAGTACAGTATTAAATCGGTATCAGGTGGCTGCTGTGGCAGGTAGTCTGCTTCATGGTACAGGATGGCCTCTTCTGTTTTTTCCAGTAACAGCGAGGCACGGGCTTTCAGCGTTTCCCGGTATACAGTGGGGGCTTCTATGTCTTTTGAAGCGTATAGGTAACCAATTCCCTTCATGTGACGTTATTAGAATACAAATCTAAAAAAGGCACCTATACGTATTCAGACCATTATGTGAAACTGAGTTTACGGCATGTAAAATGAGGTTATAGCCTAGTCACCCATCAGTCTGGAACGCATTCTATCCATAAACCCCTGCTTATAGGTAGCACTTAATGGTACGCGCATCTGGGTATCGTGCATTAACAATTCACCGTTTTCCACACTGGATATAGACTTCAAGGCAACTATAAACGATTTATGTACCCGCATAAACTGGCTGGCAGGTAAACGCTCTTCCAGATCCTTCATGGTCAGATAAGCAAGAATTCTGTCCCTGCCCCGCTGAAAAGCAACATAGTTACCCATGGCCTCTACAAAGTCAATATCATCTACATTAATCTTAATCATCTTACCCTTCTGCTCTGCCTTTACAAAAATGTAATCGTCTGGTATAGCATCAGGAATAAGTGCGCTTTGTGAAAGAATAACGTTAGATACACGCTGTACCGCTTTTACAAAACGGCTGAAGGCCACCGGCTTCATCAGATAATCCACTGCATCCAGCTCATAACTCTGTACAGCAAATTCTGAAAACGCGGTACAGAACACTACTTTAACAGCGGGCCCCAGTACTTTCATTACATCTATCCCCCCCATTTCATCCATCTGTATATCCAGAAAAACAAGGTCTGCTTTATGCTGCTGCACCAGCTCAATACCCACCAGCGGATTAGTGGCAGTGCCCACCAGCTGCAGGTTGGGCATCTTTTTCACGTACATCTCAATTACATTAATGGCAAGCTGCTCATCATCAATAATCACGCACTTGATCATGCATTCATTTTTTAATAGTTAGTTCAAAAGTATAAGCATCCTCACCATTATCCGCCTTAATCTCATACTTGTTTTTAAAGGAAAGATCCAGCCGCTTACTCAGATTACTCAGACCTATATTGTGCGAAGCCAGCTCCAGCGAAGGCGTGGCTTTCTTTTTATTATGGCAGTAGAAATAGATATTGTCTTCCTCCAGCTTCACCCGTATTACCAGTGGGCGGGATGGGTCTTTTAAATCGCCGTATTTAAAGGCATTCTCTACTATGGTAATAATAGACAGCGGCGGCAGCATATGGCCTGCCATGTCACCGGTTACGCTGAAGTCCACCTTTAGTGCACCTGAAAAACGTACCTGATGTATATCAATCAGCGTTTGCAGGTGTTGCAGTTCGTTACGGATGTTTACTTTTCCTTCCTCTGCCTCAAAGCTCTCCAGCGCATAGCGCATCAGGTGTGACAGCTTCATTATATTATCAGCCAGCTCCTGCGAGTGCATCAGCGCCTGCGAAAACAGCACGTTTAAGGTATTGTGCAGAAAATGCGGGTTAATCTGCGAACGCAGGAAGGCATATTCCAACTCCAGCTTCTCCTGCTGTATCTTCATCTCCTGCTGCTTCAGCAAAGCATTTTCCAGCTCCTTCTGTTTCTTCTCCCGTTCCAGCATAAAGTTCTCTTCCTGTATTAACCGCAGGCTCTGCTCGCGTTTAAACAGCGCACGTATCATATAATACAACAGCGCATACACAAAGTACTGCAGGTAACCGGTAAGGGCAGCCTGCAAAAACTCGGGCAGCTTCATGCTTTTGTATATGTATATGCCCACATTGGCAAGCACCCGGTAGGTGTAGTTATACCCCAGGTACAGGAGCGACAGCAGCGAACCTATCAGCGACAGTATGCCCAGAATAAAACTTTTCTTAAACAGCTGTAAGCAGGCAAGACATACGTAAAAAGACAGGCAGAACGGCAGCAGATGGGCAATAACTTTAACGGGGGCAATAGTGGGGTCTGTTATGCAGTTGACAATATAAATATACAACGCATAAACAAACCAGGCGGCAACGTGCCTTAGCACGAGCCGCGTCTGGTTGCTGTTTTTTAATCCGGAAGAAGACATAACTGTTTGTAAAGGGGGTAAGTACTTCAACAGGCTAAATATAATGTAAAATACAATACGTATTTAACCATGCAGAAGTTTATGCCCTAAGCCTGAATAAACACTTTATGTGCATATAACTGTTCAAATACCTGACTGCTGATTTCCTCTCGCTGTACAGCGTTGCTGAACGATTTAAACAACAGCTGATAAATATCTCTGTTAACCGGGTAAGAGGTATAGGATTGTTTATGAAAGAGGTACCACTCGTTGCCGATATTAAAAACGCCATACCGGCTTTTGTTGAGATGAAAGGCGCCGGTAGCCGGGTGCGTATCCTGCTGCACAGCGTCTGCTCCGGTAAAGGCCTTACAATCTACCATCTTGTGAAGATACATCCAGCACTCCCACTGCTCCGGATACTGCTGTAACAACGGTGCAAAAGCATTATAAATCTGCTGAGTGGCTGTAGCTGCATACTGCTTTCTGGATACCGTGGTATCGGGGTAAATAGCCTGCTCAATACGCAGCCGTATGCAGTTAAGGCTGGTGCGGTAACTTACCACCGGTATTACAGGCACATTGGCCAGGTGCGACAGATACGCCACACCACTGCGCGCATAAATATGTCCGTTCAGAAAATCAATACGCGTACGGTTTTCATTGTGAATGGTATCATCACCCGACCCCGTATTACCATCAATATATATTAAAAGCGATCTTCCTTTTTTCAGTTCACGCAGCATCTGTAACCCTGCATTCGGTTGCTGGGCCTCTATTACCGTAAAGGGCTGCTGCCGGTTGTATTCACGCGCATACATCTGGCTAAAAGCTTCGCCTTCGCCACGGGCTATATGGTTGGCAGCCACTACCGTAAATGGTATACCTGCCGCCGCCAGCATATGATTCAGCACCCGGTTGCTGCCCATATGAAAAGTACATATAATAGCCGGGCGGTTTTTCAGTAAAGCAATGGCATCTTCATAAGCGCCTTCGGTACGCACCTGGTTTAACGCGTCCGGGTGGTGGTAGTCCAGCATACTCAGCTGCTGATGCATAAGCATTTGAGAAAACAGGGCCTCGTGGGTATCTGCCGGTATGCCGGGCAGAAAATTAAGCAGGTTGGCGCTTACAAAATTGAACGTTCTGTTAAGCGTATCATCCTGGCTAAGGTCTGCTTTAAGCAAGGTGCCAGCTGCTATACGCTTCCTTTCGGCCAGGTATTGTTTTTTGCTCATTGCTACAGAGTTTATACAGTTGAACAGCATGCTTTATCAACACCCATATGCTTACCACCGTAACACACGCAGCCAGTACACCTGGTAACGTTACGGTAACATAAGCAAAGCCCCGCTGCTGCACATGAGCAAACAGCGTACGGCAATTATTAACAATCAGTGAGGCCACTTCTGCGTACACAAATAACCAGAACACAATACCGGCAAGTGTGTAAAAGTGTAAAGCAAGGGGAAGGGAACCTTTTAACTGCCGCCATTTTCCAATACCACCCAGCAACAGACCGGCGCCAAGAGCCGCCGACTTTGTCCGGAGATTGGGGATATTAAAGTAGTCGCTGAATAACCAATATCCATCGTAGCGGAAAAAAGGGATTAAAGAAATCACCATGCTGATTGTGTTGCTGATAATAAGCGTACACAGAAGTGGCTGACTGATGTTTGTATAAAAACAGGAAATAAGAATTACGTTAACAAGCAATTGAAAGTAAATGCCTCCTATGTTTACTACATTACGCTTACCCGCGCTTAGCTGCCATACATCTGATACATTGGCGTACAAAACCGGGAAGATGAAGTACAGGCACATACCTATTTCCCGTGGCCGTATGCCAAAGGAGAATGCGGCGCTGGCATGCCCCACTTCGTGCAGTAATATAATGAACATAAAAAGCGGATATACCACCAACATGGCACCGGGCGACAACTGCGTTACAGAATGCTTCCATAATGCGGCAGGCGACAGCAGATGCTGGTTATACAAAAACAAAAAGGTAGCGGCAACAGAAAAGCAGAAGAGAAATGTAAATAACTGTGGCTGAAATAGTGCAGCAAGCACACGGTACAGGCCATGCAGGCGCCCCTCCTTTATCAGCGGCACGCGCAAATGCACGTAGTGTTGTTCTGTAGGGGTTGCAACCGGTTCTGTGTGTACAGAGGTTAGCACCTGGTTCAGGGTATTTTCTACAAAAGCGGGTGTAAACGAAGTGGTATTATGCAGCACATTCATTGCAGCTGCTATATCACCGGCGCTTTTACCGCTTTTATGTTGTAATAATACCTGATACAAAACAGCACTCAGCTGGTACATGCTGCCTGCCTTGTTCAGCAGCAAGTACCGCTCTTGTCCGTTTTCCTCAGTTTTTTTCAATTCAAAATCCATTGCGTCCTTCTTTGGGGGGAAATACATAGTATTCAAAGGCAGTTCTTTTGGCAAAAAACTGCCTCAATACATAACTCGGTGGTGTTTTTCAGAAGTGGCAACGGCTGCTAAAAGCCAGGTGTGCATAGGTAAGTCAACGGCATGCTACTATCGTATTACAGTGGAATCACCTGTAAAAACAACGGGAGTTTTTACAGTGGATAATTCCAGGCGCGGCTCCAGTTTTTCGATGCTGATGGCAGTAGCGAAAATATCAGGAGTAGCTGTAGTAGTATTATTTTCCATAACAATGCGGTTTTACTAGATATTGGTGCGCTTACTCTGTTAAAGGGTTTTCAGCTTGCCCCCTGTTTTTATTCTACCGGCCGGTGAGAATGTATATTTAATCCGAATACTTGCTGGAGATTGTCCGTTTCCAGTATTGTAGAACGAATATCAGCAAACTGGAAAATGTGTAAAAAACTGTTATGTGAAATGGCTTTTGCCCGATGTAAAACTGTTAAAACCGTTACAAACGGACATAAAAAAAGGTTTTCGCTATGCGAAAACCTTGTAAAATAAATTATCGTGGTTACCATCCACCACCTCCGCCGCCACCGCCGCCGCCGCCGGAACTGCCTCCCCCACTGCTACCACTGCTCCAGCTGCTGCTACCACTACTGCTGCTGCCACTGCTGCCGGAGTTTGGGTTGGTACCGGCGCTGGTGAGCGACCGGTTAAAGGAAGAAGGAAACGATGTTACAACAACCATATAAGAACGGTCACCTTCATACCACTCAGGGTTATACCCGGCCGTAGCTAACACTGCTTCAAACTTTCGTCCCCACGCACTTTCCAGATCCAGTGCCACAGCGTACGGCAACAACTGTTCAAACAATTCCGGTGTGCGCCCGGGCGGGGTTAATATATTTAATCTACGCTCCTCCGCTGTTTCCAGATACATGCGGAAGCCCGCAATGGCTGCTTTGGCCTCCGCCCCTTTTTCGGTATAAGCAGGAATGAGTATCCAGAAAATGGCATAAGCCACCATAACTACCAGCAGTAATACTATAGACAGCGTTGGTAATCCCTTAAACAAGTACACCAGCACCATAGAACAGGTACCTATAAATGGCAGGGAAAACAATATAAGAAAAATGCCTGCCGCCTTGCTTTTACTTCTCAGACTACGGATACCAAAAATGAGCATACTTGTAAACCCGGCCCAGAATGGCAACACAAACAGCATGGGCAGCATCACCTGCCAGCCTTCTGTAAGCACCAGAAACACAAGCAGCCACACCAGCAAACGCCAGGTACCCTGCCACCAGGCTTTCCAGTTAGCTGTGTAATAATCTTTTATATCTATCTGCTCCTTCACCGATTTTTCAAAAGCCTTCCACGCTTTATCAAATTTGTGATAGTTTCCGTCTGTAGTGCGTACCGGTTTACCTGAGCCCAGCAACGGTGTATACGCCGCTTCTTCTTCCGCCGTCAGCACTTCCTTGCCGGCAGTACCTTTTGCCAGGCGGTATATGTACTTACTATCCTCATCTTCTTTAATAACAAGGGCTTTTTTCACCCCCATATGTATAAAGGCAGCAGTATACCCTTTGGTATCCACAGCTTTTTTATACACGTAACGTATTACTGCGGGCGACCAGCCATATGGCGGTGTAAACGTGGGTACTACCACCTGTTCCCGGGCATCGCGCCCCACTTTGTTCCATTTGCGGTAAAAGAAAACCAGCAGGTATACCAGGCCCGCCAGCCCGAATGCTGTTCCCGCCTGCTCCTTCAAACGCTCCCAAAAGCCGGGCGGCGGCGGTCGTTGTATTAATCCTGCCTGCCAGGCTACCGCAGCAGTAAGCCCCTCATTGGGGGCCAGCGCCTTATTGCTGTAAAACACAGGTGTGCCATCTGCATCAGGCTGCATAGTACAGTCGCTGGCGGTAGAGCCACTCTCCCCCGTGTAACAGGCGCTCTGTTTTAACACCGCACCGGGCGGCATGTGAAGCCGGGCCGATGCTCCCTGTATTTCATACGCCCATTCGTTACCAGTAATATTCCAGTACAGCTCATCGTAATTATCAAAAAAGCCTACATGGCCCCTGCTGGTATACGTAATGGTGTAGGTGTATTTGCCTGGCTGCAGGTATACATCGCTGCTGCCGCAGTAAATTACCAGGTTGCCATCTTTATCCTCCGTATGATAGCTTTCGGTTTCTCCATCGCGCAGCACTTCTTTTACTTCAATATCAATACGTTGCTTCCGGCCGCTCCGCTCCTTGCGAAACAGCGGAATACTGCGGAAAATACCGCGCCGTATCTGATCCTGATTGGCATATACCCGTATGGTTTCGGTTATGGTAACCCAACCGGTGGTATCTATGCCTATGTCGGAATGGAAAAAGAGAATGCGTTCGGTAGTGTTGTCATCTGTAGTATCGCCATACACATGCTCCGGTGTAACAGCGGGCCGCTGCGGGCCGGCAACAGCATCATCAGCAATGTCCTGGGCATGGGTAGCGGCGCACACCAGTAGTGCGCACAGGAATAAAAGCTTTTTCATGGGTATGGTTATCAGAAGCTAACCCGCGGAGCTTCGCGGTGGGTGATATTGTCTATTTCAAAGAATACACCTTTCTTAAAACCAGCGGTGTTGGCAATAATGTTGGAAGGAAAGGTTTCCACCAGTACATTATTATCGCGCACGGTAGCATTGTAATACCGGCGGGCACGCTCCAGTTCAGTTTCTATTGCACCAATATCGGTTTGCAGCTGCTGAAAATTAGCACTGGCCTTTAAGTCGGGATAATTCTCCGCCACGGCAAACAGATTACCAATGGCACGGGTAACCGCCTGCTCTGTTACCTGCTTTTCTGCCACACTGCCGGTTTGCATAGCGCGTGTACGCAGGGCGGTTACCTCCTGCAACAGCCTGGTTTCATGGGCGGCATAACCTTTTACGGTTTCCACCAGATTGGGCAGCAGATCGTACCGCTTCTTCAGCAATACATCAATGCCGCTCCAGCCCTCTTCCATATAAGTGCGGCCGCGTACCAGGCGGTTGTACAGGCTTACCACCCATATAAGCAGTAATACCAGTACGCCTGCAATAATCCAGGTTGTATATTCCATAGTGCTTGTTTCAATTGTAAAATGCTGATGCCAGCCTGCGGCAAATATGCTGCCATTTTATAATTTATTCCTGTGGCAGCTGAATCATACAACGCTCATTCTTCAGCACTTCTATCATCTCACGCTGCTCTACTTCCGATTTCAGGCGGACTTCCTTTTTCCGGTAATACTTCTTCAGCTCTTTCTTGTGCAGGGCTTCAAAAAAGCGGCGCACCTCCTGCTGGTTCTGCAGCAGCAGCCCCGGCACCTCAGTGGGCTTATGTTCGTCATCCATTGCCACCATGGTAAAATAGCTGGTATTGGTGTGCTTTACTACTTTGGTTTTAATGTTCTCGGCCATTACTTTAATGCCTACTACCAGCGAGCTGCGGCCAACGTAGTTAACGGATGCATACAAACTCACCATTTCACCCACTTCTACCGATGCCAGAAAGTCTACCGTTTCAATAGATGCCGTTACACAATAGGCCTCCGCATGTTTTACCGCACACACATAGGCCACCTTATCCATCAGCGACAATATATGCCCGCCATGTATTTTACCACCGAAATTAGAATAAGAAGGAATCATCAGTTCGGCCAGAACGGTAGCCGATGCGGATACGGGCTTGAAGTTGCTCATACAAACGTAATTGGTTGAAAAGGAACGCCAAAGTACTGATTATTCTTCAATACCCAGCGCCGTCCATTCATCCACCACCTCCCAGAAAGGCAGTTCGTACTCCGGTTCTTCCTGCGAATACCATAGAATGGCTTCTTCACCGGTGTTCTCTTTTTCCAGATCCAGCACCAGGTAATCCCCCATCCCGTTTTTAAAGAAACCATAGCTGGTTTCCAGGTTCAGCTCCAGGTCTTCATCCAGCTCTTCCAGTATAGGCCACGCTTTATCGCTCAGCTTCAGCAGCGATTGCAAAGGCACCAGCCCCATGTTGCCACTGGAAGAATAATAAAATCCGTTATGGAGCGTTTCGTAAAACCGCTGTAACGCAGCAGGCAATTGCTGCCAGTGTGCCTGCAGGTACGGGCTGCGGGCAGAAAGTTGCGGAAAGCCCCCTTCGTAGTAATACACCACTCCGTCTTTATTACGGATAGCGTACAATAGCAACAGCTGGCCCTTGTGCAGCAACAGAAACACATCTGTCAGATGCGTATTCAGATGGGTTATTACCCGGCTGAATTCTCTGCCACAGGTATGCTGCCATAAACTGATGAGTTTGTTTTTTCTGATAGTAATGTCTTCCGCCCCCAGTATGCTCATCCACTGTTCAGGAATCTGCTCTTTTTGTAAAGCGTCTTCGCTGTTAAAGGGTATCATGTCAATGTCGGGCCGGAACTTGCGCAGGTATTCGAGTATATCGTTCATAAGAGTGGTTGTGATAAAAATCAACACCGGAAAATTACGGATTGGTATAGGCAACAGGCCGGGGAAAAACTAGTATAAACCTGTGATTTTCATGACTTAAACACCGTTAAAAATCACGCCTGTATCTAAGGCTGCCTGTGGCCACTGCGGGGAAAGTGGCAATACAGCACGTCTGGCTGGCGGGTGAACACGGCAGAACAGCAGTTGGGGGTACTGCGGCAACCGGAAAGATGGCACACCCAGGGATACATAATATGTATATAAAGCCATACCGGTAAGGCCGGTGCGCTGTTTCGCGCTCTTTTGTAAACGCGGATAAGCACGGCTGGCTGCAGGTAAAACAGGCCTGCTGTTATTATGGTTATGTTTTGTAGCAGCTACACGCATACCTGCACCCGATACACGTTTGTTTTTATGAATACCTGTATCGCTACATGTATTCTGCGGCGCTTCGTTAATCAGCAACTCTGCCAGCATAATCAGTGCATCTGCCTGTAACTGCGCTTCTATTACCGCCACCGCATGCCCCTGTTTCAGCATTTGTATAGCGGTACCGGTAAGCTGACGGCGGTGGGTAATAGTACGCTTACCCTTTGGCAGGGTTTTATACACCGCACAAGCCAGCGGCGAAGCCTGTTGCAGCAAAGCAGCTGCACGGCGGGTACCGGCAAACTCAGGCGCCGTTTTTACCCTTTTGCTGCTAAGCGGGTTACTGATACGGGCATACCCCTTCCCGTTCATTTCATAGAAACAAACATTGTCGATAGTACCCTTAACAATATAACTTCCGCATTGCTTTGCCATACACGCCCCTATTTCACTTCTAATTTACGAATAAAACAGGCGGATTGTTAGGAAGGAGGCAATAAAAAAGGCTTAGTTAACAACCTTTTACAAAGCCATTAACACCATTCTGCGCTTTAACCCGCCAGCTGTACCGAACCGGTACTGATGCTATCCCCCGGCAAACATCCGCGTAAGGGCCAGGTTTCACATACGCCAACCGTTGGCTCCTCACTACTAATTCGCTCCTTAATACCCACTACTCCCCACTATACTCCATGCCAACCCGTACCTTCCCCCATAGATGCTTCATAGCTCCTCCGTAGATACCTGTACTATCCTCCGTACATCCTCCATACATGCTATATACCAACTCCTACCCATAAGCATACTTAAAGCGCACAACAAAAAAGCCTGCCTCCAAAAAGGAAGCAGGCCCATATAGAATAACGTAAACGAAAAATTTATTGTGAATAGAAGAAACGGGAACGGTTCACCTTCAGATCACGCAGGATACCCGATTTAGGGTTCAATACAATACTGAACGATTTGAAAACACCTACCGGGGTAATATTGATACTCATCTGCCAGCAGTGCATCTCGCGGCTGATGAACATGGTAAGCGTTTGTATGGAATTGGTGCGGATATCGTAATAAGCACTACCCCCCATTTTCCATTTGGGCGTAAGGCTGAAGTCGCCGTTTACGTTTAAACTGCTGTTGATCTGGGTGTAAAAGCCTTTGTAATCCGGACGCAGCAGCCGCGAAAAGTTAACAGACAACGAGGTTTGCACGTTCCAGGGAATATTGAAATCCACAAACTCCGATGGGTTGCTACGCACATAATCCAGCTGACGTTGCTGCTCATCGGGTGTCATAGTTGGGTCGTTAGGCATACGTTGGTTATCGGCACGGTCATCCGTTTTCTTACTCTGGAAAGAGGAGGAAAGAGAAAGTGAACCGCTGGAAATACGCCCCAGCTTACCTTGCTTCCACAACAAACGGTTAATACGGTTGCCGGTAGAATCCACATCATACGGGTCCAGCGAGGTGCTACCGGTAATATTCACCTTCTCAAACAAGGTGGTACGGAAAGCAATAGCCACAGGCGACCATTTCAGTGTGTCGGCAAAAAAGTTATAACCGGTATTAAAACTCAATCCATCAATCAGCTTAATCTTCCGGGTAGGCTCTTCACCTGTAGAATCCTTGTTGTTCTTCACCTTCATTTCAAACAGGTTATCAAACCCGAAGTTGAAGCCACCAAAAGTACCCTGGCCAAAACCGCCCACCGGGCTGCCATCGAAACGGGAAACCAGTGTTTTCCGGCCATCATAGCTTACCTGCACGGTATCATAAAACTGCTTTACCAGATCGGGCTTATAGTTGATGCTGAAAGTAGGTTTTATTTCATGGCGCAGCTTGCTGGTTTTACCCAGGTTGAACGTACCAAAAATACGGGTGTTGGTACTCATGCCAAACGTAACCTCACGGGCAGTAAAAAAGCCCCGTTTAACGGTAGTAACTACCGTATCTTCTATACCAGGAGCAGGCTGTCCCCATTTTCTTTCGAAGTACTGTCCGTACCATTTTTCTGCATAGGAAACCGAAGGCGAAAACAGCAATGGCCCTACCGCAGGCAGGGTTAAAGTGATAGGTATATTGTGCGACATGCCCCATTGTGCTGTATCCAGAAACTTGCGGAAACTGAAAGCAGAGTCGTAAAACGACAACTGGTTTAAAGCACTACCGGTATAGCTGATACCCAGTTTCTCGTACCATTTGGGAGTACCGATAGCTTCTTTCTTTTGAAAAGGATAAAAGGTAGTAGCCGTAAACGCCAGTGTAGGCAGTGTAACGTTTATTAAACGCGTGCTGTTGTTCTGGTTGTGGTTGGCGCTGGCCGTCAGGTTGTACTTGCCATTATTCCAGGTTTTGCTGTACGTAATAGACGAGCTCATCTGGTTCTGGAAGTTCTGCACCGCGTTATTGGGTACATAACTGTTATACTTGGTACTACCGGCGTTTACGCTGGCAGAGAAGCTGGTACCGGGGCGCGCCCTGGTATCGCTGCTATGGCTCCAGTTTAACTGAAAGCTGGTATTCTTGGTAAACTCCTGCCCGGTACCGGCACCGGTATTGAGTATTTTGGTGCTGAGAATATTCAGGTTAAGGTTACCGGTATATTTATACCGCTTCATGTACTTGGAGTTGAAGTACGCCGCCCAGCCACCGTAACTATATATATTGGTACGGGTGGTTAAATCCCAGTTATCATTAATTACTTTATAATAGCCTAAGCCTTCCAGACCCAGCCCATAACTCTGGTTGCTGGTAAATTGCGGCGGCAGCAGACCCGAATGGCGGCCTTTGGCCAGCGGGAATATACCAAATGGAATAGCCACCGGCATAGGCACCCCTTCAAACTCCGGGAAGGCAGGCCCCGATACCGCAAACTTGTTATTGATAATCTTTACCCGTTTGGTACGGAAATCAAAGTGCGGCGTATCCAGATTACAGGTGGTAAAACGCGCGCGGTACCCGTAGGATACATCTTTATCTATCTTTTTCAGCTTATCGGCATGCACATACATCTCCCCTTCCTGGTAGTAAGAGTTTTTGGTAACACCCCGGCCTGATTTAATATTATATCGTATGGTATCACTGATGGCCTTGCTTTCCCCCTCGGTAAACGTGGGCAGGTTCAGCGGATTATTTGAGGTATCTTTTCCACCATATGCCTCCAGTACCTGCTTGTTCTGATCGTAGTGAATTACGTTGGCTTCTACTTTTAAGGAAGTATAGTTTACCGTGGCTTTACCATAGAGAAAGAACTGACGGGAAGGTATCTTAATAATGGCAGAGTCTTCTGCAGTATAGTCTATCGGTGCATCCAGCGAATCCTGCGACATGGTAAGCGTATCCACTTTAGGCACGCGACGGGTGCTGTCGCCCTTTAAAAAGCTGGTATCGCCCGGGTTCATCAATGTATCAATACGCAGTTTTGGCACAGTATCTGAAACTCTGCCGGTGGTATCATTCATGCGTCTTGCAGGCCTGCGGTTGTTCTGTGCGCTAGCTTCAAACGTAGTAAAAAACAATAGCAGCAGTACAGACAAGGCTGTAATATAATTTACCCTAACTTTACAACGTTTGCTCATAACTTGGTGGTGACAAAAATAGGGGTTAATTATAAACGAGTTGTGAAGAATACCCTAAACAAGGACGAATATGTTTAAAAAGGCAGAACGGTTATTACTATTGATTTTCCCGGCTGTATTCATGGTGTCGTTTACGCCACTGCGTACAGAGCCGGCAATCTTTGCACGTCAGCAACTTAAGACCATTATTATAGATGCCGGACACGGATTACCCGACCCCGGTGCTGAAGGTGACGAAACCAATGAAGCCGCTATTACCCTTGCCGTAGCCCTGAAAGCCGGTAAATTACTGGAGGAAGCCCTGCCCGATTGTAAAATTGTTTACACCCGTACAGGCCCCGGACTGCCCGGCGGACTACAGGATTTACGTGAGGCCAACCGCCTGCGCGCCAAAATGGCCAACGAAGCACACGGCGACCTTTTTATTTCTATCCACTGCAACAGCGCCGGCCCCAACTACCGCACTAAGGTAACCGGTTATACCACTCAGACGTATTACGTTAAAAGTGGTAAGAAAAAGGTAAAGAAAACCCGCAAAGTACCTATTGTAAAGAGATACAAAGTGCCCGGCACCACCGAAGGCACCGAAACCTATATTTGGGCAGCAGGTAAAAACGACCTGAAAAAGCAGTTTGTAGGTTCCGGACAGGGAGAAGAGGAAGAAGAGTTTGGGGAGAAAACAGACAGCAACTACCACTATTTCTCTTCTGCAGAAGCCAAAATTATGGCCTCGCTGCGTACCCGTAAATACTTTGACAACAGCCTTACCATAGCCAGCTTTGTGGAGGAGGAGTTTGTAAAAACAGGCCGCCCCAGCAGAGGTGTGAAACAACGCGACTGGGAAGCCATATGGGTATTACAGGCTACTGCCATGCCCAGTATTTTAATTGAAACCGGCTTTATCTCCACCCCTGCCGAAGAAGAATACCTCAACAGCGCAGAAGGGCAGAAAGAAGTCAGCAACGTTATTAAAAACGCAGTACTCCGCTATAAAGCGCATCTGGAAAGATAATCGTTAAAACAGAGGGTTAAAAGCTTTAACACTCCCGGCCATTTTGCAGGGGGCGTGTTATCTTTATTGCGCATCAGCATAGTAGCATGAAAAAAATTGTTGTATTTGGGGTGGCGTGGCTGTTTTGCACCTCCTTTATCACTTTGAAAGATCCGGAAAACGACGTACCTCCGCAGCGTCGTGCCCTTCACACTATTATTATAGACGCCGGACACGGCGGCAGAGATGAAGGTGCGCCCGGAGCGTATTCCTTTGAAAAGAATATTTGTTTGGCTATAGCCCTGAAGCTGCAGCAGAAAATGGCGGAAGAACTGCCGGAGATTAACGTGGTAATGACCCGTACTACCGACAGCTACCCTTCCCTGTACGAACGTGCCGATCTGGCCAACCGTTCCAAAGGCGATCTTTTCCTTTCCATACACTGTAACAGCGCCGATCCGCATCGCGAGCGTGAATTGCTGGGTTACAAAACCGAAACCTATTATAAAGGCAAGGGCAAAAACCGGAAAAAGTATACCCGTAAGGTACCCAACTACCGTTACTATACCGTACCCAGTACCGCTAAAGGCACCGAAACCTATATATGGGCCGCGCATAAAAACGAAGCCAAGGAAGTAGCTATGCGCGAAAATGAATCGCTTTACATGGATAGCGCTACCACTGCCCAGATGAAGGATTTTGACCCGGAATCGCCCCAGAAACGCATCCTGTATACACTGAAAACCAGACAATATTTCGATCGCAGCGCCAGCTTAGCGCTTACCGTGGAAGACGAATTCAGTAAGGTAGGCCGCATCAGCCGCGAGGCCCGGCAGCGCCAGGTAGGAATATGGGTACTGCAGGCTACAGCTATGCCCAGCATTCTTATCGAAACCGGCTATATTTCCAACCCCGAAGAAGAAGAATACCTGAACAGTGAAAAAGGACAGAACGAAATAGTGGATGTGATTATAAAATCGCTGAAAAGATACCGTTATTCACTGGAAAACAGGCTTATTCCACCCGCTGCTGCTACATTAGCGGCTGATACCGCGGTGGGCACTATACCACCTGCGGCAGTGGATTCTACGGAGGCGGCAACACCGGCTTCCAACTAAATTAACAGGCTCCTTTCAAGGCAGTTATAAATATCCCTTACTTTTGCTCCGGTGCAGGGGGCTGAAATGGCATAGATAGGATGTGCGGCACAATGATTGATTAATTGAGGATATAAAACAACAATAACCCGGATGAAAGTCGCAAATGAAACCAAGATTGGAGCGCTAACTGTAGTTGCCATAGCATTACTGGTATTAGGATTTAATTTTTTGAAAGGAAAGAGTCTCTTTAAGTCAGGCAACTATCTCTACGCGCGCTTCACCAACACCAAAGGCGTTTTGTCCTCCAACCCCGTTATGATTAACGGCTATCAGGTAGGTTCTGTATCCGATATAGAAGCAGCCGATAACAGCCTCCGCGAGATTATTGTGGAAATGAAACTGAACGGCCCTTATAATATTCCCGACAACTCTGTAGCTGTTATTAACGGCAACCCACTGGGAAGCGCCAATATTGAAATAAATCTGGGTAACTCCACCAACTTCCTCGCCAACGGCGCTACGGTTAAAAGCAATAACGACGCGGTAGGCGTGCTGGGCGAACTGACCGCCAAGGTAGGCCCGGTAGCAGATCAGCTGCAACATACACTGGCCAGCCTGGATACGGTGTTAAACAACGTAAATACCGTTCTTGACCCCAATACCAAAGGCAACCTGCAGGATGTGGTGAAAAACCTGAGCAGGGCTACCGGTAATTTTGTTACCACTTCTGCCTCGCTGGACAAACTGCTGAACAGCGAAACAGGTGCTATTACCCAATCGCTTAACAACGTAAACAGCTTTACTAAAAACCTGGCCAGCAACAACGAAAAGCTGAACGGGGTAATGAATAATCTGGAAGAAACCACCAGCCACCTGGCCAAAGCCGATATTGACGGTGTGGTAAACAAATTACGCGCATCGGTAGAGCAACTGAACAGCGCTATGGTAAAACTGAACAGCACCGACGGCTCGCTGGGTGCCATGATTAACGATAAACAGTTATATAATAACCTTAACAATACAGTTCGCAGTCTGAACACCCTGATGGACGATCTTCGTGTTCACCCGAAAAGGTATGTGAGCTTCTCTGTTTTTGGTAAAAAAGACAAGGGCACACCTTTAACGGCGCCATTGCCGCAGGATACTACTACTATTAAAAAATAATGTATCGTTTAACAATACCTGTTTTATTCAGCCTGCTGGTTTGTACGGTAACCGCTACCGCACAGAACCAGAACCCGCAAGACACTACCACCGAAAAGAAAACGGTTACCATTATACATGGTGACCGTGTGGGCCAACGTACTACCGATTCGGCTACGTTTAAGATTCTGTCTGGTGATGTAAAATTGCTGCAGGGTAAAACACTTTTCTACGCAGACAGTGTTTCTATTAACGAAACCCGTAACATAGTGGAGGCTTTTGGCCGTGTACACATTAATGATAATGACAGTATACACACTTACTCTGATTATCTGCGGTACCTGCCCAAAGAGAAAAAGGCTTTTTTGAAAGATCATGTAAAGCTTACTGACGGCAAAGGCTCGCTTACCACCCCTACCCTGGATTATGACCTGCTTACCAAAATAGGCCAGTACACCCAGGGCGGAAAACTGGTAACAGACAGCAGCGTATTAACCAGCCAGGAAGGATACTATTATGGCGAAACGCGGGATGTGCTGTTTAAAAAGAGGGTAAAACTGGTTGACCCACAGAGCACGGTTACCACCGATACCCTTTGGTTTAACACGGCTACCCGTATAGCCACTTTTACGGTGCCTACCAAAATTGTAAACAAAGACAGTTCTAAAATAAATACGAGCAGCGGCTACTACGACTTTGCTAAAAAGAAAAGCGTATTTGGCCAACGCTCCGAGCTGCAGAGCGGCACCAGTACGCTGATAGCTGATGATATAGCCAACGATGAAGCCTCGGGTTTTGGCGAGGCGCGTGGTAATGCTATCTTCCGCGACACGGCAAAAGGCCTGGTATTGTTGGCCAATAACATGAAAACCAACCGTAAGGACGAAGCGGTGCTGGCCACCCAAAGCCCCGTAGCCATTATTAAACAGGGAGAAGATTCGACTTATTTTGCTGCAGACACCTTCTATTCAGCCAAACTTTCGCAGCTAATACTGGATCGCTATGTACCTAATGTACGTGACAGCGGCTACCTGAACGACTCTATTAAGCAGGTGCGTATTGTAAATAAAGACAGCAGCAGCGACCGTTTTCTGGAAGCATACTTTCATGTAAAGATATTTTCCGACTCTATGCAGGCAGTGTGCGACAGTATGTTCTACTCTATGAACGACAGCACCTTCCGTCTGTTCCGCGATCCTATTGTATGGGCCAAAAACAGTCAGATTACAGGCGATACACTTTATGTATTCACCGCCGGTAAAAAGCCGCAGCGCATGTTTGCCTTTGATAACTCGCTTATTATTAACAAGCCGGTAGCCAAAGACAATTTTTACAATCAGGTAAAGGGCCGTAATACCAATGCGTATTTCGATACTTCTGGTAATATCAACTTTACCCGTACACGCGGCAGCCAGGCAGAGTACGTATACTACCTGCTGGATGAGAATAACCGCTATATTGGTGTAAACAAATCATCTTCAGATATCATAGAAATGTACTTCCTGAACAGAGAGCCTGAAACGCTGAAACTGTTCAACGCCGTAAAAGCCAACACCTCGCCTATGGGTATGGTAGATCATGAGAATATTAAACTCAGAGGCTTTAAATGGCAGGAAGACCGTCGTCCGAAAACGAAATACGACCTGTTTGGCAACTAGCGATAATGGATGATTTATCTGCCATTGCGTATAAAAAGTACGCATACGGTTTTAGCAGCAGTACAGCACATTGCAAAAATATCCGTATTATTGGAGTCTTCAATATCCATCTTTTAAGCGGCGCCCGGCCATATACCGGACTAAAACGCTTTATGAAAAATACGCTTAAATAAAAGAAACTGGCTTATGCTGAAAAAGGAACGTCATGCTTACATCATGCAGCAAATCAACATCCACAACAAAATACTGTCGTCTGATTTGTGTGTGCAGCTGAACGTATCGGAAGATACCATCAGAAGAGATTTGCAGGAGCTGTCGGAGGAGAACAAGCTGATTAAAGTACACGGCGGCGCCCTGAGCAATTCGTTTCATTTCACGCTACAGAACAACGATATTTATTCCCTCTCTGAAAAAAGAATCATAGCCCATAAAGCTGTGCAGCTGATTCAGGACGGGATGTTTGTACTGTTATCCGGCGGTTCTACCATACGGGAGCTGGTAAAAGCCCTGCCGCCCGACCTCAATGCTACTTTTATTACCGTAAGCATACCCACCGCGCTGGAACTGCTGAGCCACCCGAATATAGAAGTGATATTTCTGGGCAATAAACTGCTGAAGAACGCACAGATAGCCGTAGGCGCCGAAGTGGTGCAGAAACTGAGTACCCTGAAGACCGACCTCTGCTTTCTGGGCACCAACAGCATAGACGTACAAAACGGCATCACCGATCTGGAATGGGAAGTAATTGAAGTGAAGAAAGCCATGATACAGGCTGCCCACAAAACCATCTCCCTGGCCATATCCGAAAAGCTGAACAGCGTACAACGCTTGCAGGTTTGCCCGCTGCCGGAACTGGATTTATTGATTACCGAGCTGCACCCGGATAACGAACTGCTGACTCCGTTCCGCGAAGCAGGCTTGAAGGTGATATAACTGACCTCCGATAATATTATAAGGTGTTGCTGTTGCAGGCAGCACCTTTTTTTGTTAACTTCCTTCCGTCTAACAACAACTCCTAACAAACTCTATCCGCCAACCTATATTCCCTTCCATTAAACTGCCAGGTAGCACTTAAGCATCAAACTACCCTTTCCCCAAAACTTAAACTTCTCTCTCAACTAACAACTACCAACTTCAAACTCCCAACTTTCAATCTCGCACCTTACCGCAAACACAACCTGCACAAGCAAGCCGCCACCTCCTTCCCGCCTTATTTCAGTTACGCTTTGCCGATTTTGCGGGTAAAGATGCTTCTTTATGCAGCTTTCTACTAACAAACGTTGTCATTTCCCTAAATAAACACTAATTTAACATTCAAATAACCGCAATCGGGAGTTATTAAGTACGTGAGCACCCATTTGAGCATGCTGGTTCACTCATATTTGTTATTGCTGCTTTTTGCGTTATCTGCCTCTATTCCTATGTAATTCCACCACTATTAAACAGGCACAAACAAACAAACTGATATGAGTAAAACTCTCTTGCAGGTAGTTCTGCATTTGGTACTGCTGCTTTTTACGGGCAAAGCATTCAGTCAGGAAGCAACCGTATCCGGCACCATTGTATCGGAAGAGGATAACGCCCCCCTGTCTGGTGTTACGGTAACCAACCAACGTAGCGGTAAAAAAACAGTTACCACCGCAGCCGGCTATTTTTCCATAGCTGCGCAACCTAAAGATGTGCTGGAGTTAACCTATGTAGGTTATGCCCGCAAAGAGTACACTGTAGGCGCCGAAACCAAAGTATCAATACGGCTGACTTCTAACAGAGAAAAGCTGGGTGATGTGGTAGTAACCGCCTACGGCATTAAAAGAGAAAAGAAATCGCTGGGCTACTCCACCCAGGTTGTAGCGGGTGAAGACATAGCCCAGACCAGACGCGAAAACTTTATTAACTCCCTCGCTGGACGTGTAGCAGGTGCAACCATTACCGCTACCTCAGGCACACCCGGAGCTTCTTCACAGATTGTACTGCGTGGTGCCACCTCTATTGGGGGTAACAACCAGCCACTGTTTGTGGTAGATGGTGTACCGTACGACAACCAGACCTTAAACCAGGAAGGTTTGATTGGCGGGCAGTCTGTAGCCTTTAACAACAGAAACTCAGACTATGGCAACCGTGCTATGGATATTAACCCGGAAGACATTGAAAGCCTTACCATATTAAAAGGCCCTGAAGCCACTGCGCTGTACGGCTCAGACGGCGCTTCCGGCGCTATTGTTATTACTACCAAAAAAGGGAAGTCAGGCAACGTATCTGTAGGCTACGACAACTCCTTCCGCTTTGAAAAAGTATACCGCTTTCCGGAAGTACAAACAGAATACACCCTGGGCCGCAATGGCGTTTACGACCCCAACGCAGTAGTAAACCCTTACGCCATTTTTGGTACAGGTGGTGGTATATCAGCAGCCTTTGGTCCGCGTATGCCCGCCGGTAAAACCACGTACGACAACGTAAGAAACTTTTTCAAAACCGGTTTTACCCAGCAACATAACCTGAACATAGAAGGTGGTAATGACATCTCTACCTATCGCTTTTCCACCAACTATATCAATCAGGACGGCGTGGTACCCAGAACAGGTTTTGACCGTGCTACCTTTAAACTTACAGGTTCTACCCGCTTAGGCAAGTTGCGCATCAGTTCTTTTATGAACTATGTTACCAGCACTACCAACAAAGCCACTAAAGGCTCCGGCGGTTACCTGCAGAACCTGTTATTATGGCCCGTGGATAACGATGTAAGAAACTACATGAACCCGGACGGCACCAAAGTAACCCTGCGCAACATCAGCACTTACTCGCTGGAATACGATAACCCGCTGTGGGACGTGAACAAAAACCCTTCTCAGGATAAAGTAGACCGCCTTACAGGGAATATGAATATGACCGCAGATGTAACGCCGTGGTTGAACCTGGGTGCTATATTCGGTATTGACTATTATACCCAGTATGGTTTCCTGGCCACACACCCACAGTCGCGCTATGGTTATGCCTCCAACGGTTTTTATTCGTTGTATACCCAAACCACCCGCAACTTCAGCAATACCTACCGTGCGGTGGTAAACAAAAAAACAGGCGACTTCTCCCACACTTTCACAGCAGGTTTCTACTTCGAAGACAACAAAACCAAGCTGGAATCACAAAAAGGAGAACGCTTTTACGAGAGAGATTTCTATTCCATCAATAACACCGATCCGCTGTCAAGAGACGCTAAAACCACCCTTACCAATATCAGAAAAGTACGCTTCTTTGGTAACCTGGTAGAAGGCTATAAAGGCTTCCTGTATTTATCATTAGCCGGTAGCCGTGAAGGTGTATCTACCTTTATGTCTCGCGTGGTAGATAAAGATCCGTTCTTTAACTACGGCTCTTCTTCCTTAAGCTTTGTGTTCTCCGATCTGCCGGGTGTTAAAACAGCACTGCCATGGCTCTCCTTTGGTAAGGCAAGAATATCTTACGCCACTACCGGTAAAGGCCCCTACGCGCCTTATGTAATTGACTACAAATTTGCCAACCAGATTACAACGGGCGGCGGCTATGCATATGATGTTACCGGCAACAACTTTACCCTGCAACCGGAAAGGTCTAAAAACCTGGAGTATGGTGTGGAGTTAGGTGCGTTTAACAACAGACTGAAAATGGATCTGGCTATTTACTCCCTCAGAAGCGACAAGCAACTGCTGGCTGCACGCGCTTCTTACGGCACCGGTTACGTTATCAAGTGGTTTAATGGTGGCGAGGTAGAGAACAGAGGTGTGGAAGTGCAACTGACTGCTATACCTGTTAAAACCAAAAATGTATACTGGGAAAGCACTATCAACTTTGATAGAAACGTAGGTAAGATTATATCTATGCCTGCTGACTTACCAACCTATTACGACTCTGATACCTGGGTATTTGGTAACCTGCGCTCGCAGTACTTTAAAGGCGCTAAAATAGGTAACCTGGCTGCCAACACGTACAAAAGAAACAATGCCGGACAGATACTGATTAACCCTGCATCGGGCCTGCCGGTAAGGGATGAAGGTTTTACTACCGTAGGTGACAGACAGCCCGCTTATAAGTTTGGCTGGTTAAACACCTTCAGCTATAAGAGCCTCACCCTTTCTATGAACCTGGATTTCCGCAGAGGTGGCAGTGTTTTCAACGGTACCGAGTTTCTGATGTACTTAACCGGTTACAGCAAGAAAACATTAAACAGAGACAAACCGCTGGTGGTAAATGGTGTGTTACAGGATGGCTTTGAAAATACGGCTACCCCAACCAAAAATACCATGGCTATTACCCCCCTCAACAACTCTGATTACTATATCAGCAGTGCAAACGCCGCTACTGCTACGGAAGAGGACTTTATTGAAAACGTGAACTGGATAAGAATGAGAGATGTAACGTTAAGTTACAGCCTGCCAAAGAGTCTGCTGGGTAAACAAAGAGTATTTAAGTCAGCCTCCGTATTCTTTACCGGAACCGACTTATTTATGATTACCAATTACTCCGGAGCAGACCCCAGCGTAAACGCCAACAATGCTGCTAACAGAGGTTTTGGTGGTGCCGGTATCGACTTCGGTTCTTTAAGCACCCCCAGAGGCTTCAACTTCGGATGCAGAGTTTCACTTTAAAACAAAAAGACAATGAGAAAGAATACATATATAGCTGCTTTTCTGCTGGGGCTTTCACTGGCAACCACCGGCTGTAAAAAATACCTTGATATAAACCAGGATCCGGACACGCCGCAAAACCCGGATGCTTCTTCCGTATTTCCTGCTATGCTGGCGGCTATACCCCGCGGCACCCAATATGACGCGCGTTATATTGGTAAATACATTCAGAACTTCTCTACCAATACTGCCAACAACGCGTGGGACATCCACAATTTTCAGGGCTACCCTACCGCTACTGACGTAGGTGGTGATATGTGGCGCCAGGTATATTTTGGACTGGGCGCCAACCTCAACTACATCATCAACGAAGGCACTAAGAAAAGACAATGGGATTATGTAGGCGCCGCTTATGCCCTGAAAGCCCTGATGTTTCAGATGTGTACCGATGAATATGGTGAAGTGATTTTTACAGAAGCGTTTAAAGAAAATACGTCGGTATTCAAGTATGACACCCAGCCGGATGTGTACAGAGGGGTAGATTCTTTGTGCCGCCTGGCCCTGGCCAATCTTCAGCGTACCGATCTTAACCCTGCCAGCTCACCACTGAGCAAAGGCGATTATATATACAACGGCAACACCGCCTTGTGGACTAAGTTTGTGAACGGCCTGCTGGCCCGCAACTTTCACAGAACAACCAACAAAGCATCTTACAACGCAGACTCTGTTCTTTATTACATAGACCGTTCCTTTGCTTCCGGCTCGGATGACTTTATGGTGCCTTTCGATGCCAGCAAAAACGACGACTCTAACTTCTTCGGCACGTACCGGGATAACCTGGGCACTTTCCGTCAGACCAAAATGATTGTAGGCTTGCTGGATGGTTCTCTGCTGGCAGGCAGCACCACCTTTAACAACCGCGACCCGCGGATTAAACATATGCTGTCTACCTCTACCGATACCACCAATGGTAACGGCGGCTACCGCGGTGTAGACCCCGGCGTAGGCGAAACCAACACGCTCAACTCAAGAACAGCTGTACCCTGGGGCGACTCACTGTATGCTAACCCAAGCTCTACCCGTTTTGACCCTACCAAAGGCAAATTTCTGTTTAAAGACCAGGTAGTATCTCCGGTAATGAGTTATGCAGAGTTACAGTTTATGAAAGCAGAA
Organism: Filimonas zeae; assembly: GCF_014641615.1. Taxonomy (GTDB): domain Bacteria; phylum Bacteroidota; class Bacteroidia; order Chitinophagales; family Chitinophagaceae; genus Filimonas; species Filimonas zeae. The sequence continues at coordinate 6,127 of NZ_BMIB01000003.1, read as the reverse complement.
GCTGCATTTAAAACCAACAAAACACTGGCTTACGAATCTTACCTGAAAGGAATTAACGCACACTTCGATTTCATTAACCGCGCCACCTTCCCCAGAAGCAATAAGGTGATATTTAACGTAACACCTATTTCAGCGGTGGAAAGAGCCAATTATCTGGCAAGCGCCAACGTGAAGAAGTCTGGCGGCGACCTTACCATTACAGACATCATGCTGCAGAAATACATTGCACTGTGGGGCTGGGGCTTTTATGAAACATGGGTAGATATGCGCAGATACCACTATACCGATATAGATGGCACTACCGGCCAGGTGGTATACAAAGGCTTTGTAATACCTGCCTTGCCAGCTGGCAACAACGGCAAACTGGCCAACCGCATACGCCCCCGCTACAACTCGGAATACGTATGGAACCTGCCCGAACTGGAAAGAATAGGCGCATTGGCTCCAGACTATCATGTAAAAGAAATGTGGTTCAGTATTAAAGACTAATTCCAAACAGTAGTTATGAAAAGATTCAACAACATATACTTTGCAGGCTGTAGTTTTCTATTACTGCTTACAGCATGCACCAAGAATGAATTACATTCCGTAGAAGCCGTTGACCAGAGCAATCAGGCACAGGCTAAAGTAATGGTTTGTACCCCTTACAGAGGCAACCCGCTTTATCAGATTAAAGTAAACGGAACAAGGGTAAGTAATACCTTAGGTGCCACCACCAACCCAACTCCCTTTCCTGGTGGCGGATTAAACACCGGTGGCGGCAGCACATCTGATTATATAGCGCTTGCCCCTGGCAGTAACAAGGTAGATATTGTAATACCTAAAGCAGGTACCACTACCGACTCGCTGTTGCTGGCCACCAGCACCGTTACCCTGGATGCAGCGAAAAAGTACTCCCTGTTCTTTACAGACACAGCCGCCAACACAGCAGCTGTGCTGGTACAGGACAGCCTGGCCAGGCCTGATTCCGGTTATGCTAAATATGTATTTGTTAACCTGATTCCGGATGCTGCTGCGCTTGACCTGTATATTGGTACTGTAAAGGTGGCTACGGCTGTACCGTACAAAGGGGTAAGCACCTCGTTTGTACTACCTACCAATAATACCAGCACCGTATGGGGTATACGTACAGCAGGAGGTGCAACCAACCTGATTACTTATACCAGCGCCAGCTCCATTGGCAATCAGCGTATTTATACGGTTATTGCCAGAGGTTACGCAGGTATTACCACCGCATCAGATGTACGCTCCAGAAAAATAAGTTTGATTTATACCAGGTAAGAACCAGCTGAAGTATGTAACAACAGTTGTTTTAAGCCGGGCCTTTATAAAATGCCCCCGGATTCTATGATACCGGGGGCATTTTACATCTTGTATTGCTTTATACTAACCAAAACCGTGGGTTTGTTCTACAACGGTTCTTAACTGTCTCTGAAAACAGATGCTGATTCTGATTCTGTTTGCGGCTGCTTACACAGTGCCAGAGTTACTTTACTATATTTTGGAAGTCTTCTCCGGATGATTTAAACAACTTCTATAAGCGTGTGAGCGTACTCCGCGAGTACGCTGCAAGACTTACATAAGGGTGTGAGTGTACTACCCGGGTACGTTGCATGAGTTACATAATGGTGTGAGTGTACTCCCCGGGTGCGCTGTAAGAATTACACAAGGGCGTGAGTGTACTACACGGGTACATTGCATGAGTTACATAATGGCGTGAGTGTACTCCCCGGGTGCGCTGTAAGACCTACAACAAAGGTATGAGTGTACTACACGGGTAACTTACAAGACTTACACAAGGGAGTGAGTGTTCCCCAAGTGTGCTGCAAGAATTACGTAAGAGTGTTAGCGTACTTCGCGGGTACGTTGCAAGACTTGCATAAAGCTGCGAGCGTACACATCACGTGCGCTGTAAGACCTGCATAAGGCTATGAGTGTACTCATCAGGAGCGCTGCAAGACTTACACAAAGGAATGAGTGCACTCGCCAGGTACGCTGTAAGACGTGCATCAGGCTATGAACTTATCCCCCAGGTGCGCCGGCCAGAGTTACATAAAAGACGCTGGTTGTTCTCATGCACCATGCTAACATTCCACATTTGTGAGTCCTCAGATTCTTACTCCTCTGCCTTCCTCTTAAAAACCATACCTATAGAAAGCTCGTGCGAACCTGTCTGATACCGGCCTATACCATTGGTAGTAAAATCGTAAGAATAGCCAATACGCAGCTGATCTGTAGCAAAATACTCCACCATAACACTTAACGCGTTACTAATACCCAGATCTGTTTTAAGCGCTTCTTTACTCCACATTTTAAAACTGCTACGGTACGAAAGCCCTGTCCACACCTTCTGAGCCAGGAAAACCAGCACATTAAAATCTACGTTGGTAGGGCCTTTAAAGTCCTCCTTCAGCATAAAGGAAGGCTTCAACATAATACTTTCAGACACTTCCCACTCCGTGCCTGCAGTCAGATAAACGTGTCTGGTTTTACGTAAAGTGGTATAGGTAGTGTTATTGCCAAAGAACAACTTCTGCGAGCCGGCAATAGAAAACAGATCCATTACCGATAAACCATAGTAAGAATGCGGGGTGGTATAATATACCCCAAAACGCGCATCAGGCTTCCAGGTACTTACCTTTCCCAATGGAATATCCGGCTCATCAGCATCCAGATACTTATAATCTGTACCATCCAGTGCATACTGGTTAATACCAAAGCCAATACCCAATGCCAGTCTGCGGTCCTGGTCATACCCCAACGGAATGCGGTAGGCATAAGAACCGTATAGAGACATGGATGATTGTGGCCCCAGCTTATCCCATGTAATCTGGCCCCCTATACCAACACGCTCTTCCCGCGCGTTGGTAATACCATCCAGCGAAATAGTACCTGTTTTAGGGGCACCCGGCAACCCCGCCCATTGCTGCCGGTAGGTGGTGTTGAAATAAAGCGTTTCCTTATACCCCGCATAGGCAGGATTAACGCTTAACCCGTTAAAGACATACTGGCTAAACTGCACATCCTGCTGGGCTTCCGCCCTACCTGCTGTTGCCAGCGCCACCACCAGAATCATCACGCTTTTTCTCATAAGAGGAGATTTTCCTTTTCTTTATTTCAACACCTGTATATAACCTTTATAAGCCTGTTCGTTACCGCCGCTTATAATTTTCAATACATAATAGTACACACCTGCCGACAGCCCTGTTCCATCCCACCTGTTATCATAATTCTTAGAGCGGTATACCTCACTACCCCATCTGTTAAAGATGGCAATCTCCATACGGGAAGTAGTTGGTACACCCGGAATTACAAACCGGTCGTTCTTACCATTGCCATTCGGTGTAATCACGTTTGGAATCATGAACTTATCCGTCACCGCCATCGGTTCAATCGACGCTGTATTATTATTCGGATTCGGATCGTTCTCTGTAGCAATTACAGTAGCCGTATTGCGTAAAGTGCCCGCAGCAATTACCCCTACCCTGAACGACAGCTGAGCTGTTGAATCCATATGTAAGGAATCCATAACCCACTCTACTGTTTTTGTTACAGAGTTATAAGTAACCGTACCTTTTGAAGCCACGATAGAGTCCACACCATCCAGCATAGCAATCAACTGGTCATTTACCACAACATGGGATGCATCATCCGGTCCTTTATTGGTAGCCGTAATCACAAACTTCACACGCGATCCCACCGATACATTTTCAGACGCAATCAGCTTCTTGGTCAGCGCAATATCTGCCGATGCAGAGCTGCCATATTGAATAGTATTGGTACAGGTTGCACCGGTTGCCGCATCAATAACAGACACCACCACGTTACCCGCAGTTACCGCTCCTGAAGATGCCACACTGAAGGTTCCATCCGCCGCAGCCTGCGACTTAATCAAGGCCACCCCCGGATAAATCACCAGCACCGTAGCATTAGGAATAGTAACACCGGTAATCACCACATCACCGTTCGTCCTTCTCACCGGCGGATTCACCGTGAACACACCAATGATCTCACGCAGCGCAATGGACAGGTTTGCGTTACAACCCACAGAATCTTTCACCTGAACAAAGTATCCGCCCGCAGTAAGACCAGAAAGATCTTGTGTAGTTGGTCCATTGTTCCAGGTATAGGTGTAAGGCGCTGTACCGCCCATAACAGAAAGGTCTATCGAACCAGTTGCAGCACTATGACAATCAATATCCACTTTGGTAGCGCTCAGTACCAGTGCTTTTGGCTGTCCAACTATCACCTTCTGTTCTACCGCACAACCCAGTGAATTCATAGCGGTAATAGTATACTCACCCGCCTTCAGCCCATCGAACCGGCCACCAGACTGATAAGCGCCATTGTTCAGCGAGTATCTTAACGGCAACTCTGCCGAACCAATCACAGATCCATTCTCCTCTCTAAAACAACGAACATCCTTAGCAATCACCGTAAACTCAGGCACCGGATTCACCAGCACCGCCATCTGCGTATCAGCCGAACATCCTGCCGGAGTTGTAACTGTATAATGGATAATCGTTTGCCCTGGCGCTACACCTTTAGCCAGTCCCTGCTGATCTATAGAACAAATAGCGCTGTTATCTGATTTCCAGACACCACCTGCTGCCGCATTCCCCATTTGAACAGTGCCGTGTACGCATATTTCGTTTGCACCTGTTATTTCAGAGAGTTTGGGAAGGGCGTTTACCAGCACTTGGGCAGTATCCACACTTACACAACCTTTGGCAGTGGTTACAGTATAAGTGATAACCGCAGAACCAGCAGCTACACCACGAACTAATCCATCATTATCTACTGTAGCTACACTTACAGCACTGCTGCTCCATACACCAGTACCACCAGTGGAGCCGTTTGTCAGTGTAACCGTACTTCCGGCACATACCTCACGCGCGCCAACACTCTTCTCCATCTCTGGTAAAGCATTTACCAGCACGTGCGCAGTATCCACACTTACACAACCTTTAGCGGTGGTTACAGTATAAGTGATCACCGCGGAACCTGCAGATACACCACGAACTACACCACTATTATCCACTGTGGCTACACTTACAGCACTGCTGCTCCATACGCCAGTGCCACCAGTTGAGCCGTTTGTCAGCGTAACAGCACTTCCGGCACACACTTCACGCAGGCCAACACTCTTCTCCATCTCTGGTAAAGCATTTACCAGCACGTGAGCAGTATCCACACTTACACAACCTTTGGCAGTTGTTACAGTGTAAGTGATAACCGCAGAACCAGCAGATACACCACGAACTACACCATTATTATCTATTGTGGCTACACTTACAGGACTGCTGCTCCATACACCAGTACCACCAGTTGAGCCGTTGGTCAGCGTAACAGCGCTTCCGGCACATACCTCACGCAAGCCAACACTGTTCTCCATCTCTGGTAAAGCATTTACAGCTATATGAGCAGTATCCACACTTACACAACCTTTGGCGGTGGTTACAGTATAGGTAATCACTGCGTTACCAGCAGCTACACCACGAACTAATCCATTATTATCAACAGTGGCTACACCTACAGCACTGCTGCTCCATACGCCAACACCACCAGTTGAGCTGTTTGTCAGTGTAACCGTACTACCGGCACATACCTCACGCAAGCCAACACTCTTCTCCATCTCTGGTAAAGCATTTACCGCTATATGAGCAGTATCAACACTTAAACACCCTTTGGCAGTGGTTACAGTATAGGTAATCACTGTGTTACCAGCAGCTACACCACGAACTAATCCATTATTGTCTACTGTAGCAACACTTACAGCACTGCTGCTCCATACACCAGTACCACCAGTAGAGCCGTTTGTCAGTGTAACCGTACTTCCGGCACATACCTCACGCGCGCCAATACTCTTCTCCATCTCTGGTAAAGCATTTACAGTCATGCGGGCAGTATCCTGGCTTACACAACCTTTTGCGGTGGTTACAGTATAGGTAATCACTGCGTTACCAGCAACTACACCATGAACTAATCCATTATTATCTACTGTGGCTACAACAGTATTACTGCTGCTCCATACACCAGCACCCCCAGTTGAGCCGTTTGTCAGTGTAACAGAACTTCCGGCACATACCTCACGCAGGCCAACACTTTTCTCCATCTCTGGTAAAGC